>CAWKMZ010000001.1:0-99722 GCA_963850865.1 uncultured Acidobacteriaceae bacterium
GAAGCCATTTACAGTCGACCTAGCCCCTGCTCGGTCGCACACCGATCGGCGTTCTCAAGCGCAAACCGGTCGGGTTCGGCGCTTCGACCTAATAAGCATCAAAATTGCCGGACCCATTGACTCCGGGCCCAGCATTCCTGGATCTGAGTGTCCCCTTTCCCACCCTCACCCTTGATTGCCCAACACGCGGTAGTAACTTGTGATCGATACACCGTGCGATCGTGACTATACGGAGCATGCGATGTACAGTGTGGGAGTCGAACCCTTTGACCCTGGCTCAACAGAGTCGCCAAGTACCGGCTTTGCCCCCGGCTGGGCTTGTGCTCGCCGCAATCAAGGGTTACCAACTGCTCAGATAAGTTCAATGTTCCAGTTCAGTTCCTGGAGCCGTGTATCCAGTTCACGGTACATCTTCGAAAGCTGGTCCACCTCAATTTGTAGCTTTCCGACCGACATAGTCGCAACAAACCGCACTTCCGACTTCGAATAGCGGTCCTGCCGCGTGCTTGCGGCCTCTGCGATGCCCGCCAGGAAATCGCGGCGCTTGCCGACCAAGTCGCGTTCGGCGATCGCGTCCGAAATCGTTCGTTCATTGTCGAACGCGCTCTTCGAATTCGTGCGGTTAATCGCGCTGATAAGCTCCAGCAGGCGACAAAGATGCGATCGGTCTCCACGAGAAGTTCCGCTGTGTCTTCCGCCGGCTGGTCGCCCTCCTGCACGCGAGATGACCGAATCAGCCGCTTTTTCATCTCTTCAATTCTGTTCTGGCAATCGCTACGCGTTGCCAGTGCTTCCGCGAGTTTCATGATGCCTCCCTCTCAGGGTCCCTGTGTGAAGTTTGGTTGCTCCGCCTGATATGAGATTGATCACGCAGGCTCAGCCTGCAGCCTGCGCAATCAATTTTGTTGATGGTTCAGTCCTTGTACGGATCGAACTCATTTGCTGCTGCCATCGCGACGCCAACCGGGGTGAGGCGGTGCAGGACGCGAACCGTGTCGCCGACAGCCTCAAGCACCTCGTCAAGGCGCTTGTAGCAGTCGGGCGACTCGTCGAGTCCGGCACCACGCAATTCGATCCCAGCGCGGTCTACCCAGGCGCGCATCATTTCCGGCGTTACCCGGCCGGCGCGCTTGACTTCACCAGTCTTGCGATCGGTTACTCCAGTCGCCTCGCGGCGGCCCATGGCGCGGCCAGCACCGTGAACCGTCGAGTAGAGAGACCAACGGGCATGCTCGTTTTCGATTCCTTCGAGAATGACCGACTGCTCACCCATCGTGCCGCCGACAAATCCGCGCTGGCCCGGAAAGGCCGGAGTCGCACCCTTACGGACAACCCACAACTGCTCGCCATTGTGGTCTTCGCGCCAGGCGTAGTTGTGATGGTTGTGCACCTCCTCGACAATGGGCGCTCCCAGGATCTCCGCCACGCGGGCGCAAACCCAGTTGCGGCCCGCGTAGGCGTATTCGCCGGCCACCCGCATAGCTTCGAGGTACTCGGCTCCCAGCTCGCTATCGGTCGAAAGAACGCAGGGCTCTACATCCATCCCGTCGGAAGCGCCCGCTGCCTTCAGGAAATACGTGGCTGTCTTGTGACCCAATCCACGCGATCCAAAGTGCACGCCAATCCAGACACGATCCTGCTCATCCGTGAACAGATCAACGTAATGGTTGCCGCTGCCCACTGTGCCAAGCTGATTACGCGCCAACTCCTTAAGAGGTGATATCGCCTTCAGCTTCCAGGCCGTGTCATCGAACAGAGCGTGGTCCACCTTCTCGCTGTTCTTGCGGCCAACACCGAAGCTGATCGTTGACCACACATCGTCCATGATCACCGCGATGCGGCTGCGCAGTTCCGAGCCGGGCATGTCAAGACGCACGGCCTTGTTGCCGCAGCCGATGTCATAGCCGACGCCAGTAGGGCTGATCGCATTCTTGTAGGCCACCACGCCGCCGATCGGCACACCATAGCCGACATGGTTGTCAGGCATGAGCGCGACCCGGTCGGCGGTGCGTGCACAGACACGAATCTGGTTCAGCGTACGATCGTCGGCCTGACCGAACACAGGAATCCGGTTATCGAAAATCTCCATGCGTATCACAGGAGTGATCCTCATTTGCTTCGGTCGTTGCCAAATCGCGACGACGGTTTTCACAACTCAACGAAAAAGCCCCTGACCATCAGGCCAGGGGCTCGAAAGTCTGCTTGGAAGAAACGCGTTACGCGCTTGTCCAATCGAGCCCTGGCATGGACGCGAACTCACGTTGCGAGAACGGCCGGAGTCCTTTCGCTCTGTGATGTATCGTCAATGGGGTTCGATTCAGCATCGTTGTCATGATGACCTACTTTTCGAAAAGAAGCAATACGAATTCCAGGTCAAGGCACACATTTGTTCAGTTAGTAACCCGAAAGTTAGTTGATTTTTGTGAATAACTGAGTTATTCTCATTTTCGTGAAGAACCTATTCAACACGTATCTGTCCGAAAACCTCAGCGATTCGCTGGGCATGGAGGGGTGCGGCTGATTTAGGTATAACGACGGAATCGCCGAAGCCCCTCGAGAAATCGAGGGGTTTTTCATTTTTACGAACTTCTGGCGGAATAGGTAGACGCGGCAGCCTCAAGAGCTGCGACATCTTCAGGGTTCGAGTCCCTGGGAGCCCACCAGTTTGTCGACAGGTTGTTACCGAACAGCCTGACCGCCCGAATTGTATCCAGGTTGCAAGAAGTTTTTAAGTCGTGGGGATGTGGTGGAAATGGGAGACACACTGGTCTTAGAAACCAGCGCCTTCGAGCATGAGAGTTCAAATCTCTCCATCCCCACCAGGAAATTCATGGAGACGTGGCCGAGTGGACTAAGGCGCCGCACTGCTAACGCGGAGTGCCTCTGAAAGGCACCATCCGTTCGAATCGGATCGTCTCCGCCAGAGTTGGGTGTGTTGGGGCGACTGGTTGCCCTACCGGGCCGTAACCCCGGAGCTCCCAGGAGTATTGAGGGTTCGAATCCTTCCACACCCACCAGAACTTTGCGCACGCGCGAAGCCGGCGCGGCGTAAGGTGCAGCCGTAGCTTAATGGGCGAGAGCTCTCGATTGTCGATCGAGCAGATGCCGGTTCGAGTCCGGTCGGCTGCGCCAAAAACTTCATCACGCCGTAGGCTAACGGCCAGGCCAGCGCCCCTTCAAGGCGCGGATGCCAATTCAACTCTGGTCGGCGTGACCAAAGTTAGAAGGAGGAAAGTGCATTTACAGTTGACTTTTTGGAGTAAGTCGGGTTAATGTACAAAGCATGATGTTCCGAGCCAATCACGAATTTACACCAGCGACGGCGCAACCGACGCATCGGGGTAATACCGTATTCTGGCCGGACTAGCGATTTAGCTCCATTTGAGGAGACTAAGCCCCCGGCCTTCCACAAGGTCGGGGGCTTTTAGTGTCTGGGCAACACTGCGCGGTATCTCAACTGGCAGAGAACCTGATTGTTAATCAGAGGCATGCGGGTTCGAATCCCGCCTGCGCAGCCAAGATTAGTGGCGAGTAGTGTAACTGGAAACACGCCGCGCTCTGAACGCGGAAACTCAAGGTTCGAAGCCTTGCTCGCCAGCCAGTTAGTGGCTATGTCGGTAGGACGCATGACATGGATAAGTGACGTGTATCTGAGCGAAGGGAAAGGAGAAGTTTCCGGGATCGTCCAGTGGCAGGACGGTGGTCTTTGACACCACAATGGGTCCTTCGGCTTTGCTCAGGATTTCGCCTGCTGGCTCAGACGCCTGCAAAGCGGCTCAAGTTCGAATCCCCCTCCCGGAGCCAGAAGATAGGCGGCTGTAGTCGAGTGGTAAGACGCTGCGTCGCCAGCGCGGAGATTGCCGGTTCAACTCCGGCCAGCCGCTCCAAACAAATCGAGATGCGTTTCAGGCTGGTGTGGCAGAGATGGCTATGCACCCTCATTCGTAACGAGGACAATGCCGGTTCGAATCCGGCCGCCAGCTCCAGGAATTGAGAGAAGCCGTATGACGAGTGCAATGACAATGCCGGTGTTGGTGCTCAATGCGAGCTATGAGCCCGTGAACATTACTCGGGCTCGCCGTGCTCTGGTATTGCTCATCAAGGGCGTCGCCGTAATCGAAGAAGCGCACGACCGGTTCGTGCATATCGGACTGCAATTGCCTTGTGTTATTCGGCTTCGTCAGTATCGGCGTCTACCGTCGCGGATCCAGACGTTATCGAGGAAGAACATCCTCGTCCGTGATGGTTACCTGTGCCAATACTGCGGCGACAAGTTCTTGAGCAATGAATTGGAGCTGGAGCACGTAATTCCGCGCGCTCAAGGCGGGCTAAGCACATGGGAAAACCTTGTAGCCGCGTGCCGCGACTGCAACGCGCGCAAGGCAGACCGGACCCCGATGGAAGCAGGGATGAAGCTGCTCCGTCAACCGCGCCGCGTAACGATTCACACCTCTCGCGCTTTAATGCGCCAGACCGGAGTCGAAGAGGAGAAGTGGAGGAAGTATCTGTACTACTGAAGGAAGAGCACAACCAGAGTCAATGTGCATATGCCGATTCTGTGCGAGATCGTCGCTCCCTGCTGGTCGCGCCGACTTGATGGACGAGGTTTCGGGAGACAGCAACTCTGGTTGTGCTCAGGGCCGGCATAGCTCAATGTCAGAGTGTCGCCTCGGTATGGCGAAGGATGCGGGTTAAAGTCCAGCCGCCGGCTCCACAAGAATTGCACCTGTAGCTCAAGCGGCAGAGCGGCTGAATTGTAATCAGCAGAATGGGTTTTCGAGTAACCCCGGGTGCTCCAACTGTGGCCGTGCCGACTATCGGAACGTCGGGCATGACTGTGACTCATGTCTCTTGTGGGTTCAACTCCCACCGGCCACCCTTATCTCAAGAAAGGAGAACTGCCATGCATTAGGCGTCCAAAGGAACGCTATTCATGAGCAGATCCTATCGTGCCCCGTTCGCTGCGGTGACGGGTGCGAGAAGTGCGGCGGATGACAAGCGCCTCGCAGCGCGCGGAGTCCGACGCGAGCAGAATCAATGGCTGCGGAAGACGGTTGATTTCGATGAGGCAATTGTTCCGCACCGTCTCGAATGCCCCTGGAACGAGGTGTACTGCTGGGGCCGAGATGGCGGCCAGCATTTCCAAGTCCCGGACGATCGAGATTGGTCCAGGCATTGTCTTCAATTGAACGGTCTTCATCCATACGAATCGTCTCGAGGGAGGGACCGGAACGAATGGCCGCCGCGTTGGTATGAGCGGCTGCACCGCAAGTAAGGATTTGGGCCGTAGGACTACTTGGGGTGGTCGCCTGCTTTGCAAGCAGGATAGTCAGGTGGGTTCGATTCCCACACGGTCCACCAAAGTTTGCCAGTCGCGTATGCGCGGTCGATACGCTCCGCTGAAAACGGAGAGAGCAGCGTTCAACTCGCTGGGCTGGCGCCATCGGGGAATAGTGTAATGCGTTGCATCCGTGCCTTGGGAGCACGTGGTCTGAGTTCAATTCTCAGTTCCCCGACCAAAGTTATGAGCGCCCGTGCCAGAGAGGATTGATGGCCTTCGCTACGAACGAAGTGCACGCAGGTTCGAATCCTGCCGGGCGCTCCACAAATCATAAGTTGTGCTACAGTAAGTTTGGAAAGTAACCAGAGTGAATCGACGCGATGCTTAGGACCTTCAAACACGACATAGTCAGAATGACCGGCAAGCGGGTCATTTGGGGAGTCGTGTCTTGAGGGTCTGAGTGCACATGTGCGACGAGCACCAGACCCCGACTCAGGTCGGGGTTTTTTATTGGTCTTTGAAAATGAGGGTGTAAGCGAAGCGGCCACACTGCCGGTCTCCAAAACCGGACCCGGAGGTTCGAGTCCTCCCACCCTCGCCAGGGCTGCGAAGCTCATGCGGATGAGCAGGCGTCTCATAAGCGCAAGGTAGTCAGTTCGAATCTGACCGCAGCCACCAATCTTTGGAGGTATAGCTGCTATCGGCATGTAGCCCGCGCCTTATAAGCGCGCGTCTCCGGGTTCGACTCCCGGTACCTCCACCATGGGTCACAGGTGTTGACGGCAGCATAGGCGGTTCTTAAGGCAAAACGAGAGTTAGAGTGCCTTCTCAACATTCTCCAAGGTCGCCGCTCCCTGATGGTCGCGTCGACTGGGCTGATGCGGCTCCGCGTGCTGCAACTCTGGTTTTGCGACCGCTCGGACGGGATTCGACTTCCCGGTGACCCACCAAATTTGGAGTCGTACTCGAATTGGATGCAGAGACCTGACTTTTAATCAGTGGGAGAAATCCCAATGTGGGTTCAAGTCCCACCGGCTCCACCAATGGGCGTCAGTGGCCGAGATGGATGAGGCACGGCACTTCTAATGCCGTCACACGCAGGTTCGAGTCCTGCCTGGCGCTCCAAATGATCTACGCCGTCCTAGCTCAATGCAGAGAGCGCATCGGTCCTAACGATGAAGATGCGGGTTGAAGTCCCGCGGACGGTTCCATTGTTGTTGACAACGCGCGTGAAGCTCAAACGGATTGAGCGTCGGCGTCCGAAGCCGAAGGCTGTGGGTTCGATCCCCATCACGCGCTCCATCCATCCGATTCAACGGCCGGGTTAGTTCAACGGTAGAACGCCTGTCTTACAAGCAGGCTACGCGGGTTCGACTCCTGCACCCGGCACCAGTTTGAATATTTGTTTCCAGGGATAGCTCAACTGGCAGAGCGCGCGATCGATAATCGCGAGGTCGTGGGTTCAACTCCCACTCCCTGGACCACTCTTCAGCGGGCGTCGCCCAGCGGAAAGGCACCAGGCTTCCATCCTGGCATCGCGTGGGTTCGAATCCCACCGCCCTTCCAAGTGGCTGGCTTCTCAGTCAATGAGGACGAAACGCGGGTCTGGCTTGTTTCCGTCCCACTGAACCGGATAGAATTGCAACTGTCCGGTCTCAGCATTGCGTTTCTGGGTGAGGCCGATTCGATGGCTTTTGGTGTCCATGTCTGGTGCGTCGCTTTCGCGGGGCGCTTTTATCACCCCAAAATCGAGCTCCGCTTTATCACTTTGAACACTAAAAGGACACCATGAGGTTTTTATCGCGTAACTATATGATTTAAAAGGGCGGGAGTAGTTCAGTGGTAGAACGTCAGCTTCCCAAGCTGAATGTCACCGGTTCGATCCCGGTCTCCCGCTCCAATTCTCGATCTGATCACTCGCATATCCGGATCGGCTCCTAAATAACTTCCTGCACTTTCATCACGAGCGCAGTGAATGTGTCCTCCGCTTTCACAAGCATCTGATGCGGCGTTCCCGCCGGGACATGAGCAAAATCTCCCGCCCGCAAAGTCTGCCGCGCGCCGCCTTCGATTGACGTCCCGCGCGTTTCTCCCGGAGCAATCGCCCGCGCCCCGTTTACAACGCCGCCCGTAATCAGCGTCGCATTGCCCGCCAGCACGCAGAACAGGTCAGCAAACTTCTCGTGCACTTCCGCCTCGCCGTCACGGCTGCGAAACGAAAGCATTGCGCAATGCTGCGGGTACTCCTTCAGCGTCTCCGACGCCGAACCGTCCCCATGCTTGGCCAGCTTGCGCAGGTACGCCGCGCGCTCCAGCAGGACCGCCGGCGACCAGTGATCCACCTGGTTCTTCGGCCCGCCAGCTCTTGGGCTTACTTCGTCCAAATTCACATCCTTCAAAATCTCTCTCGAAAGCAAATCCATCGCTTCTCCTTCGCGCTCCGAATCCTACCCGCGTCCCTGCCCTTCACAAATTCGCCAGTTTCTTCGCCCGCTTGAAAACCTTCAGCAGCATCGCTCGCGTCAGCTTGCCGGTGTTCGTATTCTGCAGCGAGGGATGGTAGCAGGCAATCGCGATCAGGCCGCTTGGCAGTTTGTATTCCGCTCCGTGCGCAAAGGCAAACCCTGCGCGCTTTTTCATCTTGCCCATTCTCATCTCGTGCGCCAGCAAGCCATCAAACGCAATCCGGCCCAGACACACCACCACGCGCAAATCCTTTAGCAGGCTCATCTCCTGGTCGAGCCACGGCGCGCAGTTGCGCAGCTCATCCGGCGTTGGCTTGTTGGCCGGCGGAGCGCAGCGGGCCACAGATGTAATCCAGAGCCCGCTCAACTTCATCCCATCGTCGCGCGCAGTTGCTTTCTCCTGCGACGCGAATCCTGCCTCGTGCAGCACCGGATAGAGAAAGTCACCCGATCCATCGCCCGTGAAGGGCCGTCCGGTTCGATTTGATCCATGCGCTCCAGGCGCCAGGCCCAGTGCCATCACGCGCGCCTTGGGGTCGCCGAAAGACGGCACCGGCCGTCCCCAATACTCCCAGTCCAAATAGGCTCGCCGCCGCGTGCGCGCTACCTCAGTGCAATGAGCGCGCAATCGTGGGCAAAGCTCGCATGCCACAATCCGCGCATTCAGCGTTGCAAGAGTCGTTGCTTCGGCCATGAAGAAATTCTACGGCGCGACGCCGCAAGCTTGTGGCAAACTTGGTGCGGAGGCGTTCGCACGATGAAACACGCAAGACTCCTGCTTCTTGCCGGCGACTTTGTTGAGGACTACGAGATCATGGTTCCTTTTCAGGCGCTGCAAATGGTTGGCCACACCGTTCACGCCGTCTGTCCCGGCAAAAAGAAAGGCGATCAGATTCGAACCGCGATCCACGACTTCGAGGGCGATCAAACTTACACCGAAAAGCGCGGCCACAACTTTACCCTTAATGCGACCTTCGACGAAATCGATCCCGCGCGCTTCGACGGCCTCATCATTCCCGGCGGCCGTGCGCCCGAATATCTGCGCCTCAACCCCAAAGTCCTCGATATGATTCGCCACTTTGCCAAGGCCAACAAGCCCATTGCCGCAATCTGCCATGGCCCGCAATTGCTGGCCGCTGCGGGAGTCATCAAGGGCCGCAAACTCAACGCCTATCCCGCCTGCGCTCCCGAGGTCGAGCTCGCCGGCGGAACCTACGTTACGGTCGACATGACGAGCGCCGTCGTCGATGGAAACCTTGTCACAGGCCCCGCCTGGCCCGCGCACCCGGCCTGGCTTGCTAAGTTTCTCGAGGTTCTTGAGGCTCGTGCGGCCGCCTGATCGCGGCTTCCGCTCGCCTCAATTCCATAGACCGTGGTGGTGCGAGCATCAACATTGCGGGTCGCATCTCTCCGTCGCGTACCCTGTGCCATACTGAATCTGTCTTCGCATTCCCTTGGATTTGGAACTGTCCCGCATGCCCCGCCAACCTAATCCGGAGTTCCTGCGCCGCGCCATCGCGCTAGCTACGCGCAACGTTCTCACCGCGGCCGGCGGGCCGTTCGCGGCGGTCGTGGTGCGCGAGGGAAAAATCGTCGGTGAAGGCGCCAACTCCGTCAGCTCGACGAACGACCCAACCGCGCACGCCGAGGTCAACGCCATTCGCGCCGCTGCTAGAACTCTGCGGACTTTTACGCTTGCCGGTTGCGAGCTCTATACCAGCTGCGAGCCGTGCCCCATGTGTCTCTCCGCTGCTTACTGGGCGCGCCTTGACGCTGTCTACTACGGAGCCAGCGCCGCCGATGCGGCCCGCGCCGGGTTCGACGATGCTTTTCTCTACGCCGAGCTCCGCAAAGACGCGTGCGAGCGCAAACTCAGTTCAACGCAGTTGCTCCCCGACGAAGCCTGGGCAAGCTTTGCGGCCTGGATCGCATCACCCAACAAAGTCGAGTACTGATTCAAAGTAAGTCTCTTCGCCTTCGGAGAGGGAGGAGTCAGCGGCTCCGCGCAGCGGGAGCGCCGACGTCAATCGTCAGCCGGCTCCGGCCGCTCGTTCTGCCCATCGTTGCGAGCATCAGCGATCCCTGCAGTACAAGGATCAGCGAAATAACAAAAACGAAGCCCTCAAAATGGGCGGCGCGCGCATTGCGCAAGAAACTCGAGCCGCCGAACCAGATGAGCGCGAGTGCTGCCGGCCAGAACCAACGTTCGTGGCGTACGTCAAGGTGGAGCATCCGAGCCAGCAGCGCGGCAACGCAGGTGGCTGCAATCAGCAGCGCGATAGCGGCCCGCGATGCAAAACCCGTGTGCCGCAGTAAAATTTCCATAAGCGCGAGCCAGCACCCGCAAATCAATGTCACGAGTGAATTGAAAATCAATAGTTTTCCCATCGATCCTCCCTCCCGAACAGTCCGCCGCGCAAGGCTCACACATTGCCGGAGATACCAGAAATCGGCCCGCAGACGGCCCAAGGCTGGCTCGACAGATTCGACGTACTCTTCCTGCAGGTCGCCCGTCACGGTCTCCCGGTCGCGCACCGCCAGCAAACGCTCCAGCAGCAATTCTGCCCATCGCGGTGGCCCAGAATGATTCATGACTTCGCCGCCATCGGTACTTTCACTCCTTGCCACATCTTCGCCAGGGTCTTTTGCGCATCCGCAAGGGCACGATTTCCCACGGCCGCGACCACGTAATAGCGTCGAGCTCGTCCTCCGCGAATTGCGGTGCCTTTCGCCAGCCGGGAATTGATGAGTCCGCGCTGTTCCAGGCGGTCCAGGGTTGTGTATACGGCCCCGGCAGCAATGCTTCTCGCCAGCGACTCCTGAACCTGACGCAAGACCGCCCGGCCATAGGCACCGTCGTCCAAACGGAGAATCGCCAGCATTACCGCTTGTTCGAATGTCCCCAGCAGATCGGCCATGTCTACAATGTAGGCATGAATGACCTTCAGTGTCAAGAGACAAGATTCAGCCTGCGCGAAGCGGGCCCAAGCCGGCGCCGTCCGTGCAATCTCGATGAATTCCCGGGCCTGCGCGCCTCCAACCTTGACCCCATGCCGCCGCCTTGCGTATGCTGCGAGCGTTTAAACATGGCGCAGAGCACTGCAGTTCACGCCGCCAGGGAGAGCCCGCATGAGCGCCGCCACGGTCGCAACTCCCAAAATTGCCTCAAAGCCGCTCCTTGTTCGCCGCGCCGGCGTCCTTGGCGCCGGCACCATGGGCTCCCGCATCGCCGCTCATCTCGCCAATGCGGGAATTCCGGTCGTTCTTCTCGATCTTCCTCCAAAAGATCAAATCGCAGCGCGTGCTCTCGACGCGCTCTCAAAATCCAAGCCTGCCGCCTTCTTTGAACCCTCCCGCGCAGCGCTCATCACTCCAGGTACCTTCGATGAAGATCTGCCCAAGCTCGCAAACTGCGACTGGATCATCGAAGCTGTTGCCGAGAATCTCGAAATCAAAACTTCGCTGCTCACTCGCGTCCTCCCCCATCTCGCTGCGCACGCGCTCCTCACCACCAACACCTCCGGTTTGCCCATATCGAAAATCGCCTCAGCATTGCCGGTTCAGATCCGGGAAAGATTTTTCGGCACGCACTTCTTCAATCCCCCGCGCTATATGCGCCTCCTTGAAGTGATCCCTACCGCCGATTCCGATCCCGCCATCGTTTCGGCTTTCTCCGCCTTCGCCGATCTCATCCTCGGCAAGCAGATCGTCTTTGCGCACGACACGCCCAACTTCATCGCCAACCGCATCGGCATCGCGGTCATGTTCACGGCCGCCAACCTTATGCTCGAGCAGGGACTGACGATTGAGGAGGTTGACGCGCTCACCGGTTCTGCCATCGGCTGGCCTCGCACCGGAACCTTCCGCCTTGCCGATCTTGTCGGAATCGACATCCTTGCTCACGTCGCCGCGAACTTCCCGCAGGGCGTCACGGACGGTAAATTTTCCTCGATCCTCAAAGAACTTCTCAAGCGCGGATGGCTCGGCGATAAATCAGGCCAGGGCTTTTACAAGAAAATCCGTGGTGCCGACGGCAAAGACGAGCGCCTCGTCCTCGATCTCGCTACTTTCGAGTACCGCCCCACGACAAAACCCGCGCTGCCCTCGCTCGAAATGGCGAAAAACGCCGCCACGCTCCCGGAGCGGCTTCGCATGCTGCTTGCGAACAACCCAGCCAAAGACAAAGCCGCTGCTTTTCTCTGGCCATTTCTCTCTTCGCTCTGGAATTTCGCCGCCGATCGCATTGGCGAAGTCGCCGACGATGCCCCATCGATCGACGCCGCGATGCGCGCCGGCTTCAATTGGGAACTCGGCCCGTTTGAAATGTGGGATGCCGCAGGGCGTCGCGGAGATCCGTCGCCCGCATGAAGTCTCTCGGCCTTCCCGTCGGCGCTCCGGTTGAAAAACTTCTTGCTGCATCGCGCACTACCTGGTACTCGCCCGGTCCGCGATGCCTGCTTTCAGCCCAGCCGCCGATCAGCTCGCTTCAATTCCCGCCGTCCCCGGCCACGCTCGCGTCGCCGATTTTCGCCGCTTGCGCGCTCCAATCCGCTCCAACTCCGGCGCTTCACTCGTCGACCTCGGCGACGGCATCGCCTGCATCGAGCTACATTCGCTCAAGAACGCCATCGGCGGTGACGTTCTCGCTCTCATCTCCTCCGTCCTCAATCCATCCTCGGATGCCGTCCGCAATTTCTCCGGCTTCGTGATCTCAGGCGACCGGGACAATTTTTCCGTCGGCGCCAACCTCATGCAGCTTCTGCTTACCGCGCAGGAAGGGGAATGGGACGAACTCGCGAGCGTGATTCACAACTTCCAGCAGATGACCGCGGCCATCAAATTTTGTCCACGCCCCGTCGTTGCTGCGCCCTTCGGCCTCACACTCGGAGGCGGCGCGGAAATTTGCCTGCACTCCGTCCGCCGTCAGCCTCATGCCGAGACCTATATGGGCCTGGTCGAAGCTGGCGTCGGCCTCATTCCAGCCGGCGGCGGCACAAAGGAGATGTTCCTTCGCGCCTTCGACGCAGCAATCGCGCTCACCCCGCCCGACCCGCGCGACCCACCCTCCCGCTTTGCGCAATCAACCGAACTGGCCACAGCCCTCAAGCGTTCGCTTGAAACCATCGCGCTGGCCAAGGCCTCCACTTCTGCTGCTGAAGCGCGCTCTCTCGGCCTGCTCGCACCCGCCGACCGCGTCACGATGAATCGCGAGCGCCTGCTGCTCGACGCAAAAGCGCAAGCCGCCGCTTTTGCAGAATCCGGATACACTCCGCCGCAACCGCGCAATCAAATCCCGGCTCCGGGCCTCGCTGCGCTCGCAACCCTTGAAACGGGTATCTATTTAATGGGAGAGGCCGGCTACGCCTCCGAGCACGACCAGAAGGTCGCTCGCTGGGCCGCGTACATTCTGGCCGGAGGCCGCATCACGCCCGGCACTCTCGTCAGCGAGCAGTATTTTCTCGATCTCGAGCGCGAGGCTTTTCTCTCTCTCTGCGGCGAGCGCAAAACCCAGGAGCGTATCGCCTTCACCCTCAAAACCGGCAAGCCGCTCCGCAATTGATCCGCCCTGCGGTTCAAGAATTTGCGCTCCAGCCTCCCTCGGCATAGAGTGCTCGTGAGAGTTTTCGATGGTTCGCGTACTGGTCAAATCGGGGCTTGTGTTTGCTTCGCTGCTTCTTTTTTGCGGCCCCTCGCAGTCCTTTCCGCAGGACCCAGTTCCCGCGTCCCTCAATACGTCGGGCTCGATCGTGATCGACGGTCATCCCACTCCCTATCTCATCCGCCGTCTTCCCATCAGCTCATTCCCCGATTTGCCGCCCGCTGTGCAGGAGCAGCTCGATCACCGCGGCTGCCTCATCCCGCAATCCTATGAAGCGCGGCAGCCGGAAAATGTCGTCCACGCCAGCCTTGAGCACCCAGGCTCTTCCGATTGGGCCGTCCTCTGCTCAGCGCAGGGAACCGTCTCCCTTCTCGTCTTTTTTGGCGGCCGTTCAAGCCAGCCGTTCACGCTCGCCTCGTCGCCTGAAACCGAGCGCCTCCAATCGCACGGATCATCGGAAGTTCTCGGCTTCAATTGGGCCATCGATCCCGCATTGCCTCAGGACATTCACGAAGCGCAACTCGGCATGCGCCATCCGCCGCCGCGCCTCGACCACGACGCCCTCGCCGACACGCTCGCTGATCGCCACACCGTCTACCACTATTTTCTGAATGGCGCATGGATCGTGCTGGAGATTCGGGACTGAACCACGACGCGTTGCCTTCCGCGTCCTAGAATCGTAGAGGAGCCACATTCCATGCCGAGATCCGTTCTCGTCGCTGCCGTCCGCACCCCTGTTGGCCGCGCCCCCAAAGGCGCGCTCTCTACCACGCGCCCCGACGATCTGGCCGCAATTGCAGTGAGCGGAGCTTTGGACAAGATTCCTGCTCTGGAAAGGTCCTCAATCGACGACGTCATCTTTGGCTGCGCGCAGCCTGAAGGCGAGCAGGGCTGGAACATCGCACGCATGGCTGCTCTCCGCGCCGGCCTCCCCGTCGAAATTCCCGGCGCCACCGTCAATCGCCTTTGCGCCTCCGGCCTTGAAGCCATCGCCATCGCCGATCAACGCATTCGTTCTGGTGCCGCGAGCATCATTGTGGCCGGCGGCGTCGAATCCATGAGCCTCATTCCCATGGGCGGCAACAAGCCCAGCCCTAATCCCTGGCTCGCTTCGAACTATCCCGCATCGCTGCTCACCATGGGCCTTACCGCCGAGCGCGTCGCCCGTCATTACGGTATTTCGCGCGAACGATCAGGACGCGTTTGCCCTCGCGAGCCACCAGAAAGCTCTCGCCGCGCAGGCCGCAGGGCGCTTCACCGGGGAACTCGTTCCGGTTAAAATCACGACCGTAACGCCCGACGTTCCTCCGAAAAAGCCTCACGTCCAGGAAAAGGAATTCTCCGCCGACGAAGGCCCCCGCGCCGACACCTCCGCTGCGGCTCTCGCCGCGCTCAAGCCCGTCTTTCACGCTCAGGGCACAGTCACCGCCGGAAATTCTTCGCAAACCTCTGACGGTGCCGCCGCCGCCGTCCTCATGGCAGCTTCGCGCGCGAGAGAGCTTGGCATTCAGCCCCTCGCTCGCCTGGTCTCTTATGCGGTCACTGGCTGTCTGCCTGAAGAGATGGGCATCGGCCCCATCACCGCCATCCCCAAAGCGCTTGCGCTAGCCGGCCTCACTCTCGCCGACATCGATCTCATCGAACTCAACGAAGCCTTTGCCGCGCAGGTCCTGGCAATCATCCGAACTCTCAACCTGGACCAGGAAAAAATCAACGTCAACGGCGGCGCCATCGCGCTTGGTCACCCGCTCGGCTGCACCGGCGCCAAGCTTGCCGCGACCCTACTCCAAGAGATGAAACGCCGGGAGGCGCGTTATGGAATGGTCACCATGTGCGTCGGTGGCGGCATGGGCGCGGCCGGCATCTTCGAGCGGCTCAACTGAGCGATCGCCGCGTGAGCCCAGCCTCCGATCTCGTCGTCGGAGCTTTCTTGTTCCCTTGTTCCCTCGGCCCCTTGTCACCTAGTTTTTGAAGAACTCCCCATGTCCTCCGTTTGCCCACGGGTCGTAGTGCAGCGCGAAGTTGGCACGGTGTTGCGTGCTGGGATGGTCGTAGAGCCAGAACTCGATGAACGGATTCGGATTCGGATCGTCAAGCCACGACTGCCCCAGCGCATTGAACGCGGCAACCGCCGTCTTCTGCGGATTGGGCACGACGCCGTGGATCGCCTCCTGCCCGTACACATCGGCCTGGTGCTCAAAGTGCCGGCTGACGGCATTGCTCACCGGCTGCAGCAGAAAGCTCGCGATCGAAATCGCAAACAGCAGTACCACAAAGCCTGCTCGCGACGAGAGCTCACTCGCGCCCCATCGCGGTCCGAACGCCGCACCATCCACGCCGCGAATCCAGCGCACGCCCAGAACACGAAGAATAGTCCCACGGCTGACAACGCGAATCCCTTCGGAATGTGGTGGAGCACGTAGTGCCCGCTCTCGTGCCCGAAGATGAACAGAACTTCGTCGTCCGGCAGTTGGTCTGTCGCGGTATCCCACATCACGTAGCGCTTTGTCGGGCCCATTCCCGCCACGAAGGCGTTCATCCCCGTGTACTTCGCGCTGGCTTTCAGCAGATACATGCGATCCGGTGGAATATCGATCCCCGTCCGCGCCACCACTGTTTCGAGCTTCGCCACCAGCGCCGCATGATTCTTCGCGAGCGGCTCCTGTTGGAAGAAAAGTGGAACGACCAGCGGCTCAATAAAAGTGAGAAACGCGAGAATCGGCAGCGTCACTGCCCATGCGCCGAGCCAGTAGCGCCTTGGGGCACGCCGCACGATCCAATTGAAGAGCAGCATCAACGGCACGCCGACGGCGAGCGTCAATCCCAGCAACTTTCCCTCATCGCCGATCCAGCCGCCCCAACCTTGCACGCTGATTCCGTAACTGCGCTCATAATGCTCGCCGATCCAGTCCAGCGGCAGCCCGGCAAGGGTCGCGATCATCAGGTACGCCGCGAAGAAAACCGCTCCCTGAATCCAGCGCCGGTGCGAAATTCTCTCGGCCCACGTTTCTAAACCCGCCCATGCGCGCGCAGCCAGCGTCAGACCTAGAAAAACAAGACCCCAGACCGGCTCCGCAATGCTCAGGATGTTGCGGATGCGGCTAATGGCGATCGCCTTCGCCAGCTTGTCCGGCGGCAGCGTGTACGCTTGCTGCGAACTCGCCGGCGCCTGCGCCGATATTGCCGCGGGTGCTTGTCCCAGCTGCGCGGCTCCGCTCTGCGCGGATAGTATTCGTGGCGAAATCCCTGCCAACAACGCGGCCGCGCAGACCCCCAGCCGAATAGAACGTCTAAAACTCATCCCCCTCCTCCCTTGGTCAGCCAAGTCTGCGAGAATCGAACAAACCGATGCTTTCGCCAAAACCTCGAGCTCTTACGCCCCATCATTCTAAAGGCCCATCGCGGCGTCCGATCACTGTCACTCTTCCACTGCGCGCCGACGGCAACCGTCCTTTCGATGCTCATTCTTCTGTCCGCGGCTCGCGCCCAGCAGCCGGTCCCCGTGGTTCTCGACGCCATGACCACCGAGCTCCATCGCGCCTTTACTTCGCTGGGCAAGGTCCCGGTTGCCCCACCCTTGGCATCCGCCAGCGCGGACACCAAGGGTGGGATCGCAACGGATAGCTCGCACCCCACGCTCGAGCCGACAAGCTTTTGCCGCCCTACTTCCTCAGCTACACCGTTCGCGACACGAACTTCGTCTCCATTCGCGCAATGTATGGCGCTCTCGCAGAGAGTTCAGGAGGCCGCACGCGCGTGGCCGACGTTCAGGTCCGCGTTGGCGATCCCAAGCTCGACAACACGCACGGCGCGCATCGCGGCTCGGCCGTCAATAGCCAGCCGCTTCCGCTCGGCGACGACCGCGAAGCCCTTGCGCGATCTCTTTGGTTGGCCACCAACACCGGCTATGGCACCGCGCTCGACAACTATCTTCGTGTTCAGACCGAAGCCGAAGTCCGCGCCAAGGAAGAAGACACCTCGCCCGACTTCAGCCAGCAGGCCCCGCAGACGCACATCGGCGGCATCGCTCCGCCCATCGTCATTGACCGCGCCGCCTGGGAGCAGCGGGTGAGGGAACTGTCCCGCATCTTCCGCGACTACCCCGACGTATACCAAAATATGGTCTTTCTCACCGTGCAGAACGAGACTGACTACTTCGACTCTTCCGAGGGATCGCAAATCGTCGCGCCCCACCTGCAAGCGCGGATCGTCGCCGTCGCCGTCACTCGCGCCGACGATGGCATGGATCTTTTCCGCGAGCAGACGTTCGAAGCTCCAACGATTGATGGACTTCCCTCGCAGGCCGTTCTCGCATCGGCCATACGCGATCTCGGCAAGAGCCTTGAAGCGCTGCGCAAAGCACCTGTTACTGAGCCATTCGACGGCCCTGCCATTCTTTCCGGCCGCGCCGCCGCTGTCTTTTTCCATGAAGTCCTTGGCCATCGCCTCGAAGGCCAGCGCCAGCGCGGCGACGAAGAAGGCCAGACGTTTACCAAGGACGTCGGCAAGCCGATCCTCCCTGACTTCCTTTCCGTCGCCGACGATCCCACGGTCTCGAGCTTCGGCAGCACCTGGCTTAGCGGCAGTTATCAATACGATGACGAAGGACAGAAAGCCGAGCGCGTCGACCTCATTCAGGATGGCGTGCTCAAGACTTTCCTCATGTCGCGCCTCCCCATCGCCAGCTTCGGCGCCTCCAACGGACATGGCCGTGCTGAAGAAGGCCACGTGCCCAACGGCCGCCAGGGCAACCTCATCGTCACTTCCACCAAGAGCGTCCCCGACTCAGCGTTGCGCCAGCAGCTCATCGACGAAGCCAGGAAGCAGGGCAAGCCCTATGGCCTCTTTTTTGAAGACATCTCCTCCGGCTTCGCGGTCACGCAACGCTCCTCGCCGCAGGCCTTCCAGGTCATTCCGCTCGTCGTGTGGCGCGTCTATGTCGATGGCCGTCCCGACGAGCTCGTGCGTGGAGTGAGCATCGTCGGCACGCCGCTCGCCGCTATGAAGAGCATCATCGCCACCGGCGATAAGAGCGAAGTCTTCAACGGCGAGTGCGGCGCGGAGTCGGGCACCATCCCTGTCAGTGCCGTCGCTCCCGCCATGCTGCTCAGCACCATTGAAACGCAGCGCCAGCCACAAGGCACCGCACGCCCGCCGATCCTGCCCATCCCGGGCGCAGACCCGCAAACGCCCGCGACCAAGGGGGCCCAATGAATCCCTCATCGTTTCAGCTCGCTCTACCCCTAACAACGGCTGTCATCCTGAGCGAAGCAACGTCCGAACGAAGTGAGGCCGGAGCGAAGTCGAAGGATCTGCGGTTGCCTTTCGGTCGTGGGTGGATGATGCGCTCGCTTGCTATGCGTCCACTCGCTGTGCTCGCCGTCTTTGTCACTGTTCTCTTCGCAGCCGCAGCGAACGCTCAGCCCACCCGCGCCGACGCCGAAAAAGATCCCGTCCTCAAAGCCATGCTTACGGAGCTTGACCGCAGCATGAGCCAGCTCCAGTTGCAGGGCTTCGCCAAGCCGTTCTTCATCCAGTACCGCATTGAAGAGGTCGACGACTTCCAAACCACCGCCGAATTTGGCGCCAGTGAAGGCGCCGACCGCGCTCGCCAGCGCGTTGCACGCGTGACGGTCCGCGTTGGCGACTACAAGACCGACAGCTCCGGCGCTCGCGGCGACGGCTCCCTCGAAATCGCTGTTCTCGACGACGATCCCATTGCGCTTCGCACCACTTTATGGGCAGGCACCGATCAGGCTTACAAAAGTGCGCTCGCCGCTTACGCACAAAAACAGGCCGAGTTGAAGCAGGTGCAGACTCCTCCGCAGGCCGACGACTTCAGCCAGGAAAAGCCCGTCATCTCGCTCGCCGATCCCGTCGCCTTTCATGTCGACGAGAATTCCTGGGCCGATCGCATCGCTCGCGCCAGCGGACTTTACCGCACCCATGCCTCGGCGAGCGCGAATGAGCGCGACATCCAGTATTCCTCCGCAAGCTTTCGCGCCCGCGCCACCACCACCTGGCTCGTCAACAGCGAAGGAACTATCGTCCGCAAATCCTCCGTCGAATATCAGGAGACCTTTGGAGCCGGCACGCAGGCATCCGACGGCATGCGCCTCGACCGCTCCTATGGTTCTTCTGGAACTTCGCTTGCCGACCTCGACTCCGAGACCGTCTTCAATCAGCACGCCGCGGACGAAATTGCTTCGCTCGCTGAGCTGCGAAAGGCGCCTCTCGTTGAAGAGGAGTACCACGGTCCGCTGCTCTTCTCGGCTGATGCCGCTGCTGACACGCTGCGCTCGCTCCTCGGTTCCGCGGTTACGGCCACGCGCCCCGCTCTCGGCACTGAAGCGCGTACCAACGGCCCATTCGCTTCCAGCTACCACGCGCGCGTCCTGCCTGACTTCATGAACGTCGTGGACGATCCCAGCCTCAAGACCTTCAACGGCAAAGATCTCCTGGGCTCATACAACGTTGACGACGAAGGCGTCCCCGCTCAGGCCGTCAAGCTTGTCGACGACGGCCGCCTCGACAATTACCTCATCGGCCGCCAGCCCGTCCGCGACTTTCCTCAGTCCAATGGCCACGGGCGCGCAGGCATCACCGGTCCGCCGCGTCCCATGATCGGCGTTCTCAAAATTACCGCCGAAAATGGACTCTCCACCGAAGAGCTCAATCAGAAGCTCCTGGAATTGGCGAAGGATCGCGGACTTCAATCGGTTTATTTCGTCCAGACAATGGGCGGCGAAGGGACGCCTCGCCTGCTCTATCGCGTCGGCTCCGACGGCAAGCGCGAGCTGGTGCGCGGCGCAGTCCTTGACGACGTTGACCAGCGCGCTCTTCGCTCCAGTATTGAAGCAGCGGGCAAAGATCTCTGGGTCGCCAACTTTTTCGGTGACCCGCCCACGACGGTCCTGGCTCCGGCGCTGCTTTTCAGCGATGCGACCGTCCGCCGCGCCAACGCCAAGAACGACAAGCTGCCTTTCTATCCCCCGCCCGACTAGGGTCCCTTCCCCCAAGCGAGCCGGTCCGACAATACCGGCTCACAACCGTCCACTTTCACCCGATTCATCTCACTCTGTGAACTTTCCCGCACCCCTGCCGCTCGTTTCCGCATCCATGATCATAGGTGCCTCCCCGCCCGGCCGCTGATTTTAATCAACGCACACTTCATCCGGGCCTAACCCACAAAGTACAATCCGAACGAAGGAGACTTTCCCCAATGGCATACGAGTTACCACCTCTTCCCTACGAGTACTCGGCGCTTGAGCCTTTCATCGACATCGAAACGATGAAGCTCCACCACGATAAGCATCACCAGACTTACATCACCAACGTAAACAACGCCCTGGCCAACCACCCCACGCTCGCCGCCAAATCCGTTGACGACCTGATCAGCGATCTCAATGCGATCCCTGAAGAGATCCGCGGCGTCGTGCGCAACAACGGCGGAGGCCACTCCAACCACTCCATGTTCTGGACCATCATGGGTCCGGCGAACTCGGCCGGCGTTGGCGGCAGCCCCTCGGGCGACATCGCGACGCAGATCTCCGCCGACTTTGGCGATTTCGAAGCGTTCAAAAAGACCTTCAACGAGACCACGGCCAAGCAGTTCGGTTCCGGCTGGGGATGGCTCGTCTTTACCGGCGGCAAGCTCAAGATCATCACCTCCGCCAACCAGGACTCGCCGCTGTCTCAAGGTCTCTACCCGATCCTCGGCAACGATGTCTGGGAGCATGCGTACTATCTCAAGTACCAGAACCGCCGCCCTGATTACCTCGCTGCCTGGTGGAACGTCGTCAACTGGGCCGAAGTCAACAAGCGCTTCGCCAAAGCCAAGAAGTAAAGTCAGCTTCTAGCTGTTAGCTATTAGCTCTTAGCTTCTCTGTGCTGATTGGATGTGCTCTTTTTCCGCACAATGAGCTAAAAGCTAATGGCTAAGAGCTAACGGCTGTCTTTCATGCCGGAGGTGTTTCTAGAATGGCCACCATGCAAATGACAGTGCGCCCCCAGGATCTCTCTCAACTCCCCAAGGGCGCTGAGCACATTCCCGACCCGGGCATTCTCGTCATCTTTGGCGCCTCCGGCGACCTCACCAAGCGCAAGCTTTTGCCTGCGCTCTTTCATCTCTGGCAATCGAATCTCTTGCCTCAGAAGTTCGCCATCGTCGGCGTCGCGCGCCGGCCGCTCGGAGACGAGTTCGCCGCCGACATGCGCGAAGGCATCATCGAATTTGGTGGCATCGATGCCGCCGACCCCAAGCTCGACGGCTTCGTATCCAAGATCAGCTACTTTCCCCTCAACTTCGACGATCCCGCGCACTACGCCAATCTCAAGACCGAGCTCGACCGCCTGGCAACGGAGAAGGGAATCGGCCCTGATCGCCTCTTCTATCTCGCCACCGCGCCTGAGTTCTTCACCGGCATCATCGAAAATCTCGGCGCGCATGGCATGGCCCAGCCAGAAAACGGCCGCGTTGCCGTGGTTATCGAGAAGCCCTTCGGCCACGACCTCGACTCTGCCCGCGAGCTCAACCACCAGGTGAATGCCGTCTTCCACGAGAGTCAGGTCTTCCGTATCGATCACTACCTCGGCAAGGAGACTGTTCAGAACCTCCTCATCTTCCGCTTTGCCAATGGCATCTTTGAGCCCATCTGGAAACGCAACTATATTGACCACGTCCAGATCACCGTGGCTGAAACTCTCGGCGTCGAGGGCCGCGGCCCGTTCTATGAGAAGGCCGGCGCTCTGCGCGATGTTGTGCAGAACCACATGATGGAGCTGCTTGCGCTCGTCGCTCTCGAGCCGCCGTCCAGCTTCGAAGCGGAGAGCGTGCGCCGCGAAAAGCTCAAGGTCTGGCAGGCCATCCCGGCCATCCCGGTCCTGAACACTGTCCGCGGCCAGTACGGTCCGGGCATCGTGGCTGGCGAGCATGTCGTCGGTTATCGCGATGAAGACCGCGTCAATCCCGAGTCCGGCACTGAAACCTACGCCGCTCTTCGCCTCACGATCGAGAATTGGCGCTGGGCGGGCGTGCCGTTCTTTCTGCGCGCGGGCAAGCGCATGAAGAAGCGCGCAACTGAAATCAGCATCCAGTTCAAGAAGCCGCCGCTGCTCATCTTCAACCGCATGGCCACGGCTGGCCCGTGCAGTGACATCCAGCCCAACCTGCTCACCATCCGCATTCAGCCCGACGAAGGCATCGCCCTGCGTTTCGGCGCCAAGGTCCCTACCAGCACTGAAATGGCGGTCTGCCCCGTCAATATGGATTTCGATTATGAGGCGGCCTTCGGCAAGTCCAGCGCCAACGGCTATGAGCGCCTGCTCCTCGACGCCATGCTCGGCGACCAGACTCTATTCGCCCATCGCGACGGCGTCGAAACCAACTGGGCTCTCTACACGCCCATCCTTCAGGCCTGGGCCGCCAAGAAACCGCAGGTTTTCCCCAACTATTTCGCCGGCTCCTGGGGCCCCGAGTGCGCCGATCACCTGCTCGAGCACTCCGGCCACACCTGGCGCAACGATCTCGGGCGGAACGGATCGTGAACACGCAGCATAACTGACATGTCATCCTGAGCGGAGGTTGGCTCGTTCTTTGAGCCAAACGCAGTCGAAGGACCTGCATTTCACCTTCAGACCCATGCAGGGAAATTCAGGGACACCACATTAACCCCGCTAACCCTTCTGCTTCATCCCCTCATCCATCGCCTCATTCGCCAGCCGGTCCGCTTCCTTATTCCCGCCCCGCAGCGTATGCCGCATCTCAAACCCTTCCAGCCTGAGCGCCAGCCGCTGCGCCTCTTCCCACAGCGGCCTTAGCCCCGGGCTCTTCACCTTGTACCGGCCCTTCATCTGACGCACCATCAGCTCGGAATCTGAAACCACCCGCAGCCGCCTGGCCCCGTTCTTGAGCGCCCAATCCAGCACCGCCAGCAGCCCCTTGTACTCGGCGTAATTGTTGGTTTGGCGGCCGAGGTACTCGCTCAGGCGCGCCACCACTCGGCCCTCAGGGCCTTCGACCACGGCCCCGTACCCCGCCGGCCCCGGATTGCCCCGTGACCCGCCGTCACAGTGCGCAGTGAACCACCCGCCGGCGCTTCCGCTACCGGCTGCCTCATTCTCAAACAGGTTTCCGCTCATCGCCTTCCAGTCTACCGGGAGCCGCCCCAACCGGCTTGTCGCTGGCTGCCCCTGCTCTGGTCACTCGTTCCCTCGGTCCCCGCCTTCTTGTTCCCTCGTTCCCTTGGTCCCTGCTTACAATTACCCCCTTTCTTCGTCTACTCATACGCACAGGCTGCATCTTCCTTGAGCGGAGAAGCGATGGCTACGGACGCGATGGGTGTTTCGATATCCCCAACAATGAGTCTCGCCGAGGCGGCTAGCACCTTGGCTTGGCCCGCCCGTGGGAGGGTACAATCCTCTCCAGACGTGGCTTCCAGAGCAATAGGCGGAGCAAGGCGCCAGAATCCTGGCCAGGACGATGCGAGACGTGCGCAGAGCCGCGCCCTTGAGATGGACCTCATCCGCGAGGCCCAGGCCGGTTCCCGCGTCGCCTTCGACACCCTGGTTCGTCAGTATGAGCATCAGGTGCTTCGCCTGGCCCTCCATCTCACCGGCTCCGAGCAGGACGCTGAAGACATCTATCAGGACGCCTTCCTCAAGGCCTACCGGTACATCGGCAACTTCCGCTTTGAGTGCTCGTTTTACACGTGGATCTACCGCATCGTCACCAACCTCTGCCTTGACCAGTTGCGCCGCCGCAAAACCCGCCGCGAGGATCACGCAGTCGTAGTCGACCGCACTGGCGACGAAATCGACATTCTGGCATCCGTCTCTGACAACAGGTCGTTTTCAAACCCCGCCCGCGAGCTCGACCGCAAGATGCTGGGCGCAAAAATTCAGGCCGCGTTGGGCAAGCTCACCCCGCGCGAGCGCATGGTCTTTGAGCTGAAGCACTACCAGGGCCTTCGCCTTCGCACCATCGGCGAAATGCTGAACACAACGGAAGAGACTGCCAAGAATACTCTCTTCCGCGCAACCAAAAAGTTGCGTGCACAACTGGCGGAGTTGAGATAAGGTTCACCGCCCACTGGGAGCTGTGAACTACGAACTGTGAACTGCCTTTGGGGCTATAAGGACGTAACTATGAATTGCGAACTTGCACACGAACACATTGTCGCGGCCGCATATGGAGAGCTGCCTGACGATCAGGTCCACCAGCTTGAGCGGCATGTGATTGCCTGCCCGGAGTGCCAGAAAGAACGGGAGCAGATCCTGGCGCTCAGAGTGCTCGCCGACGCGCATCCCGTCATCGAGCCGGATCCAAATCTTGTCGCCCGCGCTCACTTGCGGCTTGACGATGCCCTCGACATGCTTCCGCCCAGGCGGTGGTATGAGATTCTGGGCCAGCGCATCGTCAATAACTTTGCCAGCCTTCAGTCTGCGCCCGTCGCGGCCGCGCTTCTGCTCATGGCCGGCGCTGGCGCCGGAACTCTTGGCGGCTTTGAATACGCGCAGAATCGTGCAGCCCGCGCCGCAACCGTCGCGCAAGCCGGTTCGCCCTCTGGCAATTCGGTCTTGCCCGCCTCGGCCGCGCCTTCACCGAGCGATGTGGCCGGCATCTCCAGCATCGTGCGCCACCCGAACAGCGAAATCGTCGACGTCAGCTACAACCAGGTTGTTCCGCGCAAGATTGAGGGCTCGCTCGATGACCCCGGGATTCGCCAGTTGCTCATGATGGCCTCTGAGGACTCCGCATCCCCGGGAGTCCGCGACGACTCCGTGGCCCTGCTTGCCGCCGAGTGCCGCGCAGGCCATAGTTGCCAGCCTTCCGGCATCCGCGATGCGCTCATGTATGCCTTGCGCAACGACCGCAGTCCCAAGGTCCGCCAGAAGGCTCTTCAGGGATTGGAGCCATACGTGGCCGACGACGTGCGCGTCCGCGACGCTGTTCTTGAAGCCGTCATGAACGACAACGATCCCGGCGTCCGCACCGCGGCGATCAGCTTGCTTGAGCCAGTCGATGCGGACACGAGCGTTCAGCAGGTGCTCTATTCAGTTTCGAACTCTGATCGGAATCCCCAGATCAGGTATGTTTCCCGGCAGGTTTTGAGCCGGGTTCCGGAAACGCAGTAACCACCGTGAAACAGCCACCGGGCAGAATGTCAATGATTCTTTTGAATTCGCTAACCCTTCCGGCAACTGCGCCGTCTTGATGAGTGCGGACCGGACGATGAAACGTTGGGAGAAACCAAAATGAAGCATCTTTTGAGGCCGTTCCGTCATTCGTATCTAATCCTTGCTTGCGCCGGGCTTGCCGCCGTTGGGGCCTGCCTGCTCGTTGTGCCGCGCGCTATTCATGCTCAGGCGGGAGAAATCGTTCCTTTCCTTGAAGACACCAACCCGCTCCTTGCCCACGCCAGCGTTCCCGGCTACCTCGGGGTCGATGTCTCCGATCTCGATGCCGACAAGGCACAGGCCCTCAAGCTCAAAGACGTCCACGGCGCAGTCATCACCCTCATCGATCACGACGCGCCCGCCGGCCAGATCGGGCTCAAGGTGAACGATGTCGTCGTCGCCGTCAATGGCCAGAACGTCGACAATGCTGATGCGCTCCGCCACATGTTGCGCGATCTTCCGCCGGGCAGCAAACTCAGCCTTCAGATCAGCCGCGACGGCAACATCCAAACCATGGCTGTGCAGCTTGTGGACCGCAAAGCGATGGAGCATGATATCTGGGCTCGGCTTGACATGGGTGTCGATGGTATCGCGCCCCCTGCGCCGCCCATCATGGGGCTCACCGGCTCTGATGCGCCCATCTCCAGCGGCTTTCACATTTCCATCTTTACCAGTTCACTCAACGTGGGCGCGCTGGTTGAGCCGCTCACCTCGCAGATGGCCGACTATCTCGGCGTTCCGGGCGGCCTCATGATCAAGCAGGTGGCTCGCAAGAGCGAAGCCGCAGCCGCCGGATTCAAGGCCTTCGACGTAATCATCAAGGTCGGCACGGATTCCATCAACACCTCCGCCGACTGGGACCGCGATCTCCGCTCCAACAAAGGGAAGCCGGTCCAGGTCACCATCCTGCGCGACAGAAAGCAGTTGACGCTCACGCTTCAGGTTGACTCTAAGCATCGCAGTGCGGTCACCGCTCCTGCCGCTGATCCGCAGCAATCGTCAACCGGCGCACCCGTGTAGCCGATCCGTTTGCGATTGAAAATCGACCCTGCATTCATCCGGGCGCCGCATCATTCGGCGCCCGTTGTGTCTCGCGAACTAAACTAATTTCATGGAAGTTCTCTACGGCCTGCATCCGGTCTCTGAAGCTCTCAAAGCCGGCCGCCGCCGCTTCGATCACGTTCTTGTCGCTCGCGAGCGCAAGGACGACCGTCTCAATGGCCTCGTCACCCTGTGCCGCGACGCGGGCATCCGCGTCCTTGAGGAATCGCGCGAGCATCTCACCCTCACCGCCAAGACTTCCGCACATCAGGGCGTCGTCGCGTTCGTTCGCCCGCAGGAATTTCTGACTCTCGAGGATCTCTTCGATCCCGATCCCGCCCGCAAGGCTTCAGCTCGCCTCATGCTCGCGCTTGACGGCGTTGAAGACCCGCAGAACCTCGGCGCTCTTCTCCGCGTTGCCGATGGCGCTGGCGTCGACGGCGTCCTACTCACCGAGCGCCGCGCCGCTCCCCTGAGCCCCGTCGCGATCAAAGCCAGTGCCGGAGCCGCCGAGCACCTCCGCATTGCCCGTGTCGTCAACCTCGTTCGCTCCCTCGAAGAGCTCAAGCGCCGCAACCTCTGGATCGTCGGGCTCGACGAACGCGGCATGGCCGCATACGACCAATTCGATTTCACAGGCGATCTCGTCATCGTCCTCGGCCGCGAAGGCGCGGGTCTCCACGATCTCGTGCGCCGCACTTGCGACCATCTCCTCTCGATTCCTATGGCCGGCGCTGTCAGCTCCCTCAATGTCTCCGCCGCCGGAGCTGTCGTGCTCTTCGAAGCCGCTCGCCAGCGCAGGTCCCGTTCTGCCGCCTCATTCGTCCAAGAGTCTGCCCCACGCAGCGGTGCCCCGCCAAAGAAACAGAAAGGCCTCGGTTCATGAAACTCGCTTCTGTCGGCGTTGCGCACCTTCTTTCAACTGCCCTCTGTCTCTCCGCACTCCCAGCGCTCTCCCAAACCACCCCAGCCCCGCCCACGCCTTCATCGAATCAGGACCAGCAACCGCATGGCCAGGTCATCTTCTCGCGCTCCGCGGACGACAACGGCCAGACCACATCCGCCGCCGGTCCCGCCGCGAAAGTTGGTGGCCAGCCGGTCACGTCGCCCGTAGCCACTGACGCCGAGCGCGAGGCCGTCACCTACACAGCCTTCGATATGGACGTTCATCTGCGTCCTGCCGCGCAGCAACTCGCCGTCCGTGCCCTCCTCACCGTGCGCAACGACGGCCATTCACCCCTCGCCCACATCCCGCTGCAGATCTCTTCCTCGCTCGATTGGGAAACCATCCGTCTTGCCGGCCGCGACATCGCCTTCACCGTCGCCACGCTCAACTCCGACGTCGACCACACCGGCCAGCTTCATGAGGCCGCTGTCGTCCTCGCAACTCCGCTCGCTCCTGGAGCAACCGTCGATCTCGACGTCACCTACTCCGGTACCATCCCGCAATCCGCTCAGCGCCTCATCACCATCGGCACACCGGAAGACGCGGCTCTTCACACCGACTGGGACTCCATTGCTGTCGACTTCACCGGCCTGCGCGGTTTCGGCAACGTCGTCTGGTATCCCGTCTCCAGCGTTCCGGTCATTCTTGGCGACGGAGCACGCGTCTTTGACGAGATGGGTGAGCACAAGCTCCGCATATCCGCCGCGCGCTTTCGTCTCACGCTCACCGATGAGTTCCCCAACGGCCAGGCGCCCACTGTCGCCCTCATTAATGGCCATCCCGTCCCGCTTACGCTCACTGAGCCGTCGACCGCAAGCGCGGAAGTCGCCGGCGTCGCGTCCGCGAGTCTGGACCAACCTGCGCTGGGCTTTGAAGCTCCCAGCCTTTTTCTCGCAGTCCGCACCGCTCATCAGGCCGCTAACACAACGCTCTACACCATCCCCGATGACGACTCTGCCGTTGAAGGCTGGGCCTCTGCCGCCGCCTTCGTTACGCCGTTCCTCGAAGGTTGGCTTGGGCCCTCGCCGCGCTCTCAGCTCACCATCCTCGACCTGCCTGATCCGGAAGATGCATCCTTTGAGACCGGCCCGCTCCTTGTCACTCCCGTTCGGCAGGCCACGCAGGATGAGCTCGACGACGTGTTCGCGCATGCTCTCACGCACGCCTGGATGTGTACATCGACGGCCTCTCCTCCCGCGTGGCTCAGCGAGGGCGTCGCTCACTTCATGGGAACTCTTTGGCTTGAAAAACAACAGGGCCGCAAGAAGGCGCTCGAATCGCTCGAGTCGGGCCGCACGGCTCTGGCGCTCGCCGAGCCTGCCAGTCCCGGCGAAGGCCCCGGCCAACCACTGGCCCAGGCCATCTCGCCCGTCTACTACCGCACCAAGGCCACCTACGTGTTCTGGATGCTCCGCGACCTCGCCGGCGACACAGCTCTCTCTGCGGCTCTCCGCGCCTACTCGCCAACCGAGGATGCCGCTCGCGGCCTCGGCCTGAATGCCCGCTCAGATTATTTCGAAAAGCTCATCAAGCAAGCCGCAGCCAACAGCGGTGAGTCTTCGTCGCTTGGGCCGAGTCCCGACTCCCGCCGCGATCTCTCCTGGTTTTTCTCTGATTGGATCGACGCCGACAAAGGCCTCCCCGACATCGCCATCGACAGTGTCTTTCCCTCGCACACCGAAGGCGACAATTGGCTGGTCGCCGTCAGCCTCTCCAACTCCGGCTACGCCTCTGCTGAAATTCCTGTCACCGTCAGCAATCCTCAAGCCTCTGTCACCCAGCGCGTCATCGTCCCTGCTCGCGGCAAGGTCACGCAACGCATCCTTATGCAAGGTCAGCCCACGAATGTCCAGGCCAACGACGGCACTGTCCCGGAAACTGAAGCCAGCATCCACGTCCGTACCCTCGACGACGCCTCTCCATCTTCCCCACCCCCCGTCCAGCAATAGAAAATCGCACGCCTCCTCGCGCGAATCACCTCAAATAAAAAGAGCTGCGCAATGCGCAGCCCCGTTGTTCGCTATTCTCGTGCCCCTAGTCTCGAGTCCCTGGTCCCTTCCGCGCCTTCACCTTGAACCACACCGGCGTCCCCTTGAACCCGAACGCCTCGCGAATCTGGTTCTCTAGAAACCTTTCAAACGCAAAGTGCAGCTTCACCTGGCGATCCGTAAAAAGCACAAACGTCGGCGGAGCCACTGCCGCCTGCGTCATATAAAAAATCCTGATTCTTTTCGCCATTGGCACCGGCGCCCGTTGAAAATCGATCTTTTCGAGAAATCTATTCATCGCGCCCGTCGACACCCGCTTACGCCGCTCCTTGGCCACCGTCACCACTTCACGCAACACGCGCGTCATGCCCTTCCGCTCCCGCTCGATCGCTTCCAGCGCTGATAAAAAAATCACAGGCGCATAATCCAGATACTTCAGCGCGCCACGCACCTGTTTCTCAAAAATCTCTCGGTCGGCGGGCTTTTTCCCATCCGTGCGTCCCGTCGTCACCAGGTCCCACTTGTTTACGATGATGATCACGCTGCGCCCGCTCTCGTGGGCATAGCCTCCGATCGTCGCGTCGCTCGCCGTCACGCCCTCCGTTGCGTCAATCAGCACCAGCGCCACATCAGCGGCTTCCAGGTGCCGCCGCGCCATCACCACGCTCATCTTCTCGGCCATCAATTTCGTCTTGCCCTTGCGCCTGATCCCGGCTGTATCCACAAAGCGCAGCGTCTGGCCCTCGAACTCCACCACCTCGTCCACCGCGTCGCGCGTCGTCCCTGCAATCGGCGACACAATCGATCGCGTTGTCCCGGTTAGCGCATTCAAGAGCGTCGATTTGCCCACATTCGGCCGCCCGATAATCGCCACAGACGTCTCGCGCTGCTCAAACTCTCCGTGCGTCCGGATCCGCTTTTCGTCTGCCGCTTCGTCTTCCTCATTCTGTGGTTTCTTGCCGTCTCGCTGACTCGCTGGCTCGCCGACTTGCTGACCCGCTCCCTCGCTCCCTTGCTCCCTGTCAGGAATTGCTTCTGCAATCGCATCCAGCAGGTCGCCAATGCCCTGTCCATGCTCAGAGCTCACCCCAAACAAATCGCGAATTCCCAGCTTGCGAAAATTCTCCGCCTCCGCTGCCAGCCCTTCGGTTTCGACTTTGTTCACCGCCAGAAACAGCGGCTTGCCGCCGCGCTTCAACAGTTGCGCCAGGTCGTAATCGGGCCGCGCCAGTTCCGTCCGCGCATCCACCACCATCACCAGCGCATCCGCCTCTTTCAGCGCCACCTGCGCCTGCGCAAAAATGTCTACCGCCATCAGCTCCGGATCGTCGGGCACAATCCCGCCGGTATCCACCAGCCGGTAGGTGCGCCCCGACCACTCGTACTCGCCGTAGATGCGGTCGCGCGTGATCCCCGGCTCGTCGCCTACAATCGACCGCCGGCTCCGCGTGAGCCGGTTAAAGAGCGTGCTCTTGCCAACGTTGGGCCGTCCCACAATCGCCACCAGGGGCAGCTTCGCGGCCCCGGCCTTCGCCGGTACAACCGATCTGCGATACGTCGGCAAGATATGTCTCCAGCAGCGGACCATGCGAACATTCGCTACTTCCTCAGTGTACTGTCCGGTTCAGGCCGCGCGTCGGCGGCGCCACGAGAGCTCCCGAAGACCAGAGCCTGTCAGACGCGCTCCGAAGGCAATATCAATGAGCGCATTCTCATCCGTGTTCGCTCGCCGCGGTACTCCAATTGCCCTCTTACTCACCGGAGGGACCCATGCACGTACACCCTTCCGCCATCGGCCTGCACGCGATCAATACCTCGGCCGCCGGGAACGAACGCACTGCAGACGCCCAGCGCGCAATTGACGTCCGCAAGCGCCTCCTCAAAGCCGCACAAACCACCGCCGCCAACCCAACACCCGAAGAGAATCTCCTTATCGGCCAGTGGCTCGACAGCCGTCACAGCCAAGTCCAGCCCGGCGACGAGTACCACGCCGCATCGCAAGGCGAAGACCCCGATTTCGGCTGATCCAAGAGCCTCGGATGTTCCCCGATCCGTGAGGGACCTCCGGCTCCAGACATCAGGCCCTTCTTGCCGCATGGCTTCTGTGAAAAAACCTTCGCCAGCCTGCCCATTGTCCGGTTACACTATGCCAATTCCCCAAGTCGTAGAGGAGATCGATCCATGCCAAAGTTCGTCATTGAGCGTGAAATCCCCGGCATCGGTTCCGCATCAGCGGAGCAGGTCCAGGCCATCGCGCAAAAGTCCTGTTCGGTACTGAATAACCTTGGCCCGCAGATACAGTGGCTGCAGAGCTACGTCACCGACAACAAGATCTATTGTGTCTACATCGCGCCTAACGAGGAGATGGTGCGGGAGCATGCGCGCCAGGGCGGCTTCCCAGCCAACAGCGTCGCGCAGGTTCGCCGCGTTATCGATCCCACCACCTCAGAATCCGTCTGACCCTGCAATCTTCGCGGAGACCCGACGCTGCTCTTCCGCAGCGCACGCAGTAGTCCGTCCTCACTCTGCCCGCTTGATCCCTCGCTCCCTTGGTCCCTGCTCCTATGATGGAAGCAGCGCCCTCATGCCCTCCTCCGACGCCTCAACTCGCGCACTCCCCTCGCTCCATGAGTTTTTCTCCCCCGGTGGAATCCTCGCCCGCTCGCCGCTGCCATTCGAGTACCGCCCCGGCCAGTACGAAATGGCAAAAGCCGTGGAGCGCGCGCTCGCCGAGCGCCGCCATCTCATCGTCGAAGCCGGAACGGGCACCGGAAAAACTCTCGCCTATCTTCTGCCCGCTCTTCGCACCGGCCAGCGCGTCATCGTCTCCACCGGTACCAAGGCTCTTCAAGACCAGCTCTTCTTTCGCGACGTTCCTTTTCTCGAATCTCTGCTCGGCGAACTGCGCGTCTGCTACATGAAGGGCCGCGCCAATTACCTTTGCCGCCGCAAGCTCTTCGCCCTCCGCGACCAGCCCATTCTCTCGGGCCTCGACGAAATTGACGAGTACCGCCAGATCGCCGAGTGGGAGCGCATCACTGAGACCGGCGACCGCGCCGAGCTTTCCGCCCTTCCCGAATCCTCCGCCCTCTGGCATAAGCTCGACGCCCGCACCGACGCCTGCCTCGGCAGCACTTGTCCCGACTATCGCCGCTGCTTCATCACCGAGATGCGCCGCCGCGCTCTCGAGTCCGATCTCATCATCGTCAATCACCATCTCTTTTTCGCCGACACCGCGGTCCGCCTCGCCGCCGGCAATGCGCCCGATGCCGGCATTCTCCCCGAAGCTGCCGCCGTCATCTTCGACGAGGCGCACGAGCTTGAAGAGGTCGCCTCGCAATACTTCGGCCGCTCGCTCTCCAATCTCCGATTCGAAGATCTTGCCCGCGACACTGACGTTCTGCTCCGCGGCAACTCCGGCGCCACGCAAATTCCCGCGCTTACTCAGCAACTACGCGAGCGCGCTCGTCTCTTCTTCGCCGCGCTGCCCATGCCCGCCGATGGCCGCCATCCCTTCACCAACCGCGAAGATTTCCTCGAGTCCTCCGGCGACCTCTATCTCGCAGTCCGTTCCACGCTCTCCCTCATCGAATCCGAGCTCGATCGCATTCCCGATCTCGATGAAGCACTTGGCCTCAAAAATCGCGCCGCCACCCTGCGTGCCGATCTCCAATTCATGCTCGAATCCACCGCCTCCAACATGGTTTTCTGGCTTGAACGCCGTGCGACTCCAGCCACAGCTTCAGTCCAGAAATCTGCCCCACGCAGTGGTGCCCGAAGTACCTTTTTACAGGCCACTCCCATCGACGTCTCTGAGCTGCTTCGCGATCTTGTCTTCGACCAGATCCCCACCGTCGTTCTCACCTCCGCCACGCTCACCGTGCAGGGCGGCTTTGAGCACCTCCGCCGTCGTCTCGGCCTCCCCCAAAACGAATTGGGCGCGCGCGAGCTCGTCGTTCCTTCGCACTTTCAATACGGTAAGCAAGCTCTCCTTTATCTGCCGCCCTCCATGCCCGACCCGCGCGAACCCGAATTCGTCGAGGCCGCCGCAAAAACCATCGAGCGTGTTCTGCGCATCACTCACGGCCGAGCGTTCTGCCTTTTCACCAGCTACAACCAGATGCGCACGCTCCACGATCTGCTCCTGCCCGTTCTTGATTTTCCCCTGCTCCTTCATGGCACGGCCCCGCGCAAGGCCCTCCTTGAAGAATTCCGCTCCACGCCCAACTCCGTTCTCTTTGGCACATCCAGTTTTTGGCAGGGCGTCGACGTTCAGGGCGAAGCCCTCAGTTGCGTCATCATCGACCGTCTCCCCTTCGCCGTTCCCTCTGACCCCGTCGTCCAGGCCCGCATGAAGGCCATCGAAGAATCCGGCGGCCGCCCCTTCTTTGACTACCAGGTCCCCGAAGCCGTCCTCACTCTCAAACAGGGCTTTGGCCGCCTCATCCGCTCGCTTGAAGATCGTGGAGTCCTCGTGCTCCTCGATCCCCGCATTACTCGCCAGCGCTACGGCCAGGTCTTTCATGCAATCGCTCCCTCCCTACCGCGTCACCAACACCATCACCGACGTCGAGGCATTCTTCGCGCCCAAGCCCGCCTGAGCAGGCCGATGAAACCCGCGCCGCTCAGAGTTTGAGTGGTTGGAATGGATGTGTCAGCGGGTGTTTGCGATGCAGGTTTGTATCAGGGCACGAGTTTACTCGTGCCGCAGATGCCGCTCAAGAAACGCCGGGCTTCAGCCCCTGGAGGGGGGTCGTCTCAAAAACGCCGGCTACCAAATTTTCGGCGGTCTACTTGTTCTCAGCTTCCTCAACCGTGGCGGCCATGGGAATCACTTTGTCCATATTCGTGATCCTGAAAACTTCCCGAACCTTCGAGCTCATGCCCACTGCGATCATCTTCATGCCTCGCTTCTGGCAGCGGATATAGTGGGTCGCGAGGATGCCCAGCCCCGACGAATCCATGTAAGGACAGTCGGTCAGGTCCAGAATGTTCAACTTCAGCGGCGTTTCACCCTGCGGCGTTTCCAGTTCGAGAATTTTGTTCAGGGCCGTGGGCGCAAGGCTGCTATACGCGTCGCGCACGGTAAACGGCCCGCAGAAACGCAGAATCACCGTGCCCGGATCTTTCCCCTGGACGCGCTCGACGTTGAAGGCAGTGCTATTCCATGTCTGCCACGAAAATGAACCCATACCACGCTCCTCTTCCGTCTCACACCGTTGACTCCAGGGCCACAGTTGGAAGGACCTGTGTCCACGTTAGAGTCGCGCTGATTGTAGGAACCCCAGGGAATGACTCGACCCGAGTCGAATACTCCAGATTCTCGTCGAGTCCGCCAGAGAATTGCAAGTGCAATCCATCAGCCGCAATGAAAATGCAGATTCTAGAGCTTAAGCTCGAGTGTCTTGGCTTCCGCTTATCGAATTCCGCGTAGTTCCGAAGCCGTGAGCCGAAAGCCAAAAGAAACGAGCTAGCAGCCCGAATTCGGCAGCTAGAAGCTGGAAGCTAGTAGCTGTCTTTCGCCCTTCCCCCCAGCGCCTCAAACAGCGTCGCCGAATCGGTCAACCGGCTCGCCGCCGCATTCTCTCGATCGAGCGCCGTTTGTAACTGCTGCCGCTCGGAGTCCAGCAAGCTTGCTTCGCTGATTCCGCCTGCTTCGTAGCGCTTCGCCGCAATTCTGTACGCACCCTCCGCCTCGCCGGCCGCCTCACTGCGCGCCTTCAGAGTCTCCGCATCGCGATCCGTCGCGTACAGCGCGTCCGCTACTTCGCGAAAACTCTCCAGCACCGCCCCGCGATACGCGCTCGCTGCCTCGTCGTATGCATCCTCAGCCTTGCGCTTTTCCGCTTGTAGTGCGCCGCCATTAAAGATCGGTGCCGCCAGGGCCGCGCCCACGTTCCAAACGTCGCCGCCCGAGTTAAACCGCGTGCCCGATCCCCCTCCGCTTCCCGTCAGGACGATCTGCGGAAACTCGTTCGCCCTCGCCACACCCACATTCGCGCTCGCTTCGTGCAGCAGCGCCTCCGCCGCGCGAATGTCCGGCCGCTGCCGCACCAGCTCCGATGGCACCGTCAGCGGCAACTCCTCGGGAAGATGCAATGCGTCCAGCGAAATCACCTCCACATGCGCCTCCGCCGGGCTCACTCCCATCAGCACCGCGAGCTGGTCGTTGATGGTATCGGTCTGCAATTCGAGAGGTGGAATCGTCGCCTCGGTCTGTGCCACCAGCGTCCGCTCGCCGCGGACATCGAATTCCGAAACGCCGCCCTCCCGCTCGCGGTCCTCCGTAATCTTCAGTTCCCTCTGCTCCACTGCAAGCAGTTTGCTGCGTCACCTCGATCTGCTCGCGAATCTGCGCCTGCCGGATCGCTGCCGCCACCACGTTCCCCGCCAGCATCAGCCGCGCCCCTTCGAGCTGCCACGCCTCGTAATCGCTCTGCGCCTTCAATCCCTCAATCGCCCGCCGATTCGCGCCCCACACATCGAGTGCGTACGAAACCGCCACCGATCCATTCAGCAGCGTGAACGGCGACGGGTTAGGGAAGGGAATTCCAAACGCTGCCAGGTTAAGTTGTTCCTCGGTCACTGAAGCATTGCCCGTGACCGTCGGATACTTCGCCGCGCCAGTCCGCGCAATCACTTCTTCCTGCGCCTGCTTCAACCGCGCCGTCGCTTGCTCCAGCGTAGGACTGTTCTTAAGCGCCTGCGCGACCATTGCATTCAATTCGGGCGATTGAAAGGCTGTCCACCAGTCTGCTGCAATTGCGGCGGATTCATTGAAATGCTGCGCATAGCCGTTGGCCCCCGGACTGCTCGCCGTTTCAGCCGGAGGCGGTTGCGGTGTGTATGCGGTCACGGTCGGTGGCGCTGGCGCGCGATAGCGCGGTCCCACCGTGCAGCCCGCGAACATCATTGCTGCCGCCAGCCCCGCCACTCCGCCTACCCGTTTCGCGCTTCGCCTCATGGTGACCCTCCTCAGTCGAGCGTTCTCCGGTACGTCGCCACTGCCACGCCCATCACCACTACGGTGAACACCATCATGGGCCACACGCTGGGCCACGAATCCGCCCACCCGTTGCCTTTGAGCAGAATCCCACGGACCAGCCGGTTGAAATACGTCAGCGGCAGCAGGTTCCCGATTGCCTGCGCCCATCCCGGCATTCCCTTGAACGGGAACATGAATCCCGACAGAATAATGTTGGGCAGAAAATAGAAGACCGCCAGTTGAACCGCTTGCAGTTGATTGCGCGCCAGCGATGAGAGCGTGATCCCCACCGTCAGATTTGCCGCGATAAAAAGCAATGCCGATAGATAAACCGCGAAAACATTGCCAAAGAACGGCACGAAAAACACGTAGCGCGCGGCCGCAAGAATAATCGACGCCTGTAAGAGCCCGATTCCGATGTATGGAACCAGCTTGCCCGTCATCACTTCCAGCGGCGTCGATGGCATCGCCAGCAGATTCTCCATCGTGCCGCGCTCGCGTTCACGCGTCACCGCCAGCCCCGTCATCATCACCATCGTCAGCGTCAGCACCATCCCCATCAACCCTGGCACCACGTTGTACTGCGTAATCTCATCCGGGTTGTAAAGCGGATGCACATCGACGTTGAATGGCGCCGGGCCGCCCGCGAGGCTCGCCAACGGCCCCGTCAGCTCTCGCTGGATCACCGCTTGTGTAATGCCGTTCACGGCGGCCAGCGCGCTTCCTGTCGTTGTCGGATCGGTCGCATCCGCCTCAATCAGAATCGACGGCCGCTCGCGCCGCAGCACTTGCCGCGTGAACCCCGCGGGAATATTCACCACAAACAAGAGCTTTCCCTGCGCCAGCGCCACACGCCCCGCCTCTTCGTTCGGCAGCCGTTCCACAATCTTGAAGTACGAAGAGTTCTGCATCGACTCAATAAAGTCGCGCGTCACATCGCTGTCGTCTGCGCTGATGATCCCCGTGTCCAGATGCCTCGGAACCGTGTTGATGGCGAATCCGAACAGCGCCATCTGCATAATCGGAATGCCCACGATCATTGCAAACGTCAGCCGGTCGCGCTTGAGCTGAGTGAACTCCTTCAGCACCACGGCCCACCATCGCGCTCCCGAAAATCGCTGCATACCGCTCACGCGTTGCCCCCGGTCTTCTGTTCCGAGTGGCTCATCAAATAAATGAACACGTCTTCGAGATCCGTCTCGATCCGCTCCACCCGCCTTCCGCTCCGCCCTACCGTCTCTTCAATCTCCCGTTCGAGCTCCGCATCGTTTGTTCCGCTCACGTGCAGCACATCACCGAATGTCACTGTCTGCGCCACGCTCTTTTTCTTGCGCAGCTCCTCCTGCAGCTCTGCCAGATGATCGCCGTGAATGGCCCATGTGCTCAGGTGTTGCCCGTCGATGATTTCCTGCGCTGTGCCCTGCGCGAGTAGTGTTCCGGATGAAATGTAAGCCAGCTTGTGGCAACGGACCGCCTCATCCATGTAGTGCGTGCTCACCAGCACTGAGATGCCCTTCGCCGCGAGCGCCTGAATCTCATCCCAGAAGTCGCGTCGCGCCCTCGGATCCACGCCCGCCGTCGGCTCGTCGAGCAGCAGCAGTTGCGGTCCGTGAAGCATGCACGCCGCCAGCGCCATGCGCTGCTTCCATCCTCCAGAAAGTTCTCCCGCGAGCTGATGCGCCCTAGCCGTCAGGCCCAGGTCTGCAAGCGATTTCCGAACTGCAGCCTTTCGATCGCGAAGCTGATACACCCGCGCTACAAAGTCCAGGTTTTCCGCGATGGTTAGGTCCTCCCAGAATGAGAACCGCTGCGTCATGTATCCCACGCGGCGCTTGATCTCCGCGCTCTCTTTCCGAATGTCCAGGCCCAGGCACGCACCCGAGCCCGAGTCGGGCTTCAGAAGTCCGCACATCATGCGGATCGTCGTCGTCTTGCCGCTCCCATTCGGCCCCAGAAATCCGAAGATTTCGCCCTTTCGCACGCACAGCGAAAGGTCCTTCACCACGTGCTTGCCGTCGAAGTGCTTGTTCAGCCCCTCCACGTTTATGGCGAACTCGAATTGCTTGGCCGCGGTCACTGGACCGTCACTTCTACCGGCTGGCCGGGATGCAGCGTGGCTGCTGTCTGCGCCGATGGATTTGCAATCACCATGTACACCAGCTTCGACCGGTTCTCGTTGCTGTAGATCACCGGCGGCGTGTACTCGCTCTGCGGCGACACAAAGCTCACCGTTGCCGCAAGGTCGTTCGCACATCCGTCGCACGCCACGCGCACGCTCCCCCCCACACGCAGCCCGCCCACAACTGTCTCAGGCACAAAAAATCGAATTTCCATATTCTCCGGCGGCAGAATCTGTACCACCGGATTCCCCGCCGCAACCCACTCGCCCTGCCGGTAAAGCGTGTCGAACACCAGCCCATTGCGCGGCGAGGCAATCTGCTTCTGCTTCAGGTGCCACTCCGCACTGGCCAGCGACGCCCGATCCGCGGCTACCTGATTCGTCTGCGCCTTGATCTGTTCCTCCCTCGCCGGCAGCGCATCCACGGCCAGGTCGGCTTCCAGCTCCCGCACCTTCGCAGCGCTCGTCTCCGCGGCCGCCTGCGCGTTGATCAGCTCCGTCTGCGCAATTCCCCCCGCCTTGAACTGCGCCTCATCACTCGTCAGAATCTCGTCAGCCTGCTTCCTGTCCGCAACCGCCTGTGCCAGTTGCGCGCGCGTCACATCCACCTCTGTCGGCCGCTTTCCTGTCTCCAGATCGTTCAGCCGCGACTCCGAGCTGCGCAGCACCTGTTCCGCCGTCCGCATCTCCGAAGCTTCCGGCTCATCGTCCAGCGCAAACAGCGGATGCCCGGCCGCCACCGTGTCGCCGCGCGCCACGCTCACTTGGTCAAGCCTGCCGCTTTGCGGCGAAGCTACGTATACGAATTTTCCTTCGATATAGCCCTGGTATGTATTCGTTGCCTTCCGCGCGCAGCCCGCCATCAAAGCCAGTGCCGCGGCCGCAACCGCGCCCGAAACGGCCTTCCCTCGGAGAACATGCATCTTCCCCTCCATACTCACTTACGCCTCGATCCCGCCTTGCGTTTCATCCGCCCGCCCGATTTCGGTCGCGAACCGGGCTGCAAGCCATGAAGGAGCAGTCCAGTAATATGCCCGCTCAATGCCTGACGGTTCGGAGCTCTCCGCCCGAAAATCTCTGCCCACAGAGTGATCGTTGCCATGTGCATCATCACTAGCCCGATCACCGAAAAAACAATCAGCCCCGGATCGATCTCCGCATTCGCCGCTCCGGCGGCCTGCGCCTTGGCCACGCTCTTGCTCAGCACGCCGATCTTCTCGAAAGGCAAGTAGCGCAACACTCTCGTTCGCAGCAGCCCGCCTTCGTTCAGCACCTCGCGCATCCACGTCGACGGTACCCACGGCATCTTCTCGATTCCGGCCAGCATCCGCTCCACTACTCCCCGCACAATCTCAGCCGGAGCTTCGCCCTCCTTCACCGGTCCCCACACGCCCGTAATCAGCGGTGCCAACCGCTCCACGACCACCGCATCCAGCAGTTGGTTCCTGTCCTTGAAGTAGTAGTGCAGCATCGCCGGCGTCAGATGCGCCCGCTCCGCGATCATGGCAAACGTCGTCGCTGCCACGCCCTGATTTGCAAAGAGCTCAGTCGCCGCCTCGATCAGCTTTTCGCGTGCATAGAGCCCTGAATGGGAAGTGGGCCTTCCCGGCGGGCGCGAGGATTTGCCCCGCCCCGGCGCGCGCCTCGATTTTGTTGCCATTGACATAATGAAATTAATTAACGCATTAATTAAATACTGAAATCCAGAACGCTGTCAAGCCGGAGCAACTGAAGCCGCAATCGGCCAGGCGCGTCGATCGTCGAGATGAATGAGGTGTGTTGCGCTACCGCACCAGCGGGCCGTCCCAAACGCGGCCAAGCAGTAGTTTCAGTCGCGCGAAATCCCGAGGGCCGAGTTCTTCCGTCCAGTCGCTCTCAATGTTCCGCAGGGCCTCAATTGCCTTGGCGTAGGCGGCATGCCCACGTTTGGTGAAGTGGACGATGCGTGCGCGGCCCTCATCGGGAGCGTTGGATCGCCTCAGGTAACCAAGATCCTCCAGGCTGCCCAGCAAACGATTCATCGCTTGCTTGCTCATGCCCGCGCGCTCCGCAATTACGCCCGGCCGTTCCCCATCGGGTCCGGGATAGCGGAAGACCGCCATATGGGGCGCGCTAAGCCCCTTGAAGCCTGCCGCGTTGAGTTCACGAATGATACGGCGGTGAATGGCCTCAGCTGGAGCACGCAGCAGAGCGCCAATCAGCATGTCCTTCGTCGGGACATGCTTGGGCGGCCCATTTTCCTCAAAAAAAGTCATTGACTCTCTCCGTAAACTATGTTTACCATAAATCAACGGTAAACAGAGTTTACCAAAAAGGAGGCCTAACATGAAACCGCAAACCGTTGAAAGTCTCGACCATTCCTCGGTCGAGACATTGTTGAATGACGCACTGCACCCCGCCGTTACGGACTGGGCACAACCAAACCTTGTGCGGCACGTACGCGCAGAAACCGGCGCTGCATATTGGGGCCCCGGCGAGCGCATGACGTTTCTCGCGACCGGCGAGGAGACTGGCGGCGCCTTCTTCTTGGCGGAGATTGAAGTTGCGCCCGGTGGAGGCACTCCGCCACACATTCACCACCGCGAAGACGAGGCATTCCACATGCTCGAAGGCTCTCTGACGATTCAAGTGGGCGGGAATACAATCACTGCATCGGCGGGAGACTTTGCCTTCCTTCCCCGTGGAATCGCTCATTCATTCAAGAACACCGGCGACGGCTGCGCGAAGGCACTGGTTCTTACCACGCCGGCGGGCCTTGAAGGCTTTTTCGCTGAAGTCTTTGATCCTGCGACAGACCGATTTGCGCCGCCTCAGAGCAAGGATTTGATCCCCAGGGCGCTCGCTGCCGCCCCGAAGTACGGACTCGAGCTTCTTCCCCCCGCGTAGCGAGTCCGTGAAGAAAAAAATGCAACCGGAGGTCACCATGACAACTCATGCCATTGCCGTTAGCGTCAATCCTGCCGACGAAACCATCCATATCGGCCCGCTCAGCTTGCATTTTCTGGTCACCAGTGAGCAATCGGCCGGTACGGTCGCTGTCTTTGAGATCCTTATCCCCGCCGGAAAGCGGCTGATGGCGCCTGCTCATAGCCACGACCACTACGAAGAGACCGTCTACGGCATTGAAGGCGTGTTGACTTGGACCGTCGACGGTAAGGTGATCAACGTGGGGCCGGGGCAGGCGCTCTGCATTCCGCGGGGCGCCGTTCACCGGTTCGACAACAACGGCGCCGAAGACGTGAAGGGGCTGTGCGCAGTGACGCCCGCTGCAATCGGCCCGCAGTTTTTCCGCGAAATGGCCGAGGTAGCGAAAGCCGCAGGCGGCGGCCCGCCCGACAAGACGAAGATGATCGAGATCATGCTGCGCCATGGCCTGACGCCGGCGCCGCCTCCGCCGCAGGCGTAGCGGTCCTCGCGCCTCGCGGCAAAGCAGTCCCAAAAAGGCAGCGAACCGTCGAAACTCTTGGCTTCGTTGTTCGCTGTCCCTACTCCATCCACAGCGCGCTGGTAATAATCCGCGGATAGTACCGGCTCGCCTTGCCTTCGCCCGACACAATCTGGTCGCAGCACGCCCAGTACGAGCTGCCTTCCGACTGCCACTTCACATGCGCCGCGTCGGCCTTGCGGAAAACCTCCACGACCTTTGGATCATCGTCCAGATGGAATACCTTCCGCGTTACGTGCATGAAGATCGAAATCTTGCTCATCCACGAATTGTTGCTCGTCGACGACAGCTTGATCCCGCCATCGGCAAACAAATTGCGCCGCTCCGCATCGAGCAGCAGCTTCCGCGTGTGCTCCTTAAGCGCGTCATACATCCTTTTCTCTTCCGCGCTCGCGAACACCTGCTCCAGCGTCCCGCCGGCAAATCCCGTCTTCACAAAGTACAGCGGATACGCGCATCCCTCCACGGCCGGCAAAATCCGCGACGCATATCCCGGATTCGCTTTCTCGAAGATCGCCGGCAGCACTCCATCCACCGCCTGATCGGCAACCACGCCGGCCACTTTCACCGCCAGATCCATCGCCCGCTTTTCGTCCGCCGCCGCGCCCAGCTCGCGGAACAGCAATGCCAGCGCGCGATAGCTCGCCCAGCTCTTTACCGCGATGTACACGTTATTTCGCGTCTGCGCCAGCGAGTGGTCCAGCGAGTCGTATGTCGTGATTTCCTGCCCGCCCGCGGTCCGTGCGCTGTCGTACTGCGCAAACCCCACGTCCCCGCCGCGGTTGATCATGCTCTGGAGGCACGCCTCCACCACGCTCTTATTCCGTTTCAGCCACTCCACGTCGCGCGTCTTCGCCACATAGCATCCGGCCACCAGAATCCAGTTGCACAGTTGCTCCTGCGTCATGTAGCTGAAGCATCCCGTCAGGTTCGCCAGCTCGTAGCTGCTCCGACCCTTGGGCGAAAAATTATTGTGCGCGCCCATATCGTGGCAAAAGCTCAGCCCGCCCGGCTTCGTATCGTACGGCCGCGTCAACTGCGCTTCATCCGGAGCCGGCGGAGCCTGCGAGGGATCGGCCTGCCCCAGCGGCGCTGCCATCGCAATCTCCGTCTTGTACACCTTCACTTCGTCCGTGTAGCTGTACCGCCGCACAAATGTGTCCAGCAAATTCCGCACCAGCCACGGATTGTGCTCGAGCTCCCAGAACACGTGATCCACCGCCAGGTCCAGCGTGTTCATCATGCAGTACTCGCCCTCGTTCACCACCCACAGCGGCTGCCCATCTACGTCCAGCAATTGCGTGCTTCCGTAGTAGCTATGCGTCGAGTGCGCAATCATAAATCGCTGATCGTCCGACAGCTTTGCCGCGTCCAGTTTTGCGTCCAGCGCTTCGGCCCGCGCCGCCATCTCGTCCGCGCCGTCCAGCGCCGTCTTCAGCACGTCGCCCAGGCCTTTGAAGTACCGCGCGTACAAATACTTTCCATCCAGACCGTTCGTCTGCGCGCCTTCAAGGTACGATCCCAGCGCAATCGTCAATCCATATTTCTTTCCTGCCGGTACTTCGAATCCGAACCCGGGGCACGACCCCAGCAGGTGAACCGGGTTGTACCGTTCGCGAACCCCGTCGCTCGCTGACCACCGCATGAACACGAACGGCTCCGTCGCCGGCGCTGCTTTTTTCCCCGACGTTAAGTCCCACAGCTCCGCCGCGCCACCCGCCTCGCGCCTGAAAGCAAACCCCAGCCGCCCAGCTCCAAGGTTGTCTTCCAGGATCCGCTCGCCCGGCCGCGCATGGTTCAGTGCAAACATCGCCGTCTTGGTCTCGGTACCCTTCGTGTTGTCCACTACCAGCCGCGCCACCACCGCTGGCAGCAAGCCTTCGCGCATTTTGTCAGTGCTGTCCCGCTCCGGGTCGGGAATCGATCCAAACGGCGAGTACACCGTAAACGTCAGCCCATCCGCGCGCCACTCGTCGGTCGCCCATCCGTACGACCGCGCAACTTCGCCATCCTTGAACGGCTCCGCATCCGGCTTCACGTTCTGCTCCGACGGCCCCGCCTGCTCCACCAGGAACGCGTCCGCCGCGCGATTCACCGCTCCCACATAAAACGGCAGGCACTTCAGCGTCGCACTCGAATAGCGATCTCCATCTTTGAACCCGATAAAGACTTCCTGGTCCCCCGGCTGCCCAATCTGCAAGCCGATCCCGCCACGGGTCCCATAGTTCCCGCAGGTAAAGCTCATGAATGCGCCCATCGGCGAGTGTTGTGCGTTGAAGCTCAGTTGATAGGGAATCGGTCCACGCTTTGTCACGGTCTTTCCTCGGGTAAAGCGATTTTCATACAACCCCAAATACTACCGCATTCCCGCCGCTGCTCGCCCCTCACCCCTCCCTCGGGCATTCGCCGCAGCCTGTTCGCGCCGAATCTCTGCTCACCCCGTCAGCGCCACAATCGTGCGACCCATCAACGCGACCAGCATCTGATCTCCAGAGGACACCGAGAATGTTTCTGATCACAGGTATTACAGGCAAGGTAGGCGGAGCGGCGGCACGACACCTTCTGAACAAAGGCAAGCAGGTGCGGGCGCTGGTGCGCGATCCGGCAAAGGCTGCCGCATGGAGCGCGAAGGGCGTCGAACTGGTCGAGGGCAACTGGGCCGATGCCGCATCGATGACGCGGGCGCTCGACGGGGTTGTGGGCGCGTACCTGATGATGCCGCCCATCCAGACGCCTTCGCGCGACTTTCGCGAGGCCAAGGCCATCCTTGCCAGCTACACGCAGGCCCTGGCCAAGTCTGCGCCGCCTAAACTCGTGGCGCTGTCGTCCATGGGATCGGAGAAGTCCTCCGGCCTGGGGCTGATTACTGCGACTCATTTGCTTGAGCAAACCCTTGGCAAAGAGCCGTTCCCCGTGGCATTCGTGCGCGCCGGGTCGTTCTATGAGAACTACCTCTACGGCCTTCAGGCGGCGCAGGGCGGCGCCTTTCCCACCTTTTACGCGCCAACGGATCGCAAGTTGCCCATGATTGCAACCGAAGACATCGGCGCCGAGATCGCAAGCCTGCTCACCACCGAGTGGACCGGAAAGCGCACCATCGAGCTTGCCTCCTTTGTCAGCGCCGATGATCTTGCCGCCGCGCTCGGCCAGATGCTCGGCCGCGACGTCAAGGCGCAGGCCATCCCGCGCCAGGCCTGGGCTGGCGCGCTCCAGCAAATGGGAATTCCCGCAGGCGGCACCTGGGCCTTTGAAGAGATGGTCGAGGGCGTCAACTCCGGATGGATCGGGCTCGGCGTCGAGGGAACGGAACGAGTGGAAGGCACTACCAGCGCAAAGGATGTATTCGCCGCCGCCAGCCAGGCCAAGTAAGCCATCGTCGCGCCGGCATTCACGCGAGGCACAGGCGTTTGCTAGACTGTTGACCAAACTTGCTGGTGAGGTGATCGATGCGTCTCCGTTGTGTTTGCACTGCATTCATTCTGGGCGGCTGTACGCTGGCAGGCTCTGCGCAAACGGGTTCAACAAGTGCGAAGGTAGACATCGGCGCCCAAATGTCGCCAGTGCAGGCGCAGAATGAGTTGCTGAACCTCTTCGAGCAGGATTTTATGGGAGTCGCGCAGGCAATGCCTGCGGACAAATACGGCTTTGCCCCCACTACGGCAATCTTTACCGCCTCGCAGGGCGTGAAGTATGACGGGGTTCGCACGTTCGCGCAGGAAATATCGCATGTCACGACGGCGAACTACTACTACGCTTCGACGATCCTCGGGGAGAAGATGCCAGTTGACCCGAAAAGCATCGATAGACTGACGGCGAAGGAGGAGCTCCTGAAGGCTGCTGCGGATTCATTCGCCTATGCACACAAGGCGCTCGCGACGATCACTCCCGAGAATGCCTACACTACCATCGACGGTGTCGACGGTCTGCACACGAGGTCGGTCATCGCATCCTTCATCTCTGCTCATGGATATGACCACTACGGCCAGATGGTCGAGTATCTGCGCATGAACGGCATTGTGCCTCCGGGCTCGAAGTGAGCTCTTGCCGTCTCGCTCCACTTGGTTCTGGTTGAGTGAATCTCCTTTCGAACAGAGAGGCAGCGGTTTCATTCGGTGCTGTTAGGGATTCCGGCATCGCTCAAGCCGCCCTTCCTTTTTTCCGGGAGGAGCTCTTCTCTGTCCAACTGCCGTCTTACGCACCAGAAACAGTGCAAAAGGACAAAAGGTGCACCGTAACCATCTCATTCTAGATAACTTGACCAGTAAGTCCTTTGAAATGAGAGGCTTAGCCGAAATGATCAAGAATGCAAGTCGCTGATAACAAAGCTCTTAACCGCAAAATCGGGTGGTACTTTCTAAAAGGGAAGAACCCCGCCGGAAACTGGCCATAACCGGATCGATGCAATCGTCTTATGGCGTCTCACGCCGCGATGGCTGTGTCTTACACGCCCAACGCCCTTAAGACTCGCGTCTTACAGGCCTGCTTCGACACTTCCCGCCCCGCGCCCTAAACTATTCAGTGGGACCCAAGGAGCGGAAGTGAAGAACGGCAAAAGGAAAAGTATCAATACAACCGCGCGAAACGCCCGAACCACCCAGCCCGTCCGAACCGCCCGCAGGCCGGCCACCAGCCGCAGCGCCCAAAACGCCATCTTCTCTTCGCCCCAGGCCAAAGCCATCAAAAATGAAATCTGCGCCGCCGGCCGCAAGCTCTGGATGCGCCAATATGTCGACGGCAACGGCGGCAACCTTTCCTATCGCATCGGTCCCAACGCAGTCCTCTGCACGCCATCGCTGGTGAGCAAATTCGACCTGACGCCCGAGGACATTTGCCTCACCGATATTGACGGTCATCAACTTGCCGGCAGCAAACCGCGCTCCAGCGAACTGCTTCTGCATCTCGAGATCTATAAGGCAGTGCCGGAGGCGAAGGCTGTCGTGCATTGCCATCCGCCGCACGCCACGGCCTACGCCATCACCGGGTGCCTGCCGCCCAATCTCATCATTCCGGAGTTCGAGGTGATCGTGGGCAGCGTCGCCGTCGCGCCCTATGAAACGCCGGGCACCAAGGCATTTGCTGAAACGGTCCTCCCCTATGTAAAGAATCACAACACCATGCTGCTGGCCAATCACGGCATCGTTTGCTGGGCCGACACCGTCACGCGCGCCGAGTGGTGCGCCGAGGTGCTTGACACCTATTGCTGGACGCTCATGCTCGCCGCGCAGTTGGGCGCGCCCATCCTGCGCATCTCTGAGGAGCGCGGCGCCGACCTCCGCGCCCTGCGAAAGAAGCTTGGCCTGCCGGAGTTTCCCCTCGATATGCCGCCCCTGAGCGATGCCAGTCTTGAAGCGCAAAGCCCCATCGCGCTCCAGCCCGCGTCGCGCGGCGCCGGCAACGGAAAAGCCTCAGCAGGCGACAGCGCCGGCAGCCCGAGCAGCGTCAGCGGCCCCAATATTGGCGTGCTGGTCGAAACCATAACGGCCTCGGTAATGGCTGCGATCGCTAAGAAATATACCCTTGCCCCGCGCAAATAAACGGTCGCCGCGATTGTGGCCGCGGATTTAAATTCCGTCGCATCTTCGGAGATTCGATCAGGAGTCATGATGCAAATCGATGCGCACGACGTGCTTCTCGTCATCGACGTGCAAAATGATTTTTGTCCCGGCGGCGCGCTCGCCGTTCCGCGCGGCGACGAAGTGATCGCGCCCATCCATCGCATCGCGCCGCGCTTTGAGCACATCGTTCTCACGCAAGACTGGCATCCGGCCAATCATTCTTCCTTCGCCGCATCGCACGCCGGCAAAAAGCCCTACGACTCCATCCAACTTGACTATGGCCCGCAAACGCTCTGGCCTCCGCACTGCGTGCAGGGCACACGCGGCGCGGAGTTCCATCCCGCGCTCCAGCTCACGCGCGCCGAGCTGATCCTGCGCAAAGGCTTTCGACCGCAGATTGACTCCTATTCGGCCTTCTTTGAGAATGACCGCTCCACGCCGACTGGTTTTGCCGGCTATCTCCGCGAGCGCGGTCTCTCTCGCGTCTTCCTTTCCGGCCTGGCCTATGACTATTGCGTTGGCTACTCTGCTCTCGACGCGCGCCGCCTCGGCCTCGCCGCATTCGTCGTGCACGACGCCTGCCGAGCCATCGACCTCAACGGCTCCGCTGCCGCCATGGATGCCGAATTCGCCAAGGCAGGCGTCACCGTGGTTCAAAGCTCCGAGATTCTCCGGCCAGGTTGAAAGCAATTCGGCGCTGAACACATAATGCGGCGGTGCGTTATGCTTGAAGCATCGAATAAGGTGCTGCATCTGGGGGACAAATGCTGAACATCGCAACCGATATCCAATCGTTGACCTCATTCCGCCGCAATTCCGCTGGAATGATGAAACACCTTAAGAAGAGCAAACGCCCTTTGGTACTGACGCTGAATGGCAAGGCCGCCGCAGTCGTGCAGGATGCCGAAGCCTACCAGCGGTTGCTGGACGTTGCCGCGCGCGCTGATGTGGGGGAAGGAATCCGGCAGGGCCTGGAAGACGCAAGGAAAAAAAGAACCAGGCCGGTAAGGCAGTTCTTTGACGAGTTTGAGTCCACGCGTGGCCTATCTCGTTAAAATCACCGCGCGGGCTGAACGCGATCTCGCTCTCCTTTACGAGGAGATTCATGCTGGCAGTTCCAGCGCAGCACGTCGATGGTATCAGGGACTTAAGGAAACAATTCTCGGCCTGGAAGACGCGCCAAACATCTGGCCCGCCACGCATGAGGCGCGTCAGCTACGTCAAGTTCTCTATGGCCATCGGCCTCATTCCGTTTACCGCGTGATCTACCGGGTCCGTGAGAAGCAAAAGACAGTCGAAATTCTGCATATCCGCCACGCGTCGAGGCGTCAGTTCAAAGCGCCGGACGTAAAGTGAGATGTGGCCGCGCCGTTCCCCGCCGCGTAGAATCGCTTCAGGCCAATCGAGCCGCTCGCTCCTCAGCACGTATGTCCCGCAACTTCTACATCCTCGCCGCCACGCTCGGATTCTTCGCCCTCATCTCCGGGGTCATGACGCTGGTGCCCTCGAGCTTTCAGCCCGGCCTGCCCGCCAACGGTTCGCTCTGGCGCACCGTGGCTTTGCTCCTTCTGCTCGCTGGCCTCGCATCGGCCCTTGTCGGCGTTCTCAGCAACCTCTTTGAGCAGGTCGATCGGCGTAGTGAAGAGGCGCGCCGCGCATCAAGAAACAAGCGCCGTGGCCATCGCAATTCTTAGCCGAGCCGCTCAAATTAGAATGAAGAAGTGCGGGCCGCGGGCCCGCGCAGGATCGAGCAGACGCACATGTACGAAGTTACTGTCGAGGCGGATTTCTCCTCCGGCCACTATCTCCGCAACTACAAAGGCAAGTGCGAGAACCCGCACGGCCACAACTACAAGGTCCGCGTCACGCTGGCCGGCGCCACGCTCGACGAGGCCGGTCTGCTCCTCGACTTCAAGCTGTTGAAGCAAGTGTTGCGCCCCATCGTCGATCGCATCGACCACCAGATGCTGAATGACCTCGAGCCGTTCACGACGCTCAATCCCTCGGCCGAAAACATCGCCAAATATTTCTACGAGCAGACCAATCAGCAGCTCGCCGAAATGACCGCCGGCCGCGTGCGCGTCAAAGACTGCACCATCTGGGAGACCGACACAACGACCGCGACTTACTTCGAGTAGCGCCCACTCTGCCCGCTCCGTGCGGCGCCTCAGTTCATCTGGCTCGACTTCGATCGCAGGTATTTGTCGAAGGGAATCTCGAAGTAGAAAAGTTCCTTGCCGTCCGCGTCGCGTAGGTCGTGCAGATAGAGCTTCGCGCCCATCAGCGGGTTTCTCAGCCCCGAGACGTCATAAAACAGAAATCCGGCGCGCGTCGTGTGCGGCTCTACCGCCAGGGCCGAGTACTCAAAGGTGTTAAAGTCGTCCTCGATCTCCTTGATGCTGCCCTTGGGTTTCACGTGGATTGGCGGCAGCGGCGCAGGCAATGGGATCTTCGATCCTTGCCGCTCCTTCAGCGTCATCATCCGCTCCACATCTTCCGGTTCGGCCGCGCGAATCCGGTCGCCCTCCGCCGTCTCAAACAGAATGCGCGCGTCGGAAAGCGAGATCGGACGGTCGCCAAGGTTGGTCACGATCAGCCGGATCGGCATCACGTCGTGGGCCAAATAATCGACGCGGAAGATGGACTCTTTTTCCCTCGTATCGTAGGGCTCTGCGGCAATAGCCACATGCTCATCGGGGTGCACTTCGACAGCCGGGAACGAAGTCGCCGCCTGCACCGGGGGCGGCGTGCGATCGCTCGCCGTTGCCGGCAGCGCAAACCAGAGCAACAACAACGGGATTCCCCGCAGAACTTTCATCGCGCTCAACTGTATCATTCTTTGATTGGACGCCCTACGATTAGACCTGCACGACGCTGGTTCGTTTACGCATGATCCTTTTTTTCTATAACCTCGCCCTGTTCGTCGTTCTCCTCGCCGGCACGCCCTGGTGGCTCTGGCGCATGGCCACCACGCGCAAATACCGCGAGGGGCTCATGGAGCGGCTGGGGCGCGCTCCGCGGAGGCTCGTTTCCATATCTGCTCCCCCCGTTGATCGCCCGGTTATCTGGCTTCATGCCGTCTCCGTCGGCGAAGTTCTCGCCATCACGCGCCTGGTCAAGGAGCTTGAATCTGCGCTGCCCGGCCACACAATTGTCGTCTCCACCACTACTCGCACTGGCCAGGCTTTGGCCCGCGAGCGCTTCCAGTCGAATCGTGTTTTCTATTGTCCGCTCGACCTGCCCTGGGCCGTCAGCGCTCATCTCAACGCGCTCCAGCCGCACCTCCTCATCCTGGCCGAAACCGAGTTCTGGCCCAATCTGCTTCACGGCTGCTTCAGTCGTGACATTCCCGTCGCGGTGGTCAACGCCCGCATCTCCAACCGTTCATGGCCGCGCTACAAGAGGCTGCGCTGGCTCTGGCGATCGCTGCTTAGTCGCCTGAGCCGCGTGCTCGCTCAAAGCCAAACCGACGCCGACCGCCTCCTCGCACTTGGTTGCGATCCTGACCGCGTCTCCGTCAGCGGCAATCTCAAATTCGACGTGCGTGTTGCTCAGGAATCTGAAGCCACCCGCTGGTTAAAGTCGATGTCCGCCGGTCTGCGGTTCGTCGTTGCCGGCAGCACGCTGGAAGGCGAAGAATCCGCGCTCGTTCAAGCATGGCCACGGCTCGTTGCCACCGATCCGCGGCTTGTCCTCATCCTCGCGCCGCGCCACCCCGAGCGTTTCAGCGCCGTCGCCGCGCTTCTTGATAAAGCCGGCGCTCTCTGGACCAGGCGTTCCGACTGGACGGCTGAGCCGGCGACTCAACAGCACACAGCTCGCGCCCTCCGGCCCGGCGAGATCGTTCTGCTCGATACCATCGGCGAACTCGCTTCTGTCTACTCGCTGGCCGCGGTTGCGTTTGTTGGCGGCAGCCTCGTTCCCGCGGGTGGCCACAATCCCCTCGAGCCGGCCCAGTTCGCAGTCCCCATCGTCATGGGCCCGCACTACGCCAACTTCGCCGCGATTACTGACAGCCTGCGCGACCACGACGCATTGCGCATCGCTGCCAAAGAAGATCTGGCCTCGGTCCTCATCGAACTTCTCGGCAACCGCGCTGCCGCTGGAGCCATGGGCAAGCGCGCCAGGGAAGTCTTCGACGGCCAGGCCGGCGCTACTGATCGCTCGGTCAAAGCCATCTGCGAGTTACTCGCCGCAAGTTCCAGTGAGGAGCGCGAGCCATGAAGTCCGCATCCGCCGCGCGCCAGCTGCTTTGGCCTCTCGTTCCGGCTTACCGGCTCGCTCTCGCGCTGCGCGATCTGCAACTGCGCGCCGGCCTCAAGCCGGTTCGCCGTCTCCGCTGGCCGGTCGTCAGCATCGGCAATCTCTCCACCGGCGGGGCAGGGAAGACCCCGCTCACCATCGCCCTCGCCCAGGCGCTCACCGCGCGCGACCTGCATGTGGACGTGCTCTCGCGTGGCTACGGCCGGCGCTCCGCGCTTCCACTCTTAGTTGACCCCGCCGGGACACCACAAGACTTTGGCGACGAGCCCCTGCTCATCGCGCGCGAAGCCCACGTCCCTGTCTTTGTCGCTGCCGAACGATACGAGGCTGGGCTGCTGGCGGAAGCAACGGTCAAACCGCCGCAAAATGCCGATTAAAGCCGCAGAACTTGAAGCTCACATCCTCGACGACGGTTTTCAGCATCGCCAGCTCGCCCGCGACCTCGACATCCTGCTCCTAAGCCGCCGCGACCTGAACGATCATCTTCTTCCCGCCGGCAATCTGCGCGAAACATTGCATGCAGCGGGCCGGGCCCATGTCATCGCTATTCCGGCGGACGAACCCGAAGTCGAAGCGCAGCTCAAATCCATGGGCTGGCAGGGACCGGTCTGGCGCATCCGCCGCCGCATGGAAATCCCCCAGCTCGACGATTACGCACGGGGCCCCGTCGCCGCGTTTTGCGGCATCGCGCGCCCCGATCAGTTCTTCCAGGGCCTCGAAACCGCGGGCGTCAAGCTGGCCAGCCGCACCGCCTTCGCCGACCATTACAACTACACCGCCGCCGACCTCGCTCGCATCGAATCCGAAGCCCGCAACGCCGGAGCCAAAGCTCTCCTCACCACCGAAAAAGACCATATCCGCCTCGGCGGCCTGACAGCTACGCTGCCCATCCTTACAGTCCCGCTCCGCATCGAAATCGAAGACGAATCCGCCGCAGTCGATTGGCTGATTGGCCGCATCGCTTGGAACAGGTCGAATCAGCGAACCTCGGGTAATCCGGCGGCAGTTGACGCCACGAAATAGAGACCCTTGAAAACGCTGGCCTCAAAGACGCTCCGCGCTCTTGTCTTGCGTCGAACGTCCTCGCTCAAGTGCGATACCACTCTATAAGTCTTCAGCATGTCGGAAACCGAGGTTCGCTCACTTGGAGTTTGACGCGAAAAACAATTACATAGCTCTCGCATCACCCCTTCGACTGTTCCCCGGTGAATGTACGGGTCGATTCCGCTTAAGTCGCTGAGGGACTTCGATAGCCTCCGGGGCATTGACTCGAAAACGAACCAGTCGTGAGGTTGATGGTCGATCGTGGCGCATGCGACGGCCAAGCCGAGCTCGAACGGCATATTGAACCGGGGCGTGGCAGGAGGGGTGCGATTCAATTGGACCAAGGAAAGGTCATGAATTGAATAGGGGCAGCTTCGGATGAGCTCGAAAATCTTGTCCATGCGGTTCTGGCCACCCGGGACTTCGAGGGCTGCACGAGGGCGCAAGCCGAAATGAGCCAATCCTGAGATGTAGGCGAGGTATAACCGCCGGAATTTGTCGTCGTAGGGGATGTTCAGGAAAACGGACTTCCTTGAGACTTCAGGCGCACGCGTGGGCACGATGCTCTTTCTTTCACCTTCGGCCAGACGTTCTCCTTCTCGTCCGCTTGCGAAGGGATCTCCTGGTCTCGAAGGCATTGCTCGCCGGTCGCCGAGACGCTTTTCCATTCACGAGGCGAATGAGGGAACTCTGCTCGGCCTTCGAGAGGCCAAGCTCCTTCCCAATCTCGTTAAGGGTCGGCATCGGCGTCGCAATGATAACGGAGCGGGTCATCTCGGCCCCATTATACATCGATTCGAGACTAGCGGCGCGCTTACGAACGCCGGCGTGATCGCTCTTACAGCCGCTCTTCCACCGGAATCCACGGCGACGGATACACCGGCCCAATGTACTCGGCGCGCGGCCGGATCAGCCGGTTGTCGTCCAGTTGCTCGATCACGTGCGCGGCCCAGCCGGCGATGCGGCTCACCGCGAAGATCGGCGTATACAGATCGATATCGATGCCCAGCGTGGCATACGTTGAAGCCGAGTAGAAATCCACGTTGGCGTTCAGCTTCTTGTCCTGATTAATGTAGAGTTCGATCGCCCGCGACATCTCGAACCACTTGGGCTGGCCCGAGTCTTCGCCAAGTTGCTTGCTCATCTTCCGCAGGTGCGTGGCCCGCGGGTCTTCGGTTTTATACACGCGGTGCCCAAACCCGGAAATCTTTTGCTTCGCCGCCAGCATGTTTCTCACGTACTCCACCGGATCGGCGCCCTGCTTGTCGATGGTCAACAGCAGCCGCATCACGCCTTCGTTGGCGCCGCCGTGCAGCGGGCCCTTCAGCGCGCCAATCGCGCCTGTAATTGCGGAGTGGATGTCGGATAGAGTTGCGGCGATGACGCGAGCTGCGAAAGTGGAGGCGTTCAGTTCGTGGTCGGCATGAAGAATAAGAGCAATATCCAGAGTTCGAGTGGCCGTCTCTGAAGGCTTCTCCCCATTCAGCATCCACAGGAAATTCCCGGCGTGGGTCAGCGAGCGATCCGGCGGCACAATTTCCTTGCCTTTGCGCAGCCGGTCGTAAATTGCCACAATCATCGCGATCTGCGCGGTCAGGTTGTAGGCCTTGCGCACGTTCGCGTCGTGGGAGTTGTCTTTTTCGTCGGCGTCATAAAAGCTCAACGCGGAAACCGACGTCCGCAGCACTTCCATCGGAGTGGCCGACGTGGGAAAGCTGCGCAGCATGTCGATCACGCGCTGATCCAGCGACCGCGCCAGCGCCAATTGCGCCTGGAACTCGCGCAACGCCAGCGCATTCGGCAGGATTCCGTTCCACAGCAGGTACGTGCACTCTTCGAAGGTCGAGTGCTCGGCCAGCTCGTGAATGTCGATGCCGCGGTAGGAGAGAATTCCCGCTTCTCCGTCGATCCAGCAGATGCCGGAGTTTGCGGCGACAATTCCTTCCAGGCCCTTTCCCGCGACAGCAGTCGACATAGCCTTTGCTTCTCCCTTTATTTCGATGGCAGTTTGGCCCTTATGGTGGAGTTCCGGGCCACGGAATGTGCACCCGGTGCCAAAATATGCGGTAAAGATGTTTATAACGTAGCTGTTGCATCCTTGTCACGGAGGGTGGGACGGGTCGTCGGCGATCGCGGCCCCTCGTTGCCAGGAAACGCCAGAGCTCTCTCATGATCCACCCCGGCCGATTTATCCTGTAGATTCACCCAGCGAACCGATTGGATATTCCGGCTTCTGCCGGGGCGTACCAATGGGTAACATTGTGAATCATGGGGATTTCCGGATCGAATGAGACAATTTTCCCCTTTTGCGGCGTCTAACCGGACTAGGTGTCGCCGTTGAGCCGGGCACAGCGCGTTCCAAGCAAGCTGCCCGTGCACGAAAGGTAAAGCATGAGTGAAAGCGAAATTGAACAAGCTCCCCGAACTTACTCCGGCGCTCTGTTGGCGGCCATTGCCATCGCTCTGCTGGCCGCTATCGGAAGCCTGGTTTGGTGCTTCACGCTGACCACCCGCCTCACCACAGCGCAGGCGGAGCTGGCCGATTCCAAGCAGCAGGCCACGCAGGTAGCCGCCGAGCTGCGCGAGACCAATGCCCGCCTGAAAGTGGCCACCGACGAGCTGGGCAAATCCGTCGGCCTTACGCAGAAGGAATTGGACGAGCGCGCGCAAGCCATCGTCGCGCGCGAGGAAGCGGATGAGACCGCCGAGAAGCAGACGGCGCAGCAGGTCAATGGGATTTCGACCGACCTCACCAACGTGAAGACCGACGTGGGCGGCGTAAAGACCGACCTGACCAAGACACAGGGCGACCTGGCCAACACCAACAGCGAGCTCCAGTCCGTAAAGGGTGACCTGAGCGGCACCAACAGCGTCATCGCCCGCAATCACGATGAGCTAGTCACCCTCGAGCACAAGGGCGATCGCAACTTCTATGAGTTCTCGCTCGATAAGGGCCAGAAGAAGCCTGTGGGTACGGTCTCGCTTGAGTTGAAAAGGACCGACGCCAGGCACAACAAGTTCACGCTCGACATCTATGCCGACGACAAGGTCTATGAGAAGAAAGACCGCAACGTGAACGAGCCTTTGCAGTTCTACAGCGGCAAAGACCAGGCGCTCTACGAGATCGTGGTCAACAACATCAATTCAAGGAATGAGATTGCGGGCTATCTCTCCACGCCCAAGGGTGCGCCCGTTCCGCCTACTGTTCAGTAATCGGAACCTGGGGCGCGACCGTCAGAGCGGGCTGGTAACGGAAACTGAAGGTGTAGTCCAGCTTCTTGCGCGCGTCCCAATCCTGCTTCGTCATCTTGAAAGCCGAAACAAAAGTGCCCTCGACTGTCTGGCCGGGGTTAATCGTCGTGTCCAGCGGCGATAGCGGAGCGTTGTGCGGCACGGGAATAGTCGGATAGGCGACAAAGATTCGCTCGTAGTCGCCTGTATTGGCCGCGTAGCTCGAGTGGATGCCGTCGGCGAGTGTGGCATTGGTGAGCACGTTCACCAGGTAGAGCGGATGATTGGTGTGGTTCGTAAGCTTCACCTGCGTGAAGACCATCACCTGGTCCACTTCCTCCTTCGGCATCGGCGCGCCGCTCGCGTCCAGACCCGACGTCTCCGTATGTTGGGGATGCGCCCAAACCGTCACGATCTCGCCCGACGCAGGCGGTGGCGTCCGTTCCACGAACACGTAGGTCCCAATGGCAATGCTCACCACAACGGTGGCTGCGATGGCGGCCCACACCACGTGACTGGACCCTTTGGTCAACTCTTCGCCCAGCGCGGCGTCGTCCACTTCCGCTCGATCCTGTTGTAGCAAGCTCATGGGGACCTCCAACCTTGTTGCGCCTAATGGTAATCCCAATCGAACACAACAAGCCAAGCATTCCCCAGTCCCGGCCCAATCCCTTTGTGCTCAAGGGTGGTGACCTTTGGGGGATTCGGGGCCGCCTCGATCGCCGCCAAGGCTTTATCCCTCAGATTCTTTGGTGACTACCTCTCTGGGCAGACCGTCTACGTCTTCGCCACGAGACCGAAGAACGTGGATCCGATGATGGCCATCCAGCATGGTTCCGTCTGGCCGCGTCTTGAGGCAATGCGGTTGGCCGGGAACAAGGCTTTTCTTCAATTCGTCGCTCGGAACCTTATGGAACGAATCGAGCTTGCTCGGGATCAAGCTTGTGTCGGGGTGGAGGGATTTGAGCGGAATCACTTAACTCTCGCTGGAAGACGATATATCCACTGCTCCTGATCGGGAGTCTCCGGAACTGGGACGCCGCGGGCGTTGCTTACCTTCTTAATCGCAGCCTCCGGTTCGGTGCCATCAAGGACCAGCAGGGATGCTGCGATCATGCCAGCTCGGCCAATTCCCTGGCGGCAGTGAACCAGAACGTTTTTCCCGCGTTGCAGTTCCTCGTGAACTTCGTCGAGCATTTCGACCGCAGCGGTTTTTGATGAGGGGATCCCCCTGTCAGGAATCGGAAAGGAGATGAATTTCATTCCTTGTTTTCGAACCTCCTTCGCTTCATCCCGAATACCAAGCTCAGATTCCTCTTCCGGGGTTAAGAGCGAAAGCACGGTTTGAACGCCGTCCTGATGCCACCTTTTGGTCTCGTCACTAAGCCAATCGTCGCCACGGGGTCGCGACGAAATGTAGAGCTTCCCCGGCCACGATTGATTTGAGATTGGCAACATCGCGATTCAAATCTCCACTTCTTGTGTTTGAGCGTAACAAAGGGGCGACAGATTATCCATCGAGAGCTATCTCCTCACCCGCAACCCCGCCAGAAACCCCTTCGCCTCCCGCGTATTCAGCACATCGTCAGCCGTGAGCCAGGCTCGCCGTAACTGCTTCGCGCCATAGCCCATCTTCCCCAGGTTGCGGCTGTCGTGCGAGTCAGACGACATGACGATTTTGCAGCCCAGTTCCTTGGCCAGCCGCAGATCGTGATCGTTCAGGTCCAGCCGCTCCGGCGCGGCATTGTGCTCCATGGCCACGCCTAGCTCAGCCGCGCGCTTCAGCACCGCAACCAGATCCAGCGCAAACGGCTCTCGGCGTAGCAGCAGCCGGCCCGTCGGATGCCCCAGAATCCGCACCGTCGGATTCTCAATCGCCCTCAACACGCGCGCCGTCATCTCCTCGCGGCTCTGTTCAAAGCGCGTATGCACGCTGGCGATCACCACATCCATCTGTGCAAGCACCTCATCGTCCAGGTCCAGCGCGCCATCGGCCAGAATGTCCACCTCAATGCCTGTGAACACCCGGATCTTTCCCTCCATCGCCCGGTCCACGGCGCGCACCTGCTTCATCTGTTCGAGCGCCCGCTTCTCGTCCATCCCATTCGTCATGGCCAGGTTCTTCGAGTGGTCGGTAATCGCGATATACCCATACCCGCAAGCCAGCGCCGCCTCTGCCATCTCGCGGATCGAATTCCGTCCGTCGCTGGCGGTCGTGTGCATGTGCACGTCTCCGCGAATATCGCCCAACGCAACCACGCGCGGCAGTTCATGCGCCACCGCCGCGTCAATCTCGCCCAGGTTCTCGCGCATCTCCGGCGGCATCCAGTCCATCCCCAGCGCTGCGTAGATCTCCTCCTCGGTCGTCGCAGCCACCGTCGATCCGTCGTCCAGCCTCGCCAGCGCCCACTCATTCAGCGTGTAGCCCATCTTCAGCGCTCGCTGCCGCAGCGTCACATTGTGCGCCTTTGAGCCGGTGAAATATTGCAGCGCGGCGCCGTAGCTCGCCTCGGGCAGCAGTCGTACGTCCACCTGCATGCCCTGGTCTGCGTGAAAGCTCACTTTGTTCTCGCCTTTGGCGATCACGTCCTGAATTCCGGGATACGCCGCCACGTGCTCCACCGCAGCCTGCGTCTTTCCTGGCTCACATGCCGGACCCGTCGCCAGCAAATCCAGATCGCCCTCGGTGTCGCGCCCCCGTCGCAGCGATCCCGCCGGCGTCACTCGTTTAATCCCCTTGAGTTTCAGCAGGTAGGCCGCGATCTTCTCGGCTTCTTCCGTGGCCACGTCGATCCGGAACCGCCCCGCGCTCCGCCGGTAATCCTCGATCCCTTTTTGCAGCTTCTCGATCTGCTTTGTGCCCATCCGCGGCAGGCCCTTCAGCCGCCCGGCCGCAATCGCCTCGGCTAGCTGGTCGATGCTGCCGATCTTCGCCGCATCCCAAAGCAGAGCGACAGTCTTCGGCCCCATCCCCGGCAGCTTCAGCAGCTCCAGAACCCCTGCACCGTACTTCGCCAGCAACTCCTCGCGCAGCGGCAGCGAGCCGGTTGCGGCAATCGACTGGAGATGTGCGGCCATGCTCTTTCCGATCCCGTCGATCTCCATCAGCCTGGCCGTATCGCCGGCCGCCTCCGCCAGATCGACCGTCGTCTGCTCTGCCGCATCCGCTGCGCGACGGTAGCTCCGGATGCGGAAGCTGTCCGCCCCGTCGATCTCCATCAGGTCGGCCGTCTCCGCGAGCAGCCGCGCCATCGTCTTGTTGTCCATTGGATCGCTCCGCCAGCAGTATGGCGCATGCGCCGCTGTTCAAGCCACTGCATAAGCTTCCGCGCTCAATCCGCGACAACCGGCAGGCACTGATATGCGGCAAGCTTCAAATGGGATGAGTGGAAGTGTATCCGGCGTGATGAGGAGAAATGTAGAGGGCACAACTCACCCCTACCGCCGGGCGGCGGTCTTGCGGAAACGCCCGGGGGCCCTACCGGCGCCTAAGCGGCGGTGTTGGCGCTTGCGCTATCCCGATTGCGGACTACGGCATCCGCCTGCGGGCCTTTCTGACCTTCAACGATATCGAACTCGACCTCGTCGCCTTCTTTGAGCGTTTTGTATCCATCCAATTGAATTGCTGAGTAATGGACAAATACATCCGGCCCGTCTTCGCGTCCGATGAATCCGTAGCCCTTGGCGTTGTTGAACCACTTAACCTTTCCTTTGTACTGAGCCACAGCTTCCTGCCTTCTTTCTTTTTGTGGAATGCGGCGGAAGGATGTCGGGGAATTCCCGCCGATATTTAATATGACGCTGAAACGGCCGGAAAGGTTGATTAACAATCGTTTGTTCCACAAAGTGAAACCGGAGCCGGCACACTACGCGGGCGGGGCTGAGGCGGGTATTTTAGCGAGAGACATCCTGCACAGAGAGGCCGGCTTTGCCCCTACTTCTTCCCTCTGCGGCCCCTGATCCGGTCGTATAAAAGCACGCTGCTCAGTGTTTTACCGTCCAGAATCGCACCTTTTTCAATCGCTTTCAAAACATCCTTGAGCCTCACTAGTCTTAGCTCAATCTGCTCGTCCTCTTCGGGATGAGCCGCGCCCGGCTCCAACCCCTCGGCAAGGAAAACCTTCATCACTTCGCCCAGGAACCCAGGGCTGGCGTAGTACTCCACCAGAGGCCGCCATTTCTTCGCCGTGTATCCGGTCTCCTCGGCCAGCTCCCGCTTCGCCCCCTCCAGCGCATCCTCGCCCGGCTCCTGCTTGCCCGCCGGCAATTCCCACAGGTACTGGCCCGCCGCGTGTCTGTATTGCCGCTCCATCACGATCCACGGATTCTTCTTGCTCTTCGAGTTATCGATCGCCAGAATCACCACGCTTCCGTTGTGGCGAATCACGTCGCGCTCGTTGCGCTTTCCATCCGGTTCGATCACCTTGTCGTGCACCACACGGAACTGGGAACACTGGTAAACAACTTCCGAACTCACGATCTTGGCCCGCTCAACCACTGCCGCCTTCACGATCTTCCCCGCCTTCACCTTTTTCGCCTTAGATTTCGCCGGCATTTCATCCCCCTTTTGTCGAGAACGTCTATGTTTCTCCTCGAAAGCGCGTGAGCGCCTCAATTCAACACGAGTATACGCACTGCCACGTTTCACTCCGGTCATACCTCCATCCTTCCTGAATCACCCCGCCCCGCCGTGGCATCCTTAACAGAGCACCAAATCCCAAATTCGCGCGCCGGTCTATCTCCTGCCCAAACGAGCCACGAGTGAACGAACCCTTGAAATCCGATTGTTATCCAGTGACCGAAATGCCGGGCCAGAGCCGCCTCTTTCTCGACTTTTGTGCCGGATCGCTCCGTGCCTTCTTGCCACTGGACGAAATCGCGCAAGCGCCTCCGCCCCGCCCACCGCACTGGCCAGAGCTCGTCCATCTCGTGGCCGAACAAAACCCTTCTGCAACCGCCGAAGATTCGCTCGCTGCCCTCGCCGAGGGAGCAGGCGCCATTCTCACAGGCCAGCAGGTCGGCTTGTTTGGCGGTCCGCTTTATACCCCGCTCAAAGCCGCTACCGCCATCGCCCGCGCGCGCAAGTCCACCACTGCGGGCCGTCCCCACGCCGCCATCTTCTGGCTCGCCAGTGAAGATCACGACTTCGCCGAGGTCGATCACGTCACATTTCCCGCCGGCCGCGAGCTGGCCACGCTCACCTACGGGAAGGCCCCCGAATCCGCGATCCCCGCCGGCAGTATCGTCTTCGACGAATCCATCTCACCGCTCGTTGAACGTGCCGCCGAGCTCCTCGGCCCATCCGAATCAACCGAAGCACTTGTCGCTGCTTACAAACCCGGCCGCACCTTCGCGCAGGCCTTCGGCGATTTTTACTCCGCGCTCTTTTCCGCGCAGGGACTTCTCATTGTCGACGCGGCAGGCCGCGACTTCCACCGCCTCGGCGCGCCCGTCCTTCGTGCCGCCATCGAGTGCGCCGATGAGTTTCACGCCGCCCTTACCGAGCGCGGCCAGGCCCTTGAAGCCGCTGGCTATCACGTTCAGGTCGCCGTCGCGCCGCAGTCGAGCCTCTTGTTCCTCATCGACGCCAAATCCGGCGCACGCATCGCTCTTCGCCGCACCGCGCCCACGCCCGCCGAGCCCAACGGCCTTTGGCACGCCGACCACCAGGCCTACTCCACAGCCGATCTCCTCGGAATTCTTGACTCCGAGCCCGAGCGCATCTCGCCCGCGGCCCTTCTCCGCCCCGTCTTTCAGGATTTTCTCTTCGGGACAACGGCGCAGGTTGGTGGCCCCGCCGAAATCGCTTACCTCGCTCAGTCCACTGTCCTCTTCGAGCGCATTCTCGGCCACCAAACCCCGCCCATCGCCCGCTTCTCCGCAACTCTCATCGAGCCGTCCATCGCCGAGCTCTTGCGCAAACACGATCTATCTCTTGAACAGGTGTTTGCCGAGGAGAATGCGGGAACGCTCGCCCTGCGCCTCGCCGCCCGATCGATGCCCATCGAAACCAAACAGAAATTGGCCGCCGCCGGCAACGCGCTCGATGCGGAATTAAACACGCTTGTCGAATGGCTGCAATCGCAGGACAAGGGCCTTGGCCAATCAGCCGATACCGCTGCTGGAAAGATGCGCTACCAGATGAACCGCCTGCGCACCCTCGCCGCCAACTTCCAGCTCCAGCGTGAAACCACCCTCACCCGCCACGCCAACTCCATCTTCAACGCTCTTTATCCAGGCGGCGTGTTGCAGGAGCGCGTCCACGGCGGCGCGTACTACTTCGCACGCTATGGACTGGAGCTTGCCGAAACTCTCTCGGAGCAGGCCGCCAGCCTCTGTCCCGGCCACACGGCCCTCTGGCTTTAGAAGGCGGGGATCGGGTTTCAAGTTTCAGGAGTCAGCAGCCGCGCTCGTTTCTTTGGTCCCTTGTTCTCTCGGTCCCTTGGTCCCTGCCTTTATACTTCTCGCGAATCGCTCCGAGGTTCCCATGAAGCAGGTCTTCGCACTCCTCATCGCGGCAACACTCGCCGTTCCCTCCGCCCACGCGCAAACCGCCAACTGCGCCACTGTCGGCACCGACAACAACTTCCTCGGCATCCAGACCATCCGCCTTTGGCCCGGAACGCCGCCCGAGGCCAAAGGCGACACTTGCAATGACATTCCTGCGCTCACCATCTTCGCGCCCCGCGAGGGAACCGGCAACGGCTCCGCCGTCCTCATCTTTCCCGGTGGCGCATACACTCATCTCGCCGGCGATCTCGAGGGCCGCGAAGTTGCCGACTGGTTCACCGCCCGCGGCTTCCACGCCTTCATCCTCAGCTACCGCCTCAGCTCGAACGGCTACTTCTTTCCCGTCCCGCTTATCGACGCCCGCCGCGCCATCCAGACCGTTCGCGCCCGTGCGATGGATTACCACATCAGTCCCAATCGCATCGTGGTCATTGGCTTCTCAGCCGGCGGACACCTCGCCGCCCTCGCCGGAACCCAATCTGTCCCCGGCAATCCCGACGCCGAAGACCCGATCGACCGCGCCTCCAGCCGCCCCGACTACCTCGTCCTCGGCTATCCCTGGCTCGACGCCATCACACGCGATACGACATTTCTCAGCTACTGCAAGATTCTGAACCTGATGGATCAGTGCGACGCGCTGCGCGCCAAGTACGATCCGATTCTGTTCGTCACCAAAGACACCCCGCCGACCTTCATTTATCAGACCTTTGCCGACAAGACGGTTTCGCCTGCGGCAAGCATTGACTTTTATCAGGCGCTCTTGAAAGTGGGGGTTCCGTCAGAGTTGCACGTCTTCCCAAACGGCGGGCACGGCAGCGGTCTCGGCAAAGGCGATCCCGTGCTCGACCAATGGACTAGCCTGCTCGAAAGCTGGCTCCGCGCCCAGGGCCTGCTCACGGCGGAGGCGCCGAAGCCGTAACTGGCCGGCTTTCGGGCGAGCTTCATCGCCCGGGATAAGTCCCCGGCCTACCCGTGAAGCCGATGCCTGAAATTTTGCCCCAGAAAGTAAGAGGCGGGCCACCGGCCTCGGGAGTGGAAGGATATCCCGAAACCGGCTGCCCGCTGGACCCTGGACCGGGTCTAGGTGGTAACTCCAGTGTAGGACTGTTTTGGGTAATAGCAAGCCCTTTTTTAGGTGAATTTCCCGTTTCGTGACAGGTGTCACAGAATGCGGTTTGCGCAGCCCTTCCCGCGTTGACTTCGACGCTAGCCCCTGATACAAAAAAGGGTTCCACGTGCGAAGATTGTTAGTGAAGAGGGCCGGCACTCCAGTACCTTCATGCAAGACATCCTTCAAGCAATCGAAAAATATCTGATTGGCGCCATGCCGACGGCTGCGCTGTTCATCCTGCTCGTCATCGCCTATCAGTTCCTGATGCAGGGGCCGCTTACGGCCATGCTCGCCAAACGCCGCGCTCTCACCGAGGGCGCCATGGAAGATGCCCGCAAAGCGGTTGCCGACGCTGAAGCCAAGACTGCTGAGTACGCTGAGCGCTTGCGTCTCGCCCGCGCCGACGCCTATAAGCTTCGCGAGCAGCGCGTCAAGCAGTGGAATGCCGAGCGCGACACGGCCCTCGATGCAGCCCGCAAGGCAGCCGGCGAAAAGGTCCGCCAGGCCAAGGCTGAGTTTGACGCCGAAGCCGAATCGGCCCGGAAAACAATCCAGTCCGCCGCCGCCGATCTTGCCGGCCTTGCTGTTCGCGCCGTCCTGCCCGCTACTGCCGGGGGTTCCCGTTGAACAATTTCGTGCCAACAAACGCTTTGCGGAAAATTCGAATTTTCGGCTTCGTACTCTTCGCGATCTTCGCTGCCGCGCTGGTCTTCGCGCCGCTGCGCGCCGCCGCACAGGCGCCGACCGCCGCGCCCGCCAATTCGACCACCGCGCCCGCCAATTCGACCACCGCTAGTACGCCACCTCTGGACTCAGCCGGCACTCCGCCTCACAAGGAAGAAGCGGAGCAGGAAAAGGAACTACTGCACGCGCCGGTGGTGCAGTCGCTGGCCCGCATGCTGCACCTCAATCTCGATGTGACGATCTTCCTCCTGCTTGGGATTAACTTCGCCATCATCTTCTTTGCGATTGCCATTCCTCTCGCCCGGATCATGCCCAAGATCATCCGCAAGCGCTCTCAGACCCTAAGCCAGGATCTCCAGACCGCGCGCGCGGCCACCGCCGACGCGCAGTCCCGCCTGAGCGCTGTCGAGGCCAAGCTCGCCGGCCTCGGCCAGGAGATGGAGAAATTCCGCGCCCAGATTGAGCAGGAGAGCCTCGAAGACGGGAAGCGGATCAAGGCCTCGCTCAGCGATGAGAGTGCGCGCATCGTCGCCGCCGCCGAGCAGGAGATCAGCGTCGCTGCCGCACAGATCCGCCGCGGCCTGCGCGACTTTGCCGCCGATCTCGCCATCAACCAGGCCTCCCGCCAACTGGCCCTCACTCCGGAGACCGATCGCGCCCTCATCGCTGAGTTCGTGGCCGGCGTCGCAGCCGACGTTCCGGGCAAAGGAGGCCGAAACTAAATGCCTGCCTTTGTCGCCCGCTATGCCGAAGCCTTCGCTGATGTCGTGACCGACGCCAAGCTCGACACCTCGGCCATCGACCGCCAGTTCTCCGACTTTCTCTCCACGTGGGAAGGCAGCCTGGAATTGCGCACGTTTTTTGAGAATCCGGCGGTCCCGGCGTTGCAGAAGATCGCCATCCTCGACAAGCTCAACGCCAAACTCGGTATGCAAAAGGAGCTGCGCAACCTGCTCGCCGTGCTCACGCAGAACGATCGCATCGGCCACGTCGTCGAAGTGGCTGCGGCTTATCGCAGCATTCTCCAGCGGCAGTTGGGGATCCGCCCCGCTGAAATCGTCACCGCGCGCGAATTGAGCGGCGTCGAGCGCAGTGCCCTGGTCGCGGAACTGGCCAAGCTTGCCGGCGCAAAAATTGACCCGAGCTTCAAGCTCGACTCCTCCATTCTCGGCGGCGCCGTGGTGCGCATCGGTTCCACGGTCTACGACGGCAGCGTACGCGGCCGCCTCGACCGCCTGAAAGAAGCATTAACCGCCGGCTGAAGCCGGTTCACAGTTCGTAGTTCACAGTTCACAGACCCAGAGGCAGCGACCGAATGAACTAAGAACTGCGAACTAAGAACTACGAACGTAAGAACTAAGAACTGCAAGGAACCAGGACAATGGCTCAAATCAAAGCAGATGAAATCACGCAACTCCTTCGCCAGCAGATCGCGAACTACGACTCCAAGGTCCAGGTCGACGAAGTCGGCACCATCACCTCGCTCGGTGACGGCATCGCCCGCATCCACGGCCTCGACAAAGTCATGGCTGGCGAGTTGCTCAGCTTCCCGCACGGTATCGCCGGCCTCGCCCTCTCGCTTGAAGAGGATCAGGTGGGCTCCGTCGTTCTCGGCGACTACACCGAGCTCAAGGAAGGTGAAGAGGTCAAGCGCACCGGCAAAATTCTCTCCGTCCCCGTCGGCACCGGCCTCATCGGCCGCGTGGTCAACGCCCTCGGCGTGCCGATCGACGATAAGGGCCCCATCGCCTCCAGCGAGTCGCTCCCCATCGAGCGCCTGGCTCCCGGCATTATCGATCGCCAGCCCGTGCGCGAGCCTATGGCCACCGGCCTCAAGGCCATTGACGCCATGATCCCCATCGGCCGCGGCCAGCGCGAGCTCATCATCGGCGACCGCCAGACCGGAAAGACCGCCGTCCTGCTTGACACCATCATCAACAACGCCAAGAACGACTTGATCTGCATCTACTGCGCCATCGGCCAGAAGCGCTCATCCATCGCGCAGGTCGTGCAGACGCTCACCGAGCACGGCGCCATGGGCCACACCATCATCGTCGCCGCTTCGGCCTCTGAGCCCGCGCCATTGCTTTATCTCGCGCCCTACGCCGCGACCGCCATGGGCGAGTACTTCCGCGACAGCGGCAGGCATGCCCTGGTCATGTACGACGATCTCTCCAAGCACGCCATGGCCTACCGCGAAATCTCGCTCCTGCTGCGCCGCCCGCCGGGCCGCGAAGCCTACCCTGGCGACGTTTTCTACCTCCACTCTCGCCTGCTCGAGCGGTCTTCCAAAATGAGCAAAGAGCGCGGCGGCGGATCGCTCACCGCTCTGCCGGTCATTGAAACCCAGGCCGGCGACGTCTCGGCCTACATCCCGACCAACGTCATCTCCATCACCGACGGCCAGATCTTTTTGGAAACCGATCTGTTCAACTCCGGTGTCCGCCCGGCCGTGAACGTCGGCCTCTCCGTTTCGCGCGTCGGCTTCTCGGCCGCCATCAAGGCCGTCAAGCAGGTGGGTTCAACGCTCAAGCTCGATCTCGCACAGTATCGCGAGCTCGCCGCCTTCGCGCAGTTCGGCTCCGACCTGGATCCGCTCACGCAAAAACAGTTGGCCCGCGGCGTCCGCCTCACCGAGCTGCTCAAGCAGCCGCAGTTCCACCCGCTCAGCTGGCAACAGCAGATGGTGGTTCTCTTCGCCGGCACGCAGGGCTATCTCGACGATATTCAGGTTTCTGACATTCGCGCCTTTGAAGATGGCCTGCACAAATACTTCGCCGACGCGCAGCAGGCGCTCCTGGCCGACATCACCCAAAAGAAATCACTCGACGACGATCTCCGCAACCGCCTGCACGCGGCGCTCAAGGAGTACTCAACGAACTTCAAGGCGGACCTGGCGGCGAAGCAGCCAGCCGCCATAAAGGCGTAAAGGAAAGTTCACAGTTCGCAGTTCATAGTTCATAGAAAAGACACGGTGAGCGAAGAACAACGAACTATGAACAACGAACTATGAACTACGAACTAAGAACTGCGAACTGAACAATGGCAAACGTACTCGATCTCCGGCGTCGCATCCGCAGCGTGAAAAACACGCGGCAAATCACCAAGGCCATGAAAATGGTCTCGGCGGCCAAGCTCCGCCGCGCCCAGGAGCGTGCTATCGCGGCCCGTCCCTACGCGCGCATGATCGTCAGCGTCCTTGAGTCGCTCCGGCGCCGCGTCGATCTCTACGACGAAAAAACCGGCAACCTATGCAGCCCGTTGTTTGTCACTCGGCCCGAAAAACGTGTTCTGCTCGTCGTTGTCTCCGGCGACAAGGGCTTTGCCGGCGCATTCAACGCCAACATTCTCAAGACCGCCTACCAGTTCATCGCCGGCAACCCCGACAAGGAAATCGATATCGAGGCCATCGGCCGCAAAGGCCGCGATCAGTTGCGCCGCCGCTATCCGACAGCTACCTATACCGATGAACCAGTCCAGAGTGACAGCGAATCGGCCGGCAGCACAAAGGTACGCAAGGTCCGCAGCCCGCGCCAGGGCAAGGTTGAAGTCACCGGCGACCACCCCGGCCTCCTGGTCAAGCTTGAGCCTTCGCGCGTTGAGGGTCTCGCGCACGTCATCATTTCGCGCTACGTGCACGAGGAGATCGACGCCGCCTACATCGTCTACAACGAGTTCAAGTCGGTCATCGCGCAGCGTCTCGTCGTCGAGCGCGTGCTTCCGCTCATCGATCTTGAGAGCCCGCAGATTACCGGCGTCGTCGAGCCTTCCGCCGAAGAAAAAGAGCGCGTAGCCGAAGCTGCACTCTCGGCGGGCATCGAGATAGAGGCTGCCGACACCACCGAGGCCGACGAAGAATCCAAAAAGTTCGGCACCGCCGAAGTCGACTACATCTACGAGCAGCCCGCCGAGGAGCTCTTCGCCGGCCTGCTCCCGCAGTACATTTTTTCCGTGCTCTTCCACGCCATGACCGAGTCGGTCGCCGCCGAACACGCGGCCCGCATGACGGCGATGGATTCGGCAACCAACAACGCCTCCGACATGATTGACGCCCTCACGCTGCACATGAACCGCGTGCGCCAGGCCGCCATCACCAAGGAGATCATCGAAATCGTTTCCGGCGCAGCTGCGCTCTAGGAAAGCAAAGTTATGGCAGAAAACATCGGCAAAGTTATCCAGGTCTCCGGCCCCGCCGTAGACGTTCAATTTGAAGAAGCCACCATGCCGCCCATCTATCAGGCGCTGCGCGTCGTCAGCGACGGCTTCACCGTCCCCACCCCCATCAACGTCATCCTCGAAGTGCAGCAGCACCTCGGCGAGGGCCGCGTGCGCACCGTGGCCATGGAAGCAACCGACGGCATGGTCCGCGGCATGAGCGCCATCGACCTCGGCGGCCCAATCAAGATGCCCGTCGGCAAGCAGACGCTGGGCCGAGTGCTCAACGTCATCGGCGAACCGGTCGATAACCTCGGCCCCATCGGCGAAACCACGCGCATGCCCATCCATCGCCCCGCCCCGCTCTTTGACGAGCAGTCCACCAGCGAAGAGATGTTCGAGACCGGCATCAAGGTCATCGATCTCATCCAGCCCTTCTTGAAGGGCGGCAAGATCGGTCTCTTCGGCGGCGCAGGCGTGGGCAAAACCGTCGTCATCATGGAACTCATCAACAACGTCGCCAAAAACCATGGCGGTTTCTCCGTCTTCGGCGGCGTCGGAGAGCGCACCCGCGAGGGCAACGACCTCTGGCTTGAAATGACGGAGTCCGGCGTCATCTCGCCGGGCAAGTGGCAGGACTCGAAATGCGCCCTCGTCTATGGCCAGATGACCGAGCCGCCCGGAGCTCGCCTGCGCGTCGCTCTCAGCGCGCTCACCGTCGCCGAGTACTTCCGCGACGTTGAAGGCGCAGACACGCTTCTGTTCATTGACAACATTTTCCGCTTCACGCAGGCCGGGTCAGAAGTATCCACGTTTCTCGGCCGCATGCCTTCCGCCGTCGGTTACCAGCCCAACCTCGCCACGGAAATGGGCGAGTTGCAGGAGCGCATCACCTCCACCAGCAAAGGTTCGGTCACATCTGTTCAGGCCGTCTACGTTCCCGCCGACGATCTTACCGATCCCGCGCCGGCCACCACCTTCGCCCACCTTGACGCAACCACCGTGCTCTCGCGGCCGCTTTCCGAGCTCGGCATCTATCCCGCCGTCGATCCATTAGCATCGACTTCGCGCATTCTCACCGCGCGCGTCGTCGGCGATGAGCATTACGATGTCGCCCAAGGGGTAAAAAGGATTCTCCAGCGTTACAAGGATCTTCAGGACATCATCGCCATTCTCGGTATCGACGAACTCTCCGAGGACGACAAGCTCACCGTGGCGCGCGCGCGTAAAGTGCAAAAATTCCTGTCGCAGCCCTTCCACGTGGCCGAGCAGTTCACGGGCATTCCGGGCGCTTACGTCAAAATCGCCGACACGGTCCGCGCGTTCAAGGAGATCATCGAAGGCAAGCACGACGATGTTCCTGAGCAGGCGTTTTACATGAAGGGCGGCATCGAAGAAGTTCTCGAAACTGCCGAGAAACTGAAAGCAACGGTGTAACAACGATAGCCATTGAGCTCTTAGCCATTAGCTCGTATCCGCAAAATGAGGCTGAATAGCTAAAAGCTAAGAGCTTGGAGCTTTTCCAAATGGCCGAAGAAACCAACCAACTCCGCGTCCGTCTCGTCACTCCCGAGCGCACGCTCTTTGAGGCTGACGCAACGGCTGTCGAGCTGCCCTCGAAGTCCGGCTACATGGAAGTGCTCTACGGGCACGCTCCACTGGTGGCCGAGCTGGGCGCGGGCGACGTGCGCATTCACACAGGCGCGGGTCTCGAATCGGCCAGCCCTGACACATCTACCTATAACGTCAGTTGGGGATTCGTTGAAGTCTTGCCCAGCCGCGTCACTGTCCTCGCGTCCGACGCGCTCAAGCCCGAGGAGATCGACATCCAGCGCGCTCAGCAGCAGCTCGACCGCGGCCAGAAGATGTGGAGTGAAGCCGGCGAAAGCGAAGAAGCCTACGACGACGCTCTCCGCGTCATCTCCGAAGCCGAAGCCAAAATCTCTTCGGCCACTGAAGTCGCTAAGCCGCACTAAACTCGATTCGCCGGGCACGCCTCAGCAAAAAGCCCTGCTCCCGGAGCAGGGCTTTTCTGTATTTGCAATCCATAACCATCGGAGCTCTTGAGTTATAGTTGGGAGCGTCATGAGAAAGTCTCTGATCCTAACCGCAACATCGGTCGCCATGCTCTGTTTTGGATCTCCACTGGGGATCTCCCAGTTGACTCTCGAATGCACGAGTCCAACGGTACCGGAAGGTCCGCTAGGACAATTTATTGTCGAGCCAAACACTCCGGGCGAAACAGCGCGCATGCTTCAAGCTCCTGGCGGCGCCCACCGAACTGGGAAGCATGTACTCATCGTGCATTGGCAACGGGGCTCACGTGAATTCAAAGACAAAGCCCCGTACATGGAAGGCACGATGGACGGTCTCTATTGGACCTACTGCGGCTATAGCCCTCAGGCTGGTGTCCATGTGATCCAGAACAACGGAAGTGATGAGCTGACAGGCATCTTGTTGAATGAGAAAGACGGTTCAATTCTGCCCGGCGGATTCTCCGTCACCTTCTCTCCAAATCTGCAGAAATACTTCGCCCGCGAGCAGGAAGACGGCGCGGACCTCGAAACAATTAAGGCTTTCAGCCGCAACGGAAGATTGCTTTGGTCGGGGCTTGCTGGCCTGTTCTCTCCAGACGGAATAAGCGAGATCTCCGAATTCGAAAATATTCACTGGGACCACGCCGGAAGATTGGTTGCAATATCCGAAAATTTCGAAAGCCGGCAAAAAGAAACGCTCGTTATGGCAAGAACTGCAAACGGCAGTTGGCAGTGGAGTCCAATCTCGCCCAAATAGACTCTTTCTCCTGCCTTTGCCTCGACGCGTCTCACCCGATGAAGTATCAGCCGAGGTATTGCCGCCAAAGAGCAACCTGTCTGTTTTTCTGGGAAGGCCCTGTGCTGTTCGCCTTCATCCTTCCGGCCCGCTCAACTCAATTCTTCACGCGCTTCAGCAGCAACGGAAACTTGGCGTTGCCCTGCGCGAACGAGCCGTCCATCGATCCCAGATCTCCGCTGATCGCGCCCTCGAACGTGGCTCCAAGCCCATTCATGGTGATGATCAACGTGGCGCCGACCCGGGTCACCGAGGTTGCCGGAAACCACACTGGGCTTTGGTCGGGGCTTTGCATCTGGGCCGTCAGTCCATCCTGCGTGTTGACGATTTTGAAGATCACATGCAGCTCGGTCGCGCCGGTATTCAAGGTTCCCGTCCAGGTTCCGTCGATATCAGTCGGCGCAGCGGGCTTGGGCGGAGCCGGCGGAGGCAACGGCGTCGCGGAGCGGTGGAAATTGAGATCGAGCGGCTGGCCCTGCGACCACGTGCCATCGATCTCGCTCGCATCTTTGTTGACCGTGCCGTCATAAGTTCCATGCACCGCATCCACGACCAGGCTGAATTTGGAATCCTTGAGCGTGACACTCGTGACCGGAATCCCGTAAGCGCCCTGGTCCACGCTATCGAGTGTTGCCGTCAGGCTGCCATCCTTGCCCGAGGTCACGTGCAGGACGAGCCGAAGTTGCGCGCCCCCAGCGCTCAGTGTGCCCTTCCAATCCCCGGTAACCTGAGCTTGCGCCCGGCATGCGGGCGCCATCATCGCTCCGAGCCCCGCGAGCAACACTAGACTCCGAATCACGAGTGCTTTCATCGTTCTTTCCCTCTTGAGCGCAACATCCTAGCAGAACCGCGCAAACTCGTCCCTGCGCGCCATCACTTGCTCATCCTTTAACTTGCTCTCCCTGCGTCTCACCCGCTAAAGTTTCAGCCGAGGCTTCTCCCGCGCCCGAATCCTGGGTGCCCCATCCTTGGCGCGACTTTGTTCTTGCGCCAAGGGTGGGATAGCACTCCGAACGCTCTTCCTTAAAGGATCCTGCATGTCTTTGACGCCCGCTTCCGTCGCCAACCGAGATATCGACTCCACGCTGCGCGAGAACCGCGTCTTTCCTCCACCTCCAGAGTTCAGCGCCAAGGCCTACATCAAGAGCCTCGACGAGTATGAAGCCCTCTACAAGCAATCCATCGACGACCCCGAAAAATTCTGGGCCGGCGTTGCCAGGGAACTGCATTGGTTCAAGCCCTGGGACAAGGTTCTTGAATGGAATCTGCCCTTGGCCAAGTGGTTCGTCGGCGGCAAAACCAACCTCAGCTACAACTGCGTCGACCGCCACGCCCTCAGCGAACGCGCCCAGAAAACCGCCCTCATCTGGGAAGGCGAGCCCGGCGAGATTCGCCGCCTCACCTACGCCGAGCTCCACGCCGAAGTCCAGAAGTTCGCCAACGCCCTCAAGTCGCTCGGCATCCAGAAAGGCGATCGCATCGCCATCTACATGGGCATGACGCCCGAGCTGGCCATCGCCCTGCTTGCCTGCGCGCGCATCGGCGCAGTTCATTCCGTCATCTTCGGTGGATTCGCCGCCAACGCCATCGCCGACCGCGTCGCCGACTGCGGCTGCGTCGCCATCATCACCCAGGACACAAGCTACCGCCGCGGCAACGAAATCAAGCTCAAGGCAACCGTGGACGAGGCCATGCCCGCCTGCCCCACAGTGAAGCACGTCGTGGTCTACAAGCGAACCGGCTCCGCAGTGAACATGGTTGCCGGCCGCGATCACTGGTGGCACGATCTCGTCGCCAAAGCCGAGCCCACCTGCCCCGCCGAGCCCATGGACTCCGAGGATCCGCTCTACATCCTTTACACCTCCGGATCGACCGGCAAACCCAAGGGCCTGCTCCACACCACCGGCGGTTACGCCGTGCAAACCTATCTCACTTCGAAATACGTCTTCGACCTGCGCGACGACGACGTTTACTGGTGTACGGCTGACATCGGCTGGGTCACCGGCCACTCCTACGTCGTCTACGGCCCATTGCAAAACGGCGCCACCGTCCTCATGTACGAAGGTGCGCCCAACTTTCCCGACTTCTCGCGCTTCTGGAAGATCGTCGACGACCATCGCGTCACCATCTTCTACACCGCGCCCACCGCCATCCGCGCCTTCATCAAGTGGGGCAGCGAATTCGTCGACAAATTCGATCTCAGCTCTCTCCGCCTTCTCGGCACGGTCGGTGAGCCCATCAATCCTGAAGCATGGATGTGGTATCGCGAGAAGATCGGCCGCAACCGCTGCCCCATCGTCGACACCTGGTGGCAAACTGAGACTGGCGCCATCATGATCGCGCCCATCCCCGGCGCGGTTCCCACCAAGCCCGGCTCGGCCACGCGCCCGTTCTTCGGCATCCAGCCTGAAGTCGTTACGAAACCCGACGCCAATGGCCATTTTGAATCCGTTCCCGCCGGTCACGGAGGTCTGCTCGTCGTCCGCAAGCCGTGGCCGTCCATGGCCCGCACAATTTACGGCGACAATGAGCGCTATCAGAAGACCTACTGGTCCGACGTTCCCGGCTGCTACTTCACCGGCGACGGCGCGCGCCAGGACGCCGACGGCTACTTCTGGCTCATGGGCCGCGTTGACGATGTCATCAACGTCAGCGGCCATCGCCTCGGCACTATGGAAGTCGAATCCGCCCTCGTCGCCCACCCCAAGGTTGCTGAGGCCGCCGTCGTCGGCCGTCCCGACGATCTCAAGGGTCAGGCCATCGCCGCCTTCGTCACGCTCGAATCGGGCAACCAGCCCTCCGACGGGCTCAAAGACGAGCTGCGCAAATGGGTGACAAAGGAAATCGGCGCTTTGGCCCGCCCAGACGATATCCGCTTTACCGAAGCGCTCCCGAAAACCCGCAGCGGCAAAATCATGCGCCGTCTGCTGCGCGACCTCGCAACCCATGGCGAAATCAAAGGTGACGTCACCACGCTCGAAGACTTTACCGTCATCGCCAAGCTCCGCGAAGCGGAAGAGGGATAGGCGGCCACTTCAGTTCGAGCGTACAATTACCACCACGGAGGCCCTTACACATGGCCGCACAGTCTTCCCTCATCCCGGTTGAGGAGTACCTGAGGACCACCTCGGATCCCGACTGCGAGTACGTAGATGGTGTTATTGAGGAGCGACCCGTGGGCGAGTACGACCATGCAACCTGGCAGACGATTTTGGCGGCATTTTTTACCATTCGGCAGGCACAGCTGGGTATCGAAGCGAGAACCGAATTGCGAGTGCAGGTTGCTCAACGCCGCTTCCGCGTCCCTGATGTGTCTCTTCTGAGCCGGAAAACTCCTCGTGAGCAGATCATTACTCATGCGCCTCTGGCCGTGTTTGAGATTCTCTCGCCAGAGGACACCATGACGCGCATGCTCGAGAAGCTCGGCGATTACGAGCGCATGGGCATCGCCGCAATCTGGCTCATCGAGCCGACCAAGCAGCTCTTTTATCGCTATTCCCAGGGACAGCTCACATTGGCTACGATGTTCGAGCTCCCAGGGACATCGTTCACCGTCGCCTTCTCTGAAATCGCTGCATTGGCGGACTAAGAGTTCAGGGCAGACAAAGAGTTCAGAACCGTCTCGTGCGCACCGCTCTCTTAGAATCTAGGTGTATGTCCGCCACTACCGGCCAACTAATTGATCGCTTTGCCGCAACGGTAGAGGGCTGCGGTGTACCGATAAGAGCAGAGGATAATTCTTCACGACTTCTCGCTCTTGAGGAAAAACTGTCGCAGCGCCTTCCGCAGTCGTTCGAGTCTTTTCTGTCAAGATACTCGTTCCCAGCATTCGACGTACTTGGGGTTGCGTTGTTCGGGTGGGATTCCGACCAAAGTGCATACATTGTGGAAGCCTCGGCCCCGAAGAACAGCTTGTCAGAGCTGCTGATTCCGGCGGGATACGTGCAGATTGGTCGTCCCGATACAGGCAACTTTGATGCGATTTGCTTCAATCTCAATCATCGCGCCCAAAACCGCGAGTATCCAGTTGTGCGCGTAGATCACGAAGACATTCTGATCAACTGGAAAGTGCGGGTGACGGAGGAACTCTGGCCGTCATTCGTGAAACTTGCCGAGTCTGCTCTGAGCAGTGACGATCCCCAGCTTCGCTACGAGGAACCTATCGAGTAGCGGGCAAGAAACTTTTGGGGCTCACGATGCCTCGCTCTTTGCCTCCTTATAATGACTAGGGACCATCTGAGCGCTCACTGCGCTCACCGTCTCATCAAACTTTGCCTTTGGGGACCCCATGGCCGCACTGATTGAAGCAATCACCGTAAAACGCAAAATGGTCTTCGAGCTTGAAGGCATTCCGTATTACTGCCTTGAAGCCGAAGTCTCCACGCCCACGGCCCGCGGTGGCCAGACCCTCGTCCGTCTCAAGGTCCGCAACCTTCTCACCCGTGCTGTCTTCGACAAAACCTTCAAAGCCGGCGAAAAGTTCAAGGAGCCGGACCTCGAGCTCGTCGAGTCGTCCTATCTCTACAGCGATGGCGAAGGTTCGCATTTTCTTGACCAGGAAACCTTCGACACGCACACGCTCTCCGAGAGCATGGTCGGCGATGCGCTGGAATTTCTGGTCGAAGGCGCGTTGATTAAGTTGCACAAGTTCAACGGCAACCCCATTGGCCTGGAGCTGCCTTCGCAGGTCGAGCTGAAAGTTGCCTACACTGAGCCCGGAGCGCGCGGCAACACATCGGGCGATGTCACCAAGCACGCCCGCCTCGAAACCGGCCTCGAGATCAAGGTTCCCCTCTTCATTCAGGAAGGCGAAAAGGTCAAGGTTTACACGGAAACGCGAGAGTTCGCCGGCCGCGCTTGAACGCCTTTGCAGCGGAGGACCGGCAGCAGCATGCTGCGAACTGCGAACTACGAACTGTGAACTGCCTTCCGTAATCCCACCACGGCTTTTTCTCGTCCATCCTTTTGTGAGCCCTGCGGTCGAAGTGCGCTTCCGTTGCCCCTGCTGCGGATACAAGACTCTCGAAGCTCCGGAAGCCCTTAAGCTCTGCCCGGTCTGCTGGTGGGAGGACGATGGCCAGGAAGACCGCGACGCCTCCGAGGTTCGCCTCACCGTCAACGGCCAACTCAGCCTCAAAGAAGCCCGCGCCAACTACGCCAGGTGCGGCGCAGCCCATCCCCGTTTTCTGCCCTACGTTCGCAAGCCCCAACTCACCGAGCAGTGAATCGGCTTTATCCCATGGTTAGCCTCCTCATCTTTTCGCTCGCACCTGTCCTTTCAATCCCTAATCCCTAATCCCTAATCCCTGTTCCCTGGTCCCTGTTTCTCGTTCCCTTGTTCCCTCGGTCCCTTGGTCCCTGTCTCTCCCGTTTGACCCTTCCTTGAAACCCCCGTACCATTGAAAGAGGTGCTTCACCGGCCAAACGGCGCTGTATTTCCTTCATTTTCAGCCCATGGCCGTAATCGACGAACGCGCCCGGAAGGTACAATCTTGAGTTCCAGCGGCACCCTCGAAAGCAAACCAGACACGGCGGAATCCGAGCACCAGCACGATCACGCCGAAGCAGCTCACGACCACCAGCACGGCCCGGTTTTGAACCCCGATTGCACCCGCGAACTGGTCATCGATGTTCCCGCCGAAGAGGTCGCTCCCGCGTGGCGCAGGGTTACAAACGGCTATCGCAAATACGCCAAAATCCCCGGCTTCCGTCCGGGCAAGGTGCCGGAGAACGTGATCCGCCGCCGCTTCGCCGCCGAGATTCGCAAGGAAGTCATCGACACTGTGCTCCCCGAGCGATTCAACAAGGCGGTCAACGAGCTGAACATCCGTCCCGTCGGCCAGCCTCAGGTCCTCGAGCTCACTTTTGAAGAGGGCTCTCCGCTCCACGTCAAAGCCGTCTTCGAATATCTGCCCGCTTTCTCGATCGACGGCTACAAAGACGTCAAGGTCGACAAGCCTTCCGTCGAAATCACTGACGAAGAGTTCCAGCACGAGCTCGGGCATCTCCGCGACTCCCGCGCCACCATCGAGCCGGTCGAGGAAGACCGCCCGCTCCAGGATGGCGACTGGGCCGAGATCACGTACAAGGGCCAGATCCAAAGCGACTCCTCCGCGGCCGCACCCGATGCTGCTCCCGAAGGCGCCGCCGAATCCCAGCCCGCCCAGTCTGAACCGATCGGCGGCGAAAACACGCTGGTCGAAATCGGCGGCAAAGACACGGTTGAGGCTTTCACTAACTCCCTCCGCGGCGCCAAGCCGGGCCAGGAGCTCAAGCTCGAAGTCATCTATCCGGCGGACTACGCTGAGGCCAAGCTGGCCGGCAAAACCGTCGCTTACGATGTCGAAGTCAAGGCCATCAAGAAGCGCATTCTTCCCGAGCTCAACGACGATTTTGCCAAAGAGCTCGGCCACTACGAAAGCTATGCCGATCTCGAGAAGAGCGTTCGCGATTACCTCGAAGCCCGCAAGCGCCGCAGCGTCGAAGCCGAAACCAAGGACCATCTCTTCGCCGCGATCGCCGAGCGTTTCACCTTCGCAGTTCCCGAGTCGCTCGTCCAGGACCAGATCGACACGCGCCTTGAGCGTGGCCTGCGCGCCCTCGCCGCACAGGGAATGCAGCCCGAACAGATGCGCAAGCTTGACTTCACCCGCCTCCGCGCAGCCCAGCGTGACAGTGCCGTCGCCGAAGTCAAAACGAACATCCTCCTCGACCGGATCGCCGGTGAAGAAGACATAACCATCACGGACGAGGAACTGGATAAGGAATTGCAGATAGTATCTATCCAGTCACGTGAACCCCTCGATGCCCTGAAAGTCCGATTGACCAAAGACGGTGGGCTGGCTAGGATCAGGGAGCAGCTCAAACGAGACAAAACCGCTTCCATTTTGTACGAGCGCCTCCCCGCTTAACAGGGGGGATCTTCCGGATCACACGCCGAAAATGGGCCGTACATTGCCCAAACCGGCAAGAAATGAGCTGAAAGCTGACGGCTGATGGCTGAAGGCTTAAAAGAAGCTAGGAGCAACAAGGAAAATGGCATTGGTTCCCATGGTGGTTGAGCAGACGAGCCGGGGCGAGCGCGCCTACGACATCTACTCCCGTCTGCTGCGCGACAACATTATCTTTCTAGGTACCCCCATCGACGACCAGATCGCGAATCTTATCGTCGCCCAGATGCTCTTTCTCCAGGGCGAGGATCCTGAGAAAGACGTCTCTCTCTACATCAATTCCCCGGGTGGTTCCATCACCGCCGGCCTCGCTATCTACGACACCATGCAGTTCATCAAGAACAACGTGGTGACGTATTGCATCGGCCAGGCAGCCAGCATGGGCGCGTTCCTTCTCCTTGCCGGAACCAAGGGCAAACGCTTCGCCCTGCCCAATTCCCGCATTCTTATTCATCAGCCATCCATGGGCGGCTTGAGCGGCCAGGCCACCGACATCGACATTCATGCGCGCGAAATTCTGCGCATCCGCGAAATCACCAACAACCTCATCGCCCGCCACACCGGCCAGCCTCTCGAGCGAATCGAGCGCGACGTTGAGCGGGACTTCATTATGAACGCTGAGCAAGCCAAGGAATACGGAATCGTGGACGAAATCATAGACCGTCCCCGAACCTAGCCCGGTCCAGTACGTAGCCGGATGTGGTGATTTGGACTAAACTCTTTCTGGGGGAGCCGTAACCATGAAGACGCGCACAGGGCCGGAAGAGGCGCTACGCTGCTCGTTCTGCCATAAATCGCAGGACGCTGTGGCCAAGTTGATCTCGTCGCCCAGCGATTACCCACGCGCCTATATCTGCGATGAGTGCGTTGCGGTCTGCAACTCCATCCTCGACGACGATCGCAGCGGCGAAGTTCCCGCTACTGCCGCCGGCCATCTCCCCAAGCCCACTGAGGTCAAGGCCTTCCTTGACGATTACGTCATCGGCCAGGACCAGACCAAGAAAAAGCTCGCCGTCTCCGTCTACAACCACTACAAGCGCATCCAGATGAACAAGGCCCGCAACAACGAGGTAGAGCTCTCCAAGTCCAACATCCTCCTCATCGGCCCCACCGGCTCGGGTAAAACGCTTCTCGCCCACACTCTGGCCAAGATGCTTGACGTTCCCTTCGCCATAGTTGACGCCACCACGCTCACTGAGGCTGGTTACGTCGGCGAGGATGTCGAAAACATCATCCTCAAGCTTCTCCAGGCCGCCGACGGCGACGTCAATCGCGCCCAGCAGGGAATCATCTACATCGACGAGATCGACAAGATCGGCCGCAAAGACGAGAACCCCTCCATCACTCGCGACGTCTCCGGCGAAGGCGTGCAGCAGGCGCTTCTCAAAATTCTCGAGGGCACCGTTGCGAACGTGCCTCCGCAGGGCGGCCGCAAGCATCCGCACCAGGAGTTCACTGCCGTCGACACCACCAACATTCTCTTCATCTGCGGCGGCGCATTTGTCGGCCTCGAGCGTGTTGTCGGCCGTCGCATCGGCAAAAAGGCTCTCGGTTTCCGCAACGTCGACGCCGAAGCCGATCAGGCCACCACGCGCTCCCATCGCGATACCGAGCTGCTCCGCAAAACCGAGCCGCAGGATCTCATCAAGTACGGCCTCATTCCCGAGTTTGTCGGCCGCCTGCCCGTCATGGGCGTCCTCGACGAGCTCGATGAAGTCGCGCTCATCGAAATCCTCACCAAGCCGCGCAATGCCATTCTCAAGCAGTATCAGCGCCTCTTTGAATACGAAAACGTCCGCCTGCACTTCACCACCGAGGCGGCCTGCGCCGTCGCTCGCGAAGCCATGGCCCGCAAGGTCGGCGCTCGTGGCCTGCGCATGATCCTTGAAGAGCTCATGCTCGATCTCATGTACCACCTGCCCTCGAACAAGCGCGTCCGCGACCTTGAAATCACCAAGGACATGGTCGAGCGCCGCGATCTCTCGCTCTGCCTGCTTGAAAAAGCCGGCTGAGCCTCACCAAAATCCGCATCGTCATCCTGACAGAAAAGGCCGTGCATTGCGCGGCCTTTTTCGTCGAATACCCATTTTCCACTGTCATCCTGAGGTCGCCGCGGCGACCGAAGGATCTGCGGTTGCTTTTAACGATGCCCGGTCGACGCGCGTTAGACGCAGTCGCCCCGCGCATAGACTCATGCATGTGCTCAGAGCCCCACGCTCTTCATCCCTCCGATTGACCCTCGCGCCCCCGCTCGAAACTTTCCCTCCCGCAGCCGTGTCTACACACGCAACGGCCGATGTTCACCATCAAGGCCACAAGGGAGAATCCAAATGAACCGAACCAAGGCAACCATCATTCTCGGCGCGCTGCTTTCAGCGAGCGTCATGTTCGCGCAAGCGCCTGATTCAAACCAGACCCCCGCCGCCAATGCACCCCAGGCCGCGCAAGGGCAGCCCGGCCGTCAGCATCGCAACTTTTCGCCCCAACAGTTTGCCGCGCACCTTGGCAAGCGCCTGAACCTCACGAGCGATCAGGTGTCGCAGATTACGCCCATCCTGACGGCTCGCCAACAGCAGATGCAGACTCTGCGCGCCGACACTTCGCTCAGCGTGCAGGATCGCCACACCAAGGCGCGGGCCATCCGGCAGGACACGAATTCGAAGATTGAAGCGGTCCTGAATGATCAGCAGAAGCAGCAGTTTGAGCAGATGCTTGCCCAGCGCCGCGCGCACCACAACCACCAGGCGCAATCCTCGCAGCCCCAGGCATAAGTGCGGGTGCCCCCGGTCTCGACTTTGAGACCGGGGCATCGAGGTAAGCCCCAGGTCTCTGAGCAGAGACCTGGGATCGGTTTTGAGCTGTCATCCTGAGCGAGGTCGCCGCGGCGACCGAGTCGAAGGACCCGCATTTGCCTTCACCCGCCCTACTGGATCGGCTCGTCCTTCTCCACCACCAGCGTCGTACTCACCAGGTGCATCTCAATCGGCAGGCCGCCTACCGTTGAAGCCACGTTGCGCACGATGGTTTCAAAGTCGCTCACCATTGTGGCATCGTTCCAGGTGCCGTCGGCTACGACGAAGGCCATCGTCGTCCCGTTGTCCTTCGTCACAAACACGTTGGCTCCCTTGCCCTCAAAGAATCCAATCGTTTTGAACTGGTTGCCGAGCGCTTGTGCATCTGCCTGGGTCGCGGTGCCTTCATAAATCACGGCGTCGCCGCCGCCAAAATCCACCTCGCCCACAATCCCGGATTTCTCCAGGGTCTGTGTAGTGCTCAACAGTTGCACCTGAATGGGCAATCCGCCCACTGACGAAGCCACTCCCCGTCCAATCTCTTCGAAGGTCTCCAGGGTGCCCGCCTTGTTCCAGGCGCCGTCCTGAACATCGAACCCGATCGTCGTACCACTCGTCCCCTTGTTCAGCGCCACAGTCACGCCGGCATCCTGGAAGAATCCTGCGGCCTTCAGTGCGTTGCCCAACGCTGTCGCGTCTGCCTGCGTCGCGGTGCCGGAGTAAATCACCTGGTCCTTGGTCCCGATCGTCACCATCGTTTGTCCTACTCCATATTTCGCGCCAAAACTCTGCCATTGTCCGCTGTAGACGAGGTAACCGATCAACGCACCGCCAAGAGCAAGAGATGTCACGATGGCAATCCCAATGGCGCGCCCCTTGGAATAGAGCTGCCCGCCCCACGCAACATGAGTCTTGATCGCGTCCTCCTGCAACTGTTTCGCTGCCAGGACAGTGCAGACGAGTAGCACAACCTCGGCAATTGCGGGATTCGCTGTCGTTTTCACGGCCATATAAATCACGCCCACAGACGCTGCCGCTCCCAGCACGAGCGCGAGAAGACCGTTGCTGCCTTGGCCGAGCTTGCGGTAATTCGAAGACATCAGAATCGTCGCCGCAAGCGGACCGCCAAAGAAAGCCGCGATCCCGATGGCCGCCACATCGTATAAGCGATAGGCAGGAGGTGCGTACTGAGGGGCCGGGTAGCCCCCAACCTGGGGATAAGCAGTTGACATAGTGCTCCTGATTCCGGGGGGGCAGAAGTAGTGGTGTTGAAAGAGTAATGCCTCTACGGGCCTCGCGCCAGAAAAAACTTCGCGCCGACATTCGAAAACTCTCCGGTTACCTGGCCCACTATGATTCGGCGGCCAGCTTCTCCACATCCGGCCCGCCACTCCTCCGCGCGCGGGAATATGATGGTCCACAGGGTTCAACGGGGAGGGAAGTATGAACGATCAAAAGCAGATTTCAGCGCGCGGCCAGGGCCGTCGCGAGTTTCTTAAGGCCGGCGGCGCGGTCACCGCCGCATTGCTGGCGCAAACCGCCATGGCCGAGACAACGAAAACCCTCCCCGCTCTTCCTTCGAATCCCGTCACGCCCAGCGCCATGCCCACGCGCAACCTGGGCAAAACCGGCTATAAGGTCGGAATCTTCTCGCTCGGTGGCCAGGCCGCTCTCGAGCAGCCAAACAACTTCGACGTCGCCGTGCCCATCGTCGAGCGCGCTCTGGACCTGGGGGTCAACTACATTGACACTTCGTCCATCTATGGCGGCCCAGATCGCTGGAGTGAGCAGTATGTAGGCAAGGTGATGGCTCACCGTCGCAACCTGGCATTCCTCGCCACCAAGACCAAGGAGCGCACGCGCGACGGCTCCATGCGCATGATTGAGAAATCGCTGGAGCTTCTCCAGACCGATCACGTCGATCTCTGGCAGTTGCACGACATCGGCACCATGACCGACGTGAATGAAGTCTTCGCCAAGGGCGGCGCCATGGAAGCGCTGCTGGAAATGAAAGAGCAGAAGGTCGTTCGCTTCCTCGGCCTCACCGGCCATTACCGCCCTGATGCCCTCATCGAAGGCATTCAGCGCTACCCATTCGACACAATCCTGATGGCGATGAACGCCGCCGATCCGCACTTCTACAGCTTCAACTCGGGACTCCTGCCCCTGGCCGTCGAGCGACAGATGGGCATCATCGGCATGAAAGTCCCCGCCCGTGGCCGCCTTCTGTCTAGCTGGACCCCAGAACCTCTCTCGGTACAAGCACACATGTGGGAAGGAATGGTTCCGGCTCCGACCTCCGGCACGCTCACGATGCGCGAGGCCATGTATTACACGCTGTCGCGTCCGGTAAGCACCGTCATCATCGGCTGCGACACCATCGCGCAGCTTGAAGAGAACGTGAATCTCGCCCGCGAGTTCACGCCGCTCAGCGATACCCAGGCAGATTCGCTTGTGGCCAGAGCGGAGCCTGTTGCAAAGCCGTCACTCTTCTTCCGCTTCTACGATCGGCCCTAGCGCCAATCAAGGCGCGCGGTTATAAATGATTGATGAGTGACGCGATGCAGGCTGCACCGAATCCGTTGTCGATATTGACCACCGACACATTCGGCGCGCATGTGTTCAACATCCCCAGCAGCGCGGCGATCCCGCCCAGCGACGCGCCATAACCCACGCTCGTCGGAACGGCAATCACCGGCGCTTGCACCAGCCCGCCAACAACAGTCGGCAGCGCGCCCTCCATGCCCGCGCAGACCACAAGCACGCGTGCCGAAGTGAGCGTCTTCTGCTGTGCCAGCAGCCGATGAATGCCGGCGACTCCGACGTCTGCCACCAGTTCCACCGTATTGCCCATCAGCCGCGCCGTCACCGCGGCCTCCTCGGCTACGGGCAGGTCGCTCGTTCCCGCGCACACCACCCCCACGGTTCCTTTGCCGCCAGGCGGCTCTGTTTGCTTGAACGTGATGGCCCGCGCCATCTCGTGAAACTCCGCGCGCGGCTCCGCGCCCCGCACCGCCTCAAATATTTCGCGCGAAGCGCGCGTGGCCAGCACATTTCCGCCCGCGTTCGCCATGCGCGCAAAGATTGTCGCCACCTGCGCCGGCGTTTTGCTCTCCGCGAAGATCACTTCGGGCATTCCCGTGCGCAGCGCGCGATGATGGTCCAGCTTGGCAAACCCCAAATCTTCAAAAGGCAAATTGCGCAGGCGTTCCAATGCGTCCGCGACGCTCGTCGATCCCGACCGCACTTCGTTCAACACCGCTTCGATCTGCGAGCGATCCATCAGTGCTCCGTTTCCTCGGTCGTCCCGCGTTCCGTCTCCGCATACGCGCGCATCGCCTCCTGCGTTACGCGCTTCAGCGGAACCCCATGCCGGCGCGCAATGTTGCGGCACATCTCATACTCCGGCGATGCGTTTGCAACCTCGCCTGTGGGCCAGCGCGCAACCTTGATTCGAATCTTCCCCCACTCCGTGTCGACTTCCACAAACTCCCGTGCCAGCGCCAGCTTGTTCTCCATCCGCCAGCGCAATCCAATCGTGGTGGTCTCGCGCAGAAGCAGGTCGCGCAGCGTGGGCATCAACTCGGGACTTGACAGCACCGTCATCTGCACGCCCGCCCGTCCCTTCTTCATCTGCACCGGCGCCCTGTATACGTCCCACGCTCCCGCTTCCAGCAATAATTCGCTCACATAAGCCAGCAACTGCGGAGTCGCATCGTCAATCACCGTCTCAATCACCGCGATTGCCTCATTGCCCTCCGCCTTTTCCTGCGCCTCGCCAACAAGAATCCTCAGCAGATTTGGCTCGTTCGGTGTATCGCGCCCTCCCGCTCCATAGCCGCGCGCCTTCACGCTCATCGCGGGCAGCGTCCCGTAGGTCACATCAAGCATGCGCAGCAAAGCCGCACCGGTGGGCGTCACTCGTTCCATCGGCGCACCCGCGGCATAAACCGGCGTGTCGCCAAGGAGCGCCAGTGTCGCCGGCGCGGGCACAGGCAAAGTTCCATGCGCGCACTTCACTGTCCCGCTTCCCACATTGAGCGGCGAAGCCATCCAGCGGTCCACGCCCAGCGCGTCGCATCCGGCGGCAGCGCAAACAATGTCCACGATCGTGTCGATCGCGCCCACTTCGTGGAAGTGCACGTTCTCAATCGGAATGGAGTGGATCGCCGCCTCCGCCTCGCCGAGCAACTGGAAGGCGCGCGTCGCGCGCTGCTTCACTGCGCCCTTCAGCGGCGCCGCATCGATGATGCCAAGAATTGTCTTCAACGACCGATGCTCAGCATGACCATGGCCGTGCTCATCGTCTTGATGTGCAGCCTCTGACCCGTGCGTGTGGTGCTCATGGTCGTGCCCGTCATGCTCGTGCCCGTGAGCTTCATGCGCGTCACGGTCGTGCTCATGACTGTGGGTCTCATCTGATCTCAGCTCTTTGCTCTCTGATCTATGTTCTCTGATCTCTGATCTCTGTGCCAGCACGTCCACTTTTACCGCCGCCAGCCCGCCGCGGCTCACCTTGCGCATCTCCAGATGCGCGCCGACGTTCAACGCCGCTGTCGTCTCGGCGAGCAAGTCGAAAGGCACGCCCGCATCTACCAGCGCGCCCAGCATCATGTCGCCGCTGATCCCGGAAAAGCACTCCAGATAGCCGATTTTCATCGCCCTGTGATTCTAAATTGTTTCGGGCCAGAGAAGGGAATTGGACAGTCGTTTGGTTTGGTTATGTGTTTGAGAGGGTCGGACTTTGCAGGCCGCGAAAAACTCGAATGGATACAAGTCTTGTATCAGGGCACGACTTGAGTCGTGCCGCAAATCGCCCCAAATGAAACGGGGCTTTAGCCCCTGAGGGAAGCTCTTCCCTTGCGCTCCGCCGGGAAGAAAACTTACCCGCCTCGCCGCGCCAGCACTTCGACGGGAAGAACCGCATTCATGGCCCCCGACCGGAACCCCTGGCAATCGAGCGTGACGTATTTGAATCCGGCCTGCTTTAGCGCAGCCGTAATCGCATCCATCATCTCCATCGTCAGCGCCCGCGGAAGCTCATTGCGCGCGATCTCCACGCGCGCCATCTCACCATGGTGGCGTACGCGCATCTCGCGAAAACCCAGCTCTCGCAGACTGGCCTCGCCGCGTTCCACCTGCTCCAGAACTTCGCGCGTCACAGTGCGACCATACTCCACGCGCGAGCTCAGGCACGGCGCAGCCGGACGATCCCACAGCGGGTAGCCGGCCGCTTTAGCCAGTGTCCGCACTTCAAACTTCGTTAGCCCGGCTTCGGCCAGCGGCGCCAGCACGGCGTGCTGCTCGGCTGCGCGTTGGCCAGGGCGAAAATCCCGCGTGTCGTCGGCATTCATCCCATAGGCGATATGCGCAATGCCCATCCCGGCGGCCAGCTTCTCCAAAACCAGGAATAACTCATCCTTGCAATGGAAGCAGCGATTCGCATCGTTGCGCGCGTAGTCTTCGCGCTCCAACTCATCGGTCGCAACCACCTGCAAGGGCATTCCCAGCGAGCGCGCAAACGCGCAGGCCTGCTCCATGTCGCGCCTTGCCAGCGAGGGCGAATCAGCCAGTACCGCCAGCATGCGCTCGCCCAGTAAGCGATGCGCCGTTGCAGCCAGAAACGCCGAATCCACTCCACCTGAATAAGCCACCATCAGGCCGCCGAGCTGCGCCAGTCGCGCTTCGAGCTCGTGCAGCTTTTGAGTCGCAACCGCACCCGGTCCCGCGACGCTTTCCGCCGCACTTACGCGCTCCCTTGCCCCCTCGCTCCCTTGTTCCCTTGTTGGAGTGCTCGCCGCCATGCGTCCGATTATACCCTCGGCTGTTTTTTCCCACTTGCCGCTGTGCCTCAAGCCAGCGCCCTTTCGCCCGCTTCGCGTTTGACGGCTCAAGCTCCGGGCAATAGCTTTGAAGAGAGCGATCAAGAGTCAATTCGGTTTCCCGGATCGAGGGGTTTGGATGCGGCACAGAGGTCTGTGGAGCTTTGCGACCGGCTTTTGGGTTCTTGTCCTGCCGCTGGCAGGCGCAGCGGCATCGGCCCAGGATTTGCAAAGCTTTGAAAAGCGGATCACAGTCAATGTGCTTCCCAACGGGCTCACGCTGGTTCTCTGTGAACGGCATGACGCTCCCGTCTTCAGCTACACCACATTCGTTGATGCCGGCGACGTGAACGATCCGTCAGGCGAAAGCGGCCTCGCCCACATGTTTGAGCATCTCGCGTTCAAGGGCACAACCCAGATCGGCACCGCGGACTACGCGGCGGAAAAGATCGCACTCGCCAAAGTCGAAGCGGCCAACGATGCTTACGAGGCCGAATACCTCAAGCCAGTCGGGCGCGACGAAAAGAAGCTCGCGGCCTTGCATCAGGCTTTCCTCGCCGCTCAGGCCGAGGCAGAAAAATACGTCATCCCTAACCAATTCACTGAAGTTGCTGAAGCCAACGGTGCCGACAATTTGAATGCGGGAACCGGCCTTGACGACACGCAATATTTCTGGTCGATGCCCGAGAACCGGCTTGAGCTTTGGGCGTGGATGGAGTCCGGCCGCCTGGCCGATGTTGTCCCGCGCGAGTTCTACAAGGAGCGCGATGTAGTGATGGAAGAGCGCCGCATGCGCGTCGATTCCGATCCGATTGGGCGTCTCGAGGAGCAGCTTCTCGCCACGGCCTACGTCGCGCACAACTATGGCCGCAGCGACATCGGCTGGCCCAGTGAGGTTAATCAGATCACTGCCACTGAGGCCATGGCCTTTCACCGGAAGTACTACGTCGGCGGCAACATCGTCATCGCGATCGTCGGCGACCTCGATCCCAAAACCGATCTGCCCATGCTGGAGAAATACTTCAGCCGCGTTCCCGCCGGCGCCAAGCCGGAGGACATGACTACGGTCGAGCCGCTGCAGTTCGCTGAGAAGTCCGTCATCATCCGCGATCAGACCCAGCCGGTCTATATGGAGGGCTACCACCGGCCCAACTACCACGATCCCGACAATGCCGTTTACGATGCCATCAGCGACATCCTCTCCAACGGGCGCGTATCGCGCCTCTATCGCAGCCTCGTCGAGCAGCAGCAGATTGCTGCTGCGGCTCAAGGCTACAGTCCGTTCCCTGGCGAAAAGTACCCCAGCCTTTTTGTCTTCTATGCTGAACCGCTCCCCGGCCACACTCCCGCCGAGATGCGCGACGCAATTCACAAGGAGATTGACAAGCTCAAGACCGCCGACGTGACCGATGCCGAGCTTGAAATGTACAAGACCCGCGCCCGTGCCGACCTTCTGCGCGGCCTCGCCGACAATCAGGGCCTTGCCGATTCTCTTGCTGAGTACCAGACGCGCTACGGCGACTGGCGCGAATTATTTCTGCAGCTTGATCAGATCGACAAAGTCACCAAGGCCGACATTCGCCGTGTCGCGAATACGATCTTCATCGCCTCCAACCGAACCAGCGCAGAAATCGACACCGAGCCGAAGCCCGCGTCCAGCAAATCGGATGGAGGAGCGCAGTGAGAGCAATTTCTCCCATCTCGAAATTACGATACCTGCGGGTGCCCCCGGCCTCGATTTTGAGATCGGGGAAAGCACAAACGTTTGCGCTACGCATTGTTGCTTTCACATTGTCGTTTGCGATATCGGGCGTGCTCTCCCCCGCGCAGCAATCCAAGCCCTGGGAGCAGATTCCCATTCCGCCGCTTCACGCTTTTCATCCGCAGCAGCCCAAACGAATCGAGCTGAAGAACGGCGTCGTCATCTTCTTGCAGGAAGATCACGAGTTGCCGTTCATCTACGGCTCTGTTCTCGTTCCCGGCGGATCGCGCGATGAAGATCCGGCCAAAGCCGGATTGGTGGGCCTCTACGCGCAGGCATGGCGCACCAGCGGCACCGCGACCATGAACGGCGACGCCCTGGACGATCTTCTCGAATCGAAAGCCGCGCACATTGAAACCAACGGCGACGACGACTCCACGGCGATCTCATGGGACTCGCTGAAGGGAGACTCGGACCAGGTCTTTTCTCTGGCCATGGACCTTTTCTTCCATCCCGAATTCAGCGCGGATAAGCTGGAATTGGCGAAGCAGCAGGAAGCCACCTCAATCGTCCGCCGCAACGACGACGAGGACGCGATCGCCGGTCGCGAGTCGGCGAAGCTGGTCTACGGCGCGAACAGCCCCTACACGCGCCAGCCTGAGCTCGCCACCATCGGCGCCGTCACTCTCTCTGATCTCAATGCCTGGCACGACCGCACGCTCAGGGGAAAACTGATCGTCGGCATCTACGGCGACTTCGATCCCGCGGCCATGGAGGCAAAGGTGCGCGCGGCCTTTGAAAGCCTTCCGCCAGTCACGCCCGCGCCGCCACGCCATGATGAATTCCCTGGGCCAAAGCCCGGCGTTTACTTCATCGACAAAGAAGATGTGAACCAATCCAACGTGCAGATCGTGGGTATCGGCATCGATCGCCGCAATCCCGATGTCGCGGCAATCGCAGTCATGAATGAGATTCTCGGTGGTGGCTTCGGTAGCCGGCTCTTCGTGAAAATCCGCACTCAGCAGGCACTCGCGTACGAAGTCGGCGGAGGCTTCGGCCTTACCGATGACCACCCCGGCACATTCCAGGTTGAAGCCCTCACCAGAAGCGAAAAAACCGTGGACGCCACCAAGCTTGCGCTCGCTGAAATCGCCGCCCTCAACACCCGGCCCTTCACCCCAGACGAGCTCAGTCGCGCCAAAGACGATATTCTCAACTCTTTCCTCTTCCGCTACGACACCAAAGACAAAGTCCTTGACGAGAGCGAGAGACTCGAGTTCTACGGCTATCCGGCCAACTATCTCGACACCTACCATGCGGCGCTCGAGGAAGTGACGCTCGCCGATCTCGCCGCCGTCGCCAAAAAGTACATCCATCCCGAAAAGCTTGCCGTGCTGGTCGTCGGCAATGGTCCGGAAATCAAGCCCGGCCTCGATGCCCTTGGCCTCGGCGCGCCGACTCCAATTGACATCACCATTCCGCAACCCGCCGGCCCCCCGGCATCGGGCGGTGCCGCAGAGCAATAATCGGTCAGAGCCAATTTCGCGGCAGGCCTCATCAAACGGTTTCCCACTCCGGCCGGCATGAAATCAGGAGAAAGTGAAAATGAAGACGAACTCAAATCAAGCGGCAACAACGTCCAGCCCCGCGGTCGCTTCCGCCCAGGCCTCGCAGCTCGCCGCGCAACAGGCCGCGGTCGCGCGCCTCTTGGCCGCCGGTGTCACCATCGACCGTCCCGACACCTGCGTTATCGATCCTGAAGTTGAAGTCGCCCCCGGCACGGTCATCGAGCCGTTTGCCCAGTTGCTCGGCCGCACCCGTGTCGGCGCCGGCTGCCGCATCCGCTCTTTCTCCGTCATTGAAAACTGCACCCTTGGCGATCGCGTTCAGATTCTTCAAAGCTGCGTCCTTGAAGATTCCACCATTGCCGACGGCGCGCGGATCGGGCCATTCACTCACATGCGCCCCGGCAACGAGGTCGGCGAAAATGCTCACGTAGGCAACTTCGTCGAGCTGAAGAAAACCCGCCTTGGCAAGGGAGCCAAAGCCAACCACCTCACCTACCTTGGCGATGCCGAAATCGGCGAAGCCACCAACATCGGTGCCGGAACCATCACCTGCAATTACGACGGCGTCTCAAAGCACGTCACGCGCATCGGCAAGGGCGCCTTCGTCGGCAGCGACAGCACGCTCGTCGCGCCCGTTTCTATCGGCGACGGAGCCTACATCGGTGCCGGCTCCTGCATCACCAAAGACGTTCCCGCCGACGCTCTGGCCGTCAGCCGCAGCCGTCAAGTCACCAAGGAAGGCTGGGCCGGCGCACGCCGCGCCAAGCGCGCGCCCAAACAATCCTGAGGCCTCAGAAACATCCCGAAAAACGGCGGCTAGGACCTGCACAGGGCCATTCCCCGCCAAGGCCATTGATGCTACAGGTTCGTCGCAACACGGTGCCCCGTTCGTGTGATTGAGACGGAGTAACCCGGATGATACTCTCACGAAAAGACTTGCCCCCCGTCCGTTATGTCAGCGCTGCGGCGGCCGGCAAGCTTAGGCGATATCTCGTTAATTTTGTGGACCTTTCAGCGTGCGGCAGCGTCAAAAGTTCGTGGTGATGCCGGCGTGTAGGGCCCGAGGCCTATTTGAGCCGTTTCAGCCATCTGGTTCAACACACGGAACCCTCTGGCGAAGCGCAACGTAATCGGTACGGAAGGGCCACGGCCCGCAGTTTGAAAGTCTGAAGTTGCAGCGACGAACGAGTTGAGCTGAACAAGTTTGCCGCGCAGGCACTGGAAGATTCATCAAGCTTCACGGGCTGCGCGGGCATAATAAAACGGAGGCTGCCGCTTGGCGTTATCTCTGGCAGACGTAAAAGCGATGGGCACGGCAAGGAGCCCGCGAAACGAAGGCGACGCGCGCGCGCGTAAGCCGGCGCGCGTTCTCGTTGTCGACGACGAAGCTTCCGTCCGCACCATGATTGCCGCCGCGCTTGAGCGCCAGGGCTACACCGTTGAGCAGGCCTGCGACGGCCGCGACGCTCTCGACGTTCTTGAAATGAATACCTTCAACCTGGTGCTGACTGACATCGTCATGAACGACGTCAACGGCATCACCTTGCTTGAGCGCATTCACGCCCTCCAGCCCAATCTTCCCGTCGTCATGGTCACCGCTGTTCACGACATCAGCGTCGCCATTGACTCCATGCGCCGCGGCGCCTACGACTACCTCCTCAAGCCCTTTGAGCGCGACCAGCTGCTGAACACCGTCGAGCGCGCCCTCAATCATCGGCAGGCGCTTGAAGAAACGCAGAATTACCACCAGAGCCTCGAAGAAATGGTTCGCGCCCGCACCGAGATGCTGCGCCATGCCATGGAAGATCTCGAGCACTCTTACGACGTCACGCTCGAGGCCCTCGGCGACGCCCTCGACTTGAAGGACTCTGAAACCGAGGGCCACTCCAAGCGCGTTACCGCATACGCCATTGCGCTCGCCCGCGCCATGAACATCCCCCCCGAAGAAATCAAGATCATCGCGCGCGGCGCCTTCCTGCACGACATTGGCAAGATGGCAATTCCCGATGACATCCTCCGCAAGCCCGGTAAATTGAACGAGGAAGAGCAGGCGCTCATGCGCGAGCACTGCGCCCGCGGCTACAACATGCTGCGCAAAATTCCGTTCCTCGCCGGCGCTGCCGAAATCGTCTTCTGCCATCAGGAGCACTACGACGGCAACGGCTACCCTAATCGCCTTGCCGGCCGCGAAATCCCCATCGGAGCGCGCATCTTTGCCGTGGCCGACACGCTCGACGCCATCACCAGCGACCGCCCTTACCGCCGCGCTCGCGGCTTCGACTCCGCGCGCGAAGAAATCCTGCGCTGTTCGGGCACGCAATTCGATCCCGCGGTCGTCGAAGTCTTCTTGAAGATTCCCAATGAGCTCTGGCAGGAACTGCGGTCGGAGATCAGCGGCCAGCACATGCGCTTCTCCACCTTCGAGCTCGCCCGCACCCAGGCCGCTTCGTAAGCGCCGGCGAGAATCCATGGCGGTGCTCTCGCACGGTCATCCCGGCCCAATATCCTCTCTCGCTACCCGACGGCGATAGTAACCTTGCCCCGCGCGTGGCAGCTTTCCACGTACCGGATGGCCTCCGCAACGCCACTCATCGGATAGCTTCGGTCCAGAACCGGCCTGATTTTGCCGGTCTGCAACAGATCTCCCAGCACATCCAGGTCGGCAGAGTTGATCTTCGCAAACACCCCGGTTAGCTTCTGTCTCTTGAATGGCGCGATTGCGAGTCGTCCGAGCATCGAGCCTAATAACTCCATCGAGCCCTTGTCAGGCCCGCCCCCGCCGCATCCCACAAACGTCCCTCGGGGGTGCAGGGCGCGCAGAATTTCCTTCAACCCGCGATTTCCAACTAAATCGAAGATCACGTCGTACCGGTCGCCGGAATCCGTGAAGTCCTGGAGCGTGTAATCGATCACCTTGTCCGCGCCGATGGACTGCACCAGAGCCACGTTGCGTGTGCTGCAAACACCGGTCACGTGTGCGCCGAGCCACTTGCCGATCTGCACGGCAAACGTCCCCACTCCGCCGGATGCCCCGTTGATCAGCACTCGTTGTCCGGCCTGCACTCGGCCGCTGTCCCTTAGACCTTGCAGCGCCGTGATGCCTGCCATCGGCGCCGATGCTGCTTGATCGAAGCCGAGGTCTTCGGGCTTCAGCGTCAACTCAGTCTCTTTAGCGCAGGCATACTCGGCAAATGCGCCCTTGCACACCCCGAAAACCTCGTCGCCAGGCTTGAATCGAGTCACCCTGGCTCCGGTCGCCTCAATCACTCCGGCCACATCCGCGCCCAGGCTCTTAACCTTGGGTTTTGTTAGCCCAATGAATAGCCGGATAAAGCCCGGCGTCCCACGCAGAAAATGCCAGTCATATGGGTTGACTGACGCCGCGCGAACGCGAATCAGGACCTCTCCGGCCAAAGCAGTTGGCTTGTCCGTTTGGCGGTACTCAAGAACCTCGGGCGGACCATACCTGTCGTGGATAATGGCTTGCATCGGCTTCACTCCGGGTGGATGTCAGGGATACGATTGTCACCCGGCTAAGGTTCCCCGCGCAAACCAATCGCCCTCGGCATCGAGACTCCTCGCGTAAGATGCCCATGAGGTGTCAGCCATGCCTATCCTTTCCCCCGACGCCGTTCAAGCTCGCCTCACCCAACTTCCCGGCTGGCAAGTCGAATCCGGCGAACTCGTTCGCACCTTTGAATTCCCTGACTTTGTCGCCGCCCTCGCTTTCGTCAACAAGGTCGGCAACCTCGCCGAATCAGCCGGCCATCACCCCGACATCGACATTCGCTACAATCGCGTCCGCCTGGCGCTCGTCACCCACTCCGCCGGCGGCCTCACCGCGAAAGACTTCGATCTGGCTGCTCAGGTCCGGAACCTGGCCCCGTAAAGTTCAAGTGAGACCTGCCGCGAGTTCGGGCAGTACGGTGCTCGCGCCTCGCGGTCCTTCGCCCGCTCGCCAGGACGAGTAAAAAAATCACGTCATGTTGACAATCCCGGCGTAGACTCCGTCAAAGCAGGACCGCTCTGAACGCAGGATTCAGGCTTCCGGGCCGCGCGTGCATAAAGCGGGAGGGTCCCCATGGACGCCGTCAGGCTGAAGCTGAAAATATCGACTCTCAAAGCATTGGTCGCTCTGTCATCCGTGGCCGGGGAATCGCTGCGGACAACATTCGAGTATGAATGCTTGAAACCCCACGAAAGGCGCGCCGTCTTCATCCGGTGGCGTCAGGTCAGGCAGGACAGCGATAGCGCGACGATCGCCCTCGAAACGCTCATGCGCCACGAAAACGGGCTCAGAGCGACAGCGAATCTCTAGGGCGTCACCGCTCTCGCTGGACGGCTACTGACATCTGCTAAAGTGGAGACTCGAATTCAGTCGTTTCGGGGGTGACTATGACCCGCAACCAACTTCCTCTGCTGGGCGCTTTGGCCCTTGCATCCTTCTTATCGACTTCGCCCAATGCGGCCGCGGCGCTGCCATTGGGCTCGCCGGCCCCAGCCCAACCTCAGGCCCAGCCGTTCCAGGCCCCATCTTCTCCCGCCCAGTCGTCTCAGGCCCTCGTCGGCGCCTGGTCTACGACGATCAACTGGAACCTTCCGTCCGGGCTGTTGATCACCACCACCTTCATGCCCAACGGCAACATCCAGTCCACCATCCAGAACAAAATGGGCATGAGCTACACGCTCGCGGGCACCTACCAGTTCAACGCCGCGCAAAGCACCCTCAGCTACGAGTGGAAGGATTTCTCGCCCAAACAGACCTGTGTTCTCGGCGCCTGCACCCCGGCCCAGGCGCCGGCAGTGATGGGAGTGGTGATCAATAACAGCATTCGATTCCTCAGTTCTACCGAGTTCATCGCCAGCTCGTCTGGCGGCGCCGCGAACACCTACGTCCGCACCAATGCGACGGGTACTCCGATCCCCTGAGCACGCCCGTTTCTTACCTGGAAACCGTCATCCCAAGCGAGGTCGGCAAAGCGACAATCCGCACACGACCTGGGTGCCCCACCCTCGCGGCGTCTTTGTCCTTGCCGCTAGGGTGGGATACCACAAACCCCACCCACCCGTCTCAATCCAGCACAAACATGGGTGCCCCACCCTCGCGGCGTCTTTGTCCTTGCCGCTAGGGTGGGATACCACAAACTCCAACTTCGCGATGTCATCCTGAGGTCGCCGCGGCGACCGAAGGACCTGCATTTGCCTTTCGCGTCGCTCACCCAACACACGAAATGTGTGCCCCATCCAAGCTTCGCTTGGGTGGGATACCACGAACACTTCGCAAGCTCCTGAGGTCCGCGGCGACCAGGATCTGCATGCCTTCGCGTCAACCCAACACAAAATGTGTGCCCCATCCCGGGGCCCCCACGGACAGGTCTTCATCCTGGGTGGATCCAAGCTTCGCTCAGGCGGGAGAGCACAGAACCTCACAAAGTCTCGCCTATAATCCAGCTCAGAGGTCAACCGATGAAGAGCATCACCCTTTACAAATATGACGGCGAAACTTTTCGCACCTTCACCGACATCTTTTCCGTAGCCACAGAAAACGGTGTCTTGACCTTTCGCTGGATGCGCAAGCCCGGCGATCAGGGCACAGCAGCGAAGGTGATGACAACCCTCCCTTTCTACGTTGAAGACGATCTGGAGTCCTGACCAGGCTCATTGCCTGGCGTCTCCTCGACCGCGCGGCCCCAACAGAAAAAACCGCGCATCTCCGGCCGTTGAACCAGGCAATCCGGCCCCGTTCGAGCAATATTGCACAGACGCCTGCTTCGAGGATGGGTAGACTCCCTCCCATGGAAAGCGAAATTCGCATACTCGATGTTGAGAAGGATGGCGACGACGGGGTGATCGTGACGTTCTCAGATGGAACAGTCGGCGGATGTGTCGTGGAGGAACTCCTCGAGTTGCGACCAATCCGGGAAAAGGCGAAAAAGCCGAAGGCGCCGACTCCTGGGCCGGGTCTGCCAACCAAACTTAAGACGGCGCCGGCTCGCGCGTAGCGTTTTTAAATCTGCGTCCTGGGGCTAGGGCATTCTGTTTGCACGAACTTCATGCCTGATCCATTCCCGCGCTGCATCTTCGTCGGCGAAGTCGTGTACCAAATCATCCTGAACGCCCGTGGGCATTATCCGGACAATCTCCACCCGCCCGGATTGCGGATTGAAGTTGAGATAGCAGTTCAGGGGCACACCGTCCGCAAACAGCTCCTCGCAATAAGGACCCGCCCCCGGCCTGTCCTTTCCACCTGCTGCGTCCGTCATGGGGAATCTCCTCGATGGGCGCTATCGATCGAACTAAGGTGATTTAGACCACACTGGACTTGCACTTTCCACCGCACACTCTGTTTATATGCACCCCGAAGTAATTGAAGCGAGATTTCAACACCTCACGATTTCGCTCCGCAATTCGGGATTCTTTGAGACTTTTCCCATCTTGCGGCACTGGCCAGGCCACTTCCGCAGCGCCAATGGCCCTCCCCGGCTCGACCCCCGTGAAGCCGGGCCAGGGAAGAGCATCCCGATTCGCCCTCTCCTTCGACCATGAGCCCAGTCTGTCCTCTGTTGCCAACAAGCTTATTAAAGGTAAGTTACGCTCAATAAAGCGCTCGTCGCATCGCAGCCGCCCAACCCTCGGCTATCCGATTCAGCGGCCGATCGGCACTGTTTCAAGGCCGAATTAGATGCGCATTTGCAATTTGGGTTTGCCGGACGAACCAGAAATAAATTTTGATTTTTGTATTTGCATTTACCCCGATCTATGCTATCGTGTATTTATTCCGGTTGTGAGGCGGTTAATTCCCCTCCCAGCCGGGAGTAGTTTGCGTCACTGGCCTCCCGGCACGGACAGAAAACGTTCGTGCCGTCTTTTTTTGTGCCCACGCTTCTACCCACCCTGATTCCCCGGCCGGCAGTTGAATTCGCTGGCGTCTCGGGGCATGTCAAGACCCCGCGACTCAAAATAATTGCGTCAACCACCCGTAAGTCTTTCATTCCCTGGTCCCTATTCCCTGGTTCCTGTTTTTCCCAAGTTTGCCGATTATTTCTTCCAAATCTCTATACTTGAACTTATATGGCAACTGCGAAACAATTCGAGTCGGATCCTGCGTGCCCACTCCTACGAGGTCCACTAGCTTCGCATGCTCCGTTGACCTCGCTAACCCCTTTGTTTTCGCCTAAAAAATTATTGCAAGAAAAAATTTTGCATGTTTCGCCAAATTTTCGCCATCTAACCCGTTTAGAATCAACAAACCGCTTTCAGAATCGTCGAAAATATGCGCCGAATTACGCCGCATTTGTGCCCCACAACACCCCTGGAATCAACACGAGATCAACTCAAATGCAACAGGCGGGTTTTCGCCTCTTCACTCCTTCACTTCTTCAACCTCACGACCCACGACCTACACCCCGACCAGTCCCAGACACTCCAACTCTGCCTTAAGATAGGAGTCGAGGCGCCTTCATGAAGCACTTTTTCAAAACCCGTTGGATCTGGACCCTTGCAGTCTTCGCCCTCACCGCGGCCAGCTATGCGCAGTGGTCGAACCCGGCGGACGATGTTCCGGCCTACCATCCTTCAGCTCCGCTCAATATTCACGCACTACCGCCCATTCTTCACGGAGCTCAGTTGACTGGGCCGAACTTCCGCTATCACTGGCAGGTTCGCGTCTATCAGTTGGCCGCGCAGATCCCCGGCGTCATCTACCAGCTCCCGTGCAACTGCCGCTGCGATCGCGCCCTCGGACACACCAGCCTGCATAGTTGCTACGAGACAACGCACTCCACCGAATGCGACGTCTGCGCCGCTGAAGGTTTCTACGCCTATTACAAAACCAAGGCCGGCTGGACGCCTGCGCAGATTCGCGCCGGCATCGCCCGCCACGAGTACGAGTCCATCGACCTGAGCAAGGAATAGCGCTATCGAATTGCGTGAGCCAGTCGTATCGCTTCGATCCTGGCGCGCTGAATTTGCATCTATATTGGTTACGCAAGTTGCCTCGGTTTTCACCACGGAGGTCATCATGAAGCTGCGTATTCTTTCCGCATCTCTCGCGGCATTTCTTCTCTTGCTCGTACCTTCGGCTCAGGCTCGGGCTGCAAGCAAAGCAGACGCTTACTTCGGCTACAGCCGCGCCGGCGCCAATCTGTATGCGCCAAATACCTCCGGCATGAATGGCTGGCAGGCAGCGTTTCAAGTCAAGGCAATTTCGGTCCTCGGCGTCGAAGGCGACGTTTCGCATTACAGCCAGAGTCCGTCTGGCTTCTCCGAGCGCGTAACGAACGTGATGTTCGGGCCCCGCGCAACGGTCGGCCTTGCGGGCTTCAGTGTCTTTGCCCATGCCCTCGCCGGCCTTGCCTTTGAGAGCGCAACCGTAACCACGTTTCCTTCCACTTCTTACACCGCCGCCAGCCTGGCCGTCGGCGGAGGCGCTGATTTTCCCCTGTTTCTCGGGCTCAAGCTGCGCGCAACCGGCGATTACCTGGGCAACAGCAAAGCGCCGTCATCCGGCTCCGCGGCTCCAGAGCACTATCGCATTGGCGTCGGCGTCGCTTACCACTTCTAGCGCGCGGCCCGAACGCTAGCGGCCGATTCCGATCCAGTATTGGAAAACAACAGCCCCAAATCCGCTGGCCATCTCTGCCACCTTCGGCCCTGGGTCGCCGTAGATCTCCATCGCGGCGGGCTTACAGACCTCAACAAGTTTGGGCACCCATTGCTGCACCGCCGGGCCCATGAAGTGTGCCTCGAGAGCGCTCGAATCCACGTAAGTTTCCACAAGCCGGAAGTGCTTTCCGTCGGCGCTTGAGAACCACTCATAACCCAGTGTGCCGGGCTCCGCCTGGCTCACCGAGGTCATGCTTTGCGCAATGCTCTTGAACGCTTCCAACTGCCCGTCATTCACCACCAGGTCCACCGTGAGCCGAACCACCTGCTTTTCCATTCTGCCGCCCTTTCTGGTGCCGTCTTGAACGGCATCCTGTAACGCTATCACCGGCTGCGAAGCTTCAAATTGGAAATCAGCGTAAAATAGAGGATGCAGCACGAGCCACTCGGCTCTGTGTGCACCCAGCGGCGCTTCTGGCACATCGAACAAGAGGCCGCTAAAGATGGGGGCGTCACGGTTTCGACGGGATCGAATGCGGCATGGGAGGCATGTCGGGGTGTGGGCACCCGTAATCGCCTGCAAAACTAAAGTTGCCAACGATAATCTGGCACTTGCAGCTTAATTAACTAAGCTGCCGTCTTTCGCGGTTTCGCCTATGAGCTGCGAGCAAGACGTCATTCAGTAGGCTGGTGGTTGCAGCTCGGTCCGTGTTGCACCCACAAGATCATCGGACTAGTTCTCGTCGCATCTTGTCCGTTCTTAAGCGCCGTGAGCGAATCTAATCGAATCGGACACAGCATGGACTCTCCCGGCTGACAGCGATTTCGGACGCGGGTTCGACTCCCGCCGCCT
>CAWKMZ010000002.1:0-68348 GCA_963850865.1 uncultured Acidobacteriaceae bacterium
GAACGAGGGGTTGCACCCGCTCCGCCGGGTGCTAGACAAGTCTCTCATTAATCTCCACTTCCCAATACTTTGGCACTTAACGTGCGCCAATCGGCCGGTGCTCTAAAACGCTCTTTAGACCCAGCCGGCGAAGCGCCGTTTCTCCTCTTCGGCCAGTGCTCGAACGCCCATTTTTTGGCATGCATGAAGCCCCGGCGAGGAGGCCGACCTCCACCTCTTTTGAACCGTGTTTCCACGAGGTGCTTCGTATGCCATTTGGACGGAAAGGCCAAACTTCCGAACTCTATATTGTCCCGCAACCTGCCGATAAACAACCCATGACTTCCGCACCGGACGGCGATGTGCACGAAATTAGTGATGTCGCTGTTGAAATTATTGAGCGGTGGGGTTTTGACACGCGCCTGACCGGGGAACTGGCGCGAGAAATCCTGAATCCTAAGCGTGGGCATACGATCGATCACATCAACTGTCCGGGCTGCCAAGCGTATGACGAATTCGTGAAGTCCGATCTTCTCGGAATGGCGGGGCAGCGATTCGAAGATGCTGCTCAAGTCTGGACCAGCGCACAGTGGAAATCCGATAAGCTGCGCCCTCGCACGCTGGAGTCGCTGGCCGATTACCTTAACTCGCTCAACAAGTTTTTCAAGAACATCCGCATGAGCTCGATCAATCCCGGGATGCTCAAGGCGTACCAGAATGCACGACTCTCCAATGCAATGGGAGTTGCAGGCAAGATTCATCGTCCCTGGAAGAGGCTGGCAGGTCATTCGCGCATCAACCATGAACTGAACGTGCTCGGCCAGATGCTGCGCGCCTGTAAAGAGTGGGAGAAGATCCGTCCCTACTACTTTCCATTGAAGACCAACAAGTGGAGCCCACGCGAAATCCTCAGCGAGAAGGAAGAAGAAGAACTCTTCCGCAAAGTGGCCGGCTATCCGGAAGCGGAACTCGCCTACTGCATTGCCACGATCACCAACAACACTACCGCCAGCGGCATCGAACTCCGCAACCTCCGAATGGAGAACGTGTACCTTCGGCCCACAGGGGAAATCTCCGAGATCTACATCCCGGCGGAGGCGTGCAAGAACAATTATCGCCCTCGGAAAATCGCCCTGAATGAAGTGGCGAAATGGGCTGTGAGCAAGATGTATCAGCGCGCCATCAAACTTGGCTCCACAAAGCCGGAACACTATCTGTTCCCTATTCGCGTGAAGCAGGGCGAATACGATCCTACGCGCTCTGCCTCGCGATGGTTCTTGCGCTGCTCTTGGAATCACCTCCGCGACATCTCCGGCTTCGACCAGTTGCGGCCGCACGATCTGCGTCACCATGCCATTACTCGCATGCTTGAAAACGGCGTCGATGGCGATCTGGTGAATGCGATCAGCGGCCACGTCAGCAAGCGAATGCGGGAGTTCTATTCGCATCAGCGCGTCCGAGTCCGCTATGAGGCGGCTCAGGCGATTGAACCCAACTACGACGTTCGGAAACTGGTAGCAGACGGACGCCGACGGAGTAAGCAGGAGCGGTTGAAGGCAAAGATGAAGCCCCAACAAAAAGAACCAAGCTCGCGGTCAGTGGATACGGACAATGATCTCGAAGAATTGAAGCGCCTCAAGATCAAGGTGGATCAACTGCTCGCCATGGCGAAGCCCAGAGAGGGATCGACACTTTAATCGACTTCTGATTGCGAAGCCTCAGGTTAACCGCTCGCCCAGGCGCGGGCGGTTCGCTTGGTGTCGGTCGCCACCTGGGGCACACTGGCATCGACGTGTTACCAGCGTCATGAATCCATCAGCAAATCAAGGAGGTGTGAATGGCACAGCCGGGAAGGAAAGATACACAGGAGCGGATGCTCGAAAACGCGAAGAGGACAGTTCTTGCGTCCGGTGAGTTCCGGACCGCTTCCGAACTCGCGAAATTCCTTCAAGTTGACAGCCACGAACTCAATCATCAGCTCAAAGTGTGGAAGGATCGCAACGAGATCTTTTCCATTGATGGTGGAACCGAGGGCGAACTGTTTCCGAAGTTCGCTTTCGACCGAAATCGTGATCTGCATCTGTCCGACGCAATACCGCAAATCCTCGAGATTTTTGGAAACAAGCTCTCTCGATTGGCGATTGCATCGTGGTTTATCGCGGATTCCAGCTACTTGGATGACCAGCCGCCTAAAGACGTCCTCCAAGCAGACCCGGACTGGGCGATCGACGCGGCGCGGGACGAAATGGAAGAGGTCTCGCAGGGCTGATTGGTCATGACTGGCATGGACGTAGCTGCTCGCTACGTTGAATCGCTAGGGTGAATCCTGCCGGGGAACGGCCCAGCAATATTCCCAGAGCAGAATAATAGTAAAGGTTTCCATACCTCCCCGTTGCCGCTCAGACGCCAAGAACGCACTTTCAGAGCTCGATTCCACAAGTCACCATAGGCGACTCTACGTCAACTGGGCACGATGAGTGCGTTGGCCTGTTAAGCGGCCAATCGGTTCCCATTTTCATTCAGTGGTTGGCAGCTTTTTAATTTCGGCGAGTATCTTGATGAGGCGTTTGGATAGCCTGAGAAGGCGATTTCGGGGTTTTCCGTTTGGGAGAGAGCGACGGAACATCTCCATGACGTGTTGGGCGGCGAGCAAGGAATCGATGAGGCCATCGATACCGGAGCGCAGAGGAGTTGGTGAGATTTTGGGCTGTGGAGCCAGATGCCGCGGTTGCGAGCGAGCCAGTTGGAACTCGCGCTGGAGATCGGTCAGGGTCACATCCACATAGCGCATGGTCATGCCCGGATCGGTGTGGCCGAGCAGTTTCATGACCGCGGCGAAGCCAACGCCGGCACGAAGCATTTCCGTTCCGTAGGTGTGGCGTAACTGATGCGGAACGATACTAGTGGGCAGGCCGGCAGAGTGACAGGCCAGATGCAGGTAATCGCGGAGACGCGCGAGAAGGGAGACTCTCGATCCATGCCAGGCCAGGAGCCGTCCGTTGTCAGGAAGCGGATCCAGGGAGCGAAAGAAGCGCAATCGATGAACGAGATCGCGGACGAAGGCATCAACAGGAACCATGCGCTCCGTTTTGAGCTTGCCTAACGGTACGTGGATAGCCCACTGGTTCTGGCTTATGGAGTGCAGGCAGTCATACGAGAGGTCAACGCTCTCGCCGATGCGCATGCCGGTATGGCGCAGCAACAGGAAGGCATTTGCGGCAAGATCGTTGCGGCGCATCAACTCCTGCTGTAAAAGCTGATCCTGCTCAGCGGTGAGCGGACGGGGCAGAGTCTGTGGTGTACGCGGAATATCCTCGCGCCGTATCAGGTGAGCGAGTTCAGCAAGCTTGTAGGCCCAAGCCAACTCGTTCAGAATCGCGCGCAGAGCGATGAGGCGTCCGATGCAGGTTGCGGTGGCCAGCGGTGGGGTCTGTGCGCGCATGCGCGCCAACCATCCAAGGATGTGCGGATCGCGGTACAGCTGTTCGAGGCCGGTAACGCTGGGGTATTCGGCGCCGAGATAGACGAGGAAACTGCGCACCGCGATGTTGTAGTTGCGTTCGGTGGCAGGACTGAGCGCGGTGGAGAGGGACTCAACAGCGCGTGCGAAGGCCGGAGCCAGCGGATGTTGGAGCGGAGGACGGCGCCAACGCTTCACGGGGTGATCCTCGGGTGGGGATGGATGCACTGCGCCGCAGCTCGGGCGTACTGAAGATAAACGTCCTGCGGCGAGACCTGCACATAGTGCAGGGTGGTTTCGATGTCGGCATGACCCATCAACTGCATGAGAGCGGGCAGGCTGATTCCGGCACGCACCATATCCGAGGCGAAGGTATGCCGGAAGCGGTGCGGGTTGGCGATTTTTACGCCAGTGGTCCGGCGATGATGTCGGAACAGAGAGCGTAATCCCGCCGGCGTCATGCGCTGTCCGCGTGCGGGCCCTTTCAACACCACGAACAGTGCCGCTGAGCAGCGATCAGGCCGCTCCAGGCACAGGTAGTGATCGAGCAGTTGCGTGGTCTCTGGAGCCAAGGGCAGGAAGCGCATCTTGCTGCCCTTGCCACGCACGCGGAGCTGACCTTCGGATAACAGCACGTCATCGCGGTTCAGGGCTATGACTTCTGCCGAGCGCAGGCCGTGCATGAGCATCAGACCTACGATGGCCAGGTCGCGCGCTGTGCGAAAGCTCGACCAGAAGCGCGCCACTTCGTCAACGGAGAGAGGAACGATGGTGAGCTTGGGTTCCCTTATACGCAGTCTGCTGAGATCAAATCTGGGCCGGCCAAGGCCCAGCGGTCTGCGATGCAGGTAGACCTGGTGGAAGCCGGGGGCGGCCTGACAGGGAGCATCGGGGAATTCGTTACGGATGGCGCGATCGGCACAAGCCACGCGGTCGTTGATGGTGGACGCAGACGGCGGCGGTTGCTTGCTCGACTGGAATCGGATGTAGTCGAGCAAGGTCGAATCGGCCAGGTCTGCCTCGGAGATGTCGCCGCTGTGATGAACGCTCTGCCACCAGCGCACGAAGTGCAACAGGCTGTGCGCATAACTGTAGAGGCTCTTGTTGGCAAGTCGCCGGACATACTCACGGTCCAGATAGCGGTTGATCCAGCCGACCTCTCGGCCCGAGTCCTGCTCCACTACGCGAAAGGGGCTGTGTGCCCCCGCTGCAGTCTTGATAGAGATCACGCGGAACTTCATGGCTGTGCCGCCTCCAGGAGAGACTGGAACTGATGGGCATCTCCGCCGACGACGAAGAAGGAGTTGGGATCGTGTCCTTCAGGCAGCTGAACGCGACGAGCCGGGATACCTCGCTCGGCAAGTTGATGGACCAGATGTTTTGCAGCCTGCTGGCCGCTCTGGTTAACGTCATCGTCGAAGACGATATAGATGGTGTGCGGCCCGTCGCATAACTGGTGGAACTGATCGGTGTTGAGATGCGTGCCCAGAGAGCAGGTCACGTTGGAGAAACCCGCCTGACGCAGCGCGGCATAGTCGAACATGCCTTCGACAAGAATCACCTCGGAGCAGCGCTGGACCTTCTCCCATGCATACAAACCGCCCTTACCGCCAGGTAGAAAGCGATGAGCAAAAGCGGTGCCGATGCTGCGACCGTAGAGGTTGACGATGTGCTCGCCCTGGCGCAACGGAAAGACGATGCGCTGATAGAGAGCATCCGCGCCTTGCGCGTTGATCAGGCCGGCATCTCGCAACACGGAAAACGAATAGCCTTGCGTCGTGAAATGGTGGCGCAATACTCCGCCTGGCGCATAGCCGATACACAACTCCCGGATCAGAGCAGGATCATGAAGTCCGCGTTGACGCAGATACTCAAGCGCTTCCGGGTAGCGATCCAACTGCTGCTGATAGAACACGGCAGTTCGCTCGAGCAACGCGGTCCAATCAGCATCTCGATAGGTCTGTGGAGTCAGATAGGCGAGACTCTGACGGAAAGATGCCTGGCGAGATAACTGCACGAAGCGGATCAGATCTCCGCCCTGCCCGCAGCCATGGCAATAGAAGACATCCTTGCGCGTGTTCACATAGAACGACGGACGGCTCTCCTTGTGCAACGGACAGAGTCCGACATACTCGAAGCGGCCTGTCGGCCGGCCCGTCCAGTTCTGCCGCCGCAAGTACTCCAGCAGCGGCAGACGCCCCTTGACTGATTCCACCTCGTGGCCCACAGCGCTTCTTCGCCTCCCGAACCCAGTCTGGAATCACTCCTGTTCTGTTCCCAGGCAAGGATGGTAGGTGAGCGGATTTTTTTACAAACGCAAGGGCCAGAGGATCTCCAGGGCCGAAGCCATCCAAGGCAACGCCACCGCCTTCGGATCGCTATCATGACCTCGCTGAAGCCAGCGAGCTATGCAAGTCGTAGTCTGCCGAACGAATGAAACTGCCGGCTCAGAACAGTCCAGACCCCGCGACCAGCGACGCAGCGTCGAAGCATCGGGCTGCCGATCACCATCCTTCAGCGTGGGTGCAGCCTTCTCCCACGAACAGTGTTCCTTGAAGCGCAGCCACAGCGCCTGGCAACGGGCCAACAAACTGAAGTGGGTGTAGGGAAGAGAAAACAACGGAAGGAAGGTGAAAGTCTTCCCGCAAGTTGAACAGCGGCCACGTCGAATCCCGATCCAGTCGTGATGCTCGTCGTGTGCCTGCTTGCGGCGATGCCCGTGCCCCACAATCGAATCGCGCTTACAGATCGGACACAAGCGTATTATGATCTGGTCGCAGTCGTTGGCCCAGCAGACAGCAAGCTGCTCCAGCCCGGCCGACACTGGGACAAAGAGGATCGTTACCTCAAAGGGGCTTCGCTGTCCGACGTTGACCCGCCAAGATCGCAGCCGGCTGCGAAGCTCCTCCTCCTGAAGAAAAATCCAACTGAAAGAAATATAACTTCTTACCGCAGCCTCGATCGCATGGCTCAGCTTATTGGCCGGTTATCTCCCTGAAGTCGCCAGTTTACCTTTCTGCTACATTCCACTTCGCAAATATAGCGTCCACATCCAATGGCTCAATTGTTCCTCTCCTCGTTTTAACCGTCGCTGCTCAAAAGACTCTGATCAGCAAAAGGCCGGCGAAGAGCATCACCGCGCAGGTTACGCCATGAACAGAGAACGCTGTGGCCTTTCTGCCGCCAGACACCAGAATGTTGGACATGTCTCCAAAAGGGATAATCGAGAAGACCAGGAGAACTATGCCTACTGTCCGGCTGCCGGTTGTGACCATCAGGGTCAACACGGCCAACCCAGACGCGATATCCCGAATTCCTTTGAGACGCAGCCACGCTGAAGTGTCAGAATCTGATGCGGGCGCCTTAAGACCAAATCCTCCTGAGATTCGTTGAGGAGATACAACATAGAAGCAGCCGATCACCATGATTCCGACAGAGACGAGAACGGCCATGGAGAGCGGAACAGCGTTGTGCATAGACAGCTCCTTGTAAGTAAATCTAGCAATGCCAGGTTTGATGTGGGGACGCTCGGAAGACGGCACTTTTCTCGTCCTAAGGCGCATGAAGGCAACGCCCTCTTAAATCCCTAAGCCGGCCAAGAAAAAGATCATGGCGACTGCGAGAACGGCAACTCGCACCCGGTGAAGTCCATCCCACTTGCGGAGTTCCCGTTGTGCACTTTCCGTCCATCCATCGGCATCCATTCGGACCATACGGTTGTTGATTGGCACCAAGGACAGTAGAGAAATCGCGATCGCGGCGCCCCAGAAAGCGATGGCGACACCGAGTAGCCCAACATGGGACTCATGTCGATGGGCGATCGTCTCCGAGACAAGCAGCAGCAGGCTCGCGATATACCAGACGGGCATTGCCCTGCCGAGTCGACGTCCAAAGAGTCGAAAGGCCACTGCCTGAGCCGCAAGATCGAGCTTCCAAACGACCGGGTTTATGAATGCAGACACTGCGAGCTCGGCGCCGATCAGAAGGCCAATGCACAAGATTGTTGCAACATTCAAAAGGTTCATGATGCGCTCCTGGATTTCAGACGCGCATTGGGCCTATACTGACTCAGAAAGCTGTACTGACAAATATGTCAGCACGCAGAGAGGAGAAACATGCCGGTATCGAAGAAGGAGATATCTGCCTGCCCGATTGATGCCATGTTGTCCGTCATCGACGGGCGCTGGAAAGGGACGATTCTGTGGCGGCTTTCCGATAGACCCTTGCGCACCAGTGAATTGCGCCGGAGCATTCCCGATATAACCGAGAGAATGCTGATCCGGCATCTCCACGACCTCGTTCGGGACGGAATCCTCATCCGGCATCAAGAGAACACCGTGCCTCCATGCGTGCGGTATTCGATCTCGAAGTATGGATGGACGCTGGTGCCAGTGCTGGAAACGATCTGCGCCTGGGGCCGTGTTCACCTTCAGCGCCCGATTCGCGCTCGCTGAATATCAGGCCTGATTGAATTCGGCGGCTTCCGGATGGTCGCAATTGCGCTGCACTCATCCTCAACGAGCGCATCATCCGCAAGGCATTCACCCGACGATGATTAGTACCTGAATGTCGGCTTGTGGCCTGCGAACCCATCCCGGAAAGGAGTCCGGCGACGTTGGGATTGCCCCGATCCCTACCGCCATCCGGAAAGATCCGGACCGCCTGTCAAGGTATCGAAACGCGAATTCCCGCGTAATCCACTGAAAACACTCGCAAAAAATATCCGCCAAGTTTGCCGATTATTTCTGCCAAATCTCTACACTTGAAGTTGTATGGGGATTCACTCGAAACATCTCGAATCGGCAGTCGAGCCGAGGCCCGCGCTTGCTCCGCGAGCCCCGCTAAACCCGCTGTCTTTTCAGAGTGAAAAAATAATTAAGAAAAAATTTGGGGTGTTTCGCTAATTTTTCGCCATCTAACTCGTTTAGAATCAACAAATCTATCTCAGGGACATCGAAAAATGACTGAAAATTACGTCCAATTTGCGACCCACAACCCATTTAGAATGAGCGATCAGTCGCGCAAATCAGCCCGAGCGCGGAAAGGCGCGGATCTGTCACATTTCAGACAGCTTAGATCGGGAAAAGTCACCTACACCATCGCCCGCTCTTTCACCCTCAGATACTGGTTCAGCACCGCCGATGTGAGCCGCGCGGGGTCTAGGTCGAGAGTCAGCGCCCCCTGGTCGCGCAAACGCGCAAGCAGCAACTCGCGGCGAGTGGTCAGCTCCTGCGCGGCGGAGGCGCGGAACATCTCTTCCACGTTCTTTGGCCGAGCATTGGCGATGGCAACCACGTCGGGTTGAGCCATGGCGACAAAGAGCAGCACGTGGCGATGCAGCAACTGCGTGGCGCCGTCGATGACCTCGGGGCGCATCGCGGTTTCAGCGAGATCCGTGATCCAGAGAATCAGTGCGCGCCGTGGTTGCCAGCGGTTCAGCGTGGCCGTCGCACGCAGATGATCGGCCTCGCTCAATTCGGCGCGCGCCTGCGCGAGCGCTTCAACAATCTGCCGCAGATGCGCGTGTCCGCGGCCGGGAAGCACGCGCTGCTGCACCTGCTGTCCGTAGACGAGCAGGCCAACGCGATCGCCGGAGAAAAGCGCCAGTTGCGCCAGCGCCACTGCGGTAGAGCAGGCATAGTCAAGTTTGGAGTGGCCGCGGTGTTCCTGATCTCTGGAGTCGTCGAGGATTCTGCCGCGCAGCAATCTGCCGGCGTCGAGCACGATCCATACTGCCTGGCTGCGCTCGGTCTGGTATCTGCGCGTAATCAACTGGCCGCGCCGCGCGGTCGCCGTCCAGCAAACGTCGCGCAGATCGTCGCCTTCGAGATATTCGCGGAGGCTCTCGAAATCGCGCCCCAATCCGCGCTCTCGCGCGCGCCGTAACTGGAGTTCGATCTGGCGGCCGCGTGCTAGAAAGATCTCCTGCCCCTCGCCCTGGCGCAGCGCCGGATAAACGCGTACCGCCTGTTCCAGCGGCGCCATGGCCCACCGCTCCACAAGTCCGAGCGGCGACGCATAGCGAATGTAGACTTGGCCGGCGCGGACATCGCCTCGCTCGCGCGGCTCGATCTTGTATCGGAGTGTTGCACGCACGCGGGGAAACGCGCGCAGGGAGTGCGTGGCAGGTGCGGCCACCAATGCATCGGGCAAGTCGTCAACCAGATGGCATTCGAGAATCGTCTCGGCGCCATGTTCAACGGCGAGTTCAATTTCGGTTTCGCTATCGAGCGCAGGTGCGTTGCTCCACGATCGCTCGATCGTGATTTGCTTCGCGAGCGGCAGTCGCATTCCGTCGAGTAGGGCCCCGAGCAGCACCAGCGCATCCCAAATAAGCATGCCGTATCCCCATGTCGCTCGAAAGAATCCCGGCAGCGCGAGCAGCAGACCGGCGGCAAGCAGCCAGATGGTGCGCGGCGTGAGACCAAACGCAAAGCGGCCGCGCGGCCGGCAAGCAGCGCGAACCGGCTCGGGATGGAGGGACGAAGAATTCATCCTCGCGGCACCGCAACCGCCGCCACTACGTCGTTGAGCACGCGATCCGGATCGAAGCCCTCCAGCTCCGCTTCCGGCTTGAGAAGGATGCGATGGCGCAGCACAGGCGGAACCGCGCGCTTCACGTCGTCGGGAATGATGTAATCGCGGTCTTCGAACGCCGCAAAGGCCTGCGCCACGCGCAGCAGGCAGATGGCGGCGCGGGGACTTGCGCCGAGCGCCAGCATCGGCCACTCGCGCGTGCGGCGAACAAGATCGAGAATGTAGCCGTAAAGATCGTTCTCCACGCGGATGGCCCGAATCTCATTGCGCGCGGCGGCTAGAAGTTCGGCAGGTAACGGCTGGATCTTCGCTTCGTCAAGCAGGTTTCCCTGCGTAGCGTCGTGATGCCGCTCGAGCATCAGCCGTTCGTCGTCAGGAGCCGGGTAGCCCACTTTGATCTTGAGCAGAAACCGGTCGAGCTGCGCCTCGGGCAATGGATAGGTGCCTTCAAAGTCGATGGGATTCTCAGTGGCGAATACGGTAAACCAGGGAGGAAGCGGACGCTGGACGCCGTCGCTCGTCACCTGCCGCTCTTCCATGCATTCAAGCAGCGCGGCTTGCGTGCGCGGGGGCATGCGGTTGATCTCGTCCACCAGAAGCAGATCGGTGAAGACCGGGCCGGCGTGGAAAGCAAATGTGTCGGTGCCGGGACGAAACATTGTGGTGCCCAGGATGTCAGCCGGCATCAGGTCCGGCGTGCCTTGCACGCGCTGGAAACCGAGGCCAAGCAGTCGCCCAACCGATTTGACAATGAGAGTTTTGGCGATGCCCGGTACGCCTTCAAGCAGCGCGTGACCCTGGGTCAACACTGCGACCAGGACTTCGCCGATCACTTCGCTTTGTCCCGCGATCACACGCCCCAACTCCGTGCGCGACGCGGTCAGAAGCTTGCTGCGTCGCCGGCAGCGCCGCGCTCGAAGGTTGTGAGCCCTGTTCCTGATTCGTTTCTTCAGTCATTCCGATCTCCTTGCTTTCCGCATTGTCGGTTCAATTCTTCTGGCACAGTCCATCTTCCCCACGTCCCATCTTCCCCACGTCCCATCTTCATCGATGCGCCGGGCCCGCGAGAGCCGCGGCGGTCAGTAGCTCACTGTGCCGATTCAGCACCTGCACCAGCACCAGCGCGTTCTTCGGCGTCAGCTTGTCGTTCGTCGCGGCCGCCTCGCAATCGGCCAGGTCCTTCTCGAGTTCAGGTGCGGCCTTGGGGAACCGGCGGCGCAGTGCAGCAGCCAACTCCTCTGCGCTCATCTTTGCGCCCTTCAATCCGCATAGATCGCCCATGCGGCGGCGGAATCGCTCATAAGCCAGATCAACCGCTGTGGCCGATGCTCGTGCCTCCGCGTAGAGCGAGCCCAGCGCCTCAAGAAATTCGACGGGCGTTGCACGCACGGGAGCAGGCAGATCGCGCACAGGTCCGCGCCTCCGGCTGAAGCTGAAGAGAATCAGCAGTCCGATCCCAACCAGAGCGCACCGCAGCAACCAGATCGCTGGTCCGCTGGCATAGAACCACTCCGTGCGCGTCTCGCCATGCAGCGACTCGTCCCAATAGAAGTCATGACCTTCGCGCGGGCCAAGCGAATTCAGAAACAGACTCAGATTCTCGGCGCGGCTGATGGTGCTGTTCTCAAGCGGTGTTGAGCTTGCCCACCAGATCACTTCGCCTCTGTTTTCGGAGTACTCCACGACCGCAGGCTTACCCGAGCAGTTGTATTCCACGCGATCGAGAGGATGATCGAATCCCCAGCTGGCTTCAGGAACCATCCACACTTCGCCGGAGTCGGCTAGTGGATCGAACCCCTGCGGCGTGAGCTCGCACGCCACTTGAAACTGTGACGGAGGTTGAGCGCTGCCGTCGGGAGCAATCATGCCGCCGGACCAACCCGTGACCACAACGCGGCCGCCCTTGGTGACGATGTCGCGCACCGCTTTCAGATCTTCCGGCGCCACGTCACCCTGGTCGGGCTCGGCAATGATGACGACCGTTTGCGTGTCGGCGCGCTCGGCTAGATCGCTCAGCGGCTGCTCCCAGCGCCGCACGTTGTAGCCGCTTGCCTTTAGCAGTTCGTAGGCTGCGCGCGCGCCGTGCTTGCCAGTCAGATACGAGCTGGGCACGGTATTGTTGTCGTCGTTTTCGTTACGCGACAGGAAAGCAGTCACGAATGCGAGAACAATGACCGCGGTCATGCAACCGATGAGCAGCCTGCGGTCCTTCGCGTCGAGTGAGGGGAGCAGCTTCATTCCGGCGTCACTCCCAGTGCCGCTGCCTGCTGCAGAGCGGCATTAAAGTCGTCAGCTTGGGCCGCGCGGCCACCATACCACGTGCGCTCAAAACTCCGTGTAAGTGCGGTGAGGTTCGTTTTGCGCGGATCAGTCCCTGCTACTAAAGCGAGATATTCGCGCGGAGTGCGCGCGCGGTCAGCCGGCCACAACCGCTTCGACTCCAAACGCGCGATCGCTGCCCAATAAAGGAAGTGAATGGCCTCGCGCCACTTACCTTGCGCCGCCATCCCTTGCGCATCGCGGAGCCACAGTTGCCATTCGCGCGCAGAGGGCGCGCCTGTCGCGGGCTCTGCGTCGGGAACCAAACGGAGACGCGAGCGCCGCTCGATGCGCAGTAGAAACCAGACGAGCGCGATGCAAATGGCCACCAGCAAAAGGATGCGCACCAGCCACACAATCCACGGCGCGTGCGATCCAAAGCGCACCAGCCCTGAAAAAAACTTGTCGAGTAGGTTGTCGAACCATTCGCGAAGGCGGTCCATCGTCGATACCTGCGTCACGCCTTGATAAGCGCGTTCGGACAGGATGGCGTTCAGGGATTTTCGCTCGTCGCTGAAGTTGGGAGGGGAAGCAGCCGGCACTCCCGCTTGCGCTGCGTCCTCCTGCAGGCGCTCGTGCGCGGCGGCCAGCAGCGATTCCACCGGTACGGGCTTGTTGTCGGGCCTGGGTATCGCGCCGAAGATTGTCTTCTGCGTCGCCCCGTCCTTTTTCGCCGCGCGCGTCAGAACCGAGCGCAGCCAGTCATATCGGACCTCGCGCGTCTGCGAGGGAGCAGCGCCGAAACCGTGAACCCGATCTTCGGGACCGATTTGTGCCGGATCGCACGCCGGGAAACTGGTTTGCGCCGCGGCCGCCCCTGACCGCTGCTTCTGGCAAGCGGCGACAATTGAGTCGAGATCCTTGAGGTGCTGCTGGAATTCGGCAACGTTCACATCGCGCCAGCCCGGGTCGCCTGTGGCCCCCTGGGCGCGCGCTGCGATTGGCCCGGCGGCGAATGGGACGAGCATCGCGAGAGCTGCCATCGAACGCGCAGCGGCTCGCCGCAAACCTGATCTCGACCACTCCAGACTCATGGTTCTTCCACGGTATCAGGGGGCGCAACCGCCGCGGAAGTTTCCAGGATTCCGGTCGCCGGCGCATTCGATGTGGTCTGTGTAAGTCCGGCTTGCTGCATCATCCATTCAATGTCGAAGCCTTCCTTGCGAATGCGCTGGTCGTAATAAAAGAGCACGAGCGCAATCGCCGAGATGGGCGCGAGCGCGACCTGCAGAACCAGATCGAGGACGGCTCTTGTGACTTCAGCCACAATAAATGCCACGGATCCAGTAGCGGGCGGAGATCCGGCGGCCGCGGAGGTGAAGAGGATGATCATCGATGGAATTGCCGCGACCATTGATACGGCCAGGGCCAGTGCCATCACCAGTAGAAACATAACAAAGATGCGCCCGCGCGTACCCTTACCCAAAATCCATCCGCGCTGCAGCGAATCCCATGCCGATTTCTTCTCCAGGACGCATACGGGAAGGCTGATCGAACAGCCCAACACCAGCCAGACGATGACGGCCAGCGCCGCTGCCACGACGATAAAAACGAAAAATCCCACGGCGACAGCGGTGGCAGTGCCCGCTCCTGCGAGTGTCCCAAGAAATACGAGAACTCCGATCAGCACTCCCGCAATTGCCGCCGGGATCAAACCAACCACAATCCCCTGCAGAATGATGAACCACAGGTAGTGCCAGAACCGCGGCGTTACCTTTTTGAACGCACCGCGGATCGTGATTTTTTCGCCACGACTCGTGCTCGCCGCCGCCTCTGTGAGGCCCGCGGAGGAGAAAACGGCTGCGGCAATGTAGACCGGCGCCGCAATCAAAACGACCAGAACGGCGACTGTGATGGCAGCGGGACTCGCCAGGCTAGTAGTCCTGAATGCCACGATTGCGGCCCCAAACAAAGCGCCTCCAATGGCTGTCAAGGCGAAGATCGCGCCGATAGGCAAAGCCGCCACGCCGGCAAAGAGCCAGAAATTGCGGCGATAAATCTGCGCTGTGCGATCGAGAATCTCACCGAGTGTGGAAGGCCTGAATGTCTCGCTCATGAGAGTCCTTGCTGGTTCAGGGATTTTGCGCTGCCGGCAACTCAGTCTGCGGCGATAACCCCGCGGCCTGCATCATCCACTCAATGTCGAAGCCTTCTTTGCGAATGCGCTGATCGTAATAGAAGAGCGTGAGACCGGTGGAGTAAATGGGTCCAATCAGCGCGCTGGTCAGGAAACTGCCGATTTGAGCCACGACCATCCAGAGCAGCGGGAGCGGCTGGCCAGGATGTTTGAGTGCGAGGGCCAACATGGGGAATCCGAACAAAATGCCCAGCACCAGGCGCACCGCATACACCAGGAGGCCGAGGACAAAGATACGTCCGCGCGAGCCAAGGCTGAGCTCGATGCTGCGTTTGATTGCGCCCGCGGCCGGCAATTCTTCAACCACACAAGCGGGCACGGCCAACGAGTAGCGGAGCGTCATCCACACGCCGTACAGCAGAGCCAACGCAAAAAACGGCATAAGAACGAGCATCCCGATACCCGCAGCCATCATGGCGCCGGGGTTTTGCTGAGCCGCGCCCTGTGCTGCGGCTGGATTCGTCATGAAGCCATGAGGAAGGACCGCAAACGCGATGCCAATAAAGGCGACATAAAGGACGGCAAAAGGTGCCCATGCGCGGAATGAAGTGATCGTCATGAGCCACAAATAGGTCTTGAGCCGCGGCACGACGCTTTTTGCGGCGGCACGAATCGTCGCGGGCTTGTCCAGATACACCCAGGCGACGGCCCGATTGATGGCCGCGATCGATAGCCCGGCCAGCATCAGGACCACCAGCGCTTCAACCACCGCGACCGAGGCCGTTCCCCATTGCCAATGCGCCATCAGGTTGGGATACCCAAGCAGGACGAGCGAGCGCAGATACAAAAGTTGCACGGCAAGCATGAGGACGGCAAAGATGGAAGAGATCCCGGCAAACAGCAGGAAATGAGTCCGGTAAAGTTCGGCTGTCCGGTCAAGAATCTCGCCAAGGGTCATCGGCCTGAGTTGGGTGTTCATATCAACCTCTGTGCCCCCCCCGGCGGGAGAGCGACTCGCCGCCCTTGCGCCGACGAGACAACATTGCTGCGGCAACACTCGCAGATGGTCGCGCCGGTAGAAAACTCCGGCTGAGTCCAGGATTTTCGTGCAAGAAATGCAATGGAGTGAACGCTTGCACGGATCGTAGCACAGGGCAGGGATTTTCGGGCCGGCGGTTTGTGTGGACCATCAATCGTCAGGCGCGGCCTCTTGAAAATTCTCGGCAGATCTGGTAACTAATCCTTTAGTTGTTCGTCTATGAAGTGTCAAGGCGTTGAGCTTTGGCAAATCTGCATATTGGAATCAATCATTTAACGATGCCGCCAAGAAAATCCAATACGCTCACCGAAGCCGAGCTGAGGCTGATGAAGATCCTGTGGCGGCGTGGCGAGTCCGCTGTAACCGACCTGGTTGAAGCCCTGCCTGAGGGCGAGCAACTGGCCTATAACTCTGTGCTCACTACCATACGGATCCTGGAACAAAAAGGTTACGTTGAACATCGCCAGGAAGGGCGGGCCTTTGTTTACTGGCCATGCGTCAAAGAAAACGACGCGAGCCGCTCGGAAGTGCGCAACGTGATGAATCGCTTTTTTGGCAATTCGCGCGAGAAGCTTTTGCTAAGCCTGTTGGGTGACGAGGAAGTTTCCACTGAGGAACTGGCGCGATTGAGAGAAGCAATCCGCATCGCGGTGCCCGACAAAACGCGGGGCGGGAGATAAGAATGCCCTTGATGCACATCTCGGATTCGGTTTTGGCGGGACTTGCCGAGTGGGGCAGAGCCATATTCGCCGGGTTTGCGCGCGCCGCGGCGCCGGCGGCGGTGGCGGCGCTTTGGCAGGACGCGCTGATTGCGCTCGCTTTAGTTCTTTGCTTCCGATTCGTGCTCCGCGCCTCTGCGGCGCACCGCTTTGCGGCTTGGGCCGCGGGATTTACAATCGCCGCTCTGCTGCCGCTCTTGCCGTTTCTCGAACGCTCCGCCGCTGGGATCGCCGCAATGCCGGCTGGTGGAAGTACACCAAGACCGTGGCTGGAGTTGGACAGCCGGTGGGGATTTGCCATCGCCGCGTTGTGGCTGGCGGCCTCTGCATTTCGCGCGTCCGAGCTGGTCTTTCATTCGCTGCGGCTGCGCAGATTGTGGCGCGGGGCGATTCCGGTTCAAGCGGAAGCCCATCTTCGCTCGTTGCTTTCTGCCGCATTGCCGGCGCGGCGCATCGAGATTTGCACCACGCCCGATCTCGACCGTCCGAGCGTCATCGGCTTTTTCGCGCCGAGAATTCTTATTCCAGAGTGGCTCTGCTCGAGGCTGACTTCGGGCGAACTTGAGCAAGTGGTTTTGCACGAAGCCGAGCATCTGCGCCGGCGCGACGACTGGACCAATCTTTTGCAAAAAATCTCTCTCGTCCTGTTTCCTCTGAATCCCGCGCTGGCCTGGATGGAACGGCGGCTTTGCCGCGAGCGCGAGATGGCCTGCGATGAGGGAGTGGTTCAGAGGACGCAGGCTCCGCGCACCTACGCCGCCTGCCTTGCCGCACTTGCCGAGCGTGGAATCGAGCGCCGTGAATTCTTGCGCCGCGCTCAGGCCCTTTCGTTGGGAATATTGGGCCGGCGGCCAGAACTTGTTCGTCGCGTCGACAGCATCTTGCGGCGCAAGCAGGCGCTCCATCCGCTGGCGGCCGGCGCTCTGGTTGGTGTGGTTGGATGCGGATTGCTTGTTGGAGCCATTGAACTGTCGCGCAGCCCGCAGTTGGTAGCATTCGTCGCCGCGCCTAAGCCCGGCGTGCAGACTGCTGCCCTCGTGCCTCCGGGAACTCCGGGTATCGCGCGGATTTCTCGTGGGCGAACGCATGAGGCGAGCCCGGCGGCAGACGATGAAGTGTTCCAACCATCCGGGCGTTACCGCGCAATTGAAACGAAGTCTATTGTTCCCGCAAAGCGCAGCGCTCCTGCGACCCAGGGCGCTGGTCAACTTACCGGCGGCGACAAGACAGTTGAAACGGCGATGACAGGCCCTGGTGCCGCGCCACGCGACGTCCCAACGAATGTCGCAGCATTCACGCCGATCGCATCTTCTTCGCAGGGTCAGGAATTGATTGTTCTCACAGCCTGGGAAGAAATCCGGACGTCTTCGCCGCGATACAGAGAAATCGCCGACTATGACACAGGCACGCCCGAGCAAGCTGGAGCGGCCACCCAACCCAATGCATCCGGCACCACGCAGATCACCTTCACGCGCCTGATTCTGCTCGTGGTTCCCGCAAATGCCGCGACAGGCTCTTCGGCTGGCGCAGGATCGGATTCGAAGCCAGCACACGCAACAAGTTCACGTTCTCATCGGCCAACTGCAACTGCAATTGATGGCGGCTGGCTGTTCTTCCAACTCTAAACACGCAATTCAACACCCATGGAGATGAAGCAATGTCTATGACAACTAATTCTTTAGTAGCATTGGTGAAGAAGCTCGCGGTTCCCGCGGGCATCTTCGCCACCGTTCTGTTTTCGCTGGCGTTCTTCTTTGATCACAGCAAAGCGCACGCCGCTGCCGCCGGCCCGCTCGATGAGAGCAGCGTTTCGTCGCTGATTGCACTCGATAACGCCGTCGAAGCCGTTGCCTCGCGCGTCACGCCCGCAGTCGTAAACGTCGCTGTTACTTCGCGTGTCTCCGAGGACGATCAAAACTCCGAGAACGGTGGGCAGGGGCCTGGCGGCATCAATCCGCAAGATCTGCCGCCCGGCTTCCGGCAGTTCTTCTTTGGTCCCGGCGGCCAGCAAATGAAGCCGCAGCCCCAGTTTGAACACGGCATCGGTAGTGGCGTGATTCTCACGTCAGACGGATACATCGTGACCAATGACCACGTGGTGGATGGCGCGACGCAGATACGCGTTACATTGAATGACCGCCGCGTCTTCACTGCCAAGCTGATCGGCGTGGACAAACTCAATGACCTCGCGGTGATCAAAATCGATGCCCACGACCTGACCAGCGTGCCGTGGGGCGACTCGACGAAGGTGAAGCCGGGCGAGACCGTGCTGGCCTTCGGCAATCCCTTCGGAAACTTTCCCTTTACCGTAACGCGCGGCATCATCAGCGGGCTCGATCGCCCCAATCCTTACCGCGACGATCCGCGCAAGCCGGGCGCGTTCATCCAGACCGATGCGGCCATCAATCCCGGCAACTCAGGCGGGCCGCTGGTGAATGCATACGGCGAAGTGATCGGCATCAACACCTTCATCATCTCGGGCAGCGGATCGTTTGCCGGCGCGGGTTTTGCGATTCCGTCGCAGATTGCGCAGGCAACGGCGCAGGCCATCATCAAGAACGGAAGTGTGCACCACGGCTACCTGGGCATCAGCATGAACGACGTAACGCCCGACAACTCAAGCTTCTTCAATCTGCCTGATGCGACGGGCGCCATCGTCAGCCAGGTGACGCCGGATTCGCCGGCCAGCAAAGCTGGCTTGGAGAGCGGCGATGTGCTGCGCGAGGTCGACGGCAAGAAGATTCCGAACGGCAGTATGCTGCAGGTCGAAGTGAGCGAGATGACTCCGGGCACTGCGATCACGCTAGGCGTTCTTCGCGATGGGAAGCCCGAAACACTGCATGTGACGGTGGGCGAGTTCCACAACACGAATGAAGAGGCGAGCAACGGCGAGCAGGGCAGCCAGCAGCGCGGCCGCCTTGGATTGGCCGTGGCCAACCTGACTCCCGATCTGCGCCAGCAGTTCAACGTGCCCGATCAAGTGAAGGGCGCGGTGATTCAGTCGGTGCGGCCAGGCAGCGCGGCCGAGGATGCGGGCCTGACGCCGGGCGTTGTGATTCTCGGAGTCGACCGTCATCCCGTCGAAGATGCGGACAGTTGCGTGAACCAGATTCACTCCGTGCCGGCAGGAAAAGACGTTCTGCTTCTGGTCTGGGCCAACGGCGGCGAGAGCTTCCTCGTCGTGCATCCGGATCAGAGCTCGCAGAACGGCGAGTAACGATCGGCAATGGAGGAGCGATGGCCGCTGCGCGCGGCCGACGCTCTCCAACGGTGCCGAACTTTGCCCCGCGATCCCCAACGGCAGAAGCAGCCGTTGGGGATCGCAGTTTTTTTCAACTCCAGCGGCGGAGTTCGGCCGTTGCGGGAATTCAATTTGTCACGCTGACTTTGCGACGAAGCTTCGCGATTTTGCAACAAGGTCTCGCGATGTTGCAACAAAGCTGCGACCTCCATCGTCTCCTACAATGCATCGCCTGCAGCAATTGCAATATCGGCGGGAGAATGCCGGGACCGTTGTCCCAATGCTTCACGGTTAGGTGGAACGAGGAGCCGATTTCGTGAGGCAAAGGTAAAAGGCCGTAGCTGCCAGACGGCTCGAAAAGTCGGGGTCTGCTTCGGGGGGAGGAGACTCCGATTTAGAGACCTGGGACAACAACGTGCCTCACTCGGGAGTCGGGGGACATACCGGGTGGGGCACAGTGTTTTTAGAGACAGGGAACAGGGAACAGGGAACAGGGAACAGGGAACAGGGGTGCAGCTCTCAGCCGTCAGCCTTCAGGCGCGGCCGTCTTCGGCCCGAAGCGCCTGGGGTGTTTCGTGTATTCGGCTCCACGTCGTCCGGTAACTCCTTTTACGAGAGATGCTTGCGGCACCTGAACCGTTCGTCACTTTTCGGGATATTATTGCTGATTCTAAACGGGTTATGGCGCATAAATTTGGCATCAATTGCAGGCATTTTCAGACAATTTCGGAGCGCATTTGTTGATTTTAAAGGAGTTAAATGGCGAATATTTGGCGAAAAACACCAAATTTTTTCTACCATTATTTTTCCCTCCACAGCAGACAGCGACGGACGGCCGATGGCAAAGAGCAAATAGCCGGAAGCCCATCACTCTCCGAAGGACGATCATGGAATGATTGTGCGCCAAATGGGCATAATGATCGGCAAACTTGGGGAGAAAAATTTGGCGGTGAATAAGTGATGGAAAAGGCAAGCGGTTAGGGTGAGTTTGAGGCGTGCGGTTGGGCGATTGAGAGCTTGACAGAAGAGCAGGGATCGACGCGAAGATCGAGGGACCGGACGACTGGCGCGGATAGGCTCTGGCGCGACGGCCGAGGAGAAGGGTAACGGGGAGGACGGCTAGATGAGGCCAGGTGGATAAGGTCTGAATGATCGCGTTCCCTCAATTGTCCTGTGCTGGCGCGACTTGGAAAAACGAGAGTCGCTAATTCGTGCTTAAGGTTTGCCAGGAATGGGTCAGGAACGCCGGTGAATTGGGGCAATGTCATCGCCATTTGGACAACCGGGTCAAGGCCCTCTTGATGGGCTGCGCGAGAGAGCTCGTGAACAAACTCGCGGGCGACGAACAGGCGAAACATCCCACTCATGGAGGCTGTAAGTAGTCGCCTAGCGTATTCACCGCGAGGACGATCCTTGATTACATCCAGAAACACATTTACGTCCAATGCGAAAACGGGCCGTTCGGCGCCAGAGTGTGTCGGCCGGGCAGTTACTTTGGCTCCCTCCGGGACGCTGAAAAGTGTCGGGCTGTCCAGTTCTCGCTTTCGAAGGTTAATCTGGCGCCCAGTTGTAAGCCCACCTTTTACTGTTCGGATTGTTCTAAAGCCAATCCGCTCCCAGAACTCATTCGCAGGAAGGTCGGAGGCAACACGCGCGCTAATTGTGATGTAATACTGCGACTCGGCATCGGCCGCGAGGGAGGTGATAAGTTCGCGCCCGATATGTTGGCCGCGAAATTGGGGCAGCGTGTACAGTTGGAAAACCCGCAAGTGCGGGAATCTTCCGCTGTACAGCAGGTGTCCCGCGTAGTGTTCTTGCCCGGCAACCTCGACGGTTGCCACATACAGCTTGCCCTGCGCTGCCGCCTGACTATAGGCGGCGCGAGGGAGGAAACCGAGTACGTCACGTTCGGAGTCACCTTGTTCCTGCACAAGCTCCGAATAGCGGCTCACTTCCGCGGCACGCCTGTGGATTCTCAATTTCACGTTGAGAGAGGATTATAGCGCGATTTTAGGATTCAGTTGGGGTACCGTCGGCGGCGCATTCGGAAGGGCGGATGGGTAAGGATAGGTCGGCTTGTGGCAAGGTTTCTCGAGCCGCTCGGCCGTTTTCGGCGACCCCGCGCCCACACCCCAACGACGAGGACCTGTCTGTGGGGACCGGGGGAGAGGGGATGCCGACAATTCTTTCGCCCCTCCAGGGCTATGCGATTTAAGGGAACTTCTAATCCCCATGCTTGCGCCGTGGGGCTACCTTCTTTTGCCCGCTACGCGGGCTGGTTTGTTGCGTTAGCATCCCGAAAAGGGGCCCTTCATCCGATGAAGAAGCGTGCTCCAAAAGATGGCTAGATGAGATTGATCTCCGTGAACGTGGGGCTTCCTCGGGAGGTGACCTGGCACGGGGCGAGCGTGACCACGGGAATCTTCAAGGAGCCGGTGACGAGAAGGATCGCTCTGCGGAAGTTGAACCTGGAGGGAGACGGCCAGGCAGACCTGACGGTTCATGGCGGAGAATACAAGGCCGTTTACTGCTATCCGCTGGAACACTACGACTACTGGAGGAAGGAGTTGCCCGATCGAGAACTGCCGATGGGTGTGTTTGGGGAGAACTTTACACTCGATCGCTCGCCGGAAGAGTCGGTCTACCTCGGTGATCGGTATTCTGTCGGTTCGGCGGAAGTGGTGGTGACGCAACCGCGACTGCCTTGCTACAAACTTGGGATACGATTTGGATTCGACGATATGGTCAGGCGGTTTCTGGCGAGCGGCCGCACGGGGTTCTACCTGGCCGTGACCCGCGAGGGCGAGGTGGGCGCGGGCGATGAGATGATGGCGATAAGCCGCGATCCGAATGGCGTGCCCATTTCAGAGATCGTTCGCTTGTACACCGCGAAACGATATAGCAGTGCCGATGTGGCGACGCTTGAGAAGACATTCGCGGTTGAGGCGTTTCCGGAGAGCTGGAAAGAATACCTGCGCGAGCGAGTGGAGCGGATTTGGGCCTCGGGCTGAAGGCGAGATCGCGGGCGGGCCTGTTGAATTTCAATTTACAGAAATGTGATTTAATCAGTGGCGTTCGATCCCCATCCCCAAGGAGGTTACATGCCTACGATCAAAACGAAAGACGGTTTGGAAATTTTCTACAAGGACTGGGGAAGTGGCCAGCCCATCGTGTTCAGCCATGGATGGCCGCTATCGGCCGACGACTGGGACACGCAGATGCTGTTTTTTTTGCAGCACGGTTACCGCGTGATTGCCCATGACCGGCGCGGCCATGGGCGCTCCACACAGACCGCCGATGGACACGATCTGGACCATTACGCGGACGACCTGGCGGCTCTCACCGCGCATCTCGATCTGAAAAACGCGATTCACGTGGGGCACTCGACGGGTGGCGGCGAGGTGACGCGCTATCTGGGGCGGCATGGCGAAAGCCGCGTGGCCAAGGCGGCGCTGATCAGCGCGATCCCGCCGCTGATGTTGAAGACGGCGGCCAATCCGCTGGGACTTCCCAAGGCAGTGTTTGACGATCTGCAGGCGCAACTGGCGGCGAATCGCTCGCAGTTCTATCTTGACCTGCCAACCGGGCCTTTCTATGGTTTCAACCGGCCTGGGGTGAAATCCCTTCAGTCCGCGATCTGGAATTGGTGGCGGCAAGGCATGATGGGTGGCGCCAAGGCGCATTACGACGGCATTGTGGCCTTCTCCCAGACCGATTTCACTGAGGACTTGAAGAAGATCACGGTTCCCGTGCTGGTGATGCACAGCGAAGACGACCAGATCGTTCCCTATGTCGCATCCGGGCCGTTGACGGCGAAGTTGCTGAAGAACGGAACCCTGAAAACCTACAAGGACTTCCCGCACGGCATGATCACGACGCAAGCGGAAACGGTCAACGCCGAACTGCTGGCGTTCTTCAAGAGCTAAGCGGTTTTCAATTCGGGCGCAGGTCTCGGATGGGAGGAGTGGTGTGTCTGGGTCGCGAGGCTCCGGCTGGGGCTAGCGGTTGTCGTTCGCGGAGCGGGAGTCACGGCGGTTCTTTAACCACTTGGCGAGGCCGAGGGCGAGGAGCATGAGTCCGAAGGGGATGCACATGAGAGCAACGATGAGCGCGAACCAGCCGGTGTTAGTGCTGGCGCCGAGGCGGGAGTAGCCGCCGAGGACAGTGACCAGCAGGACGACGGCCAGCACGCCCGTGCCGACCATGGAGCCTCCCCATTTAAGAAGCTGCCGCGTGCCGTCGTCGGGTTGGGCTGGGTGGTTGGTGTCGGAGGTCGGCGGGATTGAGGGCATGGCTTCCATTGCGCGGATTCTAGCTTCCGAGTGCGAGGCGGAGCATGACGTAGGTGATGACACCGGTGACGGAGACGTAGAGCCAGAGCGGGAAGGTCCAGCGCGCGATACGGCGATGCTGCGGGATGCGGCCGGAGAGTGAGAAGAAAAACGTGACGAGGACGAGCGGCAAAGCGACGACGGCCAGGATGATGTGACTCGCGAGCAGCGAGAGATAAAACGTGCGGAAGGCAGCGTGGAGCGGATAGCGGACGTCGCCGTGAAGCGCGTGGTGAGCGATATAGCCGACGAGAAACAAAGTGGAGAAGACGAAGGCCATGATCATTGAGGCGCGGTGCTGCTTGATCTTGTGCGCGCGGACGAAGGTGTAGCCGATCAGGAGCGCAGTGGCGGAGAGGCCGTTGAAGACGGCGTTCATGGCGGGCAGGAAGGCGTATTGAGAGCTGGTGGCCGCGGCGGGATGTATATAGATGAGCCAGAAAAGAAAAATTGTCGCGGCGGCGCTGATGGCGATGATGACGGCGATGGCGGGGCCGGTGGAGGAGCGCGGAGCGGAGGTTGGGGCAGCGATGGTCATGCGCGCTAACCTTTCGCGCGGGCGCAGAGCATGAGCGTGGTGAAGAGCAGCGGCAGGTAGATGACGCTCACTTTGAGCAGATCGCGGGCCAGCTTGCGGCTCTCGTCTTCAGACTTGGCGCGAAGGATGCGGGCGAAGCGAATGGTGTAAGCGAGGTAGACGAGGCCCAGCGCCGTGGCGATGAAGGGGTAGATTGAGACGGTCATGCCGAGCCACCAGGGGGCGAGCGAGACGGGAATCATGACGACGGCGTAGAAGAGAGCTTCAACGACGGTGGACCAACCGTCAGGCTGGACGACGGGCAACATGCGAATGCCGGCGCGGGCGTAGTCGTCGCGGTAGAGCCACGCAATCGACATGAAATGCGGGAACTGCCAGACGAAGAGAATGGCGAACAGGGCGACGCCGGGCCACTCGATGCGGCCGCGAGCGGCGGTCCAGCCGAGTAATGGGCCCATGGCCCCGGGAAAGGCTCCGATGAAGGTGGCCATGCTGGTGACGCGCTTGAGCGGCGTGTAGATGGCGACGTACGTAAATGCGGTGAGAAGCGCCAGCGAGACGGTGAGCAGGTTGGTGCGCAGCGCAAGCCAGACCGCGCCGAGGGCGACGGCAGCGAGGCCGCCGAGAATTCCGATGGAGAGCGGCCAGCGGCCTGATGCAAGAGGGCGATCGGCGGTGCGCTTCATGCGCGCGTCGGAAGTGCGCTCGAGCGCCTGGTTGAGGGCGCCTGCACCGGCGGAGATAAGGCCGATGCCAAGGAGCGTGTCGAGCAGGCCGCGCTGCAAAGTGGAGATACCGGACTGCATCGAGCCGAGATAGAAGCCGCCCCAACCGGTGACGAGAACGAGACCAACAACTTTGACTTTGAAGAACTCGCGGAAATCGTGGATGAGGGTGGCGGTGACGCCGGGAGCAGGCGCATGAAGTGCGTGCGGCGCGGGATTGACGGCGAGATCGGACGGCGAAGCGGCTTGGGAGGCGGTGGTCATGAGGATGAGGAATGATGGCGGCGCGAGCGAGGATGCGGCGGCCTTTGCTTTGATGATAACAAGCGGGACGGATTCGCTGGGCCAGCGGAGACAAATCAAGAATTGTTTTGACTGTCCACGCTTGGGTCATGTAGCGTCCGGGCATTGGCGCTCACTCATCCCCCGGGGAAATTCAGAGCGCCCGGAGGTAGAACGATGCGGATGATCATGCATGTTGAATTCCCGATTGAACCATTCAACTCAGCAGTTCGCAATGGTTCGGTGAGCTCAATCATGAAGAAGATTCTCGATGACGCGAAGCCTGAAGCTGCCTACTTTGGCGAGGAAAACGGCAAGCGCGGCGGGATTCTGATAGTTGAGGTGGCGAAGGCGTCCGATGTTCCCAGGCTCGCCGAGCCGTGGTTCCTGAATTTCAACGCTGACGTCAAGTTCAGAGTCGCGATGACGCCCCAGGATCTCGGCGAATCGAATCTCGAAGCGTTGGGTAAGAAATGGGGATGAGGCGCAGGAAAGCGCGGTCGAAAAGGCAACGAGCAATGGGGCGGGAGCTGGCGCGAAGCGGCTTCCGCTTTGTTGCGTTTGGCGATTGGCGGAGTGTGCGGGCGAGGACGCCCGCACGACAGCCGGCCGGGAGGCCGGCGTTACTTTAGGGACGGCGCGGCCAGCGGCACGAGGTGACGTATCGAGCACACTGTGCACCGGAGTAACTCTCTGACGTAGCATCGCTGGTAACCCGCGGCTGCCCGGTTTGGGGGATGTGCCGCGGGCCGCCTGCATCTTGTAAAATAAAGGTTAACCGGATGATGCAAACCCCTTCAGCGGCTGCTCCCCACGCATCCCGTGCAACGCGGGACCCGGAGTCGCGAGTGGGCGAGTTCGACGCCAACAAATCTCCGGTGATTCAAGTCCAGGCTCTGAGCAAGACCTACCAGACGGTGCGTGGCGCGCTGCATTTGTTCCAGGATCTCAACCTCGAAGTTGAGGCTGGCGAAATGGTGGCGATTGTCGGCCAATCGGGCGCAGGAAAGAGCACTCTTTTGCACATTTTGGGCGCGCTTGATACGCCTTCCACGGGAACGGTATACTGCGCCTCAACCAACGTGGCCAAGCTCAGCGCGAAAGAGGCGGCAGCATTTCGAAATCGCGAGATTGGATACGTTTGGCAGTTCCACTATCTGCTGCCGGAGTTCACGGCGCTGGAGAATGTGGCGATGCCGCTTTTGGCGCGAAATATGAGGAAGCTGGAAGCGCTTAAGACGGCGGCGAAGTGGCTGAGCGAGGTGGGATTGGAAGATCGAGGCGACCATCGGCCGGGTGAGCTTTCAGGGGGCGAGCAGCAGCGGGTAGCACTGGCACGAGCGCTGGTTTGCGGTCCGCGGTTGCTGCTGGCCGACGAGCCAACGGGCGACCTGGATAGCGTGACGGCGGGACGGGTTTTTGACTTGATTGAGCGCTTGCACGAGAGTCACGGACTGACATCGATTGTGGTGACGCACAACATGGAGTTGGCGGCGCGATGCAGGCGGACGCTGAAGCTCGAAAACGGAAGGCTGATCCAGGTCACAGACGCGGGGCCAAAGGCACCGCAAGCTGGACATATTCACTAGAAAAAGCAGCACTTTTGCATCGTTTTGAGTCTTATGAGTACGGGGCCTGAGAAGCACTTTCTCCAGTTCAGGCCTTTGAGAGGTCGGGGTGGGAGTCGGCGGGCGGAACGAGAGCCGGTTGACGCAGAGTTCGATGGGAGCACGAGACCATCCAAAAGAGCTGTTCGGAGCACGGCGATATCTTTCAAGAGGCTCCGGCGGCGAAGCAACGGAAGGGTGAACGCGGGTTAGGCCGAGGCCGGAAAACAACCGGACGGCTACTGCAAGCGAGCACTCAGATCAGGGAGTACATCATGTTCGAGCGGTATACGGAGAAGGCGCGGCGGGTGATTTTCTTCGCGCGGTACGAGGCCAGCCAGTTCGGCTCGCCTTATATCGAGACCGAGCATTTACTGCTGGGGCTGCTACGCGAAGACAAGGCGTTAACCAACCGCTTCCTGCGTTCGCACGCCTCGGTGGAGTCGATCCGGAAGCAAATTGAAGCGCACACCACCATCCGCGAGAAGGTGTCGACCAGCGTCGACCTGCCGCTTTCGAATGAGTGCAAGAGAGTGCTGGCCTATGCCGCGGAGGAAGCCGAGCGGCTGGGACACAAACATATTGGAACGGAACATCTGCTGCTGGGACTGCTGCGAGAAGAGAAGTGCTTTGCCTCGGAGATCTTGCAGGAGCGCGGGCTGAAGCTGACGCAGATTCGCGACGAGCTGGCGCGGGTGACGCAGGAGAAAGCTCCGCCGCAGCAGCGGCAGCGTGAGTCAAGCCTGCTGGCGGAGTTCAGCCGCGACCTGACGCAGGCGGCAATGGATGGACAACTCGATCCGCTAGTAGGACGCGACAGCGAGCTGGAGCGCTCGATACAGATTCTTTGCCGGCGCACCAAGAACAATCCGGTGCTGATTGGCGAGCCGGGCGTGGGCAAGACGGCGATCGTTGAAGGCCTTGCGCAGAAGATAGCCGACGGCGAAGTGCCGAGCTTTCTGGCCGACAAGCGCGTGCTGGCGCTAGATCTTTCGCTGATCGTGGCCGGAACGAAATATCGCGGCCAATTTGAGGAGCGGCTCAAGACCATCATGAAAGAGCTGATGGAGAGCCAGAACTCGATTGTGTTTATTGACGAGCTGCACACGCTGGTGGGCGCGGGCTCGGCGGAAGGGTCGCTCGATGCGGCGAACATCCTCAAGCCGGCTCTTTCGCGGGGCGAGATTCAGTGCATCGGCGCGACGACTCCAGCGGAGTACCGCAAGTCGATCGAGAAGGATCGCTCGCTCGAGCGGCGTTTCCAGGCTGTGAAGGTGCCGCCGCCAAACGAGGCAGAGGCGATCAAGATCATCATGGGCATCAAGGACCGCTACGAGAAGTTTCACGCGGTCAGCTATACCGATGCGGCCGTGGAATTTGCCGTCTCGCATTCGAATCGCTACATCCCCGATCGCTTCCTGCCGGACAAGGCCATCGATCTGATCGATGAGGCGGGCGCGCGCGTGAAGCTGCGCCAGACTTCGCTGCCGGAAGAGATCACCGAGGTGCAGAAGCGGATCAAGTTCATCGTGCACCGCATGGATTCGGCGATCGCGAATCACGAATTCGAGAAGGCGCGTTTTTATTCCGACGAAGAACGCAAGGAGCGCGAGAACCTGCGCGCGCTGCGCGATAAGTACCACCTCGACGATTCTGCGGCGGGCATTGTGGGCCGCGAAGATATCGAAGATGTCGTCAGCCGGTGGACGGGCGTGCCCGTGACCAGCATCAAGGAAGAGGAAACGCAGAAGCTGTTGCGCGTGGAAGAAGAGCTGCACAAGCGCGTGATCTCGCAGGAAAAGGCGATTTCTGCGCTGGCGCGCGCGATTCGTCGTTCGAGAGCGGGATTGAAGTCTCCGCATCGGCCGATCGGGAGCTTTTTGTTCCTCGGACCGACGGGTGTGGGAAAAACAGAGATGGCGCGCACGCTGGCCAACTTCCTCTTCGGGTCGGATAAGGCTTTAATCCGCTTCGATATGTCGGAGTTCATGGAGAAACATTCGGTGTCGAAGCTGATTGGCTCGCCTCCGGGATACGTGGGCTACGAGGAGGGCGGACAGTTGACTGAGCGTGTGAAGCGCTCGCCCTACTCGGTGGTGCTGCTGGACGAGATCGAGAAGGCACATCCGGATGTGTTCAACATTCTGTTGCAGGTGTTTGAGGATGGGCAATTGACCGACGGCCTGGGCAATACCGTCGACTTCAAGAACACCATCATCATCATGACTTCGAACATCGGCGCGCGGCACCTGATGAAGAAGCAGGGGCTGGGCTTCCAGAGTGAGCGCGAGGATATCGTGAGCGACAAGGTCGAGGAACTGGTGAAGAACGAGGTGAAGAAGACCTTCAACCCCGAGTTCCTCAACCGTCTCGATGAAGTGATTCTCTTCCAGTCGCTCAACGACGCCGACCTGCTCCAGATCGTCGAGCTGCTTGTCCAGCAGTTGAACGCCAACCTGGCGCAGAAGTCGATCACGATTTCAGTGAACGACGACGCGAAGAAGTGGATTCTCGACAAGACGCTGGTCGACCGCAGCTACGGCGCACGTCCGTTGCGGCGCGCGTTACAGCGGTACATCGAAGATCCGCTTTCTGAGGCGCTGATCGCCGGGCACATTCAGGATCGTCCGGCCTTCCTCGAGGTCTATCTCGACGCGAACCAACTGTTCTATCGGCCGGTAAGCGCCGACGAGACCGTTGGCGACGAGAAGGCGGCGGGCGTTTTGTTGTTCGCCAATTAATCTGCTCCAAAGCCCAAAGAAAACCCTCGGCGAAACTGCCGGGGGTTTCGCTTTGGATGGGAGTCCCTTGGGAACGCCCGGCAAGGCAGTCGAAAATTGGCGCTGATATACTATCCATCACGAGGGAGTTGGACGATGTCTCAAGGCTGGTATCGGCGGGGATGGGCTGTGATTGCTGTAGTTGCAATCATGGCAGCTTTGGCTCTGCTGCTGATCCCGCACGGCCATTCCGGTGACGCCGGAGCGTGGTTGGCAATTCTAGCCATCCTTCCGTGTGTCGGGGTGATCTCGCCACTCAGCCTGCTGTCGCCAATGGCCTATATGTATTTGGGCCGTACTCCCGACACTCCCGTTCTTCCCGCATCCTTCCAACGCCCACCACCCATCCTGCTCGGTTAAATCTCTGAGAAATTGAACGGTCCCGCACAACAGCCTTCGCTGTTTTGCGCCGTTTCTATCCCCTCATGAAGTTTTGACTGTGAGGAAAGGTGTGAATGAGCGCCAATCTTTTCTATGTGTGTTCGATTGCGGCGAGTCTCCCTTATCTGGCGATTGCCGTCGTGTTCGCGTACTTTCTGCTGCGCCGAGCCAAGTGGAAGATCGACGAGCGGCGCGGAAGGAAGAACCTGGGGTTTTGTCCTTCGGTCGCCGCCATGGGGATGATGTTGCTATTCATGCAGGTATTTGTCCGGCCAACTTTGCAATTTGTTCTTGAGGAGAAGCAAGACGAGGATTTGGGGGAAGACGATCAGGGCGATCCGGAGAGCATAACGAAACAACTCAACCGCCAGCTCAAACGGATTCGCCGGGGCGAGCAGGTTGGGGACCTCGTTTTGCGGCTCTGACGCGCCTTCGAAGACTGCCGAATTCTCGCTTTTCAGCGGGAGCGCAGAAAGGCTCCCATCACCCCCAGCCATTTAGACTAGAAAGCGGAGATCCCTGTGTTTTTTGATAAGTTGTTAGCCAAAATCTTCGGCACGGCGAACGAACGGGCCATCAAGCGGCTGACCCCGATTGTGGGCCAGATCAATGCGCTGGAGCCGGAGACGAAGAAGCTCTCGGATGAAGAGCTTAGAGCAAGAACGGCCGAGTTCAAGGCACGGATTGCGGCAAGGCTCGAAGGAATTACGGACGCCGAGGAAATCAAGACGGCCGAGAAGGAAGCACTCGACGAGATTCTTCCCGAGGCCTTCGCGGTGGTGCGCGAGGCGGGCTGGCGCGCGGTGCAGATGCGGCACTTCGACGTGCAACTGATCGGCGGCATGGTGCTGCACCAGGGGAAGATTTCGGAGATGAAGACGGGCGAAGGCAAGACGCTGGTGGCGACGCTCGCCTGCTATCTGAATGCATTGGCCGGTCACGGCGTGCACGTGGTGACGGTAAACGACTACCTGGCCAAGCGCGACGCCGAGTGGATGGGCAAGATTTACGAGTTCCTGGGGCTGACGGTCGGCGTGATTGTTCACGACCTGAGCGATGACGAGCGCCGCGCAGCCTACGGCGCCGACATCACCTATGGAACCAACAACGAGTTCGGTTTTGACTACCTGCGCGACAACATGAAGTTCGAGATCAAGGATTGCGTGCAGCGCGGGCATTACCACGCCATCGTGGACGAAGTGGACTCGATCTTGATCGACGAGGCGCGCACACCGCTCATCATCTCCGGGCCGACGGAGCAGACGACGGACAAATACGCGCGGGTGCGGCACATCATTCCGAAACTGGAGATGGGCGAGGAAGTGGAATGGAGCGACACGCAGCGCCAGAAGGAACTGGGCATTCAGCTCGCCGAGGGCGAGAAGTACATGAGCGGCGACTATTTCGTCGACGAGAAAAGCCGCCAGATCGGCGTGACGGACTCCGGGTGGGAGACGATCGAGAAGGCGTTGGGCATCGGAAACATTGCCGACGCGGAGAACTGGGATCTGAAGCACTACGTGGAGACGGCGATCAAGGCGCACGCGCTCTACAAGCGCGACGTGGACTACGTGGTGAAAGACGGAGAAGTCATTATCGTGGACACGTTCACGGGCCGGCTGATGCCCGGGCGGCGCTGGAGCGACGGACTGCACCAATCGATCGAAGCCAAGGAAGGCGTGAACATCCGCAAGGAAGACCAGACGCTGGCCACGATCACTTTCCAAAATTATTTTCGTCTTTATCGAAAATTGAGCGGCATGACGGGAACGGCGGAAACCGAAGCGGCCGAGTTCGAGAAGATCTACAAGCTTGAAATTGTGGTGATTCCGACGAACAAGCCGCTGCTGCGGCTGGAAAATCCGGACGTGGTGTTTCGCACGGAGATAGAAAAATACAAGGCGGTTGCGGAAAACATCGCGGAGCTGCACGCAAAGGGTCAGCCGGCGCTGGTGGGCACCGTATCGATCGAAAAGTCAGAACGGCTTTCGTCGATCCTGCAGAAAAAAGGCGTAAAGCACGTGGTGCTGAATGCGAAGTTCCATGAGCGCGAGGCGGAGATTGTGGCTCAGGCCGGACGGCGCGGTATGGTGACGATTGCCACCAACATGGCCGGACGCGGCACCGACATTCTGCTCGGCGGCAATCCCGACTTCATGGCCCGCAAAGAGCTGGTGGACAAGAAAGAGGCGCGCGCGATCAGCGTGGCGGAGGGCGCCATCAACCCCATGGCGCCGGCGGGATTCCAGCGCTTCTACTACCAGGGGCAGGAGTTCGAGATTTCCGAAGCGGGTTGGGCCAGCGCGTTCCATGTGCATGCCAAGGCCGCGCAATTGGAACACGATCAGGTGATTGGTGCTGGAGGGTTGTTCATCCTGGGCACGGAGCGGCACGAATCGCGGCGCATCGACAACCAGCTTCGCGGGCGCGCCGGACGGCAGGGCGATCCCGGCGAGTCGCGTTTTTTTCTGTCACTCGAAGACGACCTGATCCGCATCTTCGCGCGCGGATTTGCCGGCTCCGTGATGCAGAAAGTGATGGTCGAGGACGAGGCGATCGAGTCGCGCATGATCACCAAGCGCATCGAAGGCGCGCAGAAGGCAGTGGAAGCGCAGAATTTTGAGGCGCGCAAGCACCTGCTGGAATACGACGACGTGATGAACAAGCAGCGCGAGGCGGTCTACGGATTGCGCCGGCAACTGCTGGAAGGCGTCGAGCAGCGCGAGCTGATCCTGGAGGATTATGTCGGCGGAATCCTGAGCGCCCTTCTCGATGAATACGCAGGCGAGCGAGTGCGGCAGGATCAGTGGGACCTCAAGGGCCTGGGCGAGAAACTGGTCGATCATTTTGGGTTCAACCTCGCGGCGTCGGGAATCAAGCCGGAGACGCTAAGCCGGCATGAGCTGGGCGAGGAGATCTTTGCCAAGCTGGCCGAGGGCTATGAGGCCAAGGAGAAGATTCTAGGCGCGGCCACGATGCGCCACCACGAGCGCATGGTGATGCTGACTGTCATCGACGGGCTGTGGAAGGACCACCTACTCTCGATGGACCACCTGAAGGAGGGCATCAATCTACGCGGCTATGCGCAGAAAGATCCGCTGGTGGAGTACAAGCGCGAGTCGTTTGAAATGTTTGAAGCGATGATGGCGAAGTTCCAGGAAGACACGGTGCGGTTCCTTTTCCGGATGCAGATTCTTGGGTCGGACGGCCAGCCGATGGATGCGGCGCCGCGCCCGCGCGGGCCCGTTCCGAACGCTCCGCCGGTGGCCAGCGCCGCGCGCCCGATTGCCGGCGACGGAGCGCCGCGGGAGATCGAGATTACGACGCGCAAACCTTCGACGACCATCGACGAGCTGGAGAAGGAGTTCCACCGCAAGAAGGAGAAGGAGCTTGCGGCGGCGAGCCGGCAGGGCGGCGGAGATGCAAGCGAGACCGCGCAGCGGACGGACGGGCGACAAGGTGGGCCGCAACGATCCTTGCCCGTGTGGCAGCGGCAAGAAATACAAAAAGTGTCACGGGGCGTGAGAAGCAGGGAATAGGGATTAGAGAACAGGGAACAGGGAACAGGGAACAGGGAACAGAAGGCCATCTTCCCGGTTTGGGTGGCGCTGCCTTTCTTAGCCGAGAAAACCTAGCGCAGGAAGCTGAAGAAGCCTCGCTTTTCGTTTTTCCCAGCGAGCAGGCCGGCGGCTGATTTGGCCATGGTGCGGATGGTTTGCGAGATGGTGGAGTCAACCATCACCATGGGAGTCGCGGTTTCGCGGGTTCTGCGCGCGGCTGCGTAGTCGTCGGGAATTCTCCATTGCGCGGGCCGGGTCAAAGCCTTCAAGATCTGAGCTTCGTCAAAGAGCGCGTCGCCGGATTTGTGACGATTGATGACAATCTGCAGGTTGTCATCGCGCCTGGCAAAATACCTCAGGATCATGCGGTTGGCCGTCCGCATTTCAGAGATGCCCGCCTGCGTGACGAGGAGGACGGTGGAGGAATCCTCAAACAACAACGAGTCCATCAGATCGATCCTGGATCCGATATCGACCACAACATAGTCGTAGATTTCACGCGTGACCGTCAGCAGCTTGTCCACGGCCTCTTTCGTAGCCCGCACGTCAGACAGATCCGTCGACGCGGGAAGAACGGAGAGACCCGAGCTGTGCTTGGAGACCAGCGTGGAGAGCAGATTCGCATCGACGCGGTTGGGATTTTCAAGGGCCGTGACGACGGAATATTCGGTGACGATGCCGAGGTTGATGGCCACGTCGCCGAGCGGCTGGCCGAGATCGATGAGGAGCGTGGTGCTGTCACTCTCCTGAGCCAGGGCGAGCGCAAAATTCGAGGCCAGGGTAGTGACGCCGCAGCCACCTTTTGAGCCGAGGAAGACAAATAACTTGCCGATCTTTTTGCCGTCATTTTGCGGGGCGGGCGGTGGGGCGGCGCGGTGCGCGGTCGCGCGCGTGAGGGCGGCGGAAACTTCGGTCAGGTCAAGCGGCAGAGTGAAGAACTCGCGGACGCCCGCCCGCATGAATTGAACGGCCCGCTTCATATCGGCGCTTGCCGAGTAGGCCATTACGTAGGCGCGGCCGCCGGCGCAGAGGTTTTCGGCGAGAGCGTAGGCGTAATCCGGATCGCTGTCCACATCGATGATGACAACTTCGTAGGCCTGCGCAAGCCGCTGAGGCAGGTCATTCAGCCTGGGAGGGAAGGAAGAAAACTCGTGGAGTTTGAGGCCGGGATGCTTGGCGACCGCGCTGGCGACAACCTTGCGGCGTTGTTCGTCCGGTCCGAGAAGCGCGACGTTCAAATTGGTGACATCCGGGATGGCAGTATCCCTCGAGGCTTGCAGCATAGCAAACAAACAGCTCCCAAAGGTCTATTTTAAGCGATCTCGTTGCTTATATGGGACTTGCTCTAACGCTTTCGGGGGAGTGCGCAAGGATGGACATGCGAGGAAATCGCTAAGCGATTGATGGGGATGGGGGTAAAGGGAGCGGCGCGACAGCGGGGACGCGGGAAGAGCCGTGCAAAGTGGCGGGGATTGAACGGGTCGAACTGGGCCTGCGGCTGGGCACACTATCGCGCCGAGGCAGCGATGGCCGAAAAGGTGAGGTCTTCGGCAGGACTGCGGTGCTCGGTGCGCCACTGGTCAAAGAGGCGGCCGTAGCTGAGGGTGATGTATTGGGTGGGGTCGATGCCAAGGCGCTGGGCAGCGCGGTCGATCCAATCGGAGGGGCCTTCGAGCTCGGCATAGTTGCCGATGGGCGTTTCGTCGATGACGCAGTGGCCCTGGCCGTCGGTCCATTCGGTGCGCCATTTCTCATAGCGGAAAGCGGCGAGAAGGCCAAAAGAGAGGAAGAGTTCGGCGAGCGCGTCGCCGTGCGTGACCGAGGTTTCGGTTTCAACACGGTGCTTGTGGCGATCGCTATCGGGATGACCGGGGCCAGAGGCTGCGGGGCCGGGAAGTCGCTTATGGGTGAGCGTCCAATGGCCGGCGTAGCTGCGAATGCGCAGGATTTCAGTGCGGCCGCGCAAGTGGCGATCAGGCGTGTCGTAGAGGGTGTTGCTTTCGAAGCTGCGCGAAGTTTCGAGGCGGAAACCGGCAGAGGGGAGCCGTCCGGAGAGGGCGGCGAGATCGGCGACGCGGAATTTGATCTCGGTTTCGATGGGCATGGGACAAGGTGAGTATAAGGCCGGGAGTCGTGGATCGTGATTCGTGACACGTGGGTCGTGAATCGTGATTCGTGGCTTAAGAACTGTTGCGCATTTGGACATCCCGGCTGGGAGGCGGTGGCAGAGGCGAGAATAGAAGAGTGAAGACGCTGCGGCTCAAGGTGGACGAGAACAGTCTGGCAACGCCTGAGGCAGGCGAGGCGCTGGAGCGCGCGGCGGGGATTCTGCGCGGCGGGGGACTGGTGGCACTGCCGACGGAAACTGTTTACGGCCTGGGCGCGAATGCGCTGGACCGCTTTGCGGTGGAGCGAATCTTCGCGGCGAAGTCCAGGCCGGCATGGGATCCGGTAATTGTGCATGTCGCATCCGAGGCGATGCTCGATGGGCTGGTTGATGAGATTCCTGAGGCAGCGCGGCGCCTGATGGAGGCATTCTGGCCGGGGCCGCTGACGCTGCTGCTGAAGCGGACGCGCGCAGTGCCGGACGCGGTGACGGCGGGGAGGCCGCTGGTGGGCGTGCGCATGCCATCGCACCCGGTGGCGCTTGAACTAATCCGGCGAGCAGGGATTCCGGTGGCGGCGCCGAGCGCAAACCGCTTTGGGCATGTGAGCCCGACGACGGCCGAGCACGTGCTCGACGACCTGGATGGGCGCATTGACGCGGTGCTCGATGCGGGACCAACGCTGCGCGGCGTGGAATCGACGGTGCTCGATCCGTCTGCCTGCCCGATGGTTATTTACAGGCCGGGCGCAGTGACTGCGGAGCAAATTGCTGAGATCGCCGGGCCGGTGGAGAAATTCCGGAGTGGCGAAACCTTGCGGGAGACGCCGACGGAGGCGCTGCCTTCACCGGGAGTGGGACTGAAACACTACGCGCCGCGTGCGCGGTTGGTGCTGGTGGAAGCGCGAGACGAGGAGTTGGGCGCGCGCCTGGCTGCGGCAGCCAGCGCTGAGTGCGGCGAGCGTGTGGGCGTGATGCTGCCGGCGGACTTGGGTGCGCCGCCGGAGGTCGCGGCAGAGAGGGTGTTCGCATGGGGCCGGTGGAATGCGCCGGAGGAGCTTGCGCAAAGGCTGTACGCAGGGCTGCGCGCGCTCGATGCCGCGGGGTGCACGGTGATTCTTTGCCCGCTGCCGCCAGCGGAAGGGATTGGAGCAGCGATTCGGGACCGGCTGCTAAAGGCGGGGACCAAGGGAACAAGGGATTAGCTTCTAGTGTGGTGTACTCGAAGTTCGCTCCATAGGCGGAAGGCCGAAATGCAGGTCCTTCGACTGCGTTTGGCTCAAAAAACGAGCCAAACTCCGCTCAGGATGACAGTGCGGGGATTTGGGTTTGTGCTCTCCCACCCAAGCGGAGCTTGGATGGGGCACCCCTTTTTCGTGCGGAGGGAAGATTGCCAAAGGCAACCGCAGATCCTCTGCTGGGCTCAGGATGACAAGTAATTGATGTTGCCTCTACCCGTTGTCGCCGAGCTTGTACATGTACTTGATGGCGGATTTGAAGATCAGAGTTTTAGTGCGGCCGCGGATCTTGAGCGAGTTGCGGTCGTACCATTCGATGCAGCCGTCTACGCGCTCGCCATCTTCCAGCACAATCACCATCGGAGTCTGCGACTGGATCTGCTTTTGCAGATAGAAGAGCTCCGCGTGGCGGTTGGGCGTGCCACTGTCGACGGTCTGCGCGGGAAAGCGGAAGGGAAGCGGAGCGGGAAGATTCTTCCTTCTTGGCGCCGGGAGTTGGCCGGGTTCGACGGCGTGCGATTCGGCGATGCGCGACTCGGGCAAAATGGATGGCGAGCTCATGGGGAAGGACCCTCCGCGAAGAACAAAAGCTGAAAACTCAAACAGCGGCAGGCGCCAATCGCCTGGAAAAATGCATCAGTTAGCCGAACGACATTACCCCGACTGCAAATCAGAACCCAGAAACCTGGCAGCTACGCCAAAACAGAAGGCAGTCCTGCGTGATCGGGATAAGCGATTCCCGCTGTAGCTGCACTCAGTAGGAGAGCTCGTTACTCAAAAAGATGCGTGGCGCAGATTGGGGGTTGCTCTTTCATTCTGCTGCCAATCCCATTCAGCGTCAAGCAGAGAGACGGTGAACGGCGGGCGGTGAACGGTGAACCGTGCAAAAGGAACCGTGGATCGTGAGTCGTGGGTCGTGAATCACGGACGGTGGATCTTCGGTTAGAGGGCGCTGTTGGCCGCGAGGCTGACGGCCATGGAGTCAAGAGAGAGCGAGCGCAGCAGGTTTCGGCGCATGCCTTGCTCGACCTGCACGAGGGCACGGGCGGCGGAGTCGATCCAATCGACGGTGAGACCTTCAGAAAGACGGGATAGCTCGGCGGCGATGTCGATGTTGCGGATGAGCGAGGGCGTGCCGGCCACGTTCAAAAGCAGGTCTTCAACGAGGCTGGAGAGCGCGCGGAGGAGATTGACGGTCTTCTCCTGGCCGTCCGCGCCGGCGCGATAGCTTTCGGTGGCGTGGAAGAGAGTCGAGTAATCCGGTTCGCGAATGGCCGAGCGCAGAATGACGAGCGCGTCTTCGCGGCTGGTGAGGTACGCGGCGAGATCGAGCGAGAGAGCGCGGCCCACTGCGCCCATGGCGAGACGCGCGACAAGCGCGCGATCCTGCGGCTTGAGCTCGGGGCGGCGGCGCGCGAGGAGGGACTCGAGGTCGGCGGCAGGAATGGCGCCGAGGCGGTGGATAAGCGCGCGGGAGCGAATGGTGGGCAGCAGCTCCTGCGGATTCTCAGTGAGCAGGATGAGTGACGTGTGGTCGGGCGGCTCCTCGAGAAGTTTAAGGAGGCTGTTAGCGGCCTCTTTCATGAAGGCGGACGACGTGAAGATGGTGAATGCGCGCCTGGCTTCGGCGGGCTGGCGGTAAAAGGCAACGTGGATGGCCTGGCGGACCTGGCCGAGCTTGATCATAAGTTGGGGCGGGTCGGGCGGAATCACCAGCACGTCAGGGTGCGTCTGGATCAGGATGCGCGTCTCGCGCTTGTCGGTTTCGCGCAGATCGTCGCGGGCGTCGACGGCTTCATCGACCCGTGCTTCGAGGTTGGCGGAGGCGGCGATACGGACGCAGTTGGAGCAGACACCGCAGAAGTCGGGCAGGCCATCGGATTCGGTGGGCTTGAGGCAGTTGACAGCCTGGGCGAGCATGAGGGCGAGCGTGTATTTGCCCGCGCCGCGAGGGCCGGCCAGGATCATGGAGTGCGGAAAGCGGCCGGAGCGAATGCTCTCGCGCAGGTGCGTGACGGTGGCCGCGTTGCCGAGGAAGTCCTGGAAGCCCATGCAATGAGAGTAGCAGCGGCGGTCGGCACGGGTCGTGGGTCGTGGATCGTGAGGCGTGGGGGATGAGGCAAGGGATGGCGGGCGGTCGAGAGTGGCCCGTGAGCATGAGGGCTAGAAGTGAAACAAGTGTAAAGGAATGAACCCGTTACGGAGAGAAATCGTTGCGGCGAAAATTGGCGGATCGACTATTGATTCTAAAGGAGTTGTTTGCCGTAAATACGGCGCAATTTGGTGTATTTTTCCGGCTCTCCACGGAGCGATTTGTTGATTCTAAACGAGTTAAATGGCGAAAGTTTGGCGAAAAGCGCTCCTATTTTTTATTTCACTATTTTTCGCGTTTTTTTGTGGAGCGAATATGCGGGGTTTGAATCGCGAGATCGACAGCGGAACGGGGCACAAGCGGGCCAGGTTTCGCGCTACAAGGAAAGCGTAGAACTCTTCGCGTCCTGGCGAGTTGGCCACGCTTGCGCGTGATGGCGAGTTGACAGGTTCGCTGCATATGAGACCAGTGTAGCCAAACCGGGGAAATAATCGGCAAACTTGGGAGAAAAATTTGCAGAGGTGAAGGAGTGAATAAGTGAATTTGAAATGAGCGAGTTAGCCGATGAGCGAGCGAGAACGGCATGCTGCGGGGGCTTGACACGGGCTGAGGTGGGCGAAAATTTCATCCGGGGGATCTGGCCCAGCGGCTGGAAGTGTCACGGCAATCCGTCAATGCCATTGAGCCGGGGAAGTTCGATCCCAGTTTGCCGCTGGCATTCAAGCGGACGCGGCTGTTTGGGATGAGGATCGAAGATATCTTTACGGACAGTGATTCGTGACCGGCAACCAATCCCGAGCGAGCGGCCGCTTGGATCGCGGATCAGCCGGTTCGATGAATGCCATCCTGTAATCTCCTGAATCTACACGCGTAATCTCACAACTTGTGTAACGAGGCAAGAGTAACCAACGGGGCACGGTACCAACAGGCCGCGGTCTAACCTGAATCCGCCATTGTTGCCCTTAGTAAATCGAAGTACCTCTATAACGTGGCGTCCTCACACTCGATCGCAGGCCGCGACACAGGCTAGACCGGGCCAGGGAATCACGTAAGGGGTTCAGCAGAGTGCAAGGCGATGCTTTCCAGAGGAAGACGGCATTGGAGACCATCGATCCTCCTTACGACAATTCCTGACCCTGCGCAGCCGGGTGCTTATGCAGGAACCGCAGGAAAACATCCTCGCCGCTCGCGCCACAGTGACGATGACGGCAGCACTCGGAGCCATAACCGGCTTCCTGCTGGGATGTGTGCTGGCAATTCCGCTGGCCGAAAATCATCTGAAAACCTACATGGAACGAGTGGCGGCTCAAGATGATGCCTCGCTGAAGGAGGCGCGCTCTGTTCTGGATAGAATGCAGCACTCCGCCGATCCGGCTTGTTCCGAGGAGGAGCTGAGCAATCTGAGGGAACTGGTTTTTCGCTCGAACTATTTGAAGGCTGCGGGACGGATTCAGCGGGGAAAGATCGAGTGCTCGACAACAGCAGGGCGGCCTGCGCGGCCGTTCGGTAATTTCAGAGCGGGGCAAGCTCAGGCCGATGGAACCGTAATCTACAGCAATCTCGCTCCCGTCGAAGATCAAAGCCTGAAGCGGACGGGGATTCAACTCGGCAATGCATTCGTGGTCTTTGGAGCGCATTTGCCAGAACCCGACGACCAGATGCCGATGCAATTGGCAATCGGTCCGTACCCGGCAGGAACCCAGACAACATCAAGTGAAGTTTCTCCCGAACCGTCTTCTGACCAAGCGACCAGTGATGTGGCGCTAACGGGAAGCACGATCGTGGCCAGCCAATGTTCGCCTCTTATGTCGCGTTGCGTGGTAGCGTCGGTGGGCGTTGACGACGCAAGGCGCGGGGAATTCGCCGTGATCGGCAGCACGGCCATCGCGTGCGGGATCGCCGGCATTTTTATTGGGATTATGCTATGCGGCCGTCACCGCCGCAGCATTTCAATCGATCAGCAGTTAAAGCGTGCAGTCGCGCTCGAGCAACTTCAACTTGCGTATCAACCGATCGTCGATCTGGCGAGTGGGAAAATTGTTGGCGCCGAAGCGCTGGCACGCTGGACCAGACCGGATGGTGTCTCCATTAGCCCGAGCGAATTCATCAAGACTGCGGAGAAGCATGGTTTCATCGGTTCGGTAACAAATCTGGTTTTCCGGCGGGCGCTGAAGGAGTTCCGCGAAGTGCTCAACAAACTGCCGGACTTCCGGTTGAACATCAATGTCGCAGCGGCGGACCTGATCGATCCCCGGTTTCTACCCATGATTGAAGCGGCTGTCCTGGATGCCAATGTGCGGCCAAGCAGCCTGACCCTAGAGGTGACAGAAACATCCGCGGCCGATCAGGAAGACGCGCTGGAGTCAATCCGTACGCTGCGCCGCATGGGGTTCGGCATCTCCATTGACGATTTCGGAACCGGTTATTCGAATCTTTCCTATCTTTTGTACCTCTCCGTCGATTCCATCAAGATCGACAAGGCATTCACGCGGGCCATTGGAACGGACGCAGTTACGGTCGCAATCCTTCCGCAGATTATCGCCATGGCGCGAAACCTGAATCTTGCCGTGGTGGTGGAAGGAATCGAGTCGCCTAGCCAGGCCGACTACTTCTCCACCGACAACCTAAAGATTTACGGCCAGGGCTGGCTGTATGGACGCCCTGTACCCGCTGTCGAATTCTTTGGCTTGCTGGGTGTCATCGTTGAACAGCCGAGTGTCGCCGCCATCCCCGAAGCCGCAGGAATCCCGAGCCTGGCCTAAGGTAAAGCACGGGGTGGAAGCCGCGATTGTGCAGCAGGCGCAAAGAATTCACAGTTGCGATCCGTCGCGGCTGCTGTAGACTTGCCGGGTCAGGCATTCCCCGAAGTATCGCTGACTAAATCACAACAGGAGAAAGCGGATGAACACAAGAGGTTGGAGTGTCTTCACAGGTTTGTGTGGACTCGCGGTGTTCGGTCTGAGCGCAGTTCCCTCGGGCGCGCAGGCGACAGAGGTCAAAGAGAAACCGGCGATGTACTCGTATGTTGCCAACTGGACGATTCCAGCGGAGCATTGGGGCGACGTGACGAAGATCAATGCTTTCGACAAGACGATTTTTGATGCCGCGCTCGGCGATGGAACGCTGGTGGGCTACGGTTACGATGTGAATTTGGTGCACACGCCGGATGGCGAGTCGAACGATACCTGGTGGTCGTCGACGTCGCTGGCGGGGTTGTTGAAGGTGCTGGACAAGCTGAGGGGCGTGGACCCGTCGAATTCGCCGCACTCCTTGAACCCGACGAAGCACTGGGACCAGGTCCTGGTGAGCCACTATTACAACTGGAAGCCGGGCCCGTATACGGGCGCCTATATCAACGTGATGATGTACCAACTGAAGAAGGATGCGCCGGACGATGCAGTGAGCACGCTGAGCAAGGACGTGATTGTGCCGGTGATGGAGAAGCTGCTGGCCGACGGGACGATTGTGGAATACGAGGTCGACACCGAAGCGATTCACACGGATGCGCCGGGGATGTTTGCGATCGTGTTTGACGCGGCGCAACCGGAAGGCGTGGATACTGCGCGCGCGGCGATTCGGGGCGCAGAGAAGGATAACCCGCTGATCGGGCCGGCGTTCGACTCGTTTGTTGATTACAGCCAGCATCGTGATGAGTTGCTGAAGGGGAGCGGGGTGTACAAGTAAGAGCAGCGAGTCAGCAAGTTAGCGAAAAGGCCCCATGGTGGGGCCTTTTCTGTTGGCGGCGAACGAAGTGCAACCGCAGATCCTTCGCTGCGCTCAGGATGACACTGTCGTGGTTGGTGGAGTTGGTGCTGACCCACCCTAGCGACAAAAACAAAAGCGTCGCGAGGGTGGGGCACCCCACTTGCGGGCGGCGAACGAAGTGCAACCGCAGATCCTTCGCTGCGCTCAGGATGACACTGTCGTGGTTGGTGGAGTTGGTGCTGACCCACCCTAGCGACAAAAACAAAAACGTCGCGAGGGTGGGGCACCCCACTTGCGGGCGGCGAACGAAGTGCAACCGCAGATCCTTCGCTGCGCTCAGGATGACACTGTCGTGGTTGGTGGAGTTGGTGCTGACCCACCCTAGCGACAAAAACAAAAGCGTCGCGAGGGTGGGGCACCCCACTTGCGGGCGGCGAACGAAGTGCAACCGCAGATCCTTCGCTGCGCTCAGGATGACACTGTCGTGGTTGGTGGAGTTGGTGCTGACCCACCCTAGCGACAAAAACAAAAACGTCGCGAGGGTGGGGCACCCCACTTGCGGGCGGCGAACGAAGTGCAACCGCAGATCCTTCGCTGCGCTCAGGATGACACTGTCGTGGTTGGTGGAGTTGGTGCTGACCCACCCTAGCGACAAAAACAAAAGCGTCGCGAGGGTGGGGCACCCCGCTTGTGGGCTGAGGAGGCCGGTTATTTTCCCGTGTAGATGACGTGCCAGATGGAGCGCGAGCCGTCATCGGAGACGAAGAGCGAGCCATCAGGAGCGACGGCGACACCTACGGGACGGCCCCAGACATCGCCGTCGGCGCCGCCGACGGTGAAGCCGGTGAGGAAGTCTTCATATTCGCCGGTGGCGTGGCCGTCGTGCATGGGCAGGCGGATGACTTCGTAGCCTGCACGCTGGGCGCGGTTCCATGAGCCGTGCTCGGCGGCGAAAGCGTCACCCTTGAACTCGGCGGGAAACTGCGCGCCTTCATAAAAGGTGAGCTCAAGCGAGGCGAAGTGCGGCTCGAGAAGGATGTCGGGCGTGAGGACTTTGGACTTGAGCTCCGGGTGCATGCCCTCGAGGCGTGGATCCCAGTGGCCGCCCATGTAGAACCATGGCCAGCCGTAGAAGCCGTGCTCCTCGACGTGAGTAATGTAGTCGGGGACGAGGTTGTTGCCGAGAGCGTCGCGCTCGTTGGTGGAGCACCAGAGCTGGCCGGTGGTGGGATTGATGGCCTCGCCCACGCAGTTGCGAATGCCCCAGGCGTAGACTTCGACGAACTTGCCTTCGGGCGTGAACTCGAGCACATCGGCGCGGTGAAACTCCTCAGGGTGCGTATCGAAGTCGTCGACGTTGGTGAGCGAGCCTACAGAGGCGAAGAGCTTGCTGCCGTCGAGCGAGAAGCGAAGATCGCGGGTCCAGTGGCCTCCGCCGCGGAGCTTGCCGCCGCCAGGCAGGTCGGCAAGCTGTTCCATGGGGCCGGTGGCTGTGAGATCGCCGTTGTGATACGGGAAGCGCACGATGGCATCGGTGTCGCCGATGTAGATCCACTTGGGGTTGGGGCCAAGGGGATAAAAGGCGATGCCGAAGGGCTGATGAAGATCGGTGGCAAAGACTGAGACTTGCTTTGGGTTGCCGCCGGCATCGACGCCGCGGAAGATTTTGATTTTGCCCGTGGCGCTTTCAGCGAGGAAGAGGTCGCCGTTGGGAGCAAAGCGGATGAGGCGCGGGTTATCGAGACCGGTGGCGTAGAGCTCGACCTTGAAACCCCTGGGCGCGATGGGCCACGCGTTGGCGGGGCGAGGAACGACGGTGGCGCCATTATCGACGGATTGCTCGGGCATGGGCTCGGGCAGGTCGGCGACGGTGAGATGGCGGCGCGTGCCGGGAGATTCGTGAGCCGCGTCAGTGAATGCGGCCTGGCCGGTGAGGACGGCCGGTTTGGTGGAGGAGTCCGCGGCCGCGGACCACGAGGCGGCGGCCGTCGCGGGATTGGCGGCGGAATCCCACCCTGGCGGCAAAGGCGCCGCCAGGATGGGGCAACCCATGTTGAGAGTGGACGCGAGGACTGCAAGGCCGAAGACGGCCGAAGCGGTGCGGAGACTGTGCCGGTGATTCATGAGACCTCTCAATACACGAAGTTCAAGGGGATAGATTACGGGCAGTGCGGATCGAGCCTGGAAAATCCAACGTTCATTGTTTCAGATGCGATGGCGGGTCGGCAGGGTTCATGGGACGGGGACCAAGGGAACAAGGGGCCAAGGGAACAAGGGAGCAAGGGAGCAAGGGAGCGAGGGAGCAAGGGAGCGAAGGGAGCAACGCGGGAAGTGAATGGAGAACAAAGAAGGGGGCCAGGAGGCGAGGCAACCCTGGCCTGTCATCGCTTATCGCGGGGAGGGCGCGGAGGGACGGAAGGCCAGTGTGCCTCGGGAGTCCAGCGGCCCTTTTCAAGACGCGCGCCAACCTGTTGTCCGCAAACCGCACAGGGATGGAGAAGCCACTGGGCTCGATCGACATTGGCGAGAAGTATTTTGTTGGTCTCCTCGCTGAAGGAGCCTTCGCATGGTTTCTTGGGAATTGGCATGAAGAATTCTTCCTCGGCTCTTGTTCCAATCAGTTTATGCGGAGGCGAGCGGTTTCAGGGTATGGAGAACAAAGTGAGTTAGCATGCCGGCCAGCCGCCTGTTGCGAGTGGCCGGTAGCGAAAGGCAACCGCAGATCCCTCGACTCCGCTTGCCCCCCCGATCGCGCTGCGATCGAGGGGCCCCAAACGCGCTCCGCTCGGGATGACACTTCGGTGGAAAGAAAACAGAAAACAGAAAACAGAAAACGGCAGACAGCAGACTGCGGGGATCAGACAACGGACTCAGTGGACCAGAAGGCTGCCGGTAAGGGGCGTGTTGCTGGAGGATGGTCCGACAAGGACCTTGTAAGCGCCGGGCGCGAGATTCCAGCTTTCGCCGGCTTCATCGAAAGTCTGGAGGACGCGTGGATCGATGGCGACGGTGACGGTTTGCGATTTGCCGGGAGCAAGAGTGATGCGCGCAAAGCCGGCGAGGCGCTGGTAGGGTTCGTCAGAGCCTTGGGGTAAGGTTGCGTAGACCTGCGCAATCTCAGTGCCTGCGCGCGTGCCGGTGTTGCGGATAGTGAAGCGGGCAGTTCTGGCCGTTGAGTCGACGCTGAGGCCGGAATACGCGAAGGTCGTGTAGGACAAGCCGAAACCGAAGGGAAAGAGCGGCGTTTTGTGTTCGGTTTGATACCACTTGTAGCCAATTTCGGCGCCTTCAGTGTAGGTGACGGAATAGCTCGTGGCAGGCGAATCGGGATTGACGGGGTCAGCGCCGTGCGCGCGAATATGGGGCGGCAGTGGCGGAATGACGGGATGGGGAAGATCGTCAACACTCTTGGGGAAAGTGATGGCCAGCTTGCCGGAGGGATTGACGTCGCCGACGAGAACGTTGGCGAGAGCCTTGTGTCCTGAGCTGCCGGCGAACCAGGTTTCGACGACACCGGAGACTTTGTCGATCCAGGGCATGGTGACGGCGGTGCCGGTTTCGAGGACGACGATGGTGTGAGGGTTGGCGGCTGCCACTTGCTCAATCAAAGCGTCCTGATTGTCGGGGAGCGAAAGATCGGGCAGATCCGTGCCTTCCGATGTCCACTGAGAGGCGAAGACGATGGCGATGTCGGAGTTGCGGGCGAGGGTTGCCGCGGAGGCGGGATCGGTGCCGGGATCGAAAGTGATTTTGGTATGCGGAAGCCTGGCGCGAAGAGCCTCAAGCGGTGAGGTGGGGAACCAGATGTGTTCGTCCCAAACGGTGGCGCCTTTGCCCGGAGGCATGATGGCGTTGCCGCCGGGAGGGTCAACCTGCGCGGAGCCTCCGCCGGAGATCATGCCGACGTCTGCATGGCCGCCGATGATGGCGATGGAGCGGACGCGCGAGGGAACGATGGGAAGCACGGAGCCGCGATTCTTGAGGAGCACGATGCTGTTTTCTTCAACGTGCTGGGCGACGTCCAATCCCTTCTGCACATCGACCACGCTTTTCGTCGGCGGATCGTCGACGATGCCGGAGAGGAACTCCGCATAGAGAACGCGGCGCGCGTGGTCGTCAATTTCTGACATGGGTACGCGGCCGGCATCGACCGCGTCTTTCAAGCTCGGGCCGAAGTACTTGCCCATGGGCTGTTCCTGGTCAAGACCGGCGGCGGACGCTTTCTCAGTAGAGTGCGTTCCGCTCCAGTCGGAGTCAACGAAGCCCTTGAAGCCCCATTGGCCTTTGAGCACGTCGTGAAGCAGATAGGAGTTCTCGCAGTTGTAATCGCCGTTGACGCGGTTGTATCCGCACATGACAGCGGCGGGATTGGCGATGGAGATGCCGATGTGGAAGGCGAGCAGATCGGACTCCTGCATGCCACGTTTGGAGATGATGGCGTTGACAAAGTTGCGGCCCGTTTCCTGGTCGTTCATGGCGTAGTGCTTGATGTCGCCGACGACGTGCTGGGCCTGCTCGCACTTCATGAGATTGCCGACGATGGTTCCGGCGAGGAGCGGGTCTTCTCCGGCGTATTCAAAGGTGCGGCCGTTGCGCGGCTCGCGCGCGAGATCAACTCCGCCGCCGAGGGTCATGTTGAAGCCCTGTGCGCGCAGCTCGCTGCCGATGACGGCGCCGTATGCGCACGCGGAATCTGTGTCCCAGCTTGACGCGGCTCCGAGGCTGGAAGGCAAGGCGGTCGAGTATCGCCCGTTGGCGCCCGAGTCGCGGACGCCATAGGCAGCGTCGGATATGACGAGCCCCGGAATGCCGAGGCGCTTGATGCCCTGGACGTATCCCGCGCCACCATTGGAGAGCTCAGTGAGCGGCATCTGCCAGTTGGGAGTGTGAGCCATTCCGTTGCCGTGCAGGAGGGCGATCTTCTCGTCGAGCGTGAGTTGCTTCAAGACGAGGTCGGCGCGATCTTCAGGGGAGAGCGAGGGATTCATCCACGGCCGGGCTGAATCGGGACGATCGGCATCCGTGCCCTGCGCTTGCAGAGCACTCGCTCCGGAGAGGGCGGCGATGGCCGCAAAGAGTAGAAGAAGCTTGAAGCCAGGGTTGCGAATCTGCATATTTCTCCAAGGAAGTCCCAGGATCGAGCGATGATGAAGCCTGGCTCCGTTCCCGTCGGAACCTTGAGACAGTGGCCTGACGGGCGCCCATAGATGATACCGAATCGAACCCAGAGCAGGCATGTAGCGCCCAGACCGAAGAGGCCGGAGTAGCTGGGGAAGTGGGGTCCATTCCGGGGCCGTATGCAGCGGGAGGCAAGCTGGCTCCGGGCTTGCGCTGTGGGCACTGAGGCGAGAGACTATTAGCGATGTCCCGGCTGAGCAATTTGAGACGTGCGCTAAAGCGGTTCGGCGAACCGGAGCAGCCGCGCGCCGAGCGATGGCCCGCAACGGGCCTTTCGGCTCTTTACGGCATCGACTCGGCTTCGCGGCCAGGGAGCATCAAAGACATCAGCATCTCCGGCGTCTACCTTTTGACCCAGGAGCGTTTTGCCGCCAACCAAACCGTCGCCCTCATACTCGGTTTGGATGGCAAGCGGGGAGAGGATGCGGATCTGCAGATACCCATCCAAACTCGAGCCGCATGGCAGGGAGAGGACGGGGTCGGGCTGGAGTTTGTTGTGCCTCCTGGCATGACTCCCGGCCTGTGCGGAGCGCTGCTGCACGAAATCGTAAGTCATTCGGATCGCGATGAAGCAGCGGAGATGTTCCGTAACCTCCGGACGGTTCTTTTTCTATACCGCCTGTGCGAATCGCAGGCCGAGGACGCAATTCTTCTGCTGGATGGGCAACTCGACCCGGGCCGCACATCGACGCTGTTCAAAATCGCTTTCGCCGCGGAGAAAATGCTTGCCTCAAATCCCGACGCCAGCCGGATGCGCGCCCATCCAAAGCTGGTGGCAAACATTCTGCGTGAAGGCTCCTGGGCCTCGGATGAAGTGACCATGAAGCTTTGGGTGGGTCTTTTCGCGTCCTGCTGCTCGGTTGATGCGCCCGACGACAGCAATCAGATCTTTGTCGACCTGCTGGTCCACATCACACACACCGAGGCCATGATCCTGGTGCACGCATGCGAGCAGGCCCTTAGCTCGAAGCAGGGGCCTGTGGATACAGCTTCCTTGTCGATCGTGGTGAGTCCACAAGAGATGATTCGATTGACAGGCGTGCACGATGCCGGCAGGAACGCCACCGATCTCGCCTACTTACACAACCTGGGGTTGGTTGCGAACCTTTTCGACTTTACCTCTTATCGCGATATCGAAAGCTTCGACATCACGCCCAGCAGCCTGGGTCTGGAACTCTATAAACACTGCCACGGCAACTCGGAAAAAATAGATCCGCAAATGGTTGCAGATGCCCGAGAGCATCTGGCCGTTTTCTTCCCGCCGCCCATACCCAGCGCCTTTGAAGATTTCATGCCTCTTGCGCCGGATAAGCATCAGAAAAAGTAAGGCTCAGGGGACCGAGAGTCGTAAGGTGGGCTGCATAGATCCGCCAGGGCGGCTTTGAAACTTTCCTCAGGGGCTAAAGCCCTGCTGTTTGTGCGCCCTTTGCGGCACCCTTCGACTACGCTCAGGGCAGGCTTTGAAGTCGTGCCCTGACACAAAACCAGTTATGCAACCGGTTCCAGGGCCTGAATGAAGGCGAGACTTTGCTTTATAGATGCGCGAGGGTGCTGGCGGCGATGGTTGCGGTGATGACGACGCGCTCGCCGTGCTGGGTGACCTGGGCGTTCTTGAGCAGCTCCTGAAATGCGCCGTTGGCGGCGTTGGGGTGTTGCTCGAGAGAGAGTCCGCGGACAAGCGTGAGGAGCGTGGCCAAATCGGCGGCCTGGCTGGCGGCTTTGTCCTGCGTGGGGGCGATCTCTTCGACTTTGACGCGTAGCGCGGCGAGCGAACCGGGAACGGGGAGAGCGGGCGCGACGCTGGCGATGATGGTGGAGTCCGGCTCGAGCGGCAAGGCGAAGCCAAAGATGTGGATGGAGCCGCTCTCAGAGAAGGGAAGGCCGATTTGGCCGACGCCCCAGGCGAGAGAAAGTAGAGGCACGTCGTGGTAGTGGTGCTCGAGGAGCGAAGAGCCGGAAAAGGGCAGCGCGGCGGCGCGATGGCGGTCAAGCATGGAGTGGATCTGCTCGGCGGTGGGGGTGTTGGAGATAGCAACGGCGTCATAGCCGATTTGCGCGACACGGACGGTGCGGTCCTGCGAGGCGATGTTGTAAATGGTGTGGCCGACGTAGGTTTCGCGCGAGGTGGCGTGGGCGTCTAGCCATGCGTTGAAGCGCGGGCCGGTAATTCTGCCCACAAGGACCATGGAGTAGGCGACGGGTCCGTTGGGGCCGTTGGGATCGGGCATGCGATGGAGAGCAATGGCCACCTGATCGAGATCGCGCTCGGGGTCGATGCCGATGTCGTCAACGAACTGCTGGTACTCGGGGACGCGGTTAGGCGGCTTGAAGTTTCTGGAGGCAAGAGTCCGTATGGCCTTGAGATTGAAGTAGATGATGCCGTCAGACTCCGGGAGAAGGCGCGCGGCCTCGGGGGGCGCCTTGGAGCGCAGGAAGACGGCGAGTGCCAGCGCCAGCAGGACCCCGGCGACAATGAGAAGCGTTTTGCGGGTGCGTCGGCTCATGGAGATGGGATGCGGGAACCGTCAGAATGAGCGTAACACCTGGGGCAGGGGCCAAGGGAACGAGGGAACAAGGGAACGAGAGAGGAGTTAGCGGAGGGGGCAACTCAGAGGGCCGGCGGGTTCGCGCGGAGCGGCTTTGAGGCATAGGGATGAGTCCTAATGCTCCGCCGGTGTGGAACGTTCACGATCGCTTTCGTGCTTGCGCGCCGAGCCGAGATTTAAATCCGCGAGACCGGTGTCAAGCGGACCACCGAGCCCATCTTCCCAGTTGGTGATGAAATCGCCGACGTTGTGGAAGCGGGTCATGGCCAGAATCTCGCCGGTCTTGGCGTCGGCAAACGTGATGGTCACGATGGCGTTCTGCGTCACAAAGGTTCCGGCGAGCGCGCCCATCGCCTCGCGGCCCCCGCTGGGAACTGCGCCGGCGCCACGGATAACGACCAGCACATCGGAGTTCGCGGCGCAGGGCAGCATCGCAACCTGATCGCCAAGCGTATAGCTTCCTTTGTCAATCGCCCGCGGATTTTTGTCGAGCTGGTGGGAGAGCGAGTTGTATTTCTCCTGGATCTGTTCGATCGCCTGCTGGATGTCGTTGTCCGATGCGCCGCTCGTGAGTGGGTCGGCGGCGGTGTCGATGACGATTCCGACAGCCCTCAAATGCGCCTCGACGAGAACATCAAGCGCGACGGCCCAGCTATCGGACTCCCTGGGCATTCTCTCCACTGCTTTCACGCCGAACTTGTCGATCTCTGCTTCGGCCGGCATCAGGCAGGCAGTGCGGATTGGGGGCTTGGCTGACGTAAACTTGTGCTCCGCCCAGAACATTTCAGCGGAGGCGTTCGACGAGCATGCGCTGAAGATCATTGCGAGTGAAAATGCAAGATAGATTCGCCGTGCGGTGTTCATCGAAATTCTTTCCTCTCAAGACAAGTTTCCGGCTCGAAGGATCGTGCGGACGATTCGGTTAAACAACAATTGAAGATTCCTCGCTACGCTAACCCGATCGCTGTGATGCGATCAGAGGGTTCCAATCGCGCTCTGCTCGGGATGACTATTGGTTTTCACGCAGTTCATTGTGCTTGCCGGGCCCTTATGCCGGAGACCATCAGTGGGTCTCCGCGGTTTGGCTGGCCTGGCACTTGGCGAGACGGCGCTCAATGCGATAACGGTCAAGACTGTTCGGGGCCAGCCGCTTCAAATATTTCTGGTAGTTTGCCGCGGCGTCAATGGGACGCCCTTCATCCTCGTAGAGAAAGCCGAGCTCGCGATAGACGACGGCATCGTCGGGTTGTTCCTGAACGACAGCGAGGAAGAGTTTCTCGGCCGCGGCCTGGTTCTGTTTGAGCGTCGCGCGGCCTTGATCGGTCAACAGCAGCTTCTTTTGTTCCTGCTCCTCTGACATGTTCAGCATGAGTTTGCGTTGATCTGCTTCGCCGGGAAGAGTGAGCTCTGCCGGGGTCGGCTCCGTGGTTTTGGCGCCGAGCTGCCGATATGCTTCGCCGAGGAGCATTTGATACTCGGGATCTCCAGGGAAGGCGCTGACGAGGCGAGTGGCGCGCGCGACGGCGGTGCGCGGCTTGCGGCTTTCCAGGTCATCTTCAACGTTGGAGAAGATGGCCGGCGCAACGGCGTTCAAGTACTCCTGCTCAGACCCGGTTCGAGGGTTTGCAGGCGCGTGGTGATCAGCATATTCAAGGGCGGCTGCCTCCCGTTCCTTGAGTTTGGGATGATCGTGATAGAAAGTCGGACGCGGCTCGTATTCGAGGGTGCTGTCTTGATCGCAGAGCTCGAAGGCCGCTGCCATGGCGTGAGGGTTGTAGCCGGCAGAGGCCAACGCAGCGATGCCGTCGCTGTCGGCCTGCTGCTCCTTCTCGCGCGAGTAGCCGTAAATCGACTCAATCAAAATGAGAGAGCTGACGTTGCTTGCGGCGCTTGCCGCGAGAGATGCCGCATATCCCCCGGGGACCCAGTGGGCCGCCGCCGCGATGATCTCGATGGTCAGGTTCTTCTGGCCGATGCTGCGATTTTCAAGATAGGAGTGGCGATCGTAGACATGAGAGGTCTCATGACTAAGCACGCTGGCCAGTTGAGCTTCATTCTTAAGCAGCGCCAACATGCCGGTGGTCACGTAGATCGAGCCGTTGGCATAGGAGTAGGCGTTGACCGAGGTGTCACGCAGGGCGAAGAAGCGGAATGCAACTTTTTCGGGAACCGGGCGACCGGCAAGGATACGGTTGCCGGTTGAATCAAGGTAAGCCTGCACAGCGGGATCATGCAGAACGAAACCTCTTTGCTCCAAATCGCTATCGATGGCGTTGGCTTCGGCGAGGAGTTTCAAGTCGTCTTTTGCGAATCTGAATGCCGCGCCGGGACCGTTGGAGATTTGCGGAGCGGCAGGGGCCGGATTTTGCTGCGCGCGCGCGCGCGGCGGCGAGATGGAAAAGGCTAAGGCGCCCACGAGCGGCAGCGTGAGGCGGAGGAGCGATCGTCCGGGTTCGAACATGGTTTCTTCCAGAACGTCTTTTAACAGTCTTTGGGCTCGCAAAGAATGTTAACGCAACGAGCGGCCGCTTCGGTAACGTGGGCATTGTTCTCAACGGGCGACAGACGTCATTGTGAAACGGCGTCTACTTTCCCGTTTCGATGTACTGCCCGAGGTGTTTCGCACAGGCTTCAGCTACGGATTGCTCACCGCGTGCGCCAAGGGTCCCGAAGAGTATCGAGCCATGGCTGTTCTTATGCACTTCGTATGCCCAAACGACGTCCTTTGTCCTTGCGTCGATTAGCATGATGCTCGCTTCCAGCCCGCGGGTGGAACTCGCGCCAGCCCCGAAGCCGGCAGTTCCGCCGGCCCTGTTCCAATTTGCAGCTCCGCTGGAACCATACACGAAGCCTTGCCATTCGGTGTCAGTCGAGACGACGAAGAACTGTGCTGAGGCTTTGTCGAGCGTGAGCGTGATAGGCACTCTCTTCTCGCGAACAGCCGCTGCAAAGTATGTCTCAAACCCGCCCATTGGGGCAATCACAACCCGTGCCCCCGGTGAGATCGGTGCAGAACCCGAAGCTGTCCCGCCGCCAGTCGGATCTGCCGCCGCTGATGCGGGGGGTTGCGGGGCGGCGGCAACGGGTGGCGCGATAGGTGCCGGTCCCGTGGTCGTGCCTCTTGCCAGAATTGCCGCGATTATTTTGTCGCTGGCGCCCGCGCTCTTCAAAGCGATTAGCGCATCCGCGGAGATGTCGTAGGTCCCCGGGGAAGCGTTGATGGTGGTGACGATGAGATCGTCTGAGAGGCCGGCTTTGACCAGCTTGATGACGGAATCGTTGTTCATCGCCTGCTGTGCAACGAGCAACGAGCAGGTGGCCAGGAACAGAAGTGCAAGAACGCCTTTGCGCATGGAGCCTCTCCTTAGATTTCCGAACGAGAAAAGCCGTTGAGGGAATGCAACAGAATGATCTAACGAGAGCCCGGTTTAGGCAAGAAGTTTTGATGGGGCGGAAAAGGCGCACCACGTGCGTGCAACAGACGTCCGGGCCAAGTAGGCCTCGAGGGCTGCGTCGATTGGTTACTGTGGCGCGGTGGCTGGAGCGGTTGTCGCCGGCGTCGACTGCAGGCGGAGGTGCGGCGACAGGAGCGGGCGCCGACGCGGGTCCAGGTCAGCGCTCAGATGAATACTGCCGCCGCTGACGCTCAGCTTCCGGGTCCAATCCGCGAATCCCTTTTTCTGGACGGTGATCTCGTGGTTTCCATTCGTGACGGGAACGTTGGAAGGCGTGTTGCCGACGAATGCGCCATCGATCACGATGTCCGCGCCGGGTGGAGCTGAGTCAATGACGAGCGAGGCTTGAGGGGTGAGCGGGGAGTGCCGTGGGCGCCGCAACCCCGAAGTTCGCCATGTTGAGACGCATATCGCCTTCGACGAAGGCGGTGATTTCGGTTCCCTGAGGGATTGTGATGTCTTTCCCTTTTATGAAGAGAAACAGCGGCGCAGCAGGAAAGAAGACGATCGAGGTTGCGACGATCGCGCCGGTCATGGCGCCAACGTGGCCGCCGCCCTTGTTGTCCTGAGTTGCACGAAGCGCAACTTTCTCCTGATCGGCAAGGCGGGCGTAGCTGATGTTCATATTCAGTTTGCCGGCCCTGCCCATGCTCTTCTTGGCGTTGCATTCGGTTACGGTTCCGATTGCCGTGGCTCCCTTGGGCAGCACAACGACGTCGTCAACCTTGATCTCTTCCACGACCTCGAAAGGGATATCCTGGCCAACCTTCGCATCCGCAGAAGAGATTGTCTGGCTGAGGCGCAGCTTTACAGGCGTTCCGTCAAGCAAGGTGTGCGGCTGCGGAGGGCCGGTTGGAACTGCGACGGTCTGGGCTGAAGTGGCAAGTGCAGGATTCGGAGCGGATGGAGGTTGTTGAGCTAAAAGCAGAGGGCACGCTAAAGCAGATAAGAGCGTGAGAATGCGCTTACACATACGGCTTCTCCTTGCCTTTCAAAACAGCAAAACCTATGCAAGGGAAGCACCTGAATCATGTGCCTAAACTCCGATTTGCGCAAGGGGATGATGGTTTTCCGGTTTTGGACCAAGAAGCTGGGCGGGCGACCCACCTCAGATGCAGGTCCTTCGACTTCGTCCGCTTGCAGCGGACTCCACTCAGGATGACTGCTTCATCCGCGATGCGAACCTCAGAGACACGAGCCTAGTTGACGATGGCGAAGGTGAAGATTTTGCCGGAGCTGGCGGGAGTTTTGGGCGAGGCTGCGTCCTGCGGTTCGAGGAAACCGAACTCGCCATCGCCCAATCCGTTATTGAGGACGACCTGCCAGGCGGAGGGGCCGATCTGGGTGCTGGAGAAATCGATCTCGTCGCGGATGGAACCGGAGGTGGACTCGTGGATGAGGCCACCGGCGACGGACTGGAATTGCCGGTTGTTGCCGACGACGTGAAGGCGAACCAGCTCATAGTCGCTGGCGGTGCGTCCCTGGGGCACGTGGAGGATGAATGTGATGGGGGTGCTGACGACGAGGCGGCTGCGCATGCCTCCGACGAGGCCATTCAGATCTTCTTTCACGAGGCCGGCGGAAGCGACGTGCTTCACCAGCCCGCCGGACTGGAAGATGACGACTTCAGAGGGCAGCGGCTGGAAGTTTCCGCCGCTGTCTTTGTAATAAGCGCCGACGTTGTCGATTCCTGGAGGCAAGGGCGGAAGCGGGGCCGTGGGTGCGGATGCATCGGGGGTGGAAGGCGCGATGGAATCAATCGAGGTTGGAGCGGATGCGGCAGAAGTCGATTTGGCGACAAGGGCGTCGATCACCTTGTTGCTGACGCCGGCCTGCTTGAGCGCGATGAGGCCGTCAGGCGAAGTGTCATAGGCGCCGGGCGAGGCGTTGATGGTGGTCACGATGACGTCGTCGGAGAGCTGTGCCTTGACCATCTTGATGATGGAGTCATTGTTGAGCGCCTGCTGGGCGACGAGGAACGGGCAAATCGCCAGAAGTAGAACCGCGCAGACTGCCTTGCGCATAGAAGCCTCTCCTTAACAAACAGAATCCGGGACGAACGGGATCGGAAAGCGTGTTGCAGTGATTCCATCAAAATGATCCATGGTGGCGCGAGGATTCCGCAATACAACTCTGGAGGGTTAGGCACGTTGGGCATCCGGATTTGCACTAGCTTGGGGGGCCGCGCGCAGCCGCTGGATTGCGTTGTTTTCGGGGGTTCACGGCGACGTTTTTCGAGTCGCTCGGTCGTTTGCTCGCGGTGCGTTGGTGTGCTAACCTTGTGTTCTGTGCCGTGTACGCGGAAAGCTGGAGTGTGTCCGCGCACGAATCGGCCTCCGGACGGGTTTCGGGGTGGGTAAAGAGCTGGCGTAGCTCAGCTGGTAGAGCATCTGATTTGTAATCAGAGGGTCGGGGGTTCAAATCCCTTCGCCAGCTCCACAAGAAGCCGGAACGGGAGACGAAAGCGGCAAGAGTTGACTGGCGGGCAGGAACTTTAAGACGCCGGGACAGAACTCCTCGGAGAATCCACTTCAGGCGAAGCGCAACAGAGGTTCCGGGACTTATCCGGAGGTTGCGGCGTGCGCGGAAGATGGTGGAATGCAGGGTAGCTAGCGGGGTAAGCGGTGCTAGCAGAGTTGGAAACGAGTTTGGTTGGTCCCACCCTAGCCGCAAGAACAAAGTCGCGGCGAGGGTGGGGCACCCAGAGTTGAAGTTGGAATTTGAGTTGGGCACAGGTGGCCGAGCGGTTAATGGCAGCAGACTGTAAATCTGCCGCTCCTTGCGAGCTACGGAGGTTCGAATCCTCCCCTGTGCACCAGAAATGCAGGGAACAAGGGACCGAGGGAACGAGGGACCAAGAAGACAGGGACTTCGGGACTAGTGACGTAGGGACTGAAAAGACAGGGACCGAGGGACCAAAGGAACAAGGGACCGCGGGGCAGCGGGTCGTGGGCAGTGAAGAGCGCCGAATCGGATTTAGACCGGAAGTATTGGTTGGCGCTGGGAATGTTTGCGGTTTTGGCAGTGCTGGTTTGGCTGACGATGGGCGATGGTTCGGTGCTCGTGTTCGGCAAGCCGGTGGAGCTGAAGTTGATTCCGCTGATTGTGATTGGCGGGATGGCGTTGAGAACGGTTTTAGCCCGTCATGCGGAGAAGATACGCAGGGCGGGAGAGAAAGACTAGCTTTTAGCTCTTAGCTTTTAGCCCTTAGCTTTGACTTGCTTGATCGGCTGAATTGGCTGGTACCAGCGAGAAGGAGCTAAAAGCTAATAGCTGACGGCTAAAGGCTGCGGTTTGAGGGCTGATGTAGCTCAGTTGGTAGAGCACTCCCTTGGTAAGGGAGAGGTCACCGGTTCAAACCCGGTCATCAGCTCCAGAAGATGCCGTGGGCCGTGAACTGTGGTTCGTAGCTGAGCGTTCCGAACAAGCGATACGGCAATGGCGAGCTGGTTGGAGCTACGAGCTAAGGCACGATTCACGGCTGTTTTTAAGGGCGGGAGTAACTCAGTGGTAGAGTCACAGCCTTCCAAGCTGTTGGTCGCGGGTTCGATCCCCGTCTCCCGCTCCAAAAGACAGCTATTAGCTTTTAGCTGTTAGCTCCGGAATTGCTGGAACGAGCCCAAGTGGCTGGCGCGGGCGAGATGGAGCTAAAGGCTAAGAGCTAACGGCTGAGGGCTGAAGTGAGGATTGCGGACGATGTTTGAGCAGGCAGCGATTGCGGTCACGGATGAGCAAGGGTATGCAAAGCTGCACGAGTTGATCGATGCGGCATTTGACGCGCGCGACGTGGAGGTTTTCCTGAACCGCGTCAAAAAAGCGAAGCTGCGGGTAAGGAATTACGAAGGCATCCTGGAGCGCGGGCTGCTGGGCAAGGAAGCGATTGGGCTGTACAAGGGATTGCCTGTTTCAGACCAGGCGCTGACGCGCGAACGGTATTTGCGGCTGGTGGAAGCGGTGCCGCTGGAGCTGAGGCAGAGGTATTTGAAGGTGTACGCGTATTACTGAGGAAGAGAGCTATTAGCCTTTAGCCATTAGCTTTTAGCTTCGGCGGTGGCTGGGAAGTTGATGAGGCTCATGCGAGCAGGATGGAGCTAATGGCTAAGAGCTAGTAGCTGTTTTTAAGGTTTTGGGGCTGGAGCCGGACCGCCGGCGCTCCGAGAAGCAACTGGCAGTAGAAGCGATGAAAGGGATTTGGGAGCTTTATGGCGAAGGAAAAGTTTGATCGTTCAAAGCCGCACGTGAACGTGGGGACGATCGGGCACATCGATCACGGCAAGACGACGTTGACGGCGGCCATCACCAAGGTATTGCAGAAGCACAACCCGAAGAACGTGTATCGCTCGTTCGACTCGATTGATAACGCGCCGGAAGAGCGGGAGCGCGGCATCACGATCGCGACGGCGCACGTGGAATACGAGACGGCCAACCGTCACTACGCGCACGTGGATTGCCCCGGCCACGCCGACTACATCAAGAACATGATCACCGGCGCGGCGCAGATGGACGGCGCGATTCTGGTGGTTGCGGCGACCGACGGTCCGATGCCGCAGACCAAGGAACACGTGTTGCTGGCTCGCCAGGTTGGCGTGCCGTACATCGTGGTGTTCCTGAACAAGTGCGACGCGGTCGAGGACGAAGAGCTGACCGACCTGGTGGAGATGGAAGTTCGCGAGCTGTTGTCGAAGTACCAGTTTCCGGGCGACGACGTGCCGGTGGTTCGCGGGTCGGCGCTGGGCGCGTTGAACGGCGAGGCGAAGTGGGAAGCGAAGATCGACGAGCTGATGGAGGCGGTGGACAAGTACGTACCGCGGCCTGACCGCGCGATCGACCTGCCCTTCCTGATGCCGATCGAAGATATCTTCTCGATCTCCGGACGCGGGACTGTGGTCACGGGCCGCATCGAGCGCGGCAAGGTGAAGGTGGGCGAGGACGTGGAGATTGTAGGCTTCCGCGAGACGCGCAAGACGGTGTGCACGGGCGTGGAGATGTTCAAGAAGCAGCTGGATGAAGGGCTGGCGGGCGACAACGCGGGCATCCTGCTGCGCGGCACGCCGAAGGAAGACGTGGAGCGGGGCATGGTGCTGGCCAAGCCGGCGTCGATTACGCCGCACACGAACTTCAAGAGCACGGTATACGTGCTGAGCAAGGAAGAGGGCGGGCGTCATACGCCGTTCTTCAAGGGCTACCGGCCGCAGTTCTACTTCCGCACGACGGACGTGACGGGAGTGGCAGAGTTGCCGGCGGGCGTGGAGATGGTGATGCCGGGCGACAATGTGGAGCTGCAAATCGAACTGATTACACCGGTGGCCATGGAGAAGGGACTGCGCTTCGCGATTCGCGAGGGCGGCAGGACCGTGGGCGCGGGAACGATCTCGGAAATCATCAAGTAACAGTTCACAGTTCGCAGTTCGTAGTTCACAGTGAAAAGCGGCGGCACCTCAAAGCGAGATGAACGGCGCAACAGAAACTGAGAACTACGAACCAAGAACTACGAACTGAGGACTGAAGGGAAACGAACATGCGGGAAATCATTACGATGGAATGCACCGAGTGCAAGGAGCGGAACTACTCGACAACGAAGAACAAGAAGACCGTAACGGGCCGTCTTGAGTTGAAGAAGTTTTGCAAGCGCTGCCGCAAGCACCAGGTGCACAAAGAGTCGAAGTAACGAGACAGTTCGTAGTTCGCAGTTCGTGGTTCACAGTTTCAAGGCAATCGAGCATGATTCAGGACTGTGAACTCTGAACTAAGAACTGTGAACTGTTTTACAGGGGCGTAAGCTCAACGGCTAAACTGCCGGTCTCCAAAACCGGACTTGGGGGTTCGAATCCCTCCGCCCCTGCCAGAGATACAGGGAAAAGGGAACAGGGAATAGAGAAAACCTGAACCCTGGAACAGGAAGCAGCATGGCAACGAAGACGGTATTGGAAAAGGGCACAGAACGGTCGTCCAAACGAAAGGAGCCGGGAGCGATGGCTGAGTTTGGCGGGGATGCACTGGGCAAGTGGACCGAATTTACGACCTTTCTGCGCGATGTGCGCTCAGAGATGCGCAAGGTGGTGTGGCCCCAGTGGAAGGAAGTTCGAGTGACGACGGGAGTGGTGATCGTTACGACCTTCCTGTTTGCGCTGTACTTCTTTGTGGTGGACGGAATTTTTAAAGTTGCGGTATATGGGCTGCTGAGCCGGCTCGGCGGTGGATTGCAGTAGCCGGGCAGCACGGAATCGAGAGTGGAATGAAGGAAGACTTGAAGCAATCCGCAGAGATAGAGTCCGCAGAGAGGGGTTCCGCAGTGGCGGAAACGGCTGCGGCTGATACGGCGGAAGCGGAAGCACCGAAGGCGACGGCAAAAGAAGCCGGCGCGGCGGAGCCGGAGACAGAAGCTGCGGGTGAGCCCGCCGCGGCAGCGCCGGCGCCGGTGAAGAACGAGAACTTCCGGTGGTACATTTTGCACGCTTACTCGGGGTTTGAGCGCAAGGTGCGCGAATCGATCGAGAGCCGCGTGCAGGCGTTCGGATTGAAAGAGCGCGTGGGTCGCGTGATGATTCCCACCGAGCCGGTGACAGAGATCGTCAACGGCAAGAAGCGCACGGTGGAGCGGGTGTTTTTGCCAGGCTATGTGCTGGTGGAGATGGAGCTCGATAACGAGCTTTGGCACGTGCTGAAGGATACGCCCAAAGTGACGGGATTTCTGGGAACCGGCGACAAGCCCGTGGCGCTGAGCGAGGAAGAGGTGAGTTCGATTCTCTTCCGCTCAGAGACGACCAAAGATAAGCCACGGATGAAGATCAAGTTTGAGAAGAGCGAACAGGTGCGCATTACGGATGGGCCGTTCGCGAACTTCAACGGCGTAGTGGACGAAGTGAACGAGGATCGCGAGACACTGAAAGTGATGGTGACGATCTTCGGTCGGTCAACGCCGGTCGAACTGGAGTTCGGCAAAGTGGAAAAGATTGAGTAACTGCAGCGTCCAGCTACTAGCTTCAAGCTTCTAGCCAGTGCGTCGACCTAGCAGACATTGGTTTGAAGCGAACGCTGGATATGCGGTACCAAAAATTGAAAAGATGAACAAGCTAGTAGCTAGAAGCTAGGAGCTAGTAGCTGGTTCCGAAGGAACAACATGGCACCTCCGAAGAAAATTAACGGCTACGTGAAGTTGCAGATCGAAGCCGGCAAAGCGACGCCCGCGCCTCCGGTCGGCCCCGCGCTGGGCCAGGCGCAGGTCAATATTATGGAGTTCTGCAAGCAGTTCAACGCCAAGACGCAGAACAAGGAGATGGCCGGGCTGATTATTCCGGTTGTCATCACGGTTTACGGCGATCGCACGTTCAGCTTTATTACCAAGACTCCGCCGGCGGCGGTGCTGCTGAAGAAGGCGGCGGGGATCGAGAAGGGATCGGGCACGCCAAACAAGGAAAAGAAGGGCAAAGTGACCGAGAAGCAGGTGCGCGAGATCGCCACGCAGAAGATGCCGGACTTGAATGCAGCGTCAGTCGACGCGGCGGTGAAGAGCATCAAGGGAACGGCGCGATCGATGGGGATTGAAGTGATTGGGTAATTGCGGCGAGTTAGCAAGTTAGCGAAAAGGCCCCGGATTGGGGCCTTTTCTGTTGGCGAGTTCGCGAGTTGGCGTTCGCAAGTTGGGAATTGAGTGCTAAGCGGATCGAAAGTGAATGTGAAGGCCCTTTGCGGTGCGGAGGGCCTTTTTTATTGGCGCCGAGATCGATCCAGGCCGGCGCTACATAAAACAGAGCGAGTGTTGCGGGCGGCGCTACGCTAGCGCAGTCTCCGGCGTTTTCAGTCCGACGATTTCGATTTCGAGACCGCCGAAGTCTGGGTGATCGTTTTCGCGGATGCGGTAGGCGATGTCGATGAGGCTGCCACGATCCAGGCGGAGATCGATGGCGCGCTGGGCGAGGTTCCAGCCGACGGCGCGGATGGATGCGACGGGCGCGGCGGAAGCGGGCAAGCGGGCGAAAGAGCTCGTAGCTGGCGGGTCGATGGATGACGCCGGAGAAGCTGCGGCAGAATTCACAGTCTGGCCGGCGACTTGCGCGAGTTCGAGGCGGAGGTGCTGAGCCTTCATGATGCGCGGCGGGGCGAGCAGGCGGGCGGAGCGGGCGATAAAGATGGGCTCTGGGTTGCCGTTGCCGAGGGGCTCGAGTTTGCGCAGCCATCCGGCGAGGACCGGCGTGATGCGGTCGAGCGGAAGTTCGGCATGAATACGCAGGAGGCGCTCAGGTTCGCGCGCGGCGAGATGGATGTTGGCGTAGTCGCGCAGGCGGCGCTTGAGGTCGGGGAGCTTTTCAGCGGGGAGAGCGAAGCCGACTGCGAACGCGTGGCCGCCGAAGCGGGTGAAGAGATCGGCGCAGGATTCGATAGCGGCGAGGAGCGGGAAGCCGTCGACGGAGCGGCCGGAGCCGTGGGCGATTTTCCGTCTTCAACGCTGATGACGATGGCCGGCTTGGCGGTGCGCTCGACTACGCGCGAGGCGAGAATGCCGATGACGCCGCGATGCCAGCCGTCGCCATCGATGACGAGGAGGCGGTCGGTTGAAAGATTTCGGCGTCGGAGGCGAGGCGGGCTTCGATGATGGTGAGCGCGGCAGCTTCGACGTCGCGACGTTCGCGATTGAGGCGCTCGAGTTTTGTGGCCAGCTCGGCGGCGCGGTGAGAATCGCGCGTGGAGAAGAGCTCGATCACGTCGGAGGCGACATCCATGCGGCCGGCGGCGTTGATGCGCGGAGCGAGGCGAAATGCGACGTCGAATCCGGTGATTTGCCTGGAGGCTGGGTCGAGCGCTGCGGCGGCGAAGAGCGCGCGGAGACCAGCGCCGACGGGACGGCGGAGCTCACGCAAGCCGAGTGCGGCGATGGTACGATTCTCGCCGTGAAGCGGCACAGCGTCGGCGATGGTGGCGATGGCCGCCATTTTGAGAAAACTGGGCAGAGTTTTTTCGCGCAGGCGAGCGGGATCGCGGCGGACTGGTTCAGATTTCTCGAGCAGAGCCTGCGCGAGCTTGAGGGCGATGGCCGCTCCGCAGAGAGATTTTTCTGGATAGGTGCAGCCGGGTTGATTCGGATTGAGGATGGCGAGGGCGACGGGGAGCGCGTCTTTGGCGTCCGGCAGATGGTGGTCGGTGATGATGAGGTCGAGGCCGAGGCGGCGCGCGGTTTCAGCTTCAGCGAAGGCGCGCATGCCGGTGTCGACCGTGACGACGACGCGGACACCGTCGGCGTGAGCCGCTTCAAGGACGCTCGATTGCATGCCGTAGCCGTCACGGAGGCGATGGGGAACGTGAAAGCGGACGTTACCACCGAGCATTTCGATCGCGGTTTTGAGCAGGACGACAGCGACCGTGCCATCAACGTCGTAGTCGCCATAAAGGAGAATGGGCTCGCGCGCGGCGATGGCGCGTTCGAGGCGATCAACGGCGGTAGACATGCCGAGCATGAGAAAGGGATCGTGGAGGTGCGAAGGCTCGGGATTGAGGAAGGCGAAAGCCTCAGCGGCGGTGTTGATGCCGCGCGCGACGAGCAACTCGGCGAGAACAAGAGGCAGACGCGCTTCGCGGGCGAGAGAGGCGGATGCTTCGGGGTGTGGCTCGGCGAGGATCCAACGTTGGGGCGGCAGAGTGCGCGTTGGAGCGGTGCGGGGCGTCGATCCGGTGGTGCTGGCGCTTGGGGGCCCGGTGGCGCTGGCTAATTCGGCCACGAGGGCTTACTCGTCCTCGTCGTCGCGGGAGTGGGTGTCGTCGATGACGATGTCGTGGAAGCTCTCAATGTTTTCAAGCAACGACTGGTAGCGCTCGTACCACTCGGTCGTAGTTTCATGGAGGAAGACGATTCCCTGGTAGATGAAGCCGAGCTGAACGTAGCCGAGCATACCGGAGTATTTTCGCAGCCACTTGGCCTCAACCATCTCCGCGGCTTCTTCGTCAGGGAAGTTCATCTCGCCGGCTTCTTCGATGAGGGCGTCGAGTTCTTCGCGGTCCAGCGTCATTTCGCTGAAGGTGACGAAGGGAGCGCCAACGTGCTTGGCCATCTCCACAAAGTCTTTCCATGCGTCGGGATTGCCGCGGCCTTCCCAGAGGACCGAGGGAATGTCATCAGTGACGTAACCGGGGAGGCGATGGAGGCCGTGACCCTCAATAAAGGCCACCATGTCGTCTTTCAGCGAGAGAAGGTTGTCAGTGCTCATCGTCAAGCACCTATTCTCGCAGATGGGGGTGGGGCGGGATCAGGAAAACTTTCTGAGCAGGTTGCTTGTTGGGCCTGGTAGGCGCGACCGGAGGGATAGAGTTGTTACTCTTGAAACAACTGAGGAGGATTTCCGCTTGCCTTTATTTGAACGCCACGTTTTTGTTTGCCACAACGTACGCCCCGCCGATGCGCCGCGACCCTCGTGCACTGCGGATGGAAAGAGCGAAGCTGCACGCGCGGCTAAGCCAATTGAGCAAAGATGCCGGCCTGGCGGGGAGGGTGCGGATCAATAAGTCCATGTGCCTGGATCAGTGCGAGCACGGGCCGACCGTGGTGGTGTATCCGGAGGCTGTTTGGTACGGAAATGTGCAGCCGGAAGATGCGGAGGAGATTGTGAAGGAGCACCTTGTGGGCGGGCGACCGGTGGAGCGGCTGCGCATTGCCGATGAGTGCCTGAATACGAAGGATTGCCCGCACCAGAAAAGCGGGGAATAGGGAGCAGAGAACAGGCAGGTGCGGGCGAGGACGCCCGCACGACAGCCAGCGAGGACGCCGGCGCTACAAGAGAATAGCGCTGCAAGGGAACAGGGAACAGGAGAGCAGCGGAGTTTGCGGTGTTAGCGGTGCAAGCGAAGTTAAGACCCAGGCGGAGGAAATGGGGCGAGTTTAAGGATGAAGCGCAGAGAATTCATCAAGCTGGCGGGTGCGGCTTCGGCGGCGAGCGTTGCGCAGGGCGCGATGGCGCAGTCAGGCCGCGGCTGTTTGATCAAGATCGATGTCCGCGATCCGGTTGCTGGGGCACCTCCCGTTCAGTGGGCGGCGGAACAACTTCGCGCGGCGCTGGCGGCGAAGGGCGCATTGTGCTGGATTGTTAAGGGCGGCGAGAAGCTTCGTAGCGCAGCATTCTATGTGCTGGTGAATTCAGAAGAAGCGACGTCCGCGGGACTGACGCCGACCGCCAACGCGCCACGATTGCCGGTGTGGCAGGGCGAGCGGGAAAGTTTTGCGTTGACGCCGATCCGGTATGCCGGAGCGCAAGCGACGATTGTTTCCGGCAGCGATGTGCTCGGGTATGTGTACGGGCTGCTGGAACTGGCGGAGCGGGTGCGGTTCGGCGCGGATGCGAGAACGGCGCTGCACCTTACGCAGCAAGTTGTGGAGCGACCGGCGAACGAAGTGCGCAGTGTTGGCCGCTATTTTTGCAGCGAGGTCGAGGACAAGCCGTGGCTCTACGACAAGGAGTTCTGGCTGGGGTACCTGGACCTGCTGGTTGCATGCCGGTTCAACCGGTTCTGTCTCGCCTTCGGGCTGGAGTACGACTTTCCGAGGGGCGTGACGAGCGATTACCTGCATTTTCCTTATCCATATCTATTGAATATTCCGGGGTACAACGTGCGCGTGATGCAGCGGGCTGCTCCGGATGGAACGGTGTTGCCGGCGCCGGTGGAGTTGAGCGATCACGAACGGCAGATGAACCTGGACGCTCTCAAGTTCATTGCAACGCAGACGGCGGCGCGTGGGCTGCACTTCCAACTGGGGATCTGGACGCACGCCTACCAATGGACCGACAGCCCGAACGCCTATCACAACATTGAAGGACTGACGAAAGACACGCACGCGGCGTATTGCCGCGACGCGCTGGCGATGCTGCTGAAGCAGTGTCCGGAGATCGAAGGGCTGACGCTGCGCGTTCATGGCGAGAGCGGGATTCCGGAGGGCAGCTACGACTTCTGGAGAACGTTGTTCACGGCGATCCAAGGTTGCGGGCGGAAGATCGAGATCGATATGCACGCCAAGGGCGTGGACGAAACGATGATCGATATTGCCAACGCGACTGGAATGCCGGTGAAGCTGGGAGCGAAGTATTCGGCTGAGCACCAGAGCCTGGGCTACCAGCAGGCGGACATACGCGCGCTGGAGATTCCAAAGGGAAATGTCGAGGCCGAAGCGGGGCCATTCAGCCTGAGCTCAGGTTCGCGCTCGTTCACGCGGTATGGTTATGCGGATTTTCTGAAAGCGGGGAGCAAATACAAGTTGCTGTTCCGGCTGTGGCCGGGCACGCAGCGGCATTTGCTGAGCGCCGATCCGGAGATGGCGGCGGCGTATGGAAGAACCGCGCATTTTTGCGGTGCGGTTGGACTTGATTTGATGGAGCCGCTGACGTTCAAGGGAAGAGAAGGATCGGGGCATGCGGGCGGGCGATGCGCGTATGCCGACGCGAGCCTAAATCCGGCGGCCGATTGGGAGAAATTCGAGCTTTACTACAGAGTTTGGGGACGGCGGCTTTACGACCCGGAAGCCAATCCGGAAGCGTGGCGCCGATGGTTGCGCAAGGGATTTGGGACTGGGGCGATTCCCCTGGAGACAGCCGTGGCGAACGCGAGTAGGATTCTTCCGCTGCTGACGTCGGCGCATCTGCCATCGGCGTCGAATCACGCGTATTGGCCGGAGATGTATACGAACATGCCGATTGTGCGCGGCAGCGGGCCCTCGCCTTACGACGATACGCCGGTGCCGAGAAGCTTCGGGACGGTGAGCCCGCTCGATCCGCAGTTGTTCGCGACGATCGACGAACACGCGACGGACGAAATGGGTGGCGCGGCGAACCCGAAATATTCGCCGATCGAAGTGGCGCAATGGATGGAGGACTCGGCGACCGCGGCGAGCGCGGCATTGGACCAGGCGCGGCGAGTCACGATCTCGCGGCGGTCCGCGGCGTTTCGCCGGATCGAGGCGGACGTGGAGATCCAGATTGGGCTGGGATGGTTCTTTGCTTCCAAGCTGCGCAGCGGCGTGCTGTATACGGTTTTTGAGCAATCGGATGAGATGGCAGCGGGTCGGAAGGCAATTGACGCATATGGAATGGCGCGGGAGGCGTGGGCCGACATGGCCAAGGCAGCCACGGCCGTTTACAGGCCTGATATTTCCTATGGAAGAACGCCGATACGGCGCGGACATTGGAGCGATCGGCTGAGCGCGATCGATAAGGACCTCGCGGCGATGACAGAGCGCGTAAAGAGCGCGGGGCTGCCGGACGTGTCGAGCGAAAACACGCGGCGCGCAACTGTAGAAGCGACGGGCAGGCCGGGGCGGCCGGTTCTGGCGTGTGCTCATACGCCGCCGCTGAGCTTTGAGGCGGGCGTGCCGCTGGCAGTTGCGGTAACGGCCCTGGTGCCGGACGAGGTGGTCTCGATTCGTCTCCATTACCGGCATGTAGACCAGGCGGAACGGTGGAAGCGCATGGAGATGCAGGGGAACGGCGGGAGCTTCACGGCTGCGATTCCGGCCGACTACACGAAAACCGATTTCCCGCTGGAATACTACTTTGATCTTGCCGGCAAAAGCGGAGCGACGCGTCTGGAGCCGGCATTCAATGAGACGCTCTCGAATCAGCCGTACTACACCGTGATGCGGAGAGGCACTTAAAGAGGTCCGAAACAGGCCAACGGCCAGGGGCGGCGACGAGTCGCAAAATGAAGGCAATTATGCCAGTTAGCGAGTGTACAGGCACGGGTGCGGTGCGGTATCCTGACGTTTAACCCATGATCTTTTCCCGCGACTACATTGGGTACCTCACCCGCCGCACGGTCAAGCACTTGATCGACGCCAAGATGATCACCACCAGTGACCTGAAGGTGACGGAAGAGCGCGTGAACGCGGCTATGCTCGAGGAGCTTGCGCTCGAAGACCGCATCAACGAAGAGGTGCGCGTGATTCTGGACGCCTACTCCGAGGAGATGCGCAAGAGCGGCGCGCAATACGCCGAGATGTTCAAGAAGGTGAAGGGCGAGCTGACCAAGAAGTACAAGGCGGTGCTATGAGGATCAACCGCGACAAGCTGAATAAGCTGGCCCACACCGTGGCGGACACGCTGGCCGAGGTCGACCAGGTGGGATTTCTGGAAGATCGCAACACAATCCGGCAGGAAGCGCGCAAGGAGTTGGAACTGCTGCTGACCGAAGAGGCAAAGATCGACATGATGGCGCGGCAGAAGATCGCCAACCAGCGAAAGATTATCCAGGAAGGCTCGCAGGAGTGGGACATTCTGTACCGCAAGTACTACAACGACGAAGTGCGCAAGCTGGGGATCTAGAGCAGGCGCTGCCCGATTGGATGGATGCGGGAATTTTGTTAAAGTAAAGGAGTGGCTCGCGTTCGCGGGTCGACTCCGCACAATGCGTGGCGCTATCGTCTAGGGGTTAGGACGTGAGATTCTCAATCTTAAAACCCGGGTTCGATTCCCGGTAGCGCTAC
>CAWKMZ010000003.1:0-48205 GCA_963850865.1 uncultured Acidobacteriaceae bacterium
AAGCGCAAAAAGCGCCAAGTGCCTGCCAGACGCCGTCGCCAATTGCACTCTCGTCATCGGCACTGGCTCGCTTGGTCATCGCAAGCCCGAGCAGCCGGTCATTCCGCTGCCGGAGCTGGCGCCTCACATTCAGAAAGAGCTCGCCCGCAGCGGCCGCATCGCCCTCGTTTTTGGGTCGGAAAAGCGCGGCCTCACGCAGGAAGATCTTGCGCGCTGCCACATCCTCACCGTGATTCCGACCGATCCACAACAGCCTTCAATGAATCTCGGCCAGGCCGTCGCCGTCTGCCTTTACGAAATCGTCTCGCATCCGGCTTCACCCGCCTCCGAATCGGGTGCCCCCGGTCCCTCGCTTCTGGAGACCGGGGAAACAATCGCAAACACATCGGAATCCCTCGAATCCGCCTCCGCTCGCGATCTGGACCTCCTTGCCGGCGTCGTTGAACAAACCATGCTCGCGGCCAACTACTCGCCGACCGCAATGCGCAAGGCAAACCAGCGCGATCTCAATCTCCTGCTCCGAAGGCTGGCTCTCAACCGCCGCGACGCCAGCCGCATTCTTGGATTCTTCCGCCGAATTCTCTGGCGCCTCAAGCGATAGATCCCGCCCTCAAGGCGCTTTCGACAAACAGTGCAAGCCGGTTACCACCAGCGAAAATTCACGGCGAGCCTTCGACAATTCCTGCTAAAGTTGCGTTCAAAGGCCCCATGTTTCCTCGTTCCCGCTTCTTGTCCATCGCAACTTCGCCCGCGCGCCTCGGCCATTTGGTCTTCGCGGCCGCGCTCACTTCCGTCTTGGCTCCGTCGGCTCTCGCTGGAGTGATCGCACAGCAGACTCCTGCTCCCGCGCCAGAGCAGCAACCCGCCGCGCAAACTTCCGCTCCCGCAGAGTCTTCGCAGCCTGCCCCTGCGCCCCCGCCAGAATCGCAGCCCGCCTCGCCAACTCCAACGCCGCAGAAACCATCCGCGGACCAACCACAACAAGCATCCCCCGCAACCCCAGCAGCGCCCGAACAGAACCCGCCCGCACCTCCCGCCGAATCCCAGCCCGCGCCCGCTCCAATCCCCACGCCGGCATCTGCGCCGGGCAGCACTCCCGCTTCATCGCAACCCAGCCACGCTCCCGAGCCCGCCGAAATCACCGAGGATGAGATCAAGACTCTCCTCGTCGGCAAAGAACTTTTCCTGCGCGGCGGTTACCTTGACAACGACCTCAGCTATAACGAGAACGGCGTTCTCGTCGGCCACTCTTCACAAGGCTCCTACACCCTCAGCGCAATCCAGATCGACAAAATCCATCTGACGAAGCACAAGCTCGAGCTCGAAGGCCAACGCTTCGGCCTGCACTTTCTCGGCGCGTTGCCGTACGAAGATCCCACCAAAGCTGTCGACCGCGTGAACATCACCCCGAAAAAGAAAATCGTCAAGATCGCCATCGACCGCGAGCTCGTCGTCAAGCCGAAAGAGAAAAAAGAAAAGGAGAAAGGGAAAGAAGCCAAATCCGCTCCAAATCCAGCCTCGGTTGGTACGCCCGCAACGGCCACCGCGCCAGCGCCCACCGCGCCGGCCCCTCCCGCCGCATCAACCGGCGCCCCCGCAACAACAGAAGCCGGCCAGACCGAGATTGCCGCCGCTCCGCCTGCCGAAGGCCCCGCCGACGCCAAAAGCGTCACTACCACTACATCGCAGGCCCACTCCAACAAACTACTGCGTGACGCCCTCGACAACGTCTTCGCTCAGGGGTTTGACGCGCGCATGATGGATGCGATGCCCGACTTCTGGAAGCTCTACTACTCGGCATCCGCAGCCAAAACCGACTACCAGCCCGCCGACCCCAACGTCCTCCGCCAGGGCATGGTCGACAAAAAAGCTCGTCTCGTGTCGACCTTTGAGCCGCCGTCGAACCAGTACGCGCAGGACCACGGCGTCGCAGGCATCTGCCTCTATCACGTGGTAATCGGCGCTGATGGCAAGCCGGGCGAGATCGCGGTGGGCCGGCCCATCGGCTTCGGCCTGGATGAGAACGCCGTCGACGCCATCCGCAAGGCCACATTCGAGCCGGCAATCAAGGACGGCAAGCCGGTCCCGGTCTTGCTTAACCTGGTCGTCGAGTTCCGCATCTACTCCAATCGCACCGCGGTCACGGCCAACCCCACCCAGCAGCCGCCTGAGTCCTCGCTCCCCGGACCCTACAGCGTGCAACACTAGTTATAGGGTTCTCTGCCGATGATGGCCCTGCTCTTCCCACGCACGTTCGCGTGCAGATTTCACATCACTGGGATCCTATGAATCGACGCAGCTTTCTTTCCGTCGCCGGCGCAGCGGCAGTTTCCGCCTCCCTGCCCAAACACCTCTCGTCTCAGGCCTCCGAGCCGCCCATCGAGCACCGCTTGCCTGCCACCGACAACGATTACCGCCTCGCCAGGGCGTACGTTGAAGAAGTTCCTGTCCACGGCTACCACTGGGCATCAGACCGCGCTGTCGAAGCATTCAATGACCTCAAGTTCGGTCTTCGCATTCACTGGGGAATCTATTCCAACTTTGGGCGGCCCGGCGAATCGTGGCCCTTTCTCACCTTGCCCTTCGCCGACCGCCAAAACTATAACCGGGCCTATCAATCCTGGAACCCCTCGGAATTCGATGCCGACACATGGATGGATCTCTGCGTGGATGCAGGGATGAAGATGTTTGCCTTCACGTCGAAGCACCATGAGGGCTTCTCCATGTTCGACACCCGCACGCGCGTGCGGCAGCGTGCCAACTGGACCGCGCCCGGCGGCCCGGCCATCGAGGATTGCGACTTGGCATACAGCATCATGGAGACGCCCTTCCGTCGCGACGTCGTTCAGGAGCTCACCAGCGCCGCGCACCGGCGAGGCGTCAAGATCGATCTCTACTTTTCCCACCCCGACTGGTACGACGCAGATTTTCGCCCCTACGGCTGGCATCCGCTTCAGGTGCCGTCCTCGCCCAGGCTCTGGGATTGGCGGCCGTCCGGCGGTTCTGAACAGGATTTCTGGGACCAGTTGAAGAAGCGCTTCAACGGCAATCTCGTAATCGTTCCCGATCCCACGCCGCGCCAGGTCGATCGCATGGTCGCCCGCCATCGCGCGCAGTTGACTGAACTGCTCACCCGCTACGGTCCCATCGACATGATGTGCCTGGATATCTTCTGGGGGCCGAAGGTGTGGCCGCAGTTGCGCGAGACCATCCTCAAAATCCGCCAACTGCAACCGGACGTCATGTTGCGCGCGCGCGGCATCGCCAATTATGGCGACTACTACACGCCTGAAGGCTTCGTGCCCGCCTCAAAAGAAGCCACGAAGATGCCGTGGTTCGTGATTTATCCGCTCGGTTCGTCATTTTCCTACGAGAGCGATGCGGCCAAATACAAAGGCGCTGGATGGATCGTGCGAAATCTCGTTGACGCCACTGCCAAAGGCGGCAACTTCATGGTCGGCGTCGGCCCCAATGGGCAAGGCTCCTTCCATCCCACCGCCGTCCAGCAGCTCAAGGAAGCGGGTCAGTGGCTCAAAGTGAACGGTCAGGGCATCTACGCCACACGGCCGCGCGAGGGCGCCCTCTGGATGGAGGGCGATACATTGCGTTTCACCCGCAGCAAGGATCAGAGAACCGTCTATTGCTTCGCCCTTGAATGGCCGGGAAAAACGCTTGTCATCAAATCCCTCGAGGCGCGCCTGGCAGGCAAAGTCGAGATGTTGGGCGTTTCCAAACCCCTCGACAGCCGCTGGGATCCCGCGCAGGGGCTTATCATCACCATCCCCGGTGAACTGCAGCCCGAATCCAATCGTCCGTGCAGCCACGCCTGGGGTTTCCGCATCTCCAGTGCCTCCGCATCGTAAGAGGTCTTTGCGCGGCCTGCGCCTACTCTTCTCCGCGAAGGATCTGGTCCAGCTTCGGTTTATGTTTGGCCTTGCGCCCGGTGCGCGGCTTGTCGGGTAAGATGCGCGAGGCCTTTGGCTGGCCCACGCGCTCTCGTGCGTTGGCCTTCACCGCCTTCGTAGCGGAAAAAACGGCTGGCTTGCGTTTCGCCATGGCAAAGTTGAGTATGGAGTAGATTCCGGCGCTGCGAAAGTGCCGCCTCGGATTCACCTTGCGCCGGAACTTGCGTCGAGCCGGCGGCAAAGCGACAGCAGCCCAGGGAAACAGCCAAAGGAAACGCACCATGGATGAGCGGGAATTCTTCAACGAAACGACGGAACAACGCAACCACAATCTCGTTTGTCCCAAGTGTGGCCAGGCGGCAGAGTACAAAGTCACCTGGATCGTCCGCCGCAAGCGTGCGCAACTGCCTCGCGGCGGCGACGAGCGCGACCGCGCACGCTTCGCCAAGGCCCAGTCCTACATGGTCCGTCGCGACGACAAGCTGCAATGCGCCAACATCCGTTGCCGCAAGCCATTCGAGATTACTTCGCTTCAATCGCTCGCTTTCCTCATGGACTGAGCCGAAACGGCGTCTGCCGCGGCGTTGAATTCGGAGCAAGATCACTCTTCCCCTTCATCGGCACACCTCGGGAGGTTGGCGTGCCCAGCCTGATTTCTCGAGGTGTGATCATGCGAATTCCGCTACGAACTGCCGCTCGATGGACGGCATTGCTGTTTGCGTCGGTTGCCTTGGTTTGGACCGCGAGTTTTCTGCCCGGTCTGCATCGCGGCGTTCCGCCCGTACTGGCTTCCGAGCTGAAGCCCATCCAGCTTCCCAAGCCTGAAATCACCGGCGGCATGCCGCTCATGCAGGCGCTCAGCGCGCGCAAAACGACGCGAGCCTTTATCGACAAACCGCTGCCGCCGCAGTCGCTCTCAAACCTGTTGTGGGCGGCCTTTGGCGTGAATCGTCCGCGGGCGGTGAAATCGGACTTGGGCCGCACCGCGCCCTCCGCCTACAACAAGCAGGACATCACGCTTGAAGTCGTGCTGGCCAATGGAGTTTACGTCTACGATGCAGAGGCAAATCTGTTGCGTCCGGTACTTTCCGGCGATGTGCGCGGCGCCATCAGCCCGGCGCCCGCCGCGCACGCGGCGGTGACCATCATCTACCTGGCTCCGGCTAAAGACGACTACGCACAGGTCGATGTGGGATTCATCGCCCAAAACATATACCTGTTCGCTGCTTCGGAGGAGCTGAATGCGTGGTTCTATACCGTGCACGCACAGGATGTGGCCGCGAAACTTGGGCTGAGCGCTGATCGCAGCGTTTTGTACGCCCAGTCGGTCGGGTATCCGCCGCAGTAGTTCGGAGCTCTATGCGACACGCCGGGCCCGCGCGAAGGCTGGCGCGCCCCCGCCAGCCTGTGTTTGAATCGTAAACAGGAGCGCCGGTCGCGGAGGTTTCCAAGCGAGACCGGCGAAAGGACGACGATGGCAAATTCCCTGCTTCCCCCCGAAGAACGCAATCTGACCCCTGACCAGGTTGAGGCGCTCGACAAGCGCCGCGACCTCGGGCACACCTTCCTTGTCATCGCCGGACAATTTGCGGCGGTCGCAACTGTCCTGTTGCTTTGGGTCGCTCAGGATTTGAAGTACTCTCCCGGCTGGGCGCATCCCATGGCCTATTACTTCTTCCTTGCTCTCATCCTGATCGTGGCGTTCGGCCTCACCGGTCTCGTGCTCCGCCGCGGGACCCCGCGTATCGACTGAGACGACTTACAGAAACTTGTGAGGATGCCGTGCATCGATTCGCCGCGATTCTCACCGTCTTGTGCACCGCCGTTTGCTCTAGCCCGCTTCTAAGGACACAAGACCATTTGCCGCAGGCCTCCGCTGAAGATCGCGCGCGGGCGTTGGCCATCTTCAAGCAACTCGTCGAGATCAACACCACGGATACGCCGCAAGGAAACGTCACCACTGCCACTGCGGCAATGGAGCGCCGCTTTCTCGACGCGGGATTTTCGCCCCAGGACGTTCATCTCCTCGGCCCGAATGACCGCAAGCAGAATCTCGTTGTTCGCTTCCGCGCTGCCGGCACGCCCACTGAAAAGCCTGTTCTTTTCCTCTGCCACATGGACGTGGTGCAAGCCCTACGCGCCGATTGGTCCACCGATCCCTTTCAGTTCATTGAGAAGGACGGATATGTCTACGGCCGTGGCACGCAGGACATGAAAGACTCTGACGCCGCGCTGGTCGAAACTTTTCTACGCCTGCATCGCGAGGGATATAAGCCCCAGCGCGACCTGATCCTGGCGTTAACGGCCGACGAAGAGGGCGGCATGTCCGACGGCGCTGACTGGCTGGTGCACGAACATCGCGACCTGGTGGATGCAGCCTACGTGATCAACCCCGACGCCGGCGGCATAGAACTGGAGCACGGGCGCGCAGTCGTCGCGGAAGTTGAAGCCACCGAAAAGGTGTACGCCGATTTCCAGGTGACAGTCACCGATCGCGGCGGCCACAGTTCATTGCCGCGGCCCGACAACGCCATCTACGAACTCGCTGCGGGCCTTGGCCGCCTTGCCGCCTACACATTTCCATTCGAACTCAACGAAGTCACGCGAACCTACTTCACGAATCTCGCCCAGAACGAGACCGGGGAAACCGCCTCCGACATGCGCGCGATTCTGGCCACGCCACCGGACATGTCTGCTGCCGCGCGCCTCAGTGCGGAGCCGGCCTTCAACGCCCGGCTCAGAACCACGTGCGTCGCCACGCGGCTGAATGCCGGGGATGCAAACAACGCCCTGCCACAAATGGCGCAAGCCATCGTCAATTGCCGAATCCTCCCCGGCCACTCGCCCGAAGAAACCCGGAAGCAACTCATCTCGATCTTTGCCGACCCGCAACTGAAAGTGGAATACGTGTCAAACGAGGGCGATGTGTCCGCTACTGCACCCGACCGCCCGGCAATCGTTCCGCCTGCGCCTCTCCCGGAAGTCTGGTCGCCGCTCACCAGCTTTACCCAAGCCATCTGGCCGGGAATCACGGTCACTCCGGTGATGGAGACCGGCGCCAGCGACTCCATTTACTTCGCACAGGCGGGTATTCCGAGCTACGGCTACTCCGCCATCGCGCTTGAACGGGACGATGTCCGCGCCCATGGACGCGATGAGCGCTTGCCCCTCGATTCGTACTGGAAGTCGCTGGATTTCTGGTACGCATTCGCAAAGAAACTCGGCAGCGAGTGAAAACCTCGGAATCTCTAGTCCGAATAGGTGGGGGAACTGGTCGCTAATCCGTCCGGTGTGGTAAAGTGTCAACAGGTAACACCCTGGAGCACCCATGCCTGCATCGACGACCACCAGTCTTAAACTCGACATGAAACTGAAGAAGCGGGTGCAGCACCTTGCAGCGGCGCGACGCAGGTCGCCCCACTGGCTCATGCGCGAAGCGGTCGAGCAATACGTAAGTCGAGAAGAAAAGCGGGAGCAATTACGCCGAGACGCACTCGCGGCCTGGAACCACTACCAGGCCACTGGCCTACATGTTACTGCAGGGGAAGCCGATGCCTGGCTGGCAAGACTCGAAGTGGGCAAGGACGCCGAGGCCCCTGAATGCCACGATTGAAGTGGTCGCAAGCCGCGCTGCTTGACGTGGGCCGCCTGCATGATTTTCTTGCCCCCAAAAGCCCTGAGGCCGCGCAACGCGCCGTATCGGCAATCCGCCAGGGCGTGAGAGCTTTGGGGAAACATCCGACAATTGGGCGTCCCATCGAGGAAATGGCGCCGGAGTTCCGTGAGTGGCTCATCGAATTTGGTCACGGTGCCTACGTTGTCCTTTACCACTTCGATGGGAAAGAATCGGTCATTCTTGCAGTTCGGCACGGTCGGGAAGCCGGATACTGACGATTCCCGAATGCTTCTGTCGTCTAATTGGGCTTTCCAGCCGAAGCGCCGCCCCCGACTGCTTCTCGCTCACTTCCCCACTGTTAAACTAGACCTAGATGATCCTCCCGTTTGTCCGCGAAATCTTTGCGGAGCTGGAGCACTCCCCGGGATTTGAGCGCGTTCGCAGGCACCTAAGCCTCGCTGCGGGACGGCGGCGTGTGTCCGGATTGACCGCAACGGCGCGTGCACTTTACCTTCCCTTGATGGCGCGGGCCGCCAAGCAGCCAGTCATCGTCATCGTCGCCGACAACAAGGCCGCCGAAGCCCTCGAACCCCTTCTCAAAGCCGGATGCGAGCTCACCGGAGCCGTCGATCCAACCCGCGTGGTCCGCTTTCCTGCGCATGACGTGCTTCCCTTTGAGAACCTCTCGCCGCACCCCGACGTCCAGGAGCAGCGCGCAGCCGCATTGTGGAAGCTCTCTACCGGCGCCGTCGACATTCTCATCGCGCCTGTCGAATCCGCGGCCATGAAGCTCTTTGACCTCAACTACTACGCCGGCCTCGCCGTCACGCTCAAGCGCAGCGAAGAAGTCGACATCGAAGTTCTCACCGCGCACCTGGCCAGCGTCGGCTACTCGCAGACGGATCTCGTCGAGATGCCGGGCCAGTTCACGCGCCGCGGCGGAATTCTCGACATATTCTCGCCCGACGCCGACCGGCCCGTCCGCATCGAGCTCTTCGGCGACGAAATTGAAACCATCCGCAAATTCGATCCGGATACCCAGCGCTCTCATGCGGGCCTCGACGAAACACAGTTGTTGCCGCTCACTGAAGCGCCGCTGACCGAGCACCTGCTGGCCGCGGTCAACGGGCGTCTCAGCCGCCAGCGAATCGAAATTGAAGATGACGAAATGGCGGTTGAGGCTGCTGCGGCCGGCGGCGTCAGCGTCTTCCCGGGCTGGGAGTTCTTTACGCCCGTCGCCGGCGCTGAGCGCTCGCTCCTCACACTCCTGCCCCGATGCGCGCTCTTTGTTGACGAGCCGGCCATGGTCCGCAATCAGATTGACCGCTGGTGGAACAAGGTCGAGCTGCGCCACGAGCGCTCCGGAATTGGTTCGCTCATCCGGCCGGAAGACATTTATCTGCGCCCCGAGGTTCTTCAGGCGTCGCTTGGCGCCCACATGGGTCTCGATCTCGATCAACTCGGCGCCATCGACGTGCTCGAGGACGACGCGACGCTCGGCGAGATCGAGCTTCCCACGCGGCCCACTCTGCGTTTCCACGGCTCCATTCCCGCGCTAACCGAGCAATTGAAAGCTCTCATGGTGGCGGAAACTCGCATCGTGCTTGCCGCGGCCCATCAGGGCGACGTCGAGCGCCTCGCCACCGTCCTCCGCGACTATCAGGTTCCTTACCGTCTCGGTAGCCGCGTTCCAAAAACCGGCAGCGACATGATGCTTGAAGAAGCCAGCTACATGGCGGGCGATCTGCGCGTACCGGTCATCGTTCGTTCGCCCATCGCCTCGGGCGTCATGTTCGCCGAAGCCAACCTCATCGTCTTCGGCGCCAACGACCTTTCCGATGAGGCCGACGTAGCTGCTCGGCCCATGCCGAAAAAATCAAAGACCGCGGCCTTTGTCTCCGACTTCCGCGACCTCGGCGTCGGCGACTACGTGGTCCACGTCGAGCATGGCATCGCCCAGTATCAGGGCCTGAAAGAAATTGAGCAGGACGGACTCTCCATCGAGTTCATGATCCTGGAGTTCGCCGAGGGAGCCAAGCTCTACGTCCCGCTCACTCGCCTTGATCTCATCCAGAAATATCGCTCCACCGACACCGGGCCCGCGCCGGTGCTCAGCAGGCTTGGCACGCAGCAATGGACCAAGACCAAAGCGCGCGTGCGCAAGGCCATGCAGGATATGGCCGCCGAACTACTCAAGCTCTACGCCGAGCGCCGCACCGTCGAGGGCAACGCCTTCTCGCTCGACAACGAGTTCCAGCGTGAGTTTGAAGACTCCTTCGACTACACCGAGACCGACGATCAGATCACCGCCATCCGCGCCGTCAAGGAAGATATGGAATCGCCCACGCCGATGGACCGCCTCTTGTGCGGCGATGTCGGCTACGGCAAAACCGAAGTGGCCATGCGCGCCGCCTTCAAGGCCGTGCAAGACGGCAAGCAAGTCGCCGTCCTCACGCCCACAACCGTCCTCAGCTTCCAGCACTTCGAGACTTTCAAGCAGCGCTTTGCCCAGTTCCCCATTCACATTGAGATGATCTCCCGCTTCCGCACCGCGAAGGAGCAGAAGGACATCGTCGAGCGCGTCTCCACCGGCCGCGTCGACATCCTCATCGGCACACACCGCCTGCTTTCAAAAGACATCAAGTTTCAGGATCTCGGCCTGCTCATCGTCGATGAAGAACAGCGCTTCGGCGTGCGCCACAAGGAGCGGCTCAAGCAGTTGCGCAAGCAGATTGACGTGCTCGCCATGAGCGCCACGCCCATTCCGCGCACGCTGCACATGTCGCTCGTCGGCCTGCGCGACATGAGCATCATTGAGACGCCGCCCAAAGATCGCATGGCCATTCAAACGGTCGTCGCACGCTTCGATGAAAAAATCGTCCGTTCGGCCGTTGAAGTTGAACTGGAGCGCGGCGGCCAGGTCTTCTTCGTGCATAATCGCGTCGAGTCCATCTACGAGATCGCCGCGCGCATTCAGGAGCTCGTGCCCGCGGCGCGTGTCGCCGTCGCGCACGGCCAGATGGGCGAGAACGACCTGGAAAAGGTCATGCTCGCCTTCATGCGCCACGAATTCGATGTGCTCGTCGCCACCACGATCATCGAAAACGGTCTCGACATCCCTCTCGCCAATACCATCCTCATCAACCGCGCCGAGCGCCACGGCCTCAGCGAGCTTTATCAGTTGCGCGGCCGCGTCGGCCGCTCCAATCGCCGCGCCTACGCGTACCTGCTCATTCCGCCCGAGAACGAGCTGACTGAAATCGCGCGCCGCCGTCTTGCCGCGCTCAAAGAGTTCAGCGATTTGGGCGCAGGATTCAAAATCGCTGCGCTCGACCTCGAGCTTCGCGGCGCAGGCAATATGCTCGGCGGCGAGCAGAGCGGCCACATTGAGGCCGTCGGCTTCGAGCTCTATACGTCCATGCTCGAGGCTGCTGTGAAGGAGATGAAGGGCGAAGCCAGCGAAGAGCGTCCCGCCACAGCCCTTAATCTCGGCATCGCGCTGCGCATCGACGAAAGTTACGTGCCGGAAGAAAATCAGCGCCTGCGCCTCTACAAGAAAATCGCCGGAGCCAGCACCGAAGCCGCTGTCAACGAAGTTCGCGCCGAGATGGAAGACCGCTATGGCGCTCCGCCCGACGCGACCGTCTATCTGCTTGAAGCGGCAATGCTGCGCCTCGAGTGCGAGCGCATCGGCATCGCGCAGGTTGACCGAAAGCGCGGCGAGCTTCAGATCCGCTTCATGGAGAATGCGGCCGTGGATCCGGCCCACCTCATGCAACTGGTATCGCGCAATGCAAAGCGCGGTGCGCAGTTTACGCCGCAGGGCCTGCTCAAGTTTCCGCTGCGGGCCACTCGCCCCGATGATGTTCTGCTCGAAATTCGAGAATTATTGGTAAATCTGGCGCCGGCGTCAGTGAACGCTTGATTGAAACGCCGGGCCACGGAGATGGATCATGCTTTTGAATCGAGCGATGAGCTTGGCTTTGGCAGGAGCTTTTATGTCAACATCGATTGCAGCCCGCGCCGCAAACCCTGACTGGAAACAGCAGTTCGCGAAAGTCAGTGACGACTACTTCGATCAGGTCTACTTCCACTACGCTCCGTCCACCGGAACGATGGTGGGCCTCCACCAATACGACGCGCAACTCGAAGACTTTTCGCGCCCTGCCATCGACGCGGAAATCGCCGCGCTGAAAAGCTTTGAGCAGCAGATCGAAGCCATCGTCCCCGAGGACTCGCGGGCCGACTTCGTGCCGCGTTCCGATCGCGAGATGGTACTTAACAACATCCGCTCGCAACTCCTCACGCTCGAAACCATCCGCCCGTGGGAAAACAACGCGGACACTTATTCGAGCACCTGCGCCAACGCCGCCTTCGTCTTGATGGAGCGCAAATTCGCGCCCCCCAATGACCGCCTCCGCTCGCTCGTCGCCCGCGAAAAACAGATGCCAGCTCTTCTTGCCGCCGCGCGCGCCAATCTCCAGAACCCGCCGCACGTCTTCACTGAAATCGCCATCGAGCAGCTTCCCGGCATCATCGGCTTCTTTAAGAACGACGTCCCGCAGGCCTTCGCCGACGCTGACGACCCAGCGCTGAAAGCCGAATTCGTCTCGACCAACGCAGCCGTAGTCTCCGCTCTCAACGAATATCTCCACTGGCTCAAAACCGACGTGCTCGCCCGTTCCAACGGCGACTTCCGCATCGGCGCTGATACCTTCCAGAAAAAACTTCAGTACGACGAGATGGTCGATCTGCCTCTCGGCAAGCTGCTCCAAATCGGCTGGGCCGATCTGCGCAAGAACCAGGACCACTTCAAGCAAGTCGCTGTCGAGCTCGATCCCGAAAAAGACCCCCGTGAGGTGCTTGAAGTGCTGGGCGAAGATCACCCCGCTCCCGGTCAGCTTCTCGATGCCTTCCGCGCAACGTTCACCAATCTTGTCGGTTTCATTCGCGAGCACCACATCGTCACCATCCCGTCCGATGTCCGTCCCATCGTCGAAGAAACGCCGCCATTCATGCGCGCCACAACGTTTGCCAGCATGGATACCGCCGGCCCCTTCGAGACCCACGCTACCGAATCCTACTTCAACGTCACGCTGCCCGACCCATCCATGACGCCGCCTGAAGTTGAAGGCTACATGCACTCCTTCAACATCGGCACGGTCATCTCGACCGCGGTGCACGAAGCTTATCCGGGACACTACGTGCAGTTCCTGTGGCTGCCTCAAGCCCCCAGCAAAGTGCGCAAAATCCTCGGCGCCAACACTGACGTTGAAGGCTGGGCTCACTACTGCGAGCAGATGATGCTCGACGAGGGCTATGGTCAGCCTGGCGCGGGAGCCAAAGACGCGCGCGAATCACAACTGTTGCGGCTAGGCCAGTTGCAGGACGCGCTCCTGCGCGATGCGCGCTTCATCGTCGGCATTGAGATGCACACCGGCAACATGACCATGGAGCAGGCCGAAGACTTCTTCCAGAAGGAAGGTTATCAACCGAAAGAAACGGCAGTCGTTGAAACCAAGCGCGGCGCCGGTGACCCGACCTACCTCTACTACACGCTCGGCAAGCTCGAGATCATGAAGCTGCGCGACGATGTGAAGAAAAAAGAGGGCAAGGCGTTCAGCCTCGAAAAGTTCCACGACGACTTTCTCAAGCAGGGCTTCCCGCCCATCAAAATCGTCCGCGAGGCCATGCTCGGCGACGATTCGCCCACGCTGTAACGCAACTAACTTTATGATCCTGAGTGACTGTTTTTAGATTGTCATCCTGAGCGCAGCGAAGGATCTGCGGTTGTTTTTCCGTCGCTCAGTCCACTACAGAATGGGGTGCCCCATTCTAAAACTCCTCGCTAAGCGAGGGGTTTTAGGGTGGGATCGCACAAATCCAGGCTCATCCAACCCCGCTGCCTTTTCAAACTTTCCACTTGATGTTGCAGCCGATCGAAGGCTTCTGCTCCTTCGCGACCGGCTTGCCCGCAAGCACCGCATCAATTGCCGCGCGCAAATCTTTTCCGGTCACCGGGATCCCATTTCCTGGCCGGCTCCCATCGTACTGCCCGCGATAAACGAGTTTGAAATCGGCGTCGAAGAGATAAGGATCGGGCGTGCAGGCGGCCTTATACGCTTGGGCCACGTACTGATCCTCGTCATATAAATAGGGAAAGTCGAAATCGTTATCGTGCGCCTGCTGCCTCATGCCATCCGGACTGTCGGCAGGATATGTCTTCACGTCGTTGGAGCTGATCGCAACCATCCCCAGCGGTTTGTCCTCGTAGCCGGCAGCGAGATCGCCGAGCGACTTCTCGATGTGCTTCACGTAAGGGCAGTGCGGGCAAATGAAGATCACGAGCAGCGCCTTCATGCCGCGAAAATCGTCGCGGCGAATCGTCTTGCCGCTGATCACATCCGTGAGCGCAAAATCCGGCGCGAGCGTGCCCAGTTCAAGCATGGTCGATTCTGTCTTTGCCATTCCGTCTCTCCTTGATAAAGGGATGCCGTTCAGCTCCGCAGGTTGCGCCAGTTCCTCCAGTTCGTTCCTTGCTCCGCCAGCTCCGCTAACTCCGCTGCTTGCTAAAACAGCCCCGTCTGTCGCCCTGGCACCGCAATCCCGAAATGTTCGTACGCCAGGCGCGTCGCCACGCGGCCGCGCGGCGTGCGGTCGAGAAAACCAATTTGAATCAGAAATGGCTCGTACACTTCCTCCAGCGCATCTTCTTCTTCGGCCAGCGTCGCCGCCAGCGTGCCCAGGCCCACCGGCCCGCCATCGTACTTCTGAATAATCGTCAACATCAGCCGCCGGTCAATCTCGTCGAAGCCGTGCGCATCCACCTCCAGCATGGTTAGCGCCGCATTGGCCGTTGGCAGATCGATTGATCCCGTGCCCCGCACCTGCGCATAATCGCGAACGCGCCGCAACAAGCGGTTGGCGATGCGCGGCGTCCCGCGCGAGCGCAACGCGATCTCCGCCGCTCCATCGGCATCGATGGGAATTTGCAACACTTCGGCCGAGCGTTCAACGATGACCCGCAATTCTTCCTCGGTGTAGAACTCCAGGCGCAGCAGAATGCCGAACCGCGAGCGCAGCGGTGAGCTCAGCAGGCCGGGCCGTGTTGTGGCGCCGATGAAAGTGAACGGGCGAATCTCCATCACATGCGTCCGCGCCGCCGGTCCCTGCCCAATGATGATGTCGAGTTTGTAATCCTCGAGCGCGGTGTAGAGCTTTTCTTCCAGCACCGGTTGCAGGCGGTGAATTTCATCCAGAAAAAGCACCTGCCGCTCGCGCAGGTTGGTCAACACCGCTGTCAGGTCGCCCTGGATTACCAGCGCGGGCCCCGACGTCTGCTGAAAACCCACGTCCAGTTCGTTGGCAATGATCGTGGCCAGCGTGGTCTTTCCCAGCCCCGGTGGGCCAAAAAGCAGCACGTGGTCCAGAGCCTCGCCACGCGATTTTGCTGCCTCAAGCGCAATCGCGAGCTGTTCCTTCGCCTTCGACTGGCCGATAAACTCCCGTAGCCAGCGAGGACGCAACTTGAGCTCGAAACCCTGCTCTTCTTCGGCGCGCGCCGCGCTCACAAGACGGTCCGGAGTGTTGTCGCGCGTCAGACTCATTCGAGAGAAGTGTAGCCGTTCCCGCGGCCTGCGGCAAAACAGGCGCAAAACGGACCAGCGAATTCAGCACGCATGCGTTGGCCGGCCCGAAAGATCGTCGCACACCTCGCGGCGCTCTACTTTTCAATCTCCCCATACGTGACCAAAGTGCTGTGCGGAGCCGCCCCCAAAGTCAATGGCCACGCGCTTATTGACTGTCTTGATGCCAAGCCCAAAGTAACACCTTCGTGTGACTGCGGTGCGCTGTTTACATGCCCTATAGTCGAAGGCATACAGGCCAGCGAGAGTCTGCCATGACGATTTTCCGATCAACGTCAAAGCGTCTGCAGGCTCCGGAGGTCAACCATGCATGATCGAATTCTATCGCCGCGGCTGCTTCTTCTCATCGCTATGGCACTGCCTATAGCGGGCTGCACCAGTTCTCAGGTCGACTCACTTGTCGTCACGCCTACGACGATCTCGATGCCCGTCGGCGACACTGCCCAGCTCACGGCCACCGGAGTTTATGGCCACGGCAATCATCCGTCGTCCACGCAGGACCTCACCGATCAGGTGGCATGGACCACGACTTCCAACGACGTAGCCACTGTGAATTCTGCGGGCGTGGTGACGGCAACCGGCCCGGGCAGTATCCAAATCACCGCCAGCATTCACGGCTTTACCGGAACGATTACTGCCTATTGCACAATTACCGTCACCGGCAGCACGGGCGGAGGCACCGGGAGTGGCGCGGTTGTGTCCCTTGCCATCATCCCCTCATCGCAGTCTGTGGCCGTACCTACGCAAACAGCGCAATTCCTCGCCATCGGTACCACCTCTTCCGGGGCCACCGTCAACCTCACCAACTCTGTAGCCTGGAGCTCCAGTAGCCAGCAGATCGCCACCATTGGCGCAACCACGGGCTTGGCCACCGCACTGGGCCAGGGCACATCCACGATCACCGCGATTTACAACAGCGGCGGAAGCGCACTTACAGCAACAGCAACCTTCACCGTGCAGGGTGGAACCACCGAAGAATATACCGCCGTGTCCATCGTTCCCGGTTCACAGTCCATCTCAGCCTCGGGCCAGACTGGACAGTTCATCGCCCTTGCCACTTCAGGCACGACCGGCCTTGAACAAGACGTAACCAACTCCCCGCAGATGACATGGCTTTCCAGCATTCCGTCGGTTGCCACGATCACTTCAGGACTTGGCTCGGGCAACGGCATTGCTACCGGAGTCAGCCTCGGCACCAGCACCATCACCGCGGAGTTAAAGAACCCCGACGGCTCTCTGGTCTCGAATTTCTCCACGATCGACGTGACAAATGCCCCGGCGCCAGAACCACTCCTTTCTCTCCAAATCGTTCCCAACAGCATCACGGTCGACGACCTCCTCGGTACCGGTCAGTTCCTCGCCGTCGGCACCTATTCCACGTCTCCCACGGTCCGGGATCTCACCAACTCCGTGCAGTGGCTCACCTCCGCGCCCAGCGTTTTCCCCGTCAATACCAACGGAACAGGCAATCCTAGCGGCGGAGCAAACGCGGGGATCGTCACAGCGTACGGAAGCGGCGGCGCCACCATTATTGCGGAAGCTACGGATCCACAGACAGGTTCGATCCAGACGGCTACGGCATCCTTCAATTGCCCCCTGATCCTTCCCACCCCCACAACCGCGGGCTCGTGCTATCCAGGCTCCGAGGCTTCCTCGCTCCTGTCTACACTGACGATCTACAACGAGGGCTTGAACACCACGAACTGGCTCGTTCTGGCTCCCTCCGCCACTGGAACGCCTAACGTGATCCATTGTGGTCCCGGATCCAATGGCGATGGACTGGGAGGATCGGTCTGCGTCGCAACTTACCCCGTCGGCAGCACCGTTACACTCACGGTGCCGGCCGGACAGGGAGCATTCGGTGGATGGTCTTACAACTGCGTGCCCCTGGGAGCCGTCACAGCGGCTGGACCTAATCAATGCCAGGTCACGCTCACCTTCGACGATACCGTCGGAGCCATCTTCAACTAGTCCATTCGCATCCTTCATGAGAGCCGCCCTTCGGGGCGGCTTTCTTGTTTCTGTTCAACGCGCATCGAGGCCGCCGCCGCCGCACTTTGCCTGCGTCGCGCAATCTGGCTCCTCCAGTCACACCGTTTAGACTGTTAAGGTTCCCTTGAACGTGATGGCCCATCGCTTTGGCATGCTTCGCCGCTTTCGCTTCAATCTCCCGCAACGCATCGCGGCGGCACTGCTGGCGGCTTTTCTCCTCCAGGGATTCTGGATCGTAAGCCGCCAGACTCTGACCGACACCGACTACCAGTACGCGCGCTGCGGCCGCGAAACATGGGAAAAGCCTTCCCCCCTCGCCGGCTACTACACATCCTGCGGCAATATTCACGACGGCATTCTCGCCTATCGCCTCGCCGGCTTCCCGCTCACTCTCAACCTCCTCATCGAGCGCGGATTCGATCTGTTTCGCAGCCCGGAGAATCGCGTCGTGCAAAATTCTGGTGCCGAGCTCAGCACATGGGAGCTCCGCCATCAGATAACCCACATCCTGCTCCTCCTGCGCCTGCCATTCCTCTTTACCGGCTGCGTCCTCGGCGGATGCATCTGGTGGGTCACGCGGCGTCTCTACGGCAACCTGGGTGGCTACACGGCCCTTGCTCTCTATTGCTTCTCTCCTGCCGTCCTCAAGGCCTGCGTCGCGCCCAACCCTGACGTTCTGGCTGCCCTCGGCGTCTTTGGCGGCGTTTATACCTGCATTGGAGTCGCCCACTCCATGCAGGGACCGCGAAAAAAGTGGCGTCCCCGCATCGTACTGCTCATCGTCATCTTCGGCATCGCGGCAGCCGCGCATATCGCCGCCCTTCCCGTCGCGGCGCTTCTCGGCCTTGCCGCCATGTTCTGGATCGCCGAAGGCCACCGGAGTCAGGTGCTGCCCGTCGTTCTCATAGCCTCAATAGGCGGCCTCTTCCTTCTCTTTGCCTGCTACGGCTTCTCGCCCGACGCCTTCAGCTACGTCTTCCGCTCATCCGCTGGATTCCTTTGGTTCTCAATCGACCCCGCCCGCCATTTCTTCTCAACGCTTTCAAACGGCGGCGTAACCCTGGCCGCGTGCGCGTCCGTAGTTTTGTATCTCGCCACGCCCAAATCGCACTACTTCGGCAACACTGTTCCTCTGCTCTGCGCGGCCTTCCTCATCCTCCTCGTCATGACCGGTGCCCCGGGAACTCCGTGGCTGTGGTCCCTGCCCTTCCTGCTCACGTTTATTGGCGGCGTCTTTGCCGACACTTACGAAGGCCCGCGCGGAAAGCTGGCTCTCGCCGCAGCCGGCGCAATCGTGCTCGCTCAGGCAGCCCTGTGCCTTCTCAACCTCGCAGCCTTGTCATCCTGAGCGCAGCGAAAGCCTGCCCTAAGCGAAGATCGCGAAAGCGATCGAAGTCGAATGGGGATCTGCGGTTGCTTTTCCCGTGCTTCATCCACCACGAACATGGGTGCCCCAGGTCTGGATTTTCAGACCTGGGATAGCACGAACCTCCATCCGCCCCTCTCAATCCAGCACAAGAAATGGGTGCCCCACCCTCGCCGCGTCTTTGTTCTTGCGGCTAGGGTGGGATCGCTATGCAGCAAGAGGAGAAATGCTTTGATTTCGTTGCCCTCCTTCCACTCGAAAAACCACCGCGAACCGGCTCAAGAACGCCTGCGCCAAATGTTCGAATCAGCTGCGAAAACCAACTCCGCCTCATGCCACTCCACCTGCCTCTATCTGGCTGTTGAAATCACCCCATATATTCAAGCAAAATAAGGATTTATTTCGGGCCGTCGTCCTTGCTAAAACCCGCGTCAAACCACTAAAATAAGCAGAGAGACCTGCGGATCCGGCCCTGCTTTTTTCTCACCCTCCCGCCGCCTCCCCGCGGACCTCAGAAAACTCTATGGCAGACGACCAGAACCCACAGCTCCCCCTCGATCCACCGACACCTCCCGGCGGCACCAATCTTGTCCCCATCAACATTGAAGAGGAGATGCGCCGCTCCTATCTCGACTACTCCATGTCTGTGATCATCGGGCGCGCCCTCCCCGACGCTCGCGACGGTCTCAAGCCCGTCCATCGCCGTGTGCTCTACACCATGAGCGAGATGGGCCTGGAGCACAACAAGAAGTACACCAAGTGCGCCAAGGTCGTGGGCCAGGCCATGGGCGTCTACCATCCCCACGGCGACTCCGCCATCTACGACACGCTCGTCCGCATGGCGCAACCATTTTCCATGCGCTATCCGCTCGTCGACGGCCAGGGCAACTTCGGCTCCGTCGACGGCGATCCGCCCGCTGCCATGCGTTACACCGAGTGCCGCATGGAGCGCATCACCGGCGAGCTCATGGCCGACATCGACATGGAAACCGTCGACTTCGTGCCCAACTACGACGAGTCCACCGTCGAGCCTTCCGTCCTGCCCACGCGCATCCCCAATCTCATCGTCAACGGATCGAGCGGCATCGCGGTCGGCATGGCCACCAACATTCCTCCGCACAATCTCACTGAGGTCGTCAACGCCGCCATCGACCTCGTCAAGAACCCCAAAGCCGGCCTCGCTGAAGTCTTCAAGCACGTAAAAGGCCCCGACTTCCCCACCGGCGCCATCCTCTACGGCCGCAGCGGCATCGTGGACGCCTATCGCACCGGCCGCGGCCGGTTCCTCATGCGCGCCCGTGTAGCCATTGAAAACGTCACCAAGGATCTCAAGGCGCTCGTCGTCACCGAGCTTCCCTATCAGGTCAACAAGTCCACGCTCTTCAAGCGCATCGCCGAGCTGGTTGAAAACAAAATCATCTCCGACATCGACATCGGCGCCGACCGCACCCGCGACGAGAGCGATCGCGACGGCATGCGCTTCGTTATCGGCCTCAAGCGTGGCGCGCAGCCTGAGATCGTCCTCAACCAGCTCTACAAGCACACCCAACTCCAGGAAAGCTTCTCCATGATCTTCCTGGCCGTGGTCAACAACCAGCCGCGCGAGCTGGGCCTCGCTGAAGCCATCCGCGTCTTCATCGACCACCGCATCGAAGTCGTGCAGCGCCGCACCGTCTACCTGCTGCGCAAGGCCCGCGAGCGCGAGCACATCCTGGAAGGCCTCAAGATCGCGCTCGACAACCTCGACACGGTCATCAAGATCATCCGCGCATCGGCCTCTCGCGCCGAAGCTCGCGAAAACCTGTTCGCGTGGGGCAAAGGAACCGAAATTATCATTCAGCTCGACCGCGAGCTCGCGCGCCACGAGGAGCGCGGCTTAACCCTGCGTCAGGTTGACGCTATCCTCGAGCTCCAGCTCTATCGCCTCACGCAGCTTTCCGTCGACGAACTCCTGAAGGAGTTGTCCGAAATCCGCCTCAAAATCGCCGAGTACGAAGAAATCCTCGGCAGCGAGAAAAAACTTCGCGCCGTCATCGTCAAGGAGCTTGAAGACGTTCGCGACAAGTACGGCGACGAGCGGCGCACCGAGATCATCGACGAGAGCGCCGAAATTCAGCTTGAAGACCTCATCGCCGACGAGCAGGTCGCCGTCACCGTCTCGCACCAGGGCTACCTCAAGCGCACGCCCATCTCCATCTACCGCCAGCAGCGCCGCGGCGGCACCGGCCGCATGGGCATGAAGACCCGCGAGGAAGACTTCGTCTCGCAGCTCATCGTCAACTCCACCCACGCCTTCCTGCTCTGCTTCACCAACACCGGCCGCGTCTACTGGCTCAAGGTCTACGAAATTCCCGACGTCGGCGCCGCCGGCAAGGGCAAGTCCATGCAAAGCCTGCTCGATCTCCAGACCGGAGAAAAAGTCTGCGCCATTCTGCCCGTCCGCGATCTTGAAGAAGAAGGCAAATTCATCTTCTTCTCCACGCAAAAAGGCACCGTCAAGAAAACCCCGCTCAAGGATTTCTCCAACGTCATGGCCCGCGGCATCATTGCCATCGGCATCGATTCTGACGACGAGTTAGTAGCCGCCCGCATCACCGACGGCTCGCAGGTCATCTTCATCGCCACGCATCTCGGCATGGGCATTCGCTTTGAAGAGAGCGACGTTCGTTCCATGGGCCGCCCCGCTTACGGCGTCCGCGGCATCTCTCTCCTCAAGAACGACTACGTCATCGGCACCGTGGTCACGCCCAAGGAGCACGCGCCCGGCGCGTACCGCATTCTCTCCGTCACTGAGAACGGCTTCGGCAAGCGTACCGATGTCGAGGAGTATCGCCTTCAAACTCGCGGCGGCAAGGGCGTCAAGAACCTCTCCGTCACCGATCGCGTCGGCCGCGTCAATTCAATCCAAATGGTCGACGAAACCTCGGAGCTCATGGTCATCAGCCAGTTCGGCAAAATCATCCGCTGCGACACCAAGACCATCCGCTCAGCCGGCCGCGCCACGCAAGGCGTCCGCATCCTCAACCTCGAGCCCGATGACAAGGTAGCCGCCACCGTCATCATCCCGCCCGAGGAGTTGACCGGTAACGGCCACGAAGAACAGGGCACGCTGCTGCAATAAGTTGTGCACGGACATGAGTACTAAAAGGACAATTCGCAAAGTAACGGACCTCAAGGCACAGCGGGTCGAAGCCTACCGCTATTGGCAAAGCCGCACTGCTGCGGAGCGGATGGCTGCCATCGGAGAGGTTGTCCGAGACGTGTACTTCTCTAAGGGGATCGATCTGGACGCTAGGCCCTCAAACAAAACACTCGTCCGTGTCGTGCGTCCAAATTGGAAAGCAGCCTGAAACCTGAACCTAAAAGGAGCGGCGCTGCAACATGTTCAAAGATCAAAAGGACATTGTGGTCGCATTCAACGCCCACGGCGTAAAGTATCTTGTCATTGGAGCCCACGCCGTAGGCATTTACGCTGAACCTCGTGGAACAAAGGATCTGGACCTATTCATCAAATCCGACGAGACAAACAGCAGGGCGGTCTTTGCAGCGCTCGCGGAATATGGCGCCCCGCTCGGCAAAGTGACGGCCGCCGACTTCAACGACAAGCCATCCTCTGTTTTTCAGCTTGGCACGGAGCCCAATCGCGTGGATATCTTACAGGGAATCGCGGGAGTCACGTTCGATAGTGCATGGAAATCTAGAGAGGAAAGACTCCTCGACAAAGACACGCCGGCGCACATCATCTCGCGCCAACATTTAATTCAAAACAAGCTCGCCGTTGGGCGGCACCAGGATCTCGCCGACGTGGAGAAGCTCCGCGAGGCAGCGTCGGTGAGTAAACCCCGTCGCAAGCCTGCACCGAAAATCCGCCGCAAACGATAGCAACGCTGCTTCAGTAGCCTTCGCCTTCTCTCTAGACTGGCATCGAGAATCGCGAGTCAAATACGTCCACGGCGCTTTCCCCTTGCACAGAACCAACCATCCACTGCTGCGCCACTCGCAGAAATCCGCGCCCTACTTCGCCACCGGCATCGCCTGGTGCGCCACATCGTAAATAAAATACTTGAACGAGTCAGCATTGTGCAGCGGAGCCTTGTCGGTCAAATCCACCAGCTTCGGAGATTTGTCGGTCAGTTTTTCCTGCGAGATCAACGACCCCACCTTGCCCAGTCCTGTCGTCGTGAACGTAACCAGCGCGCCGCAGTCCTCCGCTCCGTATGCGTAATCGAGCGTGTTCGCTCCGCCAGGCAAATGGGAGACTTCATGCACCAGAACCATTGCCTGGGAGTCTGGCCCATTCGGCAGCTGTTTCCAGAAAGGGCTACATAAAAAAACCTTGTTTAGATTCCGTGGGTCGGGCGTGTCTGGAGCGTGCACGTAGGCGATGCAGTTGGCTGAAACCAGCGGAGGAAGAATTTCAGCTCCGGTCGGGTAGATCGTGCTGGTCACTGACGTCATCCCGCTCAGCGTCGCCAGCACGTTTTTCACGTCCTGCCGCAGCGTGGCCTGCGTTTCCGCCGATGCATTTCCAAAATATTTCGTGGCCAGCGCCGTTGTCGCCGCATTCCACTTTGCTGGAGCAACATAGGTGTTCGCGATCGCAACTGTTGCTTTGGCTGTAGCGACGTCTTGTGTCAAATCGCTCACTTGTTTCGCGGTGAAGGTCTGCGTCTTGACCAGATCGAACAGCGATTTGCACGTCCCCGCTTGGGCGCTCAATGAGGTTTTCGGCGGCGTATTGCCCGGCGCCCGCTGTTCCAAAACGGCAGGCGCTTTCCCCGGGCATGTGCACCCCGCCGGCCGCGGCAAATTCGGATAGTCGCAAACGTTATATTGCTCCACCCCCGCCGGATGGCACGCATCGGGCACATCCATAATCAGGTGGCCTACCAGAGGCGACCGCGCGTTGGCGTTCTTGATCGGCGGCGGGCCGCCTTCTTCGCCAGTGCCTGCCTTCAAAGTCGTTCCCGCAGGCGGTGTAAACTTTTTCGTGCCGTAGCAGGTCAGGTAGCAGTTGTCCCCTGGGTTCGCCGAGCACACATACCCCTGCTGATACGCTGCCGTTGCGGCGCCACCTGACTCGTTCGGCACCACGATTTCGTTCCCCGGCAGCGGCCCCGTCCCCTGGCAGTAGTGGCACAAGTTGCCCGTCTGGCCCGCGAACGTCGAATCCTCGCCGCCGATCGACGAGCACTGCCCATTCGCTGCAGGCCGGTCGAAGCAGCGCGCCGGGTCCGGACTATCCATCGCCAGGCTTGTGCCATTCTTTTCGTCGCAGTTGCTGGAATATGCGTCCTGGTACACCGTGGCCGGAGAAGAATTATTGGCAAACTCGTCGACGCTTTGCCCGCTCGACTGCGCGACGGCCTGCGTTTGCCCTTGCGCCCGCGCCCCAATGCCACTGGCCGCAATCGCCGCCAGGGCCAGCACCAGCGCCCCCGCCTGCAACCACACACAGATTCTCTTGCCTGCCTCTCGGCTCCGCTCATTCATCGCGTCAATCACCAAAGTTAGGATTTCGGGGGGATCGTACTGCTCAGGATTCTAACGAATCCGCCAGTGTCCTGTCCCTAAAGTTCGCAGCACGATGACCGGTCATCCGCAGCATAATCACCGGTCATCCTGAGCGGAGGTTGGCTCGTTCTTTGAGCCAAACGCAGTCGAAGGACCTGCATTTCGGGATTCCACTAATGATGCGAACTTCGGGGGCACCACACCAGGCGCAAACCAGCGCGTCTCTTTGAAATCGCTGACACTGAGCGTTTCCAAACTACAGCGTCAGGAGAGCGCTCCGGGAGCGCAAGACGTGAGCCCAGGGTGAAGCGGAGTGAAACCCTGGGACCGGGCATAAAAGCGATCGAGCCCCATCGGGGCGACAGAACCCCACCCCAACGCCCGCGGTCACTCCCACGGATTAACCACCGGAACCTGCGCCAGGTCGTACTCGCTCCTGTCGCGCGTAACAACAGTGAGCCCATGATGCAGAGCCGTCGCCGCGATCATCACGTCGGGCTGAGAAAACGTGTGGCCCGACTTGCGCCCTTCTTCAATCAACAGCCGCCACTTCAGCATCACTTCCTCGCCCAACGGAAGCACGCGGCCCTCGAACATCGGTCGTACTCGATGCGTCAGCCAGTCATTCAGCGCAGCCCGCCGCCCCATCTCGCCAATCAGCTCAATACCAAATCGAATCTCGGCAACCGTTACCACGCTCACGTAAAGCTGATCCAGCGGGCTTGCTGTCACGAATTCGACCACCCGTGGTTCAGGTCGTGGCCGTCGCAATTCCGAAAGGATATTGGTGTCCAGCAGCCAGGCCATCAGAATCCGACTTCGCGCACCGGAATACGCACCCGGTCCCCCTCAAGGCTCGTCTCCTTGTAAGGCGAAGCCTGCATCGCCTCCACAAGATCGGTGCCCTTGCGGTCATCGCGAAACATCCGGCCGTCCTTCAGCGCGTCACTCCCCGCCAACCACTCCCCGGCGGTTTCCTTTTTCCCGCCAGGAATCGGCTCCAGAAGCACCCCGGCGCCCACGCGCCTCACGCGCACCCGGTCGCCCTCAAACCGAAACTCCTTGGGTAGCCGCACAGCCTGGCTCCGCCCATTCCAGAACAGCTTCGCATCGGCGGGTTTCCTTAGATCCTTTGATTTTGTGGGCACGGGTCCCTCCACATGGTAGATACCATAAGTATATACCAATCCCGGCCCTCTCTAGATCGCCTTGTCAAGAGATCGCGCCACGGTCCCGGCCCCGCTCTCGCCAACTAACCATTTTGGAATCAATTCAATGCAGCCGGAAAATATTTCCTGCCAAGTTTGCCGATCATTTTGTGCCTCGAGCGCATACTGAACACAAATCGAGACTCCCGGCGCGACACGGCAATCGGGAGCAACCATCGAAAAGCAACACGACCGGCCAGTGTGGACCCCAAAGGGAGATTTGAGCCGACATTCGGCAGCTAAACCGCTGATTCGCGGGATTTTAAGATCTAAGCCATTTGGAATCAGCGGGTTACAGCAAGTGATCGAAGGTATAAGTGGCTGAAAATAAACCTCTTAACCCCGAAAAACGGCATGATCATTTTCCAGTCGAATGACGAACTGCAAATCCACCGGCCACGGACGATCAACCCCAATCCTCGGTCTGCGAACTACGAACTATGAACTGTCTTTCTCGACCAGATCATATAAACCGGAACCCCCAGCAGCACCAGGATCATCCCCGGCCACGTGTACTGCGGCTTGTAGCGCAACAGCGCCAGGCAGATGCCGGAAGCCATCAGGATATAAATCACCGGCAGCACCGGATAGCCGATCGCCTTGTAAGGCCGTGGCGCGTCAGGCTGCTTCACCCGCAGCACGAAGAGCCCCACGATCGTCAGAATGTAGAACACCAGCGCCGCGAAAATGATGTAGTCGAGCAACTGGCCATACGAGCCCGACACGCAGAGCACTACCGTCCAGATCGCCTGCACAATCAGCCCCGCAGCCGGCGTCTTGAACTGCGGATGCAGCTTGCCCACGGACTTGAAGAACAGCCCGTCCTGCGCCATCGCATAGTAGACGCGCGCGCCGGCAAGCGTCATCCCGTTGGCGCATCCGAACGTCGAAACCATGATCGCCGCCGCCATCAGGTACCCGCCAAAGTGCGGAAAGATCTGTTGCAGCACCGCGGCGCCAATCCGGTCCTCGCTCGCGAATTGGATGCCCCGCGCCAAAACCGTCGCGCCGTGCGGATCGCCGTGCAGCGGCAGCACCATCATGTACGCCGTGCTGGCCAGGAAGTACGTGATCACCACAAAGCCCACGCCCAGCCCCAGCGAGAGCGGAACGTTCCGTCTCGGATGCTTGATCTCGCCCGCTGTAAAGGTCACGTTGTTCCACGCATCGCAGGAAAAAAGCGATCCCACTTGCACCACCGCCAACACCACGATCGATCCGACCAGCGCAATCGGCCCCTGCACTCCCACCTGCACCGGATGCAGCGAGTGCCAGCTTGCATTGCGCCAGAACTCGTTCCAGTTCGCGCCAAAGTTCGCCGCCAGCGCCGCGCCGTTGCGCCCAATCGTGAACCCCAGCAGAATCAACCCCGCCAGCGCCAGCGCCTTGGCCACGGTAAAAACATTCTGCAATCCCGCGCCAAATCGCACGCCGCGAATATTCACGAACGCCACAAACCCCACCACGCAAATCCCGGCCAGGTTCGCGGTGTTTACGCCGATATCCATGTTGCCCAGCACCATCGGCCCTACCGGGATCGCAGGCACATGCGCGATGTGCCACAGCCAATGCGTGCTTGAGACCGACGGGAAAAACACGCCGAGGAACTTACCGAATGCCACGCAAACCGCGGCAATCGTTCCCGTCTGAATCACGAGAAAGAGCGTCCAGCCGTAGAGAAATCCCCACAGCGGCCCCAACGATTCGCGCAGGTAAACGTACTGGCCGCCCGCTTTCGGCATCATCGCAGCAAGCTCGCCGTAGCTCAGCGCGCAAATCAGGGTCATGGTTCCGGTCACAACCCATGCCGCCAGAAACAGCGCCGGCGAATCAGTCAGCCGCGCAATATCGCAGTCCACGATAAAGATGCCGCTGCCGATCATCGAGCCGACCACGAGCGTCGTCGCGCTAAAGAGCCCCAGGCTCTGCATCATCTGCGTGCCAGAGCCGGAGGGCGATGAACCAATTTGATCTTCGGGTGTCTTCATTCGGGTCTGCCTGCATGGAACCGCGCGCAAAATCGAACCTTGCGCGAACGCCGATCCCACGCCCCGCTATCAGGCCGGGACATCCTTTCATTCTCCATCAAACAGGTTCGCCGCCGGTTTCCACAAGCGATTTCGCAAGCGCGCGCCAAATTAGACATGAGCCCCGAATTCGCAGCGCGGTAAATCGATTCTCTTCCCCGCCGCGAAAGCGTATACTCGTCTCGCTCGCCCAAACGCAGGGCTGGCGCATTGTTAACCGGCTCAACGCAAGAACCCTAAAACTGAACCACAATCCCCAAGACGGGACGATCAGGGAGCTCCATGAAGATACAAATCGCAGGTTTGGCGGTGGCAGTGCTGTGCCTCGCAGGCGCGGCGCAAGTTTCAGCTCAACAATCGGCGGCAGCGCCGGACAAGATCGTGGCGACAATCGACGCCACGCAAACCGGTGTGCCCGTCTCTCCATACGAGTACGGAATGTTCATCGAGCACATCGGCGGCACCATGTACGGCAGCCTTTGGGCTGAGATGCTCGATGATCGCAAATTCTACTTCCCCATCGTCTCCAAAGACCCCGAATCCCAGGCGTCGCGGCAAGGCAATCCCATGCGCATGCAGATGCGCAAGTGGCGTCCCGTCGGGCCTGACGAGGTTGTTGTCATGGACAAGGACAATCCCTTTGTCGGCGACCAGAGCCCTCGCATCGCGCTTGACGCCTCAACTCCGCACGGAATCCGCCAGGCGGGCCTCGCCCTCGTCAGCGGGAAAAAATACACCGGCCGCATCTATCTTCGCGGAACGCCCGGCGCCAGGGTCCACGTCGCACTCGTCTGGGGCAGCGGACCGAACGACCGTCAGGCCATCTCAATCACGGCGCTCACCAGCGAGTACAAGAAATATCCTCTTGCCTTCACTTCCGGAGCCGACTCTACCGATGCCGCGCTCGAAATCACCGGAACCGGCACGGGCAACTATCCACATCGGCACGCTTTCGCTCATGCCCGCGGACAACATCGAAGGCTTCCGCGCCGACACCATTCCGCTCATCCGCCAGATCAAATCCGGCTTCTGGCGTTATGGCGGCAACTACACCTCGAACCTCATCTGGTACCACACTATCGGCGATCGCGATAAGCGTCCGCCCGATTGGGACAACGCATGGAGCGCCATGCAGACCAACGATCTCGGCATGGATGAGTTCATGACCTTCTGCAAGCTCATCGGCGTCGTGCCTTACATCAGCGTCAACGCCGGCCTCGGCGACTCGCACTCTGCTGCTCAGCAAGTTGAATACATGAATGGGTCGGTCAACACCTACATGGGAGCGCAGCGCGCGAAAAACGGCCATCCCGAGCCGTATCACATCAAGTTCTGGAACATCGGCAACGAGCCCTGGGGATCGTGGCAGATTGGCCGCACCGATCTCAAGTACTACGTGATCAAGCACAACGAATTCGCCAAAGCCATGCGCGCCGTGGATCCATCCATCACGCTCATCGCCTCCGGCCTGATGCTTGAGGATTGGTACCTGACCGGCGAAAACCGCGCCAAGTACGCCGGCAATCTCGGGCCGCTTTATGGTTCCGACGTCGACTGGACCGGCGGCTTCCTCAAAGATTGCTGGGGCAACTTCGACGGCATCTCACAGCATTGGTATGGCCAGCCGGGCCGTCATCTCGACATCGATAAGGTGCGCAACCTCCCGCTCGATGCGCCCACCGACGACGGCTACGTCAAGGTCGATCAAACGCTGCTCCAGTTCGCGCGCTACCCCGCCGATCTTGTCCACGGCCAAGCCGAAGAGTGGCAGGGCTACCAGCAGCGCTTCCCCGCCATGGCCGGCAAAAACATCTTCCTCTCCATTGACGAGTACGCCTACTTCGGCGGCGGCTTCGGACGGCCCGTCGCCCTCAAGCAGTCACTTGCCTACGGCATGATCTTCAATGAAATGCTGCGCCATACCGATTTCCTCACCATGACGGCGCACACCATGGGTACTTCCACCATTGACTTCAACCGCACCGCCGCCACCTTGAACGTTCTCGGGCTTACCTTCAAGCTCTACGCCGACAACTTCGTCGGCGCCATCCCCCTCGCCCTCTCCGGAAACTCGCCGCAACCAGCGCCGAGATTTCCTCCCGGCGGCGATCAGCCAAAGACCAGCTCCGGCAGCCCGACCTATCCGCTTGATATGGTCGCCGCACTGTCCGCCGACAAAAAGTTCCTCATCCTCTCCGTCGTCAACGCAACCGAGTCCGAGCAGAAATTCGACCTCAACGTGAGTGGTACGCGCGTCGCAGGGCCATCGAAGCTTTGGCAGTTGACCGGGAGCACGCTCGACGCTGCCGATCGCGTCGGCCAGCCGCCGCAGGTCGAAATCAAGGAGTTCTCCGTCGCCAACCCTTCAGAGACGATCTCGGTTGCTCCCATCAGCGTGAATGTCTATCGCTTCCCGGTGGCGCCGGCAGCGCAGTAGCGTTGGGCGCCCAACTGGGCGCCTGACCGATTGATTCATGGTGCCCGGAGGGGGACTTGCACCCCACGGCCGGTAAGGGTCTGCGGATTCTGAGTCCGCTGTTGGCGCCGCACTGGCCCATAAAAATAGTGCGTGATCGACCAGTGATCGCTCACTGTGTACCTTTATGTATGAATCCAACCCAGCCAGCTCGTGGCTCGGCTCCCCTTGTTCATTTCATCTCGTTTCGCTATAGCCCGTGTCTGATAGGATTTGAGCGAATTTCACGAAGGAGACTCTGAGATGGGCTATTTCGAAAGGCTCTGGCATTCTGCGGTTTTTCGCTTCTCTGTCGTGCTGCTGTTCTCTCTAGGCGTGGCCAGTCCCGCTTTCTGCGGCAAGATTCATATGGCCGCCATGAATGGCGACCTTGAAAAACTCAAAGAAATTGTCAAAGAGAATCCCGATTCGATTTCCACTACGTATGGTTTGGCGCACTGGACGCCCCTCCACTTAGCCGCGGTAGATGGGCACGCTGATGTCGCGGAATTCCTGCTCGCCAACAGGGCGGATGTGAATGTGAAGGATTCGCGAGGCCATACACCAATGCACCTGGCGGTCGAGGCGCGGCACTTGGATGTGGTCGAGGTACTGCGGTATTACGGTGGCTGGGACGACTCTCCGCCCAGGGAAAAAAATGGGCGGACTGCGCCGGAAGAAAGTTTCGGACCTGCCAAGCCTGGAGATGTCGAGGCGATTCACGCGGCGGCTGGAAATGGAGACACCGCTCAGGTGATGGATCTGCTCAAAGAGGATCCTGACCTCGTCTACAGCAGAGATAAGGATGGGATGACCGTATTACATCTCGCCGTTTTAAAGGCCAACAAGGACCTTGCATCGGGTTTGATGGCCAAACAAGCTGAAATCAATGCCAAGAACTACAACGGCGAGACACCGTTGCATCTGGCGGTGAAACTGGGGAACAGAGATTTGGTGGAGTTGCTCGTCTCCCGCGGGGCAGACGTGAATGCTGCAACTACGCTGGAACAAACGCCGATGCGGCTGGCAGCCGACAGAAACGACACCGGGACCGAAGATTTCCTTCGCCTTCACGGAGGATTCTTGCTTTCGCCCGGAGAGAGATTCGGGCAGATCGACAAGCTGTTTGTTCTTCCTCTGGTCGATGCCCGACCCAGCAGGAGCGGATATGCAGATTTGAAAGGAATGCGCAAACACGTGTTCCAGATCCTTGAGAAAAAGCACTACGCGGTCGTCGAGGCAGACAGTGCGCCTGCTGATGCCCGCTGGGTCATGATCATTACTCTTAAAGAAATAGACAGCGTCCCCACCGTTACCCTTGCTGCGGTAATCTGCGACAAAGAAGACAAAACACCTTCCGAGGCCTGCAACGGCGCGGGCGGGGCGTTTTGGACCCTGGGTGGATCCGCCCAGCAGGCGACAATGGGAATACCGATGACGCAGCTAAGCCTGGTCGATCTCGGGTTGACCGGCCTGATGAACGGGATCAGCGCAGGGGTGGCGCAAGCCGAAGCGACGGATAAAGCGGTCACCAATTTGACAGACGAAATCCCGGACCCAATCAATAAGTAGACAAGAACGAGCGTGAGCGATTACAAGTTTGAGGGACGCTCCGGGCGCCACTTAGGGACAGAAAACCGGAAGAGGGGGGGCCAGATCGCGGCTGGAGTGGTTAGCTCCTGAGTGAAAATGAGAAACCAGGGACAGGAAACCGGGTCAAACGGGATGCTCCCTAAATAAGGAAATTATTGGTGCCCAGAGGGGGACTTGAACTTGAGCCGCTTGGCGGGTGTCTGAGCCCGCCGGCGAAATCCCGAGCGCAGTCGAGGGACCGCGCGACTCATGGTGCCCAGAGGGGGACTTGAACCCCCACGGCCGGTAAAGGCCTGCGGATTTTAAGTCCGCTGCGTCTGCCAATTTCGCCATCCGGGCATGCCTCTATATTATGGGGCCGTTTGGCCTCATCGCCACGCCGGATCGCTCTCTGCCGCTCTTTTGCCGGCTCCCACTGAGGTTCTGCTGCGGGCCATCTTTCCACAACTTGCTCCGGGGTGCCGCGCCCTCGTATCATCCGGCAGAAGCACTTCCAAGTTCGATGATCCTGCCCGGCGACCTGTGCAGCCGATCTTTTTGAGCCGATGCACCATAACCAAGCAGCGGCCCGTCGGCGAACCGGATCGGACCCGGACACGTGCAGTTATCCTGAAAGTGCTTGAGAGCGACCAACCATGAGCGACTTGGAAACCAACACCGGATTGCGAGTGAAGGGGCGGCTCATGTCCGCCTCGGAGATCGAGCGCACCCTCGTGCGGCTGGCTCACGAAATCGTTGAGAAGAGCAACGGCAGCGAAGATCTGGCCCTAGTCGGCATCAAGCGCCGTGGCGTTCCTTTGGCCGAGCGGCTCGGCAAGCTCATTTCCACCATCGAGAAACGGCCCGTCGATACGGGAGTCCTCGACATTCAGTTTTATCGCGACGATCTTTCCACAGCAGACATCCGGCCTGTCGTCACGCCCGGCTCCATCGGATGCGAGGTCGAAGGCCGCGACATTGTCATCTGCGACGATGTGCTTTACACCGGACGCACCATCCGCGCCGCGCTCGACGCGCTCTTCGACCATGGCCGGCCCCGGCGCGTGCAATTGGCCGTGCTCATTGACCGTGGTCACCGCGAACTGCCCATTGAAGCCACTTACGTGGGGAAGCATGTTCCCACCAGCAGTCGCGAGATTATCGAAGTTAAGTTCCAGGAAGTCGATTCCACCGAGCAGGTGCTGCTCGTGGAGAGAACCTAGCTGCCGTGATTCGTGGATCCTGATTCGGCAGCCGAACCAGGATCAGCCATTCACGTACCGCGGATTACGATTCACGAACCACGATTCACGCGTCACGAAGCAATCCTTATGAATCCAGCCGCACCCGCGATTCGCCGCGCGCCCACAACTCCGCCTCCGCCCGCATCTTCGTTTCCATATAATCCAGGGTCGCTGCTCTCGGTCCTCGATCTCTCCGTGGAGGGCGTGAGCCGTCTGCTCGTCCGCGCCACCGAGTTGGAGCACGAGGATCCCATCGTCCGCGATCGCATCCTGGCCAAGCGGAGAATCGCGCTCCTGTTCTATGAGTCGTCGACGCGCACCCGCACCAGCTTCGAGCTGGCGTCAAAAGCGCTGGGAGCCGACACAACGCTGGTCTCGAACCTCAGCTCGAGCATCGAGAAGGGCGAGTCTCTCAAAGACACCGGCCTCACGCTGCGCGCGCTCGGTGCCGAAGCCATCATCCTCCGGCACAACTCGTCCGGTGCGGCCTGGCTTTTGGAAGAGTCCACGCGTCTGCCTGTAGTCAATGCAGGCGACGGCATGCACGAGCACCCCACGCAGGCGCTCCTCGATCTGCGCACGATCATGACCCACCTGCGGCCCGGTGTGGCAGGAGTTGGCCCGGAGACGCTCGCCGGAGTCACGGTAATGATCGTTGGCGACATCCTGCACAGCCGTGTTGCGCGCTCGAACATGCTGCTCCTGCCGCGCGTTGGCGCGCGCGTGTTGTTGTGCGGGCCGAAGGAACTTCTGCCGGAACAAGCCGCGCGGTCGGGTCCGGGAATCGAGATCGAGCGGGACTTTGAAGCAGCGCTCAAGCAGTCACAGGCGGTCATGATGTTGCGCATTCAGGCCGAGCGGCTGGCGGGTCTGCAGCTCGACCTTGAAGACTACAAAGCCAGCTACCAACTCACAGGCCAGCGGCTCGCAGCGCTCGCCCCATCAGCGGTCGTGCTGCATCCAGGCCCCATTATTCGCGGCATGGAGATCACCGCCGGCGTCGCCGACGGCGTGCAGTCCGCGATCCTCGAGCAGGTCACCAACGGGCTCGCCATTCGCATGGCTGTGATGGAGCGCGCGCTCACGACGGAAACCGGAGCCCGCTCGCACACCGGGGCCCAGAGCAAGCGTTCTCCGGTTGCTGGGGTTGAGGATAAGTCTTCTCCCGCGAAGCGGATCAAAGGAGGCCGCGCATGACGGCTCTGGCAATATGCGGCGGCCGGCTGATCGACCCGGCGGCGGGAGTGGACGCGCAGAAGGACCTGCTGCTGGTCGATGGACGCGTAGCCGAAATCGCCGCGGCAGGAAAGTTGAAACCCGCCAACGGCACGCAAGTGCTCGATGCAACGGGAATGGTCGTTGCGCCGGGGTTGATTGACATTCATGTGCACCTGCGCGAGCCGGGACAAGCCTACAAGGAGACCATTGCGACAGGAACGGCCGCTGCCGCAGCGGGCGGATTCACCAGCGTGGCGGCGATGCCGAACACAACTCCGGTCAACGATTCGCCTGAAGTCACGCGCTGGATGCAGGCGCCGGAGCGCGGCGCGCAAGTCAGAGTCTTCCCCATCGCGGCAGCAACGCGCGGGTCGAAAGGTGAAGCGATAAGCGATTACGCCGCTCTCAAATCCGCAGGCGCGGTCGCCGTCACTGACGACGGACGCCCGATCCTGAAAGACGGAATGATGCGCGAGACGCTGGCAGCGGCGGCGCGCGTTGGGCTCACCGTGATCCAGCACGCCGAGGATACGCGCATGACGCAAGGCGCCAGCATGAATCTCGGCCCGGTGTCGTTCAAGCTCGGTTTGCGCGGAATGCCCACGGAGGCCGAAACAAGTATCGTTGAGCGCGACATTCGGCTCGTAACGGAGCTGAAGGATGCGCGTCCGCACCTGCATGTTGCGCACCTGTCGACAGCCGCGGCGTTGGCAGCAGTGCGGCAGGCGCGCCGCAACGGGCTCCGAGTCACCTGCGAGGTTACGCCGCACCACTTCCTATTAACAGACGAACACGTCGGTCTCTACAATACGAATGCCAAAATGAATCCGCCGCTCCGCTCGGCAGCCGACCGCGAGGCCATGATCGAAGGAATTCTTGACGGCGTTGTGGACGCGATCGCCACCGATCATGCGCCGCACGCGATGCACGAAAAAGAAGTTGAATTCGAGCTCGCGCCGAATGGAATTATCGGCCTTGAAACCGCCCTGGGCCTCAGCCTGCGCTGGCTGCATCGCGAGTGGCGCATGCCGCTCGGCCGGGTGCTAAGCCTGCTCAGCGCGCAGCCTGCCGCGCTGCTCGGATTGAAAGGTCGCGGAACGCTGACCGTCGGCAGCTACGCCGACGTTGTCGTCTTCGATCCCAAAGCCGAGTGGACGTATCGCGCGACAGAATCGCAATCGAAGGCCAAGAACACTCCGTTCGACGGCTGGCAGATGCAGGGCAAGGTGCGTTGGACGGTCAGCGAAGGCAAGATCGCCTACGCAAGCCTCGCGTAATCGAGACTACGCCCGTTTGGCGTGCCGCGCTTTCGTTGCTGCGACGGCATTTTCCAGGAGCGTCTCAAGCACCTTCATATCCACATCCGCGAGTCTCTTGATGTACAGGCATCCCTTGCCGGTAGTGTGCTTGCCGAGCTTCGAGAGCAACCTCTCAGCGTCCCCAAAACCGATCGCGCCGTACAAAACGTTTGCGGCCTTGCGCGGCGAAAAACCAACGATCGGCATGTCTCCTTCGCGCCCGCTCTCATAGGTATAGTGGTATTTGCCGAAGCCGACGATCGACGGCCCCCACATTGTGGGCTTTTTGCCAGTGATTTTCTGCATCAACCTGGCTAGGGCCTTGGCGTCAGCACGTCGGGCCTCATCCGTGCACGCATCCAGAAACGCCGGCACGCTGATCGTTGTGGGCTTCGTCTTATTCTCGGCCATGGGATTACCCTCTTGCATCGAAGCTTATCGGAAGCAGTTTATCTCTGACCCGCTCCATTTTCAAAGCATGGTCAACCGTTAACCGTAACCATCGTTGTACGCGACCGCAGGCTAGCTGCAATGGCAGCTGACAGTAATGCACTCGGGGGACGCGTTCCCCGACGGCCCGGACGGAGCATCCAAAGAGTTGGCCAAATTGACTACCCTGGGAAGCTGAAGGGCGACGGAGGACAGCGATGTTTCAAATTCCGGGAGCGGCGGCATTTGCGGACCTGAGTCTGCTTTTTCTGCGAGTCATGTTGGCCCTCGTGTTCGGGACGAGCGGATATAGCCACCTGACCAAACCGAAAGAACGTGCGGTGAGCATCGGGATGAGCGTGCCCTTCACTGTCTTCCTTGGCGCGGCGGAATTGGCGGGCGCGATTGCCGTTGCGGTGGGAATTCTGGCGCAATGGGCGGCTCTGGGCTTGATCCTCATCATGCTGGGCGCGATCTATTCGAAGGCTGTGAAGTGGAAGACCGGGTTCTGGGGCGAGAAGTCGATGGGCTGGCACTACGAGGTGCTGCTGATTGCGATGAACCTGGTGATTGTGACGATCGGGCGAGGGCGATACAGCTTGTGAAGCGGAGTAACCGATTGCCGGCGATGAGAGCACGCTTAAAGGATCGGCTTTGTAACAAGGGCACGGCTTTAGCCGGGCCGAAAAACGCGGCAATCTAGTCGGGGTTTTAACCCCTGAGGAAAAAATTGGACTCTGCCCCGCCATCTTTTGAAACACCTTCGGCTCATAGTCCATCAGCTTTCAATGAGCACCGACTTCCTGGATTTGCGCGCCAGCGAATAGAGCATCAGCCCGAGCAGCACGCTGGCCACGATTCCGGTGACGGCGTCGATGCTCAGGGCCCCGGAGATTCCCTTGCGCGCATAGCCGAAGGCATCCACGTAGAGCATGTAGGAGATGGGCACTCCATAGGCCGAGCCAAGAAAGCAGAATGTCGTCGAGGCCAGCGGATTGTTCTGCCCGATGGTCTCAAAGGTGATGGCGGTGCAGGCGGTGATCGCCAGGCATTGAAACAGGTTCTCGGCAATCAGAACGATGGAGAAAGATGCCGGAACGCGCGGAAGCGGAATGAGCGAAAGCGTGCAAATGGCGCCCGCAACTCCGATGGCAAGATAAAAAGGACGGAGCGGCAGAAGGCGGCTGAGCGCGGGAAAAATCAGGCAGCCTGCAATGCCGCCGAGCGACACTCCCGCGCCCCCGATGAGGCCAACGAAGCTTGGCGAGGCGTGGAAGTCTGTTCCGCGGCCACCAAGAAAATTAGTGAGCGAGAAGGTAGCGGCGGGCGAGACAAAGAGAACCAGAGCGATGAGTACTTGGCGGCGCTTGACGAGCGATACGAGATCGCCGAAGAACTGCGGGAAGGACTCGTTGGCGAGACGGCGATCAGGGCTCGGCGCCTGCATGAAGGGAAAAGGCATGATGGGCGCGAGGACGGATACGGCAAGAACCATCGCCGCGGCAAGCGGTGAAAGGTGGCGCACGATCTGATTGCATCCGATAGCCATCAGGCCGAAGCCGCCTACATTGCCAACAGTCATCCAGACGCTCACACGATTCTCCTCTTCGGCTGATGTAATGGAAGAGAGCCAACCGCCAATGGAGCTCTGATAAAGGTAGGCCGCGAAGAATCCTAAGGTGAGCACAACTTCAAGCAGTTCGAGATGACCCAGCGAGAGAAAAGCAACAACCAGGGTCAGCGAAGCGAAGACCGCGAGCGAGACCGCGTAAAAGCGGCGGCTGAATCGAACATCGAGGATGGGGCTGAACAAAAATGCCCAGAACCCGGGCGAGATTGCGACGGCGGTGAGGCCTGCGACGGTCGCCTCGGGAACCTGTCGGCTGCCGAGAAGCTGAGGAATGGCGAATGCAATCACGCCGCCGTAAAGGCCATAGGACAGGTTGGTGAGGCCCATGAGCCAGACAGGAACCCGATGGCGAATTGGCATCTAGCTGAACTCCGGGGAGCGAAGTTTGATCAGGTTAGCACGCCATTGCGCCGAGCTCTCAGCTGGTTCAGGAAAGCCTCAGCAGCGATCGAATGTCGCCGGTTTCGAGAACTGGCTTGGGCGCGCCGTCGCGAGCAACAAGGAGCATTGCCCGTCCGATCTCGTCCGTCGTCAGCACTTGATTGGGAAACGCGCGAAGCAGCAGCGGAAGCAACGGACGGGTGAGCACGTAGGGGATGCGATAGAGCGCCGTGCGCGAGCGAGCACCGAACCGGGGCACGATCACTCCGGACGAAACATGAAAGCAGCTTTGAAGGCAAGCGCAACAGCGCGTTCTCCGTGCGCCCTTTCACGCGCGCCCACATGATCCGGCCGTGCTCGGAGCTGTCGGTTCCCTGCCCTGAAACATAGACGAAAGTCATGCCTGGATTCAGGCGCGAGAGCGTCTCCGCGGCTGCACCGTGATGTCGTATGTGACACGCGTGTACCGTCTTCCGTCATGCCCGCGGAAGAAATGCCAAGGCAGAAGAAGCAGGCATCGAAGCCGGAGAGCTGGGCCTCGATCGGCTCATAATTCGTGAGATCGGCATGAACGATTTCACGCAGCTTAGGATCAACACGCCCGTTGCCGAGCGGCCAATCGAGACGACCGACGAACGCCGGCATCAAGCAGACATTCGCGGAGAACTCCCTGGCCCACCATGCCGTAGCGCCGAAAGAAAACGTCATAGCGCCTACTTCCGTCCATGGGCGCTTCAGGGTTCATCGATCGCACCTGTCGGCTTTGATGGGCGGCCTGCAAGTCTCTAGCCTTTGCGGCGGTAGTGGATCTGGAAGTCGTATCCGGAGTTCGCGGGAAAGAGACCGGAGACGTGGCGAAGACGCTCGGCGAGTGCCGGCGCAGCAAGCAACGGATAATCGCGCTCGCGAAGGTCGTGGTAATCGAAGTCGACGGCGAGAGACAGCATGTAGATGGCGAGCGCATCGGAAAACGACGCCTCGAAGAAGGCGTTGCGGGCGCGTTCGTCGATCACTTTAACGCCGGGGTGGGGCTCGACGACGGCGGCGAGCCTCCCACGCGTCCTGGCTGGTTTCGCCGCGAACCTGCGCCTCTGCCTGCGACCAGACAAGAGTAGCGAAGCTTTCAGGAACGCTCGCCACCTCGACGAAGTTGTGCGCCACATTGATAAAAAACTCAAAGGCCAGGCCGAATCGATCTTCGACGAGCCGCGTGGAGAGAACACGGCCTCTGTAGTCGCCAAAGCTGGCATTGCGATGGCAGACGGCGCGGTCGCCCAACTCGACGGTGCGGGCGGGGGCGACCAGATTCTCGCCCGTGTGGCCGGAGATGGCGAGCGGAACGAAGTAGTAGGCACGCTGGCGCAGCGCGGGGGCAAGCAACGCGGGGACAGCTCCGACGAGCCGCTCAATATCGCCTTCGGGGACGCGGGTTTCGCCCCAGACGGCGTCATGATGCCATTGTTTGCGGCGAGCATCGCGACCTGGGTGGCGACTTTATCCGCCGCCATAGCTCGATTTGCGCAGTACCGGCCATGAGTTTGTTTTCTGGACGAAGAAGAGGTCCCCCGATGATGGAGCAAATCGCGCAGGGTAGAAGTGCAAGAACCGTACTGAGGATTCCGCTGGAGGGATTCAGTTTGTTCCAGAGTCTTCTGCTGGCCGTGGCGTCGGCGTGTCTCACATTTTTCTCTGCCACGTGCGTGTCGATCTTCGCGTTGCTGGGATGGAACGTTCTGGGCGGCCACTCGGTCAGCTACGTGGATACATACCGCTAGTCGGGCTTCCAGCAGGCGTGCTGGTGCTGATTGTGGCGCTGCCATTCTTCTTGGTATTGTGGGCGCGCGCCAAGACGGAACTGAGTTTCCGGTCCGCTCTGCGCGACAATTCAATCGAAGGATAAGAAGGTTTCGTTCGCGCGGACGCGTTACATCCCTGCAGGCTTCGGGTTGTCGCGGTCGAACTTGGCAACCTGGACCTTTTTCGCCAGGCCGAGCTTCGACAGAATCCAGATGCCCCAGAAGTTGGGATCGATCTCGTACCAGGTAAGGCCGTGACGCGCGGACACCGGATGCGCATGGTGGTTGTTGTGCCATCCTTCGCCGCCCGTGAGCAACGCGACCCACCAGCTGTTGCGCGAGTCGTCGTGCGTTTCAAAGCGTCGCTTGCCCCACATGTGGGTTGCAGAGTCACCAGCCAGGTCGCATGAAGCCCCAGCGTGACGCGAAGCAGGGCGCCCCAGAGAACCATAGCGATGCCATTGACAAAGCCGCCCCAGTACCATCCGAGGGTAAGCAGCAGCCCGCGCTAAGGGCAATCGGAATCCAGTGGTACTTGCTCAGCCAGACATGGAAGCGATCGCGGCTCAAGTCGGGCGAGTAGCGCGAGAGCGCCTCAATCTGCAGGTGCAACGACTGGCCAAAAGGATCCATCCGGCATGGGCCCACCAGCCGCCTTCGCGCGGGGTGTGCGGATCGCCTTCTTTATCGCTGAGCTGATGATGAACGCGATGCGTCGAGACCCAGAAGATGGGGCCGCCCTCAAGCGAGAGCGTGGCGAAAACCGTCATCGTGTACTCAAGCCACTTGGGCACCTGGTAGCCGCGATGCGTAAGCAGGCGGTGATAGCACATGCCGATGCCCACATTGATGGCCAGGACATAGAGGATCGCCATGACCAGCAGGCGCTGCCAACTGAAGAGAAACAGCGCAGCAATCGCGCCCAGGTGAAAAATGGCGATGACCAAGACCATTGGCCAGCTCAAGCCATCGCTGACGGCCATGGCGCGTCCCATGCGAATCTGGCGCCACTTGGCAACGGCTTTGGCGGCGACAGAGGCAGCAATTGACTCGGGAACCGGATTCGACTCGGGAATCTGGGAAGTGGGCTCGGTTGAATCGGTGACAACGGGATCGGTTGAAGGGACGGAGGTTACAGATGCCATGCGAAGGGGAATCCTTGAGAAGTGTCAATGTGCCCACTTGTTTCTTTTTATTGTATAGGACACCTTGTAAAAATGCGCAGATGCTCACGGGAAAGAGCAAGCGAAAGTACCGTAAGGGAGTGCACAAAGAGCAAACACTCGCACCTGTACTCGATTGAATCTAAACGCGCCGGCGCGATGCGGGCGTCAGTTGGCAACGGGAACAACGCCGATGGACTCCGGGGCGCTGAGGAAGATCCGCGTGGCATCGCCGCGAAGCACGCGATAAAGGGCGAACTGCCGCTGGGTGGCTTCCGCGGAGCTCAAAAAGAAGCTCGCCGCGATTGTCGGCTTCGGCGTCCACGGCATCGACCAGGCGCATGCGCGGCGTCAAGTCCAGGCTGCGCGGCGTCGGTCACGTTCTTTCCCAGAACAGCAACGCCCCCATAAAGATCGGGCTGCGCAATCAGCGTAACGAACTTCTCTTGGGCGCCCGCGCCGCTGCTATGCGCGAAAGCACCAGGGTTGCTCCCGCCGTCATAAGCCAACTGGAAAACCCGAAACTGCTCGACCAGGAGCGGGGCCGGCGGCGGAGCTGGTTTGGGCGGTTTTTGCGTGCCGCCGCCGTCTCGGGTCGCGGGCTTGGCCGGAGGCCCCGGCGCCGCGTCAAGCCCCAGCGCGTTGCGCGCAAGGTCGCTCCATCGCCGCTCTCATTTTGTCTTCATCGACGGGGTTGGCCCACGTGTAGTTCCACGGGTGCTCGGGCCGATCGATCGCATCGGAGACGGCGACCCCTGATGGATATCAGCCGGCAGGCCGAAGAGGGTGGGAACATACGGGCGCGCCGTAGCCCGCAAATCTTCCGGAGTCAGGTGCGGACGGTTCGGATCGGAGGCGCTGGCAACGTCTGCCACATAGGCGTCGTCATCCTCCTTCTTTTTCTTTTTGAGCTTCCCACGGCTGGAGTCATCGGAGGATGTGCTGCCCGACGTTGAAACTGTCACCGCCGGCGTGAAGCACAGGACGGTCGGAATCTGACGCGGTCGTGCCGGAATCTCCGCTCGAGCCTGAACTGGTCCCGCTGGAATTCGTGCTTGAATCCGTAGTCGATGCGCCACCGCCCTTGTGCAGCGTAGGACGATCGGGATCGGGAGCTGGCCCGCCCGCCCCGGAACCTGAATCGGAACCCGAACTGGAGCCAGAGCCCGAGTCTGTTCCGCCGGCGGAATCGTCCGCGTGATGCTTGCGGTGCAAAATGGGTACGTCGCTCTGCGCATCGTCGTCTTCGTCCACCTTGGCCACTTGCGCCGGGGCAGAAGTCGTCTTCGCCAGCGGTCTCCACTTGCCATAACCCACCCATCCGCCCTGCTCGCGCGCCGACGTGTCAATGTCGAACAAGCCTACCGCCTTGCCATCCCTCTGGAGTTGATACTCGACGTCGCTTTCGAGCGCGAGCGGCTCCGGATGGGCGAGATAGAATCCCGCGTCAATCAGGTCCTGGCCGTCGTAAATGCAGATGGGAACGAGGCGCGCGGCCTTCGGATGCGCTTCATCGCCAGTCCACTCGTACACTCCGACCGCGCGCATGTCGGGCGCGTTTGCGTCTGGTTTCGCCACCTGGCCGGGATATTGCGCGCGCACCCCGGGCGAGAAAACAAACGCGGCTGTAGCGACCCCGACGGCTGCCTTTATCCACAAGCGGTTTTTCCGGAGCAATGACACCTTCCACTTCCCTCGACAATAATCGAACAGAGCGCCTGCGCCGAAACTACGGGTGCACGCGGGCCCGACTCATCTCTAGAGAGGATATTCCCCATGAAGCTCAACGAGAAAGTTGCCGACTTTACCCTGCAAACAGATGAAGACAAAACCGTCAGTCTTTCCGACTTTGCCGGCAAGCCTGTAATCCTCTTCTTTTATCCCAAAGCCGATACCCCTGGCTGCACCATTGAGGCCTGCGGCTTTCGCGATACGTTTAAGAAGCTCCAGGCTGCGGGCGCCGTGGTTCTCGGCATCAGCCGCGACACGCCCCGCGAACAGGCCAAGTTCCGCGCCAAATACGACCTCCCGTACTCACTCCTTGCTGATGTAGACGAGAAAGTCTGCAAACAGTTTGATGTGTTGAAAGAAAAGAACATGTACGGCAAGAAAGTGTTTGGCATTGAGCGGACCACGTTTGTAATCGGCCCCGACCAGACGCTCCTGCACATCTACCCCAAGGTTGTCCCGCAGGGCCACGCCGAAGAAGTGCTGGAACTCATCAAGGAATGGAACAAAACGCACAAGAAGGCATGAAGATCGACCCGGACCGGAGCAGAGAGTGCAGATTCCCGGCAAACTGCTGAAGCGCACCTTCTTTGAGGATTCGCCGGAGCGCGTCGCGCCGCGTCTGCTAGGCAAGCTTCTGGTGCTGCACAAAACCGCAACCGGCATCGTTGCTGGCCGCATCGTCGAGGTTGAAGCTTATCTCGGCCCCCATGACGCAACACCCGACCCCGCTGCGCACTCCCATCGCGGGCCAACGCCGCGTAACGAAGTCCTCTTCGGGCCGCCGGGCCATGCGTATGTCTACTTCATCTACGGCCGCTACTACTGCATGAATTTCTCCTGCGAAAAAGTAGGCATGGGAGGGGGAATCTTGCTGCGCGCGGTCGAGCCCGTCGCCGGGTTGAAACAAATGGCTCGCCGCCGCAACCTGCCCCCAAACGCCGCGCCGTGCGACCTCACCGGTGGGCCGGGCCGGCTCTGTGAGGCAATGGGAATCACTCGCAAGGCCCAGAATGGCCTCGATCTGGTCGATCCCCATTCGCCCTTGCAGGTGCGGGACGACGGGTTCCGCGTCACGCGCGTGCTGGTCACGCGCCGCATCGGCATCCGCCACGCCGCGGAACTGCCGCTGCGTTTTGCGCTGCCTGGAAATGATTGTGTTTCCGGCCCCAAAAAGATGGAGGGAAAATCGATCTTCCTTCGCGAGGGCTAGCCCATAAACTGATCGTAGCTAACCCAAGGTCCGCGACCAGGACCTGAGAGGAATCCCGCCAGTGAAACTCACTTCCCTGCTCCCACCCGCCGCCGCCGTTGCCCTTATGGCGGCAGCCGTGCTTGCCGCAACCAATGGAGTGCAAGCGTCGCAAGATCAGCCGCAAGCGGCAGCGCCGCCCGCCCAAACCGCGCCCGCTCCGCCCCCTGGCCGGCCCATGCGCAACCTGCCGGCGCCAACCAACCTGCAAGTGCTGCCCAAGAATCTGACCGGCGACCAGGTGCACGACATCATGGAGGGTTTTGCCGGATCGCTCGGCGTGCACTGCGACTTTTGCCACGCCGCCGACCCCAGGAACCTGATCCCAACGGGCGCCCGCGCCTCAACTTCGCCGACGACTCCAAGGATGAAAAGAAAATTGCGCGCGTGATGATCCAGATGGTCGGACAGATCAATGGCGACTACATCAGCAAAACAACGGCCATGGATCCTGACGCGATGGGCATGAAGGTGACGTGCGGAACCTGCCATCGCGGCCACCAGATGCCCGAGGAGTTCGTGCCTCCGCAGGAACACGGACCAGCCGCACCACCAGCCGGGAACGCACCCCCAGGTCACGACCAGCCGGCGCCCGGCACGCCGCCACCGTCGAAATAAGCTTCCGCACCGAGTGTCCAGAGTCAGAAGTTCGCATCATAACGATCTGTCATCCTGAGCGAAGTTTGCCGCGTTTCGCGCGGCAAACGGAGTCGAAGGACCTGCATTTTTCCTTCAATGAACTTCAGACTCAGGATAGGGGAATTCGGTCAGTTTGAAGGCTCCGGGCTTTGGTTGCGCGTAGGGCTTATGCCCGTACGCGCGAATTCGACGGCGAAAGCGCGTCCGCTACCCGCCGGCTACCCCGCCCAGCGGCCCGCAATGGCTGGTATACTGAAGATTCGGCAAGGCGATGGCGCCAGGCGCCGTATGCGTTGTGGCTGTTCACGCAGCGCCCGAAAACACTAGAGAGATTTGGAGTTGGACGATGGCACAAACTTGCGATATCTGCGGCAAAGGGCCGCGTTTTGGCAATAACATCTCGCACGCCCACAACATTACTCGGCGGCGCTGGAATGTAAACCTGCAGGCAGTCAAGGCGATCGTAGACGGCACGCCCAAGAAGCTCCGCGTTTGCGCGAGCTGCATCAAGAGCGGAAAAGTCGCCAAGGCCTGATCCCCATCCGGCGCTGCATCCGCGCGGAATCATCTTTTCTGAATCTCAAAGACCCCGTCCCATGAGGACGGGGTTTTGTTGTGCGCGGAAGCTGCGCTCGGATCTGAAACAAGTGCGCCTGCCGCCGAGCTTACTCGCCCTCTTTTGTAAAGTTGAGCGAAGCCGAGTTGATGCAGTAGCGCAGGCCTGTGGGCCGCGGGCCGTCAGGGAAGACATGGCCCAGGTGGCCGCCACAGCGGGCGCAGGTCACCTCCACGCGCCGCATGCCGTGGCTCGTGTCTTCATGCTCCACGACCGCTTTCGAGCCGGCGGGAATCATGAAGCTGGGCCAGCCGCACCCGGAGTCGAACTTGGCGCCGCTCATAAAGAGCAGCGCGCCGCATGCCGCGCAGTGGTAGTTGCCGGTTTCGTGGTTCTCCGTCAGCAGGCCGGTGAACGGGCGCTCAGTGCCCTTTTCGCGCAGCACGTGATACTGCTGCGGGGTAAGCAGCGTCCGCCACTCAGCGTCGCTGCGAATCACGTTTTCTTCGGAATCGCTCAACATAACCTCCTGCGGGATGGGGAACCGTGATCTGATCGCACTTGAGCCGCTCGCCGCACACGGACGGCCACGACCTGACTGAATGATATTCGGTGAGAGCGCCGTCACACTTCGGCAACGACTTCGATCTCGACCAGCAGATTCCGCGGCAAGCGCGCCACTTCAACCGTGGTGCGCGCAGGGAGCGTTTCGCTGTCGGCTCCAAAGTAGGATGCGTAGACCGCATTCATCGCTGCGAAATCGTTCATGTCCTTCAGGAAAACTGTCGCCTTCACCACCTGGCCCAGGCTGCTGCCGCCGGCCTCCAGAATGGCCTTGAGGTTCTCAAAAACTCGCGTCGTCTGTTCCGTGATTCCGCCGGGCACGGCCTGGCCCGTCACTGGATCCAGAGCCACCTGGCCCGCGGTGAAAATAAGGTTTCCTGCGCGCACGCCTTGCGCATATGGGCCGATCGCCGCAGGCGCGCCGTCGGTGGTGATATTCGAGCGAGTCATGGCTCGATTTTATGACGACGGGCGAGAAGTAGATTGAGAAATTTGCGTGCGGCCTGCGAGCGCAGCCGCGGGCCTCGGCGGCCGGCGCCGATGAAATGCAAGGGGCAATTCCGCGAAGGAATTGCCCCTGCATGCGACAGGTTTGCGTGACCCCGAGAGAAAGCGTCGCTATCCGTGGAAGGCTGCCGTGAGACCGCCGCCGATGGCCATCACCAGCAGCCAATAGGCTGCGTTGATGGCAAACAGATTGGCGCGGCGATTCTCGGCAATGTGCTGCGTAAAGAGCGGCGGCGCGATGAATCCCACCCAGCAGATCACGCCAAACTTGATGCCTTGGGTGAACGTCATGGCTCCTGCCCAACCCACGATGTGTGCAATCACAAACGTCAGCAGCAGGCAGGCGATGAACGAGCAGACCATCGTCATGGCGCCGTTCTTGGGCTTGTTGGCCTCGGAAAAGCCGGTCATCGACATCCAGGACTTGCGGAATACCAGCCCGTACCAGAGAGCTCCAAGGAGCCATTCGATCACGGCCGCAATCACGACAACCGTGATGAGGTGCGTGGAAAGCGTCACCGCGGACAGCATTGCGGAATAGCTGACAAAATGCATTCTTAAATCCTCCACAACGGAACTAAGTTCCGGCTCCCACGCTCAGAAGCCCCCCATGGAGCAAGGTTCCCGCGCGGTCCGTTTGACAGGAGTCGCCGCAAACACGATGCGGCACCGAGAGAAGTCATGTCAAGGTAAATCAAGGGTTAGTCGCAGAACTGGTAACTAACACAAATGAGTTATAGAGAGCGGCAAACAGGCTTGCCGCCTGGCTGCGGTGCACTTCGGCAGAGCAACGCCCTGGAACTGGTTGCACAAATGGTTTGTATCAGGGCACGACTTCAGTCGTGCCGCATGAGGCGCATAAACAGCGGGGGCTTTAGCCCCTGAGGGAGGTTTTAGCGCCGGCTTAGGGGATTTATGCAACGCCCTAGCGTCTTTTCAGCGCTTCAAGCTCATCGAGAGTCCGGGGCCAATCGGAGCCGAGCAGGCGCGAGAGGCTTCTGTCCGCGAGAACTTTCCCGCCCGTCTGGCAAGTGGCGCAATAGTTGGTTTCATTGTCCGCGTATCTGATTCTCTGGATCGGGCTGCCGCAGCGCGGGCAGGCCTGGCCAAACCGTCCGTGGACAGCCATCTCAGGCCGGAACGCCGTCACGCCCTCGGGAAACTTCTTCCTCGCTTCGGCCGAGAGCCGCTCCATCCAAAGCTCCAGCGTCGATCCCGTCGCGTCGAAAAGGCGCTGCCATTCGTCGGTCGTCAGTTTGTGCGTGTGGGTGATCGGCGAGAGCCGCGCGGCGTGCAGAATCTCGTCGGAGTAAGCGTTGCCCACCCCGCTGATCAAGCGAGGGTCAGTGAGGGCGCGCTTGAGCGTGCGATTCTCGAACGTCAGTGCAGCGCGAAACTCCTCCAGACTCGAGGAAAAAATTTCCACGCCGCCGGGATCGATGTCGCGCAGAGCTTGCTCCCCGCGCAGAACATGAAGCGAAGCCCGGCGCTTCGAGCCGGCCTCCGTCAGAACGAGAGTCCCGTCCGAAAAATCAAGCGCGAACAACGATTGCCGGCCGGAAAGCTTCGCTCCCGGCGGACGCCAGTGCAGACGCCCCGCAATCATGAGATGGATGACAAGCCAGAGTTTTTCCTGGTTTTGTTCAGGAGCGTCACTAACTCCAATAGCGATCCGCTTGCCGACGCGTCGAAGTTCGCGCACCGTGCGGCCTTCAACAGACGTGATCGGCGGGTCCACGGTGCGAAGCACAAAAATGCTTTGCAGACGCACATGCTCCAGCCTCTTGCCGACAATACGCGGCTCAAGCGCCGCAATGTAGGCCGTGATGTCGGGTAGTTCTGGCATTGCTATCAGCTTGCAGCGAAGGCGTTGGCCGGCGCAACAATTTTCTTAGCGGATTACCTGAGGATCGTGTTGTCGATTAGCCGCGTCGGGCCAACGTAAGCCGCCACTGCGAACAGCGTTCCGGGAACAGCGGCTTCAACCGGCAGCAATGTCGCCCAATCGACCAGAACAACATAATCGATCCGGACCTCAGGCTCAGATGCGAAAACTTCTCGCGCAGCTGCGATCAGAACCGCGGCCCGTCTTTCGCCCTGCGCAACAAGTGCCTCAACGTGGCGAATCGCGCGGTTAAGCGCAAGAGCCTTGGCGCGCTCCGACGCGCTCAGATAAACGTTGCGCGAGCTGATGGCAAGGCCGTCGGCGTCGCGAATGATCGGACAGACCACAATCTCCGTTGCAAAGCCGAGATCGGCCACCATCCGGCGCAGAACCGCTACCTGTGCCGCGTCTTTCTGCCCGAAAAATGCGCGATCGGGTTCAGCCGCAATCAGCAGCTTGGCCACAACAGTGGCAACCCCGCGAAAGTGCCCCGGCCGCGAAGCGCCGTCGAGCCGATCGCCAATCTCAGGAACCTCGACAAAGGTCGACGCAGGGCCATTCGGATAAAGCTCTTCGACCGAAGGCGCAAAAAGAACCTCGGCGCCCTCCCGTTC
>CAWKMZ010000004.1:0-307500 GCA_963850865.1 uncultured Acidobacteriaceae bacterium
CCGGTCAGCATCCCGAGATTTTCCTCCGCCCGAACCGTCAATCGTTGCCAACAAGCCAAAGCGCTCATTGGTCGCGAAATGCCCGCGCTTTCCCCGGACCCCTGGCCGTTCACGCCCTCTTATTCCCCGTTCCCTTGTTCTCTTGTTCCCTCGGTCTCTTTCTGTGTCAAGCCCCCACACCCAAAAATAATTCGCCAACCTCCCGTAAGTGCTTTTTCTCTAGTCTCTTATCTCTGGTCTCTTTTTTCCCCAAGTTTGCCGATTATTTCTCTCAATTCGCTATCCTTGTAGATGTATGCAAATTCGTCCACAACATCTCCGCTCACGCTTCGCGCCTCGAGCATGAGTCGGCTCTCCGGCCGGTCGGCTGCTCTGCGGCCGACCGTAACTATTTAGTCAACTTCTTGGTCTGGAATTTTCGCTGCGGTGCGCGCCGAAAAAATAATGAAATAAAAAAATTAGCCGCTTTTCGCCAAACATTCGCCAAATAAACCGTTTAGAATCAATAAATCTTGCTCTGGAGCCTCGAAAATATGCATCGAATTACGCGTCATTTAACATAAACAACTCTTTTAGAATCAATAAGGCTTAGCGCGAAAACACGCGATGCAAATCATAGGCCTAAATCGTTGACAACACATAACTTACTTTAGAATATAGCTCGGAAAGCACAGGTATACCAAATAGTCAACATAGGTCAGCGCGACGCATGCCGTCGCCCTCACCCCTCCACCGTCTCCCACTGGCCCGATTTCCCCGACCGGAAAACCGCCTCGATCACCGCCATGTTGCCGATCGAGTCTTCCAGCGGCACGGGAACCTCGGTGTTGTCGCGCACGGCCCGCGCAAACGCGTCGCCCTGGAGCGTGTACTGATCCGACGTCGGGAAGGTCTCCATCTTGATGCCGCTGAAGGTCAGGTCGCCAGTCGAGTCGATGAACAGCCGCGTGGGTCGGTCGCTGGGCGCGTTGAACGGAATCTCAAGCTCAATGCGGCCGCGCGAGCCGAGAAGCTGAACCTTCTGGCAGGGAATCTGCTGCGTGCTGCAAGTGAAGATGGCGTGTCCGGCGCCAAAATCCATCAGCCCCGAAGTCAGCCGGTCGGTGCCCGTTTGCGCGTCGCGATCGACGAGTGCAACCACCCGGCTGGGCTGCCGGCCAAAAGCGAATCGCGCAGCCTGAATGCAATAGCAGCCGATGTCGTAAAGCGCGCCGCCGCCGGTTTCCACCTGGTTCCGGATGTTGGCGGGATCGATGTTGAAGAAACTGAAAATGCCGGCCACCGCGCGCAATTCGCCAATGCGGCCCTCGTCCAAAAGCTGGCGCACGCGCAGCCACTGCGGCGCGCTGCGGATCATGAACGCTTCCGAGATCTTGACGCCTGTGCGGGCGCGGACATCGAGCAGCGTCTTGGCCTCGGCAACGGTCATGCTCAGCGGCTTCTCGCAGAGCACGTGCTTGCCGGCTTCGGCGGCCTTCGTGGTCCACGGAACATGGAGCTGATTGGGCAGTGGATTGTAAATGGCGTCGATGTCGGGATCGTCGATCAGATCCTCGTAAGATCCGTAGGCCTTGGGAATACCAAGTTTGTTGGCCGTCCCCCGGGCCCTGTCAAAATCACGCGACGCAATGGCGGTGACCGTGGTCAGTGATCCCTGCTGCATGGCAGGGATCACCTTCTTCACTCCAATGTTTGCGGTGCTGAGCACGCCGAAACGAAGCTTGGTCGACATAACCGCATGATAACGCCGCGCGGTGAGTTCGAAGATTAAGCGAGTTTGACAGCCATAGCGATCGCCTCGGCGGCATCGGCAGCGACGCGCATCAAGGCGCGATTCTTCGCTTCAATAAAGCCTGCGTCCACAGCGGTGTCGAGAAACGCCAGCAGGCCGTTCCAATAATCCAGCGTATTGATCAGAATGCACGGCTTTGCATGCAGTCCGATTTGTGCCCAGGTAATCGCTTCAAGCAATTCGTCGAGCGTGCCGTACCCGCCGGGCAACGCGAGGATGGCATCGGAGAGCTCATGAATGCGGGCCTTGCGTTCGTGCATCGTGGAAACGAGTTCAAGCGACGTGAGACCGTTGTGCGCAATCTCGCGACCGCTGAGCGCCTCGGGCAGCACGCCAATCACTTCTCCGCCCGCGGCCAGCGCCGCATCGGCCACCGCGCCCATCAGGCCGCGGCAGGCTCCGCCGTAAACCAGTCCGATGCCGGCTTTGGCGATCGCAGTGCCGAGCGCCGTCGCCTCGGCGCGAAAGGCTGGGTTGTTTCCGAAGGCCGATCCACAGAAGACAGCGACGCGGCGAACAGGCTTGTTTGTGCTGGTCATAGTTCTTTAAGAATAACGGGCCGGGCGCGCACAGTTTGGCACTTTTCAGCCTCGGACCTTCTGTGTCATGCTTGCTTGCATGGGAAACAAAGACAGAGGCAAGAAAGAAGTCAAGAAGGCTCCCAAGCCGAAGCCGAAACCAGAACCGGGACGCAAGCGCGAAATCTTCACGCCGCCGCCGAAGTAACCAAGGCTCAGAGGCTCGAATCGCGCCCCGGCTCAAGAACCGGCCCGGGAACGTGTCTCGGTGCGAAAACCGCTGGCCTTGCAGAACACTGCAGGCATGCGCATAGCGGCGCCATTCGTTGCGACCAGTTCACAAAGCAAAAGGCCATCCCATCGGGATGGCCTTTTTAGTTCGTTTGAAGCTCGCGAGCCTTGCTCAGGGCTGAGTTCCGACTCCCGGACCACCGTCGGCGCGCGCCTGGGCCTTTTCCGCCAGGACCTTGTGCACGTTATCTTCCAGAGCCTGCGCCTCTGGCATGTAAGTCAGCGCCTTCTGAACTGTCGGATCCCATTCGGCGATCGTCCTCAGGCCACTGAGCTGGCCGAATTGAATCGTAAAAATGTCCCTCTTGATTTGCGCCTTCACCCAGTCGGAAACGCCGTTGATGTCAGCGTCTGTCCAGTCCACATCCTGGCTGGTGAGATATTTCTTGAAGTCGCTGAGAACAGCGTCGTCTACCTGGAAGTTCTTGTCTACCGTGTGGGTCGCCACGTAGACAGGCGCAAAGTGGAAGAAGACGTCTTTATAGACCAGCTCGTCCTGGAAGCGGTTGGTTGTGGGCGCTTCGATCTTTTCGTCGGGCGCAATGCCGCCGCCGCCATAAACCGTGCGGCCCGAGTCAGTGAGCTTGACCTCGCGGCTTGAGGAATCCGGACTGGGCCCCGAGCCTGCATGGTTGTAGTAGTCGTACAGCGAAACGCCCGCGTAGTTGCGCTGGATGAGCCGGCCGGACGGCGTGTAGTAGTGATAGGTGGTTAGCGCAAGGCCGGAGTCTTCGCTTAAGTTGTAGACGGTCTGCACCAGGCCCTTGCCAAAGGTGGTTTCGCCCACGATGAGGGCGCGATCGTGATCCTGCAGCGCGCCGGAGACAATTTCCGCGGCAGATGCGGTGTCGCGGTTCACCAGCACCACGATGGGGAACGTCTTGCCGTCGTTGCCGTGCGTCGCAGTATAGTTCTGATCGGAGTAGGCACGGCCGCGCTGCGAAACAATGGTCTGGCCCTTGGCAAGCAGGTGATCGCAAACATCGACCGCCTGACTCAAAAGGCCGCCCGGATTCTCACGCAGATCGAGAACCAGGCCCTTGAGATCGCCGAAGCCATTGATTGCGTCCTCCATCTCCTGGCCGGTGGTCTCCTGAAACTGGGTCAGGTGAATATAGCCGATGCCGGGACGAATCTCGAATTTCAGATCGACGGAGGGATGCGGAATCTCGTCGCGAACGAGATCGAAGACGAGCGGCTTGGTCTGGCCGTAACGAACCATTGTGACCTGAACGTGCGTGCCCTTGGGTCCCTTGAGCGCTTTGGCCACCTGGTCTGAAGTCCAGCCGTCAGTCGACTTGCCATCAACAGCGAAAACTTGATCGCCGGGATGAATTCCAGCTCGGAATGAGGGTGTGTCCTCATAAGGAGTGACAACGTAGACTTTGGTCTTGCCGTTGTTGTCATTCTGCTGCTGGATGACCATGCCCACGCCGTAGTAGTGGCCGGTCTGATCTTCGCGCAGGCGAGCGTAGGCCTTCGGATCGTAGAAATGGGAGTGCGGGTCCAGGACCTGCAACATGCCGGGGATGGCGCCGTCATAAATAACGTCGTCGGCCTTGTCGGTGCTGATGGGCTCGGCGTAATTCTGCTCGACGACCGCGTACACGTCGGTGAATTCCTTCAGGCTGTCGCGGAGTTGGCTTTCGTCTTGTGAAGATTGGGCGCCGACGCGGCGCTCGAGGAAGAAGCCTGCCACTCCACAGACAGTGAAGAAAAGGACCACTGCGAAGAAAGCGCGGCGGGCGCGGGGACTCATGGACAAACCGAACCTCCAGACAGCGCGTGCGGCGGGCGCCTGGGAGCGGAATCTCCATCACCTGCGAGCGAATCCGGTCATTGCCGGATATCCGCCCGATAAAAATTGACCTTGCCCGGTACCGGCAAGGCCAGGGAAATGGAAGAGCCGTTCGCACTGAAGCCGCGAGGCCGTCGTCGGCTAAAGTATAGCACTCGATCATTTGACGCGGACGGAACGGGGCCGGTAGCGGGGTTACCCCGGTGCGGGCCGGGATTGGCGCAATTTGCGGCTCTGGCTGCGGTCGGAATCCGAGCCTCCGCTTTCCGTTTTCGCTCTCCCGGCATTTACAATGACGTCTATGTATCAGGCGGCAGAAAAGCAGGCGCCAGCCACCCGGCCGGACGTCGACTCTATGAATTTGAGAATTTTTCGAGCAGTTGCGTTGGTCGCGTTTGGATCGTTGCTGGCGGTGTGGCCCACCTTTGCGCTCAGCCAGGTCAACGAACCGGAAAGCCCCTACGGCGGGTCCGTGGTCGAGGACATTATCGCCCGCGTCAACGACGAGATCATCACCAAGTCGGACTATGATCGCGCGGAATCCGAGCTGGACCAGACAGGACAGAAGAACGGCGCGACGATGCAGGAGATGGCGGCCCAGCGGAAAGATCTGCTGCGCAATCTGATCGACCAGCAACTGTGGCTGTCGAAGGGCAAGGAACTCGAGATCACCGGCGAAACTGAGCTGGTCAAGAAACTTGACGAGATCCGCAAGCAGTACAACCTGGATTCCATAGAGGACCTGGAGAAAGCGGCCAAAGAGCAGGGCGTCTCCTTCGAGGACTTCAAGGCCAACATCCGCAACCAGATCATCACCCAGGAGGTGATGCGTCAGGAAGTTGGCGAACGCATCCAGATGACGCCCGGCGAAGTGGAGCGGTACTACGAGGAGCATAAACAGGATTACGCGCAGCCGGAAAGCGAGCGGCTGAGCGAGATTCTGCTTTCGACAGGGCCGGATGGAGCCAGTGATCCGGCGAAGGTGGCGGCAGCCAAGGCAAAGGCCGACGACCTCGAAGCTCGCCTGCATGCCGGCGGTGACTTTGCGCAGTTGGCGCGTAGCTTTAGCGACGGAACAACGGCGGCCTCCGGCGGCGACCTCGGCGCGTACAAGCGGGGCCAGCTCTCAAAGGCGCTTGAAGACAAGACGTTCAACTTGCAGTCGGGCCAATACACTGACCCGATTCTGACGCGGCAGGGTTACATCATTCTGAAGGTTGTGCAGCATGTGCCCGGTGGGCCACGGCCATTCAAGGACGTTCAGGAAGACGTGGAACAGGCGTATTACATGAGCCTGATGGACCCGGCTATCCGCGAGTATCTGAGCAAAATGCGCAATGAGGCCGCCATCTGGATCAAGCCGGGCTACGTTGACGCAGCTGCTACCTACGCAGAGTCGCATCCCAGCATCAGCTTCAGCGCTTATGTGCCGCCTGCGCCGAAGAAGAAAGCCAAAGTGGAAAGGACTCGCTTCCGCGAGAGCACTCACACTTTCCGCGATAAATCGGGGTCGCAGGCGCCGCCCGCCGGCTCAGCCAACACGGCGCAGACCAGCGCGCCACCGCCAACACCAGTGGCGACAAAGAAGAAAAAGAGTCACAAGAAGGAAGAAGCATCCACCGAGAAGCCCGGCAAAAAGGAGAAGATCCGCTTCGGTCAGGCGCCACGTGAGACGCTTCCCTCCCCAACGGTAAACTCGGCCACTGAAAATGCGGGCGCGCTGCCCGAGACAGCTTCGAATCCAGAGACGGCCTCGAACACCGATCAGCCAGCCAATCCGTTGGAGCCAACCGCCCCTACGCAGAAAACAAGGTTCAGCTCCCGAGCTCGCGCACCGAAGACTCCGAAGCCGCAGTCCAACGGTGAAGGGGCGGGTCCGGCCGGGCCAGCTCCGCCAAGTGCAGCGGAGGTTGCCGACCAGCAAACGCAGTCGGCGCCGTTAGGGCAGTCTGGAGATACGACGACGAAGAAGAAGAAACGGACGGCCACTGCGACGGGCGATAAGACCCGCCTCGCAAACAAGAAGAAGACCGAGGAAGAATCGCAGCCGAAGCCTGCGCCGCAGCCGACGCCCATTGCTCCTGTGGCTGGCGCGCCGGCTCCCTCTGTCCATCCGGAGGCGCCGCAACCCCAGCAACAGAATCAGCAATAGCGTTTCGGTTCAGCGAGCCATTTGAGCGGGCCTGGGAACTCACTCCCGGGCCCGCAGTGTTTTTGACTCATTACGCCACCGGTAACTGGGCGGCGCCTTTGGCATAGTTGGAGATTTGCGTTAATCTTCTCGGCAGAATGAAAGACATCTATATTGACGATCTCATGGGCTTTGATGAGGGCAAGGGCTTCGACAGCTACTTCCTCGTGCTGGCCAAGCAGCAACGGACGACCAAACAGAACAAACCATACCTGAGCCTCACGCTCGGCGACAAGAGGGGGCAGATTGAGGGGCGAGTGTGGGAGCTTGGCGATCCGCGTATCGCCAAGGATTTTGAGCGGGGAGACATCGTCAAAGTACGCGGCAGCGTCTCGCGCTACGATGATCGCGCGCAAGTAAAAGTTGACCAGCTTCGCAAGGCGCTCGATGGCGAGGCGGACAAAATGGATATGCTGCCCGCCACCACGCGCGACGTAGCTGAGCTGTGGGCCGAACTCCAGGCCGTCGTCGCAAGCATAACCAATCCCGATCTGAAGCGCCTGCTGAACGCCCTGCTCGACGACCCAGCGATTGCAGAGGCCTATCGTATCGCGCCTGCCGCGCGGCAACTCCATCATGCGTGGCTGGGGGGACTGCTGGAGCACGTAGTCAGCCTGCTCGGTCTTGCCGACCGCGTTGCCTCGCACTATCCCATGCTCGATCGCGACCTGCTCGTCACCGGTGTGATTCTGCACGACATTGGAAAAATCCGCGAGTTAAGCTGGGACACCGGATTCAATTACACCGTTGAAGGAGTTCTCTTGGGGCACATCCAGATGGGCGTTGACCTGGCGGAGAAGACCATTGCCGGGCTACCCGGTTTCCCTGACCGGCTGCGCACTCTCGTGCTGCACATGATTCTGTCGCATCACGGCAAACTCGAATTCGGCTCGCCCAAGCTGCCCATGATTCCGGAGGCGCTGGTGCTCAACTTTGTCGACGATCTCGACGCGAAGATGCAGGCCATGGCCAGCGAATTCGAGCGGTCGGCACGCGAGGGCCGTGCGCCGGACGAGTTAACGGGCAAAGTGTGGGCGCTCGATCAGCGGCAGTTGCTGAACACCAAGGCGTGGCTCGAAGGAAAAAGTGAATAGAAGGTTAAAGCGCACTCCATAAAGCGCGTGCTAGAATTCCCTCCGATTCAACGGGCGCTCCGGAACATGCGCTGTATTCTCGGGCCCGTTCGAGTCCAGATCGCTTGCCCTCCCCTCCTCAAGGAGAAAGTTCATGCCCGACACGATTGTCCCTGACAAAACAGGAAACCCCGCGCCCCTCGGCTTGATGGGCTTTGGAATGACTACGGTCCTTCTCAACCTGCACAACGCGGGATTCATTGCGCTGGACACGATGATCCTTTCCATGGGGATTTTCTACGGTGGCCTCGCGCAGATCATCGCCGGCATCATGGAATGGAAAAAGGGCAACACATTTGCCTGCACAGCCTTCATCAGCTACGGAATGTTCTGGCTGTCGTTGGTTGCGCTTATCGCTTTGCCGCACGCGGGGCTTGGCCTCGCCGGCCCCTCAGGATATTCAATTCCCGCCTACCTTGCCGCATGGGGCGTCTTCACGCTCGTTCTGTTTGTTGCAACGCTGCGCCTGAATCGTGCTCTGCAAGTCGTCTTCGCAACATTGACCATTCTGTTCTTCATGCTCGCAGCGGGCGATGCGTTCGGCAGCGCCGCAATCGGCAAGGCGGCCGGATGGGTCGGCCTGCTCTGTGGTGCATCCGCCGTCTATACCGGCCTGGCGCAGGTATTGAACGAGGTCAATGGCAAAACCGTTTGGCCGCTCGGGCCTGTGGCGCAAAAGTGAGAGCCGGAACAGAAATCAGTTTCCGCGGCTCAGGCTGCGCTTGATTTGGCCGAAAAGTGTGCTCTGTTTATGTGTTAACCACGGCGTACGCGACGCACTGAAGCTCAGGCGACAAACCACTCCCATTGCTCTTTGGTGAGCGGAACAATGGAGAGCCGCCCAATCAGTAGCAGTGGCGACCGGGCAAAGAGCTTTTCCGCTTTGATCTGGGCGAGCGTCTTCGGGTGCTTGAGGCGTTTGCCGGCCTTGACGCGAACAATGGGGACTTTGGGATCCTTCGCGTCGACGCTGATGACCGTGCCTGTGCCGACGGCTGTTCGCTCGTCGCCGGTGTGGTAGAAAATCCATTTGGTTCCCGGCTTCATCTCGCGCAGATTCTTGACGGCGGCCGGCGCGGTCACGCCATCCCACACCGTCTCGCCGTCGCGCAGAAAATCGTCGAAGGAATAAACGCCGGGCTCAGACTTGAAGAGAAAGTAAGGCATAGATAGTTCACAGTTCGCAGTTCATAGTTCGCGGTGGTCAAGATCGGTATGTGATCACCGGCAACCGCTTGTCAGCGGATCGGCGACCGGCAAACGAGTAGGGGGTTCAAATCCCTGTTCCCTGTTCCCTGTTCCCTGTTCCCTGGTTCCCTTGGTCCCTCGTTCGCTGCTTCTCTACTCCCTGCCCTTTTTCCGTATCTCGATATTCAGGCGCTTGATCTTCTGGTTCAGCGTGGAGAGCGGGATGCGAAATTGCTCGGCCGCATCGGTCTGGTTCCAGTTACATCGCTCGAGCTTCTCGATGATGATGCGGCGCTCGATCACTTCGAGGATGTCAAACAGCGAGGAGTTGGGGTTGTGCTCGAGGAGCGCGTCCTGGAAGCTGCGGCCGGTAATGTGGCCGGGAAGGAGCTCAGCGCCGATGATCGGGCCAGACGAGAGCACGACGCCGCGCTCAATGGCGTTCTCAAGCTCGCGCACATTGCCCGGCCAATCGTAATCGATGAGAGCGCGCATGGCGTCGGCGGAGAGCTTGCGCGGGCCGAAGTTGTTCTCGCTGGCGTAAAGATCGAGGAAGTGCTGGGCGAGAAGTGGAATGTCCTCGCGGCGCGCACGCAGCGGCGGCAGGTCGACGGTGATCACGTTGAGGCGATAGAAGAGATCCTCGCGGAAGTGGCCATCGCGCACCGCCTGGCGAAGATCGACGTTGGTGGCGGCGAGAATGCGCACATCCACCTGAATCTCCTGAATACCGCCGAGGTGCATGAAGCGCTTGTCCTGCAACACGCGCAGAATCTTGGACTGCGTGTCGAGGCCCATGGTGGCGATTTCGTCGAGGAAGAGCGTGCCGCCGTTGGCGACTTCGAAGAGGCCCTTCTTCGAGGCGACGGCGGAGGTAAACGCACCCTTGACATGCCCGAAGAGCGTGGACTCAAGCAGCTCTGAGGGCATGGCGCCTGTATTGATGGGGACGAACGGCTTATCTTTCCGTGGTGAGTTGGCGTGGATGGCCTTGGCGATGATCTCCTTGCCGGTGCCGCTTTCGCCTTGAATCAGGACCGTCGAACGGCTCGGAGCAACCTGCGCCACGAGATCGAAGACGCGAAGCATGGTATCGCTCTTGCCCACAATATTTGCGAAGTTGTAACGCTGCTTGAGGGCGCGCTTCAGCTGAAGATTCTCTTCCTCGGCGCGGCGGCGAGCGACGGCGGAGCGAATGTCTGCGAGCAGTTTCTCGTTGTCCCAGGGCTTCTGGACGAAATTCTCCGCGCCGGCGCGAATAGCCTCGACAACGTTATCGACGGTGCCATACGCGGTAATCATGATGATGGGAACATCGGGCTGGCGCTCTTTGAATTGCGGCAGGAGCTCAAGACCGCTTTGGCCCGGCAAAGCAAGGTCGAGCAGGACGAGGTCGAAGCTCGACTGGTCGAGCATGCGCAGGCCTTCCTCACCATTCGCCGCGGTCTTCACGGCGTAATTCTCGAGGGAGAGCAACACTTCGAGCGATTCCTGGATTCCGGCCTCGTCGTCGACAACCAGGATCGAAGCAGTGGGCGAGGTGTTTTCGAAAGCGGGCGCTGAGAGAGTCGCGTTCATGGGCGGTGCGTCCTCAGTAGTGGGCTCAGGCATGGACAGAATTCCTTAAGAGGGGAAACTCGAGATGAAATGTTGTGCCGGAGCCGACCGCGCTTTCGACGTGAATTTTACCGGCATGCTCCTGAATGATGCCGTAGGAAACAGAGAGGCCGAGGCCAGTGCCGCGGCGTTCGCCGGGCATGTTCTTCGTAGTGAAAAAGGGATCGTAGATGCGCTTCAGGTTCTCCGGCGCGATGCCGGAGCCGGAATCGGAGATGACGGCCTCGACGTGCCCGTTGACCAGGGTGGCGATCGTCAGACGCCCGCCACCGGGCATGGCGTCCTTGGCGTTCAACAGCAAATTAAGAAACACCTGCTGCAGTTTGCCTGGATTGCCATGGATCTGCGGCAGCTCGTCGGCCAGATCGAGATCGACAAGAATTTGCGCCGTCTTGAACTGGTGCTCAAGAAGCGAAAGCGTGTCACGAACCACCTGATTGAGGTCGGTGGAACGAAACTCGGTTGTTGACGTGCGGGAAAAGTTAAGCAACCCGTTGGCGATTTCGGCGGCGCGGAAGCTCTGCTGCGTGATCTTGTCGAGCACCGGGCCCAGGCGCACGTCGCCGCGCAGTTGTTTGGCAAGCATCTGCGCGTAGGAGGAGATAACGGCAAGGGGCGTGTTGATCTCGTGAGCAACACCGGCGGCGAGCAGCCCGATGGAGCTGAGTTTGTCGGCCTGGGCAAGCTGCGTTTCCAGAGCAACCCGCTCGGTGATGTCATCGACCAGGATGATGCGGCCCACGGAAACAAAGTCGCGCGAGAGCAGCGGCGCGATGGCAATGTTGGCGGTGCGCAACTCACCGGCGCGCGTGATCAGGCGGAATTTGTAAAGGTGGTGCACTCCCTGGTCGTTGCGGAACCCCTCAATCGCCTCGATGAATTCCGAAGGAAAGACGGAACGAAGTTCCTGGCCGAGCGCCTCCGCGCGGCTGAAAGCGTACATAGCCTCCATCTGCGCATTCCAGCTTTCGATGCGATCGTTGAGGTCAATCGCAAAGATGCCGACGTTGATGGATTCGACGATGTTCTCGTTGAACTCTTTGAGCCGCTCAAACTCGACAATCTTCTCTTCCAGGCGCGCGTAGAGGCTTGCGTTCTGGATGGCGATGCCGATGTAGCCTGCCAGGGATTCAAGAAGCTCGACATCTTCGCTCGACAGAAAGTCGCCGCCCAGCGTGCGGCCGAGGCCGATGACTGCGATCGTGCGGCTGGCGGCGTCGCCACTTTCCAGTTGTACCGGCGCCACGCGGCAAGGCAAATAGTAGTTGAGGTCGAGCAACGCGGCTGCGCGTTGCTGGTCAGGCGGCAGGTGGAGGGCTGCCTGAGCGTTTTCGAAAAAGATGTGCGAGTGGTCCTCAGAGTGGTCGAAGTCGAGAAAGTCGAGCGAGAGATTGCCTTGCCCTGCACTTACTTCGACCGGTAAACCATGCGAAGCAGCCAACCGTAAACGCCCGCCTTCTTCCGCCAGAAAAATAGCCACGCGAGCGACCAGGAGGGTGCTTGGCAACTGCTCGACGATAGAGTTGAGCAGCGTCTGAAGGTCGGTTTGAGAACCGAGTCCGCGGCCGAATTCAACCAGCGCCCTGCGATAGTCGTAGCGATGGCGGTCGAAGGCGCGTTCAACCCAACTCTGAATGCGGCGCTTGAGGGGGTCGAAGACCGCCGCCGTCACCAGAATGGCGATGACCAGCGCCCACTCGCGCATAGCTTCAGGCAGGCGCTGGTGAACAAGAAGGGCGATCAGCGCGATAATGCCGAAATAGCCGCCACCAATGAGCGCCACCGACAGTGTGTAGGCGACGCCGCGCTTGAAGATCAGATCGGTGTCCATCAAGCGATAGCGGACAATGGCCCAGGCGAATGTGAGCGGCAAAAATACCAGCGACAGGCCGGCCAGATTCGTCAACAACTGCGGCGGATTCAGGTGAAGCAAATAGGGGATGGCGTAGAAGAACGTGAAGGGAAGGACCGCGAGCAAAGTGCCACGCGTAACCCACTTCAATTGCTGGCGCAGCAGCGGCGTGGTTGCGCGGCTGTAGCTGCGCAGGAAAAGCAGCGCGGCGCACACGTAGAAGAGGGCGTCGTACGCAGTGGCGATCTGGTCCAGCCGGTCGAGTAGGAGTTTGGTGGCCTCGCGCGTGCCGATTGACCAGAGCCACAAAGCAAGCAGTCCGGCGCCCGGCGCGTACACCAGGGGCAGCAACCAGCGCCGGCGGAGATTCTTGAAGCGTTCTTCAGGAAAGCTGAGAGCAAAGTGCAGAAAGAGCGCCGGCTGCAGCGCTTCGGCCACGACATTCGTCCAGAAGACAATCCAATCCAGTCCGTCGAATTTCCCTGTGTATTTCAGCGCGTAAAACGCAAATGAAACCAGGCAGAAGAGGTAAAAATGCGTGGCTCGTGGGGCGCCCCACCGGCGGAAAAGAACGTAGAAGCCGATGATGAGGTAGATGAGACCGATCACGCGCAGGCCGTACTCAAGGCTGTGATCCATCGGGTCGGGAATGACTTTGATGGGAGCTTCGAGGGGAATTCCGTCGCGCGTAATGGTGTAGTAGACCTGTCCGTAAGGCCCTGTGGCGTAGAGGGCGCGCTCCAGATTGGCCACCAGCGTCACCGGCGTTACATCGGCCGTGGTCGATTCACTGACCCCCGTCAGCAGGTCCCCCACCTGAATTCCCGCACGCTCGCCGGGCTTATCCGGGAGAACCTTTTCAGCTTGCAGACCGCCCTGCGCTTCACCCCACCAAACACCGTCGTCAGGCTGCGGATACTGCCTCTGCTCGAGAACATTCAGCACTGCCAACACGAACAGCGCCGCTGTGGCCAGGGCCAGCAGCGTAGCCTGCACGCGGTTAAGGAGGCTTGTCTCCATGAGCGGGGTTTTCCTACAGCAATCGCTTTACCAGCACGTCGGTTGCCACGCGGTGGGGATGCGGCATTACGCCAGAGGTGCCAGGCCAATTGTCTGAGAACAATCGTGATATGGACTTTTGAAAGCCTGCAAATGTCAACCTGAAGTGAAGTAAATCACAACGCCGGTGCAAAAAACAAGAGCAGGCATCCGCAGAACCGAATGAGCCTATGGAAAATTGTAGGTCAATGCGCCCCGCCCCGCCATTCGTCAACTGGGCTAAAACACAGGAGTTCCGAGAACTCCTAGTGTGGCAATTTGACCACATCCTGCGTCCTGGGTGTCGGGCGAGAGCGAGAAAAAGCCTGTTCGGGCACGGATTCCGCCCAGGGGTCAGCGTTGGCCGTAGGTCGCCTTCGAACCGTGCTTGCGAAGGTAGTGGTATTCCGAAACGTGCGCGGGGATGCCCACTTCTGGCGCTCCCAGCAACACGCTGCGGAAGGCCAGCCGCGCGATGTACTCGAGAACGTCCGCATGCTCAACGGCCTCGGCCGCGTCCTTGCCCCAGGCGAACGGGGCGTGACCAGCCACAAGCACCCCTGGGATGGCTACGGGATCGAGATTCCCGGAACGAAAACACCGGACAATGACCGCTCCGGTATTCCGGACGTAGCCTGAGGCGACCTCCTCGGCGGAGAGCGGCTCAGTGACAGGAACCGGGCCGTGAAAATAGTCGGCGTGCGTGGTGCCGAGGCAAGGGATCGGGCGGTTCGCCTGCGCCCACGCCGTGGCGAATTCGGAATGGGTGTGAACGATGCCCCCAATCTGGGGGAACTCGCGATAGAGCAGCGTGTGCGTATCCAGATCGCTCGACGGACGCAGCGAGCCTTCGACGATCTTGCCATCGAGATCGGTGACGACAAGGTCAGCGGGGGTTAAGGCCGCGTAATCGACTCCGCTTGGCTTGATCACCACGAGGGGCTTGGGCCCGGAGCGGTCGACACCGCTCGCGTTCCCGAATGTGTGTGGCGCAAGACCGCGGCGGGCGATCTCCTGGTTGGCGCGAAGGACTTGTTGGCGAAGAGACTCAAGAAGCATGACGTGTCTCGAATTAGAGTAAATCCTCCGGGAGAGGAGTGAACGAAGAATCAATAGGACAATAGTGCAGCGTGCGGTTTCAAACTTCCGCGACAGCGATCGGTAGCCTTCAACCTGACCGCGTAACGCGGTAGATTCCCTGAATGATGTTCGCCAAGCGGCTTCGGGATGGGGTTCGGTGCGGAGAAATCACCTGCACCGTACGCATCTGGACGCGCCCGCATGTGCGCGTGGGTGGTCGCTATCAGATGGAAAGCGGCGAGATTGAAGTTGACTCAATCGAGACAATTGGCTTGCCCGACATCACGCCAGCGCTGGCACGCGAGTCAGGATTTCTCGGCGTTCTGGACTTGTTGAAAGTGGCAAAACACGGCCGAGGCGACAATCTCTATTTGATCCGCTTTCACTATTTGCCGCCTCGCCGGCTTCAGCCTCGCAACCAATAGGGCTTGGGAACGACCGCGGCAAGCTCCGCGAACTCGGCGTCGGCCAGCCGAAACGCTGCCGCACTGACGTTCTCTTCAAGGTGCTTCACAGAGCTGGTCCCGGGAATCGGCAAAATGACTGGCGAGCGCCGCAGCAGCCATGCCAGCGAGACGACCGCGGTCGATACATTTCGCGCGGCGGCGATTCTTTCCACCACCTCGTTCGCCTTGCGCGCTTGCGCCATCGGTCCCCAGGGCAGAAACGCAATCCCGTTGGCCTCGCAGTAATCCACCACGAAATCCCACTCGCGATCCGAGAAGCTGTAGCGATTCTGTACGCTGACGATGGGGACAACTTTCTGCGCGCGCTTGATGTGTTCGAGCGTGACGTTCGAGAGAGCCACGTGGCGGATCTTTCCTTGTTCTTTCAGCCGCGCGAGAGTTTCCATCGAGGCATCAAAGGAAACCGCCGGATCGGGAACGTGCAGTTGATAGACATCGATGCGGTCCAAACGCAGGCGCTTGAGGCTCCCTTCGATGGCCTTCTCAAGGTGCGCGGGGCTGGCGTCATGCTGCCAAACGCCGGGTCCGAAGCGCGTCCATCCGGCTTTCGTCGCGACGACGAGGCCCGCAGGATAGGGAAAGAGCGCCTGCGCAATCAGCTCTTCAGAGACATCAGGGCCATAAGAGTCGGCGGTATCAATGAAGTTGACGCCAAGCTCGACAGCGCGGCGCAGCGTGGCCAGCGCCGCATCGACATCGTCTGGCGGGCCCCAGATGCCCTTACCGGTAATGCGCATGGCGCCGTAGCCCATGCGATTCACAGTCAAATCTCCGCCAAGGGTAATCGTTCCGGCCTGGGCGGCGGGTAATGATGAGACAGAGACGGCCATTCTTCACACTCCCGCAAATTTTGATGCTCTCCGCCCAGCCACGATTCTGCAATGTGGATCTTTCGGCTTCGCAGTTGCGCGGCCTTCGCCCCAGGATGACAACTTCAGCTCAAGGCCCTTAAACCGTCACTTCCCATCCCGGTTCATAGGTGCGAGCCCAGTATTTCATGGCCTCGGGATCGTCGAAGACGTGCGCGGTTTCGGTGTCAACCCGCAGCAGCCTGTTGACGAACCACGCGATGTTTGAGAGCAGCAGCATGGTCACGGTCACATTGGCGACCATGACCGGCGAGTTAAGTTTTTGCTGGCCGCGAATGGACGCAAGAAAGTTGGCAAAGTGAGCGTCGGTCATGGTGTCGGCGCTGAGCAGATCGCCGGTTGAGCTTTCGTGGCCGGTGCGATATGTATCGATCTGCTTGCCTTTCCAGTCGTAAACATCGTAGCCGGCTCGATCGATCACCACCGAGCCCTTGGTGCCCATGATGACCGAACCGCGGTCGCGATCGTAGAGCCGCATGCCCTGGCATGAACGGCCCTCCCACGAGATGAGTTTGCCGGGATATTCGAAGTTGGTGATGGTTGTGTCCGGGAACTGCCAGTCGTCTTTGTACTGGTAGCGTCCGCCGCTTGCGTTTACGGTGTGAGGAATCTCGGCCTGCAAGGCCCATCGGCAAATGTCAACCTCGTGCGTGCCGTTATTGAGCGTTTCGCCGGTGCCGTAACGGCGCAGCCAGTGCCAGTTGTATGGCTGAATGTTGTCTTTGTATTCGCTGCGCGGCGCCGGGCCCTGCCACAAATCCCAATTGAGTGTGGAAGGCACCGGCGCGGGCTTGCCGATGCCCATTGACCCGCGCGTATTGGCATACCAGGACTTGGCCATGTACGCGTCTCCGATCAGCCCGTCGTGAATCTTCTGGATCATGCGGATGGTGTAGTCGGAAGATCGCTGCTGATCGCCCACCTGTACGAGCTTTCCATATTTCTTCTGCGCGGCGACCAGCAACTCTCCCTCGCGCGGATTCTGGCTGGACGGCTTCTCGACGTAAACGTGCTTGCCGGCTTTGAGGCCGAGCACGGCCATCGGTGTATGCCAGTGGTCGGGAGTGGCAATCGTAATGGCGTCGACTTCTTTTGCTTCCAGGGCATGTCGGAAATCGGTCTCTGCCTTCGGCGCGTAGCCGAGTTTTTGCTCCGCCGCAGCCGCAAATTTGCTTAGGATGCCGGAATCGACGTCACAGATATAGGCCACACGCGCCGCATTGCTGTTGGCGGCCAGCCCAGCGAGATGCGCGTAACCGCGGCCATTCAGGCCGTTGATGGCAATGTTCAAACGATCGTTGGCGCCCAGGATCTGCGCATAGCTCTTCGCCGTGGACGCGAAAGCTGAGGCCGCGGCGCCCGCGGCCAGACCATTGACAAAATCTCGACGAGAAATCATTTGCTTCTCCCCAAACTGCATTTCACGCTTTCAGCGGTGTGCTTCGCGCGTCATACAGCTTGGTTCGCCGCGCGCCGCTCATTCTGCCGCAACGAATTATACCTTTGCCCAGCAACAGCGCCTTGCCGCCCGCGAACTGCAGCCAGCTTGGCGGTGTGGCGGCGCGGGGCAAACTGGCGGAGCCACGCCTCTGAACCTTCGGCAGGAACAAAGGGCTTGCGCCGCTTTTGCGGCCTTTCCGCCCTTGGGCTTGATGGCGCCTTGGGGCGAAAATGGACGCAGGGGTTGTAAACTTGCGCCGCGTGGTGACGTCTACCAATTCGATGGCAGCCGGGACAGCCGTTAAGCCGATGACCGCAGACGCCGCGGAGGAACTCGCCGCGCGCGAATTTGCGAGCATCGTCGAAAGCCACCGGCCTCAAATCTTCCGTTTCCTGCTGGCCTCGCTGAGAGATGTGGATCTGGCGGAGACGCTGACGCAAGAGTGTTTTCTGAAGGCGCATCGGAACTGGAAACACTTTCGCGGCGACTCGAGCGCCATGACCTGGCTGATGCGGATCGCCATCAATTTGCAGAAGGACCACTGGCGAAATCGGCGCTTGCAGTTCTGGCGGCATACGCAGGCGAACGCGGTCAGTGTTGACGAGGCGAGCGACTGGCTGCCGAACGGCGAGCGAAACGCGGAGCAGCAGATATTGGCGCGGGAGCAGGTTGCGCACGTTTGGAAGGCAGTCGAAAGCCTGAGCGCGCGGCAGCGTACGGTGTTCCTGCTGCGCTACGTGGAAGAGCGGGAGTTGAACGATATTGCGCGAGTCACTGGATTGAGCGAGGGCACGGTGAAAGCACACTTGTCGCGGGCGGTGGGCAGGGTGCGCGCAGAGCTGAGAGGACAAAAATGAGCGGCAGAAACAAATGGGCGGGAGAAATTGACGATCCAATCGTGGCGGGTGCGTTGAAGCACTTCAAGGCCAGCGTGGATGCCTGGAGCGAGGCCGCGTACAGCCAGCCGCGGTCGGCGGTTATGACGACTCGGCACACCTGGCGTCTGGCGGCTACCTGGGCTCTCGGTTGCTTGCTGGCGGCGGGGAGCCTCGCGGGCACACTGTACGAGCGCCACGTGCGGCAAGAGTCGGCCCGAGTCGCAGCCATGAAAGCGGCAATCAAGGCGGCGGAACAAAGAACCGCTCTCGTGCACAAGGCAGCTGAACAGCCTGTCGCCGCCAGAACGAATGCCGCGCAGCCGCCGATCGCGGTGAAGAATGCCTCCAATGAGGATGAGGATCTGTTAGCAACGGTAGACAGTGATGTATCGCGGCAGGTTCCGGCGGCCATGGAACCGCTGGCGCAGATGATGGAAAGCAACGGAGCGAATTGAAGGATCTTTTGAGAAACGCAAGAAGCACCGGAAGAGAAGGCGGGAAAGGGTCCGTTAGGACAAAAGGCAGGGGAGAACCGATGAGAATGATGAAAAATGTACGACTGATTTTGGCGGTAGCGGGAGTATTGACGGCCGGAGGTTGGGCCTGCGCTCAAGGGCCTGGCGGGCCGGGGATGGAACCTGGTTTCGGGCAGCATCGGCCTCCGATGGAGCGCTCATTCGGATTTGCAAACGGGCAATTCTGGAACAATCCGGACGTTGCGAAGCAACTGAACCTGACTGACGACCAGCGCAAGGCGATGGATGGGATTCTCCAGGACCATCGCATGAAGCTGATCGACATGCAGGCTACCTTGAGCAAGGCGGAGTTGGAGATGGGCCCGCTGATGAAGGCCGACACTCCGGACCGCGCCGCGATCGAAGCACAAATTGACAAGGTTGTAAGCGCACGCGCGGATCTTGAAAAGGCAAACGCGCGCTTTCTTTTGGACATTCGGCTGCAGTTGAAGCCGGACCAGTGGAAACAGCTCCAGACCTTGCACCAAAACCGGATGCAGCACGACGGAATGCGCGAACCCGGACGTGATCAGTGGGGACCGGACGGGCGCGGACCGGGCATGGGCGGGCCAGGCAACCGGTTCCGCGGGCAAGGCGGGCAGTTCCACCAGCAGCAGGGGCCGCCGCCACCACCAGATGGCGCACTACCGCCACCGCCCGATGGTGCTCCGCCGCCGGCTCCGGGATCAGGCCAGCCGCAATAACAGCGCAGCGCCTGCTCCGCAGCGATGGGTAATTGGAACTGAGCGCGATCGTAAAATAAGTGCTCCTCGGGCAACGCAACACAAATAGCAAGAACTTGGCGGCAGGGAGTGCTCCCCCTGCCGCCGCTTTTTTGCGTGCGCACCGAGGGATGAACCTTGAGCCGGCCATGCGTAAGGTTGCGTGCGGCGCCACGCACCGGGCCGCGCAGATTCTGTACCATCAGGAGGGAAGGAATGGTCTGTGTCCAATCTCGCTGTTCCCAATCTTGCCGCGACTGACTCGCTCATCCTTCTGATCTACGCCTTCTTTATCCTGGCAGCAGGATTCTCGCTCAGGCCGGCGATGACAGCAAGCCGGGAGTTCATGCAAGCCGGGCGCTCTTTACCCGGCTGGCTATGCGCCCTTGCGATGCTGGGCGCGGGCCTCGGCGCTCAGGAAGTGCTCGGCATGGGCGCGGCCGGAGCGAAGTACGGGCTGGTCAGCGTGGGATTCTTCGCGCTTGGCTCCATTCCCGCGATGCTCTTCGTGGGCCTTTACCTCATGCCCGTCTTCTACGGCTCGTTTTCGACCGCAACATCAAGCTCAAGAGCCATACGTTCCATCCCGGAATACCTTGGGCTGCGCTTCGACCGGAAGACGCGCGTGCTGAATGCATTTCTTTTCGTCACGATGTCCCCATTCAGCGCGGGGATCGCACTCTACGCCATGGCGCGCGTCTTTGTGGCGCTCCACGTCTTCGATCGCATTGCCACCACGTCGAACTTGCCGCCGACCGGAGTTCTGCTCGTCGCAATGGGGCTGCCCGCGGCTTTGGTGCTGGCTTATGTTCTTCTCGGCGGACTTGGCGCCGCGATGTACAACCAGGCGATGCAGTTCTGTCTTGTGCTTGCCGGGCTGCTGCCGGTTGTCCTGTTGGGGTTGAAAAGAATCGGCGGCTGGAGCGGGTTGAAGGCCGCGTCAACCGCAGCTTTCTCGCATGGCGTGGTGCAGGCGTCGTCCGGTGCGGCTCACGCAGGTACGCATCCCATGGGAGCAAGCGCGATTGTGCTCGTACTCGGCGTGGGCCTTGTTCTGGGAGGCGGAACGTGGTGCACCGACTTCAGGCTGCTTCAAAACGCGATGGCAGCGAAGGATGTTGAATCCGCGCGAAGAAGTCCGATCATCGCCGCTGCGGTACGTGTGTTTGTGCCGTTTATCGTGATCATTCCTGGGTTGATTGCATTGGCCTTGCCCACTCCGCACACTTCGATTGTGATTCACAACGACAACGGTGTGATTTACCACGAGATCACAGTTGTGCCGCCGGCGGTGGAAGCGGGGAGCGGCCTTGTTCCGGCAAAGGCCGGCGCGGACGGAAAGCCGATCATCGCCGCCGACGGTCACGCTGCTCTTGACTACGCGATGGCCACGCCGAATATGCTTCTTGAATTCCTGCCGACGGGTCTGCTCGGGCTGGGAGTGACGGCTTTGTTGGCCTGTCTGATGGGCGGCGTCGCTGCGAGCATAACGTCGTTCAGCACCGTCTTCACGTGCGATATCTTTCAGGCGCTCCTGGCCCCCAACGCCGCCGACAAGCGGTTGCTCGCCGTGGCCCGATGGGCGGTCGTAGGCGGAACGCTGCTTGCCTTCGGCGGGGCATGCGCCGCAATGCGATTCGACAGCATTCTCGACGCGATGATGCTGATCTTCGCCTTCGTGAATGCTCCGCTGTTTGCCGTGTTGCTGCTGGCGGTTTTCTGGAAGCGCGCAACCGGGCACGGCGCGTTTGCGGGATTGATCACGGGGGCGGCCGCCGCTCTTCTGAATCACGGCCTCGCGCTACCCTACGGCGAGCAACCATGCATCCACGCCGGCTGGATCGCTCCGTTGATTCATCCTGCAAGCGAGATGGCGCTGGGTCTGGGCACGGCGATACTGGCGTTCCTCGTGAGCCTGCTAGGTACAGTTGTCGTAAGCGTGTTCACAAATGCGCGGCCAGAAGAAGAACTCAAAGGACTTGTGCACTCCATGGTGCCGCGGGCATCGAAGAGCTCAAAGTGGTGGAAGCGTCCAGAGGCAATGGCGGCTGCGATACTGCTGGTTGCGATCGCTGTGAATTTGATCCTCGTTTGAGCAGGAAGGAAAACCATGTTCTACGATCCGCGAATCTCGATGGGCATGCTGTTCACATTGATCGGAACGATTCTGACGGCCTTCGGCCTGTCGACGCGCTCCGAGGTGGATGTGTATGCAAAGAGCATGGGGATCGACGCCAATCTATGGTGGGGATTGGTGCTGCTGGTTTTTGGAATCGCGATTCTCATCTTGGGCCGCCGCGGCCAGGCGAATCTGGAGAAAGAGAAGAAATAACGATCGGCGCCCGTTGGCCAGCTCCCAGCCTTCTTACTCACTTTTCGCGCTAAACCGCATGGTCCGGTAGTCAAACGTGTAACTGTTCAGCTGGTCGAGTCCGTCAATGCCGATCACACCATAAACGTCGTCGCGCGCGGCCGAGCCAAGTGGCTGGGTGAGGACCGGGATGTAATGAAGGTCGACAGTTTTGTCACCGACCGCCAGTGGCACATTGTCGGCAACATATGCTGACCTCGGCCCGGAATCCATACCTGGAAATGAGAACGGTTCCATTTTCTTGCCGTTGAATTCGGCGGCGTGCTCGTCGAACCAGCGCGAGGTCAAATATGTTTGCTGGCCGCCTGCGTCGATGGCGAACATCCGGTCGTCGCTTTCGCCGGAGTCGCTGCGATTTCCGCCCGGGTCCTCTTGTGAAGTTGGGTCGGCGCCGGGGTCCGGCGTCCGCCCGAGAGCAACGATGATTTCATCGCCGTCGAAATAAAAACGGGCGCCCGTGGTCAGGCGATCCTGATCGGAAAGCGGATCGACCTCCTTTGCGGGGTTCACCTGGATGGCGTTATCGGAGACCGTGATCCTTCCCATCGCAGCCAGCGCCGGATACCCCAGAACGCCTTCGACCCGATAGCCGGAACCAGGAAACGTATAGTCCGCGTCTTCGAATACAAAGGCCGTTACATTGTGCAGCGTCAGGCGGCCGCCAATCGTAAAGCGCGGGATTACGGTTGAGTGAACCTGGATGGGGCGTCCGGTGAGCGTCCGAATCGTGGCAGACTTCTGTGATACTTCAAGGCCGACGTCGCGCGCGATGGATCGCGAGATCAGATTGAACGGCGCGGTCGGATCGAGCATCCAGCTGTGGGATCGCGCGTCGATAAAAACGGGCACATCGATGAGGCCCAGAGGATCGTTGCTGACTTGGAGCCTGAATGGGTCGCACGGGTCCACCGTGATCGGCGGATTGGCGGCGGCTAGCGGCAGCATCTTGAGCGGCATTTCAATTTCGTCCTGCTCGCTGGCGCTCAAGTTCGCGTGAAGTCGGTCGTCGAGAGCCTGGTAGGCCCGAGCAGCTTTGGTCCAATCGCCAAGGCGCAGGTAATCTTCGGCGAGCGCCATACGCAGCAGTTTTTCGCGAGCCGTGTCGCCGCTCGCAGTCACACTTTCGACAAGCGGTTCGAGCAGCTTCACCGACTCTTCCAATTGGTTTGAGCGATTCGCCAGAATACCGCGATAAAACTGCTCCTGATCCGGAGGAAGCCGATCGAGCTGCGCCTGAAGTAGCAAGTACTCGTGATCGGCGAGCAGATTCTGCAAACGCGCATCAGTATCGAGGCCGCTGCTGGTTCCGGTGTGGAGCTGCGCGCCGGCGTCCGGTTGCTGTGCCGCAGAGGAAGTACCGCTTTCCGGGGCGGACGTTGCGGGTGCATTTTGTTGAGCCTGCTGCTGGGGCGGTTGCCCTGCGTTTTGTTGTGCAACGAGACAAGAGAACGGCGTAGCAACCGCCAGGGCGAACACCAGCCTCGCCATCGGCTTTCGCGCGCTCACATGCGACTGCGCCCGGCGCCGGTCGCTACGGCCCGCGAATCCGTTTCCATCGCTCATCGTCAATTCGACGTTAACAGATCGACAATGGCCCGGCGAAGAGCCCTGTCTTGAGACGTTCCTTACGCGATGGACGCTAGACTTGAGTTGAGCGATGAAGCGCAGGACAATTGCCCATTACGAGATTCTGCGGCGTCTTGGCGCCGGAGGCAGCGGCGTGGTGTACGCGGCCAACGATACGCTGCTGCAGCGTCCCGTTGTGCTCAAAATGCTCCACACCGGGCTGCTCACGGCCGAGCAGATGCGTTCGACAGTGCTGCGTGAGGCGCGCCTGGCTTCGGCCATTGAACATCCCAACGTATGCGCCATCTATGAGGTCGGCGAAAGCGGCGATGAAGCGTATATCGCCATGCAATTTGTCCCTGGCCAGCCGCTGGACGAGTTGATCGCCCGCGGCCCGGCGACTTTGCAGCTCTTGCTCTCGGTGGGAATTCAGATTGCCGACGGATTACAGGCGGCGCACGCACTCGGCATCTTTCATCGCGACCTGAAACCGCAGAACGTAATGCTGACCGACGGCGGCTTGGTGAAGATTCTGGACTTCGGTCTCGCCCGGCGGATCGCGCCTGAAGATGCGCGCTTCGACCCCGCTAAGCCCAATCTCGCAAAGGACAAACCCGCCGTTTCAACCTACACCGCGCGCGGCGGAACCATCCGCTACATGGCGCCAGAGCAATTTGTCACGGGTCAATCGAGCGTGCAATCGGACGTGTGGGCGCTGGGCGTGATCCTCTATGAGCTTTCCGGCGGCCGCCACCCATTCGCCCGCGCCGACGCCGAAGACTTTCAGGCCATTCGCGCCATCCAGTTTCTTGAGCCGGACGACTTGAGCGCGATCGTTCCGGAGATCTCGGTTGAACTCAAGAGCGTGATCGCTGCCTGCCTTGAAAAAAATCCCGGCGCGCGCACGGCATCGGCAGCTGACGTTCGCGAAGGGCTGAAGACGATTATGAAGGCGATGCGCATCGACACCGGCATCCTTCCCGGAGACGCGGCGGCCAACCTGCCCGCGACGGGCCCTGAGGCCGAAAAGCGCACCACGGGTTTGCTTTCCATGCTGGCTGAGCGATTCCGCGAATCAACAGGGGAGCAAAAGACGCAGAACTCGCTGGTTGTGCTGCCCTTCGTCAACCTGGGCACAACGCAGGCGGCGCCTCTCTACGGATTCGCGCTCGCTGACGCGATTGCCGCACGGCTGGCGCGGATTCCATCGCTGGTCGTGCGGCCTTCGAGCGCGCTCATGCCACTTGCAGGTGCGCAGTCCTGGGCGCAGATGGATCCGTTGGCGGTCGGTCAAAAACTGCTGGTGAAATTCGTGCTCGCCGGCAGCTTCGTTCGTTCCGATAACGGATTCGACCTGAACTGGCAACTGCTTGACGTTGCGTCGCAGAGCGTCCGCACCGGCGGATCCATTCGCGTCGCGTCTCTGGATCTGATCGCCGTGCAGTCTGAGATTTCAAACGAAGTTTTTGCCACGCTTCAGGGAATGGGCGCCGCGGAAGGAATCGAGTCGTCGCGCACTGGGCAAAGCGCCGAGGCGACGCGGGCGCCGGCGCGCGCCGAGTCTTTACGCGGGCTGGTCAGCGAGCGTTATCTGCAGGCTCGCGCTCTCTTGAGCTCGTTTATGGTGCGTACCGGTTCCCTCGCGGATCTCGAACGCGCTCATCAGTTGTTTACGCGCGTCACTGAAACCGATCCGGGCTTCGCAGCTGGATGGAGCGGCCTCGGCATAGCCGAGCTGCAATACGCACGGCATGGCTTCGGCGGGCAAATCCACGTGATGCGCGCGCGCCGCGCCTTCGATGAAGCGCTGAAGCTCGATCCGGCGTCGACCGAAACCAATCTCTACCGCATCTATATGTTGCTGTCGCGCGGCGAAAAGGAGTCGGCGCGTCATGGGATTGCCAACCTGCTCGCCGGCGCCGCCAACGATTGGAACGTTCACATGGTGGCCGGCCTGGCGCTGCGCGGCGACGGCATGTACGACGAGGCGTTGGGCGAATTCAGCCGCGCGCTCAAGCTCAATCCGGCGAATGCGGCCATTCTCTACAACCATCGCGCTCGCGTTTACCACTACCAGAATCAAATAGAGCTGGCCGGCGACGAGTTGGAAAAGGGATTGGCGCTGGAGCCTCGCCATCCGCTGCTGCGAACCTCGTCGGGCTATCAGGAAATGCGCCTGGGAAATCTCGCCAAGGCCATCGAGATTCTCGAGGGCGTGATCGCCGACGACTCCTCGCTGCGCATTGCCGTGCCCACGCTGGCCATCTGCTACGTCCAGGCGAATGCCCGGGAGCGGGGCGTTGCATTGCTCAAGGACGACACGCTGGCCGCCGCCGAGGCCGACAGTGAAATGGCTTACCGGCTCGCCACATACTTCGCAGTCGATGGCGACTCCAGCGAGGCCCTCCACTGGCTGCGCCGCGCGATCTACCTCGGCAACGAAAACTATCCCTGGTTCCAGAAGAATCCCGCGTGGAACAACCTTCGCACCAACGCGGACTTTGAACGGATTCTCGAGGACCTGAAGAAAAGCTTCCGCAAAAATCAGAAGACGTGGAAGCGATTGCTTGAAGAAGTGCCGGCCGGAGAATAACCAACTTAGCGAACAATCAAGATGCGCTCGTATTGCTGGTATTCCGGCTCCCACACATAGGCGTGAATTCTTTCGGCGAATTCGGCTTCGTCGCAGGCGTCAGCGACCCCCTCGGCCATCGCTTGCCTCCCCACGGCCGCAGCAACCGCCGCGCTCGTTTTGCGAGAGTCCGCGATCGGCGGCAACAGCGGCGCGCTTTTGTCTGCGCGGGCCGGCGAAAGCGAAGCGAGTGCTTTGGCGGCGGCCATAATCATGCCGTTGGTCACGCGCCGAGCGCGACTGACAAGAATGCCGAGCGAGAGACCGGGGAAAATGTAGGAATTGTTCACCTGCGCGATTCGGACAAGTTTGCCGTTGACTTCAACCGGAGCAAATGGGCTGCCCGTGCCGACGATGGCGCGGCCTTCAGTCCATCGCAGCAGATCGGCGGGCGCAGCCTCGCTCTGCGAGGTCGGGTTCGACAGCGGAAAGATGACCGGGCGCGGAGTGTGACGCGCCATCTCGCGCACAATTTCCTCAGTGAATGCGCCAGGCTGAGCGCTCACGCCCGCCAGCACCGTGATGCCCGCGTTGCGCGCGACGTCGAGCAGCGAGATCACGCCCGAACCCGGAGCCGACAGCCTCCACCCGGCAACATCCTCGCGTTTCCGAACGAACGGCTGCTGCGCGGGCCGAATGCCCTCGCCCCCATCGACGAGCAGGCCAAGGTGATTGAACGCGTAAATGCGCCGGCGGGCCTGTTCGTCGCTCAGACCTTCTTCTTTCATTGCGGTAATCAGCAGATCCAGAATTCCGGCGCCTGCTGATCCCGTGCCGAACATGGCGATGGTATGTTCCCGCAGCGGTATTCCTGTTGCATTCACCGCCGCGAGCAGCGTGGCAGTCGTCACCGCCGCGGTTCCCTGAATGTCATCGTTGAACGTGCATAGCCGGTCGCGATAGCGTTCCAGCAGCCGCGCCGCATTCGCGCCCGCAAAATCCTCCCACTGCAAAAGAACGTGCGGCCACCGGCGCTCGACGGCACTCACAAAGGCTTCGATGAAATCGTCATACTCCTGCCCGCGAACGCGTTTGTGCTCCCATCCGACGTAAATGGGGTCGTCGAGCCGCTCCTCATTGTCGGTGCCCACATCGAGCAGCACCGGTAGGCAATGCTCCGGCGGAATTCCGCCCAACGCAGTGTAGAGCGCCATTTTCCCAATGGGAATGCCCATGCCGCCTGCGCCCTGATCTCCAAGCCCGAGAATGCGCTCCCCGTCGCTGACCACGATGCAGCGTATGGGATCGAAATGGGAGCTCAAAAAAATCTGTTCCATGCGGTCCTTGTTTGGATAGCTGAGGAACAGACCGCGCGGCTTGCGCCATATCTCAGAAAAACGCTGGCAGCCCTCGCCGACGGCCGGCGTGTAGACGATCGGCAGCAGTTCCTCAGTATTGTTGGCAATGAGCGAGTAAAACAGCGTCTCATTGTTGTCCTGCAGGTCGCGCATGAAGCTGTATTTGTCGAACGCGTTGGGTAGGCTGTCGAGCACGCGTTTACGCCGCTCGCGCTGGCTTTCCAGGGTTCCTATATGCGGCGGCAGAAGACCGTGAAGAGCAAACCTGTCGCGTTCCTCCTCAGTAAATGCGGTTCCCTTGTTGAGCCGCGGACTCATGAGCAGATTGAATCCGGTAAGGTGCGTGCGAATCACGGGCTGTCCCGATTCGTTCGGTCCCGGCGCGGTAGATTCAGTGCTCAAAGCAGGATTCTCCATGTTTCCAGAATTGCTTGCCAATAAACGATGAGCCCCTAAGAGAATTCCAGCAGAATGATCTCCGGCCGCGTCCCGACGCGAATCGGAGGACCCCAGGTTCCGGCCCCTGTCGAAGTGTAGACCTCGAGCGATCCAAAGCTGTGCAGTCCGCTCGTGAAGCGGCCGTAAACGCGGCGCGTGATCCAGGTAAATGGCAAAAACTGCCCACCGTGCGTGTGGCCGGAGAGTTGCAGATTGAAACCTGCCTGCTCCACGATCGGCAGGCGCGCCGGCGCATGGTTCAGCAGAATGCCCGGAATTGCGCCAATAGTTTCGGTACCCGCCGGACTCATGCTGCTGAGCGCAGCCTTCATGTGCAGCGGCGACGACGAGTCGTGATAGAAAACGCCTGCAATCTTGAGGCCATCGACCGCAACCTCCTCGTTGGCGAGAACGCGAATCCCTGCCCGCCGAATGGCCTCGATGTATGGCTTTGGCGAAGTGAATTCCTCGTGATTGCCGGTGGAAAAGAAAACGCCGAGCGGCGGCTTGAGCGCGTGGAAGGGCGCGAGCAATTGATCAAGGTCACCCTTCGTACCGTCAAAAAGATCGCCGGGGATGAAAACGACATCCGGCTGGAGCTGCGAAGCCGCCGCGACAACACGTCGGGAAAAACGGACGCCATTGATCGCTCCCAGATGCAAGTCGCTCATCAGAACCGCTCTGCGACCGCGCCAGGACGCAGGCAAGTTGGGGATTTTCACGGCAACGCGTCGAATGCGAATGATGCGGGCATTGATGAGGCCGTAAACTCCGGTAAGCGCCGCAATCAAATAGATAGCGCCTGCCAGCGGCGCGCGGAAAGCTCCGGGATTTGCGGCTACGTGCGAGAACACAATCGCCAGCCACGCCAGTCGAAGTACGACCGATCCCCAGAAGAAAAAGTTGACAAAACCCAGCCAGACAGCCGCAGCCCAATAGACGGCCCGAACGGCGGGATTGGAAAAGCGGAAGGAAAGCAGCGAGGCGAAGACGAAGCTGAAGGCCAGGACCAAAAATGCAACGCGCAGATCAGCGGCGATAGCGGGAGCGAGGCCAGGGCAGAACGCAATGAAAGTGGAATAAACGAACCAATGGCCAAGTAAAAGGATGGCCTGGATAACGAGGATGGCAACAATAGGCCACGCTTTCAAATCCGGATCTCCTTCTAATTAATGATTGCATGAGCCGCGGGAGAGATTTCCCGAACAACAGGACTGAGGCCTCGTGAAACAATCTTTTCATGACCGGTAGCGGCGACAGAGCGCTTGGGATTTACGTCTCCATCCCCTTTTGCCGGTCGAAGTGTACCTATTGCAATTTCGCCTCGGGCGTCTACCCGGCCGCGGATCATGAGCGCTATGTCGACCGGCTGATCGAGGACCTTTCTCAAGCCTCAATCTGGTCCAAGAGTATGGGCACGGAGTGCCCGCGGCACGTGGACACGGTCTATCTCGGGGGTGGAACGCCCAGTCTGTTACCTCCACATCTCCTCCTGAGCCTCTTCGCCTCAATCCGATCGCAATTCGATCTCGCCGCGAATGCGGAAATCACCGTGGAGTGCGCGCCCGGCCAAATAGCCGACTCGACTTTGGAAGCGATGGCGGCCGCCGGCGTAAACCGCGTGAGCCTTGGCGTCCAGTCTTTTGTTGACTCCGAAGCGCACGCCAGCGGCCGTCTGCACAGCCGCGCAATTGTCGAGGCCGATCTTCGCCGGTTGCGCGCGGCGGGAATCGCAAATCTGAATGTGGATTTGATTGCGGGGCTCGCCGGACAGACGTTCGCCTCGTGGGAAGAGTCTCTGGACGCGCTCATCGGCTCCGGCATGCCTCATGCCAGCGTGTACATGCTTGAGGTCGATGAAGATTCGCGACTGGGTCGCGAGATGCTCAAAGGGGGCGTCCGCTATCGCGCCGATTTGGTTCCGAGTGACGATGCAATCGCTCGCATGTATGAGCGGGCCATTGAGCGGCTTAAAAGTGCCGGGCTCCGCCAATACGAAATCTCGAACTTCGCGCACCCTGGATTCGAATCGAAGCACAATATGCGCTACTGGCAGCGGCGGCCCTATCTTGGAGTCGGCCTGGACGCGTCGTCAATGTTGCATGAAGCGAGCCTTGTATCAGGGCATGACTTTAGTCGTGCCGCAATTGGCGCCCAGTCATCGAGGGCTTTAGCCCCTGCCGGCCGTTTTACGCTCCGCTTCACGACCACCGACGACCTGAAAGAATATCTCGCAGGCCCCGCAACGCCCGAGATGACCTCGCCTTTCGCCCGCGCAGCAATTCGAGGAAGCCTGGTTTCTCGGGCTCCGGATGAACGAAGGAGTGGACCTTGCCGCGCTCACGCGGGAATTCGGCTCCGAGATCCTCGCACCCGCAATGGAAACGGTCGACCGCCTCGTCGCCGATGGCCTTTTGTTCTCCGACGGCGCGCGTGTACGGCTCACATCCCGCGGCCGCCTGCTCTCCAATGACGTCTTCCAGGAGTTCCTGGAATCGGAAGGCGCTACGATCAAGTAGATAAATCCCCGCCTGGACTTCGCAGCTCATTTCCCCCGCCGACTCGCGGCGAGAAACGATGGCTCGGAGAAAATCTCTACCACGCCAATAATTCATCGCCTGAATTCGCGGAGAGGAACTTTACTGGCGATGGTACGGGTTCCGGTGGGCAACCGAAACACTGGATAGACTCCGGCCCGGCGGCCTTCGCATACTCCAGAGCCTTCTCAGCTTCGCGCAGAACCACCACCGGCGATCGGCCGCTGCTGTTCGCAATGCCAAAGCACGCGGAAAGGCGAATAGCATCGCCTGCCACGCGGAAGGGCACGGAGAATACGTCGACGCGAAGACGCTCGGCCAGAATCATCGCGCTGGCCAGGCTGCACGCCGGCAAGGCGATCAGGAACTCGTCCATCCCCGGCCGTCCCAGCAGATCGTAGCTGCGCAGGAGCGCGCCGGTACGGCTCGCCACCTGGCACAGCAGTTCGTCGCACGCGTCCACGCCCAACCGCGAATTCCAATGGCCAAAGTCATCAATATCGAAGAGCAACAGGCATAAGGAGCTATTCATGCGCTGCGCACGGTCGGTCTCGCGGAACAGCATGGAGAGCATCGTTTCCCGGTTGTAGACCCCGGTGAGCCGGTCGAACTGCGCGTTGCGAATCGCCGCCTCGCGCAGAGTCTCAAGCTCAAGCGCCAGGCGCTGGTTACGCAGCAGCAGCTCGATTCGAAGCTGCCAGTAGGCGCATTCAGCCGAGCGCAAAATCAGGTCATCGATCACGCCATCGGCGAGTCGGTCGATCCATTCCTGAGTCACACTGTCCGCGATCAGCACAATGGGTACGCGCGGCCCATCGCCAATCGCCCTCGCCGCAGCCAGTAACTGGCTGATCGGCATATCGGGAAGGCTCGCATCCAGCACCAGCAGTGCGGGCGGATTCGTGCCAACGAGAAATGTCAGCACCGCCTGTGCTGACAGAACCACCTCCACGCGAGCGCCGGCCGTCTGAAGCAGGGGTTCAACTGCGCCAAGAAGTGCCGGATCGGGCGATGCAAGCAAAAGAACGGGAGATTCGTGCGAGGTCATCCGGACAATGCTCCTGTTGAGAAGCATCGGCAGAGATTAGAAAAGATTTAGAAATGAGCCGCAGAATGATTGGGACGCAACAATGACCTTTGGGCGGACTCAATACCCGCCCGTACCGTGTCTGCACAGGACAAAGATGGAATCCGTTCGCGCCAACATCGGCGCCGCAAGCGGGAACTCGCGCTAATCCACAAAGTCCACTTGCGGAGCCATCGGGATGATGCCGCGCTCGTGGCCCATTGCGAGCAGCTTGCGGATCGCTTCGCGGCCGTCGGCGCCGTAATCAAGGGTGCGCTCGTTCACATACATGCTCACAAACTGGCTGGCCATCGTAGTGTCCAGGTCGCGCGCAAACTGCATGGCATACTCGAGGGCTGGCTCGCGATGGTCGAGCGCATACCGGATCGAGTCGCGCAGTGCCTTGGAGAGGACCTTGTGCGCTTTGGCGCCCAGCGAGCGTCGAATCGCGTTCCCGCCCAGCGGCAGCACCAGCCCCGTGGTTTCGCGCCACCATGCCCCCAGGTCAATCACTCTGAAAAGACCGCTTGTGGAGTAGGTCAGCTGGCCCTCGTGAATAATGAGCCCGGCTTCATATTTTCCCGCCAGAATATCGGGAATAATGCGGTCGAACGGAACCGTAACCGTCTTGATCTCCGGATTCAGGATCTTGAGTGCAAGATAGGCCGTGGTCAGCTCGCCCGGGACGGCGACCTCGATGCGACCCAGATCGTTGACGTCCAGCATGCGATTGGAAACGACCATGGGCCCGTAGCCCTCGCCCACGCTGCCGCCGCAGCCCATCAGCGCATAATTCTCCTGCAAATACGGATACGCGTGAAAACTAACCGCGGTGATATCGTAAAAAGCCTCTTCGCGCGCGCGGCGGTTGAGCGTTTCAATGTCGCTGAGCGTGTGGTTAAAGCGATAGCCGGGCACACGAATTTTCTGCGTCGCCAGGCCATAAAACATAAAGGCATCGTCGGAATCGGGACTGTGCGCAATAGATATATCCACTGGAGTCTTCGCGTTTGCGGAGTCTGGGGTCTTGGTGCTCACGTCTGGGGAGGTCCTTTCAGCAACAAATCGTTAATCACTCTTCAATCTTGCGGCAGTCCCTAGTGTATGACACACGTCGAATGACGATTCCCAGCGAAACCGCCTGTCAATTCATCTCATTTACAAAATGATCAGGGTTTCAGTCCGAAGTCCGGCTCTTCTGCCGGCTCAACGGCTGTCGTCGGTCTGTTCCCCGGCTTCGCTCTATGCCGCCAGACATGGCGGGCAGCTCCCGCTGCCGCAATCAGCAGCGCAACGAGCGAAACGAGAAAGACGATCAACAGCCAGCGCATGAGGACAAACCCCAACAAGGATACCAGAGGGCCTGTTTACGCCCATGACGTTCGTTTACACTTTGGTACCCGGCCGCGTGCCCAGATTCGCGCGCAGCCATTGAAGGTATGAGTGACTGCCGGCCTCGATCTCCAGCACCAAGAATTCTGGGGTTTGATAACTGTGGAGCTCGTGAAGCCGTGCCTCAAGAGCCGGCAATTGGTCAATGGCCGTCTTCAGCAAAAGCAGTGTCTCGGCTGACGATTCAATCTTCCCCTGCCACCGGTAGATCGAGTGAACCGGGGGAAGGAGTGTGGCGCAGGCAGCCAGACGTTCTTCTACCAGCGTCCGGCCCAGACGCGCGGCTTCTTCAGGGCTGACCACCGTCGTCATCACGATGCGGGCGGTCGACGTAGCTTCGATCATTGGCCCTCCTGATTGAACACGATCCTGACCCCACTTTACGCCGGACGGTGTACGCAGCGCGGCGTTAGCCAATTGAAAAGGGCAGTCGTAATTTCAATCTCGGAGAAGCCTTACCGAAGCGGAACACGCGAGCGGTCCCGCTCCGCTTAGGCAACGGCAAGACAGATTCGTCGAAGACTCTAGCGGACCATCTCCGCCACCACTGCGATCTCCTGGCTACGCGTGGTGCCCGGAAGATCGAGCGACCCAAGGACCATCGGCTTGCCCTGCGACAAAACTGACGATTCATCAAATGTGGTCTGCTGAACGACCGGATCCTGCGCAGAGGCAACGGGCTTGTCTTCCGCAAGGCTCGATTGCTCGACCTTTGTATGCAGATTGAGCGCCTCTGGCGACCCGTTCACTTGCGCATTGATGTTCAGCCCGATGTCCTGGTATTGCACTTGTGTGCCTGCTGGTTGGCCTTCGAATGTCCCGGTCACAATCGGCACGCGGCTGCCCTGCTTGAACGTCGACTTCTCTCCCGAAGTAACCAGCAGCGTGAATTGCTGCGACCCCAGGCGCTTGCCGCCGTCGATATCGGTGATCGTATAAGTCAGCCGATAAATCGTACGCGGCCGGTCAAGATCGGCGATCAGCTTTTGCGCCGTCTCCAGGTCTTCGGCGGTGCCCCGTACCGTAATTGCACCCTGTACTTGAATGCCATAGATTTTCGCCTTGGGCAGCACATTGCGCAGAGCGGTTTGAACATCGTTAAAGTCGTTTTGCTCAGAAGCATTGGTCAGGAAAAACGTGCGAACAGTTTCGGGAACGGTGGGCGCAGCCGGCTTGGCATCGCTGGGTTGTGTGTCTTCCGGTTTGGATTGCGCGCTTGCGCCTCGCGGAATGGCTCCGAAAGTCAGCGCGATAGCGGCCATAACAGCGGCAACGGTCAATCCGTGCCGACGGCCTGCGATTCTCTTCAACTGCATAGTCTCCTCCTCAAGGTTGTCTCTTAGAACAACGCGTGTGGTTTCTGATTCCGTTCAGGACATCTTCTATGCACACAGACGCCACGTCGAGAATTCCGCTCGACAATTTATCCAGACGTATCCGGTGAACCAGCCGTCCAACGCCAATCAACAAGACCCTTATCGCGGGTAATCCCCGCCCACGCGTCCCGGTCCTCAGGTCAAACTCGGGTTAAAAGTTGCCGCGCTGCTTGCCGATCCGAGCCCGGTGTTGCAGTATGAACTTTGCGGCTGGTTGCGGCCGCGCGTGGAGAAAAACATGAGCACTGCGATCAAATTTGGCACCTCGGGGTGGCGGGCGATTGTGGCCGACGAATTTACGGTCGCCAATATCCGGCTGGCGGTTGCGGGAATCGCCGCGTATGTCAAAACCCTCCCTGCTCCGCATCGAGTGCTGGTCGGCCGCGATCCTCGGTTCCTTGGCGAGAGCTTTGTGACTGAAGCGGCGCGAGTACTCGCCGGCGCCGGCGTCACGCCCATCGTGATTCCTGAGGCCGCCCCCACTCCGGCCATCGCCTACGCCGTACGCACGCTCAAGACCTCAGGCTCCATCAACTTCACGGCCTCGCACAATCCACCCGAGTACAACGGCATCAAATTCTCCACGCCCGATGGCGCGCCGGCTCTGCCTGAAGCCACAAAGCAGATTGAAGCTGCGATCGATAAGGCCGCGAGCTGCGGGGGTGTCGGCGTTCCCAGCCCGGTTGCCGCAAACTTCGAGACCGCCGATGTCAAGCCGGCATTCCTAAACCGGCTCGCTGAGCTCGTGGATTTGAAAGCAATCGCCAAGTCAGGCATCAAAGTTGTCTACGATCCCTTCTGGGGCGCGGGCCGCGGTTATCCCTGCCATCTGCTCCGCCAGGCCGGAGTCACCGTCGAAACCGTCCACGATTACCGTGACGTGCTCTTTGGCGGCCATGCTCCGGAGCCCTCCGATGAGCTGCTCGGCGCCGCGAAGAAAAAGATGAAAGAGATCGGCGCTGCGCTGGCCATCGCCACCGACGGCGACGCAGATCGCTTCGGCATCGTCGACGGCGACGGCACGTTCATTCAGCCCAACTACGTCATCGCGCTGCTCTTCGATTATCTTGTCGAGACGCGCGGCTGGAAGAACGGCGTGGCCAAGAGCGTGGCCACGACCAACCTGATCAATGCGCTGGCCGAACACTACAAAGTTCCGCTCTATGAAACGCCGGTCGGCTTCAAATACATTGGCGCGCTTATCGATCAGGACAAGATCGCCATCGGCGGCGAAGAGTCTGCCGGGCTCACCATCCGTGGCCACGTTCCGGAGAAAGACGGCATCATCGCCGGCCTGCTCGTTGCGGAGATGGTTGCCACCCGCGGCACCAGCCTCGGCGTGCAATTAAAGGCCCTTTTTGCCAAGGTTGGTTCCTATTTCCCGGTTCGAGAGAACTTCCACTTGACCGCGGAGCAGAAAGCCGCGTTCACTGAGAAGTTAGGGACTGATCCGAAAGAGTTGGGCGGGCGCAAGGTCGTCCAGGTCGTCAGAACCGACGGGCTCAAGCTCATACTGGACGATGGCTCGTGGGTTTGCTACCGACTTTCCGGGACGGAACCGGTAGTTCGCGCCTACACTGAAGTGCGCAACGAGCAGGACTCCAAGGCTCTGGGGTTGGCGGCCGAGAAGTTTGTGCTGAATTAGAACTCGCCTTTAAAGCGAATTGGGATTCGATGCCGGAAGAGATTGTGCAAGCGAAGACGAAAGCACCCGCGGCCAGGCGCGTCTCCATGCGCAAATGGGCGGTTGACTCGACAGACCGATTGTGGCGGCCGGCAGGCACCGTCATCGCAATCGTGCTTGCGTTGCTGGTCACTTGGCACGTTGTTTATGGCAATCATGGTTTGTCGATATGGCAGCAGAAGCGCGTCGAAGACCGAGCCCTGCAACAGCAGATCAAGGACCTGCAGCAGGAAAACGCGCAGATGCGCCAGCGCATCGACCATCTGAGTTCGGACCCCGACGCCATTGAGCGCGAGGCGCGCGAAAAGCTCCACTACGCCAAGCCCGGCGAGGTCATCGTCAATCTGCCCGATCCGTCGCAGGAGCAGCACACACCGGGCAAGTGAGTTTTTCGCTTCAAGCTCTAGTCACCCAGCGGTTCCCTTCCTCGCCATTGGGGATTTTTTTGAACTCCTTGGGGGCGAATTATGTCACTGAGAAGCACAGTGTCACCGATTAGCGGTGTCATTCCGATTGAACAGATTCTCGGCGAAGATGCGGAAGACACTCGGCTTCTCCGAGAGATGGCTGCAAAGGCTCATCACTACATCTCAAGATTTTCCTGGTGCCTGTCGGTTCAGGAAGCCTACTTCGGAGACGGCTATGGAAAACTCGTCGCTGTCTTCCTCTTCCACATCGACCCGTCACGTCCCGATGTAGATGAGTGGCTGTGGGTCGTAGTGGGCGATCTGCCCTCCGCCTATCTCGTGATTGACGAGTGCAAGACTCCCTCCCAGGCGCTCGAGCGATACATTGACGTGATGTCGGAGTGGGTGGAGTTGGCAAAGAAGGGGCGCTCGTCCGAGGACGTAGTTCCCGTGAACGCGCCGGCGACACCCGAATCCGCAAGAATGCTGGAAGGCAGGCTCAAGGTTCTGAGCGAAACCATCTTGCCCGCCCTTCGATTGAATGAGGTCGTTCGCTCTTAGTTCTCTGTTCTCTCAGAAGTCGATGTGCGCCCGCACCGTCGTAACATAAACCGGGCCGCGGTCGGTGTTGTAGCCCGGATGAGCGATCTCGGTGCCGCCGATCATCCCGTAAAGACCGTGCCAGATGTGGGCGTTGTAATACCACTCCACAATGTCCTCGCGTCCGTAGCGCAGATTACCGTCGCCCAGCAGGAAGCCTAATCCGCCGTAATGCAGATAATTCTGATGGTCGCGCTTGATGGCGTTCGAAACATACGCCACGCCTACTTTGTCATTCTTGCGCCGCCAGCTCCGGCCGTTGTAATCGCCGCCAAATTCAATCGTCTGCGCCACTTCGGTATACACGAATGATTCGTTTCGGTCATCGTTCCAGCCAAACCGTCCAAAGAGCCGCAGACTGTCTGTTACTTCCTGCTCTGTGTTCAGTCCAAAACCATATTTCACCGCCCCATTTTTCCTGGTAGCAGTAATGTCGGGCGTGGTCACTTGGCCGTCCAGATATTGGTCCACTGACTCGCGGTAGTCGCCCATGTGTGCGTGATTCACAAAGCTGAGTGCGCGTAACGCGCCCTCTCGCTTCGGATTCAGCCACCGCGCAAAGAGTCCCTTGCGCAATTCGAACTCCCAGTTCTGCCCGTTGGCGCGGCTGATCGCCCAATCCAGGTCAATGCCGTTCGCCACTGTTGGCATCGCGGCGATCGCATAGCGCGCCGACCAGACCTTGTCGTCGTACTCCAGAATTCCGGCCACCGTGTAGCCGCGCGTGTCCGCTGCATAGTCCCACGCGCCATTGTTCACGATGGTCCAGTTCGTAAATTGCAAGTGGCTGTCGGAGCCGACGGAGTTCACGTCGAACGTGTCGGGCAGAGTCATCTTGCCGATGCGAATCTCAAACCTGCGCGCAGGCACTTTCGTCGACAGCGCCAGGGCGCCCCTGTCCTGATCAACCATTTCGCTCGTCAGTCCGAAGATTTGATGGATTTCGCCTCGCGCGAGATAGGGTGACGTGCTCAGGGTCGGGTTGCGCACCACATCGACATTGGTTTCGCCCGCCAGGCCCAGCGCCTGCGAGATTCCGCGTCCACCCGCATTCTCAAAGTCGACGATCAGATCCGTATTGAACCGGCTGTTCGGCCACAGTTGGTAGCCAAGGTACAGTGTCGCGACCTCTGACGCTTTGGTCTCGAAATCGTCGATGAGGCTGTTTGTTCCCTCGTAAGGCGAGTGAAAATGCCCGTGCATCTGAAAGATGCCGTTCGCTTGCCCCGAAACCCAATAACGAGTCGCATCGGGGTGCGGAAACATGGTCAGGACTTCCGCTTCAGCCGCCGCCGTCGGCTCGGGGGCGGTTGGCGTCCCGCTCGGAACCTGGGCGCCCGCAAAACCGGCAGCGATTAAAAAGCCGCAAGCCCACCCAGAGAACAGGCGCCTTCGCTGGTTGGAGATCCTTAGAGGCATAAAATTGGGAAAAAGTGTTACCATACCCCCACTGGGTATATACTATACCCCAGATGGGTATGAACCGGCAAAGGAGAATCTCCATGGCTCTGCACGAACGGGAACAAATGAAGTTGCTGCAACGCATTCGAAGGCTGCGCGGACAGTTGGATGCGGTTGAACGGCTCGTCAAAGCGGATGACGACTGCGGTGGCCAACTGATGCTGCTCGCGGCCGTTCGAGGCGGGATCAACGGCCTGATGGGCGAAGTGCTTGAAACTCATATCCGCTTTCACCTGGTCGCCGGCGCCAAAGAGCAAATCGCCCCCGAACTGGCCGAGGATCTGATCGACCTTGTGCACGCATATCTGAAGTAGGCTCATGGTTTGCGGGGTTGCCGCCGGTGATCGCAACGCGGTGAATCGTTCCGCCTGGCGGGATCGGATTTCCTCATCCTAGCTGGCGGATACGGCTGCTTTTGTGAATGCCCGTTGAATGATGGGAAATCAGCCTCCGGGCTCAAATTCGCGTGCCTTCTGCCGGCTGCTTGAATCGGCCCGGAGCCTGCGGCTGATAAAATGAAATCTGCCGCGCTGTGCGGCGCACCAACTCACCATTACTCCCCTCACCGTTCCGAGGGCCCGCGCGGCCGAATCCGAGAAAAGGAAAAACTGCACCTGTGAGCCAGACGATACGCAATATCGCCATCATCGCCCATGTTGACCACGGTAAGACGACGCTGGTGGACGGCATGCTGCGCCAGGCCGGAACCTTTCGCGCCAATGAGCAGGTCGCCGAACGCGTAATGGATTCAAACGAGCTGGAGCGCGAGCGCGGCATCACGATTCTCGCCAAAAACACCGCCATCAACTTCGGCCTTGGAAAAATCAACATTGTCGACACCCCGGGCCACGCTGACTTCGGTGGCGAGGTTGAGCGCGCGCTCAAAATGGTCGATGGCGTCATGTTGCTGGTCGATGCCGCTGAGGGTCCGCTGCCGCAAACGCGCTACGTGCTGTCGAAGGCCCTTGAGGCCAAGCTGCCGCCCATCGTCGTAATCAATAAAATTGACCGGCCCGACGCGCGCCCGCAGGAAGTCTTGAACGAGATTTACGACTTGTTCATCGACCTCGACGCGGACGAATCACAATTGGACTTCCCCGTCCTGTACGCCATCGCCAAAGACGGTACTGCGACGACCGATCCAACAAAGCCTGGCGTGGATTTGCAGCCGCTGTTCCGCGCGATCGTCGATACCATCCCCGAAGCCACTGGCGATCCCGTTGGCGCTCTGCAAATTCTGGTCGCCAATCTGGATTACTCCGATTACCTTGGCCGCATTGCCATCTGCCGCGTCTTTCAGGGAACGCTGCACGCCGGCGACGAAGTCAACATCTCCCGCCGCGACGGTTCGCTCTACAAGACCCGCATCACCAAGCTGTTCACCTTTTCCGGCCTCAAGCGCATCGAGACCCAGGAAACCGCGACGGGCGACATTGTGGCCGTGGCCGGAGTTGAAGGCATCACCATCGGCGAGACCATCACCAGCGTCGAGAATCCTTCGCCCCTGCCGCTCATCGTCATCGACGAGCCAACGATCGCAATTCAGTTCAGCGTGAATACTTCGCCCTTTGCCGGGCGCGAGGGCCAGTACGTCACCAGCCGCAACCTGCGCGAGCGCCTGGAAAAAGAACTGCTCACCAACGTGTCGATTCGCGTGGAAGAAACCGGATCGCCCGACAGCTTCAAGGTCCTTGGCCGCGGCGAGCTGCAGCTTGCCATCCTGATCGAGATGATGCGGCGCGAAGGCTACGAACTGATGGCCGGCCGACCGGAAATCGTCACCAAGGTCGTCGACGGCGTCCGCATGGAGCCTGTCGAGCATCTCACCATCGACGTGCCCGAGCAATTCACCGGCACGGTCATCGAGAAACTCGGCCCGCGCAAGGGCGAGATGACCAAGATGCACAATCACGGCTCGGGACGCGTGCGGCTCGAGTTTCGTGTTCCCAGTCGCGGCCTCATCGGCCTGCGTTCTGAAATGCTTACGGAAACGCGCGGAACCATCGTCATGAACACGCTCTTCGATGGCTACATTCCCTACCAGGGCGAGATTCCGCAGCGGCCCACCGGCGCCCTCATCGCCGACCGCCAGGGGCCGACGACAACTTACGCACTCAATGGCTTGCAGGAGCGCGGAATTCTTTTCGTCGGCGCGGGCGTTGAAGTCTACGAAGGCATGATCGTCGGCGAGCACTCGCGCGACAACGACCTCGACGTGAATGTGGTCCGCGAAAAGAAGATGACCAACATGCGCGCGTCCACCGCCGATGACGCCATCCGCCTTGTGCCCTATAAGACGCTCAATCTCGAGCAGGCCATCGAGTTCATCGCCGACGATGAGTTCGTTGAGGTTACTCCCAAATCGCTGCGCCTCCGCAAAAAGGTTCTGCAGCAGAACAAGCGCCCCAAGCGCTGGGAAAAAGCCGAGCAGGCCGCGTCAGTCTAACTTACGTCTGTTATCAGGTGTGTCCGGCGCGGCATCGTCTTGGAATTGTCATCCTGAGCGAGGCCGCTGCAGCGGCCGAGTCGAAGGACCTGCATTGAATCCTTAGGTCGTCATCCTGAGCGAGGGCATTTGATTCACATAAAACTGTCATCCTGAGCGGAGTCCGCCGCGGCGGACGAAGTCGAAGGACCTGGATTTGCCTTTCTGAATCTGAGAAGCTCTCCAATGCGCGACACGATCACCACCGGCCGCCTCCTCCTTCGCCGCTGGCGCGACTCCGACCGCCTTCCGTTTCAAGCCATGAACGCCGATCTCCGGGTGATGGAGTTCATGCCGTCGCTCCTTTCGCCAGACGAGTCCGACGCGCTCGTCGATCGCGCTCAGGCCCACTTCGACCGCCATGGCTATGGGCCATTCGCCGCCGAGCTGCTTGAGGATCATTCCTTCATCGGTTTCATCGGACTGTCTTTTCCGAACTTCGACGCGCCCTTCATGCCCGCGGTTGAAGTTGGCTGGAGGCTCGCGTTTGATTCTGGGGCCGGGGATTTGCCACTGAAGGCGCCCGCGCCGTGGCCCGCTACGCTTTTGAGGAGTTGGGTCTTGACGGTCTCGTTTCCTTCACGGTTCCTGGAAACCTGCGCTCCCGCCGCGTGATGGAAAAACTCGGCATGACCCACGATCCGCGCGACGATTTCGATCACCCACGCCTGCCGGAAGTCCATCCGCTCCGTCGCCACGTGCTTTATCGATTGCAACGCTAGAGCCGCCGCTTCGCCTCCAGCACCCGCTCCAGCGCCTCGTCCGCCGTCGCTCCCGTCGCCGACAAATGCCCCATCTTCCGCCCCGCGCGCGGCGTGTGCTTCTCGTAAAGGTGCAACCGCACGCCGGGAATCGCGAGAGCCGCCGCAAAATTCGGCTCGCCCTTCAGCCACACATCGCCCAGCAGGTTCACAATCGCCGCCGGGCTAATCAACTCCGTCGAGCCCAACGGCAGATTGCAAACCGCCCGCACAAGCTGCTCGAACTGGCTGGTCGCGCATCCACGTTCACTCTGGTGATAGCTGTTGTGCGGCCGCGGCGCAAGTTCATTGACGTAGAGCTCGCCCTTGCGCGTGATGAAGATTTCCGCGCAGAGCAGCCCCTCGATACCGAGCTTAGTTATCAGCTCAGCCGCCAGCTTCTCAGCGCGCGCCTCGAGCTCGCTTGGCACACCAGCAGGCAGCACGCTCCACGCGAGAATCTGGTTCTCATGGTGATTGCGCGCCGCCGGATACACGCGAACCTCGCCCGAAGGACTCCGCGCAGCCATCACGCTGATTTCGCACTCCAAGTCGAGCGCCTGCTCGGCCACAGCCGGTCGCTCGCCAATCGACTTCCAGGCGACTGCAATCGCCTCTTCCGTCGCCGGCGGATCCAGCCCAATTCTTTCCTGGCCCCGGCCATCGTAGCCCCCGTAGCCAATCTTCAAATACACGCGTCCGCCAAGCGCAGCGACTGCCTCATGCAGCTCCGCTTCGCTGCGGACCACGCGAAACGGCCCCACGGGAAATCCGTTTTCCGCAAGCCACACCTTTTGCAGCGTCTTGTCCTGGATAATCCTCACCGGCTCCGCGCCGGGCCGCAGCGGCGCAACGCTCGCCACTTCGCGCAGAGCATCCACGCCGATCTGCTCGATCTCCAGCGTTACCGCATCTGCGCCCGCAGCCAACCGCCGCGCAGCATCCACGTCGCTCCATCGGCCCACAATCGTCTCATCAGCAACAAAACTCGCCGGGCACTTTGCTTCGGGATCCATCACGCGCACGCGATAGCCCATGGTGCGCGCGGCCATTGCGGTCATGCGCCCCAATTGCCCGCCGCCGAGAATCGCGAGCAACCCGCCGGGCAGAATCTTCTCTGATTTTGGAGTAGGGGTGGAGCTCACCCAGGTTGCTCCTCGCCCAGCTTCTGGTCGAGCACTTCCTGAGTCCGCGCGGCACGCCATGCAGCAACCCGATCGTAAAGAGCAGAATCCGTCCCGGCCAGAATCTCCGCGGCCAGCAGCGCGGCGTTGGCCGCGCCCGCTTTGCCGATTGCGAGTGTCCCCACTGGCACGCCCTTCGGCATCTGCACGATCGAAAGCAGCGAATCCAGGCCATTGAGCTGCGTTGCGGGAACCGGAACTCCGAGCACCGGGACGAGTGTCTTCGCAGCCAGCATTCCCGGCAGATGCGCCGCGCCGCCTGCCCCGGCGATGATTACGCGGAGCCCGCGCTCGCGAGCCGTCTCGGCGTACTTGAAAAGCCAGTCCGGCGTGCGATGCGCGCTCACAATGCGTGCCTCGTGTGGAATCTCGAGGGCTCGCAAAATCTCCACGGCCGCTGAGAGCACTTCGTAGTCGCTCTTGCTGCCCATCACCACGCCCACCAGCGCCTGCTCCGTCTTCTGCCCGCTCATGAATTCATTATATGAAGCGGCACTGGGTGGCGATCAAAACATTCAGCTTCGCCCCCAATGATAGCTGCGCTCGATGCCGCAAATTGCGCCGAAGGCGCGGCCCGCCCACCGCGCAGGTGTTAGTGCCGATGCCAGGCCTCCACGGCAACTTCAATCACCGCGAACACCACGCTCATAGCCGCAACAAATCCCTTCGCGCGCTGCCAGTTCTGCTCGTGACGATCCATCCGCCGCTCCAGTTCCACCAGTCTTCCGCCGCTGCCATCGCCCAAAAGGCCGCCCATCTGCGATTTCAGCACGCTCAGATCGCTCAGCACCTGAGCCTCGAATTCATTCATCATGCGCATCTCTTATCTCTGATCTCTGTTCACTGTCCACTGCTCAACGGCAGATTGATGAACAATGCCGTTGAAAACTCTGAGTAATTCGGCGGTGTCGAACCGTCATACATCCGGATGTAGAACCGGTCGCTCGCTGCAACCCGCGAAAAGGTAAGGTTTTGCTGCGAGCCTCGCAGGACCAGCGTTGGATCCTCACCGGGCATAAAGGCAAAATCCCGCAGTCGAATTTCGAATCCGCCGCCGTTCGGCGGAGTTACGCCAGTGTTCACCGTCACCGTACTACCGTCCAGCGCCGCTACCGTCAACCACTCAAGATTCGCCAGCACTGTGGGAGCAATCGCCGCGGGTAGCCATGCGTTTGCCGGAACCGTGGCGATTGTCTTAATGGCAAGGTCATCGGCCCAGTCATTGGCAAACGCGATCTCGTACTCCACTAAATCGGGATAACTGGCGCTGTAAGTTACCTTGACCGTGCGCACAACAACTTGCGCGTTAATGTTCGTCGAAGGCGCATTGAGAAGCAGTGCATCGCCCGGCCAAACATCCGATGCAAGGCTCGTCCGGCTTCCTTTGTATGTTCCGCTCCAAAGCGCGCTTACACTGGCCGCCGCCTGCTCCATCACCTGGGCAGCACTGCGGCAATCCGCCGAGCAGCGCGCTGGCGGACGAGTGACCGAACCAATCCACGCCGCCACTGTCGGCGATCCTGCTTGTGCCAAAGCCTGTTGGCTGGCGGAGTTGACCGCGCGCCCCACCGCCCGGCCAATGGTGCGGTAAATCACCGCGATGTGTTCGCCCGCAACCGGTACGCATCCGGTGAAAAACGTCAGCTTGCCAGTGCGCCCGACAGAACATTCGGCAGCTTCAGCCGTGGTCCCGACCCTGCGCGTATAAGCGCCTCCGTTCGGCGGCGTGCTCACCACCCAGCCCGACCCCAGATTTGTAAGATTCACCGCGCGCATGGTTCCGGTCAAATTGATGCTGCTTACCGGAACCACATAGCAAATGCCGGGCAAGTAAGTGACACCGCCGTCATAAACTGTCACCGGAGTTGCTCCAACGCCATCGACAAACTCCTGGATCTCCATCTGGATCCTGCCGGGAGCGATGGGCCCTCCGCCGCCGGCACAGATAAGTCCCGAGTCTCCGAAAGAGTAATAGACAGCTCCCATGCGGTTACACTCTGGGCAATGCACGCGCACGCGAAGCGTGTATTGGTTAGCCGCGTTCAAGGTTAGGGGCATTCCCGCAAGCGTACCCTGCACGATTGGTTGAAGAGTCACCGCTCCGGATCCTTGTTGCGCCGTAGCCTGTAGACCCGCAATGCAATTTGCCGCTGTGAAAAGCCCCGAAAACAATCCGGCAACGATGCCCGTGCTACCCGCGGCGAGGCTCACACCCACCGCTTCAAGCAACAGCGTCCCGCCCAACTCAATGGGATCGAGCCACGTCAGCAGCGTTTGACCGTCGATTCCAGCGCCGCCGTTCATGATCAGGCCGCCTGCGCCGATCGTCACGTAACCCGAGCCGCCGGCATCGCCCCACACAGTCTCGTTGATCTGCGGCTCATTGAAGAGCTCGCTGATGATTTTGGATTGGGCCGCTGCGGGAAAGTACGGGTCGGCAGCCAGAGTGAACTCCGTCGTCGCTCCGTCGCCGAGAAAATACTCCGTTACAAAAGCCACCGGCTCATTCTCGCCGCAGACGGTCACATCGTTTGCCAGCGCACGCTTCACGCTCCCTGTAAAAGCCAGGTTTCCCAGGTTCAGGCTGCCGTCGGTTTCGTTTAGCGGATGTACCGTTGACTGCACGGATGAAAGCGTGACGACCCCGTTGAGTGCTCGGTATCCCGCCCGCGCCATGCTTGCCGCTTGTCCCGCGCTCTTACTCCAGTTCGCTCCAGGTTCTGGCGCAAAGGCTCCTACCATCCTGCTCAGTGAAGCCGTCTGCGCCAACAGAGACGCGGATCCGGTATGCGCAACAAGGGAGGCAAGCAAAGTACCCGCATTGTCTTCCGCGATTCCGGCGCTCGGTGGCATAAGCACCTGGTCAAGCAGAATCTCGTCGCTGACTGCCTGGATGGCAAGTCGGTAGCGCGGACCCTCACTCCCCATCCCCGCGTACTCCGGAAGTGGGCTAACTGCGATGTAACCCGTAAAGTAAGTCGTCCCGTCGTCGCCAGTTACTGCCAGAGATTGAAAGCGGACCGGCGCTGCGAGTCCCCCGCTCTGAGCCAAGCTTAACCATAACTCGCAGACAGACGGCTCATTCAGCTTGCGCTCGATGGTCAATGGGCGCGCGGCATCGAATGCTGCCGTGTAATCCTGCCCCTGGATTGTGATCTTCATCGCATCTCTCTGTCTGGGTTCTTGAATTCTTTGTCGTGCGTTATATCAACGCGTTAGCCGCCGGCAAAAAGCTCCGGTAGCAAACCACTCGCTCTCCGTCCAGCGGGTCGGTGACCGGCAGTGCCCGAAACTGCCCCTTGAGCAGGACGCGCGAATGTCCGCTCTGATTCTTTTGGTTGAGCGGCAGAATCGATTCCTCCGCTCCCGTCATCGCCTGCAATCTCGGATAGTGAAAGAAGATTCTTTCTCCCTGGCTTCCCTCCATCACGAAGAGCGCTGACCACTCCTGATAGAAGCTTCCTCCTTCTCGATCCACAAATCCGGTAACCGCCTGCGCCTTGGCGCCCGTCGCGGGCGCTCCGCCAGGCAAGGCCTCGGCAAGAGTCAATCCATTCGCGCTCACCTGCGACACAAGTGCGACGTTGAAGGTTACACGCCGCACATAGTCCACATCCGTGAGCGCCTGGCGCACATACGCGCCCGCCACCGGCGATCCCACATAACCCGTCTGCCCCGTGTAATCCACGTCGACTGCGACAATCGCGCCGGGTGTGAACTTTGCCGCGTCAGCGGTCGCGAGCACGATCGATGTGCTCGTCGAGCCGGTCTGCGGCGTCACCGCGGGCACGGCCTGTGCTCCGTCCGCCGCCGCCGCGGCGCCAACCGCAGGCGCCAGAATGTTCATATGTTGCGATCCCGTCGCCAGCGCCATCGTCAACTTCGTCCAACTTAGAAACTCAACGCTTACCTCGGCTTCAAGGGTCTCGCGCACTTGCTCGAGCGCGGCCGCGGGAATTCCGGTCATCAGCGGCGTCGACTTACTCGCTGCCTTGCGCGCGAAATTCTGCACCCATCCAAGACTGAGCCACGGCGCAGGCGGCACATCCAAACTGAACCGTCCCTGTTCTGACGGATCGAAGAGGACCGGTATCTGCGCCGCTCGGTTCACCGGCGCAAAGAAGGCACGCACCCTTCGCGCCACTGGCGCCGGAGCGGAAAACCATGTCGCGGTCATTTATTCCCCCTGCTCCTGATAGCTGTAAACCAACACCGTCGCGCTGCGGCTCAGCCGGTCACGCTGCGTAACGGCCGGCGAAAACACCGCTTCGTCCCAGAAGACCTGCGTCAACATGTCCGACGGTGGCGTACTCGCGTAATTCAGTTTTGGCGTGTGGAAAGGCTGAATCATGGCCATCAGCTCCTCGTCCATTGCGCTCAAGGCGCGCCCGCGGTTCAACCCGCCGAAGCTCTGTGTTCCGCAGGTCTGGTAGACGATTTCGCACTGCTCGCCCGTCATCGTCGATGCCAGGTCCATGTCGACAGCCAGCCCCAGCCAGCGCAGCACAAACACATCGTTGGGAAACTGGCTGAAGGGTGCTTCCGCTTCCTCCACCAGAATCCCCGGCCGCACCGTTCCGCGCAGCAGGATCGTCCGCTCCGGATTGATCGCCGTCAGCCGCGTCCGCAGCGCCATATAAAACGAATCTTTCGCATTCTGCATGACTATTCTCAGTTCTTAGTTCTTCATTCGCAGTTCGTAGTTCGTAGTTCGTCGTTCTCAATCACAGTGAGTGGCTCTTAGTTCAAGGATGATGCTTCATAAGGCGAGTTACTGCGAACTATGAACTGTGAACTACGAACTGTTCTTACACCGCTTGCTGCCGCGCCTCGCGCAGAAGCAGCCGGTAGAGATACACCTGGCCGAACGCCTCATTCGAAGCGACCGACTCAATCAAATAGTCCTGGCCGGCCACGGTAATCGCCAAAGTCATTGCGAAGAGGGACTGCGCCGACGGCAAATCCAGCGTGTTCACCTGCTGCTCCACGCTGGTAGCCGACAACAGCAGTTCCCACTTCGACTCTCCGCCCTCCTGCCATGAGGGCCGCAGCTTCCGCATCAGCGCCGGGCTCACCGGCACATCTGCGAATGTCGTAGCCACCAGCCCCACTTCCGACATGCTTGTATCCGTGTTTGTACCCGTCACGCGCAGAAGGGCCGTCGCGCCTGCCGCGCTTCGCAGCAGCGCGTCGGCTACCATCTGCGGCGCTCCTCTCGGGTTGCGTGAGGCCGTATCGGTCATTTCTCACCTCGCATGGCTCACCCCAGCCTGTTCGCGACATACGGTTTCAGCCAAGCCTGCACCGTCTCGTCGATCAGCGAACTTGAGAAGTACTTCATCTGCATGGTGTCGATTCTGCTCATGCTCGTGTTCAGCGATGGCGTTGCCTGCGCATTGCGCACAATCTGCGCGCACGCTGACTTCACGTCGTCGCCAATGGCCGTCAAACCCGCCGTGTAGGTCGCCTGCACTTCGTTGAACGGCAAACCCAGCACATTCCACGGCAGTGTCAGCTCCCCGGTGCTCGCGTCAAAGTCCACAAGCGTCGGATCGATCGTCGTCCACTGCCCCGGCAGCGCAAACGCCCAGGCGATCTCAGCCAGAGGCTCCTGCGGAATCTCTCCGCGCCGCGGCCTTGCGTACCGCCCTTCAAGGCTCACAATCGGCGTTGTCGCCGGCGCCAGGGGCGCCAGCGGCAGATAGCTCAGCCGCACTGTCTGCGCCCCTGCCGTTACGCGCAGACGCTCCGTGTACTGAATCACATTCAGGTCCGGCCGCCTGCAGTAACTGTTGATCAGCGCCGTCGCAGCCGTGATCCAGTCCGCTGTGGTTCCGGCCGGCAATCCGTAATTCGGGTAATCCGCTGGCTCCAGATATGCCATCGCGTGTCCTTCCGTCTTCTCAGTTCGTCGTTCTTAGTCCGTAGTTCGTAGTCCACAGCTCACAGATCAGCGCCGCCGCATTTGAGCTAGGGAACACCTGCTCCCGCTAAGCACTATCTGTGAACTGCGAACTAAGAACTGTGAACTGTTTTTTACCGATCCACCAGCACCTGGTAGTGCGCAAAGTTCGCGCCCTTCACCACCGGAGCGCCGAACTTGACCGCAACATATTGGTGAGTCAGCGAGCTCGGCAGCCCAAGCTGGAAGACGCGCGGCGTCGGATCGCCCAGCCAGTGGTACTCAATCAGGTCCTCGGTCACGATGTAGGCCGGAAGCACGGCGTTGCCCGATCCCGGAGTGCCTGTGTACGGCAAGCTCCAATCCGGAATCAACGGCAGGTCGCCGGCCTGCGTCGAAAGCATCTTCACGCGGAATCCGCCGGTGATCTGGTCGGTATTCAGAACCACGTTGTACTCGGACTTCATCTCCTGGTCGATCAGGTCCAGCAGTACCGGATTGGCGTAGATCGCGGTTGGCCGCACATGATAGCCGTTGTTGGCCACCATCTGCGCTACCGTGGTCTTCATCGTGTCCACGATCTTCATCGCGGTGGTCACCGTCACCGAGTTCCCGCCGGCCGCAATCTGCGCCGCGCACCCCATATATTGCGTGGTCGTCGGCGCGCTTAGGCTCGTGTCGTTGCCGTTCCACAGCGCCACGTCGTGCGCCACCATCACGCCGCTCACCGTATCCACCAGGTCCTTGGCCTGCAGATAGGCGAACTGCTTCTGCTGGTCGCCCAGCTCGATGTCAAACAGGTTGTAGTTGATCTGCGCCACAATCGCCTTCAGCGGCACGCTCAACTCGATCCGAGTCGGGCTTACCACCGTGGGATTAATGCTGCGCGGATTCACAAAGCCCGCCGTGCCCGGATTGGGTATCGCCGTCTCTTCAAAGAAACGCGACGGATGCCCGGTCGCGGGAACCTGCTTGATGCGCTGTCCAAAAGCGCTGGATCGCCGGCAGATGTCGAAGATCTCCGTCTGATACAGCGGAACTTCCACTGCGCCCGGCCCGATGTAGTCTGCTGCTGCATGAATGTCTGCAAAGGTTGCGTTCATAAGTCTCTCCGCCCCTCCTTGGGGCCGTGTTCAGTTGCTAGCCGCTAGCTTCTAGCTCCTAGCTTGTCTCGGCCGGAATCCGGCTTGGTTGCACGCTTCGGCAGGTAAGCTCCGATGACTCCTCATAGAAACTGCTTTCCGGCCGCACTTGTCCCCGATCGCCTGCGGGGCTTTTAGCTAAAAGCTAGAAGCTAGTAGCTAGAAGCTGCTCCTACGCGATTGCCCCCGCCCGCAGCAGTTGCGTCTTCACCGCGATGCGTTGCTCCAGGCTCAGGCCTGACAGCGCCGCATCGAGTGCGTGCACGTCCACCGGACCCTCGCCGATGCCGTGCTTGGCCAGCATCTCAGCGGTAGCCGCGGGCATCGTGCGACGCAACGGGTTCAGCGCGTTCTGGTTCGAAGCCGCCTTCACCTCGGCCAGCTCCCGCTCCACCGCGGCCAGCTTCTCCGTCAGCTCCGATTCACGCCGGCTCTGTTCCACGGTCGCCGTGATCCTCTCCACCTCGCCGGAGAGCGCCGTCGCCGCCGCGACACGTTCTTCCAGCAGACTCAGCGCCTTTTCGAGCGCGGCGGCCGCAGCCTCCAGCCGCTCCACCATGTTTTTCTCTCCGCTTCTCTCTTCTCGTTCCATGTCCTTCCTTTCCTGTTTCCCGGGATTAAGCTCCAACATTCGTTCTCCAACAAAAAAGGCTCCGTTCCCGGAGCCTCTCTGTTGCCTTTCAACTGAAGAACTTCACTAACTTCCTAACTCCGCCGTTTCTCGCTAACTCGCTAACTTGCTAGCCTGCTAACTCGCTGACTTGCTGGCTTGCTCCCTTGCTCCCTGTCTTTTCAGCTTGCCATCCTGAAACTTGTCGCCCGGTACGCCGCCTTGTCCCGCAGCAAAATGGCCGCCCCGGTAAAGGTCACCCGGGTCAGCTTCCATATCTCGGCCCTCATATCCTCCACGCGCGCATCGGCCAGCTCGTAACTCATGCCCAGCTTCTCCGGCGCGTGCGCCTCGATGGCCCGCGTTACCTCGGGAAAATCGCGTGCGTAAAGATAGCCGCGCACCACCAGCCGCGGCCCGATCACATTGGCCTCGGTCAGCAGGCCGATCTTCCGCCGCGCATCGTGACCGTCCCATCCCGGCCTGTAATCCACTGCCATTCCCAGCAACGACGGCAATGCCTTCTCCGCCGCCTCCCGCGTCAGCATCACGCGGTGCCCGCGCGCCCCGGCCGGCGCTTTGTCGCTGGCCGCGTTCACCACCGTCAACACGCCCTCAAACGGCACCCGGTTGGGATGCTTGTCCACATGAGGAATCTCCACTGCCATCGCTTCCATTCGCATCGTCTCGCTCCGCAAAATCCTTGGTCTCTAAGCCGCCGTCCCTGTTCCCTGTTCCCTGTTCCCTATTCCCTGCTTCTCAGCCAGCGGCGCCAGTCCCCGCATCGCCCGCACCTCGTCAATCGTCAGCACGCCGGCCTGCAACAGTTGCACCTGCACCTGCAGCTCGGTCTGCTCGTCCCGCGCGCTCAGCTCGTTAAACGCAAACTCAAACTCCCGCCAGCCGATGCACTTCGCAAAGAGGTCGCGCGTAATGTGCCCGGCCAGCAGCATGGCCAGCGGCGAGATCGCTCCGCGAAACGCTTCATCGGCCATCTCCGAGGCCGTCGACTGGTTCACGTCCGCCTCCAGGCCCAGCATCAGCGGCGGCAGCCCGAACGCGTTCGCCACCATGCGGATCAGAAACTCCTGCCACTGCAAGCGCAGGTCCGCGTCCGTGCCCTGCGCAAACCGCAGCACCTCCGGCTTCTGTTCCGTCGAAATCAGCGGCACGCGTCCCGTGCCCTCGATCTCGTCCTGCCACCAGCGAATCAGCCGGTCGTGTTGCGCGGGCGTCGCTTCGTTCAGCCACAGCGCATACTGCGCCACGGAGTTTGCCGCCAGCTTTCCCGCAAACCGGTGCGCGCTCAGGAACTGGTTGACGGTCTCGAACGCCACCTCCAGCGGCCCCAGTCCGAATGGCGTAAAGCTGCGCGGATTCGTCCGGATGTACATCAGTTGCCGGTCCAGCAGCTCCACCGCGCTCGATTCCAACTGTCCTGCTACCGCCTGCGCGTAGCGCGGCGTCTCTTCGCCGCCGTCCCACCTGGCGTTGATGCGGATCGAGGCGCCATCCACAGGCCACAGCATCGCGGGCCGCTCCGCGTCCCCGGTCGGTTCCATCTCGATGGCCCCGAACCCGCCGGTCAGCGCGTCCTCGATCACCTGTTCCATCAGGGTGCGAAAGCTGTCCGCCGGATTCGGCTCTTCCAGCATGCGCCGCAGCGCCCGCAGCTTCCGCTCGGTGAACGCTAACTCCTCCGACCTCACGCCCCGCCGCACCCGCACCTGCCAGTCCATCGCCGCAATCCGATCCTTGATCACGTTGATCGCCCGCCGCACCAACGGCGTCTCCGCGAACCGGCGCAGGTTCATCGGCGTCGGCTTGGGCAGGTGCTTGCCTGGAAACTGCGCCGGGCTCAGAATCGCCGGCAGCGCCAAAGTCTTCCGCGCCGCCTCGGCCTCCGCTTCAAGTTCCACATGCCCTCGCTTGCCGGCCGGCCTGCCTGGCCGTGCCTGCGTGCCTTGACGCGCCTGCCGCCACATCTCCCGTATTTGCTCGCCTACCTTCACCAGGCACCTTCTTTCAAAAACAAAAGGCATGGCCATGGGCCATGCCTTGTTTCACTCGTCAATCTCTCGTTGATCAGCCTTCAGCTCTGGGCTCGTGTCGCCTCAATCGCTCCCGGCCGCGCCTCTTGAACACCTGAATTGCATCAACATGATTCATCGTACCGCGAAGCCCAATAATGATCGGCAAACTTCAAAAAAATATTTTCGCAATTCTTTTTGGGGCCGAACCATTCAACCATCTCACACAAAACAAAAGGGCTGGCCCACGGAATGCGCTTCTTGAAGTTCACTTTGCCGGCGCGATTTTCTGATCGCGCCCCTTGACAACATTCGGCTACGGCCAAAAAATCGCATCCCGTCCAGTTTCGAAAACGCGGATTCGAGTTTGAGCGCCAGACCGAAGAGCCATCCCTGCCCCTTAACCCTGTTCTCTGTTCTCTGTTACACGCGCAGCTCGCGCCGCGCCGTCTCCGCCACGCGGTCCATATCCGACGTCGTCAGCACGCGGATCCGATGCTCCTCCATCGTCTCCACCCCGAACCGGTAAAGCTCCAGCCGTTCGGGCTCCTCGTCGTTTGCCCCCACCCGCGCCGCGGGCTCAATCACCGCCGTCAATTCCAGCTCTGCCTTCTCCACGCGCTCCACTCCGGCGCGCAGGGCGGCCGCTGAAAACGCAAGCACCTTGGCAGTATCCAGTCCGGTGGCGATTCCCGGCTCCAGGCTCACCGCATGAAACATGCGCACGATCCCATTGGGCCGGTATCCCATGTCGATGCGCAATGGGTCGCCCGGCCGCGTGTACTCCGACGCCGCGATTCTCTTTCTCAGCAAATCCCACACCCCGGCATGCTCGAACTCCGCGCGCATGCGCGATTGGATGGCAGCGCGGCCGCTCAGCCTCGGCGTCCGCCCCCGCGGCGGAGCCTCCACGTAAAGCCGCATCAGCTCTTCCATCCCCGCGGGCAGGCTTTCGGCCAGGTAGGCCTTGGGCTCGGTCATCTGCACGTTCAGCGAAAGCGACTCCTCGAGAAGCCGCATCAGCCGGCTGTCCGGCTCCGCTGCAAGCCGCCTTCTCAACTCCCCTTCCATGCCTTCCAGCAGCGCCGTGTCGGCATCGGGATCGAGGCAGCGCACACGGCGCCAGTCGCGCGTAAAACGCACCTCAATCTTTCCAGGCTCGACCTTGCCAGGCTGGGACTTCCCGGCCCCGGCCTTCCCTCGCTCGCCCGCCTCAGCAGCCTCGCGCAGGATCACGCCGATGTGCACGCACTCATTCCGCACCGCATCCGGCACATACCGGAGCAGCCGAAACTCGCACGCACGCCGCTGGTTCCCAGTTGCCATACTCTTTAGTTCACAGTTCGTAGTTCACAGTTTGTGGCACGTGGTTCGTGAATCGTGAACCATGGCCGGCGTTCGGTGGCCGGCGATAAGAGTCTCGTGCCGATCGCCAACGATCTCTGTTCTCTATTCTCCGTTCTCTGTTCTCTGTTCCCTGTCCTTCTCAATTCACCCTCATCGTATTCCCCCATCTACCCTCCTTCCAAGCACTTTCCTCCCCCTCTCCACCCCCCACACCCCATTTCGGAAACGGTCTCCTATCCGATTTCCCAAACGCCTCCACCAGTTCCCGAATGCGGCTCTGCCGCTTGAGCAGTTTCTCCACCAGCGCCTCCATCTCCGCCTGGTCGCCGCCGTACCATTCGGGAGGCACAAGATTGGCCGTCTCCCATATCGTCTCCGCGGGCATCGTCTCCAGACGTGTCAGCCACGGCTCAAAGGATTCCCATCCCGTAATCTCGCGGTACACATCGTTGCGGTAGTAGACGCCCCGAAGCGGAGCGTCCTCAAAGCGCCACTCTCCCGCATGGAAGCAGTACCCAAAGTCGATGAAAACCGCCTTGTACCTGCGCTCCCTCTGCTTTCGCGCAAACACCGCCTGCCGCCCGTTGGCATTTCCCGTCCATTTATCCAGCGCCAGGATGCCGGCGAACTCGCCCGGGTTCCTGATCTCTGCCATCTGCTCCTCGGGCAAAAAATCCATCACCTGCCCCGGCATCGTGCCCCCGGCGAAGCGCGATCCGAATTGAAGTCCCGCCTGGCAGCGCACGTGCGTCGACCCCAGGTCGATCTCTAGCTCCGGCGTGTTCTCGATCAGCCAGCTCGAAACCTCCACCAGCTCGGTCTCGGGCACCGTCAGACCTGCCGCCGCCGCCAGCCGCGAGGCCATCAGCTCATTGGCCAGCACGCGCCGGTCCTGCGGGTTGTTCTGGAACTTGACCACGTACACATGGCCGTCCGCGCCCAGCATCAACTGCCCCTGTGCGCCGCCCCGCATGCGCCGGATCTGCTGTACCGCCAGAACCGCCAACCCTCTGCCCCCGTTGTCTTCGGAATCTTCCTCGAATTCTAGAACAGCTTTGAGCTCTTAGCCTTTAGCTTTTAGCTCGGGCGTGCTGAGGGGAGCGTGCGGTCATGTTTCCTTCGCGTCCCAAAAATGCGCGGCGGTTTTGACGGAGCGTTCCGCGGCGCGTGTCTGCGCAGCGGAGCTAACGGCTAAAAGCTAATAGCTAAGAGCTAGTAGCTGCTTCCGCCCATCTTCTTCGCTTCTTCCTCGCCGTCCAGCACGCGGAACACGCCTTCGGCGAGCGCCCTCAGCTCGTCTTCGCCCGGATACACCGCAATCGGCGCGATCCAGTCCACATGCACGCGCAGCTTCTGCACCATCCGCTCCGAGTGCGCCATGCCTCCGGTCACCAGCACCGCGTCCACCTTCCCTTCGAGTACCGCCGCCATCGCGCCCGTTTCTTTTCCAATCTGGTAGATCATGGCTTCGACCACCGCCGCGGCCCGCTCGTCTCCGGCATCCATTCTCCGCTCCACCTCCCGCAGATCGCGCGTGCCGAGGTAGGCGAACAGCCCTCCGTCGCCAAAAACGTGCCGGTCCAGCTCCGCCTCCGTCATCTTCCCGCTGAAGCACAGCTTGATCAGCTCCCGCACCGGCAGCGAACCTGTGCGATCGGGGCCGAACGGGCCTTCTTCAATCGAATTGCTGTCGATCATGCGCCCGCCGCGATGCGCCGAAACCGTAATCCCGCTGCCCATATGCACCACGATCAGCCGCAGCTCCTCATAGCGCCGCCCCTGCCCGCGCGCATAGCGTCGCGCCACGGCCTTGGTGTTCAGCGCATGGCCGATAAACGACCGCCGAATCAGCGGCGAGCCCGAAAGCCTTGCGCAATCCTGCCACTCATCCACCGTCACCGGATCCACGATGTATGCATCCACTCCCGCCGCCCGAGCAAAGCGCAACGCCAGCACCGCGCCCAGGTTCGACGCATGCTCTCCGCGCCGCGCCCGCCTCAGTTCCTCCACCATCGTGTCGTCGACGAGATACGTCCCACATTCCATCGGCGGCAAAAGGCCCCCGCGCCCGGCCACCGCGGCCCAGCACTCAGTGCGCGGGTGCCCCATCCTAAACGCGTTCTTTGCTTTTAGGGTGGGAGCGGAACCATCCACTCCCACCGCCTCGCCATTCGGACTGTATCCCGCTTCAGCCAGCGCAGCCTCGATCTTTGCCGCGCGATACTCCAGCCGGTCCAGCATCGGCCTCCCGCGGAACCGCTCAATCTCGTCGTCCCCGTGCTGGATGTTGCGCGAACTCTCCTCGCCCGCTCGCGTAAAAATCCCGAGCTTCGTCGACGTCGTTCCGGGATTCAGTACCAGGACTCTTTCGTTCTCGCCGCTCACGCTTCGTCTCCCGGTCGATTTCAGGCGTCCTAGAGTGTACCTTGCCTTCCGGTCCGCGCGCTGTGCGCTCCGCACGTCCCTTTAAACCCTTCAATCCAATCGCCTTCGCCATCGGATCCCCATGATTTTCCCGTCTGCGGACCCATTTCGTGCTACACTGACTGTAATCGTAGAATTCGATTTGAAGTTCTTGCCTGTTCCGGTTACCGCCTGCACGCAACACTCCACATTGTATTCAGCGGTAATTCAGTAATTTTGAGGAGCAACACAATGGAACAAGGCACAGTCAAGTGGTTCAATGACGCAAAAGGTTTTGGATTTTTGAGCCGTGAAAACGGCGAGGACGTCTTCGTCCATCACACCGCCATCAAGTCCACCGGTTTCCGGTCCCTGCAGGAAGGCCAGCGCGTCCAGTTCGACGTCACCAAGGGCCCCAAGGGATGGCAGGCGGAAAACGTTCAGGTCATCTAAGACAGACGCCTGAAACGGTCCGGAGCTGAGCTCAGATCCGGAACCAGAAACAAGTTCGGAACCAGAAACAAGTTCAGAACCAGAAAGACCAAGAGGGACGGCGAAACTGCCGTCCCTCTTTTGCTTTTTGCCGGAACTCGATATCGCTTCGGCCCGCCAACTGTGAACTACGAACTGCGAACGTGTCCCTACGCCGCCGGTTTCAGCTTCTCCGCGGCCTTCGGATGCAGGCCTCCCTCGGGGAGTTCATGGTCTCCCAGGTAGAGCAGAACATTGTTAATGGAATCCTCGAAACGGGAGCCCGATTTGTGCGTGACTCTGACGCCCTTCGATACCAGGCGGCAGACTTCAAAACGATTCATTCCCCGCGCCAGTGCGCGGTGTACCTGATCGGAACGCATGACGAACTCCTGCGAACAAGGTGCAAACCCCGTGATTGTTGCGTGGAGGTGCGAAGCTCGTCAGAAGCGATCGGTCAGCCGGAGCCGAGCAGGCCTGGCACTATGGGTCGGTCTGCCTTCATTGTACGCTGCAATCGCTTGCTGCGCCGCGCTTCCGCCGCTCCATTCGGAGCCTGTGCGCTCACCGCGCTTTCTCCTGCGCCGATCCACCTGCTAACATAAATCTCTTGAATGCCCGCGCTGCGGGTTCTCTCAAACATTCGATGGAAAGAGGTTATCGTGGCCGACACCACAAAGATCAAAGACAAAGCGGAGCGCAAAAAGCTCAAGCGCACAGCGCGCAAAAAGGCTGCCCCCAAGGCCAAGCGCACCACTCCCCGCGGCTCGCTCAAGAAAAAAGTGAAGAAGATGGTCCGCGGCCAGTCGAAGCGCTAAAGGGCTCGGGTACCGTGATTCGTGAGTCGTGAACTTGCCTGCCCGCCGATCGACCTCGGCGGCACACGGCTCACGGCCCACGTCTCACGATCCACGAATCACGACCTTTGTTGGGAGGCTCCGCACTGCCAAGCCAACTGCTTGCCCGCAAGTCGATTGACAAGCTCATCAGCGATTCGGAAGAACCCGAGCACGCGCTGAAGAAGAGCCTTGGTCCGTGGTCGCTCACCGCGCTCGGCATCGGCGCCGTCATCGGCTCGGGCATCTTCACCGTCATCGGCACCGCCATCTCCGGCGAGCAGCTTCCCAACGCCACCATCACCGATACGCCGCTCATCCACTACGTCATCACGCACACCGCGCTCGCCGGGCGTCCCGGCGCCGGACCCGCCATCGCGCTCTCCATGATCCTGGTGGCCTTCGTCTGCGCGCTCACCGGCCTTTGCTACGCCGAGCTGGCTTCCATGATTCCCATCGCCGGCTCCGCCTACACCTATACCTACGCCACGCTTGGCGAGCTCATCGCATGGATCATCGGCTGGGATCTCATCCTCGAATACGCCGGTTCCAACATGAGCGTAAGCGTCGGCTTCGCCGCTCACATCGTCGACCTGCTCGATTGGTTCGGCCTTCATCCCAGCGCGCGATGGATCTCTCCTGCCTATCTACCCGACGGACTGCAGGATCTTGCCGGCAACAATATCTACAACCCCGGCTGGCACTTCGGCTTCAACATCCCCGCCTTCCTCATCGTCATGTTCATCACCGTCATTCTGGTGCGCGGCATCCGCGAGTCCGCTTCCACCAACAACATGATGGTCGGGTTCAAACTCATTGCCATCCTCATCTTTGTCTTCGCCGTCATCAGCTTCATCCATCCCTCCAACTGGCATCCCTTCATGCCCAACGGCTGGTCGGGAGTCCTCACCGGCGGCTCCATCATCTTCTTCACCTACATCGGTTTCGATTCCGTCTCCACCGCGGCCGAAGAATGCCGCAATCCCCAGCGCGATCTTCCCATCGGCATCATCTCCACGCTCGTCGTCTGCACCATTCTTTACGTCTCCGTCGCCGTCTGCTTAACGGGACTGGTCCCCTGGCAGTCCATGGTGGGAGACGCCGCGCCCGTCGTCAACGCCCTCAAGAAACTTTCCATTCTGCCCGGCGGGCATCCCCTCTATTGGATCCGCCTGATCGTCCTGCTCGGCGCGCTCATGGGCATGATCTCCTCCATCCTCGTCTACCAGATCGGCCAGTCGCGCGTTTGGTTCTCCATGTCCCGCGACGGCCTCTTGCCCAAAGTCTTCTCCAACGTTCATCCCCTCTTCCGCACGCCCGCCTTCTCCACTTGGGTTGCGGGCGTGGTCGTCGCCATTCCCTCGGGCCTTTTCGACATCGGCACGCTCGCCGACCTATCCAACATCGGCACCCTCTTCGCCTTCGTCCTCGTCTCCATCGGCGTCATCGTCCTGCGTTATCGCGATCCTCACCGCCGCCGCGGCTTCGTTGTTCCCTTCGGGCCTGTCATCCCCGCTCTCAGCGTCATCTTCTGCTTCCTGCTCATGGCCGGACTGCCCATCATCACCTGGTACCGCTTCCTCATCTGGCTGGTCATCGGCCTGTTCATCTATTTCTTCTACAGCCGTCATCGCTCCGAGTTCGCATCAAAGAATCAGAACCAAACGTTGTCATCCTGAGCGAGGCCGCCGCGGCGGCCGAGTCGAAGGACCTGCATTGAATATTCCGGTCTTTGAAGCATTCATCTCGACTCTGTGGCCTCGGACAGCACGAACCCCGCGAACTCGCCAACTCGCTATCGCCGCGAAGCGGCGCTAACTTGCGGCATCGTCATTAAGAAGCACTCGACATAACTCGCTATGAAGACCTGGCACAAAGCCGCCCTCATCACCCTCGTCTCCCTCGCCATTGGCGGCATCTATCTCCTTTCTGTCTTTGAGCAGCGCCGCAATCCCGGCGTCCTTCCCGAAACCACACCCGACCAAAACCTCACGCCCGACGATGTCGCCATCGTGCGCATGAAGTTCATGACCTCTTTCGACGATGCCCTCAAATTGCAGGGCTCGAGCGTGTGGATGAAGAGCGGCTACACCATGCCCTATTTCCCTTACAAGTCAGGTCATATCGACTTCACCAAAGACCAGGGAAAAATTCCATCGGCCCAGCAGCTCGACATCAAGAAAGTCATCAAGGCCGTGCCGCCCGATCAGGTTGATGACGGAATCTCGCACGGTACCCGGCAAGCCTTCGCCATCTTCTCCTTGCCGCACAGCCCCGATCTCTACGCCACGGTCATCGGCGCCATTGACGCCAGCCAGGAAGAATATTTCTGCGACGTCCTTTTCTATTACGACGATCCGCACAAGATCTACGACAACTGGCCTGCAAACGTCTGGGCCGCCGTCGACGCGCACCAGGTCATACCGGGAATGAACGAGCTCCAGACCCGCATGTCCATTGGCCAAGACCAGGATGCCCAGCATGTTGAGAGTGCCGGTCCGGGCACCCGAACCATCACCTACAATCAGGCCGGCAAAAAGTGGACCATCACCTTCGTCGGCAACAAAGCCGCCAAAATCCAGGCTCAATAATGTATAAGTCATCCTGAGCGAGGCCGCCGCAGCGGCCGAGTCGAAGGACCTGCATCTGCTCTTTGCCGGATGCCCCCGGTCCCTCGCTTTTGGGGACCGGGGATCGCACCGCACCGAGATAGGCTTTAAGGTTCGGACCTTAATGCCGCGCAAGCGGCGGCTGCGGCACCGCAGGTGCCGTTAAACTTAACCTGTGACGGAAATCCAGTCCTTCATCCGCCGCCTGCCCAAGGCCGAGCTGCATCTGCATCTCGAAGGCACCATCGCGCCCGCCACTCTGGTCGAGCTCAGCGTCCGTCATGACGCCGTGCCCCTCACGCCGCACGAAGCCGAGGCGCTCTACCGTTTCTCCGACTTCTCCGAATTCATTGAGTCCTTCAAGGCCGTCACGCGCCGCCTCCGCGACCCCGAGGACTACGAGATAGTCGCCTGGCACATGATGGAGCAACTCGCCGCGCAGGGCGTTGTCCACGCCGAGGTCTTCATCTCCGTCGGCGTCATCTATATGTGGCGCAACTTCGATCCGCGATGCTTCGAGCCCATCTTCGCCGGCCTCGAGCGCTCTCGCGAACGCGCCGCGCGCGAACTTGGGCTCTCCCTCTACTGGATCTTTGACGCCGTACGCCACTTCACCGTCGAGGAAGCCGATCGCGTCTTCCGCAAAGCCGCCGAGTTGCGCCAGTACTACCCCTCCATCGTCGGCATCGGTCTCGGCGGAGACGAGCGTCGCTCCGGCTCTGAGCCCTTCCGCCACCTATATGCACGCGCTCAATCGGCCGGCCTGCGCCTCACCAACCACGCCGGCGAAACCACCGGCCCCGAAGCCATCTGGGAGGCGCTCGCCATCGGATCCGAGCGTATCGGCCACGCCCTCTCTGCCATTCAAGATGAGAATCTCCTCCAAGAGTTAAAAGCGCGGAGCGCGAGGACAGCACTGGAGCTCAATCCCACTTCCAACGTCCGCACCGGCGTCTGTCCCTCCTTCGCCGCCCATCCCCTCCGCCGCTATTTCGATCGCGGCCTCCTGGTCACGCTCAACTCCGACGATCCCGCCTTCTTCGCCTCCGATCTCGCCAACGAGTTCCTCCTCGCCCATACCCAGCAGGGATTTACCCGCGACGAGCTCCGTCAATTAGCTGTTAATTCCTTCCGCGCCAGCTTCCTTCCCGAAACAGAAAAAGCCTCATGGCTGGCCCGAATTAACACTTTCGCGTAAGGTACTTCCGTGTTTTCCGCACCGCTCCTCACCTCAGCCCAACCCAACCTGCGCTATCATGTGAGCGTGGGAGGCTTGAGTTCCATGTCCGCCGATCCTGAATCCGAATTACTCGTTCCAGACTCCTCCGAACCGGAAAAATCCGGATCGACTGCCCTTCGCGTCATTACCTGGTTCTCTGTCGGTATCGCCGTTGCCGCCGTCGGCATCTACGTCGGCGCAGAGCTGCGCAACCGCTACAGGTTTAAGAAGCGCACTCCCTACGACTTTTATTCCAACGCCGGCTCGCAACAGGCCAGCGAATTTGGCGTCGGCGTTTAGCGCCGCGAGCCATCGCTCTTGCTCAACATGCCGCCCTCGGGCGGCATGTTTGCGTTTGCCGTTTGCAACACGAGTTTCTCCGGAGCGCGGTGCCTCACATAAACGCAGAGATAGAAAATCCCCATGGCAAGCAAGACGAGCGGCACCGGCCGCGCCAGCGCGATCAAACGCAGCACATCTGGCAAACGGGAATGACGCGGGAGCTCTATCAACACAACCTGCCTTGATGCCAGTGTAGCGCCGGCAAAACCCGCGCAGATCATATGGGGGAATACACGAGGCGGTAAAACAGCGAGTCCTGAGTCAACGAAAGCTGACGGAGATCGCGCAGCCGGGTGCGGAGCACAGAATTTCAAAGGAGAACAAGCTGGATATCGGAAGGACCTGGACGATGCTGATCCGGCTTCAGCGGCCGACCGATCAGGACACCTGGCATTCAGTCGATTCTCCAAAGTTCAAATTGGTCTTTGTCGCTGTCTCCAAAGCCCCATAGCCAAACGCCAGCTGAATTAGAGTAGAGGCCCGCGCCGCCTCCCATGGTTCTTCCGAATTTATACTTGTGGGTGATCGTTTCGACCAATGTTCGACGCGGAAAGCGCGTATGCGGCGGATGCGCTTCCCATTCAAACTCGTCCGAAACCATCAGGTCCCCCGGCTTTGGTTGAGGGCCGCCCGGATACGTGAACGTTGCCCCTGCCAGGGGTGCGTACCAATAGGACCAGTATTGCCCGCCGAACCAGACTCTTTCCCCTGCTGCAACATGCGGCGAAACCAATTGATAGATGGCATCCTTGCCAAATTCAGCAAACTCTGCGTCCGAGCGAAGGATCAGAAGAGAATAGGCCGTACTGGCCAAGACGAATGCAAAGGCTGCGACTCGGATAATCCGGATCGAAACGCCCTCTACTAATCGGAAGCAAAGCAAAATCACAGCGGGAAAGCATGGAAGCAAATACTTCATCGGAAGCAGGTTGTAATAGACAAGAGGTAGAGGAATCAGAATCCAGAGCACGAGGAAAATCCCCGTGTGGTCATGCTTCTTCAATGCGTCGGCAAACACGCCGATCAAAGCGCCACACCCAACCAGCGCCAGTCCAAGAGAACCTAAGAACTGAGCGAACGGCTGATTCCAAAGCAGAAACCAGCAGGCGAGGAACACCGCCGACGGGATCACAACTGCAGGTACCCGGCCTTTCTTCAGACGGTTCGCGATCCAGCAAGCGACGAGCGGTAAAGGAAACGCGAAGTACAGCAAATAGGAGATGAGATTGTGTTTTATATTTTGCGCCCCTGTGACAATGGCCGGGGGCATGAAGTGACTCTCTCGCACCGTAATGAAGACCATCAGGAATACAACGACACCCGCCACGACCGGAGCCCAAAGCCAGAACCTGCGGCGAATCTGCTCCAGGATCTTTCTTGGCTCGGTACTTTCAAGCAGAAAGAAGGCCGCGAGAGGGAGAAGAAGAACGAGATGGGACCGGGCATGGCCTGCGAGCCCTAGCGCGACGGCAGCCGCCGCGCCCTGTCCCCACTTCCGCTCTGCCTTCCATGCGGCAAGTCGTTCCATTGCCACGACAGCGAGGGTCGTCGCAAGGATGTCCGGCATCGCAGTACTGGCCATCGGAAGAAAAGGAGGCAGAGCCACTAAGAGCAGAGCGCCGGCCCCTGCATACCATCGGTTCCAACCCAACCGAAGAACCAGGGAAGCCATCGCCACAACCGAAATCCATACAAGCACTAGTTGCGTCAAATGCGCCATCCACTCGTGGGCGCCTCCCAGAACGGCGGGCACCAGCACATAGCCCATCAATTCATTACCTGGTGTCAGCAAATACGCCTTCATCCTGGTTTCATAGGTATTCCACAATATCTCGAAATCCTTCGGATGCAGCGGATGCTTAACGATCTGCTGCGCCATGGTAAGGAAATGTGGATCGTCTATGTTGAAAGGCTTGTTCAGGAATGGGATCAGGCAGGCCGCGGCCAGAAGCAGCGCAGGCCACGCGCACCTCAGCGCCCCCGCCGCCGAAACCCCTGATGAGACGACACAATCTTTTCGGATTTCCGCTCCGGCGTCTCCCGCCACCTTGGTCGTCATCGCGATTCGTGGTTCAAGCGAGCAATTGTGCTCTCAGGCTTGCTGCCTCGAATAGTTGACCATGGCCTTGAACAGCGACTGCCGACGAAGAAGCGCTTCGCCCAGAAAATGAACAGATCTCGCAGCGACTCGATAATCACTTTCGGATTTCCAGAAGTCGCTTCCCCGGCAATGCGAGGATGATAGTCGATCTCGACTTCCTTGATTCGGAATCCCAATTCATGCGCGCGAATAATGATCTCTGGGGCGATAAATACAGTGCTGCGCGACGTTGGCCGCGCTGCTTCCAGCACCTTTTTCTTATAGAGCTGCGTGTAGTTATAATCCCGGAGTTTGGGCTCAAAAAGCAGGCGAAGCAGCCCCCGGTTCACCTTCGATGTCAACTTGCGATACGGTGTATAACCCGCATGCGTCTTCCTTACGGCAACCACCACGTCCGCTTCATCCAGAATGGGCAGCAAGATGTCAAGATCGTGCAGATCGAGCGGGTAGTCCATCGCATTCTGGACCACCAGTTCGCCTTTCGCGCACTGAAATCCGCGGTAGAGAGTCTCCCCGAGCCCCATGTTCCGTTCGTTATGCAATACCGTGATCTCGGGATGGACCGCGGCAAGTTCTTCCGCAATCAACCCTGTTTCGTCCCGGCTGCCGTCGTTGATGATGAGAAGCTCAAAGTTTTCGAAGCGCGGACGCATCGCCTCCAGCGATCGTTCGATTGCCCGCCGGATATTCGCCGCTTCGTTGTAAGCGGGAAAAATGACAGTGATGCTTCTCCGCTCCCTTGCCGGGCGGCGTTGGCGTGAACAATAAATCGCGGACTCGTCCACTTCAATCATCATTTGCTCGCAACCTCTCCAACTTCACCGAGGGTGTTTGATCTCCGAGTAGTATTCCTTGCTGACTTTTCTTCCCGAGGCGCCGAAACGTGCAACGCGGATCAATCCAATCTTGTGCGCGAAAAAGCTCAGCGTCGTCGCCACAACGCCGAAACCATACTCCACGCTGCGCTTGAAGTTGATTGAGGATGCCTCCTCAAAATACTTCGTCGGGCACGAAATCTCGCCGATGCGAAAGCCAAACATCACCGCCTGCGCAATCATTTGATTGTCGAAGACGAAATCGTCCGAATTTTCGAGCAGCGGCAGCGTTTCCAGCAACTCCCGTGAAAACGCGCGAAATCCAGTGTGGTACTCCGAAAGCTTCACGCCCAAAAACACATTTTGAAAAGCAGTCAGCAGGCGGTTGGCCACGTATTTGTAAAACGGCATCCCGCCCTTCAGCGCCCCGGCGCCCAGAATCCGTGAACCCAGCACCATGTCATACACGCCGCTCGCAACCATTCCCGCCATCGCCGGAACCAGCGTCGGCGTGTACTGGTAATCGGGATGCAGCATCACCACAATGTCCGCCCCCGCCGCCAACGCCTCGCGATAGCAGGTCTGCTGGTTGCGTCCGTAGCCGTAGTTCGCATCGTGCACAAACGTCGTCACGCCCAACTCGCGTGCAAGTTGCGCTGTCTTGTCCTTGCTTGAGTCGTCGACCAGAATCTTGATGTCCACCACGTCGGAAAGCTCGCGCACGGTCTGCTCCAGCGTCCTTTCGGCGTTGTACGCCGGCATCACCACCGCGATCCGCTTTCCGTTAATCAAGGTCTCAACTCCCCGAAAGTCCTGCCCAACCGGTCTGCTCGCTCATCCGGCATCAGTGGGTGCCAACACCGCCGGCTCCGCTAACTCCGCTTTCCTCGTACGGCTCAATCCGCGCCGGGATTGCATCCGGCTCTACCAGCCAAACTCGCCGATCTGGGTAGTAGTGGATCAACTCTAAATTATCGGCAGTGTCCATCTCCCTCGCCCATACGACTTTGGAACCATCGATGTCAGCCCCGTTGTAGACCCATTCGTCCTGCGGATTGTGCCCGGGGCCGTACCGGACGATAGCCAGTTGCCCCCCCGGTAACCCCTCTAATCGAGACTCTATTTGCGCCCGTTCCTCTCCAAAGTGCTGCGGCCCAAACCAGACAAAGTGCCAGTTCCCGGGGTCCCACTCCGGCGGCCCCAGGTGCAAAGGCTCCGCAACCACCCGAACCACGGCCATGGCCAGGCAAGCAACGACTATGAATCGCACCAGGGCAAGACCCACCGCGCTTCGTCCCGACTTCCATACCCGGAGGTGTCGCATCATTTGCAACCCGATCGCATAAAAGGCCGCGGTAAAGGGGGCCAAATAATACGGAATCACATAGATCTCGATCACCACCCCAACCGCCAGGACCGCCACGCACACCACGAGGAATCTGATTCGCCGATCCAGAAAGACTCGCCGCATCATGAAGAGCGGCGGCAGAAGACAGAGCCCCGCGTAAAAAAGTAGATTGAATGCCGCCTTTGCAGCGGTCACAGGCAAGAAACCCTTCAGCGAATGCACCCGAAGGTACAACGGAAACTCAATTCCCTCGTAGAAGTCGCGCATGGCTGCGTGCCGGTAGGCTGGCGCCGGATGCGGTCGCTGCCAAACGTAATACGGTGTAATCGCGTACTCTGCGCGATCGACCGTGTAGGGCAGAGTCAGCGGACTGCCAAAGGCTCGGTAATCGTAGTAGCCCAACCACGCTAGAGTCGCTCCGACCACGAGCATCGGGACCACTGCGCGGCGAGTCAGAACGCCCAGCGGCGGCCTTTTCTTCCCTTTGAAGACCCAAAGCCCTAAAGCAACCGCCACCGGCAGACAAAGCAGAACTCCCTCGTACGGCCGTGTCAAAATCAGAATCGCGATTCCGATGCTCATCCATAATCCGTATCGAAACCGTCCCGTCTTCATCAGCCGCGGCAGACTGCCCAGCACCAGTGCTCCGCCAAGCGCGCTCGGCAGGGCCGCTGTATGATGCGTGTTGATCCATAAACTAAATAGCCCTAGCCGTAATACCGCAAGCACCCCTCCCAGCAGCGCCCATCTCCGCGGCAGCCATCCTTGCAGCATCCACACCAGCCCCGCGCACATCAGTCCATCCATTGCCAGCTCGGCCAGCCATGGCTGACCAAACAGTACTTGACCGGCCGCAAACATCAGCCCTTGTCCTGGGAAGTACATTGATTGATACGTCGGTTGCATGGTGATGTGGATGCTCTCGAAATGAGTCCACATCGCGGGCGTCGGATTCGTCAGGCGTCCGTGCGCGAAAGTGTCGCTGGCCAGCAGGAAGCTGAAATCGTCGGGCACAAACGGCAATGGAATGGGAAACAGGGGAAGCAAGGCTGCGCGCAGCACGATCACGCTTGCGCCCACTCCGGCTGCTACCCAACTCTTGTGCTGCGCAATCCGCGCCAGGCTTCGCTCGATTCTTTCAAAGAATCTCGTGCCAAGCTCCGGCCAAACGAAGGCTAACGCCACCGCGATTGAAGTCGCGACGAATTCACTTCCCAAAAGGAAATGACTCGGCCTTACCTCGGAAGGAAGCACCATGGCGGAATGAATCCTCTCAGGAGCATCGAAGTGCCGAAATGCACCATTGCTGGCATAAACGACTGCGACGGCTCGCCCTTTGCGGCGTAAATGACTCGTTCTTCTTTTTCAAATTCGCCCTGCGCCTCCGGCCCCTGCAGTTCCGCTCATCGATTCGCTCAAGTCGGCTGATCCTCGACTTTCCACGTGCGCTCCGTCCGCCTTCAGGGTTGTCCACAAATAAAAAACCGCCCATCGCCAGCAACGCAAGCGACTCTGGCCTGATCAGTACGGCACTCAGCAACTGTCCCCCGAACCCGGCTCGGCTCACGTGCAGCGAGTCGGCGATCGTCTTGAAAACCGCCAGCGGAATATCTCCAGCAAACAGGACTGCTGCCGTAGTGATCCAAAACGCAGCCTTGCCCACCCCGCCTCGCCTCGCCCACAACATGCAACACGGAGGAATCGCCAGCATCACCAGCTTGGCGTCCCAAGGCCGGTGGTACGTAATCAACAATGTGAACGCCGTGGCGGCTGCCAGCGAAACCCATGCCTTGGAGACTGAAACCCGCGTCCGCAGCGTCCAAATCGACCACACCAGCGAGAGTGTCCCGCAGATCAAATAGGTGACGAGGTTATAAAAGAGCGGGTCATCGCGGAAAATGCTGATCACCGCCTGCAAATCGACAACCGTATACACGGAATGGCCCGAGAAGGAGTTGGGCCCTGGCTCATTCATGCCGCCTGGCGCCGAAATCGCCGCCAGATTGCCGCTCCAATCGTGCATCCAGTGCGGAGCCACATGCCACACCCACACCACCGCCGTCAGGCCGATAGCGGCCGTGATCGCCAGGCTCTCCAGCGCCCGCTTGCGATACGCTCCGCCGGCCAACACGAAATAGAGCCACACCAGCCCCGCGTCATGAGGCTTGATCGCCAGGCTCAGCCCGAGACACACAACTCCCATCCGCACAAACCTGTTCTCAAGAAAGCACCACACCGCGATTCCGCACAGCCCCACCACGATTCCCGCGGTATTGCCCGCGCCAAAAACCGATGCGCAATTGATCGCAAGAATGCAGGCCAGGAAGGTCGAAACCGGCACTGAGTAGCCCGCGCCCGCCTTCCACATCAGCACGATGGCCAGAACGAAAGCGCAGCCCGTCACCAGCATCCACAGAATGTGCGCCGGCCCCCATGGAAGCAGCGCGAAGGGCGCCACCACGACGAACGTCGTGGGCACATTCACATAGAGTGTGATTGCTTGCAGATTAAACGGTGTGTCCGGCGGGCGTTGGCCGTCCTCCGAAAGATACTCGCGTCCGAGGTCGCTTACGTTGTATGGATTATGCTCGTGAATCAGGCAGCGGGTTCCCGCGTATACGGCCCGGAAATCGATCCAGGCATTCCCTCCGCGCCCAATCGAGATGCCCCATAGAACCGATATGGCGGCGCACAGCAGCACCCAGATCAGACCATTGCGGTGCCATTTCTCCATGCTCGGCCTCTCGCCTCATTTTAAAGGCCTCTCGCATCGCTCTCACCGCACTGAAAAGCACGGGAGAGCCAAGCTCGGCAATGGAGGATGTCTGCCGGCCCGTCTCTCCCGTTAAACTTTCTCGATCTTCGGTGCGCCTGTCGCTGGCTGCCAGCCGCGAGGCCTGTCTCCCCCGGCGTTCTTCCTTGACTACGCGAGCGACGAACTGATGTTGCTGAAGGCCGCGTTCACGCCCATAGCCACTTTGCTGATGCTGGAAATGCACACCAGTGCAATGAGCGAAACCAGGAGCCCATACTCCACCAGGTCCTGGCCCTCCACACTGTCTTCGAGCGCCTGCAGCTTTATCCATACCTTCAACAATGCTGCGATCATATTCGGATCCTCCACGTCGGTGATCTCCGGTTCAACCGGCCTGCGGTATCCCTGCTCTTGTGGGCTCCTGCCCTCAACATTCAATTGTGGGGAGATTGATTGAAACTCTTAGGACAAACCAGCGCTCGCTTGTCGCTTTCTAAATTGCTTTTTAAACCTGTTGGGAGGATTACGCTCCGGCTCACCGCCGGACGCGTAACCCTCCCACGAACATGTTGAACCCTTTGAGTCGATCAGACTCTCGCTAACTATGCCAGCGAGGTGCTGATGTTGCTGAAGACCGTATTCACGGCCGTGGCTACGTTGCCGACGCCCGAGATGCAAACCAGTGCAATCAGGGCAACCAGCAGCGCATATTCAACCAAGTCCTGGCCTTCTTCGCCGTTCTTCAGGCCTTGGAATTTCACGTACAGATTCAGAAGTGAGTGCCGCATTTTTTGTTCTCCTTATGTGACCTGCCGGAACGCGCCGGGGGAAGCTGGGCCGCCACAATCGTACGTGGCACTACGGACAAGGATGCGTGCTTGGTTGTTCGTTTTCGCCCGGATGTTTTGCTCTTTTTACGAGCGGTGGTCCTTTGCGCGAAAAGGCGCGTTCGGCGCCCTGCCGGTTACGCGCCTTCCCGCAAAAGGGGCTGAGGTTCTGGATAGGTCAAGCTTCGACGACTACGCCAACGAGGTGCTGATGTTGCTGAACACAGTGTTGACAGCCGTAGCGACCTTGCTGACACCGCCGATGCAAACCAGTGCAATCAGCGCAACCAGCAGCGCGTACTCGACCAGATCCTGACCTTCCTCACGGGCCATCAGGGTCTGCAATTTCACATAGAGTGACAGAAATAGGTTGTTCATATTGTTTTTCTCTCCGAGAGCTAGATTTTCCCAGCCTCAGCCGGGCGCACTCTTTAGAGCATCTGGCGTGCCACTCTCGGACATATCGTCCATCGCTTTAGAATCAATGCCTTACGACAGATTCCCCAAAACGGTGGCCGCGAAGACTGTCTACCTGCGTTTACAACGGCCCGTCCATCGGACCTTTGTGTTTACATTTTGGATACCCATTCTACTCACCTCCCGCTCCGGCCCGCCTCCTTTCGCCCTTCCTTTCACTCTCGTTGCCCGCACTTTCCCAATCCTCGAATGCCTCAGGTAAACCCGCCCTCATCCGCAACCTCTGACGCTGCCGTAGAATTGCCTCCATGACCACCAGGCTGGATCTCCCTTCAGGGCAGCAGCGCAGCGACTTCGCTGAAGTTGCCATCGCCACCGTCGCCGGCCTCGCGCTTACTGTCACCCTCCTCCTGATCTTCACCATACCCATTGCAGGCAAATTGGCGGCCAATCGCGACTTTGTCGCCTACTGGGCCACCGGACGCCTGCTCGTTCAACATGGCAACCCCTATGACTTTGACGCCGTCTCGGCCCTTGAGCAATCTGCCGGCCTTGACGCGCCGCCTCCAGGGCATACCATGCGCAACCCTCCTTGGGCGCTTCCCATCGCCTACCCCCTCGGCTTTCTCGGTATCCGCATCGCTGCCATTCTCTGGACCCTGCTTCTCCTCGCCTGCCTGCTCATCTCCGTCTACATGCTTCACCAGCTGCAAGGATCGCCGCCCAATCGAATTCACTGGCTCGGATTTGCCTTCACCCCCGCCATCATTTGCGTCATCATGGGCCAGACCTCGCTCTTCGCACTCCTCGGCCTGGTCCTGTTTCTCCGCTTTCATCGCTGCCATCCCTTCAGCGCTGGCGCTGCGCTCTGGCTCTGTGCCCTCAAGCCGCATCTCTTTCTGCCCTTTGCCGCTGTGCTCGCCGTCTGGATCGTCTTCTCGCGCAGCTACAAGCTCCTCGCCGGAGCCGCTGCCGCTCTCGCCCTTTCCACCGCGGTTGCTTACCTCGTCGACCCCACCGCCTGGCCCGATTACTCCCGCATGATGCTCGCTCCCGCCCCCGTGAACCAATTTAGCCCTTGCCTCGCTTACGTCATGCGCCACTGGTTCCTTCCTCAAGCCACCTGGCTCCAGTACCTTCCCGTCGCCCTCGCCTGCGTCTGGGCTCTCATCTATTTCTGGCCTCGTCGCGCTCGTTGGGACTGGCTCTCCGGCTCCAGCCCCATCATCCTCGTCTCCCTTCTCGCCGCGCCCTACCTCTGGTTCTACGATCAATGCCTGGCCATTCCTGCGCTCCTCAGTGGCGCCTACGCCACCCGCTCGCGCAAAGTCCTCGCCGCTCTCGCTCTCCTCATCCTCGCTACCGACATCGAAATCTGCTTCGTAAGGATCTCCTCGAACCTCTTCCTCTGGACCGTCCCCGCCTGGCTCATCTGGTATCTTTTCGCCCGCGCCACCAGCGGCGAACAGCCCACATCCGCGCCGAACTGAGCACTGCCGTTTTCTGTTCTCTGTTCTCTGTTCTCTGTTCTCTGTTCTCTGTTCTCTGTTCTCTGCTCACCGCCTACCGCTCCTGACTCCGCTATCTCCGCTAACCCCGCTAGCTCCGCTGTCCCGCCCTCCCGTTCACCGTCTTGGTTCGCACTCACCTCTAACTCCGCCGCTTCCCCCGCGAGCCTCGCCCACGCCGCACCTATAATTGCCATGACTCGCTCCAGAAAGGTGCCTCATCCTTGCCCAGCCAGCGCGACTTCACGGCTCTCTTCATCGCCATCGCATGCGCGCTCTCGGTCGTCTTCACCACTCTTTTTCTCTCCATCATGTCCTTCAATCCCGCCATCGTCGCCCGCCGCGACTTCATCGTCTATTGGGCCACCGGCCACCAGCTCGTCCAGCACGGCAATCCCTATGACCCCGATGCCATCAACCGCATCGAGCGCGCCGCCGGCTTCCGCGGCCCCGGCTCCTTCTACATGCGCAACACGCCCTGGGCCCTCCCGCTCGCCTACCCTCTCGGCTACTTTTCGCCCGTAGTCTCCGCGCTTCCCTGGTCGCTCCTCATGCTCGCTCTCCTCATTGCTTCGGTGCGCATTCTGTGGACCCTCTTCGGCCACTCCGGCAGCCATCTCGCCTGGCTTGGCTACTGTTTTCCCCCTGCGCTCTTCTGCGTCATCCTCGGCCAGACCTCCATCCTCGTGCTCACGGGCCTCGCGCTCTTTCTCTGCCTCCACAAATCGCACCCCTTCGCTGCCGGAGCCGCGCTTTGGCTCTGCACTCTCAAGCCGCACCTGTTTCTTCCCTTCGCTCTCGTCCTTCTCGTCTGGATCGTCGTCTCGCGCAGCTACCGCATCCTCGCTGGGTCTCTCGCCGCATTCGCCGTCGGCGCCGCCATCACCTCGCTCATCGACCCCGCGGCCTGGAGCCAGTACGCCTATTACATGCGCACCTCCGTCATCACGCGCGAGTTCACTCCCTGCCTCGGCGACCTCCTGCGCGACCGCATCAACCCCTCCGCCGAGTGGATCGCCTTCGTCCCCGCCGCCCTCGGCTGCATCTGGGCCCTCGCGTACTTCTGGCCGCGCCGCCATGCATGGGATTGGCTCGAGCACGGCAGCCCTCTCATGCTCGTCTCCCTTCTCGTCGCCCCCTTCGGCTGGATCTTCGATCAGTCCCTCGCTCTTCCCGCGGTCCTCTACGCCGTCTCGCGCAATCCCTCGCAGACCATGCTCTCTCTTCTCGCCCTCATCTATGTCCTCATCGAAATTCAGATCATCTCGCCCTACGGCCTCCACTCCGCTCTCTATATCTGGGTCGCGCCGGCCTGGCTCATCTGGTATCTCTTCGCGCGCGCCTCTGCCGATCGTGCCGTAGTCCCGGCCGCCGCATGATCAGCTTTTATACAGATGTCATCCTGAGCGGAGTTTGGCCGTTCCTAGGCCAAACGCAGTCGAAGGACCTGCATGTTGGGATTTCGATTCATGGGATGAACTTCCCAGACAAAACCCTGGCCCGGAGACCATCATGCATCTGCTGAACATCCTCTTGAGCCCTCCGGTCATGGGCGTCATCGCCCTCTTCCTCTCCGCCATCTGGATGCTTCGCGACACCAAAGACAAAACCCGCCCCCTGCTTGTCTTTGCTCTGGTCCTGAATCTCTTCTACGGTTTTCTTCTCACCACGCTCATGGGTACTGAAGGGGGTATCTTTCCCTGGAAGTTCGACCATATTCTCTTCTGTGTCGACCAGTCGCTCGGCATTCAGGCCGCCGCCATCGCGCGCCCGCTCCAGGGCTTCATGCGCGTACCTCTGTGGGTCACCTACCAGCTGATGGTTCCCATGATGATCGTCTGGTTCCTCGTCACCAGCTATCGCAAGCTGCGCGCATCTGTTGTTCTTGCTTATGTCTCCGAGCTCGTCACCGGCCCGCTCCTCTATGCTCTCTTCCCTGCTTGCGGACCTATCTACGCCTTCGGCAAGCAATGGCTATCTCCGCCCGCCGTCCAGCCTGTCGCCGTCCGCCTCGCCGGATTGCCCAATGCATTTCCATCTCTTCACGTGGGCACGGCTTTTCTCTTCCTCCTCTTTGCTCCCGGCAAACTCTGGAAAGCCGTCGCCCTCGCCTTTCTCGCTCTCACTTGCCTCGCGACACTTTCAACCGGCGAGCACTACGTCATCGATCTCATCCCCGGCCTTGCCTTCGGCGCCTTCGCCGCCGCCGTCGGATCGAAGGACCTCAAGCAGGCCTCGCTCTACCTCTCTACGGCTCTCGCCTGGTCGCTCGTCATGCGCTTCGCCTCTTTCATCCTGATCGCGCACCCCTTCGTCACGCGCTCTTTCGCGGCCCTCACCATCGCCCTCGCCATCTACGCCCTCTTCGAGCAATGGCGCGCCCAATCCTCGCCTCCAGAAGAACTCTCATCGCCCACTTCTTGAAGAACTCTCATTGCCCACTTCCTGAAATGTCATCCTGAGCGAATCACAGAACCGAGCCCTCCCACCGCACTGTCATCCTGAGCGGAGGGGCTTGGGGCCCCACGCAAGTGGGGTAAGCGGAGCGAAGGATCTGCAGTTGCTCTTCGTCCCTTCACCCCGCACAAAACCTGTGTGCCCCATCCCCGGGGCCCCCACAGACAGGTCCTCGTCTGTGGGGTGGATCCAAGCTTCGCTTGGGTGGGATAGCACGAACTCACATTAAGCAATGTCATCCCGAGTGTTGTTTTTGGATTGTCATCTTGAGCGAATATTTTTTTGATGGTCATCCTGAGCGAGTCCCGCTTCAGCGGGGCGAGTCGAAGGACCTGCATTTGCTTTTTCTGCCCTCACCCACCACAAAACCTGCGTGCCCCATCCCCGGGGCCCCCACAGACAGGTCCTCGTCTGTGGGGTGGATCCAAGCTTCGCTTGGGTGGGATAGCACGAACTCACATTAAGCAATGTCATCCCGAGTGTTGTTTTTGGATTGCCATCTTGAGCGAATATTTTTTTGATGGTCATCCTGAGCGAGTCCCGCTTCAGCGGGCCGAGTCGAAGGACCTGCATTTGCTTTTTCTGCCCTCACCCACCACAAAACCTGCGTGCCCCATCCCCGGGGCCCCCACAGACAGGTCCTCGTCTGTGGGGTGGATCCAAGCTTCGCTTGGGTGGGATAGCACGAACCAACGCCGGTCGCTTTTTTGTACCGCCGGCGTCTCGCCGGCTGTCGTGCGGGCGTCCTCGCCCGCACATGGTCCGGCATTTGCCATCCCTGGTCCGTACCCCCAATTTGGCTGTCAAGCCCCCACCCACCCCAAAATCACCCTAACCCTCTGAAAACACTCGCAAAATTCTGTTCCCCAAGTTTGCCGATTATTTCGCTAAAATCTGTAGCCTTAAAGAAGATGAAAGGAGATTCTTCATGGCATTCACTGCGTTAGCCACCACCAAGGCCGCCGGCGCGCTTCAACTCTCGTCAGACGTTTCCGGCAAACAAGCCGTCGAGGTTTGCATGAGCGCGTGGAACCGCGCCCACGACGAGCAGGCGGAGCACAAGGGCTCATCCAATTGGGATTGCGAGAAAGCCGGCAACAAGGCCTATCTCAGGGCCATGCCTTCACTCTCCGGCTATAAAAACATCTGCGACTTCATCGATTGCATCAACTACGCGTCGATGACCGGCGTCATCATCCACACCGATGCCGCGCACTACCTGGCCAATGCGCGGCTCGCTCTATCCGCTGTTTACCACCAGCCAAAACCCATCGCCGAGGGCAATTCTGGCCAGCGGGAAAAATACCCGCAAAAAAGCTAAAAAAGAATGAAATAAAAAAAGTGGGGGCTTTTCGCTGAATTTTCGCCATTTAACTCGTTTAGAATCAACAAAACAGCTTCCGGAAGGGTCGGAAATATGCACGAAATTACGCCGATTTGTGGCAAACAACTCTTTTGGAATCAATACGCGATCGGCTCAAATCCAACCGGTTCATTTTGACCCGCTAACTCATTCATTCATGGCACGTTTATTTACGGTCCTCGGCTCACGACTCACGTCGCACGACCCACGACTAACTCCGTTCCACTTCCACAATCTCCAGCGTGTCTCCGCGTTCGCTCTTTGTCTCGCGAATGGTTCCCGCCGGCAGCTCCAGAATGCTGTGCGCAGACAGGCACGCCGACAGCCGCCATGGACCTACCGCGCTGCGCGCCTTTTTGATTTTCTTATCGCGGTCCAGGTAGACCAGGTCGATGGGGAATCGCATGAAGAACGTGTGCACCGATTCGCATGGTGCAATCCACAATCCCTCGCCGGCCGCAAGACCGTCCCGGCCAAGCAGCCCTTTTCTGCGTTTTGCTCCTGTGTGTGCCGCCTCAAGCCGCGTCGCCAGCACCGTCCCGCGCGTCACGTTGGTGACCTGCAGCGCTCCCTGCGGCCCCGCCTGCGCGGGCGGCGATACAAACTCCACCACGCCCTTGGCGAACCTTTCAAACGGATTCATCCGCTTGCCCCTGGGTCTACTGCTGCGGAGCTGCCGTCCCCGACCCGGTGCTCGCGGCGCCTGAGTTAATCGCCCCGCCAGCCGCGCCGAATCCGCCCGTCGTGGTCTCGATCACCAACGGCTTCTCCGGCTTCATGCTTTGGATCAGCGTCTCCACCGGCAACGATGTTGGCGCGGGCGGCATCGTGTTCGCCGGCGTCTTCGCATCCGCCTGGTGCATCGGGATGTTTGAGTTCGACGGCAGGAACGGGACCGGATAATGCAGCGCCGGAACAGGATCGCCCACCGCCGTCGGAGACACGATCACCGGCGTCACAATCACGATCAACTCCGTGTCGTTCTTGGTCTTCTGCTCCGATTGGAACAACTTCCCGATGATCGGAATGTCCCCAATAAATGGAATCTTGTCGAACGTGTCGCTTGTGGTCTTGTCCATCAGGCCGCCGATCATGAAGCTCTCGCCATCGGCCAGCTCCACTTCCGTATTCACTTTGCGCGACGTAATTCCAGGCACCTCGAACCCGGAGATGTTCACTTGGTTCGAGTAGTCCAGCTCGCTCACTTCTGGCGCCACTTGCAGCCGGATCGTCCCCCGCGGTGTGATCGTGGGAATAAAGTTCAGTCGAATGCCGTATTCCTTGAACTCAATGGTCACCGTCGTCAGGCCGCCGCTTGACCCCTGCGCCACCGGATACGGATACTCTCCGCCCGCCAGGAAGCTGGCTTCCTTGCCGTCGGTCGCCATCAGGTTCGGCTCCGCCAGCACCTGCACCACGCCCTTGTTCTCCAGTGCCGAAATGTCCGCGCCCACCCCCAGCCCTGGGAAAAAGGCAAGCAGATTGAATTCATTGGAGAACGTCGCTGTTCCGCCGCCCCCAGACACCGAGTTACTGCCAGAACTGCTGCCCGAAATGGATGGCGGCGCAAACTGCGTCGTCGTCACTCCACCCACGGCATTGCCCATCCCAAGATTGAACAGGTTGATGCCCAGTTGCCGCGCCTTGTTGCGGTCCACGCTGGCAAATCGCACCTTCAGCAGAATTTGCGGATCGGACTTCGGCACATCCACATCCAGCAGGTTCACCACTTTCCCTGCCGCCGACGCAATCTGCACCGCGCGCGATGAGCTCGTCAGATCGCTCACCGTACCGCGCAGAAAAATGGCGTTGTTGCTGTAGCTCACCCGGATCGTCTGGCCCGGCAGTTCTGTCCTCAGCTCGCGCCGCACCGCATCCAGGCTGTCTCCGGTTACCGTCGCCTGCTGTCTCACCGTCACGTTGAAAAACTGCCGCCCGCCATGGATGTCCCAGATGATCAGGCTCGTTTCGCCCGGTGTTTTCCCGTCAACCATGATCTCCGTTGGGCTGATGGCGCTGGCTTCCGCAATGTCTCCAAGTCCGATGGCAACACGCTGGATGGGTTGCTGGCAATCGACAAGCACGGACTTTCCCACCGTCACTGAGAGCTCGTTCGTCGAGTCCTCGTAGGTTGATTCTGCTGCCGGCGGCTGGGCAGCCGGCGCCGCCTGAGCCGGGGCGCTATGGGCCCTCTCGGCTTGACCGGCGAACAATGCCAAGGCCAGCGCGCTCCAGGATACGATGGTGAACCACGCCTTCGCTCTCAATGCTGTCCCTCAGGTGAACCAAACTTTTCGTCTGTGGTGTGGTTGCCGTTGATGATGGTCATCGAATACGGTTTCGCCGCGGGCTTGCGAGGACCCCTGTCAGCCTTCTCATGTGTCGGCGCCGGGGTCGGAGTGCCGAAGAGGTTGCTCATCGCAGTCTCCGGAACCTTCGTCGTCTGCGTATCCAGCGGATTCCGCAGTACGAGTTGAATCTTCAGCGAATTCGCCGCCAGGCTCAACAACTGGGCCTGCTCCGGCGTCACCAGAAGATTCACTACCTGCACTTGTTGCGGCTTGCCTTCCGCGTCTCTCTGAATGTCGGTGCCCGCTGAGAGCACCTGTATATCTTGCAGAATCGTCTCAGTCACCACGCCTTGGTTGCCTTCTCCCGGCGGATTCCCAGAAACCAGCACGTCCACGCGCATGCCCGGAATCACGAATCCGGCTACACCCACCACTTCATCCACTCGCACTGCGCAGGCCCGCATGCCCTTTGGAATCGTCGGCGCCAATCCACCGCCAGAGCCGATGCCGGCCAACTGGCTATCGAGAATCGGCTCACCCTGAGCGATTTGCGTAATCACGCCCCGGCCGATCGCATCTTCCTGCTTCAGAATCGCGCCCTTGGGCGGCGCACCTCCCAAAGTCATCGTCGTCAGGTCTGCGGTTGTCAATACCGCGCCCAACGGAATGTCCTTCGCCGCTGCGATCACTTGCGTCGTCGCCACCGGCTTCGTCGCATTCATCCTGCCGCTCACAAGGCGATAGACCCCCCAGCAGCAAAAGCCTGCAATCACCGCTGCGACTAGGAAGATCGTCATGAGTCTTCGATTCATTGCTGCTCCGATGGGGCCGGCTCTCGACGGCTCCGTCCTTCGTTCCTGGCCATTCCCGCTGCGTCCGGCAAGGCCGTCTTCAATTTCTTTAGGCCGCCACTTTCGCTATTCTCGAACCCTTTGTCTCCCATCCTCGTGTCGGGATCGGGCCGCTGAGAATCGTTCCAGTTTCGATTCCCATCTTCGAAAATGACGCGCACAACGCGCCCACTCCATTCATACTGATTGAGTTCGGCTCGCAGTGCGGTTTCAGTGTATTCCCTGAAAGCCTCTCAAATCGCATCAGATTCTCTCAGATCTTTCGATGAGGTACCAAAAGTGCTATGGGGGAAAACGCCTCGATGAGCGATTCTGAATAAGGCAATCATCTGCTCCCGGAACGGATCAATCCGGCTTGCGCCGTACTCGTTTTCATGGGCCGTTCCTCGCTAAGTTTACCGTGATTTTACTCGGCAATCTGAGGTCGCGCTTGCATCTTCCGTGTTATATCCGCGCAAGATTTCATGTGCCAAAGTGGGATGGTCCCCAGAAAAAATCTCCCCTGCGCGTGGTCCGAAAGTCATCACTTGTCCAGAGAATCTCAAGGGGAGGCTCGAACCTTTGATGGCGCCTGCTTATACGATGTCGCTCTTCAACGAGCGCACCGATCTTGGCCCCCGGCCCACCTCCGTTGCGGCCTCCGCCCTTCTTCACATCGTGGCCATAGCCGTGCTCTTGTTCGGCATTGCCTACAAGCCGCCGTATGCCCGGATTTCTACGGACCACTATCGTGTGCGGGAACTCGACTTGAACATGCCCGACGAGCAGGCGCGCTTCTATCCGCCGAAGCTGCCGAAAGCTGCATCGAGTCCCGGCGCCCGCGCACCCCTTTCCGCAGGCAAGCCGTCGCTCAGTGTCCCCGCTTTGCGCGATGTTGCGCAAGCTCCGCCCGGGCCGCAGACGCTCCTCCAGCCTGACATAGACAAGCCCATTACACTCCCCGTCCCGATCCCCGTTCCTCAAGTGGCCATTTGGTCGCCCAGCAAAGTCACGGTTAAGAAGGTCACTCCGCCTTTGCCGCAAAAACCCACTTCATCCGACGTCCAGCCTTCCGTCGAGCGGCCCAATGAAGAGCTCACTTTGGCCGACGTCAACGTCGCGTCTAGCTTTCATCCCACGTCCCATCCGATCGTCAATGCAAGTACGACCTCGCCGGTCAGGGTGCAAACGCAGCAGCCAGTCCAGTTGCCGCCCACCATGTCCTCGAAATCTCTCACCCGGCCCACGCCGGCTACGATCCTCTCTTTATCGAACCTGCGCATGAAGGAAGGAACCGCAACCTTGCCGCCGGTCAATGAGAGTGTTGTGGTGCGTGGCCCCGGTGTTCTGGCAGGTCAGGGGAAAGAGGCCTCGCCCGGTAGTCCCAACTCTTCCGCCAAACCGGGTCAAGGAGGATCGAGCCCGGGGCCGGGCGGAAATCCGAAAAATGAAGGCGCCGGTCCCGGACAAGGTTTGGCTTTCAAAGTGTCTGGGCCTGGCATAGCTCCCAACGGTAGACCGGAAATACCCGAAACCGAAGCGGGAAACGGACCGGATAATCTCGACTCTCTGCCCTCGACGACAGCCTTATCCGTGCCGAAGGATGGTCACTTCAACTCCATCATCATCGGGAACACGATCCAGGACCAGTATCCCGAAATGGCTGGTGTATGGAACGGCAGAATGGCGTACACCGTTTACCTGCATGTGGGCTTGGCGCGGAGTTGGGTGTTGCAATATTCGCTTCCGCGCGCCGCTGACGCTCCACAAACCCCCGCCGCCCAAACTCTTGAAGCTCCCTGGCCTTACAACATCGTGCGACCCAACCTCGATCCTGGCTCCATCGACGCCGATGCGCTCATGATCCACGGGTTCGTAAATCAATCGGGACACTTCGAGACCTTGTCCGTCGTCTTCCCGCAGGCTTTTCCCCAGGCGCAATTCGTCCTGGCAGCGCTTGAGAAATGGCAGTTCCGTCCCGCCACGCAGCAAGGACAGTCTGCCAAAGTTGAAGTGCTTTTGATTATTCCAGGGCAGCTTGAGTAATCTTCTCCGAACCGTCGGCCGCGTTCTGCGGCCGATTCGAAGCCTCAATCAAGGCCGGATTCCCAACTCGTTGTAGGTCGTGCCTGCTGCAATCGGTGTCACCACCGGTGTCGCTGCGCCCACAAACTCAGTCAGCGGCCCGACGTTGTCATCGCTCGTCACCCACACGTTGCCGGATCCATCCACCGCGATCCCGTACGGCGAGAACATCAATTGGTTCACATATCCGCTGGCGCCTGAAATCGCGGTTCCACCTGAACTGATTTCACTAATGCTGTCGCTGTCGCCGCCATTGTTGGCGGCCCACACGTTGCCTGCGCCGTCGATCGCGATTCCATAGGGATTGTCCAGCCCGCCGCCGCTGTACCCGCTCTGTCCCGGTAATCGGCGTACCGTCAGGCCCTGTTCCGAAGTGAATTCGCTAAGGCTGCCGGGGCCGCCGCGATTCGTCGCCCACACGTTCCCTGATGCATCGATGGCCACGCTGTAAGGCGATTTCAGCCCTCCTCCCGTGTAAGCAGTCACCGTAGGTGGCTGTCCCGGCAGGTTGCTCGGTACCGCTTCCACAAGGCCGCCGGTGGCGGCGATATAGTTCTCTGTCCAAACGTCGCCATTGGTATCGGCGGCAATGCCCGCGGGCCCGGCCAGAACGTCGCCGCCATAGCCGCTGCTGCTTGAGAGAGCCAACCCGCCCGAGGCGTTCGATTCGAATTCGCTCAGCGTGTTGCCGCCGAAGTTCGCCGCCCATGCATTGCCCACGCTGTCGATAGCGATTCCGTACGGCTCGTTCAGCCCGCCGCCGGTAAATCCGGGGGGACCGGAGATCTTCTGTCCCGCTGAATTGAATTCGCTGATGTCGTTTCCGTTGTAGTTTGCGACCCATGCGCTCCCGTATACGTCAATCGCCACGCTGGTCGGATTATCCAGCCCGGCCGCGATATACGGCGAGAGAGTGGTTGGCTTTCCGTTGGAATTGAACTCGCTCACGCTGCTGGAGCCGTAGTTCGGCACCCAAACGTTGCCGCTTGCGTCGATGGCCACGCCCTCCGGCGCAAATCCGGTGCCGTCCAGGCCACCTCCTGTGTACGTGACCGCGATTGTGAAGTCATTCGGTACGAATAGCAACGTCGGCTGGAACGGCAGATCCGTCGGCAGCAGACCATAAAGTGTTCCCACATTCGTACCCGGATTATGCGCGATGTTGATCGCTGCCGTCGCTGTTTCCGAGGGCTGCGTATTTCCATTCTTCGCGTTGCTGAATAACATGCTGCACGGCGTTGACGACGGCCCCGCCGAATTCACGCAGGCCCCCAGAATGTCCGCCAGTGTGTCGATCGTGGCTTGTGGCACCACTCCGTTGCCGTTCGGCGTTGTGGGCAGAGCTACGCCTCGGCCCAGCGATTCGAGGTTCGCCACCGTTAAGAATGCATTGGGCACGTCCGTCGCCGTCGCCAGCGGTGAGCTCGAACTCGACACATGAGTTGAATCCACAGCAAATCCGGCGATGGCGTACGCCGTGGCAATCGTCGAAATCTCGTTGACGACAACATAGGGTTCAGACACGAGCGTGCCGCAGGTTCCAAGACCTGCCATCAAGCCAATGGCCGAGTTCGCCCCGTCCCCCAATCCCGGATCGCCGCCCACCGCATACAGGTACACCTGCGAACCTGCGGTGGGGCAGGTGAAATCGCCATTGATGTTGAAGGTGCCGCCGGATCCCGTCGGGTAATAGTAGTTGTGGTTGGTATCCTCGACGGTGCCCCCGCCGCTTTGCAGCAGAGAAACAGCACCGTTGCCGTAGCCGGTCGTGTTGGCCGCATAGAGGTACAGGTGCGCCCCCACAATCGGCTGTTGACCGCCATGCACCATACCGTGAAGAGGCGCTCCCGGAACGGAACTGCCTGCGGTCTGTGTCGGCGAGGTTCCCGGCACTCCAGAGCAGCCGGAAAGGATGAGAACACACGTGGCCAGTACAATCGTCCAGGAAATACGCACGGGGGGAACTCCCTTCGTTCGATCGAGTCGCGTCGTTACCCGGTTTTCTCAGACGTTGTTACCGGATTCCCTGCAAGAAGTCAAGCCCACCTTCTATGTAGTGCCGTTGGGAATCAGCCGGGGCGAACTCATATTATCCACGATAGCGCGGAAGATCGCCGTCAGCTTGGTCAGGTTCTGGTTGCTCGGCGCTGTCGCCTGGCAGCCCTGGGCGTCATCGGAGTAGAAATTCACTGCGGACGAAGCCATAGCCGCCAATGCCTGGCAGGGCTGTTTGCCCGGCCCCCAGCTGCCGCCGTTGGTCCCTACCGTGGCGCTGTAAGTCTTATCCGAGGCGCACCCACCCGACGTTTCGGCACCGTAACCGATTGTGTACACCGCCGTCCCCAAATTCGCCGCGGACTGTGCCGCCAGTACCGCCTGGCCGCACATCCCCAGCGCCGATGGGTAGGTATACGACTGGTAGCCTGTGGGATTGCTGGTCTTGGTTCCTGTTCCGTTCAGCGTCCCCTCTGAAGCCACAAGTTGGCTGCTTGTGCTGCATGCGCCGGCCGTCGTATTGGCATTCGAGGCGCATGCCGTTGCGTCGCCGTCGGTCAGCAGAATAATGGCATTCTGCGATCCTGGGTTGGACGCCTGCTGCGCCAGCAACGCCGTCTGCGCCGCGTAAATCACCTGCGCATAGTACGTTCCCTCGCCGCCCGGCGCCTGGATTCCCGTGCAGTTGCTCTGCCCCGAGTCTCCTGCCGCGATCACGATGGGCGCAGCCTGATTCAGGGTCGTCGCCGAGTCAGTTGTCTTGTAGTTATTCTTAAACCCAACCACCTGGTAGGTGTCCGCCGTTGGCAATGTCGTATTGGAAGGTGGATCAGGGAATGTGTAGGCCACGATCGTCGGATTGCTGGTCGGGCAAGTGGAATCCTTTGACGCTGTCGTACCCGTCACTGCGGGAAACACAAACAGGCTCACGCTGTCCACATAGTTAGTGCTGGTCGTGCAGTCTTGCCCCAGCCCGCAAGGATACAGATCGTTCAGCAGCGCCTGCACACCCAGCAGCGCGCAGGTGATTTGCGTTCCAGTGCACTGAACGCCATTATCCGAGTCGTTCATCGATGCCGTCGTGTCCACAATCACCGCAATGTTCCAGGGCGCATTCTGGCCGCCTGCCATCGCCGCTTCCGCCGTGTACGACATGTTCATCTGCTTCATGCCGACCAACGCGCCAAACCATAAAGGAACCGTCGCGGTCTGCGTCACCGCCAGGCCGTTGTAGCCCCCGCTGCCGCCCGTGGAGGTCTGGCACGGTACGTTCAGCGAAGTCGAAACGGTGCTGAAGCACTTGAAAGTTGGCGTAGCGGTCACATTCGTCAGCATTGAGGTCGCATTCATCCCGTTTGACTGAGCGCTGTAGGTGGCCACGTAGGTCTGCGCCGTGGTCGTGTTGGGCATGGCCGCCGCGCCGGCCAGCGCCGACGCATTCGTCGACGCCACCAGTTTCTGGTACGCGTAGTACACATGCCCCGTATCAATCGAAGCTGCGGCAAGCGCCATCATCGTGGATGCTGTGATCATCACGGCCACCAGTGCCTGGCCCCGTTGATTCTTAAGGAACCTGCGTAAGAACGGAACTCTAGACCGTTTCATTTGCAAATCCCTCCTTTCATGCAGCCTCGCCGCCGAAATCTTCGGCGGTCGGTTGCTCGTTGGGTTGAACTTGAGGTTTGTTGAACTTGGATTTATACGGCTCACTTGCGACGCCATCGGCGGCGATCCAGCAAACTTGAGCGCTCTCAAATTTCCGCCACGGAACGGTATAAAACGCATCGACCTGAAGCCGGCGCGCGGCTCTGGCTGCCCGGCCAGTCGTGATCTCGACCGTCTTTTGCTTCTGAACTTGGGGGCGTCGCTCCGCGCTGTCTGCCTCGCAACAACTCGAGGGACAATTCCCGAGTCGCGCCGTCAGCGCGAAGAGATCTGCGGATTTGTCCCTCTGCGATGCCTTCGTGCGCACGCGCGGACACTCCTGCGACCTCTTGGGGAAGGGGCTACTGAAGCGATCATCATGCCTTGCTTGGTTACCTGCTATTGCACTTTCGTGCTACCAGGTGATTACGTTGGTCATGGTTTACCGTCCCGCAGCGCCAAAAGATCCCAAACAGCAAAAAGGGCACGGGGAGTCTCCCCGTACCCTTTTGAGAAACCGCACCTCAGGTGCTTCATTCCGCCCTATGTCGTTCCAGCGGGGATCAGCCGGGGCGAGCTCATATTGTCCACGATAGCGCGGAAGATCGCCGTCAGCTTCGTCAGGTTCTGGTTGCTCGGCGCCGTCGCCTCGCAGCCTTGGCCGTCATCGGAATAGAAGTTCACCGCGGACGAAGCCATTGCCGCAATCGCCTGGCAGGGCTGTTTGCCCGGCCCCCAGCTTCCTCCACCAGTCGAGACGCTCGCGCTGTATGTCTTATCAGACAGGCAGCCTCCCGACGTTTCAGCGCCGTACCCAATCGTGTATACGGTGGTCCCTGCATTCGCCGCAGCCTGTGCCGCCAATACCGCCTGGCCGCACTCGCCCAGCGCCGATGGGTAGGTATACGACTGGTAGCCGGTGGGATTGCTGGTCTTGGTTCCTGTTCCGTTCAGCGTGCCTTCCGAAGCTACAAGCTGGCTATTCGTGCTGCATGCGCCGGCCGTCGTATTGGCATTCGAAGCGCACGCCGTCGCGTCGCCGTCGGTCAGCAGAATAATGGCATTCTGCGAGCCGGGGTTGGACGCCTGTTGCGCCAGCAGTGCCGTCTGCGCCGCGTAGATCACCTGCGCGTAATAGGTGCCCTCTCCGCCCGGCGCCTGAATCCCGGTGCAGTTCGCTTGTCCGGAGTCTCCCGCCGCGATCACGATGGGCGCGGCTTGGTTCAGGGTCGTCGCTGCGTCGCTCGTCTTGTAGTTATTCTTAAACCCAACCACTTGATAGGTGTCTGCCGTTGGCAGTGTTGTATTCGACGGCGGATCAGGGAACGTATACGCCACGATCGTCGGATTGCTGGTCGGGCAACTGGAATCCTTTGATGCCGTAGTTCCCGTCACCGCGGGGAACACAAACAGGCTCACGCTATCCACATATGTTGTGCTCGTGGTGCAGTCTTGCCCCAGCCCGCACGGATACAAGTCATTCAGCAGCGCTTGTATGCCCAGCAGCGAGCACGTGATCTGTGTTCCAGTGCATTGGACGCCGTTATCAGAGTCGTTCATCGATGCGGTCGTGTCCTGAATAATGGCAATATTCCACGGGCTGTTTTGCCCGCCTGCCATCGCCGCTTCCGCCGTGTACGACATGATCATCTGCTTCATGCCGACCAGCCCGCCAAACCACAAGGGAACCGTCGCGGTCTGCGTCACCGCCAGGCCGTTGTATCCCCCGCTGCCGCCCGTGGAGGTCTGACACGGCACGTTCAGCGAACTCGACACGGTGCTGAAGCACTTGAAAGTTGGCGTAGCGGTCACACTCGTCAACATCGGGTTTGCGTTCAACCCGTTTGACTGCGAGCTGTACGTGGCCACGTAGGTACTCGCCGTGGTCGTGTTGGGCATGGCTTCCGCGCCGGCCATCACCGACGCGTTCGTGGATGCCACGAGCTTTTGGTACGCGTAATACACATGCCCAGTCTCAATTGAAGCTGCGGCGAGCGCCATCATCGTGGACGCCGTGATCATCACGGCCACCAACGCCTGGCCCTCTTGGTTCTTCAGGAACCGGCGCATCAACGAATTTCCGAACCGTCTCATCCTCATGGTTCAATTCCCTCCTCTCGCACAGTCACCGCTTTCAATGTCAGCGCTAACCCGTCCTGCGCGCTGGCTTGCGGTGCTGGGAGCCACCACTTCGCTGCCCAACCCCTGAACATCGCGGATACGTTCGTCTCCCTTTCCCCAAAACTCTTCGTGCAAGGAATCGAACTTCCGCTGGTTAATCTCTCAAGGGCAAAGCCGCGTTGCTGGGGAAGTCCTGCACTTTGCTTACGAGGTAGTCTCCGCTTGCGTCCCGGGAATGTGTCATCGTGTGATCTTGTGGACTCCACGACGCCCTTCCCAGAAACTGGGGATCAGATGTAATGATCTTGGTTCAGGGGTAATCAGAGAATTGCACTTTCGTGCTATGCGGTGGTGACCAGGGTACTCAAAGAGCCGAAAACCACTAAGTTCAACAAAAACATCGATAAACCGAGTGTCATAGTGCCTGCGGGCCAACCCAGGGCCCCTTCTTTTGATTTATTTTTGCCGCTCGCCTTCGCAGAAAAGGGTACAGGCTTTCCGCCCGTACCCTTCAAAAGTTCCTGTCAAATCTTTTCCTATTCGTTTGGGAATACGCTTTACGTCGTCCCGTTCGGAATCATTCGCGGCGTACTCAGGCCGTTCACAATCGCCTGGAAAATCTGTGCCAGGCTCGTGAAGTTCGCATTTGCAGGCAAGAGCGCCGGGCACCCGCCCGAGTTGTCGGAATAAAAGGTGTTTACGCTCGAGGCCATCGCGGCAATCGCGTTGCACGGTGTCCCGGAATATGTCCCGCTCGGCCACGCCTCTGCGCCATCTGTGGAACCAGAAGATGTGGTGTACGTCTTGTCCGTCGCGCAACCCGAAGTCTCCGACCCGAACCCGATCGTATAGACCTGTGTTCCCGCCGCTGTAGCCAATTGTGCCGCCTGAACAGCCTGCCCGCACTCGCCCAGAGCCGACGGATAGGTGGGAGATTGATAGCCCGCTGGTTGAATCGTCACTTGCTTTCCGCTGATCGTGACGGTTGCGACAGTCCCATTGAGGGGCTGTCCAGTGTAAGTGCCGACGCATGGGGTGGTGTTGCTGATGACGCCGTTCTTGGTCGAATCGTTCGCCGCCGTAATCGTCGGGCAATTCTCCGCAACAATCTGGCTGTTGCCGCCGTTGCAAGTGGCGTTGCCGCCGGCCGCGGTATTGGCCTGCGCGTTACATGAGGTCGCATCGCCGTCGCTCAGAATGATCATCACGTTCTTTGAGGTCGGGTTCGCAGTCTGTTGCGTCACCAGCGCCGCCTGCGCTGCGTAAATGACTTGGGCATAGTACGTTCCCTGCCCGCCCGGCGCCGAAAGGCCCGTGCAACCCGAACCGCTGGCGCCGACCGCCTCGGCCAGAGCCGACGAAACTGCGAGGCCTGATGTATCGCTCGTCTTATAAACGTCGTTGAAGGGAATGATTTCGTACTCGCCCGCATCCGTGCCCGACGTTGTTATGGCGAGATTCTGGCCTGTCCCCGAAGTCACGTTGACGAAGTTGTACGGCACGCTGCTGATTCCGGTACCGCAGTATTGCGGCTTATAGTTGCCTGTTGAGCTATAGGGCACCGGGGGAAACACGAATAGCGCTACGTCGTCCACGTAGGGTGTGCTCGAGGTGCAGGTTGTGCTCAGTGCACACGGGTCCATGTTCTCCAGCATGACCTCAAGGCCCGCAACCGCACAGGAAATCTGAGACGTCGTGCAATCCTTGTCTCCCTTGATGGTGGAATTCATTGAAGACGTGGTGTCCATGATGATCGCCAGATTGTATGGGATGTCCGATCCGCCCTTCATGGATGCGCTCGCGCTGGCCGCCAGGTTCATCGACGAAAGACCAATGAATTTTCCAAACCACAGATTCACCGTCGCCGTCTGCTTCACTGTGATCGCGTTGTAGCCGGTGGTGCTCCCTGCGGGAGTCTGGCACTCCACATAGAATGGCGCCTTTGACATAGTGGACGAACAGAAGAGAGTCTGTGACGATATCTGGTCACCCGACAGCATGGTGCTGGCGTTCAATCCGCCTGGCGACACGGAGCTGAATTGCTTCACTGCCGCCGTCACTTCCGCTGTGTAGGCCCCGACGGAGCTGGTATTAGTGAGCGCGTCGGACATGGCTTGCGCTCCCGCCAGCGTGGCCTCGTTCGTGGACTGTACGAGTTGGCGGTAGGCATAGTAGACATGGCCCACCTCAACCGAACTCACAGCCATAGTCAGAATTGCCGAGGCGCTGATCATGACCATCACAATGGATTGGCCTTGCTCACTTTTGATCAGCCTGCGTATTTGTCGTGAGAGAATCCTGCTCATGCGAGGTCGTCCTCCGTTCACATCTGAATCGCTGACTGGCTCGTCGCCAGGGTGCCCGCTGTTTTGGTCCCGGCGTTGAAAAATGGCATGGCGGGTATCCCAAGCCATGCATACGTGTAGCTCACCGTCAGAGTTACTGGGTAGTTTGGCCCCATCGCTGGCGCGCTGGTGCACGAGAACGATGTTCCGCTACCCGTATACGAAGACGCGACGTCGCTGGCGTTCGTGATGGTGAGCTTGTAGCTGAAGTTCGCAGCTTTCCAGGTAGGAAGCGACGCCACGATCGTGGATTCGGCATAAGCGCACGGGTCGTTGCCCGGAAACAAGCCGGCATCGCTTCCAACCGCCATCGCGGTGGCAGAGGTTGCGTTCCCGAGCTGTTGCAGGTTGTACATGCCCAGCGTCAAACTTGCCGCCAGGTAGATCAGACCAAATAGCATCGGCAGCGTCAACGCGAATTCGACCAGAGCCGAACCTTCCTCGCCGCGCTGGCCAAACACATTACCGATCTTTTGCAGGCCATTTCTAATCGTCATCGTTCCACCTCACGGCTAAGCCGGCTTCGCTATCGCATTTCAACCGGGCTCGCCCAGGGACTTCATTGGCGCCAGGATGCGCCTGTTACCCTTCCAAATTCAGTTGCGCCAGGAAGAGTTCGAACTCCTCCCTGGTGGCCGCGTCCAGTATCGAGGTCTTTCCGTTGCGCGTATCCTTATCGTCGGCCAGAATGAACTGCAATCCTACACCGTCAGGCCCCCAGCGCACAGCCCTCGATTGCACCGCGATCGACCGCTCCGCCATCTCCTCGCCGTGGTCGGTCTTTTGCAGAGTCATCAGAACCAGAGTGCCCGGATACCACCGCTCCTCGGTCACCACATACAGTCCCGACGAACTGATATCTCGAACTCCGTGTGCCGCCGGCGCCGCGCCGTTCCAGTAGTATGCAGCCAGGCCCGGCTCCTTCACGCGTGGAGCCTTGCGTGGATCCGGCGACCACCAACGCTCGAACCAGGTCCGCAACTGGCCCTTCGTTTTTCCGGCCGCGGGCGTCAGGTCCATGCTGTGCATCTTTCGTGCTTCGGGCTTGTCGTGTCCATTGCGGTCTTCCAGTTCGAGCAATCCAGGGCCTCCGCTCCACAATGGCTTTTCGCGCAGCAGCACGGCGCCTGCAATCTCCGGTCCTGGCTCGGCTTGGTCACGATTGTTGGTCAGCCGTTCCAATTGCCGCTCCATCTCTTCGGCCACGCACAGCACCAGCTGATCGCCCGACTGTGTCTGCGACGAGTAGATCGAGTGCGCCGGCAACGCCAGCACGCTCTCCGGCCGCGGGCTTGAGGAGCTCACCTGAAAAGTCGGAAACGACTCTGCCATCTCGATCACCCGGCAATCTTTGTCCAGGTAGATCAGATCGAGCGGTGCCGGCATCGCCGTTGCCGTTATGCCTCGGAATGGCTTCATCCACAAGCCCTCGCCCGACTTCAGGGGTTTCTCCAGCATCATCTCCGCAACATGATTCGAAGGTAGGTCGCCGGCCGTTACCTTCAGGCCTAAGAAGCATTCCCGCGTCTGGTTGTAGGCACAAAACGTTTGCGTGTCCATTTTCAACTGGGCCCCTGGCGGCACTGCCGCGGCTCCCTCACTACCCGGCGTTCCTTTCACCGGTTTGGCTCGTTCCATTAATTCCATCTGCGGCTCTGCCCTTTCTCTTCGCCTGCAGTCAAGCCTGCGAAGGGAACACTTCACCTGTTCCCCCTGCCCAGGCTGCCCACTTAGGCATCTGCCGCCTGTGCGGCATGCCCACCCGGCAATGGAAGCTTCGTACTTCAGCCGTGGCTTGAACTGGTACTCCTTCACGCCACGGCTTCTTGCCTTCCGGCTCCTACTTCACCCGCGTCCGGCGGCGCTGAATCAAGACAATCAAAATCACGACCGCCAATGCTGCCGCAACAACCCTGATAATCATTTCGTTGCTCATTGAAACTCCCCTCTTCCTGCCTCAATTATTTGGTTAGTGACTTAAACGAATCAGCCATCATGATCGCGGCTGGTCCCAGTGTAACCAGAAATAGCGCAGGAAAAATAAACAGCACCAGCGGAAACACCAGCTTGACTGAGGTCTTCGCCGCCATCTCCTCGACCAATTGCACACGCTGCACACGCAGCGTATCCGAGTGGACGCGAAGCATCTTGGCAATACTTGTTCCAAACTGTTCTGTCTGCACCAGCATCGAGACCAGGTTGCGCAGACTCTCAACGCCCGTGCGATCCGACATATTCTTCCAGGCCTCTGAGCGGGCACGTCCGGCGCGCTGTTCCAGCACCACCACGGTCAGCTCATCGCAAATCTCCGGCTGCGACGACCTCAACTCTTCCGCGCTGCGCGCCGTCGCCTGGTCCAGGCTCAGGCCGGCCTCCATGCAGATCACCAGAAGGTCAAGAACGTCAGGCAAGCCTCGCGTAAGCTTCTTTTGCCGCTTCTCGATGCGCTTGCCCAGCCAAAAGTCCGGCGCCAGAAATCCTCCGCCCAGCGCTACCAGGTATACGAAAAACGGACTCAGACTCGCAAACCCGCTCACCGCGGCGATTGCCGCCAGCGTCAACGGCAACAGCACCTTGCAGCCGTAGAAAACTTTGATCGCGTTCTCGCCGCGGAATCCAGCGCGCTGCATCCGAGTCTTGATGATCGAGACTTCCTTCTCGCTCTTCGGCATCAAGTTTTCGAACTTCTTCACCACGTCGCCGATCGACGAGCCCGTGTTTTGGAACGTCTCGGCCAGCGTCTTCTGCTTGCGCCGCGGATTGATCACCTGGCTGATGCGGTCCAGCGCCGCCTCGCGATAGAACATCAGCACACCGATGCTCCCAATCAGCACGAAGACAGCTACGAACGCCAGAATTGCAAAAATCATGACTCTTCCTCACACGTCGATATCGACGATTCTCCAAATCACAAATCCGCCAACCGTAATCAGTCCCGCCGCGCCCCACATCATGTCGATGCCAATGTCGCGATGCCAGAGAATGCTGATCATTCCCGGGTCGACAATATAAATGCCTACGCCCAGCACGACCGGAAGCAAGGTAAGAATCAACCCTGTAAAACGCCCTTGCGCCGTATGCACCATGATCTGGCGCTTGAGCCGGAAACGCTCCCGGATCACGTACGAGGTCTTATCCAACACCTCGGCCAGGTTGCCTCCGCTCTCCTTCTGAATCATGATCGCGGTGGTCACGATCTTGAGATCCTGTACCGGAACCCGCAGGATCAGGTTTCCCAGGGCCTCTTTCATCTCCAGGCCGTAGTTCTGTTCCTCGAAGCAGATTTTGAACTCGCTGTTCACCGGGGGCGCGCACTCGCGAGCCACCAGCGCCATTGCCGCCAGTAAGCTATGTCCGGCTCGCAGACCGCTGACCATCAGGTCCAGCGCCTCGGGCAAATGTTTTTCGAATGCGCTGAATCGCCTTTGCCGCTTGAACAGAACAAAGGCAAACGGCAGCACGCCCAGCACCCCGCCAGCCACAAACGCCAGTAAGGTGACGCTGGTCGTCTCCAGAAGCGCGTAGGTCGGGACGATAAAGCCGGCCGCACACAACATCATCAACCGCCCTGCGCTCCAATCCAGGTCGGCTTGGCTCAGGATTTTGCGCAGATACGGCGTCAGTTCGAACTTCAGCAGCTTCTCGTTCAGCCATGGAATGCTGCTGAGGATTTCGTTCTTGCGTACGTTCAGCTTCTGCGGCAGCAAATCCCGCCGGTCGACCTTGATTGCGGAGTCCAGCGTGGCCAAAGCCTGCTTGGCGCTGCTGGAGGGCCCCATCGCGGCCAGCGGCAGGGCAATCAGCGCGAACACGCCAATAAAAACCAATCCGATGATCAATCCCATTTAGGTTCCCTCCCTCCCACTCAGTTGACCGCTGTCTCCCGCTCGAACAGGCTCGGCGGCAGAATGATGCCCGACACGCGCAGCCTCTCCAGAAACCGGGGACGAATGCGCGTGGGCTTGAAAACTCCGATCACGCGGCCATCCTGCCCGATTCCTTTCCTTTCAAAAGTGAAAATCTCCTGCATGCTGATTACGTTCTCTTCCATTCCCGTAATCTCGGAGATGTTGGTGATCTTGCGTGTGCCGTCGCTCATGCGAGTTGCCTGCACCACGATCGAGATCGCCGAAGCCATCTGCTGCCGAACCGATTTCTCCGGTAGGTTCATGTTGGTCATGGCCACCATCGATTCCATTCTCGACAACGCATCGCGCGGCGTGTTGGCGTGAATGGTGGTCATCGAGCCCTCGTGGCCGGTATTCATCGCCTGCAGCATGTCAAACGCTTCCTCACCGCGCACCTCGCCGATGATGATGCGGTCGGGACGCATACGAAGGGCGTTGATCAGCAATTGCCTCTGCCGGATCGCTCCCTGTCCCTCAATGTTCGGCGGCCGAGTCTCAAGGCGCACAATGTTCTCCTGCGCCAATCTCAATTCGGCGGCGTCCTCGATCGTCACCAGCCGCTCGTTGTTCGGAATGTATTGCGACAGGATGTTCATGAACGTCGTCTTGCCGGCGCCCGTGCCCCCTGAAACCAGGAGACTGATGCGCGCCCGCACCGCCGACGACAAAACTTCCATCATCTCCGGCGAAATACTCTTCAACTGCACCAGTTGGTTGGCCGCCAGAGGTCCGGTTCCGAACCGCCGGATCGACACCGATGGACCGTCCAGTGCCAGCGGCGGAATAATCGCGTTGACGCGCGATCCGTCGGGCAGGCGGGCATCCACCATCGGCGATGACTCATCCACTCTGCGGCCGACGCGCGAAACAATGCGATCGATGATCTGCATCAGATGCCGGTCGTCGCGGAATGTTGTATCTACCCGCTGCAGCAGGCCGCCCTTTTCCACGAACACGTGGTCCTTGTCGTTCACCAGAATGTCGGAGATCTTCGGATCTCGCAGCAGCGGCTCCAGCGGCCCCAGCCCGAACACCTCATCGAGCAGCTCCGCGTGGATCCTCTCCTGCTCGTCGAAGTTCAGCGGTACGCGCTGATCCGACATGATCTCTTTCACCAGGCCCGAGACCGCTTGGCGCGCCTGGCTTGAGTTCACGCGCGACAGTTTCTCCAGATCCAGTTTCGAGATCAGCGTACGGTGAATCTCTGCTTTGTACGATTCCAAGTTCAGTATTTCCACGTTGTACCTTCACTCCGGTAGGAGAATTCCGCTTTTTGAATCGTTATCCGAATAAGTTGATGAAGCCCTTCTTTTTCTTGGCCGTGGTTTCGCTTTTCCCAGTCACCGCATCGACCATCTTCCGGATCTGCCGCGAAATTGCCGAATCGGTAAGCACAAGCGGCTTGGCGCTGATTTGCATGTTTCTCACCGACTCGTAGTCGTTGGGGATCTTCCATTGGGCCGCCCGGGTCAGGGCCTTGGTGATGTGCTCTTCTGACACGCCAAGGACGCGCGATTCAAATCGGTTGATCACCACCTCCAGCTTCGGTTGGGGCGCCGAAAAGAATTGCGTGATCAGCCGGTTGGAGTTGCGTAGCTCCGGAATGCTCGCCTGAGTAACCAGGTAAACCGTGGTCGCTTCCTTATACGCAGTCGTTCCCATCAGTTCCAGCCTTGACCCAAGATCCACGATCACGTTGTCGAACTCGCGCCGCGCCACCTGCAAAAGCCGGTTAATGCCTTCGCTGTCGGCCTGGAACTGAATGAACCGTCCCGGAGCCGCCAGCACCCACAGTCCCGAGCTGTGCTTCACCAGAAGCTGCTCCAGGAACTTCGTATCCAGCCGGTCCACCTGCTGCAAAGCGTCAATGGCTGAAAACTCCGCCGCTATTCCAAGATTCAATGCCGCATCGCCGAGCGGCAGATCGAGATCGATCAGCAGCGTCCTCTCGCTGGAGTCCTTGGCCATCGCTACCGCGAAATTGCAGGCCAGCATGGTTGTTCCGGCGCCGCCCTTGGATCCCATGAACGCAAAAAGCTTGCCCGCTGCCTTCTTTGCCGGCCGCGTCGTCGGCCGCCGCGCCGCGGCTCGCACCAGCGCATCTGCCACGATGTCCGGCGAAAACGGGAGCGTCAGGAACTCGCGCGCGCCGGCGCGCATGCAGCGCACCAGCAACTCCGGGTCCGAGCTCTCCGAGTACACCATCACCGTTGCCACGCCGTTGGCGCAAATGCTCTCTACTAATTCCAGCGCGAGCTCCGCGTCACCGTCCAGATCGATGAGGATGACGTCCTGGTCCTCATCCAGCGTCGAGGGAAGATCGCCCGTTCCCAGTGAATAGCTGGAAAATTCGCTGACGTAGGCGCCCGTGCACCCGCTCATTGCCCGCATCGCTTCCAGCCGGCTCCCGTCGCTGGGACTGATCACCGCGATAGAGAGATCCTCAACGCCGATGGGATCGGGAAACTGATTGGCGGAGTATGGGGAAGAATTCGTGGCCACGTCTTGTTCGCTCCTTGCTGTGCGATACGTATGCAGATTGGGAGGCACAGACCCCCAATCCGCCGGAAGTTCATACTTGTCGTGCTTCATGCTCGACACTGCCGTGCTCCGTTTTTAACGTGCGAAAAACGAAATCAATGTCCCGATCGCGATCGCCGGCGCATAGGGCATCTTGCGCCGCAGCGGATTGCTCAACACCGCTTCTCCGCGATCCTGCGCGCTGAAAACCAGATCACCGGTGTGTTGAAATAGCTCCTTCAGAAATCCGCCCCATGCGGCCATCGCTAACGCCATCACTCCACCCACAACGCCCGTCATCACCAGCGCCAGAATCAATTGGTAGGGCCAGATCCACGCTCCAATGGCCGCGCACAACTTCACGTCGCCTGCGCCCATTCCGCCCATCCAGAAGAGAAACCCGTAAATCAGAAGCCCTAGACCCGCTCCGCTCAAGCTCTGTTCCGCGCCGTGCCAGCCGTGCAGCAATACAGAAACCACCACTCCGCAACCAAAAAAGGGAAACACCAGCCAATTCGGAATTCGGCGGCTGCGAAGATCTGTGAAGGTCGCCACGGCGAGAACCACCACCGTCGGCCACCACGCGAACGAGTGCATTGCGCCTGCTCCCTGCCCGAAGGCATTCCGAATCACACTCCCTCAGAGCAATTCCCGCGCCAAACCTGGAACGTCATGAAGCCCTGCTGATTCAAATAGATGAAAGCAAATTGCAGGGTGAGGTGTAAACAATGGTATACACTCAATCAGCTCTTTGGATTGAGCGGTATACACCTCTTCGGCTCCTCTCACTCACCTCGCGACCCTTGTAACCCATTGCTAAATCAGAAGATTGCAACCTCGGTTACGAAGGTAAGGGAAGCTTCCCTAATCCAATCACATGTCCCCGGAGGTACCCTTGCAGGCGAAAGTCTGACGACTTTATCTTGATCCAGCACCGGCCGGGGAGTGCCAAATGACGAATTCGAGTATTACTACAATAGAACCAAAATGTGACTTTAGAGATAGAGACTTAATGAGGAAACGACTCACTCTGAGGTTGACGCTTCGAGGAAAATCAGACAGAATAACGAATACCTTCTTTGGTATCACTAAAGTAGCGGTCTTGACCCCCTCAGGACCCAACTGTCACAAGCGGCTCCCAAAAAGATCGTAGAATGGGCCGCGCAGATCGTGAATTTCAAGGAAATTCACCGTTTTTGCCCGCAAATAAATAAGTAGAAAAAGGCAAAACCGGAATGGAACGCAACCCTTAAAGACGTGTGCTTCCCCCCTTCGTTTCCAAAGCGGATGGGGTCACCCCCTCCGTCTTGAGATTGTTGTTTTCTTTGGGCCCGGCGGGTCTAGACCCCCCTGTCGCTCGTTTCTGGGCTCCATTCGTTACCAAGGTCCCCTTCCATGTAGCACGAAAGAGGAATGTTCCCTACGCCCCCGTTTGCCGATGATGAACTCACATCGCCTTGGCTTCTTTAAACGAGTCGCTCTTACGGCGAGAGGAAAGATCACCAGCCAATGACCAGAATTGGACTGTACTCGGAAGACCGTTCTTTGCACCCCCTTCTTTCTTCTGCCCTTGGTAAGGACTTCGAGGTCCTGCTCCAGCCGGATGGAGATGGAACGGACGCCTTCGCGTCCCCAGCCGATTGCGATGTCATAATCCTCGACCTCTACTCCTCGCAAGACACACTCCAATCCCGCCTGGAATTCGCCAGGCACATGATCGGCTCCAGCGTCCCGGCCATTCTCATGGCCGATGACAGCCTGCGTTCCACCGCCTTCGAGCTTGTTCGTTCCGGGGCCTTTGGCTACTGTCGACGCCCGCCATCGATTCGCGATCTCAAGACCATGCTGGTCCGGGCATGCGAAACCTCTTCCCTGAAGCAGCAGTTGCATAGCGTTCAACAGCGCATCGAAGAACCGGGTAATTGCGACCGCATTATCGGATCGAGCCCCGGCATGCAGCGCGTCTATCAACTGGTGCGCAGCGTAACCAATCTCAATGCCGCTGTTCTGGTCACCGGCGACAGCGGAACCGGCAAGGAACTCATCGCCCGCGCTATCCACAATCTAGGCAGCCGCGCGAATAAGCCCTTTGTGGCCGTCTCCTGTGGCGCCATCCCTGAGACTTTGATTGAAGCCGAGCTGTTTGGCCATGAGAAAGGCGCCTTCACGGGCACCGTCGGTTCCCGCGAGGGCTACTTCGAACAAGCCGCCGACGGCACGCTGTTCCTCGATGAAATCGGTGACCTCAGCGTCTTCACGCAGGTCAAGCTGCTCCGCGTCTTGCAGCAGATGGAGTTTAGCCGCCTTGGATCGAACAAGCTCGTCCCCTTGCGCGCGCGGCTCATCTTCGCCACGCACCAGGACCTCGGCAAGCTGGTGGCTGAAGGCAAATTCCGTCAGGATCTCTTCTACCGCATTAATGTGATGCGCATCGATTCGCCTCAGCTCCAGGAACGCCCGGAGGATATTCCCCTTATCGCAGGCCACTTCCTGCGCCACTATGCGCATGTCTTCCAAAAACCAATGGACTCCATTGAGCCGGCGGCCATGGAGATACTCCAGGGCTACTCGTGGCCTGGAAACGTCCGCGAGCTTGAAAATGTCCTGCAGCGCGCCATCATCCTGGCGCCCGGACGGGTCGTACGCGCCGAGGACCTGAACATCAAGAACCACGAACCGGAAGAGGATGCCGCCGCCTTCGACCAGATTGTCGACATCGCGGATTACCAGCCATCCGGCTCGTTCGAACGCCAGCTCCGCGACTACAAAATCAGACTTGCCGTCGCCGCTGTCCGTGAGAACAACGGAAACAAGACCCTGGCTGCGCGCAGCCTCTCGATCTCCCGCGCTTATCTCCACCGCCTCCTGCGGCTAGCCGAAAACGACACTCTACCCACGTCCGATCCTCTCTTCGAGGACCACAAACTGCGCGAGACCGTCACCGCCTGAGTCTGCGCTCATTCTGCCGGCCATCTCATGCGCCGCGCGTCTTCCGTCGCCCATTGTGTGATGACGGATTCGTCTTTCCCACTTTTACCGACCACTGGCAAGGGGCGTAGAATCCTCACGTCCTGATATCGAACCAAATCCGAACAAGGAAATTCCCCGCCATGAAAGCACTCTTGCTTCCCTTCCTCGCGATTTCTGCGGTTGCCGCCCTCGCCCAATCCTCAACTTCGATGCAAATGAACGCGGCGCCCGCCCCCGGAGAGCGCCTCGGCGTGGTTTCTTTTGCCGTCTCCTGCTCCCAGCAGGTTCAAGCGCCGTTTGATCGCGGAGTCGCCCTTCTGCACGATTTCTGGTACGCGGAGGCACAACCGCAGTTTGAGCGGATCGCAAAAGCCGATCCAAACTGTGCCATGGCCCACTGGGGAATCGCAATGAGCGTTTTCCACCAGATTTGGGACCGGCCTGATAACCGGGCGATGAAACTCGGCTGGGAAGAGATCAAGAAGGCGCAATCGTTGCCGGTGGTAACCGCCCGCGAACGGGACTACATCGCGGCGCTGGCCATCGTCTACAAGCCCGGCAGCGAGGACTTTATGACCCGCGTTACTGCCTACTCGGCCGCGATGGGCGCGCTCTATGCCAAATACCCTGACGATGTCGATGCCGGCGCGTTCTACGCGCTATCTCTCCTGGCTTCTGAAGGTCCCAAAGACACCAGCCTCCGGCTTGAGCATGAAGCGATGGTCGTGCTTGTGCCACTCTTTGCCAGGTATCCTGACAATCCGGGAGTCGTGCACTACATGATTCATTCCTGCGACAGCCCAGCTATGGCAAAAGAGGGCCTAGCGGCAGCCGAGCATTACGGAGAGATTGCGCCCTCGGGGCCGCACGCCGCCCATATGCCCGGACACATTTTTGCGCGCCTCGGCATGTGGCAACAGGACATTGACGCCCAGCTCGCATCCATCCAGGCCGCTGATGCCGCGGAATCACACCATGAAGACGGCCTCATGGACGAGCCTCACTCCTACGACTTCCTCATGTATGCGTATTTGCAGAGCGGCCGGGATGAAAGCGCAAGAGACGTGCTCCACAAGAGTGTTTCCGTGACCGATCGCATCGACTCAATGCCCTCCATGGCCAGCACCCGCATGGAAGGAATGTCGGGATACTACCGGACAAAATTCCCCGTCTTCTACGCGCTCGAGATGCGTGACTGGACGGCTGCATCGTCACTCAAGCCCGTTTCCGGTGCGCTTCCTGAAAACGCGACATTGACTTGGTGGGCGCGCGCCATTGCTGATGGACATCTGCACCACGCGGAACAGGCAGGGGCGGACCTGGCGCAATACGACGCGCTCATGATTGAAGTCAGAAAGGGCCGGCACGCCTACTATGCCGATTCAACCGGAGCTCAGATTGAGCGCAATGAGATTGCTGCATGGGCAAGTTTTGCCGCTGACCGCCAAGAGGACGCGCTGACGCACATGCGGGCCGCAGCCGATTTGCAGGACAAAGTCGGCCAGGGCGAAGTCGACATTCCGGCCCGTGAGATGCTGGCCGACATGCTGCTCGAGTCTCACCGCCCGCAGGAGGCTTTGGCCGAATATCGCGTTGCGCTTAAGCTCAGTCCTAACCGTTTCAACGGGCTTTACAACGCTGGCGTTGCTGCTGAAGACGCGGGCGATAAAACCGCCGCGGCGGATTATTTTGTTGCACTTCTGAAATCGACCGGCAACGGCGCGCAATCCTCGCGCCCGGAGTTGGCCCACGCCAGAACCTTCCTCTCCTCTGACCCGGCCGCCGCAAATAGGGCTGGAGAGCAGTAACGCGGTATGGACTTCTGACAGCCGAAATCGGCGCTTCTCTGAAGCGTTTACGCGAAGCAATCGACTTGCCGCGCAGTCGCCTCTTCCAGATCCACCTCTTCGCCCGCAGTCCCGCCTTCGAGCGCAAGTTCGTCCTCTTCGTTCTCCTCCGCGCCGGCTGCTTTTTTTCGGCTCCGTCGCTCCGCGTCGTCGCCCGGCCTCGACGATGCGTCGATATCGAAGATCGCGGGCGCGCGCATCTCAGCCTGCGGCGCCCTCACCGCTGGCAATGCGCGAACTCCCGGAATGGGGGCAATCTCCATCATCACATCCCGATTTCTGTCGCTCTCTATCGGCAAACAGGGAAAAGTCTTTAATCCTCTCGCCTGATTTCTGTCCGATTCTCGGACACATGCCCCTTCAGCGCTACCTGTGTACCGTCAACTCGGTTGCGGCCAGCAACCCACTCCCGCCGCCTGATCGCTTTTGGCCCTGGCTCTCTGCTTCCGTCGCACTCTTGTCTTGATCAAGGAGCGCCAGTCCCTGTTTCAGGCTCATCCCAGCGGGCACTGGCACAAAGCCTCCACGTACTTCGCTCGTCTCGCGTGCAAAGGTCTTCACCAGCAGCGCGCGGATATTCATGTGAACCTCAAGCGCCTCCGTCTTCCACTCGTTTGCGCTCACCTGTTCGCGTACCAGCCGGAACCACCCGCCTTTATATAACCTGCCCAAAATGCCGAATCCGAAGTCAACATTCTCATCCACGTGACCTTCCAGCCGCGCAAGTCGCTTCGATCGCGCATCCACCCACAGCGTCCCGCTCATGGCATGGAAGACCCGCGCCTCAATCGTGCGCTCCTGATCCGCGGAATTGGGTCGAAAGCGCAACCGGTAGCAGCCGTTTTCCTCGCCGTCGTATTCGTATACGAACGCTGTCGGCAGAAGCTCCAGAATCCGCCCGATTCGTTCCTCGTCCTCGTCGTATTGCCGCGAATGTCGAGCTTGGTCGTCGCGCGAGCTCAGGAGCCGCCCGAGTCTCTCCTGCTCCTGCTGTTCCGCCTCCGGCGTCAGCTCGCGCCCGTTAATCAGAGCCAGCCGCGCAATGGGACCGTCGGTCGTTTCCACCTGGTCCTCCTGTAGTGTTCCCGCCTGCGACTGCCGCACCACCCAGTACCGCCAAAACCCATGCCGCGAGTGATCGTTCAGCTCGTTGTACACAACTTCGTGCACCAGTTGCCCCGCCGGAATCGGCGTCTCGGACCGCGCGCTGCATGCGCATTGCGCCACTGTCAACATCGCCAACGCCGCCCATAGCACACGCATCGCATAACCCCCCAACCGAAGGATTCGGATCTTGATCGCGACCCGTGGGTATCATGATGGTGGTGCGATAAAGGTCCGGCCAGACGACGATAAAAAGCCAAACAATTGCGTCGCAGGAACCTCCTTAGCTAACCGCGGCTCCAATCATTTGGTGCGCGCCAAGCCGCCCGAATCGCTGCAATGCCATTCAATTCCAACCGCGCAGTTCCCTCGCTTTCATCGCGCGTTCCGAATGGTACGATTAGTTCCATCCGCATCGGAGGTCACCATCCATGAACGAAACTTCAACGTCGGCAGCGCTCACCAGTGAACAGATTTCCTCGCTCACGCGCCAGAATAACTACGGTACCTGGCGCTTTCAGAAGACCTGGAAACCCCTGTACATCGCTGACGCCGAAGGTTGCTGGTTCATTGATGGCGCTGGCAAGCGTTATCTCGACTTCAGCTCGCAGCTCATGTGCGTCAACCTGGGTCACAAGAATCCCCGCGTTATCGAAGCCATCGCCGAGCAGGCCCGCGAGCTCTGCTACGTAGCGCCTGGATACGCCACCAACTCGCGTGCCCGCCTCAGCGCCAAGCTCCTCGAAGTTCTCCCTGAAGGCCTGACTAAATTCTTCTTCGCTACGAGCGGCACCGAGGCCAATGAAGCGGCCTTCAAAATCGCCCGCATGTATACGGGCAAAACCAAAATCATCTCGCGCTACCGTTCCTATCACGGCTCAACCATGGGCTCTATCGCTGCCACCGGCGATCCGCGCCGCTGGGCTATGGAGCCAGCCGGCAAAGGCGCGGGCATCGCCTTCGCGCCTGAAACCAACTGCTATGACTGCCCGATCAAGCACATCTACCCCACCTGCAACATCGCCTGCGCCGACTACATCGAGCACATGATCCGAAACGAGAGCGACGTGGCTGCCATCATCTTCGAGCCCGTTGTCGGCACCAATGGAGTCCTCGTTCCGCCGCCCGAGTATTTCCCTCGCCTGCGCGAAATCTGCGATCGCCACGGCGTGCTCATGATCGCCGATGAAGTTATGGCCGGCTGGGGCCGTACCGGCAAGTGGTTCTCCGTCGACCATTGGAATCTCAAACCCGACATTCTCGTCACCGCCAAAGGCATCACCTCGGCATACGTCCCTCTCGGCCTTTGCGCCACCACGACTAAGATCGCCGACTACTTCGAGGATCACTACTTTTCGCACGGTCATACCTACGAGGCGCATCCGCTCACCCTCGGTCCCGCCGTCGCCACCATCGAAGAGATGCAGCGCCTCAAGCTCGTCGAGCGCGCCGCCGAGCTCGAACCTTATGTTCGCGAAAAGCTGCTCCAGAATCAAGGAAAAGCACGTCTCCGTCGGCGACGTCCGCGGCCTCGGTCTTTTCTTTGCAGTTGAAATCGTGAAGAATCGCAAGACCAAACAGCTCTTCAACACCATGCGCGACAAAGTGGAAGGCAAGCCGCTCGTCGTCGATCAAATCGCCGCCAAGATGATGGCGCAGGGTGTGTCAATTCAAGCCTGGGTCAGTCACTTCGTCATCGCTCCGCCGCTCATCGTCACCAAAGAAGAGCTCGACCTCGGCATCGCCGCCCTCGACGAGCACCTCGCCATTGCAGACGCGCTCGTAGAGGCCTAGCGGCCGGGTCCATCGCGAACTGTGAACTACGAACTGTGAACTGCTTCTAGGCCACTTCTTCCGCGCTCTCCGCCACTCCCGCCGGCGCCGCCAGCTTCATCATCGCCACATACGACGCACCCGCCGTGAAAAACCCGACGAACCACGCGTAATCGTAAAGGAAGTGCAACGGCTTGACGAACACGCCGATAAGAGCGATTCCCACCCCAAGAACCAACGCGATCACCGCCCGCGGATTCACTCCCTTGGTGTAGTGGTACGCGCCCTCCCGATGATAGAGCGAGTTCACATCCAACTCCGTCCCGCGGATGAAGAAGTAATCGCACACCATGATCCCGGCCACCGGCCCCAACAGCCCTGAGTAGCCCACCAGCCATCCGAAGATGTACGCATCCGGAGTTGCCAGCAGCTTCCACGGGCACATCGCCAGCCCCAGAAACCCGGTAATCAATCCACCGGTTCTGAAGCTGATCAACCGCGGATACAAATTTGAAAAATCGTTCGACGGCGATACCACGTTGGCTCCGATGTTCACGTTCAATGTCGCCACCAGCACCGCAATCAGCGAGATGAACGCGACTACCGGCTGGTGAAACATTCCGATCAGTTGCACCGGGTCCCAGATCGGCTTGCCAAACAGCACCACCGACGCAGACGTCACCGCAATCCCAAGAAACGTGTACAGCACCATCGCCACCGGCAGCCCGAAAGCCTGTCCCCACGACTGCGCACTTTGCGACTTGGAGTAGCGCGTGAAATCGGGGATATTTAACGCCAGCGTCGCCCAGTAGCCCACCATCGCCGTCAACGACGGGAAGAATACAGCTAGAAACTCGCTCCTTGAGTGGAACGTGCTTGGCGTCGATAGCATGGCGCCAAAGCTGCCCGCCTTCATCCGCACCCAAACCAGCAGAGCCACCGCCATCACAAACATGAATGGCGCTCCAAACGCCTGCAACCGCCGGATCGACTCGACGCCCCGCCACACCACAACCATGTTCAGCAGCCAGAAGCCTAGGAAACATGCCCACAAAATACCGCCGTTTCCGTCCGCGCCCGGCCAGATCACGATCAGCATCGCGTCGATCGCGCTGCCGCCGATCCACGATTGAATCCCGAACCATCCGCACGCCACCACCGCGCGCAGCAGCGCCGCCAGATTTGCCCCACGCACGCCAAACGAGGCGCGAAGAAACACCGGAAACGGGATTCCGTATTTCGCACCCGCGTGAGCATTCAGCAGCATGGGCACGAGCACAATCAGGTTCCCCAGCAGCACCGTCCCGATCGCCTGCTTCCAATCCATCCCCTTCGCGATCAGTCCCGACGCCAGCCGGTACGTCGTGATCTCCATGCACATCGAAAACCACAGCGCCGTGTAGTTGTAGAAACCCCATGTACGCTGCGCCGGAGTCGTCGGCGTCAGGTCGCGATTCGATAAGGATGGATCGACGCTGCTCACGGGACCTCCTCCGTGACGTTGAGAAAGTATCTATATAAGGTAAGACACTTGAGCGCCCCAGGTTTGGGTTTTCGGACCTGGGATAGCAAGGCCCCAAACCTCGCACGACAGGCTGAAAGCTAAAGGCTAATGGCTGAAAGCTGCTCTTTCATTTCCACGCCCCGCCCCGCGCCTCGCGCCGCAAGTATTTCCCGCGCCCTGCCTTCCCGATAAACTTGCCGCCACTAACAATCAGCTCGCCGCGCGAATACACATCGCGCGCATTCCCCCGCACCTTGAATCCCTCAAACATCGAGTAGTCCACGCGCATATGGTGCGTCTTGGCGCTGATTGTGTAATCCTCCGCGGGATCCCACAGCACTAGATCCGCGTCGCTGCCTGCGGCGAGCACACCCTTCTTCGGATACATCCCGAAGATCCGCGCCGGCGCCGTCGAAACCAGCTCGACGAATCGATTGATGGAAAAATTTCCCTGCCCCACGCCGTGATGATGCAGCAGTTGCAGCCGATTCTCAATTCCCGGCCCGCCGTTGGGAATCTTTGTGAAATCGTCCTTGCCCAGCGCCTTCTGATCTTCGAAACAGAACGGGCAATGATCGGTCGACACTACCTGCAGATTATCCTTGCGCAACCCCTCCCACAGCTTTGGCTGATTCTTCTTTTCGCGCAGCGGCGGAGTGAACACATACTTCGCGCCCTCCCAGCCCTTGCCTTCCATGTTGTCTTCAATTGAGAGCAGCAGGTACTGTGGACACGTCTCGGCAAACGTCGGCAATCCTCGATCGCGCGCCTCGCGCACCTGGTTCAGCGCGTCCTCGCTCGAAAGATGCACAATGTAAATCGGCACGCCTGCAATCTCCGCCATCGCAATCGCGCGGTGCACCGCTTCGGCCTCGGCCTTCGTCGGCCGCGTCAATGCGTGATAAACCGGTGCAGTCTTCCCCTCGGCCAACGCCTGCTGCACGATCACATCGATTACTGATCCATTTTCCGCGTGCATGCAAATCAGCGCGCCATTCTTTGCCGTCTGCTGCAACGCCTTGAAGATCGTCGCGTCGTCCACCATCAGCACATTGGGATACGCCATAAACAGCTTGAAGCTGGCGACGCCCTCGCGCACCATGTCGTCCATGTCTTCCAGGCCCGCGTCTCCAAGGTCGGTGACAATCATGTGCAGCCCGTAATCGATGCACGCCTTCCCCTCGGCCTTCTTCCACCACGTATCGAGAGCCGTCCGCATCTTTGTGCCCTTCGCCTGGATAGCAAAGTCCACAATCGTCGTCGTTCCGCCAATAGCAGCAGCCCTCGTTCCTGTCTCAAAATCGTCCGCCGACTTCGACCCTCCGAACGGCATATCGAGATGCGTGTGCGCATCGATGCCGCCTGGCAGCACCAGCAACCCCGCCGCGTCCACGACTCTATCCGCCGAGCTCGCCGGAATTCCCGCGCGCACTTCCTTGATCACCGCACCGTCAATGAGCAAATCCGCCTTCGCGCTGCCGTCGGCATTCACAATCGTTCCGTTTTGAATCAAAGTCGTTGACACGATCTCTCGTCCTCGCTCTCCAGTGACCGGGTGCCCCAGGTCTCGATTTTGAGACCTGGGATACCAAAGAACCCTGAATCTCTCAGTCGGTCGTCTCGCACGCCGCTCCCCGCGTCCGTTCGTCCCACGTCTCCGGCTTCAGGCCCATATCCACTTGCACCATCGTGATGCAACTCTCCACCGGGCAAACAAGCGAGCACAGGTTACACCCCACGCATTCCGTCTCGTCCACCCGCGGTATCCGTTCCAGCGGCGTCGGGTACGGACCCTGCGCAAACGCTGCCGCGCGTTCTTTCCGCGTTACCGGCGTCTCCGCAATCGACGCTCGGCTCTCTGCTTCCTCAGCCGCAGGCGTCCGGTGCAGCTCCACATGCCCATCCACCGGGCCCGTTACACGATCCAGATGAATACACTGGTGCGCGCCATCCCAGCATGCGATGTGGCACAGATCGCAACCGATGCACTTCTGCTCGTCGATGCGCGCCACGATTTTGTAATTCAGGTTCAGGTGCTTCCACTCGGTCACGCGATTCAGCGACAACCCGCGAAAATCCTCAAGCGTCTTGAAGCCTTTCTCCAGCATCCAGTTGTCCAGTCCCTCGGCCATGTCCTCGACAATCCGGTAGCCATAGTGCATCACCGCCGTGCAAACCTGCACCGTACCGCATCCCAGCAGCAAAAACTCCGCCGCATCGCGCCACGTCCCAATCCCGCCGATTCCCGAAAGCGGTAGCGCCGACTTCAGCGTCCGCCAAAATCTGCTGCACCATGTTCAGCGCGATCGGCTTCACCGCCGGCCCGCAATACCCGCCGTGCGAGCTCTTCCCATCCACATTCGGCCGCGGGACAAACGTGTCCAGATCGATTCCGGTAATCGAATTGATCGTGTTGATCGCCGACAATCCATCGGCTCCGCCGCGCTTGGCCGCGCGTGCCACCGTTCGAATATCGCTGATGTTCGGCGTCAACTTCACCAGCACAGGCGTGTGGGCCTTTTCCTTCACCCACTCTGTAATCATCTGGGCGTACTCCGGCACCTGCCCCACCGCCGAGCCCATTCCGCGCTCGCTCATGCCGTGCGGGCAGCCGAAATTCAGCTCCAGCCCGTCTGCTCCCGCATCCTCCGTGCGCGTCACAATCTCGTGCCATGCTTCGCGCGTTGACGCTACCATCAGCGACGCAATCACTGCGTTCTTCGGATAGCGCTTCTTCACTTCCGCCATCTCGCTCAGATTTTGCTCCACCGTCCGGTCGCTGATGAGCTCAATATTGTTGAAGCCCATGATGCGCTGCCCGTTCCAGTCCGTGGCCGAGTAGCGTGAGCTCACATTGGTAATCGGCTCGCCGATCGTCTTCCACACCGCCCCGCCCCAGCCCGCATCGAAAGCGCGCATGATCATCTCGCCCGTATTCGTTGGCGGCGCCGAGGCCAGCCAGAACGGATTCGGCGAATTGATCTTACCCGCAAAATTTCGCACGCCAATATCAGGCATGGACTACCTCCGCGGTCTTCAAAATCGCCGTTGCAGCGCGCTTGCCCCCGGCCACTGCATCCACCACTTCGCGCCCGCCATTCACGCAATCCCCGCCGGCAAAATATCTCGGATTTCCTGTTTGTCCCGTAACGCGATCGGCCACAATCTTTCCGTCGCGCACCTGCACGCCGCGCAGTTCTTCAAGCAACTGCGTCAATGGAGATTGCCCAATCGCCGGCACCACTAGATCGCACACAATGGCCGACTGCGAACCGGGAATCACCTCGAGCTTTCCACTCGTCTCGCGCACCTGCACCGTTTCCAAAAGTAAACGGCCGCGCTCTTCCCGCCCGATCGCTACCGGCAATCTCCGCCACAGAAACTGCACACCCTCCTGCTTGGCGTGCTCATACTCAAAATCGAACGCTGACATCTCGCTCTCGCTGCGCCGGTAAACCATATAGACCGTCTCGGCGCCTAGACGTCGCGCGGCGTTGGCCGCATCAATCGCCGTGTTTCCCGCGCCCACCACCGCCACCGTTCCGTGCAGCTCGCGCAGGTGCCCTGTCTTGTACGCGGCAATCAGCTCCAGCGCGTTCATCACTCCATCAGCATCTTCGCCTGGGATGTTCAGCCGCTGCATCGCGCCCAGTCCGAGCCCCAGAAAGATGAAATCGAAATTCGCTTCCAGCGCCTCAAGCGCCTGCGCCGAGTCCACTTCCACCCCGCATCGGAACTCCACGCCCAGCCGCCGAATCATCTCCACCTCGCGCACGCTGTCGGCAGCGCGTAGCTTATACTCTGCCACGCCATAGGTATTCAACCCGCCCGGCAAATCGCGCCGGTCAATCACCGTTGCGTGGGCGCCTTTGCGGCACAACTCCGCTGCGCACGCAAGCGACGCCGGCCCGCCACCGATACAGGCCACGCGCAGCTTGTTCGTATCAGGCGTAGCCGTCGGCACTCCCTCACCCGACACCCAAAATGCATCCATTGCGTGGCGCTGCAGTTGCCCAATTTGAATCGGCTTCCGGTTCTGACGCGTCAGCACGCACGCGCCCTCGCACAGCACTTCCACGGGACAAACCCGAGCGCAGCTCGCTCCCAGAATATTCGCATCCAGAATCCGCATCGCCGACCCGCGCAGATTTCCCGACGCTATACGCTTGATGAACCCCGGCACATCGATATGCGTGGGGCACGCCGCCGTGCACGGCGCGTCGAAGCAATTCAGGCAACGATCCGCCTCGATCACCGCGGCCTGCGCGGCCAGCGGCGGCTTCAGCTCGCCAAACCGCTCTCGCATTTGCTCGTCGTCCGGTAGTGCTGCGGTGCTCATCGGAACCTCATGAATGCAGGAACACGATTTGAATCATGCCCCAACTCACGTCCTGAAACCCCGGTGCTTTGATCCCAGAAGAATCGCCCTACGACGCCACCAGCGGCCCATACAAATCGGGCCTGCGGTCGCGATAGAACTGCCACGTCCGCCGCACTTCGGCAATCTCATCCAGATTCAAATCGGCGGTCAGCACTTCGTCTTTGTCACGCGCCGCTTCGGCAATAATCTTTCCGCGTGGATTGCAGAAGTAGCTCGTCCCGTAAAACTCCCCGATATTCCAGGGCGCCTCGGTTCCCACGCGATTGATGGCCGCGATAAAGTATCCGTTCGCCGCCGCGTGTGCCGGCTGCTCCAGCTTCCATAAGTACTCACTCAAGCCCGCAACAGTCGCCGATGGGTTGAACACGATCTCCGCCCCATTCAGTCCCAGGCATCGCGCACCTTCAGGAAAGTGCCGGTCGTAGCAGATATAAATGCCAACCTTTGCGAATCCAAGATCGAAGACCGGGAATCCCAGGTTCCCCGGTCGAAAATAAAACTTCTCCCAGAATCCGGGCGCCACATGTGGAATATGTGTTTTGCGATACTTACCCAGATAAGCCCCGTCGCTTGCGATCATCGCCGCGGTGTTGTAGAACACGCCTTCCTGCTCCACCTCGTATACGGGCACAACCAGCGCAATGTGCAGCTCCTTCGCCAGCGCTCGCATCAGGCTTACAGTCGGCCCATCGGGAACCGCCTCCGTCATCTCGTACCACTTCGTCTCCTGCTCCGCGCAGAAATACGGCCCGTTGAAGATCTCCTGGAGGCACACGATTTGCGCTCCCTGCTTGGCCGCCTGGCGAATCAACCCCACATGTTTCTCCACCATCGCCTTCTTTTGCGCCGCCAGCGGCTCTGTCGCGGGGATTGCATTCGACGCCTGGATAATGGAACATCGAACAACTCGGGGCATGGCTCGCCACCTCCAAAAGAAAACTGTGTGAGTCTTAGAAATTAGCTCAAATGGGCCCTTTCGGCAATAGGCTCTCGCGACGATTCCGGTCAAGCCGTTACTGCTTCGCCCATTCACTTCTTCGCCAATCCGTTCGGGGTCCTGTTCCCTTGGTCCCTTGGCCCCGGTCTCATTCGGTTGACTTCACCCCCGCGCAATCCAATAATCGAAAGAGATGAACATCTACGAGGAGATCGTGAAGCTGCAACGCCAGGGCCATCGCGGCGCAGTGGCCACCATTGTGAACTCGCGCGGCTCCATCCCCTCCTTTCAAAGCGCCAAGATGCTCATCCGTGACGATGGCTCCATCGCCGGTACCATCGGAGGCGGCTGCGTGGAAGCCGAGGTCTGGCAGGCGGCGCGCGAGGTCATTGCTCAGGAAAAGCCACGCACCCTAACCTTCGATCTCAATCAGGATCCGAAGTACGACACTGGCCTCGTCTGCGGCGGTACGCTTGATATCTTTATTGAACCAGTGCTCCCCGTCCCGCTTCTCTACATCTTCGGCGCCGGCCATGTCGCTGTCGAGCTATTCAAAGCCGCACGCAACGCGGGCTTCGACTGCGTCGTCACCGACGACCGCGAGGCCTACGCCAATGCCGAGCGCTTCCCGAGCGCCCTCCAGGTCATTGCCAAAGACTTCGATGAAGCGCTTAAGGGTCTCGCGCCCGTTGAGTCCTCTTACATCGTCATTGCCACGCGCGGCCATCGCGACGACATGCGCGTTTTGCGCTGGGCCGCGCAAACGCCCGCTCGCTACATCGGCATGGTCGGTTCCAAACGCAAAGCCATCACGGTTTTTCGCGAGCTCACACGCGAAGGCCTCAACCCGGAGCTGTTTAGCCGCGTCCATTCACCCGTCGGGCTCGACATTGGCGCCGTAACGCCGGAAGAAATCGCCGTTTCCATCGTTGCCGAGCTTGTCGCCACGCGTCGCCATGCGGAGCGGGCTCTGCCTCACATGAGCTGGTTCCAGAAAAGCAGACACGCCGCTGGTCCCGAATCCACGGTCCCCGGCGAAACCCTTCCCGTTGCCGCGAAGAAGTAGCCTCCGCCCTTCTCGCACCCTGCTATCTTTTCTCCCTGTTATCTTTATTCTTTATGGCTGTTGTGCCCAATCTCTGCGGCTTAATCCTTGCGGCCGGCGAGTCTTCGCGCATGGGGTCAGACAAGGCGCTGCTTCCCTGGCCTCCGCCTCCGCCGGGCATAACCCCGCCTCCCGGCCCCACGCTTCTCTCCGCGGCCATCCTCGCTTTCGAACCCCTGGTGCGCCTGGTCGTCGTCGTTGCAAGCTACAACGCTCAGGCCATAGCAATCACCGCAGGCGCATGTGGAGCACACATGGTCCGCAATCCTCATCCTGAGGTTGGCCAGTTCAGCTCGCTTCAGGTGGGTTTGCGTGAGGCTTTGTCGCGCGGTTGCGATTCTGCGATGATCACTCCTGTCGATTGTCCCCCGCTAAGCGCCGTCTCGCTCGAGCGTCTGTGCGATTCGTTTCAGCGAGCGCGCGCGCAGGGCATTTGGGCCGTTGCCCCTGAGAACGACGGCAAGCACGGACACCCCCTTTTGGTCACCGACGAGATGATCGCGCGGTTTCTTGATGCGCCCGTCACCGGCAACGCCAGAGAAGTCCTGCACGCGCACGCACAGCGTGTCGCCTATGTTTCCGTCCCTGACTCTTTGGAGAAGGCAGGCCTCAACACGCCCGAAGACTACGAGGCACTCGCGTCGAAAACCCCGCAGTCTCTTCGCTAAGATTTGCCGGCAAACTTCCCGAGCACAGCCGTCAGCGTGTCCATCGCCAGGTGACTCGCGTGCGATGATGCCGCGGGCAGCCCGCCAACAGCCCTCACCAGTTCCTCCCGGTTCAGCCCTCTCGCCTCAGCCACGGTCTTCCCGCTCACGAGTTCCGTTACCGCCGATCCGCATGCCATCGCGGCCACACAGCCTTTGGCTCGAAATCGAATCTCAGCGATCCGCCCTCCCGCAATTTTCACAGTGAGCTCCAGAACATCGCCACACGCCGGGTTTTCGATCCGTGCGGACGCATCGGCATCGGCAACCGTTCCTGCATTACGCGGGTGCTCAAAATGATCGAGAACTTGAGAGGAATACATTGTTCTTGGCTGCTGGTTTAGCGGGCGCCGGAATTTCCATTCGCGGCCTCGGCTTTGGCCTGCGTCTGTTGCGCCTCCAGAATCTCCGTCATCAAAAAGAGGTCCGCAAGCAGTGCGCGCAAATGAATTGACGCATTCAAAGTGTCGATCAGCTGCGAGCTGATTGCCGGCTGAGCCAGTACCAAATCCACCGCCGCAACCGCGCGCTCGGCATCATGCTTGAGCACTTCGAAGAACGCCTCGTACTTCTCCACGCTCTCAAGTTGCTCTTGCTCCAGCAGGTCCCTGCAGCTTTGATCCAGCCCGCGCATCGCCGCCGCGGCCCGCTCCAAGTGGTCGCGAAGCAGCCGCGCAGCATCGTTTCCCTCGTCGCTCGGCAATCCACGCGCAGCATAGGAAAGCGTGAACTCATAGCACGCCTCAATCGTCTCGCAATGCCGTTCAATCTCAGTCGCCATCGCTTGCGGCATAACCCTCTTTTGCTTTCGAGGCCGGCGTCTTAACGGCCCATCGCCCAGTGTCGTGTTCCTCTAAATAGAAATCCCGGCTCATCCAGCCTAAGATCATGGACTTCGTAATAGGCAGCTTCTCCGGCCGAATTCCCATATACACATGCACCATCACCAGCGCGATCAGCCCTACTCCAGCCAGTCCGTGCAGGACGTACATCAACCCCCATGTCATGTCGCTGAAGAGATACGGATTCCGCGTGAAGATGCCTGTCTGCACGCGCTTCATCATGAAGAGCCCAGTCACGATCGTCGCCAGTCCCGCCAGCAGAATAACTCCGTGATACAGCTTGTTCTCGAGCGGATACTTTGCGAATTTTCTGGGCGGCGGCGCCGGCTTACCGAAGAACCGCCACACGCGGTTCATTGCGTCGCGCAGATCGGTCTTGTCCGGCCATATTGACCAGAAATCCAGGAAGAACGATGCATGAACAATGTGATAGAGAATCGAAATCGTCAGCACGCATCCCGCAATCCAGTGGTACAACACCCAGTTGAACTGGATTCCCACTTTAGGCAGGAACGCAGTAAACAGCAGCGTGAACATCGAGGCAGCCATGATCCAGTGAAATAGTCTCGCCGCCAGCGAGTGTCTTGGCACCCGCTCCGGAATTCCCGCCGTGCTCGCTTCCGCGCGTTCCGCAAATCGTTTCGGGGGCTTCACCACAATCAGGTAAAGCGAATGCACGATCATGAAGAACAAACCCAGGATGACGGCTACCCAGGCCAGCCCCCACGCGATGTGCGTCGGCACCGACTGTCCCCACGGACTTGTCGCCCACTGGATTAACTCCATCGTGCCTCCTGAACCCCGCTTATCGCGCGCTTCACCAGGTTCCTCATCAGCGGTATCTTGTAAGCGTTAAATTGCAGCGGCACCGCACCTTCAACAGCAAGCTTGCCGGCCATCTCACCGGTCCCCGTTTCTGCCGGCTTTCCGCGCACTGCATCTTCAACCGCCTTCAGCCGCATTGGCTTCGGCGCCACGGCACTCACTGCAATCCTGATGTCGCTGATCGTTCCGCCCGACAACCTCATTGCCGACGCCACATTCATCAGCGGAAAATCCCACACGTTGCGGTCGCGCACTTTCTCGAAATAAAACTTCGCGCCCGCCCATGTCGCCGGAATACGAATCGCGGTCAGCAGATCGCCCGGCTTGAGAATGTTCAACCGCGTAATGTCCATCTCCGGGCCAACAAAGTAATCTTCCGCGTCCACCACCCGTTCGCCCTTCGGCGTCTGCATCACAAACTTCGCGTCCAGCACGATCAGCGCTGGCGCCGAGTCCGATGGATGCACTGCCACGCAGCGATCCGCACCAAAAATCGCGTGCTCCCGGTTGCGCCCCACCGGCGTGTCCGCATAACAAATGTTTCCGCCGGCGCGGTAGCATGGCCAGCCTCCCCGGTAATACCAGCATCGAGCATCCTGCGAGACGTTGCCGCCCAGCGTTCCCTGGTTGCGAATCTGCGGCGAAGCTACCAGCTCCACGGCCTGCGCCAGCACTCCGTAATCCTTTTGAATCGCTGGATGATTCGCGATTTCCGTCAGCGTCGTCACCGCGCCGATCTCCACGCCGTCGCTCGTCGCTCGAATCCCCTTTAGCTCTTCGACACCACTTAAATCCACCAACACCTTCGGCTTCTTGATGCGGTCCTTCAGCCAGTCGAAGCTGTCCAGCCCGCCGGCCATTACCCACGCATCTTCGCCGTGATCCTCCAGCAACTTCTGCGCTTCCACGGCTGTGTCCGGCTGCAGCAAATCAAAAGCCGGCATCACATCTCGAATGACCGCCATAACTCTCTCCGTTTCATATCCCCTGTCAGATGTGGGCCAGCAAAGGATTCTGCATCGGACGCCCGGCTTCATAGGACGTCAAAATCGTGTCAGCATTCACCGGCGCGCGCTGGAAGATGTTGTCCCCGAGCGCGTCTGAAAGTGCATTCAGAATCGCCGCGCAGCCTCCGCCCACCGGTGGCTCCCCGCATCCGCGTGCGCCCACCGGCGTCTCCGGATCGGGAATGTTCAAGGCGCTCCACTGCATGTCCACCGGAACATCCAGAATCGTCGGCGGCCTGTTCTGATAAAAGCGTTGGGCCACTGAGATGCCATATTGCGGATCGATCACCCACTTCTGTCCGATGGCGTGGCCGATACCTAGTGTCGATCGCCCCAGAATCTGCCCGCCCAGCGCGGCGGGATGAAGCACCGTGCCCACGTCCGCGCAGGCCAGATAGTCGACAATCTCGTACTTGCCCGTCTCCACGTCCGCTTCCACTTCCGCGAAACAAGCCAGATAAGAATACGAATCTCCGTCGTGCGGAAACTTGTCTTTCGCCGAGACCACAAGTCCCTGGCCGGCCAAATTACTCACTGATTGCTTGGTGGCTTTGTTCACGTCGGGATTCACATCGTGGCCATCATAGATTCCACCCAGCTTGATCGCATGTTGCCCGGCTTCCGCAAAGCTCATCCCAGAGCCGCCCTTGCGGGTCACACGCAGGTTGGCCACTTCATACTCTTCCGGCTGCCCGCCTAGCTTCTTCGCCGCCACTTCCTTGAGCCGTTGCACGCATTCAAGCCCCACAGCGTGCGCCGCCCGCGTCATCGCGTGAACCGTCTGGCTGCCGCCCGAGTCACAGGTGTAAGGAAAATGCTTCGACGTATCGCCCCAGACAATGTCGCAAGCCTCCCAGGGTATGTTCAGCACCTCGGCCGCTGCGCGATGCACGTCGATCACGGCTTCCGTCCCCAGGTTCCCGATACCCGATTGAATCTGCACGCGGCCTTGGGGAGTGATCACAATCAGTCCATCGAATCCAGTGCTGCCCCCGTGGAAGACAGTGAGCGCTACGCCCACGCCGCGAACCTTGGTGCCAATCTGCTTCGGCTGGCGCGCCACCCGCTCATTCCATTTGAACTGCTTCGCGCCTTGGTCCAGCGCCTGCTTCTGGAAGCAGCTTGTGGTGTACGCGCGCTTGCCCTCTTTGTTCGGAGGTCCGTATTCCGCCTTGCCCTCCGGACAATTGATGCGCCGAAGCGCAACTTGGTCCACGCCAAGTTGACGCGCCGCCTTGGCCAGGATGGGCTCCATGATCGCGATCGCCTGCATGCCTCCCGGCGCGCTCTGTGCGCTGCGCGGTGGCGTGTTCGTCGCCACCGTCACATTCCGGTAGCGCATCGCCGGCGCCTGGTATTGCAATGAAGCGATGCTTGCGCACGAGCCGCCGTCTCCGCTCGAGCCATAGGATCCTGCGTCGCTCACCAGGAACATGTCGACCGCCGTAATGCGGCCATCCTTCGCAAAACCCACCTTGGTCCGTGCACGAATTCCCGGCCGTGCGCGCCCGATAAAATGTTCCTCCTCGCGGCTCACCCGCATCATCACCGGAGCGTTCAGCTTCCGCGACAGCAGCGCGGGAATCACCAGCGTCAGCGCGCCCGTAATCTTGCTGCCAAATCCGCCGCCCGTATATTCGCTGATGAAGACAATCTTGTCCTCGTCCATGTGCATCCAGCGCGCGATCGCGGCGACCGTCTGAAAGGTACTCTGCGTGCCCGTATAAAGGAAGAGCTTGCCATTCTGCCAATAAGCCATCGTCGTGCGCGGCTCCAGGCATTGGTGGCTTACATCCGGAGTCATAAACGTCTCATCGAGCACGAGCGCGGCGTTTTTAAATCCTGCGTCCACGTCTCCATAGGACCATTCTTCCGTCGCATGTCCCATGGGCATGCGGCCTTCTTTTTCTGCGGCGAAGTCCTCATCGGTCCACTTCAGCTCCGTAAGCTGATCCGGCCCGCGGCCTCCGGCCGGCCTCACCCACACATTTCCGTCCTCGCGAGCATTCGTGCTGCCCGAGCGCAGGCTCTCCAACGGATCGGTCGCGAAAGGCAGCGGTTCCATCTCGATCTCGATCTTCTCGATAGCCTCTGCGCATGTCAGCTCATCCACGGCCGCGACAGCCAGAATGGGTTCTCCCTGGTACATCGGCTCATCTGCCAGCGCCAGCTCGCCCCATTTGTCCGCCTTGATCATGGTTCCGTTGTCGTTCATATATGCCGCGTGGCCCGGAACCTCTGCCGGCGTAAGAATCGCCTTCACTCCCGGCATCGCCAGTGCTTTATCCGCGCGGATGCTCTTCACGCGCGCATGCGGCATGGGGCTCAGCACCAGCCGGCAAAACAGCATTCCCTCGGCGCGAAAATCCTCCGCATACTTCGACTTCCCCGTTACCTTCGCCACAAGGTCGTTAGTCGAGTAATCCTTGCCGATCAGCTTGTACCCAGTGCCATACGGCCGTGGCTGCTCTTGCTCGGCCTTCATCGCACTCTCCTGCGCGTTATCGGCCATGGCTCAGGCCCTCCTCTGCGATGCTGCCGGCACACCGTCGCGCATATACTCGGCCCCGCGCATCATTGAGTCCAGAATCTTGGTGTAGTCCTGGCACCGGCAAAGATTACCGCTGATCCCATGCGCAAGCTCAGTCCGCGTCGGTGCGGGGTGCGTCTTCAGGAACCCAACCGCCGACATGATGAACCCCGACATGCAGAACGCGCATTGGAATCCCTGTTCATCCACAACCGCCTGCTGCACCGGATGCAGCGTCCCGTCAGCCGCCGCCAATCCTTCAATCGTCGTAACGCTCTTGCCGCGTACGGTATTCGTTAGCACCGAGCAGCTGTAGTGCGGCACATCGTCGATCAGTACCGTGCACGCTCCGCACTCCGCCCGGTCGCAGCCCAGCTTCGTCCCTGTCAGTCCCAGCTTGTAGCGCAGTGTCCAGGCCAGCGTCTCCTGCTTCATCACTTCCACGCGCCGCATCTTCCCGTTCACGTTAAGCGTGATCAGCCGCTCGCCCGCGCTGCGCATGCGTCCGCCCGGCGACAAGATCTTGTAGCTCGCCGCGCCCACCATCGCACCGCCTGCGATCACGCCCAGAATGAACCGGCGCCTCGTGATCTGGTGCGATTTGCTTTCGTCTGTTTTTGGGTCTTCCATCTCCGGCATGGCAGTTTCTCCGGCTTCGCGATCGTACTGGAAGGTCATTCCCACCTTGAAGGGAATTGCGTTTCTTGGTTTGCTCGAACCGAGCCGCCGCTTTCTAAGGGATAGATCCGCGGCGCTTCCAGCTATCTTAGCCCTACCCCTCGACTCCCGGCAAAAGCTCGCGTCTCGCTCTGCCCTTCGCTCGGCCGTCGCCCAAAGCGCCTTCATTCCTGCCCGCCGCTTTCTGGACTAAACTGAATCTGTTATGGCCATCGCAGGCGTCTCTCCCTCTATACAGCCTCGCTCGCCTCAAGGCGCGTTTTCCAACGAGCCGTTTACCGACTTCGGTAATCCTGAAAATGCGCGCTCCATGCGCCGCGCGCTTGACCATGTAGCCTCACACCTCGGCGTGGAGTACCCCCTGATCGTTGGCGGCAAGCGTCTCAAAACAGCCGAAAGAATTCGCTCCATCAATCCCGCGCGACCGGCGCAAATCGTCGGCATTCATCAGAAAGCCGGGGCCGCGCAGGTTGAGCCTGCAATGTCCGCCGCGCTCCACGCCTATGAGTCCTGGAGCCGGACTTCCATCGACTCGCGCGTCTCTTTGCTCCTCGGCGCCGCCGCCATCATCCGCGAGCGCAAGTTCGAATTCATGGCTTGGCTCACCTATGAGGTCGGCAAGAACTGGGCTGAAGCCGACGCCGACGTCGGCGAAACCATCGACTTCCTCGAGTTTTACGCGCGCGAGGCGCTCCGCCTGGCCGCCGCCACAACTCCCATTCAGTATCCCGGCGAGCGCAATGAACTCCTCTACATCCCGCTCGGCGTGGGCGCAGTCATTTCGCCCTGGAACTTCCCCTTCGCCATCATGGCCGGAATGACCGCCGCCGCCATCGTTGCCGGCAACACCGTCATCCTCAAGCCCTCCAGTGATTCGCCCACGATCGCCGCACGCTTCGTTGAAGTCCTCGAGCAAGCCGGCCTTCCCGATGGCGTAGTCAACTTCTGTCCCGGCTCCGGCGCTTCCTTCGGCAATGCCATCGTCGAGCACCCGAAAACCCGATTCATCGCCTTCACCGGCTCCAAGTCAGTCGGCCTCGAAATCCATGAGCGCGCCGCACACGCGCAGCCCGGTCAGATCTGGATCAAGCGCACCATCCTCGAGATGGGCGGCAAGGACTCGATCCTCGTCTGCGCCGATGCCGATTTCGACGCTGCCGTCGACGGAGTGGTCGCTTCGGCCTTCGGCTTCAGCGGACAAAAGTGCTCCGCCTGTTCCCGCGCCATCATTGAAGCCCCCATTTACGATGCCTTTATCGAGCGCCTGTGCGAACGAGTCGCCATGCTTACCCTCGGCGATCCCACCGCCAATCCCAACATGGGCCCGGTCATCAATCAGGCTGCGCTTGACTCTATGCTGAAATTCATCGAGGTCGGCAAGAATGAAGCCAGGCTGATCGCGGGCGGAAACGCTCCAGCCACAACAGACGCTGGCTACTTCCTTGAGCCAACCGTCTTCGCTGACGTCGCTCCAAACTCCGTCCTCGCCCAGGAAGAAATCTTCGGCCCCGTCCTGGCACTCATCAAAGTTGCCAGCTTCGAAGAGGGCCTTCACGTCGCCAACAATACTGAATATGGCCTGACGGGCTCCATTTACACCTCCGATCGCGAGCGCCTCAATCGCGCTCGCCGCGAATTCCACGTAGGCAATCTCTACTTCAACCGCAAATGCACCGGCGCCATGGTCGGCGCGCATCCCTTCGGTGGCTTCAATATGAGCGGTACCGACTCCAAGGCCGGCGGCCCTGATTACCTCTACCTCTTCACCCAGGCCAAGAGCGTCGCCGAAAAGCTTTAGCTTCCGTTCCACATCGCAATAACCGGCGTCAGCGCCACTTCAATTTGACCGGAGACCCGATGACAGCTTGGGAATTTACAGCGGTGGTCTGGGGTCTTTCCTTCCTCGCCGGCTTCCTTGGCGCGCTCACCGGCCTCGGCGGAGGCGTGGTCGTTGTCCCTGCGCTCACTCTCGCGCTCGGCGTCAACATCAAGTACGCCATCGGAGCCTCGCTGGTCTCCGTGATTGCCACTTCTTCCGGCGCAGCTGCAGCCTACGTTCGCGAGGGCTTCTCCAACATCCGCATCGGCATGTTTCTTGAGATCGCCACGACAGTGGGCGCGATTCTCGGCGCTTTTCTTGCCGGCCGCATCGGCACCCACGCCCTCGCCATCATCTTCGGCCTGGTCCTCATCCAGGCCGCGATCCAGTCTTTCAGAGGGAACAAGGGCAACGACCTTCCCGTCGCATCTGACACTCTCGCCGGCCGCTTACGGCTCGGCAGCTCCTACCCCGTCGACGGCAAGCTGCAGGAATACGGTGTACGCAACGTCCCTGCCGGTTTTGGCCTCATGTTCGGCGCAGGCGCGCTTTCCGGTCTCCTCGGAATCGGCTCCGGCGCCGTCAAAGTCATCGCCATGGATCGCATCATGCGCATCCCCTTCAAAGTCTCCACCACCACCAGCAATTTCATGATCGGCGTTACTGCGGCCGCCAGTGCGGGCATCTACCTCAGCCGCGGATTCATCGACCCCCGTGTGGCCATGCCCGTCATGCTCGGCGTTCTCGCCGGAGCCTTGCTCGGCGCCAAGGTTCTCGTCCATGCTCGAGTCCGAACGTTGCGGAATGTTTTCGCATTCGTGGTCCTGGCTCTCGCCATCGAGATGATAGTCAACGGCATTACAGGGAAGGTATAGGCCCATGAATGACCGCCGCCTCGAGACCATCATCGGCCGCCTTCTGCAAATCGGCGTTCTTCTCGCCGCCGCAACCGTCTTCGCGGGAGGCATCCTCTATCTCATCCAGAGTCATTCCGGCCGCGTCGACTATCGCACCTTCGCTCCTAGCGGCCCCCAACTCACGTCGTTCACCGGAATCGTCGTCTCCGCGGCGCACTTCCAAAGTCTGGGACTCATTCAATTTGGCCTGCTGCTCCTCATCGCCACGCCCGTCGCGCGTGTCGCCATGGCCGTCGTCGGCTTCGCTCTCGAACGCGACCGCCTGTACACGGTTGTCAGCCTCATCGTCCTCGTGATTCTCGCCTTCAGCCTGATCCACGCCACCTGACGCACGAACGCATGCGATCATCTCGCATCTCGCCCGCAGGCACCTTCACAGATTTTGAATTGGATTTGCTTCGCGGATCGGGACTATAACGCTACGGCGCCGGAAGCGGATTGGCTCGCCGCCTGGTTTGCGGCCTGGGTCTCGGCTTCCAGTTTGCTTCCCACTTCGGCAGCAGCCTTGGCCAGCACCCGGTGATGAATCGTGAACAAAGCCAGCTCCAGCCGATCACCTACGCCGGTCTTATCGTAAATCGAGCGCAGATAATTCTTGATCACCTGCTCTGTCGTCTTCAGCCGGATGGCGATCTCGCGGTTCTTGCAGCCCTGCACGATCAGCGCCACAATGCGCATCTCTTTCGGCGTCAGCCGATCGCGCACGCGCGCTCCCACCAGGTCCTCTTCAACCGCCTCCGGTGGCGCTGACTGTGTTGGCAGCCACGAGTCTCCGGCCGCAACGCGGCGCACGCATTCCACCAGCGCCGGCCCCGTCACGCTGCGGAATACCACTCCGCGAAACCCCTGTTGCATATACGACGCCGCATTCTCATTGTTCTCGGCGATCACTATGCCGCGGCTGCTTGTCGTCTCCAGCAGCATGCCCAGCCGCGTGAAATCCGGTTGCAACGACGCCGCAAACAGAACAATGGAGTTGGGAAACGTGGTAATCGCATGGTACATGCGCTCAAGATCGGTACATTGCGCGATGATGCGCAAGTCCTCGTCCATAGCCAGGACTTTGGCGGTGCCGGCCCGGAAGATCGCCTGCGAATCAGCCAATATGATCTTGTTCATTGCGATTCCTGTTTACCCCGTCCCTCTCGGGAGAAACTCCGCCCACATTCGTCCCTATCGGCCCCATCACCAAAGTCTTGGCAATGTCTCTGATTGCTACAATCCAAGCCCTCGTCGGCCCGTTTCGCAACACCGGCCTACTCAATTCGCTGGTCCCGCGAGGTTGGGCATCTGCCCGGCTAAGTCTGAGATTACAGCCTTCAGGTCAAAATAGGGTATCAAAAACCCTTCACCGGGGCCGGGGAGACCATTAACTAGATTGGGACCGCCGCAGCCGGCCTCATCAACAGGATTGCAGTCCGCAAGGGCAGCACTGAGACCCAGCAACAGGATGAGACCCAGCCCCCATCGAGGATGGCAGCTTGGTGATGAGACCGGTTTCAGGCTCTACACTCTCTTTATGGCAAGGCCCATCCTCCTGGCGGTTGACGACGATACAAGCGTGCTGGAAGCCGTGGTCCAGGACCTGCGCCGTCAATACGGAGCCACATATCGCGTCATGCGCGCTGCCAGCGGCCCGGCTGCGCTCGACACGCTTGCCCAGCTCAAGACCCGCGATGAGCCCGTCGCTTTGATCGTCAGTGACCAGCGTATGCCCGGAATGAGCGGCGTCGAGATGCTCGAGAGCGCCCGCCTCATCTACCCCGACGCGCGCCGCATCCTTCTCACGGCGTATGCCGACACCGAAGCCGCCATCCGTGCCATCAACTCTGCACGCATCCACTACTACCTGAACAAACCCTGGGATCCTCCCGAGGAGAAGCTCTACCCCGTCGTCACCGACCTCCTCGAAGACTGGCAGGCCGGCTTCCAACCGCCCTTCGAAGGACTGCGCGTCCTCGGTCATCGCTGGTCGCTCAACGATCACCGCCTGCGCAACTTCCTCTCTCGCAATCACGTCCCTTACCGCTGGATCGATGTTTCCGCTGGCGATGAGGCGCTTACGCTGCTCAAGGACCGTGGGCTCGATCCGGAAAAACTCCCCGTAGTCCTCTTATCCGACGGTGCCGTCCTTGTTGACCCGGATATCGAGACTCTGGCCGGTCGCGTCGGCCTCCGCGTTCAGGCTGCACAGGATTTCTACGACATCGTCGTCGTCGGCGCAGGTCCCGCCGGTCTCGCCGCCGCGGTCTACGGAGCCAGTGAAGGCCTCCGCACTGTCGTCATCGAGCCCGAAGCGCCGGGTGGGCAGGCCGGCTCCAGCTCTCGCATCGAGAACTATCTCGGCTTTCCTTCCGGCGTCACCGGCGCCGATCTCGGCCGCCGCGCCTATGCCCAAGCCTCTCGCTTCGGCGCTGAGTTTGTCACGCAGCGCGCCACCGGCATGCGCGTTGATGGCCAGTACCGCTTTCTCAAGCTCGCCGATGGCCGCGAGGTATCCAGCCATTGTGTCCTTCTCGCCCCGGGCGTCCAGTACCGCAAGCTCGATATTCCCGGTGCCGACCGCCTCACCGGCCGCGGCATCTACTACGGGGCCGCGCTTGTTGAAGCTCTGGCCTGCAAGGACGAAGACGTCTTTATCGTCGGTGGCGCCAACTCTGCCGGCCAAGCCGCCCTCCACTTCGCCAAATATGCCACCAAAGTAACCATGCTGGTGCGCGGAGAGGGACTTTCCGCCACCATGTCGAAATACTTGATCGATGAGATCGCTCGTACATCCAATATTGTGGTTGAGGCGCGCACACAGATCCTTGAGGCCATCGGCGATGAACATCTCACCGCCCTCCGGATGCGCGGTCCTTCAGGAGAAGTCGAGGTGCCCGCGTCCTCGCTCTTTGTCTTTATCGGCGCTGCGCCCGTCACTACGTGGCTGCCGCCGTGCATCATGCGTGACGAGAAGGGATTTATTCTGGCCGGTCCGGATTTGCGTCACGACGGGAAGCTACCCGAAGTCTGGAACGAAAAGCGCGACCCGTTCCTGCTTGAGAGCAGCGTTCCTGGAGTCTTTGTCGCCGGGGATGTGCGCGCCGGCTCCGTCAAGCGTGTCGCCTCCGCGGTAGGCGAAGGTTCCATTGCGGTGCAGTTTATGCACCAGTATTTGGCAGGGTTTTAGAGCCTGCTGATCGATCTTGGATTGAGTGCAATGAGCAAGATGACCGAAGGCGTACAACCCATTCGCGTCGAGGCGATCCAGTTAAAGGATCTCGCTGCCGTCCTTCCGCAAACGCGCATCTTCGCCTCTACTCCCTTCGAAGCAATTGCCGGTGTCGACCATCTCGAGCGCGTCACCGCCAAGGCTGGCTCGGTGCTCGTCGAGCCCAACGAGCCCTGGCTCTACTACTGGCTCCTGCTCCAGGGCGAAACTTACGCCAAGCGTCCTGAGGCCGATGGAACCTTAACCCTTGTCGGCATTGCGCACGCTGGCGAAGGCTTCGGCGAAGTGCCACTGCTCACTGGCAGAGGCAAGTCCCCGTTCCGCGTCATTGTCTCGCAGGACTCCGTGCTTGTCCGCTTCACCGAACAGGATTTCTGGTCCCTCCTTGCCTGCTGCCCGGCTGCCCGCAAAACTGTGCTCGACGACAGCGCGCAGCGACTTCAGGCCTATCAGGTCGAAGCGCTGCATCGCGAGAAGCTCGTCTCCCTCGGCACTCTCGCCGCCGGCCTCATGCACGAGCTCAACAATCCCGGCGCCGCCGCCAAGCGCGCTGCAGCGCAACTCCGCGAAAACCTCCTCCGCTTGCAGCAGCTCAGCCTGCGCAACAGTGGCAAGGCCAAGACCCCCGCCCAACTCCAGTGCATGAGAGATCTCCTCGAGCACGCTCTACGCGGTTGCAATCTTCCCGCCATGAGCAGCATCGAGCAGGCCGACGCCGAAGAAGCCATGAGCCAGTGGCTCGCGAACGCGAAAGTTGAGAACGCTTTCACCATCGGCCCCGTTCTCGTCTCCATGGGCATCGATCACGAAGAAATCGCCTGCGCCCAGGATCACTTCGATCCCGCCTCGTTTTCTGATGCTCTCAACTGGTTCGGCGCTCTCGTCTCCAGTGTCTCGCTCGTCTGCGCCATCGAAGAAAGCATCTCGCGCATCTCCGAGTTGGTCATGGCCGTCAAAAAGTTCGCCTACGACGAGCGCACGCCCGACAAGGATCTCGACGTCCACGACAGCCTGCAGAGCACCCTCACCATCCTCGGCCACAAATTACGCCTCAAGCAGATTCAAGTCGAAAAACGCTTCGCCGCATCGCCCTCCACGATTCGCACGCGCGGCTCCGCTCTCAGTCAGGTCTGGACCAACCTCATCGATAACGCTGTCGATGCTTCTCCCGACGGTGCAAAGCTTGAAATCTCTACCTGGTCAGAGCCGGATTGCTTGGTCGTCTGCATCGGCGATCACGGCTCAGGCATTCCGGCCGATGTCCTTCCCCACATCTTCGAGCCGTTCTTCACCACCAAGCCGCAGGGTTCCGGCACGGGTCTCGGACTCGAAATCGTTCACCGCATCGTCACTCAAAAATTCTCCGGCCAGCTCGAGGTCCAATCCCAGCCCGGCGACACCCGCTTCATCGTCCGCCTTCCCTTGAACACTTCCAAGCCTGTACCTCCAGCTGAAAACTGAAAGCTGTCAGCCTTTGCTCCTTCGGCTCCCCCTCTGTGGCTCCCTTGGTCCCTCGTAACCTTGCTCCCTGCTCCCTCGCGCCCTCATTCCCATTTGTGATGTCATCCTGAGCGAAGATCGTCCGCCGAGGCGGACGATCGGAGTCGAAGGATCTGCATCTCGTTTTTCAGCCGCTCCACCCTCAACCGCCGGCCCGCTCCCCCGCTCCCTCGCTCCCTTGCTCCCTTGCTCCCTGCTTCTGAGTGGTAGGACCACTCGCCGCCTTGGGAGTTATGATGTTGGACGCACCCATTCCGCCCGAGGTCCGTCGAACCATGCACCGGAAAAACTCACTCTCGCATACGCTTCTCGTCTCATTGATGTCCCTCTTCATCGCCGCTTCCGCCTCAGATCTTCACGCGGCACGCACTTGTAATCCCCGGGACTTCGGCGCCAAAGCCGATGGCGCCACCAAGGACACCGCCGCTATTCAAAAAGCCATTGAAGCCTGCGCGGCCCAGGACGGCGGCACCGTTCAACTAACCGCGGGCACATATCTCAGCGCCCCCATCGTCCTCAAAAGCAACATCACCCTCCAGGTCGATAAAGGTGCGAAATTGCTTGGCTCGCCCAATCACGCCGACTATCCCGAGATCACCGAATTCCGCCTCCCCGGCATCCAGGCTTTGGTCAGCGCAACGAACGCTGAGAATGTTTCCATCACCGGCGAAGGCACCATTGACGGCAACGGCGAAAGTTGGTGGCAGGAAGCGCGCTCCGTTCAAAACGCCGGAGTCATGGGGATCCATCCTCGCCCGCGCCTCGTCGTCTTCGACCACTGCAAGCACGTCCGCATCGAGGGAGTCACCATCCAGAATTCGCCGATGTGGCAGGTGGTGCCCTATTACAGTGATGACGTCGTCATCCACAACATCCGCGTGCTCGCGCCGCAGCACTCGCCGAACACAGACGCCGTCGATCCTTTCTCCTCATCCAACGTGCGCATCGATCACCTCTACGCCGATACCGGCGACGACGACATCGCCATCAAATCCGGCGCCATCAACTCCCCTGGCGGCGACGATCCCAGCCGCGACATCGTCATCTCCGATTGCACATTCATGCACGGCCACGGCCTCTCCATCGGCAGCGAGATCGCCGGCGGTGCGCACAACATCGTCGCCGAGCGCATTCACTTCAACGGCACTGACAACGGCATTCGCGTCAAGGCCAATCGTGATCGCGGCAACGACGTCAGTAACCTCGTATTCCGCGACATTGACATGAAAGACGTGAAGAACCCGCTCGTGATCAGCGAGTATTATCCCCGGCATTCTGCCGCCCGAAAGCGGCGTTGAGCCTGCGCCAGTCACGCGCCTCACGCCTCACTTCCACAACATCATGCTTGAAAATGTCACAGCGACGGGCGCGCTGACGGCTGGCGCAATCGTTGGCTTGCCTGAAGCGCCAGTCACCGACATTGTCCTTCGGAATGTCAATCTCAGTGGCGAAAAGGGACTCTCCATCGGCTACGCAACCGTAACTGGCCAAAATGTGAAAGTCGAGGCCTCGCAAGGCGACGCGATCATCAAGATGGCCGGCGCTGACGTCACTCTGCAATAGCTCTCATGCGCCCAAACAAAAAGGCCGTGCTCAATGGCACAGCTTCTTTAGCATCCAAATCACGCAATAGCACAAAAAGCAGTCGACGATCCACGAACCACGATTCACGAGCTCTGAATCCCGATCGCTGACGAGTGGTTGTCGGTCTCTCGTTCCCTTGGTCTCTCGTTCCCTTGGTCCCTTGGTCCCTTGTTCCCTGCTTTATTGGTTCACCCCGCTCGCCAGGAATCCTCCGTCCACCACCAGAATCTGCCCGGTCACGAACGAAGCGCTATCCGACGCCAGATAAACCGTCGCGCCAATCAGTTCTTCCGTCTTGCCAAACCGCCCCATGGGTGTCCGCATCAGTAGCTCCTGCCCGCGTGGCGTGCTGTCCAGCAACTGCGCATTCAAATCCGTGCGGAACACCCCCGGCGCTACCGCATTTACCGTCACGCCTTTTTTTGACCACTCCACGGCCAGTGACCGTGTCAGCGATGCCACTCCCGCCTTGCTCGCCGCATACGCCGCAACTTCGCTGAGCGCTACAAAACTGTTCAGCGACGCGATGTTAACGATGCGCCCGTAGCCGCGCTCCAGCATATGCCTGCCGAATACCTGGCAAGCCCGCAGCGTCCCCGTCAAATTCGTGTTCAGGATGTTGGTCCATTCTGCTTCGGGCAAATCGAGCGTGGGCGTCCGTTTGATCATGCCCGCGCAGTTCACCAGGATGTCCACCTTGCTAAACCGCTCCAGCACCGCCGCCAGCAGCGCCTCCAGCGTGCTCCGATCGCCCACATCCGAGGCCATGCGCAGCGTTTGCCGCCCGCGCGCTTCAATCTCTTTGGCGGTGTCGTCCACCTGCTCTTTGCGGCGCGCCGTGGCGATGACATCTGCGCCGGCATCCGCCAAACCAAGGCTCAGGGCCCGTCCAATCCCGGAGGTCCCTCCGGTCACAACCGCAACCTTGCCTTCAAGGCTGAAGAACGAATCTTTCATGAGATCTCCGTGGGGAATTGTAGCGCCGGCCTCTGGCCGGCTGTCATGCGAGAGCCTGCCCTGAGCGGAGTCGAAGGGTCCGCGCCCGCATCAGGAGCTACTTCCTAAGAATACCGGTGCAATGTGCCGCGCGTAGAGATTTTCCGTTACGTTTTTGGCGATCACCGCTTCGTTCGCTTCCAGCAGCGCCAGATAGCGCTCTCCCATCTTCGCCGCCACTTTAAATCCCACGTGAAGCAACTGCCGCACGCTGCTGTTGTACGCCGGTGAGCACTCCACGTGCCGCAGGGCTGAAGTGTATTGCTCTGACGTCCATCCTCGAACTTCATCGGCCGAAGGCAGCTTCATGGGATCGATATCGATGACCGTCGCATACGGCGCGCACAGTTCCTTGCGATGCGCCAGTGCTTCGGCATAAACTTCCTTGGCCAGCGCCAATCCTTCGCCGCCGGCTTCGGCCAGTCCGATCAGTTCCTCAAGCCAGGTCGTTCCGGCAGTCTTCAGGTGCACGCCCACGTGAAGGCGCTTCATGGTCGAGTGTATCGCCGGATAGATTGAAAACTTGTCGCTGCCTGAGTGCACGCTCAGTTTCAGATTCCCCGGCAGCCCGTATTGCTTCACCGCGTACGCAATCGCGGCAACGTCCAGCGCCATCTCACGCTCGAACTGCGCCACATTGCCAACGTAATCTACGCCTTTGTTGAATCGTCCGCTGAATTTTGGCGCGATCGTCTGCACCGGGATACCTTCATCCGCGATCGCCGCCAGAATAATCAACAACTCCACCGGGCTTTGCGCGCGATCGGTCTCGTCCATCGAAACTTCGGGAATAAAATTCCCCGCCCCTCGCGCGCTCAACACTCGCCGGTACACCTCTCCGGCCTGCTTCACTGCCGCCAGAAACTTCTCCGCAGTCGCTCGCAAAACTGCCGGCGTTATCTCAAATGCCTCATCGGCCCCTGCCAGTTCAATGCTCCCTTGCAACTCCGGATGCCTTTTCACAAAGTCTTCAATGTCCGCTGTCTGTGCCGGCTTCTCGATGAAATCCGCTACGTCGAATGTGAAAAAATCGCACGGCGCAAGAAAGCGGTCCACCGTCTCGGCCGTTATATGATCCGCGTCGCAAAAGTACGGCAGCTTCCATCCCAGCGCCTTCACTGCCGCATCGGCTGCCTCGCGAACCGACTCCGGCCCGGACCCGATGATCAAATGCTCGCGGTTCGATTTGTTCCACACCGGAACCACTTCAATCTCATGGTCTAAAGCCTTCACGCACGCCTGCAACTGCGCCTTGGCCTGGTGCGCAAACCGGTCACCGGTGCCAACCGAGTATTTGTTTAGCGTTAATCCTTTAGTCCCCATATTCGTCCCATTTGCGAATTGACTCTTCTACAACTGCACGTCTGCCGGATCGCGACTCCACGTGTCTGTGCGCCGGCGCCGTTGCGCCGGAGCTTTCAAATCGGCTGCGGTGCGCCCACAGTCCCAGCCCAGGGTTCGCCACAAAGAAAATCCTCTCACCGCCCACGTCGTTCCAGCCGTGGCGCAGCTTTTCCGGGTCGTACCGCGCCGTCATCGCCTTCAAATCTCCGTATTCGAATCCCACGCCTTCCACTTCCTCGCGGCATAACTCTCCAGGGCACCAGCGAATCGTGAACCGTCCCTCCGAAGAAGCGTGAATCAGGTGCGCCGCCGCGCTCAAGTCCGCGGCCAGGTCGGCGTTCTCTTCCACCGCTTTCAGCGTCGCCGGCGTACCGCGGTAGCCATACTTGCGGATCAATGCATCGATGCCTTTGTCTTCGCCGAACTCCTTCACGCCCGGCGCAAGAATAATCAGCTCCGCCCCGTCAGCCAGCGCCATCCGTGTCCGGTATACCGCCTTGTTGCCGATCCACGTGCTATGGAACTCCTTCGGGTCCAGGTACACAACCGCTTTCTTGATCGGCTCATCGAGCATCTCGAAGTTCACTTTCAGGCTCAGCTCCGCCGCTCTAAGGAAGCACTCCAAATCATCGCCAATGTACAGCCCGCGCACCGCCAGTCCGCCGTTCTTGCCGCGCCCGACCACGGTCTGGACGTAGACAATCGGCAGGTGCTTCAGGAACTTTTCGCTTGCCGCGTTCAGCACGTTGCGCACAGGGTTCTCGGCCCTCCCCATGATCCGTTCCATTCCGTACACCGCGCCCAGGTAGTGGCTGCGGTTGATCCCCTCGCGCCCCCCGGAGCCGATCAGAATGTTCTTCGAGTGATTCGCCATCCCGATGACTTCGTGCGGCACAACCTGCCCGATGGAAAGAATCAGATCGAACCCGCCCTGCGAAATCAGCTTGTTCACCTGCGCTGGCCACGTGTAATTCAGTTTTCCTTCAGATTGCTCGCGGATAAACTCCGCCGGCAGCTCGCCGAGCGTTTCGATATCCGTCCGCCAGTTGTGCACGCGAAACAACTCCAGCGGCATCTTCCCGAACATGTGCGCAATTTGGTCCGGCCGCATCGGCGTGTGCGTTCCGATCGCGGGCAGCGCGGCCTTCAGACGATCGCCATAGTGCTCCCACGCATACCGCGTCAGGTCGCCGGCCCGCGAGTGTTCGCGGCTTTGGTCGGGCGGCACGGCCAGCACGCTCGTCCGTTTGCCCAGCTTGGCCAGGCTCTCCACCAGCAGTTCCTTGAGTTCTTTTTCCGAGAGGTCGGTCTCAGTGCTTCCCACGGAACAATAAAGGCTCATGCGCCAAACTCAACTTTCTTCACGCCCGGCTCACTACTTCCGCTCCATTTGCCTCACCACTTCGAAAGCTGAGAGCTGAAGACTGACGGCTGATAGCTTTCCTACAACCGGTACGCCTTCTTCACCAATCCATACGTCAATTCGTGCGCCACTTCGTGCGCTTCATCTTCGTCCAACCGGTGTTCGGCCACCAGCCGTCCGAGGAACGCGCAATCCACCCGCCGCGCTACGTCGTGCCTCGCCGGAATCGACAGAAACGCTCGCGTGTCGTCATTGAACCCCACCGTGTTATAAAACCCGGCCGTCTCCGTCGCTTGCTCGCGGAAGCGCATCATCCCCTCGGGACTATCGTTAAACCACCACGGCGGTCCCAGGCGCAGCGACGGATAGTGTCCGGCCAGCGGCGCCAGTTCGCGGCTATATGTCGTCTCGTCCAGCGTAAACAGAATGATCGTCAAGTTGCGTTCGTTGCCGAATCGGTCAAGCAGCGGCCGCAATGCGTCCACATAATTCGTCGGCCTGGGAATATCGGCTCCCATGTCGCGGCCATAATGCTCGTAGACAGAACGGTTATGGTTGCGCACCGATCCCGGATGAATCTGCATCACCAGTCCGTCTTCCACGCTCATCCGCGCCATCTCCGTCAGCATCTGCGCGCGGAATAGTTCCTGCTCTCCTGCGTCCACGTTTCCGGCCACCACTTTGCTGAACAGCGCCGCCGCCTCGGCCTGCGACAGATCAGCAGTCTGCGCAGTCGGATGACCATGGTCCGTCGATGTGCAACCCAGCGCCTTGAATCGCGCCCGCGCCTTCATCAACGCATTCAAATAGCCGTTCCACGTCGAGCTATCCTCTCCGTGCATTTCGCCCAGCTTCGCCACCAGTCCCGCAAATCCACTGAACTCCGGATCCACCACCGGATCGGGGCGAAATGCGGGAACAATCCGCGCCTTCCATCCCGAATCGCGAATCGCTTGGTGGGCTTTCAGTTCGTCCAGCGGAGACTCCGTCGTCGATAGCACCTCTATGTTGAACTTCTCGTAGAGCGCCCGCGGCCGAAACTCGGGTGTGCGCAACTTCTCGGCAATCACGTCGAAAGAATGGTCGGCCGTCTTCTCGCTCAGCCGCTCCGTCAGCCCGAACAACTCTTGAAACGCGTAGTCAAGCCAAATCCGCGTCGGCGTGCCCCGGAACAAATAATAATGTTTTGCAAAAATGCGCCAAACCTTGCGCGGATCGTCAATCACCGGCTGCCCAATGCCGAGATCGCCCAGCGACACTCCCTGGCTATAGAGCATCCGGAACACATAGTGGTCGGGTTGCACAAAGAGGGTCGCCGGATCGGGAAACGCACCGTTGTCTGCGAACCACTTGGCCTGTGTGTGTCCATGCGGACTGATGATCGGAAGCCCGCGTACTTTCTCATAGATGGAACGAGCTACTCTGCGAGCATCTGCATCGGCGGGAAACAATCGGTCTTCGTGGAGCAACATGGCTTTCATTCTAATCGTCTCGCGGCCCGGCTCACTGAACCGCTGCCGGGATGAGTGGTCAGACCGGAAGTATACACGCTTGACGCGCTTTCCGCTTTCCGCGCCGTTCCCTACGCGCCTTCTGCAAGTTTCTCCAACCAGACCCCACTTTCGGTGGTAATCTCCCTGTGACGCTGATTTTTAGTATCGCAAGAGGGTTGCGCTGCTTATGCCTAGGGTAAAAGAAGAAGAACCGAATACTCATCGTACGATGCAAGTGGTTAACCACATTCGCTCCCTCATTCAGAGCGGAACCCTGCAGCCGGGCGACAAAATCCCTCCCGAACGCGAGTTCGCCCGTTCCCTCAAAATCAGCCGCGCCAGCCTCCGCACCGGCATCGGCTACATGGCTGCCATGGGCGTCATGAAGATCCGTCACGGCGTCGGGACCTTCGTCGCCGACGGCCCGCCTCAATTCGGAACTGCCTCATTGAGCCTCATCGGCGCCCTGCATGGCTTTCAGTCCTGGCAAATGTTTGAAGCCCGCATCATCCTTGAGAGCCATCTGGCCGCCCTGGCCGCGGAGCGCGGAAAGCAGGAGCATTTTTCCAGCCTCGCCGATGAGGTTGCCGACATGTTCGCCTCCATGGACAGTCCCGCCGAGTACCTCATCCACGATTTGCTCTTTCATCGCATCGTCTCCCAGGCTTCCGGGAACCCCATTCTGGCCGCAATCATCGAGACCATTACTTCCGCGCTGTATGATGCTCGGCGTAAAACCGTCGAGCGCTCGACCGATATGCGCGAATCCGCTGAGATGCATCGGGAGATCTATCGCGCCATCCGAACGCGCAACGCCAGGGAAGCGCACAACCTGATGGAGCAGCACCTGCGCATGGCGCAAATCGCGCAGGGAATGGAGCGCCCCACGGGCCGCAAAGGATCGCCGGTCACGTCAAAAAAGAAGCATGCCCGCTCGGCATCTGCCGCATAAATATTCTCGGATCTTTGGAGCATTCGACCTCCGTTCCGATCGCGCTCGCGCCCCGGCACTCTTACCCCCAAAGTGTTCTCCAGCTTCTATGTCCTTTGGCATCTTGCTCCTTTAGCCATCCACTTTGCGCACAAGGTCTGACCATCATGGGTCCGGGACTCGACTAAACTCCGCGCTGTCCGAGTTCTCATAGAATCAGCAAAAGCGGGATTCAGTTTTCGGAAAGTTCCGCGAAATTCTCTATTGACAGCCCCAGACTCCCTGTAAGAAACTACTCGCGCTTCATAGTGTGGTCAGACCACATGCCTGAAATCTGAGTCGGGACATGGGCAACCACAGTGTGAAGCTAGATGGACTACCTATTGGAGGCAGCATGATGAGGCAATTTGCCTTAACCAATTCTTCTGTGTCGTGCGCTGCAACGAAGGGAACGCCTTTCGGCTTCTCCGGTTTACGTGCATTGGGTTTCGCGGCGCTCTTCATTGCCGCCGCCATGATGTCGGTCAGCGCATCGGCGCAGTTGGCAGGAAAGGGTGGGATCACTGGAACCGTCACGGATAAGACTGGTGCAGTCATCGCCGATGCCACCATCACCGCCACCAACAACGCCAACGGAGTTTCGGCGGTCGCCAAATCGTCCGGCGCCGGCGACTACAACTTTCCCGATCTTGACCCTGGGATCTATACGGTGACCACCGTCGCACCGGGCTTTGAAAAGCTCACCCAGGAAAACATCCACGTGGACGCACTGGCAACACAGACCTACAACCCTGCGCTTCAGGTAGGTGCTTCCAGCGTGCAGATCACTGTCTCCGCTGCGCCTCCGCAACTTGAGACGAGCGACGCGACCCTGGGCGCCACTATGGAGCAGGATACCTATGCGGCGCTGCCCATCGAGATGAACGCCTACGGTCAGGCCGACCAGCGGCGCGCCACCGACTTCGCTTACCTGATGCCCGGCGTGCAGGGCAACGAGACCAATGGCAACGCCACCACCAACACCGGCGTCGTGAATGGTTCCGGCAGCCGCGGCGCCGTATCCGATGTTTACGTCGATGGCATTCCCTTTGTGCGCGCAGGCGGCAACGGCGATCCGCGCTATGTCTGGACCGCGATCTCCGTCGATGCGGTCGATCAATTCCAGGTGCAGACCGTAGGCTACGGGGCCATGTATGAAGGCCAGGGCCTCATGAACTATTCCATCAAGCACGGCGGCAACCAGTTCCACGGCTCCGTCTACGAATTCTTTCGCAACACCTCCCTCGATACCTGGGGTTGGTTCGCTAAGATTCCCAACGTCGCGACCGGCAAGCCCGTCAAGCCCGTTGAGCATAACAATGAATACGGCATCGTCCTCGGCGGTCCGCTCATTCCCTTCGGCTCGCTGAAACAGAAGCTCTTCTTCTTCACCAACTACGATGGCTTCCGCTACGCCAGCGCCGTCCCAACCCCAATGAGATTTCCGACAAGCGCCGAGCAGTCCGGCGATTTCAGCGCAGACGGCGTCGCCATCTACGATCCCAGCACTGAAGCCACTTGCGCCTCGTTCAATACCGGCGGCAAGCCCTGCCGCTATCAGTATGGCTACGGTCACGGTACCGGCATCGGTCCCGCCGGCAATCCGGTGCTACTCGGCTCCGGCTCTCCGGTCAATGTCATCCCGTCCAGCGAGTTCTCGGCGATCGCAAAGAACATGCAGAGTTTCCTGCCCGCAATTGCCACCTCGGGCACGGGCAACAACTACGTCGCCCCGAACCTGACAGGCCTCTCCAACTGGTCCACCACTTCGCGGATTGACTATCTCCTTAACGCGCGTGACACCCTCAGCGTATTGAGCGCGATCGGACGCCAGGCCAGTTCCATCCCCGTCGGCCAGACTACTTCCGGGCGCAACAACGGCCCCGTCCCATACAACTATGGCCAGGCGTACGCTCCCAAAACCGCGGTTTGGACCGTCGAGGAGACGCACGTCTTCTCTCCGGGCCTTCTCAACCAGGCCAAATGGGGCTACGCCCGCTATAACGGGCCCACTTTCAACCCTGATGACACCGCGAAATACGCGGCAACCGCGATGGGTATGTCCGGGCTACCGACCGGTCAGGCTTCCAACATGTTTCCCATTGTTACCTTCGCCGGAACCGTCGCGCCCACTCAATGGAACGGCGCCACTGAGAACCGGACCACTGCGGAAAACTACACCTTCCTTGACAATTTGCAATGGAACATTGGCAAGCACTCATTCACTTTTGGCGGAAACCTCGCGTGGATGCTCTACAACGTGAACAATGCCACCAATGGTGGATCGACACCGATCACTCTCGCCGCCGCCGTCACTGAGACCGCGCAATTGAACAATGCCTTCACGGCGTTGAGCGGAACAGGCTTGTCCTATGCCAGTTTCCTCATTGGCCAGGTTGACAAGGGCAGCTTTACTCAGTACCTCCAGCAGGAATTCGGTGCGCGCTTCCGCGCCATCTCGCCCTACGTTCAGGACGATTGGAAGATGACCAACAAGCTCACCGTCAACCTCGGCTTGCGGTATGACTTCTATCCGACCATCACTGAAGTGCACAACGCGGAGAGCTTCTTCAGTCCAACTTTGGCCAACCCTGCCACCGGCCTCAATGGCGCGTTGGCCTACACAGGATCGGGCGCAGGCACCTGCAATTGTTCCAGTCCCGCGAACAACTACTACAAGAACTTCGGGCCGCGCCTCGGCTTTGCCTACCAGGTTGACCCCAGGACCGTCATCCGCGCGAGCTACGGCATCATGTTCTCGCACGGCGGTGCCGTGGGTGGATTGAACACCAGCATTGGAACGCTCGGCTTCTCGGCCGCGCCCGCCTTCTCCGTTAGCGGCTCGGATGTCACCACCATGCCCGGTCTGCTGGCCGGCGGCAGCGGTTCCATTCCTGCCTACACAGGCGCAACTGGCGTCGCTTCCGGTCCGGCATACGGCACCGGCTACCTCAAGACTGCCACCTTGGGCGCTGTCACAGGCACACCGTCAACGATGACCTACGACGATCCGTACTATGGCGGCCGCGCCCCGGAATTCGAGAACTGGAGCTTCGGCATCCAGCAGCAGCTCACCAACGCGATGGCGCTCAACATCACCTATGTGGGATCGGAAGGGCACTTCCTGCAACTGGATAGTTTCCACGCGCGCGGCATCGCCTCAAACGATCTCGATCCGAAATATCTGAACTTGGGCGTGAGACTTGCTGACACCGGCACCACCGGCACAACAGTTACGGCGGATTGCGCAAACACCGCGTATGCCCTCTCCTGCCCGGGCCTCAGTAACTTCACCACGTCTCAGTCGCTCGCCACCCTGCTCAAGCCATTCCCGTTCCAGACTCCCTCTGACAACTTCGGCTATGTCGGCAATGCCAACTACAACGCGTTACAGGCGATGCTGAGCCTGCGCACATGGCACGGCCTCACCATGAATGCCAACTATGTCTGGTCCCGTTCCATCGACGACGGAGGCACATTCCGTACCGGCTATGCGATTCCCGCCGGCACGCTCGCCAACAATTCTTCGGCATCATATCCAGCCGATCGCATCGAGCGCAGCGTTTCCACTGCCAACCAACCACAGCACTTCGCTGCTACCGGTGTCTGGGCATGGCCATTTGGCAGAACGGTACTCTCAAATAGCGCGGTCGAGAGAGCCATCATGGGCGGCTTCTCATTCTCCGGCGTCTATCAGGCCTACTCCGGCTCGCCTCTCGCCATTACTGAGACGACATGCCAGACCAATCCGGCGCAAATAACCATCAGCAGCACTGCCGGTTGTGCCGCGATCCTCAATCCGGGCTTCTCGGGCGTGGCGCGCCAGAACGGCAAGTGGGGCAAAGGCCAGACCTGGGCTACCTACAACGCCACTTCAGGCGGAGCGCCCACACCGGCAAGTACTTATATCGTGCCCAGCACAGGAACCTCAACGGCAACCGCTTCCGGGCCATTCATGAATCCGGTCAGTGGCATTCTCTCTTCCTATGCATACAAAATCAGTGACGCGCCCCGAACCGCGCCATTCAACCTCTCCGGACCAGGCAATTACCAACTCGACCTTGCATTGGTGCGCAGCTTCCCGCTGCATCTCGGGGAATCCACCAAGCTTGACTTCCGCGCTGAATGGTATAACGTCACCAATCACACGTTGTTTGCCGTCGCCAGCACTGCGGTCGGCAATGCCAACTTCGGGCAAGTCACCCAAACCCCCAACCTCAACCGCAAGTCCGCTCAGTTCTCGGCTCGCATCAGTTTCTGAGCTGGCTTTTCACATCGCATCGCTCAGGAGGCTGCCGCCTAAACTCGGCAGCCTCTTTTGCGTGATGATCAGATAAAGTCACCATCCTTCTTGTTGGTGCGGCATCAAGTCCGTCGGAGCAATAATGAAGATCCTCCGCATTCTTTTCTCTCTTCTCGCGCTCACCGCCGCCTCCTTGGTGCTGACCGCCCAGCAAATCCCTTGGTCGCAGCGCGCCGCCGATTCCGCTATTGCCCGCTGGCCCGGCGGCCGATTCGTCGCTCCCGGCGCGACCTGGAAGTGGAACTACGAGCTCGGCACCCTCCTTGAAGGCATGGATTCTGTTTGGCTGAACACCGCTGATCCGAGCTACTTTCACTACATTCAAGATTCCGTCGATGCCCTTCTCGCCCCCGACAGTTCCATCCCCACGCTTAAGCCGGAAGACCACGAGCTCGATAACATCCTCCTCGGCCGCCAGCTTCTCCTTCTCTATCGCGTCACGCGTAATCAGCGCTACCTCACCGCCGCCACCTTTCTCTACAATCAGCTCGCCCAACAGCCGCGCAACGCCTCCGGAGGCTTTTGGCACAAGCAGCGTTACCCCAATCAAATGTGGCTTGACGGCCTCTACATGGCCGAGCCCTTCCGCGCCGAATACGCCTCCATCTCCCATCACCCTGAAGACTTCGCCGACATCACCCATCAATTCGTCCTCATGGAACAGCACGCGCGCGATCCTCGCACTGGCCTGCTCTATCACGGATGGGATGAATCGAAGCAGGAGCGCTGGGCCAACAAGCAAACCGGCGACTCTTCCCAGTTCTGGGCCCGCGGAATGGGTTGGTACATGATGGCCCTGGTCGATACGCTCGACTACTATCCCGCGAACGATCCCGGCCGTAAGCAGCTTCTCGCGATCCTAAGCCGCGCAGCCGCAGCCGTCGCTCGCTATCAGGATCCCTCCGCCGGCCTTTGGTATCAGGTCGTCGACGAGCCCGGCGCTAAAGGCAATTACTTTGAATCCTCCGCGGCTTGTATGTTCGTCTACGCCCTCGCCAAAGGCGTCCGCCTTGGGCTTTTGCCTGAACACTACTTAACCAACGCCCAGCGCGGCTATCGCGGCATCCTCACACACTTCATCAAAACCGGGCCAAATGATGACGTCTCGCTCTCCGATACCGTCAAAGGCGCAGGTCTCGGCGGCAATCCCTATCGCGACGGCTCCTACGCCTATTACATCGGTGAGAAAATCGCCGTCAACGATCCCAAAGGCGTCGGCGCATTCCTGCTCGCCGCTTCGGAAATGGAGACCGCACAGAATGCGAAGCTTGGCCGCGGGCGCACGGTCCTCGTCGACGGCTGGTTCAACTCGCAGCAGCGAACCGACGCCTTCGGCCAGCCGGTCTATTTCCACTACAAATGGGACACCTGGGACGAGCCCGGCTACTCGCTCTTCGGCCACATCTTCCGCAATTTCGGCGCCAACACGGCCGAACTCGACGCGCAGCCCACGGAAGCCAATCTGAAGGGAGCCGACGTTTACGTTATCGTCTCGCCCGACAACCTCGACAAGAATCCGCATCCGCACTTCGCCAACACCGAAGACGCAGCTCAGATCGCCCAGTGGGTCAAAGCCGGCGGCGTGCTCATGATCATGGAAAACGACACATCTTACGCCGACCTCGATCACTTCAACGTCGTCGCCGAAAAGTTCGGCATCCACTTCAACAGCATCCTGCGCAAACACGTCGTTGGCACAAATTGGGATCAGGGCCAAATAGCCATTGACGGCAAAGGCCCCATCTTCCACCGCCCGCACACCATCTACGTCAAGGATGTTTGCACTATCTCGGTCAGCGGCCCTGCCCATCCGGTGCTAGCCGAAGGCCCCGACATTTTCATCGCAACAGCAAAATTCGGCAAGGGAACCGTCTTCGCCATGGTTGATCCGTGGCTCTACAACGAATACACCGACGGCCGCAAGCTTCCCGCCGCCTATGACAACTTCGCCGCCGGCAACGAGCTCGTCCGCTGGGTCCTCGACCAGATTCCGCGTTGATTAAAACCGCGTCGATCGGAGAAACCGAAATGAGTTCTGTATCAATCCGTCTTCCGCTCCTTGCATTTTCACTTCTCGTCGCGTTGGCCCTCCACGCCCAGGACACCCGCACCGTCACCGAGCCAAAGATTCCTCCTGCCTGCATCACCCTCCGTGCCGACGTCGCCGCCAACCAGGGTGTCATCGCTCTCGCCGATGAGCAAAAGCTCTCCACCACTCGCATTCAGGATGCCCTCAACCAGTGCGCCGCCGCGCCCGATATCCAATCTTCGTCTCCGTTCTCGCGCTCGGTCGTTCTTCGCTCCAAAGGCAAAAGGAATGTCTTCCTCACCGGCCCCCTCACTCTTCGTCCCGGCGTCGTGCTCGTCGTCAGCAAAAACACGGCCCTCGTCGCATCGCGCGATCCGCGCGTCTACGATCTCTCGCCAGGCTCCTGCGGCATCGTCTCCGAGCATGGCCGCGGCTGCAAGCCGCTCATCACCGGCGACGGCGCTGCCAACGCTGGCATCATGGGCGAGGGCTCCATTGATGCGCGCGGAGGCGCTACGCTTCTCGGCCAGGACGTAACCTGGTGGGATCTCGCGCATCAGGCCAAAGTCTCTGACCAGCAACAGAGCGTCCCGGCAATGATCTCCCTCCGCCACGTCGACAACTTCATCCTCTACGAGATCACTCTGCGTAATTCGCCAGGCTTCCACGTCGCTATCAATCAAACCGACGGCTTCACTGCGTGGGGAGTCAAAATCATGACTCCTAAAACCGCGCGCAACACCGATGGCATCGATCCCGGCTCCTCGCGCAACATCACCATCGCTTACAGCTACATCCACACCGGCGACGACGATGTCTGTCTCAAGCCCAGCGCCGCCGGCCCCGTCTCCAACATGTCCGTCCTTCACAATCACTTCTACTCTGGCCACGGCATGTCCATCGGCAGCGGCACCTACGGCGGCGTCGATCACCTTTTGGTCGACGACCTCACCATCGACGGCGCTGACAACGGTCTCCGCATTAAATCCGATCCCAGCCGCGGCGGCCTCGTCCATCAGGTCCTCTATCGCAACGTCTGCATTCGCAATGTGCCCAACCCGCTCGTCTTCACACCTCACTACACCAACTTCACCGGTGACCGTCTCCCCATCTATCAGGACATCACGCTTCAAAACGTCCACGTGCTCACTCGGGGCGCCTTCACATTTCTTGGCCTCGACACAGATCACAAGCTCCAGATCAAACTCGACAATGTCTTCGCCGACGATCAGAAAGACTCGCTCTTCTACGACAAGGACGCCGACATCACCCTCGGCCCCAGCCTCGGCGACTTGGAGCCAAAGGGCGACGACGTCGCGATCACGCGAGCGCCCGGCTCCTCTCCCGGCCAGTCCCTGCCTTGCGACGCTCGTTTCGTTCCCTTTCCTGAAGACAAAACAGCTCCTGAAATGGCCGGTAAAATTCCCCCCGAAGACAAAACCTTTTACGTCGCCGCCGACGGCACCGGCGACTACTACTCCATCCAGCGCGCTCTCGACATGGCTCCCAAAATCGGCGGCGCGGTCTTATCGGTCTCGCCCGGCGTCTATCGCGAAGTGCTCACTATCGACAAGCCCAACATCACCATTCGCAGCGCCAATCCCGACGCCGGCAAAACCGTCATCGTCAACGATCGCAGCGCCGGCCAAAACGGAGGCACTCTTCACTCCGCCACCGTCAACGTCACCGCCGACAATTTCTTCGCCGAAAACATCACCTTCCAGAACGACTTCAATCGCACTCACGAGCAAACTCCCCAGGGCGCACAGGCATTGGCCCTCTTCGTCACCGGCGACCGCGCCATCTTCCACAACGTGCATCTCCTCGGCAATCAGGACACGGTCTATCTCGGCAGCCGCGGTTGCACGCAGAACACTCCAGGATGCGCCCCCACGCGCCAGTACTTCTCTGACTGCTACGTTGAAGGCAATGTTGATTTCATCTTCGGTGACTCGAAGGCCGTCTTCGAGAATTGCGAAATTCACTCCACGCCGCACGACGGCGGCTTCATCACCGCCCAATCAAAACACTATCCCGACGAGGACTCCGGCTTCGTCATTGACCACTCGAAGCTCACCGCCGACCCCGGTGTCGTCGGCAATGTCTTTCTCGGCCGCCCCTGGCGCGCCTATTCAACGGTCATCTTCATGCACACCTGGATGGACGACAAGATCGCCCCTGCCGGCTGGAGCGAATGGCACGCCGAACAAACGCACATGCTCGACACCACCTACTACGCCGAATTCGACTCCTCCGGCCCCGGCGCGCATCATGACGAGCGCGATCCGCACACCCACTTCCTTACGCCCGAAGAAGCCAAGCAATACGAGCCTTCGATCTTTCTCCGCGGCGCAGACAACTGGAACCCTCTCCAACTTCCGGTGCCTGCCGCGCAATAATATTGACTTGGAATGTGAATCCCAACGGATTGAGAACGAGCTAAAAGCTAATAGCTAGGAGCTGCACTCATGAAGACCGTCCTGATGGCTGACCCCGTGCGCTACCCGCGTATGAACACTGATGAGCTTCGCGACACATTCCTCCTCTGCGCTCTTTGCGAGCCCGGCCAGCTCCTTCTCAATTACGTCGATCTCGATCGCGCCGTGGTCGGTTTTGCATCCCCGCTTGAAGCTCCTATCGCCCTGCCCACCGATCCCGGCCTGCGCGCGACCTACTTTACAGAGCGCCGCGAGCTCGGCGCGCTCAATATCGGCGGCGCCGGCGTCATCACCGTCGAAGGCAAGACCTTCGAACTCGATAACCTCGACGTCCTCTACATCGGTCGCGGCAACAAGCAGGTCACCTTCGCCTCAAAAGACAAAGCCGCGCCTGCCGTCTACTACCTTTTGAGCTACCCCGCCCACGCGGAGTACCCCACAACGCTTGTCCGCAAGGCCGACGCCAGCCCCACCGAACTCGGCAGCGTCGAAACCTGCAACAAACGCACCATCTGCAAATACATTCATCTCCAGGGCGCGCGGAGCTGCCAGCTCGTCATGGGCGTCACACATCTCGCGCCCGGCAGCAACTGGAACACCATGCCTCCGCACACCCACATGCGCCGCAGCGAAATCTATATGTACTTCAACCTCGCCGCCGATACGCGTGTCATGCACTTCATGGGGCCGCCCGCCGAATCCCGCCACATCGTCATGGCCGACAAGGGCATCGTCGTCTCTCCCGGCTGGTCCATCCATTGTGGCGTGGGCACGCGCGCCTACAGCTTCTGCTGGGGCATGGGCGGCGAAAATCAGGACTACGCCGACATGGACCCCGCCCCCGTCGAATCCCTTCGCTAGCGGCGCAGATCATGAAGGATCTGTCATCCTGAGTGAATGTACTGTCATCCCGATCCTGAGCGCAGCGAAGGGGAGGGATCTGCGGTTGCTCTTGCGCCCTTCAACCGAGTCGCTAACGCCCCATTCAGCGAGCTGCTCCGCCCCGCGCAAATCAAAAGCGGCGATCTCCATCATGGAAATCGCCGCTTCGTTTTTCCTGTTCCCTGTTCCCTAATCCCTGTTCCCTGCTTTTACGCGTTGTACGTCGTCGACGAAACTCTTCCTCCGTGCCCAGTCCAATTCGTGTGGAAGAACTCCCCGCGCGGCTTGTCCACCCGCTCGTACGTGTGCGCGCCGAAAAAGTCTCTCTGCGCTTGCAGCAGGTTCGCCGGCAGCCGTCCCGCGCGATAGCCGTCAAAGAACGCCAGCGCCGTCGAGAACGCCGGCGTCGGCACTCCCAGCTTCACAGCGTGCACCAGCGCCTTGCGCCACGATGCCTGGTATTTGTTCACCAGCCGCGAGAAAAACTTGTCCAGCAGCAGGTTGTCCAGGTTCTTGTTCTTTTTAAACGCATCCTTGATCTTGCCCAGGAACTGGCTGCGGATAATGCACCCGCCGCGCCACATCAGTGCAATGCCTCCCATGTTCAGGTTCCAGCCATATTCCTTGGCTGCGGCCCGCAGCAACATGTAACCCTGCGCGTAGCTGATGATCTTCGAACAGAACAGCGCTCGTCTCACGTCCTCAATAAACTTCGCGCGATCGCCCACCTTAGGCGCCGACTTCGGCCCGCGCAAAACCTTCTCTGCTTCCACGCGTTCCTCTTTCAGCGCCGACAAGCAGCGCGAAAACACACTCTCGCCGATCAGTGTCACTGGCTGCCCGGTATCGAGCGCGCTGATCACCGTCCACTTGCCCGTCCCCTTCTGTCCCGCTGTGTCCAGAATCCTGTCCACCAGCGGGGTTCCGTCCTCATCCTTCTTGGCGAAGATCAGGCTCGAAATCTCGATCAGGTAGCTATCCAGCTCGCCTTTGTTCCACTCCGCGAACACATCGTGCAGCTCGTCGGCCGTCAATCCCAGCCCGCGCTTCAGCAGGTCGTAGGCCTCGCAGATCAACTGCATGTCGCCGTACTCAATGCCGTTGTGCACCATCTTCACAAAGTGCCCCGCGCCCTCTTCACCCACCCAGTCACAGCACGGAGTCCCGTCTTCCACCTTGGCCGCAATCGCCTGAAAGATCGGCTTCACATGCGGCCACGCCGCCGGATTTCCTCCCGGCATGATCGACGGTCCGTTCCGCGCGCCCTCTTCGCCGCCTGAAACGCCCGTCCCGATAAACAGAATCCCCTTCGCTGCCAGCGCTTTCGTGCGCCGCGTCGAATCGCTGAACAGCGAGTTGCCGCCATCAATAATGATGTCTCCCGTCTCCAGGTGCGGCGTGATCTGGTCGATCATCTGGTCCACGGTGTCGCCGGCCTTCACCATCAGCATCACTCGGCGTGGCCGCTTCAGCAGGCTCGTCAGCTCCTCCATCGAGTGCGCGCCCACCACTTCGGTCCCCTTCGCTTCGTTCGCGATAAAATCGTCCACCTTCGAGACTGTTCTGTTAAACACGGCCACTTTAAATCCATGGTCGTTCATATTCAGGACCAGATTCTGTCCCATCACCGCCAGGCCAATCAAGCCGATATCACACACTGCTTCCGCCATACGTTCTCCAAAATCGGAATTCTATCACTGCAAAATTTGTGCCTGATTACAATTCTATCCCTGTGGTCTGACCTCAAGAAATCCCCCACTTCCTTGCCGATGTCATCCTGAGCATCAGCCATGTCATCCTGAGTGTCAGCCGTGTCATCCTGAGCGAGTCCCGCCTCGGCGGGACGAGTCGAAGGACCTGCATTTGCTCTTCCTGCATTTGCTCTTCCTGCATTCGCTCTTCCTGCATTCGCCCTGGCAACAAGCCGGAACCGTACCACTGCATTTCGTTCCCGCACTCCCAACACGTTCTCTGTTCTCTTTTCTCTGTTCTCTGTTCCCTTGTTCCCTCGGTCCCTTGTTCCCTGCTTTTCTCACTCCACGCTCAAATCTCCGTCTGCCTCCACCACCAGCTTGTCGCCCACAATCTGGATCGACAGAATCTTAAGCCGCCCCAGGCTCACTTTGTATCCCGAGGTCGCCGTCGACCCCGCCAGCGCCGCGCGCAACAAATCCGCCGCATTCACCTTCATGCTCTTCGGCACCTGGCCCCGTAAAAACGGCGCCAATACAAAGTTGATCTCCTTACGGTCTGAAACCTTGTCCAGGCTCGCGTCCTTGAACCCGATCGTCTCCCCCTCTGCTTCCGGCTCCATCGAAACTTCCGCTGGCAAAGTAACCGTCGCCAGGCACACTCCGCCCACTCCCAGCCGCGCCCGCGTCTTCATCCGCACCACAATCCGGTCCTGCTCAAACCGCAACTGCGGGTCTTCGGTCGAAATAAAGCACGCCGAGTGTGCATCGCCCTTCAGATAGTACCTTCCGTCCGGCCCGCTAAAGAGTTCCTGCTTCAGCGTCCGCTCCAGGGCATCGCGGCTAATCGTCAACTCCACTCCGCGGCTCATGGTCACCCCTCCCAAAAGCACCAAACCTGTTGCAATCACCTGCCAGAATGTCCTCATAGGATTATCGTGCCACCCCCATCCCAATTGTCGCCAGCGTCTCCCGTCACATCCGATAAAGCTCTTCTTGTGGGAATCCAGGTAGAATTCATCTAACTTATTGATTAGCAATGGAATATGGACAAATCTCGTCGCCTCTTATCCCCTCTCCGTGAAGCTCCTTCCTATTGATTTTTCAGCGGAAAAGCCCTAGAATGAGAATGTACGTTCCTCGGGTCCTTTCGCATCCCCAGCGCCGTCCGAGGGTTGAGCCGAGAAAACACTCCTTTCTAAGGATAAGGACAAACAAATCAATGGCAAAGCGTCGTGGAAATCCAAATTGGGGCAAGCCGGAGCCCATCGGCCCGGTTGTGCCCACAGTTACCTCTTTTGAGCAGATCACCAAGGAGTTCAAGCTGCCCCCGGACCAGTACATCCGGTCAACTCGCCTCCGCGAGTGGGCGCGCCGCAACAAGAACTCCAAATACATCCCAGAGGCCCTTCTCGAGGCTTGGGGCTTTGAAATCGAATCCACGTTGTAAGCTTTTGGCCAGTTTGAACAAAAACGCCGCCTTCGGGCGGCGTTTTTGCTGCACTTCAATTTTTCCCTCCGCACGAACTTGGTTGCCCCACCCTCGCCACGTCTTTGTTCTTGTGGCCAGGGTGGGATACCACAAACCTCGACCCGCCAATTTGCAATGTGATGCTTGCCGTTGCCCGTACCTTGAATTTGAGCGAAAGTAGTATCAACATACCCAACCTTAAGAACCGAGTCGGCCTGATCGCTCCCTACGGAGCCATGCTGACGAAGTTCAACTTGAAATCACATTTTGTGATCTCAAGTCCGGAGCAAACATGACCCGCAAGATCGCTCTCGCCCCGAGCATCGAACATCGAATCTTTCTGGTTCGCGGCCAGAAGGTTTTGCTCGACGATGACTTGGCCGCGTTGTACAACGTCCAAGTACGGGCACTCAATCAGGCCGTCAAACGGAACAAGAAGCGCTTCCCACCAGACTTCGTCTTTCGGCTCACAGCGAAAGAGAACCGCAACTTGAAGTCACAAATTGTGACCGCAAGCAGCATCCACGGCGGTCGCCGCACATTGCCCTATGCCTTCACCGAGCACGGCGCCATCATGGCCGCCAGCATCCTCAACTCCCCGCGCGCAATCGAGATGAGCATTTTTGTGGTACGCGCATTTCTGCGCCTCCGCGAAACGCTCGCATCGCATAAGGTGCTCGCCGCCAAGTTTGCCGAGCTCGAACAGCGGTTGGAAACACACGACAAGGCGATCGGAGAGATCATCGACGCGATTCGCGCGCTCATGGCCCCGCCCGAGAAGCCCGCCCGCAAGATAGGCTTTCGTCTCGATGCGGTCTCCAAACCGAAGATGCTTGAAATGGCAAGGTAAACCACCCCTTTCTGGCATTCCCTCCCCGTATCGGCGAAAATAAGTCCAGCACATGCCCCAGCCCTCCCGCGCTCCCGAACCTCCCTTCACCGACGTTCCCGGCGCCGTTGCCGATATCCAGGCCGGCCGCATGGTCGTCGTCGTCGACGATGAGGACCGCGAGAACGAGGGCGATCTCACCCTGGCCGCCGACCACGTCACCCCCGAGGCCATCAACTTCATGGCTCGCTACGGCCGCGGCCTCATCTGCCTTACCCTCACTGAGGAGCGCGCCGACCACCTGCGCCTGCCGCCAATGACGCAGCAAAACTCCTCCCGCTTCGGCACCGCCTTCACGGAGTCGATCGAAGCTCGCGAAGGCGTGACGACAGGAATCTCCGCCGCCGATCGCGCTCGCACCATCCAGGTCGCCATCGATCCCCGCGCCACATCCGCCGACCTCGTTCGTCCCGGCCACGTCTTCCCGCTCCGTGCCCGCCGCGGCGGCGTCCTCGTCCGCGCCGGCCAAACCGAAGCCTCCGTCGACCTCGCCCGTCTCGCCGGCCTCTCGCCCGCCGGCGTCATCTGCGAAATCATGCGCGACGACGGCGCCATGGCCCGCATCCCCGACCTCATCCCCTTCTGCCGCGAGCACGGCCTCCGCATCCTCACCGTCGCCGAGCTCATTCGCTACCGCCTGCGTAACGAGCGCACCATCGTCCGCGCCGGCGAGTCCCGCGTCCAAACTCGCTATGGCGAATTCCGCATGATCGCCTATGAAAGTCAGGTCCAGGGCGGCGAAAGCCACATCGCCCTCGTCCGCGGCGACCTCTGCCCCGACTGCCACGCCCTCCACGGCGGACCCACTCCCGAAATCCCAATTGGGGACGACTTACCTAAAGACGGGGTGCCCCCGGTCCCTCGCATTTGGGGACCGGGGAAAGCAGAACCGTTTGGCGAACCCGAACCAACGAATCCCCGCCCCACCTGCCCGCATCCCGTCCTCGTCCGCGTCCACACCCGCTGCACCGCCGGCGATGTCTTTGCCGCCGACTGCCACTGCCGCGAAATCCTCGACCAGTCCATGCGCATCATCGCCGAAGCGGGCTGCGGCGTCATTCTCTATCTCCACAACACCTCGCGCGGTTTCGCCATCGACCACGCGCCCGCCGCCGCGCCCAACGCGACATTCAACCCCGAGGGCTCCGCGGTTCCCAACTCCGGCGGGCCAGAAAAATCCGGCCGCCTCATCCATCATCAGGAATTACGCGCCCGCGAGGGAGCTCAGGACCGCTCCGGCCGCATCCTTCGCGCCATCGGCCTCGGCGGCCAGATCCTCTCCGACCTCGGCATCCAGCGCATCCGTCTCCTCTCCAACACCCCCATGCACATCCCCGCCCTCGAGGGCTTCGGCCTCGAAATCGTCGAGCAGGTTCCCATCCCCGTCGAAGACTGCTCCCGAACCGGCCTGTTCAATACTGTTGATGAGTTGTCATCCTGAGCGAAGGTCGCCGCGGCGACCGGAGTCGAAGGATCTGCGGTTGCTTTTCCGTCGCCGCGCCGGGTGCCTCAGGTCTCGCCTTTGTGACCTGGGATACCACGAAGCCTAGCCCAGCACGCCACAAGCTAAAAGCCAATAGCTAGAGGCTAATAGCTGCTGTTCGGAGTCAATTCCTCTCATTTCCAATGACTTTTTCTCCATTTTGGCGAAAAGTGGTCAATTTTGACCACATCGACCCGCCAATTACCTGTACGATGAGCGAAACTTGGTAGAAGAAGTAATTGTTAGGAAAGAGCTTGCGTCGCCAGCTATGCTGGTTAAAGATCCCTGCGGTCATTGCACGGTTTCAAGAAACGCACGCTCGATCGCAGAGCAGTTTTGCCGGTTTCGAACTTCAGCACGGCATCGTATTCGTTGAGATGCCGCTTCCCATCATCGCCCCCTCATTTCGGTAATCCCGCAATCGCTGTGAGGCCAACCGCACCAGTAAGGCGAAAGGTTGGACCGATTGCGCGTTCATCTGGTTAATCCCAGCGACAATTCCTTTGGTACCGCGGTCATCACGCCGCGTTGGCTCTTCGTGCTTGCAGCCGCAACACCTCGGTCCGTTGGCGACCCCATCCTCATCGATGAGTCCCTCGAGCAAATTGTGCCCGAGAGCATTGAGCCCGGCGACATCGTCGGCATCAGCGTCCACACCGGCAACGCCCTCCGCGGATACGCAGTCGGCCGCATGGCCCGCAGCCGTGGCGCCTGGGTCGTCTACGGCGGCATTCACGCCACGCTGTTTCCTGAGGAAGCCCTTGAGCGTGGCGAAGCCCACGCCGTGGTCAAAGGCGATGGCGATCTTGCCTGGGCTCGTGTCGTAACGGATTGCCTCGACGGCAAGCCGGAAAAAGTTTACGAAGGCGGCCGCATAGAAGGCGGCGATTTTCTTTCCGCGCGCTGGGACTTGATGGATCCGAAGAAATATATGTGGGCCTCCGTGCAAACCATTCGCGGCTGCCCCAAGCATTGCTCCTTTTGCAGCGTCTGGCGTACAGACGGGCAGAAGCCCCGCCAGCGGAAGTTCCAAAACGTCGTCGACGAAATCATCGCCCTCCGTCGCCTCGGTTTTCGCTTCATCGCTCTCGCCGACGACAATTTTTACCCCGTCACGTTTACCGATCTGCGCCTCGCGCGCGAACAGGGCAACACCGCCAAGCTTGAAGAGCTTACGGCCATTCGCAACGAGCGCCTTCAATTGATGGAAGAGCTGGCCAAGCTGCCCAAAGACATGGTCTTCTTCACGCAAATGACCATGGAAGCGGGCGAAGACGGCAGCTATCTTGACGCCATGCGCAAAGCCAACATCAAGGGTGCGCTCGTAGGCGTTGAGGCGGTCACTCCCGAAGGGCTCAAGGCCGTCTATAAAGACTGGAACTACTCAGGCGAGGCCCTTGCCAAGCAGCTCCAGACCTTCAAGCAGCACGGCGTGCACGTTCTCGGCTCCTTCATCTTCGGCCTGCCCACCGATCGGCCGGCCACCTTCGACGCGACAGTGGAAATGGCGCTCAAGGCCGGCGTAACCTTCGCCCAGTTTGTCATGATGACTCCGTTTCCCGGCACCGTCGATTTCGGCCGTTGGGAAAAAGAGCAGTCCGTCGACCCCATGATGGTGGGCGATGTGCCCATCACGCGCTACTGGATGATTCCCACCGAAGTGCGCCCCAAAATGTTTACGCCGCATCCCACCATGAGCTCCGACGAAATTCGCGAGCGCACGCAAAAAGTCTGGGACCGCTTCTACACCTGGGGAGCCATCTGGGAACGCTCCGCCTGCACACCGACTCTGCGCGCCCGGCTCGGGTTCATCTTCCTCTCCAAGCTCTATCGTCAGATGTACGCAGGCACTGGCATCTCGACAGACAGCGCTCGCCGCAAGAAGTCGAAGCGCTGGGCCAAGTGGACCGCCCGCCAATGCAAGAAGCTCTTCCAGGCGCGCCCCATGCCGGAGCTCGAAGGCCCCAAGTGGGAAATCGGCCTGCCCTCATTGGGTCAAGCCGCATTTGAAGGCGTCGGCGGACGCGAGATCAGCGGCCCATTCGCCGTCCTCCCCGACAACTAGAAGGGCGTGGGCGTTTTCCAACTTATCTCAAATGAATTGTCATCCTGAGCGAAGGTCGCCTGCGGAGCCAGGCGACCGGAGTCGAAGGACCTGCATTTGTTTTTCCAGCCCTCAACCCACCACAAAAATGGGTGCCCCATCCAAGCTTCGCTTGGGTGGGATAGCACGAGCCCACATGTTGAATTTGTCATCCTGAGCGAGTCGCCGCAGCAACGAGTCGAAGGACCTGCGGTTGCTTCTCGCGCCCTCAACCCACCACAAGAAATGTGTGCCCCATCCAAGCTTCGCTTGGGTGGGATAGCACGAGCCCACATGTTGAATTTGTCATCCTGAGCGAGTCGCCGCAGCAACGAGTCGAAGGACCTGCGGTTGCCTCTCACGCCCTCAACCCACCACGAAAATGGGTGCCCCATCCAAGCTTCGCTTGGGTGGGATAGCACGAGCCCACATGTTGAATTTGTCATCCTGAGCGCAGCGAAGGATCTGCGGTTGCTCCTTGCGCCGGGTGCCCCAGGGTCTCGCCCTTGAGACCAGGGATACCACGAAACTTCGCCCCGGCACGACGATCTGATCACTGACCACGGATCACAGGTCATGGCTCTTCATCGCGCATACGCAAACGTCCCGCACAATGCCGTCGACTTCGAGATCGCGTCAAACGTGAACACCGGCATATCATCTCCCGAGAAAAACGCCACTTCGAGCGTGTGACCGGCAACGTACGTCGCCATCCACTGCGTATCCTCGTCTCCGCACAATCTGTTCTTTTTCAGAAAGCGCTGCGCCGCCGGAACCCTCAACCGGTAGAGCATCCCGCTGATCCCGGCATTCACATCCGCGTCGAATACCGCGCTCACCTCCACCGGCTTCAAGGGGCGGATCGATGCCAGCGGATACGAGATGTAGTCGATCGAGACTTTTTCTTTGGCAATCGCAATGTCGCCCGTGATCGACGTCGCGTTCGTGCTCGCCGCAATCCACGCCCCGCCGTCCTGAGCGTTGGCCCGCGTCAAACCGAAAACCACCAGCAGCACCGCCGCCGCGGTCGTCAGCACTCTCCGCTTCCTGATCTCTGATCTCTGCTCTCTGATCTCTTGCTCCTTATGTGTTCACCACCACGAGCTAGTGGCTAGAAGCTAGCGAGCTCGAAGCTGCGCTCCTACCACCCAAGCACGTACGCAAACACCAGCGGCGCCACAATGCTCGCATCGCTCTCGATAATGAACTTCGGCGTCTTCTCCCCCAGTTTGCCCCACGTAATCTTCTCATTCGGCACCGCGCCCGAGTACGATCCATAGCTCGTCGTCGAATCCGAAATCTGGCAGAAGTACGCCCACAGCGGCACATGGTCGCGCTGCAAATCCTGGTGCAGCATCGGCACCACGCAAATCGGAAAGTCTCCAGCGATCCCGCCGCCAATCTGAAAAAATCCCAGCGGCGACTTCTTCGTCGTCTCCGTGTACCATTCCGCCAGTTCCATCATGTACTCGATGCCCGTCCGAACCGTGTGCACCTTCTTCACATCACCCGTGATGCAGTGCCCCGCGTACATGTTTCCCAGTGTTGCGTCTTCCCACCCCGGCACAAACATCGGCAGATTCTTTTCCGCCGCCGCCAGCAGCCAGCTATTCTTGGGATCGATTTGGTAGCTCTGTTTCAGCCCTCCAGACAGCAGAATCTTGTACATGAACTGGTGCGGAAACCACCGCTCTCCGGCCTTGTCCGCTTTCACCCACTCCGCCAGCACCTCGTTCTCAATCCGTCGCATCGCCTCCATCTCGGGAATGCACGTATCCGTCACGCGGTTCATGTGCCGCGCCAGCAGCGCCGCCTCGTCCGCCGGTGTCAGGTCGCGATAGCCAGGCACGCGCTCATAAAAGTTATGCGCCACCAGGTTGAACACGTCCTCTTCCAGGTTCGCGCCCGTGCAGCAGATCCCGTGAATCTTGTCCTGCCGGATCATCTCCGCCAGCGACAAACCCAGCTCCGCCGTGCTCATCGCTCCTGCGATGGTCACAAACATCTTGCCGCCATCCGCCAGCAGCTTGTTGTAGGCTTCCGCCGCATCCACCAACGCCGCGGCATTGAAATGACGGTAATGATGCTTGATGAACTCAGTAATCGGTTTCATGGCGTTCCTTCACGGGTGCATTCATGGAGCGTGCTTTCGGGGATGGGCTTTGTATCAGGGCATGACTTCAGTCATGCCGAAGCAGCGCGGAAAAACACACGGGCTTTAGCCCCTGCGACCATCTCATTGCCGCTTCGCTCTGAGCCTCTCCAAATTCCCAACCTAACACAATGAAGTCAGACCCCTGTGAATCGCAAGGAAAGTGTACCGCCGGCGTCCTCGCCGGCTGTCGTGCGGGCGTCCTCGCCCGCACTCGCGCAACCGCCGGCTCCCATCTTTTCATTCTGTCATCCTGAGCAGAGCCGAAAGCCTGCCCTGAGCGAGGCTCGTCCAACGAGCCGAGTTGAACTTGGATCTGCGGTTGTTTTGCGGGTGGAGCATCCCTACTCGAATTCGGCCGGAAGCTGAAAGCTAGAGGCTAGGAGCTAGGAGCTGCTTTTTGACTCCAGCAGTGCATTCACCCTCCCGATTACCTCGAACGCATCAGCCACGTACACCACGTCCGCCTTGCCGCGCGTCCATCCGCAATTCGGATCGAGCGACACCGCCCTCCGCTCGCCGATGAATCGCCAGCCCACCACGTGCGGCTCTTCTCCGTGGCAACACGTCGAAAGCCCCTTCGCATGCCTCGGCGTCGAACCCGTTTGCCCGACTTGATTGAGATGCGTCAGAAATGGCAGCACGGAGTTGCCTTCACCGCCCTGGTCCACGAGAGATTTGCTGCTGCCCAGCGACGCGCCCGACCCTTTCAGAAACTTCAAGATCAATTCGCCCGCCTGCTCCACGTGTATTTGCCCGTCCGGCTGCTTCTTTGTCCATCCCGCTCCAGCAACAAACAGCAGCTTTGCATCCGGCCGTATCGTCTGCGCGCCCTGCTGCGGTGCGCGCATTCCCGTCACATGCGTCCGCATCGCCGGCAGCTCAACGGCAATCTGCTCCACCTGCGCCTCGACCGCACCGCCAGAAAACGCCGCGTGCGTTCCCGCATCCACCAGCAGAAACCACGGTCGCTTTTCCCGGCTCACCACCGCCTCAACCCTCTGCCGGTAAAACCAACGCGTCGCCTCCACGCCATCCGCGCCACCAACCGCCGTAATGTGTGTGGCGAGCGCAGCGACATGAGTGTCGATAGCGCCACCCACTCGATGCGCGACCGCCGCCATCACCCGCGCAAAACGCGAGCTCCCGGGCGCCACCACAATCGTCGCCTGCGCCGCGCGGCACAATGCCTCGCACGCCGTTGCATCGCTTGCAAACCGCGCCTGCCCAAACGCTTCTCCCTGCACCGCTAGCAATCTCCTTGCCGCGCCAGCCACCTGCGTCGCCGCGATCGTCGCGGACTTGGCCACAATCCCGACGGTCAACTCTGCGCCCAGCCGCGCCGCCAGCTCCCCGCCGGCAGTTACTGCCTCCAGCGATCCCTTGCTTAGCGCCGTGCCGCTCTCATCCGCATGTGTCAGCACCAGAATCGATTCCATCTTCTCCCCCGACTTTTCAGCCCTCAGCCCTTGTTTTGCCGGTTTTTAGCTGATGGCTGAGGGCTGTTAGCTGTCTTTCCCGATCCACTCCACAAGTTCAACAGCGATCTCGTCGGGAGTCATGTTCTTTTCGACGCGCGTGGTCCGCTGCTGCTTCGGCAAATTCACTGAAACGTATTTCAACCCATTCGCGTCGAGCGCCATCGTCTTTGCCTTTTGCAGCGCCGGCATGATCGTCCGCATATTCGCCATGCCCACCTGCGGGTTGTTCCTGGGCTCTGCCAGATTTCCTGTCGCCCAGCCCAACACCGCTGGCGCACCCGCGCACACGCTCACCTGGTGCTTGCCGCCTTCCACGCGTTCCAGCACCTCAAACGACCCGGCATCTGGTCCGTCGGGGCGCACTTCGATGGCGTCCACTCCTTGAAACTGATCCGCAATGCCGAGCCGCTCGCCCACAATCTGCAGCGTCACGCCCGCGCCGCGCGTCGCCGATTCCCACCCCCCGAACAACAGCAGCCGTTCGCGCGCCAAACCCGGAATCGCGCTGATCGCCTCGGCCAGCGCAGCCGCCGTCGCTTGTGCATCCGGGAATCCTCCAATGGGCCCGTCAATCGGAACCAGCTCGAAGCTCACCTTCTGCGCCACGCTCATCATCACTTGTTGCAGCTTGGCCTTCGGCCCCAATGAAACCAGCCACACCTTACTCCCGGGGTTTTTCGCAACCAGGCTCGCCGCCTCATACAGCGCGCTCGCCGCCCATGGATCGAGCACCGCGGGCAACACCATCTCGTTCTTGATTCCCGGCCCATTCGGCCCCGTCGTTGGTTCAAGCGTCTGCAGCGGGTCAGGCACAATTCCCGCGCAAACAACAATGTGGAATGCAATTGACATAGCTCCCTCTCTTGGACCTCCGGGCCGGTAGCTCTTAGCGATTAGCCTTTAGCTTTTCCCCGCAGCGCCTGGATAAATGCTCGAAGCATCTTTGAAACCTCATCGCTCAGGAGTTCGGCCTTTTCCAAATCATGACCATTTGCCATTCCAAGGTTCTTTGCTACCAGAAGTTGCGTCTTGAGCTCGAAAACGGACCCTTGAGCGACGCCCAGGAATTGACGGAATTCAGCTCTATTAAGCCTGCCTCGTCCTTCTGCGATGTTGCTCGCAACCGAAACACTCGCTCTTCGCATTTGTGAAACGAGGCCATAGATCTCATCTTTGGGAAATGTCCGAGTCAACGTATAAATGCATGTCGTCAGTTCGATCGCTTTCTTCCAAACGAGTAAGTCATGAAAATCCTGCGCCATATCCTTGGCCTTTCTATGCCGCGCGGGTCAATAAAGCTCAAATCCGCCACTGTTGCAGCTAAAAGCTAATAGCTAACAGCTAATGGCTGTTCTTCAGTTTTCTGCTGAATGCAGTCCTCCGCTCCCCGCCCCAAACTCCACGCTGCCACGCTCTCCGTCAGGCGACTGCGCGCAGTTCCAAAGGCACGCGCCGCAATGTACGCACTTTTCGCGCTCGAACTCCGGCGCGCCATCGGCGCCCAGCGTGATCGCCTGGCCCGAGCACATCGCCACGCACGTCTTCTCCTCGCACGCAATGCATCGCTGCCGGTCCAGGAACACCACGTGGTCCGCGAATCCCGGCATCGCCTGCACCTTGCCGCCCAGCAGCAGCGCATCCTGGTGCGTCACCAGCAGTCGCCCGTCAAACGGAATCTCCGGCCAGCCTCTCGCGCTCATCAGCGCATCGTGCAACGGCCGTCCGCAGTCCAGAGCCGCCGCCGCCGCTTGCTTCGCACTCAGGCCGCCCCCAATGAACGCTCCGAACCGTCGAATCTGTTTCGGCGCCGGCGGAATCTTCCCCCTCCACGCCACCCGCCCGCCGGTCAGCCCCGCCAGCGCCATCCCCACCATGCCGCGGATAAACCCGCGATGAAATCCGTTGCGCGCGTTCTTCGCCTCCCGCGCGCCGCGCTCCACCCAGCTGGCCCGCCGCCGCGTCTCGTATGTCGCCGTCAGATTTTCCTGCGTAAAAGGCCGCCCCGCGCGCAGCAGCTCCAGCACCGCTTCGCCCAGTTGCACTCCCGTCGCCCACGCCTCGTCCACGCCGGAACCCGTCAGCATATTCGTCGATCCCGAACCCTCACCTATGCGCGCAAATCCATCGCCGCACAGGAACGGCTCGCCGTGCTTGCCTGACTCTTCGAGTGACTTCGCTCCCCACGACCGCAGCGTGCCGCCCTGCAAATGCCTCCACAGCAGCGGATGCTGAATGTAATGTTGCAGGTAGCGGTACGCCGTGCGTTGCGGATTGCCCAGCCACGACGGAACGAAAATCCCAACCGAAACCAGCCGCTCGGGATGCACGTACAGAAACCCGAAAATCTCCGGCTCGGGAAATCCAAACGTGTGCCACACCGTTCCCGGCTCAAGCGCAGAATCCTCCCGCAGCTCGATCACCATCTTCATGCCCAGCGCCCACTCGCGCCGCGCGTGCCCCTTCGGCAAACCAAATCGCTCATCGAGCTTCTGCCCCACCGCGCCCACCGGCCCGTCGCCAACAACGGTCAGTCTCGCTCGCACATCCATGCCGGGCATATAGCCGTCCGCCGGAACTCCATGTCTGTCCACTCCCTGGTCGGTAAGGCGCAGTCCAAGTACGGTTCTCTTTTCTTTGCCGTTGGTCCCGTCGAAGATCGGCCCGCTCACAGGCGTCCCCGGCCAAATCTGCGCCAGCCCTCCAGCCATCAGCTTCGATCCCACCCACTGATTGAACTGCCCAATCGAGAGGACCATTCCTCCATGCTTGTGCAAGAACGCAGGCGTCCACGGCAGCTCGAACGCATGGTCCTTCAACCACGAACCTCGTCCAAGACCAAGAAAAGAGTCTCCCACGCCCAGCAGAGCCGGCTGCCGCCTCACCCCAATCGGATCGAGCAAATAAAATACGCTCTCCCGCTTCACCTCCGCGGCCATCGGAATCTCTGCGGGATCGAGCTTGGGAAAACTTGCGCGGATGCCTTCGCCTCGCGTCACCACGCCGCTCACGCCCGCAGCCAGATCGTCGGCGCGCTCGTAGCACATCACTTGCAGCGGCATTCCCGGCGCGACTTTGCTTTCGAACGCCGGATCGGCCGGATTCTCGCTCCACGCCTGCGTCAGCGTGGTCAGGAATCCGCCCGTCGCCGGGCCAAACCCTGCGCAGGCAATGTCAACATCCATCGTCTGGCGGTCAACTTCAACCGGCTGTGAACCCGAGATCATGCCCCTCCTGCCGCCGGATAGTCGAGTGCTTCGGGAATCATCACTTTGCTCACGGTCTCTGCCGCGCGATCCTTCGCCAGCCGCGAGCCCGTCAGGCACGTCGTCAATTTGCTTTGCAACCGCAGAAATTCGCTCGATCCCGCGCAACCCGCGCACGGCCCGGCCTTCGCTGGATGACTGCCGTCGGCCTTCAAAACATCCACAGCCATCGCCATGATTCCCGGCATCGTCTCTTCCAGCTCTTCGAGCTCCGCCGCGAGGAAGCAGCTGCGATGCTCCTCCTCGTCCCACGCTGGATGCCGGTTGTAGCCAAACACGAGTTCCGCGCAGATACGCGAAACTTCTCCCGCCGCCTGCGCCGCCTGCGTGTGGCAAAGATCGCTCAGGAATTGCACGGTCCCCGCGAGCCCCTCCGCGGCCACGGCGTCCGTCGCTCCGCGCGTCTCAAGTTCAATTACATCGAGAATCTGGCACCGCGAAGCCATCAGCCAGCTCAGCGCATCGGCCAGCGCAAAGGTCACGCCCTGCCGCTGCCCGTGATAAAGCTTTCCGCCTGCCGGATCGTTGTTTTTTTGCAAATAATTCAGCGTCCACGTCCACAGTTGCATCGCCGAAGCCAGCGTGCACGCGCCGGTCCCCGGCCGCGACGACGCAATCCGCCGCATCTCCGTGGTCCACGCAGCAAACTCCGCCAGGAACACCTCGCTCGTCATCGTCACAGTCAACTGCCGCCGTTGCACCGCTTCCGGTCCCTCGTAGGTCGCCTCCAGTTGCGCGTCCATCCATTTGTTCGCCAGGAACCCCGGACAGTCCTCGGTAATTCCGTATCCGCCCATCAGGCTCACCGCCTCGCGCATCATGTTTGCGCCGTGGCCGGTATTCCAGAGCTTCGTCGCCGGGCACAGCACATTGGCCTCGGCGTCTTTCAGCACATACTGCACCAGCGGATCCGCTTCAAGCTCCGCGCGCCGCGCGCTGCCGGCCTTCAGCTTCAGCATTTCAATGGCGCGTTCTTCGCTCTCTTTCAGCGCCTTCATCTCCGCGCGCCCGCCGTTAACGCCGCGCTCCTTCAGCATCGCCGTCTTCTGCTTCTCCAGCGGATCAAGTTCGTCGAACAGCCGTGCCGCAGCAAACCCCATTGAGGCCGCCGCCTCGCCAGTCGTCCACACATCCACCAGCCTGTGTAGTGCGTCCTCGCGTTGTTGAATTCCCTGTTCGTACCGCACCGATCCCGGCTTCGCGCCCTCGGCTCCCCTGAACCGTTGCCGCTGGTAGCGGATCACCGGCTCCGCTGCCGATAGCAGCTTGGCCGCCGTCATCAACCCGACCGGCACGCGCGTCCGCCGGAATACCGCATCAATAATTTCGCCGTGATTGAAGTTCGGCACAATCACGCCGTCCTTCACCGTGTATCCGCCCACAATCCGGCTCGCAGGCACGCGCAAATTAAACACCGGATCGCCCGTCGACGAAAGTTGGTGCACCAACTTCTTTGTCGGTGTCCCGCGGTCGAACGTGCCCTCATCCGTCTCTTCCAGAATCACCACGCAGCTTCCCTTGATACGCGGATCATCGGAGTTCACTGCCGCCGTCACAAAATTTGCAAACGCAATTCCTGTGATGAACCTTCCGCGCTTGTCCACTTGCAGCCACGGTTCCTCGCCATCCTTCCACTCCGCCACGCGAACCTTGCCGCTCAGCATCCCCGTATCCACGCCCACATACGGAATCGGCTCGGTCAGCGCGAATGCTCCGCGCCACGGTTTCCGATCTTCGCCCGCCTGGGCCGGCGCCGCCAGTTTTTTGTAGCGGCTCACCTGCTCCGCCGTGCCGCGCTCGTGGATCGGCGACAACGCCAAAAATCCCGCTAAACTCGCCGTCGCCGCGCCGCCATCCACCCACGCAAGTTCAAATGCCGCCAACCCCAGCGCCAAATTCTTCGGCCCGACGATGAACCCGCCCTCATTCGGCTCCATGAACGCCGCCGTGATTCCCGCGCGATCGAAGGCATCCATCATCTCGTCCTTCGCCTTGGTCCATTCGTGCGTGTTGCGCTCTCCCGCGGCCACCAGCCGCGCCACCGTGCCACGCGCCACTCCGCGCGCCGATGCCACCAGCATCTGTAAATCGAATCGGTCACTGAACCGCCATTGAATCTGCCGCACCGCATCTCCGGGAAGCGTCAGCATCGTCTTGGTTTCAGGAATCGCAACTGTAGCCATCGTGTTGCACCTCAAGCAGCGCCATTATTCTCCTCGACTCCACACGTCGCGGCATGTGACCCGCATCACCCGCGCACGCACCATTTGCGCTCGCCCGCGAACAAATGTAGCGCCGGCGTCCGATCGGGGTCCCCAGCGACAGGTCCCCGTCGCTGGGGTGGCTGGCCGGCTGTCGTGCGGGCGTCCTCGCCCGCACCCGGAGGAGTCACACGCGCCAACTAGGCCAGCCAAGAGAGCCTCAGGCTCCATTTGTGATCCATATCGCGCCGCTTGTGACACCTATCACTGCCAGCCCCGCCCTCAAAAGCGCATTCCTGAGAGGTGGCCTCTGCGGCCCGACATCTTTCCCCAGCCGCAGTGGGCTTGGATGCACGAGACCAGGAGATTCGTGGTCAATCCACTTTTGCCTGGGGAAAGAAGACGGCAGAATGAACGTCGCCGCACGGAAACAAGCTCCGCCGAAAGTCCATCGCCGAATCATCGCCCTTGCCATCGCCGTTCTCGCCTTCGCGCTGGCGCCCGCCGCACTCCGCGCGCAAGCTGACTGCCTCGCCTGCCACGGCGACGCCACCGCGACCGACGGTTCAGGCCACAGCATCGCCGTCGATGGCCAGAAATTCGGCTCCAGCATTCACGGCAGCCTCCAGTGCACCAACTGCCACGCCGACATCAAGGCCTACCCGCACCCCGACAAAATAGCGCCCGTCGACTGCAAAACCTGCCACGCCGATCAGGCCTCCAGCGTCTCCGGCAGCGTTCACGCCAACGCGTCTGACCACCCCTGCACCAGTTGCCACGGTGTCGCTCACTACATCTACCCCAAAGACGACCCGCGCTCCAACGTCTACCCGCTCAACGTTCCCAAGACCTGCGGCACCTGCCATGGAAGCCCCGACCTCGCGAAAAAGCACGGCTTGCCCAACGTCTACCCGCTCTACATGGATTCGATTCACGGATTCGCGCTCAGCAAAGAAGGCCTGCTTGTCGCGGCCAACTGCCAAAGCTGCCACGGCTCGCACAACATTCTCAGCCACACCAATCCGCAGAGCCCCACCTACAAATCCAACATCCCAAAAACCTGCGGCACCTGCCACGCCAAGATTGTGGCCGACTACGAGCAGGGCGTGCACGGCAAAGCCGTCGCGGGCGGCAATCTCAAAGCTCCGGTCTGCAGCGATTGCCACACTGCCCACGCCATTCTGCAGCCGACTGAAGCCGAGTTCCGCATGCAGTCCACGCCCATCTGCGGCAACTGCCACAAGGACAAGTTCTCTACCTACCGCGATACCTTCCACTCGCAGCTCGGTTCGCTCGGCGGCTACGTTGAAACCGCCCGCTGCTGGGATTGCCACGGCGCCCACGACGTGCGGCCCGCCTCCGATCCCTCTTCGCCCATCAACCAGGCCAACCTGATCGCTACCTGCGGCCGCTGCCACGCCGGCGCCAACGCGAGCTTCGTCAAGTATCAGCCCCACGCCAACGCCCGTGACCGCAAGCTGAGCCCGGCACTTTACTACATTCGGCTGTTCATGAACCTGCTGCTGGCCGGGGTGCTCATCTTTTTCATGATCCACACCATCTTGTGGGTGATCCGCTCCCGCTATAACCAGGTCAAGAGCAAAGCGGCCAATGGAGGAAAGAATGCCTGACTCTGAGCTCGTTCAACCTCAATCCGCAGCTCCTGCTCCGGCCGCCGCGCCCGCGAACCCGCGCTTCTTCGTGCGCTTTACGCGCCAGCAGCGCTACATGCACGCAGTTTTGTTCACTACGTTTCTCGGGCTCGCGGCCACCGGCCTGGTCATGCGCTTCAGCGAAAGCTTCTGGGCGCGCAAGTTTGCCGCTGGCGTCGGCGGATTCGGCGCCATCCTCTTCTTCCATAAGCTCTGCGCCATCGTCCTCACCATCGCCTTCCTCATTCACGTCAAGGAAGTCTTCCAGCGCGGTCTCCTCCACCGCGAAAAAGGAATCTTCTGGGGCGCAACCTCCATGGTCGCCAACTGGAAAGATGCCAAAGACCTCTTCGGCCACATGCGCTGGTTCCTCGGCCTCGGCCCCAAGCCGCAGTTCGAGCGTTACGCCTACTGGGAGAAGTTCGACTACTGGGCCGTGTTCTGGGGAATGATCATTATCGGCTTCTCCGGCTATGCAATGTGGTTCGCGCCGTTCTTCGCGCACTTCCTGCCCGGCTGGGCGCTGAACGCCGTTTTGATCATCCACAGCGAAGAAGGACTGCTCGCGATCCTGTTTATCTTTGCCATTCACTTCGTCAACACGCACCTGCGTCCCGACAGTTTCCCCATGGACATGGTCATCTTCACCGGCGTAGAGAGCGAAGAAGAGTTCAAGCACAAGCGCCCGCTCGAATATCAGCGCATGATGAAAGAAGGAAAATCCGAATCCCGCCTCGGGCATCGCGCCTCCGCTCTGGCTCCTCAACTTCTCTAAAGCCGTCGGAGCCATCGCCATCTTCATCGGCCTCACGCTTCTGGTCCTCACCCTCACCGCCTACTTTCACTAGCCTTTAACCACTCCGTTCTTGCACCAGAAATCGTTGCCCCATCCATTCCGCAGTTTCATCGCGGAAAGGGTGGGATCGCACGGTCGGCTCTCAGCTCCCGACATCCATTTTCCCAAGGCCGTGTCATCCTGAGCGAGGGACGTCGCGCTCTGCCGCGACGGCCGAGTCGAAGGACCTGCATTTGCCCTTCGCGATCTTCACCCCGCACCAAAATGGGTGCCCCATCCAAGCTTCGCTTGGGTGGGATAGCACAAACCCACATGTCGGCTTTGTCATCCTGATCGAAGGCCGTCGCGCTCTGCCGCGACGGCCGAGTCGAAGGACCTGCATTTGCCCTTCGCGATCTTCACCCCGCACCAAAATGGGTGCCCCATCCAAGCTTTGCTTGGGTGGGATAGCACAAACCCACATGTCGGCTTTGTCATCCTGAGCGAAGGCCGTCGCGCTTTGCGCGACGACCGAGTCGAAGGATCTTCGGTTGCTTTTCGCAACGAACGCTGTCGCACGACAGATGGGTGCCCCACGTCTCGATTCTGAGACGTGGGACTGCACGTCCCTCCCCTCGCCGCTAAAGGAACTAATAGCTAAGACCTCTTATCACACCCGCTTGTGACAAGAGGCACTGCGCCCCCTTCGCCATCGGACTCTCCTTGAAATGTGAACTCCGTCCGCTGGGCCTCCGTTACTTTCGCCACTTTCTTAATCCTTGCCTGCGCAACTCCATCCTCCGCGCAAAAACTCAAGGACTCCGACTGCCTCACCTGCCACGCCGACGCCAGCATGACCGATAGCGACGGCCATAGCATCGCCGTCGACCAAACCAAGTTCAAGCACTCCGTTCACGGCTCATTTTCCTGCGTCGATTGCCATACCGACGTCAAGAGCCTCGCGCACGACGTGCCCCCGAAAAAAATCACCTGCGACAACTGCCACGCCGACGAAGGCCAGGGCTACGCGCACAGCATTCACGCCCAGGTCACGGCCGCCGGCAAAATTCCCGCAAGCTGTCAGGATTGCCACGGCGACGTCCACGCCATCGTCTCCGGCGACGATCCCAAATCGTCTGTCAATCGCTCCAACATTCCCGTCACCTGCGGCCGCTGCCACGGCCAAAAATTCTTAATGGAATCGAATGGCGAAACCGCGCAGCCCTTCCTCTCCTATCAATCCAGCGTCCACGGCCGCGCCGTCGCCAATGGTTCGCAAAAGGCCGCTGTCTGCACCGATTGCCACGGCGTCCACCAGATTCTCCCCGCCAGCGATCCCAAGTCACCCATCTCAAAAGTCGCCGTCGCATCCACCTGTGGCAAGTGCCACACCGAAGTAGCCAACACCTTCACCGCCAGCATTCACGGCCAGGCAATCGCGCGCGGCAACATGCTCGCGCCCACATGTACTGACTGCCACGGCATCCACTCCATCAAGCGTCATACCGACCCCAACTCGCCCGTCGCCGAGCAAAATGTCTCGCGCGACATCTGCGCCCGCTGCCACGAAGGCGTGCGCCTCTCGCAGGAGTTCGGCGTTCCCGGCAACCGCGTCACCAGCTACTTCGATAGCTATCACGGCCTCGCCGCCGAGGGCGGATCCGTCGTCGCCGCCAACTGCTCCAGTTGCCACGGCGTGCACAACATTCTCCCCTCGAGCGACCCGCACTCCACCATCAATCGCGCCAACCTCGACGCCACCTGCGGCCAGTGCCACAAAGGCGTCACGCAAAAGTTCACCCGCACCCCCGTCCATCTTCAGTCCGGCTCGCGTTCCGCCGACATCGATTCCGTCGCCGTCCGCTGGGTCCGTTGGATCTACATCCCCCTCATCCTCCTCGTCATTGGCGTCATGTTCCTGCACAACGCCATCATCTGGCGCGCAAAAGCCGTCGCTCGCCGCCGCCTGATGAACCCCTTCATGACGCGCATGACAGTCAATCAGCGCTGGCAGCACCTCATCCTGCTTTCAAGCTTCATCGTTTTGGTCATCACTGGCTTCGCGCTTAAATTCCCTGACACATGGTTCGCCCACACGCTGGGCATGGGCGAGAACCTCCGCGGCATCATCCATCGCGTTGCCGGCGTCATCCTCATCGCCGCCGGCATCTATCATGTCTTCTATCTCGCCGCCGCGCGCGAAGGCCGCCGCCTGCTGCGTGACATCGCGCCGCGCCCCAAAGACGCATTCGATGCCTTAGCCACCATGCGCTACTACCTCGGCCTCAGCCCTATAAAACCAAAATTCGGCCGCTTCAACTATGCAGAAAAGGCCGAGTACTGGGCGCTCGTCTGGGGCACCGCCCTCATGGGCCTCACCGGCATCATGATCTGGGCCAAGGTCTGGGTCGGCGATCTGTTCGCCCGCTGGTGGGTCGACGTCGCCACCGCCGTCCACTTCTATGAGGCCATCCTCGCCACGCTCGCCATTCTCGTCTGGCACTTCTACCAGGTCTTCTTCGATCCCGATGTCTATCCCATGAACTGGGCCTGGTGGGACGGCAAAATGCCTGTCGACCACTACCGCCATGAGCATGAGCTGGACGTAGTCTGTCGCAAAGCAGGAAGCTTCGACCCCAGAAACCCTTCCTAAGGATAATCCCGCGGATTCGAGCCCCGGGCCTACGCCGGAGAAATAGCCCCTGGGCGGGCCGCCAATAATTCCGGCCTGGTGTCCTGAGTCTGAAGTTCGTTAAACAAATGCGTGGTCATCCTGAGCGAAGTTTGGCGCGTTCTTGGCGACAAACGCAGTCGAAGGACCTGCATTTCGGCCGCACGATTGTGCAACAAATGAACGGCTCAGAACACCAGGATTCACTTACGCTCATTCGCCAATATTTGGGGGTGCCCCGGGTCTCGCTTCTGAGACCCGGGATACCACAAACCTCCCCGAATTACCCCTCACCTTCCCGTCGCGCCTGAAATTCAGCGCCTGGCGATCCATTGCGCTCCACCCCAGCAGACGAAACCGAAAATGACGAGCACCACGAGAGACTCGAGATCGATGGAGAACCGCTCCTCTCGTCCAGCTTGCTGGGGCCCCTCTGACCCTCGCACGCCGCCACAATCTTCTTGCAGACAGCTCCGCTGCGGAAAACCTTGCGGCAGATAGGGACTCAAGCCCGACACCAGCAGCGCCAGTTCAGAGTCGTCGAGGATCGCGCCGAACAGCCATGCAGCTCTCGCATCTGGTCCCGCTCCCGCCGCGATCCCCGCCGTCCTCATCAATGAGCTGCCAAAAAAGCCAGCTCCTCGTTCCGCCCCACTCTCGCCTTTCTCTCGAGCTTTGTCTCCGGCAGGAAAACCCCATTCCAAGCGGAATTAAAGTGAACCTCGCTCAGAAAAACCTCGCCGCCATACCGGTGGAAAATCAGCCTGTCCTCCCGCCCTGCGCGGAATGGACCGCGCAGGACCCATAACCTCGCCCTCACGTTCTTCGCCTGGTCCTGGATGACGACCCAGTCGGGAAGCATGGTATCGAAACAGACGGTGTAGATTCCGGCCGGCAGCGAGGTGCTGTTGACTGTGAAACTGAATGGAACGTCGACCGTGACGAAATCCCTCTGTGCGTTTGCGTTTCCGGCCGTCATCAGGGTTGCTGTTGCAAAAAGCGCGATTGCGGCGATGCGATTCATATGATTCCCTCCAGTACTGTTCCGCGGCAGAGCATCTGTCCACTCCGTGCACATCCGGGACTCCCGCCCGGCCGCGTCATATATTCACTCTGGCTCTGGTCTGTGTATCTGTCCAATTGATTGATGTGATATATTGCATCTGTATTGGAGATTCACCTATGGAAGTCCGGCAGTTGCAGATCTTTCGCACCCTCGCTGAAGAGTTGAACTTCACGCGCACCGCTGAAAAAGTGCACACCGTGCAGTCCAATGTGACAGCGCAGATCAAGGCGCTCGAAGAAGAGTTGGGCACTCCGCTTTTTGATCGCCTCGGCCGCCGCGTCACTCTCACTGACGCAGGCCGCAATTTCCTGCCCTTCGCGTCGCAGGCCCTCGCCGCCATGGACCAGGGCCAGCGCGCCATCGAGACCGGCGCTGAGCCCAGCGGGCCGCTGCGCATCGGCTCGCCTGAGAGCACCCTTACCTATCGCCTGCCCCAGGTATTGCACGCCTTCCGCCGCCACTTTCCCCACGTCGAACTCATTTTCAGTCCCTACATCGGCACGGCGTTTGCGCTCGAGCTCGAGGCCGGCAAGCTCGATATGGCCATCACCATGGCCGACTCGATGCCTTCTGCCAACCTCAAGTCCATCCGCTTGCGCACGGAACAGGTCATCCTGCTGGCCGATCCCGCCCATCCGCTTGCCTCCATGCGCAAGGTGAAAGCATCGGATCTGGCGGGACAGAATCTGCTGCTCACTGAATCGGGATGCACTTACCGCAAGAAATTGGATCGCATTCTCTCCCTGGCAAATATTCGCCCCGCCAACATAACCGAGTTTTCCAGCGTTGAGGCGCTCCGCGAGTGCATCTCCCTCGGCATGGGCATCGGCCTCTTGCCCACCATCGTCGTGGCCCGCGAACTACGCCAGCATCATCTCAAAGCGCTCAACTGGGCCGGCCCACCCCTCGACATTGGCACCCACATCATCTGGCACAAAGACAAATGGATCTCTCCCGCCATGGCCGCCTTTATGACGACGGTCAAAGACAAACTCGAGGACTCCGAAAGTTGAGCCGACTCGCGTCTTCCAAAGTTGTCATCCTGAGCGCGCCCGTGCGACCGAAGGATCTGCGGCTGCCTTTCGCGCTCTTTGCTCTTCCAAAATGAATGGGTGCCCCCGGTCTGGATTCGCAGACCGGGGATAGCACGAACTCCGTGCCGCGCTGCACTCGCCCCCGGAGGGGGCGTGGAAGTTAGCCCCGGGTGAAGTGAGCCGCGAAACGCGGCGAACGCAACCCGGGGAATGCGCTCAAATAAGTGTTCGCAGCCCCGTAGGGGCGTAAGAGCACCCTGCTGCAACTACACAACGTAACGAAGAAACCGTGGAAGCAGTAGCCTTCAAAGGCCGCGGAGAAACTCGACTGCGAATAAGCCTCGTTTCGGGGCATGAATTTACTCATGCCGCAAACGTCGCCAAATACGTGCGGCTTCAGCCACGGAGGGATGGTTCTCTTTCCCTTTGCGCATCGTCCCGCAGCCTGCCATCGGCCTTAACAACCGGCCCCGGCAGCCATCCAGGAAAAATTCCCCCTTCGCGATCTCTCGCCAAGGGGGAATCTGTACTGAAGTAAGTTGAAGCTAACCGCGCGAAGACAATCCCGTCGCTACCACCGGTTTGGGCCGTGGCAAGTGCCGACGCCCTTGTCGATATAAACACCAGTCGCATTCGGTGCGGGAAGTGTCGGACCATTGGCCAAAGTTGTGGGACCTGGCAGTGTCGACTCGTAATCCCACGCGTAGCCATTCTCATGGAGCGTCAGGCCCATCACACCCCAGTAGAACCCGGAATATGCCTGGAGATTTTGTTGGTTGAAATTCACGTTGCCGGTAGGGTCTTCCAAATTCGTTTCGCCAGCCCCGCTCGTGACAGGCGTTAAGACGATCGGATCGAGTGTCTCGCCGCCTGTGCCCACGATGAACTCCCGTATCCCGTTCCTTGGATCGGAATTTCCATCGGGGTCAAGCGGGCGGTAGCGGGCATAGAGGTGGTCGTGCCCGTTCAACACCAGGTCGGCTCCGTGCTGGTAGAGCAGTTCCCAAAAGGCCTTTGCGGTAACGCCCTCTTCGCTGATGCTGTTCGTAGCGCTGAACGTCGGCTGATGCCAGTACGCGGCTGTGCAAGCGGAATGATTCGCCTCCAGATCCTTCTTCAGCCATTCCAGCTCGGAGGCAAACCAGGAGCCTGTTGTCGAACAACCGCCCGGCTGTGTCTCGCACTCGATATTGAGCGAGATAATGTGCCAGGAGCCAAGATTATAGGAATACCAGCCATCTCCGACTCCGACCGTGCCCCCCGCCGGAAGTGTCTCTCCAACACCACCCGACGCCTCGAAGTGCCCCGCCTGTCCATCAGCCCGGGGTATCGGTTGCGGGTTGGGAGTGGTTGCGGCCGGATAGCCGCACCCCGTCATCGATGATGGGCACGGGTCCGCGAGCGTGGCCGTGATCGGTTGCCCTGCGGTATTGATCTGGTAGCCGTTGAAGTAGGAGAAGTAGCCGTAGCCGGCCACGCCGGTCGCGCCATGCTCGTCATAAAACTCGTGGTTGCCGGGCGCCGGCCGCGTGATCATTTTGAATGCGCCATAGGTCAAATCGTACGAGTTCTCGAAGTCCGTATATTGGCCTACCTGGTATTGCAGATCTCCGAGGATCGCGACCAGGTCAGGCTTCATCGTCTCAATCTGATTCGCTGTGGCCTCCTGGGATTGCCACAGAGAGGTAGCGGTGTAGGGGGCCTTGGGGGTGCCGCAGTTTTCACTCGCCTTCTCACCAGTGGGCTCGGTCTCGCCGGGCTGGCAGGCCACGTCGCCAACCACCGCCAGCACGGGCGCGCGGCCGATGTTTGCGTAGGGCCAATTCCCGTCTGGCGCAGGGTAGGCATAAGGCCATTGATTGCTGTTGGAGTTCTGATTCTGTGCGTTGGCCACGGCTGCAAATACCATGACCGAGGCGGCCGCTCCTATAAACACAGCGGCGCGGATCCTTCTCCGGATCGTCTCCATTGAGTTTCTCCTGTTCAGACTTTTGGGGAATGCTTTTTGGGGAATGCTTGCTACCGAGCTGCGATCTTCGCTCTTCAATATTGCGCGTGCATGACAATTGTGTGAAAAAACCTTAACGCGGCGAGGCGGCCCTCACGCGTAGCGAAACAGCGCCATGAACCCAAAGTCCATGTGCTGCTGGATATGGCAATGAAACAGAGTCAATCCCGGCTGGTCCGCCGTCAGGTCCACCGTGGCGCGTCCAAATGCCGGAACGATCACCGTGTCCTTCTTGACGCCGGCAGTCGGCTTCCCGTTGATTTCGACCAGCTCAAACAGGTGCCTGTGGAAATGCAGCGGGTGAGAATCGTCGCTGCGGTTGTGAAACACAATCCGGTGGCGGCGTCCCTGGTGGAACACGAATTCCCCTTGATGCGGATACTCTTTGCCGTTCACCAGCCAGTGATTGATTCCATTCAGTCCGCCCGGAATTTTTTCAAAGACCATATCGATCGTATGGTCCGGCGCTGGGTGCGCCGCATTCGTCCCAAAGACGCTGTAGTCCCAGCGCCAGTTCGGAGGCGGAGTCCACACCGCGCGCTGCTTTTGATTCGCGTACTCCACCACCATGCCCATGCCGGCTTGCCGCGCGGTATCGCGGATCTCCCCGAAAATCCACACGCCCGGGATTATTCATCTCCACGATCGCATCCACGCGTTCGCCCGGAGCAATCTCAATCACATCCACCGCCTGTGGCGTGGGCACAGGATTGCCGTCGAGAGCGATCACCTGAAACTTGTGGCCTGGCAAAGCCATGCGGTGAATTTCGGCAGCACTCGCGTTCAGCAGGTGCATCAGCACGCGCTGTCCCGGCTGCACGCGGAGAGGATCCCCCGCTCCCAGCATTTTGTCGTTAATCGAGTAAAGCGGAGCGCTTACTTCCAGTCCGTTCATGCGCAGGTCTGGTTTGCGGGGTTTTTCCGGCATCGGGTCGTCAGGATCCGGCGCCATCGCGTCCTGATCCATCGGCGACAGAAAATATTCCCACTCCCGCAGCGCCAGAAAGACTTCCTGGTCGTAACGCCCAGGGTCGTTCGCTCCGTCAATCATGAAAAAACCAAACTGGCCCGTGTAGACGCCCCGATGCAGATCCATCATCGCCGCGGTGTGCGAGTGGTACCACCGCGAACCCGCCGGCTTGGCCACGAACTCAAAGCGCCGCCTGCCGTGCGGCGGCACCGGCGGCGAGCCTTCCTCCGCCACTCCATCCGACTCCGGCGGAACGAACAGGCCATGCCAATGCACATACTCTGGAACGTCAGTATCGTTCGCAACTTCAACGGCTGATCCGCTGGCCCTCGCGCACCCGTATCAGGGGGCCAGGCACCTGATTGTTGTAGCCGATTGTGCTGATCGCAACCTGCGGGGCCAGCTCCACCAGCATGGGCGCAATTTGCAGCGTGAAGTCCGCCGCACGTCCCTTCGGTTCCCGCGCGACCTTCGGCCCCATCGCCGCCATCGGGTCCTGTGTCGGCCCCGGAGCCTGCGCAACACCCAGCGGCATCCCAAACGCCGGCCGCAGCTTGCCCGCCCCGCTCGCAAGAATTGTGGCCGATCCCAGCCGTACAAAATCCCTTCGCTTCACCGATCCTCATCTCAACTTACGGCTGAAAATAGCGCCCATCCAGCGACAGTTTCTGTATGCAACAGCCCGTCTGCAAGGATAGGTACAACCACAATAGAGTGCCGGTCGTTCGTTACAGGACGATGAATGCCCCTACGAGCAGCCGTTGCCCCATCCCTTCCGCAGCCTCATCGCGGAAAGGGTGGGAGAGCATGAACAGAATGTTGCCCCATCCTTTCCGCAGCTTCATCGCGGAAAGGGTGGGAAAGCATGAACAGGACGTTGCCCCATCCTTTCCGCAGCCTCATCGCGCAAAGCGTGGGAAAGCACGCCTTCTTTTCTTCGTGCTGTCATCCTGAGCGCAGCGAAGGATCTGCGGTTGCCTTTGTCTAGCATCAGCTGTCGATCGTGCCGACGGAGACACAGTGTGGATCCCCGAATCCCGGCTGGGTCAGGTCACGGTCAATCCCGGCGTGCGTGATAGCGGATCACGACACCATCGCAGCCCATGAACAACGTCTCCAAACCCGCGGGATCGGGGACGGCTCGCAATGACGCACAATCATCGTTCAACACTTCCTCGTAGATCGTGGAGTTCCGCTCATCGAAAATGCGTAGCCTGGAGCGATGCCATTGTCCGTAATCCTGCACCACGACGAAGTAGGAATCGCCGTTCGAGCCGCGCAGCGCCGTCGCCTTCAGATGCGTGATGTCCACTTGATGGTCGACGGGAAACCGCGCAAGAATGTTCCCATCCATCCCGATCACATAGATTCCGTTCCTGTCCGAAGCGATGAACTTATCCGGGTGCGAATCGGCTCCCCAGTCCGTAAGCGAGAACTTGGTAAGATAAATCGCCGGTTTCAAACGACTCAGAACGACGCCGGATTTGTCCCGAACTACAAGTTCTCCTCCGCTATTGCTGTGAACGACGAAACCATCGGAGTTGTTTTCAGAAGTTGCGATTTCAACGTTCCAGATATTCCCCGCATCTGGTTGCGACCAAAATTCGTTCCCTGAATGGAAGGGGTCTACGAGACGGACGCCGGAACTACCGTTGTATCCCACCGCAACCACAAGCCCATCGCCGAGATCGCCCGCGGCGGAATCGTCCACGCCGTCCCCGGTCACACTGAGAGACCAAATCAGTCCTCCGCTTACATCAAAGAGTTTCGGAGCCTCAATCCAGCCCCCGCGACATAGAAAGTAGGGCCCCTCATTCGTTACGGTCTTCACAGAATCGACTTCCGACTTGCATTCTTCATACCGAGTGACCGCGGCTGGCGTCCCGCTCGCATTCACAAAAGCTGCTCCGCGAAGCCCGGCAATCGTTAATCTTCTGTCGGCCTCGTACTGAATATCGGTAACGACCCCGACGTCAGGGACCCGATAAGCAACCTCCCGCGAAAATCGTTCTCCCCCCAGGATGATCCTCGATTGCCACAGCTCAAACGGAGGGATCTTGAACGCAGCCGTCAGGATCTGCGGGAAACGCACGACGAAACCACAGGTCAGAACAAAAACAAAAATGAAAAAAGCCCAGGAGATGACACGCGAATGATGGGATACAAGACGGCCTTTTTGCCCCAATAGGATCGCGGCAAGGATCAGAACTACGCCAATCCCGCCCGCCCAGCGCAGGAGCTGAAACCCGATTGCAAATAAAAGGACGCCGGTCCACGCCCCGATCATTCCGCTTCTGCCGAGCAGCCACGCCAGCGCCACAATGCTTGCCGGCACCACCATCAAGCTGATACCAACCACCCAGAGGATTGTGGTCGAGCGCCTTTTCACAGACTCCCCCAGCACACAAGGTTCATAGGCCGCTTGCAAAACTCAAACCATTCTAGCCACCAACCCAGTTCGCGGGTATCGCTCGGGTCAACTTGAGCAACCAACGACTACGCGAACGGTGAGAAGACGGCGACTGGTTGATTTGCAGGCTCGCAGCTTCTCGCGGCTGCTCCGGAAACAGCATCCGACGTCACGCGGGCCGCGCGCACATTGGGCAAGCGCGAAGCGCGGGGTCGAGGGGAAGGGGCTCGCCCAAAAAGACCGCGCGGCCCGCCTTCTCGCGCCAACGGCTGTCAAGAGGGCGGGCCCCTCCACAACCACCCATCTCTCTGATTCCATGCCGAATATAAATCCGCCCAAGTTTGCCGATTATTTCCGCAAAATCTCTACACTTGAACTTGTATGGGGATTCATCCGGAACAATTCGAATCGGCCGCCGCGCCGCGCGAGCCAGAAGCTCAGCTACCGCTCGCCGCTAACTCCGTGAACCCTGCTGACCGGCCGTTTTCGGACAAGAAAAGAATCAAATAAAAAAATGAACACTTTTCGCCAAATTTTCGCCATCTAACTCGTTTAGAATCAACAAATCGCTCTTACGGACATCGGCAAAACACGTCAAATTTCGGGTATTTTATGCCAAACAACTCCTTTAGAATCAGCGCGTGGCCCGCACATTTTCGGGCCCCGCGCATGCGCGAGCTAACTGCCTCATTCCGTGAGTTTTGCTTCGTTCATGACTCGCGGCTCACCGCCAACCGGTCGCTGTCTGCCATCTTCCGTCCGCCACTGCGAACTGTGAACTGTGAACTGTGACCTGTCTCTCTCACACCCGCCAGTTGTCCGGCCGCCAGCTCTTGATCCGCTCTTTGATCTGCTTCCGGTTCAGGTTGTGTTCCAGCGCCTGCTTCGCCAGCTCCACTACTTCATCGTCGCCCGCAAAACGCAGCCCGATCAGTTGATCTTCCGTCAGCCGGTAGATCTGCGAGTGCCATTCCACCGGCGCCAGCGCCTGCAGCCGCAACCGCTCTTCAAGCCTGATCACGCGGTCCTGCACCTTCAGCGGGTACTGCCGCATCCGGAACAACATGACCAGCCACGCCAGCGAAAGCACCACCAGCCACACAGAATAGAACCAGAAGTGATGCACACAATGGATGACCGCGATGACGATCGTGGCGATTGAAACAAAGGTGAGAAAGAAATGATACGGAGGATCGAACTTTGCGTGGCTCTTGAAACTTTGCGGCTTACTCATTCACTGCTCTCGTTCCTTACAGGTCTGGATTGGCTGTCGCGGCCGTTGGCGTTGCGGCTGTCCCAATGTCTGATCCGCTCGTTACAGCGCTCGATGCCGGTATACCTGCACTGGCCGAATTCTCTTGGGTCGAGCTTGGCGCTGTCAACGCTGTTAGGTTGTCTGGTCCCAAAACTGTCGGGTTCTTGGGAATCAAGTGGTATCGCCCGCGCACCAGATAGTCCACAAACAGTCCGCCAGCGAGATAGGGATTCATTAACGCAATCGGGATCGCATAGATCGTCGTCACAAACGACTCGTCAATGGTCTTCGTGGAGTGGCTTCCGTGCCGGTAGCCCGGAATCTGCGGAATCACGAAAACCGCTAACTCTGTTTCCGGGATTCTTGCGTCCAAACCGCACCAGCTTGTAAGTAATCTGCTTCGGCGTTGTCATGCCGGCATCCGGAAAGATGCTGCGCCTGAAGGTGCGGGGAAAGTACTCGTTCAGCATCACCCGCGCGAAATCCGCACAGTTGTTGAAGAGCAAGTTGAATCGGGCCCGGTTCGGCCCGGCATTCAGCTTCTCGATCAGAGCATCGTCCTGCGCTTCCGTCGTCTCGAAGCGAAAGGCGTAAATGCGCCGCTCATAGGCCGCGCCCAGCAGCTGCGTCCAACCGCCGCGCACCAGATTGCCCGGCGACAGATTTGTTCCCAGCTCCTGGAGATGCTTCTCGCGATAGTGGCTGCGCAACTCGACCACGGTGTCGTGGTCCACATGCGCGGGAACGTCGGCGGCGTTCTCCACCGAATACAAGTAGGGGATCAGCGGAGTCGCCACCCAGTCGTACCCGTCGATACCCTGATAGCGCGAAATCACCGCGCCCAGTTCGCCAGGCTCACAGCGGCGCAACTTCACCGGAGTCTCGGCGCAAATCCGCTCAAAGTAGATTGCATTATGCCCGGTCGGGTTCAGCGTGCCGAAGAAGCCATACGGCTCCTCCATCAGCAGAGCCGCCTGCGCGTGCGCGCAAAAGGAACCTGCAGCCAGAACAATCAGCAAGAACGCGACGTTCCGAATATTTGAGAGCATCGGCTTCCCTTTGGGGTACAGCATTTTCGGAACTGCCGCAGGCCAAAGGCGCATACTCGAGTGGCTTTTTCCTCAGGAAAAAGCCACCTTTCAATGCACTCAAGAAGTCCACGCGTGTTCCGAAAATGCTCTAAGGTGACTGGTTCTCTCTCATTCAGTATGCACTAGCCTCAATAAAGGCCCGATAAACAGCCCGCTCCGCGAGTTTCTTTCACCATTGACGCTCCAGGGTTTTTCAGCGGGAATTGGAAAGAGTCTAGCCGTGCCGCCGGCTGGGACTTGCCGCCTAGCTATTAGATGCATTTTCTGGCTGATTGTTGCGGTGGGCCGTGAAAAGGTAGCCCGAAACAAGACTCGTCCGTCAACTTCGGATCGCGCTATTCGTGGGGAGGAACGATGATCGTAGTCTCCTGCACCTCGATCAATCCTGACCCGATTCGCTTTTCCAGCTCGGGCAGCACCGCATCCACTTTTTCGCGCGTCTCAATGAACTCGATCTTTACCGGGAGATGGTCAGAGATCTCCAGGATGTGCGCGGAGTGCATGCGGTGCTTGGCGCCAAACCCTGCAACGCCCTTCACCACCGTCGCGCCGGCGATTCCGTTTTTGAAGAGAAAATCAAGAATCGACGTGTAGACCGGAATGTGGTGATGCTTGGCTCCATCGCTCAGATAGAGCGTCACCTTAACTGCCTTGCCCGTCGTCAGCATACTTTTTATCTCCGCTCTTCCAGCGCCAGGATTCACGCGCGCACGCGCCGCAACATCACGAATCCAGGTAAACAACGAACGATTGAAGCACCTTTGCAGCGAACATGCAACTCCGGAGTGCCTGCCGCCGATTCTCTAGAGCAGGTCCGCGAGCGCTGTTCCGCACCACGTCGCGGCAAGGCCCAGGACCAGGCTACCCACCGCGTAAATCCCCGCCAGTAAGAACGCACCCGACCGCATCGTCGAAAGCGTCTCCCACTCGTAGGTCGAAAAGGTGCTGTACGCGCCGATGAAGCCAATCGGTATCAGGAACCTCCACGCAGGATTCAGATCCGCCCGCTTGCCAAAATAGGTGAGCGTGAATCCGATAATCACACACGCCGTGATGTTGATAACCATAGTGCCATACGGAAACCTGCTTCCCATCCTGCCCGAGATCGTAGACCCAACCCAGTACCTCAAAATCGAGCCCAGTGCGCCGCCCGCGGCAATGAAAAGATATTTCTGCAACGCCATTCTCCTTGAACAAGAGTGTGCCGAGTTCATCTCCGGTGTGCGCGCAATCGACTGGAATCGCTAACGCGACGCAGAAATCGCGCCATCGGTTCTGCTCTCGGTGTATTCAGGGATCGGGCCGCGACATGACTCCGCAACAGGATTCCCTGTCAGGAGTCATCATCTGTCCGGCCAATTGGAAGGGACAGCGGTTAAGGGTGAACTCCTTCACCACTGCATTAATTACAACCCGCCGCCTGCGTAAATGTCAATGTCCGGCGTCGCGGCCGGACAATGCGTACAATCTCGGGTTGCGCAAGGAATCCGAATCAGCGGTCGTCTCGTTCCGACTTGTCTTTTCTCGATTCCGTCATCGTCACGCGCGTCGTGCGCGCAGCGCCGGCAGCCGCCAGCAGAAAGCTCCGCATCTGCGGCGTGAACTCCCTGCGCTCGGCTTCTTTCTGCGCGAAACTCACCGCCCAATACAACAGGCAGCAAAAATAACTCGCCGCTGCGATCCGTTCGTATTGCTGGTACTGTGCCTCAGTTGTCTGATGCGTCTGCAAAACAGCCACCGTGAGTCCCACAATCGCGTAAAGACCGAACCCAGTCGCCACCTGCAGCTCACGGTCGCGCCAGCCGATGGAAAGAAGCTGGCTCGCGCCGGCAAGGACCAGGAAAACAAGAATGCGGACGATCCATGTGGTCTGCTGAAGTTGAAGGAACATGAGTCCCTCCCGCGTCGTGGCATGTGCCATACCCGGAAGAGCAGCAAACGGCCAGATCGCTGCACCCGCCACCAAGACCAAAACTCCAAGCAGAACCACGGCACTACGAGGCAGAGACGCCCGAACCGGACGCAACACTGACCATGCGAGTTCTACGAGAACACAGAAAATGAGAGCGGAATCGACGATGGCCCGACCGAAATAAACATGAAAGAAGACGCTGTCGTTGAGATGCCCGTTCGCAAGATAGAGGCCAAGGTTACTCACGACATCCCAAACACAGTACACACAAAACATCGGCAGGACGCGCCAAATATGGCGAAAGAAGAGCATGGCGATGACTGCCCCGGAAGCCAGGAGACACGCCATCCAGATGACGGTATCGAGATTATTGATAATCATCTGCCCAACTCTCCCCCATTCGTTGCGGCCCGCAAAAACCCGGGGGGGCTGTGAGGCCAAAAGCCTGAGGACAGTTTACGAGCTTTGCCGTCGCGACGGTACGCAAAAAGGCCTGCCTTTTGAAGGCAGGCCCATTTTGATAAACAGAACTTTTTGGATCAACACCAGACGCTGCGGGCTTCTTTACGCAACTTTCGGAGGCGGAAGCTTCGTCGGACCCCAGGGCGCCATCACGGCGACGTTCGGAGGCGGAAGCTTTGTCGGACCCCAAGGCGCCATCACAGCGACGTTCGGAGGCGGAAGCTTCGTCGGACCCCAAGGCGCCATCACAGCGACGTTCGGAGGCGGAAGCTTTGTCGGACCCCAAGGCGCCATCACGGCGACATTCGGGGGCGGAAGCTTTGTCGGACCCCAAGGCGCCATCACGGCAACATTCGGGGGCGGAAGCTTCGTCGGACCCCAAGGCGCCAGAACTGCTATGCGCGGAGGCGGAAGCTTTGTTGGACCCCAAGGCGCTGCGCTCGCAGCACACACGGACCCGAGAAGAACAACAATTACGCCGAATTTCAAGGCAACCAACTTACGCGTACTCATCTGACCCTCTCCCCGGCGGTAGACACAACCGCCTCGGAACTTTGCTTTGTCAGAGTAACGCAAATTGTGTAGGGGCGCTACAACAAAAGTGCTATGAGGAAAATTTTTTAACGGAAGTACCCACTAGCCGCGAGCATAGGTAACCAAAACATAGGTACTTTCCGTGGAGCTTTGATCTTTATTCGCTTTATAGGCCAGTCTTTCCCCGCCTGGGCCCTCGCGCAGCCGAACTCGGCCAAAATCTGTCCCTCAAAAAGCATGTCTATGCATCGCGCGCGCCGCCCTGCCGCGCACCGTCGGAAAGCTCGAAGAGTCTCAGAGGTCGACCCCGAAGCTGCGAGTTGAAGGATCCCGGGATGCACAAGTTACCGCCCTTCCACCGCTGAACCTTTGCCCGGTTACTAGGCCGAAAACTTTGGTGCCGTGGGCTAAATCAACAAAACTGGTTACAGTGACAGTGAAGCAAACCTCATTTGGACACAATCTATGAATCCTCTTCACCCAGATTCGCCGCTGTCATCCGGTGGGCAATCAACCGCCGACGGCCGGCAGGAAGTTCGCTGCGCAGTGCGGTTTCCTCTTTCTCTGCCGGTGGTCCTCTCGTCTGGATCAAATGAGATTGCGGGCCTCACTCGCAACATCTCCGCGAGCGGTGTCCTCTTCGCTCTTGGCCAGGCTTTGCCGGTCGGACTCGATGTCAACTTTTCCATGCGGATGCCACGTGCCGTCCTGGGCGCCTCGCAGGATGTTCTAGTCCACTGCAAGGGACGTGTGGTACGCTGCTCCTCAAGCCACAATGAGCACCTCGCTGCAGCCACGATTGATGACTATCGATTCGCGGAGCATTGAGGTTGCGGTTGGCTTGACGGCAGCCGACTATGGAAATCCTCGACGATAACCCTGAAGGTGAGAGCCTTGATACCCCGGTCAAGCCGGGTACCGTCCGCGTAATTCTCGCGGATTCCCAGGCTATTTACCGGGTTGGGATTCGGAAGGTCTTTGCTCTGGAAGATGACATCCGAGTCGTCGCACAGGCTGACTCGCTTGAAAATCTTCGCGCGGCAATCGAGCGTTATCCCACTGACATTGTGCTTTTAGAGGGCGGTATGCTGGCCGGCACGGCCAATGCGATCCCGGAAATTCTGCGCCTCGCCCCCGATGTAAAACTGATCGTCCAGGCTGTTGCGGCAGACGAAAACCACACCGTCGAGCTTTACAGGCGCGGCGTTCGCGGCATTGTTTCCCGCTCCATTTCGCCGGATCTATTGGTTCGTTGCGTGCGCCGCATCGCTGCCGGCGAAACGTGGATTGACAACCAGTCCGTCAACTGGGTGATCGATGCCTATCGGGCACAGGCCGCTGCGCTCGTCAGCCCGCGCAACCAGCCCCGCCTTTCGCCCAAGGAAATGTCGATCATCACCTGCATCACTCAAGGCAAGCGAAACAAGGAAATCGCCTTCCAATTGGGCACCACCGAGCAAGTCATCAAGAACTACCTGCGCAAGATCTACGACAAGCTCGGAGTTTCGGACCGGCTGGAGCTCGCTCTCTATTGCTTGCACAACAAGATCATCCAGTCGGATATGGATGAGGAGACCGTGGCTCAGAAAATTGTCGCCACATAGCGCCGGCACTTTCTCTCCATAACAGTCCCACCAATCTCTAGCCTTCAAGCGCTATTTGGACGGGTCTGCGTCCGCGCACGATTGGCGCGCGCTCTCCAGCAACCGGATCATCTCCGCCAGTTCTCCGCGGCCGATATGCCCTAGCAGTTCCGGCGGGATTCTCTGAATCACCGGATCCATAGCGCGCAGCAAATCCAGGCCCGCCTCGGAAATCTGAGTCATCACCACGCGGCGATCCTCGCGGTCGCGGTGTTGCCGGATCAGCTTCAGGACCTTCAGTCGGCGAAGCAAGCGCGTGATGTCGGGCTCCGTTGCGATCATTCGCTCGCCAATGGCAGCGCAAGCCAGCCCCTCCGGCGGCGCACCGCGCAGAATCCTCAGCACGTTGTACTGCGTTTGGGTAAGTCCCCAATCACGGGTCTTGTGCTGAAACGCGCGTTGCAGGCAATCCGAAGTGCGCATCACATTCAGGATCGCCTCTTCCTCCAGGCTCGAGAACGGCGTTGACTGTGCGATCTCAGACTTCAGGCTCACCATTCAGGAATCCCCCCGGCCCCGCTCCGGTCCTCCCGGATCAACGAAGCGCAATGACCCACATTTTAAGATGCTTTGTACTAGATAGTCGTTGCAACAGATAATGTCCGGCCTTGAGCATCCCCTCGTTCACACGTAAACCAATCCCGCTCGGCTCCACATTTCGGTTGAGCACGCCGAAGCCACCCCATTGACTTTCCCTTCAGTCTGTTATGCTCCCGCCTGTGTCTCTCCTCGGCCCATTCCGGCAACTCACCCGCTCCCAGTGCCATGTTTTTCTGGCCGCATTTCTTGGCTGGACTCTCGACAGCCTCGACTTCTTTCTGCTCATCTTCTGCGTCAACGCGATTGCCGGCGAGTTCCGCACAAAGCCCTCGACGGTTCTCGGAGCGGTATTCCTCACCCAGGCCTTTCGTCCCGTCGGCGCGCTCCTGTTCGGCATGTTGGCGGATCGCTATGGCCGTCGTCCCGTGCTCATGGCCAACATCATTGGCTTCTCCGTCATTGAGTTCGCTTGCGCATTCGCGCCCACGCTCAATGTCCTCCTGGTATTGAGGGCCCTGTTTGGAATTGCCATGGGTGGCGAATGGGGCGTAGGTGCCGCGCTCGCTTTTGAATCTCTGCCCAAAGAGGGCCGCGGCACATTCTCCGGCATCCTCCAGGAAGGGTACGCATTCGGATCGATTCTGGCTTCGGCGGCCTTCGGCCTTTTGTTTGCGGGCTTCCGTTGGCATGGGGTCTCTGTTCCCGCCTTCGGCTGGAGAGGTTTGTTCATCCTCGGGGCCACACCCGCGTTGCTCGCATTTTATGTTCAGGCTCGCGTACCCGAATCGCCCGTTTGGCTCGCCGGAGCCCGCAAGCGAATGGCCCATGCCCATGCAGCTCCCGCATGGCCGCGCGAGTTGCTCCACTTCTTGCCCACGTTCCTTTTCCTCATTGTCCTCATGACGGCCTTCATGAGCTTCTCGCATGGAACGCAGGACGTTTATCCGACTTTCCTCGCTGTGCAGATGAAGCTCTCTCCGCCGGCCATCGGCCTCATCGGAGTTCTCTACGGCATTGGCTCCATCGCTGGGGGAATCGTCTTCGGCACGCTGTCGGAAAGATGGGGCCGCAAAAGGGCAATCGTAACTGCGGCGCTGCTGGCCATTCCCGTCATCCCTCTTTATGCCTTCGGTCACTCAGCCTTCTCTCTTGGCGTCGGCGCGGTCTTGATGCAATTCATGGTGCAGGGCGCATGGGGTGTCGTTCCGGCTTACCTCACCGAGTTGTCACCCGCTCCGGTGCGTGCCACCGCGCCCGGCCTGGCGTATCAACTTGGCGGACTCATTACGTCGTGGAACGGTAAGGGCCAGGCGCTAGCAGCCGAGCGTTGGGGCAGTTACCGGGCCGTGCTTGCCATCACCGTGGTCGTCGTCGCGCTTTCGCTCGCTGCTTTGGCGGCCATGGGACGCGAAGCCCGCGGCCGTGAAATGAGCGAAGCATAAACCTGGCTCAGTTGCTCGTGTAACGCGCCTTCCATAATCCCTCCGGTTATCGCAATCCATGCTGCGGACGCTCGCCAGCATCCCCGGAACCCTTCCGATCATTTGCGACCAAAGTAATCTCCCGCCGTTACCAACTTGCCAGCGAAACATGGTGCCTAAGGATGCAGCGCTTTCCGCTGCAAGTCCCACCTTTGCGGCATTGATCCAGATGGTTCAAGCGGATAGCTTCGATACCACAGACTTCGGCGCCAGCGAACCCAAATGCCGGCCGCAACGCGATCGAAAACTGCTTCACCAGTCAGGCGCAATGGATAAAGCGGAAGCATCTCGGTTCATCGCCAGGCGGGAATGCGAATGTACGCAAATCGTCAACGTTTTGACCCCATGCTTCCACTCTGAAAATCGGGCCATGCATCGTCATTGCTCATGATCAAGTCCGGGAAAATGCAGCGCCCGCGAGTTGAACTTCAGAACCTTCTGCGAGATTCCGATTTGGCAATCGCTGGAGCGGCTCAGTGAGCGAGAGTTTCGCACAATTCGTTCTGCCAAACTCACCCCGGCCGCCTGTGGGCGTTTCCGGAGCCTTCGCATCGGCGCCTCTTTTCAATCAGACCGGCGATCGATCGCGGTCGATCTTCCACCTCGAGATTCGCCGCAGCTTGCAAGTGCATCGCCGTCTCGCGATTGGGCTCGCATTGATCGGTCTGGCCCTCGCCCTCATTTACCTCCTCAACGCCTGGTCGATTGGGACGGCTTCGAATGCGGTCGAGCCCCGGGCTGCGCACTTCCACACCGGCGAAGAGTCACCGCTCGTGCTTATCGCCGCAATCGATCCCCGGCCCGAACCGCAGCGAACAGAAACAGCCGCACAATATGCGGGTCACGATCCCCGTGTCGGCCGGCAATTCCAGAGCGCTGCCCGCCATCAAAACAGTCCGGGACTTCCTGGCCTTGTCGCCTCCGCCGTCGCTCCCTGGTACTCGGCCGATTCCGGCGTCATTCGCAATGCGCTCGTGCTCCTTCTCAGTTTCGTGTTCTTGGGTGGCGCGATCGCGGTCATTGCTCACCGGGCGGATCCGCGGGTTTATATCGCTTCCGAAGTCGAGCAACTTCTTGGTTTTCCGCCCATGGCGCAATTGCCCGACTTCTCCGAAGTCGCCAATGAAATTACCGACGAACATCTTCTGCGGCTGGCCTCCGGGATCGATCTCGGATTCAGAGAGCGCGGATTTCGGCGTTGCGTCTTTACTGGCACCGGCCCTGAAGTCGGCGTGACAACAGTCGCCACTCGCTTGAAAAAGCGACTGGAGACCATGGGAAGGACGACGGTGCTTGCGGGCGCTGCAGAAAGTTTGAACCGGACGGAAGACGCGCAAGGGGAGGTGGTCCTCGTCGACGCCGCGCCTCTCGCTGACTCCGAAGAAACGGAGCGGCTGGTGCAGTCTGCTCACTGCACCATCGTCGTGATCGAGTCTGGCGTGACGACACGCGCGCAATTGCGCACCGTGGCCAACACTCTCCAGCGCGTCAAGGCGCCTGCGGTGGGGTTCGTCCTTAACCGCGTGCGTCTGGCAAAGGCCGATCCTGAATTCCGGCGTTCCATCAAGGAAATGGGTAAGCAGCTTCGCAAGCAAGGCCAGGCCACGGACTGGGAGATGCTTCAGACCCTCGAGCAGGCCATCGAAGTGGGCCGTTCCAGTCTTGACCTTGACGTCGCGGCCTCGCCGAATCAGCCTGCCGCAAGACCGCCGGAGGGAATCCCGGCAACCGTTCCGCTTTTCGACGGATCCTTTCAGGCCGGCAGACCTATGCCCGCAAATCAGGCTGAACCCACAGTGCCGGCTACGGCCCACGGAATTCAACTCGTGCCACGCTCGCTGCCGGAGCCTGCGCATCGGACGCAGGAGGAAATGCCATTGGCGCTGGCTGAGATTGCATCGCAATTCGATCAGGTGCTCCCGGAATCGAAGCCTGAGCGCGACCAGTCGCCGCCTGCGGCTCCCAGCGCCCCGAACAGTAACGGACCAGGCCACCAGCATGCGAAGCCGGCGCCGGAAAAGACGACCCGGCTTTCGTTGCCTCGGCTCAGCGAGCTGAGGGGTATGCGCTTTTCACAGGCGATCAGAGATCTGGACCTCGCAAAGCATCACGCATCGCCAAGTGCCAGCCTTGAGACGCTGATGAGCGCAGTTGCGCCTTTTGAATCGATGTTCACGCGTATGGAACCTGCGTCAGCGAAGGACGATGATCCGCCGGAGGCGGCGCACTCCGAATCCGATCTGCCGGCTTCGCTGCGGGCCTTCATTTCGATCTCCGAATCGACAGTTTCATCTGAAGCAAAGAACGAAGTTACCGCAGAGAGTACCGGCGCAAAGGTCAATCATTTGCATCCGGGTTCTTTTTCGCCCAATCCGGAGCCGAATGTAAAAAGCAAGGACCGCCGCGGGGAAGAGGGCCAACCTTCGCGGCCAGAGCTGAAGGTCACAAGCAAGAAATTGGGCGGCCCTTTTGAACAATTGCAGATTCTGCCTTCGCGGCGCGGGCAATACAAGAAAAAGGGCTGATGACCGCGATGCCAGTGCACATGAGACAAATTTTGGAGGCCGGTGGTTCTCTCCGGTAAGTCGGACCTTAATCAGTTTTAACGGGATATATTACAAATAACTTATTGCTTCGAGGCCCAGCCTCTTGCCCGCTTGAATGGGGGCCGGGGGCTGGGCTTTTAACATCTCCCCGCGAAGAACAGCCAGGATTTTGCAGTCACCGACCCATCCGCAGGGAACTTTGGCGCCGAGGCAACAAGCAGTGATCCTCAGTGTCCGGCGCGATCGCCGCTGCGCTTGCGAAAAACGATTTTGAGTTCCCGGCGCCAATGTTCGCTCAGAGCGATAAACTCCCACTCGATCTCCGGCGAAAAATACCGCAGCACCGTTTCATTCGCCGGATGAATGCGCAGAGCCGGCGCGGCAAGGATCAAGCGGGGAGGAAGTGCCGAAACTTCAGCCCCCGCGAAGTAGCCGCTCCGCTCAAATGCCGAGAGTGGCGCGCTGGACGATGGAGATGTTTGACGGTCCGCATTCAGCGCCCGCACGCGAATCCAGTAGTCAAGAGCCTGCAAGGGCAGATGCAGATCCTCGCTGGCCTTTAACTCCAAAACAACCAGTCGGCCGTTGCGGTCCAGCGTAAGCAGGTCGAGCATGCCGCGGTCGCCAGTTGAAAGCGCTGGAACCTGTGTGTAGAGCTGGTCGCCGCGCAACTCCGGCAATAGCTCGGAAATGCCGGACCGCAGCCGCGACTCAAGCCACCGCTCCGGCGCCATGCGAAAAAGAGCATCGGTGTGCCCGCCGTCGGCGTGTCGACTCAGGAAAAGACGCTCAAAAAGATTGTGGCAGAGAGGCTCATTCTCTTCACTCAGAGGTGTCTCGTTTGCGCCTGCGCCAAAAGTCACTTCGTCCTCGCGCGCAAAAGAATGCGCCGCTGTGCCGTGGCGTACCCGCGCAAACTCCAGACCGTGCACGAGCAGTCCAACTTCAGTCGCGGAATGGGGCCGAATCTCAACCCGCTCGCGCGCTGCATCGGGAACGAGCGCCAGCAGCCGGTCGATGCCGGATTGGCAGCGCTCCAGAGCCGCGACTGAAGAAAATGAATGGACGAGGCGCGAATCCAGGTTGCCAGTGTCGCGAAAATCAACCGGCGCCAGTTCCTCGCTGCGTTCGTCGAGCGTGAATAATTGAAAGTCCGCGGTCGTGTGGTTCAGCCACGCCATGCGCTCGGCTGTTGTGCGCCACGTTCCCGCGGGAACCACAACCTTCAGGCCGCCGAAGTGACGCCGCGCGTCACCATGATTGCGGCAGTAGTCGAGCCACAGAATCCCCAGGGTGAGAACGCCGTCGATCGTCGATGCGGATTCGGCATCGCCAACACCGATCACCGCGTCGGCTGCGCTGCCTTTAAGCAACCGCCCCCGCGCATAGGCTGGGCCGAAGCTATGCTCAAGGTCCATGGCCGTGCGCATGCCGTCGACCTTCGCGCCGATGAACTGGCGCGAGAGCACCCGTTCCAACAGCCGCATGTAGTTTCGGCGCGAGGTATCACGAGCGGTGGGTGTCCGCCGATCGCTGGTGGGTACAAGCTCAAGTGTTTGCGGCTTGGCTGCCCCCATCCGGCGCGTCACCAGCCGCAAGCATTGCGCCCGCTCGTGCACTTCTATTACAGTGCGCACCAGGTTCCGCTCTTCGCTCCACACTTCCAGCAGACAACGGCCGTGCGACTCGCCAACCGAGTAGTGAGCGGTGCGCATATCGAATGCAGCCCGCCCATCCTCGAGCAGCGCAGCCGCCGGATGATCGGCGAGATACGATTCGATGATCTGTGCCAGTTGCGCGGGCGGCGCGGCTCCTGCGCCGGAGCCACCAGCGGCGGCCTTTTGCCGATTGGCCCGTTCGCCGGCGTCCACGATTGCCTCTACCAGCCCTTGCGGGCGCGAAGGTTGGTAATGTGAGCCGTGTGATGACGCGAGTGCCAGTCGTAGATCGCCAGGTTGGTTGCCAGGCTCACGCGTCCGCGTTCCGGATGGATAAAACCGCGCTCAAAATCCTCTTCCGACATGGGCTCAAGAAGCCCCACCAGGCGCTGGTGTAAACCCGTGATCAAGACCAGCGATGGCTCAATCGCCAGGCGTGAGTCCGGCAGGTGCGCCCACGCAGCTTCATCGTAGGGCTTGATTGTGGGCCAATCCTCGGTCAGCGCCAGCTTGAAGCGGATGTAACTGTTGGCGTGGCTGTCCGCAAAGTGATGCACCACTTGGCGCACCGTCCATCCGCCGTCGCGGTACGGCGTGTCCAGCTGCGTGTCGTTCAGCCCTGCCACTGCCGCGCGCAACCGCTCAGGCAGCAGGCGCAGACTCTCAAGTTGTTCTGCGCGTACTGCCGGCGTGCTCGCAGCGGGCGGCTTGAATTTTCCAATGGGGTAACGCGGATCTTCCTGATCGGCCATGGCAAGAACCTTAAATGGATGAGGCCACACGCTGGAACTGGAGGAAGGATGGAGCGAAGCTGACTCCGCCCGAAGTGGATTAGCCCGAGTGGTGGCTATGAGATTTCTGATGGTGGGCGTGGTGTTGCGCTTTGTAGTGTTTCGGGGCGTGGTAGCGGTAATCAACATGCTGGTGACTGGCATGTTGGTGCTTGGCCGCAAACGCCGGGCTTGCAAACACCATCAGGAACAGCGCCATCGCAAGGAACTTGCCCATGGGCGCATCCTAACACGGACACGACCGCTAAGCGCGAAACCTTGATGACTCAAGTACCCAGAGAGAAACCCCGCGGTTGCGGCGGGCCGCTGCGACCCGAAATGCAGCCTATGCGGGATGGTGATGATGGTGATGGTGGTGGTGATGGTGCTGCCCGTAAGCGAACGCCGGACTTGCGAACGTCATCAAGATCAAAGCTGCCGCAAGAAATCTCTTCATGGCTCGAATCCTAGCATGGTTTCTCGTGCCTGCTGGGGCGTTCATGGGTCCGGCGTACCCAGAATCAAACGGCGGGAACACGGCGCGAACCCCACGCCCGAGCATCGCTGAATCAGACGCGATAAAGGTACACTTGGATTACGATGACGCATCCGGAAACTTCCCCCAATTCGAGCCATCGGCGTTACTTTTTTGAGAAGTTCGGCCTGACGGAGCGGTTGCTCGAGCGCTGCCTCGGCCAGGCACTCAGCGCCGGAGGCGACTATGCCGACCTCTATTTCGAGTCGGTTACGGCTACGGCCCTCGGCGTAGACGAGCAGATTGTGAAGTCGGCCAGCCAGGGCACCAGCGCCGGATGCGGGATCCGCGTGCTAAGTGGCGAGCGCACAGGCTATGCGTATACCGATAATCTGAGCCCGGAGCGCCTGCTCCATGCCGCGCGGACCGCTGCGCTGATTGCCTCGGGCCCGGCCAAACAACCCGTGCAGGGATTCACGGAGACGCGCGGGGCTGATCTTTATCCGGTTCCCCTGGGCGGTTTCGATCTCGACCTGGCCGCGCGGCTGGAGCTGATTCTTCGCGCCGATCGCGCCGCGCGCGCATTCGACCCGCGGATCGTCCAGGTGCGAGCCGGGTACAGCGAGGAGTTGCGCCGCATTCTGATTGCCGCGTCGGACGGCGCGTTCGCCAGTGACACCCAGCCTTTGTGCAGGCTGAATGTATGGGTCATTGCAAAAGAAGTTGCAGTCACAACCAAAGGCGCAGCCGGCGGCGGCGGGCGCGCCGGACTGGATCAATTCCAAGGCTCCAAGAGCCCTGAAGCCCTGGCGCACGAGGCCGCGCGCGGCGCAATTCTACAGTTGGGTGCGGTGCCTGCGCCCGCTGGCGAAATGCAGGTGGTCCTCGGCCCGGGCTGGCCCGGAATTCTGCTGCACGAAGCGGTTGGCCACGGACTCGAGGCTGACTTCAACCGCAAGAAAACGTCGGCATTCACCGGGCTGATCGGCCAATCGGTCGCGAGCCCCAAAGTCACCGTCGTCGACAATGGCAAGATCGCGGGCCGTCGCGGCTCGCTCAACGTTGACGACGAAGGCTCGGCGACACAGGAAACCGTCCTGATCGAAAATGGCGTCCTCAAGGGCTATCTTTCTGACAAGCTTTCGGCGCGCCTCATGGGCATGGCCAACACCGGCTCGGGCCGTCGTGAAAGCTACCAGTCGATTCCCATGCCCCGCATGACCAACACCTACATGCTCGCCGGCGACGACGCGCCCGAAGACATTCTCCGCAGTGTCAAGCGCGGGCTCTATGCGGTCAACTTCGGTGGCGGCCAGGTCGACATCACAAACGGCAAGTTTGTCTTCTCCGCATCCGAAGCCTACCTCATCGAAGATGGCAAGGTAACTGCGCCGGTGCGCGACGCGACCCTGATCGGCAACGGACCCGAGGCCCTCAAGTTCGTCTCGATGGTCGGCAACGACCTCAAGCTCGACGAAGGCATTGGAACCTGCGGCAAAGATGGCCAGAGCGTCCCGGTCGGCGTCGGCATGCCAACCATCAAGCTCGACAAAATGACCGTCGGTGGCACAGGGCGGTAAAAGCTAAGCCGCTTCGAGCCGAACTTTGACCTTCCGCCCAAGCGCTGACGCAATATTCACCAGGGCGTCGAGCGAAAATCGAGAGATGCGCCCCCGAATCAGATCGTTGATCCGTGGTTGCGAAACTCCGCACCGCTTAGCCGCCTCTGCCTGAGTCCATCCATTCTTCCTGATGATGGTCTCGATCCTCATCATGAGATCGGACCGCAGCGCCAGGTTGGCCGCCTCTTCCGGTGTATCGGCGAGCGCATCCCAAACGTTCTCGAATTCTTCAAACTTAGGCTTTTTCATCATCGACCTCGCATCAACTGCCGAAACCGCTCGTGCGCAATTTCAATATCGCGCTGCGAAGTGGCCCTGGTCTTCTTCTGGAAGGCATGCAGCACATACACGGCTTCCGCCAACCGTGCTGTATACACCACCCGGTACGCGCCAGACGCATCCGAAATACGGATTTCTTCCACCCCTGCGCCGACTGGATGCATCGGCTTGAAATCTTCAGCCTGGCTGCCTCTTTGTGTCCGCTCCAACTGGTATCCAGCTTCTTGGCGAGCATCTTTCGGAAACTCTTTCAATACCTTTCGGGAATCACCGAGAAACCGGACCGGCTTCATGAATTGATTATATCCAAATCAATATATTCGTGCAAGCTCTACGATTTCAGGGATGAAAAGGGCGCCGCGCGCCTCAAAGCACGCACAGGATTGGATCCGGGAAGGAGCCACTCTACGTATGCCGGTTGTACTCCGGTGAGCCCGCAATAACCATGCCGCTCTTCTGGTGGCCATGGATATACCAGCAGCACCACCCGGTCTCATACGGCGCCCTGTCCGCCGGCGCGCGCAAGTCCACATAGGTGATCTCGCCATACAGAAAGATTTTGGCCTCCCATTGCTCCACGCGGCGCAGGTCCTCCGCGCTCTCGCAAACCGACTTCACATCGTCGCGGCTGAATGTCTTCAGTTCCGTCGATTCTCCCGGCAGCAGGATGATCGGAACACGCGGGGCTTTGGGTTCGCCATGAAAAACTGGTGCGGCCGGCAGGTCGGCCTCATCCCGCGCGATCACGATCGTATCGATCAATGTGCCGATTCGCGTAGGACTGCGGCCTCGATTCGTGGCGACGATCGTAAATCTGTTATTGGGGCCGGGCTCGGCCTCCGCGCTCACAACCAGCCATGGCCGTTGGGTAAGCGCCTGCGCCTCGGCATACATCAGCGACGCTTTGGCGCTCTCGGCTGCCGCTTGTGCGGTCAGTTCTACATACTTCATCTGCCGCGCGATCTTGCGCAGAGCAGGAATGCCAAGCATCGCTGCTACATAAATGATCAGAATGAGAATCAGGTTCGCGGCCCAGGTGATCCTGTCCTGCAACGGCCATGGGGCGGGCGCGGGCGCAGGCGTGGCAATCGTGATGTGCGCCGGCGGGGCATCGCACGCGGCCCCATCGCAATCGCTCCGCGGGATGGGATTTGCCGTCGAAGGTGTCGTTGCCGGTGAAGCAGCCGGCGTTGATGGAGCTGGGTTCGTCGCGCCCGCGGCCGGCGACGGAGGTTTTGCAGTCTGTGCTGTACTCGCACCGGGAGAAAACGCAAAGCAAAACAAAATGGCCGCTACGCCCAAGTTTTTCAACACCATGGCGCCAATGTAGCACAGGGCATCGCGCCCATTGAGAGGCGGTAGCAAGGAAGATAAACTTCCGTCACGATTGGCGCGCTCACCCATGGACACGATCGAGAATTCCAAGATTGCGCGCCATGCGCTGTGAAATACGCATCGGAATCATCTCCTCGTGGCCCAGCGTTAGAACAACGTACGTTCTGAAGAACCACTGCGCCTTTCCAAATTGAATCTCGTTCCACGGGATGCGCAGCGGAGGATGACCGATTCGGAACAGAAACAAAGCCGATGCGTAGAGCCCGTCGCTCGCTGCGGTCAGACGAACCACGCTTGAATAGTGGCTCCAGAAACGCATGTAGATCGAGTAGAAGAAGGGCCCAGCAGTTTTGATTTCGCCGTACGGCGCGGTCTCTTGTTTGAAGCGCTTTGAGAGAGCGTGCCATCCGCTCATAATGCCGATCAGGGAGAGCGACAGATACCAGACCGCCATGAAGAAAACTGCAAAGCAGGCAATGCCAAGTGGCGTGGCGAAAAGCGTGCTGAATGAATTGCCTTGCATCGTGCACCTGCTGCGAGAATCGTTCGGCGCGCCCGCGCTCTCCGGCTTATCGCCGCGCCGTCGCCGTTACACGCCGACCGGGAACGGCTTGGGGCTGGATTCGTCGGTGTTGACTCCGGTACGCCAGCGCTCGAAGCGGCCTTGCAGCAGGCTCATCAGGCCTGTGTACCAGTACCCCACGACAAAGAGAATCAAAAACGGCGCGGTGAAGAAGTTGTTGTTGGTGAACGTGTAATAAATGGCCCCGGCGAAGTAGCACCCCATCAGCAGCTCAATCCATGGAGCCAGCTTCAGCCGCTTGCGATACTTGGCGGCCTGCGACTTCTCTCCTTTGCGCGCAACGCGGTACTTCGGCGTGCGCACAAACGCGCTCTTGATGCCAAGCAGCGCTTCGATCACCGCCTTGGTGTTCGTGATCGTCAGGCCGATGCCGAGCGCCATCAAAAAAGGCAAATAGTAAAAGGTCTTCTTCCAGGTTTTGGGGTAGATCTCCCGTTCGCTCATCACGTAGAAGACGGCGATCGAAAACGTGGATGCGGTGAAGAGGGGCACGTCGATAAGCAGCATCTGGAACCAGCCCTGGTAGAAGCGGCAGATCATCGCTGGAATCAGCAGAGCCGACATGATCACCATCAGTGGATAGCTCAGATTGGCCGTCAGGTGGTAGACGGCCTCGATCTTGTTCTTGCGGGGAGCGCTGGAGCGAAAGACCCTGGGCAGAATCTTGATGCTCGTCTGGATCAGCCCCTTGGCCCATCGCGCCTGTTGGGTCTTGAACGCGGTCATCTCGATGGGTAACTCAGAAGGGCACTCGACATCGGGCAGATATTTGAACTTCCACCCCGCCATCTGCGAGCGGTAGCTGAGATCGGTATCTTCCGTGAGCGTGTCGTGCTGCCAGCCGCCGCCATCGTGAATCGCCTGTCGCCGCCACATGCCAGCAGTACCGTTGAAATTGAAAAACTCACCGGAGCGCGCGCGCGCGCCGTGCTCCAGAACGAAGTGGCCGTCGAGCAGAATGGCCTCGATCTGAGTCAGGATGCTGTAGTCGCGGTTCAGGTACGTCCAGCGCGTCTGAACCATTCCGATCTCAGGCTCGCCAAAATGGTGAATCACCTTCATCAGCCAATCAGGTGGTGGTACAAAATCGGCGTCGAAGATGGCAACGAACTCGCCTTTTGCCACTTTCAGCCCTGCGTCGAGAGCCCCTGCCTTGTAGCCGTGACGGTTGGTGCGATGGATATAAACGATGTTGTGCCCCAGGGCTGCATAGCGCTCAACGATGCCCGCGGCCACCTCGCAGGTTTCGTCGGTCGAGTCGTCGAGCACCTGGATCTCGAGCTTCTCGCGTGGATACTCCATCGTGCACACGGCCTCAATCAATCTGTCGATGACAAACTGCTCGTTGAAGATAGGCAGTTGGACTGTCACCAGCGGCAGCTCGTCGAAAGGCCGGGGCGGGTCAGGCTTGTAGTTCTTGCGATATTTGAAGTACTGGTACGCCATGGTGTACCGGTGGACGCCATAGAGCGCCAGCACAATCATCACCGCGAAGTAGGGCAAAAGAACCGCCGCATCGAAGAAATTCCAGTGGTACAGCCCCTTAAAGGTCTGATCGGCGTACTGCATTCTCAGGTAGTGGTGGAAAGCCCCCTCCGGGGCGAAGGCCAGATAGGCGGCAGCCGAGCGCACCTCTCCCCCATGCGGGCTAACGACAGCAAGCAAAGGGGTAAGAGTCGCAAACAAAGGGGCTTCAGCCTCCCGGCTGGTAGATTTATTGTACGCGACGCGAAAATCGGATGCCTCGTGTGATTTGACCTGCGCGGATCTGGAATCTTTGCAATTTCGCGTGAATTCACTTCGTGATAGAATCGGCCCCCTACCCCCTAAGCGAAATAGAGAGAATGGTATGCAGCAAGTCCCGGTCAAAGCCAATGAACTTTCGGCACATCGATCTCCAGCTTTGCGCGCCGCCGAGCGGTCCTTGAGATTCGTAAACTCCGATGCGAAGGCGGGCTATCGATGGGCGGCCTTGTGCCTGGCGGCGTTTTTCACCATCTTGGCCACTGCGTTTGTCATCCTCGGGGCCCCTCCGGTGGCGGGCGGACCCTGGGACACCTTATCGTTTCTGAATGCAGGCTGGCGGATCATCCATGGCCAGATTCCACACGTAGACTTTCATGACCCACTCGGCGATTTGACCTACCTTCTTGTTGCATTCGGCATGAAGGCCGGCACAACGACGACTGCCTCGATCACGTATGGAAGCGTTTTATTCTTCGCGCTCTTAATGCCTGTGGTTTGGTATCTTGCGGCTTCTCGTTTTTCGTGGCCCATCTGCTCGCTGTTTACGCTTTTTCAGGGGTTCTATCTTATTACGCCACGACCGCCCGGCTATCCAATTCGGTACACAAGCTATGCCATGATGTACAACCGTCACGGCTACGTCCTTCTCGCCCTGCTCTCTTTATGCGTCCTTTTAAGAAGGCGTAAGCCGACAGCAAATTCCGAATGGATGGACGGGGCGATCGTGGGAGCCCTTTGGGGACTGACACTCTACTGCAAGATCACCTACTTCGTGGCTGGCACGGCCATCTTGGCTTTCGGTTTCCTGCTCAGCAGGACCTCGCTGCGCTGGCTGCTCGCTTGTTCGGGAACCTTCGCCGGAGTGTGCGCCGCGTTCCGGCTATTCCTGCACATCGGCCTTTACGCCTATTTCAGAGACGTGGTAGCTGCGGGCAATGCGCAGTCGCCCGGGATGCGCATTTCGCTCTTTGACCAAGGCCTCCGCAGCAATGCTGGATGGATTTGTCTGCTTGCGTTCTGCCTGGTTTTGTGGAGCTGGGTAAGGTATCGTAATCTCCCGCGGAGTTCTCCCCCACTTCGACTTTGGCTGGTAGCAGGCGCCATTGTCGCAGTGTCGCTATGGATCCTATCGGGAAATGCCTCTCAAGGCGGCGGCGCGGAAGATCCAATGTACTTTCTCGCGGCAGTCGTGCTTTTCGAACTTCTCTGGCGTCAAGACAAGGCAGCAGTTCCGCAGCCCAATTCGAGAGTTAGCTGGGCAGCTCTACCTTTCCTGATTCTGCTCATACCCTTGTTTTCGCTGCCAATCCTCGCGCGGGAAGTTGCGTCGTGCGGATACGTCATCGCCTGGGATATGGTTGAACGGCCTCACTTCGACCCCTCGCGCAAAATCGATTCACCCAATATGTCGGATTTTTATGTCCCCGCCATCAAGCGGAATACAGGTTACTGGCCCATCGCAGAATTTCCCGAGAAATTCAACGAGGGGATTCATCTTCTGCGCGCAAACAGTCAGACCGGCGACCGAATTACCTCGATGTCGTATGTTGACCCATTTCCGATGGCGCTCGGAGTTCCCCCCGCAAACGACGGCCCTCTTTGGTGGGACGACAATATTTCATTCGACGCAACTCATTTTCCGCCGGCCGAGGAATTCCTGGGCCACGCATCGCTTGTCATAATTCCTCGTTTGGGGGACCGCAGTCACGGATGCTGCTTTGAGACTGTCGACTTGATGGTGAGCCTCTATGGGGACTATCTCCACGAGCATTTCCGCGAGGTTGCATCGACGACAGGATGGACGTTGTACCGGCGATCTGCAGAGTGACGGGAGAATGCGACACCACCGCTGAGCTGCGCTCAGGACCCGGCGCAGCCAGGTTTCAGAATGAAATGCTTGTGGAGTGGTGGTCAGAGACGCGATTAAACTTGAGCCGTTTTGCGGGCGTCTGAGCCCGTAGGCGAAATCCTGAGCGAGGGCGCCTCGGCGACCGAGTCGAAGGGCCTCAATTGGAGTGGTGGCCAGAGACGGGATTGAACCGCCGACGCCGGCCTTTTCAGGGCCGCGCTCTACCACTGAGCTATCTGGCCTCAGTTGAGTTGTCCGCCGTGGCGGACGCGGAGTTCCTGGCAGCCCCGTAACGGCAGGCGAAGTCCACGAACAGTTCGCTGCAAACAACCTGACCAGTATACCAAGCCGTCAGTGCAGGGCCAAGCCGCCGCCCTGGACTACACTGGAGAGCAATCATGCGCCGTCCTATCGCTTCTCGTCTCCTGCAAGTGATTGCAAGCGTTGCGCTCGCGGCTCTCGCCGGCTGTGGCCACGTGCCCGGCGGATCGAGATCCAACTCGCAAGGCATGCCGACCCGAGCCGAGGCGCGCACCGCGCTTATCTATGAAGCCAATCTGCACCAGGGTCCCGAGACGCTCCGCGCTTTTCTCAGCGATTTTCCCAAAGGCGCAGACCTGCACGTTCATCTCTCGGGCGCGGTCTACGCAGAAACATTCATCCGCGACGCCGGCGAAGACGGCCTATGCGTCGACAAGACCAGCTTCAGCTTCGCCAAGCCGCCATGCCGGGGAAAGGACGAGATCCCCGCAAAGGAGCTCTCCGGCAATCTCACAGCCGCTGACCAAACGCTGTACGACAAGCTCATTGACTCATTCTCGCTTCGCAGCTTTGTGGCAACGCCCGGCTGGAGCGGGCATGATCAGTTCTTTGCCACCTTCGACCGCTTTGGCGGGCTCAGCAAAACGCACGTAGCGGAGTGGGTGAACGAAGTGGCCAGCCGGTCCGCCGCGGAGAACAATCAATATCTCGAGCTGATGCACACGCCCGCCTTCGGCCACGCGGCGCAGATCGCCCAACAGATCGGCTGGAACGTAAGCCTCTCGCAAGCTGATCCGCAGGCTTTCGCCCGGTTCCGTCAGCAACTCCTGGATCACGGTCTCCGCGACGAAGTAGCAGCCGACCGCAACGAAGTACTCCAGGCCGAAACCGGACGCGACAAAATTGAGCATTGCGGAACAGCACAGTCGGCCCCCGCCTGCCAGGTCGAGATCCGCTACATCTATCAGGTCCTTCGCGCCAACGCTCCCGAGCAGGTCTTTGCGCAAACTCTGCTCGGCTTTGAAACAGTGCAGGCGAGCATGAACGCAAAAGATGACACCTGGGTGGGCATTAATTTCGTGCAGCCCGAAGATGGCTACATCGCCATGCGCGACTATTCCCTGCAGATGAAGATGGTCGGCTACCTGCATTCCGTCTATCCCGGCGTCCACATCTCGCTGCATGCCGGAGAGCTAGCACCCGGAATGGTCCCGCCGGAGGGTCTGCGCTTCCACATCCGCCAGGCAATTGAACTCGGCGACGCGGAGCGCATCGGCCACGGCGTCGACGTGATGAACGAGGACCGCCCACGCGATCTGCTCACGGAGATGGCCGCCCGCCACGTCATGGTCGAGATCAACCTGAGCTCGAATGAGGGAATCCTTGGCATCGAAGGCGATGCCCATCCATTTCCGGTCTATCGCTCCGCGCACGTGCCAGTCGCGCTCTCGACCGATGACGAGGGCGTAAGCCGCATCGACCTGACCCACGAGTATGTGCGCGCGGCCATCGATTACGGCCTTACCTACCGCGACTTGAAGCAACTCGCGCGAACCGGAATGGAGCACGACTTCCTGCCCGGCGCGAGCCTGTGGGCAAGGCCCGATGATTTTGGCGCGCCAGTCGACGCGTGCAAAGGCGAAACCCTCGGCGGCGGCAATCCATCGGCCAACTGCGGCCAGTTTCTTCGCGGCAGCCGGAAAGCCTTGGCGCAATGGGAACTCGAACGCCGCTTCACGGACTTCGAGGCCAAATTCCAGGGGCCCGGCTTCGACCGCCTGCTGCACGGGCATTGATTGTCGAGGCGCAACTCGGCCGCTCCGCCTTTGACCGCTGCCGCCTAAAATGTTGCCATGGACAACGAGCGCATTCGCGAGATTTGTTTGGCGCTGCCCCACGCCCGGGAAACCCTGAACTGGGGCCATCACCTCGTCTACTGGGCCGGCGATCGCGACATCGGCGGAAAAATGTTCGCCATGACCGACCTCGATGGCACCGGAACCGGCGTTCTCTGGTTTCACTGCGGAGCCGAGCGCTTTCATGAGCTGCTGGAGCGCGAAGGAATCATTCCCGCTCCGCACTTGGCGCGAGCGCATTGGATTGCCGTCGAGCGCTGGGATGTTCTGCGTCCGCGCGAGATTGAAGACGAGCTGAAAAGGGCACACGCAATGATCTACGACAAGCTCCCGCCCAAGACCAAGGCCATTCTCGCCCTTCCCGAGAAAGACCGCGCCAAGGCGATCCGCGACCGGAGAAAGATCCTCGCCGTCCGGACGAAAACCCCGTCCAAGCCCCCAAAAGCACCGGCGTCACCCCGCACGGCCCGCGCCAGGAAAAATGCCCGGTAATCCATCGGGAACTCACTGGCCCACGTCTGCGTAACAATGGATGAAGCACTCCGCGCGAACGAGGCGCGTCAACCTATGGCAAAATTCCTTCTTTGGTGCATTCTGCTCGTCATTTGCTGGCCGCTCGCCCTGCTGGCCCTCGTGCTCTATCCCATCGTCTGGTTGCTCTTGTTGCCATTTCGTGTGGTCGGCATCGCCGTCGGCGGCGTCCTTGACCTCTTCAGCGCCATCATCTTCCTGCCGGCACGCCTCCTCAAGGCCGTCTGAAGCCGCGCTCCACCCTTGCATCCCCTTCCGCTATGCTCGAACCTGGGCCTGACGCTTTTTTCTTGCGCTTCAAGCGCCGAGAGCTCCCCAACTGCGTCATTCTATGCAGACACTCGAGTTCGGAGGATTCATGCGGAAGATATTGCCGGCAGCCCTTGCATCTGCAACTTTTGCGCTGCTGATGCTCGTGGCGCCGACGCTGGCGCCTGCGCAGGCGGGCGACCAGGATGCTGCCAAAAATGCGGCTCAGGCGCGCGCGGCCCTCGACGCCATGGTGCAGGCGCTCGGCGGCCAGCTTTGGCTCAATATCAATAACATGGAGCGGCATGGCCACCTCGCCGTCTTTTATCAGGGCAATCCCGATCCCGGAACCACCGAGTTCTTCGAGTTTCATGAGTGGCCCGACCACGACCGCACCGAGTACACCAGCCACCGCGACGTGGTGCAGTTCTATGTCGGCCGCCAGGCTTGGGAGGTCACCTACCGCGGCAAGAAGCCGCTCGACAAGGATATTGCCGAGGACTATCTGCGCCGCCGCGACCATTCCATTGAGACGGCCGTGAAGCTCTGGATGAAGGACCCCAATACCATCCTTCTCTACGAGGGCCAGCACATGGTGGAGCGCCACCTGGGCGAACAGGTCACGCTCATCTCGCCGCAAAATGAGTCCATCACCATCCTCATGGACGTCCAGACGCATCTGCCGCTCTCTCGCTCCTTCCAGTGGCGCGACCCCGTCTACCACGACAAGAACACCGACACCGAAGAGTACGACGATTACCACACCATTCAGGGCTTCCCTACTCCGTTCACGGTCACGCGCCTCAAGAACGGCGACCCTGTCCGGCAATATTTCGTTGACCGCGTCAGCTTCAACCAGAACCTGGCCGCCGACTTCTGGGACCCCGACGCGGTCGCCCGCAAAATCAAGAAGTAGCGGCGCAGGGGCGCGCGTACAAACGATGCATTCGCGGGCGGCGCGGATATTTATAATCCGAACGAGCGTTCAACCCACATCCCCACCGCTCTGGAGGAGCCGCCGCATGACCTTGACCATCCAGGAAATCATGGATTTCCTGCCCCATCGTTACCCTTTTCTCCTGATTGACCGCGTGCTCGAGTTCGAGCCGCAAAAGAGAGTCGTGGCCCTCAAAAACGTGACGATGAACGAGCCCTTCTTTCAGGGACACTTTCCCGGCGCACCCATCATGCCCGGCGTCCTGGTGATTGAAGCGATGGCCCAGGCCGGGGCGGTGCTGCTGCTTTCTGAGCTTGAGGACCGGCACTCGAAACTCGCGGTCTTTACCGGGATCGACGGCGCCAAGTTCCGTCGCTCGATCACGCCCGGCGATCAAATCCGCATTGAGGTCAATGTCGTAAGCTTTCGCCCGCGCGCCGGAAAAATGGAAGGCAAGGCCTACATCGACGGCAAGCTGGCATGCGAGGCCACGCTGACCTGCATGATCGTGCCGCGCAGGCAGGAATCGAAAGCCGGAGCGGGCTCGTCAGCCGGAACGGACATGCCAGAACGACCGGCTCCGTCCGAGGCGACTGCGTGAGCATCCATCCCAGTGCGGTCATCGCCGAAGGCGCGCGTGTTCCCAGCTCGTGCACCATCGGCCCTTATTGCACCATCGGCCCGGAGGTCGAGCTGGGCGAAGACTGCACGCTCATCTCACATGTCGTCATCGACGGCCGCACGCGCATCGGCACGCGCAATATCTTTTATCCCTTCGGCGCCATCGGTCTCGCGCCACAGGACCTGAAATATACCGGCGAACCAACCGCGACTGAGATCGGCGACGGCAATACCATTCGCGAAAGTGTCACCATCAGCCGTGGCACAACCGGCGGCGGCGGCGTCACGCGCCTCGGCTCCGGCAACCTCCTCATGGCCTATGTTCACATCGGCCACGACAGCCAGGTGGGCAGCCACTGCATTCTGGCCAACAACGCCACGCTCGCCGGCCACGTCGTCATTGAAGACCACGTGACGCTCGGCGCGTTTTGCCCCGTCCATCAGCACTGCGTCGTTGGAGCCTATTCGTTCATCGGTGGTGGCACCATCGTCACGCAGGACGTCCTTCCCTTCTCGCTCACCTCGTCGAAGCGCGAGAATCGCGCCTTCGGCATCAACAAAATCGGACTCGAACGCCGCGGATTTTCACCCGAACGGCTCCAGCAACTGCAGAAAGCCTACCGCGTGCTGCTCGCAGCCAAGCTCAACACCACGCAGGCCCTCGAAAAAATGCGCACGCTTCCGGGCGACGATGTGGCCCTGCTGGTCAGCTTCATCGAACACAGCGAGCGCGGAGTCATCAAATAAAAATGAAACTCGGCCTCATTGCCGGCAATGGCCGCTTTCCCTTTCTGCTCCTCGATGCGGCGCGGGCAGAAGGCCTCGAAGTCGTGGTTGCCGCCATCAAAGAGGAAACCGACCCCGAAATCGACCGCCGCGCCGAGTCGGATGCCGGCATCACCGTGCACTGGCTCTCGCTCGGAGAGCTTTCCCGACTTATCGAGACCTTCCAAAAGGCTGGCGTCGCCAAGGCCGTCATGGCCGGCCAGGTAAAGCACAAGCAAATCTTCAGTAGCATCCGTCCCGACTGGCGTCTCGCCAAGCTCCTCCTCAACCTGCGCACGCGCTCCACTGACGCCCTGCTCGGCGCGATCGCCAAGGTCCTCGCAGACGAAGGAATCGATCTGATCAGTTCCACCACCTTCCTCGAGCCGCTGCTGGCCGAAGAGGGCGTGCTCACCAGCCGCGCTCCCGACGCGGACGAATGCCTCAACATCGAGTACGGCCTTGGCGTGGCGCGAGCCCTTGCGGGGTTCGACATCGGCCAGACCGTCATTGTTGCTGCGCAGGCCTGCGTGGCCGTCGAGGCCATGGAAGGCACGGACGCGACCATCGACCGCGCGGGGCGCCTGATGGCTTCGATCGAAGGCGCGGCCTCGACGCTGGAACGGAGGCTGACCGTCGTCAAAGTCGCCAAGCCCAATCAGGACATGCGCTTTGACGTGCCGGTCATCGGCCAATCGACCGTCGAAATCATGATTCGCGCCGGAGCAACCTGCCTCTCCATCGAGGCTGGCCGCACGCTTCTCTTCGACCGCAATGCCCTGCTCAAGCGCGCCTGCGAGGCCGGCATTGCCATTGTGGCGGCGCCCCGCTGATAATGATGGAGCAGTGAACGGTGATCGTATCTCGTCGGCTCCCGTGCTTGCTCGGTCTCCTTGGTCCCTCGTTCCCTGCTTTCTGTTCCCTGTTCCCTATTCCCTGTTCCCTGCCCTTAGGAGGTTCTTCATGAACAAATATCTGCTGATCGCTCTCGCGGTGGTTCTGATCGCCGTCGCCGTGCCCCTCGTTACCGCCCACGCTGACGACCAATCGATGCCCGCAGTGGGCCAGCCCGCGCCCACCTTCACCCTGCCCTCGCAGACCGGCGAGCCGATCTCGCTCGATAGCTATCGCGGCAAATGGGTCGTTCTCTACTTCTATCCCAAGGACATGACCACCGGCTGCACCATTGAGGCGCACAAATTTCAGGACGCGCTGCCGCAGTTTGACGCAAAGAACGCCGTGATCCTGGGCGTGAGCGTTGACACGGTCGACAGCCACAAGCAGTTCTGCACCAAAGATTCCCTGACCTTCCACCTGCTTGCCGATCCCGACCACAAGGTGGTCAGCGCCTATGGCTCGTTGGGCGGATTCGCGGGCTTCGTGCTCGCCAACCGCAACACCTTCCTCATCGATCCCCATGGCAAGATCGCGCAGGAATGGGTCAAGGTGAATCCAAACACGTCGGCTTCGGATGTGCTGGCAGCGATTCCGTAAACCGTCCTCAGATACGTTCGCCGAGTGCCCCGCATCTCGATTTTGAGATGGGTGAAACCACAATCCTCAACCCAGCGGGACAGGAAACCCGAGTGCTCCCGGTCTCGACTCTGAGACCCGCGATACTACGAACCCATACGCGAAGATCCAACGCAAAAAGGCCCGGCAGCAAGCCGGGCCTTTCTCTTCTCCGAGTCATCAACGGGAACAGCAACCGAAAAGCAACCGTTTCCCGCCGGACAGAACCAACCCTCAGATTGTCATCCTGCGGTCGCCGCGGCGACCGAAGGATCTGCGGTTGCATTTCCTTCACTGCCCTCGGCGATACCGCCCGCCTTCACGAAAGCATCGGCACAGGCGGCTCCGCCCTACTTCTTGTTCTTCTTCTTCGCGGCCTTCTTGGCTTTCTTTGCGGCCTTTTTCGCCGCTTTCTTGCTCGGCGCCTTCTTCTTCGCGACCTTCTTCGCAGCCTTCTTCTTGGCTACCTTCTTGGCCGCTTTCTTGGCTGGAGCCTTCTTCTTCGCTGCCTTCTTGGCTACTTTCTTGGCCGCCTTCTTGGCTGGAGCCTTCTTCGCCGCCTTCTTGGCCGGAGCCTTCTTGGCGGGGGCTTTCTTGGCTGCCTTCTTTGCCGCCGGCTTCTTGGGCTTGGCCGGGGCGGCGGGCTTCGCGACAATCGCGATCACCGTTTCTTCGGCAATCACTTCGTCGTCATCTGAGGAGGTAAGAATGCCGGCTGTTTCCAACTCGTCTTCCTCTTCGGCAAATGCGTCGACCTGACCGGGGTCCAGGTCACCCGGCTTCCCAAACGGGTCGCCGTCACTCATGGCGTACATCTTGACCACATCTTCCATCCGATTGCCTCCAGCGGATTGCCGCTGCTCACAGGTTGTTTCGCGATGCGCAGAGCAGACAAAACGGTTTTGCTCGCGCAAGCGATTGTAGCCTTAGCTTGCCCTTAAATACAAGATAAACACAAGAGTGAAATGGAGGTTTCGGCCGTTTTTATTGCGAGGCCTTGGCTGTGCTGCCCGGCTTTCGCCTCGCTTTGTGGGCGGCGCTCGCTCTGCTCCCCGACCCCGTCTTCGCGGTGTGCGGCGAGCCTTTTGGGGGTGCCGGCCTGCTGGCTTTGCCGGTCTCCCGGCTGGAGCTTCGATGGGTTGAAGAGGCACCGCTCGGCCCGGGCTCTCGGTCCCCTGTATGCGCCGCTGATGGCGTCCCAAGCCCCGTTCTCGATCCCTCTGCCGAGCTCCTGCGTCGACGCCTGCTCGCCGTGCTGACAGGCGCGGGCTCGGCCACCCGAAGCCGCCGGCCCGCCGCCACCCGAATGCCCGAAGGGATCGCGTTCCAGCGCCGCAATTGGCTCAAGGAGACCCCGAAACGATCCGCAATCGTCACCAGCGTATCGCCCCGGCGTACGGTGTAAAGCCGCGTGTGGGCCAGGGGCTCGGCTGCCGGCGGAACTGGCACAACAAGAGCCTCAACGCTGGCGATGCTGTCGCCCGCCTCAAGCTGGTTGGCCGTCGCAAGCTCAGCAGCCGATACCCTGTACTCGTCGGCAACGGATGCCAGCGTATCTCCCGCAACCACCGTGTGGTAACGCCACGAGTTGCGCCGGGCTTCCGGAATCAGCGCCACGCGCTGGTCAAACAGTGTGGCCGTGCCTGCCGGCAGGTGCAGATCAAAGGGGCTATCCGGTGGAGTCACCATGCGCAGAAGGCTCGGGTTGAGGGCCTCGATCTCATCCACAGGCGTGCCCACCATGTCCGAAACCAGCCGCAGGTCGATCGCGTAATCGATGGTCACCGTGTCGGTCAGGATCGGCGGGTCCAGAGTCACATCCGTAAAGCCATACTGGTCGGGGTGGTTGGCGATAATAATCGCCGCCAGGATCTCGGGAACATAATTCGCCGTCTCGCGCGGCAGCTCGTTACGCTTATACAGCTCCCAGAAGTCCGCATAGCCGGTCTTGGCCACCTCGCGCTGAATGTTGCCCGCTCCATGGTCGTACGCTGCCATTGCCAGATACCAGTCGCCCAGCTCGCCATAAAGGAACTTGATGTAGCGGGCATAGGCCCGCGTGGACTTTTCTGGATCGAAACGCTCATCCACGTAAACGTCGCGCTTCAGCCCGTAGTACGGACCCGGCATGAACTGCCACATGCCGCCGGCCTTCGACTTGCGATCGACCGCCTGCGGCTGAAATCCCGACTCGGCGACCGCCAGGTAGATCAAGTCCTGCGGCACGCCCTCTTCAGCCAGAATCCGCTGGATCATCGCCTTGTAGTGGCCGCTGCGCTCGAAGGAGTGCAGCAGCGTGTTGTGGCCCTTTTGCGTGTTCGCAAAGAAGTTGATGTATGTGGCGACATAGTCGTTCACCACCAGCGGCAGGTCAGACTTGGTGGTCGCCAAATCGGCCGTGGCCTTGGCAACCAGGTTCGGATCTGAAGCAAACGTGATGTCGCTCGCGGCCTCCGAGGGTGTGATCTCTTCCTTGGGCACAAACCCGTTGCCCTGCTTCAGCGCTTCCATCTCCAGCGCATTTACCTGGTCCACGATCTTGTCGAATTCGTCCTGCAACTCTGCATTGTTCTTGATATCGATGCCGCTCGACAGCATCAGATCGACAGCGCGGTCAAACTCCGCCTTGGCTTCGGCCAGCGCCCCTTTTTGGTAGTCGGCGTTGCCGCGCGCGTATGCCGCCTCAACCTGCGTGATCAGCACCCTCACGTGCTGCTCTTCCCGAGTGAGTGGCGGCGGCGCTGGGGCTGCGGCCTGAGCTGGAGCGGCCGCGGGCAGCGCAGGCGCCGTGGCCTGCTTGGCAAGCGCGGCTTTGGCTCCGGCAGAGTCCGTCGGCGTGCAGCCGGCCAATGTCAGTGCCAGGACGGCGGCGGCCGCAAACACCCGCGACGCCGGCAATCGACTCCTATGCACTTCGATGAAAAGAAGCAACGAAAGGCGCGAATGGGAGACGGAATTGGGCACTATGCGAATGATAAGCTATGCGATAGAAGGCGAAACGCGGTGCGCGCATCGTAAATCGCGCCTAGTACACGCTGAACAAACCCTCCGAAAGCCCTCCCATGGACGCCCGTTTCCTTCGTAACTTCGCCATCATCGCGCACATTGACCACGGCAAGTCGACGCTCAGCGACCGGCTGCTGCAGCTTACTGGCTCGGTCACCGATCGCGAGATGCAGGCCCAGATCCTTGACGATATGGACCTTGAGCGGGAGCGCGGCATCACCATCAAGGCCCACGCCGTGCGCATGATGTACAAAGCCCGCGACGGCAACATCTACCAGCTCAATCTCATCGATACACCGGGCCACGTTGACTTCAGCTACGAGGTCTCGCGATCGCTCTCCTCGTGCGAGGGTGCGCTGCTGGTGGTTGACGCGAGCCAGGGCGTGGAAGCGCAGACCCTGGCCAACGCCTATCTCGCCATCCATCACGGCCTCGAAATCATTCCCGTGATCAACAAGATCGACCTTCCCTCGGCCGACATTCTCCGCACCCAGGAAGACATCGAGCAGGCCGTCGGAATCGACGCCACCGACGCCATCCCGGTGAGCGCCAAGACCGGCCAGGGCGTGGACGAAGTGCTGGAAGCGATCGTCCACCGGCTCCCCGCCCCTAAAGGCGATCCCAATGCGCCCCTCCAGGCCCTCATCTTCGATTCCTGGTTCGACGCCTATCGCGGCGTCATTGTCCTGGTCCGCGTCATGCAGGGGACCTTGCGAAAGGGGCAGCATATCCGCTTCATGTCGAACGGTATCGCGCATGAAGTCGAGTCCATGGGCGTGCTTTGCCCCAAGCCCGTCGAAATTGCCGAGCTCATTGCTGGCGAGGTCGGATTTTTCGCGGCCACAATCAAAAACGTTGCCGACACCAAAATCGGCGACACCGTCACCGACGACGCCAATCCCGCCGCGCATGCGCTTCCCGGCTTTGAAGACATCAAGCCCATGGTCTTTGCCGGCCTGTATACCGTGGACTCCCACGAGCACACGCTGTTGCGCGACGCTCTGGAGAAACTCCGCCTCAACGATTCATCCTTCTTCTTCGAGCCGGAGAGTTCTGTCGCGCTGGGCTTCGGCTTCCGCTGCGGCTTCCTCGGATTACTCCATATGGAGATCATTCAGGAGCGGCTGGAGCGCGAATACGAGCTGGACCTGATCACCACCGCGCCGGGAGTTCGCTACCACATCGCGATGACCGACGGAAGCGAGATCGACGTTGACAATCCCTCCCGCTGGCCTGAGCCGCAGTCGATCGCCGGCATTCGCGAGCCCGTCATTACCGCCAAAATCCTCACCAACGAGGAGTACGTCGGCGGCATCTTTAAGCTCGTCGAGGAGAAGCGCGGCAAGCAGATGAACTTCGAGTACGTGACTCCCACGCGCGTCATGCTCACCTACGAGCTGCCCCTGAACGAAATCGTGCTCGATTTCTACGATCGCCTCAAGTCCATCTCCCGCGGGTACGCGTCGCTCGACTACCAGCTCGCCGGCGAGTGGGAGTCGCCCATGGTCAAGCTCGACATCCTCATCGCCGGTGAACCCGTCGATGCGCTGTCCATCATCGTGCACCAGGACCACGCTTACGAGCGTGGCCGGGCGCTGGTCTCCAAGATGCGCGAATTGATTCCGCGCCAGCAGTTTGAAGTCGCCATCCAGGCCGCCATCGGCGCCAAGGTTATCTCCCGCGAAACCGTCAGCCCCCTGCGCAAGAACGTTCTGGCCAAGTGTTATGGCGGCGACATCTCGCGCAAACGCAAGCTGCTGGAGAAACAAAAGGAAGGCAAAAAGCGCATGAAGCGGATCGGCAAAGTGGACATCCCGCAGGAGGCGTTCCTGGCCGTCTTGCGCGTCGGCGAAGAAAGCCAGAATTGACCAGCAAAAGCAGTGCCAAACTCTTGACCGTCTGTGTTTTTTGTCACCGGAAATTCATCCTCTGCTGTGGAAACCGGGCAAAATGCGCAAAACTGCCGGGATGAGGCCGATCGCGTGCCTCCAGGAGGCCGATCCGGCGATCTCCCATTCAAGAACAAGGAGTTACACGTTTTATCAGAAGCAGACAGATGCTGACAAGCAGAGAATTGCGGCTGGATTCGAGGGGTTTCCCGGAAATATCCACAAAATTTTCCACAGCCGGCGGTGGTTGCGGAACCCAGCACAAAGGCCCCGTGGGGACGGGGCCTTCGCGCTACGGTTGGGTTGCTCCTCAGTGGATCGAGGGCGTTGAGGTTGGAGCATGTGCCGGAGGAGTCATTCCCCTCGGCCGGGGCGCTTCGCCTGCAGGCTGCGCCGGTGGCGCCGGTACTCCCGATTTTACGTTGTACGCGTCGATCACCTGCTTGGTAATGTTGGTGCCGCCGTTCGCGTAGAGCACGGGCGATTGCTGCTGCGAAATGTCGAGAACCAGCGTAAACCCCTGCCCTTCGGCATAGTTCTGCATCACGTCGTAGACCTTTGAAGCCAGCGACGTATACAGATCCTGCATATCCTGCTGCCCGTCGTTGCGCAGATCCTCGGTCTCGCGGTCCAGTTGCTTCTTCTTGTCTTCAGCGGACTTGCTCCGATTGGCGCGTTCCACGTCGCTCAGGTTGGCTCCCGGGTCTTGCAGCGACTTGTTCAAAGCGTCGATTTCATCGCTGAGAGACTTGAGAGAAGCTTCTTTGGGCGCGTACTTCTTCTGCAAGTCGGCAAAATCCCGCTGGCCTTCGTTCGTTTGGGCCACAGCCAACTGAAAGGCAATGACGGCGATTTTGGCGGGGCCTGCGGGAGCCGCTGCCGTTGCGGCTGGCGCGGCTGGAGTTTGTGCGCCGGCGCTCAGGACCAGTCCTGAGGCTAGCAAAAGAACAAAGGCTAACGGTCGTTTCATCGGTTTCGAAGACTCCTTCGGAATTCCTGTTCGCTCCACGGTTAGACGCAAGAACGCGTCTGACTCTTCTGACAAACCTCACGCTTTTCCACGGGGACTCTGGGCCGGACGGCGCAGCGCTTGAAAAGGACGCGAATGGAAACGTCAGCAGGAACTATCGCGATTATACAGGGACCCGTGATCCCTCAACAGCCGGCCGGTAAACATTCCATAAAGCGGGTGCCCCAGGTCCGGGGCCCCCGGGGACAGGTCAACGTCCCTGGGGTGGAGATCTCGCTTTTGAGACCTGGGAATCAAAGCACCACGAGCGGCTATCTTTCCCTGCCCAACTCTTTAGTGTGCCGCCGGCGCCGGCTGCGGCGCATCCACCCCTGGCTGGTTCGTATCCGAGCTCTCTGGCGGCGGCGCCGGTATCCCCGACTTCACGTTATAGGCATCGATGATGGCCTTCGTGATGTCGGTGGACGGCACGGCATAGAGCACAGTTGCATTCTGCTGGTCGCCCGCGTCCAGCACCAGGGTGTAGCCCTGCTTCTGCGCGTAGTCGGTCATTAACGCGCCGACCTTTTGCGCCACTCCGCTCAGCATCTGCTGCATGTCGTTCTGGAAGTCGCTCTGCGCGTCCTGGCTATCGCGGTCCAACTGTTTCTTTTTCTCGTCGAGGGTGCGGGCGCGGCTCATGCGCTCCGCTTCACCCAGTTGCGGGCCCTGTTCGTCCAACTGCTTCGTCAGGGTGTCGATTTGGCTGGCCAGCGTCTTCAAATCCTGGCGCTTGGGTTCGTACTTCTTCTGCAGGTCGGAAAAGTCGCGCTGGAACTCGTTGGTCTGGCTCACGGCTGCCTGAAAGGCGATGACCGCGACCTTGGCTGGGCCGGTGAAAACCGCTGGACTGGGCTTTTGTGCGGCTGGGGCTGAAGTCTGGCTGGCGGCTGGGATCACCGAAACCGCGGCAAACAAAAGAACGAACAAGGGCAGACGCTTCATACGATTGAAAAACTCCTTCGGAGTTCCCGCCTGCCGGTCCTGTCGGTGCCGCAACCTCGGAACTCCGCATCTCCTGCATCGTCTTCGAGGCTGGGTCCGGCCCGAAACCTGCTCACAGATTATGCGCATGGAGGTATCGCCGGGAACTAAAGGGGATTATAGGAGCCTGCATTCCGAGCGTCAAACTCGCTCACTTAGAACGTCGTCGACACCGTCAACCGGAAGGTCTTTCTTGGCTCGCGGAAGATATTTTGCGAGCCGTAAGAATCGACAGCTTCCTGGTAGCTGTAATCGCCCGCGCCGCCCGGCGGGAACATCGCGCGCGTAATCAACTCTGCCGAGCAGCTCAATTGCTTCTGGCCCTGATTCACGTCGTTGCAGTAAGGCGTCTCATACAGGCGCAGCGGGTTATAGGCGTAGTAAAGGCGGAACGGAGCATTGATGATCGGCATGATGACCGAAAGCTCGGCTCCCAGCGACATGCGCGGAACGAAGTTAGTGCCCGCCACGGGGTGAATATCCTGACGGAAACCAACGTCCTTGCCCGGAATGCCTCCCTGGCACGATCCGTTGTTGTACACCGGGCAGCCATAGAGCGGAGCGGTCAGGCTGGCGAAACCCTGGGGACTTTGCTTCAATTGCCCGTGATTGGTCGCCACATCCAGGCCGAAATCGTCGAAGAACGAGAACATGAAAGGCCCGACAACGGGGATGCGGTACTCGGCGTTGGCGGTCAGGTCGGAATCGCCGCCGATGGAGGCGATGCCGTAGACCGGCAGCGGCACCTGGATGCACTGGTTGTCCTGCGGATTGGTCGGGTCGCGAGGTACGCAACTGCCGTCGGGATTGGTCAGTTGGAAGTTGATCCGGCTGGGTACGTAGCCGTAGGGCGTGGCGCCGCGCACGTCAAAGCCTCGTAGCTCCTGCTCGCCGCCGGCATAGAACCGGTTATTCGGAGGAGCTACCTCGCCGCCAAAGCCCTGGATATAGCCCAACTGCGCGCGCACGGCCAGCACGTTGTGCCCTTCCTTTGAAAACTTCAGGTAGTGCATGGGAATGTACTGCTTGTACGCGACTACAGGGTTGACATAACGCACACTGCCCCAGAGGCCCGAGGTCTGGACAAACACCGAGTATTGCTTGCCCTCCCGCGGCCGGAACGGGTTGCTGACCGTGTCGTATGTGTAAGTGAGCGAGACCGAACTGTTGATGATACCGGCCAGCGGGTTCGATCCCTCCACTCCGGAGCGGAAGGCAATGGTCTGGAAAAATGTCGAAGACGCTGTGCTGAATGCCGTGATGGTGGATTTGGTCCACGAATACGTCATGCCCACGCGCTGGAACGCATGTTTCCTCAGCGGATAGCTGAGAGAGAAATTAAGGCCGTCCGAACCCACGTTGTAGTTCTGCGTCAGGCTCTTCTCTGCCGCAGACAGATTGACTGAAGCGCCAGTCGTGGACTCATAGTTTTTGGCCGCGTTGTAGTCCGATTTGTTGTTGAAAATCTGGAATCCCATGTTCATGGGACGATTGCGGAAATAGGGCTGCGTGAAGCCAAACAGGAATGTCCGGTTGGTACTGCCCAGGTTGGCCTGGACGCTGAGAGTCTCTCCCAACCCTAAGAAGTTGTTGGTCGAGTAATTCAACCCCAGAAAGGCGCCGGAGAGCCCGCTCACGCCGCCATTGAGGCCGATGGAGTTCTTGCCCTTCTCCTTCACCTTCAAAAGCAGCTCGACTGTGCCGTTATCCGGGTCCTGGTGGGCCTCGGAGTCCTGATCGACCTTCAACGGCTCGAAGTATTCCAGCTGATTGAGACGCAGCAGGCTGTACTCCCACATCTGGGAGTTGTAAACCGAACCCTCGTCGAGCAGAAGTTCGCGCCGGATGACCTTGTCGCGAGTGATCGTGTTGCCTGTGAACTCGATGCGCGAGACGAAAAACTGCTTGCCCTCGTCGATGTCGATGTTCAGTGACACGGTTTTCTTCTGTTCGTCATACGAAACCTTGGGGATGGCGCCGAAGTTGATGTAGCCCAGGCCCCCATAGGCCTTCTTCAGGTTGTCCAGGCCCTTGCTGATCCCCGTGGCGCTGAACCAGTCTCCGTCTTTGATGGGGAAGGTGGCCCGCAGCGCCTTTAGATTATTGATCTGCTTGTTGCCCGTGAACGTGATCTCCCCAAGACGGTAGCGGCCGCCCTCTTCAACGGTCATCGAGATGTCAATCCGCTTGCCCGTATTCGGCCTGAAGGTGAACCAGTTAAGGCCGCCCTCGTCGCGAACTTGGGTCTTGGGCTGCTCCACGGCGGCATTGGCATAGCCTTTGTCGCGGTAGGCCTGCCGAACCCGCTCAGTATCTTCCTCGAGCTTTGAGGAATCGTACGTCTGAGGAAACAAGTCTTCGAAAACGACGGAATACGGTATGCCGATGGGCTTCAGATTCTTCATGGCGCGCCGCAGTTCAAGAGCGCTCAAATGCCGATTTCCAGCGAAGGTGATCTTGCCCACCTTCACCTCCGGGCCTTCCTTGATATTGAACGTAACCTGCACCGAGGCCGGAGGAACGGTCTTGACGTCGGTTTTTACAGTCGCAAACTGGTGGCCATGCGCGGCCAGCAGGTCCTTGATGACGTTCTCGGCGTGCTGGATCCGGGTGGGGTCGTACTGGCTCTCTACCGAAAGGCCCACCTTGGTCTTCTTAAAGGCATCCAGAATGTCGGAGTTGGTGACCGAATTATTGCCCTTGTAGATGATGTCGCGAATCGTTGGTTTCTCGCGCACAAAAACATCCAGGATGATGCCCTTCTCTGAATCCTCGCGCTCGATGCGCAAATCCTCAAAGTAGCCGGTGTTCCAAAGGGAATTGAAGTCGCGCTCGATCGAGATCGGATCGTACGTGTCGCCCGGATGAGTGAACATCCTGGCCAGGATGGTTTCCTTGGGAATGCGCCGGTTGCCGATCACGCGAATCTGGTCGATGGCGTCGGACGTCTGCGCCAAAGCTGCGCTGGCGCTTGCCACCAGGATCGCCAAAATAAAGAAGCGCGCCACGCGTCCGATTGCGGAAGCGCCGCCGATGAAAGTGTGCCTGTTCTTCACCGGGTCTGAGCCCTGCGGCGAGCACAAAAACTCTTTCTTGCCATTGTTCGGGTTCACAGGAAGAATTTGCACACCCTCATTCGCTGAAAATCCGGTCCTTCGTCGGAGATTCTGATCGTTCCTTCAGGAAAGATCGATTCTACAGGACCATGCCCACCCTCCCCAAACTCTGCGGGATCTTCAACGGCCGGCCTTTGCCGTTGGGGTGGAAACTTCAAGTGAAGCTCAACAACGTGCGGCTCGAAGAGCCGGGGTCATTTGGTTGAAAACCTGCCGCGGCCCCTCAACATACAGCTTCGCTATCGGGGCCAAACTGGAAGCCGGAAAGCCCACCCCAGCCACAAATTCGCCGCCGCGAACGCCGCCGGCAAAAGTGTTGATTCCTCTTTTTGAATTCCATCTCACAGTTTACCGGAAGCTGGCGGACTGCCGTGCTCTTGGCGGTATGCTCCTTAGACGCGCATCCGGCAACCTGGACACATGCGCTCAGGCGAAAGACTCTTAAGATCCGACCTTTTTTGTCTCGCAGGCATCTTATAGGCGGGGCAGAAGAATCGGCCGGGTTTCCGTGTTCATCCTCACAGTCTTTGTCGATCAGCTAACATAGTATGTTCAACGAAACGCATGGCCGGAGTGGCACTTCGGTGTGATCCGGCGCGATGCCCCAGGGAGCCGGCGCACGCCGCGGCAAAGCTCAAAAGGGTCTCATTTGCGGCTGCGGTTGATGGCAGGCCAGCGGCTGGCCTGAGCGCCACCAGAATGCCGGCCGAGGAGCGAATACCAGCTTTATGATGTGGATGGTTCGGCTTGCGCTGCGGCGGCCTTATACCTTTGTCGTCTTCGCGCTGCTCATTCTGATCCTTGGCGTCTACAGCATCGAAACGATGCCGACGGACATCTTTCCCAACATCGATATACCGGTGGTCACCGTGGTCTGGCAGTACGCCGGACTGTCGGCCGACCAGATCGCCAACCGCATCGTCACCAACGCCGAGCGCGGCATGACCACCACCGTCAACGACATCGACCACATCGAGTCGCAATCGCTGGTTGGCGTGGGCATCATCAAGATTTATTTCCATCCCAACGTGAACATCGGCCAGGCCGTGGCGCAAGTCAGCGCCATCAGCCAGGTCCAGTTGCGCTCTCTGCCGCCGGGGACCACGCCGCCCTTCATCATCCAGTACAACGCTTCCAGCGTTCCGGTCCTGCAACTGGGTCTCTCCGGCCCCGGCCTGAACGAGCAGCAGTTGAACGATATCGCCACGCAAACCATCCGCCTTCAACTGGCCACCGTCGAAGGCGCGCAAACGCCGTTTCCCTATGGCGGCAAGCAGCGCCAGATAGAGATCGATCTCGACCTGAACGCCCTTGAGGCCAAGGGGCTCTCCCCGACCGACGTTGTCAACGCCATCGCGGCCCAAAACGTGATCGCGCCCTCTGGCACCATCAAGCTCGACCGCTTTGAATACCAGGTTGAGACCAACTCCGCGCCGACGGTTCTCGACGCCCTCAACAACATGCCCATCAAGACTGTGAACGGGGCTACCGTCTATATCCGCGATGTGGCCCACGTGCGCGATGGCAATCCGCCGCAAACCAACATCGTCCGCGTTGACGGCCGCCGCGCCATCATGATGAATGTCCTCAAGACCGGTTCCTCATCAACGCTCGACATCATCAGGAATGTGAACGCAATCATCTCCAGCCCCAGTCTGAAGGGCCAACTGCCCCCGCAACTCAAAATCGTTGCTCTCTCCGATCAGTCGATTTTTGTCCGCAGCGCAATCAGCGGCGTCGTGCGCGAGGCCATCATCGCGGCCTGCCTCACTGCCGCCATGATTCTGATTTTTCTCGGCAGCTTCCGTTCCACCATCATCATCGCCGTCTCTATCCCGCTCTCGATTCTCTGTTCCCTCATTCTCCTCGGCGCGCTGCACGAGACCATCAACATCATGACCCTCGGCGGCATGGCCCTTGCCGTCGGCATCCTGGTCGACGACGCCACCGTCGCAATCGAGAACATCAACCGCTTTCTTGAAACAGGACGCGAACTGGAGGCGGCTATTCTTGAAGGCTCCGCCCAGATCGCTACGCCTGCGCTCGTCTCCACCCTCGCCATCTGCATCGTCTTCGTGCCCATGTTCTTCCTGAGCGGCGTGGCGCGTTATCTGTTTGTCCCCATGGCCGAGGCCGTGGTCTTCGCCATGCTCGCCAGCTATTTTCTGTCGCGCACCCTCGTGCCTACGATGGCCAAATACCTGCTCAAGGAGCACGACGACGCACAGTCGGCGCGCAAGCAAGCCAGCCGCAACCCGTTCATACGTTTTCAGCACGGCTTTGAACGCGCATTCGACCGCTTTCGCCGCGGCTATCTGAGCCTGCTCACACTCTGCGTCGATCACGCGGGCGTTTTCCTGATTGTCTTTCTGGCCTTTGCCCTCGCGTCGCTGGGGCTGGCGCCGTTCCTCGGTCAGGACTTCTTCCCCTCCGTTGACTCCGGCCAGTTCATGATTCACGTGCGTGCCCACACCGGCACGCGCATCGAAGAGACCGCCGCTCTCTGCGACCATATTGAGGGAACCATCCGCCGCGAGATTCCGTCCAGCGAACTGGTGACGATCCTCGATAACGTTGGCCTGCCGTATTCATCGCTGAATCTCTCCTATTCCACCTCGGCGCCGGTGGGTCCGTCCGACGCCGACATTCAGGTCCAGTTGACCCGCGACCATCATCCCAGCGAGATGTACGTCGAGCGTTTGCGCCAGGTACTGGCCCGCGAATACCCCGGCGTCACCTTCTATACGGTTCCCGTTGACATCGTCACCCAGATCCTCAACTTTGGGCTATCGTCGCCCATTGACATTCAAATCGTCGGCCCCAATCTCTACGCCAATCGCGCGCTGGCCGAACGCATGCTCAATGAGGTCCGTTATGTTCGCGGAGCGGCCGACGCTCGCATCCAGCAGCCGTTCAACACCCCGAACTTCACCGTCAACGTCGACCGCACGCGCGCCCAGGCCACTGGCCTGACCCAGCAGAATGTGGCCCAGGGACTGTTGGTGGCTCTCAGCGGCAGTTTCCAGACCAGCCCGAATTTCTATCTCGATCCGCGCAACGGAGTCACCTACAACATCGCCATTCAGTCGCCGCAGTACCGCATGGACACCATGGCGGCATTGGAAAGTCTGCCCATCACCAGTCCGGCCACCAACGCGGGTATGACGCAACCCTCCACAAGCACTTCGACAGGCGCGCCTGGTGCTGCACCGCTGGGCGGCGTCGCTCCAGCTCAAACCTCCGGCGCCACAACCGCCGCCCCCGGCGTCCCACGGCCGGTACAGGTGCTCAGCAATCTTGCCTCCATCGTCCCCGGCGCCGAGCAGGGCACCATCAGCCACTACGATGTGCAGCCGGTGATCGATATTTACGCCAACGTCGAAGGCACCGACCTGGGCAGCGTCACCCGCGCCATGGAGAAGATTGTCGCCGGCCACCAGAAGGACCTGCCCCGTGGCTCGCGGTTCATCTTTCGCGGCCAGAGCGAAACTATGTACCGGTCGTATTTCGGTCTTTTGAGCGGCCTCGCCTTCTCCATCCTGCTGGTCTATCTGTTGATCGTGGTTAATTTCCAGTCTTGGCTCGATCCGTTTCTCATCATCTCCGCCTTGCCCGCCGCGCTGGCGGGGATCGTATGGTTTCTTTTCCTCACGGGGACCCGCCTCAGCGTACCAGCGCTCACCGGAGCCATCATGTGCATGGGCGTGGCCACTGCCAACTCCATCCTCGTCGTGAGCTTCGCGCGTGAGCAGATGGAGATCCTCGTCGGCGATGCGCGCCGCGCCGCGCTCAACGCAGGTTTCGTGCGTCTGCGCCCGGTGTTGATGACCGCGCTGGCCATGATCATCGGCATGGTGCCGATGGCGCTCGGTCTCGGCGATGGTGGCGAGCAGAACGCCCCGTTGGGACGCGCCGTCATCGGCGGCTTGCTGCTGGCCACAGTGGCCACGTTATTCTTTGTGCCCGCTTTCTTCTCCTTTATTCACGGCCGCATGGAGCGGCAGCGCGAGCGCGACGACGAATCCGACGCCGCTCGCTTTGATGAGTTCGATGCCAGACCGGAGTAGGTGCTTATGAATCAGGAACCGAACGCACACTCACATTCCGCCGCGGCCAGCCACGAGACCGCTCCCGAGGCAACGCCTCTTTCGCCGCGTAAAGCCCTGGTGGGCGCGGGCGTCGTCCTGTTCATTCTGTTGGTGCTCGCGGCCGTGGGCATCCTTCGCCGATTGCACGCTGACACCGTTCTTGCCCAGCGTACCGATGCCCTCGCCGCGCCAACGGTCTCCGTCGCTCCGCCAAAAGCCGGCGCACCCGTGGAGACGCTCGTCCTTCCCGGCAACGTGACTGCGTATACCGATTCGCCCATCTACGCCCGCACCGACGGCTACCTTGAACGCTGGTACTTCGACATCGGCTCCAAAGTGAAAAAGGGCGAACTGCTCGCCGTCATCTCCACGCCCGAGCTCGACAAACAAGTTGCGCAGGCAGAGTCCGATCTGGCGACCGCTCAAGCCACCGCCAACAACGCGCGTATCCAGGCCGATCGGTACTCCGGACTCGTCAAGTCCAACGCCGTCTCGCAGCAGGACACCGACACCTTTGTGAATCAGGCCGCCGCCACCGCGGGAGCAGTCAAATCCGCTCAGGCCAACCTGCAACGCCTGCGCGAATTGCAAGCGTTCGAGAAAGTCTATGCGCCCTTCGATGGCGTGGTCACCGCGCGCGGCGTTGATACCGGTCAGCTCATCAGTTCCGGCTCCGGCCAGGGCGGCGGCACTGAGCTCTTCCACATGCAGGCGCTCCAGACCCTGCGCGTCTACACCAACGTGCCCCAGCTCTTCTCGCAAACCATGAAGCGCGGAATGAAGGTTGACCTTACCTTTCCCGAGTACGCCGGAAAAAGCTTCGACGGCACACTCGTCCGAACCGCCGACGCCATCGATCCCGTGAGCCGCACACTGCTGGTCGAGGTGGACGTGGACAACCGCGCCGGCCAGCTCATGCCCGGCTCACTGGCGCAGGTTCATTTCAAGACCGCCTCTGCCGCGACAAGCTACATTGTTCCTGCGTCGGCGCTCATCTTCCGGCGTCAGGGGATGCAGTTGGCGACAGTAACCCACGGCAGCGATGGAACGGTCGCACATCTCATCTCTGTCGTGATCGGCGAGGACGACGGCGCCACGGTCCAGATTGTCAGTGGCATCACTTCGTCCGACAAAATCGTCCAGGATCCACCCGACTCGCTGATCGACGGAGAAAAAGTCACCGTCGAATCGTCCGAAAGCAACGCCTTCGGCGCGGGGGCAATGTAGCCATGACCGAGCGGTCGCCCAAAAATCGTGCGCCATCGTCGAACGCGGCGCGCTCCCTTGCTCCCTCGCTCCCTGCTCCCTGCTCCCTTGCACCCGCGCTCCCTCGCTCCCTCGCTCCCTTGCTCACTTGCTCCCTGCTACTCCTCTCCGCCTGCAAGCCCGTCGGCCCCAACTACAACCACCCCGGCTACAGCGCACCGCCAGCCTACAAAGAAACCGGCGCGACAACCGTCGTCGTCCCTCCGCCGAATCCGCAAGGCGGCGCGTGGCAACCGGCGAATCCCTCCGACGGAATGTTGAAGGGCAAGTGGTGGGAGATCTATCAGGACCCGCAGCTAAACCAGCTTGAAGAGCGCATCGATACAACCAATGTCCAGCTCCGCCGGCAAATGGAGCTCTACCTCGCCGCCGAGGCCCAGGTGCGCGCTGCCCGCGCCAATCTTTACCCCACGCTTTCCGCCGGTCCCTCCATCAGCCGCGATCGTATTTCGGCCCATCGGCCTCTCGCCACGCCCGGCGGCGCCACCACCTACGGCGACTTCGTGATCGCCGGCCAGGCCAGTTGGGAGCCTGATTTCTGGGGCCGCATTCGCCGCACTGTGGAGCAGGCCCGCGCCAATGCTCAAGCCAGCGCCGCCGACGAGGCCAGCGTGGCTCTCACCCTCCATGCCGAAATGGCCACCGACTATTTCGCTCTCCGCGGCCTCGATTCTCAGATCCAGCTCTTGACTGACACGGTCACCGATTTCGAGCATCAGCTCGACCTGACCCAGCGGCGCTTTTCCGGCGGCGTAGCCACCGAAGTCGACGTGGCGCAGGCCCAAACGCAGCTTGAAACTGTCCGCGCACAGCTCGTCGACCTGGGCGTGGCGCGCGCGCAGTACGAGCACGCCATCGGCACTCTGGCCAACTTGAACCTTCCCGACTTCAGCATCCCGCCCTCGCCGCTCGATCTCAAGTTGCCGCAAGTCCCCTTGGGCGTGCCTTCGCAACTGCTCCAGCGCCGGCCTGACATCGCGGAGGCCGAGCGCCTCGCCGCTGCTGCCAATGCGCAGATCGGCATCAACATCGCCGCGTTTTACCCCACCATCACGCTCGGCGGATCGGGCGGCTTTGAAAGCACAAACCCCGGCACATGGATTCAAGGTCCGAGCTCGCTTTGGAGCCTGGGCGCGCAAGCCACGGAGCTGCTTTTTGACGCAGGCCAGCGCCACGCGCTCACCGACGTCGCCCGCCACAACTACGAGGCGCAGGCCGACGCCTATCGCAATTCGGTCTTTCAGGCCTTCGACGATGTTGAAGATCAGCTCTCCGCTCTGCGCATTCTGGAGCAGGAAGCAGCCACCGAGCAGCGTGCAGTCGACTCTGCGCGGCACTCCCTCGACCTCTCCAACACGCGCTACAAAGGCGGCGCCACCAGCTACCTCGAGGTGCTTACCGCCGAGCAGACTCTCCTCCAGAACCAAGTCACCTACATCAACATCGTGAGCCGGCAATTTGCCGCCAGCGTCAGCCTGGTGCGCGCCCTCGGCGGTGGCTGGGACTCGACGCAACTGCCCTAACGTCAGCGCTTTGGCGGCCCAACGTCAAAACGCCATGAATCGGCTCGAATCGCACACAACGCGCCCTGCTCCGGGTGCATCGTAGTCAGCGAGGTCTATTCCATGAAAAAGCTGCACACCGTTTTAGCGCTTGCGTTCCTTTCCTCGAGTCTTATGGGGGGCGTCGCCCTCGCCCAGGATCATCACGACGACCACGGGTCCGCCCAGGCACAGGACCATCACGACAATCATGGTTACGTCGAGCACAAGGATTGGAGGAGAGGCGGACGCATCGATCACGATGACTGGAATCGTGGCGATCGAGTCGACTACCACCAATATCACCTCGCGCCCCCGCCGCGTGGCTATGAATGGCGCATGGTTGACGGCTACTACGTTCTCGCCAACATTTCGAGCTTCCAGATCCGCACCGTCATTCGCATCCCGTAACCCGCATACCGTAACCAGCCCTCCCCTCGCTCGGGCCGCCGGATAAGTCTCTGCCGGCGGCCTTGGCACGTTCTGAAGGCAAAATCGGCAAGCAAGGGATCGCCGGTGGCCGCTCTCCGCAAGTGCTTCCCGGCGGCACTCCGAAAAGTTGTCAAGCCCCCGCGCCCAAAAATAAATTCTCCGCGTCCCTTAAGTCCTTTTTCTCTAGTCTCTTATCTCTGTTCTCTTTTTTCCCCGAGTTTGCCGATTATTTCCCCGAAATCGTTACACTTGTCTTATATGCAGCCAACCTGCCAACTCGCCGGCACGCGCCAGGGCGCGGCCAACTCGCCACAAGCAGGAGACCCCCAGCCCTTTCCAACTCCAGCTCGCCGACCCCGAATTCGCCCTTCGTCCGCCGGCCAAAACTCCTCGTCCTCCCGCCGGTCGGACCCCGTTTGGGGCCATCGAGTGATTTTTATACCCCCCGGGGGTATATTTTGCCACTTAAATCCTTTGTAATCAACAAATCTATCTCAAAATCGTCGACATATTTCGTCGATTTTTGTCGATTTCCGGTGCCAAAACGCCCAGTTTTCGGGGTTAATTGATCTGCCGCCATCGATCCGTTTCACCGCGATCCTTCGGCTGGAACCTGCAGCCGCGGTGCGTCCCGGAGCTGGATTGCTCCTTGCAGACCGGGACTAATGCGACAGCACCGTCGCCGGCACGTCGGCGATCGGCACCGTCGGGCCTTCCCACAACAGCCGCGGCGCACCGCTGCTAACGGTGTTCAGGGCCTCGACATGAATTGCGTGCAAGCCGGCGCGCAAGCCCACCGAGCCGCGATCGTAGCGCACCGCATTCCCAGGCGTGCCGCAAACCAGCCCGAACGGCGGTCCGGTCTTCGCCACTTCCATCCCATCGATCGTCACGCGCGCTCCATCGCGATCGATCAAGTGAAAGGTGTAGCCGCCGTCAACGGGAATTTTGATCAATCCGTCCCATGTAGCCGCGTAGCGTGCGTATGCCCCGGCGTCGGCCGAAAGATTCGCTGATTGGCCCGTAAGCGAGGGCTGCAAGCTTGAGAAGTCTGGCAGCGCAGCCCATGTGCCGGAGAAAATCTTCCAACTCAGCCCCGCCGCAGTCGCCCCTGACGTCTTGATCCCATCGTGAAACTGCCCCACGGCCACCACACCTTGCGCCGCCCAATCCTGATGGCCGGAGCTATCCTTCACATGCAGCAGCACGCGGAATCGTCCCGCGCCATTCTTTCCGTCGAGTTCAGTCCCCAGCGCGTCGGGGAAGCGATGCCGCACGCGGCGTCCGTGCGCCGAGCTTCCATCGCCAAAGAGCCACGTGTACTGCGCTCCAGGCGCGTCCTGCGCGGTAAACGTCACTTCCCGCCCCGGCACGATCACTGTCGGATCGACCGTGAAAGCCGCTGCCAGCGCAGGCGTCGGCGCATACGCAGGTTGCGCAGCTCCTCCCGAAACCGCCAACGGCATCTGCGCGTTGCTCGTCACGCGCGTCTGCCCGTACTTCACGTTGTCGAAGGTCACATCGCTCACGTCGCCGATAATCGTTGACTCCGCAAGCGGCGGCTGATCGAGCGCCCAGATGTTCTGGAACATAAATCCGTGCAGGCTGGGCTTCTCCTGCTCCATCTGCACGAGCGAATACCAGTTGTCGAGGATCAGATTCTCGAACTTCACGCCGGAATGATCGCCGCTCGCTCCGTTCGCGCCCCAGAAGCCGAGCAGGCCAAACGTCTGCCCGCATGACCCGATGCCCGCGTGCAGAATATCGGAGTCGCGCAGCGTGAAGTTGCGCAGGTTATAGGTCTTCTGCGGCCATCCCAATCGCACCACGTTTGAAATGCTCGTGGAGAACTCGCTGTTCTCAACCAGAATGTTGTTGACGTCGGCGCCGGGCGCTGTCAGGGCAGCCTCGGTGTAGCCGTCCCAATTTCCCAGCGCCGCCAGATCATCATCCGACGCGCGAAAGAAGGAATCATTCACGATGCTGTCGCCGCCGCCCAGCCAATCCATGCCGTCCTGGTTGGCGTTTCCCTGGTCGCCGCCGATCACGCGCAGATCGTCAAATCTCAAACCAAAGGAATCCTTCATCTGGATCGACCACGTCCTTGAGCGGATGATGCAGGTGAGGCCGTCGATCTCAATGTTGTGCGCCTGGTCAGCGACAATGCAATGCCAGTCAGGCTTGTGCATCCAGCCCGTATCACTGTTCGGGTCCTGCGGTCCGTCGTAGATAATCGTTCCCCTGCCCAGTACTTTCACGTTGTCCACTTGCCACAAGTTCAGGCTGCCAAAAACAAACGCGCCCGGCTGCAAGATAAATCGTGTCTCCGCTCTTGGGATTAAGGCTCTCGCGATGCACGCCCGCCGGCACGATGGTCACGTTCGGTCCGCTCGGCGGCGGCGGAGGCGGCGAGCCGGCAAAGAGAAACAGCATGCGCGCCTGATTCAGAAAATCGCCTGGCCGCGAGATCGAGAGCTTCGCCGGGCCGCTTATCCGAAAGCGAATGGTTTGCGGCTCCCCTTCCGGATGCGTCGGGCGAATTCCCAGCCGCCATGGTTCAATGTCCACGCCACTGTCCCAGAAATGCGGGTCGGCTGCGGTAATCGAGATGTCCGCGGGCCCCGTCGTATCGAAGCTGACGAATTCGTAGTTCGACGCGCCATGGGCAACGTCGACCCGTTCATGGTTCACTGTGATCGCAAAAAAGCTGTTGCGCATCTCATCGGGAACGGGCGCAGCCTGCACCTGCGCATCAACGCGGGCAAAGCATGAAAGCGCAAGAACGAGCGTCAGCAGCGCGCGAATAGAGGGCAACGAGGAAATCCTTCCGACAAACTCCGGAACCATCCAATGTAGCACCTTGAATCTTCGGGCATGAGGACGATTGGCCTTCTGGCGCGCATGGGGGTACTCCGCGCGTCCCATGAACAAATCTTCATCTGAATGCCGCGCCAAATGGCCTCGAATCTTACGCGCCGCGCGATTTCCAAATATAATCTTCTCAGGTCCCCCGCTCGCCGCAACGCGCCCAGTTCAATCGCGCCGGTCTGCGTGGGAACCGCGCACGGGTGCTGCCTTCTACATGAATCAAGAAGAACTGATCCTGGTGACTGGCGCGACAGGCTTTCTGGGCACGCAGGTGGTCCATGAGCTGCTTCAGCGTCAGCCCCACGCGAGGCTTGCGCTTCTCATCCGGCCTCGGCCGGGTCAAACTCCTGCGCAACGTGCCGAATCCATCATTCAAGCAGCGGACTCACAACGCGTGCAGGTCTATGCCGGCGACGTGAGCGAGCCCAACTGCGGGTTGGATGCTTCCACCCTGCAAACTCTGGCAGCGGAGACGACGCGCGTCATTCACTGCGCGGCAACCGTGCGCTTCGATCACTCGCTGGAGGAGGCTCGCCACATGAACGTCGATGGGACGCGGAAGATGCTCGACTTCGCCGCGACCATGGCCTCGCTCCGCAGCTTCACCTACGTCGGCACCGCGTATGTAGCCGGAGAGCGCGAAGGATTGATCCGTGAAAGCGAGCTCGACGCAGGCCAGCATTTCCGCAACACCTACGAGCAAACCAAGGCTGAAGCCGAAGCGCTGGTGCGTTCGCGCATGGGCTCACTTCCCTGCGTCATTCTGCGTCCAAGCATCATCGTGGGCGATTCGCAAACCGGCGTCACCTCCAGCTTCAAAATGCTGTACTGGCCGCTCAAGATCTACTCCAGAAGGCTCTGGCGCACTGTGCCGGGATTCCGCGACGCAGTGCTCGATATTGTGCCCGTCGATTATGTGGCCAAGGCGGTAGCTCAGCTCGCGTTCGATGAGGGGGCTGTGGGCGCCACCGTTCATTTGTGCGCCGGGCCCAGGGGAAGCGCCACCATCGAGCGCGTCGCCAGGCGCGCCGCGGAGTACTTCAAGGTTCGCGAACCGCGTTATGTCGATCCTAAAATCTTCTTCGCTGCGGTCAGGCCTCTGCTGTCTCTCGCGCTCTGGGGCCGGAAGCGTCGGGTCCTCGTTGACGGCGCCGCCTATCGCGATTACTTCACCATGCGCTTGCAGTTCGACACCACGAACGCCGAGCGTTTGCTGGGACCCGTTGGGATTACGCCGCCGCCCGTGATGGATTATCTCGACCGCCTGCTGCACTATTGCGTAGCCAGCGACTGGGGACGCAAAGAAATCCCGGCACAATGAATCTCATTCGCCAAACCCGGCTCGCTCGCGATCGCAACATCACCGTCGCCAACCTGGTCGACGAAATGCTGCGGCGCAAAGGTGATTCTGAAGTCTCGGTCGGCGTGGATAGGAACTTCCAGCTCTCCGATCTTCACGCCGCCATTTGCGAAATCGATTCGTTTCTTCGCCGCTCCATCGGCCTCCGCCCGGCTGAGCCGGTTGCCGTCTATTGCACCAACGATCACCACTGCTTCCACTGGTTCCTGGCCATCATCCGCGCCGGCGGCATTGCCGTTCCGCTCAATCCGCAGCTCTCTCTCAGCGAAGTAAAGCGCATTCTCGCTGACAGCGGAACCCATATTCTGGTTACGGACAAGGCGGTCTTCGAACGCACCATCGTGGACCGCAGCGCGCTCGATGTCCGCGCCTGGATCCAGGCAGACCAGGAGCCGGAAACTCTCGACGGATTTGTTCGCGTTAAGGAGAGTGGCGCGCCGTTTCCCGCCGTCACCATCGACCCCTCAGCCACCGTGGCTGTCTTCCATACTTCCGGCACCACAGGATTCCCAAAAGGGGCGGCACTTTCAAGCCGTGCCCTGCTGGGCGCGCGCGCGTCGACGGTCTTCGCTGGCCTCTTTCTGGGCTCAAGCGATCTCGCGCTTGTCGCGCTTCCCTGGTCCCACATCATGGCCGTCAGCATTGCGCTTTACGGTTTGATGGCCGGCATTCGCGGATGTTTTCTTGAGCGTTTCGACGTCGAAAACGCTCTTCAACTCGTCGAGCGCTTCGGCGTGACCACCTTTGTTGGCGTACCCGCGATGCTCGCCCGTGTGGTCAACAGCAATCCCGATCCCAGACGGCTGGCAACCCTTCGCGTGTGGCTCTCGGCCAGCGACTACCTGCCGTCGGAGGTTCGTGTGCGCCTGCGCGAATTCGGGGCTTTGCTTCGCCTGCCTGGTGGGCGTCGTGTTCCTCCCATCATCCTGAATGGTTATGGAATGGTTGAGCTCGGCGGGCTGGCAATGATGGGCATTGAATTATCGCTCTTTCCCGGCAGCGGCCAACTGTGTTTTCCCGTTCCGCCGTTTCGCGTCCGCATCGCCGATGAAAACGGCCGGCGCGTTCGGGCGGGCAATCCAGGCGAGTGCCAGATTCGCCGTCGCGGCATTGCGCCCCACTATTGGCAAGACAAGGAAAGCAACAATGGCCTTTTGACAGGTGATGGATGGCTGCGCACGGGCGATCTGGCTACGCGGAATCGCTTTGGACTGATTCGCATCGTAGGGCGCATCAAAGATGTCATCAAATCCGGCGGATACTCGGTTTACGTGCGCGAATTGGAAGAGGCGATTCTGGCTCATCCTTCGGTCGCTCGCGCCATCGCCTTCGGCCTGCCACACAAGGAGAAAGGCGAAGTACCCGCTGTCGCGGTCGAGTTGCTGCCCGGTTCGCCCGAAGGGGAAACTGAGCTGCTGAACTGGTGCAGAAGCCACCTCGCCGCCTATAAAACGCCGCGGCACATTTGGATTCTCGATCCCGGAGGCTTGCCGCAGAACCACAATGGCAAGTTTCTCAGGCGCGTCCTGCAAGAGCGCTTCTCAGAAAAGATCGCCTAGAACTTCTTGTGCAAGGTTTAGTCGTGGCGAAGCGCATCCACCGGAGATAGCTTCCCAGCCCGCCACGCTGGAACGGCTCCGGCGATCAGCCCGGCGGCCAGCGCAATCACCATCGCCTGCACAATCAGCGGCCACTCGAGCGTAGCTGAGACGAAGGTCGCGGTCTGCGGCAGGCTCGCCAGCACGCGCAGTGAGAGCCAACCCAGCAGCAGGCCGAAGACCCCGCCGCCCAGGCCGAGGATGGCCGCCTCAAACTCGATGAGTAACAGGATGTGCGATCGCTTCCATCCCATGGAGCGCAGGGTCCCGATCTCCTGCGTGCGCTCGAAGACGCTCATCACCATGGTGTTCGCGATCCCCAGAATGCCGATCAGGAGGGCCATCATGGACGTGCCCCATGCGGAGGCCTGCGCAAGTTTGACGAACTGGTTGTCGCTGGCCCGTTCGGCCGCTGGGATTGCTTTCAGCCCCGGCAGTGCCGCCTCAATCTCCGATTGGGCGCGCTTCACGTAGTGCTCCCATGTTTCGCCCTTCGGTGCAGGACGCAAGCGCACGTCGATCGTCGACACCTTGCCTTGCACGCTGCTCAGTTGCTGCAGTTGGTCGAGCGGCATGATCACCGCGTCGGCCTCCAGCGCCGAGCCGCCGTGGTAAACGCCCGTCACGGTAAACGGCGACCCTTCGATCTCCAGAGCGTCACCTGGCTTCTTCTTCAACCCTTGCGCCAGAACGTCGCCCAGCATCACCTCTGGCTGACCGTCGCGAAATCGCCTTCCTGAGAGGATCTGCAACGAGTCAAGCTGGTATCCGCTCGCCAGCCAGCCGTAAACCAGGGCATTCTCATCTGAAGTCAGGTCCATCTCGTTGATGATCGCGGGCGCGGCTTGCGCCACAACCGGAATATTTATCAGCTTGCCGGTAACGGATTGATCCAGTGAAGTGTTCAGAAACGTCCCGCGAATCACCGCAATGTCGGTGCGGCTGCTGGAGTAAATCTGCATCCATTGCTGTTCGAATGACCGCGAGAAGCCTACCAGGCCAACAAACGCACCCACCGCCATGCTGATTCCGCCCAGGGTCAGCAATGTTCTGAGCCGTCGGCGCCGCAGATTCTTCCAGACAAATTTCGTAAACGAGAGTGAGGAGGCCATCGAGCCGAAGCAGATCCTGGGGGGCGGTGATTGGCAAAGAAAGCAAGCCCGGAGAGCACGGCAACGTTCACTTGCCCCGTCCCCAAGCATATGAGGTTACAGCCCCGCTTGCAATGCGCTCCCCCGACTTAGATGCCTTCACCCATGGTGACGTATACCCGCATGCGTTCGAGCTCGACGCGGTACGCGGTCCGCTCGGCCTCTTCGGCGGCAAAGGGATCGGGTGGGCAGGGCTCGGCGCCCAGCCGTTCTTCCAACTCCTCCACGCGCGCTGACAGCGCGATCAGCGCGTCGGACAGCGGGTCCTTGATGTCGTGCGGATCGGTAAGCAGCACGCGTTCGCCATTGCGGTAAACAATGTGGGCCGGAACGCCCACGACGGTCGAGTTCGGCGGCACATCGGAAAGAACCACGGAGCCCGCGCCCACGCGCGAGTTTTCGCCAACCGTCAGGTTGCCCAGAATATTTGCGTTGTTGCCGATGAAAACGCGATCGCAAATCGTAGGATGGCGCTTGCCATGACCCTTCCCGGTGCCGCCCAGCGTCACCCCCTGGTATATGGTCACGTCGTTGCCCACAATGGCTGTCTCGCCGATCACTACCCCCGTGGCATGGTCAATAAACAAGCGCTCGCCGATTACCGCGCCGGGATGAATGTCGACGCCGGTGTAGAAGCGAGCCACCTGCGAGAGCACACGCGCGAGAAGGCGGAAGTGGTGACCCCATAGCCAGTGCGAGACGCGATAGATCCACACCGCCCAAAGCCCCGGATAGCAGAGCAGAACCTCAAGCCGCGTGCGCGCAGCCGGATCGCGCTCCATGATGGAGCTGATTTCATCGCGCATTCGGCCAAACATTGACATACGGACCAAGGGAACGAGGGAACAAGAAAACTTGAAGACTATACGCCGGCCTCTACGAACGCTCGATGCCGCCAGTCCCTTGTTCCCTCGGTCCCTTGTTCCCTGCCTTTCTTACGCAGTCACCGCAATCGGCTCGGGCTGCAACGCCAACGCCTGCTGGCGCAGCGGCTCAAACAGGATGCTCGACAGATAGCGCTCGCCGAAGTCAGGCAGCACAACCACGATCAGCTTGCCGGCGTTCTCGGGCCGTGCAGCTACCTTCAATGCCGCCGCGGCCGCAGCGCCGGAACTGATTCCGACAAATAGCCCTTCTTCCTTCGCCAGCCGCCGCGCCGTTTCCACGGACTCATCGTTGGTCACCTGCACAACCTCGTCAATCAGCTTTGTGTCGAGCACGCTGGGCACAAATCCCGCGCCAATGCCTTGAATCTTGTGCGGGCCGGGTTTGCCGCCTGAGAGCACCGGGCTGTCGGTCGGCTCAACGGCAATGGCTTTGAACGAGGGCTTCTTGGGCTTGATGTAGTTGGCCACGCCCGTGATAGTGCCGCCGGTGCCGACGCCGGAGATGAGAATGTCCACTTTGCCGTCGGTATCGTCCCAAATCTCCGGGCCGGTCGTCTTCAGGTGGATGGCCGGATTCGCCGGATTGTCGAACTGCTGAAGGATATAGCCGTTGGGCGTTTTCTCCAGAATTTCGTTGGCCTTGGCGATCGCGCCCTTCATGCCGTTGGGGCCTGGCGTGAGCACAATCTCGGCTCCGTAAGCCAGCAGGGTTACACGACGCTCCAGGCTCATGGTTTCCGGCATCGTCAGGATGATCTTGTAGCCCTTGACCGCGGCCACAAACGCCAGCGCGATGCCGGTATTGCCGCTTGTGGGCTCAATCAGAATCGTCTTCCCAGGCGAAATCTTCCCGGCCTTCTCGGCGGCGTCGATCATCGCGAAGCCGATGCGGTCCTTCACGCTCGATGCGGGGTTCTGGCTTTCCAGTTTGGCGACGACGGTAGCGGGCAATCCCGCTGCCACACGGTTCAGCCGCACCAGAGGTGTGCGGCCAATCAATTCAGTAACATTCGCGGCAATGCGCGCCATGATGATCTCCTTTTTCCGGGGCTATGCACCCCGATTGCTTGTGGATCGGATTCTTAGGGAACGGTGCAGCTTGTCTGGAGGGAAAAACGCGCGCCATCAAGCGCACTTCGGCATCGGAGCTGGCACCAGGGACGGCCTTAGCGACATCGATGCATGTACATAGCCTAGACCCAACGCGCCCGGTATGGCAAGGGATATTGTCCCACGGTCGAAGTGCGGCCTCAGAGCCGCCTCGCCGGTTACTCCCCGATCAATTTGCACGCGATTGGGATGCTTTGGCCCTGAACTGCCGCCAATGACCCTTCATAAATCCCGCAATCGAGCAGATCGTTGGGCGAGGACTTGATCACTCGTCTCCACTGGGACGGTCGACAGCACCATTACTTTTTGCCCACGCAACAAAGCCCTCCGGCGCATTCCTCACCGCCGCGATATTGGCCCCTTTCATGCTCTTGATATGCTGCCATGCGACCTGATTCAAATCTGCGTTGCTCAGGTCGGAGTCATCGAGAGCAGCCCCCGAAAGATCAGCGCCAACCAGGCTGGCGCCGGTCAAGTCGCTGTTGCGCAGATCAGTCTGCACGAATTTCGCCCGATCGAGGTGAGCGTTTCGCAGATTGGCTGAACTTAGATTCGCAAGTGTGAAATCCACCGACGTGAAATTACCCTTGCGGAGATCGGCCGCGCTGAAATCGGAGCGCATCAAATTCGCGCCATGCAGATCGAGGCCTTGAAGAAACGCCGAAGAAACGTCGACTCCAACCAGCGGAACCTTGTCCGCATTCAGTTCCTGCAAGGCCTCAATCCTTCCCCCACTGCCTCCCTTGCCCTGCGCCGTGTTGATCACCTGCCACGCCTGGTAATGCCGCTGCTTGACCCGGTCGCCCGACTCGGAGAAGTAGAAGATGACAGCGACTAGGACGGAAAACGTGCCCAAATACTCAAGGACCTCGAGGAACGACCAGTTGCTTAGCAAAAATGCGAGCCAGTCCCCAATCCATTCAACGGCGATGAAGGGAGTCGCCCACTTCCACTTCGCACCGAGGCTCTGTTTCCTGATCTTCCAAGGTTCAGGCCGCACTCTGGGATGATGCAGGATCATCGCGAATTCCTTCTCTGTCAGCCGGTGTTTCGCAGCCCCGCCGAAATCCCGTTGATCGTCGCCGCAATGGCCCGGTTCACCTCGGGAGTGTCCTCGCCGGCGCGCTTGCGGCGCAGCATGTCCACCTGGATCAAGTGCATGGGATCGACATAGGGATTGCGCAATTTGATCGAGTGAGCCAGCACCTGGTTGGTCTGGAGCAGTTCCTTCTGTCGCGTAACCGCAAGCACCGACCGGACAGTACGGTGGAACTCAGCGTCAAACATGTCGTAGATCCGTTCGCGCAGCTTCTCATCCTTGACCAGCGTGGAATAAAGCCGCGCCGTGCCCAGGTCTGCTTTCCCCAGCGCCATTTCGACGTTGCGCAGCAGATCGATGAACAGCGGAAATTCTTTGGCCATCGTCTGCAACAGTTCCAGCGCGCCCGGCCGCGCAAGAAACTCTTCGATGGCGAATCCCACGCCGAACCACGCAGGCACCAGCAACCGCGATTGTGTCCAGCCAAAAACCCACGGAATCGCCCGCAAATCGGAAAGTTTGGGCGAATCGCTGCGGCGCGCCGGTCGTGAGCCGATCTTCGCGTTCTCCAGCTCGCCCACCGGCGTGCTCTGCTCAAAGTACGTGATCACGCCCGGATCTTCGAGAATGTGTTTGCGGTATGTGTCATAGGCCAGGCTCGACAGCTCGTTAAGCGCAGCTTCCCACTCTGGCTTGAGCACGCCGGTGAAGTGGCCCTCGGGATCCCGCGCGTTCGGCCGAGCCAGCGCATCGAGCGACGCCGCAATCATCAGCTCCAGGTTGCGCTCAGCCAGAACTTCGTCCGCATATTTGAAATTGAGCACTTCGCCCTGCTCCGTGATGCGCAACTGGCCATCGAAGGAGTCAAAGGGCTGAGCGAAGATGGCGCGATGCGTCGGTCCTCCGCCGCGGCCCACCGTGCCGCCGCGGCCATGGAAGAGGCGCAGCTTCAGTCCCGCTTCGCGCGCCACCACGTGCAGGTCGCGATGCGCGCGGAAGATCTCCCACGTCGAAGTCAGCATGCCGCCATCCTTGTTCGAGTCGGAGTAGCCCAGCATAATTTCCTGCCAGTTTCCCCACGACTCCAGAAGCCGGCGGTAATCAGCTCGACTCCACAGCTCGCGGCAAACCGCTGGCGCATTGCGCAAATCCTCAATCGATTCAAAGAGCGGCACCGGCATCAACCCCGGATCGCGTCCCGGCTCCTCACCCGAACCCTCCACCGCTACGCCACCCAGCCGCGCCAGGCGAATCACGGCCAGCACATCCTCAACCGACGATGCCCCGCTGATCACGTATTGCCGTACCGCCTCCGGCGAGCATCCCGCCTTCACTTCGGCCACCACGCGAAACGTCTCCAGCACCTTCGCCGTTTCCTCTGACAGTCCACCTTGCAGCGACGGCGCGATGGTGTCACTGATGGCCTCGCGCAATGCATTAGCGTGAATGCGCGCATGCTGGCGAATGTCGAGCGTGTGCAGATGCAGGCCGAAAGTGCGTACCTGCAAGATGAGCGGATCGATAAGCGTGCGCGCGATGCGAATGCCTTCATGCTCGGCCAGCGATGCCCGCAGCGTCTCCAGATCGTCAATAAAGTCCTGAACCGAGCAATAAGCTGGCAGCGCCTGGGTGAGTTTGTCATGCCCGCGCGACAGCGTGAATGGCGTCACCGGCAGCCCGCCGCCGGAACTCATCCCTTCGCTCGCCCGCTCCAGCGTGCGCTGAATGCGCGCCTTCAGGCAGATCACGAAGCGGCGGTAATACTCAAACTCGTACTGCGACCCGAAGACCTGCGCCTCCGGCGTGTGTACCTGCGCCACGTATGCCCGCAGGCGCTCCAGCAGCGCCTCGCTCACTGGCTGCTGCTGCGCGCTCGTCGTGAGCAGATCGATGATCCCGTCGAGCTGCCGCTGGTAGTAAAACAGCAAATGCCCGCGCGCAAGTTTAAGGGCCTGCCGCGTCACTTCAGGCGTAACAAACGGATTGCCGTCGCGGTCTCCGCCGATCCACGAGCCAAAGCACAATACCTGCGGCAATTCCAGCGGCTCGATCTCCAGATCGTATGCCGACCTCAACGCCGCCGAGATCTCACGGTAAAGCTCCGGCAGCGTCTCAAAGATAGAAACGTCGTAGTAGTCGAGGCCCATCTTCACTTCGTCGTAAACAGTCGGCCGCCGCGAGCGCACCTCGTCGGTCTGCCACAGGCCTGTGATTTCGGCCAGCACCAACTCCTCGAGCCGCACCATATCCTGCGCAGGCAGCGGAATCCGATCGAGCGCCTCAAGAAATTCGCCGATGCGCCGGCGCTTGAACATCACTGTTCGCCGCGCAGCCTCAGTGGGATGCGCCGTGAATACCGGCACAATGAGCACGCGGCGCAGCCAGTTCAGCGCCTCCTCTGCGCCGATTCCCACGCGGCGCATCTCGCTCAACGTTCCTGCAAGCGACCCGCGCTGCCGCCCGGCCTGACCGCTCAGGCGCAGCGCCACGCGGCGCCGTTTACGATGGTTCGTTTCCGCCAGATTGATGAGCTCGAAATAAAAGGCAAACGCCCGCGTCAGCAAAACCGCTCGCTCCACGGGCAGCGAATGCACCAAGCGCCATCGCGGCTGAATCCTGGCGCGCGGCTTCCTCTGATTTGCCGTGTGCGTCGGCGTCGCGGCGGCGAATCGTTCCCTGCCGTAGCGCCTCTACTTGAGCGAATGCCTCATCGCCGGCCTGCTCGCGCAGCACCACGCCAAGCAGCGTGCCCAACGAGCGCACGTCGCGGCGCAGCGGAGCCTCCTTCAGGTCGCCTGCTTGTGCCTCTAGCTCGGCCAGCCGCTGGGCCCAGCTCTCGGGATTCCATAAAAGAGCCATCGTATTTCGATTATGCACGATGGGCGAAAGGCAGGGCCCTGATCGCGGCTCGGCTGTCAACGCTGGCTACGCATCCTGCGGATCGGTGTGTCACGCTGATTCTGATTAGTTTCCGCAGCCTTCCGGCAGCATGCAGACGATTTTGTCCATTACGTAGTCGCCGAGGCTCGGTCCGCTCGGGTAGTGGACGGTGTATGCTCCCTTGATCTGCTGGCCATCGACGGCCACAGTGCCAGTGACCGAGATACTCCAGGTTGCGCAGGCTACGGTCATGTCTAGTTGTCTGTCTGAATCGTTGGATTTGTGCCCCGTGACGGCGCACTGCTCGCCGCTATCGGCAAGATAAGTCCCCGCGAGTGTGGTCAGCTTTCCGACGCCCGCGTTTTCCGTCAGGTTAATGGTGTTCGGAGCACCGGCCGGCTTGCCGTTTTCCAGCCATGTGATTTTCCACTTCCCCGCAACATTGGTAGCTTGCGCGTGGGAGATTCCCGGCAATGTGAACGCCAGCAGCGCAATGAGGACAAGGCCTCGCGTGAATACTTTCACTTTTGCTCCTCTCAAAACTTTGTGCGGCATAATCTCGGCGAGAGACGAGGATAGCGGTCCAACGCGTCTGTGACAATAGCAAACCTGAGCAATTTACAAATCGGGACTACGCGGCGCATTTCGGCCACTTCGGATGTTCGTCGCGTCAAATACGGACTCTCGGCTCCTCTATTTCGGACTGAACCTCGTCCAATCCAGAATCTTGAGTTCGCTCGGCAGACGCTGTTACGTCGAATTATGCCCCGTCCAACTGCGCCGTCAACTCTTCCCACTCCGCGGTCAGCGTCGCCAGCTGCCCGCGAAGCTCCCCAGCCAGCTTAGTCAGGCGCTCGGTCTCGGCGGCCGAGACGTAGATCCCCAACTGCTCTTCGGTGTGCGCAAGGCCGCTCTCGATCCGCGGGATCTCTTCCTCGAGAAAGACGCAACGGTCCTTCATCTGCTTTTGCTTGATGGGATTCAGCCGGCGAGCTCTTTGCGCAGTCGATCCTGCTGCACCGCTGATTTCCTCGTAGCCGCCCTCGATGATGATCGTGGTTCCAATCGGCATGGGCTTTTCGTGTTGCGGAGCGGGCGCCTCAGCGGCAACAGGCGCAGCCAACGCCGATTTCCGCCGCTGGTAATCCTCGTAGTTGCCTTCATAGGCCGTCACCGCGCCGCCTTCGATTTCGAGTACGCGCGTGGCCAGCCGATCGATGAAATAGCGGTCGTGAGAGACAAAGACCACCGTTCCGCTGTAACTGGCCAGCGCCTCGAGCAGCACGTCCTTGGCGCGCATGTCCAGGTGGTTCGTGGGCTCGTCCAGCAGCAGAAAGTTCGCCGGCGAAACAAGAATCCGCGCCAGCGCATAGCGGTTGCGCTCGCCGCCCGAGAGTACGCCCAGCGGCTTGAAGACGTCGTCGCCCGAAAAGAGAAAACAGCCAAGCAGCGAGCGAAGCTGAACCTCCGGCACGCGCACGGCTGACCGGTTCATGTCGTCGAGCATGCGCGCTTCGGGGTCGAGCACCTTGTACTGATCCTGCGCAAAATATTCGGCGGCAACGTTGTGGCCCAGGCGGATCGATCCCGCGCTTGGCGTTTCTTCGCCGGTTAACAATTTGATCAACGTGGACTTGCCCGCGCCGTTCACACCCACCAGCGCCACGCGGTCGCCGCGCTCGATCGTAAATCGCGCTGCGCTGAACACCTGCTTCGGCCCGTAGCTCTTCCCAAGCCCCTCAGCTTCGGCCACAATACGGCCCGAGGGCGGCGGCTGCGGAAATTTGAAGTGGATGACCGCCTCCTCTTCAGGAACCTCGATGCGCTCGATCTTCTCGAGTTCCTTGATCCGCGACTGCACCTGCTTGGCCTTGGTGGCCTGGTATCTGAACCGATTGATGAAGGCTTCAAGATGCTCGATGCGTTCCTTCTGGTTGCGATAGGAGGCCATGAGCTGTTCGCGCCGCTCGTCCTTTTGCTTGAGATATTTTGTGTAATTCCCGTGATAGATGGTCAGGCGCTTGTTCCAGATCTCAACCGTGCGGTCGATCGTCACGTCGAGAAAATACCGGTCGTGCGAGATGAGGATGTAGCCGAAGGGATAGCTTTTCAGGTAGCCCTCAAGCCAGTTGCGCGTTTCCAGATCCAAATGATTGGTGGGCTCGTCCAAAAGCAGCAGGTTAGGCTTGGCCAGCAGCAGTTTGGCCAGCGCGATGCGCATCTGCCATCCGCCGCTGAACTCGTCGGTCTGCCGCGTCCAATCCTCCTTGCCGAATCCCAGCCCCGTGAGCACGCCGCCCACCTGCGCATCGAGTGCGTAGCCGTCCAGCGCGTGAAAGCGGTCCTGCAGCAGCGAATACCTCTCCGCAACAGACTGGTACTCCGGGCCTTCGTGATCCAGCACCGCCATCTGCCCGGCCAGTTGCTCGATCTCGCGCTCCATCTCGTGGAGTTCGTCGAAGACAGTCAGGCATTCCTCAAAAACCGTCCGGCCTGCGAGTTGCAATCCCTCCTGCGGCAGATAGCCAATACTGATGCCGCGCGTCTTTTCAAGCGTGCCGTAGTCCAGCGTCTCCAGACCCGCCAGAATCTTCATCAACGTGGATTTGCCCGTGCCATTGGCGCCTACGAGCGCCGTTTTCTCGTCGTTCCGAATCAGCCAGTTGGCCTCAAGAAAGAGTGTCCGCGGCCCAAACCGCTTACCGGCATGTTGAAGCGTGAGCATGAAACTCCATTTTCGCAGAGCTCATACCTTCGGCGGTTCACTCCCTCCCATTAAGGCGACTATGATCAATGAGCGCGAACGTAGTCGTGTCTGCCCTGAGCCCAAAAGGCGGAACGGTCCGGCCGGCACGACCGGCGGAAATCGCTGCGCGTAAGGGACATTCAACACCGAAACAAACGGAGGAGAGATGACAACAAGTTTCACGCAACGGAGGGAGTTCTTGAAGCAAGCTGGACTGCTTGGGTCTCTGGGGTCGGCTGCGATGATGGCTGGCCTGCCGGAGAGCGCGATGGCCTTTGGCGGCGGCGCGGCACGCATCATTGAGGACGCGGTCGCTCCCGCGCAAACCGAAGCCGCGCCACACTACCACATCAAGTTTGCCGTATGCGGCATGAGCCACGACCACATCTATGGCATGATCGGCGCCGTTCAGCGCGGCGGCGGCGAACTCGTGGCCGCATGGGGCGGCGAGGAAGACAAGCTGGCGAAGTTCCGCACCCGCTTTCCCGATGTGAAGATCGTCGCCACACAGGACGAAATTCTCGACGATCCTTCAGTGCAGCTTGTGCTCACCTCGCAAATCGCCAGTGAGCGCGCGGGAATCGCCGTCCGCGCCATGAAACGCGGGAAAGACGTTCTCTCCGATAAGCCTGGACTGACGACGCTCGAACAACTGGCCGATGTCCGCAAGACCATCGCCGAAACGAAGCGCATCTACGCCATCATGTACAGCGAGCTGCTCGAAGTGAAAGCGGCCGTTTACGCGGGCGAGCTCGTGCGCCAGGGCGCGATCGGCAAAGTCATCCAGACCATCAATATTGCTCCGCACCAGATTTCACAGGGAGGCACCGGCGATGCAGGCGGCGCAAATCCAAGGCCCGACTGGTTCTGGAACCCCGACCAATACGGCGGAATTCTGTGCGATATCGGATCGCATCAGGTGGATCAGTTCCTCTTCTACACCGGCTGCACGGAGGCTGAGGTCGTAGAGTCGCAGATCGCCAACGTCCGCCATCCCAACCACCCCCGCTTCCAGGACTTTGGCGACATGGTCCTTCGCGGCAATCGCGGCTTCGGCTATGTGCGCCTGGATTGGTTCACGCCCGATGGACTGGGAACCTGGGGTGACGGCCGCCTCTTCATCCTCGGCACCAACGGCTACATGGAAGTGCGCAAGTACACCAACGTCGGCGTCAGCCATCAGGGCAACAACCTCTATGTGGTCGATAGCAAGCAGGCCCGCTATATCGATTGCAGTGCCATGCCCTTGCCCTTCGGTCCGCAGTTTGTGGCCGACATCGTAAACCGCACGCACACCGCCCAAAACCCGGACGAAGCCCTGCTTGCCGCCGAGCTCGTGCTCAAGGCGCAAAAGAATGCAAAGTTTGTGACCATCGAGAGCTGAAATGTTGGGCGCGCCGCATCTGGCCGAACAACTCAGCAATCGCAGGATTCGCTCGGAGGGCAAACTCGAGAACCCGCGCTCAACGCCCCGTGTATTCCTGGAACAGGTCGGGGAACTCTTTGCGCAGCGTCTCGATCTTCGGCCTGTCGCAGACCAGGATGTACGGATTGTCGGGATGATGCAGAGCATAATCCTGGTGGTAGGACTCGGCATCGTAGAAGCCCTTCAGCGGCACAACCTGCGTCACAATCGGTTGATGAAACGCCCCGGCCGCATCGAGCTGCGCAATGTATTCAGTGCCGATCTTTCTCTGCTCGTCGTTGGTATAGAAGATCGCCGAGCGGTATGAGGTTCCGACATCGTTTCCCTGCCGATTCAGCTGCGTCGGATCGTGGACCGAGAAGAAAATCTGCAAGAGCTTCCCGTACGTGATCTTGGCAGGATCGTAGACCACTCTTACCGATTCGGCGTGGCCGGTCGTCTCTGTTGTCACCTGGTCGTAGGTAGCCGTTTCCGCGGAACCGCCTGCATATCCCGCAGTCGTGGCCACCACGCCTTTCACACGCTCGAACACCGCCTGCGTGCCCCAGAAACACCCGCCCGCAAAGACCGCTGTCTCCTTGCCAGGGTGTTGCGCAAGCGAAACATCGTCTTTCGGAGCCGGTATTCCGCCCCGAGTCTCGGCCCGCGACCAAAGGCTCACCCCAAACACTGCAATCCCAACAAAAAGGGCCAGGTATAGGAAGTAGGAACGAAGCATCAATCCTCCGGAATCTTGAATTGCACTCTTTGAGACGCGCCGCGCAGCCCGGTGGTTACAAACATTCCAGCCGGCGATTCAATGTCTCGACTGCGTGCCCGTGCCGAGCCGGGGACGAAATCGATCGGTTTTTCGAGCATAAGTGCGGCTTCAGTGTTGCTGCATCCCTCTCGACCAGTACAATTCAAGCGAATCCAAGTTGAGTTTGGAGAGATCCAGGAATGCCTGCGAAGACGATGACAATTGCCGGCATCATGAGTGGCACGTCGGCCGATGGGATCGACGTCGCGCTGGTGCGAATTGCGCCGCGGAAGCAGCGTCCGAGTTTAACCCTCCTGGCTCATGAGGGCTTTGCCTTCCCCGCCGCTCTGCGCCGCGCGGTTCTTCAGGCCATGAATGCAAAAGCCACATCAACGGCTGAGTTGGCGCGCCTTCACTGGCGTCTCGGACTCGCATACGCCGAAGCTGTAACGGCGACCCTCGAGCGGCACACAGTCAAGATCGATCTGATCGGCTGTCATGGGCAGACTCTCTATCATCAGCCGCGCGCGGAAGTCTATGCGGGCCGGCGCTTCGCCTGCACCTGGCAGTTGGGCGAGGCAGCGGCGATTGCGGCGGCAGCCGGAGTTCCGGTGGTTTCAAACTTTCGCCCAGCGGACATGCTGGCCGGCGGCCAGGGTGCCCCGCTCATTCCACTGCTCGATTACGCGCTCTTTGCCGACGCGAAACGCGGTCGCGTGCTCCAAAACATCGGCGGCATCGGGAATCTCACCGCGATTCCCGCCGGCGAAAATGTGGATAAAGTCATTGCCTTCGACACCGGCCCCGGAAACATGGTCATCGACGCACTGGCGCAGACTCTTCTCGGCAAGCGATTCGATCCCAACGGCACATTCGCTGCGCGGGGCAAGGTGCTTCAGCCGGTATTGAGAAAGGCGCTCAGCAACCCCTACTTCATACTCAAGCCGCCGCGCACGGCGGGACGCGAACAGTTCGGGCGCGAGTACACTGCGCGCTTCCTCGCCGACTGCAAGCGGACCAGCAAACAGCCCGAAGATGCGCTGGCCACAGCGACCGCGCTCACAGCCGAGACGATCGCACGAAGCTACAAATCTTTTGTTCGCGCCGCAATGAGGGGCTCTCAAGTCGACTACATCGTCTCCGGCGGAGGAGCGAGCAACAAGACTTTGATGGCCATGCTCGCGGAGAGGCTTGAGCCTTTGGGTTGCAAGCTGGCGTCAAGCGGGGATTTTGGCGTGCCGGTCGAGGCCAAGGAGGCTATGGCGTTTGCGCTCCTGGCTTGGCAAACCTGGCATCGCCTGCCAGGAAATGTGCCCAGCGCCACCGGCGCAAAGCGGCCCGCGATTCTTGGGCAGGTGACATACGCGTAAATAACAAGCGTGTGGGTCTCGCGATGTCAGCGTGAGCGATCAACGACCGGCCGCCCCAAGCCACCCCGGCGGAGGAAAGTTTCAGGATTGGCGGAAGGGGCGCCCCGGTACGATGCCGACGCCTTCCCGGATGGTGACGAGCCGGTCCGCCGCAAGTGCGGTGTACTTCTCAACGAGCCCGAGAGGCCAATGGATCTCAATATCGGCGGTTGTCGCGGCGCCGAGCCCGAAATGCAGACGGGGATCATGGGCGGAGAGATAGCTCGATTGACTTAGCACTTGCTGCGACTGAACCTTGCCACCGTAACGAGCCAGCACGCGAGCCCCAATCGCGCTTCGGTTGCTTCTCACTCCCTCGAGACGAATCTTAATCCAGTGGTTGCCGGCAGGAGCGTCGTTGCGCAAGAGCGAAGGCGGCTCATTGACGTTCATGATCAGCGCGTCCATATCGCCGTCGTTGTCAAAATCGCCAAACGCCATGCCGCGGCCGCAATGGCGGGCAACAATGCCAGGGCCTGCCTCGGAACCGAGCTCGGCAAAGGTACCGTCGCCTCGATTTCGAAACAGGATGCAGGGGGTGCGCAGAGCGTACTTGGGCGAAAGCCGATCGAGCTCAGGATAGACGGAGCCCGTGGAGATGAGAATGTCTGGCCAGCCGTCGTTATTAAAATCGACTAAGCCTGCGCCGAAGCAGGTGTAGCGCGTTTCGTTGTTGAGACCAGTCTGAATCGTCACGTCGTCGAAATTGCCCTTGCCGTCGTTACGGTAAATACCGGGGGCCTCATCCAGAATGTGGGTTTTCACCAGGTCGATGTGTCCGTCCAGGTTGTAGTCACCCACACCCACGCCCATTCCGCTCATCTGACGTCCGTCGGCGCTGAGCGCAACCCCGCGAATCAAGCCCTCTTCGCGAAAAGTTCCATCATGGTTATTCATCAGCAGGAAGGAAGGTGTGGAGTCGCAAGCGACGAAGATATCCGGCCATCCATCCTCGTCGGCATCGAAGCTCACGGCCGTCAGGCTATACGAACCGCGGAATTCACCGACCTTGGACTCCTTCGACACATCTGTAAACGTTCCGTCGCCATTGTTGCGGTAGAGATAGTTCTGCGCCTTGGGTAGCCCGTTGGGACCGCAATTGACCGGAATGTCTTCGTAATTGCAGTTGACTACCGAAAGCGAGGGTTTGGGTGCCGTGGCCAAATCGATCTCCAGGTAGTTGGCGACGAACAAATCGAGGAGGCCGTCACGGTTGTAATCCACAAAGGTGCTCCCGCTGCTGAAGCGCGTTTTGGGATGGAGCAGGCCGGCTTTCTCGGTTACATTCGTGAAGGTTCCGTCGCCATTATTGCGATAGAGGCGATTCTGGCCGTAATAGGTGAGGAAAAGATCCTCGAAGCCGTCGTTGTTGTAGTCGCCGACGCAAACGCCCTGTGCCCACCCGATGTCGACCAATCCGGCCTTGGTGGTTACGTCAGTGAATGTGCCGTCGCGGTTGTTCTTGTAAAGGCGGTTGGTGGCGCTGGGCGGCGTGTTGTCGAGCCGGCGGCTACTCAGGATGAAGATGTCCATCCAGCCGTCGTTGTCGTAGTCAATGAAGGCGCAGCCGGTGGCCATGGACTCGATGATGTAGGTGAAGCTGTCCGGCTCGCCGCATACTGTGGGTTCGGTGAGGCCGGCCACGTGCGCTACATCCACGAACTGCGAGAAGGGCGAAAGACTCTTTGACGACGCGGACGCAGCGTTGAGTTTCCCGGAAAATAAAGAACCGAGAACGGCGGCAGGAATGGTTTGCAGCAATTCGCGGCGGGTCCGGCGACCAGGGAAGTCATTGCTCGTCACTTCATTCATCCTCCGGAGTCGGCGGCGCCGCCCAGGTTATTGTTTTGCCTGACCGGCGACCAGGCTCTTGCGGAGTTCAAGCCCCTGGCTATTGTTTGGGTCGATCTTAAGTGCGCTATCTACTGCCTGGAGTGCCTCGGGGATGCGCGACTCCCCGGCCAGCGCGGAAGCCAGTGCAATCCACGCCTGCACATAACCGGGTGAGGCTTTGATAGCCAGGCGGAACTCCCGCTCGGCTCCGGCTGCGTCGCCATTGCGGGAGTCTAAGATACCAAGCTGATACCAGGCCAGGGCAAAATTGGGATCGATCTTTACCGTCTGATCGAGTGCGGTTCGTTCGCCTTCAATGTCATTGAGGTCGTTCAGGAACAGAGCCAACTGATAGCGCAATCCGGCATTGTCGGGTAGAGCCGCGATCGCATCCCGGTAGAGCGCCTCGGCCTTTTGCTTGTCGCCGGCCCGCGCTGCTTCCGCGGCCTGCGTGGACTTCTGTGCCGCGATGGTCTGGTCGGATTTGTCTTTCACTTGCTTTTGATAGAGAAGCAACTGCTGCTGCGCTGCATCGGTTTCGCCCAGCTTGTGCAGGACCTTCGCTAATTCAACATGGCTCTCAGACTGAGTCGGGTCTAATTCGATTGCCTTTTGCAACTGTTCCTTGGCCCCCTTGTTGTCTTGAAGTTGCTCAAGGGTGCAGCCGAGTTTGAAACGGATGGCGTAGCGGTTGGGATCGAGCTTGGCAGCTTCTTCGAGATGTCCGCGCGCGGACACAAAATCGCCGTGAGCGCGCTCAATCACTCCGTTCAAATAGAGAAAATCCGCATCGTGCGGGGCTTGTTCAAGGAGCTTGCGAGCCAGCGGCGTGGCAGTCTGGTAATCCGCACTGACGACCAGCACGCTCAAGTAAACGCGCTGGGCCTCGATATCATCGGGATTGCGGCTGGCCAGTTGCTCGGCAACCTTGGAGGCCTCGTCAAGGCGGGACAGCTTGACGTCGACAGAAACGAGAGATGACGTGAGCGCCGCCGAGTCGGGGTAGGTCTTGAGCGAGTCGTTCAACACGCGGGCGGCGTCGTTGAACATTTCCGACCTTCCATAGGCGGTGGCCAGATCGAGCGTCAGATTTTCATCCAGTTGGGCGTCTTTGAGCCCGGCAATCACGCTCTCATTATCGCCGCTGGCGAGAAGGATCTTGGCCGCGCCATCCATCGCCATCTTGGAGTTGGGATCGATTCTGAGCGCTGCTTGCCACTCGGCGAATGCTTCTTTGTTGCGGCCGAGTCCGGCCAAGGCCGAGGCAAGCAAAAGATGCGCCTTCTCTTCCGTCGGATGCTGCTTGACTGAAAGCTCAAGTGGGGCGACGGACTTTTCCAGCTCTCCCGCCGTGTAGAGACTCAATCCGAGAAGATAAGGCAGGCGAGCCGAGTCGGGGTCCAGCTTGAGTCCGGCTTGAAAAGCCTGGGCGGCGCATTCGGATTTGTCGTTTTCACCGAACCAAATACCGAGAGCCTCATAGGCGCCGGCGTCGGGGTGGGATTGGACCCGTGCTTCGAGGGCCGCGGGCCCGACGCAAGAAGCAGCCCAAAGAGGATGCGCTATGGCCAGAGCCACTGCTCCGGCGAAGGCCAGGATCGTCAACAAGCGGCCGGCGCAATACAAACGGCGGAACATGTTCGTTGACTCCTCGAACCAGGATCCCGCTCGGTTCCTGAACGGAAAGTCCGGGCGCAAGTCGAGTGAAGCGTCTTCAACTCCGACCACGGCGGTTGGGACGAATGAGAAGAGATGCGCCGCCGTCGCCCGTTCGCTGGAACCATACCTTATCAAGCGAGACTGACCTTCACCGTCACTCCGTACTCGGGAATCCCTGCGATCGATTCGGGCACTTTAATCGTGAGGCCATTCTGAGTCTGCTTCCAGTAGGCAGCCCGCCGCGCGCCGAGCACTTCGACCTTCTCGATTCTACCCGGCGAGGTTGCTCCAGAAAGCCCAAGCGCTTGAATGTTCGTCTCTTCGGAAGGAAGCCCAAGCAGCAGGGCATAGATGACGTGGTTGTTCTTGGTCCGAGTAAATCGCACGTCTTCTGCCCCGAGGCTGGAAACAGTGTCTCCATGAAACGCGCCGGCAGAAACCTTGTGAGGTCCTTCGCCGAAGACTTTCCAGGGGCGAGTCTCATAGATTGCCTCGGAGTTGACGTTCATCCACGCAGTGATCTTGTCCAGGACGGCGATCTCCTTGGAGTCGATGGTTCCATCCGGCTTGCCGGGTATGTTGAGCACCATCACGCCGTTCTTGCTGACCGTGTCGACAAGCCAGCGAATGATATCGCGCGGATGCAGGTACCCGCCGAATTCGCCGGGTTGGTCGTAAAGGGCCCGGTCGTAGTGCCAGTTTCCGATGCAGGTTTCCGATTGCCAGACGAAAGGCATGATTTCATTGTTGAGGCCGCGCTCGAAATCGGCGACAACCGCTTTGACCAGGGGAGCCGGCACGTTCTTGATGTTGGTAACGACATCCATTTTGCCTCCCCGGGCCAGGAGGCTGCGATTGTAAAAATAGGCGGCAATATTCATTCCTCCCCAGCCAAGCGGAAAGAGCGAATTGTCAAAATAGAGAATGTCCGGGTCGTGCTGGTCAATCAGGTCGCGCGTCCGATCGTAAAAATTCTTTACGTATGAAGGGTCAGGAAGGGCGTCGGCGGGATGCTTGGGTCCGTAGAGCCTCTGAGGATCGTATCCCTGCCACCATTCCTGTTGGCTTTGCCCGTACGTGAGCTCGCCGTCGTATGGAACGCCTGCCTGCGGCCCTTGTGCATCAGCCCCGTGCGAGGGCTCGAACCACCACCAGTTTCTGGCCTGGTGAACCGTCACGCCAAAGCGCAGCCCGTGATCCCGCGCCAGCTTTGCCCACGTTCCCACTACATCGCGGTGCGGTCCAATGTTCCTAGCATTCCATGGCTGATGCTTCGAGTCCCAGCAATCGAAGCCGTCATGATGGTTTGCCAGAGCGAACAGGAAGCGAGCGCCGGCTTTTTTATACCGGTCGACAAGCTCCTCCGGTTGCCAGTTCAAAAGCGTCCATTGAGGGCACAGATCCTTGTAGCCGAAGCAGGATGGATTTCCATAGTGTTCAAGGTGGTATTTGTACTGCTCCGACCCTTCTAGGTACATATTCCGTGCGTACCAGTCCCCTTTTTCAGGAACACACTGGGGGCTCCAGTGGGACCATATGCCAAACTTGGCGTCCTGATACCACTCGGGAGCTTCGTATTGCAAAAGAGAGTCCCAGGTTGGTTGGTAGGGTCCGTTGCCGTTGAGTCCCGGAATCGGCGACTTCATAGGAACGCCATCCCAGGAATCAGCGAATTCCCGGGAGCTTCTCGGGAGCTCCCCAGGTATTCGGTTTCCACGACGCGGGATTCAACTTCTCGGCAACAATTCGATCGCCTGAAACGACTGAGAAGCTTCGCTCGGATTCCGGAAGCGCACAGAACTGTGCGTAATCGAAGCTTCCGATTCCGTCAGAGCTCTCAGGCAGGGATCTTGGCCAACCCCGGGAACCGGCTATTGCTGCTGCAAATCCGCCCAGGGCTTTGCAGAAATTTCGACGACGCATTTCCTTACCAGCTCTCCTGAAGTTTGCAATTGCACCACTTCCCGTTTTTAAAGAAACGTGCCGGTTGCAAACTCCCTTCGGTTCCATGCGAAAAGGGGCATGACCGATCCCCAGTCGAGCGGCTGCGACGGAATCCTCATTCAGATCGCAAGCTACTGTTCCGCCGCCGAGGGCAAGAAAGGCTCTTAGAGGCTGGATCCTGCAGTTCAATTCCCGACTTAAATCGCTATTCGGACAAACCTAATCCAGGCAACCGGTTCCTTCTAGGTATGTAACGGCTCATTACCGTAATACGAGCAACAGAAGCACTCACTAAGTTAATGAAAATATTACAGATAATTCATGGCTGCCGTTTCGGCATGATGGCCAGGAGCGCTGCCGCTTGTGGCTTTGGATGGTCACGCCGAAGCGCGCCGAATCCCTCATGGCGTGAGGCAGAGCGTGACGGCAGTTCTCCGCTGATTCGTTTGTGAACACTCTGATGCGAGTGACAAAGGGACCCGGCGAGACTTCTTCAAAGCTCGGAGGCCGGATTTCAGTGGCTGAGGGCTTTTCTTTACCAGGATTTCAGGGCGACAACATGGGAAGGCGATGGAGATGTGTCGACGATGTCGGTCTCAATGACAAATTCAAGGTTCTTCTTTTCCCAGCCGGGAGTCGCCGAACTGAGGGCAGCTTTCAAATCCTCTTCGTGGGTGATGATCTTTCCAGCTGCCTTGGTCCCCACCATGCCGACCCCGCTGACAATGACGAGGAATTGTCCGGTCTTCGAATTCAACATGCGTGCGACCAGAGCGAAGTCTTTACTGCCCAGACGCCCATTCAAACTGGCTTTCCAGGTCTGGCCGGGCTTAGTCCGGTCTTCGATCCACAAGACTTCTCCACTTTCGCGAAAAACGAACGGAAGGTCGGACATGACACGATCCGCCCACGGATTGTTGTAGGCCCCAACCAGGATTGCGGGTGAACTCCGAATATCTTCATACGTGTAGTCATTTCCAAACCTCACTTGACTCGGCCGGTGTTCACTCGCAAAGAATGAGGAGAGACCCTCTGCGACGTAAGCATCATCCTTATCTACATAGAAATCGGCGAGCGGCGTAATCTCTTTCCATTTGATCGTCGTGTCGGGGTCCAACTGGAGAGGCGTCGCGTTGCGCTCCATCACAGAATCGTAGATCCCCGTTTTCGCAGCAGGCGATTCCTGGAAGAGATCGGAACTTACCGCATAGCCTACTGGCGACGGCACGCAGATCAGGACGGGCTGCTTTGTGGATGAAATCGGTTCCCAGAACTGATCCAGGGCCGATGCAGGGTGATAGTACGCTCGGATCAGGAATGCTGTCGCGAGTCCGATCATCGCGAGGGCGGTTACCAGCCCCGCAATTTTCCAATTCCTGGACTGTTTTGGAGGCTCTGGCGGTCGCTCCACCACTTCAATCCCCGGAACTACGGAAGGAAGAGTCGGCTGGGCTTTCCAGCGAAATTTCGGAACATAGGAACCGACCGGGAGCTCGATTTGAAGTTCGGGGGCTTTTTGTTCTCCTGCGTAGTATTCCGCCAGCCGCCTTCTCACCTCGCCGGCTTTAACTCGAACAATCGGATCTTCGCCGGTATCGTAGGTTGGGGCGCGATGAAACAGATTAATTCCAATGGAGCGCTCTTTCAACCCCTCGGAGTTGCCGGCCAGGGCTTGTTCGACAACATAGGAAAGAAATTCCTTCGAGCGGGTGCTGTTGCTGAACGCATGGCTGTTTTGGATTTGCTTTAGATGGCCTAGGATTTCAGCCTGTCGACTGGGGACTGAATCAGGAACGCGCGCCGCTGGTTGCACTGACTCCTGGAGATTCATGATCTGCACTCCCCCTTGGCTGCGACTCTCCGCGCATGCGCGGCGAGTTGTCCAATATGGCTCGAACGACTTTGGCTCGTCAATCCCGATCTCGATCGGGGTCTGGAAGCTGGGCAGGCGATTAGAACTGAGTCAATCCATCCTTGACAACGTTTTCATCACCGGGCCCACACCAAACGCCAAAATGGTCGAATGGTTCGCGATTGCCCGGTGCCTTCCCATTCGCAGACCGATTATAGCTCCATTCACGGCCGCTCGATACCTCTCCGTTACGTCCCAGGTTGAACATCCGTTACACCCTAATGGTTTCAGCAGCCTACGGATCGACGCGGCTGGCGTTACTGCAACAAACCGTTCGGTACGTGGACCGGCCCAGTTCCGATGAGTATAAAGCGGGGGCAACGAAATGAGCGGTACAGTTAGCGCGAAAGTTTCAAGAGCTTCAGTTTCAAAGAGGGTTTCCTGGCAAATCGGCAACGCGTAACGGCCCGAACGCCGGCGCGTCCACCCCAACAATTTTCGAGGAGGTAACAAATGCAGTTCGATCTAACGAAATACGCAAAACAAAAGGCGTTAAAAGCGCTCGGAGTCTTTGCGTTCTGTGTACTGTGCGCGTTTTCCGCGGTGGTTGCATGGTCGCAGACCACGCAGCAATTCACGGGAACCGTTGTCGATTCCACTGGGGCTGTCATTCCGGGGGCGCAAGTGGTTGTCCACAACCAGGCGACCGGCGTCGACACCAAAGCGGTCACCACGAGCAGCGGCGACTATACGGTTACGTACCTGATTCCCGGAACCTACGATATATCCGTTTCAAAGGACGGGTTCTCGACCGCAAAGAAAACCAACATCTCGCTCAGCGTCGACCAGACCTCGACCATCGATTTCTCGCTTCAGGTCGGAGCCACAAGCCAGGTCGTCACCGTGAACGCGAGCAACACGCAGATCGAACTCTCCAAGGCCGATCTCGGCGAGATTATCGGCAACGACCGCATTGAGCAATTGCCTGTCGATTCGCGCAACCCTTATAACCTTTTCGACCTGAGCCCCGGTACCTTTGATTTCTCAAGCTCGCAATACCCGCGGCCGTTCGACAACGTGACCGGCAACCAGATCGTGAATGGCTCGATCCAGCCGAGTGAGAACAACATCGACGGTCTCAGTAACGATGCATGGGATGTAGGCAGAACAGCCTTCACGCCCTCTGAGGATGTGGTTCAGGAATACAAGGTCGTGCTGGATGCGTACGATGCCTCCTATGGACACTCCGGAGGGTCGGCGATCGACGTATCATTGAAATCCGGCACCAACAAGATCCATGGCTCGGCGGACTACTTCATGCGCCGGAGATGGCTCGACACGGAAGATTTCCAATCCAACTACAACGACGATCCGAAACTCCAGCACAAGCGCGATCAATACGGTTTCGTGGTGACGGGGCCGGTTTTGATTCCTCATCTGTTCAACGGAAAAGACAAGCTGTTCTTCGTTGCCAGCTATGAGCGAATCATCGATATCCTGCCCAACCCGTCCTATAACAATTATTCTCTTCCCAACCCCGCCTGGGTCACCGGCGACTTCAGCACCGCTACTTACTGGAACAGCACGACGAACAGTCTGCAGCCGCTGACAATTTACGATCCTCTTACGCCGCTGACGACCGTCGTCGATCCGAACGACGGAAAGACGAAACTGGCGCACGCCGCTTTTGCCGGCAACAAAATTCCCAGCAACCGTATCGATCCGATTGCTTCGAACGTTCTGTCGTATCTTAGCTACGAAAAGGCCAACGCCGATCCGGGACCGGGCCATGCTCCCTGGTCAAACAACTACGTCGTCAACCAAGTCGAAAACGATCACTGGCATAATGCAATGGTCAAGATCGACTACGACCAGAGCGAAAAGAACAAATTCTCGTTTCGTTGGGCCGGACAAGGACGCGCCGCCGTTGACCTCTGGAACACCTGCGTTCCTGTTGCGGATCCGGCCAATTCCGACGGCACGGGTACTCAGCCGCAAACCGATACCGGTACCGCTCAATGGACGCACATTTTCAGTTCGAACCTCCTGTTTAACGTCGGCGCTTCTGTGATGTACTACAGGAACGAGTCGATTGAAGGCAAGATCTTCTCGGGCAACGAAGTGCAGAGTCTGGGATATAACGCCGCCTTTTACAACCAAATTCAGAGCAAGAATCGCTTCCTGAACATCTCCTCCAGCGGCCTTCCCAACGCGGATAATTTTGTCGACTTTGGTCCCAATTGGCTCGGTTTTTCCGGCGACAGGAACGTTCTCGATTTCCTTCCCACCGTGACCTATATCAAAGGCGCTCATACAATCCGCGCCGGAGCGAATCTTAACTTCAGTCAGTGGATGGAACCGATCGGTGGCAATGCCGACAACTTCAACTTCACCACGAACTTCAGCAACGAATTCTGGAATTCCCCCGATGCGCCTGGTTACTCCAGCGGCCTGTCCATCGCCTCGTTGCTGCTCGGGTATCCAAACAACGGTTCTGTAAACTGGACCGATTATCCGTTCTATTCCCAGCACTACTTCGCGCCGTGGGTGCAGGACGATTGGAAAATAACGAGGAAACTGACTCTCAACCTCGGCCTGCGCTGGGACCTGACTACCCCAGGGGTTGAGCGCCATAACAAGATGACCGGCGCGTTCGATCCAACGGTCTTGAATCCCGTCTCCGCCTCGATACCCACCGGGACCGCTCTGGGAACAGGCACGAATCTCCAGGGTGGCCTGACATATACCGGCGTCAACGGCCAGAGCAGGGGCGTTTACAAGATGAACATGCTGGATATTCAGCCGCGCCTCGGTTTTGCCTACGCGATCGCGGACAATATGTCGATCCGCGGCGGAATCGGCGAAAGCTTCGATGCCGATCAATCGATTAACGGTTCTGACGGCTTCAGCAGCTCGACCAGCTATAACAACTCGCTCAACAACGGGGTTACGCCCTACACCGCCACCACTGGGCAGGGTCTCAGCAACCCCATCGCGGTGGTCCCTCAACCAGTCGGTTCGTCCCGCGGCTATTTGCAGGACCTCGGCAATTCAATAACGTTCTTCAATCCGAGCTATCACATTCCCTCTCTTTGGACCTGGAGCCTGACCTACGAAATAGCCCCCACGAGGCACGACACAATCTCCGTCAGCTACGTCGGCAGCCGAGTTCCAAACCTCCCGGAGAACAACAATATCAACGAAATCTCACCCGCATGGAATGCACAGTGCGACGTGGAGCGTGGCGGCAACCGCCAGCTCTGCGACGGTTCTGCCGGCCAGGTCTCCAACCCATTTATTGGCATCGCTGCTTTCGGCGGTTCGAGCTATTACAACTCGACGACCATCTCCGGCTCCAACCTTACACGTCCGTTTCCCGAGTTCGGAGATATTACCGAAAACGGAATCACCAACAACGGCAGGACCTGGTACAACTCTTTCCAGGCGGTTGGATCGCACCAATTTTCCTCAAGCCTGACGATGCACGGAACGTACACACATTCCAAGGCGATGTCCGCTGGCGGATGGGTCCCCGGCAGTGGATGGACCCCCAACAACAACCCCACAACCGGGTGGGTGGATCAACTGAACAACGTCTTTTCACGCGAGGTGAGCACCTATGCGGATGTCAATCATCGGGTGACTATCTCTGGAGTCGGCATTTTGCCATTCGGCAGGGGCCGGCTGCTGCTTTCGAATGCAAACCGGGTGGTTGATGAAATTGTCAACGGTTGGGAGATCAGCCCGCTTTACACCTGGTATAGCGGATTTGCGTGGCGCCCTGTGAACTCCGGTGGCAGCAATACACCGTTCTATGAGCATGCAGGAAACTGGGAGATGGCATCCACGGGCGGACCGATCAATAAGTCCATGGGCGTCAGCCACAAGGTCCTGGCTCCGGATGGTCAACATAAAGACTACCGAATCCGCGGCGTGACTCCCTGCGTCGGTTACAAAGACACAGACACCGGCGTTATTATTCCAAGCCCCGCGGCAACTGCAGCCGGTTGCACCAGCATCGAGTTTGTGCGCGCGCCAAATGCCTATGCGGTTGGAAGGCAAAATGAGGACTTTGGCGTCCGTCAACCGGGTGCATACAAATTCGATATGTCACTCTCTAAGAACTTCGGCATTCCCGAGGCCTCCAGAGTCCACCTTGGAGACGCGATGAACCTGCAGATTCGCGCCGACTTGCTCAACGCATTGAATCACCCGGTCTGGGACGAAAGCTATAACAACGACCCGACCAGCATTGACTTCGGGACCATCGGGGAGGGACCGAGCGGGCCAAACAACGAACCGCGTTACATCCAACTGTCAGCCAGACTGAGCTGGTAGTGTGAAAGGCCGGGCCCTCGTGAAACAGGGTCCGGCCATTTCTTTCTCACAGCCTATTCTCAAGAAAATATCTGAATTTCCGCCACGGCGGAATCGCCGGTGTGCGCTGGGCGCCTGCGTTAGCCTCTCATGAGTTTGTCTCCTCTATCATTGAAAGGATCTATGAATAACTCGTTCAAGGTGGGACACAGTCCAAAAGGAAGGCGTGTGTCCTCCATACAGTTTGCGTTCCTTCTCTTCATAGCGGGCATTTTGAGTTCCGCTTGTGTGGCACAGAATCCTCAGGCACATCCCAACTGGCCAGGGCCCGGGCAACTCTTTGTGGGCACGTGTTATCAGCCCATCGAACGTACGCCCGAGGAGATCGATCGTGATATTGCCCTCATGAAGCAGGCGGGATTCAATGTCGTTCGCATAGGAGATCTTTCCTGGGATTCATTCGAGCCCTCCCAGGGTAACTTCACCTTTGGCTTCTGGGACAAGATCGTGGCGAAGATGTACGCCAACGGGATCAGGGTGATTCTGGACATCCCGGGTAGCCCGGCTCCGATTTGGCTGCACCGTACGTATCCTGGCGTGGATATCATTGCCCAGGACGGAACGCGCCTCCCTCCCGCGGAGCGCTACATGGATGACATCAGCGATCCGGATTATGCGCGTGAGCTAAAGACCCTCGCCGACACGATGACGAAACACTATGCGCATAATCCCGCAATCATAGCCATTGGCTACAACAATGAGATCGGCAACGGCTATATATCGTATTCGGCGGCCGACCGGGAGCGATTCATCACCTGGCTCAAGAAGAAGTATGGAACGGTTGAAGAACTCAACAAGGCCTGGGCAACTGAGTGGTGGTCACGCCGGCTGAACAGTTTTGAAGATGTCGACTTGCCGCTCGGAAACGGACCCGGCCCATCTGAACGCTATCTGGATCTTCATCGCTTCTGGTCTGACGTTTCGGTCGCGCGGCTGCAGGACCTTGAAGACATCAGACGTCGCAATATGCCCGACGTTCCGTCAATCTCGAATCTCTGGGATACCGCGCCCAGGCGCGGCTTCGATTATCTCAGCACTTATAAGTCATATGTTTCTTATGGCACTGAAGGTTTCTATCCGAGCGACCCGGTCAGCGGTTCCCTTCTGGCGTTGACAGAAAAGGGCGACCTGACTACGCCCATCTGGTTCGATGAGTTCGTGGCAGGAGGAGGCGGCTGGTATGGCGAGCCGGGGCGCAGCCGCATGTATGCTCAACTTGCTCTCATGATTGGCGGGCAGAGCGTGCTTGCATGGACTTTTAACAGCCACCTTGGGGGAGAAGAGCAGGCGCTCTTCGGGCTGCTCGACCATGACAGCACTCCCTCGTGGAAGCTGGACGAGTTTGCGCGCATCGCATCGGACTATAAGCTGCTCTCAAAGTACGGGTTCCCTCGTTACACCCATCCACAGGTCGCGATCGCATATTCCTTTGACTCGTTTATCGACTCGTTTATCGACTCGCACCCCGACGGCCCCTCCAATTCCGCGCGCGAGTATTTTAAGACGCCCTATACGGAACAGGTTGAGGGCGCTTTTCAGCCGTTTTTCCGCGATAACATCGACACGGCAATCATCAACATTGGCCACGCCAGCCTCGCTCCCTACAAGCTGGTCGTTGTGCCGGCCGACTACCTGATGGATGCTGCAAGCGCGAAGGCCATTCGCGACTATGTGAGCTCAGGCGGCACCGTTTTGATGACGGCATACTCCGCGAAAGTCGACGAGCATGGACAGTGGTTCGACACTCCGCTTCCGGGAAGATTGAGCGATGTTTTCGGGCTGCGTACCGCGCAGTTCTATCAGCCCGATGTCGCCCCGGAATTTGAAATCGGCGGGAAGACAGCGAAAGCGAGTATCAAGTACTACGAAGTCTTGGAGCCGGGGACCGCGACTACGCTGGCGAGTTTCTCGAACATCGAGGGCAATCCTCCCGCGGTCACGGTGAACAAGTTTGGCAAGGGCCAGGCAATCTACCTCGCGGCGCCTTCGCAGCCGTCGCTGATCGGCCCGGTTGTCCGGGCTCTCTATCAATCGCTGGGAATTCAGACTGGTCCGGAAACTCCCGAAGGAGTTTTCGCGCGAAGAGTGGATGGCCGCACGCTCTATGTCAACACGACAAAGCAGAGCCAGGATGTCTCGGTCGGCATGAAGGCGCACGGGATCCTTTCAAACAAATCGTATGCGGGCAAAATGGAACTCGCCCCATACCAGTCGGATCTCGTGGAGTAGTGCTGCCCGGGTCTCAGGCACATTTGCTTGCGCGGATCTTCGAGTCGCGTGGAGTCATCGATGCAGCTTGGTAAAAATAGAAAACCTGTTCTCTTCCTTCTCGTTGTTGTTCTATGCGCGGTGATCAAAGCAGGCGCGCAATCGGACTATCCGTTCCGCGATCCAAAGTTGAGCGACGACGCGCGCATCGCGGACTTACTTGGACGTCTGACCTTACAGGAAAAGGTCGAGCTCATGGATGGCCATCCCATGATTCCACGTCTTCACCTTGTGCTTTCTGACGAGGCTGAAGGCCTGCATGGGCTGGCATTGGGCGGCCCTGGAGGGTGGGGGCCGCGCGGCCACCAACCGCTGCCGACGACAATCTTTCCCCAGGAGAAGGGGCTGGGCTCCACTTGGGATCCGGCGCTGATGGAGAAGATCGGCAAGCTGGAAGGAGAAGAGGCTCGCTACAACTACCAGAATCCGATCTTCGATTTCGGCGGCATCGTAATACGCGCGCCCAACACCGACCTGAGCCGCGATCCACGCTGGGGCCGCACAGAGGAATCCATGGGCGAAGATCCCTACCTGGTGGGCACCATGTCGGTTGCATTCATCCATGGATTGCAGGGGCCCGATCCCAGGCACTGGCAGGCGGCCTCCCTCATGAAGCATTTTCTGGCCAACGAAAACGAGAATGGCCGAACCTACACTTCGTCGAATTTTGATGAGCGGCTCTTCCGCGAGTACTATTCCGTTCCCTTCCGCATGGGTTTTGAGCAAGGGGGCTCGCGCGCCGCGATGGCTGCCTATAACTCCTGGAACGGCACGCCCATGATGATTCATCCCGTCCTCAAGAACGTCATGGTCAGCGAGTGGGGCAACGACGGTATCATCTGCACCGACGGCGGAGCGCTGGGATTGCTGATCACGGCGCACAAGAGTTTCCCTGACCGGGAGCATGGCTCCGCTGCAGCCGTAAAGGCCGGCATCAATCGCTTTTTGGACATTTACAAGCCGGGCCTCACCAAGGCTCTCAGGGATGGCCTGCTCACCGAAGCCGATATGGACGCAGTGCTCAAGAATCTGCTGCGCGTTCATCTCCGTCTCGGCGAGCTTGACCCGCCTGGAGTCGATCCCTATGCAAACATTGGCCGCGAGTCGAACGGCGATCTGCCGCCATGGGATCGTTCTTCCAGCAGAGAATTGGCGCGCCAGGCAACGGACGAGTCGATCGTTCTGCTCAAGAACGAAAATCATATGCTCCCGCTGGATAGCTCGAAGCTGAAAACCATCGCGGTCATCGGTCCTTGGACAAATCAGGTTCTGCTGGACTGGTACAGCGGGACACCTCCCTATAGCGTGAGCATTGTGCAGGGCATCAAGGAAGCCGCTCCCGGCGCGACGCTGTTCTTCAGCGATGGTTCCAATCTTGCGGAAGCGCAATCCCTGGCGCGCAAGGCTGATGCGGCGATCGTGGTGGTGGGAAATCACCCCACGTGCAATGCCGGGTGGGACGTTTGTCCCGTGCCATCGAACGGCAAAGAAGATATGGACCGCAAGACGATCGTTCTGGAACAGGAAGAGCTAGTGAAAAAAATCTTCGCGGTCAACCCCCGCACCGTCGAAGTGCTTCGGTCGAGCTTCCCGTATGCGATTGTCTGGAGCCAGGTAAACCTTCCCGCCATTGTGCATATGACGCACAGCAGCGAAGAGGAAGGTCACGGGCTGGCCGACGTACTGTTCGGCAGTTATTCGCCTGCCGGCCGTTTGAACCAGACCTGGCCCACGGGCGACGCGCTGTTGCCGCCCATGATGGACTATGACATCCGCCACGGCCGGACCTACATGTACTTGAAGGAAAAGCCGCTCTACGCCTTTGGATACGGGCTGAGCTACACCTCCTTCGCCTATGAAGATTTGAGCCTCAGCGCGCACAGCGCGACCGCCGATGGCAAGGTGGAAGTGACGGTGAAGGTCAAAAATACCGGGGAACGCGCGAGCGACGAGGTTGTTCAGATGTATGTCCAGCACCTCGGCTCCGCAGTCGAGCGCCCGAAACTGGAGCTCAAGGGCTTTGCACGTGTCCACATCGAAGCGGGCGAGGAGAAGGACGTTGTTCTCGATCTCAAGCCGCGCGATCTGGCCTATTGGGATTCCGCCCTGCAGGCATGGCGCGTGGAGAAGGAACCTGTACGGATACTCGCCGGAGGGTCGAGCGATGCGTTGCCGCTGCAGGCGACGCTCCAGATCGAGACGACCGGAGAGTACAAACCATAGTATTATGCAATCCGTTTTGAGCTTCATTCACCAGCGCGGCGGCCTGTAGCCGAGCGATGAGTGCGGCCTCCAGGTTTTGCGGTAGACGCGCCACCCTTCAGCCGGAACTTGCGCCTCCTGCAGCGAGTTGACGATCTCTCCGTTCAGGAACTCATCGCGAAGATTCGGGTTGGAGCTTTCGCGGCGGTCGTTCTCCCATGGGGAGAGGAATTTGATATGCAACGTCTTTGTTCCGGTCGCACTCAGCCGCTTGCGCAGTTCCTGGGTCAAGAACGATCTCGAGGGCAGAAGCACGCGCGTAGTCGCACGAGATACGGAAACGGTCGTCGGCGGTCAATGAAAAGGCGTCGTTTGGATGCTCAAGTATTGAAGCAATCATCTTCACTGATCTCCCGTATCAAGTTGTCACTTGTTCATTCGTGAAAGATTCGTCGGACGGATAAACGGCAGAACTCAGACGCAAAAAAGCCACGCTCATCGTGCGCTTGATGAGCGTGGCCCCTTGGAAATCGGCGATTTCTAGCTTGCGTGCATTCTTTATGGCATAGAACGCGAAGACTTGCACTCCATACTCAGGATCGTTGAACGAGGCTTTGCGTCACCATATACCGGCTTCGGCCGCTTGCGCAGAATCCACCGCCAAACCCACAACACGGGACGAAGCGGTTTATAGAGCCAGAAGAGACTGTCTGGCAGAGGAAGTGCCTGAAAATCACTCGCGCAATAAAAGAGCTCGGAGAGACTGTCGCTCCACGGTCGAGGCCTCACCAGTCGCTCGTATCGAAGGGTGTGAATTTGATTCTGCATTGTGGCTAAGAAGTTGCGCTCAATCTGGAGCTGAGGATGTTGAAGAGATCTGAGCGGCACCTCGATGAGTATCGCCGGCACCTCCAGAGAGTCCGTCCTGGGTAAGTCGGATAACTGATCTCCGTAGGCCGCACGTAAGACGCTCAAGCCGGATAGCAATGCGTTTTCCTCGCCTGCAGCAGACCAATCCAGGAGTCCCAGGGCATGAGCACGCGCCAGATCGCCGAGCCATTTGGCGGAAGACCAGAGATGGAATCCCGCATGCGTGCACAGGTAGAGCGTTAAATCAGCTGCACTCATGGTCCTGATCGCGCACCCATTCCAGGCCGATGACCGGCTCCTGCGCCATCGCGCACCCGCGGATTCCGAAGCCTCCCAATAGTTTCGCCAATGAAGTTCCAGGCAGCTGCCCGTAACGGAATGCGTAAAGTTCACATGATGCCCATTTTGCAGAAAGCTGTTCCACTGCCGGCGGCTCAAAGACGACTGAGCTGCATCGAGTTTCCAGCCGATGTTCTCCAGGCAGGCCATCGCATTCTGAAGGTTTTCTTTCGCGACAGCAATATCCAGGTCGAATGATCGACGCAGTCCGACGTCGCCGTAGAGCGCGAAAGGAGAGAATTGGCCCTTTGAATGGCATCACCGGAATGTCGGCGCGATTGAACTCTCTCAGAATTTCGGTCAGAATCAGGGAATGGCGGATCGAATGGATCCGGCACGCTTCGCCAAGTTTTTGCAGCTGTTGAGCGACGGGCTCGGGAATTGCCAGGCCAGGAACTCGATTGAGTGCGGCCCAACTCAGGACGGTTACGTCATGACGATCGATCAAACGCAGGTACTCTGCCCAATCCGGTGCGGCCGTTACGGCTTCACGGATTGTTTTTTCCTGCTTATCCCGCAACGCATCCGGCGCAAGCCAGGACGTGGCAATAACCAGACGGAATGCAGGAGATGTGTGCTCGAGCCAATCGGCTTTAGGCACGAGCTACCTCCCGCATTTTCGTAGTCGAGGATGCGGCGTAGGACCCGCCAATCGCAATCGGTTGTTCATGGGTGCCGGCTTCGACGATGTGCCTGCTGTCTATCAAGTAGATGATTCCGGCGTGAAAGAGTGTACTGGCCGCCGCGATCCGCTGCCATTCGCCCACACTCAATTCTTCTCCGCCGTGCGTGGGGTGGAATCAACCCACGCGGGAGCGATTACGCCGTGGCGTTGAAAGCGGCTCCAGTGATCTGGACCAGGCGGCTAGTCAGCGGCGTGGAACACCGCTCATCGCCGCCGATTGAGCGGCGGAGGGAATGCCGGTTCGGACGAAGGATTTTTCACAGTCCTGCGACGACGGGCCTCGGAAATCGCCCTCCATATATGCAAGACCAGGGCAGCGCGAACAAGAGCCGGCATGCGTGCAGTGGGAGCAGGTGTGCAAGTCGCGCACGTGAACGGAACGAAGCTCGCCGAGCTGCCTGGAGTGCCACCAGATCTCACGGAAGCTTTGCTCGCGCAAGCTGCCGCAAGACATCGGAAACTGCACGCAAGGGAATACCTCAGCGAAAGGGGAGATGTAAGCCAAGGTGTGCCCAGCACTGCAGCTGTACCCATCGAGAACTTCATCGTCGACGGTAGACAGCGGCGCGCAAAATTCGCCGACATTCCCGACAAACTCTTCGGTATGGTAGATTTCTTCCAATTCTTTAGTTGAAATTCCAAGTTTCGTGATCGACCAATCGCCATCCAACTTCGGAGTGATGGTGGGGTCAACCACATACCCTACTCCCAGGTCGTTGGCCAGCCGCTTCACGGCTTTCGCGTGGCCAGAGTTATACGTCATCAGGACGTTGGTGAGGGAGACTTTGACACCGTCAGCCTTCAATCGTCCAACAGCATCAATGGTGCGCCGCCATGATCCCGGCAGCTTGGTGATGGCGTCATGCGTTTCCGCGCGGTGCGAGTAGAGGCTGATTTGAACCTGCTCGATGCCAAGTTGCTTGATGCGCGCCGACTCTTTGGGGCCAATCATGACCGCATTGGTCTTTAGTTTCACGTTCATCCGCAGTGCTCGCGCGTACTCGAGGATTTCAAAGCAATCGCGGCGCAGCAGGGGCTCTCCGCCGCTGATGCTCAAAAAGAAGGTGCCGCACTCCGAAAGCTGCCGGAGAACGCTCTTGATCTCGGCGGTCGTCATCTCGCCTTTTCCGTCGTGGTCAAGGTAGCAATGGACGCAGCGCTCGTTGCAGCGCCAGGTGATGTCGAGGTGCGCGCTCAGAGGAACGCCAAGCTGAGTCGCCTTCTGGTTCATCTCTTCGATCAGGGTCATAGGACCTCACTGGGGGAATGTGGCTCGGATGTGACAGAGAGAATGCCGTGTTCAGCGAGTTCGCCAACAAACTCTTTCGCGTCGGCCAATGCAAGGTCTTCAGGGACGTCGAATTCAGAGCAAACTCTCTCCTGCACAATCCGCGAAAGCGGGATCGCGCCATCGGCGGCCTTCCAAATGGCTGTGCCGACTGCGTTCAACATGAAAACCGTGGAGTCCAGGGTCGACATGATGATGGTGTCATCGCCCAGCGTGCTGCATGCGATGTCGGGGCTTTGCACGATATAGAGTTCTTCTGGCGTCATGTGTCACCCAATCAGATCCCAGACGCGTTGGTCGGGGAAGAATGAAAGTTCGTAGACGGGGATGGCCTGCACGAAGGCGCAAGCCGCGGCAAAAACCTGCCGGACCATTTCAGGCTGGTGGGCAAAGAAAAGAATGTTGCGCAGCAGACGCCGCACCGCCTCTGCCGGGTCGACCGGATCGATGCGGTTTTCTGCCGCCTTTTTGAGCAGGTAGAGCGCGGCGATCGGCGCGGAAATGTTCTTGCCGGGCTGGCCAAGCTCGCCGGCAAACGGGGTGCCGTAGGCAAAGTATTGGCCATCGAGTTTGCGCACATACGACGCCTCATCGGTAAGCAGCGCCACGTCGGGCGGCGCCAACCGGGCCATGGTTGTCTTTCCCGCCTCTGAAACTCCGGAGAACAGAAATGCCTTTCCGTTGCGCACCGCGCTCGATGCGTGCAGCAAAAACCCTCCCTGCGGCGCGAGCATCAAGGTGTGCACAATGCGAAGCACTGAATCGATCGCATAGGGATTCGCCGACTGGAAAACCTCGCCTTCGCATGCGGCCGAATTCCAACGGGCGCGGAAATCGCCGCGCTGCATCTTCCAATCACCGCCTTCCAGCCAAACCTCGGCGTCAGCGTCGGGATCAGACGTCTTCGGCGGCGTCAACTGCACGCGAAGAGAAAACGTGGACTCAGCGCGAGTGCTGACAAAATCGCCGTAGCGCGCCTCGAGAATGCGCGCAAAGCCGGGATCCGTGGTTTCGACCTCAATAGGAAGGCCGCCAATTTCAATAATCATGTTTCGATCTTCTTTGCTGTCGGAGACCGGCATCGATTCGCCTAACTGCAGATTCGAGGGGATGAGGAAATGCCGCACCACTTTGTCGGCGTGCACTGAGTTGAATGCCTTAGAGTATCTGCTTCTCAGGAATTTCGGTGAGATACCGCGAGGCGGCACGAAAATGCAACAGGAGCCGGATGCTCAGCTCAGAATGCCTCAGCAACCAGGCCGCAGTTCGCTGCCAAAGCGAAGGCTGAAGCTTGACCGCGCGGCCATTGCGGCAAACGGCGATGACTTGCCCAACGATGGCGGTGAATGGAACAGGAGGGTCGAGCGACGGGACACAGTCTCCCCGGGTGAGGAAATGATCGTTAGCCACCTGAACCACACGGTGGGCAGTGAGTTTCCCATTGCGCCGATAGAGGACGATCTGGTCGGGCTCGAGCAGTTTTGGCGAGGTCCTACTGATGGTGAGCACATCGCCGGGCCAGATGGCAGGCAGCATGCTCAGGCCGGTGACTTTCAATTTGGCCGAACCGGTGGCGCAGACCACTTCAGCCACCAGATCGCAACCTGCCGAATGAAGGTTCGCCTCGCGAATCATGGCGGCCTTGGCTAGGAGTTCTTGCGATTAATGCTGCATGTGCCTTGCACGGGGCTGACTTTGCCGCACGAAAGCGCCTGCGTCTCAAACACGCGCTCATGGCGCACCTGCGGCTTTACGTAAGGCCTCCTGGTGCTCGACTTCGCCTCTGCCAGCGCAGGTTTCCGGTCTTTCTCATCCTGGGGAATCATGTTCATCAATTTTCCTCGTTTTGTGATTTGCGCGCTCGAAATCTTGCTATTGGAGGGCTGATTGCGAAGCCTGGACTGCGCACGACCCGGAACCGTTGGCGCGACCACTAGTACCGTTGCCAGCGCAGGTCTGGCTCGATAGAGAACCATAATAGACCTGGGATTCGCCGGTCGCTGATCCACTATTGTCGATGACGATGCTGCCACTACCGCCGGCCACCTGCAACGCGTCGGACGGGAGTGCCGGTGGCGCCCCCACTTGTGATGTTGTAGTTATAAATGCAGCCACCGGCGCACGTCGTGGAGCCTACTGTCTTTCCATTGGCATCAAGGCTCAGGAACAGGTAGTCCGTGCCCGCGTTGGTCACGCCTCCGCTGACCGTGCAAGCGCTGCTGCCGTTGTTGCAGTACTCGGTAAGCGCAGAGCATGTTGCGGCGTCGCTCACCGCTGCTGGCAGGGGTATGGTAGACGGAATAGCCGGGGCTCGTGGTGTGCGTGACCTCGGTCCCGGTGGAGAGCTGGGCCATTCCGAACTGGTACACAGCGCCATTGACGCAGGCGTAGAGGTTGCCGGTATTTCCCGAACCCGCGTAGTAAGCGTTATCGAACATGCCGTGGTATTGAACGGTGCCGATGTCGTTGGTGGTTTGGTTGTTAAACTGCGCGTTGTTGTGCCCGTAACTTGCGTTGATGGAGGTGCCGGCGGCAAATACGTTGATGTAGCTGGAATAGACAGGGGCAGTTCCGTCGGAGCAGCCGTCACCGATAAACAAGTAGACGTATTCGGTAGATGAGTCCACCACGGGAGGATCGACGAATCCAAAGCTCCCGCACTCCATCTGATTCGAGGTTTTGACGGTGCCGGGGGTGAGCGCCCGAGGCAGATGAGTTGAGATAGCCCGTGGCGTCTTCCACAAAGACCAATCCCGAGGCTCCGCCATCGTAAACCGGGCTGGTCAGCTTCGGGTTCGTTGATACGGTGCTGGCCGCTGGACTGGCCAGGTGCCGTCGTGATCTCGGCCGGCGCGCCGTTAAATACGGGGTTGAATTTGTGCAGTTTCCCACTGTCATCCCCAACGAAGAGTGTGTCGCTGACGGTACTGGTGTAGGTGTAGAACGGCGAGGAGTTGGTGTCGTTGGGGTTGCCGCTCAGCGCGATCGTGTAGTAGCAAGGCGCGGTGCAGCCGGCGCCGCTGTTGTAGTAGGCAGCTGGCCGATGCCGCGAGCGTGGGCGATGTCACCGTACTGCCTGAAGTAAGGGACGGTCTGAGAAGCACCAGGCTGGCGACACCTCCGCTGCTGACCTGGATATAGGCGATCTGCTTCCCATCCGACGAAATCACGGGGGAAAGGGTCGCCGTTCCGCCGCCGGTATTGTAGGCAAACGCGACCGTTGGCCCACTGTTGGACGTGCACGTGGTCTTATAGAGATTCGTGTAGCCGATCACCTCGGCTTGCGACGATGAGCCGGTGACGCCCGTGGGATACACGATGTAATCGGAACAGCTCGGCGCTTCGCCGGCGTAACCCTGGTTGTATTTGGCGGGGTAGGTGTTGGGGTTGATCCCCGTGCTGCCGGTGAGTGCGGTATTGGTCCAGGTGGTGGAGAGACTGAAATTCGTGCCTGTTCCGGTCGTGCTGGTCAACTGGATGCTGTCGGTCGTGCCCGTACCGATCTCTCCCGCACCGGCGCCTGTGGCGGTGATGGTGAAATTGGTGGCGTTCCAACCGGTACCTTGCGCGGCGGTTACGCCGACAAGGTTGCCGCACCCGGCAGTGTTGATGAGGGCTGACGAGGTTGGCCGCGTCGGTGCTGGCGGTGGCGCTGCGCGTGAAGCTTCCTGTGATAGGTGGTTCCCGAAACGAGAGCACATGAAGTACTGGTGCCCGGTGGCCGCCGCCGAGAGCACCAAGGATCCTACTCCCGCCTTGATGGTCAGACATGGAGGAGTTGTCCGGTTCGCCCGAAAAAATTCCCGTGGCGCTGGCTGCGGTTGCGGTTCCAAGCAGCATGCTCCAGTCGCGCTGGATCGAAGCCTCATCGTGCCCCCATCCCCCCCAGCGTCGAGGGGCGCTGCGCCGGCGTTGCTGCATCATGTAGCGCTCGTCGTTGACGATCCTCAGCCACTTGTCATACTCGCCACGCTTCCGCGCTTCCTGCTCGGTGCCGGGATTGGAGAACACCACGTGATGGCTGCTCCAGTCTTCGACGTAACCCTGGGAATGCGAGGGTTCCCCTTTTTTCTCTTGCGCGAACGCAGGAACAGCAGCGGCCGCGAGCGCGACCAGCACGAAAGTGAACAACCACCGCATGGAAGGACGATTTGCACACGACACGATGGGCATCTCCGGTTGAATCGTTTGTTTGCTGGTCCTGAATTTGCACGTTGTTCGGAAATTAAGCGAGGGCCGCGCCAATTCCCGAGATTCGGGGATCATATTGGATTGAATTGTAGCTCTATTGGGACTAACTTCTCGTACAACTTTCGCGAGGATGAACCACTTTTAACGACTCTTCTTTGTGGATTTCTAGGCCAAAACCCGAAACGTAAGACAATTGACATACGAGCGAGCTCCTTCGGCCCGAACCCGGCGGATAGCTCCGCTCCGGAAGCTGATCGTCGAAGAACGATCCGCTCAGATTATTTCCGTGGTATTTCAAACCAGTTTGATGATCAGGCCCGATCTTCCACTGTCAAAAGGCTAATTCTGCCGGTCATCTCTTTGAATAGACTGGAGCAATCCTGTGACCTCTCGAAATGAGCGAGATTTCCGGCCCCCTTTTTCCACACACGAGGCGGAACATTCTCCTTGCAATGTAGTGATGGTATCGGGTGAAGATAGTAAGAACATTCCACGCGCAGAAGAACTGTCAATGATGGCGCGCCGCAAGAGTCGATTCCCTGAAATCGACCAGCCAGTTCGAGGGCGTAGGCTCGCGTACTGAACAGCGCCCGCATCTGCGTTTAGATTTCTCTAGTTGCTCGATAACTTCAATTGGAGTTCATTTTCCCCGATGCCATCTCAGAATGAAGTCTGCGTTCAGGAACGTGTAATTTTCCCCGATGAAACCAATGCCACCCTGCCGGTTGTAGCGGGACAAGCGCCGTGGCACGTTTTACACGTCCGTTCAAACTACGAAAAAAGAGTTGCGCAGCATCTCAACGTTCGTTCGGTGGAGCATTACCTGCCACTTTATAGTGAGCGAGTAAAGTGGACGGACAGGATCGCCCTGACGGAGCGCCCGCTGTTTACGGGCTACGTCTTCGCTCGATTCTCGCCCGAATCTAGAATCAAAGTCATTAGCATCTCCGGCGTCGTTCGGTCTCTCGGTGACGATCAACGGAGCCTGGTTAGCTGCGAAGAAATGGAAAGAATTCGGCAAGGGCTGGCCGGCGGGCTGCTGTTGCGCCCGCACCCTTATGTCACTGTGGGTCAGAAAGTTCGAGTTCGCAACGGGATATTCGAAGGCGTAGAAGGCGTGGTTGCGGAACTGCGTCAGCGGTGCAAGGTCGTTATTGCTCTGGCGGCAGCACGACAGTGTTTTTCTCTGGAGATGGCACTCGGCGATATCGAAGTGCTCCGCAAGCAGCCCGTCGCTGCAAGCACTTCTTTGGCGCAGGCGGCGTTCGTGTACGGCGATTGACGCGTCTTGAAGGCCCTCATTCTGAGCACCTGGATCGTCGACCGGAGGGCATTGGTCAGAACGGTTGCATTCTGCTCTTGCAGGCGCGATTCATGAAGTTGCTCCCAAACTCAATCAGCTGATCGGTCAAAACCTCACGGAGCGGCCGCGAAGGTCCTGTTTTTTCGCCTCGCGTCCTCAGCCATACTCTTTACTGATGCGTTCCGGGCGAGACGAAGATTCACGCCCAAAAGCACACCGGCGGCAATACCGAAGAAATCAGAGACGGTACTTTCCAACCTAACGCCATGCCAGTTCCAAATCGCTATGGCGGTCCCGCTCATGACACAGCACCCGACGATTGCCAAACTGAAAACGATCGTGCCTTTCGTGCGCCAAATGGCGCAGGGAACGGAAGTAACCGTTGCGTAGACGAGAAAATGCAGCCATCGGTTTGCCGGGGGAGAGGTGAAAAGCACATTCCCGAAAATGGAAATAAACAGCGCTCCCGCGACAAGCAAAGCCCAGACGCAACGCAGCCAGAAACGTTTAATCATGAGTGCCGCTCCTTATCTTCAGAGGCTCTCCGTTGGCTAGTTTTTCCTGCAGTATTCTGGTGACGGAATCAACGAAGAGAACGGCTGAAGCGCCTGAACCGTTGACCCCGGCTTCACGCCACAGGCTAATATGTCCACGTCCGGGAAAATCGATGCGCACTTGCCAACCGGCATTGATTCCCCATCGATGCAAACCATCACCCAGATCGAGGATGGCGCCGGAAAACCCGAACTTCGGGCAGGCATCGCAAAGCGACTCCCAACACTGCTTGTAACCCATCTGTCCGCGGACTTCCTGATGGAATTGCTCCAATGCAAGCTGGGCGCTTAATGCGCTGCGAAAGGCGTCGCTGAAGAGAATTCTCCCGGCGGCATTAAACTCCGTGTAGCCGAGACGTTGTAAGCCGAGCCACGCGGCGAGAATGACGATCACGAAGACAAATGCGCGATAGTGATCGTGGCTGACGGTCAATAACAGCGCCGCTGCCGAACCAATGGCGCAAATGCCGTAAATCACCAGGGAGACATGGCGAGGCGCGAGCCCGAGAGCCAGAAGCTTGTGGTGTATATGTGCTCGATCGGCACTGAAGATCGGACGGCCGTGAAGCGCTCGACGCACGATGGATAAGCCCACATCGAGGATGGGAACAGCGAGCACCAGAAGGGGAGCTGTCAGGCCGAGCGCAGTGGCTGATTTCGTGCTCCACGTGGCCCCAAAGCAACCGAAGAGAAAGCCGAGAGTGAGGCTGCCGCTATCGCCCAGAAAAACACTGGCCGGTTGAAAATTGTAGCGGAGAAATCCGAGCAGGGCCCCGGCGAGAGGCACGACAACGAGGGCCATCGTAAAATTATGGGCAAGCAGAGCCGCTCCCGCCATCGTAAGGGCCGCGAACAAACTGACTCCGGCTGCGAGACCGTCGACGCCATCAATGAGGTTGATCGCGTTGCTGCAAAGCACAATCCAGAAAACGGTGACCAGGAAGCTGAGCACGGCGCCGAACTGGTGCCCGGCAAAAGCATCGACGCGAATGCCGCAACTCCAGGCATAGGTAGCCGCCGCGAGTTGCCCGGCAAATTTGATCCATGGGCGCACCGTGAAGATGTCGTCAACGAGCCCGACCGCAAACACAATGCCAAGAGCCGGCGCAAGCCTGATCAAGAATGGCAAGTCTTCACGGACAATATGGCCTGAGCTTAACCCTACAGCGAGCAGCAATCCATAGGCGCAAAGAACCGACGCAAAGACTGCGACCCCGCCAACTCGTGGAGTGGGAGTGATATGGATCTTCCGCTTCTGATCTGGCTGATCGACCAGCCCAAAATGCCAGGCCAGGTTTCTCACCAGCGGCGTCAGAACGAGCGCCAGGATGACAGATGTGAGGAATAGAAAGGTTAGAGCGTACATAATTCGTTCAGTCGCTTCCGTGCCCGAGATGCATCGGACTTGTGAAGCTCCCTGCGCCTTGGCCCAATGCGCGGACTTGTGCACTAAGCATGGCGCGGTTGCTCATTGAAAAATGCTTTGCCGCCGGTACATCACAGTAAGCCGGGGCGCAGATTCTGCTACTTCCGTTTAGCAAGAACATTGAGCACAACACTGCGATGAAAGATCTCACTGCCTTTCAAAACCAGATATCCGCCAATGTTCACTGCGTATCGCATGGGTCCCAGGCTGGACTTGTAGCGTTCCATGTTCACCTTGGGCGATGTATAGCTTGCAACAACCTGGAACCCTTGGCGATTGAGCAAACCAGTCAGCCCGGCGAGGGAGAAATAGTTCAGATGAGTGGGGGGAGTTATATAGAAGTCTTTCTTACCCATCAACGGAGTGAGAATGGATCCAAAAAGCGGAACAGCAACGATGAGGGAGCCGCCAGGTCTTAAGATTGTGCGGATATTTTTCAGGAACAGATCCGGATCGGGAATATGTTCGAGCACATGCGAGAGTAATGCAGCATCGAAGTTGGAGCTGTTTTTCTGCGCGTAATCAAAATCGAAAAATGTGGGATCAGGTTCAAACCCCATTCTCCGTGCAAAACGTTGTGCCGCATCACGATTCGGCTCACACGCGCGAACCGTAAAACCGCGTCGTACTGCTTCCGCCGATGCGAATCCTTCTCCGGCCCCGATGTCCAGCAGCAACCCACGTTCGATCGAAGAGCCAAACCTCTGGAAGAGCCGCTTCGCATCCGCCTCGGCGGATGGCAAATAGATGCCGCTCGTCTTTCCATTGGCCGGAGTCACCGGAGCGGAATAAAGCGCCGAGATTACGCGGCTATCCGGACGCGGCCAAACAAAAGCGGACTTACAACTCGCGCACCGTACCACGGGATACGTCGCACCGCCATTTTCTTTGATAAACCACAGGCTTACGGCATTCGTGATGCCGCACGATACGCAGCTTGACTGTTCCAATCGAGTGCTCCTTGCCAATTGGAGGGGAGATATAACTAAATATCCAAAGGCTTGAATTTATTTGCATCAGTTAGATTTCCTTCAACGGTCTATTCATGTCGATGCCCCATCTCTGAAGCGATACATGGTCAGCATTTGGGACTCTCCGCAACGTGTGAGACCGGGTTCGATCCTCATGCCGAGCTGGACGAAAACGATCTCTCGCCCGTACCGATTGCGATTCGGTATACCTCTTCAAGGGCGGTCATCTTGCTTTGCCATGAGTACGCCTGGCTTCGAACCACAGCTCCCTGCGCAAGTTTGCTGCGCAGATCCTCGTCGTTGTAAAGCGAGATAAGGGCATCCGCCAACCCAGCGACAATTTTTCGAACAGAAACCGTCGGAATCTTGATCCCACAACGACTCGTAACCAGATCCGCGAAACCGCAATGGTCCAGGCAAACGATGGGAAGCCCCAGGGCGATTGCCTCCACTGCCACTGTTGAGGTCAAATCTTCGAGACTGGTGATGACAAAAACATGGCAGCCCTTCATTACTTCAAGCGCAAGCTCTCGCGGAAGCTGCCCATGCCAGTGGCAGCTTTGGCCTACGCCGAGCCGTTTTGCCAGTTTGCGCCATGCCCGGCCGGAAGGCCCGTCACCCAAAATCTCAAGACGGTAGCGCAAGTCGGGGGGCAGTCGAGCCACTGCATGGAGAAGAAGGGACAGTGCTTTTCTTGGAATGTGGAGACCACTCCAACAAATCCGTAGCGGTTCGTCGTTCGTTCGGCGACACGCTCGTCCCGGATTCAACTCCGGCAGGCCAACCTCGCTGATAACTTGGCTTGGAGTTTCAAAATGTCGCAGCAGGGCTGCCCGAATATCAGGGGTGGCGGCGATTACGGCGCCATGCGCCTGCCGAAGCGCCTTCCTCGGCCCTCGGAGCAGGTGGATCTGAAGCGTGTTGATGAGATTCCTTCCACTGTAGTAGATTGCGCCTTTGATACCCAGTGCAGGAAACAGGCGGCGAGGCATATTCATCAGGCCGCCGACAGGACCCCATACGAACGGAATCCCTAATTGATAGAACTTCCCCGGAAAGCGCCAGCCAACATACGTAATAAGATGGACAAGATCGTACGGTTCTTGTTCGGTCTCGCATCGAGCAATCTTCAGAGCGCAACGGAGCCAATCCTGATAGGCAAGATTCATAACTGGCTTTGCGGCAGAGTTTTCGATCGCGAGCCACAGGCCATGCGGACGGTAGTGCCAAGGCCGATTCTTCACGTAAATAAAGCGAAGATTAAACTTGTCGCCGGCCAGTCGATCGCGGCGATATCGTTCTATGTCGCTTGCATTAAAATCCGCGGTAATTACCGTGACGTCATGATTCTCAGAGATTGCCTTTACCCACCCCCAGCCGACGCCAAATTCCGATCCGCGGTCGGGATTACATGCGTAAGCGACGGCGAGCACATGCAAACGCTTCACCTGCTATAAACTCCCTTTTCCGCCAGCGCCAGCGCACTCACCTGCGACAAAATTGCAGGTTGCTCTATCTCCATGGCTTGCCATCGCCAGGAGTTCTTCGCAGTAATCCACAGTGATTCCAAATAGACAAACACAGCCACCATCACGAGAAGATCGACAGAGAAGCTCGCCGTTGTGGTTTCGGGAATTGCACGGACGGAAAAAAACATCATCACGGTTCCGCATTCAAGAACCAAGCGGCGATCTTCCGGGGCCAGGAAGGCGTTGCGTTTGTGCAGCCTCAGAAAAAGTAACCAGCCGGCAATCCATGAGCCAAGATAAGGGATGGCGCCCATCGCTCCGCCATTGAGCATCGCCTGGAGAAAGGAGTTGTGGACATGCTCGCCGATCAGTCATGCGGTCTGCCCATTGACCGCGGCCAAAAACCGGTGCGTCGGCAAACGCCTCCAATCCATTCGAGTAGGCGCGCGTGCGGCCCGTCATACTCTGGAATTCCTCGGAGCTCTGGCCTCGCATGAGATAAGTGACGACCCCACTCGAGGCACGTTCCGGGGTCGCGATCAGGACCAGGCAGACAACTGCAATGGCCGCAAAGGGAAGCGCGTATCGGCGCATACGGCTTGAAATGAGGAGAATAAAAACCAGTGCCGCGACCGCGCCAAAGATCGCGCCGCGTGACTGCATGCGGTAAACAATGTAAAACGAAACGCCAGCAACGCCCAGATAGAAAGCCAGGAGGATTTTTTGCGGGGTATGAAATGCTCTGACGATGCAAACGAGGCCCGGGATCGCCGCCCATCGAGCCACGCCGGAGGAACGGGATAGGTCATTGAGCGTTCCCTCGATACCATAAGCCGAAGCTCGCGCTGCCGAATATCAAATCGCCTCCCCGGTACGCGATGATGCCGGCAACGATGAACGTCGCAGCCCAGGTGATCTGCAGTAGAAGACGGGTCGTGCCAACCGGGTCACTCTTGAGGGGGAACAATAATGATGCGCAAACGGTAGCGAGAAAGGCGATTGACCAGTAGGCAGAAATCCATGGCTCCGGCGAAAAAGCAGTTGCAAACGTCGCGATCACTCCATAAACGAGCAGAAGCCGTGTTGGGCCGCTCCAGGCGAGATGGATCTGGCGCCGGCCGAGGAGCAGGAAACCAGCAAGCGGCAGGACTGCGAATGGCAATACCGCCCGAATAAGAAGCTGCCAGTCATCGGCGCTTTCCGGCAGTTGGAGGTTCCAGAAGCCGGAGTCCAGATTCAGCCATAGGCAGATCCACAGCAGAATTGGAACTACCGGCCAGTTCTGCAGGCGACCGATGATGGATGGATATGGCGCGCAAAGTTCCTCAAGGTTGCCCGTGGCTCGGGCCAGGAATGATCGATCAAAGTGAATGAGTCCACTGAGCACAGACATGAATGCGAAGGCTGGAGAAAAGAACCACCATCCACGAACCACATGTACTGGAAGAGGCGAATACTTCCAGTCTGGGCTGCGTCGTAAAGCGAACCACGCGCCAGAGACAAAACACACAGCGACCGCACCCACCGAAAGCAACAAGACGAAGCGCAAAAACGGGCGAGGAACGCACACACGTACACGAGGCAGACCCAAAGCCAAAAGCAAGACCGGAGACCGCAAAGACCGCGAACGCGGGCAAAACGCAGACCAAAGAACGAGAGGACCGGAACGACAAGCGGAGCAAGGCGCAAACCCGAGAGAAAAGGCGAACAAGGCAGGCACGCGGCACGGCGCGCGGGAAAGGGAGCCAGAAGCGAGACCCAAGGAGACCCAAACGGAAACCAAGAGGAACGGACCAAAAAAGGGAAACAGGGCAACCGGCCGCCACGCAGGCCCGCCGGGACGGGAACGCCGCCGACGACGCAAACCGGGCACGACAAGGACAAAGAAAAAAAAGACGAAAGAAGAAGGGAAGCCATTCTTATGGCAAGACCGGTATAGCAACGGCCGATAGACAGCCCGTGCTTCCGAACAAAGTAAAGTCGGTTCCTGACTTCCACCCGGCCGAACTGCCGCATGGATACGCGGCCTCCTGTGGACGGAAAGTGAGAGAAACCAGCGTCAGCGACAATCGCCAATCGGCCCACCGGCCAATCTATAGCTCAGGTCGAGATCTTCAAGGTAGCTGTAATTCTCAAAGGTTTCGTCAAACATCTTCAGCCGGAAAACGTCACGGCGAAAGAGCACTGCCCCGGAAGGAAGCCAATCGACAAAACTTGTATTTGAAATTTCGCCGGTGACGGTTTGCCAGCCGCTCAGGGAAACGCTGCCTGCCTCGGGGGAATAGAGACCAAGCCGTTCGGCAAGTCGGCTGTGTTCAGAAATGTGGTGTGCCGGCGAGGATAATTGCGAATGTTGAACGCCGCTCCAAGGACGTCGGTCGGCGCCGCGATCCCAGAAGTGAAGCATTCGTGCAAATGCGTTTGGCTCAAAAGTAGTATCGTCATCGGCAAACCCAATCAAAGTTGACGCGGGATTGCAGGCCAATATGCCGGCATTTCGCTGAGCGGAGGCTGATGGCGGCCAATATTTCAAATACCGAATGATAAGTTCCGGGAACCGAGCCACAACCGGCTCTGCCGGCACGCTGCTTGCGTCTACCACCACAATCTCGGCAGGCGGCGCGTCTTGGCGGCGCAAACTCTCAAGAAGCCTCTCGAGATCGCCAGGTCTATCCTTCGTTGCGACAACCAGAGAAATCGAGTGCATTGTGGCTCTTATGTTTGACACCGTCAATAGTGGTATATCCAGGCGGCGACCCGGCGCTTGATGCTTTGCTTTACCAGGTACTGCAGAGAAAAGACTTGTGGAAGATCCCAGCTTCCCGACATTCCGTCGCACACCGGCGTACACGGAAGCGGCGCCCATTTTCCACCCGATAAGACGGTTCGGTGGATGCATTGAGCCATGAGATGTTCAATGATGACGCCCCTATTTTCATCCAGCTCGTCTTGGTACGGAAGCAAGTGTCGCAACGCGATCTCCGGTCTGAAAGCAACCGTACGGGTGTCGCCGTAAGTCAGGTAATGGTGCACGTCGCAAAGGAGTTCCGCTGTGGAATCCGAAATGCGTCTGATGATTTCGATCGGATTTCGATAAACATAGCGTCCTGACACCTTCACGATATAGCGATACCGGGAGAGCTCTGGCAGATTCTCGAATGCATATTTGAGCATCTCGATCTCACCGTGGCCTTTCCCGAATCGTTCGGCTCCGGAGTTTCCGGTGAACGACAGGAAACGGATGGAATTACTCATTCCCGCGTGCTGAGCTGCAGCACGGAACTCGGATAAGTCGGCGCCGGAGTTCTCGCAAAAGACAAGGTCAGCCTTTACGTCACGATTCAACCACGAATTCAGGCCGCGGAGGTAGTCCAGCTTTCTTACCTCTGGATCCGAGCGTTTGACTGCAGGCGTATCTCCGCAATGGATCGTGGCGGTGATGAAAACGAGAATGTCAAACATAAACTTCTGTGCCGGCTGTTAGGCACCGGCATGCGTCACGCACAAACTGTTCCGCGCTGAATCGTTTTGCCTGGACCGATAAATGCATTCGCAGCTTATCCTGGAGCGCCGCGCTTTCCAATGCAGCCGAAATTGCTTCGACGGCTTCGCCCCTGTCAGAAAAAAGAAGACTGGGGTGATCGAGGATCTCAGCTTGGCCGCCGTCGTTGGGAGCGAAAACAATGGCTCCCGCACGAATCATCTCGGCAACGGAGATTCCGAATGGCTCGGCACTGCGGGTTTGGATCCCATAACGGCAGCGCGCCAGAATCTTAGCTTTTCGATCTCCCGATACAAAATCTTCAGTAACGATCCAGTCGGCATGGTTTCGACAGAGGGTCGCGATCCTGCGTCCGTACGCATCATTTTCGATTTGGCCGCAAAGATGAAACCGAACTGCGTGGCCGCGCTGCCGCACCTCTTCAAGGATCGCGATTGCCTCTTCGATACGTTTCTCGGGCGCAATCCGGCCAATCATCACAAAGGCGTTTTCCTTATCCTGCCATGTAACTGCGGGAAATTCGCCGCACACCGGTGGGTAGACGACCGCGGCAACTTCAACCTCGCAATCTTTTCGCATCAACTCCTCGGTCCAGTGCGAATTGGCGATGATTTTGTCTTTCCGCAGAAGATCGCGGCCGGAGAGATTCAGATAGCGATCGGTTATGTTCAGATAAATCCGCCGCAACCACGAGTCGCGATAGATAAACCCCGGAGTAATAGGATCGAGCCGCTCGCGCACTTGCTGATGCCAACTGAAATCGGCGATGAAATGCACGGCCGGCAAGCCCCAGTCGGTCAGGTTATACGCGCTGATACGGACGTCATATTCGTCGGCGACCTTTCGAGCGAAGCGTTGGAAGCAAGCCGCGCGCAACGCGGCCGCACCCAGCCTTCGCGCCGGCCACGGAATTGGGGCAATCCGCACCTTAACTTGATTTGCGTTGACCTGCGTACCGTACTGTGCGTTAAGCTCCGGCAAATTCCAGCCGCCCGTGGTGAGAACGGTGACGTCGTGGTCGTCTTTCAGGGCCTCGACCAACCACATCGCCACTGCCTCCGACCCGCCACGACCGAATCGGGGATGGCCGATGATGATGCGCTTGCGCATCACTCGTTTGGACCTCCATCTTCAGCGTTTACACACTCACGAGCTGGCGGTGCTGCGGATCAGGGAACACGAATATGGGTGCGCGCTACCTCACGGGCTGCGCGCAGCCTGTCCTTCAAAGGCTCGGGCAGACGAAACCACCAGGCTGGCCGCAACCCCTGAGCTAATGCGCAATCATCCAAGGGCTCCGCAGGCTTGACGTCGCCTGGTTGCGAGAGGACCTCCTTGAACAGATCTTCATACGAATCCGCCATGCGGTCCAGGCTGAATTTGCTTGCAGCTTCTCTGGCTTCAAGACGCATTGCCGTCAAGCGGTGCCGATCATTACAGAGATCGAGCAGATGCGCGGCGGCCCGCTTCACATCTCCTACCGGAAACAGCAGCCCATTCACCCCGTCCTCGATAATCCAATCGGTAATGCCCGGCAAAAGCGACGCCACGGGAACACAACCACCTGCCATGGCTTCAATCAGCGTCTTGCCGAAACCTTCGAATCTCGATGGGAAGAGAAAAACATCGTGGCGCTCCATCAAACCTGGAACTTCATTTGGATCAGTCCAGCCAAGGTACTGAACTCTCTTCGCCATTCCGGCATCGTTAAAACGGCGTTTGAGCTCCGGCAAATCCGGCCCATCCCCGCTCACGGTCAGCTCCCAGTCCGTTGCGCGGCGGTCAAGCTCGGCGAGAATTTCAGGCAGCCAAAGGAGGCCTTTTTGTGCTTTGTCAATCCGCCCATGGCTCAGGATGCGCAAGCGGCCATTGGCGCGGTCCGAACGCTCAGGCGCGGAAAATCCGGAGAGATCGATGCTGTAAGGAATCAGTCTTACACTGCGGCCACGAAAGCCGTAACTCGAAATCAAGTCTTCCTGGATCCTCGGGCTGATGGCGACGGTTGCATTCACGTGCTCACGAACCGCGCGGGCAGCCCTGTAGCAGGCGAGCGAGTTATTGTGCATCACCAGGACCCGGGGAACCGTTGCTGGCAAGTAGCGCACAGCATTAAAGTCGATCTGGTCTCCCAGCGCATTGCACAAAACAAGTGCCGGCGATAGTTCCTCGATCCGTTTAACAATCGCTCTTGTTCTCTCACCGATCTCTTGCGCGTCCGCGACAAGTATCTCTCCGTCAATAACGTCGGTGTCCGCCTCTTCGCCCGCCATTAACCGCTTGTGCAAAGCTCCGGAGCAGAGCCAGGTAATGGAATGTCCGCGCGCGCTCATCTTGCGCGAAAGCTCGCAATAGAAGCGATAAACTCCGCAGCGGATTGGGGCTAGAAGCGTAACGATATGCATAGGCTGCTATAGGGCCAACCAACGGGATCTTTTGCGGTTTGAGCTGGGCTGCCGCAATGCGACCACTCGAGATTCGTGAGATCAGTTTGCTCTAGCCCCCGTTCTCAAAAGCATCGATGACATCGCAGATGCGCGCTCCAAAGCCACGATGTTGCATCGTGCAGTCGTAAGGATCCCCATCGATCGCGCGCCGGGTTCGCCGCTTCTTCGACCTTAAGAAGCATTCGGTCAGAGCGAGCCTCGTCTGAACGGGGTCAGCAACATCGGTTACCGAACCGAGATCATCGTGTTCCACTGTCCAGCCGATCACACCACCGCGGGAAGCCACGATCGGCGCGCCTGCCGTGCGGGCAATCTCCAATACCCCACTCGGCCCCTTATGTGTCGGGCATCCGATCCATACAGCGTCCGATGCTGAAAACGCGGCTCTCTCGCGTTCGGAGGACGCGTATCCGAACATCTCTCGAATTTGTTGATTTGCCTTCAGCCTTACGGCCGCACCTGAGTTCAGTAGCTCCATGGTGCTCGCGTTCGGCGATCCAACCAACAGGATCAGCACATTGCTCATGTCAGAATGGTCGACGGCTGCAAAAAGCTGCGGCAAGCCCTTGTGGTCGGCCCCAAGCGCACCGTAACAGAGAACGACATGCCAATGCTGGTCGATTCCTAAAAAGCGTCGGGCCTCATCCATGGGCAGGGGCGTTTTCCATTGAGGCTCGATTTCCTTCACATAGCGGACTTTTTTCTCGCTTTCCGCGGGGAGGTTTCGATTGCTCGACGCTAAAGCTGGATTGGTTGTGATAATTCCTCTGAATTTCTTCAATCGGAAAAAGCGCCGGACCACTGAGAGACCGGCTTTCTGTTTGAGAGACCGGCCAGCATGACCGCTGATATTCGTTAGCCCGTTCAGAGATCCGAACACGATGGTGCTAACTCCGCATCGCAACAGAGGAAGCGCCATCAGGCCGACCGCAAAAGCGGTGTGGTTTTGATCGCCGTCCATAATCAGGAGGTGATCGCAGCCGCGCCCTGGCCGCAATGACACAAAAAGCTCGAATCGTTGCAATCGATCCTTTGATCCGTGCCTGCGCGGTGGATGGCTCGGCGCCGCCGATGGTTTGAGCGGTGGGCCAGTGAGGCGAAAGCAGCAATTTTGCATGCCGGCCTCCATCTGTCTTCTGCACATACTCGCACAGCTTCGGCGGAGCAAAAAGGTTGACAGACCACCCTCGTCTGCACGCTTCCTGAACCATGCTGGAGAGGTATTCCGGCAAGTGCCCCGCGACTCCGTTAAACCGGGGATGGCTGAGGATGCAGAGCCGCAATGGTCGAGAAGATGCTTTGCTCTCGGCCACAGGTTCATCGGGAGTACGGTCCGCGGCCGGGCTATCGATCAAGTTCACAGGCGACATTTGGCGATCTCATCCCTCTTCGCCGACCTGAATTCTCGGATCAGGAATACCAGCATCGGGGCAAAGCGATATGCTTTCTGGTCGTACTGTCAACGTCGAGCCGGTGCGGGAAGTCGCTGCGCGGAACCTCAGTCTTCATGCGATCCCTGTTCAGAAACGTGAACTCAATCACCGGTGGAATCTCAATCCCACCGCTTCGGACGACATCGAAGCTGTTGTTGGGATGAGCATGCACGACACAAAATGAGTTGAGAAGCTTCTCAAAACAAGAGGCGTAAAGCCGGAAGGCAAACCAATCGAAGAGCCTGTCGAGCCAGTGGAACTCGATGACCATAATTCTGAACTGTTTCAGGAGGCTGTCGGGTGCGTTCAAAATCACTTCGTATTCGGCGCCTTCGATATCCATCTGCAGGAGGAGGTCGCCAGCATAATCGCCAAGATGCTTTTCCTTCCATGTGCGGAGGGTAAAGAAGCTTCCGCGATCCGATGCGCCGAGAAATTTCTTGTCGAAGACGAACTCCGGGCGCATTTTTGGCGGCGCATCGACCGAGTAATCAGCCAGAAAGGAGCGGATATGACGATCGGCGAGTTGATCCTCAAAATTCGCAACGCTACTGACGCCGGGAGAGAAACAATATTCGATGTCTGTGAGATCGTCGGGAATGAGATATCCCCCGTCGCAGTTGCCTCCGACCCGGACCAACTCAATCCCGCAATCGAGTGGCCGTAACTTTTTCAGCAGGGCCAGGAGCTCGGACCCCCTTGTCTTATGCCGGGCATACAAGTCGAGCGCAAGAAGTGCGGAGCGGGCGGCGGATTTAGCCGCATCCTTCATGCGCCTCGACGCTCCAGTCGTCCTATCTCGATAAGAGCTGCCGGAACGTTCACAGGTCAAACGAACGCAGTTGTCGCGCATACTTCACCCCCCCGGAAATGGGCTCGGCGGGAGCCAAGTCCGCAGTTTGCTCAGCGATCAAGTTCATTGGCGAAAATGGGCAGGTGGCGATGACCCCATCCCAGCCGAGGTTTCCTCTGGAGTTCTTTCTCAGCCGCTACTGTTCTCAGCCTGGCGTCCTGGGTCGGTGCTGCAGCAGCGCAGGTTGGCTACGATCCGTGCGAAGCCGGGTGGGCGCTTTTCGAAATGAGAACGCGAAGAAGGTCCTTCAAGTGGTCCCGGGCCGAAAGCAACTTCACGTAATTCTTGTCGGCAAGGAGGCGGCTGAATATTTGAGCGCGTTTGACGCGTCCGCTCGCCGCGTAAAGATTTTCTCGCCGCTCAAAAAGCTGAGCTCTTCTTTCAAATAGCAAAGCTGCAGTCCGAAAGGCACGTTGGTAAGGCTCGTTCGCGTACTCCGCGAAATCGCGAAACCATCCTCCAATGAACTCATAAGTGTCTCTTGCTTTCCTAAAGTACTCAGGCGCGACCCCCCGGACTCTGCTAAGAGTACCGAAACGCTCTTGGGGGGCGTTGTTAGTTCGAGCTGCCCCGTGATGCCTGTGAAAAATAAGCGCTCTCGGGCACTCGTACCGATTCCCTGTACAGTACGCGAGGAGGCTGATGACATGATCGTGGCTGTCGTGACCGTAGCCTGCATTAAGGCCTGAATTGAAGAAGCTCGCCCTGTGGTCTGCAGCGACGACAGAAAGCAGATCTCTCCGAAAGACCATCGTACAGCCGTGAAAAACGCGAAAGATCCCCTTGAGCGGGGGCACAACGCGCGAGACCCAGAATCCAGCCGCGCGTAAATTCATGGGATGCAGGAGCTCATCACAGACCGCACGATTATGGACAAACAATGAAACATCTGGATGGTTCTCGAGAACACGGCCGAATATTGCGAGCTTTGTAGGTTTCCACACGTCGTCCTGATCGCAGAAGGCGATCCAATCGCCCGCGCAGCGACATGCGGTTTGGAGAAAATTCTTAGCGTAGCCAAGGTTGGACGGATTGCGCTGGACGCTCACGGGAAACGGCGCCGTCTTGGCGAAGCGCTCGATGATTTCAAGTGTACCGTCGGTCGACCCATCATCACCGATCACGAGCTCGCACGGCGGGTCCGTCTGCGCGACGAGGCTGTCGAACTGCTCCTGAAGGAACCGTTCGCCGTTGTATGTGGCCATTGCTATCGAAATTCTAAGTTCGTTCATCGGGTAACCTTGGCGGCTGGCTCGGCGCGAGTAAGATCCGCAGCGGATTCGGCATCAAAATGGAAGGCAAACCAGTCGGGGAGCCTGTCAAGCCAATGGAATTCGATCGCCATGATTCTGTAGCGCCGAACGGCCGGCGGATTTAGCTGCATCCTTCATGAGCCTCGACGCTCCAGTCGTCCTATCTCGATAAAAGCCGCCGGAACGTTCATGGGTCAAACGAATGAGACTGTTTGCCGAACCTCTTCGCTCATTTTGAGTGTCGCGGTTCTACGAAGAAGGCTCCGAACAAGGAAGAAATAGGCAGGCGAAATGATAAACAGCTGAGTCAGGATCGAACCCAGGCAGACTCCAATGACCCCGAGGTGAATTGTGAGGTAGATGGAAAGGCCGAGATTGCAGATGCTCGCGATGACTACGATACCGGCCTGCTCCTTTAAAACGCCGGCGCCGTTGAGGAAGGCGGTGACCGCCGTCGTCAGCGCCCAGGTGACTGCCCACACGGCAAGGGCGATCAGCAATCCGAGCGGGGCGTGGAACGATTTGCCCACCGCTGCCCTGAGAATGAGGGGCCCCAACAGAACGAGCACGATGCACACCGGGATGGTGAAAGCAAGAATCGTAAGGAGCGAAGCGAAGAAAGTTCGGCGCACCCAAGCCACATCGCCGCGGGCGATGGCCTCCCCGTAGGCCGGCCAGAGCGGATTGATGGCCATGGATACGACAGCGGAAACCGAAGAGAAGAGTTTTTGTGGCACAGCATAGACAGCGACAGCGGCAGCTCCGAGAACCTGGGCGATGACAACGTTGTCGGAAGTGTAGGAGAGGACGAAGGCGCACTGCAGCACGAAGAAGAGGATTCCGAGATCGAAGATTTTCCGTGCGGCTGCGCTGCTGAAGGCGTGGCGCGCCGGCTGCAGCCAGGGGAATTCGCGAAACAGAACCCAACCATTCAGCAGCGTGGCGGCGGCGCTGGTAAAAGACAAACGCAAAGACCAGCCACACCAGGCTGCCGTGCAGCCAGACGACCACCAGAATTGCGCCCAAAGCGAGCATGCTGCCCATAGCGTTCACGATCTGCGCGGTATATGCCTTCTGCAGTCCGGCTTGTGCGCGCGCGATCACGCCCAGCGGGAGATTGACGACAAACGAGGCATAGAGCACAAGAAATGCGCGGGCGCCTTCGGCAGCCACCGCCGGGGACTTGACATTGAGCAGCCGCGGCCACGGGACCAGCGGATAGCCGACTGCTCCCGCGACGGCGAAGACAAATCCGATCAGGAGCATCAGGGCGAGGGCGCTGGTCACATGCTCCTGTGCAAGCCGGCGATCGTCTTTGCCATAGGCCTCTGAGATCGCGTTCATAAGTCCGTTGCCGATCCCAAGATCTGCAAAGCTCATGGCGGTAATAATCGAGACGAGGACCATCCAGATTCCGTAACGCTCGGGACCGAGGTAGCGATAGGTGAGCGGAACGGAGATGAGCGAAGCAAGAATTCCAATGGCTTTTGCGATGCCGCTGGTGATGGTCGTCATCGCCGCACGACGGAGCCGCTCTTTCGATCGCCCTCCTTCCGTCGCTGTATCGAACGGGCGTAGCCGAAGCGCCGATATGAAATGTGCGAGCTGCGCGCGGAGAATTATTGCAGGCCCCTTTCATGACTGGTTTCGAGCGTCGATGCATGGATGGTCGCAAACATGAATGAATGCATGGAGTCTGAGGGACGACGTAGAAATCAAGACTCGCGGGATCGGAGCAGTTCCATTCCCACCTGGTAGATGAACCGCGGTCCGTCAAGCAGGTCGCGTCGCCACAGCTTGCGGGGTTCGCAGACAAATCGGTAAACCGATTCGAAGCCGGCATTGCCAATCCAGTCAGGGCAGCGGGACACGGTGCCGGCCACAAAGGCGAACGCGGCGCCCACGCCAATGGCAACCGGAACTTTGAGGCGATGCAGGCGCTCATGAATCCAGACGTCCTGTTTGGGCATGCCAAGAGCAACCCAAAGAACGTCGGGCTGGGCATCGTTGATGCGATCGATGATCGCCTGGTCCTCTGCTGCCGAGAGTGCCCGGAAAGGCGGCGAGTAGGCCCCGGCGATTCTGTGCCGCGGATAGAGGCGCGCAACCGTGTCGGTAAGCTTGCTCAAGGTGCTTTCCGTGTCGCCATAGAAGTAGCTGCTGTAGCTCTTTTCCTGCGCTCGCCGAAAAAACTCGCGCAGGATATCGCTTCCTGTGGCGCGCGTTGCGCCGTGTTGGCCGCGCAGGCGCGCAACCCAGACAGGCGCGATGCCGTCCGGCACCCATAGATCAGCCTGGTTGAGCACGGTGCAGAGAAGCTGGTTTTTGCGAGCTTCCGACAGACCGTGAAATCCGGTAACGACCACTTGGCGGCAGCGGCTGTCGCGCATCCCAATCCATTGCTCCATATAGTCCACCGTGCGGGGCGCGCTCACGAGGTGCACGCGCGAACCCAGGATGTGCACGGATGGCTCCATTGCCGGGACAAATCGATCTGCTTGATCGTTGGAGCGCTCGTCAGCGATTCGCGGCGATCGCTGGTTGCGGACAAACCGCGTGGCGGTCCGTTTTCCCAACCGGATCGCAGGCTCCTCAAGCCAGTGGTAGAGCACAAACGACATAATGCCGGTCAGTACAACGGACACTGCGATGCTTACCGTTGCAGAGCGGATATGAAACCTCGAAAAGCAGAGCCAAAGAATCGGGATATGGCAAATGTAGATTCCATAGGAGTACCTCGCCACGGTTTTGCTGATCAGGTTGATCCCTCGGCTTCCGATTTGCGCGAAATGCGGAATTGCCAGCCCGGTGACGCCCGCGAACACCCAATCGCGCACGAGATCGAGATACTGCGGCCACCAGATGCGGTGATCGCTTCGCAAGCCTGCGTGAAGCACGCCAAGTGAGGCCGGTCCGTAGACGCGGATCACGTCTGCCAGGCGATACGACGCGACGAGCGCGATCAGAACAACGACCCAGAGCCATCCAGGCAAGTTCTTATTCTTTGACCTCATCGCTCGCCACGCGATGACGCCCGCGAGAAAGCAAGGCACGTAGCGCGTAAGGATAAAGTCCATGTCGCCGCCGCTTCGCGCAATATATTCCAGGCTCGCGATTCCGACACCGACAGCCCATATCAAGTAGGCCATGCGTAACGATTGAGAACGCCGCATGAAGATAAAGAGCAGCGGGAGAATCGCGTACATCTGGATTTCGAACGGCAGGGACCAGAGAACAGCAAGAACTGAACCGCTATGGGTGACATTTTGGATGAGGAAAATGTTTGACAGGTTTTCTTTCCACCCTGTTTCGATGTACCCGGATACCCAGGGCGCTGAAGGAAAGTGAAAAGCCAGCGCTGAAAGTACCGCCAAAACGCTGAGTGGATAGATTCTGAAGAACCTGCGAATGAGAAATGCGAAGTATAACTTGCCTCCCGTGAGGCCGAGGCGCTCCATGGATAACATCAGCACGAGCGACGTGTGCACGAAAAAGAGAAGAACGCCGAAACGACCGACGTCGCCCAGACCCCGGACGCCCGCTGTGAGCATGAGGTGCCCCACAAATACCAATAGGACTGCTACGGTTCGCAGCAGATCCAGGTTGGGCAGGTCCGAAGTTGCTTCCACCGTTGGATTTCGAGTTGAAACCATGTCACTTGATGTTCCAGCTTGCGCATCGACAACTGCACTTGATGCCGATGCGAAGCGAGCTTGCCTGTCGATACCTGGCGCCAACGATTGAGCGAACATTACAAGACCACTCTTCTTTGAGTGTGTGACGGGGCAGGAATGAGTCGCCAACTCTGCCGTGAATTCAGCAGATCAATCCAACCACGCGTGTTCACCGCTCTTTCCACCGGCCAAGTGTTCCACTCGACTGACGAAAGAGCCCCTACGCTTCTTGCTTGCCGTCTTGGTTGTATCCGTAGTAACCCTGATAAGCGTAGCTGTCGGCAGATGTCTTTGCGTCAACTTGATTCAAGACGATTCCCAATTTGTTCGCGTGTATGCGATCGAGCGCGGAAATTACAGCCGCCACGGCTTTGCGTTTGGTATTGGCGGCGCGACTGACGATAAGGACTCCGTCGGCGGCAGCGGCCATTTGAAGGCATTCGGCAAATCCCATTAGCGGCGGTGAGTCCAGAATCACCAAATCGTAATCCTTCGCAAGCTCGTCAAGGAGCGACGACAAGCGCGGTCCGATCAAGTCTGCCGCCCGATGAGAGCCTGGGCCTGAAGGGAGCAGCGCCAGGTTCGGCTTGCCTTCGATAGGAATCACTACATCTTGCCAGGCGCGTTCTCCGTTAAGCACGTTGGAGAGGCCTTCGCGCGGCGACAGTCCGAATTTGGCGTGAAGACCGGGACGGCGCAGGTCGCCGTCGATGAGCAGCGTTCTCTTGCCTCGATCGCCGTTGGCGATGCCAAGATGCGCCGCCAACGTGCTCTTGCCTTCCCCGGGAACGGCGCTGGTGATCACAATCGAGCGCAACCGACCTTCGAAATCCGAAAGAAGAATGGTGTTGCGCAAGGAGCGCACGGCTTCGTCAAAATTTGAGGTCGATTGGTAGTAATTCTTGCGGGTTTGATCCGTGGCTTGCTTCGAAACAATTCCCAGCGATGGAGCCGGGCCGGGAGACCTGGGAAGCTGCGCAGAAGCCCGATCGATAGGCAAACTGCCAATCACTTCGGTGCCCAGGAATCGGCTCGCAAAGATCGGATCACGCAGGGTAGTATCAAACGAATCGTACAGAATAATCCCGCATATTCCGAAGAACGAGGATAGAAGAAACGCAATGACAAGGTACAATCTGGTGTTCGGAAACACGGGGGAGTTAGAAGGCCGCGCTGCGTCCGCAATGCTAACATCGTTATTTCGAAAACTTGAATTGATTTCGGCTTCGCGAATCTTGCGAATCAGCTCGTCATAGAGACTTGTATCTGCGTCGGCTTCGCGCTTCACTTGCTCGTACTCAAAAGACCGGGCATTGAGTCGATCCGACTCCGCCTTCGAATCTGCAACTGTCTTTCCAAGCATCTGCTCACGATTCAGTGCCTCTCGATATTGAGCGGCTACTCGTTCCACAATTCCTTCGCGCGCCTGATCCAGTTCCTTCTCCGCATCGGTCACTGCCGTAGCGGCCTTTCTATATTCGGGATGATCGGAACCGTAAATGGACTTGACCGAATCGAAATGCTGCTGCGCCAAGGTCAAATTATCGCTAAGCTTGGCGACCGCGCCTCCCTGCGGAGAAACCAGGACCGCGGCCAGGGAGCCTGACTTGACCGTATCCCAGGCCGCTTCCTTGTTAACCCTGTCTGCCTGCGCATTGATATATTCCGTGTTTAACTGCAACAGTTGAGCCGAGAGAATGTTTGTTTTTTCATCGGGGTTGATGACGTCCAGGTCTTTTTCGAACTGTGCAAGAGCCAGGTTGGACTTCTCCATTTTTGCTTTCAATTCATCGAGTTGTCTCCCCAGAAATGTCGAAAGATAACTCCCGGACTCTGCACGCTGGTCATAGGTGTGCGTCAGATAAGACTTAGCAACAGCATTCGCTATTTCTGCGGCGCGGTCCGGGCTGGTAGAGCGGTAACTGATGAGCAACAGATAAGAGCCCTTAGGCCGGACGACTTTAACATCGCCCAAGCTAATGGGTGCTGCGCCATTCTCATGCGGATTCTGCGAATTGTGACCGGAGGCATCCGCATTGGACACTTGAAACTGCTCGGCCACAGGTCTCAGCACGGAATCCGATTGAATCAGCCGAATCTGAGTTTCGATAAAGGCATCCCAATCGATCCAAAGCGGCAGAAAATCCTGACCAACCGGTTGCGATGGTGTTTGAGCGTCAATCGCTATGGTCGCGGTGGATTCATAGACTTTCGGCAATCTGGCGGATACGATGGCAGTCACAAGAACACATGCCGCAACGAAGGCCACTATCTTCAGCCAATGCCTGCCAAGAACCCAGATGTAGTGCGAGATCGGCACACTCGGAGCACCAAGCGGCGCTTCTTGCCGCGCCGGCGCGGGCGCATAGAATTCAGATGGCGCCACGGTACTGAGTTGACGCGGGCTCAGAGTGTCAGGCACCGCTGATTTGAACGACATACTCCCTCCGATGAGCCAAGCTGATAGCTGGGTTGATGCCTGCCCGGATTGGAAGCCGGGCATCTACCGGCAAGGGGGCCGGCGCCGATCCTGGAATCCGCGGTCTAGTGGTAAATGTAGAGCAGTGACGTACTGAGGCCTAATGACACAGCAAGAGATGTCTCCAGAATCTTGCTGCTGATGCGACCGCCGTTCGAGGTTGGGATATACAGGATGTCATTTGCTTCCAGTGCAACGTCAGGCGCTTTCCTGTCCATGATCTTTTTAAGTTCAATGGGCATTTCACGGCGCCCCGCGGCCCCTGCTTCAACGCGGTAAATATAGGCGACGTGGGTTGGATGGTCATCCAACCCTCCTGAAAGAGCCAAAGCTTTCATCACGCTGCTGTCTGCTCCGCCGTTGATCGTGAATACCCCAGGCCGTTTTACGCTGCCCAGGACATAAACCTGGCCAGCCACGGGGACGCGGATCACGTCTCCTGCTTCGAGTTTCAGATTCGCGTAGTCTTCATCCAGGTTCAGGAAAGACTGCACAGGGATGCGCTGGCTGATCTTCGCTGGTTCACCGGGCGTCGACGGGGGCCGGCTGAGCTGAATGTCGGACCCGGCGTTGTCGGCGAGTCCTCCAGCCCTCGATATAGCATCGAGAAGCGTCACGGGGCCGTCGGCCTGAAACACAATTGGATTGCGCACAGCGCCCATGACCGTAATCGGACGACTGCGGTATTCCAACACCGAGACCGAGACTAGAGGCGCCACCAGAACATTGCCGTCCGCGAGGGCTTTCGTGATCGTTACTTCGATTTCCGCCGGATAGAGACCCAATACCGAGATGGGCTGCTTGACCATGGGCAGGCGAATGGCGCCGTTGGCATCGACACGCACAGGGTGGGAAAGCTCGGGTGAGTCGTAGACCGAAACTCCCAACAGATCGTCGGGCCCAATTTTCTCAGCGGGCAGACTGGAACGATCACCCGACGAACTCGCACTGGGATTTACAGGCCCCGGCGGCATTTGCTGGGCGAAAATGGGCGTTACTACCATTGCCAGAAGCAAACAAAACTCTGGTTTCATAGATGGACCTCAATGCTGAGATACTTTGCCCGGCCTATCTCTTTCACGGCTCCCGGCGAACCACATAGGAATTACGCAATTGCCATAAGTTCTTCGTTTCGGCCTTATGCGACGACATATCCGCGGTTAATTGTTCAATCTTCTTATGAAGCTCTTGTATTTGTGTCCGGAGTTCATCCATGTGAGTGCCGAGTAAGGCATCTCCATTCGCGCCACGCAAAAGGGTCTGTACCGCATCGCGTGTCAGATGGGAGATGCTCCGAGCTCCCGTCTCAGAGCACAGGCGACGAAGGGTGACATATTCCTCTTCGGAAAGCCGAACACTTATCATGCGCGATCGTGGCCTGTGAACACTCATTCTGTCGTCGCTTCCTCTTTCATCCTCGGCGCGTAGGCCCGCTTACAAAAAAAGCAGAGTGCGGACTAGAAGCATCCCATTCGTTGAGAGTCGAGAATTCGATCAAAAGCGAAAGTCTCCCGGCGATTGCCAAGCCAGGAGCGGCAGATGATCAGAATAGGTTGGTCTTTGGAGGCGGAGCGAAGTCCTCTCAGTGGAACCGGAAGCTCCAGTTGAACCAGCGCCCCCACTGGGAAGGGTGCAAATTCTGGAAGCAATCAGTGATAATCAAGCAGGAAGGTTTAGAAACAAGCGATATAAATATCGAACCATTGCAAGATCTGCCGGTGAAACGAGATGTTCTTTTTTGAGCTTTGTGCTCCGTGCCACGGGAGTGCGCAGGCTTCGCCCTTTTCGGCCCCATTGGATTGGGCCACTCAAGTCAAGCTACAAATTGCTTGCTCCTATCCGTTGCCGCTCATTCCGCCAGCAAAGGCTCGTCCACCGCAGATTCTCGTGTGAAATCTTCACAACCGTAGCACGGAACTGCAATGCAAACAAGGCAAAAAGTATGTCAATTGACTGACAAAAAAAGTTGCTGTGGATTTCCCGGAACATTTCATCTAATTCATTGTTTTTTGGTCGGTTACTCGATAACCATTCATTGGGTAACTCCAGTAATGTATGACGAATGATTTGCTTTCAGGCGTGAATATTGTCCTGATTTCCTCAGGACGATTCGACGCGTCCGGCCACCTTCGACAAGGCGCCAGCGAGTTTTCGTTCCCGGCTCTCCGCGGTCATATAGAGCATCCCAGCCATTGCAAATAGCCATCCCGAGATTGCAGGACGAGGGAATGGATAGTCAATACATGCATGGAGCATCACGACGAGCACGCCGATTCCCCACGGATGACGGATCGCTCTAGGCACCACACAGACGAACGGGATCAATACAAGAAGCAGAAACGGGATTCCGCCATCGGCTGCAAACTCAGCCCAGTCATTGTGGGCGTGGTTGGCGTAGAAGGGAAAATCTCTGACAGCATATCGTTGGTAGACCTCGGGAAAGGTCCCCAGGCCAAACCCGGTCAGTGGCCGATCTTTTGCCATATCTATGGCTGATTTCAGGAAGTACCCGCGCGCAGAAAAAGGCTCATTCCGCTCAAACCGCTGCCAAACCTGCTGCCATCCCGCTGCCAATGTGAATACCGCAGCAAAAATGGGGACGATCACGAGTCCTGAAATCATCGAGCGCAGTGGAACGGCTGTTTTCCCGTGGCGCAAGCTTCCAATGCCGATGCCGAGTATCGCCAGCAGCTCCACCGTGCACAAGACTGAGCCTGAACGGGAGGCCGAACCGATTACCGAGGCAAAGAGTATGCTGCCCGTGAGGGCATACCACCAGGATTGCCGAGGGTCCCGCAAGGCTCGCCACAACGCGATGGGCAACGCGATTTCGACAAACTGTGCGTAGTTGTTTCGGTATGCAAAGGTCGCGTATACGGCCGGGTATCCGGTTGGAAATGTCCAGAATGCGCGCCCATTTGCGGTCGGAAGTTGAAGCAGGCAAAGCACAGCCATTGCTGTGGCAAAATACAGAAAGCCGGTTAGAAAAATGCCACGCGATTCTTTGGTGCGCCCGGCAGCTTGAACCAGGAAAAATATTCCCGCCAACGCGCCCCACTTCAAAACTTCTTCCCGAGTTTCAAAGGTGGAAGCGGTCGTATGCGTGATTAGTTGGAAAACTCCCCAAAATGGGATCACGTATACCAACCACGGCGCCCAACCGTTGGCGATAATCCCTTTCCGGCCGAGAATCCCCGTCAGAAGGTATGCGCCAAGAAGAGCAAAGACACCGATCTGAAATGACTCCAGCGCCCACGCTTCTCGCACAAACACCGTGAGCGTGGAATATGCCAGCAAAAGAAGAACACAAACACCGACCCAGACTTGAGTACGCGGTGCAGGAGCGACTATTTCTTTAGCCGGACCCGCGCTCTGATTGATGGGAAGGGTCGGCTTGATGGGAATGATTGGCAACGCGAGTATTGTAAGCGAGACGATGCGTCCAATGCCAATCTTGCACCGCCGGGTCGCTCAGCCGATCTTGCTTCTTACAGCGACTCCGCGAGAGCTTGCGATGCGCGGTCCTAAGTCAGTCCTACGGGCTGGCTCCGGCCTTCGTCGCTTCGTAGATTCCGACTCCAAGACCAGTACCGCCCGCGGCCAGGGCTGCGGCGCACCACGCGAAGCCAGTTGGAAAGTTGCAGAATACCGCTGCTCCATTGATTCGCATATCTTTTACGTCGATCTCGGCGATTGCTTTTTGCGTGGGACTGGGCTCCAGTTTGCCGTCGACAACGACTTTGTCTTTCACCATCTTGTGAAAGTCTTTTCCGACGAGCAGATATTTGGTGTGGTCGACCATGTTCTGAGCTGTCGTCAGGAAGAATTGCCCATTTTCCTCGGAGACCAGGCCAGTTTCTGTGACCGAAGTCCCATAGGGCTCTCCGGGGCCGGTCGCTTGACCGAATGACATCGGCATACCCGGAGCGATATGCATAAGCGGGGATCCAGAGTCGTCGACGATCAGTAATTCACCCGTCAGCGCCGTTACGTCGACGGTATTGCTTGCCTCTAATGAAACCACGCCGACCGAATTCGGACCATTCGGCGCAACGCGCAGGCCATCCGCCTCGAGAAGAAAAGAAGAACCGTTCGTCTTAAGCTGACTCTCGCCTTGCAACAACTCAAGTCGATCCCGATGAACCACGCCCTGCGAATTGGTCGCCATCGTGATCTCTGTTCCATTCTCCAGCCGCAGCGTTGCGGTGGCATGATCGGTCTCGACGGAAGTGCCATCAAAGAGCGTTCCATTGCTCTGTATTACATGGCCATCGACGCGCACATCTCCCCGTACACTGACGGTGCCAATCGAATTCGAGCCGCTTGCTGCACACACAATTGAGAACGAGAGCAGCGTCATCGCAACCAAACAGGACTTCGCGATCATTATCCTTACCTCCGTGAGGGGAACACAGAACGAATCACTAGGCTACCTCACGATATACTCCAGCATACGATGCTTTGCAAGGTGCACTTCTTTTTGTTTTCAATATAATGCGTACGACAATTGTCATACCAACTCTGGAAAAATAGACATCTATTCCATTGGATGATGCGAATTGCTCTGAACTGGATCCGAAAGACTTTGACTCAGTTTTTCCGTCATTCGGCTTTGCGGAGCTGAGAACAATGTTACCCTCGATACCCGTGGTCCGTCTTCGTTCCTCTCCGGTCGAAATCGCGTGGCGCCTGGTCGTCTTAGCGCTTTGTGGAGTTGGAATCTGGAGTTCATGGAACTTCTTGAGGGCCGGCTACCTCGCCCACTTGGACACCGCGAATTCGCTTCGCGATGCCATTCGCCTGGAGCCGGATGCGTGGAAGTATTCCATGCGCCTTGCCGCATTGGATGAAGCGAATGGGCAGCAGCTTCTTGAAACCGTCGTCAGGCTCGACCCTTACAACGCAGAAGCCGACGTTGAACTGAGTCTGCGGCTTGAGGCCGCGGGCAATTACAGCCAGGCCGAGACACTGTTGCAAAATGCCTTCGCCATCGACCATACTTTCCTGCCCCGATGGAGCCTAGCCAACTTCTATTTTCGCCGCGATAACATGCCTGCATTTTGGCATTGGGCTCGCATGGCGGCAGACATACCTTCAGATCAAACTGAACCTCTGTTCGAATTGTGCTGGCGAGCGTCAACAGACCCAAATGAGATCTCTCGAAATATCCTGAACAATAATCCGGAGCTTATTTCACAGTATCTGAGCTTTCTTCTCGACAAGAACCAGCTGCCGGCTGCCGCGGAAATCGCCTATCGTCTTATGCGTTTTGGCGATCCCGCAACAGATAATTCTCTGGAGTATTCGGTGATCAATAGACTGATCGGTGCTGGGGACGGGAGCACCGCCAAAGCCCTCTGGAGCGCTTTGATCGAAAAGCGTTGGGTTATCGCCGATCAAACTGAGCCCAACAATCCAGACTTCGCTCGCGATCCGCTCCCGGTTGGTTTTGATTGGGCGCTCACTTCCAACTCCGGCATGCGCTCATGGTTAGGCGCTGCGGGCTTGGAAACGGAGTTTTCCGGTCGGCAGCCGGAGGAATGCAAAATCGCCGAACAAGATCTTGTCCTCCCACCGGGAAATTATGTATTGGAATATGCCTATCGCACCGAAGGTATTGCCCCCGAGACCGGGCTTAAGTGGCAAATCATCGCTCCCGCTTCGCAGACGCCGCTCGCGGAGTCACTCGATCTTTCAAGCGAATCGCTCGATGAAGCGAAACTCGCCTTTACCGTCTCCCCAGGCACGCCCGCGATCATCCTTCGTCTTCACTATCTGCGAGACCTAGGTACGCCTCGCATCGAGGGAACACTAACGATCCATTCCGTCCAAATCCATCCAGGTTCCTGATCTCGTCAGCTCGGATTTAGCTACGACATCGATGGAGTCGCTGTACGAGTTTCGTACACGCCTTGATCTTCTCCTGCCTCGCGCCGATACGCTCTGCAGCCGCGACATAGTCGCGACTGGAGGCGGCATGAAGCCGGCATTCCATGTGGCACTCGGACTCGACATCATCCTTGCATTTTTCCCATGCACCGCAAAGTTGAATGCGCAGTCCTATCAGCTGGATTATCCTAATGTCGCCTTCAGCTCCGAAAGCCAGTTCACACTGCCGTTGACGAGCCACGGCAGTGTCTCAATGACCTGCGGCGATTCACTCACAACTGCATATTTGTTGCAGGACTCTCAGCGGGCTCTGAATCTCTTTGCGCAAAGCCAACGCGCTGCCCGGGCGCCCGCAATGCCCATGTCATCGGAATCTCATCTAGCGCGCCTCACCTTATCAGAAGATTTCTCCGGTCCTGATCTTTTGGCTTATTCGTCGCCGCCCTCCCCTGTTCCGGCCTTATCCTCGGCGGGATTCACCCGTACTCCGGCCGTTCGAAGGTCCAGAACCTTCGATGCAAAATATGCCTGGCTCAACGGCCTCCAGTTCAGCCTGGCCTTCGCCGACATTGAGACCACCCAGCACTGCATCGACGAGCACACCTGCAGAGAAGGAAATCCGCTCATGCCGTCCTCGCAGGCGGGAAAGTTCTCAGTCAGCCTTGGGATTGCCGCATTCACCGCGGTCGCCAGTTATCGGCTGAAGAAGCAGCATTCAAAAGGCTGGTGGATCGCGCCGGCAGTGAGCATTGCCGGGCATGCGGTGGGTCTGGCTTCAGGGTTAGCGCACCGGTGAGCGCACACCGGAGCCAGGCGGCATGAGCCGCCGGTTGTCCGGTTTCTTATGAAGCGGCTTTTGCGCTATGTACCGAGCCCGAGAAGCGGCGGATAAATCATCATTCAGGAACGGACCTATCCCATTGTCGTAAGAGTTCCATCAAGAATGTCCGAACCCGACAAATTTCAACACGGTCCACCAGATATCGCGACTCGTTTTTGGAACCGCGGATCAGGCGTTCGAATCTTGTTTTGCACTTTCTTCGTTTCAGTGTCCTGCCATAGTGCTTCGTCGCCTTCGTACACTTTTTGCCGGATACTCATGTTGTTCGGAAGTAGACAGAACGAACCGGACTTATCGCCGACTGTAGATCTGAAAAGGGGCCCAGTAGAACGGGGCGCTGAATCTGCTTTGTGAATGAAGCAGCGAGAGCTTGGCATTACGCAGCGCGACGGCCGGAGAATCGCCGGCGCTAAGGCCTTGGTAGAGTTTGTCCATCAAGCGCGGCGTTGAATCATCACTGACCTCCCAAAGCGCACCGATCACCTGCTCTGCACCGGCGTTCAGAAAAGCCCACGACAGGCCGACCAATCCCTCACCCGCGTAGGTGCGCGTGCCGCTGCCATAGCAAGCAGAGATCGTGACCAGCTGTGCATGGATCGGACGCTGGATGATCTCGCGCGCATAAAGCTTATAAGAATCCTCGTGCCCCGCGGGATTCGAAAGGATGATTGCCGAATCCAACGGACTCGTGAGGCTGGCGACTGCGTGGGATACAAAATGAATGTACGTATAGTTGCGAGGGTCGCTGGCAAGATAGGCGGCGGGCGTAGCTTGTTGCCCTGCAAGTGCCGTAGTTTCCGACGAACTGAAATGCCCTTCGATGCGTGACATCTCCGACCCGAAGAATGGAAGGGATGGAAAATTCTGATCTGGAGACTGCGGGTTGCCAATCAAGAGTATCCTTCCGTTCGCCCGGCCAAGGGGTTCTGCCGCATTCAACATCGCAAGCGACGGAGCCGACGACAAAATCAGGTCGCCAAGCAAGTAGTGTGTCTGGGCATTCGAAGCGGCGTTTGATGGAGTGCCGGGGCTCGCACCGGGAACCAGCAGCGTTTCAAAGTTCAATTGGCTCAGGATTCCGTCGGCAAGGATGATCGCGGATGTGTTGGGGCGAAGCAACGCAGCGGCAGGCGACACGAGCATCTTGTAGAGAGATTGACCGTCCGCATTGCCGCTCTCCAAAGGGTCCTGGGCATCGAGGAGCACTTTGCGATAGCGCTCGACCCTTGCCGTGATCTCACGCCGCGGTGGTAAGAGGAACAATTGAGTCTCGGCAGGCGTTATAGCCCATAAATACGACTCCTGTTGCCCGAGCCAATAGAAAAGGAGAGTCGATTTGGTTTTTCGCGCAATTTGTTGCGGGTTAAAGCTTGCCGTCCGCAGTGGTTTGCCCATCCCTGACTCTTCGAGTCCTCTCTCCAGCGTTTGCGCGCGGCTTTGATCCGCAACTGCCAAGGCCGCATCCTTTCTGCCCAGCTTCACGAGGAAATGAACATAGTAATCGTAAATTTCCGCGGCGTTGGTGCCGAATGGTAGCTCAGACTCCTCGCTCTTGAGCTGTGCTCGAGCGGCTTCATACTGCGACAAGGTGGCCTTGTACATTCGCTCCGCGGCTACGATGTCACCTTCAGATTCGAAGAGCTTCGCCAATTCGAAGCCGGCGTCCAACTTAATTGTCATTAAGCTCGAAGAATCGCTCTGGGCCGAATGGAAATAGGCTTCGGCCCGCACCGGCTGCCTTCGTGCGGCGGCCAGCATACCCATCGTCAACAACAAGGTGGGGCTGTGGAGCACGTTGCCATCGTGATCCAGGTGCTGGAGTTGCGCAATGGTCGCGTCCGCCTCATCGAGATTGCCGTTGAGGACCGAAACCCGCGCAAGATCTTTGAGCGCATTTACAGTATCCTCGCGGCTATTGATTTGTCGCGCGAGATGAAGAGCCTGGCGACACGAGTTGGCGGCGCGGTCCCAATCGCCGGAGTTGAGATAAACGTATGCAGCGTCGCCAAGCCACTTCAACTGGTTGCGGATGCTACCAAGCCGGGATGCGTCCGTTTCAGCCACATCGAATTTCTCGAGTGCTCTCTCATCATCACCCAGCTGAAAATACGCCCACCCAAGATTGCCCGCAGCCCCTTCCACAGTGTTCTCGTATCCGAATCTTGCGGCCTCCTGGTACGCCGAGTTCGACCAGTCGACAGCTTCGTCGTAGTGATCGACTTGCATTGCGATGAAACCAAGATTCAGCGATGTGGTCGCTTCAAGCCAGGGATCTCGATGACTGCGGGCGAAGGACAGAGCTTGAAGAAAGGCCTGCCGGGCCTGGACAAACTGTCCAAGTTTCGCCTCGAAGATGCCGCGTGCCGCCAGTACATTCCCGCAGGTGGCAAAGTCTGAAGCGTGGCAGATGGTCTCAGCCTGGGTGAGCCGCTGATCGGCCGCCTGAAGCTGTTGCTGCCGCGTCAGCGCAACGGCTTCAATCGCCAGTCTTTCGATGCCGCCGGCGTCGGGTCCTACGGAATCGCCAAGAGTGCCGGTGACATGAAGAGCATCCTCATACATGCCGCGGCGAAGCATGGAGTCTGCTTCGAGCAACGTGAATCGCGACGCCCATGAAGAGTCGGAAGCTTTGAATCGATTGGCGGCAGCTTCGGCTTCCTGCTGGCTCATTGCCAAATAGCCGCTTTGAAACAGTTGCCACGCATGGTCATACGTGGCCTGCGCAGTGGCGGGGCGTGAGTCTTCGAGGGGAAGCACGAATACAAGCAAAATCAGGAGTACAAGCATCGACGGACCGAAACCGCGGCGCCATCGTGACGAGCGCCGATGCGGCAGAGTCGCCGCCGGCGAAGCTGCGGGTGTTATGGCTCCGTTGTCCCGTTGCTTGAACCACCGCCCGCCCCACCGCTGCCCTCGATCGCGCAGCCAAAGTGGAAATCGATCATGGTCAGCCGGACCGTCGTCTTCTTCGGCACGCCCGACTCCGGCTTGAAGTCCTCGTGCTTGATGGTTACCTTGCCCAGAATCATCGTGCCGAAGTCCGGAATCGTGATCACGTGCCCATAGGAGTGGCCGGGGTAGTTGCCAGTCGCACGATTGACCAGTGAACATTCCACTTCCTCCGGCTGCGATCCAAGAGATGCGGAAAGTTGATTGTATCGTTCGTGAAGGTGCGCAGGAAGATCCGGGTGTTCTCCAACGCGGCCCAGCTGGGTAGAGATGCGCCCAATCAGTCCGGAGTCATGTGTATAGGCCGCGTCGCTCGCCGGCTTGGGGCCGAGAAAGTTCGTGTTGAGATCAAGATCGACTGGAATGCCGGCAATGCGCAGATTCTCAAAGCGCGTGCCAAGGAAGCTGATCGTCGGCACGTAACCCTCGCGGGGATGCTCGGTGATCGTTTGCCCCACGATGCGATCGGCGGTGACCACCTCCATTACGTTGAAGCCCTCGATGACCGTGGTTGCCAATGTCATCCATCCGCCGCCAGGTTTTGGATTGACGTTCCCGGCAACGTGTGAATATGCGGAACGGAACGATAGGACGGACTCGAGCATAAAGTTCTCGGCACGGTGCGAAAAATAGCCCCCTTCCTTCGGAAGATGCGTGTGTACCTGGGGCTTGATGTGATGCTCCAGCGGAAGCCGTAGATGGCCGGACAGAATGGTGGCTTCTGCGTGATAGTGGTGGATTCTGCCGTTCAATTCAGACATGGGCTTACTCATGCTCCTTTGCATGCGGACATTTCATCGAATGTCCGATGGTTTCCTGCTGCTATTTCGACCGCAAGGGGGTCTGTGGTGGAGACGATTTTGGGCCCGTTCCAGAACTCCTGGAATCAGCTAGTTGGTCATCACTATATCAAAGTTATATTGCTCAACAGGTGTACGCCCGCCTTGAGCGGTAACGCTGGTAACCATCAGTGAGTAAGAACCGCTCTGGAGCATGCCGCCCGGGATGGTAAGGGAAAACGACTGATCGCTGTCCGGCCCCTGTGCTTTAGCCGGCAGGCTACCGGTCCAGACGAGTTTTCCTTGCGGATCGCGGAGGTCGAAGGAATAGGAGGCTGCTGGCGCAGCTTCCGGGTCGACCACCAGATCGACCGGCAACGCCACGCCATGTGTCCGGTCGGCAGTAAACGTGGGCAAATTGGCGCCGCGCGTTGCAGAGCGCAGCGGGGCCAACGGCGCAAGACGAGGCTCATTCGCCGACTGGCGCAGCGCGGGGAATGTTACAAAGTTTTGATACCCGACCACGATGAGCAAAGCCGCAAAGGCAGGAGCAGCAAATGCGGGACGCCACAATGAAAACCAGAAATTCCGCTTCCCGCCCACTTTCGCCATCCCGGCTTTGGCCTGCGAAGCCACAAGTTGTGGGAGTTGAACCTTGGCTTCACGCACAAAAAGAGCGCCGGCGCGCAGTTCGAGAGCGCATTCCTGGCAGTCGAATACATGCTCCTCGAACGCATCACGCGCATCGGGGGTGAGCTCATTCAGCAGGTATCTTTCCGAGGCCATTTGCTCCACTGCTTCGCTATGATTCATCTTTTCCTCCGCTTGAATTCATCGTCGCTGTCGCTCAGGTATTGCAAGTGGTTCAGGCGTCCGCGCCCAGGGGCGCTTGACTGCCAATGTGTTTCACATATTCGACCTTGAATTCCTGCTTGGCGCGATGCAGAAGAACCCGCAAATATTCTCGTTCGACGCCGAACTCCTGGCACACCTCATCACGATCACGCTCGTCGAGAAAGACCGCTTTCAGCAAAGAACGATCCCGCTTTGACAGGCGCATCAGGATCGCCCGGACGTTTTCTTTGATTTGCCTGGCCGATACGATGTCCAGAACATCGGCACCCGTCGCAGCCGGCTCCGGCGCGCCCTCCGCATCCAGTGACTCGCTGCGGCTTGAGGAACGGTAGTGCTCAAACAGAACATGATTACAACAATTGTTTACGAAGGCGCCAAGACTTTCAGGCTGGCGCAAACCGCCATCCCTGCGCAGAACCTGAAGTACCCTGGCAAAGGTTTCCTGGCAAACATCGTCTATGGCATGGGAAGACTGCAGCCGCGAGCGAAGCTTGAGTTTCAACAGCGCGGTGAAGTACGCAACAAAATGCTCCTGAGTCAGGCGGTCTCCCGCGCAAAGATCCTCTACGTATTTCGCATCGAAGGAATGGAATTGCAAGGTTCGCCCCGCCATCGGAAGAGACGGGTATAGTATCTCAGCCAGTCTCGGCGATTGAAAGCCTATTGGCCGAGTGGGTTTGGCGTGGCTCCGGCACTTTCTGGGCGAGATGCGAAGCGCGTAGCGTGGATGCGGTGAGTTCATGATGCGACGCCAAAGAGTCCGTTAGCCAGCAGATAGAACGCGTCTCTTGGGTCGACCGCTTGCACCGGTTGGACAGGGCTGAACCTGTAGAGCCGTTTTGTGACGATTCCGGTCACAGCGATCTCAAGTCGTCCGAGATACTCAACGTTCACGCGGTAATCCGGCTCTGGCTCGTCGTGTTCGAAATGAGTCTGCACACCTTGACTACTCATTCCGATCGCCCTCGAGCTCATGAGCGGCCACATTCCCTGCGGTGAAAGCATTCTGAGTCCCTTTCGACAGTGTTTCGAAAAGCCCGGCCCCGGCGGAAAGTAGTTGCCCGCTGAAGAACAAGCCGATCCAGCCTCTCGTTAGCCATATTGCAACGAGCAGTGACATCCACAGACTCAAGCAAAAAATCAGATTCGACGCGCAGGCGACCAATCCTGTGCGGCGCTGCGCGGCCATGTGAAGAATTGGGGTTGGGGACATTCGATGTTTGGCCTCGACCCAATGCACTTGCCACGTTGTCCTGATCGGCAGGTTCGTTGCCGCGGCTGTAACGATTGCCTTCATCTCAATTCCAGTTCATTGGTTTCTTTGCGGGCCGGCGGAACCCGTCCCTGAGGACGAGTCCCGCCAGTTTTGGGGGAGGACACCAGACTGGAGCATGCCGGTTTCCGAGCGCCAATACGGATGCGGCCAAGGCTTCCGCTCCGTACCGGCTCTGGCGACCCAGCAGCGTGAAGCTCTGGCCGCAATCAATTGATTTTTGGGAGAGCTTTCTCCATGCATGATTCGCCATCCAGATATCCGCCAGCGCACCGCTCGATCAGCAAAATGGCCGCGCTCGCGAAGAGGTCAATTTTCAGCGCCCTTTTCCAGGCTCGATGGGTAGTGCAGCACCCGAAGGGATCGTTTCAAGCTTTTTGAAAAGATTTTGCCGAAGTGGCACAAAGCCACGCCGCCGCAAATTTCTTATCGACACATTGAAACGGTCGCCCCTGAATCGTCACCATTCGATATACCGGCAATGAAGCCGCATGGTGAGTGCTCTTGCCGTAATTTATGGATTCGTTGCTTTCCTGAATCGTTTTTCACCTTCTGGGCCAGGAATCAAGCAAGTTTTCACCCAAAACGCAATTCACCTCGACCGTTTGTGTCCGATCTCGCGCATCCTGACCCCATCGTTCGATTTCGCGCCATAGCCGGTTTCGCACACCACTATAGGGAGATAACGCCATGTCTGCCGCTCATGCACTGGTTTCGATTGACCTGCCCGCTTCCCTTAATCGGCTTCCTTTATCTGAAGCAATCCGTGGGCTGGCCGGAATGGCCGGCGAATCTGCGCAAACTAACAATGTCGACGGCGAGCAGAATCAGTCCTCGGTGGCGGTATTGGTTGACACGGAGGTTGACGGTGCGCGCTATCTGCTTGTGAAGATGCCAAAGCTGGAACACCAGAACCTGCGCGAGCACGCTCTGAGCGCGCCATCGTCCCGCAAATCCAAAGACGGTCCGCCGAGCGAACGCCGCCACCGGTTCGGCGATCTTCGACGCGTTCTGGTTGCCGAAGGCGATGGTGACACGCGGCTTCGCCTGCTTCATCTCCTTCGCGAATGGGGTTTCAGCGTTGTCGTAGCAACAGACGGAATCGAAGCGCTCGGTATCGTCGAACTTCAACAGTTGCCCGATTTCTTTTTCATCAACCGGTCGCTCGCAGGTATGAACGGCATCGAGCTATGCCGGCGGATCTGCGACAAATTCAGTGAGCATTCCCCGCACATTGTCCTGATGGGCAGCGCAACCGCCCATCAGGACGTCGTCGAAGCTCTGGAATCGGGAGCAACCGAGTACCTGACCACGCCTTTCGACGAACAGGAGTTGAGAGCGCGCCTCATTGTTGCGGTTCGCTCGCTCGACCGCCATGACAACTTGATCAGCTCACGCGAGCGGTTTCGCGACCAGGCCACCCGGGATGCACTTACCGGCGTCTGGAATCGAAGAGGAATTCTTGAGATTCTTGAGCGGGAGCTCGAACGCGCCGAGCACAATGGCCGATCAACGGGAATCCTGATGCTCGACCTCGACCATTTCAAAAACGTCAACGATGCTCACGGGCACTTGGCCGGCGATCTGGTTTTGCAGGAAACAGCCCGCAGGCTCTGCCGGAAATTGCGCACTTATGACAACATCGGCCGGTATGGAGGAGAAGAATTCCTGATCGTTGTGCCTGCTACCAACGAGAGAGAGCTCAGTGAGCTCGCGGAACGCATTCGAGCATCCACCCAATCGGAGCCGGTTCCCACGGGGCCAATCGATATACGAGTCACGCTCAGCATCGGTGCGGCAATCGCAAAACCAGGCGACAGATCGAAGGCGAAGGTGATTGCCATCGCAGATGAAGCATTATACGAAGCGAAGAAATCGGGTCGTAATCGGATCGTCCTCGGCCCGTGACGAAATGGTTGAGTTCTCGATGGTCCCTCATACGCGCAGGGGATCAATATTCCAATCGCAACTAGGAACGATTGGTCATGGTCGCGAGCACGTCACTATCTCGAAAGCCAGTAAACGGCCATTTGCTCGGTGGCTCGCTGACTCTTCGTCTCCAGTTCTCCCATCGGAAGCCTTTCTCCTGCGGCAAAGAACGGATTTCGACCCAATTGAGTCGATTTCGGAGCAGCATGCAGAGGGACTCCCGGCTTCCCTTGCGGAGAAATTCTCGAGTTTCCTGGCCACGGTTCGAAGCGAGGAATGCTCTCCGGCCCCTCTCAGAGCCAAAGATTTGCCACTTGGCCCGGCAATGCGGGCGTGCCATGACGATTCTATTTAAGTTATAAATTCTATTGACTCTATGGCGGAGAGAGGGGGATTCGAACCCCCGGTACAGCTTTTGACCGTACAACGGTTTAGCAAACCGCCGCCTTCAGCCACTCGGCCATCTCTCCGGCCCTCAGTGGATTATACCGGAATCCACACATCGCCTTCGCGATGCGCTCCACTGTCAACTCTATTCAAACTGCCAACTTCTTCTTCGCCTCGTGATGCTTGCCCTTGCTCAACTCAAACTGCTTGATCGTGTGCATCACGCGATCCCGGGCATAAGCAGCGTCGCGCCAGCCCTTCATCTCCACGCGCTTGCCCTCTAAATCCTTGTAAATCGAGAAAAAGTGCGTGATCTCCTTCAGCATGTGCGGATAGATGTCCGTGTAGTTCCAGATATTCGCGAAGCGCGGATTGTTCTTTCCAACCGCAAGCACCTTCTCGTCCAGGATCCCCTGATCCAGCATCTCCAGCAGACCGATTGGCCGCACCTCCTGCACGCACCCAGGGAAACTCGGTCCCGGCACCAGCACCAGCACGTCCAGGGGGTCGCCGTCGTCGCTCAATGTCGACGGAATAAACCCGTAGTCGCCCGGATAGTGCACCGGCGAGTGCAGGTTCCTGTCGAGCTTGAACACGTGCAGTTGCTTGTCGTATTCAAACTTCTGTGTTCCATCCAGGGGAATCTCGATTACTACCCGAAAGACCTCCGGCGCCCGGTCGCCTACGGGCAGTTCCAGATAATTCACCATTGCGTTCGACCTCTCTTTGGGAAAAATGCGAATGAAATTTTCTCTTGATCGCGAGAAATTGAGAACCGGGCTAACCACGAGCCAGGCTAATAGCTAAAAGCTAGGAGCTAATGGCTGCTCTTCTATAATCAGGGATCATGAAGGCGCATGTCTACGTCACGCTAAAGACATCGGTCCTCGACCCCCAGGGCCAGACCATCCACAACGCTCTCCGCAAAATCGGCTTTGCCGATGTGACCGCTGTGCGCCAGGGCAAGTACTTCGCCCTTTCGCTTGCCGACGGCCTCCATTCCGACGCCGCCCGCGCTGAAGTCGAGCGCATCGCCCGCGAGGTCCTCACCAACCCCGTGATTGAGGAATACACCTACCGCATCGAGGAGTAGCCGCAGGCTTGAGACAACTACCTGCCGGTTTGCCCCCGCTCGCTGCTCCTCAAAGACTGTACTGATGTTCGATCTCCGGTTTTGCCCCAGCCAAACATGAAATTCCGGTAAACTTTACACTCCTTCTCAGAAATTACACGCTTTCGCCGCTCAGCGAATGGCCCCGTTTTCCTATACGCCTGGATTGCAAGTCCATTAACGCTATGCTTATGAGCAAGATAGCTATTCCTCCTGAGCCTTTGTGTCTATGGCAAAGCGATTGCTGCGTTCTCCCGCAGAAGTCCTGTGTAGCGTTCTCAAGGATAGGACTTCCGGCGCTGCCCCTTTCTGCGCCGCCCAGGGGGTTTAATGGCAAACCCGCAGTTCGTAAGTCTTAAGATGGCAGCCGCCTCGCCCTCGCAGCTCGCATCCTCGCTTCCTTTATGCACCTACGCTCCGCCCGCGCGACTTGGGGCGTCTGGAGCGCCTCAGGCAGAATGGGCCGCCGAGGCCATCTCGAATCTCAGGCATGTCGTCGCCGGCATCGGCTTTGCGCTCCTCATTGAGGGTGCGGCTGCGGTGGCGATCGTTGCCACCTGGAACCTCTGGCATATTCGCTAGCGCGTGCCCTCAACCACCTCGCACTCCGCGCCGCCCGTGCCTTCTGTATAGCTCGCCCGATCGCTTGTTCCGTGATTTTTCTCCCACGCTCCACCGCCATCGTCTGTGCGCCTTCACGGAGAACCAGGTACTGCTGACGCTGCCGGCGGCTGAAACACCTGAATTGCCCCCGCATTGAGGATGGCAACTCGCTGCCCCGACGGCGATATCGCAACGTTGCCGCCTCCATCGAAAACCGGCGTCAGTGGTGACTCCAACACCATCTTGCCGTTGCCCGCATCGAACACCTTTACGATCTGACCCTGAAGATCCCGCATGCCAACCATGCGTTTATACTTGCCGGCTGAACGCTTAAGCAGCAGCGTCTCCCGCGCCACGCGCGTGCTCTTCGGCGCCATCACCAGCAGTGGCATCATCGCATTCATCGCGGTCCTTGACTCCCAAAGTGAACCGCCGCGTGTCAACATTGCCCCAAGCTGCCATCCGCTGTTCGGATCGCATGTCTTTACCAGCAGTACTGTCTCGGAAACAAAATCGTAATCCGGAGAGCACGTCGAATCGATGCGTGCCAGATCCCGGCCTCCACCGGAAAAATCATCCAACTTCAGCAGCCACTCATCGCCTTTGTCTTGCGACTTCTCCAGATAGCCTTCGGCGTTTATCGGCCAATCCGCGGTTTGATTCGTCCACGGCGCTCGGCTTTCGTGAATCACCTCGCCTGACTCGAGCTTCTGAGTGCGCGCCACAAGAACACCCTGTTCTTTGGGCTTCTGTCCATCGGTTGTCGCGGCGGGCGGCTCCGTCACCAGAGGGCCTTGCTCGCCCGGCTCCTGCGTTGAATCTGCGGGCTCCAGAGAATTCGTAATCATGACCTGTTGACCGGGATCCATCGCGATCCAGAGAAGCCGTCCCGGCACACGCAGGTTGGGTTTCATCTTCAGCTGGGCATCGCCTTTATCCAGACCGTCAGGCACTCGCAAAAAGTAATGTCCATCGTTGAGCATCCACAGATAGCGCGAACGGTCGGGCACGGTCCACACAGCCCGGGATTCGATCTTCCCGCTGGGAAGCGACAAAACAAGCGCTTGAATCTGCTGCTTTTCGTCTTCTTGACGGTCGCCGGCATCGCGTTGCAGGAGTCCGGGCACTCGAAATGTGAATAAAATCCGGTCTTCGTCGAGAAAGTCGAGGCTCACAAGGCTCTCGCGCCGTAGAAGGTAGCTTTTGCCCGGAACAGAAAAGCCGAGCGGCGCCAGGGGGATCGTGAAAGCAGGCGGCAGGCTGGGTTTCTCTGGGTATTGATCGAGAATCTTTGGCAGAGGCAGGTCGGAGGCCAGCGGTGGAAGCTGGAGCGCGATCTGCGCATGTACGAGGGGAGCAGCCGCCAGAAGAAGGCACAAGCCAGTCCATCCCGGTGAACGGCGGGCTCGTTGAGCGATAAATTCGGCCCTCACCATGGAATTGCGCACGCGAAACACAAGCGCTCCGTAAAAATAGTTATACGCCGGGAAAGGGTCAGCCCGCGTAAGTCATTCTCTTCAGCATCGATAACAATCTGTGCCTGGCTCTCGACATGGTTCAGGGGCTGGCATCGTTGGACTTCATTCTCGATTGCCTGCATGAAAGCATCGGGTCAATCCACAGAGAGGATCGCCTAACCCCTCTTGGGTCAGGTGAGTTCTGTGCAAGTCGCTTAGAATTGAAGCATGTGCGGGATCGTTGGCTACGTAGGCAAAAAGAAAGTCGTTCCAGTGATCATCGAGGGGCTAAGGCGCCTCGAATACCGGGGATATGACTCGGCCGGAATCGCCGTGGGTCATCCCGGAAGCGAAAAGCTCGACCTGCGGCGCGCTGCCGGCAAGCTGGGAAACCTGGAAGAGGTTCTGCGCGACAATCCGCTCGACGGCACCTTCGGCATCGGGCACACGCGCTGGGCCACTCATGGCCGGCCCACCGAAGAGAATGCGCACCCGCACCGCGACTGCACCGGACGCATCGTCGTGGTTCACAACGGCATCGTCGAAAATTATCTTGAACTGAAACGCGAGCTGACCGCGCAGGGTCACAAGTTCGTCACCGAAACCGACACCGAGATCATCGCGCACTTGATCGAACAGGTCCAGAAGGACGCTGAAGCTGCCGGCAAGCCTGTTCCACTTGAAGCCGCTGTGCGCTCGGCGGTTAAGCGGTTGACAGGGGCCTTTGCTCTAGGCGTGCTGAGCGCTGCCGAACCCGACAAGATCGTCGCCGCACGATTCGGGCCGCCGGTGATTATCGGCGTCGGCGAAGGCGAGAGCTTCGTCGCCAGCGACGTGCCCGGCATTCTGCACCACACGCGCAACGTCTACTTTCTCGCCGATGGCGACGTCGCGATCTTGACGTTAGCCGGCGTCAAGCTTACCGACTTCGATGGCCACCCCATCCAGCGCGAGCTGCAACACATTCAGTGGGATCCCATTCAGGCGGAAAAGGGCGGCTATAAGCATTTCATGCTCAAGGAAATCTGGGAGCAGCCGCGCGCCGTTACTGACACAACTCTGGGCCGCGTCTCGCTCGACTCCGGCAAAGTCTTCCTTGGCGAAATGGAGCTTGCCGACGAAGAGTTGGCGCACGCCGCAGGCATTAGCATCGCGGCCTGTGGCACCAGTTGGCACGCCGGCCTTACCGGCAAGTACATGATCGAGCGCCTTGCGCGTCTGCCCGTCGACGTCGACTACGCCAGCGAATACCGCTATCGCGATCCCATCGCAGGACCGCACACGCTTGGCCTGCTCATCACTCAATCTGGTGAAACCGCCGACACGCTCGCCGCGCAGCGCGAGATGAAAGCCCTCGGCTCAAAGACCGTCGCCATCTGCAACGTCGTCGGCGCAATGGTGGCTCGTGATGCGCATGGCGCCATCTACACCCACGCCGGTCCCGAAATCGGCGTCGCCTCCACCAAAGCCTTCACGTCGCAGTTGGTCGCGCTGTTTTTGCTCGCGATGAAGCTCGGCCAGTTGCGCGGCCATCTCGACAAGGCGCAATCCGTTGCGTTGATTGAAGAGCTTAGCCGCATCCCGGTGAAGATTGAAGAAGCGCTTCGTGGCTGCACGGCGCAGTGCGAAACGCTGGCCAAGGAGTTCTCCACCGCTCGCGATTTTCTCTACCTCGGCCGCGGCATTCACTTCCCTATCGCCCTCGAAGGCGCGCTCAAGCTCAAGGAGATTTCCTACATTCACGCAGAGGGCTACCCAGCCGGCGAGATGAAGCATGGCCCCAACGCCCTAATCGACGAGACGCTTCCCGTCGTGGTGTTGGCCACGCGCGATGAGGCAGACCCTGCATCGAAGCTGCGCTATGAGAAAACGCTCTCAAATATCCAGGAAGTGACGGCGCGCAGCGGTCGCGTCATCGCCATCGCGACTGAAGGGGACACAACGATCGGTGGCCTCGTCGAGCACGTCATCGCAATTCCTCCCGCCCCTGAGCTGCTCGTGCCGCTCGTTGAAATTGTCCCCCTGCAGTTGCTGGCGTATTACATCGCCGTCCGCCGTGGCTGCGACGTGGACCAGCCGCGCAACCTCGCAAAGTCCGTAACGGTCGAGTAGCCGAAGTTCGAGGCACATCGCTGAATATTCAAGAACAGTTCGGCCAGATCGATATCTACGTGTTCGATCAGATCCTGCGCGGAAATATCGACAAGAGCATGCGCGTACTCGACGCCGGGTGCGGATACGGCCGAAACCTCGTTCACTTGCTTCGCGAAGGCTGCCAGGTGTTCGCGATGGATGCGGACGCCGCGGCGGTTGACCATGTTCGCAAACTCGCGGCGTCGCTCGGCGCCAGCTTACCGGCGGAGAATTTTCAGGTCGGCCGCATCGATGAAATGCCCTTCCCGCTCGAGTTTGCAGATGTGGTTATTTGTAACTCGGTCCTTCATTTTGCTCGAGACGAAAAGCACTTTCGGGCCATGCTCAGCGGCCTTTGGCATGCGTTGCGGCCGGGCGGAATGTTGTTCTGCCGGCTGGGATCGAGAATTGGAATGGATTTTGAGCGTGTCCGAGAAGACATCTTCGTCGTGGGAGACGGCTCCGAGTGGTTTCTTGTCGATGAGGAGATGCTGCTCGAGTTAACGGAAGAGTTGAATGCGGTTCTCGTTGATCCACTCAAGACCACGATCGTACAGGATTATCGTTGCATGACGACTTGGGTGCTTCGAAAGCGAAGAGGGTAATCGACTTTCCCGGCCTTTGAGGGCATATTCCGCCGCCGTGCGCCGCGGGTGCGACGTGGACCAGCCGCGCAACCCAGCAAAGAGCGTAACCGTAGAGCAGAGCTAGTTGCCAAACTATAACACTTTGTGCTATAGTTCATAGTGCTAGCAGATCTAATGCAAGTCTTCAAGACGAAATGGTTCGCGCGGTTTGCCCGGAACGAAGGGATCTTGGACAAGAGCCTGCGCGAAGCAATCGAACGGGCCGAGCGCGGCTTGATCGACGCGGACCTTGGCGGCGGGCTGATCAAGCAACGGGTGGCGCGGCCGGGGCAGGGCCGATCAGGCGGGTACCGCGTAATCGTGGCTTACCGCGCGAGGAATCTAGCGGTGTTTTTCTACGGATTTGCGAAAAACGAACGGGCGAATATCGATTCGAAACAACTTGCAACTGCGCGCAAATTCGCGGCAAAATGGCTCGCGGCAGATTCGGCAAGCATCAATTTGGCCGTTGAAGAGGGAGAGTTAACGGAGGTCGAGGATGATTAAGAGACGGAGCCGTCTAACTGAAGCGCTTCTTGAAACCGCCGAAGGTATGCACCGCACTGGCATGCTGGATGACGACGAGTACCGGACGATCACCGTTCGCCATCTTGGCGTACAGGCACTTCCGACAGCGAAGCCCATCAGCAGCAGGGAAATTCGCAAGATTAGGACAAGTGCCAAGCTGAGCCAGGCCGCATTCGCGCGCTACCTGAATCTAACTTCGGGGTATGTTTCGCAGCTGGAGCGCGGAACCAAGCAGCCAAAAGGGCCGGCGCTGGCGCTGTTGAATGTGATCAAGCGCAAGGGGTTTGAGACGATTCTGTAGCGGTCGCTATTCGGGGGTCTTGCATGCTAACTGAAAACGATGTTGTTATAGCTGTTGTTAATTATCTAGGCAGCCGAGGATACCGTATTGTTCAGCAACGTTCAACCCAAGAACGGGGAATCGATATTGAGGCCGTTGCAATTGGAACTGGACGGCGATTGTTGATCGAAGCTAAAGGCGCTACAAGTTCAAAAGAGGGCACCAATCGCTACAATCGGCCATTCACACCGAACCAAGCACGAACACATGTCGCAGTTGCTCTTTACTGCGCCGCACGGTTGCGTCAGGAGTATGCTGAACAACATTCCGAAATCGCTCTAGCTCTTCCAGACGACGAAGTCCATTCTCGATTGGTCGAAAAAATCTCCAGTTCTCTGAAAGATTTGGGAATTGCGGTCTATTTCGTAAGCAAAGACAAGGTTGTGAGGGAATTCTAGGTGCAGATGCAAAAAGCCCATCCCTTTCGGGATGGGCTTTTCTGTTTGAATAATTGCCGGCGATCACCTAATCTCCCACACGGTCGCCCGTGCAGTACCATCGGCCCAGCGAGGCTTAACTTCCGTGTTCGGGATGGGAACGGGTGATCCCTCGCAGTATGGTCACCGGCAAACTTGAGGCGATTGAAAGCATGAGGCGCATTGCGCCGAGAGCTTTCAGCCGAAATCCTGAGTCCGCCGTAGCGGACTTGGGATCCAGTTTGCCTTTTATCTTTGGATGGCGCTTGGCGGGTGGTTACCCGCAGTAGGCCGCGACATCTGACACGCGGTCTGGCAATCTTAATGCACTCTGCGAAGTCCTGCAGGGCGGCTCTTCCTTGAGGAAAGATCCGCATCGCCTGACCAACTCCGGCAAAGGGCGATTGCTCGACCGCTCGATCGTCCCGGATGGTTTCTCCCCGGACGGTCAGGAACACGGACTGCAATCTGGCGCCAACAAAATCAAAACGAAATAGATTGGGTGACAAGGCTTTGATAGAAGAGCATCCCGCGTTTGATTACTGCGCGGAGTTAATTCTATGGTAAAGCCAAACGGGCGATTAGTACTGGTAAGCTTCACGCATCACTGCGCTTTCACACCCAGCCTATCAACCAGGTCGTCTTCCTGGGCCCTTCAGGGAGATCTCATCTTGGGGCGTGCTTCCCGCTTATATGCATTCAGCGGTTATCACAACCGAACTTCGCTACCCAGCCGTGCCCTTGGCAGGACAACTGGAACACAAGAGGTTCGTCCATCCCGGTCCTCTCGTACTAAGGACAGCCCCCCGCAAATCTCCTACGCCCACAGCAGATAGGGACCGAACTGTCTCGCGACGTTCTGAACCCAGCTCACGTACCGCTTTAATAGGCGAACAGCCTAACCCTTGGAACCTTCTACAGCTCCAGGATGCGATGAGCCGACATCGAGGTGCCAAACCAATGCGTCGATATGAACTCTTGGCATTGATCAGCCTGTTATCCCCGGCGTACCTTTTATCCGTTGAGCGATGGCCCTTCCATACAGAACCACCGGATCACTAAAGCCTACTTTCGTACCTGCTCGACTTGTAGGTCTCACAGTCAACCACTCTTATGCTTTTACACTCGACGGCTGATTTCCAAACAGCCTGAGAGTAGCTTCGCGCGCCTCCGTTACAATTTAGGAGGCGACCGCCCCAGTCAAACTACCCGCCTAACTATGTCCCTCTCCCGGTTTACGGGAGGAGGTTAGAGTCACAGCACTCGCAGGGTGGTATCTCACCGGTGGCTCCGCCAAATCCGAGAATCTGGCCTCAAAGCCTCCCACCTATCCTGCGCAGCGAGAGCCATAACCCATAGTTAAGGTGTAGTAAAGGTGCACGGGGTCTTTCCGTCTAGCTGCGGGTAACCGGCATCTTCACCGGTACTACAAGTTCGCCGAGCAACTCGTTAAGACAGTCGTACGATCGTTACGCCATTCGTGCAGGTCGGAACTTACCCGACAAGGAATTTCGCTACCTTAGGACCGTTATAGTTACGGCCGCCGTTCACCGGGGCTTCAATTCAAAGCTTCGCTTGCGCTAACCTCTCCTTTTAACCTTCCGGCACCGGGCAGGCGTCAGCCCCTATACGTCGTTTTCGACTTAGCAGAGACCTGTGTTTTTGTTAAACAGTCGCCGTACGCGCTTCACTGCGGCCCGCTTACGCGGGCGCTCCTTCTCCCGAAGTTACGGAGCCAATTTGCCGAGTTCCTTAACGAGCTTTCACTCGAGCGCCTTTGGATATTCTCCTCGTCTACCTGTGTCGGTTTGGGGTACGGTTCCCTTTGTTCTCCTTAGAGGTTTTTCCCGGCAGCGTGAAATCAGCAGCTGAATCCCATACGGGCCTGCTTTGCGCCTCACTGTTGCTCTGGTGGATTTGCCTGCCAGTGCCAGCTTACGCGCATCGACCGTCATAGCCATAGGACGGCCTGCTTATCCTTCTGCGTTACCCCATCGTGATATCGAACATTGGGAGGTCCGGAATATTAACCGGATGTCCATCATCTACGCCTTTCGGCCTCGACTTAGGGACCGCCTAACCCTGAGCGGATTAACCTTCCTCAGGAAACCTTAGACTTTCGGCGCGGAGGGTTCTCACCTCCGTTATCGCTACTTATGCCGGCAGGGTCTCTTCTCTACGCTCCACCAGTCTTCTCAGTCTGGCTTCACTGCTGTTGAGAATGCTCTCCTACCACGCACACCCTAAGGTGTGCATCCGCTGCTTCGGTGTACGGTTTTAGCCCCGTTGTATTGTCGGCACCGGACCGCTTGACCAGTGAGCTATTACGCTTTCTTTAAAGGATGGCTGCTTCTAAGCCAACCTCCTGGCTGTCTGAGCGTTCCGACTTCCTTTCCCACTTAACCGTAACTTGGGGACCTTAGCAGGCGGTCTGGACTGTTTTCCTCTCGACGATGACGCTTAGCCGCCACCGTCTGACTCCCGGATATGTTGTCGCTGGCATTCGCAGTTTGGTTGGATTCAGTAAGCCGGAAAGCCCCCTAGTCCATCCATCTCTCTACCACCAACGCAATTCATCCGAGGCTAGCCCTAAAGCTATTTCGGAGAGAACGAGCTATCACGGAATTTGATTAGCCTTTCACCCCTACCCACAGCTCATCCGAGCTTTTTTCAACAAACACCGGTTCGGTCCTCCAGTGGGTGTTACCCCACCTTCAACCTGGCCATGGGTAGATCATCCCGCTTCGCGTCTATTCCTGCCAACTGAACGCCCTGTTCAGACTCGCTTTCGCTGCGGCTCGCTTACGCTTAACCTTGCTGACAAGAATAACTAGCCGGCTCATTATGCAATAGGCACGCGGTCAGGCATTCCCTTGCGGGCATAGCCCTCCCACTGCTTGTAGGCACACGGTTTCAGGTACTTTGCACTCCCCTCGACGGGGTTCTTTTCGCCTTTCCCTCACGGTACTGGTTCACTATCGGTCAGAGACTAGTATTTAGCCTTACGGGATGGTCCCCGTAGATTCAAGCAGGGTTTCACGTGCCCCGCCTTACTCAGGTATCCGCTTCGAGTCTGGATTGCTTTCGCCTACGCGCCTGTCACGCTCTTTGGCTCCCCTTTCCAGAGGATTCGGCTAGCAACCAGATTGGTAACTCTACTGTTGCGGACCCTACAACCCCCGAAACACCGAAATGTTACGGGTTTGGGCTGTTCCGAGTTCGCTCGCCACTACTATCGGAATCGAGGTTTCTTTCTTTTCCTTCAGGTACTGAGATGGTTCACTTCCCTGAGTTCGCTCACTCCTGCCTATGTATTCAGCAGGGTGTTCCTAGGGTTTGCCTAGGAGGGTTTCCCCATTCGGAAATCTCCGGTTATAACGCCTGTGTGCGGCTCACCGAAGCTTATCGCAGCTTGCCACGTCCTTCATCGCCTGTCTCTGCCAAGGCATCCACCGTGCGCCCTTAGTAGCTTGACCATAGAATTAACTCCAGCGCAGGGAGCCGCGTCACCGCGGTCCTGATCAAAGTCAACCTGTGTATAAATCCGCCTGAGAACAACTCGGCTCACGCTCACGCGCTCCCGAGTCGCACTCCTAAAGACACTCTTCTTACTTGAACACTTGCCTGAGTTAGTTAATTGCACTAACTCGCATGTGCTCGGCCTTGTATTTTTAACACGCTCGGAGTCATCTGGCCTGCACGCCTCACGGCGGACACGCCTCTACTCCAAACGCGTTACCCAATCTATTTCGTTGTCAAACATCGTCGCCCCGGCTTGCCGGGGCCGAGCCCTGAGGCTCTTGAAACCTGCCAAAACCAGCCCCGAAAGGCTGGATGGCCTGTCTCTGGGTCGGCGCCATCGATTCCAACAACAAAAATCATGTTGTGGTCTTATGGCGGCGAGCCAGATACAGCGAATGAGAATGTTGGTGGAGCTGACCGGGATCGAACCGGTGACCTCATGCTTGCAAAGCACGCGCTCTCCCAGCTGAGCTACAGCCCCACTTCAAAGGATGGTGGGCCTGGGTAGAGTCGAACTACCGACCTCACCCTTATCAGGGGTGCGCTCTAACCAACTGAGCTACAGGCCCGTGTCAGAGCTTGCCACGACTGGGAGCCCGGCGGCTCTCGCGCAAATTCCTCGTTCATTCTCAAAAAAGTTTCGAGGACAAGGTTGAACATGCTGAGCGGCTACGCCGCTCGTGACCATCGTGTGAAGACGATCGAG
>CAWKMZ010000004.1:310000-343822 GCA_963850865.1 uncultured Acidobacteriaceae bacterium
ACTGCATCGCCAGCGCCACCAGCAGCAGCCCCATGATTCTGACCAGAATCCGAATCCCCGTCTCGCCCATCACTTGCCGCACTCGGCTGGCCGCCGCCAGCACAAAGTAGGTCACTACGGTCGTCAAAGCGATCGACCCCAGAATCGCCGCCATCTGCCATCCCCAGAGCGTCGGCACCTGGCCCACCAGCACCATTACCGACGAAATCGCGCCCGGCCCAGCCAGCATCGGAATGCCCAGCGGCACAATGCCCGCGTCCTCTTTCGCCGCCCCCTCCACCGTATCGCCGTGCGTCTCCTGCGTGGGCGACCGCCGCGCTTCCAGCATGTCCAGCCCGATCAACAACAAAATCAGCCCGCCGGCAATCTCGAACGCCGGCAGCGTGATCCCGAACATCCTGAAGATCATCTGCCCCGCAATCGCGAAACTTACCAGCACAATGAAACACGTAATCGCTCCCTTGCGTGCAATGCGTTTGCGCCGTTCCGGATCGGCGCGGTCCGTGATCGCCAGGAAAGACGGAATCGCCGCGAACGGATCGACCAGAAAAAAGATCGAGCTCAGCGCCAGCAGCGAAAAGCGCACAATCGGCGACTGGCTCAGGTCGTTCAACGCCGTCGTCGCTGGGTTCGTCAGCAGCACATCTAAAGGCTAGTACAAGCGGGCTGAGCGCGTCCTCGCGGCGTTTAGGAAAACGCGACCGGTACCCGAAAATCCGCATTCAGCAATCGACACTGATAGAGGGCGGACCCCGCCCGCGCCTCATTCCTTCGATGGAGACCCTCGTCGATCCAAAGGCTGTTGCCGGAAAGCCCTCTACAGCAGACACTTGCCTAACCAATGCATATGGAGTGTCCAGTGAAATTGTGCCTTTCCCCTGCCCTTGTCGCATTGCGTCCCCACCGCCAGATGTTGAGCCTCGCGCATCGTCCTCGCAGCGGCATCCGCTTTTTGCGCAGCAAAGCGCCACACCACCCCAGGCGGCAGCCGGCAAGCCTGTTGCCAAGCCCGCCATCAAAGCGTACGTACTGGCTCCAACCCCGCCGCCCACGCACAAAATGGGGCCGCTCCAGATCAATATCAACTGGCGCCAGCGCACGGAAGATTGGAACTGGTTCAAGGGGAACACCGGCAACAGCGATTACGTCTTCTGGGATTCGCTTTTGCGCATCGGCATCGGGCAAACCGGGCAGCATTTCGACTGGTACATCGACGGCGAGCAGCCGTCGATTCTCGGCCTGCCCAACACCGCGGTCGTTGCCGCTCCGCAGGGCCAGCTCGGTCTGGGCGGAACCTATTACGCGGCAAACAACAATCACACCGCCGTGGCCAACGGTTTTCTTAAGTACGCGTACGTGAACATTCATCCGACCAACCAATTCGCGGCCCGCATCGGCCGCTTCGAGTACTTCGACGGTCTCGAAGTAAAGGCCAAAGACCCGCTGCTTCAACGGGTCATTCAGTCGCGCATCTCCAGCCGCCTGATCTCGAACTTCGCGTTTACCGCCGTGCAGCGCACCTACGACGGCGTTCAGCTTGTGCTCAACTCCGGCTCCAATAACCTCACTCTCTTCGGCGCGCGACCCACGCAGGGCGTGTTCCAGGTCAAGGGCGAGAACGAGCTGGATGTCGATAACTACTACGGCGCATATACCCACTCCGGCAGCTCCGCCACCCACCCGAGTTCGCTGCGCGTGTTTGCCGATGGCTATATCGACCATCGCACTCTCGTGCTCAAGACCGACAATCGCTCAACTCCGGCCAAAACCGCCGACAAAAACAAGATCGAGCTCGCCACCTGGGGCGCGAACTTCGAGCAAGTCATCAACACCCCATCGGCCGGCAAGTTCTATCTGCTGGGCTGGGGCGCATTGCAAACCGGCTCATGGGGCAGCCTCAGCCAGCTTTCCAGCGCGGCGGTCGGCGAAGCCGGATGGCAGTTCCCGGTGCCGAGCCTGAAGCCGGGCATCGCGGCCGGCTACTCGTACGGCAGCGGCGACGGCAATGCCACCGATACGCGCCACGGCTCGTTCTTTCAGGTGCTCACCACGCCGCGCCAATATGCGCGCTTTCCCTTCTACAACATGATGAACAACGAGGACGCGTACCTCACCGCCAACGCCCAACCCTTGAAGCAGTTGAGCCTGTCCAGCGAGGTACACTCGCTGCGCCTGGCCAGCACGACGGACCTCTGGTATTCCGGCGGAGGCGCTTTTCAGCCTTCAACATTCGGCTACCAGGGACGCCCCAGTAACGGGCATCGGGGATTGGCGAATGTCTGGGACATCAATGCCGATTACCGCTTCTGCTCCAATTTCAGCGCGACGTTTTACTACGGCCACGCGTGGGGCAAGAGCGTAATTTCCGCCATTTATCCCAAGGACGCCGATGGCCAACTGCTCTTCGTCGAATCCAACTTCCACTTCTAACGCCCGATCCCGCGCGGCGATTGCACTCAATCGAGGCCGTCGCCGCGCAGCTGCGCACCCGCCAGTCCAAACATCCGCGCGAAATCTGACCTAAAATGGCGTCTTGCTCACCAAAGACCATCGCGATCGCATTGAAGTCGTCCTCGTCTCCCCGCGCAATCCCCTCAATATAGGAGCAGCCGCGCGGGCCATGGCCAACTTCGGCTTCACGCGCCTCGCAGTTGTCGCCCCATACGAAGCCCACTGGCGCGAGGCCAAGTCGGCCGTCGGCGCATCCGATCTTCTCCAAAGCGCAAAAAGCGCCAAGTGCCTGCCAGACGCCGTCGCCAATTGCACTCTCGTCATCGGCACTGGCTCGCTTGAACATCGCAAGCCCGAGCAGCCCGTCATTCCGCTGCCGGAGCTGGCGCCTCTCATTCAGAAAGAGCTCGCTCGCAGCGGTCGAATCGCCCTCGTCTTTGGCTCGGAAAAGCGCGGCCTCACGCAGGAAGATCTTGCGCGCTGCCACATCCTCACCGTGATTCCGACCGATCCACAACAGCCTTCAATGAATCTCGGCCAGGCCGTCGCCGTCTGCCTTTACGAAATCGTCTCGCATCCGGCTTCACCCGCCTCCGAATCGGGTGCCCCCGGTCCCTCGCTTCTGGAGACCGGGGAAACAATCGCAAACACATCGGAATCCCTCGAATCCGCCTCCGCTCGCGATCTGGACCTCCTTGCCGGCGTCGTTGAACAAACCATGCTCGCGGCCAACTACTCGCCGACCGCAATGCGCAAGGCAAACCAGCGCGATCTCAATCTCCTGCTCCGAAGGCTGGCTCTCAACCGTCGCGACGCGGGCCGCATCCTGGGATTCTTCCGTCGCATTCTGTGGCGCTTGAATCATTAGACCCCGCTCCCAACTCATTTCCGCCGAACAGTGCAAGCCGGTTACCACCAGCGAAAATTCACGGCGAGCCTTCGACAATTCCTGCTAAAGTTGCGTTCAAAGGCCCCATGTTTCCTCGTTCCCGCTTCTTGTCCATCGCAACTTCGCCCGCGCGCCTCGGCCTTCTGGTCTTCGCTGCCGCGATGACCTTCGTCTTCGTTCCATCTGCTCCTTCCGTAGTCGCCGCGCAACAGACGTCTCCGGCACCCGCGCCAGACCAGCAGCCCGCCGCACAAACTTCCGCTCCCGCCGAGTCTTCGCAGCCTGCCCCTGCGCCCCCGCCAGAATCGCAGCCCGCCTCGCCAACTCCAACGCCGCAGAAACCATCCGCGGACCAACCACAACAAGCATCCCCCGCAACCCCAGCAGCGCCCGAACAGAACCCGCCCGCACCTCCCGCCGAATCCCAGCCCGCGCCCGCTCCAATCCCCACGCCGGCATCTGCGCCGGGCAGCACTCCCGCTTCATCGCAACCCAGCCACGCTCCCGAGCCCGCCGAAATCACCGAGGATGAGATCAAGACTCTCCTCGTCGGCAAAGAACTTTTCCTGCGCGGCGGTTACCTTGACAACGACCTCAGCTATAACGAGAACGGCGTTCTCGTCGGCCACTCTTCACAAGGCTCCTACACCCTCAGCGCAATCCAGATCGACAAAATCCATCTGACGAAGCACAAGCTCGAGCTCGAAGGCCAACGCTTCGGCCTGCACTTTCTCGGCGCGCTGCCGTACGAAGATCCCACCAAGGCCGTCGACCGCGTGAACATCACCCCGAAAAAGAAAATCGTCAAGATCGCCATCGACCGCGAGCTCGTCGTCAAGCCGAAAGAGAAAAAAGAAAAGGAGAAAGGGAAAGAGGCCAAAGCCGGCGCCAAAAGCAGCCTCGGTTGGTACGCCCGCAACGGCCACCGCGCCAGCGCCCACCGCGCCGGCCCCTCCCGCCGAATCAACCGGCGCCCCCGCAACAACAGAAGCCGGCCAGACCGAGATTGCCGCCGCTCCGCCTGCCGAAGGCCCCGCCGACGCCAAAAGCGTCAACCACCACCACATCGCAGGCCCACTCCAACAAGCTACTGCGTGACGCCCTCGACAACGTCTTCGCTCAGGGGTTTGACACGCGCATGATGGATGCGATGCCCGACTTCTGGAAACTCTACTACTCGGCATCCGCAGCCAAAACCGATTACCAGCCCGCTGATCCCAAGCGTCCTTCGCCAGAGCATGGTCGACAAAAAAGCTCGCCTCGTCTCGACCTTTGAGCCGGCGTCGAACCAGTACGCGCAGGACCACGGCGTCGCAGGCATCTGTCTCTATCACGTCGTAATCGGCGCTGATGGCAAGCCGGGCGAGATCGCGGTGGGCCGGCCCATCGGCTTCGGCCTGGATGAGAATGCCGTCGACGCCATCCGCAAGGCCACATTCGAGCCGGCAATCAAGGACGGCAAGCCGGTTCCGGTCTTGCTTAACCTCGTCGTCGAGTTCCGCATCTACTCCAATCGCACCGCGGTCACGGCGAATCCCACCCAGCAGCCGCCTGAGTCGTCGCTCCCCGGACCATACAGCGTGCAGCGGCCTCAATAGATCGCCTTTGCGCCCGCCGGAACGGTTCTTTACGCCGCTGGCGGCTGCCAAAGCTCCACGCGATTGCCCTCCGGATCCCAAATCCAGGCGAATTTTCCGTACTCGTGATCGTCGCGCTTCGGATCGATCTTCACACCCGCCGCCTCCAGCTTCTCAAGCAGCGCATCCAGATCGTCGACCCTGAAATTCACCATCACCTGCTGCGCCCCCTCACCCAAGTACTTCGTGTCCTCGGGAAGATGTGCGAACACCGTCATGCCGGCCGACTCAGGCCCGTCGAAGCCGAGCGACCCGCCGCCCTGGTCTGCGATTCGCAAGTGCTCTGCATACCAGCGCCCCAGTGCCTTCGGGTCACGTGCCTTCAGGAAAACGCCGCCGAATCCTACTGCTTTGGCCATGCCAGTTCCTCCTTCCGCCTATTGCTCCTCCACCATGATCTCGTCGAGTTTGGGTTTATGTTTTGCCTTGCGCCCGGTGCGCGGCTTATCGGGTAGGATACGCGAAGGCTTGGGCTGGCCCACGCGCTCGCGGGCGTTGGCCTTCACGGCCTTCGTGGCGGAAAAAACGGCTGGCTTGCGTTTCGCCATGGCAAGCATGAGTATGGAATAGATTCGAGCGGCGCAAAAGTGCCGTCTTGGATTCATAGGCGGCGAAGGCTGCGCCAGATGTCAGTCCATCCCCCGAGGAAATGCACCATGGATGAGCGGGAATTCTTCAACGAAACGACGGAACAGCGCACGCATAATCTCGTTTGCCCCAAGTGCGGCCAGGCTGCGGAGTACAAGGTCACCTGGGTCGTGCGTCGAAAGCGGGCGCAACTCCCGCGCGGCGGCGACGAGCGCGACCGTGCGCGCTTCGCCAAGGCGCAGTCGTACATGGTCCGCCGCGATGACAAGCTGCAATGTGCGAACGTCCGCTGCCGCAAGCCATTCGAGATCACGACGTTGCAATCCCTCGCTTTCCTCATGGACTAGCTGGCGCTTGGCCGCCGGCCTGTGATTGAATCGTACTTAGGAGCGCCGGTCCTGGAGGTTCTCAAGCGGCACCGGCGAATGAACGCGATGGCAAATTCCCTGCTTCCCCCCGAAGAACGCAACCTTACACCTGACCAGGTTGAGGCGCTCGACAAACGCCGCGACCTCGGCCACACCTTTCTTGTCATTGCCGGGCAGTTTGCCGCGGTCGCCACCGTCTTGTTGCTGTGGGTCGCTCAGGATCTGAAGTACTCTCCGGGCTGGGCGCATCCCATGGCCTATTACTTCTTCCTTGCTATCATCCTGATCGTGGCGTTCGGCCTCACCGGTCTGGTGCTCCGCCGCGGAACTCCGCGTATCGACTGAGACAACGTACAGAAAGTTGTGAGCATGCCGTGTTTCGACTCGCAGCGATTCTCACCGTCTTGTGTACCGCCGTTTGTTCCGGCACTTTTTTAAAAGCACAAGACCATTTGCCGCAGACTTCCGCTGAAGATCGCGCGCAGGCGCTGGCGATCTTCAAGCAACTCGTCGAGACGAATACCACTGACACACCGCAAGGCAATGTCACCACCGCGACCGCCGCGATGGAGCGCGTCTTCCTCGACGCGGGATTCTCGCCCCAGGAAGTTCATCTCCTGGGGCCCAATGAACGCAAGCAGAATCTCGTCGTCCGCTTCCGTGCTGCCGGAACGCCCGCCGAAAAGCCAGTTCTTTTCCTTTGCCACATGGACGTAGTACAGGCGTTGCGCGCCGATTGGTCCACCGATCCGTTTCAGTTCATTGAGAAGGATGGATATGTCTACGGGCGTGGCACGCAGGACATGAAAGACTCAGACGCTGCGCTGGTCGAGACGTTCTTGCGCCTGCATCGCGAGGGATATAAACCCCGGCGCGACCTGATCCTCGCGCTCACGGCGGATGAAGAGGGCGGCAAGTTCAACGGGGCCGGCTGGCTGGTGCGCGAGCATCGCGACATGGTGGATGCGGCCTACGTGATCAACCCTGACTCCGGCGGCATTGAACTCGAGCACGGACGAGCCGTGGTGGCCGAGGTCGAGGCCACCGAAAAGGTCTACGCCGATTTTCAGGTAACAGTCACCGATCGCGGCGGCCACAGTTCCCTTCCCCGGGCCGACAACGCCATTTACGAGCTCGCGGCTGGACTCGGCCGCCTCGCCGCCTACACCTTCCCCTTCGAACTCAATGAAGTGACGAGAACCTATTTCACGAACCTCTCCCAGAACGAGACCGGAGCGACCGCAGCCGACATGCGCGCGATCCTGGCCAATCCACCGGACATGTCCGCTGCCGCGCGCCTCAGTGCAGAGCCGGCCTTCAATGCCAGGTTCCGAACCACGTGCGTGGCCACGCGATTGAATGCCGGCGACGCCAACAACGCCCTGCCTCAGATGGCCCAGGCCATCGTGAATTGTCGAATCCTGCCCGGCCACTCGTCTGAAGAAATCAGGAAGCAGCTCATCTCCATCTTTGCCGACCCACAACTCAAGGTGGAATACGTCTCCGACCAGGGCGATGTAAGTCCGACGGCTCCCGATCGCCCAGCCATCGTTCCGCCTGCGCCGATCGCCGAAGTCTGGTCGCCGCTTACCAGCTTCACGCAAGCCATCTGGCCCGGAATCACTGTCACTCCGGTCATGGAGACTGGCGCCAGCGACTCCATTTATTTCGCTCAGGCCGGCATTCCGAGCTACGGCTACTCCGCGATCGCCCTCGAACGCGATGATGTCCGCGCCCATGGGCGCGACGAGCGTCTGCCCCTCGATTCGTACTGGAAGTCGCTGGACTTCTGGTACGCATTCGCCAAAAAACTCGGCAGCGAGTGATAGCCGGAAAGGTATTGCGGTGCGATTTGGTGAGGTTGCTCCCGCAAGTTCAATGAATGCCATCGCTGTTAAACTAGACCTTGATGATCCTCCCGTTTGTCCGCGAAATCTTTGCGGAGCTGGAGCACTCCCCGGGATTTGAGCGCGTTCGCAGGCACCTTAGCCTCGCTGCGGGACGGCGTCGTGTTTCCGGATTGACCGCAACCGCGCGGGCCATCTATCTCCCGCTGATGGCGCGGGCTGCCAAGCAGCCGGTCATCGTCATCGTGGCCGACAACAAGGCCGCCGAAGCGCTGGAGCCGCTCCTCAAAGCCGGGTGCGATCTCACCGGCGCCGTTGATCCGGCCCGCGTCGTCCGCTTTCCCGCCCACGACGTGCTTCCTTTTGAGAATCTTTCGCCGCATCCCGACGTGCAGGAGCAGCGCGCAGCGGCGCTTTGGAAACTTTCCACCGGCGCGGTCGACATTCTCATCGCCCCCGTTGAATCCGCGGCCATGAGGCTCTTCGACCTTAATTACTACTCCGGCCTCGCTGTCACCCTCAAGCGCAGTGAGGAGGTCGACATTGAAGTTCTCACCGCGCACCTTGCCAGCGTGGGCTACGCGCAAACCGATCTCGTTGAGATGCCGGGCCAGTTCACGCGCCGCGGCGGAATTCTCGACATTTATTCGCCCGACGCCGACCGCCCCGTCCGCATCGAGTTCTTCGGCGACGAAATCGAGACCATTCGCAAATTCGATCCGGAGACGCAGCGCTCGCAGGCTGGCCTCGACGAAACACAGCTGTTGCCGCTCACGGAAGCACCGCTCACGGAAAGCCTTCTGGCCGCGGTCAACGCGCGCTTGAGCCGCCAGCGAATCGAAACGGAAAACGACGAAATGGCGGTTGAGGCCGCCGCTGCCGGCGGCGTCAGTGTCTTCCCGGGTTGGGAGTTCTTTACGCCCGTCGCGGGCGCTGAGCGCTCACTGCTCACCTTGCTGCCACGATGCGTCCTCTTCGTCGACGAGCCTGCCATGGTCCGCAACCAGGTTGATCGCTGGTGGAACAAGGTCGAACTGCGTCATGAGCGCTCCGGAATCGGTTCGCTCATTCGACCGGAAGACATTTATCTGCGGCCCGAAGTCCTTCAGGCGTCGCTCTCTGCCCACATGGGCCTCGATCTCGATCAACTCGGCGCAATTGACGTGCTCGAAGAGGACGCAACCCTGGGCGAGATCGAACTGCCCACCCGGCCCACCCTGCGCTTCCACGGCTCCATCCCCGCGCTCACCGAGCAATTGAAGAAGCTGATGGAGGCGGAGACCCGCATCGTGCTTGCCGCCGTGCATCAGGGCGACGTCGAGCGCCTCGCCACCGTCCTGCGCGACTACCAGGTCCCTTACCGGCTCGGCAGCCGTGTGCCAAAAACCGGCAGCGACATGATGCTTGAAGAAGCCAGCTACATGGCCGGCGATCTCCGCGTGCCTGTCATCGTGCGCTCGCCCATAGCTTCCGGCGTCATGTTCGCCGATTCAAATCTCATCGTCTTTGGCGCCAACGATCTCTCCGACGAAGCCGATGTGCAAGCCCGTCCGATTCCTAAGAAATCGAAAACCGCGGCCTTTGTCTCTGACTTCCGCGACCTCGGTGTCGGCGACTACGTGGTCCACGTCGAGCACGGCATCGCGCAATACCAGGGCCTCAGGGAGATCGAGCAGGACGGCCTTTCCATCGAGTTCATGATCCTCGAATTCGCCGAGGGGGCCAAGCTCTATGTCCCGCTCACGCGCCTCGACCTCATTCAGAAATATCGCTCCACCGACACCGGTCCCGCGCCGGTACTAAGCCGCCTGGGCTCGCAGCAATGGACCAAGACCAAAGCCCGCGTGCGCAAGGCCATGCAGGACATGGCAGCGGAGCTGCTCAAGCTTTACGCGGAGCGCCGCACAGTCGAGGGCAACGCCTTCTCGCTCGACAACGAATTCCAGCGCGAGTTTGAAGACGCCTTCGATTTCACCGAGACCGACGATCAGATCACCGCCATTCGCGCCGTGAAGGAAGACATGGAATCGCCCACGCCGATGGATCGCCTGCTTTGCGGCGACGTGGGCTACGGCAAAACCGAAGTCGCTATGCGCGCCGCCTTCAAAGCCGTGCAAGACGGCAAGCAGGTCGCTGTGCTCACGCCCACAACCGTTCTCAGCTTTCAGCACTTTGAAACCTTCAAGCAGCGCTTCGCCCAGTTCCCCATTCACATTGAGATGATCTCCCGCTTCCGCACCGCCAAGGAGCAGAAGGACATCATTGAGCGCGTCTCTACCGGACGTGTCGACATCCTCATCGGCACCCACCGCCTGCTCTCGAAAGACATCAAGTTTCAGGATCTCGGCCTGCTCATCGTCGATGAGGAACAGCGTTTCGGCGTGCGCCACAAGGAGCGGCTCAAGCAATTGCGCAAGCAAATCGACGTGCTCGCCATGAGCGCCACGCCCATTCCCCGCACGTTGCACATGTCCCTCGTCGGCCTGCGCGACATGAGCATCATTGAAACGCCGCCCAAGGATCGCATGGCCATTCAGACCGTCGTGGCCCGCTTTGACGAGAAGATTGTTCGTTCGGCGATTGAGGTCGAATTGGAGCGCGGCGGCCAGGTGTTCTTCGTGCACAATCGTGTCGAATCCATCTATGAAATCGCGGCGCGCATTCAGGAACTGGTGCCCGCGGCGCGCGTCGCCGTCGCGCACGGCCAGATGGGCGAGAGTGAACTTGAGAAAGTCATGCTCGCCTTCATGCGCCATGAATTCGACGTGCTCGTCGCCACGACCATCATCGAAAACGGCCTCGACATCCCGCTGGCGAACACCATTCTCATCAACCGCGCCGAGCGCCACGGCCTGAGTGAGCTTTACCAGTTGCGTGGCCGCGTGGGCCGCTCCAATCGCCGCGCCTACGCGTACTTGCTCATTCCGCCTGAAAACGGGCTCACCGAAATCGCGCGTCGGCGCCTCGCCGCGCTCAAGGAATTCAGCGATCTGGGCGCCGGATTCAAAATCGCCGCGCTTGACCTGGAACTGCGCGGCGCAGGCAACATGCTGGGCGGCGAACAGAGCGGCCACATTGAGGCTGTCGGCTTCGAGCTTTACACATCGATGCTTGAAGCAGCGGTCAAGGAGATGAAAGGCGAAGCCGGCGAAGAACGCCCCGCCACTCAGCTCAACCTCGGCATCGCGCTGCGCATCGACGAAAGCTACGTTCCGGAAGAGAATCAGCGCCTGCGCCTCTACAAGAAAATCGCCGGAGCCGGCAGCGAGGCCGCGGTCAACGAGATTCGCGCGGAGATGGAAGACCGCTATGGCGCGCTGCCCGACGCCACGGTTTATCTGCTTGAGGCCGCCATGCTGCGCCTCGAGTGCGAGCGCATCGGCATTGCCCAGGTCGATCGCAAGCGCGGCGAGCTTCAGGTCCGCTTCATGGAAAATGCGGCCGTCGATCCCGCCCACCTCATGCAACTCGTGTCGCGGAACGCAAAACGCGGCGCGCAATTTACGCCACAGGGCCTGCTCAAGTTTCCGCTGCGGGCTACGCGCCCCGATGATGTTCTGCTTGAGATTCGAGAATTATTGGCAAATCTTGCGCCCGCGCCGGTGAACGCATGACCCGTTAAGGCGTAATTGGATGCAAATGATCGTATCGGCAATTCACCAAGCTCCCGAAGGGAGCGCGAGAAGTTAGCCCAGGGCAAGTCCGCCGCGGCGGACGCAGCCCTGGGAAAAAGCAACAATGATCGTCCAGCCCCGTAGGGGCGAAAGAATACACTGAAGCGTTTTCTGAGGCAGCAAGATGAAAAGATTCGCACCCTTTGTTATCGTTCTGATTTGCATGTCGACAATGGCTCAAAGCCGCGCCGCAACCCCCGACTGGAAACAGCAATTCGCGAAAGTCAGCGACGACTACTTCGATCAGGTCTACTTCCATTACGCTCCGACAACGGGGACCATGGTGGGCCTCCACCAATACGACGCGCAGCTCGAAGACTTCTCGCGCCCCGCAATCGACACGGAAATCGCTGCACTAGAATCTTTCGAGCAGCAGATCGAGGCGATCGTCCCCGATGACACGCGAGCCAACTTTGTCCCTCGCAGCGACCGCGAAATTGTGCTCAGCACCATTCGCTCGCAACTGCTCACCCTCGAAACCATCCGTCCGTGGGAAAAAGACGCGGACACGTATTCCAGCGCCTGCGCCAACGCGACCTTTGTCCTGATGGAACGTAAATTCGCGCCGCCCAACGACCGCCTCCGCTCGCTCGTCGCCCGCGAAAGGCAGATGCCAGCATTGCTCGCCGCCGCGCACGCGAACCTCCAGAACCCGCCCCGCGTCTTCACTGAAATCGCCATCGAGCAGCTTCCGGATATCATCACCTTCTTCCAGCACGATGTCCCGCAGGCCTTCGCAGATGCCGACGACCCAGCCCTGAAAGCTGAATTTGCCCGCACCAACGCAGCCGTGGTTTCCGCACTCAACGACTATCTGGGCTGGCTCAAAACCGATGTGCTTCCGCGCTCCAACGGCGATTTCCGCATCGGCGCCGACACCTTCCAGAAAAAACTCGAGTATGACGAGATGATCGATCTCCCTCTCGGCAAGCTGCTCCAAATCGGATGGGCCGACCTGCGACAAAATCAGGACCACTTCAAGCAAGTCGCCGCCGAACTAGATCCCGAAAAAGATCCCCGTGAAGTGCTTGAAGAACTGGGCCAGGATCATCCCGCCCCCGATCAGCTTCTCGATGCCTTTCGCGCGACGTTCAACAGTCTCGTCGGTTTCATCCGCGAGCGCCACATCGTCACGATTCCCTCCGATGTCCGCCCCATCGTCGAAGAAACGCCGCCGTTCATGCGCGCCACTACATTCGCCAGCATGGATACCGCCGGCCCCTTCGAGACTCACGCCACCGAATCCTACTTCAACGTCACGCTTCCTGATCCATCCATGACGCCGGCTGAAGTCGAAGGCTACATGCATTCTTTCAACATCGGCACCGTGATCTCCACTGCGGTGCACGAAGCCTATCCTGGACATTACGTGCAGTTCCTCTGGCTGCCGCAAGCCCCCAGCAAGGTTCGCAAGCTGCTCGGTGCGAACACCGACGTTGAAGGCTGGGCTCACTACTGCGAGCAGATGATGCTCGATGAGGGCTACGGCCAGCCTGGCGCGGGGGCCAAGAACGCGCGCGAAGCAAAGTTGCTTCGGCTCGGCCAATTGCAGGATGCTCTGCTGCGCGATGCGCGCTTCATTGTCGGCATTGAGATGCACAGCGGCAACATGACCATGGAGCAGGCCGAAGATTTCTTTCAGAAGGAAGGCTACCAGCCTAAGGAAACAGCGGTGGTCGAGACCAGGCGCGGTGCCGGCGACCCCACCTACCTCTACTACACGCTCGGCAAGCTCGAGATCATGAAGCTGCGCGATGACGTGAAGAAAAAACAGGGCGCGGCGTTCAGCCTTGAAAAGTTCCACGACGATTTCCTGCGCCAGGGCTTCCCGCCCATCAAAATCGTTCGCGAAGCCATGCTGGGCGACAACTCACCCGCGCTTTAGCGCAACTACCTTTGTCGTTGTGAGCGTTTGCCTCTAACCGTCGCACAGATTGTCTTGTTTTTTGATTGTCATTCTGAGGTCGCCATGGCGACCGAAGAATCTGCGTTGTTCTTCTCTCTCTCTCGGCTCACCACAACCCGGGGTGCCCCATTCTAAAACTCCTCGCAAAGCGGGTGGGATCACATGAATCCAAGTTCCGCCCCAACCCCGCTAACTCCGCTGCTTCACGCCTTCCACTTGATATTGCAGCCGATCGAAGGCTTTTGCTCCTTCGCAACCGGCTTGCCCGCAAGCACCGCATCGATCGCCGCGCGCAAATCTCTCCCAGTCACAGGAATCCCGTTTCCCGGACGGCTGTCGTCGTACTGCCCGTGATAGACGAGTTTGAAATCGGCGTCGAAGAGATAAGGATCGGGCGTGCAGGCCGCTTTGTACGCGTGGGCCACGTACTGATCCTCATCGTATAAATACGGAAAGTCGAAGTCGTTATCGTGTGCCTGCTGCCTCATGCCATCCGGGCTGTCGGCCGGATGCGTCTTCACATCGTTGGAGCTGATTGCCACCATCCCCAGCGGCTTGTCTTCGTATGCGGCAGCGAGATCCCCGAGCGACTTTTCAATGTGCTTCACGTAAGGGCAGTGGGGGCAAATGAAAATCACGAGCATCGCCTTCATGCCGCGGAAATCGTCGCGGCGAATCGTCTTGCCGCTGATCACATCGGTCAACGCAAAATCCGGCGCAATCGTGCCCAATTCAAGCATTGTCGATTCTGTCTTTGCCATTCCATATCTCCTTGATAAAGGGATGCTGTTCCGGGCCGCAAGTTGCGTCCACCGGCGAATCTCTCTAAAACAGCCCCGCCTGCCGCCCCGGCATGGCAATACCGAAATGTTCGTAAGCCAGGCGCGTAGCCACACGGCCGCGCGGCGTCCGGTCGAGAAATCCGATTTGAATCAGAAAGGGCTCGTACACTTCCTCCAGTGCGTCTTCTTCTTCGGCCAGCGTAGCCGCCAGCGTGCCCAGGCCCACCGGTCCGCCATCGTACTTCTGCATAATCGCCAGCAAAAGCCGCCGGTCGATCTCGTCGAAGCCGTGCGCATCCACTTCCAGCATGGTCAGCGCCGCATTGGCCGTCGGAAGATCGATTGATCCCGTGCCTCGCACCTGCGCATAATCCCGAACGCGCCGCAACAAGCGATTCGCGATGCGCGGTGTCCCGCGCGAGCGCAGCGCGATCTCCGCCGCTCCGTCTCGATCGATCGGGATCTGAAGCACCTCTGCCGAACGCTCCACAATCACGCGCAGTTCTTCCTCGGTGTAGAACTCCAGCCGCAGCAAAATGCCGAAACGTGAGCGTAGCGGCGAGCTCAGCAAGCCGGGCCGCGTAGTGGCGCCGATAAACGTGAACGGGCGAATCTCCATCACGTGCGTGCGCGCCGCCGGACCCTGCCCGATGATGATGTCCAACTTGTAATCTTCGAGCGCGGTGTAGAGCTTCTCTTCAAGCACCGGCTGCAAGCGGTGAATTTCATCCAGAAAAAGCACCTGCCGCTCGCGTAAATTCGTCAGCACAGCCGTCAGGTCGCCCTGGATCACCAGTGCCGGCCCGGACGTCTGCTGAAAACCCACGTCGAGCTCATTGGCGATGATCGTCGCCAGCGTGGTTTTTCCCAGCCCTGGAGGACCGAAAAGCAGCACGTGATCCAGAGCTTCGCCGCGCGACTTTGCCGCCTCAAGTGCAATCGCGAGCTGTTCCTTGGCCTTCGACTGGCCGATAAACTCCTTGAGCCAGCGAGGACGCAATTTGAGCTCAAAACTCTGCTCTTCATCGGCGCGCGCCGCGCTCACAAGACGCTCCGGAGTGTTGTCGCGCGCAAGACTCATGTCGAAGGAAAGTGTAGCCGTTCCCGCGGCCTGCGGCAAAATAGGCTCACAACGATGCTGCGCAAGTGAAGCGCAGCGGCATTCCGCGCTCCAGCGCCTTCACGCCGCTTCGGGACCCGCTTTTCGCTGCCGCATACGTGACCAAAGTGCGGAGCAAGCTGCGATCAAAGTCAATGCCCACGCGCTTATTGACTGTCTTGATGCCAAGCCCGAAGTAACACCTTCGTGTGACTGCGGTGCGCTGTTTACATGCCATATAGTCGAAGGCATACAGGCCAGCGAGAGTCTGCCATGACGATTTCCGATCAACGTCAAAGCGTCTGCAGGCTCCGGAGGTCAACCATGCATGATCGAGTTCTATCGCCGCGGGTGCTTCTTCTCATCGCTATGGCGCTGCCATTAGCGGGCTGCACCAATCCCTTGGCCGTCTCTATTTCCGTGTCGCCCACAACGCAATCCATCTCCACCGGTCAATCGGCTCAGTTTACGGCGACGGGGATCTTCGGGCATGGGAGCAACCATCCGTCCAGTTCGCAGGACCTCACAGACACCGCGACATGGACATCGAGCGTGCCCGCAGTGGCCTCCATCAGTTCCATGGGAGTTGCTACCGGCCTCACTCCAGGCACCACAACCATCACGGCGAGCATAAACGGATATACGGGTGTTGTTTCCGCGTCGGCCACCCTCACCGTTGAAGGCAGCGGAGGTACTTCTCCGGGATCGGCTGTGGTTTCCATTGCCATCATCCCGGGCTCTCAGTCGGTTGCTGTTCCCACGCAAACCGCGCAATTCCTCGCCATCGGGACTACTTCAACAGGCCAGACGGTCAACCTCACCAATGCCGTGGCCTGGAGCACCAGTAGCCAGCAGATCGCGACCATCGGCGGCACCACAGGACTGGCCACGGCAGTAGGCCAGGGCTCAACGACTGTTACTGCGCTTTACGTCAGCGGCGGCAGCACGCTCACCGCTACGGCAACCTTCTCCGTCCTTGGTGGAACCACCGAGGAATACACCGCTGTCAGCATCGTTCCCGGTTCTCAGTCCATTTCGGCCTCGGGCCAGACTGGACAGTTCATCGCTCTTGCCACTTCAGGCTCCACCGGCCTGGAGGAGGATGTAACCAACTCCCCGCAGATGACATGGCTTTCGAGCATTCCTTCGGTCGCTACGGTTACTTCAGGCCTTGCCTCAGGCAACGGCGTTGCCACCGGAGTCAGCCTCGGCACCAGCACCATCACCGCGGAGTTGAAGAACCCCGATGGCTCTCTGGTCTCGAATTCCTCCACGGTCGACGTGACCAACACTCCGGCGCCCGAACCACTGCTTTCGCTCGAAATCATTCCGGGTTCGATCACCGTCGGCAATCTCCTCGATAATGGGCAATTCCTGGCGGTTGGCACATATTCAACTCCTCCCACCGTCAGAGACCTCACCAACTCCGTGCAGTGGTTAACTTCCGCCCCCAGCGTGTTCCCCGTAAATTCCAATGGAACCGGCGTACCGAGCGGCGGGGCAAACGCAGGAATTGTCACGGCATATGGTAGCGGCGGCGCCACCATCATCGCAGAAGCAACCGATCCGCAAACGGGATCGATCCAGACAGCCACTGCGGAATTCAATTGTCCACTGGTCCTGCCGACGCCCACAACCGCGGGCTCGTGCTACCCAGGCTCCGAGGCCTCCTCGCTCCTGTCGACCCTCACCATCTACAACGAGGGCCTGAACACCACCGACTGGCTTGTCACGGCTCCATCCGCCACCGGAACTCCCAACGTGCTCCATTGCGGCCCCGGCTCTACTGCCGCGGGATTCGGCGGATCGGTCTGCGTCGCAACCTATCCTGTTGGCTCCACCATCACCCTCACGGCGCCCGCAGGTGCGGGAGCCTTCGGCGGATGGTCTTACAACTGCGTACCAACCTCGGCTGTGACCGCGGCCGGTCCGAACACCTGTCAGGTTACGCTCACCTTCGACGATACCGTCGGAGCAATCTTCAACTAATCCCTTCGCATCCTTCATGAGAGCCGCTCTTCGGGGCGGCTTTCTTGTTTCTCCGCAATGCGCGTCCGTCGCGCCGCCGCTGCGCTTTGGCTGCGATGCGCATCCCGCCTCCTCTAGTCACACCGTTTAGACTGGTAAAGTTCCTTTGAACGTGATGGCTCATCGCTTTGGCAGGCTCCGCCGCTTCCGCTTCAATCTCCCGCAACGCATCGCGGCGGCATTGTTAGCAGCTTTTCTCCTCCAGGGATTTTGGATCGTAAGCCGCCAGACGCTCACTGATAGCGACTACCAATATGCGCGTTGCGGCCGCGAAACCTGGGAAAAGCCCTCGCCCCTCGCTGGCTACTACACCTCCTGCGGCAACATTCACGACGGCATCCTCGCCTACCGTCTCGCCGGCCTTCCGCTTACCCTCAACCTGCTCCTCGAGCGCGGTTTCGATCTTTTTCGCAAGCCCGAGAACCGCGTTGTCCAAACCGGGGTCCCCGCGGACGGGTCTTCGTCCGTGGGGTCGGAGAATCCCGGCGGCCAGCTCAGCACCTGGGAGCTCCGCCATCAGATGACCCATATCCTGCTCCTCCTGCGCCTGCCCTTCCTCTTCGCTGGCTGCGCCCTCGGCGGATGCATCTGGTGGGTCACGCGGCGTCTCTATGGCAATCTGGGTGGTTATACGGCGCTCGCTCTCTACTGCTTTTCACCGCCCATGCTCAAGGCCTGCGTCGCGCCCAACCCCGATGTGCTCGCCGCCCTTGGCGTGTTCGGCGGCGTTTACACCTGCATCGGAGTTGCCCACGCTATGCAGGGACCGCGCCGCAAATGGCGTCCGCGCATCATCCTGCTCATCGTCATCTTCGGCATTGCCGCAGCGGCGCACATCGCCGCCCTTCCCGTGGCCGCGCTGCTGGGCCTTGCAGCCATGCTCTGGATCGCCGAAGGTCACAGAAGCCAGACGCTGCCCGTGGTCCTGGTGGCCTCGATCGGTGGCCTCTTCCTCGTCTTTGCCTGCTATGGCTTCTCGCCCGACGCCTTCAGCTATGTCTTCCGTTCCTCGGCCGGATTCTTGTCCTTCTCAATCGATCCCGCTCGGCGCTTCTTCTCGACCCTCTCAAACGGCGGCGTATCCCTGGCAGCCTTCGCCTCCGTCGTCCTATACCTTGCCGCTCGTAAGTCGCGCTACTTCGGCAACACCGTTCCTTTGCTCACAGCGGCATTCCTCCTGTGCCTCGTCATGACCGGCGCTCCCGGAACTCCCTGGCTCTGGTCCCTCCCCTTCCTGCTCACCTTTATCGGCGGCGTCTTTGCCGACGCTTATGAAGGCCCGCGCGGCAAGCTGGCTCTCGTCGCCGGTGGCGCAGTCGTTCTCGCGCAAGCAGTCCTTTGCCTTCTCAGCCTCCCAATCTTGTCGCAATAATAGAAAACCTCGTCAATTTTCCCGGCCCCCCATCCTCTCGCAATCCGCCGCATTACCCCTTGCGAACCGCCGCACCAAAAAGCCGCTTCAACCTCAAAAACCAACGACTCTTTGCGTTCCCCTTTCAGCTTCGGGACCGCTGTTGAAATCGCCTCATAAATTCAAGCAAAATAAGGATTTATTTCCTCTCATTCGGCTTGCTAATCCGCCCCTCAAACCACTAAAATAAACCAAGAGACCTGCGGACGGCCCTGCTTTTTTCTCGCCTTCCTGCCGCCTCACCGCAGACCTCGAAGACTCTATGGCAGACGACCAGAACCCCCAGCTCCCCCTCGATCCACCGACCCCTCCCGGCGGCACAAATCTCGTCCCCATCAACATTGAAGAGGAGATGCGCCGCTCCTACCTCGACTACTCCATGTCGGTGATTATCGGGCGCGCGCTTCCAGACGCCCGCGACGGTCTCAAGCCCGTGCATCGCCGTGTCCTCTACACCATGAGCGAGATGGGCCTGGAGCACAACAAGAAATACACCAAGTGCGCCAAAGTCGTCGGCCAGGCCATGGGCGTCTACCATCCCCACGGCGACTCCGCCATCTACGACACGCTGGTCCGCATGGCGCAGCCGTTTTCTATGCGCTATCCGCTGGTCGACGGCCAGGGCAACTTCGGCTCCGTCGACGGCGATCCGCCTGCAGCCATGCGCTACACAGAGTGCCGCATGGAGCGCATCACCGGCGAGCTCATGGCAGATATCGACATGGAAACCGTGGACTTCGTGCCCAACTACGACGAGTCCACCGTCGAGCCATCGGTCCTGCCCACCCGCATACCAAATCTGATCGTCAACGGCTCAAGCGGCATCGCGGTCGGCATGGCCACCAACATTCCTCCGCACAATCTCACTGAGGTTGTTAACGCCGCTATCGATCTGGTGAAGAATCCCAAGGCCGGCCTCGCTGAAGTCTTCAAGCACGTCAAAGGCCCCGACTTCCCCACCGGCGCCATTCTCTACGGCCGCTCGGGCATCGTTGACGCCTATCGCACCGGCCGCGGACGTTTCCTCATGCGCGCCCGCGTAGCCATAGAAAACGTCACCAAGGATCTCAAGGCGCTCGTTGTCACCGAGCTTCCCTATCAGGTCAACAAGTCCACGCTCTTCAAGCGCATCGCCGAGCTGGTCGAAAACAAGATCATTTCCGATATCGACATCGGCGCCGACCGCACCCGCGACGAGAGCGATCGCGACGGCATGCGGTTCGTCATCGGCCTCAAGCGCGGCGCGCAGCCTGAAATCGTGCTGAACCAGCTCTACAAGCACACGCAGCTCCAGGAAAGCTTCTCCATGATCTTCCTGGCCGTGGTCAACGGCCAGCCGCGTGAGCTCGGCCTTGCAGAAGCCATCCGCGTCTTCATCGATCACCGCATCGACGTGGTGCAACGCCGAACCGTCTACCTGCTGCACAAAGCCCGCGAGCGTGAGCACATCTTGGAAGGCCTCAAGATCGCGCTCGACAATCTCGACACAGTCATCAAGATCATTCGCGCATCCGCTTCCCGCGCCGACGCCCGCGAAAATCTCTACGCCTGGGGCAAAGGCACCGAAATCATCATTCAGCTCGACCGCGAGCTCGCGCGCCACGAAGAGCGCGGCCTCACCCTCCGCCAGGTCGACGCCATCCTCGAGCTCCAGCTCTATCGACTCACGCAGCTCTCCGTCGACGAGCTCCTCAGGGAACTCAAGGAGATTCGCGAAAAAATCGCCGAGTATGAAGAAATCCTCGGCAGCGAGAAAAAGCTGCGCGCGGTCATCGTCAATGAGCTCGAAGACGTTCGCGACAAATACGGCGATGAGCGCCGCACCGAGATCATCGACGAAAGCGCGGAAATCCAGCTTGAAGACCTGATCGCCGACGAACAAGTCGCCGTCACCGTCAGCCATCAGGGCTACCTCAAGCGCACGCCCATCTCCATCTATCGCCAGCAGCGCCGAGGCGGCACCGGCCGCATGGGCATGAAGACCCGCGAAGAAGATTTCGTCTCGCAGCTCATCGTCAACTCCACGCACGCCTACCTGCTCTGCTTCACCAATACCGGCCGTGTCTACTGGCTCAAGGTCTACGAGATTCCAGACGTGGGCGCTGCCGGCAAGGGCAAGTCCATGCAAAGCCTGCTCGATCTTCAGTCCGGCGAAAAAGTCTGCGCCATCCTGCCCGTGCGTGATCTTGAAGAGGAAGGCAAGTTCATTTTCTTCTCCACGCAAAAGGGTACCGTCAAGAAGACTCCGCTCAAGGACTTCTCGAATGTCATGGCGCGTGGCATCATCGCCATCGGCATCGATTCTGACGATGAGCTGGTCGCCGCGCGCATCACCGATGGTTCGCAGGTCATCTTCATCGCCACGCACCTCGGCATGGGTATCCGTTTTGAAGAGAGCGACGTGCGCTCGATGGGCCGCCCAGCATACGGCGTCCGCGGCATCACGCTCATTAAGAACGACTACGTCGTCGGCACCGTGGTCACGCCCAAGGAGCATGCGCCGGGCGCGTATCGCATTCTTTCCGTCACTGAGAACGGCTTCGGCAAGCGCACTGACGTTGAGGAGTATCGCCTGCAAACGCGCGGCGGCAAGGGCGTCAAGAACCTTTCCGTCACCGAGCGTGTCGGCCGCGTCAATTCCATCCAGCTCGTCGACGACACTTCCGAGCTCATGGTCATCAGCCAGTTCGGCAAGATCATTCGCTGCGATACCAAGACCATCCGCTCCGCCGGCCGCGCCACACAAGGCGTCCGCATCCTCAACCTTGAACCCGACGACAAGGTCGCCGCGACGGTCATCATCCCGCCCGAAGAACTGAACGGCAACGGCCACGAAGAACAAGGGACGCTGCTGCAATAGCAGCAATCAGGCTCCCCTGTTCTCTGACGTGTCATCCTGAGCGATGCCCGCCGCAGGCGGGGCGAGTCGAAGGATCTGCGGTTGCTTTTCGACAATTCCCGCAAGAAAACTTCAATTCATCCACATCCATGTTTCGATGTTAGCCAGGCTTCTTCCCTATTCCCTGATCCCTGTTCCCTGCCTCTTCACAGCGCCACCACAAAATCTCCCGTGAAGTACGTCTGCAGCGCCTTGATCGGCTGCCAGTAGTACCACCCGGCCGGATCGTAGATGTTCACTCCAGCCACGCCGCCCTCCGTCGACAGCCCCTCGATCACAACCGCGTGCAGCGGCGAATTCGTCGCCCCCGTCGTATAAAGCCCCGCGATCACTGGCTTCCCGGCGCGAACCTGGTTCATCATGTTCGTCATCCCCGTCCCAACCTGCCCGTTGATGCCCACCCTCTGCAGCGCCGCCGCAATCTGCTGCGGCGTCAACCCCTCCGGCCCGATTCCGGTCGAAAGCATCCGTAGCGTCGGCACATTCTTCTGCAGAATCTGCGCCACTCGCTGGCAGCTCAACACGCCGCAAATCGGCAGCTCCCCTTGCCCCGGCGCGCCCGCCACTCCCTTCAGCACCATCCCCGTCTGGTAGCCTGTGCCTCCTGTATTGGGAGCAATCCCCGACCCCAGCGGCGCTCCACCGGGCGTTCCCACCGGCCCTCCCGTCGGCGGAGTGCCCGTCGGCGTACCCACTGGCGTCTTCCCTGCTTGCGCGACCGTCTGCTCCGCCTGTCCCGCTAGAGTTCCAGATTCCGCCGCAGCCTCATCGGCGATCTGCAGAATTGGTGTTTGCTGCGCCGCTGCAATGGCTTTCGCTGCGGCGAGCGTATTGTATTCCTGCGCAACAGAACCCATCAGCTTGCCGATCGCGCCGAAATAAGCGCCCAGCGCCACATTGATGCCGACATTATTGTGCTTCGTCACATCCATCGCGTCGGTCATCGCCTTTGAGATCCGCCCCGCGCCCTGCAGAATGGTCTCAGCATCCGCCCTCAACTTATCGCTGAAGTCCGATGCAGCTTGCAAAGTCGGGTTTGCTGCACCGGGCGTCGTAGGCTTAACGGCGGGCTGCGGTTTTTGGCTGCATACGCACCCCGCCGGTTGCGTACCCGCGGGATTGGCGCAGTAGTCGTAGCCGCCCGGCCCGAACGGCAGACAAGGATTGCTGGCTCCAGCCACAGGCGGGGGTCCGGGCTGTGGCTTGTATCCGGGCGGCGGTCCGCCCTGCGGCGGCTTCGGCGTCGGCGGCAAGCCCGGCCCTCCGCCCTTCACAATCGTGCCCGGCAGCGGTGAGAACGTCTTGCCACCCGAGCAGATAGCCATGCAGGCATCCGCCTGATCCACTCCGCAGCCCCATCCCTGGCTCTCCGCCGTGCCCACCTGGTCCATCGGCACGATCATCGCATTCGGTGGCGAAGTGATTGGCGAGCAGTAGTAGCACGTCTCGCCCGTGTGCTTCCAAACCTGCATGCCGCTCAGGCTGCATTCACCGCGTGAATCCTGCGGCGCCATCACGCCATAGCAGGTCAAAGGGTCCATGCCAGTGTAGGGGTTGTTCTGGTTCTGCTCCTCGCACGTCTGCGAGCTCTGGTCCTCGTAGGTGATGCCCGTCTTCAGCGTCGGCGTCGTCGAGGCCTGCGCCTCCTGCTGGGCGCAAACGTTCCCCGCCGAGAACGCCGAAACCACCAGCGTAAAGGCCAGTGGTCGTCCAAATAACCATCTCGTGATTCTCATATCGAAAGCCTCACAGCTTGCCGGCATCAAAGTCCGTTGTGCTTCGCCCAGATCGCGCTACAGGGGATGCACAAAGACATCATCAAAGTAGGACTGGAATGCTTTGATCGGCTGCCAGTATGTCCAGCCCAGAGGGTCGTAGATTCGCAATCCCGACACTCCGCCCTGCGTTTCCAACCCTTCCACCACCAGCGCGTGCAGCGGCGAATCGGATCCTCCAACCACCTTGACGCCGACAATTACAGGAGTTCCCGCGCGAACCTGGTTCATCATGTTTGTCATGCCGGTTGCCATCTGCGCGTTGATGCCGATCTTCTGCAGGCCTGCGGCAATTTGCTGCGCCGTCATGCCTGCAGGTCCCGCCCGGATCGCGTCAACCACTCGCAGCGTGGAAACGTTGGCTTGAAGCAGTTGTGCAATCCGGGCGCAGCTAAGAACTCCGCACACCGGTGCGGAGCCTTGAGCAGGCAAAGTGGTTGCCGCAGCGAGATCCGTCGCTCCTTCCATATACCCCGCGGTCCCGCCCGAGGCCGACCCCATTGTCTTTCCCACCGGCGACCCGCCCGTCTTTCCCAGTTGCGCAGCTGCCTCTTCCGCCTGGCTCGCTAGCGTTCCCGATTCCGCTGTCGCCTCGCTTGCTATTGCAAGAATGGGAGTTTGATCCGCCGCTGCAATCGCCTTGGCAGCCGCCAGAAGCTTGTACTGCTGCGCTACCACGCCGATCATCTTGCCCACTGCGCCGAAACTCGACATCAATCCAACGCCGATGCCGACGTTGTTGTGTTTCGTCACGTCCATCGCGTCGGTCATCGCCTTGGAGATTCGTCCGGCATTCTGGAGCAGCGTCTGAGCATCGGCCGTCAGCGTATCGCTCCAGTCCGGCACCGTTCGCACGGTCGGCGTCGCCGGCGTCTTCGTCGGCTGCACTGCGGGCTTCGCCGGCTGCGGCGCAGGGCTGCATACGCACCCAGCCGGCTTCACGACATTGGGATAGTCACAGGCGTTATAGTTTTTCGGGCCGGCCGGATAGCACGCATCCGTCGCATTCGTGATGTAGCCCTGCAGCTTTTGGGTTGGCGCGGCTGTGCTCGGAGTGCTCCCGCTCCCGGGTTCCGCCCCGGAGCTTGCGATGGTTCCGCCGCTCGTGCCTGCGGTTCCGGGCGGCGGAGCGAATTTTCCCGTTCCGTAACACGCCAGGAAGCACGCGGCATCCGACAAAACCGCCGAGCAACTGAATCCCTGCTTGTACGCCGCTTCTGACACGTCCATCGCTACAAGAAACACCGTGTAACTCGCTGGGAAAGGGTCCTGCTGGCAGTAGTAGCAGGTGTTTCCCGCTTGCCCCGCCAATGTCGTATTCGCTCCGCCAATATCAGCGCATTTCCCGTTTGTCGTTGTCCGCTTCATGCAGAACGCAGGATCGTACCCGTCCACGTTCGGGCTCGAGCCGTTCTTCGCGTCGCACGCCTTCGACGATGCATCCTGAAAGACCTGACTAATCGTGGTGTCCGTCGCGCCCGGGCTGGCCGGCGTCTGATCCTGCGCCCGTGCTCCGTTGGCGGCCAAAACTGGTAACACCGCCGCTGCGATCCAAACGGAGAACCCTCTTCGTTCCGTCATGAGATTCTCGCCTGAGTTGTGGATTGGGGGAAAACGCTTGCCAGAATTCTACCGCAGCTCTGTCCGGAATCAATGAGCGCGCACTTCTACGCGCCGCGCTGGAGACGAACTCTCATGCAACAGCTATATTGAATCTGCCGAGAAAGATTGCCATGAATCTCCGCTCCATACCCGCCCTCTTCGCACTGGCACTCTGCGTTTCTCTCGGTCTCGCTGAAAAAGACCCCAACGCCAAAGCCGCCATCACCAACCCCTCGGCCTCGTTTCTTGACGTCCCCGCCCGCCGTGCCGAACTGGGTCACGCCACCACCCCTCGCGTCGTTGAGGCTCTCCGCTGGAGCTCGGGCTGCGTCAATTCCGAACAGCCCGCGCCGCCATCTGGCGTCATGTTCATTCCGCACCACTACCTCAGCGGAAGCAACGGCCCCATTAATCCGCAGGAGAACATCGCCACTGCCCCTTACCGCAAACTCGGCGACGCGGTCAGCGACGGCGCCAGCCGCTATGTCGTTACCGGCGACTCTGCTGAAGCCGTGTGCGTAGCCAACCTCCTCGCCAAATGGGCCGCCGCAGAAGCCCTTCTCGACTACAGCTATCAGGAAAGCAGCCAGGCCTGGTATCAGGTCGAGTGGACGCTCGAGCTCCATCTCCCTCTCTTTCTCCGCCGTTCAAACCGACCCCGCCATTCCACCCGCGCAGCGCGCAGCGATCCTCGCCTGGATGCACAAGGTCACCGAGTACATGTTCAGTCAGGATCCCCATCCCGGCGAAGATGCTCGCGAAAACAACCACGCCTACTGGCGCGCTCTCTGCGCCACATCGGTCGGCATTTTCACGTCGGACGACAAGCTTTACCGTCGCGGTCTTGCGCAGTACTTCCGCGCCATCGGCCAAATTAACCCTGACGGCTCTTTCCCTCTTGAAATGGCGCGCCACGAGAATGCGCTCCACTACCAGAGCTTTGCGCTCGCGCCGCTGGTCATGATCGCCGAACTGGCCGCGCGCCAGGGCATCGACCTCTACAGCCTCCGCGTCAATGGCCACACCATTGCCGACGCCGTTGACTTCCTTGTGCGCGCCTCCGCCGACCCCAGTCTGGTCAAAAAGTATGCATCCGAGCCCCAGACCTTCTCCCTTTTCTCGAAGGAAAAGCCGCCCGCGTGGACGGAGTTCTGGGCCGCCCGTCATCCCGGCAAGCCCTGGGCTGACCTGCTCACCCAGCCTTTGGTCGACTCCACCATCGGAGGCAATACGACAATCTTCGCCGCTCCCGCTCATGCTAAGTGAGCTCGCGCCCGTCGCTCCTCCTTCCTTCCCTGTCCCCTTGCCGTACCGCCGGCGTCCCGCCGGCCGTCGTGCGGGCGTCCTCGCCCGCGCTCGCGGGGTTGGTCCAGCCTCAATGTCAAGCAGTCGATGAAGCACTACAGCTCTCTTACAGACCGTTAACTTCCCTCGAATCAAATGAGTGCGGCGCGAAAATATTTCGCGCCAAGTTTGCCGATCATTATGGCGTCTTGCCGGATACTGAACACAAATCGAGATTCCCGCCCCGAGACGGCAACGTTGACCAGCCCTTGGAAACATGGCAAGGAGAGAGATGAGCCGAAAAAAAGTAGCTAAACCGCTGAATCTAGGAATTTTAAGCTCTAAGCCTTTTGGAATCAATGGGTTACAGCCAGCAATTGAGCGCGTAAGTAACTGAAAACAAACCCCTTAACCCCAAAATGGTGCAAGGAACAAAAACAGGAGATTCCGTGCAGACGAACATCAATCTAAGAACTGCGACCTACGAACTCTGATCCGTCCTACGCGACCAAAGCATATAAACCGGAACCCCCAGCAGTACCAGGATCATTCCCGGCCAGGTGTACTGCGGCTTGTAGCGCAAGAGCGCCAGGCAGATGCCGCTCGCCATCAGGATGTACACCGCCGGAAGCACTGGATAGCCAATCGCCTTGTACGGCCGCGACGCATTGGGCTGCTTTACGCGCAACACGAACAGTCCCACGATGGTTAGAATGTAGAACACCAGCGCCGCGAAAATAATGTAATCCAGCAGTTGCCCATACGATCCCGACACGCAGAGGACCACGGTCCAGATCGCCTGCACCATCAGTCCCGCAGCCGGCGTTTTGAAGCGCGGATGCAGCTTGCCGACGGATTGGAAGAACAACCCGTCCTGCGCCATCGCGTAGTAAACGCGCGCCCCCGCGAGCGTCATTCCATTGGCGCAGCCAAACGTCGACACCATAATCGCCGCCGCCATCAAAAATCCGCCAAAGTGAGGAAAGATCTGCTGCAAGACGGCCGCGCCAATTCGATCTTCGCTTGCAAACTGAATTCCGCGCGCAAACACCGTCACACCGTGCGGATCGCCATGCAATGGCAGCACCATCATGTAGGCCGTACTCGCCAGGAAATATGTGATCACGACGAATCCCACACCCAGTCCCAGTGAAAGCGGAACATTACGCCGCGGGTGCTTGATCTCCCCCGCTGTGAAGGTCACGTTGTTCCACGCATCGCACGAGAAAAGCGAACCCACCTGCACCACCGCCAGCACCACGATCGACCCGACCAGGGCGATCGGTCCTTGCACCCCCACCTGCACCGGATGCAGCGAGTGCCAGCTCGCATTCCGCCAGAACTCGCTCCAATTGGCGCCAAAGTTTGCCGCCAGCGCCGCGCCGTTTCGCCCAATCGTGAATCCCAGCAGAATCAGCCCCGCCAGTGCCAGCGCCTTGGCCACCGTGAACACATTCTGCAAGCCCGCGCCGAATCGCACGCCGCGTATATTTACCAGCGCCACAAACGCCACCACGCAAATCCCGGCCAGGTTTGCTGTATTCACGCCAATATCCATGTTGCCCAGCACCATCGGTCCCACGGGAATCGCCGGAACGTGCGCGATGTGCCACAACCAATGCGTGCTTGAGACCGCCGGGAAAAACACGCCAAGGAACTTGCCGAACGCCACGCAAACCGCAGCAATCGTTCCGGTCTGGATGACGAGGAAAAGTGTCCAGCCGTACAGGAATCCCCACAGCGGCCCCAGCGATTCGCGCAGGTAAACATACTGCCCGCCCGCCTTCGGCATCATCGCCGCAAGTTCGCCGTAACTGAGCGCGCAGATCAGGGTCATGGTTCCCGTCACGAGCCACGCGGCCAAGAAGAGCGCGGGAGAATCGGTGAGCCGCGCAATATCGCAGTCGACGATGAAGATGCCGCTTCCGATCATCGAGCCGACAACCAGCGTCGTGGCGCTGAACAGCCCCAGGCTCTGCACCATTTGCGTACCGGCGCCGGAGGGTGGTGAACCGAATTGATCTTCTGGTGTCTTCATTCAAGGTTTCGGGTGGCGCGAGGTTGCGCTCTGGAGCGTCACCCCGCAGGAGAATCTTGCAGGAGATAACTCCACCCCCATCAAACATGGTTACCGCCCGTTTCCACAAGCGATTTCGGCAGGCCGCGCCAAATCCGGCACATATTCCGCCAGCACCGTGAGATTTGCCCCACCGTAAATCGATTCTCTTCCTCGCCGGGAAAGCGTATACTCGTTTCGCTTGCCCAAACGCAGGGCTGGCGCACGGTTAATCGGTTCAACTCAAGATCCTTACAACGGGACAACAATCTCCAAAACGGGACGATCAGGGAGTTCCATGAAGACTCAAATCGCAGGTTTGGCGGTGGCAGCGCTGTGTTTCGCAGGCGCGGCGCGGATCTCGGCTCAACAAGCGGCGGCGCCGGACAAGATCGTGGCAACCGTAGACGCCACCCTGACCGGGACGCCTGTTTCGCCCTACGAATACGGAATGTTTATCGAGCACATCGGCAACACAATGTACAGCAGCCTTTGGGCTGAGATGCTCGACGATCGAAAATTCTATTTCCCCATTACCGCGCAGGATGCGGCGCCTGCGGGCCAGGCGGCGCGCAATCCCATGCGCATGCAGCTTCGCAAGTGGCGTCCCATCGGGCCTGATGAAGTCGTCGTCCTGGATAAAGACAATCCCTTTGTCGGCGAGCAAAGTCCCCGCATCGCGCTCGACGCGTCAACTACCCACGGAATCCGCCAGGCCGGCCTGGCTCTCGTCAGCGGGAAAAGGTATACCGGCCGCATCTATCTCCGCGGTACTCCCGGCGCAAAGGTCAAAGTCGCGCTCATTTGGGGCAGCGGACCGAATGATCGCCAGACCATCACTCTTCCAGCACTCACCGGCGAATACCGGAAATATCCGCTATCCTTCACGGCGGGCGCCGGCACAACGGATGCATCGCTCGAGATTACGGGAACCGGTGCAGGCAACTTTCACATCGGCACGCTCTCGCTCATGCCCGCCGACAACATCGAAGGCTTCCGCGCTGACACCATTCCGCTCATCCGCCAAATCAAGTCGGGCTTCTGGCGCTATGGCGGCAACTACACCTCCAACCTCATCTGGTACCACACCATCGGCGACATTGATAAGCGCCCGCCGGATTGGGACAACGCCTGGAGCGCCATGCAAACCAACGATCTGGGCATGGACGAATTCATGACGCTCTGCAAGCTCATCGGCGTCCAGGCTTATATCAGCGTCAACGCCGGCCTCGGCGACTCGCACTCCGCCGCTCAGCAAGTTGAGTACATGAACGGGTCGGTCAACACCTTGATGGGCGCCCAGCGCGCGAAAAACGGACATGCCGAGCCGTACCACATCAAGTTCTGGAACATTGGCAACGAACCCTGGGGTTCATGGCAGATTGGCCGCACCGATCTCAAGTACTTCATGATCAAGCACAATGAATTTGCCAAGGCCATGCGCGCTGTCGATCCGTCGATCACTCTCATCGCTTCCGGCCTGATGCTTGAGGATTGGTACCTCACCGGTGAAAACCGCGCCAAGTACGCCGGCAACCTCGGGCCGCTTTATGGATCGGACGTCGACTGGACCGGCGGCTTCCTCAAAGACTGCTGGGGCAATTTCGACGGCATCTCGCAGCACTGGTACGGCCAGCCGGGCCGTCATCTCGACATTGATAAAGTGCGCAACCTCCCGCTCGACGCGCCCACCGACGATGGTTACGTCAAGGTCGATCAAACCCTGCTCCAATTCGCGCGTTACCCCGCCGATCTTGTCCACGGTGAAGCCGAGGAGTGGCAGGGCTACCAGCAGCGCTTCCCCGCCATGGCGAGCAAGAATATCTTCCTCTCCATCGACGAGTACGCTTACTTCGGCGGAGGCTTTGGCCGCCCGACGACTCTTAAACAATCGCTCGCCTACGGCATGATCTTCAACGAAATGCTGCGCCACACCGATTTCCTCACTATGACGGCGCACACCATGGGTACTTCCACCATAGACTTCAATCGCACCGACGCCACCATGAACACCCTTGGGCTCACGTTCAAGATGTATGCCGATCATTTCGTCGGCGCCATCCCCGTCGCGCTTTCCGGAAACTCGCCTCAGCCTGCGCCGCGATTTCCTCCCGGCGGCGATCAGCCCAAAACCGAGCTCCGGCAGCCCGACCTATCCCCTCGACATGGTCGCCGCGTTGTCTGCCGACAAAAAGTTCCTCATCGTTTCCGTCGTGAACGCGACAGAGTCCGAGCAGAAGTTCGATCTGAATGTGAGCGGCACGCGCATCGCGGGGCCGGCAACGCTCTGGCAATTGACCGGCAGCACGTTGGACTCGACCGATCGCGTCGGCCAGCCGCCGCAGGTTGAAATCAAGGAAACTTCCGTCGGCGACGCACCCGGCACGATCTCGGTCGCCCCCATCAGCGTGAACATCTATCGCTTCCCGGTGGCGCCGGCAGCGCGGTAAGATTGGGCGCCAAGCGCGGGCGCTCGACTCGAGCGCAGCCGAGGGACCTGGCGATCAATGGTGCCCAGAGGAACTTGGCCCCCCGGACGGTAAAGGTCTCCGGACTTTAGGTCCTATTTCTCCGGATCTGGAAAACCTGGGACCTCGAGTTCAGGGCGGCAAGAGAATCCACGTCCAATTTGTCGAGGAGCGGCGGCGCCAGGGAACCGGCCACTGATGTGCGAAGAAATTTGTGGCGCGAAACTCTTTCAACGTCAGTCATACGGTTCCTGCCTTCGTGAATTTCCGGAGCCGGACGCGAAAGAGCAGACGACACCACACCCGCGCCTCTCGGCTTCAAAAATCACCAGGTCCTGAGGCCGTTGAACGGCACTTTCATGATGCTCCCAGTCAATGCTCTGATTGCCCTGGTTTTTCAGGAATTCCCGGATCGTCGAGGATTTGCACGCCGGTCGCGGGACCGAAGTTTTTCCAGTCCCAAAGAACCCACACAACTTTTTTGTCAGGAGTCACTTCGATGAGTTGAGGGCCATGGTTCGAGCCGCCCCGAGAGCAGATGATGGTATTCCCATTGGCGAGCCGCGTTGCAGATTGCGCATTGGCATAGCGGTACGGCTCGGGCAGATCAGTCGGCTTGATTTCCCAGACAGTCTCCTTCTGAGGGTTGACTTCGCGGGTGAGAATATCCCGCTCTTCGGTGATCAGAGTATTGCCGTTCTTGAGGCGAATAGCGGCCCAGGGGCTGCGGATTTCATACTTCCAGATCTCTTTGAAATGCTTGTCGAGTTCGAGAACTTCGTTCATCTCCAGGCAGGCGAGAAGATAGGTCCCCTGCGCGGTGTAACGCACTCGGCGGTACTGCCCGTGGACGGTCTTTGTTTCGGTCAGGCTGGGGGCGGGCAAGTCGTGCTGGACCTCTACCTTATTGGTCTTGATATTGACAATCATGAGTTTGGGTGGCAGGCCGTTCAGAACGAACATAACCTTGTTCAGGCCGATCGGCTGGCAGGTGTGAATCTCAGTTCCTTTTGGAGCGTCGTAACGCCACACAAGCTGTTTGTTGGGCGTCACCTCCGCAACGTATTGCATGCGCGTAAACAGAACGTTCCCGTTGGAGAGCATCCATACGTCGTCGTATTCCCACCCAGTCCCGGTCGAATAGGTCCAGATGATCTTGCCGCCATTGACAAGAAGTATCTTGTCATATCCCTCGCCGACATAAAGCATCGGGTGCTGGGCCATCCCGTTGCCGGGCAATCCGGGCGGGATGGGATTGTCCCACACCAGGGGAGGAGTAGCGGTTTCGGCGGGGCCCAGTTCCGGGACATCGCTCGCGGTGAAGCGATCCATGAGGGCCATCAGAGGCGTCGCCCGGGACGACTTGGCTTTGGACGCGTGCAGGCCGGAGTTTGTAAGACAGAATGTGAACAGCGAGATGCTTGCGGCAAAAATGACCAGTGGGAGCAGCTTTCTAGAATGCACGTCGATTCTCCTTTGTACCAGGGGCCATTGTGCAATTCGTTCCTGGCTCTCGAGATCTGTGTCGCTGCCAATTCGCATGAGACGCCACACTCCCGCGCAATGATCGGAGTGTCCGTCGAAGCTGCGTCGGCTAGTTTGAGGTAGCGCGAGGGATAAACAGACGCAGGCGAATCTCCCAAGTGGTTGATTGGCCAGGATGCAGCGTTACCATGCCTGTGTCCATCCCGTTCCATTCCTTGCCAAACGGATCGACAAAGTTGAACTGATCTTCCACCGCAACAAAGTTCTTACCCCGAGGCGAGTACACCTGCACCGTCTTGATCGTGGGGGATACGCCTTCAATATTGATGCCGTAGTGGGCCTCGGGATCGGTCAGTCTCACGTCCACGACGCCGTCAGTCCGCTCCAGGTGAGAGAAGTTGTCATCGAGCGCGTGATCGTCAAGCGCGACCCCATCCTGAGCCCGATAGTCGTAAGGAGTTCCGCCCACCGGCTTGAGCGCTCCCGTCGGGCGCTCCTCCTGATAGCTGGTGACGACGGCCATCGTCTCGGCAGGAATATGAAGCTGCGCCTGGGCCCGATTCTGGCTGGGAATGGCGAAGTAAGGATGCGCGCCGATGGCGATCGGTTCATCTTCATGGCCGATGTTCCTCGCGGTGACCTTCTCGTCGATCACATCGCCTGTCAATGCAAATGTGAAGTGCAGATCGGTTTCGGAGAGCCAGCTGCCGCCGAAGCTGCCGGCATGGATGACAGCCGACGCAGTCTGGCCGCCGACTGTCTTTTCGATGTGCAAATCCTGCGCCTGGTCATTGAAGATCAGGCCGTGCATGACGACGCCCGTTTGCGAAGACGGCGCCGATGGATCTCGCACCTGTGGATTTGCAGGAAGTGCGAGTGTACGCCCGTGCCACTCCGTAATGACGGACGATCCGTCGGCGGATCGCTGACCGAAGATCCGGTTGGGAAAGGGAATCAGAAAGGCTGTGCCAAAACTGGCGCCGAGGCCGCCGGACTTTCCGGCAGCGCCATTGAGGCGGCTGACCAGCTCTTCGAGCGTGGGAGAGGCAAGCAGGGAGATCTCTCCATTGCCGGGGATGTCGGCAGTGATCTGAAAGACGTTCATGCCAAGGCCGGGTAGGAAGGTAAGCGAGAGAAACTCGGGCTTTGTGCCGTGGCTCGTCGCGGCGCGATGGAGAGTGACCGGTGCCTCACCACCAATTTGAAGCGGTGCCGAAACTCCGGGCTGACCCGGCGCCCGTGCAGCGAGAAATATGAAGCTGGCAACGAAGATTGATAAGAATAAGAGTCGCAGTGTGTGTTCGTGGGAGTTCGGGTTTTTCTTCATGGCTCATTTCTCCTTATCTTTCAAGCGAGTGGTCGCGAATTCTGCCACTGGCTAAGTGTAGCTGCGAGGGCGAAGACCAGGGGCCATTACAAGTGATCGCCCGTCCTCTGCGGGACCAAGCTAGACGGTCATCTCCTCGCCTCAACGCTTCGTAGTTTTCGCTTTCTTTGGCGTCCCTCGCAATTCAATGGCCCATGGGATTGATCTATGCATCTGTTGCTCTTTTCCTCTTGGGCGCAATCATTG
>CAWKMZ010000005.1:0-38471 GCA_963850865.1 uncultured Acidobacteriaceae bacterium
TCGCGCTGCGAGAAGAAGACCTTTGGCCGGTGCCCGTCGGCTTTAGGAGCCTGAAGGCTCCTGCTCCCTCCGATTGTGGGTCGGACGCTGGCGGCAAGGACGCCGCCAGTACAGCTGGCCGGAGGCCAGCGCTACAGGGGCGATGGGGGAGCGCTATGCGGTCGCGCACTGGCGCAGGTCGCGGGTGAGCGCTGCGATGCGAGCGGGCTGGCTGTCCCAGGCGAACATGAATCGCGCCGCGCCGCCGATGAAGGTGTAGAAGCTCCATCCGCGTTCCCTCAACCTGCCGAGGATTTCTTCCGAAGCCAGAAGAAAGACCGCATTGGCTTCGACGGGCTGCGCGAGGCGCACGCCGGGAATTCCGGCAATCTGATCCGCGAACTGTTGCGCGCAGCGGTTGGCATGCTCGGCGTTGCGCAGCCATGCGCCGCTCTCAAGCATTCCGACCCACGGCGCAGAAAGAAACCGCATCTTGGATGCCAATTGCCCGGCCTGCTTGCAGCGATAGTCGAAGTCCGTGGCCATGGCGCGATCGAAGAAGAGCACGGCTTCGCCCATCGCCATGCCGTTTTTCGCCCCGCCAAAGCAGAGCACGTCCACGCCGCTCTTCCAGCTCATCTCTGCCGGCGAACAGCCGAGGCTGGCGCAGGCGTTGGCGAAGCGCGCGCCATCCATGTGCAGCGAGAGGCCGTGCTTGCGGCATTCCTCTGAGATTGCGCGCAGCTCGGCGAGCGTGTAGACGCGGCCTGTTTCAGTGGATTGAGTGACCGACACGACGCGCGGCTTGGGATAGTGAATGTCACTGCGCTTGGTGGCCAACTCGTGAATGGCGTGCGGCGTGAGCTTGCCTTCAGGGCTGGAAGCGACGAGTAATTTGGAGCCGTTCGAAAAGAACTCCGGCGCGCCGCACTCGTCGGTTTCTATATGCGACTGATCGGAGCAGATGACACTGTGGTAGGACTGGCAGAGCGAGGCGAGAGCGAGCGAGTTGGCGGCAGTGCCGTTGAAGACGAAGTAGACTTCGCACTCGGTCTCAAAAAGCTTGCGGAAAGCGTCGGCCGCTTTGGCGGTCCAGGGATCGTCGCCGTAGGAGGTGGCGTGGCCGCGATTGGCGGCCTCCATGGCAGCCCAAGCCTCAGGGCAGATTCCCGCGTAGTTGTCGCTGCCAAACTGCTGGTGCATGTCGTTGATTTCGATTTCGGCCATAGGATAATTCTCGCTCATTCAGGCCGCGATGCGTATCCGGCTTCAAGCTGCGGTTGCAGCCGCGAGCCGCCGATTCACCAGGATTCCAGCCATGATGACGATGAGGATGACGGCCGCAAACGCGAGAAACCATCCCCAATATTGGATGGGATGGCGCAGAACACGGACAAAATGGCGGCCATAGTGATCGGCGATGATGGCGATGAACGAGTAACGCGCGCCCCGGCTGACGGCCACTACCGCGAGAAACTTTCCGGCGGGATATTTCGAAGCGCCGGCGGAGGCGAAGAACAAGCTCGTCGGAAATGGAAACGGAATGGCGGTTGAGGCGACGAGAGCGCCGGTGCCCCATTTCTTGAACAGACGGAGCAGGGAATCGACTTTTCGACTTCCAAACTTGCTGTGCAGATAGGCTTCGCCGGCTTTCCGGGCGATTCGGAATGTGAGCCAGGCTCCGAGCACCGAACCCGCCGTGGCACAGGCCGCATATTCGTACCAGGGATTGCGCTGCTGGGCAGCGAGAATTGCCGTCAGAATGTCGGGCCCGCCAAAGGTTGGCAGTGGAGAGCTATCGATGATGGCGACGAAGAAGAGTCCGAGTGCTCCCAGGTGGAGAAACGTCGAAGTTACGCTGCGGCCTGGAGACTTTGAAGCGCTCTGGACAAAGATGTCGAGCATGAACGGACTATATCAACCGCAGCGTGGTGACGGAGGCGGCGAGCAGTGAGCGGTCTGCGGGAAGGATGCTTGTGCCTGTGACAGGGCTTGAGCGCAAACCTACACCATCAGGCTTTTTACAGGAGGGACAAGAATAGATCGGGTTTGGCTTGAGCCGCAGGAGAAGAAGTTGGAGGCGCGGGCCGGGATCGAACCGGCGCATAAAGGTTTTGCAGACCTCTCCCTTACCACTTGGGTACCGCGCCTTGGGCTGCCTGCCTCACGGGTTGCGGATCGTTCCACTCCACTGTTTGACCGGCTTATTGATGCCGGGGAACCAAGGAATGGAGCGGGAGACGAGACTTGAACTCGCGACCCTCGCCTTGGCAAGGCGATGCTCTACCACTGAGCTACTCCCGCTTAACGCAAATCTGAGTATACCGGGCTGCGGAAAGACGGGTCAAACCAGCAGGTTGCGGTCAAAACTGCTTTGATCCTGTGGGTTTCTGACTGCGTTGCACCGGAAGATCTGCGCCCCGGCGCGCACCCGCGGGCGTTTGACCCACCTCAGGAATTCCCGTAGACTAAGAGTTTGCGAGGGATCCGGCTTGAGTCAGGCTGGATGTGGCCACTACCCCGCAGCACTTTTCCTGAAGTCAGGACCACCCCTCGAATTCAGGCTTTGGAGATGGAAGCACAGCTATGGCAAACCACGTATCGGCGCTGAAGCGCGCCCGCCAGACCGTAACCCGCACTGAAGTGAACCGCGCCAACCGCAGCCGCGTGCGCTCAAGCCTGCGCTCGTTGCGCGAGGCTCTGGCCAAGGGCAACGCGAAAGAAGCACAGGCGCAGTACCGGGCCACGGTTTCGGCCCTCGACAAGAGCGTGCAGAAGGGCGTTCTGCATTCGAACACCGTTTCCCGCTACAAGAGCCGCTTGAATGCGCGGTTGAAGACGCTGGCGACGGCAAAGGCGAAGTAAGATCGCGCGATAAGATCGATGGAACCGCAGGAGCCGGGAGCGATCCCGGCTCTTTTGTTTTTTATCGCGAGCGGTGTGCCGAACTGGAGCCTTTTGCGGGGTCGAAATCGCAAATGCAGGTCCTTCGACTCGGTCGCCGCGGCGACCTCGCTCAGGATGACCGGTCATTGGTATACCAGGATTTACCCGTTGGGCACTAAGGTGACTTGCGCAGAAGTGGCTTGAGTACTGGAAAGAGTGTTCCGGCGATGATCGCTGAGCCCTTTGCGGTGGGATGGATGCCGTCGCCCTGAATGGTTCCAGGGACATTGACCAGATCCTTATAGAGCATGGGCACGAAAGCGACGTGGTGCCTGGCCGCGAGATCGCGAAAGATCGCATCGAATGAGCGGATGTAGTCGGGTCCGTAATCGGGCGGCAGCGTGATTCCGGCAAGCAGAATCTTTACATGCGCACGCTCAAGCGCGGTGAGCACCTGGTCGAGATTCGCGCGCGTCTGGGCGACAGGCAGGCCGCGGAGGCCGTCGTTGCCGCCGAACTCGACAATCACGATGGCGGGGTGAAGGCGCAACACATCGGGTAGAGTTGCGAGCGCATCCTTTGTCGTGGCGCCGCTCGTGCCCTGGTTGACGACTTTGTACGCGTATCCCTGCGCGTCGAGCTTCTTCTGAAGGAAGTCAGAATAAGCCTGGCCTTGCTGAAGGCCCAACCCGGCGGTGATGCTGTCGCCGAAGCAGACAAGAATTGGCCGGCTGGAATTGGGCTGGCCGGAAGCAGAGAGCGGCCCTGCCGGGGGCAGCAGCATGAAACAAAATGCGACGAGAACGATTCTCCGTGCGTCCACGTATCAAGTGTAGCCGTGCGCGCGTGTCGAGTGCGGAGGCGTGAGAGTGCGACGCGCCGGGGCGGCGATGACCGGGCATGTACACTTCGAGTGACGGAGGATGAGTTGATTCAAGTTAAAGGCGCGAAGAAATGGATCCAGAATGGCGCGCGGCGTGTGGAGATTTTGCAGGGCATATCGATTGACATTCCTGCCGGGCAGTTTGTGGCCATTGTGGGCGCGAGCGGAAGCGGCAAAAGCACGCTGCTGGGGCTGCTGGCGGGTCTGGATTCGCCGAGCGAGGGCGAGATCTGGCTGGACGGCGTGCCCATTCATAATTTGGCGGAGACGCAACTGGCAGCGGTGCGCGGACGCAAAATCGGCTTTGTTTTTCAGTCCTACCAGTTGATCCAAACGCTGACCGCTCTTGAAAATGTGTTGCTCCCCTACGAACTCAACCTTGAAGGCAACGGCGTGGAGCGGGCGCGGCGGCTGCTGGACGAGGTGGGCCTGAAGGAGCGCGTGGATCATTATCCGGTGCAGCTTTCCGGTGGCGAGCAGCAGCGCGTGGCGCTGGCGCGTGCGTTTGTGGTTGAGCCGCCCATTGTGATGGCCGACGAGCCGACAGGCAATCTTGATTCAACGAACGGCAAGCTGGTGCTCGATCTGCTGCTGGACCGCAATCGCAAGGCGGGAACGACGTTGGTGCTGGTGACGCACGACCCTGAAGTTGCCAGCCGCGCAGACCGCAAGATTGTGCTCAGGGATGGCCTGATCGTTGAAGACACCCTGCCGGGTCCGGGGGCGTCGATCGCGCAAGAACAAGGGAACAATCCAGGCGAGAAAACCAATGGCTAATCGCGCGTTAAGCTGGAGGCGCGCTGGCGCGATCGGCTGGCGCGATCTGAAGTCTGCTCCCGGCAAATTCGGATTTGTTGTGTTGTCAGTGGCCGTTGGAGTAGCTGCGCTGGTGGGCGTGCGCGGGCTCAGCGATAGTTTTCGCCAAACGCTCAACTCTGAGGCGCGCTCGCTGTTGGCAGGCGATCTGAGTGCGCGACTTTTTCGCGCGCCGTCTCCCGATGAGATCAGCAAGATTGCGGCGATTGAAGCACAAAGCGGCGGGACGATCCGATCCACGTGGGTCGCGGAAACCGTTTCGATGGCGTCGGTGTCGACGAACTCCGTGCCGCTGCTGGTTTCGCTCAAAGCCGTGGATCCTGCTGAGTATCCGTTTTATGGAACGGCGGAGCTGGAGCCGGCGATGCCGCTGCGGCGAGCTTTAGCGGGCGATTCGGCGGTCGTCGCGGACGAGTTTCTGGTTCGTTTGAATGCGCACGTCGGCGACACACTGCGCCTCGGCGGCCGAGACTTTCGCATCACCGCTGTATTGAAGCAGGAGCCCGATCGCATCACGGCCGGCATGGGTCTGGGACCGCGGGTCATGATTTCAGAGGCGGCGCTGGCCGAGACGGGATTGCTGGCGCCGGGCAGCCGCGCGAGCCGGCGTTTGCTTGTGAAGCTGCCTGACACGCCGCCGAAGGGCGTCACCGTGGACGCAGAGACCGCTGCGATTCGCAAGCAACTGGAAGCGGCGCTGCCCGATGCGCAGGTGATGGACTACCGCGAAGGGAACCCGGCGCTCACGCGCGGCCTGGACAATGCGACTTCTATTCTGAGCCTGATTTGCCTGGTGGCGATGACTTTGGGAGCCATCGGCGTGGCCATGGCCATGCACGCGCATCTCGAACAGCGCATGGATATGCTGGCCATTCTGAAGGCGATTGGCGCGGACTCCTCCGACCTGCTGCGGATTTTTCTTTTGCAGACGCTGGGCCTTGGTCTTGCCGGCGGCTTGCTCGGCGTGGCGGCGGGAGTGGCTGTGATGGCTGCGCTGCCGGCAGCCTTCGGCGAGTTACTTCCGGTGCATGTGATTCTCCAGTTTCCCTGGCAGTCGGCGCTGGCGGGATTGGGCACGGGCCTGCTGACGACTTTGCTTTTCTGCCTGCCGCCGCTACTGGATGTGCGCGCGGTGCGGCCGGTGCTTGTGCTGCGCAGGCTTGTGGAGCAGGGGCCTTCCGGAATCTCCGGTTGGCTTGCGCGATGGTGGGCGCGCCGGCTGCAAATCGGCGTTGCAGCAGCGGTGATTGCGGGTTTGGCCGGCATCGCATGGGCGCTTTCCGATTCGCCCAAGGTGGGCGCGTGGTTTGCATTTCTGTTTACCGTCGCACTGTTGGCCCTGCTTATTCTTGCGGTGGTCACTCTCGCCACGCTGCGCTTTGTGCTCAACCGCACGCGGCTGCACTTGCCTTCGTCACTGCGACAGGGGCTGGCCAATCTTTACCGCCCCGGCAATCAATCGGCCGCGGTGCTGGCGGCGCTGGGCACGGGAGTCATGCTGATCCTCGCGGTGTATCTGATGCAAAAGGATCTGCTGACCGATTTGCGCGAAACCGCCTCACCGAAGTTGCCCAATGTTTTTCTTGTCGATGTGCGAAGCGAAGAGGCCGACGGCGTGAAAGCATTCTTTGCGCATCAACCCGGGGTGAGCGAGCCACTGAGCCTGATTCCCGTGGTGATGGGCCGGTTTATCTCCATCAATGGCCAGCAGGTGGAGCAAATGAAGGGCCAGCACTATCCGGTTCGCATGCTGGAAAGCGCCGAACTCACGTGGGCCGACGCGCCGCCCGAAGGCGACAAGGTGACCGCGGGAGCGTGGTGGACTGGAAGCAGTGCCGCGGAGATCGCAATCGGCGATGGCGTGGCGCAACGGCTGCACGTCGGCGTCGGTTCAACTGTCGAACTGGAGACCGGCGGAACGACGCGAACGCTCAAAGTCGCCGCAATCTTTCGCGCCGATGGCCAGCACCTGGGCGCGAGGGTGTCGTTCGTTCTGCCTTCGGGAATCATCTCCGATCAACCGGCCACGTGGTACGGCGGCGTCCACATCGATCCGAAACAGGTGGCCACAATGGAGCGCGCGTTTTTTAGCGCTTATCCAACCATCACCATCATCAATGTCGCCGATGTGCTGGAGCGCATCGAGAGTGTCGTCGACCAGATCACGTTTGTCGTGCGCTTGCTGGCCGGGTTCTCGATTCTCGCAGGGCTCACGATTCTCGCTTCGAGCATCGCCAGCACGCGTTTTCGCCGCATGCAGGAAGCCGTCGTGCTTAAGACTCTTGGCGCCACCCGGATGAGGATCGTGCGCACTTTCAGCGTGGAATTCAGTGTCCTGGGTTTGCTGGCCAGCGCGGTCGGCGTGGTGTTTGCCAATCTGCTCACGCGCGTGCTTCTGCATCGGCTGGATATAGGCTTTCACGTCGCATGGGGGGCTACTGCGACTGCGCTTTTCGGAACCGCCGCGCTGGCTACAGCCACCGGCTGGATCGCGAGCTACCGTATTCTCGGGCTGCGGCCGCTTGAAGTGTTGCGCGAGGAATAGGTGAGTGGTCCGTGGGTCGGGAGCCGTGGATCGTGAGTCGTGGTTCGTGAACCGTGATCCGCGAGAAAAAGGGCGGATTGGAAAGCACGCTGAAATTGACCGCACGCGGGAATGTCCGTAACATGAAGAGGTTGGCTTTGCGCACCCCGCCTGGGGAGCCAGGCCAATCGGCTGCAAGATGCGCCGCGACTCGCGCTTGTTGCCCCCTCGTTCAATGGTAGGACAGCTGACTCTGGATCAGCATATCGGGGTTCGAATCCCTGGGGGGCAGCCAAAACAGCACGTCCCCGAAATCCCCAATCCAACCGAATATCCATTGAGAACAAATGATTACAACGATCTCGCGTGCTTCGAAGCTTGCAGAGCCGGAATGGGAGGGCGAAGCGCGGCGGCGTGAGGCCAAGAACAAGAGCCCGGGTCGGACAACAACCGCAGCATCAAAATAAATTGCCTGACACCTGCTCGGCCGCCAAGTAGCTCCGCGACTGCAGTCGATCCCAGTCAAGCATCGGATCCTTCTTGATCGTACTGCTCAACTCAATCGAGAAAACCTGGTTGCGCACGCGGCCAACAACCAGGCTGCTCCCGCGCGAATGCTGCTCGCTTGCTCTGCAAATCCATGCCTCGTTGCCAATCGCCCGAATCGACAGGGAATCAGAACCGCACTGTTCCTTCATTGCCTCTTCGCGCGCATGCGGATCCGAAGGAATCTCAACGACGATGGTGAGGGTTCGAGCGCCACCTTCGCTGTGCGTTGAAAAGGTGCATGTTCCAGGCTGGAATTGACTTGTTCCCGTATAGGCGCCCGTGGCCGGCGCGTCCAGCAGACTCGATGCCGTGGCTTCGTTCATCCACGGACACTTATTCTCACCTCTGGCCGGCAGAGACATTCCGAGCAGAACGAGCAGGCCAATGGTGGTTATGGGCCGCCAGATCACCGGTCGCGCCCAGCGAATTCTAATTTCCATCCGATGCCCCGCCCGTTCCCTGTGGCAGATCCGAATGCATGTGCCACGGTATGCTCTCGTTCGAAATCTCAGGATGATTGCGGAGGAAGTCCAGAGAGTAAGTCGGCGCGCCGGGGTCCGCTTTCTTGTCGGCAAAAGCAGCCTGTTCCCGGATTGCATCATCCTTCCGTCCCATGCGCCGATACAGGATGGCAAGGTTGTAATGCGCCGCCAGATCGTCGGGATCGATCCGCTGCAACGCTTCAAACTGCTCCAGCGCCTCGTGCTCCATCTTCTGCTGGTAATAGGTGATCCCAAGCTCGCGCCGCGCATCCCTCGATTGCGGGAACATCTCCACCACTTTGCTGAAATCCGCAATCTCGCGTTCCGTATTGCCGGCACGCCGTTCAAGCAGCCCATCGTAGTAGAGCGCGCGGGCGCTTGCCGGATCGAGGGTCAGCGCGTGACGAATGGCGCGCCGTGCCGACTCGTACTTCTCCCAGACAATCTCGGTCAATCCAATATTCGTGTATCCGTCCGCATAGCCTGGCCTGAGCTTCACGCACTCGGTAAATGCCGACACCGATTCGGCGTACTGGAATTGGTCAAGAAGGGCAATGCCCAGGTTGTTCCAGCGCATCCAATCGGGATTGTCCGCGGGATCAGGGTCTTCCGGTGTGTTCGCGCCGATTTTGAGCACGCGGGTCCGCGATGCCAACTCGACCACTGGGTATGCCGGATGATCCGGACCGAAGATGTTGTTTAGATAGCTCTGCCGGAGATGCCTGTAGTTCACCTTTGCGGTCACGGTCAGGTTCCCTTGCGCATTCGCGGGTATTCGGAACTGGTACCGCACCAGCGCTGACCTGCCGGCCTGCACAGTGTTGTCGTAGGCCACTGAGTGGATGGTCCAAACCTTGTGGTTGTCTACAAACTCTCCCTGGTCCGTCACCGGGCGATTGGTGAAGCTGTGCGCGCGCGGATCGAGCATCCCGTCAGGTTTCAGAAATCCGCTGTGGTAGAACTCTTTGCCGTCCGCGTCCTTTACAGTGAATTCCACCCAGGCTTCGTATAGGTCGCGCACCTCTGGGATGAGCGAGTGCCCGATGTTCTTGTTCTGAATGACGAGGTAAGCCTCCACGGTGTCACTGGCCGCAAGATCATAGGACACTCTTCCCAGAGGAGCGATGAGTCGATCGCTGCCCTCTTTGCGAAGCGCGAAGATATCTACGTTCAGGTAATTGCCTGATTGAAGAAACTCGATCGTCTTCTTAAGCTGCTCGTCGAATCCGTAGTAGAACGGCACCGCCGTGTTGCCAGCCAGCCAGCGATGCGACGCGAAAGTCCCGTTCTTTGCGCCGTACTCCTGCAGTGACACCGGGTTGCGCTTCATATGGCATCCCTGGCAGGAGGTGAAGTCGGCGGTATAGAACGTCAGCGGATTTCGCTGTGAGAACTTGGATTGCTGCCACTCGTCGTATGCGGTAAACGCCCGGATGAACTTGTAGTCGTTGAGTGACGCAGGAAGATTGGCCTTGTGGCACGCGGCGCAGAATTCCGGCTTGTGCAGGAAATCGTGCATCACCGCGGCCGAGTGGCGCTCGGGATGCCGCATAATCTCGGCGAATGGCACCTGACCCGGAATACGGTTACCTTTCTCATCTACCATGACCGCGGGCACACCCATCACCACGCTGGCATTGCCTTCCGGTGCGTTCACCTTCACCACCGAGTGGCAGGTCATACAAGTGAGCCCATCGGAATCGAATTGCGCCCGATCCACCTTTGAATCTTCAGTCAATGCGCCGGAGATGACGCCGATGGGGTTGTGGCAACTATCGCAGTGTCGCGCGAACGCGATTCCGCGCTCCGGATCGCGAATGAGGATATTTACGCTGGTGCGGTAGAACGGAGTCCGGAAAGCGTTCGAGTGCAGCGCCTGCCGCCACTGGCTATAGGCCTCCTGATGACAGGTCCCGCAATACTCCGCCGTGGGGAACGCTCCGGGCTGAATGAACCCCTTTCCCTCCACCTGAATGTTGCCAGGCAGGAATGGATTATTCGGGCCGTAGTGAAAGTCATACGCTCCGGTAACGGCATCGTTGTGCGTCTGCCGATCAGTGTCTTGCTGCTGCTCTGCACGCAGCTCGTATTGGTGAAGCGCTTCAAGCTGCACCGGCGTATCCTTGACCGGAGCTGAACCATTCACCGGCACAGTGTAAGCGGAAGGCGGCGTCAGACGTGTCCTGCTGAATCTGCGCCGCCGATTGCGGCCCGCAAGCTGCAATCGCGACCCAAGGCAGGAGCAATCCCGGCATACTGAAACGAGTGAACAAACCTCTACCCATGGGCTCTTTCCTGCGTTTCGAGAACTGCCTCAATTTGAGGCGTGCTGCGATTTGCCTTTCCCGCCCTGATCCGGGGAGGGTTTGGGGTCATAAACGCTGGGCACGATTCCCTTGCCCTCTTCGATGGCGAAGTACCGGTCAACCGCCGGAATGGCCACTACCTCCTTGACTCCGTCAGGCCATTGAATCTCGGCTTTGTCCACTGTGGTCGCCTGCCCGAGCCCGAAGTGCAGCCGGAAATCGTTTGAAGACTCAAAGCTGCCGCCGCTCATCACGTCGCCGCGCTGGCGCATTCCGTTCGCAGTGAGGAAAACCTTGGCGCCAATGGCGTCTCGCGGACTCTTCGGTCCGCCGATCAGCTTCAGACCCACCCAGTGGTTGTGATCGTCGCTCACATTGCGCAGTAGCACCGGGGTGTGGTCGATGCAGTTGATCACGACGTCGATCTTTCCGTCGTTGAACAGATCGCCGAACGCCGCTCCGCGCGCGGGAATCACGTCAGCCAGCCCTGACCCCTCCACTGCTGGAACGACCTCGAACTTCTTGCCGTGATCCAGGTTGTGAAACAGCAGAGGGCGCTCAGCCCAACTGGTGCCCCAGTTGTGGTGATCCACTTGCGGATACACGTGGCCGCTCACAAACATCAGATCCTTCCACCCATCGTTGTCGTAGTCGAAGAACTGAGTGCCCCAGCTCAGAAAGGGGTAGGTAGGCTCCGCTATTCCCATCTGCGGTGTAATGTCCACATAGTTGGCGTCGCCATCGTTGCGATAGAGCGTCTTGTAATCGTCAGAGAATGTCGTTGTGTAAAGATCGAGGCGACCGTTATTCATATAGTCGCCAACGGCCAAGCCCATCGACGCTGTCTCTCGCGCATCCTGGTTCAAGGCAAACCCGGAATAAAAGCTGGCGTCCTGAAATGTTCCGTCGCCCTTGTTCAGATAAAGGTAGTTAGGCGAAGAGTCGTCGGTGACAATCAAGTCCAGCTTGCCGTCGTCATTCACATCGACGAATGTGGAGGAGAACCCGAAGTAGTGGCGCTTGTCCTCTACCCCCGCCTTGACGCTGACGTCGGTAAACGTCCCGTCACCATTGTTATGGAATAGGTGGTCAGGCTCGCCGGGTAAGCCGCGCGGCCCGCACATCGTTTGTGCGCCGCGAAACGAGCAATTCCCGAAACCCACCGTTTTCGATCCGGGATAAGGCAGATTGTTCGGATCCCAATGGATATAACCCGGAACAAAAATATCCAGCCGCCCGTCGCCATCGTAGTCGCCAAAGCTCGGACCCGTTGACCAGTTGCCCAGAGCAACCCCGGCCTTTTCGGCAACGTCAGTGAACGTGCCGTCGTGGTTGTTGTGGTAAAGGCGGTTCTTGCCGTAGTTGGCGACATAGAGATCGGGCCAGCCATCGTTGTCGAAGTCGCCCACAGCCACTCCGAATCCCCAGCGGTCGTTCGTCACGCCGGCCATTTCGGCCACGTTGGTAAATGTTCCGTCGTGGTTGTTATGAAACAGTGCTGCATGCGGCGGTTCAACCTTTCCGGTCTCCGCATCCACAGTCGACCCATTCACAAGGTAGATATCCAGCCAGCCATCGTTGTCGTAGTCGAGAAGAGCCACGCCAGATCCGATCGTCTCCAGGATGAGCTGCTTTTCCGGCGTGCCCATCTTGTGGCTCCACGTGGTGAGCCCGGATTTCTCTGAGATGTCCTGAAACACGATCGGCCCGGATTTCACAAACCCGCCTGCCGTAATCGGCCGGCTCTCTGAGTCCAGAACGGGGGCAAACACTCCCCCCGTGGCGCTTCCACCTTGCCCTGGCTGGCTTTCTTTGCCGTTGTAGATTGCCGGTTCCGCCGGCGGCGCTTGCTGGGCCTTTGACGAACCGGTTATTGCCGCAATTTGGAATGACGCAACCAGAAACAATCCAATGTGAACAGGGAACCTTGGGGAAAGATGCAATCCGCGACCTCGCAGGGAAGAGCCTGATTGAGGATCCTACCGGGAGCGTGATATCACTGTCGCCTGCACATCGATTGAGCCCAGTCTCCTTCATTCGGTGGAGTGACGACATAGGAACTTCGTCTAGCACAACCCACTCCTTCGCGCCCTGCGTGTTCACGTCCCACTTATTGCCGGATGCAAGCGCAGATTCAGGAGTGCAGTCTTGCGCTGTGCGCGGGTGTTTTCCGCCAGCTTGGTAACCATCGTCAAGCCAGATAAGCAGACCACGATGATCGCGGCGCAAAGGAAGTCCCACACGGAACTGCACTTGGCGTTTGGCCGGATCCGTCTCGGGGCGTGGCATGCCATCCGAGTTTGGAGAGTAGTCTGGTTCGAGCGGGCAAGCACCGACAAAAATCAAGCTGGTTTCTCGTCCCCCGCGAAGGCCGTGTGGGCCAAATTTCACACCGGGAGTTTATCGATGCCACGTTTTACGATTGCCGGGACTACAGTCGTGGCCCTTTTCGCAATAGCGCTATGGCCCACCTCGGCCCATGCCCTGGGAGAGCCGAAGTACGTGCATACATCGCCGGCACCGGGAGATTTTGTGCTGGCAGAAAATGGCAAGGCGGTTTCGCTTGTGGTGAGCGACTCGGATTGGCCGGGGGTGGTGAGAGCTGTGGGCGATCTGAGCGGGGACGTGGGGCGGGTGACGGGGCACGACGCGCCGGTGCTGAAGAGCGACACGCCACGAGGCGATGAGGTCGTGCTGATCGGGACGATTGGCAAGAGCCCGCTGATTGACTCGCTCATCAAGAGGCACAAGCTGGACGTAAGCGGAATTCAAGGCCAGTGGGAATCGGCTGTGACGACCGTCGTGGAGCATCCGATGAAAGGAGTGCGGCGGGCGCTGGTGATCGCCGGCGCGGATAAGCGCGGCACGATTTATGGGATCTACGATCTTTCAGAGCAGATTGGCGTTTCACCGTGGTACTGGTGGGCCGATGTGCGGGTGGCGCACGCGGATGCCTTGTACGTGCAGCCGGGGCGCTTTGTGCAGCCCGTGCCGGCGGTCAGGTATCGCGGGATTTTTTTCAACGATGAGGCTCCCGCGCTTTCGGGATGGACGAAAGAGAAGTTCGGAGGAATGAACCACGAGTTTTACACGAAAGTATTTGAGTTGCTGCTGCGGTTGAAGGCGAATTTTCTGTGGCCGGCGATGTGGAACAACGCGTTCGCTGCGGACGATCCACTGAACGCGAAGCTGGCTGACGAATACGGCATCGTGATGGGGACCTCGCACGAAGAGCCGATGATGCGCGCGGAAAAAGAGTGGACGGCGGGACATCACGGTCCGTGGGATTACACGACGAACCAGAAGGAGATCGATGACTTCTGGCGCGCGGGAATGGAGCGCGACAAAAACTACGAAGAGGTAGTGACGCTGGGGATGCGCGGCGAAGGCGACACGCCGATGAGTGCCAGCGCGAATACGGAACTGCTTGAGAAGATCGTCGCGGATCAGAGAGAGATTCTGAAGGAGACGGTGAATCCCGATCTCGAGAAGGTTCCGCAGCTTTGGGCGCTCTACAAGGAGGTGCAGGGCTACTACGAAAAGGGTATGCGCGTGCCCGACGATGTGACGCTGCTGTGGAGTGATGACAACTGGGGCGATTTGCGCAGGCTGCCGACGGCGGAGGAGCGCAAGCGTTCGGGCGGAGCGGGAATCTATTACCACTTCGATTATGTGGGCGGCCCGAGATCGTACAAATGGCTGAACACGAATTATCTGCCGAAGATCCAGGAACAGATGAATCTGGCGCTGGCGTATGGAGCGGACCGGCTCTGGGTGGTGAATGTGGGCGATGGAAAACCCATGGAGTTTCCCATTGAGTTTTTTCTTGATTATGCGCGGACGCCTCAGCGCTGGGACAAAGACCACCTGGACGAGTTTTCGAAGCTGTGGGCGACGCGGGAGTTTGGGCCGGAACATGCCGACGAGATCGCCTCGGCGATGGAGGATTACACGAGGTACAACGGACGGCGGAAACCGGAGCTCATCGATCCCTCGACGTTCAGCCTGGCGAACTATCACGAGGCGGAACGCGTGGACGTGGAGTGGCGCTCGCTGGCCGATCGCGTGGACAAGCTGGCACTGGCGTTGCCGGAAGATGAGCGTGCCAGCTACTTTGAGCTGATCCAATATCCGGTGGATGCGTGCGCGAATCTGACCGAAATGTACATTGCGGCGGCGCGTAACGCGGCGGATGCGAAGCTTGGGAATCCGCAGGCGAATGTCGAGGCCGACGAGGTGCGGGCGATGTTCGAAAAGGACGCGGCGCTGAGCGGTGAATATAACCACAAGCTGCTCGACGGCAAGTGGGATCACATGATGGACCAAACGCACATCGGCTACACGGCGTGGAACGATCCGCCGGCGAATGTGATGCCGGCGGTGAGCTGGATCCAAGTGCCGGATGCGGGATCGCTGGGCGTGAGCGCGGAGGATGCGACGTTTTCTCGAGCTGGAGGACGCTTTGGGTTTTCGCTGGGGACGATTAGTACCTTCTCAAACCCAACGCGAACTCTCACACTCTTCGACCGCGGCAAGAGTCCCGCGGAGTACAAAGTCGAGACGAGCGCGCCGTGGATTGTGGCGAGCGCAAACAGCGGAACGGTTGGGGCAGCGGAACAGAAGGTGGTCTTGCATATTGACTGGAGCAAGGTTCCCACCGATGGCGACAGCGCCGAAGGAACAGTCAGGGTGAGCTCGGGTGAGGGACGCCCGATGACGTTCACGTTGCGCGCGCAACGCATCAACCTGATGCCGGAAACAGTACACGGAACCATCGAGGGCGACGGCTACGTGGCCATTGAAGCGGCCGATACGTCAAGCCGGACGGCGGACGGCGAGACACACTGGGAAGAATTGCCCGGCTACGGAGAAACGAAATCGGCGATGACGGTGTATCCGGTGACGGCGGAGAGCAACCCGGAATCAAAAGCCGGGCTCGCGTACAACATGTATCTGTACGACGCGGGCGACTTCCAGTTGCAGGCAACGCTGGCGCCGACACTGAACTTTGTTCCGGGGCGCGGACTGCGATTTGCTGTTTCGGTGGATGATGGGCCGCGGACGGTCGTGGATGAGTTGGAGCACAATACCCAGCAGGACTGGGAGCAGGCGGTGAGCGATGGGGTGCGGCACGTCACGCTTCCGCTAACGATTGTGAATCCTGGATATCACACATTGAAGATATGGGCGGTTGATCCGGGCGTCGTGCTGGAGCGCATCGTGGTGAGCCACGGTGCGCTGAAGCCAAGCTATCTTGGACCGCCGGCGAGCGCTCACTTTCCGGGCTAGCGCACTGGGCTCACTGTTTATTCACGCTGCTATTTCCGCTCGGTCCATGAGCGCTGAGGGAAGTCTCGGCAGCGGGCTTGTTCGCGCGCGTTGCCGCCCACACATGGTAGCTGTTGAAGAGAAACTGGCCGCCGAGAATCAACAGCCAGACCCAGAGCGCGAAGCGCAAGGGCCGGCGCGGGACGCGCGTACTCAGCAGGGTTCCGCAAACCGCTCCGCCCACGCCGCCAATAATGAGCTGCATCAGCAGCTCAGGGTTGTTGGCGTGCGAGAACCAGTGCGCGCCGCTGCCCACGAGTGAGACGACAAAGCCGAAGACGATATCGGTTCCCACCACCTGGGCGGGCGCCAGCGGCGTCAGGCTCAGCAGCGCAGCACGCCCAGCGCACCCGCTCCTGCGGATGAGAAACCCACTTCTGCCCCACCGGGAACATAAGCCACGAGAGCAACGGGCTGCGGTCGGGCGCGTATTCCGATTGTCCTCCATGTTGCGGAAGGAAAAAAGGATCTGCCAAATTGCGAAGTGGTGACCAGAATCGCTCCAAGGATTGCATTGAGCAGGTTCGTCGATCCCGCGTTGACCAGATGTTTCAGGAAAAGAGACCCCACGAGGACGCCCGGCACTCCCCCGAGCAACATATAGCCCAGCGTGCGCCAGGCGACATTCTTGCGGGCAATTTGAGTAGGCACGAGGATCAGCTTCACTGCCGTGGCGAACATGAGGCCGATGCCCACCGCAATCGGAGCCGGCACGCCGAGGAACAGCACCAGGACGGGCACAGTAACAGTGCCCGCGCCCACCCCAGTGAGCGCGATGAACAGTGCGATGAAGAATCCGATAACGTACTGCATCTTCTGGCCCTCAGTTCCTTACTTTGCCGGCGCTGCCTGAATGTGAATTCCGCATTCCACTTTGCGGCCAGCCCACCGGCCCGAGCGCGGGTCGTTGGGATCGAGCGGAAGCGACGTGCACGGCTCGCAGCCGATGGAGGTGTAGCCCTGCTCGTAAAGCGGCAACAACGGAATCCCAAGCTGCTCGCATGCGTACCATACGTCGCGCGTCGACCACTCTGTTAGCGGCGCCAGCTTCAGCACCTGCTTGCCGCCGGGGAGCGAGAACATCGCCGACTCTTCAAGCGCAGCGCGGCTCCGTGCCTGCTCGCGGCGCAGGCCGGTGAGCCACACGCGATACCCGGCCACAGCTTTGAACAGCGGCTCGACTTTGCGCAGCCCGCAGCAACGGTCAGGCGCGGTCTGATACAGCAGGCCGAATTCCGCCTCCTGCTCGGCCACCGTTTTTTCCGGCAGCAGATTGATCAGGTTCAAATCCCACTCGCGCGCAATGCGGTCACGATACGCGTAGGTTTCGGGGAAGTGATAACCGGTGTCGAGAAAGAGAACAGGAATCCGCGGATCGAGTGCGATCGCCAGCTTGGTGAGCAGCACATCTTCAGCCTGAAAGCTGCAGGTGAGGCACACGTCTCCGTTGCCCGTGACTTCGCGTGCGAGCGTGGCCCGCACCGCATCCAGCCTGGTGTTCACTTCGGCAGCAATCTCCGCAACGCTCATTACAAGTCCGCCCCTTCTGGAGAGATGAAGATTCCCGCGCGCTCGAGCAATTGATGTACCGCGGCGACAGCGTGCATCCGATTCTCCGCGTCGCTCGTGATCTCGAAGCCACCGGCAGCCGCAGTCAGCACACCCTCATCGCCTGGGCGCGCCAGGATTGTGAGCAAGCCGGCTCGAGTCTCGAGGTCGGAGACGATTTCAAGAACTCCCAGGTGTTCGAGTGAAGCGAGCTCGCCGGCATCAATGCGGCACGTCACGGCGCCAACGGCAAACAACGACCGCTCAACGGCGTCAATCAACTCCGTGGGTCCTGAAAGCTCCAGCACGCCGCCGCGGTGTCTCCAGCGAGCTTCGCGCTCGCCAGCGGTCACTCGGCCCCACGCCGCGGCTTCGTCTTCCTCAATCGCCGCTGCCTGACCTTGCGCATCGGTGATCATTCCGGCGGCAACGGTAGCGTTTGTTTCAGGATCGATCAGGATCAGCGCGCCGGTTCCGCGATTGTCGCGATAGAGATCGACCGCCATTGGGCGCAGCAGATGCAGAGAAACTCCGCCGATGTCGTTCATGCGCAGCGTCACCGCCGGCTCATGCCTGAACGCGGCAAGATCCACGCGGTGATCGATTAACGAAACAATCGCGGGAACCGTATGGCTGGTGTGCTTCAGCAGGTAGCGGCGATTCACATCGAGCGGCCGCTGATCCATCCACACGAGCGATGCTTTAAGGCTGCTCGCCACCACGAGGCGCAGCTTTGGCCGCGGCGATCAAATCGCCCCTGCTGATATCCACTTCGCGGTCGAGCACGAGCGTGACGGAGAGCGGTGCAATGGCCTCATCAAGGTCGCCATCGAAAGTCACAATGCGTTCGATCTTCGCGCTTCTTCCAGATGGGAAAACCGCGATCTCGTCGCCGGGGCGTACTGTTCCGGAAGCGATCTGGCCGGCAAATCCGCGGAACGTGTGGTCGGGCCGCAGCACGCGCTGCACCGGAAAGCGGAACGGCTCGTTGCGCGTCTCGCGCGATGAAGGCAGCGCCTCCAGCAGTTCCAGCAGGGAGGGCCCCGCATACCATGGCATTGCGCAGGTCGAATGAACTACGTTGTCGCCCTTCAGCGCGCTGACGGGAACAAAGTGAACCTCAACGGGCGTGCCGGTATCGGCCGCAATCTGGTCAAGAACGTGCTTGAAGTCCGACTCGATGGTGCGGAAAGTTGGCTCATCGTAGCCGATCAGATCCATCTTGTTGACGGCGACGAGCACATGCCGCACGCGCAGCAGTGACGCGATGTAAGCGTGGCGGCGCGACTGGATCTGCACGCCCTTGCTCGCGTCGATGAGCACGATGGCCGCGTCGGCGGTGGATGCGCCCGTGGCCATGTTGCGCGTGTACTGCTCGTGGCCCGGCGTATCCGCAATGATGAACTTGCGCCGCGCCGTTGAAAAATAGCGATAGGCCACATCGATGGTGATGCCCTGTTCGCGCTCGGCACGCAGACCGTCTGTGAGCAAAGCAAAATCGATCTGACCCGGCGCGGTGGTGCCTTTGCCCTCGATCGACTTCACCTGGTCTTCGTAGACCGATTGCGTGTCATAAAGCAGGCGGCCGATGAGCGTTGACTTGCCGTCGTCCACGCTGCCCGCCGTGGAAAAACGCAGCAAATCTTTCTCGCGCTCGGCGAGCAGAAAGTCATCAATCGAAAATGCGGGAGCCGAAAGAGTCACCACTTAGAAGTAGCCCTCCCGCTTCTTGATCTCCATTGAGCCTTCCTGATCGTGATCGATGACGCGATTGGCCCGCTCCGACGAGTGGAACCCGATCAGCTCCGCGATGATCGCGGGAAGTGTTTCGGCATCGGAGCGAATGGCGCCTGTGCAGGGGCTGCATCCGAGCGAGCGCAGCCGGCTTTTTACCATTTGCGGCTTCTCGCCCAGACGCGCGACAAAAGCCTGCTCAATGGGCAGCAGAGCGTCGCCTCGCACATACATCGGACGTTCTTTAGCGAAGTACAAATCGACCACTGGAATCTTTTCTTCGTGGATGTACTGCCACACGTCCATCTCGGTCCAGTTCGAAATTGGAAACACGCGAATGCTTTCGCCCGGATGGATGCGCCCGTTGTACAGGTTCCAGAGCTCAGGGCGCTGATTCTTCGGGTCCCACTGTCCGGCAGTGTCGCGGAACGAATAAATCCGTTCCTTGGCCCGCGACTTCTCCTCGTCGCGCCGCGCGCCGCCGAAGGCCGCATCGAATTTATAATGGCGCAATGCATCGAGCAGCGCCTGCGTCTTGAGCAGCCCGCAGCAGCGCTTGGTGTCGAGCACGATGGGATTTGTTCCCGCGGCAATGGCCGGCTCATTGCGCCACACCAGCAGCTCCGCGCCTACTTGCCGCGCCATTTCGTCTCGGAACGCGAGCATTTCGGCGAATTTGAATCCGGTATCAATATGAAGGAGTGGGAAGGGAATGGGCCCTGGGTAAAAGGCTTTCTGTGCCAGCCTCAGCATCACCGAGGAATCCTTGCCGATGGAGTAGAGCATCACCGGCCGCTCGAACTCCGAAGCCACTTCGCGCAGGATATGAATACTCTCCGCCTCAAGCAGGCGCAGATGGTTCAACCGCGGAGTTGTGACGGGAGGCGCTTGCGGCGATGTTTTTGCTGGTGCGGTTTCGGCGGTGGGCATTCAAGACCTCTCGGCTTCAGTGGGAACGCTGAAAACCGGTGCGCGCAAAGACAAACCCGGCATTCAGCAACGGGTGCGTCTTCTGGATCGATTGTGCTTAGGAGATCAGAGACTAGCGGGGACACCCGTCGAAGATGTTCGACAGGCAACAACAGGAGCGGTTTGGTATGGCGCAAACCATGTGTAAAGCGATGGTAACAAAACCCGCCCCCTGGAACAAGGGCGGCCTTGGGGCTTCGAAGCGAAAAGTGCGCATATTCCACTGGATTGACGTAGGATAGGGGCGTCTCACTCTCTTGCCTTCAAGTGAACGCGAACGGCAAACCACCCGGTGGCAGCCCGGCGGCCATGACCCGCCGAAGCGGAGCGCTGATTGCGTTCGCATCCCTGGCGGTGCTGGGCGCGCTCATTTTGTGTTTTAGTCAGACTGGTCCGGATGGCCTGCGCTTTCTCCACATTGGACGGCGGGCTCTCGCGAAGACTGTTCCCGCCGCCCTGGCGCGCACCCGGCCGGCACCAGACTGGGGCGACCGATTCGGCGATGGCACACCCGACTTTCTCCGCCTCACTGATCCGGCGGACCAGGCCGCATTCCGCCGCTGGTTCACGCTGATCGCCGAGTACCAAACCGTTCGGCCGCCGGCCACCGTTCCTCCCGAGATCGCAGACTGCGCAAGTTTACTTCGCTATTCCTACCGTGAGGCGCTCAAACGCCACGATGAAAACTGGTTGATGGCTAGCGGAATCGAAATTCCGGCGGCTCCCGGCGAAATTCGCGCCTGGAACTATCCGCACTCGCCGTTACGCGCCGCAATCTTCCGCGTGCGGCCAGGAGCATTTGAGCCGGGAGACCTTTCGAACGGCGCCTTCGCACAGTTTGCCGACGCCAAAACGCTGGTCCAGCGGAACGCGTTCTTTGTCAGCCGCGATGTGCGCTCGGCGTTGCCCGGCGATTTGCTCTTCTATCGCCAGTTTGGCCAGTCGTCGCCGTGGCATTCGATGATCGTGATCCGTTCCGGAGCCAATGCCGAAGTTGTTTACGACACCGGGCCCGATCATCAGCAACCAGGCGAATTGCGCCGCGTTCTTCTCTCCGAACTCGTTGACCATCCCCAGCCGCAATGGCGGCCGCTCGCCGGCAATCCCAACTTTCTCGGCGTCTACCGCTGGAACATTCTGCGAGGAACCTCATGAACTGCCGGAAATTGATCGACCGGAATTCGACTTGGCGGAAACCGACGCTGCCAAAACCACTCGTGGCCGCCCTGCTTCTGTTGGTCTCGGCTGCAGCCGCAGTCCCCGCGTGGGCCACTGACGCGCCGCGTTCCTTCTCGCTTTCAACCACTCGGACATTCGCGCCCGGCGAGAGCGTCAAGATCCAGCTCATCGCTCATAACGTTCCGGAACTCGAATTCCGCGTCTACAAGGTGCGCGATGCGGAAAAGTTCTTCGCCGGCCTGAAAGACGTGCACAGCTTCGGCGTGCAGAACTATGCGCCGCAAGAACAAATCGATCAGGAGACGTTCGTCGAGCGCCTGCACGACTTCAAAGCCCACCTGTGGTTCGTCATCCGGCACTTCTTCCGCGGCCAATTTACCGACGATGCACGCGACAGCTTCCGTGAGCAGCAGGCCAAGCTGGGCAAACGCAGCCAGGTTGTGGGCGCGGCGCAGTTCGCGCAGATTCCGCTGCTCAACGCGAGCCAGTTGGTCGCGCGCTGGAAACTCGAGACGCCGCCGGCGCTCGTCAGCGACACCCAGCAATTGCCCATCGACGGGCTGAGCGCAGGCGTTTACCTCATTGAAGCCACCGACGGCACCTACAAGGCCTACACCGTCGCCATCGTTACCTCCGTTGCGGTGGTAGAGCGTACGGCGGGTGCGCGCGCCGATCTCTACGTTGCCGATCGCAAGTCAGGAGCGCCCATCGCCGATGCAGACGTATTCCTCTGGGCGAACGGGCAGCTTCAATCGTCTGGCAAGACCGGCAGCGACGGCATGGCCTCGCTCACGATGACGGTTCGCGGCGGCGCGCAGGGAGCGGAGCCGGAAAACGTTTGGATTCTCGCGCGCAAGGGAGACGATTCCGCGCTGGTCACGCCCTGGGGCTACAGCTTTCAACAGAACGGATCGCAAACGGAGCGTTCGTATCTCTACACTGACAGACCCGTCTACCGGCCCGGCGATGCCGTACACATAAAAGGTATTTTGCGTCAGGAGCAGAACGATACCCTTGTGCTCCCCGGACCGCAAACTGTCACGCTCACGGTGCGCGGTCCTGATAACAAAGAGGTGCTGCGGAAACAGCTGGCGGTCACCTCACACGGGACGGTCGCGGTTGACCTCAATCTCGGATCCGATGCGGCCCTGGGCTACTACTACGTTGAGCTTGCGGAACAGAACATTGGCGGAAGCGGCAGCTTCTACGTTGAGGACTACAAGAAGCCCGAATATCAGGTGACGGTGAAGCCGGCTGTGCCTCGCGTGCTGCAAGGCAATTCGATTCAAGCCACGATCAGCGCGCGCTACTTCTTTGGGGAGCCCGTTGCGGGAGCCAAGATCACTTACGTCGTGCACACGTCCACTCATTATTGGTGGGATCAGGACGAAGGCGACGATAACAGCGATAACGCGGACGCCGATTCGAGTGACTCGGACAATTCCGACGATGCAGACGACACCTACGGCCAGACCGAACAGCAGGAACATCAGGGCATCCTCGACGCAAACGGCCAGTTGACGGTCACGCTGCCAACTCGAATCGACTCGAAGCACACCGACCAGGACTATCGCATTGAGGCGCGCGTAACGGACGCGGCGAATCGCGAGGTCGCGGGACACTCAACGGTACTGGCCACGTATGGGTCTTTTCGACTGAGCGTTGAGCCCACAAACTATCTGGTGCAGGCCGGCCAGCCCACGCGCGTGAAAGTGACGGCGCAGGATTACGACGGCAAACCGGTGCAGACCAAAGTCCACATCGCGGCGTCGCTCGAGAAATGGGATTCCGTTACTCACGAGCGAACGGACACCGATGCCGGCAGCAAAGACGCTGCCACCGGCGCTGATGGAACGGTTCTGGTCGACATGGCCCTCAGCGGCAGCGGCGATTTCGAAGTGAAAGCCACGGCCCAGACGCCGGAGGATCGAACCGTCGAAGATTCCACCTACGTTTGGGTGTGGAATGGCTCAGGCACTTGGTATCAGACCAACGCGCAGGCGCAAATCGTCGCTGACAAAAAATCGTACAGCGTGGGCGACACAGCGCACCTGCTACTGGTAACGGGCCTTGCAGAATCGTGGGCCGTGGTGACTACCGAGGGCGACAGCGTGCAGTCGCGCCAACTCATCCACTTAACGGGCGCAAGCGCTCCATTCGATGTTCCCATCACGCAGAAGGCTCAGCCGAACCTGGTCGTCTCCGCAGTGATCGTTCACGACGATCAGTTGATGACGGCGCAAAAGAGCCTCAAGGTCCCGCTCGTCGAGCGCACGCTCACCATCACGGCCACACCGAACAAGAGTCAATACGAGCCGGAGGAAGCCGCCAGCTTTGACGTGTTTGCAGTCGATTCCGCGGGCAAGCCGGTCCAGACCGACCTGAGCTTTGGCGTGGTCGATGAGGCACTCTACTCCGTGCGGCCCGATACGACGCCCGATATTGTTGGATCGTTCTATCCCGCGCGATTTGTCTATCTCCAACCGGACACCTCCTTCGATTTCTTTTTCTCCGGACAGGCAGGCGCCAAGAGTCCGCTGCTGGCGAATCTAGCCAACGGCCTCTACCATCCGCGCATGGCCCAGGTGAAGCCGGGGTCCGATCTGGTCGTTCCAAAGATTCGCAAAGCTTTTCCGGATACGGCTTACTGGAACCCCAGCGTGGAGACCGGCGCTGACGGTCACGCGCACGTTGCATTCAACTTCCCGGATGCGCTCACTACGTGGCGGACAACCATCCGCGCGATGACGGACGACGGGAAAGCCGGCGGCGTGGTGACGCGTGTGCTGGTGCGCAAGAATCTCATTGTCCGCCTGGCCGCGCCGCGATTCTTCAGGCAGGGCGACGAGACGGTCCTGCGCGTCATTGCGCACAACTACCTTGCGACGGCCAAAGACGTCACCTTCGCTCTCGATGTGAGCGGAGTGGACGTGCTGAGTGGCCAGACGCAAAAGATCACCATCCCCGCCAATGCCGAAAGCTACGTGGATTGGCGCGTGAAGGCGCGCACAATCGGCAACGCGACTCTCACTGCCAAGGCGCTCACCAATGAAGAATCGGACGCGCTCCAGATGACGCTGCCGATTCTGCCGTTCGGCGTTCAGCAGAACGCAACTGGCGCCGGCGTGGTCTATTCGGGTACGGCGCAAAATCAGTGGGCATTCAGCTATCCGGCCACATCGGATCCGGGCTCGCGCGCGCTCACCATTACCATCGCCCCATCCGTTGCGGGAACCGTCTTTGATGCGCTCGACTACCTCACCAGCTATCCATGGGGTTGCACGGAGCAAACGATGTCGAGCTTCCTGCCCGACCTGATCGTGGCTCAAGCGATCGACAAGCTTCATATCAAGTCGCCCATCGACCGCAAGACTTTAAACGATGAGGTCAGTGCGGGGCTGGAGCGGCTCTACAGTTATCAGCACGATGACGGCGGCTGGGGATGGTGGCAGGACGATCCCAGCCTCGTCTTCATGACCGCATATGTGGTGAGCGGTCTGGGCCAGGCAAAACAGGCCGGCTACACCATCGACGATGACCGGCTCAACAATGCGCGCAATTGGCTGGTCTCGACGCTCGCTGCGCATCCCGATATGATTCCGGACCTGCGCGCCTACACCGTTTACGCTTTGGCCACTACGGGCGGCGCGCCAAAGGACGCGCTCGACAAAGCGTGGAGCAGCCAGGACAAGCTCAGCGACGAGGGTCTTGCGCTGACCGGGCTGGCTCTCGACGCGGCCGGTGACGCGCGAGCGCATCAGGCGGCGGTGCTTCTCGAAAAGAAGGCGCACGCCACCGACATCGATGCCGAGTGGCAGGGCACGTACGACGGCATGATGGATTTCTGGGATGATACTTCGCCGGAGACTACGGCCTTCGCGCTGAAGCTGCTGATCCGGCAAGATCGCTCGAGCGGCTTGATGCCCAAAGCCGCGCATTGGCTCGCTGAGCACCGTGACGGCGATTACTGGTACTCGACCAAGCAGACGTCGATGGTGATCCAGGGACTCACCGATTACCTCGCTCTCAGCGGCGAGCTCGCCAACACCTCCGACGTCGAGGTTCTCGTGAATGGTACAAGTGCGGGCAAGCATCACTTTGGTCCCGATGATGCCTTCGCCGCGCCCTGGCAGATGAAGATTCCTGCGGCTCAGGCAGCCAGTGGCGGCAAGATCGCCATCAGCAAGAGCGGCAACGGCATCACGTACTGGTCCGCGACGAGCAGTTGGTACTCCGCCGATCGCAAAGCTTTCCAGCAGGGTCAGCTCGCGCTCAACATCACGCGCGACTATTACTTGTTGCAGAAGAAACAGGACAAGCCAACCGATCCCATCACCTACGATCTGGTTCCGCTCAAAGGCCCGGTCCATATTGGTGACATTGTCGCCGTCAAGCTGGCGCTCAACGGAACGAACTGGAAGTACCTGCAGGCTCAGGACCCCATCCCGGCGGGCACGGAGTTTCTGGCCAATCCTGGACTCTACACGCTGAACAACAAGCCCGATTGGTGGGCCGAATTGTTTACACGCGAGGAATTCCGCGACGACCGCGCCGCGTTCTTCAATACCGATTTCGCGCAGCGCAGCGTGTACGTTTACCTGCTCCAGGCTGATAATTCGGGAATCTTTCAGATCAGCCCCGCGCAGGCCGGGCCCATGTATCAGTCGAATGTCCAGACCACTACCGATCCCGCCACGCTGGAGGTGCAGCCGTGAACGATGTCGCCGCCGCCAATCCGCTGAACGACCTGTTCCACCGCCTGCGCTCAAGCATCACTTGGGTCGCAGCCCAGTTTTGGGCCACGCTCCTGCTCATTCTTGCTGGCGTAGCCTGGACGCGCCTGCCCGATAGTTATGCGTGGCAAGTGGGGCTCACCTTGTTCGTGCCGCTCGTGCTGCTTGCCGCGGCTTTGCTCCTTGAGGCGGGAACCATGCGCAGGCTCATCGATAATGAGCAACGGCGCGTGCACTTGGGTCTAGGCGTGCTCACGCTTTTGGTTTGGGCCGCGATTGCATGGGCCGCGTGGGCGCTTTTGGATTGGTGCGGCGATCAGATTCCCGAATGGGCGGGCTATCTGAACTCGCGCGCTTCGGCACACATGCGCGCGACGCTTTTTACTTACGACCACATTCAAAGCTGGTTGACGTTTTTGGTATGGGTCTTTCGCTGGATCGCACTGCCGGCGAAGGTAATTCCCTGGGCGATTGCATCGGCGCAATGGGGCTGGCATTTGCCGGGGCGAAAGGTAATCCGTTTATTGCTGGATTGGCGCTGGTGGCTGGCGGTGATCATTGCGGCTCTTTTGGCTGTTGAGTGGCCCAGTCATTTCTTCAATGGCGAGCCGCATGGGACGGTTTCGCATCAGGTCTGGTTCGTGGTGCTCAAGCTCGCGGGATCATATTTGCTGGCAGTGGTTTGCTGGGTTCTTCTTCTGGCATGGTGCGCAGTTCTTTTGAGCCGGTCGCGGCCTGGTAAGGCGCAGCCCAACGATGATTCACTCGTCCCCGCGTTGGTGGGCCCGACTCCTCTCGGTGAGGATTCCATCAAGCTACCGCTGCCCGAGGCTGGCGATGATACCGTCGGGGACGCCTGACCGGAGCCATTGGAGCACTTGAGCGCGCCCGTAGCGAGCGAGAAGTTGCGCGGCGTACCACTGAGCTGCCCGATGCGCGGCCTCCGATTCCGATTCGCTTGCCGCATGTGCCAATGCGGCATCGGTGTTGTCAACGGTTAGCTGGGGCGTGGATCTTCCGCCGTGGACCGAATCTGCCTTGACGCTCGTCTCGCTCCAAAACTCTACCAGCCCTTCGCGCAGCCACAGCGGTGCGCGCGGCCCTGCCTGTTGCTCCACCAGCGCATGCAGAAACTCGTGGCGCATCGTGTCGGCTAAAAGCCTTCGCGCCGCCAGTGTCCGAAACGGCTGTGTTCCGATCCAATTAGCTTCGGTGAACGCCGCTACCCATCCGGGCGCGAGCGTAGCTTCTCGAAAAGCCGGCGTACTGGCGAAGGTGCGCACTGTGAAGGGCACCGTTGTTTGCAGGCCCGATCTTTCCGTTGCCTCGGCCCGCGCGCGGTTCAGATCGGTCAGGTACGCTGCGTCGCTTGCATCAAGGGATTCGAGAACAAATCCGTTGCCGGCAAACTTGCGCCATTCGCGCCCGGTCGCCTCGTCGGCCGCCTGCGTTCCCGGAAAATACTGGCCTAGAATTTCTTGCGCCGACCGTCCCTGTTGCGCCATCGTCGCCGCGCCCTTCTGGCATAGCCCTACGCCATGGCCCCATCCGCGCCCGTGAAATGCGAATCGATCGCCCTCGCGGCTGACCTCGAACCAGGTGCTCGGAATTCTGTCCCATCCCAGCGACTCGCCGACAGCCAGCCGGAATTCGTCAGCGCCGATCTCAGCCCCGTCGACCTTAATTGTTACCGCGCGTCCCGACTCGCCGCGCCGCACGACGCTGAGGTTCTGCCATCCTGGCTTGGCGAGCCCATGCGCGGCCAGCGCAGCGGAAAGGTCAGTTCGCGTAATTTCAGACGCCCACTCCTTGCCGCCGTCCGCCGTGCAGTATCGATCGGGCTGCGAGGGCAGATAGGAAACGATCCTGGCGCGAGGCCAAACCTCGGTCGGTGAAGCCGTCCGTCCACCGCAATCCTTTCCAAAGTAGGCCAGCGCCCGCTGCCCGTGGAACCACAACGCCTCGCCCGCAGTCGCGAGCGTCGCCGTGTGCGCCGCCGCCGCGCGCCCGCCGTTTCCGCCCCAATGCAAAAGCTGGCAGTGGGTTGAGTCGCACAGGTCGTAATCCGTATGCCCATGCGCCTCATGCAACGCAAAGCTGCGGACCACAATCGCCAGCGCCTTCAATGACTCTGCGCTGTCGGCTGCGCCGCTTTCGCTCGCTACGACCCGCTCCACATAGCTTTCGACCGGAAGCGTCACCACGATGACCAGCGCGCCATTCCGCGCCGCGATCGTGACCGGATCATGGAGCGTCACGGTTTCGCCGTGCGCCGTGAGCGTCACCGGAGCATCCGAAAAAAAACGAGGCGCGTTGCCCGTTTTGCCGGCGGCCGTCAACGTCAACGCATTTCCATTCGCGCGAACGGTGGTTTTTTCAGTGAATAAGAGCTCGGCGCACCCGGAGCAACTTCGCAATTTGATTTTTTGATCAGGCCCGGCAGGCGTCAAGACTACTTCACGGTCATGCCAAAGAGTCCACATTCCAACGCGAAGCGTTTCGCGCGCAGCAGCCGGGGCTTCGCGTGGTGTTGGGGCAGCGCTCAATGCAGCTTGGGGCGACGTTTGCATACCGGTCCACGCGACGCCGGCCGCAGCCAGCAGGCTCAAGAGCGATCGCGTCATCCATTGTCGGGTCACGGGCGCTCCAAAGGTGCATTGGCCAAAATCTGCCCCGCAACGTGCGCCGAATCCGTGCCACGGCCCGCAGGCAAGAAAACGACGATCACGACTTTTGGGTTCTTCGCCGGCGCGAGGCCCACAAACCATCCGTGCGTTCGGCTCGATTGCGCGCCTTCCGCCGTGCCCGTTTTTCCCATCACCGCGATACCGCCCAGGCTCGCCTGCCCGGCCATGCCGAAGCTGGCAGAGTCCTCGAGCCCTTCACGCACGACCTGTGTCGCATCGGAATTCGGATGCGCAGCCATCTCCATCGCCAGCCAGCGATAAGCTTCGGAAAGCTCAAGCGGTGTCACGCGCGCGCCTTCAATTCCCAGCAGCGTGAGTTGCTCAGCATCGGCGGAATCTGGCTCGCGAAATTCGGCCACGGCTTCATCGTGTGCAAGACCGGTCGAGCCGAGCAAGCCGGTTGGTCGCAGCAACTGGCCCAGTTCACCCGGACGCAGAGTGCGAGCGACTGCCGCAAAGTAGGTGTTGCACGACCAGGTCAGAGCCTCACGCGCATCGAAGGGCGGAGCAAGCGGATGCGTGCATGCCAGCCGATGGCCGGCAACCATGAGTTGCCGGTTGCAGGCGACGCGGCTTGCCGGGTTCCACCGGCCTGCATTCACCAACTGATATAGAACCAGCGGTTTCAGTGTCGATCCCGGCGCGGCCAGCGTTCGCGCCGCGTCATCCAAGCGGTGCGCCGTCAGCAAGCGTCCGCTGGCGATGTCCAACACAACGATTCTTGCTTCGGGAGAATTGCGTGCCGCGTGTTCAACGGCGCTCTGCCACGCAGGATTGCCCGCCTGGCCAAAGGCGCTGAGTGCTCCGCATGCCGCCGCCAAGGTAATCAATTGAGAGATTCCGCGCACCGGCGTCACGGCTGTCCGTCCACGTCAGGCTGCAACAGGATCAGGAACACGATGCCGACGGTGGCAAAGTTTCTGAAGGCCTCCTCCTGCCCATTCCAGGCGCGCGACTGCCACATCAGGAACCATTCCCCGCCAATGGCAAGAAATGCAACCAACCACATAAGAAGCGAAGTGGTGAGAGCGAACAGAGGAAGAGACTTCGCCGCGTTGAACGCTGCGGCAGGCTGGCGCAGAGCGCGCACCAATTGGAGCGCGCCCCAGCAAAGCAAAAAAGTAGTAATGGCTTCCCAGGCAATGATGCTCACGTAAAAGACCAGGTCGACTGTGGGCGAGGAGATGGAGCGCCACAAGCCATTGTTGCCTGGGATGGTTGTGTCCATCAGGAGCACGTGGCGAACAAACTGTGCGTTGGATCCGAAGTCAGTGAGGTTGTTGAACACAACTAAGGCGTAGAGAAAGGCAACGGAAACCAAAAGTAGGAGCTTCGAGATGCGAACGGTCATCCGAGCCTCATCCTGAGATCGTGCTGGGCCGGCGCGACACGGCGTCGTCAAGTTCGGGCCGGTCCAGCTTCGCAAACCAGCGACACGGCCCATGCTAACTTGATCGGGCTTGTAGGCGAAAGGCCAGTTCCCGAGCGATGCCCTCCCGCCCCGCGTTTCTGCTCTCTGCGACCCTCCACATCCAAATCCCATGCGAAAACTGGGGTTCTGTTTGATTCAGTGCAATCGACCGGCATTTCCCGCGCTCCGTCATCCCTGGTTCGGCCTTGAATGACGCGAAAGTTTCATTTCCTCCGCAAAGGTAACCGGTCTCAACGTCACCAAAGCCACTTTGGCAGCGGATGCTTCGATGAGGGACGCAATAGTTTCATTTTCCTGGCAAAGGTAACCGGACTTAACGTCACCTTAGCTACGTTGACAGTTGTCCCATAACAATCCACGATTCATATTAGTTACTCGAATCAAGGGCTGAGTCATTAGCTTATCGGTAAATTTCAATTACGAGAGGGGTCCATATGAATAACCTAGCACTGCGGCTGTATATCAAGATTCAGAGTCTGGCGAATCACGAAGAAGGTCAGGATCTGGTCGAATACGCTTTGCTCATCGCGCTGATTGCACTGACAGTCATCACCAGCGTTAAGGGCGTCGCGACTGCCGTAAACACAGTGTTCAGCAACGTCAGCAACTCACTGGCGTAACTCGGGCACAGGCATCTATCCGAAGTCGCTGGCGGGGTTCGGGGCTAACTCCTGGACCCAACAGCGCATTCATCGGTCAACTTATCTCCGCAACAGTTCATAACTCACCCCCGCCGGTGGCTTTCCGCGGCCGCTTAGTGATGCACCATCATTCACGGGAATGGCGAATGCCGAAGTTACGGCCAATCCCATGGTCATATTCGAGTTTCCCGAGGTCGGCGCGAGCTTGCGCATTGTTCGTATCTGTGTTCACCATCAGCTGATTGACAGCAATTGCCGTCTCGCGATGGTCCGGCACTTCAGAAAACTCGCCGGCATATGCCAAAGACTCGCACAGATTGCCGTAGTCCGATATCAAACACCTTTGATCAGTGGTGTTGTTCGGATCTTCGGATGCGAGTTTTTCTGAAATCGCCAGCCCCCTAGACCCGCGAAAACACGCCGCCCGCTGCGGGCGAGGATGCATAAGATTCGCCAGCGTAAACTGGAGCTTCGCCCGCCAACCGCGAATTGACAGATTCCAGAGACCTGGATTCAGATAGAATTCCTAATCATCAGGGCTCCCCCCCAACCAGCCAGTCCTGCCGTGCCAGAGGTCAACTTGAAGACTCAGGTTTCATGGGCTGTTTTACTGCTGTGCCTGTGCGTGGCGCAGGGCGCTGCCATTGCGCAAAAGGCTCCTGCTCAGCGAACTGTAGCCGTTGTGGTCGCGGATGCGCATACCGAGCCCTCGCAGCCCGTGCCCACGGTGCGCATTTCGCTTGGTTATCTCGACGGCTCCGTGCTCGTCACCGAAGCGCGCGATGTCACCAACCCCAAAGGCCAGGCGTGGCTCGATGTGTCAGAAGATGCGGCGCAGCGCGGCGGCCTGCGCATCCAGATCGAAGGCGCCAGTGGTCTCGTCATCTATCAGCCCGCCGACGGCCAGTTGGGTGCGCTGCCCACGACCATCAGCGTAAGCATGCTGCCCAAGGGCTCGCCCGCGTTGCTGGGGCCTGCGCAAATTCAAGCCATGCTGCACCGGATGTCGCTTCAGATCTCCAGCCTGCAGAAGAAGAACGTCGCGCTCGCAGGGCAAGCAAATTCAACCCAGGCAGATACAGAGCAGGCGAGCGCAGCGCCGGCGCAGAAGCCGGACCTCGGCGCCGCGGTGGCTGAGTGGGCACAGACCAATGGATTCTCCTCAGCCGACGCCAATAAGCAGGTGCAGCAATGGGCCGAGGAAATCCAAAAGCAATCGGGCGGGGCCACGGCGGAGCAAAAGGCGCTGGCGGAGCTTGCGCTCAACCACTACTCCAATGCTGCTCAACTATTCGATGAGGCCGGCAACGCCGATCGCCAGGCGATCAACGCAGAGGACGCGCAGGAGCAGGCTCTCGCAGCGCAGGAAAAAGCACTTCAGGCGCAGGTGCAGGCCCTGCAGGCGGCGCAGCAGTCTCTGCTGGACAAGCTTCGAACCCCGATGCGCGAGCTTCTCGATCACAGCCAGCAGGCTGCCGGCGCGTATCGCCTGAACGGCCAGTACCATGAGGCCACGCAAACGCTCGAGAGCGCGGCAACTTCCATCGACGCGGAATACAACAAGTTTCCTGACGATAAGGGATTCCACGAGCTCTGGCTGGAGGCGGTCGGGGACGCGGCGGATGCGCGCACGCGCGAGGGCGGCGTCGCTCCCGCCAACGTGAGTCTCGCGCTGCTCGAACAATCCGCGAACGATTACCAGTCGCTGGCGGGCAAATACGCTGTGCTGGGAGATCGCCAGGAGGCAGCCGCGGCACAAGACGGTCTCGGCACTGCTCTCGAGGAGGAGGGCGCGCGGGCAAGCGGAGACAAATCTGCTGCCCTCCTCGATCAGGCGGTGCAGGCATTTCGCAGCTCGCTCGAGGTGCGCACCAAAGCGGATCTGCCCAAGGACTGGGCCAAGACGCAAGACGATCTTGGAGTTGTGCTCACGGCTGAGGGAACACGGAGTAGCGGGGACAAGGCTGTCGGCCTGCTCGATCAGGCTGTGCAGGCATTTCGAAGCGCGCTCACGGTTTACACCAGAACCGATCAGCCCCAGGACTGGGCAAGGACGCAAAGGAATCTCGGGGTTGTATTTGTGGACGAAGGAAACGATGTGACCGCTGACAAAGCCGCCGGCCTGTTCGATCAGGGGGTGCAGGCGTTTCGCAGCGCGCTCGAGGTCTACACCAAAACGGATCAGCCACAGGACTGGGCCAGTACCCAAAACCACATCGGACATACGCTCAGAGACGAGGGCGAGCGGGCCGGCGGAGAGAAAGCGGTAAGCCTTTTCGATCAGGCCGCTCTGGCGTATCGGAGCGCGCTCGAGGTTTACACCCAGGCAGGTCAGCCGCAGGCCTGGGCCGGAACGCAAGTCGGTCTCGGAATTGTGCTTGGGGACGAGGGACAACGGACCAGCGGAGACAAGTCCATCGGCCTGCTCGATCAGTCTGTGCAAGCGTATCGCAGCGCGCTCGAGGTCTTCACGCATGCCGATCTGCCCCAGGACTGGGCCGAAGCGCAGAACGGTCTGGGGGGTGCGCTCTGGGATGAGGGCTCTCGCAGCAGCGGAGACAAGGCCGTCGCGTTGCTGGGCCAGGCAGTTGAGGCCTACCGGAACGTACTGGAGGTCGACACCAAAGCCGATCTGCCACAGGGCTGGGCGGGAACCCAGAACAATCTCGGAAATGCGCTCGTAGATGAGGGCCAACGGGTCAGCGGTGATAAGGCCGCTGCCCTCCTCGATCAGGCGGTGCAGGCGTATCGGAGCGCGTTGGAAGTCTTCACCAAAGTCGACCTGCCCCAGAATTGGGCGAATACGGAGAATAACCTCGGAAATGCGTTGAGGGACGAGGCCGGACACAGGAGCGGGAGTGACGCCGCGGAGCTTTGCGATCAGGCAATGCAGTCGTATCGCAGTGCGCTGGAGGTCTTCACCAGGGCCGATTTGCCGCAGCTTTGGGCCATGACCCAGAGCAATCTTGGACTTGCTCTGATGGTGGAAGGAGAGCGTGGCACTGGTGACAAAGCCGCTGCGTTGTTCGATCAGTCGGCGCAGACATTCCGCAGCGCGCTTGAAATCTACACCAAAGCCGATGAGCCCCAGTATTGGGCGAAAGCGGAGACGAACCTCGGACTCGCGCTACAAGACGAGGGAGGGCGGGCGACTGGAGAAAAGGCGAATGAACTCTTCGATCAGTCAGCGCTGGCGCTCCGCAGCGCGCTCGAGGTTTACTCCAAAGCCGATCTGCCCCAGGACTGGGCGCGGACCGAAAATGCCCTCGGAATGGCGTTAATGGACGAGGGAGGCCGGGCCAGCGGAGATAAGCAGGATGCCTTGTTCGATCAAGCGGTTCAGGCGTATCGCAGTGCGCTTGAGGTCTACACTCAAGCCGATCTTCCGCAGGACTGGGCTCGGACGCAAGCGAGCCTCGCGGGTGCGCTCGCCTCCGAGGGAGGCCGGGCCAGCGGAGACAAGGAAGATAATCTTTTCGATCAGGCAGTGCAGGTGTATCGCAGCGTCCTTGAGGTCTACACCAAAGCCGATCAACCCCAGGGCTGGGCGCGGACCGAAAACGCCCTCGGCAACCTGCTCTTAGCCGAGGGACAGCGCGCCAGTGGGGACACGGCCGCTGCGCTGCTGGACCAGGCGGCGCAGGCGTATCGCAGTACCCTCGAGGTCTACACCAAAGCCGAGGAGCCCAAAGGCTGGGCGTGGGCGCAATTTAGCCTCGGAAACGCGTTGCTGGACGAGGGATTTCGCACCAGCGCAGACAAGGCGCCCGCGCTGTTCGATCAGGCTGTCGATGCCTACCGAAGCGCGCTGGAGATCCTTACCAAAGCCGACGAGCCCAAGGACTGGGCGCGGATCGAAATTGCTCTCGGAAACGTGCTTCTGAATCAGGGTGGACGCGCCGGTGGGGACAAGGCAACGGCTTTGTTTAACGGGGCCGTTGAGGCCTACAGGAACGCTCTTGAGGTTTACACCAAAGTCGGTGAGCCTGGATCCTGGGCGTGGACTGAAGTCGTCCTCGGAAACGCGCTGGCGACCGAGGGAAGTCGCACCAGGGGAGACAAAGCAAATCCTCTTCTCGATGAGGCGTTGAAGGCTTACCAGAATGCGCTTCAGGTCTACACCAAAGCCGGACAGCCCAAGGAGTGGGCAAGTGCACAAGCCAGCCTCGGGCAGACGGTGACGGTAGAGGGAGAACACGCCGACGGAGATAAAGCGCTTGCGCTGTTCAGCCAGGCCATAACGGACTTCCAAAATGCGCTCGAAGTACGTACCAGGGCCGATCTGCCGCAAGCCTGGGCCTTCACGCAGCTTTCCCTGGGAGATGTATTGCAGGATGAGGCTGGACGATCCAGTGGGCCCGACGCCGATGCGCTGTTCAATCAGTCGGTCCAGACTTACCAGAATGCGCTTGAGGTGTTCACCAAGAGCAATTTTTCGCAATACTGGGCAGAAGGTCAGGGGAATCTGGCATCGATAAGCCTCGACACTTCTCGCTTCGACACCTGCGTGCAGCAGCTTGGGCAAATCTCAGACGGCCTGCTGGTGCCAAGACAAGAACTCCGGGAGAAAGCGCTCCGTTTTCTCTGCGAATGGGGCGCCGGGAAAAAAAGTGCGGCGCGCGAGACGGAAAAGGACCTGCTCTCAAGGACCTCCGATTTGGCGCCCTACTACTGGGACGCTACCGCGACAAACTCCCTGCTTGCGAACTCGCCTGCATTTGCGAACGACCGCGCTTCATGGATCGCGTTCTTTAACAGTTTCTACACAGGCGATGCCGCTGGAATGACCGCGGCGCTCCACCAGCTTGAGACCATTTTGCAAGAATAGAGCCTACGACGATGGCCAAATACGACGTATTCCTGAGCTACTCGCGCGCCGACACCGAGCGCGTTGCGCCGCTGCGCGACGAATTGCGTCGCCTCGGCTACGAGGTTTTCTTCGACGTGCAGTCAATCGATCCCGGCGAGCAGTGGAAGCGCCGGCTGGAGCGCTCGATCGCCGCTTCCCGCACGATTGTGCTGTGCTGGTCGCAGAACACACGCGGCTCCGAATACATCACCTTCGAGTATTCACGCGGCGAGGCGCTGCACAAGCCGATCCTGCCGTGGCTGCTGGACAAGACGCCGCTGCCGGCCATGCTTGAGGTGCAGGGCATCACCACCTCCGACCCCGCGCAGGCGGCCGCACAGCTCAAGCCGGCACTGGGTTGGCCATTGGCGAACAGGCGCAAGTTACAAGCCGCGTTGGGCGTGCTCGCGGCGATTCTTCTCGGCGTTGCGGTTTGGTGGTTCGCTTTGCGTCCGCCGCCGCCGTGGCAATTTGCCACGCAGGTCACCGACCGCGCCTCCGGAGTGCCCATCCCCGGAGTGGAGGTCGAGGTCCAGATCGGTCAGGGCAAGATGAGCCCATGCTCTACCGGCATCGACGGCACGTGCACTGTCCAACTTCCGCAGCCCGAGCCTGCATACGTTCACATATATCTTAGTAAGGAGGGATACGAACGGGACCAAACGGTAGTGCCTTCCAACAAAGAATTCAAGACCGATATGGTGAAGCTGCCTTAAGACTTTCCAGTGAGCGAGCGATCGACAAACAGAGAGTCTGGTTGAGATCGGTGATCAAGTGCGGGTCCCGGACAAACTCATCGGCGCGGCTTTGTGCCACGCAAGAGTGCAGTTGGATCTTCGATTCGGGGGTCGTGGACACCTAATTTGGACGCCAAATTCAGTGGCAAGAATCTACCTTCTCATTCCTGAACTTCCGGCCAGTTCTTTCGAATCGGCGATCTGCGCGGATTGCTGCCTTGTGAGGACTTCCTCGGTCGGCCTGACCAACTCGTCACCCGCAAGCAACGGGCCGGATGCCGGTAAGTTGGACCCAGACGCTCACCTGCCAAGAATCAGCCAAGGGAAGGTTTCCTGCACAATATTCCATTTGATAGGTTCGGAGAGAAGAGAGCGCAGTGCTGAGTCTTAGGCCCTGATTGGTCGCTTCCTGACGCGGTAAGCGTTGAATACTGTTCATCGGTCGGGCGCAACCAAATGCCATCATGTCCGGCGGCGATTGCTTGATTTAATTGCGAAACAGACGTCACGCCGGTCAGCCCGTGGCCGCGCCGTACCGCCTCGTACACTTTGCGTTCATTGCGGAACAGTAATTACCTCGATATGGGCGTCTTCGATCGATCTCAATGGTGAGATCGACAATGCCATTCATCGGTGAAAGCAAATGACATGAAGACACGGTGTTTCTCCTGAGAGCATGAATGGCAGCGACGCGTCTTTTCCGCCTGGCATGAGCGTTTTGCCTTTGAAGCTCGAATGGACGCTAATATTCGATCTATATAAAACTGACACGCTTTATCGTGCAAAAAGCATTTTTCTTTTACGAGCCATATTCCCTCTCAAGCAGAAGAATTAGGTACATGTGTGGCACTCGCGGCCACCGCTTAGGGTTTTTCTTATTGGTGGTTCAGTCTTCGGATTACTCGCCGACCTTTTCGGTTAGGTCTACCCAGCGCTCGTAGAAGGCATGGTGGTCAGCTTTTGCCGCTTCGAGTTCGGCGAGAGCGGCGGTGAGTGCTTCGGGGTTGACGACGACCTCGTCGTTCTGGATTTGCTGCTCGGCCGCACGGAGGCGCGCGTCGGCCTCATCGATGCGTTTTTCCAAAGTATCGTATTCGCGCTGTTCCATATAGGAGAGCTTCCTGCGAGTTCCAGATGCGGTAGATGCGGCTGAGGCCGGTGGCAGCATCTCCTCCGCGACTGCTTCCGATCCGGCTCGTGCCTGGCGGTCGCGCCACGCTTCCCATTGGAGGTAGTCGGCGAAGAGCCTGGCGCCACCACGGCCGTCGAGACCGAGAACAGCGTTGGTGACACGATCGAGAAGATAGCGGTCGTGGGTCACGAGGACCAAGGCGCCGGAAAATTCGAGCAGTGACTCCTCGAGAATCTCGAGTGTGGGGATATCAAGGTCGTTGGTAGGCTCGTCGAGGATGAGTACGTCGGCAGGCTGAAGCATGAGGCGGGCGATCAGAACACGTGCGCGTTCGCCGCCGCTGAGGCGCTCCACCGGCTGATTGAGTTGCTCGCCAGTGAACAGAAAGCGCGACGCGTAGCCCGCGACGTGAACGACGCGATCCTGATAGACGACAGAATCGGAGTCGGGCGCAAGGGTGCGGCGAAGGGTAAGGGAAGGGTCCAGTTCGCGCATCTGCGAAAAATAGACAACTCGGAGGCCCGGTGCACGACGGATTTCACCGGCGCTGAGTGCGATTTCCCCGGTAATGGCACGCAACAGAGTGGTTTTTCCCGAGCCGTTAGCGCCGGCAAGCCCGAGTTTCAGACCGTTGGTCAATGTGACGCTAACGCCCGCCAGAACATCGCGATCGCCAAGGGTGACGGAGGCATTCTCGACTTCGATGAGGCGTTTGGTCTGGCGGCCGGTGGCGTCGAACGTAATGCCGGCCGCGGCGATTCGTGTGCGAGATTCGGAGTCGCGCAGCTCAGAGATAAGATCGTTGGCGTTGTTGATTCGGGCTTTGGCTTTCGTGGTGCGGGCCTTTGGGCCGCGGCGGAGCCATTCCATCTCTATATGGACGCGGTTTCGCAGGCTCTCCTGGGCTCGCTGCTGCCACTCGACGTAGCTCTCCCGGTCTTCGAGAAACTTGGAATAGCTGCCCTTCACACGCAAGAGTCCGTCGGAGTAAATACGGTTGAGCTCAATGATTTGTGTAGCGACGTTCTCCAGAAAGTAACGGTCGTGGGTGACGACAACAAAGGCAAAGCTGGCCGC
>CAWKMZ010000006.1:0-327157 GCA_963850865.1 uncultured Acidobacteriaceae bacterium
TACAGTACTCTGCGGCCGTCGAGCGCACCGAGGAACTGGCGCGACTGCAGGCGCAAGCGCAAAGGCGGAAGTCGATGCTGATCTTTGGGCCGGAAGTGGTCGGCAAGACGCGCTTGCTGCGGAGCTTTCTTCAAACACAACCGCTCGCCCTCTTTGCTCCCCAGGTCCAGTCTCCGCACGAAATGTTGTTGGCTCTGATTGAGGAACTCCGGCGTGTAGGAAAGCCCGGAATCACCCTTCCGGCAAACTGCACGTCTCTGCGCACGGGATCTTTAAAGGGCATTTTGCAGAAAGCTCTCGAAAAGCATCCATTTTCCCTCGCGCTTGATCACCTGGCGGCTCCGTCGCGCGTTGTAACCGGCCTTATTAAGGACCTCAATTATTTTGATCGGACTCCGGTAATCTTTGTAGCTCGTTCACCGCACATGGAAGACATTGGGAATTTGCAGTCCATGTGCGCGGGCAAAGCGGAACGGCTGGAGTTGAAGGAGTTTCTACCGCCCATCGCATTGGAATTCGCGCGGAGAGAGGCGAGCAGAACGGGACTGTGGGCCTCAAACCTCGATCATGTCCTGCGTCAACTGGTCGAATGGAGCAACGGGAATCCAAGCAGCATCGTTCACATGCTGAAGATGGCGCATTTCCCTCGTTACTACGCCGGAGACCAGATCAAGGTGCACGTCCTCTATCTCGATTACCGCATGGGGCGGCGCGAGTAAACAGGCCACTCGGACGATCGAGGAGGAGACTCCGCCCGCCCGCGACTTCCGGGTTCGCTTCCGCTCTGGCCCACGTTCAAAACCCGAATAGTTTGAGGAGTAGTCATTTGGAGTTCCGGATGGAGGTTTGATCCGCCATCCCGTGGGTCCATATTATCCAAGCTGAAATGCCTGTATGCACCACCGCCATTGAGCAGGGAGGAAGTGCTATCTGAATGAGTGAAATGGTTAGGTGGTCCGCCCTTCTTGCGGGGGCACTCTTTGCATCCACTCTGGCGGGAGTCACAGGATTCGGCGGAGCCGCAGTCCTACTGCCGATTCTGGTGGCAACCTTCGGAGTACGCGATGCCGTTCCGATTCTTACTGTCGCGCAACTGATCGGAAACGGAAGCCGAGTCTGGTTTAATCGTCGCGAACTGGACTGGAAAGTTGTCGGCTGGTTCGCGCTTGGCGGGATTCCGATGGCCCTTCTCGGCGGTTACGCGTTTGCAAGCGCGCCTTTGACTCTGCTCACCCGTCTGCTCGGGGCTTTTCTTCTGGGAGTCGTCATCTTACGCCATATAAGGCCTCGAGTCATGAAACCCTTTTCCACGGTGGCCTTTGCCGGAATTGGTGCTGTTTCCAGCTTTCTCTCCGCTCTTTTAGGTAGCGTTGGACCTCTGATGGCCCCATTCTTTCTTGCTTACGGCTTGGTCAAGGGAGCGTATATCGGAACAGAGGCGCTCTCCACCGTGATCATGCACGTTACAAAACTGATTGCTTACGGAGGAACTTCCGTGCTGACGCAATCGGACGCATTGGTGGGGCTGGCACTGGGGCCAGCCATGGTGCTGGGCTCATTCCTTGGCAAACGAATTCTCGATTATCTCCCGAAAGAAGCATTCATAGTGCTGATCGAGGCGGTTCTCGTGATCGCGGGGGTCGTATTCCTCGTGCGCCCCTGAAATTGTTTCATGGTACTTGTGGCGCTAGGGGTTTAAGGGTACTCGATATTCGTCTCGAAACTCTAAAACAGAAACTCCACCCGCCACGGCGCACCGACGTTGCGATGGCCAGCGAGCATCAACAACAGCAGTTGCGAGGCACGCCGCTCTTCTTCGCTGGTCAGGTAGCGGCGCAACGCGTCATGTCGGAGCGCATATCGTTGCGCATCTTCGCCAAGCCGCTCGAGAAATCGGGAGTGTGCGCCTAGCAATAGCTGTGTCGCCAAGCCTTTGCCCAATACAGCACTCGTCATTGCGAGATGGACCAGACAACACGCAGGCACGTTGCCGGTCGATGAACTTGTGATTTCGCGGACTCTGCCTGCCGCTTCATTGACTGCATTCCATTCTGCCCCGATTCTCACTAGACATACTTGGCAGGTACTCTGAGACGCAGCCAGCCCATTGACGCGTTCATAGGGTGAAATCGCTCCGTTCATGTTCATAGCGAAATCGTGCAGTTCTGAGGCGACGCGATGAGCGAGCGCTGGATACGAAGCGCAGACCCCGTATGGCGAAGAGATATTCTCGTACTGCCACGTGTGCAGAGAGCAGAATCCTCCCCGCCTTGCGTGTTCTTGCTGCGCCGCGCGGTCAATGATCAGCTGGTACTGGTGCTTGCTCAGGAACCGAAAAACAGCCTCCAGCACTTGTCCGCAAATCCAGCATCCAGTGCGCTTTTCAACCGCTATGCCGACTGCGATGCCAGCATTTTTACCTTGGTCCTCAGCGACTTCGTGCGGAGGTAGATGCACGGGCGCTGTCAGTTCACGGAGCCTTGCAAGGAGACCATCCAGAATCTCCCGCCGCTCTGATAATCGCTCCAGGTCGTACCTCCGGGTGAGAAACGCCAATACACGCGTTTTAATGTTTGCGAGAAACGCTTCTGCCTTCTCCTCAGTCAAGAAGCGAAAAAGAGAGTCTTCCAGCAGGCCAATGCCGCTTGATTCTACAAGTCCGTTGTTTCCCGATTGCTTTCCGTCAAGAGCCTGACGCGCAGAAACGGAGAAAACCAGAGGCTCTCTTGAGAAGAAGTATTGAGCAAGACGTTCCTTCACAAACTCCAGAACCTGTCCTCGCTCGCTTGGACTCACCGTGTCATGCTTGTTGACAATCACAAAAAGGACTCGATCCGCCTGCCGAATCCTTTGCAGAGCACGGTCTTCCTCTTCCGAGAGCGGACTGTCATAGCTTGTGATAAGGACAAAGGCGTCCGCCTCCGGGAAGAAACGCTCCGTGGTCTCGGTATTTTCTGTAATGGAGGAGCCGAGCCCAGGACTGTCTACGAAGAACAGTCCACGACGCAGCAATTCCACCGGAAGCTGAATCTCTGCATACGCCACACGTTTCACATTTCCGGGATTGGACTGCTGAGTCACATATTCCGGCAACTGCGAGAGCGGAATCTCGCGCGGCAAGCCCGCGTTTCTGAAATTCAAAACAGCCTGGGGACGGCTTCCATATCGCACCGTGGTGATGACGGACGTGAGGGGCAGTATTCCTGTCGGTAAATACGGATGACCAAGGACAGCGTTGATCAAGGTGGATTTGCCACGGCTAAAGCGGCCAACCAGCATCAGGTTGAAGCGATCGTCTGCCAAGCGCGTCAATAGTTCACGAGCCGCGGATTGCAGATCGGGGTCCTTCGAATCAATGGCCTGCGCAGACCGAACGATCTCCGCCAGCGAGAACTTTGCCTGCTCATACTCCTTCAGGTTCATCGGATCACGGCTTCGTCGTGCAGGTATTTCCGAATCTCCGGCCATTCACCCTCGCAAATACCAAAGTCACTTAGAAGTTGAAGAGTAGAACGCCGCCGCCGAGCCGAAATTGTTCCTTGAATCAGGGTCTCCGTGCATCCGCGTAGCAACAGGACCGCGTAGGGCTGGGCCGCCTCCGGTACTTTCCGCAATTCCGTCATTGCGTCGGTTCTGCACAAATCGTCCTCGAGCAGTTCGAACAACAAAGGGATGCTTTCGTGACGGCAAAATGCACCCAACGCTTGAACCAGGCCGCCCGTCGCGCGCTGTTTCGCAGCTTCCAGCAATACGCGGTAAACTTCTTCGCTGTGGACTTGGGCGAGCTCTTTTGCTGCCGCACTGCGGACTGCATCCTCAGCAAACAGGACGGCAGAGTCAGCAGGGCGCTCATATTGCAAGAAGTACTTCGAGAGAGTTGAGTACGCACCCAATTCACCAAGAGCGCGGGCTGCGCGACATCGCGGTATGGAGATCGTTCTCGGCGGGCAGTCCAATAGAAAGTGCTGGAGATGAGGAATGGCCAGCTTTCCGAACGCCACCACCCTCTCTACAGCAGATTCGGTCCCCACCAAGGAATCCAATTCGCTGATGGCTTTCTGAATTGATCGATCCGGCTGAAGCTGGTGCGCGCCCATAACGATTTAACCTGTCGATTTCACGGAACCCACAGTCGGCAGAGACCCGGTTTCCAGCAGCTCAATCAGCGCGTCCTGCTCGCCCTTTGCGATTGGCATACCACGAATTCCGCGAATGGTCTCGGCCACGGGATACTCGAACTCCTTCAACGAAATCTTCCCGTCTTGCCAAACGGCGTAGCACGCCTGTGGCCGACCCGTCTTTGGCTGTCCAAGGCTGCCTGGGTTGAGAATCGTTGTGTTGCCTTCCCGCCGCACGAAGGGTGTATGCGTATGACCCACGATCAAAACGCCCGCGTTGATCCCCGCCACTTCCTGCGTCCAGCGGTCAGACTCCTCGGGACAGTAACCGAATAACGGATCGCTAGGCATCGCGTGTACAAGGTAAAAACGGGTGGAATTCACCGTCATCTCCTGCCGAACTGGCAGGCTTCGGAGATAGCCAAAATCGTCTTGCGTGCAAACCGACTGCGTGAAGCGCAGCGTATCCTCGGCCAGTTTTTTGAAAGGAGCCGAGCATTGCGGATCCACAGAGAACCCGGCCGCATGATCGTGATTTCCGCGAACCGCAACCTTCGCCTGTTGTCGGACCCACTCGATAACCTCGTGCGGACTGGGCCCGTAATCGACCAGATCTCCAATGCACCAAAGTTCGTCGAATTCACGCTCTGGCAGTGCATTCAGAGCCGCAAGGTTGCCATGAATATCGGAGATGATGACGATCTTCAAGAGTCCTCCGCTGCTCGCAAATATGCGTGCGCAACCTTTGGAGGTGAGATTTATTACCGGAGGATTAGTGCGAGCAGGCCACTCCCCGGCGAAATCTCACCAGGGGTCATCATCTGCCCATCCACGTTAATCAGGAAAGGAAAGAACAGCGGTTAAGGCGAACCCCTTCGCCTTTGTGCCTCGGTCCGGCACTTCGTCAGTATACCAGTGATCGAACCAATCGTTCCGGCCGGGGAGGAGCTTGCACCTTCAGCGCTGTCGGCGCTCCGACATCCAGATGCGGTTCCGGCGGAGCCATTCCGAATCCTCGCCGAAAGCCCGTCTTCGGGATCGTCGGTTTGATGTATAAACGATGAAGAACTCTTCAGATGGTCCGCTGAATAGATTGGAAGGTGAAGCTGTTGGAGGTTCGGGAATTCTAGGATTTGTTTGTACGCGATTTGTACGCAGATTTGGCACTCATCGAAATCTGTGAATTTCGGGCATTCCTAGAATGAATAAGTTGCGTGTTTTCAATGCTCAGCACGAGTTCGACTCCCGCCGCCTCCACCAACTTTCGCCGAAGGCGAAAGTTGTCGCGCCGGAGCCTTGGCGTAGGCGGACCGTCGCGCTAACGTATAAGCGTCGGAGCGACTGCAGGCACAACATGAAATACGTATACATCTTCCAGAGCCTCAATGACGCAGAACGCTTCTATACCGGGATCACCGACGACCTGGACGCTAGACTCTCGAAGCACAAAGTCGGTGCTGTAACCCATACTTCCAAGTTCCGCCCCTGGCGCATCAAGAGCTATGTCGCCTTTGAGGATGAGGCGCGGGCGACTGCATTTGAGAGGTATCTGAAATCTGGTTCAGGGCGCGCTTTTGCCAAAGCACGGCTTTAGACAACTGACTGCTTCTTGCCCGCACCGGTAGAATGATCCGCACAGAGATCATTCCGCCCGGGAAGGATTCAAGCACGCGCCGTGGATCGACGAACACTACTTCAGCTCGCGGCCACAATGGCTCTCGGCCGAGCCATCGGTCTTTACGCTGCGCAATCGGATCGCGTGCGTCCTGACTCGGTCCACCCCAGCGGCCTCGTTACAGGCCGGCCCTATCCCTTCCCGGTCGACATTCTCCGTCACGGCAGTCGCACCCGTCCCCAAATCGCATTGACCTTCGACGCCTGTCCGCGCAAAGAGCGCCCCGACTTCTCAACGGAAATCGTGAACTTCCTCCAAAAGGAACAGATCCCCGCCACATTCTTTGTATCGGGCCTATGGGCCGTGAACAACGTGTCGCCGTTTAAGGAACTCGCGTCAGTACCCTTCTTCCAGATCGGAATGCACGGATACCACCACTGGAAATCGAGCGAATTGACCGAGCCCGTCATCGCTTCTGAAATCGTGCGCACTTGGGAGACCATCAAGCAATTGGGAGGCATTCCGCAGCCATTGTTTCGGCCGCCTTATGGCGACTGCCCGCCTAAGCTCGTGAAGGTTGCCAAGAGCCTCGGCGTCCTGACGGTGATGTGGGAGGTTGTTTCCGGCGACCCCAACCCGCGCAACACCGCCGACATCCTGGAGCACAGAGTACTCACGATGACGCGCAACGGGAGCGTCATCATCATGCACGTAAACGACGGCGGCATTTTTACGCCGCAAGCGCTGCCAACGATTGTCGCTGGACTGCGAAAGCAAGGATTCACGTTTGTTTCAGTCGGAGATTTGGTTCGCCGCATGACCGGAAAGTAAATCGCCGCCCTGCACCGTCGTTTTTGCAGGGCGCACGCCAGGCTGTTCCGGCCCAGATCGGAACGTCCCGCCTGTCCACAGTTTTCCGCTCCAGCTTCTTCGCTCAGCCCAGGCTGACTCAGAAGGAAAGGTTCCGGCAGGACATTCCACGGAATGGTGGTAAGGAAAAACAGCACGCCGCATCTCGCGGCACGAAATCGCGCCCGGCTTTTATCTCACTTTCAGAGATGAGCAGTATTGACCAGACGCCCGCTTTGAATGCGGGCGATGATGGACAGAGATTGATCGTAATTGCGGTTGATCGCGCCGTGCTTTCCGCCTTTTGCACATGGAACCAGAGATTGTATCGAGCCGGCGTTGGCGGTGTCAGGTCGCAATGAGAAACGGCTCTTATTCTCGTGAGCAAGCCATTCGCAGCCTTTGACCCATTCGCCGCAGCAGCAAACCGGAAGGGCTGCATCATTGGCCTGAGTCGTCCAGCCGAAGATTCAGCCTGCTACGAGGGAACACCTTGACGAGCGATCACAGTCCTACATTCGATTCCGCTGCCTTTCTTGCAAATGCCGGGCTGGGCAGAACCATCATCGAGTTGCAGCCAAAGCAGACGTTCTTTTGCCAGGGAGACACAGCGAACTCCGTCTTCTATCTGCAAAAAGGCCGCGCCAGGGTCACAGTCGTCTCGCAGACGGGCAAAGAAGCCACAATCACGCTGTTATCCACGGGTGATTTTGTCGGAGAGGAGTCTCTTGCGGCGATCACGGGGCTGCATATGGCCACCGCCACGGCAGTGAACACCTGCACGGCACTCAGGATCGCCAGAGACGAAATGATCCGAGTGATGCATGATGAACCCGCATTCGCTGATCTGTTTCTCAAGTTCCTGCTGATCCGCAGCATGCGAACCCAGGCCGACCTCGTCGATCAGTTGTTTAACTCCAGCGAAAAGCGGCTGGCGCGGATTCTGCTTTTGATGGCGGAATTCGGCAAGCCTGGTGAACCGGAAATCTTCATTCCTCCCATTACGCAGGAAACACTTGCGGATATGATCGGAACCACGCGGTCCCGTGTCAGCTTCTTTATGAATCGCTTTCGCAAGCTTGGATTCATCAGTTACAACGGCCGTATCCAGGTTCATAAGTCGCTGCTGAATGTAGTTCTGCTCGATCAGCTACCTGACCACAACGCGCAGAAACCCGCGATTCTTCCGATCACGTAGCCACTTCGGCTCGGCAACTGCGCCCGCACAACACGTCGCTCCGTGGGTTTGCTCCATGAAAGACCGGTTGCGATGCAAATCCAATTCTCGTCATTGCCGCTTCCGTGGCATCCGTAGCGGATGCACGTGATCCGTCTTTGCATTGCGATCATCTACGCTCTTTCATAGCTCCGCGGGGAACTCGACGAGCGAACTCCACGCGCAGGTTGCATCTTGCCAAGTTGCAGGGCGTTCTATCACTGATTCCGGGCCCTTCGTACCAGTTCCAGAACGGTGTAGGGCAGATTCCAGCCGATGCAGAGATATTGAGCATTCTCGTCCCTTGAGATCCCCTCTTCTGCGGCCAAAGCGAATGGAAGCTCCGTTCGCCCCACAATTCCGCACTGCCATCACATAAATTTCAGAAACTCCGCAAGAGGAATGGTGCGTGCTTTCACCAGTGTGGCGGGTCATTCGCAATCGCTGCGAACGGAATCTGCTGCGAGGTCGATTGATTATCCCTGAAGGCAATCAGAGCTTGAAATCGTGCCAATCGAGAGATGGCATTGCGACCGCTGGCTTGCGTGACGCCGCATTCACGCTTCCAAACACGGTTGAGGACTGATCTGGCTTATGGAACGGCGCAACAAAAATGCTTACGAGGTAATCTACATGCGAATTGTGAAGAAGTTTGTTCTGGGTTGGGCCGCGTTTTGCTTTGCGATGCCCGCGTTCGGCCAAGGCATCACCACCGGCACCATCACTGGAACGGTTACCGACCCCTCCGGGGCTGTTGTTCCCGGTGCACAGATTCAAATCACCGATCTGGCGACTGGCGTCAAGCTCGACGTGAAATCCGGCGGCGATGGTTCCTTCAAGTTTTTTGCCGTTCCGATCGGAACCTATCGCGCACTCATCACCGCAGGCGGATTCGCCAATGAGAACGTCGATAACGTTCAGGTTGTGGCCGGAGCAACCACAAATTTGGCGGAAGCAAAGCTCCATGTCGCGGCCGGCCAGGCACAGGAGGTTGAGGTCAACGGCTCCGCCGCCGCCTTGCTTGAGACAACCGATTCGCAGGTGACGACTACGTTCGACACGCAGGCCGTGCAGAACCTTCCCCTCAACAACGGCTTCGACACCATAGTGGAGCTCATTCCAGGAGTGACCGGCGTTGGCGATGACAACTTTTCCAACTCCAACGGCGATGACTATTCCGTGAACGGTCAGAGCTCGCGTTACAACAACTACGAGATCGACGGCCAGTCGAACAACGACAACTCGGTCGGCGGGACGCTGGTCTTTTTTGGTAATCAGGACGCGATCGACCAGCTCCAGGTGATTACCAACCAATACAGCGCACAGTATGGCCGCAACGCCGGCGCGGTAGAAAACTACATCACAAAATCCGGAACCAACTCGTTCCATGGCAGCGGCTTCGATCTTTATCAAAGCCAATTCTTGAGTTCGCTGAGCAACGGCGAAAAGAACCCGCTCTTGATTGCAACCCCGGTCCTTCCGCGTTACGTTGAGAATCGCCCCGGAGCAACCATTGGCGGTCCGGTTTTGAAAAATAAACTCTTCTTCTTTTTCAGTACCTACTGGGACAGGGTGCGCACCGGTGTGGCGCCCTCCGAATCGTTCCCCTTCCTTACTCCCATTCCCGGCGCCGCTGGCCTCGGCGCCATTCAATCGACGTTTGCCGGCGACCCAGGCGCAGCCGCGATCGCGGGCTTCGGCCCATATTCCATCGCGGCCGGCAATCCGCAGCCCATTCCGGTTCCAGCCGGCCTATGCCCCGCCGGGGACACCTATACAGGCGGTGGTGCTTGCCTTGAAAGCGTTACGGACGCCAACGGCGCTACCGCCAACATTCAAGTTGCTGGCGTTACACGGTCCATTGCCGGCCCCACCAACGACCAGGAGCAACTTGCGCGACTCGATTGGCAGCCCACCGAAAAGGATCGCTTCTTCCTGCGATTCCTTTACCAGAAACAGCTCGCCTTAGGGCTGTCGGGCGGAGACGGGATTGCCGCCGGCGACTGGTACAACGAACCGTCAGAGACCTACGACATTGGAGCCGATTGGACTCATAGCTTCACCACCAACTTCGTCGATCAGTTGCGCTATAGCTACCAGGACTCCAAGGTCGACTTCCAGGGCGGCCCATTTCCCAATTGTGTGGTCACGAATTTCGGCGTGTGCCCCGCTGAAGTGAATTTCACGGGAGGGCTCGATGAGTCGAATTTCGGTGGAGATGCCGACTTTCCGCAAGGCGGCACAGTGAAGGTCACCCAGGTACAAAACAACGCCACCTGGACTCGCGGCCACCAGACGTTTCTCTTTGGCGGCGAATTCGATTACCAGAACTCGCCCGACACCGGCATCTTCTACTACAACGGCCAGCCCAACTACGCAACACTCAGCAACCTGCTGGGTGCACAGGATGCATCACTTCCGCCGGGCGCATCCAGCTTCGCTTATCTGGCGAACGGCGATCTGACCGTCCCATTCACCGAACCAGACGTCGCCGCCTACTTCCAGGACGACTGGAAGGTTCTCCCCACGTTGACTCTGCATCTCGGCGTACGTTGGGAGTTCTTTAGCGACGTGATCGATAAGCTGCACGCACAAACCGTCGCCCGCGAAAGCAACCCCGCCACGGCATTTTGGGATCCGTCGTTGCCGCTCAGCGTTCGCACCGTGCCCTATGTCCCTCAGATCTATACGAACTTCGAGCCCCGCATCGGCTTGGCCTGGAATCCGGACTTCGACAAAAAACTGGTCGTCAGCTCCGGCTACGCCATCAATGCGAACCCCGCATACTATAACCTCGCCCTGCTCGTCGCCGATGGAGCGCCGGTGACCAACGATGGTGCTTTCCTTTGTGGTTCCAATGCCTGCCTCCCTTCAAACGGCTCAATCTTGAACGCGGATTTTCGCGCGCTCAACTTGCCTTCGTTACCCACTGGCGGAGACCCTGGCCAGGATGTCGTAGACTCCTTCCCAACCAATTTCCGTACACCGTATGTGCAAACCTGGACCCTCGGAATCCAGCATCAGATCGGTAATGCCGCTGTCGGGGAGGTGCGTTACGTCGGCTCCAAGACCACCGACGATTTTCAATCGATCGACGCCAATCCGTACCTGCTCCCTGTAGTCTCGGCCTTTCCAAAGTTTTATTCAGGCCTGTCGCTTTGCTCCAATCCTTCAGCCGACGGATACGGGCGCCCGAATTGCAACTACGGCGACCTTATTCAGACCAGTAACGGCGGTTGGGCTAACTACAACGCTCTCGAGTTGAATCTGACAACGCAAAACTACCACGGCCTCAATTCGACGGTTTCATACACATTTAGCAAGGCTATGAACAACGCCACCGACGGATTCCGCAGCACCGGAGCCGGAGGCAGCACGAACGCTTTCGGTCAGAACCCACTCGACCCAGGCGTTGCCGAGCGCGGGCTCAGCGGCAATGACTTCCCCAATACACTTGGCATTGGATTCACTTACAACATTCCCAAACTCGTGAAAGGCGATACTCTGCTCGGCCGGTTCGCAAACGGATTCCTGCTGAGTGGCATCTACCGCTATCGCAGCGGCCAGGTCTACACTCCCTATCAACCGATCGATCTTGATTCGAATACTGGCGACACCAGCTTCTGCGATGGGGCCTTCAACAAGGACGTAACTGGGATTGATAGTTGCCGGCTTGTGGTTTCAAACAAGAAAGCGCCCATCAATTCGGTCGCCTACCTGAATTCCTACACGGGAGGTCAGAACCCAACTCCGGGGCCGAACCAGGGGGCGCCACTTCAGGGCACGCCGGAATATGTGGTCTACGGGAGCGACGGTTTCAATAACGACACCTCGGTGTACCCCACTGGTGTCTACTCTCCCGGCACACCTGTTGATCCCACAACCACGCACTGGATCATCAACAACCAGGCCTACGCGCTTTCGGTGAATAATCCCTATCCGGGTTGGAGCAGAAGCCTGCTTCGCGGGCAGCCCTTCAGCGATTTCGACGCAACCGTCGTGAAGAACTTCCCTATCGCTGAGCACGTGAACCTGCAACTCTCCATGGCAGCCTACAACGTGTTGAACCAGCAATTCCGCGGAGTCGGCAATGCCTTCGTGGGAGCAAGTAACTTCACGAGCAATGCAGAGAACACTTCGGGCAGCGTATCCGGCTCGACCTCGGGCAATCGATTCGTGATTCTGGGCGGCAAAGTCGTCTTCTGATTGCTCGACGCGCAAGCTCGCTTTCAACCAACGGCGGCGTCCCCGCGACGCCGCCGTTAAAACCTCGCTGAGACCATCACTGCTGCCTGACCTTGCACAGCGGTTATTCACGATCCTGCTTCCAATCGAATTTTTGTGACCAACCGCGCCCGTCCCGTGACCGACCGCCATGGGTTGGGTTTGTGATGGCTGGTTGGCGGTGCGAGACGCTCCTGTAAACCATTCAAAGCAAATAACATTCGGTCATAATCAAAGTCGAACACGTGTCAGCCGTACCTGACCGGCCAGCTCACCGGCCGTTCCCCGAATCACGATCTCGCAACCGGAGAAGACCAATGATGCTTTTACAAAGCCGTCGTCGTCGCGCCTTTGCCATCAGCCTTGCGTCCTGCTGCGTCTTGTTCTCCGCACCAACGAAGATGCTTGCGGAGCCTGCTGCCGCTGACATTCCCTCTACCACTGTTCGTCCCGAGCCGCGCTCCGTTGACCAGCAAATCAAACTCGCCGGCGACTACCTCGCCGGCCGCGGCGTCGCGCAGAACTTGAATCTTGCGGCGTATTGGTACGAGAAGGCAGCGGGATCCGGGGATCCTCTCGCTGAACTGCAGATCGGTTACTTGTATGAGGCTGGAATCGGTGTCCCCAGGGATCCGGCGCGCGCCGCGCACTGGTATCAGCTCGCAGCCTCCGGAGGACTGGCTCGCGCGAAGGTGAATCTTGCCGTGGCCTACTTGTGGGGCACCGGAGTTCCGACCAACAAAAGGCTGGCGTTAAGACTCTTGAATGAGGCCGCTGCCGACGGCAGCGGGCTGGCAGCTTGCTATCTCGGAGATTTCTACGCCTTCGGTGTCGGAGTGCCTGCCGATCAGGCTGCCGCCGAGCAGTGGTATCGAAAGGGTGCAGCTCTGCACGATCCTTTGGCGGAGTTCGATCTCGGCATGCTCCTGTTCGTCGGCGCAAATCACACGCACGACCTCAGCGCCGCCGCATCCTTCTTCCGCGAGTCTGCCGCGTCAGGCTATGTTCCTGCCATGCACAGCCTGGGGTTGCTTCTGGTTCGCAATCCCGCGCTGGCCCGATCCCCCGGCGAGGCGGCAGAACTTCTCAACCGCGCAGCAAATGCAGGCAATTGGAGGTCGTCAATGTCGCTAGGCATCTTGGCGCGGGACGGCGACGGAGTTCCCAAGGACAGCAACGTAGCGTACTATCATTTCCGCGTTGCTTGCCTGCAAGGTGGTGACGAGGCGAAGAAACTCCTTGCAACCGATCTGCAGCTGCTGTTCACCAGGCTGGGTTCGTTCCAGACCCAGACCATCGATTCTGAAGCTGAGCAATGGTTTACAAAGCACCATTTCGCGCTTGAGTTCGTCGATAGGGAGGGTGAGAAGACACCGGACGGGTTCCCCGCGCTTGCCTTGGCGATCCCGGGGGAGGGTCAGCACGCGGTGCAATTGCTGACGTCGCCGGACAATTAGGAGCGGCAAAACACCGCTGCCATGCACCGGGCTTCCGGGTCTCATTCTCTTTCGGAATTTCGAATCACTGGCGGTTTTGCGCCCGCACCCTGCTCTTCGGTGGAATTGCTGCCGTTGAACGACAAATCGGTGACAATGCAATTAACGCCAATTTTCTTCTTAGGGAGGCAGGTTCGTGCCAGCACCCAGGAATTTTGGGTCTCATTCCAAACGCAGTACGGCAACCGCTGATTCCCCCGGCCGATCGGTGCTGACGCATCCGGTCGTTTTTGTTGCAGCATTCACGCTCATCGGAATCCTGTTCGCCGCGCAGGAGTGGCTGCATCTTTACCACTCGGGCTATCGCATCAGCGCCGCCCTCGTCTTCGAATCCTGGGGGTCGCAGTATTTCATTTGGGGAATCATCTCGTGGGTGCTTTGGCGCCTCTACCGGCACTTGATCCAGAAGGCAAGTGTCGTCCAGATTCTGACCATCGTATTCCCGGTCAGCCTGGTTACATGCTTGATCCAGGAGATGATCTGGGTCATCTTTTTCCCCACCATACCCATCGACCGGCCGCCGATGTCGTATTGGCAAAGGGTTTCATTCAACTTCAAAGGTGACCTGGTGGAGAGCATGGTCATCTTCTGGGGGGCCTTCTTCTTCTTTCGCGGCTTCGGCTACTACCAGCAGTTTCGTGAAAAGGAGAATTTCGCCGCCCGGCTTGAAGCGCAATTAGCCAACGCGCAAATTGCGGCGTTGCGGATGCAACTGAATCCGCATTTCCTCTTCAACACCATGAACAGCATCTCCAGCCTGATGCGCAGCGACATTGACGCCGCCGACTCCATGCTGGAACAAATGAGCAGCCTGCTTCGTATGACACTGGAACGAAGAGACGTTCAGTTGATTCCCCTGCACGATGAGATCGAATTCATTGAGACCTACCTCGCCATGCAAGACAGGCGCTACGCGGGACGGATCGTTCGGACGCTCTCCGTCGATCCGGAACTGCATGACGCATTGGTTCCAGCTATGATTCTGCAACCGATTGTCGAGAACGCCTTTGTCCACGGTTTGTCGAAGCTGGATCGAGGCGGCGAATTGAAGGTTGAGGTCGCCAGGCGCGGCGACCATGTAAGAACCTGCGTCACGAACAGTGGCGTCGGTCTCTCAAATGGCGCGAATGGCCCCTGCGCCGGCCATGGCGTTGGATTGTCCAATGTGAAGAACCGGCTGCGCCTCCATTACGGAGAAGACGGCTCCTTCCTGATCGGCGAAGTAGATCCAACCCGTGTGCAGGTCACGATTGAATTTCCGCTCCAAATTGCGCAGAGCGATCTTGAAGATGTCACAAGGTTCGGTGTGTGATGATCCACGCAGTCATCGCGGATGACGAAGTCCTGGCCCGCCAGAAGCTGCGCCAATTGCTCCGCGACGAAGCCGACATCGAAATCGTTGGCGAATCTGCTACGTCCCTTGAGACCATCGAGCTGGTGCGCGCCGCCAATCCCGAGCTTTTGTTCCTCGACATCCATATGCCCGGCATGGATGGATTTGACGTTGTGGGAGCGCTTAGCAACCAGCCGGCGAATCCGGTCCCGCGCATCATCTTCACCACGGCGTACGACCAGTACGCAGTACGCGCATTTGAAGTGAATGCGGTCGACTATTTGTTGAAGCCATTCACGCGCGAAAGGCTGTGCTCCGCGGTCCAGCGTGTCCGCGAGCAGTTCGTTCCGCCGCAGCAGAATGCCGGCTCGGGCAGTGGTTCAGCTTCCGCTCTCAATCTGTACACCAATCGCATTGTCTTTAAGTCTCGGGGACGCATTCTCTTCCTTCCCGTCTCCGATATTCGCTGGATCGGCGCCGAGGGCAACTACGTCCGCCTTTGTACGGCCACTGAAACACATCTCCTGCGCGAGACCATGGCCCACTTGCAGGATCGTTTGGACCCGCGGGGATTCCTTCGCGTTCATCGTTCTTTCATCGTGAATCTGAAGTATGTCAAGGAAGTGCGCAGGGAAATGAACGGCGACTCCGTGGTCATCCTCGACAACGGCCAAAAGGTCGCCATGGGCCGCAGTTACAGGTCATCCCTCGGCGATCGCCTCCATCGCTCCTGAATCTTCCGTTTCTTGAAGAGTGCGTCCAGTTTCGAAGGGCGCTTCATTCGCTCGATCTGCAGTCTGGCGAGTGCTCCTGGCCGTTCGTCACTCTTACCCGGCGATCCAACCCTCAATCCCTCTATTGGAAGGCGAGGCTCGCGAATCTCCTAAATGGAAGAAGCTCGCAACTTGCGGCAGTTTGTTGGCTTTCATCCATTCGTGCGGCTCCTCCCGGCCGGCTGCGATCTGCCCCATTGGAGATCGACTTCGTCACTCCCCAGGACCGTGTGCGCGTTTTGGACCGTGGCGTGCACATCCTCAAGAAGGAGGTCATTGTCGTGTTGGAGACACTGGAAGCTTCCCCAGAGCAGCCGGCGCAAGGACTTAATCACACTGTCCTTCCGGCGCCAAAATTAGATTGGGTCATTGCCCTTTCGATCAGTGTTGACGCGGATGCGCGCCGCATCTCTCAGGCTCTCACCGAGCCGGAGTATCTCGAGGCCTGGATCTCCATGCCCGATCAAGTGGAAGGCTCGTCGATCGTAGCTTCGAAAAGGTCAGACGGCTACGGGCTCGATCACTGGCGCGCCGGCCGTGTCGTCACGAGTATCATCGGTTCCTTCCTCTTTTGCCACCGGCGAAAGATGCGCCTCTCCTGGCGAAACACATGCAGGCCGAATTTTGCCGAGAGCTTCGTCGATTTCCGTATTCGGGGAAACTTCGGCAGCAGCGTTCTCGAACTCCGCCAAACCGCCCTTGTCTCCGCGGACGCCTACCTCTGGCATCAAACACTTTGGCAACGTTCGCTTGAGACCTTGGCCCTCATAGTGCGGTCCATGTGATTCCGGCAGCATCCAACCCTCCGCTCTTGACTCGCCACAGCTCTCGACAGCAACCTGGCTCTCCAACCCGGCGGGGTAGATCTCAACTGGCCGCAGACGATCTTGTAACTGCCATTGCGTTCATCTTTGAACAATTACTCAATAAAGACGCAGGTTTCGGTATGAGGGTACGTGGGTCAATACCAAAGGGTCGCGGCCATCAGTCCATAAACGATTGAAAGTGTGGGTCGGGGAGAGAGGATTCGAACTTGAGCCGCTTTGCGGGCGCGAGCGCGAGCGGGAGCCCGCAGGCGAAATCCTGAGTCCGCCGCAGCGGACGAAGGACCTCATGTCTTAATGGGTCGGGGAGAGAGGATTCGAACTTGAGCCGCCTTGCGGGCGTGAGCGCCAGCGGGAGCCCGCAGGCGAAATCCTGAGTCCGCCGCAGCGGACGAAGGACCTCATGTCTTAATGGGTCGGGGAGAGAGGATTTGAACCTCCGACCCCCTGGTCCCGAACCGGTTTCAATTAGTTATTGAAATCCGTTGAGATTAAGCGTTTCTATGTGCTTGCGATGGAAAGACTTGCCGGCAGCGGGTTGAAAGCTGTGGTTCTGTATTGTTCCTCAGTGTTTTGACAGCTACGTTTTTGTCTACAGTCACTCGGCGCCAAAGCCATCTTTTGCTTCCGAACCCGATGTGCCGCAAATGGCATTCCGGCAAGAAAAAATGTCAGTCTCCTGAGGCCCCGAGAAAAGAACGGGGCATCAAAGATCGCCGGTTATCATGCCAACATGACAGAAGCCGCAATCAGCCGGCTCTCGCGGTTGGCGATGGAACATGGCCTCAAGCCTCTGGCCATTGCGGTTTGCTTCGTCCTCGTGGCGCTGCTATGGACCTTTCCGCTGCAGCACGTCATTGCTTTTCCCTTTGTCTTTCTATTTTTCGGTGCCGTCATGGCGAGCGCATGGTTCGGCGGCTTTATTGCCGGGGCGTGGGCCATCGTATTTTCGTCAGTACTCATTGCTTTCTTTTTCATGCCGCCGCTCTATTCGATTGCCGTCAACCGCGAATTAAAGACCTATTATGGAGCGTTCATCGTCTGCGCGATCGCCATCACCGCGATTAGTGCGGCTCGACGGCGGAGCGAGAACATATCGCGCGCTGCGCGCGATGACCTGGAGTTTCGTGTCAAAGAACGTACAGCTGAGCTTGAGCGATCGCATCAGGAAGCCCTCGAGCGCGAGCGGCAACTGCGCTTTCTTACAGAGGCAATCCCACAACAGATTTGGCGTGCCAATGCGAACGGCGAGATCGAGTATTGTAACCGCGATTTAATTGAATATACGGGCCGCTCAATAGAGAGTTTGCGCGGCGAGGAGTTTTTCTCAATTTTCCATGTTTCCGATGTGCCGATATTCCGCCGAAGTTGGAATGCTGCTCGCCGTACCGGCGATGACTTCGAGGTGGAAGCGCGGGTGCGCGACGCGATCGGCAATTATCGGTGGTTTCTCATTCGCGGAATTCATCAGCAAATGGCTAGTGGTGAAGTCTCCTGCTGGTATGGAGTGCAAATCGATATTGAGGAGCGATACCGCGCTGAGCAGGCCCTGCGAGTGGCGCAAGGCGATTCGGCTCGCTGGTCGCGCACATTAAGCATGGCTGAGATGGCCGCCTCGATCGCCCACGAAATCAAACAGCCGTTGACGGCCTTAGTCGCGCAGGCTTACGCATGCAGGCGCTGGCTGCTAGCTGAACCCATGAATCCCGAGAAGGCCACCCGCGCAGCTGAGAATCTGGTCCGTGAAAGCGATCGAGCCAGCGCCGTCATCGATCGCATCCGTTCTTTATTCAACGATAAAGATCTGCCCCGTGAAACTGTCGACCTGAATCGATTCATCGGCGATGTGGTGCAACTGTTGCGCGATGAGGCCGAACGCCTTAGTGTCACAATTCGTCTCCAACTGTACGAGAAGCCCCTTCAGGTGCGGGTCGACCCGGTGCAGATGCAGCAATTGCTGCTCAATCTGGTGACGAATGGAATGGAGGCAACGATGAACACCGGCCGCGCTCGCGAATTGACGATTTGCAGCGCCCTCAATGGCGTGGGCCACCCGATGATTACCGTGCGCGACAATGGCTCGGGGTTGAGTGAACAAGCTCGAGAAAGGATGTTCGACCCGTTTTTTACCACGAAACCGCAAGGAACAGGCATCGGACTCTCCATTTGCCGAAGTATTGTTGAAGCGCACGATGGAAATATTTGGGCGGACTCTCTTGAGGAAGGATCTGCTTTTTATGTTGTATTAGGATCGAGAGAATGATGAGCATCGGCTCCGCAAAACCGGAAGCAAAACAGACGGTCTTGATCGTCGAAGACGATCCGGCCACTGGCGAAGCGCTCTGCGATCTCCTGGATTCGGCGGGAGTGTCATCGCAGCGATTTGCCTCGGCGGAAGAATTCATCGAGGCATGGGATCCTGCAACAGCCGGCTGCCTCGTTTTGGATGCTCGCTTGCCCGGCATGAGCGGCATCGAGCTGCAGGCCCGGCTGGTCGAGGCCGGCATCAAGGTCCCCATTATCGTGATCACCGCGCATGGGGATGTTCCAATGGCGCGCAAAGCCCTCAAGACAGGAGCTGTTGAGTTTCTTACCAAGCCTCTCCATGACGAAGAGTTCTTCCAGGCGATTGAGCAGGCTTTCGCGTTCGATCGTGAGACGCGCAAGGCCAACAGAATCTCCGAGTCCATCCGAGTGCGAGTGGATTCGCTGAGCAACCGCGAACGACAGGTTGTGAAACTTGTCGCTTCGGGTCTTAAGAATCGCGAAATCGCTGACAAGTTATGCTTGCAGATCGTGACTGTGAAGCTTTATCGCCGCCTGGCCATGAAGAAGCTCGGTGTCGACACTCTGGCGGATCTTGTGAAGCTATGGGAAAAGCGTTAGCGACCATCTTCTACCTTGTGAACGGCTCGAGATTCGGGCTGCCGGCCCATCCGCATAAGGATCCCATAAGGAACCGCAAGAATTAAACCAAAGGATAGATTGTGAACTCGCCTAGGAAGCCCTAGGCTCATCGCATAGCCCAGCCAACTACGGGCTTGATTCAAGGCAAGTGAGCTACCTTCATCTGCGCGGAGAATGGCTATTCGCGCTAGATGCGGGGATCCAGCTGGTCGCAGACAGTGGCTGGCTCAACACAATTCAAAGTAGTTCGCGATCGAGGATTGGTTCGCCAGTCCCACGGGATTCGTGTACCTCGTGGAGGACATTTGAATATTCAGGCTCTGCTCGTCGAAATATTGCTTTCCGGTTTCTTCGCTATCGCATGCTTTCGGGCCCGTGCGGAGGCGCCCAGCGTGAACGGTCTTGCGCCACAGCGGCTCTTCACGCTGACTGACCGCCTTGAACGCCTGAAGCTTTCGCGCTGGCAATGGTTTGCCATGGTTCTCTTACTGTTCGTGATGCGCAAGCAGATGGGTACTCCCCTGGTGGCGGAGTTCACTGCTTTGGCGCAGTTTCTTCTGTTCTTAGCTCTGCCAACGGCCAAGCAGGCATCTGGGACAATGCTCCGGCGATGAGAGAACTTTTCGACACCGCGGACTTTCTTGGCAGGGCGCGCCGCAAGATGCGCTCGGGCGCTTACTCGCGGGAACCATTGATGCTGCTGCGGGTGGGATGGAAAGGTGACTCAGTGGAATGTGATTGGCTGATGCGCCCGGCTGATCCGTGGGACAGAGATCTGCCTGAACATTTGGCCAAGGAGAACCAGACGCTGCAGGCACTTCAGGATGCGTTGAATCTGCGGGAGATTGTCTTTCGATCGTTCCCTGCGGTTGTGAATGCTGACCTGCGCATGTTTCGGGCCAATGAGGATCATCGGCTGGAACTGGTGATGAGGGGCAGCATGAGCCGATCGAACGAGGTTCTTTATCGTGTCGACTCGGTGGCAATGCGGGCAAAGTTGTGCGGCTTTCATTTCACTCTGGGCGAGGGCGGTCACAAGAGTCTGGTTCCAATTTCGTTGAGCTGACGGCGATCGCTTGACGGCACGGTTCGGCAGTTTCGACGGCTAATGCCCGGAAGATTTTCATCGGTCCAAGGTCTCAGTTTTCCCCCGTTATGCGAAACGCACGCAACGCTCATTCGGCAACTCAAGGAGGAAGTTCATGGCGGCAACAACATCACAGGGCAGACAATTCACGTTCTTCATGATCGGACTGACGGCAGTCTGCGCCGGAATTGCATTCTCCGATTCGGGCATCGCGAAGGTGGTGCTCGTAGTCGGAGCCATTCTTTTCGCGTTCTCTCTCTGGGGACTCTTCAAGATCAAGCCTCTCGAAGGCAAGACTGCGAGAAGGCGCACAACCCGCTGTCATGAAGCTGATCGGCATCGTAGTGGTCCTTGGAGGCTGGCTCTTTGTGCTCTTTGGACTGCACCTGACGGCCAGCGTCGGCGCGCGAATGGTGACCTCGATTGTGGGGTTTCTTGTCTCGATCGCAGGAATCTTCTTCGTGCTCGTACCGGCCGCGAATAAGAACGCTATCTGGAAAGCTTGATCGCCCTTCCCCAGCTTTCTTCGGACAGGATCAACGTAATCGATGATCAACCCAATCATGGAGCTGAATCGATGAGAATTGCCCGCTTAACAACTTGGACATGCGCGCTTGCCATACTGCTGATGGCTGGCGCCGCAATTGTGGCTCGAGCTGACGCTGCACCTTCCGCGTCTGCCGGCGAGCTGAAGAGCGCGCTTGCCGCGGCGCCCACCACCAGCACCCTTGCGAACGGCGATCCAGGGGGCGTAAATACCGGCACCGTCAACGACGTGCCAGTCGCCGACCCCAAGGCTGGCCTCGGCCTCGGCGACGTGGCCAATCAGGTTGGCCAGAACAAGATCGCCATCAACTTCGTGTGGACGCTGGTCACCGGCTTCCTGGTCATGTTCATGCAAGCCGGCTTCGCCATGGTCGAGGCAGGTCTCTGCCGCGTCAAAAACGCGAATCACACGTACATGATGAACTTCTTCGTTTACGGGTGTGGTCTGTTCGCCTACTGGATCATCGGCTTCGCCATCCAGATGGGTGGCTCGGCCGGAAACGGAAATCTCGGCGGACTCCAATCGCTGAATACCGAACACTTGATCACACTGTTCGGCACCCATTGGGGCATCTTCGGCGAGTGCGGTATGTTCCTCGCGGGACACACCTATGACGTCGGCGTCATGGTCATCTTCCTGTTCGAGATGGTGTTCATGGACACGGCGCTGACCATCGTTACCGGTGCATGTGCCGAGCGCTGGAAGTTTCTGGCTTTCGCAGTCTCCTCCGTGCTGATGGGCGCTTTCACCTATCCCCTCTACGGCAACTGGGCCTGGGGCGGCGGCTGGCTCTCGCAGCTGGGCGTCAACCTCGGACTCGGAAAAGGCTATTGTGACTTCGCCGGATCGGGAGTAGTACATGCAGTCGGCGGAATAACGGCCTTGGCTGTGGCAATGATCGTCGGCCCGCGCATCGGCAAGTACAACCGTGACGGATCGGCAAACGCCATTATTGGCCACGACATCTCCGCCGTACTCATTGGCTGCTTCATTCTGGCCTTTGGGTGGTTCGGATTCAATCCGGGAAGCACCCTCGGCGCTTCCGCCGCCGGCAATCTTCGCATCGGCTCAATCGCAGTCAACACGATGCTGGCGGGATGTACCGGAACCTTCGGCGCACTGCTTTACATGTGGGCGATGAAAGGAAAGCCTGACGCCTCGATGAGCGGCAACGGACTGCTTGCGGGCCTGGTGGCTATCACCGCACCCAGCGGCTTTGTCAACACCACGGGAGCCGCGATCATCGGCTTTGTGGCCGGCCTGCTGGTCTGCTTTAGTTGCGCCTTCGTTGAAAACTACCTCAAAATCGACGATCCGGTGGGCGCCATTTCCGTTCACGGAACGAACGGGCTTTGGGGTGTACTCTCCATCGGGTTCTTTGCTGATGGCACCAGTAACTACGGCGGCTCCTGGAATGGAGTTACTGGTTCCGTAACCGGGCTGTTCTACGGAGATTCCAGCCAGCTTGTGGCGCAGATCGTTGGTTGCGCGACATTGGTGGGCTTCGTGTTCAGCTTCAGCTTCGTCCTCAACTGGATCCTGGACGTCATCGTAGGACAGCGCGTTTCCATCGCAACCGAAGTTGCCGGACTCGACCTGCCTGAGATGGGTCAGCTCGGGTATCCGGAATTCATGTTCCGTCCGGAGCCGGACTTCATGCAGGCTGCCGAAAAAATGGCGGTGGCCTAGGCTTCGATGCAGCTGACTTGTTCCGGGCCGAGCTCACTCACGGCTCGCCCGGAACCCAGACGGCTCGGTTTTCAAGTTTCGTTTTACCTGAAGCATTCTCCTGACGCAGCAAGGATCACTGCCAAGCCTTGCTGCCACTTTTTCTCAAGCCTTCGGAGTTCTCGCATGAAGAAAACGACTCAACTCGACATGGAGCCAACCGGGACGATGTTCCTGGCCCCGGCATCGTCTGCTCCACTTTCGCTGCCATCGGCAATCGGACCGGAAACAGGCCGCCTATTACAACGAATGTTCAGAGATCCCCGCGTGCTAGAGCCCGATGATCGCGCATGCCTGGTCTCGCAGCTTCGCAGCGCAGTAGAACTGGAGCCGCACGTTCCCGAGATTCGCGTGCTATATGGCATGGCTCTGAGCGTCGACCTGCAGGTACAGGAATCCCTGGAGCAATTGCGCGAGTCTACTCGCCAGGCGCCGGATTGCTTTATCGCCCGGCTCAAATTCGGCGAAATTCTTATGCGCCTGCGCATCTGCGATCAGGCCGCGGAGCAAACACAGAAAGCGGCTGAGCTCGCTGCTAACGACATCCAAGCAGATCTGGCCCGCCGCCAGGCCACGACGATTCGCACGATGCGAAGGGAAGGCGTCGAACGCGGGGGGCTTGGCGCCATTCTGCCCCGCTGGGTTCCTCGGGGCCGCAAACGCAGGAAGCAGGAGATCCTGCCAGCTCTGGCCGGTTCCAAGTAGGAGCGGATGTCCGCCACTCTCCAACTGGCGCTCCTGATCGCCATACTCCTTCCTGCAAGTAAGCTCGCGGCTTCGCTTTGCACTCGCTTCGGTATTCCCGCGATTCTCGGGGAACTCCTTGTCGGGGTGGCCGCGGGTCCCGGTGCATTCGATCTCATGCACCTTAGCCTTTTCCAAGGAGGCCAGGCCACCAAGGCGTTCCTGATGATCGCGCAGGTCGGCGGTCTCGTTCTCATGTTCATTGCCGGCCTCGAGACCGATATTGAGCGCATGCGCGAGGCGAGCATCACCGCATTCCTGGTGGCTTTGTCGGGCGTTATTTGGCCCTTCTTCCTGGGAGCCGGCGCGGCGCATGCTCTCGGTTTGTCTTGGAGCAGCGCCCTCTTTCTTGGTGGCGCTTTGACGGCCACGAGTGTTTCCATTTCTGCTAGAACGCTAATGGATGCCGGGAAAATGTCGTCGCCGGAGGCCACGGTCATTCTCGGCGCTGCGGTTATAGACGACGTGATGGGTTTGTTTGTCCTTGCATTCCTTGCGGCGTCCCTGACAACGGGCACAACCGGGTCCTTTGGCTTAGCTGCGATGGCCTCAGATTGGTTGAGGCTACACTCAGACACTGCGGCGCACCATCCACTCACGGTTCAAATGTCGCTCATTGCAATCTGCGTGGCCATCTTTTTTACAGTTTCCTATGGCGCCGCGAAGCGGTGGCTCGATCCGCTCATCCTGCAGTTACGGCGGCTCACCGCCAGCGAATCCGTGTCAAGCTGCGTACTAGCGCTTGTTCTGATTTATGCCATTGCGGCGGAGTGGCTCGGGAGCGTTGCAGGAATTACCGGAGCGTACTTGCTGGGATATGTCTTCGCAGGATCGGAATACAAGGCTGACATCGAGCGGACCTTCTATGCCATCGGACACGGCCTTTTGATTCCAATGTTTTTTGTTTCTATCGGTCTTTCGAGTAACTTCCGCTCTCTTGGCGGACATTGGCTTCTTCTCGGGGCTATCTTCCTGATCGCCGTTGTCAGTAAGTTGCTGGGGTGTGGCGTGGCTGCCCTGGCGCGCGGAATGGGGTGGGTACGAAGCTTTCGCATCGGTTGCGGCATGGTCTCACGCGGCGAGGTCGGCTTGATCGTAACCGCCATGGGGGCCGCCTCCGGCGTCTTTCGCGAGCCAGAGGTAGCTGTGATGGTTTCCGTCGTCCTCTTTACCACGCTGCTCACACCGCTCGCCTTGCGTGGGGCATTTAACATCAGGTGCATAGAAGACGAAGAGATTGAGGGGCTCGCCGTGTATGAAGCGCTGCTCCCGTCGCCTGCTGATAGTTCTAGTCACACTGGAACGGGTCTTTAAAATTTAGGAGTCATCGTTGTCCTGTTTTCTTTTGAAGATTCGGCCAGGGAGTGTAAACCGATGAAAGGCGCGAAAGATCTCGTGTCCCCCGAGTATATGGACCTGAAGAGTAGCGATCGCGGAACTGCCGCAGGGTGGCACAACGTATGAAAGAGATATCGGTCGGGGACCAGCTCGATCACTACCGGGTGGATGCACTGGTCGCCACGGGCACCCATGCGTCGATCTTTAAAGGGGTCGATCTAAACAATGGCGCCGTCGTGGCCATAAAAGTGCCCCACACTGAGCTGGAATTGGACCCCGTGTTCCACGAAAGATTCCGCCGCGAACAGGAAATCGGCCAGAAACTAAACCACCCAAGGGTGATGAAGGTTCTTCCCAGTGAACACCATAGCCGTGATTACATCGTCATGGAGTGGATCAATGGCCAATCGCTTCGCGAGATTCTCGCAAAAGGCAGGCTTTCCCAGGACCGCGCAACACATATTGCTGTCGGAATCTGCGATGCTGTGGCTTATATCAATTCGCATGGCGTCGTCCACCGGGACCTCCGGCCTGAGCATATCTTCGTAGATACCGACGACCACATTAAGCTCATCAATTTCGGACTCGCATCGCAGGTTGCGGCGAAACGGATTACGTTTGTCAGCCTGGCACGCGAGCTTAAGACGGTCAGCTACGCATCGCCTGAGGAGATTAGAGGCCAGCATTGCGATGCCCGCAGCGATGTCTACTCCATCGGCGTGATCCTGTATGAAATGCTTACCGGCAGGCTGCCCTTCGAGAACAACTACATCCTCACTCACATAAGCGACCCTCAGCTCAAGGCGCCAACACCGCCTCGCAAGCTTGAACCTTCGATCACCCCGCAAATGCAGCAAATAGTCATGCGCGCAATGGACCAGACGCCCAGGTACCGCTATGCGAGCGCACATGATATGGCGCAAGATTTGGCGCATGTGCAAGATGTGGTCGTAGAAGAAAGTGACGTGTCGCACAGGAGTTATAGAACGACTGCCGCCTGGAACAAGAATTTTCTCTTTTATGTCGTGCTGGCGGCGATCCCTATCGTTCTCTTTGTCCTAATGATGTTGGCCACACATCGCAGGTAAGCGATGCCCGGCCAGACCTAGATTCAGACACGTTGGGCGAACCCATGTACCGATGGCCTTGATATCTTCGGCCCAGTCACTTGCTAACTTCGAGTGGGGCTAGGCTTCTGCAAGTTTGTGGGCGACAGAACCTTCAACAACTCAAGGTTCCACAGCTCAACGGGCATGATCATGGTTGACTCTAGACGAATTTGTAGCTGTTGCCGCATCCATTATTCAGCGAACAATCCAGGAAAGACGCGCCTTCCGGCACCAGGGAACCTGGGCTGCAACCAGAGGGTCTATTCTTGAGCTTGTTCGCGGTCTGTAAAGTATTGAAATTATGGGTCGGGGAGAGAGGATTCGAACTTGAGCCGTTTTGCGGGCGTGAGCGCCAGCGGAAGTCCGCAGGCGAAATCCTGAGTCCGCCGGGGCGGGCGAAGGACCTCAGATATTAATTGGTCGGGGAGAGAGGATTCGAACCTCCGACCCCCTGGTCCCGAACCAGGTGCTCTACCAGGCTGAGCCACTCCCCGACGTGTTTGTGGTGCAGTTTCTCTATTTTACAGCGCTCGGCAGGGCGGCGCAAACAAGCGCGCACTCAGGCGGAGACTAGAGAATATAGCGGGACAAATCCTGGTCCTTTACGATGGACGCCACCATCTGCTGGACATAAGCATCGTCAATGAGGAAAACCTTCTCCGGGCCGGATGCGGTCATCCGCTCATGGAAGGGCAACGGCACCGTTGCTTCGTTCTTGATGGCCGCGGAAAGCACCGAGGAGGCCTGTTCGTCAGGCGCGCGGCGGGCCACATCGGGCGCCAGGAAACTTATGTCTTCGAGAACCCGCTCCATGATGGTGTGTAAACGCCGTGCGCCAATGTTCTCAGTAGTCTCATTCACCTTGAACGCAAATTCAGCCATCTCGCGCAAAGCTTCCGGGGCGAACTCGAGGCGTACTCCCTCGGTCTCAAGCAGCGCCGAGTATTGCTTGGTGAGCGATGCCTTGGGCTCGGTAAGGATGCGGAGAAAATCGTCGACCGTGAGCGATTGCAGTTCGACGCGAATTGGAAATCGCCCTTGCAATTCAGGAATCAGATCGCTTGGCTTCGAGACGTGGAAGGCTCCGGCAGCAATAAAGAGAATGTGGTCTGTACGCACCATGCCATACCGAGTATTGACTGTAGTGCCTTCAACAATGGGCAGGATGTCGCGCTGCACACCCTCGCGCGAGACATCCGGTCCGTGCCCGCTTTCGCGCCCCGCGATCTTGTCGATCTCGTCCAGGAAGATGATCCCGTTCGATTCAACGCGCTCCACTGCGGCTCGATTCACCGAGTCCATATCGATGAGCCGGCCCTCTTCTTCCTGCACCAGATAATCGAAGGCGTCGGTAACCTTCATCTTTCTTTTCTTGGTGCCGGCTCCGAAGATGTTGGGCAGCATATCCTTCAGGTTCATCTCCATGTCTTCCATGTTTTGATTGGAGATGATGCCGAACTGCGACGAACCGCGTTCGCGAACATCGAGCTCGACCATGCGCTCATCGAGCTTGCCTTCTCGAAATTGCTGGCGCAGTTTTTCGCGCGAGCGCTGATGACTTTCAGTGCCGGGAAGCGAGAGCTGGTTCTCTTGCGGGTGAGGCGCGGCAGGCGGGGGCGGCAGCAGTACGTCGAGCAGCCGCTCCTCGGCATTCATCTCCGCCCTGTCTTCCACTTCTTCCAGGCGCTCCTCACGCACCATGTCGATTGCAATCTCGACCAGATCGCGAATCATCGACTCCACATCGCGGCCCACGTATCCTACTTCGGTAAATTTCGACGCCTCGACCTTGAGAAACGGCGAATTCGTCAGCTTCGCCAAGCGGCGCGCGATCTCGGTCTTGCCCACGCCGGTAGGGCCGATCATGATGATGTTTTTGGGCATGATGTCGTCGGCCAAATCAGGTGGAAGCTTTTGCCGCCGTTGGCGATTTCTGAGCGCGATGGCCACGGCGCGCTTGGCGGCGCGTTGGCCAACCACATGCTTGTCGAGTTCGGCGACGATCTCGCGCGGAGTCAGCTCGTCGAGCGCGAGCTCCTGTTCTTCGGCGGATGCAGGGAGATAAATGGCCATGGACGAATGTCGGCGGAAATCTTCCGCTAACCCTGTAACTCCTCGATGGTGATGCGATCGTTGGTGTAGATGCAGATTTCGCCCGCAATCTTCATGGCCTTTTCGGCGATTTCGCGGGCGCTCAATTCGGTGTTGTCCATCAGCGCGCGGGCGGCGGCGGTAGCGTAGCTCCCTCCGGAACCGATGGCCGCCAACGGCTCATCGGGGTCGATCACGTCTCCTGAGCCCGAAATCAGAAACGTTTGCGCCTTATCCGCAACAAGGAGTAACGCCTCCAGGTTGCGAAGCATCTTGTCGGTGCGCCAATCCTTCGCCAACTCCACCGCGGACCGGTTCAGATTTCCGGCGTGCTGTTCGAGCTTGGTTTCAAAGCGCGCAAAAAGGTTGAAAGCATCGGCTGTGGAACCGGCAAACCCGGCGAGAATCTTGTCCTGGAATAGGCGGCGAATCTTCTTGGCCGAGTGCTTCAGCACATGGTCGCCAAATGTCACCTGACCGTCGGCGGCCATAACCACCTGGCCATTGCGCCGCACGCAAATAACCGTGGTGGATCGGATTTTTGAACGCTCTTTCATGCCATCGCCTCTAACGCCGCAGCCAACAATCCGCAAAACCGCGCACCTGGCAGTGCAGAATCCTGCCGCTCGTGCAACCTAGAGTATAGGTCATTTGCGCGGCTTTTGAAGGCGCGCCCGCGCAGGGTTGATCGTCGTGGCACCGTGCAGCCGGCTTGTGGTACAGAGTCGATTTCATCTGCGGTATCCTCGAATTGGGGGCTCTGGGCATGGGTTCCATCTCGGGATGATCCTGCGCAATACAGATAACTGGGAAATTGCAGCCGGAGTCGCCGCCGCGACCTTGGCAGCGGCTACTGCCGTGTGGCTGGTGTTGCGCAAGCGTCCAACCGCCGATGAAGTTGAGCAAGCGCGGCGTCAGTTCCTCGTACATTCGGGCCGGCTCGTCGACGGCATGCTTCTTGACATTCAAGAGATGGAAGCTAAAGACGGACGGACGCTTACCTTGCTTTTGTTCAGCTACCGAATCGCGGGAGTGGATTACGAGTGCTCGCAGGACATAACCGCGATGCGTGATGTTGTGAATGCAGGCGAGGTGAGGGCGGGATTTCCATGCTCCGTGCGCTATCAGCCCGGTAACCCCTACAACAGCATCGTTGTCGGCGAGGGCTGGACGGGTCTGCGGGAGCGGATTCCGCAACTGCCATCGTTTGACGATCCGGACCCCGTGGATCTGAGCCATTTGCGGCCCGGCAAAGGCTAGAACGGCGCGTTGGCGCGCGATCCCAAACCCCGATAAACTATCCATATGCATGTTCACGCGGCGCAGGCCGGCAAAAGCGCAAATCGGACAGCATGGGTCCTGCGCATCTCGATGGCGGCCACCCTGGCGTATGTCGTGGTCACGTTTGTCGCCGGACTGCGCGCTCATTCGCTGGCGTTGCTGTCTGAATCGGGGCACAACGTCTCTGACTTCCTTGCCCTCCTGCTGAGCTTCGCCGCAGTCTATTTCCAGTCACGGCCGGCAGACCACTCCAGAACATTCGGCTACCAGCGCGCCGGCGTGATCGCGGCATTCATCAATGCGGCGACGCTCATCGCGATTTCGCTTCTGATCGCCGTGGAAGCCGTTCACCGCCTCAGCTCGCCAGTGACGGTGCAACCAAAGTTGATGATGATCGTGGCGGCGGCCGGCGTAATCATGAACGGCGCGATTGCGGCGTTGCTTTGGGGCGTGGCCCGCGACGTAAATTTGCGCAGCGCCTTTCTGCACATGGCGGGCGACACGCTTTCGACGGCTGCCGTGATTGCCGGCGGCGTCGGCATCCAGCTCACGGGCCAGAACTGGATCGATCCCGTACTGTCCATTCTCATTGCCGCCTTCATCTTCTGGTCGAGCATCGGGATCGTGCGCGAGACGCTCAACATCCTGCTGGAGGGCACGCCGCGCGGCGTCTCGCTGCAGCAGATTCGTTCTGTCATGGAAGCGGTTGATGGCGTGGTCAATGTTCACGACCTGCATGTGTGGTGCCTGGGATCGTACACGCGCGCCCTCGCCTGCCACGTGACGATCTCCGATATTCCACCTTCGGAGAGCGTTTGCATTCTGGCAGGCCTCAGGGACGTTCTCCGCGGTCAATTCGAGATTAGCCACACCACCATTCAGTTCGAGCACATCGGCTGCGAAGCACTCGACGATTGCGTTTGCGTCACTCCTCCCGAGGAGATGACCGCAAAGCACGAGCATCATCACGGTCACGTACATTGAGGAAGGCCTTCAGGACGGCGGGCCTCCGGTGCGTTCCCAACCAGTTGAGGGATGAATTTTGATTTTCTGCAGCTGTTTTCGCAGATCCATTGGCATTGCGATTCTTTCATTACCCGCTGCCGGGTTGTTTGCGGCTCCGCGCTCCGCGCAACAGCCGGCTCCTTCCGTGCAGCGTTACGCATTTGCCGGCGAGTACACCGATCCGGCGAATCCGGGCGACGGTTACAGCGTCTACGTGCAAACGGGCGAGCTAACGGTTGAATCCGACCGCCAGGTTCCTGTTGAGCTGAAGCCCATCTCGGCAACTCTCTTCTCCCTTGCGAATTCGGACGTGACGGCCACATTTCAAGTCGGTGCGGCCGGCTATGCGACGAAGGTCTTGTTTTCTGACCATCCGGGCGTAGTTTATGTTCGCAGCGGTGAGCCAATCCGCCACGTCTTCCATGACTATGTGCGCAGCGAGGCGATGATTCCCATGCGCGACGGAGTCAAGCTCCACGCTGTGATCCTCGAGCCGGCAGACATCAAGGCGCCGTTGCCCGTTCTGATGCAGCGAACGCCATACGGCGTGGACGGAACCGACCGAGCTTCCTTTTTTGCTCAGCGGCCCGAGCTGGCGCGCGATGGGTACATCTACGTAGCCGAAGACATTCGCGGGCGCTACAAGAGCGAAGGCAAGTTCGTGATGATGCGGCCACTCGCAGATCATCACAATCCACACGCAATTGACGAGAGCACTGACACCTACGACACCGTGGCGTGGCTCATCAAAAATGTGGCGGGCAATAACGGCCGGGTGGGCGTAGTGGGCACCAGCTATCCCGGCTTCCTGGCGATGATGGCAGGCATCGACCCGCATCCCGCAGTGAAAGCAATCTCGCCGCAGGCGCCGATGATCGACGTCTGGATTGGCGATGACTTCTTTCACAATGGCGCGTTCCGGCAGAGCTACGGCTATGACTATGTGCTGGGGCTGGAATCGACAAAGACTGAAGTTGAGGTGAGCTACGGCGAGGACAACGGCAAACCCGTGGACGGGTTCGACTTCTTCCTCCGGCGCGGCAGCTTTGCGGAGGACGTGAAGCAGTCCGGGGCCAGGCTGCTTCCGACCTGGAAGCTCTTCCTCGATCATCCAGCGTACGATCCTGTCTGGTCGTCGCGCGGCGTGGAATATGCGCTGAATTCCGTAACGGTGCCCACGCTCACGGTCGGCGGCTACTACGACCAGGAAGATATGTACGGGCCGCAGGAGGAATACGCCGAGCTCGAGCCGCATGACACCAATCACGAGAACTTTCTCGTTCTCGGGCCGTGGCGGCACGGTTACTGGTCGTCATCTTCGCAGCGCCTCGGCAACCTGGACTACGGAGAGCCGATCGGCACCGAATTTCGCAGAGATATCGAGGCTAAGTTTTTCGCGCATTACCTCAAGGATGAAGCTGGCTTCGATCTCCAAGACACAGCCAGCTTTCAAACCGGGTCGAATACGTGGAAGACCTATTCGCGCTTTCCTCCAAGGGAGTCGCGGCCGACGGCCCTTTACCTTGGCGGCGCGGGGCTGCTGAGTTGGAGTTCGTCTACGGCTGAGGCCACGACGTCGTACATCAGCGATCCGGCCAATCCTGTGCCCTACAGACACAGGCCCATCCAGCCGACGTACAGCGACGGTTCAGACTGGTACAACTGGCTGACCGAAGACCAGCGGTTCGTGACCGGCCGTCACGACGTGGCCGTGTGGAAGCTCCCCGTGCTCACCAAAGACCTGACGATGACCGGCGAGGTTGTGGCGGACATCTTTGCCTCGACCACAGGCACGGACAACGACCTTGTCGTGAAACTGATTGACGAGTATCCCAGCGACGATGCGAACCCGACGATGCGCGGCTACCAATTGATGACCAACGCCGAGATCTTCCGCGGCCGGTATCTCACCGGATACGACGCTCCAACAGCGGTCGCACCCGGATCGATCCACGAATACAAATTCAGCCTCCACGACGTGGATCATGTCTTCAAGGCCGGACACACCGTGATGATTGAGGTCCAGAGCACATGGTTTCCGCTCTACGATCGCAACCCGCAAACCTTTGTGCCGAACATCATGAAGGCGATGCCCTCTGACTATCAGGCCGCGACGATCACGATCGATTCCGGACCGGGACATGAGTCGGCAATCGAGGTTCCGGTGATGGGCTCACAGTAATAAATCCCCGTCATCCTGAACGGAACTTCTCACCATAAATTGCCGGTCATCCTGAGCGGAGTTTGGCTCGTTCTTGAGCCAAACGCAGTCGAAGGACCTGCATTTCGGGCCTCGACTTAAGCGCGAACCTTCGGGGCGCCAGCAAGCATGGCCGCACCGAACCCCGGCGACCTATAATCGCAGCAGGCACGACCCCGGCCCCAACTTTCCCAACAAGGCGAGGAAAAACTTGGCACGCGAGCTTTATACGGCGCGACTCTTGCGCAAAGAATGCATCTCTGAAGTTGCCCAGTGCTATCACTTTGTGTTCGAAGTTGAAGGACGTGATAGTTTCGACTACCGCCCCGGCCAATTCGTATCGGCCGTTGCCATGGACGAAAATGGCAAGCAGCAGACGCGAGCCTACTCGATTGCGTCGGCGGCGCGCGGCAACAAATTCGAGCTGTGCGTGAACCGCGTGGAGAATGGATTCTTCTCCAATCACCTCGCGGACCTGCCCGATTTGCCGGTGGGAGGCACGATTCAGATTCACGGGCCGCATGGGCACTTTGTCTTGCAGGAGCCGATCACCGACTCGATCTTTGTAGCTACGGGAACCGGCGTCGCCCCGATGCGCGCCTATCTCGAATGGCTATTTCCGATCGGCGAGGCCGATCGCAGCCAGGGCAAAAACATCTGGCTGGTCTATGGAACGCGCCACGAATCCGACGTTTATTACCAGGCCGAGTTTGAAGCGCTCGAAAAGCGCATACCGAACTTCCATTACCTGCCCACACTGAGCCGGGCTCTGGATAGCTGGACTGGCCTTCGCGGCCACGTACAGGTCCACGTTGCAAAGATCATCGAGGACCGCGCGAAACGGCAGGGCAGAACGCTGCCTGCTCCGCCTGTCGATCCGGCGATTCCGGCGGCCAACCTGAATTTTGACATCTACTGCTACATCTGCGGGCTCAACTTCATGGTCTCCGGCGTCCGCGAGCTGCTCGACGGCTACGGCTGGCACAAGAAGCAGGTCGTCTTCGAGCGGTACGACTGAGAAAAACAGAGCCCGGGTTTCAGGGGTAGGTTGGCGAGCCGATCTAGAGTCAGTGGTTCGTGAACCGCGAGCGATCAGCAGTCGGCAGCGATCAAAGATCAGAGGTTGAAGAGCTCGCGGAGCCGTTTGGTCTGCGCGCGGCTGACCGGGATTTCGGTCTGCTGCTTGTCGTTCATGCGCAGTTGGTAGCTGGATTTGAACCAGGGCATGACCTCGCGGATCTGGTCGATATTGACGACGAAGCCGCGGTGGGCGCGCCAGAAGCGCGCGGGGTCGAGGAGCTCGAGAAGTTCTTCGAGTGTGCGGCACTTGGATTGGCCCTCGAAGACGCGAGTGACAATGCGAATGACGCCTTCGTCAATGGCTGCGTAGCAAATGTCGGCTTGATCCACGAGCAGCAGACGGCTCTGCGCCTGCACGATCAGCTTGGCTGGCGGACGGCTCGCCTCGCCGTTTTGCGGGCGGTTGAGAAGTTGCAAAAGGCGGTCGATCTGGACTTGATCGGGCGCGGCGCCAGATGCGGGGCTGCCGGCGGCGATGCGCGCTTTGGCGCGCTCCACGGCCTCTGTGACGCGGGCAAGGTCGAAGGGCTTGAGCAGGTAGTCGACGGCGTTCACAGTAAATGCGCGAACGGCATACTGGTCGAATGCGGTGGCAAAGACGAACTGAGGCAGGGGCGCGATGTCTTTCTCCGCGCCGGCCTTCGCGGATTGTGCGCGATTGCGATCGACGAGACGCTGAATCACGGCGAAGCCGTCCTGGCCGGGCATCTGCACATCGAGGAAGACAAGATCGGGATGGTGCTCGTCGATGAGATCCACGGCCTCAATGCCGTTCGAGCCCTGGGCAACGACATCCACATCGCCGACCGAATCAAGCAGGTACTTGAGCTCGTCGCGGGCCAGTTGTTCGTCGTCGATAATGAGCGCGGAGATGGGCATGGAAACTGAACAGGTTGATTGTAGAACAGGGCGGAGCGGAAATAGCGGAGTTGGCGGGACTATTGGGGCCAGGTCTGAGACCCGCTATTCGCTCAGGACGCGCAGGCGCGCGGGAGTTTGGTCGGCGGCAAGCTCGTGGCCGCAGTTGGTGCAGTAAATATCGGTGGCGCGAACCGTGCGGAAACAGGTGCCGCAGTTGGCCGTGAGCTGAAAATTGCACTGCGGGCAGAAGTGGAAGTCGCCCTGAACGTGCGTGCCGCATGCGGGGCAGCGGGAGACCTGAGGCTGGCGCAGCAGGAAGTAGAGGACGGCGCCAATACCAGCCGGCATCACGAAGCAGATGACCATCCAGAATCGCGCGCTCATCGCGCGGCGCGGGGCATCCTTGCTAATGTAGCCCACCATCAGGAAATAGAGAGAAGCGACGACTCCCCACGAAACGTTGAAGTAGATGCGCAGGCCCAGGGGCGGCGGCGTGTGGTGGCGCTGCTCGGGCGCGACGACCCAGAAGTAGTACTCGACCAGGACAAAGGCCAGGCTGGCCAGCACGATGGACCAGACTGGAATCAGCCGCTCTTCTTCGTTGATCCGGATGTCTTTTGGTTCGGGCATTCCTATACCTTACTCGCGCAGGGCCTTTCAAAAGAGTATCAAGGCAAATCTGCCCCTCTTTGAATGGACGGAGCAGGGGCGAAAGAAGTTGCGTTGAGCTGCAGAATCGAAAAAATCCTGAAGATTCCGGCGGGAATCAGTCTCTGCTGCGCGACCAGCCCGCCACCAGAATTGCGGCCAGAACCGCAGGGAAGAGAATGCAGGCCCAAAGACTGGTCTGGGTGGCAATGTCGCTGATGTGCTCCCCGCCGATCAGGTCGTCTGCGACGCGCCAGGCCAGGGGCCCAAAGGCGAGCAGAGCCACAAAGATGGACGCCAGAGCAAGGGAACGCGTGCGGCGGCGGCCGGCCTTTTGATCCCGCATGACGCCGAGTGAAGCCAGAACGACGCGGCGGGTTTTTTCGGCAACGGCCCGGTCGCGGCCCGCCTGCCTGCCCGAGAGAGCGGCAAGGACGTCGGAGTTTGCTGCGGCAGACGATGTGGGCCCCGGCGCCGCGGTGGCGCCCGTGTGGCCGGCCATTTCAGCCGTTCTCACGCAACCTCCTGGAAGCGGGTTGCTGCAAATCCAAGCCGGGGCTTGATCATGGCCAGTCCGCGATAGAGACGGGACTTGACGGTGGAAAGCGGGGCGCGGGTGACTTTGGCGATCTCTTCAAGCGAGAGCTCTTCGTAAAAGCGAAGCGCCAGCACTTCGCGGTGGAGCGTATCGAGCTCCAGCAGCGCGGCGGCAATCTTCTCCCGGTCTTCAAGGTTTGAAACGCGGTCGAAAGGCGTGGGCTCGTCGGCTACCACCTCGAACGTCATCGACCGGTCGTCTTCCGTGGCGCCATCAATCAGTTCGTCGAGCGAGTTCATGGTGCGCTTGCGGCGTTGATCGATGACCAGATTGCGGGCGATGGTGAAGAGCCAGGTCTCAAACCGGGCGCGGCCGTCGAACTGATCGCCGCGAACAAGAACCCGCATCCAGACTTCCTGGAAGGTGTCTTCGGCGGTGTCGCGGTTTCCAGTGAGGAAAAGCAGATAACGCATGAGCCGATGCTGATACCGGACAATGAGTTCCTCAAGCAACCCCGCTTTCTGGAGTTTGAGGCCGGCGGAGACGGCAAGGCTTTCCTGCCGCACTTGATCGTCGGCTACCAAGGCAGATGCTTTTGGGAGAAGCGTTGCAACGGAAGCAAATGTCATCTGAATTTATTAGACGATAAAACCGTGGGTTGAGGCCAGTTGAATCTGGAACCCTCGGTTTAACGTCTACCCCCTGTTGCCTTGTTCAAACACAATCCACCGCAAAAGTTGTGATGATTCGAGGGTTTGCGGGCGAGGAGGCGCGAGTGGAGCGGCTCGGCAGTCGTAACGGTCAAGGAATCAGCGAATAAGCCGGCTCAACCAAAGGGAGGATTACTCGCCGCCGGCGTCGTCGCGCCGTTTCCGTCCGGCGCTTTTCAGCGCGGCTTCGATGGCCTTCATGGCGCGGCGTTCGCGAGCCTCGGCAGTTTCGTAATAGAAGATTCCGAGGAGCTGGCTGTGGCGCTGCGCGGGAGTGAGGGCGAGCCAGGCTTCGCGCGAGCCGGGATGGCGCTGAAAGAGCGCGCGAAGGATGGGAGGCGGATCGTGCTCGCCTTCGAGGGCCTGCATAAGCATCTCGGCGATTTTTTCGGCTCGCTTGGTCCGGGCGGCAGGCGATTTGGGCTGATCGGCAAATTTGCCAAACTCGCGGCGTCGGGAATCGCTCATGGAGTCGAACAATTTTCGGACCTGCCGGTCTGCGTTGAGGGCGCGGACGAGTTCGGTTGGGAGGGCAACAGGACGCTCGCGAGATCGGGCTCAAGCCAGATCTTGACGCGCGAGCCAACGCGTGAGTTGGCGGCGGATTGCATCTTCTTGTTGACGAGGAGATAGTGGCCGCCTCGGCGCGCATCGGGGAAGAGCGAAGTGCGGAAAGGGAAGCCGCCAATTTCGCCGCGGACGCGACGTCCGTTGCGTACCGGCCAGGCTTTGGCAATGTCGAAGGGAACGCGGGCAATGACCCACTTGAGCGCGGTTCCATCGGGCTCAAGAAGCGCGGTGAAAGACTTGCGCGGCTGATGCGGAGCGAGACGGCATAGGTCAGGCCGGGACCGCGCGCTTGCGGCGATGGCGAAGCGACGCCAGGGCACGGAAGACAAAGCGGATGAGGATGAGAGTGACCAGGATGCAGATGAAGGCGATAGCCGCCGCAATGTAAGGCTGCCACGCGGAGAGCCATGTCAGGAAGACGGCGAGAGCATCTTCGCCGAGGCTGAGCGCGATGTTCGAGAAGGGCTCGGGCGAAGGAGTCACTGCGGCGCGAACGGCGGTTTTGCCTCCGTGAGCGATAAGGGCGATGGCGCCGCCGGCAAGTGTGGCGGCAAGCTGCTCGCCGGGCGTGAGCGATGCAGTGGCTTGAAAGGCGAGCAGCGCGGCGAGCGGGACTCGAATGAAAGTGTGGAGCGCGTTCCAGACCAGGTCGAGGGCGGGAATTTTGTCGACGAAAAAGCTGATGCCGAAGAGGACGAGAGCAGCGACGATGACGCCCCAGTTCGACAGTAGATGAAGCGAAGGAGGCAAGTCGAGATACTTGGTGTGGGCCATAAGGCCGAGAGTGGCCACGGTGGCATAGACGTTGAGCCCGGCAGCGAAACTGACGGCGACCATCAGGGCGACGATTTGGTTGGGCGCGAGGGGCACGGGGACAGTATAGAGGCAGGGTGCGAAGTTAGCTCGGCTCTCCCTTTCCAGCTTTGGGGGCGGGTTTGCTTGAGGCGTCGGGGGCGTAGAAAGAGTCGAGAAGCGCACGCGCGTAAATGAATCCCTGAACCATCACGCTTTTCTCGGTGACAAAAATCAACAGGAAGATCAAGTAGGCCGCGAGGGCCCAGAGAATCACAGCAGCCGTGTTGCTATCAACATGAGTGACGAACGGCCGAACCAGTTGAACCTGCAAGTGCGCGGCTCTGGCTTCGACGGCGAACGAGGTCACCGCACAGAGAGATGCAAAGAGCTTGAGCGCGAAAAAATTGCGCTGAAATCCGTAGGAGATTTCCTCTTCGATGACGAGCACGCTCTCGCGTGAATTCTCGCGCATCCACGCCACAACCGGCTCGTAGAGATGATCGAGCGCATCGGAGACGGTGCCGGGCTCGTCAGCCTGGGCCGCGGCTGGCGCATTGGCGGCAGCCGCATGCCCTCTGGCGGGGACCACTGCTTTGGCGGCGGGATGCGCGACGTCTTGATCTTGCTTTTCGGTTGGCGGCAGCACTCCCTTGCGATGTTCGATCTCGTCCAGGAGTTCCTCTTTGGGGGGCGCTTCCCAAAGGAGGTGCTTCACCTGGTCCCCATAGCTTGTGTCTTTGATTTGCAGATATCCCATTGCAACGCGCAGCATCGTGGTGGTCGGCTTGCCGCCCCAGTGGCGAAACAGCTTGATCTCTTTCTTGTCGCCGATGCCGCGTGCGATGTGCGAGATCCAGCGGACCACTCCGAAGACGGCAAGGAGCGAGAGGATCGCGGGTACCAGGTCGCGAAGCCCTGTGAACGAGCTGATGAGCACAAGAAGGACAGGGAAGACGCTCAGGAACGCGGGGGCGAGGCGCGCCTCGCGCGTGTAGCGATCGCCGAGCAGGGACTCGACCGCGGAGAAAGCACCGTTATCGTCTGCCATGGGCCACACCTCGGGGGATGGCCTCACGATATCCGGCGCGGTCGCCGCTTCGCAAGCAGAATCTCGGGCCGCCTTGCCGGGAGTCGGAGAGCCGGAAACGGGTTTGGGCCTTATCATGGGCTGCGTGGAGGTCACGACGATGACGGATCGGGAGGCGATGAAGGGAAACGCGGGGAGCGATCAGGAGATTGAAGTTTGGCCGGCGCTGCCGCAGAGCGCGTGGAGCGACACCTGCGCCACTCTGCAGCTGTGGCTGCAGATGGTGGGCAAGGTGAGGATGGCGCTGACGCCGCCGATCAATCACTGCTGGAACGTGACGCTGTATCCAACGATTCGCGGGCTGACCACGATGCCGATGGCGCATGGGGCGCGCCACGGTTCGCGAATGGTCCAGATCGATTTCGATTTTGTTGCACACGAGCTGGTCATTGAAACCAGCGACGGCGGGCGTGAGGCCATCAAACTACAGCCGATGACCGTGGCCGAGTTTTACCGGCGGCTGATGACTGCGCTCGAGAGCCTGGATGCGCTGTGTACCATGTGGCCGGTGCCGTGCGAGGTGGCGCAGCCGATCCCGTTCAAGCAGGACGATGTACACCGCGCCTACGATCCGGTGTATGCGCAGCGGTTCTGGCGTGTGCTGCTGCAGGCCACGCGGATCATCGAAGTATTTCGCGCGCGGTTCATTGGCAAGGTGAGCCCGATTCATTTGTTCTGGGGCGCAATGGATCTGGCGTGCACCCGGTTTTCAGGGCGCACCGCGCCGGAGCACCCCAGCACGCCGGGACTGCCCGACCGCGTGACGCGCGACGCCTATTCGCACGAGGTGAGCAGTTGCGGATTCTGGCCCGGCGCGGCGGGACCGGCAGGCACTTTCATCGAGCCGTTCTTTTATAGCTACGCCTACCCCGAGCCGCCCGGATACCGCGAGTATGCGATTGCGCCGGCAGGCGCGAAGTTCGACAGCACCTTCGGCGAGTTCATCTTTCCGTATGAGGCGATGCGGCAGTCGGCCGACCCGGACGATGCGCTGCTCCAGTTTTTGCAGAGCACATACGAGGCGGCTGCGAACTGCGCCACGTGGGATCGGGCGGCGCTGGAAAGACCGTGAACGGCGGACGGTGGCAAGTTGCACCAGGAGCCTCTCACTCGGCGCGCCTCACGCCCGTGTCAAGAGGCCCTTCCTCAAAAACACCCGCAACTTGCTGAAAACGCAGCTCAAATAAAAACGCAAAGTTTGCCGATTGATTCGCGTAAATTGCTAACCTTGAAACATGGCTGCGAACACGATCGTTCATCCAACGGAGGACCATGCAGGGCGCCTTCGCGCAGATGGTCGGGGCAGCCCCGTCTCAACCGACCGCCCTCCGAATTTTTTTTGAAAATTGCACTATCCTCGGTGCAATTCTAGGGTGTTTTTGAGGCGTTTTCATTAGAATCAACGACTTGACCATTTACTGATCGATAAAGACCCTATTAACTCATCGATAAACACTCCGATGATCCCGCTGCCCCGGAGAGCCTTCCCGGAAATAAGCTGTTAAAAATCAACAAGATCGAAGAGGATCGATTTTTCGCTTGCATTACGATATATCTTAAGATATAGTTTGAGACATATTTTAGTCAGGAGGACTAACACCATGTTTGGAAGACAGGTTTTTGAGCGGGAAGGTCACGGCGGATGCGGTGGCCGGAGATTTGAAGGACGCGAGGAGTTTGGCGGCCCGGAGCAGTGGGCAGAGCGCCGCTTCGCGGGGATTCGCGGAGGCGGGTTCGAGATGCCGGGCGGCTTTGGCCCCGGACGCCATGGCGGGTTCGGGCGCGGCTTCGGCCGGGGATTCGGCGAGGGGCGCGAGCGGATGTTCGACGCCGGAGAGATCAGGCTGGTGATCCTGCGGCTGCTCTCAAACGAGCCCAGCTACGGCTACCAGTTGATCAAGACCATGGAAGCGCGGCTGGGCGGCGGCTACACGCCGAGCGCCGGCGTGGTATATCCCACGCTGACCATGCTCGAAGAAGAAGGCCTGATCACGGCCGCCGAGACCAGCGGCAAGAAGGTCTACAGCGTGACGGAGGAGGGCCTGAAGTATCTCGAGGCCAACAAAGAGCGCGTGGGCCAGCTCTTCGAGCGGCTTGAGGAAACGGGGCGCGGATTCAAGCGCGGTCGTGCTCCCGAGCTGATGAAGGCCTTCATGGACCTGCGCGGCGCTGTGATGTCAAAGATGTGGCGCCGAGGAACGCGAGTCCGGAGCAGATCAAGAAGATCGCGGAAGCGATTCACAAGGCTGCGGAAGAGATCGACAAGCTGTAAGGCGGCCTTTGGCCGCCACCTTCTAGCTTCTAGCAAAGCGTTTGCAGTAAAACTGTACTGCAATCGGGAGAAGCGGCGATGCTGAGCTAGCGCCAGCGGTCGCCCGGGTGCATAACGTAGTGCTTCCACACATAGGTCCACGGAATGAGCGGGACGAGGATCACTACCATCAAAACTGACTGGATGTCAGCCGCACCGGCGGGAGTGATCTGGTGCGCTTGCCAAAGCGGCAGCGCGAAGGCGACGAGATAGATCGCCTTCCAGGTGAGTTCGAAGAGCAGCAAGGGCAGCATCTGCACGGGATAGCGAAGGCCCAGCGCCGCCGTCAATCCGAGGCCGGCCAGCAGGGCCGTTTGGATGCCGTGCTGCAAAGCGAAGTCTGATGTGTGGCTGACGACGCTTGGCCATACGTAGGCGCCGAGCCCCGCGGCCAGGATCAGGTAGCAGACGCGCAGCGTGTAGAGGCGGAAACGCGACACCGCAGGTGTCGCGATTGGCGAGGCGTCGGCAATATGTGGATGGGGCGATCCAAGAACAGATTCCATTGTTAAATCTCCTTGCCAGCTCTCACTGTAGGCCTTCTTGGTGGATGATGCGGGGGAATATGACAGCATTCGGTGTTTTGGGCCAAGGGTTCTTTCGCCTCTACTGGAGCTTATTAGAGGCGGGTCCTCGCCAGTCAACAGTTTGCAGCTCTCGGGCTGTGGGTTGGTGGCCTCCCCGGTCCCCAAATGCGAGGGGCCGAAGGCACCCGAGCAGCCTGCCTACTTCACTCCCTTGGCTGGGTCCCAGACACCCTCCAGTTTGCGAACGTAGAGGATCTGGCCAATGTGGTACGCGTTGTGCGTTGCCACGTGTGAGATCAGCGACGCATTGGCCGCCAGCTTCTCGTCGTCGGCGGTTTCAACGGCCTTCTCCCAGTCGGCGAGCACCTGGTCGAGCTTCTTCTGGAGGTCGTCCCATTGCGCGGGCGTGAAGTTGTCGAAGGTCTCGTTGTTGTTTCCATCAAAGGGCGCGGGCTTCTCGCCCTTGAACTGGGTGAGCGCGCGGTCGTCCCAATACCAGATGTGGTAGGCAAGCTGGCCGATGGAGTGGTTGCCCTTGCCGGGGCTCCATTTGGCCTGCTCGGCGGTGAGGCCTGCTACGGCGACGTTTGCCGGAACAAACCAATCTTCATTGTCGTGGGTAGTGTGAAGCTGCTCCAGCAGGACGCCGCGCAGGGTGGTGGGCGGGGCCGGGGTTTGCGCAGAAGCGGCTAAGGGCATGGCGAGGACGGCGATAGCGAAGAGAGCAGGAAAAGCCAGTTTTTTCATGGGCGCGACCTCTGGCAACAGGATACGGGAAGGCTTCCGGTTGGATGGTTGCGGCGGGGAAACGTCAACGGTATCGCTTCGGCGACATATTGGTGAATTCGATGGAGGCGGACAAGATGAGGGGGAGGAATCGATGACGCTTGTCGCTGTGGTTACGATTCTCTCCCTGCGTGTGCCCGTGCTGGCGTGGCGCCGGCGGCGCGGGGTGGACGGTGTTATGAAAAATCGGCTGGAGCTCGACGAAGCAGTTGGAGCAACATGCTCGGTAGAAGCCCAAGATCTTTGTTCTCATTGCGGCCACAGTACCACTCCAAGTTGGTGACAGGTAGGCACATTGGTGGCTGCTGGAGCTGTTGGTGGCATTGTTTAATGTGATGTGTGGAGGGCTGTGGTTGGTGTGTGTGTGTGTGTGTGTGTGTGTGTGTGTGTGTGTGTGTGTGTGTGTGTGTGTGTGGTGGTTTTTTTTTTTTTTTTTTTTTTTTTTTTTTTTTTTTTTTTTTTGGGTGTGGCGGTTGGTGGCGGCGGTGGTATTTGGCGGTTCGAGCATGGCGCTGGTTCTGGGGGAAAACCATTTTGCTGCTGCAGGAGTTGCGTTCGACCGGAATTATCGAAGTGATCCCGGTCAGTTCAAAGGGGAAGGGATTGGCGGGGCGTGATCTTGTACGATTCCCAAAGGAGCAGCCATGAGTGTACAAAGCGCGATCGAGTGGACAGACGCAACCTGGAATCCGGTTCGCGGGTGCACGAAAGTGAGCCCCGGTTGTAAGCACTGCTATGCGGAGAGATTCGCCGAGCGATTTCGCGGTGTGCCCGGCCACCCGTTCGAATATGGATTCGATTTGCGGCTTGTTCCCGAGAAGTTGGTTGATCCTTTACGCTGGCGGACGCCGAAGATGATTTTTGTGAATTCAATGAGCGATCTATTTCATGAGGGCGTTCCTGACGATTACATCGAGGCGGTTGCGCGAGTCATGCTTCAAGCGAATTGGCACACGTTTCAGGTTCTAACAAAGCGCTCAGTGCGGATGCGCGACTTGCTCAGAACTAAGCTGAAGTTTGCCGCAAAGCTAAAGAATGTTTGGTGGGGGGTCAGTGTGGAGGACAAGCAATATGGCGTGCCTCGCATCGCGCACCTTCGTCAGTCGGGTGCATCGGTTAAGTTCTTGTCTGTCGAGCCGCTTATCGAAGACTTAGGAGTCATAGGACTTGACGGGATCGATTGGATGATTGTTGGGGGCGAGAGCGGCCCTGGAGCTCGTCCAATCGACGCGCGATGGGTCCGGTCACTGCGTAGGCAGTGCCGGGACTCGGGGCTAAAGTTTTTCTTCAAGCAGTGGGGCGGCGTTCGGAAGCATTTGTCAGGACGAACGCTCGACGGGCGGGTCTATAACGAATTTCCAGAGCGGGCAGCCGCGCGAGTACCTGATGGTGACCGCCGAATCAGTCTCATCGCCTCATTCCAGAAGATGGCAGGCGACTTTATCCCGATTGCGGCCCTAGCCGGCCATTGATTTCTCTCAGTTTCGCTTCGAATAGCAGTTCGGGATGCGCTGTGATTCAATAGTAAGTGATGGCTATTCCCCGGAGATCGACGGTGCGCGGGCGGGCGATTGCGGCCAGGCGGAAGGTGCGCGAGTACGCCATGGTGGCGCGGGCGCTGGCCGATACGTCGCACCCGGTGCTGGTGCAGATTATCCCTACACGGTTCTGCAACCTGAGCTGCGCCTACTGCAATGAATACGACAAGGTGAGCGAGCCGGTGCCGCTCCCAGAGATGCTGAGGCGGATTGACGCGCTGGGGCGGCTGGGGACGGCGATGATCGGCATCTCGGGCGGAGAGCCGCTGACGCACCCGCAACTGGACGACATTATCCGGCGGATGAGAAAGACGGGCGCGATTGCGGGGATGATCACGAACGGGTTCCTGCTGTCGCCGGAGAGAATCGACCCGGCTGAACCAGGCGGGCCTGGACCACATGCAGATTAGCATCGACAATCTGGAGCCGGACGAGGTGTCGAAAAAGTCGCTTGAAGACTCTGGACAAGCGGCTCGAGATGCTGGCCGAGCATGCAGAGTTCCACGTGAACATTAATTCGGTGGTGGGCGGAGGGATCAAAAACCCAAACGACGCGCTGGTGATCAGCCGGCGGGCGCTGGAGCTGGGGTTCGAGTCGACGATCGGGATTATCCACGACGGCGACGGGCAACTGAAGCCGCTGAAGCCGGACGAGGCGCGGGTGTACCACGAGATGAAGGCGCGGAAGAAGGGGAACTACGCGCAGTTCGACAGCTTCCAGGAAGCTATCGCGGAAGGCCGCGCGAATGACTGGCGATGCCGGGCCGGGTCGCGGTACTTGTATGTGTGCGAAGACGGGCTGGTTCACTACTGCAGTCAGCAGCGCGGGTATCCGGGGATTCCGGTGGCCGAGTATACGCGGGAGCGGGTGAAGCAGGAGTTTTTGACGGCCAAGAGCTGCGCGCCGAATTGCACGATTGGTTGCGTGCACAGGATCAGCCATATCGATCACTGGCGGGCTCCGCAGACGCGGATGGTTGCGCCGGGCGGGCAGGAGCTGGTGAAGATCGCGAACAGCTAAAGGGCAGCCATTAGCCTTTCGCTATTAGCTTTTTCTTGCGGGGTTCGCGAAGTTGGGAATTTAGCAGAAATTCGACGAGGGATTCAGATGGCGTTCGCTGCGGCGGGCGCCGTTTTTGTTTGTGGGATAACTGGCCCGAAGATTCAGGCCGCGGTTCGTGTGGCGGGCGCAGTGCTGAACGCGTCGGCGACGAGCCATGCGCCCGACATGATGGCCAGGTTGATGGCATTGCCGGACCAGTTGAGGTGGTCATGCGGGCCGGCGATGAACTTGGGGATCCAGACGAGGATCTCGAAGCCAAGGATTTCAGCGGCGAGCAGGGCAGCGGCGAGGCGGGCTTTTATGCCGAAGAGGATGGCCGCGGCGGCGAGCAGGAAACAGATGGCGGTGAAGAAGATCCAGAAGACCTGGCCGGGTGGGAGCCAGGCGGGAACCCATGTGGAGGCACCGCGCCAGTAGACGATATGATCGACGCCAAACGAAATGGCGGAGATGCCGTAGATGCGCGCGACGCGATGCGCTTTGCCGGCCCAACGAGAGCCGGGCGGAGCGAGCATTGCGCAGGCAGCAAGACCGGCGGCGAACAGAGAAAACTCCTCAAAGACGTTGCCCCAACTGTCGTAGATGGCGGGCGCCTTGAGCGCCTGAATGACCCAGAGCGTGGTGAAGATGGCGTAGAGGATGGTGAGCAGTGCCGCGCCGGCGCGGGCGAAGCGGCGCGTGAGAATCGCCACGCCTGCCAACAGCTCGCAAGCAGCGGCAACGCAGGCAAGCTCAGTGCGGCCGGGGAAGCCCAAAGGAACGCGCTGCCAGTTCACGGCGAAGTCGCGCCAGATGAAGCCGCAGAGGCCGAGAATGACGGCGGCTGCTCCGAATGCGGCGAGACCGAGTTTTGGCGATGACGGGCGGGCGTTCATTCAAGCACTCCTGAGGGGAGGTCGGGAGGCGCGATGCTCGGGCGCTGGGCTACTGGCCGTGGACTTCGGCGAGGGCCTGATCGATGAGTTGGTAGAGCCGGGTGCGGTCGACGACCTCAACGAAGGGCGGTGCGTGGGCGGCGCTCGTGACGATCCAGATGGTTGGGGTGTGTTCGATGCCGATGCGCTGGCCGAGATCGCGGTCATCCTTGACAAGCTGCGAGAGCCGGCCCATGGGATCGATGGCAAAGGGCAAGGCGACTCCGTGCTGGGCGGCGAAGCGCTGCGTGAATTGCTGGAGATCGACGGGGGTCTCGATGGAAATCTGGTTGGCGAAGACCTCGTCGCGGTAGTCGTTGCCGAGGGATTTGCTCTTGGTGTCAAAGAAGCGGGCGTTGACGGCGGCCTGGAAGCTCCAGTTGTGCTGCGGGAGCGGAAAGTCGTGACGGACCCAGGGAATGTTGTACTTTGCGGCGGCGTCTTTGAGGAGCGGGTTGGCGCGGGCGCAGTCGGGGCACTCGAGGTCTTCAAACTCGACGATGGCGACGCGCGCGCCGGGCGGCGGCTTGAGGGCGGCCGGGTCGTGGACCTGGGTGGTATCGGGCGCGCCGAACTGAGCGCTGGCAGGGGCCGCGACGAAGGCGGCAACGGCAAAGGCAAACGAAAGGCCGACGAGTTTCCGGCTCGAGGGGAAATGGAGGCTGAGGAAACGATGCATGGCGTTTGGACGGCTCCCTAACCCTATTGTAACGGTAGAGATGGGAAAGGCGGGGACATGGGGCTAAGGGAGCAGCGGAGTTACTCGTTGCGGTCGCGGCGTTGGCGGGCGATCCAGCTTCGCCATTTGTAGTCGGCGAGGAGGGAGCCGGCGACGATAAGAACGGCTGCGGCGATGAGGAAGATCTTCATAAGGACAGTTCACAGTTCGTAGTTCACAGAAAATAGTGCTCGGCGGGCGGAAATGCGCTGACTTGCGAGCTAGAGGCGCGAGTCAGCGGCCGACGACAATAACGGTGAAGGTGCCGGGGATGACGGGTGGGCGCGGGCGCGGATTCGCTGGCGTGGGATCGGGGCGCGGACCGAGGTCGGCGGTGATGAGATAGACGCGGTCGGTGGATGGATCGTAAGTCATGGTGCGCGCGCCGGCCTGTGTGGGGAGGCTCTCGATGGTGGGATAGCCGGGGGCGGCGGCGTCAATGACGGAAAGAATTCCATCGCGGCTGGGGATGAAGGCGAGCGAGTGCGCGTCGCTGAAGCCGGCGGCATCGGGACCGTCGCCGATTGTGGGGTTGGCGAGGAGCTTGCCGGAAGTGATGTCGATGACGGAGGCTTTTTTGCCGTCGCATGCGGCGAACAGGCGAAAGCCGGCGGCATCGAAGGCCAGGCCAGAGGGTGAATCGCAGCCGGCGGGCCAGGTGGCGGTGATGGCGTGAGTGCGGGCGTCGATGCGGACGATTTCATTTTTGTCTTCGATGTTGTCGAAGACCGTGCCCTGGCCGTCGGTGACGGGGAATTCGGGCTTGCCTGGCAGAGCGATGGTGGCGATTACCGCATTGGATTTCGGGTCGATGATGGAGACGTCGTGCGAGTGTCCGTTGAAGGACCAGACAGTTTGCGTGACCGGCTCGAAGAGGATGTCGTCAGGACCGGTTCCGGCGGGGATGGTCGCGGTGATGGCGAGATTTGAGCGGTCGAATGCAACTACTGCGTTGGCGCCGCCGTCAGTGATGTAGCCGAACTTGCCGGCGGTATCGAGAGCGATGGAGTGGACGCCGTGAAGATTTGGGATGGTGCCGATGGATTTGCCGGTATTGGTGTCCACGACGTCAACCTCAGTGCCGTGCGCGATGTAGAGGCGGTGCGCGCCGGGATCGGCGACAGGATAATCCCAGCCGCCATCGCCACCGATCTTCCAGTGGTCGACGATATGGTAGGGCTGTTGCGGCGCTGCGGTCGCTGGCGCGGGCGCTGCGGGCTGTTGCGCGGCGAGGATGGTTGGAGTAGCGGCGACAGCGATAATGGCGGCAATGAGGAAAAGATGCGGACGGGACATGAGGCGCTCCGGATGGAAATCGAACGGGGCAAGGATAGCACGCGGAGGTTGGTCGGAAGATCAAGGCGCGTTGAACGCGTGGATGAGCGGGGCGAACCGCGATAAACCGGGAACGAAGTAAATAGCCTCCAATCAAGTGTAGCGGTGCTATCTTGTACTGAACCGAGGGGTAGCGATGAGGCGAGAGATGAGCAAGCGGGCGTTGGTACGGAGCGCGATGGTAGCAGTGGCCTGGATTGTGTGTGCCGCGGCGACTGGCCAGGCACAGGCGGAGAATCCGGCGCAGGCGTGCACGGCAAAAAACCAAACGGACACAGCGACGGTGGGTCCGTACTTGTTCGCCGCGTACAAGAGCGGTGATGGCGCGTGCGTGCAGGTGACGACCGGGGGCAAGCTTGTGTACAACCAAAGCGTCGACAGCTTTCAGACCTACACGCTGGGGCAGCCGGGATCCGCGCAGGACAATATACCGGTGATCCGGGACGGGACCGACGTGACGGGGCGCGGACAGCCGGACATGATTGTCTCGCTGTTTACCGGCGGAGCGCATTGCTGCACGATGCATTACGTTTTCGAGCTTGCGCCGCAATTTAAGCTGCTGGCTACTCTGAACGATTCCAATGACGACCTGGCTCATTTTGAGCGCGAAGCCGATGGGCACTACGACTACGTGACCGCCGATTGGACCTTTGGCTATTGGCCCACTTGCTTTGCGTGCTCGCCTTCGGCGCTGGTGACTCTGCGCTGGACGGATGATGCGAAGGGAGGCGGATTCCATTTGGCGACGGACAAAATGCAGACGCCCGCACCGACAACAGCGGAGTGGAACAAAGAGCTGAGCGCGGCGCAGAAGGTGGTGGCGGCGGGCGATGCCGACTCCATTGGAACGACGATGTGGCAGACTGTCCTCGACCTGATTTATACAGGCAATTCGCAGTCGGCGTGGAAGTTCGTGGATGCGCTGGGGCCGAAGGCGCAGCAAAGCCCACTGCCGACGCTCGGGGATTTTTGCGGACTACTGAAGCAGAGCCCATACTGGCCGGATTTGCAGCCGACGCTGAAGGATGTGCCGCCGGCATGCGCGAATGCGGGGCCTGCCAAGCCAAGCAACTAGAATCCGAGCCTGCCGGCCCCTTGTTTCCTTGAGAATGCCGAACCTTTCCAATCAACTCCGGGCCAAGCGGAACGGCTCTTAAATCGCGCCGATGCATTAGTCTCAAAGTTGCGAAACCATCACGCGTTGGGGAGCCCGCGATTGCGCATTGTTCTGTCGAACATTGGAACTTTTGGGGATATCAATCCGCTGATTGCGATTGCACTGGAGCTGAAGCGGCGCGGACACACGCCGGTGATGGCGCTGCCCAACGTCTACAGGCCAAAGATTGAGCCGCTCGGTCTCGAGTTTCACGCGCTGCGGCCTGACATTGACCCAACAAACTCGAAGCTCGTGGAGATGGTCTACGACGTGAAGAAGGGCACCGAAACGGGGCTGCGGGAGTTTCTGTATCCGGTGCTGCGGCAGACATACGACGATCTGCTGGATGCAGCGACAAAGCCTGCGCGCGCAGACCTGCTGCTGTTGGGCGAGCTCAACTACGCCGGCCCAATCGTGGCAGAAGTCACGGGAATTCCTTGGGCGAGTTATGTGCTGGCGCCGTTCTCGTTTTTCTCGGCGTTCGATCCGCCGGTGCTGCCGCCTTTTCCAAAACTGGCGCGGGCCGACAAAGCGCCGGGGATGGGGCGCGCGATGAAACGCCTGGCGCGCTTTGTAACGCGCAAGTGGCCGGAGCCGGTTTACGAATTGCGTCGCGAATTGGGGTTGCCGAAGGGCAAGAACCCGATCTTCGACGCGAAGCATTCGCCAAATCTGGTGCTGGCGCTGTTTTCGCGCGTGCTGGGGACTGAACAGAAGGATTGGCCGGAGCATACGCTGATCACGGGATTCTGTTTTTACGATGCGGACGCGGGGAACGCGGCGCTGCCGGAACAACTTGAGAAGTTTCTCAGCGCGGGCGAGGCGCCCGTGGTGTTCACGCTGGGATCGGCGGCGGTGCTGGCGGCGGGAGATTTTTATGAGCAGTCGGCGAAGGCGGCGAAGAAGCTGGGCGTGCGTGCGGTGCTGCTGATCGGGGACGACGAAAGAAATCGGCCTCAGGGCGAGCTGCCCGATTCGATTTGTGTGGCCAAGTACGCGCCGTATTCAGCGCTATTTCCGCGGGCGCGGATGGTAGTGCATCAGGGCGGAGTGGGGACCACGGCGCAGTGCTTGCGCGCGGGGCGACCGATGCTGATTATGCCCTACTCGCACGACCAGCCGGACAATGCGCGACGCATGCGCAGGATGGGCGTGGCGCGGGTGATTCAGCGGTCGAGCTACAAACCGTGGCGCGTGGCGCGACGGGTGCGGGCCATGCTGGCGGAGCCTGAGTATGAAGCGCGGGCACGCGCGGCTGCCGAGGAAGTGGCGCGGGAAGATGGAGTAAAGACTGCGTGCGATGCGCTGGAAAAACTAGGGAGACAGGGAATAGGAAGTAGGGAATAGGGAATCGAAGACATCTTCCCGGGGTCGCTCTCGAACAAGAGGCCAAAACTCAGTTATAGAGAGCCAACCGCAGGTCCTTCGACTACTGTCGCCGCGGCGACCTTCGCTCAGGATGACAACTTCATTTCTTTCGCGCGAACTCTATCGAGGTTCTGCGTTCGCAGTTACTGCGGGGCGGGAAGATTGGTGGAGACTTCGGCCGGTTGAACACCGGCGAGATTCTCGGCCTCGGCAGGCAGCGGCGTGGGGAGCGGGCGCTCGAGGGCAAGCGCGAGAACTTCATCCATGGTGTCAACGAAGCGGAGCTTCATCGCGTTCTTAATGTTGTCAGGGAGCTCGGAAAGATCCTTCTCGTTGGCGCGCGGCAGAATGGTCTCGAAGATCCCGGCTCGAAGAGCGGCGAGGAGTTTTTCCTTGAGGCCGCCGATGGCAAGCACCTTTCCGCGGAGAGTGATTTCACCGGTCATGGCGATGTCGCGTCGCACGGGAATCTTGGCGAGCGCGCTGGCGAGTGCAGTGGCCATGGTGATGCCGGCGGAGGGGCCGTCCTTGGGGATGGCGCCTTCAGGCACGTGCAGGTGGATGTCGATGTTGCGGTAGAACTCGCGCGAGAGGCCGAGAGCCTGCGCCTTGCTGCGAATGTAGGCAAGCGCGGCCTGGGCCGATTCCTGCATCACGTCGCCAAGCTGGCCGGTGATGGTGAGTTTGCCCTTGCCGTCGAGGACCTGAACTTCAGTGGTGAGAATGCTGCCGCCGACCTCAGTCCACGCGAGGCCGGTGACGAGGCCGACTTCGCTCTTCTCGTGAACCTCGGAGTCGCGGAACCGCGGCACGCCGAGAAACTCGACGATGTTCTGCGCGGTGATTTCCTCTTTGTGTTTGTTGCCGGCCTTGACCACTTTGCGGGCCACCTTGCGGCACACGTTGCCGATTTCGCGCTCAAGATTGCGGACGCCGGCTTCGCGTGTGTAGTAGCGGATGATTTCGAGGATGGCGTCGTCACTGAAGACGATGTTCTTGTCGCTCAGGCCCGTCTGCTGGCGCTGCTTTTTGACGAGATACTGGCGCGCGATCTCAAGCTTTTCCTGCTCGGTGTAGCCTTGCAGGCGGAGAACTTCCATGCGGTCCTGAAGAGCGGCCGGAATGGTGTGCATCACGTTGGCCGTGGCCACGAAGAGAACCTGCGACAAGTCGTAATCGACGTCGAGGTAGTGATCCTGGAAAGTGGTGTTCTGCTCGGGGTCGAGAACTTCAAGCAGCGCGGAGGCTGGATCGCCGCGGAAGTCGGATGAAATCTTGTCGACCTCGTCGAGCAGGAACACGGGATTCTTGGTGCCGGCGCGCTTCATGTGCTGGATAATCTGGCCGGGCATGGCGCCGATGTATGTGCGGCGATGGCCGCGAATCTCAGCTTCGTCGCGCACGCCGCCGAGCGAGAGGCGTACGAATTTGCGGCCGGTGGCTTTGGCGATCGACATGCCGAGCGAAGTTTTGCCGACACCTGGAGGTCCGACGAAACAGAGGATGGAGCCCTTTGGATTCTTGACCAACTGGCGGACGGCGAGGAATTCGAGGATGCGCTCCTTGATTTTTTCCAGGCCGTAGTGGTCGGTGTTGAGAACCTTCTCGGCGAAGTCGATCGACCGCGTTTCCTTCGAGCGCTTTTTCCATGGCACGGCGAGCAGCCAGTCAATGTAGTTGCGGCTGACGGTGGACTCCGCCGACATGGGCGGCATGGCCTCAAGCTTCTTGAGCTCCTGCACGCATTTTTCCAGGACGTCCTTGGGCATGCCGGCGGAATCGATCTTCTTGCGCAGCTCGTCGAATTCGCTTTTTTCGCCGCGGCCCAGTTCTTTCTGGATGGCCTTGATCTTTTCGTTGAGGTAATACTCTTTTTGCGCGCGCTCCATCTGGCGCTTGACGCGCGACTGGATGTTGCGGTCGATGTCGAGCTTTTCAATTTCAACGTCGAGGACGTCGGCGATGCGAGCCAGGCGCGCCGCGGGATCGAAGATGGCGAGAAGTTCTTGCTTCTCCTCGATGCCAACCTGGAGATTGGCGGCAATCGTGTCAGAAAGCTTGGCTGGCTCGTCCATGCGGACGCTGGCGATAATGGTCTCGTAGTTGAGCGACTGCTGGAGCTTAACGTAGTTCTCAAAGAGTGTGGTGACGCGCTGCATGAGCTGCTCGGCAGCGGGCGTCATTTCGAAGTCGCGCTTGCCGGTGCGGACGGTGGCGACGAAGAAGCCATCGCGATCTGTGACTTCAAGAGACTTGGCGCGCTCGACGCCCTCGACCAGGACCTTGATGTTGCCGTCGGGCATTTTGACGCTTTGCACGATGCTGCAGATGGAGCCGACCTGGTAGATGTCCTTGGCTTTGGGCTCGTCGATTGAGGCGTCGTGCTGGGTGGCGAGAAAGATCTTGCGGTCGCCGCTGAGGGCTTCCTCGAGGGCGCGGACACTTGACTCGCGGCCCACGACGAAGGGCGTCATCATATAGGGGAAGATGACCATATCGCGAATGGGCATCATGGGCAGCTTGCGCGGCTCGTTTTTATCGCGGGTCACAGTCATCAGCACACCTGAGTAGTTTTAGACGCAAGCGGCAGGCTTAATGTAACCGGCCGGTCGCAGTGTCATGTAGGGATTGTACAGCCAAATGGGCGAAGGGCGAAGTTACCCGAACCTTGCAGAAGGAGTGCCAAAGGTAACGATGTTGTTTCAGGCCGTTCGGCCTGGCGAAGGGCCGTAAGAGGCGCTCGACGCACGCTGACTGACAAGCCCGCAAATCAATAAATGAGTTTAAGCGAGAACTGAATCTGGCGGGAGTTGCCGGCGGTCTTGCTGATTTCGCCGAAGCCGGAGCCGGAGATGATATTTGCCGGCAGTCCCATGTCGACAATGTTGAAGATGTTGAAGAACTCGGTGCGGAACTGGAGATCGACCAGCTCCGCTCCACTCTTTCGCGCGCCGAACGGCGTGTCCTTGATCGCCGCCAGATCGAGGTCGTAGAACGCGGGTCCGCGGAACGTGTTGCGGCTGAGTGTGCCGAATCGCCCTTGGTTCGGCCCCGTGCCTCCGCCAACGTGGATGGGAATGGAGAAGAAGTCGGCAGCGTTGTTGGCGCCCTCGCCGAAGTAGTCTTCGCGGACTTTGCGCGCGGTGGAGAGATGCGGAGTCGCAATTTGATCGGGCCGGTCCACGCCATTTGAGCCCGCGCCGGTTTGCTGAATGCCGGAATAAACGGTGAAAGGCGAGCCGGACGAGATGGATGCGATGCTCAAAAGCTCCCAGCCGGATGTGACTGTGTTGCCGCCGAAACGAAGCAGAGCCACTCGATCGAGATGGAGGTTCTGCGCCGCGCTGATGCCGAAGGAGGTGGTTGCGTCGAAAGTTGACGGACCTTTTTCCGGGTGATAGTCGAAAGGATTCTGGGGCGATGAGCCAGCCGCAACAACGCCGCTGCTGTCGTCGATTGACTTGCCCCAGGTGAAGCCGGCCTGAATGCCCGGCCCGGCCTTTGCTACCGTTCCGGAGAGCGAAACTTGAAGTGCATGATAGGTGGAGTGCGCCGTTGCCACGACGACGTTTTCCGTGCCAAAGCCGCCTGCCACATTGCCCGACGCGTCGAATGTGGTGTAGTGCGCGAAGGCCGAAGTGGCGCCGGAATATGCGTTGGGAAAGCTGACCGCGGGAAGCTTTTCAGCTGCCGTACCCACGTAGGTGGCGTCGGCGGTGAGGCCTCCGAGTTTGCGCTCGACGCCCAGCGTCCAGGTGTAGAGCGTTGCGTTGCCAAAGGATGGGTCAATGCCGCTGAGGGACAAATCGCTCACGGAACCGCCGGGCGTGAGCGCGGCAAGATCCTGCTCGTAGCGGTTCACATCCATCACCGTGTTGGGAGCGACTTGTTTGGGATCGTCGGCAGGAAAGATGTTTGCGCCCGATGGTGTGTAGACGGGCGGAACTTCGGCAGGAGTGATCTGAAATCCGTAATGAATCGGCGCGGCGGGAGCGGAAAGCAGGCGCGGATAAACGGCAAAGGGTGTGGAGCCGGTGAGGTAGTTGTCCTGCCAAATGTTGGGCGGGATGGTCATGATGCCTGCGCCGGCGCGAGCCAGCAGCCTGGGCGTGGCTTGCCAGGAGATTTGCAGGCGCGGCTGCCACGCGCGCCAAGTGGTTTTGTAACCGGGTTGCGGATTGATGACATATTGCTGCGCCCCGTTGGCAGTGATAACCGTGGATGTGCGATGCGCGCGCTCGCCGATCGGCGTGTAGAGATCCCAGCGAATGCCGTAGTCCACGGTCAGCCGGTCGTTCACTTTGAAAGTATCCTGCGCGAAGAAACTGACGTTGTTGCGATTGATGGCCGCGGGACCGATGTGCGCTCCATTGGAAAAATACGGAGGGGCGATGCCGATGGTGTAAGCGAAGGGGCTGCCGGAAAGAAAACCGGAGAGCGTGTCGGGTAGCAAGTCACCGGCGTGAATATCGTGCGTTCCGCTCGTGGACGGGATGAATTCCGTGGCATAGGCTGCACCTCCGCCATAATCGTATTCACCGTTTGGGCTCATGCCGAAATAGGTCGTATCGCGGTTGAGGCGCGCTTCAGCTCCAGCCTTGAAAGAGTGGCGGCCGGACGAGAAGCTGATGAGCTCGCGGCCCTGGAATAGATTGCCGTACGCCTGTATGACTTGACCGGCCGCCGAGTTGAACGGCTCGAAGAGGCCGTCGCCGAACTTGATCGCGGGGTCGGTGCGATTGGTTGTAGGAAATCCGGGCGTGGAGCGGGTGATGCTGAGGGAAGACACGAAAATGAGGCGCGACGAGGCGTTGCGGGTCCAACTACCGACGACGTTGCGCTGCCGGTCGATATACGTGGTGGCAAAGGAAGGATCGATGGCCGTCTGGTCTGGATTCGTTGTGGGTCCTGTCAGGTTGTCAATATTGAATCGCGCAAGGAGCTGATCTTTGGCGCTCAATGAGTTGTCGAGACGGAGGGAGAACTGATCGGCATTCGTGGTGACGCTGGAGGGGGTTGCATAGGTGTGCGCGCCAAACGAACCCGTCGAATCGTTCGGTAAAGGATAGCGCTTGAGGACCGCCGCAATGCCGGGGTCGACGGGGACCTGAAGAGTGTCGCCGGGAAACGCAGTGGTGTCGAGCCCGGCGCGTTCATCGGGGGTGGGTACGGGCATCACCTGCGTGGTGCCGAGGATCTGGCGAAAGCCCTGAAATTGCGTGAAGTAGAAGGTGCGCCCCCGCCCGTCGTAGAGATGGGGCAGGATCACGGGGCCGCCGTTGGTAAATCCGAATTCGTTGCGGCGGAAGGGCGGAATGCGGCCGGGATAGACGGGAGTCGCGTGGTCAAAGTAATTGCGCGCGTCAAGGGCAGAGTTGCGCAGAAATTCAAAGAACGATCCATGAAAACCGGCAGCGCCGGAGCGCGTGACGATGTTGGTGAAACCGGAGGCGCCACGCCCGATCTCGGCGGGCATCCAGCCGGAGCTGGATTGAATTGCTTCGACGGCATCAACGTTGAAGTTCGAGAAGGTCGATCCGCCCATCTCGGGATCGCTGATGTCGGCCCCATCCATGGCGAAGGTCGCCTCAACGCCGCGCTGGCCGTTGATCGCGAACTGCTGCGTAAAGTTTGTCGCTCCGTTGGCGTCGGTCATGGTGCCCGCTGCCAACAAAAGCAACTGGCTGAAGTCGCGCCTATTGAGCGGCAACTCGCTGACGGCGGCGCTTGAGAGCTCTTCGCCGCCCGTTGCGCCGGCTGATTGCGCGGCGTTGACGGAGAGCTCGCCGGTGGCCGTAAGTGTGAGGAAGGCGAAAGGGGCATTCAGCGCGATTTCGATCGGCGACGGATATGCGACTGTTCGGTCACGAAGTTCAACGGCAAGTTTGTATTGGCCGGAGGGCAAGCCCGCAAAATGGAACGCCCCGTCGGCGGCAGTGGATGCTTCGGAGCGGGTTCCGTTGCCTGTGAGCCGGATTTTGGCTGAAGAGACTGGAGAGCCGGCGGCATCGTGCAACGCGCCCTGCCATGTGAACGTCGAGGCGGGCTGCTGTGCCTGCGATGCGACGGAGACGACGATAAATGCTGCGAGTGCGAACAGCCCGAGGAGGGAAGGCCAGCGGGAGGAGCTTTCGGCGATCGGCCAGCGGCGATTTTCGAAGCGCAATGTGCGAGGTCCAGCCGAGCCGGCGCGCCCTGGCGCCAGATCGTTCCCACACCTTTCGGGGATCATGGCGAAATGGTAGCAGATGCGGTGTGGGGGCGATCCGATATTCGGACGGCGAAAGCGATCAGCCTCTGACCATTGACATGTATATACGGTGAAGTTAGTCTGTATATACAAGAAGAGGTGGACAATGCCTGCGACCCTGACATCAATTCGGCTGGATACGAAGCTGGCAGATGAAGCCGTGCGCGTGCTGGGGGTTAAGTCCCGCACCGAGGCCGTGCATGTAGCGCTGAGGGAAGTTGTGCGCTTGAAGGACTTTAAGAAGCTGATGAAGGAGTACGGCGGCAAGCTAAAGTTCGAGAATTACAACCGGTAAGATGGTCATTTTCGACAGCTCGATTCTGGTCGATCAGCTCCGCGCCAATCGCCACGTTCAGCGCATTGACTCCCTCGATGAGCTTGTACGAACGTCCGCAGTTGTTTTAGCCGAACTCTGGCGTGGCGCGACGACGCGGACAGAGCAAGTGTTTCTTCGCAATCTGGAGCGAAAATTCCCCATCTTCACGCCCACCGAGAAGAGCTGGCTTGAATCGGGCGAGATTCTCGGTGACATCGTGCGGGATCGCGGGTTTCAAGGCAGTAAGCTACGCGATTTGCATTTCGATGTTCTGATTGCGCTGACGGCGCGGTCCAACGGCGCGCGGCTGATCACGTCGAACCGCGCAGACTTCGAACTGATTCGGGATTATCGAGATTTCAAGTTGGAAGTGTGGTAGGTCGCAGTCGTCCCAGGAAAATCCAGATTTGAACTTGGTAGACACAAAAACGGGCCGCTCAGTTCGCTGCTGAGCGGCCCGTTTTATTTGAGAGAACCAAGGGAGGGAGCTTTTTATCTTCCGTCTTCGGCTTTCTTGCGCCGAAGGCGCGGCTGCTGCATGCAATGCTAGTCCCCGGAGACGAGTTCGCCTTCCTGCTTCTTCTCGACTTCCGGGCGCCTGTTGATCGGTGACGTTGCGTTGTTTGACGCTGGCCGGATGTCTCCGATCGAAACCATGCCGCCTTCGAGAGGCTTCTCGCCGAGGACATGTTCGCGGTAGAGCTTGGCCATCTTGGCGTTCTCGGCATCCACCTTCATCTTTTCGTCGCGCGCGCGAATTTTTTCTTCGCGCGAGTTCTTGGCGATGCCCAGGTTGTCGAGCGTGTGGTTGGCCTCGGCGTTGGCGTGCTCCATGTTGACGTTTAGATCGTGGCCCACCTGGTTCATGGCCACCTTCTTGCCACCGGCGAAGATCTCGTGACGGCCGTGCTCCTCATACCACTTGGTCAGGGTCGCGGTCATGTGCATTTTTTCAATGATGTTGCGCCATCCCACGCCTGTGTTGTACGCGCAGAAGCTGATCTCGCCTTCCTGCGTGGCGTAGGGGATGATGCACTGCTCGGTGCGGCGGAAATCGTAGTTGAACAGATCCTGGAACCACATGCCGGCGATGAAGAGGAAGTTCCAGCGATCCTGGCGGCGAATCTTGATGTCTTCGATGGTGCGATCGCCCTTGACGCTGCCGTAGTTTTTGCCGGTGGCGTTGAAGGTCTTGTCCATCTTCTTGAGCATGTCGGTGATCTTGAAGTGGGTGGGCGCCTGGAACGGATCGTAGTTGCGCATGAGCGAAAGGCCGAGGCCGATGACCGAGAGCCATTTGCCGCGGGCTGCGTCGTTGACCTTGGCCAGATCCTTGGCCACCTGACCCATGTCGAGGAAGGCGGTCACGGGAGCAGACTCCTTGGTTTCCTTGTCGATCATGACAGCCATGCCGATGCCGCAGTTGGGATGGCATCCGCAGGAGAGCTGGCCCCACTCGGCTGTGGGCCCGTGCACCAGATCGGCCCAGTCAGAGAAGGTGCTCATGAACGAAATCGGGAACCAGTCGCGCGCCGGCTCGCCCATGCCGACCTGCGCCTTAACGTCGTGCGCCATGTGCGAAAGCGTGTAGCGCTGGGCCACGCGGCGCTCGTCGGTGATCTCTTCGTCACGCCCGGTAAAGCTGACCGGCTGGAACGAGAGGAAGCTGATCTTCTTGGGATTCTCGAGCGCGAACTCGATGATGCGGCCGACTTGCTCATTATTGATGCCGTTGACGATGGTCGTGACGGGCACGATTTCAACGCCGGCTTCGTGCAGATTGTTGATGGCCTGGAGCTTGACGTCGAACAGGTTGCCGACCTTGCGATGACTGTTGGCCGCATTCCCGATGCCGTCAAATTGCAAATACACATAACGCAGGCCGGCTTCTGCAGCAGCTCGGCAAAGCTCCTTCGACTTGGCGAATTCAATGCCGTTCGATGCGGCCTGCACCGAGTTGTAACCAACCTTGCGCGAGTAGGCGACCGCGTCAAGGAAGTAGGGCGACAGAGTGGGCTCGCCGCCGCTGAACTGAACGCTCATCTGCCGCTTGGGCTTGATGGTGATGGCGTTGTCGAGCATGGTCTTGATCTCGTCCCACGTAAGCTCGTGGACGAAGCCAACCTGGTTGGCGTCCATGAAGCAGGGATCGCACATCATGTTGCAGCGGTTGGTCAGGTCGATCGTGAGCACCGAGCCGCGCCCATGCGTGACGGTCGAGGTGCCGTGGTTGTGCAGCTTCTCATCGCCTTCGCCGTGGGCGCGCATGTCGCGGCCGGGGAAGCTCTCTTCAAGATGCTTGAAGAAGGCGGGGTCCATGGACATCACATCTTCAAAGTGGCCGTGCTTGGGGCAATCCTTCACCATCAGGATCTGGCCGTCGCGCTCGATGATCTGGGCCTTGATTTCGCCCACCTTCTCGTTGAGGAGAACTTCGTGGGGTAGCTTGCCGTCGAGAATCTGCTTGCGAATCTCAGGGACGCACTTGGGACAGAGCGAGTCCGTGGTGCGCGGCCAGCCGAGGGGCGGCTTCTCCTTCTGATAGCTCTTGAGGAGAGGCTTGTCGCTCCACTTGGGCGTGAACCCGGCGTTCGGGCTGATGCGGTTCAAGCGCTCAAAAACAACCCACGCTCCCTTGGCTGCGTAGACGGCGGCCTTTTCGGCGTACTTGACGGCTTTGGGCATGATTTCGAAATCTCCTCTTATGGATTGAAGGCGCCGGGATTCAAGACGTTGCCCGGCTGGAAGCCAGCGGTTTTGATGGTATAAACCGAAGGCTAAGAAGTCATTACGAGAGTATGTCTTAAGGCCGGTCAACTTGAAGCAAGGTGCAGCGAATGGCGGAAATGAGGACTGGATGGGGATTTGAGGGCGGCGAGCGGGGAAGATCGGCGGCAAGTGATTGTCGAAGCAGGGGTTACTGGATGGATTCGGGGGCACCCAAAACCTGAGAAGTTCCTCTCGAGGTCGGGGCCACCGGCCGGCGTTTCTACCCTTAATCTGCGAGAGAGCTACGCTTCCTTCAGAAGTTCCGTGTGGTATTTCGGAGCGATCGCTCTGGCCTTCGCGACAAATTCGGCCATCTGCTTCCCGTCCATTGGGGGCGGTGGTGTTGTGCGCGACTCCACTGGGACGCCGACTTCCTGAAAGAACCTGTCGTTGCCAGCAGGTGAGCATATACAGATCATGCGAACTGGGCGAGAAGACGAGTTGTGGAATTGGTGTGGAGCGTTGGATGGAATATTGATCGTGCTCCCGACGCCGACGATTGACTTCTTACCTCGGAAAGTCACTTCCAATTCGCCCTCAATGAGAATGAAGGTTTCTTCGAAGTCGTGACGGTGCGGGCCCGGGCCTCCGCCGGGAGGCACATGCATGTCGATCACACAGAAGCGATCTCCGGTGTCTTTGCCGGCGACGGTGATCGTATACGTGTCTCCGACGAGACCAATATGCTGGGCGGACGCGCTATCCACTTGAGCGTGAGCGAGGCTGCGGCTGAGGTCGTCGGCAGGAAGCGGAGCGAAGCCGGAATGTGTATCAGACATGTGATTTCTCCCGTTGCTTGCGAAGTGATGAGGCAGATTAAGCCCTCCAGATTGCCGCGGTTTGAGTCGCGAAATCTTCGTAGCTGCGTGGCGCGCGGCCCAGAAGTTTGGTAAGGCGGGCGACTTCAGTCTCCGTAGATTCGAAGCCACGATCGAAGTAACCCTGGAACATCATGCGCAGATCGTAGGCGCTCCAACTTGGCATCCTGGAGCGCATGGCTTGCTCCCACTGATCGAAGTTGTGTCCGGTGTATTTGATCTCCTTGCCAAGCAGCTTGCTCCATAGGGCCGCATTGCCGGGACCGCTGATCATAGTCGACGCAACGATGTCGTAGGTCTTTCCATCGTGGCCGTCTTCGGTGAGCGAGATGGCAGCGGCTTCGGCGATGTCCCGGGTATCTGCCGCTGCAATTCCCGCAGTGCCGATCGGCATCGGATAGACACCCGGACCAAGAAGAGCATCTTTCAAACTGGCATCGTTTTGAATGTAATAGCCGGGACGCAGAATCGTGTATGGTACATCGAACTCGCGCAGAGCGCTCTCGACCGCCAACTTCGATGCAAAGTGCGGCACGTCGCGGAACTGGTCAACTTTGAACACGGAAAGATACGTCACATGCTTCACGCCCATCCGCTTCGCCACGCCGTAGGCAATTAATGCCTGAGTCAGTTCATCCGTTACGACGGCATTCAGCAAGAAGAGCCGATCCACCCCCTGCAGTGCTTTTTCCACAGAAACCGGATCGAGCAGATCGCCAATGGCAACTTCTACCTCGGTGGGCAGCTTGCCCGGTTCGGGCTGCTTGCGAGCCAATACCCGCACTTCAGCGCCACGCTTGAGCAATTCCGTAACTACCGCGCCGCCAACGTTGCCTGTTCCGCCTGTTACCAGAATCTTCATTTCTTCTCCTTCGTTTCTGTCTATGCATCGTGGCTGCAAATTAGGTTCACACTTTGGCTCACAAACCCCTCTCAGATCCGGTTACCGGCACAGTGGATCCCAGCGAAGCCTCGACCCGCCAGCGGAAAACTGAAGGAGCTCCGACCAGGAACCAGATAGCGATCAAAGAATCGAAGATCATACAGCCAAATGACGAAGTTGGCATGTAGGGCCAGATCGGCTTACCCCACAGGTGATGTGGCAAATCCCATGCTGCGTGCATCAACCAAGTGATACCAATGAATCTGTAAGATTTTAAGCCAAGATAGATGATCGGTGTAGCTACGATTGGAAAGAGCAACTCCCAGACACCGAAGCTGCCGCCAATGTAAGCACCAATGGCGCCAGCAGCAAAGATGGCATTGAAGGTACGCCGTGTTGGATGTGGTACAAGCGACATGATCGCCACGAACAGGACTGCACCCATAGCAGGTCCGATACAATCCATTGGTACGAGAGCAGGCACATTGGAAACGAGCATCATTCGTGTTCCCCTTTGAAAGAATCGTAGGGAATGAGCGATAATCTGGCGAGTGGCAGGAAAGACAGTGTTCGCAGGATTCAGGCCAAACCGAAAGCAACGCCATTCCCCGCACCAAGTAGCGGTTCTCGCGTTCGACGGCGTTGTGTTGGGTGATCTAGCAACGCCCCTTGAGATTTTTGAGCGCGTCCGGGATCACCAGGGGCAACCATGCTACGAAGTGCGCGTCTGCAGTCCGAATGTAGAAGTAATGTCGGAGCATCTGTCGCTCAAAGTACCATGGAGGCTTTCTAAGATGAGGTATGCCGGCACCGTCGTGGTTCCGGGGATTGACAACCTCGATCGGCCGATTCCACCTGAAGTCATTCGCTCCCTCAAGGCTGCGCTCAGGCGTGGCACGCGCACTGCATCCATTTGCACAGGAGCTTTTGTACTGGCTGCCACCGGCGCGCTAGACGGTCTCCGTGCAACCACGCACTGGCAGGCCGCCCGAGAGCTTGCACGCCGCTATCCGGCAATCAAAGTTGATCCCGAAGTGCTCTACGTCGACAACGGCAAAGTGCTGACTTCGGCTGGTGCGGCCGCGGGACTGGACCTGTGCCTGCACATGGTTCGATGCGATCTGGGTTCGAAGATTGCGGCTGCGACTGCTCGAACTGCGGTCATGCCCTTAGAGCGTTCTGGTGGACAGGCTCAGTTCATCACGCACGAAGATCCTGATGAGGTCGAATCCTTGGGGCCGGTGCTGGTATGGATCGAGCAAAATCTTGAAGAACCGCTCTCACTGTCTCTGGTTGCGCGCCGCGCCAGGATGAGCACGCGAACACTGAGCCGGCGTTTCCGTGAGCAGGTCGGTGTATCGCCCGCCCAATGGATCTCCAAAGCACGAATCCGGCGCGCTCAGCTGTTGCTGGAAACCACAGCGCTCCCAATTGAGCAAGTGGCGGAGAGGGCAGGTTTCCAATCCGCATCGGTGCTGCGGGAACACTTCGGCGCATTCGTTGGAACGTCGCCTCTCCTGTATCGCCATGCATTTGTAGGGCCGGGAAATCGATTGTATGCCGAAGGAGAGACTCGACACTATTTGGTTCACAAATGAGTCTGATTGCCCTATTCCGGCGGTTCATGAATGCAAGAGTGAATTTCACTTCGTGCTGAATCGTCGAGTCACTCACAGACCTCCGGGCACCGGCCGTGTACCCGCACGCAGAAAATCTGCAAGAATCAACATAGGGACAATTTCTTCACAGCTTTCAGACGGGACGTTCCCTGTCCTCTCCGAACAGCCCTCATTCCGCTGTCAAGTGTCCGCACACCAGCAGAAGTCGTCCGATCTCTAGCTAACTCCTTCTCCTTCCATCTCCTACGACGCCACAAATAAATCTCTGAAGTTTGCCGATTTATTCGCGGAAATCTGTAGCCTTATAGATGAATAGATGAAAGGAGATTCCCGCATGAGCAAACGGAGCTGCTCTCACGGCGAGCCGGCTGAGGACGACGATTCAACCGCATTCGAGTGCGGAAACGCAGGCTCTTCCACGCAGCCGGGGAACGTAAAAAAACGGGAAAAAATACTTAAGAAAAAAATTTAGTGCGTTTCGCTTAATTTTCGCCATCTAACCCGTTTAGAATCAGCAAATCGACTCCAGAAACGCCGAAAATATGCACTAAATTACGCGGATTTCGCGACCAACAACCCGTTTGGAATCAATACGCAATCTGTCCAAATGCAGCCGGCGCGTTCTTTGCTCATTAACTCACTCATTCTTGGCAACTTGTTCATTTTCCAACCGCGCAACAACCAGTTCGCCTCAACGGCCCAAAGTGCCGGCACGCCGGATCGTGCGCGACCGTTACTGCGGCAACTGGAAATCGACCTGAGCCTGCTCGGGTTGGCTGGGAGCAGCCTCGCGCACCCTGTGGCTGATCTGAGTGAAGAGGGCAGCGTAGCCTGGATCGCCTGACAGCTTTTTCGCCCACGGGTAATCGGTTATTGCCATGAGCTGGATGGCATGCCGGTCAAGGGAGGCCCTGAAGTAGAACAATGCCTCCTGGCGGCGATTGAGCAATAGCAGGTTTTCGCCAAGTAAGAAGCCCGTTTCTGTGCCGTGATCGAATGCGGCCTTCAGAGCTTCGGCCCTTGCCTCAAGCAGGCCGGTTCTGCCGCCGCGAGCCCACCCCCGTTCGATTGCGTTGGCCATTGCAACATCGTCGGGAGCCTGAGTGATAGCGGCATAGCGGCGCGCGTCCTCGATATAAGCGGGAAAGTCGCCTGTATCGAATTCGAGCTCCCTGAGAAACAGGGCAGGAGATGCGAGCGACGGCTGAGTCTGCTCAATCTCCCGTAAGGCCTTGACGCCGGATCTGAAATCGCCAAAGTCGGCTTGGAACAGTGCTGCGTCGGCGGCGATCGCGGGCGAGGTCGGATCCAGTTGAACCGCCTCGTCAATCTGCCGAAGCGTCTCCGCGCCTTGAGACCTGCATTGCAGGGTGCTGGCATACCACTGGTGGGCTTGCGCCGAGTTCGGATCCAACGTAAGGGCGCGCTTGAATTCGGCATCCGAACCGGCAATGTCCCAATCCCAGTAGTAGAGTGCGAATGCCTTGGCGGTATGCGCGGAAGCCAGATTCGGATTCAGCTCGATGGCGCGATCGGCGGCGTTCTCGGCCTTTCTGAGTGAGTCACCCAGATCGCCCCGGCCGAATTGGGGAAGCAGATCATAGGATTCGGCAAGTCCCGCGTAGGCTTCAGCATAGGAAGGATCGGCCACGATCGCCTGTGTATAGGAGTCAATTGCCTTCGCGAGTCCGTCGGCTGTGCGAAGGTTCCAGTAATATCGGCCGCGAAGAAACAGGTCCACGGCGCCGGGAGCGGGGATGTGCGGCTTTCCATTCAGCGTATCCAGATGGGTGAAGGTTCTTGCCGCGGCCGTCTGACGATTTCCCACTTTCCAAAACAGCGTGGCAGCAAAGACTAAGAGCACAGAAGCGGCAAGGACCCACAGCCGCGACCAGACGAACGAAGCTGACTTCGACTGATCCTCGCCGAAAGAGTCAGGCGGAGGCAAGGGTATGGCCGACGATTTTGAATCGCCCTGCGCGACATTGTCTTGGCGACGCGCCGCGTCGTCTGCCGCCGAAGCGAGATCGGGCAGTTGCTCGTCTCCCCATGATTTCAACCAGGCGTCGAGCTCGGAGGCATAGGCAAAGACGGTGCTGCCTTTCTTGCCCGGTGCGCGCCGTACCGGCATCCCGCGCAATTGTTCCCATCGCTTTGCCGTGCGCACGTTGCATCCGAAATAGCCCGCGATCCCTTTCCATGACGCCAAAACGCCAGGGTGCTCAAGGGAGGGCTCCGTGTTGTTTTCAAAACCTGTTATGTCGCGCACAGCTTTCTCGTTTCAGATGGAACGGGCCGAAGGCCATACCGAGGGAGGAAGCCATTATACGATCAGCGGAATCCTCCGAAAACAAGAAGCGAAAGAGAGCTGCCCCGATATGCCCTCCGTTTCACCCTGATTTGTCCCCCCGGAACCCGGCTTCAACCAGCTATGCTTCGTATCCGAGTTCTCAGGTAGATCACTATCCCGGCCAGAAGAATAACCCTTTGTAATTCCGTCTGTTAACTTCCGCGGCCACGTCAATGGAGCGGTTGCGGCAAGGATCCGCCTCAGCAGTCCCCGTGCGCGACGAGGCAAGGGCGAGATGACTAAACGTATTTTTCAAGCTTGCAGATCGGACACATCAGTCGTCAGGGAGAAGACCATGTTCAGGTACATACAGGCTTCAAATCTCCGGCTCAAGCTTGCGGCTGGACTCGCGATGGCAGTTGTGATCGGTTTGGCTTCGGCCGGCGCATTCGCGCAAACCGGGTTCACCACTATCAATGCTACCGGCGCGGGAACGGGAGCGGAACAAGGAACCGCCGTCACCGCCGTCGATGCCGCGGGCGATATCACGGGTGTCTATATCGACACGAACAACGCCCTGCATTGCTTTGTGCTGCCCGCCAGCGGCTCGATTGCAAACTGCGACGTTTCCGGTGCGGGCTCCAGCGTCGGGGAAGGGACCTTTCCCACGACCATCAATACCTCCGGCGTGGTCGCGGGAACCTATATTGACGCGAGCCAGATTTCTCACGGCTTTGTACGCGCCGTGAATGGCACGATTACGAAATTCGACGCTCCGCTCGCGAGCCAAGCCGGGCATCGTGGAACGACGGTTCTGAGTATCAACGACTCCGGTGAGATCGTCGGAACCTATACGACGGGGACCTATTCGACGACTTCCGCTTACTACGGATTCATGCGGTCCGCCGATGGATCGACGTACACCGCTATCAACGACCCAAATGCGGGAACCAGCGAGGACGCGAATGGCAAGAAAGAGGGTACGACGCCGATTGCCATCAATGCTTCGGGAGCGATTTCTGGCTATTACATCGATTCCACTTCCGTGCAACATGGATTCGTGCGCTCGTCCAGCGGCACGTATACCGCGATTGATCCCACGGGTGTGGGAACATGCGTCAACAACGACAACGGCTCCAAATTCGGGGGCGCCACCGCCTCCGGCATCGACGCGGCGGGCGATGTGGCGGGAACTTACTTCGACGCAAGCTGCGCACAGCATGGCTTCATCCGCAATGCGAGTGGAACGATCACTTCGTTTAATGTGCCTGGGGCAGCCTCAAGCCCGTGTACGACGAATGGAGGGAGCGGCCAAAAAATCTGCGGCACGTTTCTCGTTTTATCGGATGCGGAGGGCGACCTGACCGGTAGTTACATCGATGCCGACGGAACCATCCACGGCTTCCTACGTCCCGCTGCGACGGGGAATTTTACCTCTTTTGACGATCCCAACGCATACACCAGCGGCACTTTGAACGGAACCATTGGCATCGCCATCAACTCGCAGACCAGCGGAATCGAAATCTCCGGGAGCTACATTGACGCCAATTCCGTATTGCATGGCTATAACTACACGCCGGCCCTGACCGCGACAACGACGACGTTGACGCCGGTTCCCACGCCGAACCCCTCGGTCTATCAGGAGCCCGTTACTTTGACGGCGACTGTCTCTTCCAGCGGCGGCACACCGCCGAACGGCGAGAATGTCACTTTCATGAGCGGCACGACCTCACTGGGAACGGCGCAGTTAACGAGCGGCGTAGCCAGCCTGACGACTACCGATCTGCCCACCGGAACCGACTCCATCACCGCGGCATACGTCGGCGATTCCAGTTTCTCCGGCAGCACCTCGACGGCAGTCAGCCAGACGGTCAACAAGGCCAGCTCTTCTGTGACATTGCAGTCGTCCCTCAATCCTTCGACATTCGGTCAGTCGGTGACCCTTACCGCCAATATCTCGGGACAATTGGGCGGCGTGGCTACGGGCTCCGTAAATTTCAGCAACGGCAATGCAAGCCTGGGCAGCGCCGCCGTGAGCAGCAACAAGGCCTCATTGGCAACAACGACTCTGCCGATTGGCACGGACTCGATTACGGCTGTCTATAGCGGTGACTCGAACTTCACCGGCAGTACGTCGAATACGTTGAGCCAGGTGGTGAATGCTGCAACACAGCCGGCAGCCACACCAACCTTTTCGCCCGTCGCTGGAACCTACACGTCCGCGCAATCGGTGACCATCAGCGACGCGACGAGCGGCGCAACAATTTACTACACCACCAATGGAACAACGCCGACGACCAGCTCGACGGTCTATTCGAGCTCCAGCCCCATTGCCGTTTCGTCATCGGAGACGATTGAGGCTATCGCCACGGGCGGCGGCTACACCACCAGCGCCGTGGGCACCGCGGCGTACACGATTCAGACGCCGGGCTTCACTGTCTCTGCTTCGCCAGGGTCGGTATCGGTTGCCCAGGGCAGCAGCGCGACCATCAACGTCACAGTGACGGACGTAGAAGGCTTCTCCGGCAGCGTTACGCTTTCCGAAAGCGGCTTGCCGAGCAACGTTTCCGTCGCGATCGGGCCGATCTCTCCGACGGGAGCCCAGGAGCTGATTTTTTCCGCCGGTACTTCAGCCGCCGTCACGTCCAGCCCAGTCACAGTAACCATCACCGGAACGTCGGGAGCGCTCTCCACGTCCACGACCATCGCCCTCACAATCACTGCGCAGGCCAGCACGATCTTCAACAATATGGCGAATCCCTGCAGTCCGTACTCGCAAACGCAGCCTGATTGCGGCTATTATCCGGTCTTCGGACCCACCGGTGATTCTGCTGTTTCATTATTTGAATACACTGCCACACAATTCACCCCGTCAGCGAGCGGCGCTGCGACCGATGCAAGAATTACCGCGGTTCAGGATCAGCCCATTCCCGGTCTTGGCGCAACTGGCTTGTTGAATGTAGCCATATACTCCGATGCGAATGGAGCACCTGGAACCCAGATCAGCCAGACTGCCACGGGCCTTGTGGCGCCCTATTGCTGTAACGCGGCGAATCTTACCGCGTGGTTCGGCCAATCGGTCTCCTTAAGCGAGGGAGTTCCATACTGGCTTGTCGTGACACCAGGGTCGTCCGAGACATATGTCGGATGGGTCGTTGGCGGTCTCTCACCTGTCCCAACCGATCAGAGCTTGACAGCCGGCGAAACAGTGCAACAGTGCAACAACTGGTGCACCTATGCGCCATCCAATGTGCAGTTCGCCATCGATGGCGGCACGACTCCTCCCCCAGGTTTCATGCTCTCGGCCTCGCCGACCACTCTGAGCGTTTCGCAGAGCGGCAGCATAACCAGCACCATTTCGGTCGCGGACCTGGGAGGCTTTTCCGGCGCCGTCGCGCTCACAGCGAGTGGACTTCCCAGCGGGGTCACGGCCTCGTTTGCCGCAGGTTCCGCACCCGGAACCCAGGTGCTGACGCTCTCCGCCGGTTCCTCGGCGGCTGTGACATCGAGCCCCGCCACCGTAACGATTGCCGGTACTTCGGGATCACTAAGCGCAATCGCGGCCGTCGCAGTCTCGGTGACGGCGTCTAGCGTCAACGTGGCAGCGACGCCGACGTTCTCACCTGTAGCCGGGACCTACAATGCCGCGCAATCGGTAACAATCTCAGACGCCACATCGGGCGCGACGATCTATTACACGACCAATGGAACGACTCCGACGACGAATTCGACTGTTTACTACGGGCGCGATCACGGTATCCTCGTCGGAAACTTTGGAAGCGATTGCGACAGCCAGCGGTTATTCAACGAGTGCGGTAGCGATCCGCGATATACACCATCAATTCGTCTACAGGGACGACACTGGTGGGGGCGCCGAATGCCACCAGCTCCTACTACGGAATGTTCGGAACGGACTTCGCCGCGGAATTCACGCTTTCAACCGGTGCTAATGTCACCACGATCGATGTCGTAGTCCTGGGGAGTGGCATCTACGATTTTTCACTTCAGAATTCATTGACAGGATCCATAACGACTTACGCTCAGGCCGTCATCACCGCGCCTAACTCGGGATCGAATACAGAAGCGATGACCGTCAATGCAACGCTTCCGGCTGGCAGGTACTACCTGGTCGCAAGTAAGGACGCCGCATCGACCCAGACAGTTCCTGGATGGTTTGTTTCGGATGGCACATATCTGACCAATGCGGGCAGCGTCGCGAACGGGGAATGGTATAGCAGTTCTCTCGCCGGACCATGGACATTCGAGGGCGGCGTGATTGGCGCCATCACGTATGTGGCTCCTACATTTATCGTAAACGGGACAGCAGTGGCACAATCCCCAGCCGCCACACCAACATTCTCGCCCGTCGCCGGAACCTACACAGCCGCACAATCGGTGACGATCTCCGATGCGACACCCGGCGCGACGATCTACTACACCACCAATGGGACGACTCCGACAGCCCTTTCGACCGTTTACTCCGGGCCTATCACAGCGTCCGCGTCGGAGACGCTCGAAGCGATTGCGACAGCAAGCGGTTATTCGACGAGTGCGGTGGCAACCGCTGCCTACACGATCAACCTTCCGGCTCAGGCTGCGACGCCGACGTTCTCACCCGTCCCCGGTACCTACACCGCCTCGCAATCAGTGACGATCTCCGACACAACACCGGGCACGACGATCTATTACACCACCAACGGGACGACCCCAACGACGAGTTCAACTGTGTACAGCGGTCCCATCACCGTCTCGTCCTCGGAAACTCTCGAGGCCATCGCCACGGCGAGCGGATACGTTACGAGCATCGTTGCAACTGGCGCTTACTCCATCAATACAACCGGGTTTCAGGGGTTCGTTCTTTATTCGACGGCCGGTAACGTCGGCAGCTATTCCGAGTACCCCAATTCACTCATCACTGTTAATCCCGCAACCGGCTCGCAACAGCTGGTCGGACAATCCGGGCAAGCCGTAGCCGTGATTTGGCTGACTGCCGATCCGGTCAACAACGTCCTTTATGGCATTGGTCTTGAAAGCACGGATTCCGAGAACACCCTGTACACCATCAATCCAAGTTCCGGAAGCCTCTCGGGCCAGGTGACCTTGTCACAAAACGTTTCGGCGATTGCCGCTTCGCCTCAAGGTACGCTTTACGGCCTGTCTGGAAACACTCTCGGAACGATCAATGCCGCGACAGGTCAGTTTTCGGCCGTTGGAACAGTATCGCTGGCTTCAGGGTATTTCTTGCAAGCGATGACCTTCTCGCCGGCAGGGGTGCTCTACGGTGTGGAGGAAAACGGTCAAGGCGGCGCCGCGTTCAACCAGCAGCTGCTCACACTTAATCCCGCAAACGGCGCAACCTTGAGCGTTATCGGAAATCTCGGCGCGTACAACGTAGAAGACATCAGTTACGCCCCAGACGGGAATATTTACGCGACCAACTTCAGCTACAGCTTATTGAAGATTAATCCTCAAACGGCATCGAATACTTTGATCGGAGCGGGGAGCATTGGCGATCTCGATGGCATTGCCGCCGTCGCTACGTCGGTGGCGGCGACACCAGCGTTCTCACCCGTCGCCGGAACCTACACCTCAGCGCAGTTCATCACCTTCACCGATGCGACGGCGGGCGCTACGTTCTACTACACAACGAACGGAACGACACCAACCACGAGTTCGTCGGTGTACAACGGGCCAATCTCTGTTTCTTCGTCAGAGACGCTTGAGGCGATCGCCACGGCCAGCGGCTACAGTAACAGCGCTGTTGCGTCGGCGGCGTACGTCATCAACATTCCGGGCTTTGGACCTCCCAGCGGTTCCCAGCCAGGCTCCATTTCTATTCAACCCGGAGCCGCGACGGGGAATACTGTGACGATCAGTGTTGTTGGCACCAATGGGTTCTCCGGGACCGTGAACCTGAGCTGTTCCATCACTCCCGCAGCCGCCAACGACCCGCCGAGCTGCTCATTGTCTCCGCCGTCAGTGACGTTGAGCGGAACAACTGCGCAGACCTCCACGCTTACCGTAACAACGACGGCTGCAACGAGCGATCTGATTCGTCCAGCATGGCGGCAGGTTGGGGGTATCGCGTTCGCCTTTGTCCTGATGTTCGCCATACCTCGCAGGCGGCGCAACTGGCTTGCGATGCTGATAGTGCTGGCGATCGTTGCCTCCATCAGCTTTGCGGGTTGCGGTGGCGGGAGCGGCGGTGGCGGCGGTGGCGGTGGTGGCGGAGGCGGTGGAGGCGGCGGCGGGAATTCCGGCACGAGCGCCGGAACCTACACCATCAAGGTGACAGGGACTTCGGGCAGCACCAGCGCCACGATCACGACCGTCACACTCACGGTGCAGTGAAGTCGGTCCCTCTGTGCGCGGTCAAGTAGCGAAGGTCCGAACAGCGAGCGAAGCCGGGAAAAAGCAGAGCGAGGACGAATCCGGAGACTACAAGCGGAGCAGAGCGGTGACTGCGGCGGTTGCTGCATCACGCTGGCTTGCGATTGCCGACAGTGAAGCATCGTAGCGATCATGAGCCGGGACCTTGCGCAAGAGAATGCATAGGGTAAGCTCAACGGAGCGGAGCCGCGGTTCGCCGGAAGATGGCGCGACGGGAGACCAGAATGCGCCGGGCCGTTAAGGCCCTCTCTCTCCTGCGCCAGGTCGCAGAATTCAGGAAAAAGTCGACCTGAGGCCGGAGAATCGCGGCGATTCCCGAGTCGTAAGCCCAAACAGTGAGATTGCGGTAGTAATACCGCCGGTGCCTTACAGGCGCCGAGGCATTGACGCGGCTCGCTGAGTCGCGCAGACTTTGGACAGGTGATGCATTTATTTAAGGATGCAAAGGAAGGGCTTCGATTATGAGCACACCAGGATGGGGTGGTCCGCCCACGTTAGGCCAAAGGATTGACGAAGCAGTCGAGCTGATCGAGATGGAGTTGCGCCACGCAATTACTTATGTGAATGACGCCGTGATTCCGCAAGTACGCAAGGAGTCGATCTCCGCCATGCGCACGACCGCCGACACGCTGCGAAACCTGGCGGATCGCTTTGAGCGGCAGAGCAACCGTGCGAATCAGCCGAATGGACAGGCTCCCGGTGATGTGAACAACCCAAAAAGGGAGCCGCGCTCTTGAGCGCAGGAAACAAACAGAGCGAAGTTCGGATCGATGCGAGACGGCGGAACACCGTTTGGCGCGCCGCGATGAGCGCAGCGCTGGCGGCAGCCATTTCACTAGGCGTCAGCGGTTGCCGGCACAAAGAGAACCAGGTGAGGGTAACTCCGCCGCGGGCTCTGCCGCCAGAGGCCGCGCCTGCTCCTGTTGCGGCATCTGGATCTGCGCCGGCGACAATTCCTGTAACGCCACTGCCGCCGGGAGGAGTCAGCGAAGACGATCTCGCATTTATTGCGGCACACCGGCCGCTTCTGAGCGAAGTTGGCTATGCGACGTGGTACACCGCGCCCTATAGAGGGCGGCGCGCAGCCAATGGGCAGGTCTTCGATAACGATGCAATGACGGCTGCGCATCGCACTCTGCCCATGGGGTCCCTGGTGGTGGTCACCAACCTGAAGACGGGCGAATCGAGCGCGATGCGGATCTCGGACCGGGGTCCGTTTGTCGAAGATCGGATGCTCGATCTGACCATTGCTTCGGCGAAGGCGGTGGGGGTTTACCGCGCCGGAATGGCGCTAGTACGCATGGATGTATACGAGACTCCCAAGCCGATCAACACGGGCGGGCGGTGGTGCGTGCAGATTGGCGCGTTCCACGACGAGGACGATGCTCTCGCACTGAAGGCGCAGTTGCTTGAGATGTATCCGGGCGCGAATGTGATCGAGTTCCCCGGAGAAAAGAGCTTCTGGGTACGCATCCGGCCGCAAGGCGATGACCGCGCGCAGGCCGAGCAGATTGCGCGCCACCTGCAGCCGGTGGAAGGCGGGGCGTATCTGACGCGGCTGGATTAAGAGAGCAGCGGAGTTGGCGGCGCTAGCGGGTTCAGATGCGCAAGCCGCGGACTGACGCAATGATCGAATCCAATGGGTCGCAAGCGGGTCAACGGAGCAGCGCTGACGCAGCCCAGAGCACGGGTTCCTGTCCGTGGAAGTCGCCGGTTCTGCGCTGGCGGTTGAGATAATAGTCGAGGCTGTTGAATTTGCCGGTGCCTTCGCAGACCTGGGTCATGTCGCCGTTCTGATCGATGAAGCCGGTGACGGCGATCCATGCTTTGTGTGCGGCGGGGCCGTACGTTGCCGCGTCGAGCCAGCCATTTTTGACGCCGGTAATGAGTGCGAAGGTGAACATGCCCGAGGCTGACGACTCTTCCCATGCCTCATCGTGATCGATCAGCTGGCGCCACATCCCGTCGGGCGCCTGGTATTTGAGCAGCGCCGCCATCATGAGCTTGTAGCCAGCCATGATGCGCGCTCGCTGGGGATTGCCGGCTGGCAGGTCGCGCAACATCTCCGTCATTCCCGCGGCCACCCAACCGTCGCCGCGGCCCCAGAAAAATGGAACATCAGGCGCGTGATAGAAGAGGCCATTAGGCTGCTGGAGCTTGTCGAGGTAGGCGACCATTTCGTTGGCGCCGTGGTCGAGATACTTCTCCTCGCCAGTGGCTCGGTATGCCTCCAACTGCAGGATCGTGAGCATATACATGTCGTCAATCCAGTAGCGCGTCTCGTGAGAGAGTCCGTCGGGCTGCGGATTTTCCCATTGGCGGTCGGCGAAGGTGAGCCCGTAGTCAAGATATTTTTTGTCCTTGGTTTGTATATAGATTTCCAGGGGCACGATACCGAAGATGGAGTCGTCGACGTGATCGCGCATGGGGACCAGGGCAGCTTCGGCGCCACCGGGCAGCAAGAGATCGAAGCGCTTGATGAGGCGATCGCGGAGATCGGTGTCATGAGTCAACTCCGCGAAAGTGAGCGCGCCGTACCACGTTCCAACTTCGCCATAGAAGATTGTGCCCGGGCTGTGTTGGTGCGGGCTCACCACGAAGTGCTCGGCCAGGCCCTTGCCAATTTCCTGCGGAGAGCGACCCGCCGGCCAGCCGCTGAAGTAGTTTTGTTGAGCGGAAACGGTGGCGCACGTGGCGAGCAAGATGAAGCAAAATACAGCGATCCTTGACGCAGTATTCATTTGCATTTCCTTTGAAGCGCAAGCCATTGCGCCCAGCAAATTCTAAACGTTTATTCAGTGCTCACTTACGGCAGCGTGGTGACGAAGTCCGGATCGATGGCCTGGCGCATGGCTGCGGAAAAACCGTCCCATGTGCAGGAAAGATCGGCGCCGCCGCATGCCGGAACGAAGATGGGCGCTTCGGCGGGCGGGTTGGAAGTGGTGAGGGGCTCCGAATTGCGCATCTGCTCGAGAGTTTGCGTGGTAAACGCGACGCGCACGAACGGCGCGGCTTTGGGCGAGCGCCAGAGCTCAAAGACCAGCGCGCCGCCCGGAGGCGTATCGTCAACGCGTCCGTCTGCGATCCAATCGATGCCGAGAGCGCCAGCGACGGGGGCGATGTCGGAGTCATGGCCGACGAGAATCAGCATTCGATCGCCAGGCTTTCCGATCGCGCCAGGAACTGGCGCTCCCTTAACACTCTGTTCCATCGTGCTGCGGATGTGGTCGAGAAGATTGGATGCGTAAGTGCGCGCAGATGCGGGCGTGCGATCACTATAGTCCCAGGCCGCGACGTTGGCCTGCATCATGAAGCGCAAGGTGGCTCCGTCGACGCATCCCCAGCCAGTATCGGCGGTGCTCATGCCTTCGGTGTATTCAAGGAGCAGATTCTCAATCAGCGTTGCCGCGGTAATCAGGGGTCCGCGCGCTAACACGGGGGACTCGGCTGTTCCGGGCTTGAGGCTGGCGGGGATGTCGAAGATCGAGGTGCGCTGCGGATTGGGCGGCAAACGCCCGCAACCCGACAAAACGCGATCGAGCTCCGTTAACTGTGGGCGATAAGTTTCAGTGAGGTTGGCGGGGTTACCTCCGATTCGCCCCGCGATGGCAGCCGTGGCGAGTGCCGGATCTGGTTGACCAATTCGAGCTTTCCGCGGAAGGAAGAGCGGGTCGACTGAACCGTCGGGTTGCGAATGAACGGTGATTTCGCATCCCGGGAACATTCCCTCGGCGAGCGCTTTGCCTGTTTCGCGCGTGCGCTGGTCCGTGTCGGCCAGGATCGTGACATGCGCGAGCATCGTCGCACCCGGAGGGCGCAAGCAAGCCTTCGCCGGAGAACTTCGCACGATCCCAGGCACCAAAGACTTTCATAAGCTCATAGCCATGAGCGGTGAGGATGCCGGGCGGGACTTCCCACTTTGGCCAGGGCGCTGCCGAAAATTTGTCGAGATCGGCCTGCGCTGTAAGCGGCGATCGAACGCCGTGGCGGCTGAGGATGACAACGAATTGCAGCTTGGCGTCAGGATCGGGAGTCTGTGAAGCAGACGGTTGGGCCAGAAGGAAGCTGAATAGAAACAGACAAAGTGAGCGGAGGCAGAGGGGGTGCGATGCGCATTGAAGGGTCAACATAGTTCACTCACTTCGAGTGTAGCGGGGGTGGCGAGTGAATTGATCAATACAAGATATCTTGGCAGTCGTTGGCTCCTGCTCTGTCCAAAAGTCGTTGTCTCCAAGCACGGGCGAGTAATGCCAATCTCCTCTTTATAACTTCACGTTTCAAACAAAAGAATATCCGAATCGACTGGCTCGGCGGATTCCCCCAATGCCAGCGAGGAAAAATGAAAGTAACATCATGAAAATAAGCATGATATTTACGATATCTGCTTTTTATCGGGCTGGCTTCTCTTAAGATAAATCGCTTTATCTTCAAAACCGCACACACTCTTTATCGCTTGACAATGATGCTTAATCCTACATATAGTTCGGATCGCCAATAAAGGCAGGGCTCGGTGTGTTTCAAATCGCCGTGCGCTCCATTCGGCCCAGGCCGCAAGGAGCGGAGGGGCTTTGCGGAATCCACGTGGTTAAGCAAAGCTGCTGGCAACATCAACAAACCTTTTGGAGGGAACTATGTCAGGCAGGCCAGAACGTGACTCGATGATCCATGGATACGCGATCAGAATTGCGAAAGCGGCGATCGCGTTTCTTGTGCTGCTTATGATGAGCAGCATCGCTCAGGCACAAGTCCTCTACGGTTCCATCACAGGAACCGTCTCCGACAAGACAGGCGCGGTGGTTCCAAATGTCCCTGTGACGATCACCAACCAGGCCACGGGCGAAAGCCGCGGCCAGAAGGCGAATGGAGATGGTTCATACAACCTTCTGGACGTGCTGCCCGGCACTTATACCCTTTCCATTGCGCAGTCGGGAAACTTCGCGGGCTTCACGCAGAAGAACATCACAGTGTCGGTCAACCAGGTGGTACGCATCGACGTTTCGCTTTCACCGGCATCGGTCTCGACGCAGATCACGGTGACCGAAGCGGCGCCCGAGTTACAGACAGAAACGGCCGAGGTCGACAGCGAAATCAACAGTACACAAATCTCGGAACTGCCCATCACCTCGTCTAAGGGCCGCAATTACGAAGAGCTCTACACGCTGATTCCTGGTGCTGCCCAGGTCCAGGAAAAGAATTCCATCGGAGGCAACCCCTCGCGCGCCCTGTCGGTGAACGTGAACGGCAACTCGTACAACGGCAATACCACGCGCATTGACGGCGCAATCGATTATTACGGATGGCTGCCTTACCTCATCGCCTACGTCACGCCGGCCGACGCGGTAGAAACTGTAACCGTCACCACGGACGATTTCAACGCCGAGCAAGGGCAGGCTGGCGGCGCTTCTGTCCGCGTAACCACCAAGAGTGGCGGCCACGACTTCCATGGCGGCGGGTGGTGGTACTACCAGGACGCGGCGGTGAATGCGCGTTCCTACCTCAACACTGCGGCGGTGCAGCCGACGATCCCCAAAAACATTAATCAGGAATTCGGCGGGAACATTGGCGGGCCGGTTTACATTCCAAAGATTCTGACCGGCAAGAAGAAACTCTTCTTCTTTACCAACTTCGACCGTATTACGCAGCGCTCGTTGGCGTCCGCTCCCGAGACGGTTCCCGACCAGAACATGAACCAGGGTAATTTCTCTGAAGCAGCTTCGGTCGCGACGCTCTACGATCCGCAGCCGCAAGCTGAGGGCTGGGAAGGCACTGTCAACCCCGCGCTCTGTCCGAGCCCGGATACCTCGTACACAAACGGGTATTTGCAATATCAATGCCGGCCCAGTTTTACCGCTGAGTATGGCGAGACGGGATCCAACGTCAACACGATTCCCGGTTCGAGAATCTCACTCGCGGGCGGAATCATGATGCAGGATCTGTTGGCGATTTCAAAGAAGATCGCCGCACCGAGCGCGAGCCAGCTGAGCAGTGTGATGCTCAACGATTATCAGGCAACGTCGACAGTCGCCTACAGCCGCAACGCGTCGGACTCGAAGATTACGTACATTCCGAGCGAGAACACTCAAATTTACGGCAAATACGGCATCACGCCATATACCGACGTCGATCCTCAGGTCCTGGGTAACACTCCTTGCACGGGCAGCAATGCTTGTGCAGGCGGTCCCGCGGCTGACGGCGGACAAGTGGGCGATATTGGCGGCCGCGGCCAGAACGCAGGTCTCGGCTTCAGCCATGTGTTCAGCGCGAACCTGGTGATCGACGCCGATGGCGGCTGGACTCGCTTGTTAACCTACGCGCAATCGACCCTCGACCTCGCGTTGGGCGACTATGGGCTCAACGTGCTCAAGATTCCCGGAACGAACGGCATCGGCTCGAACTATGTTGGCATTCCTGGGTTCTATCTCACTACGTTCACCGGTCTCGGCAACAACCAGGGCGCCAATCCCTTTGAGTTCCGCGATAACCAGTTCACGGGCGACGTGAACCTGAGTTGGGTGAAAGGGAAGCATTCCCTCAAGTTCGGGTACACCTACTACCACTTCGATTTGAATCACTTCCAACCCACGAGCGGCGGCCAGCCGAACACCCCGCGCGGCGGATTCACGTTCCAGGGAGGCATGACCTGCGGAACTCCTGAGACGGCAACGGCTGCTTCTTGCTCCATCGACGGGTACAATTCGCTTGCCGACTTCCTTCTGGGCCTGCCCAACAATGGAAGCAGTCAGGCCATTGGAGATCCGTCACAGGTCTACAATCCCAATGCTCTGCGCTGGACCGAGCATGGCACCTACGCGCAGGACACGTGGACAGTGAATCCCAAGCTGACGGTCACCTATGGCATCCGGTATGAGGTTTATCCGGCCCCTTATCGCGATCACACCGGCGCATCGGTTCTGCTTCCGCAACTGCCGCAGTCGGCCAACGTGGAAGTGGGCAGCATTAACGGTAACCCACGGAGCGCGGGCATCGGCGCGGGATGGGGTGAGATCGTGCCCCGCTTTGGCATCGCCTACCGCCTGAACGATAAGACGGTCATCCGCACCGGCTTCGGCTTGACGACCGATCCGGATTCCATGCGGTATCTGCGTGACTCGTTCCCCGAGGACCTGGCGCCATCCTACGGAGGCACAGGAAGCTTCACCATCGCGGTCGATCCGGCCAACGGCAACGCGCCCATCAACCTCACCTATGGCATTCCGAACTCGGCCAAGTTGGCGCCCAACTATAAGACTGGATTCGCATCGTTGCCTATCGCAGGGTCAACAAATACGGTTCCACAGAATTTCCGCCGCGGCTACATCGAAAGCTGGAATCTGGTCATCCAGCGGACCCTCCCGTGGGGATTTGTGGGCACCGTCGGCTACGTTGGCGACCACTTTGTCCGCCAGCAGGTCGGCACCGGCTATCTCAACGCAGCCAACTTCCCGAGCTCTTCCTCACCCTGCATGGCCAACGGCCAATACAATCCTTCCACGGGGTTGACCGGCGGCTGCAGTTTCCAAGCGAACACCATCATCAACCAGCAATGGTGCGCCGGGGCTTCCTCGGGGACCTGTTACAACACCGGCGGCATCACCATGAACATGCCGCTCTTCAGTTCGGGGTACAACGGGCTGCAGACGCAGTTGACGCGCAATGCGGGCAAGAACTCCTCCCTTGGCGTGGTTTACACCTTGTCGCACGCCATCGATTACGAGGATAACGGCGCCGGATCGGGATCAGGCGGATTGACGTTCAACTATCCCTCCATGTACCGCTTCAACCGCGGTTCGGCTGGGTTCGATGAACATCACAACCTGCAGGTTTGGGGCGTCTACAGCCTGCCCTTTGGGCCCGGCCAGATGTGGTTGAATCATGGCCTGGCGGGGGACATCATTGGCGGATGGCAATTGAGCGGGCAGTTCAGCCACTTCAGCGGCTTCCCCTTCTCTGTCAACGCGAACAGTAACACGATCGGAGGTTTTGCTCCCGGCTTTGGCGCCACTTACGCCAAACTCACGGGTTCCTATAAGCAGCTGAGCGGTCACGCCCAAAAATCTAGTGCGCCAGTAAGCGGCGGCAAGTCGTGGTTTGACCCAACCATTTTCTCAAGCCCGACTGAGTCAGCGGCGGCGCCGGTGATTCCGAATACAGGCCGCAACGAATTCCGCGGGCCGGGCAACACGCAGACCAACGCGAGTCTCGTTAAGAACTTCCACATCTACCGCGAATCTGAATTCCAATTTCGGTTCGAGGCATTCAACGTGTTTAACCATCCGTGGCTGAACGCTCCCAACACGACGGTCGGCAGCGGCACATTTGGTTACATCACCAACTTCAACGCCTTCAATGTCGCGGCCTTCGGCACAAACGCAGGCTCACGCCAGATGCAGTTTAGCGGGCGCATTAACTTCTAACTGCATTTGGGATCGATCGGCGCGGCAGCTCCTTCGGGGGCTGCCGCGTTGCTTTTTTGGCTCAAACACCGGAGTTCCCTGTGAAGTCCAAGCGTGGGCCGAGCGCCACGGCGACTCGATTATATTGATTGCAGGAGATCTCTCCAGGAAATGCGCTGAGTGGACGTAACGTTCCGTCGATTTCCTGTTCGCGAAAGCGCTGAGAATCATGCATGTGACCGATAAGTCCGCTCGAACGCGCCGTGGTGTGGCATCGAGCGAAACTGCGCGCGAGATCAACCGTGACATCGTGCTTCACGCCATCCACTTGCACCAGCCGGTGAGCCGCGCTGACCTGGCGCGGCTGACAGGTCTGCAACCAAGTACGGTTTCGGTCATCATTGGCCAGCTCATCAACGAAGAATGGGTAGTGCCGGGCAGCCTGGGCCGGTTGCCGCGAGGGCGCAGGCCGACCTACGTGACGCTCAATGACCGGCACGTTACGCTGGCCATCGATCTGCGCCCGGGGAAAGCCAATCTGGCCGTTGTCGACATCAACGGGAAGATCCTGGGCCGCGAGGCAGTCGACTTCGAAATCAAGGCCGGTTCAACACCTGAAGAAGCAAGAACGGCCATCGCACATATCGCGAGAGCGGCGCGGTCATTGCGCGCGACCTACGGCGACCGAATGTTTCAGGGCCTCGGCGTGAGCGTTTCAGGGCGTGTGGACCAAAGGACGCACCGCCTGCTTTTTTCGCCCAACGCTCCGTGGGGCCAAATTGATCTCTACGCCGAGCTGCAGAGGGTTCTGGACACTCCGATTGAGATGGAGAACGCAGCTAACGCCTGCATCGTCGCGGAGCGATGGTTCGGCAACTTCGGCGAAGTGTCGAACATGATTGCGATATCGGTTTCGGAGGGGATTGGGGCGGGAATGCTGGTGGATGGGCGGCTTGTGCGGGGCCGTGACGACATGGCGGGCGAGTTTGGCCACATGCCGCTTGAAGATAGCGGTCCAGTCTGCGGGTGCGGCAGCGTGGGGTGCTGGGAAACATTTGCATCGAACCGCGCCGGGCTGCGGTACTACCGCGAGCTGGCGCCGGAAAGCACGCTCGATTCGTTCCATGAGCTGCTCGAGCTGGCATTGCAGGGCGACATCCGCGCGTTGCGCTCCATCGACAAAATGATGACCTATCTGGCGCGAGGGCTTGCGATGCTGGCGGCCGGACTGGCTCCGGAAGTCATCATCATCGTGGGCGATTGCACGGCGCTGTGGCCGCGTATCTGCCCCTTGCTCGAGAGCCAGTTGATTGCAAAATCGTTTACACCGCATACTCCGCGCGTGGTAGCGGCCATGGACGGCGATGCGGCGCGATTGCGCGGGGCCGCTGCGCTGGTCTTGCACAAAGTGCTTTTCCGGCAAATGGATTTCGCGCCGCGCCACGAAAGCGAGCGGGCCGATTCGAAACCCGTTCCGGTACACGCGTAGAAGGATCATTCGCCCATTCCACGGTGGCCGGGGTCATGCGGGAGACTGACTTTCCATGAGAGTGGGATTCATCGGCGCAGGCGGCATCGCAGGCAAGCACGCACAAGCATACAAAAACATCGGCTACCGGATTACGGCGGTTACTGATCGGACTGAGGAGCGCGGACGAAGGTTCGCCGATGCCTGGGGCGCGGAGTTTCTGGCTACGCCGGAGCAGCTTGCGCAGCGAGCGGATGTTGATTGGCTCGATGTGTGCACATTTCCCGGATACCGTCTGGCGGCGGTGGAATTGGGCGCGAAGACGGGCAAGCATGTGCTAGTGGAGAAGCCGATGGCCGTGGACCTGGAGACCGCTGCGCGGATGATCGATGCGGCGCGCACGGGAAGAATCCAACTCGGCGTGGTGAGCCAGCACCGTTTCGACGACTCAACGCTGTTTCTGAAGCGCGCAATTGCGGCTGGGAGGCTGGGCAGGATATTGCAGGCCGACGCCTGCGTAAAGTGGTACCGCACCGACGAGTATTACGCGCGGCCGGTGAAGGGAAGCTGGGCCGGCGAGGGAGGCGGCGCGCTGATCAGCCAGGCCATTCACCAGGTGGACGTGCTGCTGTTTCTGATCGGCGCGGTCAATGAGGTTTTTGGGTATTGGCATCTCGGCGCTACGCACAAGATCGAGTCGGAGGATCTTTTGTCCGCCGTATTGCATTACTCATCGGGCGCAACCGGCGTGATCCAGGCAGCGACGGCATTGTGGCCGGGGTATCCGGAGCGAATCGAGATCCACGGAACGAAGGGAAGCGCAATTGTGACCGGAGACCAATTGACGACCTGGGATGTGCGGGATGATGCGGGCGAGGCGGCGCCGATTTCAGGGCAGGCGAAATCCGGCGCATCTGACCCGATGGCAATTTCGCTCACGCCGTTCGAGCGGCAACTGGCAGACTTCGGAGAGGCATGCAAGACAGGCCGGCCGCCGGTTTCGTCCGGTGTGGATGGTTACCGAGCATTGCAACTTGTGCGGAGCATCTACACGTCGTGCGCCGAAGGGCGAAAAGTGCAGATCGCGCAAGTTGTGTTTTAGAGAGCGCGCTTCTGGCGTTTAGCTATCTGGCGCCGCTCAGGCGAAGAATTTATTGATTCACACCGCTAGCCAGGAATCCGCCATCGACGGCGAGCACTTCACCGGTGACGAACGAAGCAGCCTCAGAAGCGAGGAAGATGGCCGCGCCGGCCAATTCATGCGCCTGCCCGAAGCGGTGCATGGGCGTGCGCATCAGAAGTTCCTTGCCGCGCGGCGTTCCCTGGACCAGCGAGCGGTTCAGCTCCGTAGCGAAGATACCCGGCGCGATCGCGTTCACGTTGACTCCGTTGGGCGCCAATTCAATGGCGAGCGTTTTGGTTAATGAAACTACGCCTGCCTTGCTGGCCGAGTAGGGCGCCACGCCGCGAAATGCGACAAAGGATCCGAGCGAAGCAATATTAATGATGCGTCCGTAGCCGGCCTTTGCCATGCTCGCTGCGAAGATCTGGCAAACGCGAAGCGTGCCGGTGAGATTGGTTTCGATGATGCGCGACCAGTCCGCCTCCGGAGCCTGCAAGACGGGGGATTTGCTGGTGATGCCGGCGGCGTTCACGAGAATGTCGACCTTGCCGAAGGCTGCCAGGACGGCATTGTGCAAGGCTTCGATCGAGGCGCGATCGAGAACGTCACTGACCATGCGGAGAGAGCGGCGGCCCATCGCTTCAATTTCGGCGGCGGCCTTCTCCACTTCGCGCAGGCGGCGCGAACTTGGGACAACATCGGCGCCAGCTGCTGCCAGGCCCAGGGCCATCGCGAGGCCGAGGCCCGTGGTTCCACCGGCAACCACGGCCACTCTGCCCGACAAATCGAATATGCTGCGGCGCATTGGTGAAACCCTCTTACAGATCGAGCCACGTGACGAAAGCAAAGAATCCGCAATCGAACTTTGACGCGCGCGATCCTGATAACAAGATTACGCTGTCGCCGCACGATTCTTTCGTGGATGAGCACGAGCCAGCGGGTATCCTGTTCGGGTGATGGGTTGGGGCAAGCTGATCAACGGCTTCAGGTGGCTCTTTGACGGGCATCGCGGCCCGCAGGGTCAGATGGTTCCGCGGTGGATCTTTTTGCGGGCGCTCGCCCTCATCTACTTTTCAGCTTTTTATTCGTTGCTGCTTCAAATTACGGGCTTGATTGGTCCTGACGGAATTCTGCCGGCACAGGACTATCTTGCCGATATCGCGCAGCAACTGGGGCTGGCGCGGTACTGGTATGCGCCGTCACTTTATTGGATCTCGTCAAGCTCAACGATGATGATGGCGGTCACATGGATCGGGCTGGTTGCGTCCGTAATCGCCTTGTTGAATTTTTGGCCCCGATTGAGTTTTTTCGTTTGCTTCGTTTGCTTTGTTTCGTTCGTGGGCGCGAGCGGAGCGTTCTCGAGTTATCAGTCAGACGGCATGCTGCTGGAGGCGGGATTTCTGGCGCTGTTTTTCGCGCCGAGCGGGCTCTGGCCTGGCTGGGGCGCGCATGATCCGCCTTCACGCATGAGCTGGTTTCTGCTGCAGTGGGAGTGGTTCCGGATTTACTTCGAATCCGGCATGGTGAAGATTGCGAGCGGGGACGTGGAGTGGCGAAACTTCACGGCCATGGACGAGTACTACCAGAACGGTCCGCTGCCCACGTGGATAGGATGGCATGTCGAGCATTTGCCGCATTGGTTCCATGCGGCGACAGTTGGCGGAACACTGGCTCTTGAGTTAGCGATCGTATTCATGATGTTCTTTCCGCGCCAGGTGCGGCTGATTCTTTTCTTCATCGTTACACCGTGGGAGATTGGCGTGATTCTCACGGCCAACTATGCATTTCTGAACTACCTCGTTCTGTCGCTCGGCTTCCTTCTGCTTGACGACAAGTTTCTGTTGCAATTTGTGCCTGCGCGTTTCCGGCCGCAACAGCCGGAGCGGATTGATGCGCTGGGGCCGGAGACTTCAGAAGAGCAATCACTATCGATTCTCGGCGTGGGCGATGCCAGCGTGGCGACGGCGGACATCGAAGCAAGCGAATCGGTTCCGAAGCGACCTACACTTCTGGAACATCTTCGCTTTTCGTTGCGGATTGCCGGTCTGGCCGTTGCGACCCTCATGCTCACGTGGATCGCCTACAACACGACGGCGGAGATGATTGGAATTCCGTTGGGCAGAGTTCCGGGCCCCATCAAACCGCTGATCGCGCTTGAACCATTTCGAATTGCCAACCAATATGGGCTGTTCGCTGTGATGACGCGCGGGCGCTACGAGATTGAATTCCAGGGCTGCGACGACGGCACGAATTGGGTCGCATATCCGTTCCGAAACAAGCCGCAGGCTTTGAATGAAGCACCCGGCATCTATGCTCCCTATCAGCCGCGCTTTGACTGGAACTTGTGGTTTGCATCGCTCGGCGGCTGGCGAGAGAACGAGATTGTGCCGCTGACAGAGAAAGGGCTGCTGGTCGGAGACGCCGATGTGCTGTCGCTTTTCCGAAGCAATCCTTTCGCGCAGACTCCGCCGCGTTACGTGCGCGCGGTGATTTGGCAATATTGGTTTACAACTGAGGAAGAAAAGCGCCGGGACGGCGATTGGTGGCGCCGCGAGTATCTCGGCCTGTACGCGCCAGAGTTGACGATGGCCGCCGATGGCCGATTTGCGGTGGTGGAATGGCCCGAGGAATTGCCACCGCACGACTGAGAAACGATTGCAGCAGGAAGGTGAAGCGATGAGCCGCGCATGCGTAATTGGATCGGGCCCCAACGGGCTGGCCGCGGCCATTGTGCTTGCGCAGGCCGGAATGAGCGTGGATGTTTTCGAGGCGGAGACCGAACCCGGCGGCGCTGTGCGCACGATGCCGCTGACATTGCCGGGGTTTATGCACGATTTCGGCTCGGCAGTTTATCCGTTCGCCGCCGGATCTCCATTTTTTGCCACACTGCCGCTGGCGGATCACGGACTCGAATGGATTCACGGAGAGGCGCCGTTGGCGCACCCACTGGATAATGGTTCGGCCGTGGTGTTGGAGCGCGACCTGGCGCAGGCGGAACGCGCTTTGGGAGCGGACGGCAAGCTTTGGCGAGGCTTGATGCAACCCGCGGCCGACGACTGGATGGACTTTGCGGAGGACACGCTGGGCCCGGCGCTCCGCATCCCACATCATCCGCTGCGCATGGCACGGTTTGGACTTTCAACGATTCAGTCCGCACAGAGTTTTGCAAAAGGCCACTTTGTGAGCCCGCGTACCCGGGCCATTTTCGCGGGACTGGCCGGCCACTCGTTTCTGAGTTTCGACCAGCCACTGAGCGCGACTATCGGATGGATGTTCGGCATCAGCATTCACGCGGTGGGCTGGCCGATTCCGCGCGGCGGCGCGCAGGCACTGACGCGGGCACTCATCGGCTACCTGGAATCGCTCGGCGGAACGGTGCACACATCGAGCCGAGTCGATGCGGCCGCATTCCATGAATTGGAATCGAGCAGTGACCTGGTGCTCTTCGACACTGCACCGCGTCAATTGATTGAAATCGCGGGCGAGCGACTTTCACCTAAATACAAAAGCGAGTTGGAGCGGTTCCAACGCGCGCCGGGAGCGTTCAAGATTGATTACGCTCTTTCGCAGCCGGTTCCGTGGCGCGCGGCAGATTGCCATCGGGCAATCACGGTTCACCTGGGCGGATCGTTTGAGGAGATTGCGGCTGCCGAATCCGAAGTTGCCAATGGCCGCGAAGCCGAACAGCCGTTTGTGCTGGTAGCGCAGCCCACGCTCTACGATCCATCGCGTGCGCCCGAAGGAAAACACGTTCTGTGGGCCTATTGTCATGTGCCCAACGGATCCACGTTTGACATGACGGAGCGCATCGAGGCGCAAATCGAGCGCTTTGCTCCGGGATTCCGTGATTGCGTCCTGGAACGGCACGTTTCTGGACCCGCGGCGCTCGAAGCAATGGATGCGAATCTCGCAGGCGGCGACATCAGCGGCGGCGCGATGACACTCAGGCAGATGTTCTTTCGACCGACGTCGAGCGGCTATGCGACGGGCACACCCAAGCTGTATTTGTGTTCGGCGTCGACGCCGCCGGGCGGAGGCGTTCACGGAATGTGCGGCTACCACGCGGCACGACTTGCGCTGCGTGAATTAAAGCGATAGACGGTGGGCGCTCAGGAAAAGGGAAGGCCGCTCGCCTAAGGCGAACGGCCTAATTAAGTAGCTGCAATGTTCCCCCGAGAAAATCTGCGTCGCAGGAAAAGCGGCGGATCTAGCCGCGCGCGTAGCTTTCCAGAGCGATGCGGCTGGGAATGGTTAACGTGCATCCGTGCTGCGCGACAAGATGGCGGTTCTTGAAGATGCTGAGCGTGCGTGTAACGGTCTCGCGCGAAGCCCCGATAAATTCGCCGATCTCTTCGTGCGTCATCGACACGCGGCAATGCGCTGAACGTTCTTGCTTTTGGCCGGGCTCGTCGCTCCATACCAGCAGCAGGCGGGCCAGGCGCTCTGGCACCGAAGTCGACAAGCCGACCATGCGCAACTGTTCACAGGCAAGATTGAAGCTGCGGCTGATTTCGCGCGTGACGATGGGATAGACCTCAGGGTGACGAGCCAGGAATTGCAGAAAGACCTGGCGCGAGATGTGCGCGATCTTGGCTGGGTAAAGCGTGTCGGCGGTCATTTCGTACTCGCCGCCAGAGAGCGTGGACGAAAAGCCGAGCACTTCGCCGGCCTTGGCGATGTGAAAGCTCAGCCGGCGGCCGTCGCTCGAGTTGATGGAGAGCTTGACTTCGCCGTCGAGGATCACGTAGATGCCCGATGACGGCTGTGTCTCGGTGAAGAGGACCACATTCGAGGGGTAGGAAGAAGGTGCCAGCAGCGGCTCCAGATCGGCCAGCGCTGCGGCCGGCAATGCCTTAAAAAACTCGCCCTTCCGGTAAGAAGGTGCACCCGCGTTGTTCGTTAGATCATGTCCCGTCTGCATCTCAGCTCTCCGTCTCAGCAGGTTGAGAGTCCTTGCGCGCGACCTCTTCGGCAAGATACTCGGTCCAGGGTGTGCCGGTGAGGATCGCGGCTTCCGTTTGAGAGTAGATGGCTCTCAAAACCTTGATCCCGACGGCGTCAGCATAAGTAGTTCCGCGCAAATCGAGAGACATTTTCTTCTGCGCAAATGCCGGAGCTTTCTCTTCCCACAGGCGGCCAAGCTCGGTGGCCCATGGTCCGGCAATGCGTCCTTCCAGCTTGATGACGATTGCGTTCGATTTTTCTTCAAAAGTGATTCGAAGCACTTGCTGGCTCGTCCTGCGCCACGCTTGTGATAAAGCACGGCGCATGCCAAACTTAGGACGCGCCGCGGCGGTAGCCGCATTGCACTGAATGGAAAGGGATTGGTTGTGCCGGTTCGCAGCAGCGACGGGTGCAGGCGAGCGGTGGGTGACGAAGTGGCGATGACGGTATTTCGTCACCGAGACTACATGTAGTCGCCGCGCTCGATGCCGAGCTTCTTCATTTTGGAGTTGAGCGTGGTTCGCTTGAGGCCGAGACGCTCTGCTGCGCCGCCGGGTCCGCCAATGATGCCCTTTGCTTCGCGGAGAGCGCGGAGAATATGGTCGCGCTCGGCAGCGTGCAAGGTTGGATTAGTTGCGGCCTCATATTCTTCATCTTCCTCTTTCATGGCTTCGAGCTCGGCGAGAGGCACATGGAGCTGCGGTCCGCGCGAGAGGATCACGGCGCGCTCGAGAAAGTTTTCCAGCTCGCGGATGTTGCCGGGCCACTTCCAAGCGACAAGCGCCGCCATCGCCTCGGGCGGGATGGTTTCAATGTTCTTGCCCATGCGCCGCGCATGGCGCGAGACGAAGTGGCGCACAAGGATGGGAATGTCGGCGACGCGCTCGCGTAAGGGCGGTGCGGAAACGGGGAAGACTTTGAGGCGGTAATAGAGGTCGCTGCGAAATTGTTTCTCGGCGACCATTTGCGCCAGGTCACGATTGGTGGCGGCGATCAGGCGCACGTTCACGGGAATGGACCGCGTTCCGCCGAGGCGTTCGATCTCGCGCTCCTGCAAGGCTCGCAACAGCTTGGGCTGCAAATCGAGCGGCAGTTCGCCCACCTCGTCGAGAAACAGCGTGCCCTCGTGAGCCAACTCCACCCGGCCGATTTTGCGGGCAATGGCGCCGGTGAACGCGCCTTTCTCATGGCCAAAGAGCTCGCTTTCGAGCAGTCCAGCTGGGATCGCCGCGCAATTCAACTTGATGAAGGTATGCTCGCTGCGCTGGCTCAGGCGATGAATGGCGCGCGCCAGAAGCTCTTTGCCGGTTCCGGTTTCACCCTGGATGAGGACCGTCGCATCGGTGGGGGCGACGGTCGCAATCTGACTCAGAACTCCGCGCAAACCGGAGCTTTCGCCCACGATGTCATCAAATTGGTGTTCTACGTTGATTTCGTCTTCAAGATATTGCTTTTCCTGTCTGAGCCGATCGCGCATTTCCGCAATCCGCCGGAACGCCATTGCGTTATCGACTGCCATCGCCACCTGTCCGGCAATCTGGACCAGCATCTCCACTTCGCGCCGCCCGAAAGTGCCTTCCTGCCGGCTTACCACGGACAGCGCGCCTAGAGCATTCCCCTGGTGAATAAGCGGAACCCAGATTCCGGACTGCATTCCCATCCGATTGAGGTAGCTGAGAGTCTCCGGTCCATAGGTCGTTTTAGCAACGCTTTCGAGGAGTACTGGCTCGCGAGTGCGGAACGCGACTCCCGACAGCGAGCCATCGATGGGAACGCGCAATTCGCCCGAAAAGGCGTCCGAGCCAGTTCCCCCAAGAAATTGCACCACCATGTCACCGGCTGCGGCGTCATGAAGAACCAGGCCCGCGTTATCGTGTGGAATCACCTCGCGGATAGAAGCGGAGATTGCTCCCAGTAGCTTCTCGGCATCCATATTGGCCAGGAGCGCGCCGCTGAGCTGAAAGATCAAAGACTCTTCTGCGCGTTTGCGGTCGGTCATGTCGCGGGTGACCTTGGCGAACCCCGTTACCTCGCCGCTGCTGCCGCGGATGGCAGTGATGACGATATTGGCCCAGAAGCGCGAGCCGTCCTTGCGCACGCGCCAGCCTTCCTCTTCCACGCGATCCCTGGCTGCAGCCCGGCGCAGCAACTCGGCGGGGCGGCCGCGCTCCTCGTCTTCTTGCGTAAAGAAGCGCGAGAAATGCAGTCCGAGGACTTCGTCTGCCTTGTAACCTTTAATACGTTCTGCGCCGGGATTCCAAGTAAGCACATGGCCGTCACGGTCGAGCAGATAGATGGCGTATTCGCCGATACTCTCGACGATGGAGCGCAGCCGCAGATCGTTGAGCCTCAGCGCCTCCTGAGCTGCGCGCTGCTCGGTGGCGTCGCGGATGAAGCTGACAACGGCCTGGCCGCTTTCAGTCTGCATGGGCTTGAGCATGATGTCGACGGGAAATTCAGTGCCATCCTTGCGCAGGCCGAAGAGATTGAGAGCCGCGCCCATTTGGCGGGTGCGTGGATGAGCGCCGTAATTCTCTCGGTGGCGCGGATGGCCGCCGCGGAAACGCGCCGGCACCAGGATCTCGATCGGCTGGCCGATCAGCTCCTGGACGCTGTAGCCGAACAGCTCTTCGGCGCGCGGGTTCGCGGACCGCATGACGCCATCTTTGTCGGTGACGAGAATGGCGTCCGGCGAAAATTCAAACAGCCGCGCAATCGTGTTTTGGGCAAAGCCCGGCTCGACAAACTGCTTTGCAGCCGCGTCCTGCCCGGGGGAATCCGAGGGGCCCATGTTTTGCAACCGACCTTAGCTGAAAGGTACTGCCTGGGGCGAGGTTTGCGCAATGCCAAAGGCGCGGAGCAGTCAAGTCGTCGCGGTTCGATTATGCCCGTTCCCGGTTCCGGAGGGCAGCATTTGCTCGGCGAGGTAGGCGAGCCAATCGTCCATTCCAGCACCGGTTTTGGCTGAGGTTTCGAAGATGCGGATTCCCGGGCGAATCTCATTGATGTTTTTGAGTGCCAAATCGCGGTCGAAGCCGCAGGGAACAGCGAGATCAATCTTCGTAATGACGGCCGCATCGGACGAGTTGAAGAGACCGGGATATTTGAGCGGCTTGTCTTCGCCTTCGGTGACGCTGAGCAGCGCGACGCGGATGCGCTCACCCAGGTCATAGCTGGACGGGCACACCAGGTTGCCGACGTTCTCGATAAAGAGATAGTCGAGTCCGGCGAGTGAGACTTCCTTCCATTCTTCGATGTGCTTGGTGACCATCTCTGCATCGAGGTGGCAGATGCCGTGGGTGTTGATCTGGCGCACGGGCGCTCCGCTCGCAGCCAGCCGCCGCGCGTCGTTGTCGGTTTCGAGATCGCCTACGAGGGCCGCGGCCTTTGCGCCGCGAGAACGCAGCTCACGCAAAGTGATCTCGAGAAATGCGGTCTTCCCCGTGCCGGGGCTCGAGACGAGATTCAGAACGAGCACTCCGGCGGATGTGAAACGCTGGCGCAGCCCCGCCGCCAGCTCATCGTTCTTCTTCAGGATGCCGCGCCGCAGTTCAACAATCCGGGTGGTCATAAGTGCTCCATTACTCTTCTTTGCGGGCCGGGTTCGGTGCGCCGATTGGCGCTTCTTCCGCATCCGGTTCTTCCAGCTCAATCGATTCGATCTCCAGCTCACGCCCCTGGCGGAAGTCGGCCGCCAGCTCGCCGCAACGCGGGCAACGAAAACTTTGCACGCCTTCGATCTGGGAATCCTCGCCGCAAGCGTCGCAGTGCACGATCACGGGCAGCAGGCTGATCACGAGCTTTGCGCCGGCAACGGGTGAATCTGCCGAGGCCAGCTCCCAACAGAACTGGAGCGAATCTTCGACGATCGATGCCAGCGCGCCCACGCGCAGGCGGACTTCTTTGACACGCGCGCCGGGATAGGCGGAGGCCGACTCGGTGACTGCCTCCACAATGCTGGCCGCGATTGAAAGCTCGTGCATCGATTCTTTCTGCAAGATACTACGCTCGAGCCGCCGTCGGCTGCGACGCCGCGCACAGGCAGCGATCAGGCCCCAAAAAACAACCCCAAAATGTAGAATGGCTGGAAAGGATCTTCCCCTTGCCAGGCACCTCCATGCACGATACCGGAATTGAGTCGCGTCTTGCCCTAAGCGCTCTCGCGCCCAAGACGCTGCAGTCCGAAATCCGCGCCATGACCACCGAATGCGACCGCACAGGGGGCATCAACCTGGCGCAAGGCGTGTGCGATACGCCGGTGCCCGACGTGGTTGAAGCCGCGGCGATCGAGGCCATCCGCGAGGGGCAGAACATCTATACGCGATGCGACGGCATTGCACGGTTGCGCGAGGCCATTGCGGCCAAGCAGCAGCGCGACTACGGGCTGGCCTACGATGCCGAAAACGAAGTGATGGTCGCGTCCGGCGCGACGGCCGGCCTCCATGCCGCTGTGATGGCGCTGCTCAATCCCGGCGACGAGGTGCTCGTCTTCGAGCCGTTCTACGGCTACCATGTGCACACGCTTGACTCGCTGCGCGTAAATCCGGTGCTGGTGGCGCTGGCAGAGCCGGACTGGCAGCTTGACGTAGATGCGATGCGGGCCGCAATCACGCCGCGCACTCGCGCCATTCTGCTGAACACTCCTGCGAACCCAACAGGGAAGATCTTCACACTGCCGGAACTTGAAGCCGTAGCGCAACTGGCCATTGAGCACGATCTCTTTCTGATTACGGATGAGATTTACGAGTACTTTGTTTACGACGGCGCGCAGCACATTTGCCCGGCCACGCTGCCCGGAATGCGCGAACGCACGATTGTACTTTCAGGTTTCAGCAAGACGTTTTCGATCACCGGCTGGCGCATCGGCTACGCCACAGCCGACGCGCGATGGATGCCGACCATGGCGCACTTCCACGATCTGACGTATGTGTGCTCGCCCGCGCCGTTGCAGGTTGGCGCCGCGGCGGGCCTGGAACAGTTGCCGCCGAGCTTTTACAAACAGCTCGCCGCGGATCACGAGTCAAAGCGCGGACGGCTTGCGAGCGCGTTGAAAGACGCCGGCATGGAGCCGTCGGTGCCTCCCGGCGCCTACTACATCATGGCCAACGTGGAGCGCTTGCCAGGCAAAACGGCCGCCGAGAAGGCGCGGCACTTGTTGAGCTCGACCGGCGTGGCCGCCGTTGCCGGGTCGGCCTTCTTCCGCAAAGGGCGCGGCGAGAATCTGCTGCGCTTCTGCTTTGCCAAGCGGGATGAGGAGCTCGAAGAAGCCTGCGAACGGCTGCGGAAGCTCTGAGGCGGAGTTGATGAAGCTGCGGAGTTAACCGCGCGATCGCTCACGAAAGACGGTCGGTCGAGAGGGCTTCAAAGAAGCCAACCGCTGACGGCAAACAACGTGGCGCAATCCTGCTTGTAACTCCTTTCCGGAGAGAAAGTTGCAGCAAATCGAGCTCTCCTTCAATTTTCGGAGCATTAGCGTTGATTCTAAAAGGGTTGTGAGGCATAAATTTGACGTAGTTTGACCTGTTTCGCAGATGGTTTTGAAAGAGATTTGTTGATTCTAAACGAGTTAAGTGGCGAAAAATAGGCGAAAAACCCCAAATTTTTTCTTAAATTATTTTTTGCTCTCCGCGATGGGCTGTTTTCCGCGCGTCGAAGCAAGGTTGAATGATGTCCCCCGAGCCAAAATCTGCGACCCGAGCCGTCTGATTTCTGTGTGAAATGGCAAGTTGGCCGCTGGCGCGAGTTGGCGAGTTGGCAAGTTGGCTGCATATAAGACAAGTGTAGTGATTTTGGAGAAATAATCGGCAAACTTGGGGAAATCAGAGAACAGAGATAAGAGACTAGAGAAAAAGGACTTACGGGAGGCGGCCGGATTTATTTTCGCACAGGGGGCTTGACACGCGGTGAGGGGAATCGCTGAATGGGCTCAAGATCAGGCGCTCGGGGCCGGCGAGGTCTTCAGCTCTCGCGCAGAGCTAGCTGATCTTTGCGGGCGCGAGTTTGGGCGTGATGGCGTGGATGATCAGCAGCGCGAACAGGTAAGCCAGGCAGGCAACGACGAAAAGCGGCACGTAACTATGGGTAATGCCGACGACGTAGCCGGTGGCCAATTGAAACAGTACGCCGCCGATCGCACCGGACATGCCCCCGATGCCGATGACGCTGGCGACAGCGGCCTTGGGAAAGAGATCGGAGGGCAAAGTGAAGAGATTGGCGGACCATCCCTGATGCGCGGCGGTGGCGAGGCCGACGACGCCGACGACGAGCCAGAGGTGATGGAGGTAAGGCGCCATAAAGATGGGCAAAACGGACAGGGCGCAGACCAGAAGCGCGGTCTTGCGGGCGAAGTTCGCACTCTTTCCGCTGCTCAACAGAGCTGAAGAGATCCATCCGCCACCGATGCTGCCTACTGTCGAGATGCTGTACACGATGACCAGCGGTAGACGGTTGGCGGACAAACTGAGGCCGAATGTTGTTTGCAGGTAGCGAGGCAACCAGAAAAGATAGAACCACCAGATTGGGTCGGTGAGAAACTTGCCGATGGCGAAGACCCAGGTTTCCTTGAGCGGAAGCACCTTGCTCCAGGGCACCGATTCAGTCTTCTCGACAGGATCACTGAGGATCAGATCCAGCTCGCCTTTGGAAACGCTGGGATGCTGCTCGGGCCGCCGGTAGAGGACGAGCCAGGCGGCCAACCAGACCAGGCCCATAGCGCCGGTGACGACAAATGCTCCGCGCCAACTGAAGACAGCGACAAGAAACGGCACGATCAGCGGGACGGCAATGTTGCCGATATTGGCGCCGGAGTTGAAGACTCCGGTAGCCAACGCGCGCTCGCGCTTGGGAAACCACTCCGCCACAGTTTTGATGCAGGCGGGGAAGTTTGCCGCCTCGCCCAGGCCGAGCAGAAACATGGCCACGCCAAAGGTGACGACAGAAAATGCGAGGCCGGGCAGCATGGCCGCGACGCTCCAGAGGCAGATGGCGATGGCAAAAGCTTTGCGGGTGCCCAGCTTGTCAGTGAGGCCGCCGGCCACCACCATGCCGATGGCGTATGCCGCCTGGAATGCAGCGAGGATGTATCCGTACTTGATGCTATTGAGGCCCGGGATCACGCCCTCGAGAAATTTTTCAAGATAGGCGATGACTCCGCGGTCGATGTAGGCAATGACCGTGGCGAGGAAAAGGAGGGAGCAGATGACCCATCGCAGATGCGACATGCGGCCTGCCGGAGCGAGGCTGGAAGGAGCGGTGGAATCAGAATTTGATGAAGTCATTTCGCGCTGCTGCTCCGCTGCCTAAGTGGTCCGACCAATTATAGCTGCCGGATTGCGGGGCTGATTTGCTGCGGGTTGGCGAAAGATCAGGCTGCAGGCTTGCGGTGCGGCAGAAGCGAATCGAGCATGAGCAGGCAGGCGCCCATGACGACGGAGGAGTCGGCCACATTGAAGTCGGGCCAGTGGTAGGTGAAGATGTGGACCTCAATAAAGTCAATGACCGAGCCGTAGAGGATGCGGTCGTGAACATTGCCGATGGCGCCGCCGAGGATGAGCGCGAGCGCGACGGAAGTGAGCGTGAACCGATTGCCGATGCGCAGCAGCACGAAAAGATGACGACCGCGGCGATGAGCGTGAAGGTGACCAGCGCCCAGCGGACAGCGTTGGGCGAAGCCGTATCCGCGAAGAGCGAGAAGGCTGCGCCTTCGTTGGTCCAGTGAGTGATGCGGAGGAAGCGCGGAATGATGGGGATGGCTCCGCCGAGGCGGACATGCACGGAGACCCAAGTCTTGGTCGCACGGTCAGCAATGATGACCAGCGCCGAGATGAGGAGCAACCAGAACAAGCGGCGGGGGCGGGGCCAGTTTGTTAGCCAGCTCACTTTGCGGCCTCCGCGGAGGGCGCGTCGGCTTGGGGCGGGGCGATGCCCATCTCGCGCAGGGCGGACTGGCAGCGATCGCAGACGTTCTCCCAGATGCCGTAGGCGGAGACGTGAGGCATGAAATTCCAGCATCGCGCGCATTTGTGGCCGGAGGCGGGAAATGCCGCGAGGAGAACCTCGGAAACGCTTCCCGATTCGCTCTGGGTCCTTCAGTCACCGAAACTTTGGAAACGTTTAGTATCTCCTTCAACCCGTCCGCGTGTATGCGCAAGAGTTCCAAAGTCTCGCCCTCAGCTGAGATTTTGACGTCGGCCTCAATGCTTTTTCCAATGATCTTCTGTTGACGGGACAATTCAAGGTCGCCGAGCGCGGCATCTCGAATCTTGAGGATGTTGGCCCATTCCCGGAGAACGGGCGCGGGATCTTCGGGGAAGATTTCTTCCGGTTTTGGAAAAAGGGCGAGGTGGACCGATGCCTCACGGCCTTCGACGGCGGGCAGGTGCTCCCAGATCTCGTCGGCGGTAAAGGTGAGGATGGGCGCGGTGAGCCGAACCAGTGCTTCGGTGATCTGCCACAGAACGGTTTGCGCGGAGCGGCGCGCGTGGCTGGTGGGCGCGAAGGTGTACATGCGGTCTTTGAGCACGTCGAGATAAAAGGAGCTCAGATCGACGATCGCGAACTCGTTCACGGCCTGATAGACGCGATGAAACTCAAAGGCCTCGTACCAGGCGAGAATCTTTTCCGCGAGGTCACGCGTGCGGGCCAGCATGTATCGATCGAGCGGGAGCAGTTCGGCCTCGGCGACGCGATCGCGTGCTGGATCGAAGCCGTGGAGATTGCCGAGCAGAAAGCGGAAGGTGTTGCGCAGTTTTTTGTAGAGCTCGGCGCAGCGCTGCATCAGGTTCTCGCTGGCCGCCATGTCTTCGCGGAAATCGACAGACGCGACCCAGAGGCGCACGATTTCGCCGCCCATGCGGTTGGCAATGTCGACGGGATCGACGCCGTTGCCGAGGGATTTCGACATGGCGCGGCCTTGTTCGTCGAGCGTCCAGCCGGCGGTGGCGACGTGAGAGTAGGGTGCGCGGCCGCGCAGAGCAACCGACGTCAGCAGCGATGAATGGAACCAGCCGCGATGCTGGTCGCCGCCCTCGAGGTAGAGGACCTCAGGACCGCTCTGCTCGCCTGTCCTGTTCTCGAAGGCTTTGTATGCTCCGCTCAGATCGGGGTCGGATTCGCAGACGGCGAACCAGCTCACGCCGGAGTCGAACCAGACGTCGAGAATGTCGGTCTCTTTGCGGAAGGTTTTGCCGCCACACTGCTCGCACTTGGCGCCGGTCGGCAAAAGGGATTCGACCGGAGCGGTGTGCCATGCTTCGGCGCCCTCGCGCTCGAACAGGTCGACGATTTTGCGATTGAGGTCCGCGTCGACGATGGGCCGGCCGCAGCTCTCGCACATGAAAACGGCAATGGGCACACCCCAGATGCGCTGGCGGCTGATGCACCAGTCGGGGCGCGTAGCAATCATGTTGGTGATGCGCTCTTTGCCCCACGCCGGATCCCAAACGACTTTGTCGATCTCTTCAATGGCCAGGGTTCTGTATGTCGTCTCGGAGCCGTCGGCGCGGTTCATGGGCGTTTCAAGCGAGATGAACCACTGCTCGGTGGCGCGAAAGATGATGGGGTGATGGCAGCGCCAGCAATGCGGATAGGAGTGCTCAAGCTGGGAGCCGCCCATGAGCGCGCCGCGCTCTTCAAGCATGGCGACGATGACGGGATTCGCCTTCCACACGGTGAGTCCGTCGTAGGCCGGAGGCTGTGGCGAATGCCATGAATCCGGATCGACGTGGATGTGGCCGCCGGCATCGACGCGGGAGGTGGGGTCGAGGCCGTAGCGCTGGCCGGTATAGAAATCGTCGGCGCCGTGGGCCGGGGCGGTGTGAACCGCGCCGGTGCCCGTGTCGGCGGTGACGTAAGTGGCCAGCACGCCCAGGATGGAGCGATCGAGAAACGGATGCTGGAAAGTGACGCGATCGAGGACTGCGCCTTTGAAGCGGGCGAGCTCTTTGGTTGGTCCGAGCTTGCAGGCGGCAGCGACTTGCTCGGCGAGCGAGGCGGCGACGATATAGACCTCGCCGGACTCAACTTCCAGCGCCACGTATTCGAAATCAGGGTGAAAGGCTACGGCCAGCGACGCGGGCAGCGTCCACGGGGTTGTGGTCCAGATGATGGTAGAAACCTGCTTGCCGGCAAGGGCGGGCGCGATGGCGCCGGCATCCGAGGTCAACCGGTAGCGCACGTAGACCGACGGGCTGGTGTGGTTCTCGTACTCGACTTCAGCCTCGGCGAGCGCAGTGCGGTCGTGGATGCACCAATAAACCGGCTTGAGGCCGCGGTAGACGAAGCCTTTTTCCAAAAAGCCGTAGAAACCTTCCAAAGTCCTGGCTTCGTAAGAACGCGCCATGGTTTTGTAGGGCGTTTGCCAGCGGCCGAAGCAGCCGATGCGCTCGAATTGCTGGGTCTGGAGGTCGACGTACTTCTGCGCGTAAGCGCGGCAGGCTTCAAGGACCTCCGGAACGGGCATGGAGAGCTTTTTGTGGCCCAATTTTTCGTCGACTTTGATCTCGATGGGCAGTCCATGGCAGTCATAGCCGGGGACGTAGGGGGCGTCAAAACCGGCCATGGTTTTGGACTTGACTACGAAGTCCTTGAGGCCCTTGTTGAGGGCGTGCCCCAGGTGGATGGGCCCATTGGCGTAGGGAGGACCGTCGTGGAGCAGATAGACAGGCCGGCCGCGGCCCGCCTTCCGCATCTCTCCATAAAGATCGAGTTTGGCCCAATGGGCCAGCCGAAGGGGCTCATTCTGCGGCAGATTGGCTTTCATCGAGAAGGCGGTTTGAGGCAGGGTGAGGGTCGCCTTCAACTCCGGCGCAGGGGACATCTGGGCTCCGTTCAGGGACGCAAAGTTATTCAAGATCCAGTGTAAACAAATCAGGCTCAACTTTCGCGGTAACAAACCGGACCCACTCACCGTCTATTGCGTATGGGAGTGGCGGATGAAGTGGTATACGTGAAAGCGGAGCACTTGACTGCCGGTGCCGCTGGGTACCGGGATGAAGACCTGCGCGGTCACGCATATAATGGATTGATTGGCCTGGAGCCGGGTGCGCTTGCTCCCGGGTGGGCAGGGAAAGCAGCCGGTACGGCACAGGCAAAAAGGCGAACGATCGACTCATGACACCGGAAGAAAAGGACGACCAGGGAGCTGCGGTTCCAGGGACCAGCCACGAGCTGGATTCATTCCTGGGAAATGCGTTCAAAGAGGAGCCCATTTGGGCGAGCCTCTGGGAGCGGGTCCAGGACGTGTTTTTCCCGGTCAAGCTGCCGCCCCTCGAGCTGACATCGACACCGATTCCCGTGCCCGACCGGATGGCCGTGAAGGCAAATCCGTGGGCCATCGGGATCTCGACGACTCTCAACATTACGATCCTGCTGCTGGCCATCTGGCTGGGAATCCGCGTTGTCCACAACATCGTGTCTCCGCCTGTGCAGGCAACGAACATCGATGTAGGCGCCTACAACGCGCCGAAGTCCCAAACCAAGGCGGGCGGTGGTGGTGGCGGCGGTGACAGAAGCATTATTGAAGCCAACAAGGGCAAGCTGCCGGAGAAGGCGAAGGACACGATAACGCCTCCGCAACCCGAGACGATTGAAAAGCCCAAGCTGCCCGATCCGCCGACCATCAATGTGCAAAAGGACATCCGACTGCCCGACAACATGAACATGCCGATGATCGGCATGCATTCGTCGGCCAATGTGACCATTGCGTCGGCCGGCTCAGGAAACGGCGCGGGAATGGGTACGGGCCACGGCGGCGGCATGGGACCGGGCGGCGGGAACGGATATGGGCCCGGCGATGGCGGCAACACTGGTGGTGGACTCTACCAAGTCGGTGGCAGGATTTCAGCGCCGGAAGTCGTGCATGCCGTCGAGGCCGAGTTCTCCGATGAAGCGCGCCGCGCCAAGTATCAGGGCGTGTGCCTGATTTCGCTTATCGTCGACGCGCAGGGCAATCCGCAGGACGTTCGTGTTGCACGGGCGCTGGGAATGGGATTGGACGAGAAGGCCATCGAAGCCATCCGGCAGTACAAGTTCAAGCCGGCGATGAAGGACGGCAGAACAGCGGTGCCGGTTCCGATCACCATTGAGGTCGACTTCCGGCTGTATTGAGACGTAAGAACATTTAACGGGTTTAGAGAGCGGAGCGCAGGTTGCTCCGCTTTTCTTATGGAATCAACCAATCGCCGTCGTCTTCAAGGAGCTCTTTCATTTTTGTGCAATCGGCAGGCGCGTGCGAAGAGGTCGTCACAAGGCCTGTCAACGTCAGGACCATCCAGCTGCGCGCATGACGGTGACGAATTGCTCGTTGGTCTTCATGACTTCGTCATGGCATTTTTTGGCCACGGCCATCAGTTGCTCCCAGGAGCCTTCGAGGACCGTCCCCTTTTTCTTCGTCTGATGGCAGAGGCCGCTGGCGTCGATGATTTTTTCCAGGTCGGCCGCGGCTTCGCTCACATGAGGGCTTTTGCCCTTGGGCAACACGCTCAACTCGAGAAGCATGGACGCATCCCTTCGTAGTCTTCCTCTTTATCTGATACAACGCGCCGAAAGCCAAGGCCGTGATTTGGCATACACGCGCGTGTGACAACCCGCACCGTGAAGAATGCCTGTCGAGAGGAACCCTATCATCGAGCGTTCTTTCGCGAGCCGGATGCGACACGGGCCGGGAGGACAAAGGGAAGGGTGCGATATGGCAGGATCGTCGGTGATGGAAGCTGTACACGAGTCCGGACACGGAGCCGAGGTGACGCGCAGAGCTGCATTTGATCTGGCGGAACTGACGAGGATGTACGATTTTTCCGGACGAACGGTGGCGATTACCGGCGGCGCGGGGATTCTGGGGAGCGAAATCGCCGGCGCGCTGGCCGGCTGTGGCGCGCAGGTAGCCATACTCGATGTGAATCCCACGGCAGGCAAGGCCGCGGTAGAGCAGATGGGAGAGCACAGAGAGCAGGTTTCAGTGTTTCAGTGCGACGTGCTCAACCGTGACAGCGTGGCGCAGGCCGCGCAGGATGTGGTGAAGCACCTGGGCAAGCTGGACTGCCTGGTGAATGGCGCGGGAGGCAACAAGCCGCAAGCCACGACCAGCAACGATCTTAAGTTTTTTGATCTGCCGGCCGATGCGCTGCGATGGGTTTTCGAGCTGAACATACTGGGGACGATTTTGCCCAGCCAGGCTTTTGGAAAGATCATGGCGACGCAGGGCTACGGAACGATTCTGAATATCTCTTCGATGAATTCCTTCCGGCCGCTGACGCGCATTCCGGCTTATTCGGCGGCCAAGGCCGCGGTGAGCAACTTTACGCAGTGGCTGGCGGTGCACATGGCGCAGGAGTACTCGCCGAAGATTCGCGTGAACGCGATTGCGCCGGGATTCTTCCTTACCAATCAGAATCGATTTCTTTTGACCGATAAAGATACTGGCGAGCTGACCGCGCGGGGCAAGTCGATCGTCGGGCACACGCCCATGGCGCGTTTTGGCGAGCCGGAGGATTTGTTCGGAGCGGTGCTCTGGCTGCTGTCGCCGGCTTCGGAGTTCGTCACCGGCGTTGTGGTTCCGATTGACGGCGGGTTCTCGGCGTACAGCGGCGTGTGAATCGCGCGGTAGCATTTTGGCGATTGTGGCCGGCCATGGCAATGCGGTTTGAAATGCATTGATTGGCCGGTTGGCCGATTCAATGCGCAATTACGATCTTCCTGAGAGCGGTGACCGGTTCAAGGTAAGTCTGGTTCAGCGTTGCGCTTCGTTCGCGATGGGCGACGTTTTGAACTGCTGATACAGCTTGACGAGTTCAGCCAATGAGCCGGCCCGCATTTTTTCCATCACCTGGCGGCGATGAAGTTTGACCGTGATTTCGCTGAGATGGAGCTGCGCGGCGATCTGCTTGTTGAGCAGGCCCGCGGTCACCAGGTCCATTACCTCGCGCTCGCGCGGGCTCAGCGAGTCGACGCAGGTTCGGATCTTGCGCAGGCCCTCTTCTTCCGCTCGCCGGATCCGGTTAAGAGCGAAGGCTTCATTCACTGCCTGAAGCAATTCTTCTTTCTGGAATGGCTTGGTGAGGAATTCAACCGCGCCCCCTTTCATGACCTTGCGGACCATGGGAATATCACCGTGCGCGGTCATAAAGATGATGGGCAGATCGATGCCGGTGGCGCGCATCTGCTCCTGGAATTGAACGCCGCTCATTCCCGGAAGGCGAACGTCAAGCAAGAGGCAGCCGGCACTTTCAGGAACCCAACGATCTCTAAAAGTTTCCGCCGAAGGGCTCGATCGAGTTGGAATCCCGACCGATTCAAGCAGGTTCGAAAGCCCCTCGCAGATGGACGGGTCGTCATCGACAATGAAGACCGTCTGCGTGGCTCCCGATTCCGCGTTGGCCGATTCGCTTCATGCCTGCGTCCGAACCGTAAAGTGAAAGACTGCTCCGCCGTCCGGGCGATTCTCTGCCCAGAGACGCCCGTCGTGCATTTCGACAATGCTACGGCAGATCGCCAATCCCATGCCAGCTCCATTCGGTTTGGTGGTGAAGAAGGGCTCGAAGATGCTTGTCATGGTATCTTCGGCGATGCCCGGCCCATGATCCTCAATCGATATCCATGCTTCGTCCATGTTCCTGGGGCGCGAGCGGATGGTCAATTCCCGCGATCCTGAAATCCCGTCCATCGCATCCATTCCATTCATCGCCAGATTCAGGAGCACCTGCTGGATCTGAATGGGATCGACTTTGAGCTTTGGCACGGGCTCGGCCAGCATCAGGCGTATGGTTAGGTCGCGCCTGATTGCTTCGTCGTGCAGAAGGCGCACAGCGCCGCGAATGAGCGCATTGATGTCGGTCGATTCCCGCGTATGGGCTTCCTTGCGGAAGAGCGCCCGGACACGGCTGACGACCGCGCTGGCCCGCGTGCTTTCCTGCACGATCTTTTCCGCGGTTGCTGAAGCTTTGGAAATATTTGGGGCGTCTTCGCGCAGCCACTCGCGGCAGGCATAGGCATGCGTAACCACCGCGGTAAGCGGCTGGTTGAGCTCGTGCGCAATCGAGGCTGCCATTTCCGCCATGCTGAGTAGATGCGAAACGCGCGATTGTTCTTCCTGGGCCTCGGCGAGGCTGCGCTGAGCCTGCCGCTGCTCCTCAATATCAATATGAATTCCATACCAGCGAGCTACGGATCCGTCGCCGGCAAGTTGGGGGATGGCTCGAACCAAAAACCAACGGTAAATTCCGCCGCCGTTGCGAACTCGCGCCGCTGCTTCAAAACTGTTCTTGGATTCCGATGCGGCGCGCCACGCTGCGCGAACGATTGGCTCATCGAGAACGTGGAAGATACCGAAGAATGATTCGCCTTGCAGAAGGGCAGTGGGCCTGCCCAGGTAGGAGAGCAGGTGTCCATTGCAGTACTCCACGCTTCCCCCGGCGTCCGCTCGCCAAATTTGCTGGGGGATCGCTTCAGTGAGCTGGCGAAGCTGGCGCTCGCTTTCTTGCGTCTCTCGATTCGATTGTTCCAGTTCGGCCGTTCGTTCCTTCACGCGCACTTCAAGCTCGTCGCGGGCAACTCGAGCGGCGGCTTCGGCGCGCTTCCTGGCCGAGCTCACAACCATGATGGCAATGGCGCAAAGGATGAATGCCGTGAAGAAGCTCTGCGATTGCTTGCCGATCGACATGGAATAGAACGGAGGGATGAAAAAATAGCCAACCAGCAGCGACGAGAGGATGACCGCGACAAATCCCGCGACGATGCCCCCAAACCATGCGCTGCCCATGATGGCGCCGAAGAATAGAAACACAAAGGGATAGGCAATTACGTGCTGGAGAGGAAAGGTCCACAGGAGGGCAACAAGGACAAACACGACGGCGATGGCCATCGGCCGCAAGGCACGCTCAGTGAACCATTGGGGAATCCCTTGAGCGGTCGAAGCCGTCATGAACCCATCATAAAGCCGAGGTTAGTTGCGCGCAGGCCCCGAGGGAGACCCGAATTTCCGCAATGGCCCGCTTGTGAAGCTTGACGAGCGCATATGGGTGTCTGCACTCGATTCGCGCAAAACCCTTAGATCGGCTCAGTGCCCGACCACATCCACAGTCTCGTGATCGGGCGTCTGCCAAGCGTCCGCTCCCTGGTGCGTGAACTTGTGCGCGGATTCATCCCAGTGGAGCTGGGTTACGGAGCCGGCGCCTTTCTCGTACGCGTAGGTTCGGCCGTCATCAGAAAACAAGGTGAAGTCAGCGTTGGCTCCCGGATAGACGCGGATCTTCTCAATGGATTGCACCTCGTGCGTGCTTTCTACGGGGCTGCCCAGAGGGATGATCGAGCCGGCGCGCACAAACAGCGGGATGGTGTCGATGGGCGCTGCCGCCTGAATCGTCTGTCCGCCGGTCAACCGCTCGCCGGTCCAGAAATTGTACCAGTCGGTTCCCGCCGGAAGATAAACCTGACGGCTGGTCGCTCCCTGATCCGTTACCGGCGCCACCAGAAATGCAGGGCCGAACATGTATTCATCCGCAATATCCGCCACTTTGGGGTCGGCGGGAAAATCCAGCGGCAGCGCGCGCATGATGGGGGCTCCGGTTTGCCACGTGCGGTAGGCAAGCGAGTAGATATAGGGCATGAGCTCGTAACGCAGGCGGAGGTATTTCTCCAGAATCGGCTCGGCCTGGCTGCCGTAGGACCAGACTTCGTTTGCCGGCCGGCTGCCATGGGTGCGGAAGATGGGCAGGAACGTGGCGTACTGGAACCAGCGCGTGTAGAGCTCAGGGTAATCGTCGTAGCCGCCCACCGTGGCGCGAGCATCCGAAGGATCGAGCAGCGGCTTGTGCGCGGGATGGTGCACCGCAGGCAGATACTGCCAGCCGCCCGTGTCATTGGACCAGTAGGGAATGCCGGAGGCCGTCACATCGAGCCCCGTGGGAATCTGCCTCTTGAGCGTGTCCCATGTGGGATAGATATCGGACGACCAGACGATGGTTCCGTTGCGCTGGATACCGGTAAACGCGTCGCGGGAGAGGATGAGCGCACGCCGGTCCGGATCGTCCCGGCGAAAACCATCAAAGAGCGCACCGGTGTGAAAGAGAGGGTAGACGTTGAAGTACTGTGTTCCGGGACCGATGTGGAGATAGGCGCCATCTGGAGGCAAGTCGGGCTCGGTCTCATCGGCCCACAGGGAGTCGAATCCTTTGCTCAGAATGTTGTCGTGGATGGTCTTCCAGTACCACTCGGCCGCATCGGGGTTGGTAGTGTCGATATCGGAGCCTGCGCGGTCGTAGGGGAGCCCGTCCAACGGTTTGCCGTCGGCATACTTGATGAACCAGCCCTTTTGCAGCAGCTCGGCGTAAAACCGGTCATCGGGCACGAAGCGCGGCCACACGCTGATCATGGTCTCAAAGCCCATCTCGTGGAGCTGCTTGTTCATTGCCGCCGGATCGGGCCAGTACTTCGGGTTGAAATCCATTTGGCCCATTTTTGTGTAGTAGAACCAGTCGACCACCAGCACGTCGGCGGGAAGATGGCGATCGCGATATCCTTTCGCAACTGCCAGTACCTCGTCCTGGCTCGCATAGCGCTGCTTGCACTGGATATAGCCGTAGGCCGCTTTCGGCAGCAACGGCGCGGGGCCCGTGAGCAGCCGGTAGCCGGCGTAGATTTCGTCCGCCGTTTCGCCGGCAATCACGAAGAACGAAACCCGGTCGCCCACTTCGGAGGTCCAACGCGTCTGTTCGTTGAAGCCCGGCTCGATGGTCGTCTTTGAAGGGTTATCCCATAGAAGGCCGTAACCCTTGTTGGTCACCAGGAAGGGAACGCAGAAGCTCGGCCCAGCCGTGGCAAGATAATCGGCCCAGCAACGCACGGCATGCCCTCGATGGTCGAGAAAGCCCTCGTGGTTCTGTCCCAGACCGTAGTAGTGTTCGTCGTCGGGTGAAGCAAAAGTTGCGCCGACTGTAAAGAACTCCGCGTCGCCGGGGCGGCGGTCGCGGGCCAGGGCGGCTGTGGCTTCTTTTTGGTTGGGCACGTCCTGCGACCAGCCGGTGAGATCGAGCAGCTTCTTGCCTTCAGGAGTGCGGAAGGTGATATGCGCCCCTGGAGTGGAGCCATTGAAGTACTTGGAAATATCCACTTGTGTCTGGATGGGCGGTGCGGTGCTGGGTTGAGGCCGGTCAATGCTCACAACCATGCCGGAAGATGAATAGACATCCGCTTGCGGAGTCTGGGCTGCGGTCCAACCGGCCGCTGCCGGCGAGGCTGAAATTCCGAAGCCCGGCTGAGCCTCCGCCGGCTCCCGATTCAGGCTCAGCGTTACCCGAACGATGTTCGGCGCATAGGGCTCGAGAACAATCGTCTCGCCTTTTCGGTCGAGCTCAAGACGTTGACTGGCATCCTGCGCCCGGCAGGCCGCCGCAGATAAAACAGATCCAACAATCACGACAACGGCAATTGAATGCTTGTGCATCGGACACTCCCGCTTATGCAGCGCAACAACGCAAATCAGCCCAGCACCGTCGAGTCTAAACGATGAACCGGGACTTCCGATCAAGGGCCTCTTACGGGCGCATCGGCCTGGTTCGCCCACTGCGTCTCTCCCCGGCGAATTGTGAGATGGCGACAATGGATTGTCCTATCGGCACACCACGGCGCGCCGTCGAGATCATTAACCTATTGGAGGCGCTATGATGATTGACGCCGCACACCATGTCAGCTTTTACCACTCTTCTTGACGGCCTGTCGTTCACCGAGTGCCCGCGCTGGCGCGAAGGCCGCCTCTACTTTACAGACCGCTATACCCGCAGTGTGCTCGCCGTCTCGGTTGACGGCGCAGTAGAAACCTATGCCCGTACCCCAGGCTTTCCCGCCGGGCTCGGGTTTCTTCCTGACGGCCGGCTGCTCATCACCTCCATGCGCGATCACAAGATCCTGCGCCGCGAGAACGACGGCTCCATCGTGGAACACGCCGATCTAACCGCGCTCGCACCGGGCGAACTCAACGACATGCTCGTTGATCACGAAGGCCGCGCCTGGGTGGGCAACTTCGGCTTCGACCTCTTTGCCGGCGCGTCTGCCTGTCCCACTGTGCTGATCTCCGTCGCGCCCGATGGCGCTTCCACCATCGCTGCCGATGGGCTGGTCTTCCCGAATGGCACCGTGCTTACTCCCGACGGCCGCACTCTGATCGTCGCCGAAACGTTCGCAAACCGCCTGAGCGCTTTCACTGTTTCTGATGGCTTATTGACCGATCACCGCATCTGGGCGGCTTTCGGCGATCCCCCAGCGTCGGCGGACGTGGGCCGGATCATCAACGAGGCAGACGTTGTGCCCGACGGTATCTGCCTCGATGCCGAGGGAGCTGTCTGGGTCGCGGACGTCGTCAAGCAACGTCTGATTCGGGTCGCTGCCGGCGGTCGAATTCTCGATGAACTCAAGACCAACGGTCTGTGCGCATTCGCCTGCATGCTGGGCGGCGACGATGGCCGGACGCTCTTCGCCTGCGCCGCACCCACCTTTGACGAAACCGAAGCCGCGGCCCACCATCGCTCCTCGATCCTTATGACCCGGGTTGCTGTGCCCCACGCCGGGCTGCCCTGAGCCGCGCGGGGGAATCGCAGCGCACTGTTGCGATATCCTCCGATTCGACCGATTGCAGAGCGAGCTCTTACGGGCTGGCGGAAAATCTCTAGTGCCAGCCTGCATTGCGCAGGACACGGCGCACTTTTTTCGGAGAGATTGAAAGGCGCTCGGCCACGCGCGCGATCTTTTTGTCTTCGCGGATCCACACTTTTGGAATCACGATCTCGGCAAACTCCTCGGCGATCTGCTGAAACGTCTTGTCGCCGAGCATGCCTTCAGACCACGCGCGCAAGGTATCGTTGATGCCGGCAGCCTGGACAATTCGAGTTTTCAGGTCCGCCAACGCCTCGACCAGCAAGTCGTTCTCGCCCGGCCCGATGTTTGCGGCCGCGTCGGCGGCACAGGTGCGTGCCAGTTCCCAGTCCTGATAGAAATCGTTCGCGGCGGTTGCTCCGCGAGCCAGCAGAGCGGCGGCGAGCAGGCGGCGATTCTGTGTGCTGCGGGCCAGCGCGAGCGCCTCTTCACTGTTTTCTCGCGCGCGGCTTGCGTGCACGGCAATATCGTCGTGCTCGCCTGTCTGTTCTTCAACATGCGCATTTTCGCAAGCTGCCCCGAGGACTCGCGCGCGGGCCATCAGGATCTGATCGGTTCGGCCCGATCCAATCCGGAATGCGCTGTCGGCTTCCTGCGATGCGAGGTCGATCTCACCCTGGTCCAGATGAAGGTAACCCAAATTCAAGACAACGTTGCCAAGGCCGTCATCATCTCCATGGAATTCGTAAATCTCCCTTGCGGTGCGCAGGTTTTTCAAGGCCTCCTGACAAAGCCGCTGATGGCGAGCCCGAAGCGACTCAAGATCTCCGCGCCTGTTGCGTGGCCCCGCGCCGCCCGATGCTGCTCTTTTATCGATGCGCTTCCGGATTTGCAGCGCCATGATGCGCCGCAGGTAAGCGGCGTTCACCAGGCAGCGAGCCAGATTGGCGTGTCGCGGATCGCGCTTCTCGTACAAGCGCACCGCCCTGGCGAAACGCTTGAGCGCGGAGGCATAGTCGCCGGACCGGCGAATAAACCGCCCCCGGGCCGACTCGATGTTGCCCAGCGCAACGTAATGGTCGGTGGCCTTCAGCTCGGCCTCGGATGACGAAAGAATTTGCAGCGCCTCTTTACCGAGACCTTTTTGAAACAGCAGCCAGCTCTCCTGAATCCGAATGATTGCCCGGAAAGTGAAGTCGCCGGAAGCCGTCGCAAGATCGCGAGCCAGCCCGATGTGCGTAAGAGCGCTCTCGTACTCGCCCTTTTTCCTGTGCGCCCGGCCTTTCCAGAAATGGGCAAGAGCCAGTCTGTTTGAGTCGCCCAGATCATGGCGGGCCTGAATCACAAGTTCCAGGATGCGGATCGCCTCGTCGCTTTGGCGCATGGCGAGAGCGCAGAATCCATCCGCAAGGCGCAACTGCAGATACTGGTCGACGGTCATCTGCTTGCGGAATGCGCTACTGAATCGGTCGAGAAACGAAGTGAGAAACCTCGCGTCGCGAAAGCCGGCATCGATCCACTGTGCAACCAGAACGGAAAGGCTTCCGGGATTCGCGGTGGATGCATCGATCGTTTCGAGATCGCCTGCAATCCGCTCCATGAGGGTGATGCCCTCTTCGATGCGCCGGAATCGCAGAGCGGCCGTCAGTTGATCGATCGTGTTTTGCCGCAAGGCCAATGGAGTTTGCCTCAAAATGGGCGGGTCAATCCGGTCGATGGTTCGGATTGGCCCAGGGACCCAGATGTCAAGAATAGCCGATGATTCCGGTCAAGATCAGGCTGATGAGGGCTTTACATCTCGAACCGATGCTGTTCGTCTGCTGGTCCGATTCGGACCAGTCGCTCTTGTGCGGCAGATGAATATGAGTTTGAATTCGATTCATCACTTCATGGGCCCAGACGGGCCCGAGGGAGACGGCAATGGAAAATTCCGCATTTATAGACGGTTGGAACTCGCCCCGGTGGAACGGTGTTACCCGGACATATGGCCCGGAGGAAGTCGACAGACTGCGCGGAACGGTGCACGTGGAATACACGCTGGCCCGCGCCGGCGCTGAAAAGCTTTGGCGTCTGCTCAGAAGCGAGAATTACGTTGCCGCGCTGGGCGCCCTCACAGGAAATCAGGCCGTCGAGATGGCGGCCGCGGGACTGAAGGCAATTTACCTGAGCGGCTGGCAGGTTGCCGCCGACGCCAATCTCGGCGGGCAGATGTATCCCGACCAGAGTCTTTACCCGGCCAACAGTGTTCCCGCCGTGGTCCGCGCCATCAATAACGCGCTGCTGCGGGCCGACCAGATTGCGCATGCCGAGGGGCGCGCATCGATTGACTGGATGTTGCCGATCGTCGCCGATGCGGAAGCGGGCTTTGGCGGCAACCTGAACGCCTTCGAACTGATGAAGGCGCTGATTGAAGCTGGTGCCGCAGCGGTTCACTTCGAGGATCAATTGTCTTCCGCAAAGAAATGCGGGCACCTCGGCGGAAAAGTGCTGGTGCCCACGCGCGAAGCGATTCTGAAGCTGATTGCAGCGCGCCTTGCCGCCGACGTTCTTAATGTACCCACTCTCCTGATTGCGCGCACCGACGCCGACGCAGCGCAATTAATCACCAGCGACTGCGACCCGAACGACCAGCCATTCCTTGCCGGTTCGAGAACCGTGGAAGGCTTCTTCACCTTCCGCGGCGGCATCGACGCTGCGATTTCGCGCGGGCTTGCGTATGCGCCTTATGCGGACATGATCTGGTGCGAGACCTCAGAACCGAACCTGAAGGACGCGAAGCGCTTTGCCGACGCAATTCACGGCGAATTCCCCGGCAAGTTACTGGCCTACAATTGCTCGCCTTCATTTAACTGGAACGCCAAGCTCACTCCTTCGCAGATTGCTTCATTCCAGCAGCAGCTCGGAGAGCTGGGCTACCGGTTCCAATTCGTGACGCTGGCCGGATTCCATGCGTTGAACCACTCCATGTTTGAGCTGGCTTATTCCTATAGCCGGAAGGGAATGCTGGCTTACGCGGAGTTGCAGCAGCGCGAATTCGAATCGGCAGAGAAGGACGGCTACTCCGCGGTCAGGCACCAGAGCTTTGTGGGGACGGGCTACTTTGACCGGGTGGCCACGACCATCGCCTCCGGCAATCTCTCAACGTGCGCGACGCCTGGCTCTACGGAAGAGGCGCAGTTCGAAGACCGTCATGACGATGAAGTGGCTGCGACGCAGCCGGCCACAGCCTAATCGGCGCATCGCGTTCAAAAAGGAGCCATGAAGATGAGTTATGTCGTCGAGATGTTGAACCCGATCGACTCGCATTACGAGGAACAGCGCGATGTGTTGACCGCGGAAGCCTGCAGGTTCTTGCGGATCCTTCACCAGAAATTCGAAGCCCGGCGCGTTTCGCTGCTGGAAACGCGGCGCCAGCGCCAGGAACTCTTCGATCGCGGGCAATTTCCGAGCTTTCTGCCGGAGACCGAGTCGATCCGGCAATCTTCCTGGAGAGTCGCGCCCATTCCCGCGGAATTGCTTGACCGGCGGGTGGAGATCACCGGGCCAACCGAGCGGAAGATGGTGATTAATGCGCTCAATTCCGGCGCCAAAGTATTTATGGCCGACTTTGAAGACGCCAACTCTCCCACCTGGAGCAACTGCATCGAGGGGCAAAGAAATCTTCGCGACGCGAATGCGCGCACCATCGAGTTCCAGTCGCCCGATGGCCGCGCCTATAAGCTGAACCCCAACCCGGCGGTTCTTTTTGTGCGGCCGCGCGGCTGGCACATGGTGGAGAAGCACTTCCAGATCGATGGCTCGCCCATGTCCGCATCGCTGTTCGACTTTGGCCTGTACTTCTTCCATAATCACCGGATTCTTCTCGATCGAGGTTCAGCTCCCTACTTCTATCTTCCGAAATTGGAGAGCCACCAGGAAGCGCGGTTGTGGAACGAGGTCTTCGAGTTTTCGCAGGGGTATGCCGGGATTCCGTCCGGGACCATCCGCGCTACAGTGTTGATCGAAACCATTCCCGCGGCATTTGAAATGGACGAGATCCTCTACGAGCTTGCGGGACCACTCAGCGGGTTTGAACTGTGGCCGCTGGGATTACATTTTCAGCTTTATCAAAAAGTTCCGCAGCCGCGCTGACTGCATGCTGCCGCAACGCGGCGACGTCACCATGGAGCAGCCGTTTCTGCGCTCGTATGTGGAACTTCTCATCCACACGTGCCACAAACGCGGCATCCACGCCATGGGTGGCATGGCCGCGCAGATTCCGATTCGCGACGACCCCAAGGCCAACGAGGAAGCTATGCAGCGGGTGAGGGAAGACAAGTTGCGCGAAGTCCGCGCCGGCCACGACGGAACGTGGGTTGCGCATCCAGGCCTTGTGCCGGTCGCCCAGCAGGTTTTCGATGAGCACATGCCCGGCAAGAGCCAGATTTCTCCGCCGCCTGAGGCGATTTCGAGAATCACTGCGGAGAATCTGCTGGAAATTCCCAAGGGGCGGATCACAGAATTCGGCTTCGAGCGGAACATTGAAGTCGCGTTACGCTACATCGAATCGTGGCTGCGCGGCAACGGTTGCGTGCCCATCTACAACCTGATGGAAGATGCCGCCACAGCCGAAATCTGCCGTGCCCAGTTGTGGCAGTGGATTCGCTTCGGCGCCAGGCTCGACGATGGCCGCGTCGTAACTTCTTCGCTTTTTCATAGGGTGCTCGCCAAGGTCCTGGAATCAGTCAGGAACTCAGCCGGCATCGACGCCTTTGAAGCCAGCAGATTCATGCGGGCCGCTGAGATCGTAAGCCAGCTTAGCGATGGGGAATTCTGCGAATTCCTGACCACGAGGGCATCGGAGGATCTGGCCTGAGGCAACCCGAGTGGTTCCAACTGCAACCCCGGACCTTCGGGGACAATCCTATTTCCACGCTTGCTGAATTCTTCGGCCGGCGGAGCCCTGCGCAGCTTTATGCTGTCTTTGCCCACTGGCCGCCGTATCGAATCGGTTACCGCCTCCCGCTCTCTCGGAAGCCGGCAAAAACCACATTCCATCGCTTCTTCCCAAGGAACTCAGGGCGTGCGAGACATGCGAGGCGCGCCGGCTTTCTCTCTCTGGCACGGGTGTCCGTAAATGACACGAAAATGTCCGCTCAGGACCTGTCGCGTCCTGTATTTGCTTTTGTAGTGTATGCGAATTGCTTTCTGAGGCCAGGTTCGGATAGGCCAGATTCATCGAGGCCAGATTTGGACAGGAGAAAACAAATGCTTTACTCCCAGGAAATGCACCCCTCCCGCAAGCAGATTGTCTCGTCCCGCCTATGGGCGTTCGTGGCATTCGTCGCATGCGCAGTGTTCACAGCCTGCGGGCTGCTCAGCGCGCAGACGGGCGGAACAGGCGCGATCAGTGGCTCGATCTCGGACCCCACCGGCGCCATGGTCGTGAGTGCCCAGGTCAGGGTTACGGATGTCGCCACAGGCTATACGCGAACCGCGCAATCCAACGACCACGGGATCTATGTTGTCACCCTGCTCCCTCCGGGGCAGTACACCGTCGAAGTCACGAAACAAGGATTTAAAGTGGCCGTGTCGACGAATGTGCAGGTGGTCGTGGCGGAGACCACGGGACTGAACGTAAATATGGCGCCGGGCGCGGTGACGGAAACGGTCACGGTGGCTTCGTCAAACGTCGACTTGCAGACCGAATCGAGCGAGTTGGGGCGCGTGACGGACTCGGAGATGGTTGAGAACCTGCCCCTGGTTTCGCGCAACTTCACTCAGATCATCGGCTTGAACCCGGGCGTGGCGCAAGAGGCCAACGACGCCAGGGGCCTTGGCAGAGGCGGCGGCGCCCTGGCGGCGATGCCCGGTGGCGGAAGCATCATGGCCCAGGGAGGCACCGCGGTCGACAACAACTTTGAGATGAACGGCCTCTCAGTCAACGACATGCAGAGTTCCATGTTTTATTCGGCGGGAATTCCTGTTCCCAATCCCGACACCATCGAGGAGTTCAAGGTGCAGACGGCCCAGTACGATGCCACGACGGGGCGCGATGCCGGGGCCGATGTCGATGTCATGACCAAAGGCGGCACCAACGACTACCACGTATCGATTTTCGAGTTTCTCCGCAACGAAGACCTCAACGCCAATGACTGGTTTACGAAGTCTGTAGGTTCGCCGCGAGGGGTCTTGCGGCAAAATCAGTATGGATTTACCGCCGGCGGTCCAGTGGTCAGGAACAAGTTCCTGATGTTTGGTTCCTGGCAGGGCACAAAGCAGTCCAATGGCATCGATCCGTCGAGCCATAAGATTGACCAGCTCCCTCCTCTTACCAATGACCGGTCGGCAGCGGGATTGGGCAAGACTTTCGGCGGCGATGAGGGCTACCTCTACGCAGCCTTCTACCCCTACCTTGGCCCATACGATAATCAGGTGGTCGCCGCCGATGGCTCAAATATCACTCCGCAGGCCTTGGCGCTGTTCAACGTAAAGCTGCCAAACGGGCAATACATGATTCCGAATCCCCAGACGATCGATACCTCCAAGCCGCTTGAGATTCAGGGCACTACGTCCCTGAGCAAGCCTGGCTCCTACAACGAAAACCAATGGATGGCGAATGCCGATTACCTGCGGAGCGATCGCAACAGGATCACACTTCGCTATTTCGGCGAGTCCGGCGTCATCGATCAGACCGTTTTATACAACACATACGGAAATGACCTGTTTATCCCCACCCGATTCGACGTGGGCTCGATCGGCGACACCTTTACATTGAGCCCGAGCATGGTGAACCAATTCGTGGCCGGTCTCCATCGGTCGGTCTTCAGCATGCACTACAACAATGCGTTTACCTTCTCCAGCCTGGGTATGACCGTTCCGGCCGAGGAAGACGCGTACCCCCTTATCGACATTGCCTACGATGGCTTTGCGACGGGCACAACTTCGGCGACGTCCTTCGGAGAGGATGAGTACAACCTCACCGACACTTTGTCCTGGACCAGGGGAAAGCACCAGTTCACCTTCGGCGGCGCCTACGACTACGGCCGCGACGATATGTCAAAGTTCAACTTCGAGGCCTATTTGATTCCGCTCACCTGGGCAGATTTTCTGCTGGGGCAAAGCAACATTTATGGGTCTGGATTCAGCAACATCTACGAGTCATTGCAAGGCCTCGGGGAATTCGGGCGCGACTGGCGATACAAGGAAGGCGACGCTTTCGCCCAGGACGACTTCAAAGTAACCAACCGTCTCACATTCAACCTGGGCGTGCGCTGGGAGCACATCGGTGACCTCGGGGTTGCCAATGGGCGGGCGGGCAACATGGATTTGGCCAACGTAGACCCCACTCCACCGGTGGGTGGCAGTTTTGCTGGATACATACTTGGGTCCAATTACAACGGCCCCAAGCCTATCCCCACTGGAGTGGAGCAGGGAAAGAACACCTTCGGGTTCAACGGCCAGAACCAGAATGTATGGAATCCGCGTCTCGGCTTTGCCTGGATGTTGCCCGGCACGGACAGGTTCGTCCTTCGCGGGGGCGCGGGCTCCTATCACACCACCACCCAGGGCCAGATGAATCTGCAATTGTGCGCATCGGCTCCCTTCGGTCAGTGGAATTTCGGTGAAGGAACGGGAAACGCAGCTGCAAGCGATGCCAATCCCATGCCGAACCCTGGGGCCTTCCCGCAATGGATCCCCTATAAAGGTTCAGTCGATAGCAATGGTGTAGCCAATGGCAACGTCGACACCGGATACACCTTGGGTTCTTTTGCTTTGGACTGGCGTCCCCCCACTACCTATCACTTTAGCCTTGGCCTGCAGACCAGACTGCCGGGCGGCGCCGTCCTGGACGTCGCGTATGCCGGGGCACGCGACCTGCACCTGATCATGGGCACTTCGGTGAACACGGCGCCTCTGGCCTCTGCTTCAAACCCGATACGCGGCCAGACCACAAACACCGTTGCGAACATCAACGCGCGCAAACCATATCTGGGGTTTGCCCCGAACTCGATGTATCGATGGCGGATGGGCAACGAGGCCTGGTACAACGCTTTGCAGACATCGCTCTCGCAGCAATGGAGACATAAATTGCAGTACCAGGCTTCGTTTACCTGGGCGCGGTTGCTATCGCCTGTCCCCGACTTTTCCACGGGAACCAACGTCACCGGACCATCCGGCGACCAGAACAATCTGCGCGCTGGATACGGACCGGATCAGAATATCCGGCCGCTGCGGTTTGTCTTCTCCGCGTACTATGCTCTGCCCAGCCCGGCGCCGTCCCATCATTTCCTGGCAGAGACGATCGGTGGGTGGAGCCTTGCAACCGCTACCCTGATCCAGGACGGCCGCCAGGAGAGCATCAGCTACACCGCCACCAACAACGTTTATGGCGAAAACACTGATCGGGCGAGCTTCGCTCCGGGTTGCACCGCGAAGAATCTACCGACCAAGGGAACGGTTCGCAGCCGAATCAATGGCTACGTCAACAGCAGTTGCCTCGCGACCCCGGCAATTGTGGGCGATCCTGAGCCCTCTGGGACATATGCTGGCCAAAGGATCGCCACAACCTATGGAAACACTCCCAACGGCGTGATTCGGGGAGTTGACCAGGTCAATGCCGACATTTCGCTCGCCAAGACCTTCCAGGCACGCTGGCCGAGGGAAGGGGCCAACGCAACCTTCCGGGCCGACTTCTTCAATGCTTTCAACCACCCCAACTTCGGAGATCCGAACCTGGGCTACACCGGTCCGACAGGGTCTGCTTTTGGGACCATCACGGGAATGAGCACTAACCCGAGAATCATTCAATTCTCAATCAAGCTCGGGTTCTAACAGGAATTGGGATGGCCCCCGGCTCTGCCGGGGGTCATCTCGCAGATCGCAAGAAATCTTCTCCCGCCTACGTAGGTCTCGGAATGATATCGCCGTCGGCTTTGTCCTCCATTCCCGCACCGAAAGCACACTGGAACCGTCTCAACCTCCCGCCCGCGGGCCGTGTGCCTGCCTTTTGTTCCATGCTGCTTCTTTTGCTCTTCGTCGTTCCGGTGGCTACTGCTGCCGGAGCGCCGGCTCATCCGCCCGTCACAGGGCCCGTCGTTCATGTAGCGACCGGTCAGCTGCGTGGAACCTTGCAGGGCAACACCGCCGTCTTCCTCGGAATCCCTTTTGCCGCCCCGCCGGTGGGCAACCTGCGCTGGCGCGAGCCGCAGCCGCCCATCGCCTGGACCGGGGTGCGCGACGCCACCAAGTTCGGCAGCTCGTGCGTCCAGGTTCCCGCAGGCATCGGGGGCTTCATTCAGCCGATGGCTGCCGCTTACGGAAAAACCTACAACATCGTGCCGGTTGCATTTTCTGAAGATTGCCTGTTCCTCAACGTCTGGGCGCCCAATTGGCCGGTGAAAACTCCCTTGCCCGTCATGGTCTGGATTCACGGCGGCAGCAACCGCGCCGGAGGCAGCGCGGAAGACAGCTACGATGGCGCCGCGCTGGCCGCTCGCGGGGTTCTCGTGGTCACCATCAACTATCGCCTTGGCCCACTCGGCTTTTTCGCCCACCCTGAGCTTGCTGCCGAGTCGCCGCACCACAGCACGGGCAACTATGGCCTCCTCGATCAGATAGCCGCACTCCGTTGGGTGCAGCAGAATATTGTGCAGTTCGGCGGCGATCCCGGGAACGTGACCGTCTTTGGCGAGTCAGCCGGCTCCGTTGATGTCACCATTCTCATGGCTTCGCCTCTCAGCGCCAATCTCTTCCGCCGTGTGATCGCCGAGAGCGGCCCGGCGTTCGGGGTGGGCAGGGAGCGCAACGCTTCAGAGATGACGCCACTCGCACTGGCCGTCGGGGCCGCCGCCGGCGGCAAGCCCGGTGCGCAGCTTGAGGCTCTTAGAAAGCTACCCGCCACGCAGGTTTCCGAAATCGAGAATCGTCTCATTGCCACTCAGTTTCCCGGCTACAACCCCAACTCGCCCGTCACCGACGGCTGGGTCCTGCCGCAATCGCCGGCCAAGGCGTACGCCTCCGGCGACATCCAGAAAGTCGACCTCCTCGTCGGGTTGAACGCCAGAGAGTGGGCTGCGTTCCGCGTCGGCGCCGAAGCAGCCCAGAAAAAGTCGGGCAAGCCCGCCCCGAAGCCCGAGCTTGGCAAGACTTTCAAGCAATTTCGAGACGCGGCGCGCCCCCTGTACGGGAATTGGGCGAGCCTCGCAGCCGCCGACTACATGGCGAAAATTATTCTTCACGGAGTTCCCGCGGTCGATCAGTTCACCAACGACATCGTCCTAGCTTGCCCGATGGGCGCTGAAGCCGCGCTCGTCACAAGCGCTGGCCAGCATGCCTTCGTCTATCGCTTCGAGCGTTCTGTGCCCGGCCCAGGCGAGGCAGATCTTGGCGCATTCCACGCGATTGAACTGCCTTATGTGTTCAATAACTTTCAAGCCCGAACCTTCAGTTGGCTGCCTTTTACCGCGACGGACCACCAGCTATCGAATGTGATTCAGACTTACTGGACCAACTTCGCCAAGACCGGCGACCCCAATGGTGCGGGCCTTCCGCATTGGGACGCATGGACCACCGCCCAGGAGCCATTCATCGCCTTCGGAGAGAACGGCGAAGCTTCGCCGCAGCAGAACTTTTCGCCGACGTTCTGCCATCTCTCTCCAGACCGGCTCAAGGATCAACTCGGAAGTCAATAATCCGGCCGGCGGGCGATAGGCGCCATTCGGTCGGAACGGCGTTGTGCCCGATCTACTAAGTCCGCGCGCCGACACGGACGATAAGCTTGCCGAAATTCTTGCCGGCGAGCATCCCCATGAACGCCTGTGGCGCGTTCTCCAGGCCATCGATGATATCTTCGCGATACTTCACTCTTCCTTCCGCGATCCACTGGGGGACGTCGCGGAGAAAGTCCGCGTAATACTCTTTCGCGAAGTCGTAATTGATGAACCCCCGCACCAGAAGACGCTGCGTGAGAATCTGCCGCATCGTCGCGGCCAGACGATCAGGAGCTTCAGTCTCTCCTCCCCCGTCGTATTGCGCCACCAACCCGCTCACGGGAACCCTTGAGAACTGATTCAGGAGGGGCAGGACAGCCTGCCACACTGCTCCTCCGACATTCTCAAAATACACGTCGATCCCATGCGGGCAGGCGGCGGCAAGCAGGGCGGGGAAATCCGGTGAGCGATGATCGACCGCCGCATCGAGTTGCAGTTCATCTTTGAGGTAGGCGCATTTCTCGCTGCCACCTGCAATTCCCACGGCTCGCGCTCCGGCGATTTTGGCCATTTGCCCGACAAGGGAGCCCACCGGCCCGCTGGCAGCCGCGACCACAACGGTTTCGCCTTCTTGGGGCTTGCCGATGGCTTTGATTCCCGCGTAGGCCGTGAAGCCAGGCATTCCCAGAACACCCAATTGCGCGGTGACCGGAAGCGCGCTCTGGGCGGCCTTGCGTACTCCTTCTCCTCGCGAAACCGCATGCGTTCGCCATCCGGTATGCGCGAGCACAACCTCTCCCGTTGCATAATCGGCGTGGTTTGAGGCGATGATCGTGCCGATCGTTTCTCCCGGCATCACTTGGCCGATTTTCCGCGGTTCGGCATAGGACTTTCGGTCGTCCATCCGTCCGCGCATATAGGGGTCCAGCGAAAGATAGTCCACCTTCATCAGGAATTCGCCCGGTCCTGGTTCAGGAAGCGCGACTTCTTCCAGGCGAAAATCGTCCGGCGTCACCTTGCCCTGTGGCCGGGCGGCAAGAACGATCTGCATTCCTTTTTTCTGGGTCATAGGATTCTCTTTCCTTTACGTGGTTCGATGCGGAACGCCTGAGCAGAACGGTGGACAAAAACGAAAGGACGCGAAGCTGCGATTTTGGTCTGCCGCTGCGCGTCCAGGGACTCAGTGCGTCTGCGCTTCGCGCGAAAGCGTGGGAGCCGCGACGCCGACGGCGCCGATCCAGGGCTGATTGCCGGCACGCCGCTCGCGCTGCATGACTTCCTCGTACAGCTCAAACATGCCGGGCATCAGGTCCGTCTCGACTTCAGGCATTTCCGCGAAATACATGTAGCTCTTGCTGGAGGCAAACTTCGGCCAGTCCGGTTGCCCCTCAGCCTTGGGAATGCCGGTGCGCGCAAAGGACGTCCAATAAGCGATCATCGCGTTTGAAAAGGCTTCTTCTTTGGGGCCCTCCGGCAGCGGCCAGTTCGGCGGTAACACTGCGCTCTTGCCGACATGGCCGAAGGTATAGGGCATTTCGCTGCCATGGAAAGCGTGAAACCCCCGCGCCTCCGCTGCGGGATAACCATGATCGAAGAAATAGAGATAGGAAGGCATGCCCGCTTCCGCCTCGTCGCGAACAATCCGTTGGGCGCTCCAGCCGAAGGTTGCATCGCGGCTTGCCGCCAACATGCTGCCCTTGATGTCGCTGCCCGGATACAGCCGGAGGAATTCCGCCGCCAGATCGCCATAGCGTTTGTGGATTTCGGCTTCATAGATGTCGCTCGAATCCGGCAAATTCGGCGGAAGGAATCCCATCAGCACCGGATAAACCTCGTTGCGATTGAAGCCCATCAGAACGGGCATCAGCGCCTCTTCCTTGCGATCGAAGGTATCGACGATCTGACGCGTAAGCGCCCAGCCATCGACGATAGGTCCGCCTCTAAAACCGGGATGTTCGGTTACGGTTTTGGCATCGATCGCCCGCAGTGCTTTGAGGTCTGCCGCGCCAAGCGCCTTTTCAAAAGCCGTTCCATTCTCTTCGGCAGAAGGCATCCCATGGTTCGGCTGCTTCAATTCCGGAACGGATTGGATACCGAGGCTTTCGGCAATGACCTTTTGAAACAGACCGCGCGACAGCGGGCTCACCATCAAGAGAGCCATGCTCACGCCGCCGGCGGACTCGCCATCGATGGTCACGTTGCCGGGATCGCCGCCAAATGCGGCGATGTTCTTCTTCACCCACTTGAGCGCTTCGATCTGATCCAGGAGACCGTAATTGCCGGAGACTTTGTGCGGCGATTCCTCGCTCAGCTCCGGCAACGAGAACCAGCCGAGCGAACCGAGCCGGTAGTTGATCGATACGAAGACGACGCCGTGCTCCGCGAAGTGCGTGCCCTCATACTGCGGCTCCCAGCTGCCGCCTCTGACGAATCCGCCGCCATGAATCCAGACGATGACGGGCGCCTTCTTTGCGTGCGGCGGCGTCCACACGTTCAGGAACAGACAATCCTCGCTGAGCGTCGGCTGAGGAATGTAAAAGAGACTTTGCGGCGAGTAAGAAGTTTCGTAGCAACTGGCACCAAAATCGCTCGCGTCGCGCACGCCCTTCCACGATCCTGCGGCAACTGGAGCGGTCCAACGCTTATCGCCGATCGGCGGTTCAGCGTAGGGAATGCCTTTAAAAGACCGCACGCCATGCGCGTCGACCTGACCGATCAGCGTGCCTTGTGGTTCGGTAATCTTTGTCTGATTTTGCGCGGCCAGTACCGCAGCTGCCGAACCGAACAGAATTGCAGTGGCTAGTGAGATCCTTACCATTGCTGTCGACATTGTTTTCTCCATGGCTGTGAGAATTGCTCACACAGCTGCCTATCGCCTTCGCCTGCCGAGCTGAAGTTGCCGTCGACTCTCATCGGTATCCAGCTGCGGACTACCGTGACTATTTACACTGCGCCGTCGGTCCGGGATTTTTGGGTGAATAAAGGCCGACATTCCAATTCCAGGAGACATTCCCGGCCGCGCGGCGCCGGCAAACGACCTGCTCGTTGAACTCGTACATTCCCGGAAGGAGATGATCGGCCGGCTGCGGAGTTTCCCTGAATGCCATGTAAGCGCCTGTCGATCCGAACGCTGGCCAATCTGGCTCATGCGCGGCTTGCGGCCGGCCTGTCCGCGCAAAGCTCGTCCAATAACCGACCATCGCGTCGGACAGCGCCGTCTCTTCGGGCGTTTCCGGAATCTTCGGCCAAAGCGGCGGCGTGGAATTGGCCGTACCGAACACATACGGCAATTCGCTTGCGTGGAATCCGTGCAGACCGGCGTTGTCGGCCGCTGGGTAGCCGTGATCGAAGAGGTACAGGAAAGATGGCTGCCCCAGTGCGGTTTGTTTTCTGACCAGTCGCTGCGCAGTCCAGCCGTACAAGGCGTCGCGCGTCGTGGCCAGGATGCTCTCCTCCAGGTTGGTGCTGGGGTAGAGCTGCAGAAATTCGTCGGCCAGGTCGCCATAGCGGTCGCGAATGGTAGCTTCGTACGCGGCTGCACTCGCGGCAAGAGGCGGGGCAAGGATCCTTAACGAGCGAATCTCGCCACTGTTGAAGCCGGCGAGCATCGGTACGGGTGCTTGCTCGCCCTTATCGAATACGTCCACAAGTTGGTGCGGCAGCAGTTGTCCGTCGATCGCGCCAAAAGGTGCAAAGCCTGCCGCGGGCGCGGCCATGCTCAGCTTGGCAGCATCCATCGCTCTCATCGCCGCGATATCCGGTGCATGAAGAGCCGTGGCCAGCTTTACGCCGCTTTCCTCGGCGGAGGGCAAGCCGAAGGCAGCGGTTTTCAACTCGGGAGTTGTGATCATATACGCGCTCTCTGCGATCGCTTTCGCGAACAGGCCGCGAGCCGGAGGCGATGCCATCAGGTACATCACGCTCAGCCCGCCCGAAGACTCGCCGGCGATGGTCACGTTTGATGGATCTCCGCCGAAGGCGCTGATGTTCTGTCGAACCCATTTGAGCCCCTCGATCAGATCGAGCAATGCGTAATTGCCGGATACACCGACAGGCGACTCTTTACTCAGCTCTGGATGCGCCAGCCAACCGAGAACTCCGAGACGAAAATTGAGCGAGACCACGATGATGCCCTGGCCGGCAAGCTTTGTGCCGTCATATAACGAGTCTCTGCTCGACCCCGTAGTCAGTGCGCCCCCGTGTATCCAGAAAAAGACCGGCGCTTTGCGTGCTCCCGCCGGAGCCCAGATATTCAGCGTCAGGCAGTCCTCGCTCATAGGAACTGGAATCCAGGAGTAGATGCTCTTGCCCGGGTTTTCGGGCTGGAAGCATGCGGGACCGAATTCGGTTCGTTTGTTTAACGCCCGCCCACCGCGGCATCGGGCTGGGCGGTTGCCAGCGCCGCGCGCCCACCGGTGGCAACGCATAAGGGATGCCCTTGAAAACGCGCAGATCGCCTTCCATCTGCCCTTCGACCGCGCCGGCTGGCGCCTTAACGATCGGACCATTTTTGCTATTCGTAGGAGCTGGCATCGTTTTATCCTGTTGAGCGAAAATCGACGACGGCAAAAGCATACAGGCGGCCGCGGCGATCGAGACAAGCATTCGAGGAAGTGAGATCATCATACGGTTTCTCCGATGGTACGGTTTTCTTTTCTAAGCACGCGCGCTAACGCCAGGAAAAGCAGTACGGCCACAACGTAGAACGACGCGAGCAGGTAGAGCGCGATCTGCAAAGACTGGTGGGGATGGCTTGCGTGGAAAAAGTCGCTGGCTGCGCCAACAAAGGTGGGTCCAAGGCCGAGACCGATCAGGTTCATGATGAGCAAAAGCAGCGCGCCCGACATGACGCGCTGGTCTGGCCGAACTTCCTCCTGCACCAGAGTGACTGCCGATGTCAGGTAGAAATAATTCAGAAACATCGTGCCGGTGAGGAAGAGCAACGCCAGTCGCCAGCCAGGGGCCCAGACAAATGCGAGATAAAACGGGAGGGCAAGAGTAAGCGAGGCGGCGGGCACCAAGGCATAGGCTTGTTTCGAGCGCCGCGTGAACCGGTCGATGGCCCGTCCTGAGGCGAGCATGCTGCCGCCCATCCCGATTGCGACAACCAAAGCGTAATAGACGGCGACCTGCTTCAGCGTCATCCCTTTTTCGCGCATGAGAAAAAGGACTGCGAAGTTGATGAGACCGTAGGTGACGAATTGTGTGGCGCCGCTGGCCAGTGCCGCGAGCATGAGAGAAGGCCGCGAAATAAACATTGCCAAAGTCTGCCGGAATCCTGTTTTGTTTGCGGGCACCTGGGCCGAAATCTGGTCCAGGCCGCCGCGACGGGGCTCAGGCACCAGAATGAGAATGCCGATCACTGCGAAAAGACCGGCGGAGCCGAGCCAGACAAATGCGTAGCGCCAACTGAAGGCGGCGGCGATGGAGGCGCCAAAAGCGATCCCCAACGCTGCGCCAATCGGCGGCCCGATGTTGTAGAGGCCCAGCGCTCTGCCGCGACGGCCCGGCGGAAAATAGTCCGAGATGATTGAGTAAGAGGGCGGAACGCCGCCGGCTTCGCCGAAGCCCACCGTCATGTACGCGAGGGCAAATTGCAGATAGCTGCCAGCCCCGCCGCACAACATGGTTGCCGCGCTCCAGATTGCGCAGGCGAGCGCCAGAACTCTTGACCGGTTCGTCTTGTCCGCGAGCCAGCCAACCGGAATCGAGATGCAGCAGTAGAAGAGCGCGAAATAGAGGCCGCCAATCCGGCCCAGCTGACCGTCGGAAACATGCAGGCTATCCTGGATCGGCTTGGCGAGAATGCCCGGCAACTGACGCGAAAGGAAATTCAGAACATACACCACAATCAGCATGCCGAGCGCGACCCAGGCGCGCGGGCCGATTGGGGCAGTTTGCGGCTTTGACAGTTCGCCGGCCTGCCCGTTCGGTCCGTTCGGCGATGTGGATGTGTGCATTGCCACTCTCACCTGCTCTTCATCAGAGAACTTCAAACAGACCCGCCACTCCCATGCCGCCGCCCACGCACATCGTCACCACGACGTAGCGGATGCCGCGCCGGCGACCCTCAATCAACGCGTGCGCCGCCAGGCGGTTGCCAGACATGCCGTAAGGATGGCCGATGGAGATGGCGCCTCCGTCGACGTTGAAGCGATCATTGGGAATCCCGAGCTGGTCGCGGCAATAGACCACTTGGACCGCGAAGGCTTCATTCAGTTCCCAGAGGCCGATGTCGTCCATTTTCAGATCGAAGCGTTTCAGAAGTTTAGGGACAGCGAAAACAGGCCCAATTCCCATCTCGTCAGGCTCTGTGCCAACAACCGCCATGCCACAATAGCGGCCCAATGGCTCAAGGCCGCGGGCGACGGCGAGTTTTGCCTCCATTACCACGCAGGCGGAGGCGCCATCGGATAGCTGGCTAGCGTTGCCCGCGGTAATAAAACCGTCTTGCCGCACGGGCTTGAGCGAGGCGAGGCCTTCCATGGTCGTGTCGGGCCGGTTGCCTTCGTCGCGCGTCAGCGTCACCTCTTGCATCGAGGTCTCGCCCGTATTCTTGTCGGTCACCGACTTGATCGTCGTTACTGGGATGATTTCCGCATCGAAGCGGCCTGCGGCCTGGGCTTCGGCCGTTCTGCGCTGCGACTGAAGCGCGTACTCATCCTGCTGTTCACGCGAAATGCCGTACCGGCGAGCGACAACCTCGGCGGTGTCGATCATCGGCATGTAAATGTCCGGATGAAGCGCGAACAGCTCCGGGTCAGAACCGAGACGGAGTTCGGCCGTCTGCACCATGGAGATGGAATCCATGCCACCGGCTACGACGATGTCCATCCGGTCCATGACCACTTGTTTCGACGCCATAGAGATGCTCATGAGACCCGACGAACACTGCCGATCAACGGTCTGCCCGGCAACTGTGACCGGCAATCCCGCGGTTAAGGCGGCGGTTCGCCCAATCGTATGCTGCAGGCCCTGGGGCATTGCCGATCCGACGATGCAATCCTCGACCTCAACAGGCTCGACTCTTGCGCGAGCAACGGCGGCACGAATGGCGTGCCCGGCCAGGGTTGGCGCTGGGGTCGCGTTGAATGCGCCCCTGTATGCGCGGCCAATGGGAGTCCGCGCAACAGACACAATCACCGCATCACGACTCATGTCGCGCACCTTTAGAGCTCGCGTCTTTCAACTCGACCTCGCTTTGCACACGACCTAGAAGTAATTGCCATCCACGCTGATCGCCTGCCCCGTAAGATTTCTGCCTGCCGGGGAACAGAGGAAGAGACACGTGAGCGCGACGTCGTCCGCGTTCACCATGCGGTGCAGGGAAATATGTTTGAGGTAATCTTCACGCATCGCCATCTCTTCCACGCCTTCCAACCTGGCGCGAGCACTGATGACGCGATCGATCCTTGCTCCCTCGACAATGCCGGGCAGAATCGCGTTCACCCTGATATTGTCGGGGCCAAGTTCAATGGCCAGCGATTTCGCGATTCCCACGATGGCCCACTTTGACGCCACATATGGCGTCCGCCATGGAATCCCCAAACGGCCCGCAACCGATGAAATGCAGACAATGTGGGCTGTGTTCGACTCCCGAAGCATCGGTACAGCATGGTGCAGGCAGCGGTACTGGCCGTTCAGGTTTACCTCGATCGTGCGCTTCCATTCCTGCTCTGTGATCTTTTCCACTCCAGCTGTCGGGCCCTCGACTCCGGCGCAATTAATCAAAACATCGAGGCCATCGAATTTGGAACGCTGAGCCTCGAAAAGCGCCGCGACCTGCGTTTCATCGGCCACATCGGCATGGGTTGCCAGGCAGGAAGGAAGGCCCTTCTGAAATGCGGCCAAGGCAGCGTCATCGATATCGCAAATGTGGATTTTGGCGCCCGTCTCCGCGAATGCGGTTGCGATGGCCGCTCCAATACCGGATGCGCCAGCAGTTACCAAAACCCGCATACCCTGTGGCGGATAGAGTCGATCCTGGTAGGTCATTCTTCTTTCACCTCTTGTTCAGCTTCTTGGCGACGACGCTATACCGTCCGTGGCAATCAGGCGAAATGGACATTCTCCACGCCTTTCAGTTGCAGGATCTCCCTTACTTCCGCGGGCGTGGCGATTTCAAGGGAGAGCTCTTCGAGAATGCGGCGAATCTTCTTCACTTGTTCGGCGTTGCTCGTCGCCTTCACACCGGGGCCGAGATAGAGATTGTCTTCCAGCCCCACCCGCACGTTCGCGCCCATAATGGCGCCCATGGTCAGAAGCGCCATCTGGTGGCGTCCTGCGCCAAGCATCGAAAGCTGATACGAATCGCGTCCGAATAGCCGGTCCGCTGTTGAACGCATGACGAAGAGGCTCTCCGGATCCGGACCGATGCCGCCGAGGATTCCGAAAACTGCCTGGATAAAGAGCGGGGGCTTGATGATGCCGCGATCGACGAAGTAGGCGAGATTGTAAAGGTGGCCAACGTCGTAGCACTCCAGCTCGAATCGAGTGCCGCTCGCTCCAAGATTGCCAAGAATATATTCAATGTCCGCGAACGTATTTCTAAATACGCCGCTCTTCATGCCTTCGATCTTGGGCTTCTCCCAGTCATAACGCCATTTTGTGATTCGCTCGGCCACGGGATGAATGGAGAAGTTCATCGATCCCATGTTCAGCGAACACATCTCAGGTTGGGCCTGGCTGGGATAAGTGAGCCGTTGCTCAATCGTCATATCCGAACTGCCGCCCGTGGTGATGTTGATGATCGAGCTTGTCCGTTCCGCCAAAGCAGGACAAATCTCCCGATAGCGCGCCGGATCTCCCGAGGGGCTTCCGTCCTTGCCGTTTCTGGCATGGATATGGAGAATCGCGGCCCCGGCCTCACCAGCCTCAACGGCGCTGTCAACAATCTGGGATGGCGTAACGGGAAGATACTCCGACATGGTGGGAGTATGAACGGAACCCGTTATAGCGCAGGAAATAATGACTTTTCGGCTGTTTTTGGCCATCTTCGCTCTCGGTAAAATGACTGGGATCAACGATCCGAACGATGATAAGAAGTTGAAGACGGAACACGACAGGTTCCGAGCGGACATTTTTATGTCGTTTTCGGACCCGCGCCAAGGGTTTGTGCCGCCCAATGAATGCCGGCGTTTAGGGCCGATAGCGCGCCGGAGTGCTGCCGGTCCATCTGCGGAATGCATGACGAAAGTTTGTTGCCTCGCTGAACCCAACAAGCTCCGAAATATCCTCGATGCTCAATTTCGTTGAACGGAGATACTCGCTGGCCAGGTTGCAACGGACATCGTCGAGAATTTGAGTAAATGACGTGCCCTCCGCGTGGAGCTTTCGGTTGAGCGTCCGCACGGTTGTGGCGATCTGCCTGGCTACTTCTTCCATGCTCGGGGAATGCCCGGGCGTAGACGCGATGATGTGATAGACCTCGCCCGCGACACCTGTTGATGTCTTGACCTCACCGAGAATGCGATCGCAGGTGTCTCGCAATATCTTCGAAGTCAGACCGTGTGCCAGGCGCGGCTTCGCTGACAGAATCGATCTGGGATAAATGAGTTGAGACATCGGCTGGCCAAACCGTACCGGACACCGGAGAAAACTCTTGTAAAGATGGACGTGGTCCGGGGTGGAATACGAAAGCTCGGCGCGAATTGGCAGATAAGTATCGCTGTCGAGCACGTCTCTCAGATGCGTGGCGAGTTGCGTCAGTTGTTGCTCCATGAGAAATCGCAACAAAGAGTCGGGATGCGTCACCGGTCCATTGTTCGGGAAAATCCAGGAGGCGTAGTCACCCTCCTCGCGCCACGACACCGTAAGGAGCGGTGTTGCCAGTCGGTGGTATTTGACTGCCACCTGAAAGTACTCGCGAATCGTGGGACTGCTTACCAGCGCGAATCCATACATTCCATATGCAGACAGTGGAATGCTGCTGCCGGTACGAAAAGGGGTCTCGGCGGTTTTCGATAACTGGAGGGCATTGTGGCAGACCGTGATGTACTGGCGCACCGAGGTCAGAGTCTCAGGATTCGCCAGACTCTCAGGCAATAAGCCGGTGCCTGCCAGGCTCGCTTCGGGCGCAATTCCCTGCTCCCCTAGAACTTCAACCAGGGCTGCCACCTTGTAGGGCGCGTACCGTTTTTCGTTCCAAAGAGGTAATTCCATGACCGCCAAATCCTGTCCGAAACAAACACTCTTATGTCCGAATTAAACCTGTGCAGCACAATTGTGCATCATTAGCATTCCTTTTTGGAAGTGGGTTCTTTTGGGGCCTTCCAGCCTGGATCGGAATCCTATGTCAGAGTTTGTTATTGCAGCAGCGAAGCGTACGGCAATTGGGGGTTTTCAGGGCACTCTCAAAGACAGTTCGGCGGTTGACCTGGGGGTCATCGCAACCCAGGCGATTTTGCCCGGCATTCCGGCAGAAGATATCGCCGATGTGATTGTCGGCAACGTTTTGCAAGCGGGCAACGGCATGAATCCGGCCCGCCAAATCGCTCTCAAATCCGGCCTTCCCGAGGAGGTGACTGCGCAGACGATCAATCGCGTTTGCGGCAGTGGTTTGCAGGCGGTCGTATCGGCCCTTCAGGGACTGCAATGTGGCGAGGGCAAGTTGTACCTCGCAGGGGGCACCGAAAGCATGTCGCGTGCCCCCTATCTTTTACCGCAGGCGCGCGCCGGATATCGATATGGTTCCGGTGAAGTGGTCGACAGCATCCTCAGTGAGGGCCTGACCGATCCCACTCTCGGCTACGCGATGGGCGTTACCGCGGAGAACATCGCCGAACAATGCGGCATCACGCGCGAAGAGCAGGATGCTTTTGCGTTCGAATCGCAGACGCGCGCAGCAAAGGCCCTGAAGGATGGAGCCTTCAGCTCGGAGATCGTTCCGGTTCCCATAAAAACCAAGAAAGGCATCGTCGAATTCGCGACGGATGAACATCCCCGCCCGGATTCCACGCTGGAAGTCCTGGCAAAGCTGAAACCGGCGTTCAAACCAAATGGTACGGTCACCGCAGGAAACTCCAGCGGCCTGAATGATGGCGCGGCAATGCTCGCCGTGACTACCAGAGCGTACGCCATGACCCATGGACTACCCGTTCTGGCGCGCATTCTCTCCTATGGTCTGGCCGGGGTCGCCCCGGCAGTCATGGGACTCGGCCCGGCCGTGGCAGTGCCGATTGCCTTGAAAAGAGCGGGCCTGACCCAGGAACAAATCGATCTCTTCGAATTGAACGAAGCGTTCGCCGCACAATCGATTGCAGTCGTCCGTAAGCTCGGTCTTGACCCCGCAAGAGTCAATGTCAGCGGCGGCGCCATCGCGCTTGGGCATCCCATCGGCGCTTCAGGCGCTCGCGTACTTGTATCGCTGGTTCACTCGCTGCGCAGACTTGGAAAGGGCTATGGTGTCGCCAGCCTTTGCATCGGCGGCGGCATGGGAATCGCGATCGTGATCTCGGCTGAATGAAGAGTTGTGCGGTTGTGTGGTTATCCTGTGTTGAACTTTGATGCCAGCCGGCGTAGCGGGATCAGGATTCGCGACGAGGCGCCCAGGGCGAATGCAGGCTGGCCGGGGCAGGGAATCGGGCAGGGTGGATTCTGATGGTACCCGAGAGAGGGCAAGAACGTGAATAAGGTGATCAAGTCTCCGGATGACGCAGTTGCAGATCTGCGGGACGGCATGACCGTCATGCTTGGCGGCTTTGGATTGTGTGGAATTCCCGAGAATCTAATTGCGGCTGTCATTCGCAAGGGAGTCAAGGGGCTGCACACGATCAGCAACAACATGGGCGTCGATGGATTCGGGATGGGCCTCATGCTCGAGGCCGGAATGATTGCGTCTCACGTCGGCAGCTACGTTGGCGAAAACCGCTTGCTTGAGAAGCTGGTCATCGCCGGCGAACTGCACCTGACTCTCATTCCGCAGGGCACACTCGCTGAGCGGATTCGCGCCGGTGGCGCGGGCATTCCGGCTTTCTACGTTCCCGCCGGAGCCGGCACGGTTGTGGCCGAAGGCAAGGAAACGCGGGAATTTAATGGCAAATCGTACCTTATGGAGCACGCTTTGCACGCTGACGTCTCGCTGGTCAAAGCCTGGAAGGCCGACCGTCACGGCAATCTTGTCTACCGTGAAACAGCCCGCAACTTCAATCCGGCAATGGCCACGGCCGCGGACCTGACGATTGCGGAGGTCGAAGAGCTCGTTGAACCGGGAGAGCTGGACCCCGATGAAATCGTGACTCCGGGTATCTATGTAGATAGAGTCGTCGTGGGGCCGGAGTTCAAGAAGCCGGTCGAATATCGCTTCATTAAGGAGCATGCGCAGCCATGAGCCAGGAAAATACATCATCGGCGCGAGCTCCTTTTACGTTGGTTGGCAAAACTGCCATCGTGACGGGAGGCGCAAGAGGAATTGGCAGGGCCGTCGTCGAACGGCTCCTGTCCGCGGGCGCAAGGGTGCTCGCGTGCGATCTCGATCGAGAAGCGTTGCAGGAGATGCGGGCCTCCGTCGGCAACCCCGACAGTGTCGCAATCGTCCCCGGCGATCTGATGGATGCTTCGTTTCCGCAACAGGTCGTCGATGCCGCGCTCGAAGCCTTCCACTCGATCGACATCGTCGTCAATTGCGCGGGTTTCAGTTGGGACGGCGTCATCCAGAAAACCTCAGACGAGCAGTTCCTGGCCATGTTGAATATCCACGTGGTCGCGCCGTTCCGCCTGCTGCGCGCCGCCTCCGGTTATCTTCGCGAAACCGCCAAACGCGAGATTGCAACTGGCCAGCGCGTGATGCGCAAAGTCGTGAACATCACATCCATCTCCGGGACGGATGGCAATCCCGGCCAGGCAGGTTACGCGGCAGGTAAGGCTGGAGTGATTGGCCTGACGAAAACCCTGGCCAGGGAATGGGGCCGGTACAACATCAACGTGAACGCAGTTGGCTTCGGACTCATTCAGACGCGCATGACCCAACCGCTCAAGCCCGACGGAAAAATCAACATGGGCGGCAAGGACATACCGATCGGTGTCCAACCTGCAATGCTCGACTCCATCGCCGCCGCTTGCCCGCTGGGACGCATCGGTTCTCCTGAGGAGGCAGCCGGCGCCGTGCTCTTCTTCTGTTCTCCGCTGTCGGACTACGTGACCGGCGAAGTGCTGATCTGCAGCGGTGGATATCATTTCTGACGCGACGGCGCGGTCGCGCTTTTGTTTCTGTCCCGAACGGAATGTCGGGGAGGGGTATCAAGGTGAACGGTAAAGAGCTTATTGCAACGCGGATTGCACGGGAACTGAAAGACGGCTTCTATGTCAACCTTGGTATCGGCCTGCCCACCATGATCGCAGCATGTGTGCCGGCTGGAATCGAAGTCATCTTTCAATCGGAGAATGGCCTGTTGGGAATTGGTCCCCCGCCCGCTCCGGATCAAGAAGATCCCGATTTAATCAATGCCGGCAAACAACCGGTCACAGTCCTTCCCGGTTCCAGTTTCTTCGGTAGCGATCAGGCGTTTGCCATGATCCGCGGCGGGCATATGAACATGAGCATCCTGGGAGCCATGCAAGTCTCCTGCCGGGGCGACCTTGCTAACTGGACGATTCCCGGAAAGATGGTGAAGGGCATGGGCGGTGCAATGGACCTTGTCGCCAGTGCCGCGCATGTCATTGTCGCAATGGAGCACAATGCAAAGGACGGAACCGCGAAGATCGTCGAAGAGTGCTCGTTGCCTCTTACCGGGAGCCGCGTCGTCCACGACATCGTTACCGAGCTCGGTTGGTTCCACGTGTCCGCTGAAGGACTTGTCATGCAGGAGATTGCTGAAGGCGTGACGAAAGATGCGGTCGAACATCGGACGGGATGCCCAGTGCACTTTTCCGCGGAACTCCGCCCGATGCTGGCGCTCTAGACTCATCCCAGCCGAGGACAAAGAAGGACAGGGCGCAAGCGTCGCCGATGAGATCTCCACTTGCCCTTTGTGCGGAAAGGCGTGACGATTGCCCGGCCAAACGGCCACCAGGCAGCCGAGATCATTTTGACGTCGATCGTCAAAGTTGATTTTGATTTTTGTGTTTATTTGGTATGCCCGGAGAGACTCGAACTCCCGACCTACTGATTCGTATTCTCTTTTAGGCCTCATCGCAGGGTGCCGCAAGAGGCCGCAAGAAAGCGAATAAGTCATTTATATGCAATAGTTACAAGCAGGAAATCATTTGCATAGCGCTGCACTGGAAAGCACGAAAGTCCGGACCGAACAGCCGTTAAAACAGCCACTGGATTTCAGCCATAAAAACAGCAGCGCGTCGCAATCCGAAGACGAACTGAGGCGCGCGAGAGTTCATTGGGCGGTGGAACAGGCTGGAGAAAGCGAGGCTTGTCCAGGGACCCTGCGGCGTTTTTGGGGAGTATTCCGAATAAGCATACTTAACTAACGCTTGATGAGCAGATTGGAATGTTTTCGTCAGTTCAAGAGGTACAGGAACTCACGCTTCAATGGGGATGGGGACTGGCGCCCCCTCCAGTGCGTATAGCTTCTGCGGGGCGCAGCAAGCTTTGTTCAGTCTCATTTGGTCTGCTTGCATCGCCTTATCTTCACTGAGCACAGAGAGCGTTTCGCTCAGGATTTGTGCGGCGCCGGCGTACTTCGGTACGACAATTTTGTAGTGCATCCATTTCCCTTCGCGGCGAGCAGCGACGATGCCCGCACGACGCAGGTAAGCAAGATGCCGTGAAATCTTAGGCTGGCTCTGCCTGAGGATCTCCACGAAATAGCAGACGCACACTTCCTTTCCGTTCATCAGGTTCAACAGCCTGAGACGGGTGCGATCGGCGAGCGCGGCAAACAGCAACGCCAGGTCGTAGCTCTTCGGAGAAATATTCACAGTTCCATTATATACGTCTTGACAGATACGTCCAGAAACGAATACATTCGCTTTAGCGTATGCGAGGAGACGCATTCAATGGAGTCGACGACAAGCGTTCAGGAACAGGTAAAGGAAAAGTACGGAAGCGCCGCGCGGGCTGTGGCGCGGTCCGGCAGTGTGGAGGCATGTTGCGACCCTGGCCTTCGGTGCTGCGATCCGATCACCACCAACCTCTACGGCGTCGATCAGACGGGTACCCTTCCTGAGATGGCGGTCAAGGCCTCTCTCGGGTGTGGTAACCCGACCGCGCTGATCGATCTTCGACCCGGAGAAACCGTACTCGATCTTGGCTCCGGCGGCGGCATCGATGTGCTGCTTTCGGCAAAGCGCGTCGGCCCAACGGGCAAAGCATACGGACTGGATATGACGGACGATATGCTGGCGCTTGCCCGCGAAAACCAGAAGCAGGCGGGCGTCACGAACGTTGAATTCCTGAAAGGCGAAATCGAGAACATTCCTCTGCCTGATAACTCTGTTGATGTCATCATCTCAAACTGCGTCATCAATCTCTCAGCCGACAAAGATCGAGTCCTCCGCGAAGCCTTCCGGGTGCTGAAGCCTGGTGGACGGTTTGCGGTATCCGATGTGGTGGTGCGGGGCGAAGTGCCCGAGCAAGTGAGGCAAAGCATGTTGCTCTGGGTTGGCTGTATCGCCGGCGCGCTCGAAGAGAGTGAGTACATCGCCAAGCTGACGGGTGCCGGATTCGAGGATGCAGCGGTCGAGCCGACGCGCGTTTACAGCATCGAGGATGCCAGACAGTTTCTCACCGCGGCTGGCGTCGACGTGGACGCGATCGCTCCCCAAGTGAATGACAAGTTCTTTGGCGCCTTTGTCCGGGCGAACAAACCCGCAACCGCCTGCTGCCAACCCGGTTGCTGTGCTCCGGCTGTCTCGGCAGCAAAGGAATAAGGATCATGACCGATCATTACAACGTTCTGTTCCTCTGCACCGGCAACTCTGCGCGCTCGATCATGGCTGAAGCAATCCTGAACCAAAAAGGCAAAGGCAAGTTCACGGCTTACAGCGCAGGCAGTCATCCAACCGGACAGCCACGGCCAGAAGCTCTTCAGCAGATCGAGTCAGCGGGACTGCCGACGGCCGGCCTGCGCAGCAAGTCATGGGACGAGTTCTCGGGGCCGGAAGCGCCGAAGCTCGACTTCGTCTTCACCGTGTGCGACAACGCAGCGAAGGAGCAGTGCCCTTACTGGCCGGGGCAGCCGATGACGGCGCACTGGGGTGTTGCTGATCCGGCGGCGGTCAAGGGAACTCCAGAAGAGATCCGTCGTGCGTTCCGTGATGCCTTCACAGTGCTGGACCGCAGGATCGGGCTGCTTCTCTCCTTGCCCCTGGCGACGCTTGCGGACATAGCCATCAAGCGGGAAATCGACCGCATCGGTCATTCGTAGGAGCTTAGGTGAAAAAAAGCCGGCTGTCTTTTCTGGATCGCTATCTGACGGGATGGATCTTCGCTGCCATGGTGTTCGGCGTTGCTCTTGGCTGGCTTGTTCCCGGAGTCGTGCCATTCCTCAACCGTTTTAGCATCGGCACAACGTCGGTGCCTATCGCGGCGGGGCTGATTCTTATGATGTACCCGCCGTTCACGCGTGTCCGCTACGAAGAACTCCACGAAGTGTTCCGCAACAAGCGCGTGCTGGGTCTGTCGCTCATTCAAAACTGGCTGATCGGGCCGATTTTGATGTTCATACTCGCTATCGTGTTCCTTCGCGGATATCCCGGGTACATGGCCGGGGTCATCATGATCGGGCTCGCACGCTGCATCGCCATGGTCATCGTGTGGAACGAGCTGGCGAAGGGCGATACACAATACGCAGCCGGCCTTGTCGCCTTCAACTCGCTGTTCCAGGTCATTTTCTACTCGGTCTACGCCTGGGTGTTCATCACAGTTCTCCCCGGCTGGTTCGGCCTGCGCGGAACCCAAGTCAACGTCTCCATCGGTGAGATCGCAAGGAGTGTCTTCATCTACCTGGGAATTCCTTTTATCGCCGGCTTTCTGACGCGTACCGTTCTGGCTCGGGCGAAAGGACGCGAATGGTACGACCGGAACTTTGTGCCGCGTGTTGCGCCGATGACGCTGGTCGCACTGTTGTTCACCATCGTGGTGATGTTCTCTCTCAAAGGTAGTTACATCGTGCGTTTGCCTCTGGACGTCCTGAGGATCGCCGTACCTCTGTTGATCTACTTCGTGGTGATGTTCCTGGTGTCGTTTTACATGGGTCGGAAGCTTGGCGCCGATTACTCCAAGACAACCACTCTTGCGTTCACAGCCGCGTCCAACAACTTCGAGTTGGCCATCGCTGTTGCCGTCTCGGTGTTCGGCATCAACTCCGGCGCGGCGTTCGCTGCTGTCATCGGTCCGCTGGTGGAAGTGCCAGTGATGATCGCCCTTGTGAATCTAGCTCTATACTTCCAACGCCGATACTTCGCGAATCCGGAGTCAGCAGAAACAGAAGGGGTCTGCGTTACCGGTTCACGATCGGTCTAATCGGGCCTCGCAGGAGCTTGTTGCGCTGCCGGTTTCGCAGTTCATCAGGCGTCACAGACAGGGTGAGCGTCGCTGACGGACTCGCCGGCGCCGATTACTCCCGAAATATCGGCAAGTGTTTACAAATCCAGTTCACGTAAACGTGAAACCAGCTACCGAGAGAAGGGAATTCCAGAGCTGAGCTCGGGGGGAAACCATGTGGACGTGTAGGCGACTTTTCGGACAAGTGCCTCGGCAGCCTGTTGCGAGCTTGCTAACTCTAGTAGTGAACGACAAGGGGGATGATCATCACCTCTTGTCTCATCGCCCTATTGAGATCGATTACTGGCGCACGCTTCGGCGCTACCCATACTCAGTTTCACGCGCTGATTGAGTATGCGAGGGAAATCGCACCAGAGTCTACCGGTGGTTGGTCGTCTTCCCATGACAAAAACGCAGCCCTTCGCGCGCTTATAGCCAGCGCTTGAGCCTGCTCGCAAAGTGTTGACACTGGCTGAGGCTTCACTGACGGGCAAAATTCTTTAAGCCCGTATCTCATCTAATTTCTTTTGATTTAATGGTGCGCCCGGAGAGATTCGAACTCCCGACCTACTGATTCGTAGTCAGTCGCTCTATCCAGCTGAGCTACGGGCGCACATGTTCGGGCTTCTGGACGAAACCCTCGAACCTCTGTCAGAGTATCAAGGCCGGAGCAGCGGCGCAAGGCTGGAGCGGCCGCACACAGTTCCAGCGGCAGACCAAAACTCAGGCGATGGGGCGACGCATCTACGCTGCCGGCGGAGGGACTGGTGGCGGCGCGGGCGAGGCGAGAACCGGCTGTTCTTCGGCGATGTCCGGGGCGATTTCAAGCCCCGCCTCGCGGACCAGCTTGGTTACGACGGCAGCGTTGAGGCGCGTAGCGTCGTACTCCACGCGAAGCGTGCGGGAAGCAGAATCGAAGGTCAACTTTCGAATGCCGTAGACGTCTCGCGCGTGAGCCAGAGCGGTCGCGACCCGCTCCGATGGCGCCGTAGCGTAGCTATAGACGATGTCCACCGTGGTCATGGAGTCAGGATAACAGTTGAGCGCATCACACATCGAAATGTTTTCCTGGCGCGCGTGCTGGCTGATTCAGTAGTCGCTGTGGGTTATGATGAGGCCTTTAAATTCGCCTTCGTTCACGACCTCGGCGTTGCCATCTTTTCCGAGCGTCATTTCAAACGCAACCGGCGGGTCGTTCAGCGTTCGCGGAGGATGTGCGCCGCGGTGACTGACTTGAAACTTCAACGTCCGGCCGTCGAAGACCGGATGGAGAATCGGAGCCGGGAGGCCCGGCGTGGCCGTCGGTGGTTCTCCCGGCTCGCCGCGCCTGATCAGGTAGAACAGAATCGCTCCCTGCAATTCGCCGCCTTCATCGGTAATCACGAGGGAAAATACGGGAACTTGCCCCATCTGCGCACGCCATACACCGAGAATGGGTTTGTTGTTCCGGCGACTGCGCCGCGCCAGGTTGAGCGAACAGAATGGCCAGCACAAAGGCCAGAGCGAACCATGCAGCTGTCTTCTTCATCTTCCGCTCCCATCGATCGAGGACGTTTTTACGAAAGGAACCAATGGCGCGTCGGCGCCGCAATTCAAGCAGCGCATGTTCGCTTTGTCGGGCGAGGTGAGCGTCACCAGGAATTCCGGCGCAAAGATTGAGCCGTCAGGCCTTTTCATCTTCACGTGAAACGACAATGTGTTGGCGCTTGTCAGGGGACTGATAAGCACATGCGGCTCGATGGCGATCTCCCGCGGCTTCCCGCTGTTGTCGCGTCAGCATATCCAGCACCACCGTGCCGCCCAACTCTCCCGTATCGGCGGCCAGCGTCAACGTTCCTGCCGTCGGTTGGCCGCGCATTTCCGCGCGCCAAACGCCCACCCACCGCGCATCGACAGTAGACTCCGCGCCCGCCGCTGAAGCCAACAGGCTCACAACGCAAACTGTCACCCAGATACTCTTTTTCATCACTCGACCTCCTTTCCCTACTGCTGTTTGGCCAGCGAGGCGGTCGCCAGCGATCCGCCAAGACCCATGGTTTCCACGGCCGACGACGGCACAATGACCATCGATCCTTTTTCCTTAATCGCTTCGTAGAGCATGTTCATGGCGCGAAGGTGCAACGCCACGGGATTGTCTTTATAGGTGGCGGCAGCTGTGGCAAACTTGTCCGCGATCTCGGTTTCGGCCGTGCCCAGAATCACTCGCGCACGCCGCTCGCGCTCCGCCTGCGCCTCGCGCGACATTGCATCTTGCAGGCCCGGAGGAATCTGTACGTCGCGGATCTCGACAGACTGCACGGTGATGCCCCACGGATTGGTCTTTTCATCGAGGATCTTCTGCAATTCCTGGCCCAGCGTCTCGCGCTCGGCAAGGGCCTGGTGAAGGTCATGGCGGCCGATCGACTCTCGCAGCGCGGTCTGCGCGCTCATCGTGATTGCATCGCCGTAGTTCTCGACCTCGAGGACGGCTTTCTCCGCGTTCCATACCATCCAGAAAACGATCGCATCTACATTCACGGGGACCGTATCGCGCGTGAGCGTGGTTTCAGCGGAAACGTTGGCCACGCGCACACGCTGATCGACGATCTGGCTCAGTGTCTCGATGACCGGAACAATCAAGAAAATCCCCGGCCCGAGGAGGCCCACATAACGACCGAAGCGCAGCTTGATGGCCTTCTCCCACTGCCGGACCACCTTAACGGCAAAGAGAAGATAGAGGCCGACAAGCGCGCCCGCAAGGGCCGGGCCCGGTCGGTGAGTGAGAACCGAAGCGAGCACGCCTGTCAGGAGGCAGACCAGGAATGCGGCAACGGCAACTCCATTGAAATTCTCAGTGGTGAATTTGGGCGTCATTCTTTCTCCTTCAGGGCCGGCCCGATGGGCCAGGCCCGCAACTGTGCAGCGAGATCTTCGATGGTGAAACCCGCAGCGCCCGCGCGCGCGACTGCGTCTGCAACGATTTGCCCCAACTGCCGCTCCCGCTCTGCATCTGCGCGGGGAAACTTCTGGGCGCTTATGAAAGTGCCAGTTCCCTGATGCGTCTCGAGCAATCCGCCAAATTCCAACTCCTTGTAGGCGCGGACGACGGTATTCGGATTGATGGCCAGGTCCACAGCCAGTTGGCGGACCGTGGGGAGCTGGTCTCCCGTGGCGAGCGCGCCGGATGCAAGGGCGCCGCGGATCTGGTCGATGATTTGCCGGTAGACAGGAACTCCGCTCTTAAGATCGAGGAGAAAGCGGAAGGCCGGCTTGGAAAGGGTGCTCATCGTCGAAAATCAATGTACTAGAAAACTAGTACACTAATGCAACTAGATTGTCAAATACTTTTTGCGGAATTTTAGCGGGAGAGCTTGATCGGCTCAGAGGCTGTTGAGATAGCTGACAATCTGGGGGCTGGTCCACTCCTGCGGCCCGACGAGTTTGCTGCGGATGATTCCCTGGCGGTCGATCACGTAAGTTTCCGGCCACATATCCGTGTGATACAGATTCGCCGCTGACTGCGATGGATCGCGTACCGTGATCAGGTCGATGTTATGGCGAACGATGAAGGTCGAATACGCGGCGGGATCGTCATCGATGCTCACGGCAAGAATCACGAGATTGGGATCCTGGTGGTGGAGCGCGAGGAGCGAAGGCATCTCCTCGACGCACGGCATGCACCAGCTTGCCCAAAAGTTGAGCAGGACGACCTTGCCGCGATAGCTGGCCAGGTGAACCGTGGAAGTGCCGTCTGAAACGGTGAAATCGGGAGCAGGTTTGCCGGTTTGCGCGGGATGCGAACCGCGATTGCACGCGGGCATAAGGGCGAGACGGAAACAAGACCGCCAGGATGAGGCAACGAGGAAACCGCACGTCCTTATAATATAAGGCCGGAAGAAAACGGTGCGATGGAATGAGTAAGGATACGGCGGAGCAAGGCGGGACGAGGAGCCGGAAACGCGGCGCCCCCGAAGACAGGTCCTCGTCGGCGGGGTACAAGCCGGTTTTGGGTCTGGCCGATCCAGACGACTCGTCCCCCGCGACAGACTGGCGCGACTGGGCCGCCAAAGCCGCTCCCGGAACGGTTTTCGACCAGCCCGAGCCCAAAGAGCTGATCGAGCTTACGGTGATCGTTCCGGCGCGAAACGAAGAAGATTGCCTGGGCGAGTGCCTCAAATCGCTGGTCGGCCAGTCGGAAGATATCTTCCAGCTGGGCCGCGACTGGGAGTTGATCGTCGTGGACGATCACTCGACTGACAGGACTGCCGAGATTACGCGCGGTTTTGCCGGGGTCACTCTGCTCGAGGCAGGCAAGCTCGAAGCCGGCTGGACGGGGAAGTCCAACGCTGTTTGGACGGCGGCGCGACGTGCGCGCGGCCGGTGGCTGCTGTTTACCGATGCCGATACGATGCATGAGCCGGGCGACCTGCGACGGGCTATACACGAAGCTCAGCGGAACAAAGTCGGGATGCTGAGCTATTCGCCGCGGCAGGTTGTGCGCGGACTGGCGCAGCGGTCGCTGATGCCACTGGTTTTTTGCGAGCTGGCACTGGCCTATCCGCCGGCCAAGGTCTCCGATCCCGCGCAGCGAATAGCCGCGGCCAACGGTCAATTTCTCCTCGTCGAGCGCGAAGCTTACCGGCGTCTGGGCGGGCACCCCAGCGTGGCCGGCAAGGTGCTGGAGGATGTGGAACTGGCGTTCCTGGCCAAGCGCCGCAAGGTGGGCCTGCGCTTCCGTTATGCCGACGATGCTGTCTCCGCGCGCATGTACCGCAGTACGGGCGCGATGATCGAGGGCTGGACCAAGAATCTTAAGCTGCTCTTCAACAACGCGCTGGTGCTGGCGCTTTTTCGGGCCGTCGACATTTTTCTTCTTTTTGGACTGCCGATTCTGGCCTACCAATTGTGGAACGCACGATTGGGTGCCCACGGGCTGGAATGGCTGGGCGCGGGGTGGGTGCTGGCATTGCTTTGGCTGCGCACTCTATTCCGGTTCTATGCGCGGGTGGCTAAGTCGAACTTTCCGTTCGTGGATTGCGCGCTGGCACCGCTTGGATTGCCGCTGTTTGTGGCGCTCCTCTATCGCAGCTGGTTCCAGCACCGCATTCTCAAGCGCGTAAGCTGGAAGGGGCGGAGTTACGCAGCGTAGGACGAGATCCGGCGATGGCTTTTGAGCCAACTGTGCAACGAGGGCAGATTTTTTGATCCTGCGCAAATTCACCTTGGCTCTGTGAAACCTTTGCCAAGCTCCGGAATCTCATCAATGAGGGCAGGAATGATTTTTCTAACGCGGCGGGCGACGTTTTCCGCATCGCATTACTACTGGAACGACTCCTGGCCCGCGGAGAAAAATGAGCGCGTCTTCGGGCGCTGTGCGAATCGCAACGGGCACGGCCACAACTACACACTGGAGGTAACGGTGGCAGGCGAGCCCGACCCAGTGACTGGCTTCGTTGTCGATCTTAAGTGGCTCAAGGATGCGATGGAAAGGGAGGTTCTGGCGGTTTACGACCACAAGCACTTGAATCTCGACACACCCGAGTTTGCCCACGAAATTCCGACGACGGAGAACATCGCCATCGCTGTCTGGATGCGATTGGAGCCCACCGTAAACGCAGCCGGGGGCGCACGACTCAGTCGCATTCGGGTCTACGAGACGCCGGAGATCTTCGCAGAGTACAGAGGTGAGGCGTGAAAGCGTACTTTGGGCGCCGTTACATGCTCAGCGCCAGTCACCGGCTGCATACGCCTGCGCTCACGGCAGAAGCAAACCGCGTGGCCTACGGAAAGTGCAACAACGAGCACGGCCATGGACATAACTATTTTGTTGAAGTATTGGTGGGCGGCACGGTCGACGCGGAGACGGGAATGGTTGTTGATTTGGTGGAGCTCGACGGAACGGTGCGGACGCAGGTATTGGATCGATTCGACCACGCCAATCTGAATGTCGATCCGCTGTTTGCCGATCGCGTGCCGACGACCGAGAATTTTTGCACGGCGATCTTTGATTTGTTGCGCCGTGCGTTGCCCGCAGGCAATTTGGAGCATGTTCGAGTGGAAGAGACAGAAAACAATTTCTTTGAATGTTCAGCGAGGGGATAAGAGACGATGGCGCATCCAATTGCCGTGAGTAGACCTGTTCGCAGGGCTGTCGAAGCAAGCGAGGGGCTCAGCACCTTCAGCACGCAGGAGATGTATCGCGAAATTTTGGCCCGCCTTGGCGAAGATCCAGAGCGCGACGGCCTGCGCGCGACCCCTGAGCGCGTAGAGAAGGCGCTGGCATTCCTAACCAAGGGCTATGACCAGGATCCTGCGCGGATCCTGCGCGGCGCCATGTTCGAAGTGGAGTACGACGAGATGGTTATCGTTAAGGACATCGAAATGTTCTCCCTCTGCGAGCACCATATGCTGCCCTTCTTCGGTAAGGTACACGTGGCCTACATTCCCAAAGGCAAGGTCATCGGGCTCAGCAAGATTCCCCGTCTCATCGAAGTTTTTGCGCGGCGCCTGCAGGTGCAGGAAAGGCTTACGCAGCAAATCGCCGACACCATTCAGGAAGCCATCGCGCCGCAGGGTGTGGGCGTGGTGATTGAAGCGCGGCACTTGTGCATGATGATGCGCGGCATCGAGAAGCAGCACTCGTCCACCGTCACCAGCGCGATGGTGGGCTGCTTCAGGCAGAAAGAGACGCGCGCGGAGTTCCTGTCGCTGTTGCGGCAGCCGGGGACAGGGATCGTCTGAAACAGACGTGCGGGCGTGCCGCTTTCGGCCTGCCTCGCACTTCAGGCCCCCCGCGCAACGGGCATCGAGAAATACTTTCCGCGAAGCTTGTTTGCCGTCGCGAGCGCTTGATCGAACTTTCGCTTGGTCGTCTCATCGATGCGATCCAAAAGCGCGAGGTCCCGTTCCGGGGTCAGGATCTGACTTGCGATTTCATGCAGTTGATGCCAATCATGCCAGTCGCCAACGAGGCGCTGCACGTTTCCCAGAGCCTCTCCGAGTTCGGAGTTGGCTTCAGAGGAAAGCTGCAGAATGTAGCGCAGCTCTTTCACTTTGAGCCGGAAAGGCATGGATGTTCTCCGGGTTGAGTTGCGGCCATTCGCCCAGTTCGCGGGCAACGCTAGCCGCTGCGCTATGGATCCCATCCTGCGCGCTGGCGGGTAGTCCGTTCGCCGATGCTGATCGCTTCGCGCGAGCCGCCGCTGTTCGAATGAGGCTTGAGTAATCTTTCAGCTTTTCCCGTGCCGCCGCGCGCCGACGGCCAAGCACGCGGCGCAACTCCGCGGCGTTCTGCTGGCGAGCAATGTGGAGCTGTTCCACAAGGCGTGTGAGGGAATCGCCTTCCGCATAGCGCGCCAGTTTGCGCGCGTTGCCGATCATCACGTCCATTTCGCGAACACCACCGGCCGCCTTGCGAATCGGCTCAATCGATTTGAGCAGGCGCCGCGATTCCTTGCCCTCCAATTGCGCCAGGACGGAGACAATTGCCTCCACCCTTCGCGTAGTGGTGCGCAGCCTGTGAACTTCTCCGGGCGGAGGTTCTTTGGGCAAGCTCTTGAGGGTTCTGCTGAGCTCCCGCACCGCCTTGCGCGCGCGTTCCAGTTCTTCCGCCATCTCTCTGATCCTAGCTTGGGGCGCTGGTGGCTAGGTTGGCAAGCCACCCTATGAAGGCTAAAGTGATGATGTGAACGGGCTTCTTGTGATCGATAAGCCAGGCGGCATCACCAGCCACGATGTGGTCAACCGGCTGCGCCGCATCACAGGAGAGCGGTCCATCGGCCATTTGGGCACACTGGACCCCATGGCCACCGGCGTTTTGCCCCTGCTGATGGGCAGATTTACGCGCCTGGCGCAGTATTTTTCCGCTGCGCAAAAAAGCTACACCGGCAGCATTCGCTTCGGGTTCGCGACCGACACTTACGATGCCGAAGGCGAGCCGGCCGGCGCTGACCCATGGCCGGACCTGGCGTCGACGGTGACGCTCGAACGGATACGCGAGGCCGCTGCGCGCTTCCATGGCGAGATGCAGCAGATGCCGCCGCCCTTCTCAGCCAAAAAGATTGACGGAAAGCCTGCATACAAGCTGGCCCGCGAGGGCAAACCAGTGCAGCTCAAGCCGGCACGCGTTCAGATCGATGCCTTCGTCATTCGAGCTCTTGAGGGCCCGGAAGCCGCATTTGCCATGGACATCAGCGCCGGCGGATATGTGCGATCCGTGGCGCACGAACTGGGGCACGATCTGGGTTGCGGGGCGCACCTGAGCAGCTTGCGGCGCACTCGGGCTGGCGCATTCACACTGGCTGAGGCCCACACGCTTGAAGAGCTGGAGGCGCTGGCGGAAGATTCCGCGGCATTGGAGGGTTTGTGCGTTCATCCGCGGACTTTGCTGCCGGAGATGCCCGCCGTGACCGGCGACGGCCAGGCGCTGGGCCGGCTTCGCAATGGCGCGCAAGCCAATTTGCCGGAATTCTCGAATGTCCCGCTGGTCAAGGTCTTCGCGGGACCGCGTGAACTGGTCGGAATTGCCCGCAGAGTGGCAGGAACCCTTTTTCAGCCCGTATTGGTGATGGGGTGAACGCTGGAACAGGGGAACAATCTCAAAAGTGCGTACTGCCGCCCGCCTTTTCCTCATTGCCCGAAGCCCTCTCGCCTTAAACTGGAATTTCGCCGTCTTATTCAAGGAGCAGACTCGCCATGCCTTATCCCACGGATTATCGCTACACTCGCGAGCACGAATGGATTTCGGTCGACGGAGCCATCGGCTCGATTGGCATTACCGACTATGCGCAGAACTCGCTCGGCGACATTGTGTATGTCGATGCGCCCAAGGTCGGCGATACGATCGCTGCGAACGCCACGTTCGGTTCGGTCGAAAGCGTGAAGGCCGTCAGTGACCTCTTCTCGCCCGTCAGCGGCAAAGTGACTGCCGTGAATGAGGAGCTAAAGACTGCCCCGGACAAGATCAACGAGGACGCGCACGGCACCTGGATCATCAAGGTCGAGCTTTCGAACCCGGCGGAGGTGAGCACGCTGCTCGACGCAGCCGCCTATGAAGCGTTCATTGCGGAGGAGACAAAATAGTTCGTAGTTCTTCGTTCACAGTCTGCTCTTTGCCTCGACGGCAGCAACTGCGAACTTCGAACTCTGAACTGAGAACTCTCATGCGCTACCTCCCCAAGTCGGACGAAGAACGCAGGCAGATGCTTGCCGAGATCGGCGCGAAGTCGATCCACGACCTTTTCGCGAGCATTCCGGCCGAATACCGTCTCGAACGCGACCTGGTCGTTCCGCGCCAGCAGGCGGAGAGCGAAATCGTCGAATACTTCAAGGCCGCCGGGCAGAAAAATGCCACAGATTACGCCAGCTTTCTCGGTGCGGGCGCTTATCGCCATTACCGGCCCGTCGTTATCGATGCGCTGGTCCAGCGCGGCGAATTCCTCACCAGCTACACGCCTTACCAGGCCGAAATTACGCAGGGCACGCTGCAAGCGATCTTCGAATTCCAGACCATGATCGCCGAGCTTACCGGTATGGATGTGGCCAACGCCAGCATGTACGACGGGTCGACCGGCGCGGCCGAAGCGGTGATGATGGCAGTCCGGGTAACCGGGCGCAGCAAAGCCGTCGTCGCCGCAACCGTTCACCCCGAATATCGCGAGGTGCTCTCGACTTACGCGAAACATCAGGGCCTGCCGACGGCCCTCGTTGGATACGACGCGGAGACCGGCCGCGTCGATTTGAAGGCGCTGGACGCGGCTGTCACCGATGAGACAGCGGCCGTTCTCATTCAAAGTCCGAACTTCTTCGGCGTCATCGAAGATATCCCGACTATCGCAGCCATCGCGCACGCCAAAGGCGCGCTCTTGATCGTGTCGATCGCCGAAGCAGTCTCGCTTGGCATTGTTCGTCCGCCGGTTGAAGCCGATATCGTCTCCATGGAGGCGCAGTCGTTCGGCGTGGCGCTCAGCTATGGCGGCCCGTTCTGCGGCGTCATCGCAGCCAAGGAGCAGTTTGTGCGCCAGATGCCCGGCCGGCTCGCGGGCCAGACCGTCGACGGGGCAGGGAATCGTGGGTTCGTGCTCACTCTCGCCACGCGCGAGCAGCACATTCGCCGCGAGAAGGCGACCTCGAACATCTGCACCAACCAGGCTCTGGTCGCGCTCATGGCGACGATCTTTCTCGCCGTGTACGGCAAGGAAGGCATCCGCGAACTGGCCGAGCACAACCTGGCCAAGGCCGATTACGCGGCAAAGACGCTTGGCAGCCAGCCGGGCGCGAAGCTGCGCTTTACGGGCGCTCCGCGCTTCCACGAGTTCGTCTTGCAGACCGAGGAATCGCCTGCGGCGTGGAGCAGGCGGATGATGGAAAACAAAATTGTCGGCGGCATTGAGCTGAGCCGCTGGTATCCCGAGCTCGACAACTGCACTCTCTGGTGCGCAACAGAAGTGGTCAAGCGCGAACAGATCGACACGGCGGCCAAAGTGCTCGCGGCTCAAGCGGTGGAGGCATAAGGGGGACTGATGACAACAAGCGCAGATCATTCCGATGCCCGTTCCGCCGGCCCTCACACCCTCGGCAAGGTTCGCCCACACCCGTCGCAAAACGAGGCTCTGCTCTTCGAAAAATCCTCGCCCGGCAAGCGCGCCTACAAGCTGCCGCCGCTTGACGTGCCGGCGGTTGACTTTTCTTCTGGCCTTGGAGCGGCGTATCGACAGAACCCGCCAGCGCTCCCGGAGCTCTCCGAAATCGAGATCATCCGCCACTTCACTCGCCTCTCCACATGGAACTACGCCATCGATCTCGGCATGTATCCGCTCGGGTCCTGCACGATGAAATACAACCCGCGCGTCAACGAGCTCGTCGCCCGCATCGAGGGATTGGCCGAGGCCCATCCGTACCGGCCCGAATCGCTCGCGCAAGGTATTTTAGAAGTTTTGGACTTGCTTCAGCGCTGTTTACTTGACATCACCGGCATGGATGCGATCACTCTGCAGCCGGCTGCTGGCGCGCATGGCGAGTTCACGGGTATCCTGCTCACGCGCGCGTGGCACGAGTCGCAGGGCAATCCGCGCAAAAAGGTCCTCATCCCCGACTCCGCGCACGGCACCAACCCGGCCACGGCGGCCATCGTCGGCTACGCGGTCGAGAACCTCAAGTCGAACGCCGATGGCGGCATCGATCTCGAGGCCCTGGCGCGGCAGGTCGACGGCGAAACCGCCGCGCTGATGCTCACCAACCCGTCAACGCTTGGCGTGTTCGAGAGTCAGATTCATAAGATCGCCGACATCCTGCACGCCAAGGGCGCGTTGCTCTACATGGACGGCGCCAACATGAACGCGCTGGTGGGCAAAGTGCGGCCGGGCGACTTCGGCGTGGACGTGATGCACCTGAACCTGCACAAAACGTTCTCCACGCCTCACGGCGGCGGCGGACCCGGCTCCGGCCCGGTGGCTTGCAAGGCGTTCCTAGAGCCCTTTCTCCCGATTCCGGTCCTTGTCCGAAACCAGGACGGCCCGAAGGATTGCCCTGACGCGGGCGATTGGGAGGACACGAATGCGGAGCCGACGGCAGACGGCTGCCCGCCACTCTTTCGCGCTCCAGCTTTCACGCCGAACGGCGAGCCAGTCGGTGACACCGAACCCCTGCCTCTCCATCCACTCGGCGGCCCGCTGCGCTGGAACTACGACCGTCCGCAATCCGTTGGCCGCGTGCGCGCTTTTTACGGCAACACTGGAATGTTTATCCGCGCGCTGGCCTACATTCTCGCCAACGGCCCCGACGGCCTGCGCCAGACCACGGAAGACGCGGTGCTCAACGCCAACTACATCCGCAAGAAGCTGGAAGACACCTATGAGCTGCCCTACAAGACGGCTTCGATGCACGAGGTTGTCTTCAGCGATAAGCGGCAGGCCGCGCGCGGCGTGAAGACGGGCGACATCGCCAAGCGGCTCATCGATTACGGCTTTCACCCCTACACGGTCAGCTTCCCGCTCATCGTGCATGGCGCGTTGATGATTGAGCCGACGGAGAGCGAGTCTCGCGAAGAACTCGACTTGTTCATCGCGGCCATGCGGTCAATCGCTCGCGAAGTTGAGGAGAATCCGGAGATCGTAAGAACCGCGCCGCACTCCACGCGCGTCTCGCGGCTTGATGAAGTGCAGGCCGCGCGGAAGCCCATCCTGCGCTGGCGACCTGCGTCGTAACGCTAAGCGCCTTATTTATCGACGAAACACTGCATTAAAGTGAAACTCTAGGTTCTCCGAGTTCGGTCGCGCCCACAGCGCATTGGGCTCTCGAATCGCAGCACCTTCTAACTTGTAGTATTCTTTGCCGTTTTCGAATTCGTCTTTAATGCGCTTACTCACCATTAGGCGTCGTGATGATGGATCAACAGAGATATATCCTCTGTCGAGTAAGCGATGCAGATCGCTGCGCATGAGGAGACCATTCCACACCTCATGCTTCTGAACGATCTCAAATGGCTTTATGTGCGCTGCATCCAAGACAGGCAGTGTGCGCTCACCAGTTACGGCGCATCGCTTGTCATAGACGTCAGTCACCATAATGCGAAATAGACCTTGGCCCAACCTAGGCAAGATGATTTGTGGCTTGCCGTATCCCTTCGATTCAACTGCGGCGAGCGTTGCTGGACTCTGCTCGATCTTCTCCGGAGTAAAGTGTCTAAGCCGTTCGCTAACTGCTTCCCAGAGCAGCCGACCCTCCCCCGACTCAGAGTCGTATCCCTTGCCCTGTTGAGTGTGTGGGCTGAAGTCCGCAGGAACTGAAATCCAAGCGCCGCGGGGCCAAAAGAAAGGCTCGGCCAACATAATGCATCCAATGGTCGGGTCTTCTGCTGGTCCGACCCTCGATTTTCGATAATGCTCGATCCGCTCGCGCATCTCGGTAAGCGATCTAACGCCGTTACCTTGCCCGAACACCTCCCATGCCATATTTACCGAAAGCTGCAGGAATCGAGTAAAGAACCCGCCTCCAGCGATGAAGTTATCGGGAGCATGTAGCTTGAAAAGAAGAAGCTCTCCTTGTTGAAGTGCTCGAAATGAGGCGGTGGATGACGGGCGCCAGAAGTTCACTTCCTCCACGCCATGCGAGGACGAGTGGAGCGTGAACCATTGCTTGTCCGTAACCGCAACAAAGAGCCGCATAGTTATGTGGCGAAAGTATAACGTGGGTGCAAACTCAAAACTTCGCATATTTAAGCGCTCGCCCTTTCCCCTCCTTGAGGGATTACCGCGCATGCTGGCAGGCTGGGTCGTAGGTACCAAGGCTGGTATATGGTCCCCGAGCACCGCTCGCCTACACTCATCAACAGGATGGCCAGCACTTCTCTCTCAGCGGCTCCGAACTATCGCGGACGCCTCGCGCCCTCGCCCACCGGCTATTTGCACGTGGGGCACGCTCGCACCTTCTGGACGGCGTTTCAGCGCGCGCGGGAGGCTGGCGGTGCGCTCGTCATGCGCATGGAGGATCTGGACCCCGACCGCTGCCGCCCGGTCTACGCTGATGCCGCACTCGACGATTTGCGCTGGCTGGGAATCCGCTGGCAAGAGGGTCCGGACGTGGCCGGCCCTGACAAGGGTGGCCCCTTTGCCCCGTACGTGCAGAGCAAGCGCCGCTCCGTCTACCTCGATGCCTGGCGCAGGCTGCTGCGTACGGGCCGCCTCTTTCCGTGCCGCTGCTCGCGCAAGGACCTTGCGACCGCGCTCAGCGCGCCGCATGAAGGAGCACAATCGGCCGCCGGCAAGCTCGACACCGAAGACGATGAACCCGACGATGAGCAGCTTTATCCCGGCACCTGCCGGCTTTTCATGGGAGGCACGCCGCAGCTTCCTGGGCCCACGGCGAGCGAGTTCGAGGATCCCGCTGGCACGAACTGGCGTTTCCGCGTTCCCGATGGAGAGGTGATTGAGTTTGTCGATCTCAATCTCGGCCCTCAGCGCTTTGTGGCCGGCGTGGACTTCGGCGACTTCGTCGTCTGGCGGCGCGACAACGTTCCCAGCTATCAGCTGGCATGTGTGGCCGACGATGCCGCCATGGCCATCACGGAAGTTGTTCGCGGCGCCGACCTGCTCAAATCGACGGCGCGGCAGATTCTGCTCTTTCGCGCTCTCGGCGTTAAGCCGCCCGCCTTTTACCATTGCAGCCTGGTTGTGGACCACAATGGCCGGCGCCTGGCCAAGCGTCACGATTCGCTCAGTCTGCGCGCCCTGCGCCAGCGCGGGCTTACGCCCATGAACATTCTTTCAGCGGAGTTGCCCGTCGAGGCATAGCAATGCGGCTCCGGCGCCGTTCAACAGGGTTCTTCGTCGATTAACCGCAACCGGACTGCGTCTCGTGGCTTCAATGCTTTACCATCGTTGACGTGATGAGGGCTCCTCGCCGCACGGCGGCTCGGCGCCATCGCCTTACAGTCCGTTATGAACGAAGATCAACAGCTCCGACTGAACCCGCTGCGCAACGCACCCAACCTTCTCACGCTGATGCGCATGTGCATGGCCCCGTTCCTTGTTGCCGCGATCCTCGAGGGGCACTTCCTGCTCAGCTTTATTCTCTTTATCGCCGCGGGCCTGACTGATGGGCTTGATGGCCTTTTGGCGCGCGTTCTCAAGCAGCGCTCCGTGCTGGGGCATTATCTTGATCCAGTCGCCGACAAGCTGCTGCTGAGTACGCTGTTTCTGGTGCTCTTCTATAAGGGGCTGATTCCGGGCACGGTCACTGTGCTGGTCTTCGGAAGGGACGTAGGAATCCTGCTGGTTTCGGCCATTCTCTATGCGGCCGTCGGGCGTCGCGAGTTCTACCCGAGCATCTTCGGCAAGGCCAACACTCTGGCCCAAATCAGCGCTGTCGCGGCCGTGCTGCTGCACCAGGTTGCGCCTTCGTGGTACTGGGTACGGTCACTCGGCAGGTTGCTCTTGGCGCTACAATCGCGCTTACTATAGCGTCAGGTTTGCATTATGCATGGCTGGTTTCGCGCCGGACGGCTACTCCGGCCGCCAGCGGCGCTGGCGCGAAATAACGTTCCTTGCGGGTCCGGAGTGCTTGAGAATGAGCCCCGCTCGCACGGGCGCGGCTCGTAGCTGCCTTTCGCGGACTCTAGGGTTCGTCCGGCAGCTCCTCGCTTCCAACAGTGTCTTCAATCTCCATATCGCGAAATTCTTCGGAGTCGAAGACTTCGCCGCACTCCAGGCACTCGACGTACTCAGTGTCGTCGTGCCGGGAAACGATCCGGACTTTGGGGTGTTTGCAGGCGGTTGCCATCGTTCTTCGAGACTGGTGCTCCTCTAGCCGATTCCGACGCCCGTTTCCCTCTCCGTATAGGTGGATACCACCCTCCCTCGCAGTTGTTTCCACTTGAGAGTGCTGGCGTCCGGGTATGGCTGCTCGGGATTGGCTATTAGGTGCTCTTTCCGCCAGATTGTAGCCGTCTTTGAGCCGATTGCAAACGGATTTTTTGATGAATCAATCAGCGTAGTCACTGTGACCGCCGCGTTTCTGGCAGACAAATGCCGACTTGAAGGTGAATTCAAGCGGACGTATACTGAATACGGACCTAACCAGTCGCATATTTCATGCTAAAGCTCACCAAAAAAGCGGATTACGGGCTCATGGCGCTCAAGTACCTGGCCGAGCACCCCGAGACCCCGGCCCTGAGCGCCAAAGACGTTGCTGACGCTTACGGAATCCCCGCCCAGCTTCTGGCCAAGATTCTGCAGCGGCTGACCAAGGTGGGCCTCCTGCGCTCCCATGCGGGAATGAACGGCGGCTACGCGCTCTCCCGGGATGCGCGGCAGATTTCGGCCTTTGAGGTGATCCACGCCATCGACGGGCCGCTGTTTATTACGTCCTGCTTCAAAGGCGCAAAGTCCTGCGACTTGACCCCCAGCTGCACCATCAAGGAACCTCTGGCGCGCGTGAACGAGACCATTGCCGGAGTTTTGAAAAGCATCAGCATTCAGGATCTGGCCGAGCAGGAACATCCTGCAGGGAAAGCCCACGAGGCGCAGCCGCTGGTCTCCCTCACTCTGTAATGGCCCAAATAGGGACCGGCCTAAGCGCAACGAGCGGCGAGCAAGGTGCCCGCCGGACCATCAAGAGTAGAATCGGCAGCGCTTCGAGCCGAATCAAACAGAAAGTTAGTCAGCGCTACTGAACGAGACTGAAACTATGGCAGAAATCGTCACCATCGGATCGACTCCCTCACCGGACGCTGTCGCGGCGCAGCCGGTAGCTCCTGGCGGCCTCGCGGTAACCCCCAGCGCCGTCAAGCGCATTCGCGTCATCCTCGCCAAAGAGGGCATTTCGCTCGAAGAGGGCGGGCTGCGCCTCGGCGTGAAAGGCGGCGGCTGCTCAGGCATGTCTTATTCGGTGGGATTCGATACGCGCCCGCGCGAGACCGACAACATCTTCACCTTCGAAGACGTTCGTGTCTTCATCGATCCCAAGAGCTTCGTCTATTTGCAGGGCATGACGCTTGATTACGAGGAGACGCTGATCCGGCAGGGATTCAACTTCATCAACCCCAATTCCACCAAATCCTGCGGATGCGGCTCGTCGTTCTCCGTCTGATCCCTGTTTTTTTGTAGCGCCGGCGTCCCGCCGGCTGTCGTGCGGGCGTCCTCGCCCGCACTTCCTTTTTCAATGCAGCAGCGCTTTCTCGATTCCAGCCTCAGCCAGCGGCGCCATGATGGCGTACCCTGCCGGCAGCGGGTGAACGCCGTCTGTGCTCAGCGTCGGCGGCAGCCCTCCGCGTTCATCCTTCATCGCCGAGTAATAGTCCACGTACACATCGCCTTTGTCAGCAGCGTATTGCTTCATCCACGTGTTCACTTCCACGACCTTGGGTGCGGGCGTCAGTCCCGGCGCCCAGGGAAAGTCGAAGGCCGGTAGTACCGAACACAGTACGACCCGGATCCCATTCGCGCGGGCCAGCTCCGCCATCGACGCGATGTTCCCCTCAGTCTGCTCCAGGGTCATCGGCCCCGTGTTCCCCGCAATGTCGTTGATCCCGGCAAGAATCACCACAACCTTGGGCTTCAAATCGATCACGTCCTGCCGGAAGCGAACAAGCATCTGCGGCGTGGTCTGCCCGCTGATGCCGCGGTTGATATAGGTCTTGCCGGGGAACGATTCATCCAGCTTCCATCCCTGCGTGATGGAGTCGCCCATGAAGACCACCCGGTTCTCGCCCGGTTTCGGCGCAGCGAGCATCGCGTTCGCCTCCTTGAAGTGCGCCAGCCAGCCGAAGTCCACGAGCAATTGCTGGTCGTGCTCATTCCAATATGCGTTGTTCGGGTGCCCCGATGGGGAAGTCTGCGCTGCCGGCGAGGTTTGCGTCGCTGGCGCCGATTGCGTCGCAGTCATTCCCGCCGGAGGCTGGGTTGCCGGCGCCTGGGCCTTCAGCCCCGCGACCGCAAAGAACGCGACAAAGCCCAAGACCAAGAGGGTTGCTTTAGAAAGCGTCAATCGATGCAATTGATTGCTCCATTCGCAGGACATCTGGCGTCAACCATGACCATCAATTCGTCCCGCCAACGATTGTAGGCAATCGCGCCTCATCCCGGCCACTCGCGCTCCAAAGCAACAGCCCGTGCGTGCTCACGATAAAATCCAGTGCATGCCCGCTACGGCAGTTTCTTCTGAGATTCTCACGAAATACGAGCCCGTCATCGGCCTCGAAGTGCACGTGCAGTTGCTCACGGCCAGCAAGATATTTTGCAGTTGCGCCAATCGATTCGGCTCCGACCCGAACACGAACATTTGTCCGGTCTGCATCGGTCTTCCCGGAGCACTGCCGGTTCTCAACGCGAAGGCCGTTGAATTTGCCACGCTCGCATCCCTGGCGCTCAACTGCCAGGTGCGCGAGCAATCGATCTTCGCGCGCAAGAATTATTTCTATCCCGATTTGCCCAAGGGCTATCAGATTTCGCAATACGACAAACCGCTGGCCGAACATGGCTGGATTGACATCTCGTTGCCCGATGTTCCCGGCGCCGACGGCTCAATGAAGCGGATAGGCATCACGCGCGTGCACATGGAGGAGGATGCGGGCAAGAGCCTGCACGATGGATTCTCCGACTCCGCCACGCGCACCTATCTTGACCTGAACCGCTGTGGGACGCCGCTCGTGGAGATCGTGAGCGAGCCGGACATTCGCACGCCTGACGAGGCCTTCGAATACCTCACCCGCCTGAAAGAGATCCTGCTTTACACAGGCGTCTCCGACTGCAATATGGAGGAGGGTTCGCTCCGATGTGATGCGAACGTAAGCGTCCGTCCCCAAGGCCAGGAAAAATTCGGGACGAAGGTCGAAGTAAAGAACGTCAACAGCTTCAAGTTTGTTCGCGCCGCGCTGGAATACGAGATCGAGCGTCAGGTTGAGGTGATCGAATCGGGCGGCCACGTGAAGCAGGAGACCCGGCTCTGGGACGCCAACGAAGGCCGCACCTACTCCATGCGCTCCAAAGAGCAGGCGCATGATTATCGCTATTTCCCGGAGCCGGATCTGGCGCCTTTGATCGTGTCCGCCGAATTCCTGTCCGAGACTAGGAAAAAACTGCCGGAGCTGCCGGAAGCGCGGCGCAAGCGCATGATCGCCGAGTACGACCTGAGCGCACAGGACGCGCACACGCTTACGGCCTCGCGCGAATTTGCCGACCGCTTCGAGACCGCGGCAAAAACGGCGCGCAATCCGCGTCGCGTGGCCAACGTGCTCTTAAGCGAAGTGGGCGGCCGCCTGAAAGCGCTGGGCATCGAGCTCGACCAATCACCGGTGACGATGGCTGGAATCGTTCTGGCCGCCGATCTGCTCGATGAGGGCAAAATCAGTTCCAAACAGATGAAACAGCTCTTCGATGTGTGTTTTGAAAAGGGAGAGGACTTTGCCGCTGTCTACGAGCGCGAAAAGCCTCAGCAGATCACCGACGTTTCGGCTCTTGAAAAGCTGATTGACGAGGTGATTGCCGCCAATCCCAGGCAGGTGGAACAATATCGCGGTGGCAAAACGACCATGGCGGGATTCTTTGTAGGCCAGGTGATGCGCGCGTCGAAAGGCCAGGCGAACCCCGCGCTGCTCAATGAATTGGTTGTAAAGAAACTAGAGGGATGAAGCTCGAACGGCCGACTCGACGCCCAATCCGGCTGCACAATCCCGAGTGACGCGCCAGGCGCCGGCTGCGAGCCTATTTCAACTTCAGGTCGGAGATGAAGTCCTTGCGAGCGTCCCAGGAGCTTACAGTTTTTATGGCGCTCTTCTTGCCGTCCTTCTCCGCCCAAAGATCGAAATCAGTGCTCATGTCGACTTGAGCGAAGTGGAAATGGCCGTCGGCGATGGAATCAAAACTGCGGATCGTCTTCGTCTTCTCGTTCTTGATGAATACGGTAGCGCCCGATACGGGCTGTGAGTTCCCGTCAAGTACCGTGCCCGATACAGTGCGCATGCCGATGTTTTGAGCCTGGGCGGTCGAAGATAGAAACGAACTGTGCGGGCCTGCGGAAAGCCCTGCTAATGCAAGAAACACCATCATCGATGCCGCCAGCACGCCGGCTCGGCTCATTCTCACTCACTCCTCCTCGTCCGCTCCAAAGAGATCGTCTTCCTCTTCGATGCCTTCTTCAACGCGCGCCAGCTCCAGCGGTTCGACGCCAACCACCTCGTACTCCGTTCCACACTCCTCGCAGGCTATCACGTCGCCCTCTTCCACTTCGTCGAGTTCAACGTCCAGTGCGGTGTCGCATTCCGGGCAGCTGGGCATAGCAGCCTCCTCACTTTCCTAACCGAATCGCATTGCGGGATACGATCATCATCCCCATTCGGCAACCATCGCTAGTTTTAGGGAGAACCCTCCCTCAGGTCAAGACCCAAACGATGCAATCGAGATCAGCTTTTTCATTGCCGGGAAAAGTCCTTTCATACGCCTTAGACGACGATTTTTCCGGGACGGCGGTGTCCGTGCTCCATCCCCGGTGCAGACTTCATCATGACCTGATCCGCCACCGCCCGGCCCTGAGTCTACGCGTCGCCCCCTGGCTCCATGACATCCGCGCTCCTGAACGTTTACCCTGTTGACTACGATGCCGCGATTTGGCTCCATACCGCTGGCCTTCCCCGAATTCAAAGGTGCGACGCGCCGGCTGGTTCTCATCAACCTCGCAACATACTTCGTGCTGTTGGTCGCGAACGCCGCCTCTTCCTCAATGGCAGGCGTCGCGGGATCGCTCGTACTCGATCCCTCAGCGTTTATGCACGGAGCCCTATGGCAGCCGCTCACATACAGCTTTGTGCATATAGGAATCGTAGGCACGCTTTTCGAACTGATGTCACTCTATTTCATGGCCGGATTTCTCGAGGCCTATCACGATGCCGCTTGGGTCACAAGCCTCTATGCGTTCTCCGTTCTCGGAACCGCGGCGGCGGCGCTGGTGCTTTATGTGGTTGCGGGCACGCTGGCCCCTTCGCTGCTCTTGAACGTCAGCCCTCTTTACGGCTGTTTCGGCGGAATCTTCGGGCTTCTGGTGGCCATCGGTGTCCTTTATGGCGACACCCAGTTCCTCATGTTCTTCGTCATCGGCATCAAGGCGCGCTACATGGTCATCATTTACGCGCTCGTTGCCGTGGCCATGCTTTTCGGGCAGGAGCGTATGTACGCCTTTGCGCAGCTCGGCGGAGCGCTTGCCGGCCTCGCCTTCGTCCGCATGGCGCCGCGACGCGGAATGTCTTTCATGGTCAGCGAGAGCTGGTACGGCCTGCGCAATCGCTACTATCGCTGGAAGCGCCGGCGCGCGGCTCGCAAGTTCGAGGTTTACATGCGCTCGCAAGGCCGCACCGTCAAGTTCGATGGCCAGGGCAACCGGATCGATGAGGACGCCGAAGACAAGAAACGTTGGAACTGAAAAAAGCAGGGAACAGGGAACAGAGAAGCTATCGCAGCGGCAGGATAAACAGCTGTGTAGCGCCGGCGTCCTCGCCGGCTGTCGTGAGGGCGTCCTCGCCCGCACTCGCGTCACTGAGATTCAGCGGCGCGATCCGCTACAATCCTTTCTGAAATGACCCATAAGATTGCGTTTCTTTTTCCGGGGCAAGGCTCGCAGGCCGTTGGCATGGGCCGAGACCTCGCCGAACGATTTCCGATTGCCGCTCAGACCTTTGCCGAGGCCGATGCGGCGCTGGGCTTCACGCTTTCAAAGCTCTGCTTCGAAGGGCCTGAAGAAGATCTGCGCCTCACCGAAAACACGCAGCCGGCCATCATGACCGTGAGTGTTGCGGCAGCGCGAGTCCTCGCCGAGCAGGGCGTCTCGCCTGCGCTCGCTGCCGGCCATTCGCTGGGTGAGTGGTCGGCGCACGTCATCGCCGGCACGCTTACCTTTGCCGACGCGCTGCGCGCCGTGAAGGCCCGCGGCGCAGCCATGCAGAAGGCAGTGCCTCCGGGCGAAGGAGCCATGGCCGCCGTCCTCGCGCTCGATGCCGCGCAGGTCGCCGAGGCATGCCAGGAGGCCGCGCGCGAAACCGGCCTGACCGTTCAGGCGGCAAATCTCAACTCGCCGGGACAAACTGTGATCTCTGGAGCTGCTGCAGCCGTTGAAAAGGCAGCGGCCATCTGCAAGGCCAAAGGCGCGCGCCGCGCCGTCATGCTTCCCGTCAGCGCTCCGTTCCACTGCGCCCTCATGCAGCCTGCGCAAGAGGAAGTGTCCTGCGTGCTCTCACGGAATCGCCATGAACGATCCGCATATTCCCGTCGCCGCCAACGTCACCGGCGGACTTGTCACAACCGCCGACGCCACGCGCGACGCGCTCATTCGCCAGGTCACAGGCGCGGTGCGCTGGGTCGATTGCGTTCAATCTCTGAAGTCCGCGGGCGCGGACATGTTCATCGAAGTCGGCCCAGGCAAGGTGCTTTGCGGCCTGCTCAAGCAGATCGATCCCGAACTGAAGTCCCTGAACGTGGAAGACGCGGCGAGCTTTGAGAAGACGCTCGCGGAGCTAGGTGCTTCCTAGTTCATATGGAAGTCGACCTCGATGTGGATCCTCGCGGCGACGGGCTTGCCGTCTTTTGTCGCCGGGGCAAATTCATATTGTCCGGCTGCTTCGGCCGCCTTGGCGTCAAGGCCGTACCCAGCCGAGCGGGAAACGCAGACATTCTGCGGCGCGCCCTCAGCGCCCACGACAAGTCCAATGATGACCGTAAAGTCCAGCTCCTGCCCTTTGCGTTTTAGCTTCCTCGCCTCATCTGAAAACTCGGCTTCGGGCGACTTGAGCACCTCTGGAGGCTTAACTCCTTCTTTCCTGAGCTGGCTCGCAATCCCGTCTGACGCGAGGCTGTCCTCAAACTTTGCCGGGCACAGCGGCACAGTCATGTCGGCAGAATTTGAATGCGGATCTCGAACAGGAGCCGCGGCTACGGTAACGGGTTGAGAGGGCGATGTGGGTACGCTCTGCTGTGCGAAGCAAGCAGCCGGAAAGACGAGAAGGATTGCGGAAAGGGACCATCTCGCAAATTGCATCGAATTCTCCCTTAAACCAGTGACGCCTGCGTTTCCAATTCGTTATACGACGCCCAGCTCCCTCAGCACAAACGCGTAGTCCAGCGCAATCTCCTTCAGGTAGTCGTATCTCCCGCTCGCACCGCCGTGCCCGGCCTGCATGTTCGTCACCAGCAGCAGCGGATGGCTATCCGTCTTAAGCGTGCGCAGCCTGGCCACGTACTTCGCCGGCTCCCAATACATCACCTGGCTGTCGTGCAGGCTGGTTTTCACCAGCATTGCGGGATAATTCGCCGCCCGCAGGTTGTCATAGGGCGAATAACTCAGCATGTAGCGGAAATACTTCTCGTCGTTCGGGTCGCCCCACTCTTCGTATTCCGGAACGGTGAGGGGCAGGGAAGCGTCGAGCATCGTATTCATCACGTCGACAAAGGGAACGTGCGAAACAATCGCGCGAAAAAGATCGGGTCGCAGGTTCACAATCGCGCCCATCAGCAACCCTCCCGCCGATCCGCCCTCAGCCGCCACGCGGGCAGGATCACCGTAACCCTGCGCAGTCAGGTGTTCCACGCAGGCAATGAAATCGGTGAATGTGTTGCGCTTCACAAGCATCTTTCCCGCGTCGTGCCACGGCTCGCCCATGTCGCCGCCTCCGCGGATGTGCGCATAGGCCATTACTATTCCGCGATCGAGCAAGCTCAAACGGTTCGAACTGAAGCCGATGGGTAGCGAATAGCCGTACGATCCATAGCCATACACATAAAGCGGATTCTTTCCCGTCGCGCGCATGTTTTTGCGATACACAATCGAGATAGGCACCTCAACCCCATCCGGCGCCTTCGCACGAATCCGCTCGCTCGCGTAAAGAGTGCGGTCAAATCCGCCGGGAACCTCAAGCTGCTTGAGCAGAGTCGATGCCCCCGTCGCCACGTCGTATTCATAGATCGAACTGGGCGTCACCAGCGATTGATAAGCGTACCGGAACGTCGTGGTATCGAACATCCGGTTGATGTGCGGATGCGCGCTGTAAGCCGGCTCAGGAAACGCAATCTCGCCGGCGCGAGAAGCGTCCGCCCCGTCGCCCACAAACTTCCACAGCCTCAGCCGCGGCAGACCGTCCTCCCGCTCGCAGGCGACGAAGAACCCCGCGAAGAGATCGACGTTTTCCAGCATCACCGCGTCGCGGTGCGCAATCCGCTCGGTCCAGTGCTCGCGGCCTGGCGTGGCCACGGGCGCTGTCACCAGCCGGAAGTTGCGTCCGCGATCGTTGGTCCGGATAAACCACAGCCCATTGCGGTGGTCGATCGAGTACTCATGCTCATCCTCGCGCGGCGCAATCAGTGAGAAGTTCCCAGCCGGCTCGTCCGCTCGCAACACCCGCGCCTCGCTGGTCGTATGACTGGCCGACTCCACGATGATGTACTTGCCGTCTCGGGTCCGACCCGCCGCCAGGTTGAATCGTTCATCGTCGTCCTGATAGAGCCAGCACATCGTCCGCGTGCGCCGAGCCAAGCATGTACCGCCATAATTGGAACTGCCGCTTCTGCTGCTCGTCCTCAACGGCGTAAAAAAGCGTGCGATTGTCCGCCGCCCAGACCACCGACCCCACGCGCTCGACCTCGCCTGGAAGAGTTTCGCCCGTCTCAAGATCCTTGATGCGCAGCGTGTACTGGCGAAAGCCCTTGGTGTCGGTTGTGTAGGCCAGCCAGCGGCCATCGTCCGTAATGTCGGTGTCGCCAACGGAAAAAAACGCGTGCCCCTGAGCAAGTTGATTTCCATCCAGCACCACTTCTTCATGGGCCCCGGCGTCCGGTCCATTAGGCCCGCCCAACTTGCGGCAATGGATGCCGTACTGCAGCCCCTCCTCGGTGCGCGTGTAATACCACCACGCCCCATCGCGGTAGGGAACCGAGACGTCTGTCTGCTTCACATGGCTCAGCATCTCCTGGTAAAGCTCTTCGCGCAGGCCCGCCAGCGGCGCCATCACTGCGTCGGCATAGGCGTTCTCGGCCTCCAGGTACGCCGTTACATCCGGGTTTTCCTTGTCGCGCAGCCATGCGTAGTCGTCGGAGAGCAGCATTCCGTGGATGCGCGTTTCGGTGTGTAGTTTGCGTGCAATGGGCGGCTGGGGAAGCAGATTCTGGCTCATTTCTATCCCAGTGTAGAGCCTGGAGCCTTGGGAACTCGCCGCACCCCGCCAACGTACAATGAAGGAGGAATGGAAGGCCTTCGCCGCGCGCGTTTCGCCGTGATTCCGCCGTTACTGGCGGTTCTTTTCGCATTTCTTCCCGTTCCTTCGCCGGCCCAGGCGGTCGCGAGCCTGCCCCAACCCACTGACTATGTGAGCGATTTTGCTCACGTGCTTTCGCCGGATGCGATCACGCGGCTGGACTCGATCTGCGAGCAGCTTGACCACGAAGCCCACGCGCAGATCGCCGTCGTCACCGTCCACGACCTCAATGGCGACGATGCGGCCGACTACGCAAACCAGCTAGAAGACCACTGGAAGATGGGCAACAAGGGCGACAACAAGTACGCCATGGTGTTGCTTGCCGTCGCCGATCACAAATACCGAATCGAAGTCGGCTACGGCCTTGAAGGCATTTTGCCCGACGGTAAAACCGGCGACATTGGCCGCGACATGGTTCCCGACCTGAAGGCGGGAGATTATGACGGCGCCGTGACGGTCGCAGTGGGTGAAGTGGCTCAGGTGATCGCCGACGACGCCAAGATCACGCTCAATCAGGACGAGCCTGTTGCCCCGCCAAGCCAGCCCGAGCCGCAAGGCATCCCGGTAGGCAAGATCATTCTTATCATTGTTCTGTTGGTATTCTTCGGCGGAGGCTCGCTGCTCCGCATGCTCTTCGGCGCCAGCCTGTTTTTTGGCGGATGGGGCCGCGGCGGCTGGGGTGGCGGCTCGGGCACGGGCGGCGGATTTGGTGGTGGTGGCTTTGGTGGTGGCGGCGGAGGTGGTTTTGGTGGGTTTGGTGGCGGCGGCGGCGGATTTGGCGGCGGCGGCGCCGGAGGAAGTTGGTAGTACTTTAGCTTTCAGCTTTCGGCCTTCAGCTTATTCTGATTAGCAGGAAGCGACTGGGCGCAAACTGAGAGCTGACGGCTGAGGGCTGGTAGCTGTTCTTACGAAGGAGATCAAACTGTATGAGCAAAGGTCTTGGAATTACCCTGGCAGTTTTGGGCGTCCTGCTTCTCGTGGTCTTTATGGTCTTCGGCAGCTACGTCAGCGCCAAGAACCAGATGGTAAGCAAGGATCAGGCGGTGAAAGCCGCATGGTCTGAGGTGGACGTGCAACTGGAGCGGCGCGCCGACCTGATCCCCAACCTTGTGTCGACCGTGAAAGGCTTCACAAAAGAAGAAAGCAGCGTCTTCGCTGACATCGCGCAAGCCAGGGAAGGGCTGATGAATGCCCAGACCCCCCAGGACAAGATCGCCGCGAACAATCAGATCGACGCTTCCCTCGCCAAGGTTCTTGTCCTAACCGAGAACTATCCGCAACTGCGCTCCAGCGATCAGTTCATGCGCTTGCAGGATGAGCTATCGGGAACCGAGAACCGCATCAGCGTTGCACGCAAACGCTACAACGATTCCATCCAGGACTACAACACGTTTATTCTGCAGTTCCCCAACAGCATCTGGGCGGGGATTGCCGGCTTCCACCAGAACAACGCTTACTTCGCAGCCAGTCCGGCAGCGCAAAACGTGCCCAACGTGAGTTTCTAAAGCCTTCGCCGCCGCTCGATTCGGCCGGCAAACCAAACGAAAAAGGCCATTCCGCGCGTGCGGGATGGCCTTTTCGATTCGGGGATTCGCTGGCTACTTGTAGGAAGCGATGGCGCTCGCCTCGTCATCGTAGATGTCGAAGACGGTATACAACTTGGTTAATTGCAGCAGGTCGTGAACCTTTTTGGTCAGCTTGAGCAGCTTCAACTTCGCGCCCTGATTCTTGGCGGTTGTGTATGCGCTCACCATCTCGCCAAGGCCCGAGCTATCGATATAGCTCACTTCGCCCAGATCCAGCAGAATGTTGCGCTGCCCTTTGCCGATCAGGTCGCGAATGGCGTCGCGCAACTGCACGCTGCCCTCGCCGAGCGTGATCCGCCCGCTCAGTTCTAAAACCGTCACGCCATCCACTTCCCTGGAAGCTATCGCAAGTGCCACGGAAAATCCCTCCTTATCGGTACATCGGTTATAGCATCTTTGCCGCCGCCGGCTTGCGGAAAACTCCGCGCCGGGTCACTTTGCGGGAAAAACGATGATACGCCGCTTATCGAACTCCCGCCACTCGGTTAAATTTTTTCCGCCACCGGCGCCAGGTGCTTGATCAGCGTCAGTTCGGTTCCAGGATGCAGTTGCCGAAAGTGCACCTCGTCCATCAGCGACCGGATGAGAAAGATGCCGCGGCCTGTTCCGCGCAGAATGTTCTCCGTTGCCAGCGGATCGGGCACATTTTCCGGATTGAATCCACTGCCCTGGTCGGCAATCACAATCACCAGGTCCTGGCCCGTGTTCTCCATCGAAACGTCAATCTGGCGGGCAGGATCGTATTCGTTGCCGTGCAGCACGGCGTTGATGGCGGCTTCGCGCACCGCCATTCCGATGTGAAAGCGCTGGTCCTCGTCCAGACCGGCCTCGGTGGCCAGCTGGTCCGCAGCCCCCTCCACTTCGCTCACGCTTTCCATGGTGGAGCTCAGCCGGAAACTCCGCCGTCCTCTACTCGGTCCAGTCACCGGGCTTCCTCTTGCCTCCACCGGGCGGCTCCGCGAACTCCACCCACTGCTCCATCAACCTAGCTGGCAGTTTCAAGTCTGGATGCGATTGTGTCAAGCGGAGAAGGGGGATACCTTCGGTTGGCCCGCTCGTCTAATCGCGGGGGTCATTGCAGAGTCGAACGGAGTAAACTTCGTTTCGTGGGCCGACACACGACTCACAGAGCCGCACCGCACAGCCCGGCATGGATCAGCTCACCCACATTCGCGTCAGCCTCACTGGCCTTCTCGGCACGCCGGTCACCGACGCGCATGGTCAGTTGCGCGGCAAGCTCAAAGATATTGTGGTGGCCACTGGTCCAGACGGCGGCAAAGTGGCTGGGATTGTACTCAAGGCGCGCACCGGCCTCTCGATTGTGCCTTCGCAGGAAGTCATCGAAACCCCAGCCGGCACGCTTGAGTTGCGCTCCGCCGAGGCGGTCTCTCCCCTCAAAGACGAGGGCAGCTATCTCTTTCTGCAGCGGGACCTCATCGACCGTCAGATTATCGACATCAACGGCAGAAAAGTGGTTCGCGTCAATGACGTTGACCTGGAGTGGACCGGCCAGGGGGCGGCCCATCATCTGCGCGTGGCCGAGGTCGAAGTCGGATTGCGCGGTGCCTTTCGCAGGGTCTTTAAGGGCGTTCTGCCGCGCGCGCGTCTGGAATCCGTCTCGCGCAAGTTCAGCGCGCGCGCCATTCCCTGGCAATTTGTCGACGTCATTGAGCCCGATCCTGCGCGGCGAGTCAAGCTGCGCATCGAGCACGAGCGGCTGGCCGACATTCATCCCTCGGAGCTGGCCGACATTCTGGAGGAATTGGCCCCCGCCGAGCGCCAGGCCGTCTTTTCCTCGCTCGACGAAGAAGTTGCCGCTGAGACTCTGGAAGAAGTCGAGCCCAGACTGCAAAAAGCCCTGCTTGAAAAGCTCGACGAGGAGCGCATTGCCGACATTGTCGAAGAGATGGACCCCGGCGCCGCCGCCGATCTGCTCTCCGAGCTGCCCGAGGAACAGTCCGACGCCATTCTCGAGGAGATGGAGCCGGAAGAGCGGCAGGAGGTCGAAGAACTTCTGGAGTTCGACGAGGACTCCGCCGCCGGCTGCATGACCACGGAGTTCGTCTACCTCGGCGTCGATGCGACAGTCGCGCAGGCCGTTCAGGCGCTCCGCAGCTTCGACGGCGACCCCGAAGGTGTCACCGAAATCTTTCTGCTGGATGAAAAGCGCATGCTTCGCGGAGCCATTCCGCTGGCTCGCATGGTGATGGCGCAGCCGGACTCGCACCTGAGCGTGCTCGCCGAGCCGCGCGTAATCTCCTGCCCGCCCGACCTGAAACAGAACGACCTGGCCGAGATGTTCGATAAGTACAACCTCCACGCGCTTCCCGTTGTTGACTGGCAGGGCCGCATGGTCGGTGTGGTGCAGGCTGAGCGCGTCATCAGCTTTCTGCGCGAAAAGCTTTAGATTCTGGTGGAAGCCGCTACTGATCGGGATCCATTCTGGTCCATCCCCTGCTGCTTCTGGCTACCTTTTTGTTACCAATTACCAGCAAAAACCCCAGACACATCAAAATATGTGAAACAATTTACGCATGTTCCAGTTTCCGAAGATTATTCAGGGTGGCATGGGCGTCGGTGTGTCCAATTGGCGACTGGCCCAGGCCGTTTCCAAACTTGGCCAGCTCGGTGTCGTGTCGGGCACGGCGCTCGATTCGGTCTTTGTGCGCCGCCTCGCCGATGGCGACGAGGGTGGCCACATGCGCCGGGGACTGGACGCGTTTCCATTTCAGGAGATGGCGAAGCGCATCTGGCAGGAGTACTTCGTGCCTGGCGGCAAGGATGCAGGTGCGCCTTATAAGGCGCTTCCCATGCACCAGAAGAACGATTCGCGCAAGCTCATCGAGCTCTGCATGGTGAGTAACTTCGTTGAGGTTTTTCTGGCCAAAGAGGGTCACAACAATCCTGTGGGCATCAACTATCTTGAGAAAGTTCAGATTCCCCATCTGCCGTCAATTTACGGGGCCATGTTGGCGGGCGTGGGTTACGTCCTGATGGGCGCGGGGATTCCGCTGCACATTCCCGGCGTGCTGGATGCGTTCGCGGCGCAACATGCGGCAGAGTATCGCCTGGCAATCACAGGTGCGTCGCAAAGCCAGTCGGCGAATCTCGATACGCCGATGCGGCTCGATCCGGCCGAATATGCAGAGGGACAACTGCCTGCGCTCAACCGGCCCAGATTTCTGGCCATTGTTTCGTCAAACACGCTGGCCGCGACCATGCTGCGCCGCGCAAACGGCCGCGTCGACGGGCTGGTGATTGAGAGTCCCACGGCGGGCGGCCACAACGCGCCGCCGCGCGGCAAGCTGCAGCTTAACGCCGCCGGCGAGCCGGTCTATGGCGAGCGCGACCAGGTCAACATAGAGGATTTGCGCGCGCTCGGCGTTCCCTTCTGGCTGGCGGGCGGATATGGCAGCCCGGCCAAATTGCAGCAAGCTCTGGATCAGGGCGCGACAGGAGTGCAGGTAGGGACCGCGTTTGCCTTCAGCCGGGAGTCGGGTATGCGGGCCGACCTGAAATCGCGCCTCATCGAGCAGGCGATGGCGGGTGTTGGCGAAGTGTTTACCGATCCGCTGGCCTCGCCGACTGGATTTCCCTTCAAGGTAGCGCAGCTTGAGGGCACCACTTCGGCGGCCAATACTTACGCGGAACGGAACCGGACATGCGATCTGGGTTATCTGCGCGAGGCGTACGTAACGGGCGATGGCCAGATTGGCTACCGTTGCTCGGCGGAGCCGGTTGATAATTACGTCGCCAAAGACGGCAAAATCGAAGAAACGTTCGGGCGCAAGTGCCTGTGCAATACCCTGCTCGCGAACATCGGGCATGCGCAGGTGCGCAAGGATGGCTCGGTTGAGCCGGCTTTGATCACGGTCGGCGACGACCTGAATACCATCGCGCAATTCATCGCACCCGGCCGCAACAGCTATAGCGCGGCAGATGTGGTGAAGTGCCTTCTCGGCGCAGGCGCCGGGCAGCGGACAGAGCCTGTGCTAACGGCCTCAGCCTAGCAGCCGCCGCACGCCCGGCTCATTTTCTTACGTAGATAAAGGGTGGATTCTTCCTCAAGAAGAGTCTGCCTTTTTTGCAGGTGAAACTCCCGCGAGAAATTTGCGCCTTGGGCTTCGCGCGTTTGGGTCTTGCCTGCTATGGTCATTGAGGAATATTCTTCCGCGAATAAATCCAAGACTGCAATGAACCCACCCTAGGAACTCGCGTCACCATGTGGAAGCGCTGGCGAATCCGGATCTTTCTCTTTCTGGCCGTCCTCGGTCCCGGATTCATTACCGCCAATGTCGATAACGACTCCGGCGGCATCCTCACCTATTCTCAGGCTGGCGCGCAATACGGCTATACCCTCCTGTGGACCATGATTCCCATCACCATCGCGCTCATCGTGGTGCAGGAGATGTGCGCCCGAATGGGCGTAGTCACGGGCAAAGGTCTCAGCGATCTCATCCGCGAGGAGTTCGGCCTGCGCATCACCTTTGTCCTCATGGTGCTGCTGGTCGTGGTCAACTACACCAACGTGGTCACTGAGTTCATCGGCATCGCCGGCTCATTGCGGCTCTTCCACGTAACCAAGTTCATCTCTGTGCCTCTTTGCGCGCTTCTGGTCTGGTATATGGTGGTGCGCGGCACCTACAAGAGCACCGAGAAGATATTTATCGTCGCGTCGTTGGTCTATATCTGCTACATCTTCGCCGGCGTTCTTTCGCAGCCCGACTGGCACGATGCGCTCTGGGCCACCGTCAAATTGCCGGCCCGGTCGGTTTGGAGCGACAAGGCCTATATGTATATGGCCATCGGCGTCGTTGGAACCACCATTGCCCCGTGGATGCAGTTCTATCTTCAGTCCTCGATCGTGGAAAAAGGCATTCGCGTGAAAGACTACGCGGCCTCGCGCCTCGACGTTATAGTGGGCAGCCTTTTCACCGACATCGTCGCCTGGTTCATCATCGTGGCCTGCGCGGCCACGCTCTATGTCCACGGCATGGGTGCTATCCAGGTGGCTTCCGACGCGGCCGAAGCCATGCGCCCTCTGGCCGGAGACTACGCATTCATCCTTTTCGCTTTTGGGCTGTTCAACGCGTCCATCTTCGCCGCTTCCATCCTGCCGCTGTCCACGGCCTACACGGTCTGCGAAGGAATGGGCTTTGAGTCCGGTGTCGACAAGAACTTCCGCGAAGCACCGTTTTTCTACTGGCTCTATTCGCTGCTCATTGCCGGCGGAGCAGTCACCGTCCTTGTCCTGCCCGATGCTCAACTGATCAACGTCGCCATTCTTTCCCAGGTGCTGAACGGTGTCCTGCTCCCGGTCGTCATCATCCTGATGTTGCTGCTCATCAATCGCACTGACCTGATGGGCCAGCACAAGAACTCGCGCCTCTGGAACGTCATCGCCTGGGGAACCAGCATCATCGTCATCGGCATGACGATGGTCATGCTCTGGGGAATGATTCCCGGCCACTAGGGGCGACGGCACCTGAGAGCGAACGATTAAGCGATATGCCGATACACGAGCCGTCCCATCGTCGATGAGACGACGTTGGGAAGAAAACTAATCAGTTTTCGTTCTCCGCCCATACGTGAAAGTTGCACGCCGCTCGTCTGTTCGCTCTTCGGATACCTTAGGTTGCTCATCTGGACCCTCGTCGTCCCAATTCGATCTTTGAACTCGGTCAGTCCGGTGTTCTCAAGTTCTGTGCGGCCAAAATCGATTTGCTCGACACCCTCCAACTTGCTTTCCTCAATTAATCTCCAAAACAGGAACGGAATCCCCCCTAGCCTATGGAAGCGAGCGTCTGAGCAGCCGTACTTATAAACCGTCGTTCCGCGGTGACGCAGGGTGAGAATCGCAGCGACGGGAACCCCATCTTTTCGCGCGACCCGTATCTCCGCGTTCGGGTGCATCTCAGTCATGAGGTTTTGGAACCACTCGCGTGGTTGAGGCAGAAGCATATGGCGTTTTCTCGTAATGATGAGCAACTTATAGAAGTCATCGACAAGCCGATCTGTGGCGCTTCGTTCGTAAACAAGGTTCTCGTGTTCGGCATGCCGGACACGGCGTTGGAAACAGCTCTTATGAGTATTGCGAAATATTCTTTCGATTGAAGGTGCCAGATCCAGAGTGTGCAGCCAATAGGTTTCTGTGGCAACCAGCGTTGAACCTGGACTCGAGTCCCAGGCAATCGGTCGAAGCTCCAGGTATTTCCACTTGCCGCGGGCGCATTCCCCCTCCATCCATTGCTCCAGGTCCAGCCCATCGCTCGCCCCATCAAAAAGTGGTTGGCAATGATCGGAAAACGGGAGGGAGATCAAGCGCGCCCCCGTGAAGCCGCTGCGAACCTCGCAGAACACGACCCCATCCGAAAGCTGTTTGCCGGCCGCAGTGCTTGTCAGGGCGACAGGTCTGAAGCCGTAAGTCCTGGCCAGCGCTTTGAGCCAACCGCTCGTATGAAACACGGATGCAGACGGGTGTGACGCTACAAGCCTCTGCCAACGAGGGTCGAGCAACGGGTCAAGAACGTCTATCTTCATTTGGTCTCGCCCGTTTCGGTTTATTGCCTGCAATTGAATCTACGATTGTCGATTTGCAACACCGTGTGAGGAGAGCGCATGTCATAACGATTGCGCTTGCCACGGGTTTGCGAAGTCAGCGGTATTCACTCAGGGACGGTCGTTATCCCTGCAAATAAGATACGCTTTACTGCCTAGCCTAAAGCATCATCCATTCGCGTCGATCGTTCTACAACCTCTGTGTTACGGTCCGGTAAAAGTCCTGAATCAGCAGCGTGAGGCCCTCAAATGTCGTTGTCCTTTATCCATTTGGCCCTAAGAAACTCGACTTCGGTGACTGACCGAATCGAAACCGGAACTTGAAGTGCGGTGTTCAAAATAACACTGAACTGATTTGGAGGCAAGGAATTCCGAAGGTGGCCGCGAGCCATTCGTATTTTTTCCTCAGAGCAATTTCCCCGCCGCCAAATCCTTGATCAGCCCGCGATCCGCCGCAAGAAAATTGTAGTCGGTCAGCTCTTCAAGCTTCACCCAGCGCACCTGCTGGTAGATCTGGTTGTCGATGTCGCCCGTAAACTCCCGCACCGCGAAGAATTGCAGATCCACTGCGCCGCCACCGCGATAGTTGTGGCGAATGTGCGTCACCGCCGGACCAACTTCCGCGCGGATTCCCAGCTCTTCCACCAGCTCGCGCGCCAGCGCTTCCTGCGCGCTCTCGCCAGCCTCAATCTTTCCGCCCGGAAACTCCCAAAGCGACGCCATCGGCTGATCCGCCCGCCGCTGCCCGATCAGCACTTCGCCGTCGCGCACGATCAGCGCGGCCGCCACAAAACGAAGCGCGGGAAGGGAGGTGTGTGCCTTGGGCGTGGTCGGGCTGTCATTCACGCATTCAAGTGTAAATGAAGGAAAAGCACGAATTGTCTAAGGATCGTATCCATTTGCAGGCCGGTGGCTCAGCCTGCGGCAGTTCTGTCCTGAATGGTGGTAGACCGCTAGCCGTCGGATTTATTCCCCGCCCACTAACGCCTCAACGCCCTCGGCAGCCTGCGGCCTGAAGTAGCCCCAGCCCTTTTTTGCGGCTGCCTCCGTTAGCGCCGGCGAAGGATTCACCGGAAACGCGCATCGCGCCATCTCCAGCATGGCCAGGTCGTGAATCGAGTTGCCGAAGACTGCATCCGGCGTCGGTAATCCCACCCGCTTGAGCGCCGCTGCCTTGGCTTCATCCGTCGGCACATCGACAATCTCGCTGGTGATGATGCCGTCCTTGACGCGAACTTCCGCAGCCAGAATTCGTTCCTTCGGAATGCCAAAGTCGCGCAGGCCCTCGACGATCACCCAGCGATTCGTGGAGCTCACCGCCCATATCTCAATCCCGGCCTGCTGAATCTTCCTGACTAATGCGGCCATCTCGGCAAACACGCGCTTCCGCACAAATTCTTCAACGTAACGCGCTGCGGCCGCTTCCAATTCGCTGTCGCGCAAGCCTGCATACATCTGCGCCATCTCGCCGCACATCGCCGCTTCGCTCACGCTTCCCGAGCGGTAGGCGCGATAACGCGAGTCGATCCAATCGTTCGTTGAACGCGAAACCAACCCCTGCTCCAGCGACCAGGCCATGAACCCGTACCCGGCATCGCCGCTCCAAAGCGTTCCGTCGCAGTCGAACACTGCAACCTTGGGCTTGCACTCAAACACCAGCCGCTCAAACTCTTCAGCGGTCCATCGCTGAACTTCTGTTTCTGTAGGCGTCAAACGATTTTTCTTCCTGTCTGTTGGATTCATCCAATTCTATTTTCGTCCATGCAGGCCGGTTTGTGCGCAAACGCCAGGTTAATGGATGATGTACGCGTGGGAACGGGAAACGGCATTCGCTGCGGGAAAAGCTATTCCGTTGCCGGAGTGCCAGGCTGGATCGGCTCCACGCGAATCTTCGCAATGCGCCTCGCATCCATCTCCACCACGGTCAGGCGCCGGTCTTCATACTCCACCGTTTCGCCCACCGTTGGAATGTGTCCCAGGCGCGCCAGCACGAATCCCGCAAGGGTTTCCACGCCGCCGTCGCGCGGCAGGCTCCAGTGCATCTGAGTTTCCAGGTCGCGCAGATTCACACTGCCGTCCATGACTACCGTCCCTCCGGCGCTGGTCAGCAAGGGCTGCGCTGGCGCGTCGAATTCGTCTTCCAACTCGCCCGCAAGCTGCTCGATAGCGTCTTCCGCAGTCACCAACCCTACCGTCGATCCAAATTCGTCCACTGCGATGGCCAGGTGCCGCCGGTTTTGCTTAAAGTCGCGCAGCAAATCCAGCGCCGATTTCGATTCCGGCACAACGAGCACCTCATGCATGATCTGGCTAAGCCGGACCTCGCCCTCAGGCGCGCCTTTCGACGCGCGCAGATAGAACAGCCGCGCCAGGTCCCGCGCATACACCGCTCCGACAATGTATTCTGGCCCGCGAGCCTCGTCGTAAACGGGAATCCGCGAATGGCTGCGGCCGAAGACGCGCGTGCAGGCGTCCTCGAGAAGCATGTTCGATGGCAACGAAAAAATCCTCTGCCGCGGCGTCATGATCTCGCGCACCTGCACATCGCCAAGTTCCAGGGCGCGGTGCACAAGCGTCTCCTGAAACTCAGGCAGCAGGCCCAGCCGCCTCGCCGCTGTCGCAATCAGCTTCAATTCTTCGGCAGAATGAATGCTCGCGGCACGCTCCCCGGCCGGAATATCGAACGCGCGAAGAACGGCAGCGGCCGACCGGCTGAGCAGGCGCACCGCCGGGCGCGCGATGGCCATAAACACCAGCATCGGCGGTGCCACGGCTACCGCCAGCGCCTCGGCCCGGCGCAGGGCCAGCCCTTTCGGCACCAGCTCGCCCACCACCACGTGAAAGTAGGTAATGATCGCGAAGCCCAACGCTACGGCCGCTACGTGGCCCTAGATCCGCGCATCGGGCAGCGCGCCCATCCACCCCGCCAGCATCTGCGCCGCCAGCGGCTCGCCCAGCCATCCCAGCGCCAGCGAGCAAAGCGTTACTCCGAGCTGCACTGCGGGGAGCAGATCGGCAAGGTTGCGCTGCAGGCTCCGCACCGCCCGCGCGCCCGGCACCCGCGCCGCCAGTAGTTGTTCCACGCGGGTTTCGCGAATGGAAACCAGCGCGAACTCAACCGCCACAAAATAGGCGTTGGCCAGAATCAGCATGGCCACGGCGACCGGCTTGATGAGCAAGAGCTCGTGCATCTCGCAGTGAGAATAGCATTGGAAGGTGAGCAGCACGCCGGAGAGCCGGTCTGCGCCAGGCCATTTCATGGAACCGGGGGGCCGCCCGGCGCGTAGAAGAATCAGGAGTCGGAATGAGGATAGCGATGAGGCGTTTCTGGGCGGCATTCTCCCTATTGGTGGCTTTAGCGGCCGTTGCGGCAGTTCCAGCACTCGCAAGCGAAGCGACATTTGAGCGCGACTTGACCATTACCGGTCGACTCGATCTGTCGGTTGCCACCGGCTCGGGATACATCCATCTCACCAGCGGCCCAGAGGGGCACGTTCACATCTTCGCGCGGGTCAAGTCGGGCTGGGGCGCAAGCGACGATATGGTGCAGCAGATCGCCGCGCATCCTCCCATCCAGCAGACAGGCAACATCGTCCGCATCGGTGGGGATCACCACAACTTCGGCAACATCAGCATCGATTATGAAATCCAGGCTCCGCCCGATGCTTATCTCGATGCCGGATCAGGCTCGGGCAACGTAACCGACGAGGGCGTGGGCGCAAATGCAAAACTCCACACCGGCTCGGGATCGATTCATGCCACTGGGCTCCAGGGTGGATTCATTGTCGGCACCGGCTCAGGAAATATTTACGCCGAGCAGATAGGACCCGGCGACGTGAAAGCCAGTACGGGCTCGGGATCGATTGAACTCAAGAACGTGCATGGCGGCCTCGAAGCCGGAACCGGCTCGGGAAATATCAAGGTGGACGGCACGCCCGCTGCTCCATGGCGTCTCCACACCGGCTCAGGAACCGTCGAGCTTTGGACCAACAATGCCGGGCTAAGCCTGGACGCCTCGTCCGGCTCAGGCAACATTCACAGCGACCGCGACATCGTTTCGCATGGGACGATGGACCGCCACCACGTGAAAGGCGCCATCGGCGGCGGCGGCCCTGAAGTGCATATCAGCACCGGCTCCGGCAATATTCGCGTTCATTAACGGGAAGCTACGGAATGAAGGAATAAGGGTCGAGATACTTCAGGAGTACTCCGCCTCCGGCTTGCCTCTAAGATCGCTCCACGGGTCGTCCACATTCACAGCCAGCGTATAACCCGCTTCGGCGATCTGCATTGGAGACGCTGTATTCGAAGCGCCCATGGTCCGCGGAGCGTTTGCGCCCAGACGCATCGCCAGCCCGCAATCCGATTCCCAGAGCGCTCAAGGCTCTTCTTCAGGGCAGGTTTGGGCAGGTGCCGGAGTCGAAGTACTGCACGCACTCGTCGTCGGTCAGGGCGCGAGTTACACGCGAGCGAGCGAACCTGAGCAGATCGCGCGTGTCGACGAAATAGAGCTGAACGGTCGCGTCAGCGCTCGCCGTGGCCAGGAGCTTGCCGTCGGGGCTGAACGCGACGGAGCGGACTTCTCCCGTGTGCCCGCGCAAGGTCATCAGTTCCTTGCCCGTCTCTGCATCCCAGAGCTTCGAGGTATAGTCATCGCTTCCAGTAGCCACAAGCTTGCCGTCCGGGCTGAAGGCGACGGAGTAGATCGTACTTTCGTGCCCGAGCAGGGTCTTAAGCACGTTGCCGTTCTCGGCGTCCCAGATCTTTGCCGTGCCGTCAGCGCTGGCTGTAGCCAGGCGCTTGCCATCAGGACTGAATGCGATCGAGTAGACCGTATTCTTGTGCCCGCGTAGGGTTGTCAGCACCTTGCCAGTTCGGGCGTCCCAGATCTTCGCGGTTTTGTCATCGCTTCCGGTTCCGATAGCCAGGCGCCTGCCGTCGGGGCTGAATGTGACAGACCTGACTCGGGCTCCGTGTCCGTCTAGGGTCATCAAGACCTTACCGGTTTCGGCGTCCCAAATCCTCACGGTCTTGTCCGCGCTTGCCGTTGCCAGGCGCTTGCCGTCAGGGCTGAAGGCGACGGATGTGACCTCGCCGGTGTGTCCGCTCAGGGTCAAAAGCGGCTGGCCGGTCTCAGCATCCCAGATTATCGCGGTTTTGTCGTAGCTTGCCGTTGCCAATCGCTTGCTGTCGGGACTGAATGCAACTGAGAAGACCCACTTCTTGTGCCCATTCAGGGTTTTCAGCAACCTGCCGTCTGTGGCATCCCAGATCTTCGCCGTATTGTCATCGCTTCCCGTAGCCAGCAGCTTGCCGTCCGGGCTGAAGACGACAGCGGTGACCCATTCATCGTCGCGCAGGGTCATCGCCTCCGTTCCTCCAGGCAAGGCATCCCAGATCTTCGTGGTTTTGTCGTAGCTTGCCGTAGCCAGGCGTCTGCCGTCTGGCCTAAAGGCGACGGAGCTGACCGCACTCGTGTGTCCGCGCAGAATCGTTGGCGCCTTGCCGGTTTCAAGATCCCAGATCTCCGCTGTTCGGTCATTGCTGCCGGTGGCCAGGCGGCTGCCATTGGAGTTAAAGGCGACGGAGTTAACAGGGGCCTGGTGTCCGCTCAGGGTCATCAGCACTTTGCCGGTCTGGGTTTCCCAGATCTTGGCGAGCTTGTCGTCGCTCCCGGAAGCCAGGCGCTTGCCGTCCGGGCTGAAGGCGACGGAGTTAACCGGGCCCTCATGCCCGCGCAAGGTCATCAGCTCTTTGCCGGTTTGGGCGTCCCAGATCTTCACGTTGTTGTCATCGCTTCCGGTGGCCAGGCGCTTGCCGTCCGGGCTAAATGCGACGGAATTAATAGAACTCGTGTGCCCGCTCAGGGTCATCAGCGCTTTGCCGGTTTTGGCGTCCCAGATCTTCGCGGTCTTGTCGTCGCTTCCGGTAGCCAGGCGTTTGCCGTCGCGGGCTGAAGGCGACTTCTTCAACCTTGTCCAGGTGCCCGCTCAGGGTCATCAGTTCCTTGCCGGTTTGGGCGTCCCAAATCTTCGCGGTCTTGTCGTCGCTTCCAGTAGCCAGGCGCTTGCCGTCAGGGCTGAAGGCGACGGAGTTAACCGCGTCCCCGTGGCCGCTCAGGGTCATCAGCGCCTCGCCAGTCTCCGCGTCCCAAACCTTCGCTGTCCCGTCAGCACTCGCGGTAGCCAGGCGCTTTCCATCCGAGCTGAACGCGACGGAATTGACGTTGTCCTCGTGCCCTCGCAATGTCTTTCTTAAATAGGAAACAAGAATCGCGGAATGCAGAGCCGTCACGCTCGGCATGGACGGAAGATCGTAGCTCAGGGATGCATTGACAGCTTGCATCGCGAGCAGAATGCTTTTTTCGGGGTCAGTCGAGCGAAGTACCAATGAATCTGCCGCGAGCTCGAAAGATTTTGATACTCTCGCTTCCCTGACCGCCTGGCTGCGATTCTCGTAAAAGCCCCAAATCGCGGCGCCGAGCGCGACCAGAAGCAGAGCGGTGACGGACGCCCACGTTCGAATTCTTGCCGCCCTTGCGGCCTTTTCCCGCTCCAAGTTCCTCGCCTCGGACCAGTTCAGGAAGTCGAGAGCGGTTTCGAATTCGGCGGCGTCAATGTAGCGGCTCGCCCAGACGCCCGTGGGATGGAAGTGGTTCCTCCAGTCAATCAGATTTCTCAGGGTCAGTCCGGCGATACCCTGAGCTGCTTTCTTTTCCGGCGCCGTCATGTCGGGCCGCCAGCCGGCTTCATGTGACACCCTGACGAGCTCGCGTAGACGGCCGACGTTACGGTTCTCCTCCTCCATCCACTCCGCGAGCCGAGGCCAGCCACGGAGGACGCTTTCGTGCATCACGTCGAAAGTGTCCTGATCGCGGCCCGAGAGACGCAGGAAGCCCTCCCGATGGAAGCGATCGACCACATCCTCAGCCTCCGCGCCGCACAATGCCACAAGTTGCTCGCGCGTTGCCCAGCGGCGCACGGCTCGGCCCCGGTCCATCTCCGTGAGCCGCTGGAATACCAGCTTGCAGGCCTCCTGCTGCGCCGGCGTCAGGCCCTCGTAGAGGCCGTTGTAGATCTGGTCCAGATGCTGTTCCAGGCCTTTCTTCCATCCGCCGGCCGCAGTGTAATGCTCTAAGGAGATTCGTCCGCCCTCTGCGGTATGCCACATGCGGCTCAGCAGGTGTTGCAGCCGCGGCAACTGATCCGGATCGGTTCCTACTTCGCCGAGGAGCCGCTGCACTACCGCCGACTCAATGTCTCTTCCCACCGGCGCTTCGATGGCGCGCTGCAACTGGTCGCGGCGAAGGCGAGGCACCAGGTAAAGTGAGGCATTCATGCGTTCGGGAAGATCGGGAAATTGTGCGCAGTCTCCCAGGTAGTCTGAGCGCATCACCAGGAGCACATAAATGCGCAGATTCGGCTCGGCTGCGGCGTCCAGAAGTCGGCGCACCAACCCGCGTGCTTCCTCCTGCGCCGCGGCGCCGCGGCCGGCGGCCCGCTCTTCACGAAGATAAGAAAAGATCTCCTCGAACTGGTCGGCAATGATCAGAATGTTGCTGCCTGCTTCCAGTGAGGCCGAATCCACAGCACGAGCAATGCCGAGAGGACCCTCTGCGATGGTCTCCCTGGCATTGTGGATGCCCAGTCCCCGTTCCAGGGCTCCGCCCAGCTCCTCCATAGGAGCTCTGCCGGGCCGGAACTCGATCACCTTCCAACGGTGGCCGGCGGCAGGAATCATTCCGCTCTTCAACTCTGGAAGCAGGCCGGCGCGCACCAGCGAAGACTTGCCGCAGCCTGAGGAGCCCAGCACGGCCACAAACCGGTTCAGCTCGAGCTTGGAAAGCAGTTCCCGGACGTGCTCGTCCCGGCCATAAAAAAGGTAGGAGTCGCGCTCTTCAAAGTAGCGCAGCGCCAGGTAAGGACATTCGGCTGGTTCAGCGCGGGGCGGATCCTCAGGGCGTCGGTCCAGGCCATCAGCGAAGTGCTGGTCTCGCTCCTCAGGATGTTGCTGCCCGATGTCAGGCCCTTGAGCAGGCTGACTCACGTGCGCTCTCCTGCAAAATATGCAGCCGCGGCCTGCGGTTTATCCAGAAGCGGTACAGGCAGACGCTTAAGATCGCGCATCTTGTAGTCGTCGGGCGGAGGGCCGACGTAGATCGCGCTGCGCAGGCGGCGTTCCTGAATATGGCGCCGCAGGCGGAGAAACACCGTATCGAACCAGTCCCGCTCCGTGTTGCCGTAATAGATAAGGCAGCCGTCGAGTTCTTCGAGCATTTTCACGTGCCGGGTCATGGCATTGTCTGCCGAACCCTCCACTGGCGATGGATAGACGCAGACGCCCTTTTGCTGGAGAACGTCGAGCAGCGGCTCGGCCTCATCGCGGTTCGCGCGGTCCTGGCACAGGAAGTAGATCGTCGGATTCGACCCGGCGTTCTGGTTTTCAAACTTGTAGGGCTGGGCATTGAGAACCCGGATGCGCTCTTCAATATCCGTCTGCGATTCGAACCACTCGAATCCTGCGTTGGCCAGCTCGGTCAACTCATTGGATTGAGCCGTGGTCCAGATCAGTCGCGGCTTTTCAGCGGCGCGCGCCAATTCAAGCTGGGTTTTCACCAGGTAGTCCGCCCCAGGCCTGCGGTCTAAGGGATGGATGCTCACAAAGCATCGGGCGAGTGACTCCTGAATGTGCTTCTGGAGCTGGTCCGCATCCATCTCCATCAGTTGCGCAGGCAGGCCCGGAAGAACGTCGTATTTGTGGCTGAGAGAGTTACGCAAAACCTTGGATTGATCCAGAAAGTTATCCGCCAGATAAACCGCGGCGCGTCCGGAACTCTTTTGAGGAATATTTTGAAGAGCCGCGGCGATGGCAAAGGTTAGGTCGCGGAGAGGTTCGTTGAATTCCTTGTCGCCGGGCGCGAACTCGAGCGGAGTACCGATGCGGTTCTCCCGAAAGAATCGCCTTGCCTGGCAGCTCCGGAGCAGGTGCCCCTCCGCGGCCGTGCAAAGAACTTCGACCGGGAAAATGCGGCTGCGATGCGCCGCGTCAACGGAGACGCCGGATCCGCCCAGGAAGCTTTCCAGCTCCTTGGCGCAATAGTCGCTGGCAAAAAACCTTGGAGTGAGGATCGGAACGAGGACGGCCGAATTGGCCGACGCATGCAGAAGCTTATCGTCCCAGCTGTCCCCTGGTTTCAGCCCTTCCTTGTCCCAGAAAGTGAAGACACCATGCTCGGTCAACCGATTCAGGTCTTCCTTGAGCGCATCGTAGAACGGCTGCACCCACTTCACGTCAGCATTGCTGTAGCTGATGAACAGGTCGTATTGATACCCGTGAGAGAAGCTGCTCTGCATGGTCATCAGACCTCATCGCTTCAGCAGTATATTTCTGCTTTCCAGAACTGATGGGTAGATTCTAGCCCTCAATCGACTTGAATCGCAACCTTAAAGTCTCCTCCAAACGATCACACGAATGGGGTAGTCTCCAGCATGACAAGCCTCAGGAGACGGCCCATGCCCGGAAGATGAAAAGCCGCGCTATGGAATGATGTCGTACGGATCCGGGTATTTCACTGAAAACTCCGCTTCCGGCTTGCCCCTCAAGTCGCTCCACTGATCGCCCACGCTGAGGGCAAGCGTGTATCCCTTTGCGGCAATCTGACCACGAACAGTAGCCTTGAAGTGGCCGATAGTCTCGACGCCGTGCACGTCAGGGCGCATCGCCAACTGCTGCCAACCATCGTAGCCGTGCTCGCGCAGATCCTGTTCCGTCACCGCGCGCTGCGATTCCGGGCGGCCGGTGATGATGAAGATGCTGATGCCCAGACGCTGCGACTCGTTATAGAGCCGCAAGGTGCCGGGAATGGCAGGCGCTTTCGCCGTCTGCACCCACGCGGTGAAGTCATTTGCGACGTACCCGAAATCGGAATCCAATAGATGCTCGTAGTTCGAAAGCATGGTCTCGTCGACATCGAGGATCACGGCCAGTTTCTCCGTGGAGCTGCGATGCGCGGCCCGCTGGCGCAGAAACGCGATGGCGCGATCCGCTTGCGTGTCCAGGTCGTGCGCATAGCACCCGCACGTGCACGTGCAGTCGTGATATTCACGCAGCTCGTTTTTAAGCGTGCGGAGATTGGGAATGCGCTCCGCCGCGGCGTTAGTGCTGATTACAGGTTTCGTCGGCTGCTGCGCGCAAAGGTTGCTCAGCCCGATCGCTAGAACCAGCGTCGCCACAAGAATGGGTGCGCTCTTTTTCATCATCCGTAACTCTTCTCCCGTGCTTTGGTCAGTGTAAACAATAAGCCCCGCACAGCCGATTAGACTGAAATCAAGATGATTCGCGTCTTTCGCCCTATTCCCGTCGAACAGCTCAAGCTGCTGGTCTTCGATCTTGACGGCACTCTCATCGACTCCGCGCAGGACCTGTGCAACAGCGTGAATGCGACTCTGCGCGAATTCAATCTCGCCCATCTGTCCGATCCGGCTATCGCCGGTTTCGTGGGCAACGGCGCTCCCATGCTCATGCGCCGCTCGCTGGCCATGGCTGCCAACATCGCCATTGGCGATGTGAATGAGGATCTCTTCGCCAGGGCCTACGCGTTTTTTCTCCAGTATTACCGCGAGCACAAGTTGGATTTCACTTACGCCTACGAGGGCGTTCTCGACGCGCTCAAGGCTCTCCACGAGTTGCACGACGCACCCGGTGGCCCGCTGAGAACCATGGCCGTATTGACGAACAAACCAGTCCGGCCCGCGCGCGGTATCTGCGAGGGGCTGGGACTTGCCGGCTATTTCCTCCACATCTACGGCGGTGACAGCTTCCCCCTCAAGAAGCCCGATCCGCTTGGCCTCCGCTCGCTCATGGAGGAAGCCGGCGCAACGCCCGAGCAAACCGTGATGATCGGCGACAGCAAAGTCGACATTGAGACAGCTCGTAATGCCGGAGCCTGGTCCGTCGGCTGTGCATTCGGCTTCGGCCCGCAGAATCTGATGGACAGTCCTCCAGATGTCCTTGTCTCATCCGCCGCGGAGTGGACAGAAGCTCTAAGTCCAACCTAAACATTTCAAATACAGTAGCTTAGATCGCGCAAGTTCCGTGGGAACTTTCTCGCAGGCCAGCGCGTATATTGGGTTGTAGCGGGGGTCACACACCTATGCATCGAAGAGTTCTCGCCCTTTGCCTCTTCGGCGGCGCCTTGGCGCTCGCCGCTTCCCAGGCTCGCGCCGAGAGCGACGCGGTTCAGTTCTTCAACAACATTCAGGTCACCCCTGATGCTCCCGTCAACGACGCCGTCTGTTTTTTCTGCAACGTTGACGCCCACGGCGACGTGAAAGGCGACATTGTCGTCTTCTTCGGCAACGTGCGTCTCGACGGCCAGGCCCATCAGGATGTGGTCAATTTCTTCGGCAGTGTCACCGCGGCCGATAACTCCGCCATCGGTGGTGACCTCGTGTCGTTCTTCGGCTCCATTCGTCTCGGGGAAAATGTCCGCGTGAATCAGGACATGGTTGCCATGTTCGGTACCGTCCACAACTCCGCCAGCGTCTCCATCGGCCAGGACCACGTAGTTTTCTCGCCATGGATCCTCTTTGGCCCGCTGCTGATCATCTTCCTGATCATCTTTGTCATCGTTCATGAGGTCCGGGCCCGCCGCGAGCGCCGCTTCATGCAGGCCTATCCGCTCCCGCCCCGCCAGTAAGCCTCATCCAAAGCCCGTCAGCGCGTTACGCTGGTGGCATGGGCAACTCAGCCATCCAAACCGCTCGCCCTTTACGCATCGTCTTGCCCGGCGGCAGCGGCCAGGTGGGCCGCATGTTGGCGCGCTTCTTGCAGGAGCGTGGCCATCACGTGACTATCCTCACCCGAGGTCCTTACACCGCGCCGTGGCAAACGGTGTATTGGAACGGAACTGAGCTCGGCCCCTGGGTTGAGACGCTCGACGGCGCCGACGTCTGCATTCATCTCTCCGGCCGCAGCGTTGATTGTCGCTACACTACCCGCAACCGTCGCGAGCTATACGATTCGCGCATTGGCACAACGCGCCTTCTGCACCGCGCGTTTGCCACGCTCGCCAATCCGCCGCGTCTTTGGATGAATGCCTCGTCCGCCACGATCTACCGGCACGCACTCGACCGCGAAATGGACGAAGCTACCGGCGAGCTCGGCGGCAATGAGCTCATCTCGCGCCGCCGCCGCGCCCCCGCGAAGTGGAATTGGACCGTGCAGCTTGTCAAGGATTGGGAAGCTGCGTTCTTTTCGACTGAGACGCCCGGCACGCGCAAGATCGCTCTGCGCACCTCGCTCGTCTTCAGCCCCACGTCAGGCAGCGTCTTTGCCGTGCTCTCAAATCTGGTCCGTACCGGCTTTGGCGGAACGCAGGGCAACGGTCGCCAATATGTTTCATGGATTCACGAGTCCGACTTCGCCCGCGCCATCGAATTCCTCATGCAGCGTGAAGATCTCGAAGGCGCCGTCAATCTCGCCGCGCCAATCCCGCTTCCCAACCGCGAATTTATGGCCGACCTGCGCGAGGCCTGGGAGATGCCCAACGGCCTGCCTGCTCCGGCGTTCCTCATGGCCATAGGAATGTTTTTCCTCCGCACGGAGCCTGAGCTGGTCCTCAAAAGCCGCCGCGTCGTCCCCGGCCGTCTGCTTGACGCCGGATTTGAGTTTCAATTTCCCGAATGGCCCGCCGCCGCCGCCGACCTCGTCCGTCAATGGCGCGCCCGCGACGATCGCTAATCGCTGTTTTTGGTTCGTCGTCCTAAGTTCGCGAGCCACTATCCACGATCCACGGTGCACGAATCACGACTCACGGCTTTTCCGGCGTCACATCCGTCACCGGCAGATCCCAGTGCCCGAGCAGAATCTCGAACCGCCGCTGCTCTTCTTTCTTGTACGTGTCCTGATCCGGCCACAGCGCTTTGATAAACCCATCTTCGTCCGGGTTCGAGCTCGTCGCGACCGTCGAGTTCTTGTAGACGATCGTCACCCGATAATCCCATCGCCCGTCCTCCGTCGTGTGATAGGCCGGCGACTCGATCTTCAATGACAGAATCCGCCCCGTCGCCTCGATCTTCTTCAGCAGCGGCCAATGGTTCTTCAGGAAGAGATCCAAAAACTCCTGCTGATGTCCCCACTGGCATTTGTAGTAGTACTCGATCGTGTACGGCGCCCCTGCGCTCGACTGCGCCGGCGCACCCTGCGCGAAGATCTGGTTGGAAAAGCCGGCGACCATTGCAAACATCACAGCTGCAAGCAAAATCCTGCGCATAATACTCCCTCCAGAATCTCAGTGAGGTTTCAGAATACTCCTGCCGCAACGCAGCCAAGCCCGAGAAATGGACGATGCGCGCACCCGAGGTGACAGGCGGGTCGCGGGAGCTTATTTCGACTTCAACGGCCGGATGTAAGTCCGCACCCAAATCGCGAACTCCTGCTCCGGCATCGATCCTTCAGCCACGGCCAGCATCGTGGCCACGCCAACCTCGTCGCCCGCGATCAGCTCGTAGCCATTCTTCAGCAGAAAAGTTTCGGCCACTACCCAGGCCGTGCGCTTGTTGCCATCGAGGAACGCGTGATTCCGTGCAATGCCGACTGCGTAGGCAGCGGCAAGATCGGCGATGTCAGGATTCCCGTAAGCCGCAAGATTCTGCGGCCGCGCCAGCGCTGACAGCAGCAGAGACAAATCCCGCACACCCGCCAAGCCTCCGTGCTCAGCAATCTGCTCGTCATGAATGGCTAGGACTGAGCTATCTCTGATCCATCTCCAGGTCGGAGTCGTCACTTTGCAAGCTCACGAAGCAGGTCGCGGCGCTTCCGCATCACCTGCCGAGCCAGGCCCATGTCCTCTTCAAACTCAGGATCGTATGGCGTGATGCGGAGACCATCCGGCGACTCCGTCAGAAACAACGAATCCCCCTTGGCTACTTTCAACAGTGCCAGCGCTTCCTTGGGCAAGACTATCCCTGCTGAACTTCCGATGGTTGTGACTTTGAGCTTGATCATGGCTGTCTCCGTTCTAACGATTATAACAGACGTTATAATCTAGACAAAGGCCCGGCAAGCTCACAGCTAAATACGGTGCAGCTGGGTCACCTGGGCGTAGACCAAACCGCTCGAATACGCTGCCAGGAAGGGCGTGACGTCTTCCGGCTTGCCCTCAATCAGCACATCGGTATCGATGGATGAATTGGCGCCCTTCGCGACGGATGCGCCAAACTGCAGGCTGACGTCCCTCAGTTCGCCCTGTACGCTCTTGCGCAACATGAGGGTAGTGTCGAATGTGTCATATTCAAGGGTATTGTCAGTCAGCACTACGCGCGTAATCGTCCAGCAGCCATTCGGTGCATCGTCGGCGGATGGCGCATTGAAAAGGAACGCGCTGCAGGCCGATGGGTTTTCTGCCAGCAACGTGCCGCCCACTTTGGCCAGATAAAAAGTCGACCCGCTGCCGTTTTTCGTTATATCGTCCCCCGTCAGCGACTGATACGACGAATTGTCTCCGGGTTTGATCACCGCATAGAGCTTGCCGTCGGGCGTTGCCCAGCTGCCGACGATGCGGTTGTCAACAACGGAGGGAAGGGGATTCTCCAGAACGACATAGTTGCAGCCAGTTAAGAAGAACGCGACGGCCCCAAACCCCGCCAACAGCAACTTTGTGCTTCGCGATCGCATACGACCCCCTCTGTTTGGACCCCGCTTGGTTCGCCGAGATGCCCAGAGTAATACATCCGGACTTGTTTCGTTTGGCAAAAAAAACGGCCCCCGTGTTCACGGGGGCCAAGTTGCCTTGGTTCTCTCGCGTTGCGAGAGCTTTTTTGGCGGCCTACGGCGGGGTGGCCGTTGGCGCGAGTGCAGAGCCTCGGGGGAGGAGTTGGCCGTTTATTACGGCTGCTCCGCGCCTGCTGAGGCAGGAGCGCTTTGGGGTGACGCTGCTGCCTGGGCCGCCAAACTGTTTTCCATCACACTCAGATGCACACTGTTGAACCTTACCCGTTCCGGCTTTTGGTCTTGATCACCGGTTGCGGTCGAGGCCATCTCAACTTCGTTGCCGAGGGCCACGGAGTGCATGCGGTAGACGGGAATCTGATGTTCCGTTAAAAGGTAGCGCTTGACTGCTTCCGAAAGGCGCTCGGAACTCTGTATGCCTGCGCTGCCCGCCAGCGGCGAGTGCGCTTCCAATTCCAGGATGTAGCCTTCATGCCCGGTAAGGCTTGAGGCCAGTTGATCCAGCGCTGCCTTCGAGTCCGAAGTCAGCACCGGGCTTGAGCCGCGGAACTTGATCACCAGGTCCGACGCCTGATGGTATTGATCCAGGCCGTTCACTGTGGTGTTGATCTGGTTCACGTGATTTGATGCATTTAGAGCGGCGCCGTTGGCGTTCTCCGCCTCGGTGTTCGCGTTCATCGCCAGTTGATTCGCTGCATCGGCCGCGCTTTGCGCCTTCCGGATGCCCGCCTGTGCCCGTTCATCTACGTCCTTGATGTACGCGGCGTTCTTGGCGTTCACTTCATCCAGTTCGCTCAAACGGTCGTTGATCGGATCGATCTGCCTCTTCACCCACTTCTTGCGGGCAAAGGGATAGATGCGGCCCCAGAACCCCTCCTTCGCGGGGGCCAGGGGCTGTTCGGTCGCAGGCATGGGGGAGGGCTGAGCCTGTGACGTCGAGGTAGAAGTCGTGGTGGTCTGGGTCGTTACACCAGACGATGTTCCAGTGTTGACTTGGTCCTGTGCCCAAACGGGAATTGCAATTGCAGATGCCAACGCAAGTACTGCGAATTGGCGGGGGATAAATTTCACTACGCTCGCAGATGTTTTCATGGGTTGAACCCCTCTTGGCTAGCGGTATTGAATCACCGTTCGCGGATTTGAGCGCTGCTGTCCGCTCGCCCTGATAAAAGCACGATCGCTGCCAAAGAGGGAGTCTGGCTGGGAAATCCTCTATCTATTTGAAAATAGGGTTTTTACAATTTTCGATGTTGGCGGGGAAATGGCCCGATTCAGGCCCTGTATACCTTTGTTTGCGGGTAATTTTTGCATCTTCGCGTAGTTTCTACCCTGTCGCGAAAGGCGCGCCAACTTCCCGTCGACGCGCGGCCTACTTCGCGTCTACGTGAATGAGCCGAATCTCCGGGAAAGCGCCGTCCCAGTCCTGGGCGATCGTGTCGAAAACGAGCCGGAAGTCGGCACTGTCTCCCGGCTTAAGCGGCGCCGCAGACACCGGCTCCACGTCCACATACGGCTCGCGCGTACGAATCAGACTCAACTCATGGGTTTCGTTCTGCGCAACCTCATGGGCCGGATCGCGGAACAACACCTGCACCGTGATCCCAGTCACCGTGCGGCTGCCCGTATTCGCGATCGACCCGTCGATGTAGGTCACCTTGCCACCGGCCAGGTTTGCACTCTCGCTCATGTGCAGATTGCTGATCGGCAAGTTGCTCGCGTACGGATCGAGCGCTGCCGAGATCGGTGTCACCGCCGGCGCGCTTTTCCCATGTTGGTAAAACAACACCAGTCCAATGGCCACGGCCAGCACGATCACCGCCGCCGCAATCATTGGCAGCCAGTTCCGCTCCTGCGCTTCGGCGGGACGAATCAATTGTGGACCTGTGCTCACGAGCGCGATTGTACACCCGATTCTATTGCCCTCGCCGCGGCTCTTGCGGCCTGCAAAGTCATCCTGCGCAAACCTCCCGACACGTCAATCACGTCCGCACCGAACCCGGCTATCGAATCGCCATCTTTGCTTGAATCCAACATGCACCTTGCGCGTCAAAAGAACATCAAATTGCTGAGTGGGACTTGAAGGCGCGCCAATCGAAGCCGCCGAGTCTCATGAAGCTTCGCAAATTAGGGTCATCGAGCCATAAGAAGAAAAACCGAGCCCTCAAGAACGAGGAAGAAGGAAACCAGAGACGAGCTCGAACCGTAGATGAATTTGAAAGGCAGGCCAGCCAATGCATCCCTCCCCGAACCACGCAGTCGCCTCGCCGCCAGCCTCTTCGGCCGTTTTCCCGCAATCCAAGCCAGCTTCAGAACGGGCCTACCAGGGACTCACCATCGCTGCCATGCTCCTGATCCTCGCCAGCATCCTCTTGGTGTAAAGTCCACCGCGGGACCTTGCCGGGATTTCACAGGATCGTTGGTATCTTGCAGCGTGGAAATCTGAGGGTGCGAACGCGGTTTACTCCGCCGGTGGAATCCACTGACGTCAACCTGGCACTCACAAGCTATTAGCTAGAAGCTAGAAGCTGCTTCTCTCACCCAAACCGCGCCCGCTTGATCCCCGTTTGCCGGCAATCTTTTCCGGACACCTTTACCCGGATGCACATCTCCGCCAGCCTCGACAGCATGCGATCCCCGATCCGGTCGCCAAGCGTTGCCTCGCGAGCTGCACGCTCCGTGTCGCTCAACCCCCCCCCGCCCGCCGGCAGGTCCGCATAGTTTGTCGTAATAATCGTCGTCTGCCGGTCGTTGTAGCGCGTGTTCAAGATCAGCGCCACCGTATCCCACACCCATTCATTGGGCTTTTGCGCGCCCAGGTCGTCCAACACCAGCACTTCGGCGGCGAACACCGGCTTCAGCAGCTCCAGCTCCGTCGTTCTCACCTCGGGGTTGTAGCTGTTCTGGATGCTTTTCAGTAGCTCGCGATAATCGCAGAAAAACCCCTTCGCGCCTCGTTCTCGCACTAGCCGCTGCAACACGCCCACCGCCAGGTGCGTCTTGCCCACGCCCATTGAGCCGGTAAACAGCAGCCCCTTGCCCGCCGTCCCCGCCGGATACTCCTCCACAAATCGTCTTGCCGTCAGCAGTGCTTCAGCCAGTGACCGGTCGGCCTCGTGATAAATCTCAAACGTGTCCAGCGTGCAATCCCGGTACCGCGCCGGAATCTGCGCCGCCTGAATTCGCCGCTGCTCCCGCTCCGATTCCTGGCATTGGCACTCGCGGCTCACCCAGTTCCCGGCCGCATCCATCCCCCGAACCAGACCCACTCCCTCGCAAATCTTGCAAACTGTCATCTCGTTTTCCAGCCTAGCGTACTCGCCCTCGCGCGCACCCGGTGCACACCCCGTAACCGAATGTGGAAAATGAGTTGCCTCCGCGTGAATACCCGCCTCCTCGCTTCCCGCAACCTCATTCGCCCGCACGTTTCTTTGCCCCCTCGGTCCCTTGTTCCCTTGCTCCCTGTTCCTCTGCTACCTTGAATCCTGACGTTTCCTTCCCCCTGCATCACCTTGATTAGCCAACTTGTTCCCCAACCCCTCGCCGCACCGGAGCTGCGCAGTGGACCTGATTGATCGCCTGGCCGAACACAAGACGCTCGCCGCCGCGCCGCGCGAAGAACTGGCATGGCTCGTCGCGCACGGAAAGCTGCGCCGGCTTGAGACCGGCGAAATTCTTTCCCACAAGGGTGTCGTCGTCGAAGGCCTGTTCGTCGTGCTCTCTGGCCATCTTTCGCTTTCGGTCGACCGCGGCTCCGGTCCCCAGAAGGTCATCGACTGGCGCCCCGGAGATGTCAGCGGCGTTCTTCCTTTCTCGCGATTGGCGACCGCGCCCGGCGATGCGATCGCAGAGGAGTCCACTGAAGTCCTCGCCATTGACCGCGACGACCTTCGCGAGCTTACGCGCGAGTGCTACACAATTACTGCCATCCTCGTCCACATCATGCTCGATCGTGCGCGCCTGTTTACATCAAGCGATTTGCAAAATGAGAAAATGATCTCGCTCGGTAAACTCTCCGCCGGTCTTGCCCACGAGCTCAACAATCCCGCATCCGCAATCGAGCGCAGCACGGCGTCCCTCAGCGACAGACTCGAGGAAGCGGAATCCGCGACTCTCGCTCTCGGCTCGGCTCGCCTCGACAATGCGCAACTCGCCGCCGTCGACGGAATTCGCAATGCCTGCATGGCTCGCGCGCCGCAGGGCGTCCGCTCTCCGCTTCAACAGGCTGAGCGAGAAGAGGCCATCGCCGACTGGCTGTCGGATCACGGGCTCGTCACGGCCAACTCCGACGTTCTTGCCGATACGCCCGTCACATTCGATGCCCTCGATCAACTTGCCGCCACCGTCGACGGCCCTGCTCTCGACGCGGTCATTCGCTGGGCCGCTGCTGGATGCGCCGTGCGCGGCCTGGCCTCAGAAATTCAGGAAGCGGCCATGCGCATCTCCGGCCTCGTCATGGCCATCAAGGGATTCACCCACATGGATCAGGCCATGGTCGCCGAGCCGGTCGATCTTGGCCCCAACCTCAGCAACACCGTGGTCGTGATGAGAGCCAAGGCCCGTCAAAAATCCGCTGAGGTTGCCATCGAGCTGGAACCCGGCTTGCCCCTGGTGCGCGGCTTCGCAGGCGAGCTCAATCAGGTTTGGGGAAATCTCATCGACAACGCGCTCGACGCGATTCAGAATGGCGGCCGGTTAGAGGTCAATGCACGCCGCGACGGTCAGCGCGTCATCGTGCGCATCGTCGACAATGGCCCCGGCATTCCGCCGCAGATTCTCTCGCGCATCTTCGATCCCTTCTTCACCACCAAGCCCATGGGGCAGGGAACCGGTCTCGGCCTCGATATCGTCCGCCGCCTCGTTCTTCATAACGATGGCCACATCGAAGTCGAGTCAAGGCCCGGCCGCACGGAATTCCGTGTCTTCCTGCCCGTCGTCGATTCTCAACCCGCGGTGCCCGCGCAATGAACAAGCCGGTCCTGTTCATCGTGGATGACGATCCGCAGGTTCTCGCCGCCGTGCGCCGCGATCTCCGCTCGCGCTATCGCGAGAACTACACCGTCATCAGCGCGTCGTCAGGCGAAGAAGCGCTCAGCGCGATCCGCGAGCTCAAGAGCCGCGGCGATTCTCTCGCCATGCTCATCTGCGATCAGCGCATGCCGGGAATGATGGGCAGCGAAGTGCTCGCTCAGTCGCGCGCCATTTATCCGCTCGCGCGACGTGTTCTGCTCACCGCATACTCTGACATCGACGCCGCGGTCAAAGCCATCAATGAGGCGCACCTCGATCACTATCTTTCCAAGCCCTGGCAGCCGCCTGAGGAACGCCTCTTTCCCGTTGTCGACGATCTGCTCGATGACTGGCAGGCCGAATATCTACCAGAAGCCAAGGGCCTTCGCCTCATCGGCTTCCAGTGGTCTCCGCAATCGCACGCCATCAAGGATTACCTCGCCAGCAATCTCATTCCTTATCGCTGGCTCGATGTCTCGCGCGACGCCGATGCCCGCGTGCTGCTTGACGCAGCCGGAGTCAGCAACGACGAGCTTCCCGCGCTGTTCTTTGATGATGGCTCGCCCGTCCTGCGCAATCCCGCCCCGCGCGATGTTGCCGAGCGTCTCGGCAAGCCGCTTATCGCGGCCTTCGACGTCTACGATCTCGCGATCGTCGGCGCCGGTCCCGCCGGACTTGCCGCTGCTGTCTATGGCGCGTCTGAAGGTCTGCGCACGCTCTTGCTCGACCGACACGCTCCCGGCGGACAGGCCGGATCGAGCTCCCGCATTGAAAACTATCTGGGATTTCCAGCCGGCGTTAGCGGCAGCGAGCTTACGCGCCGCGCTATTACTCAGGCGCAGCGGCTTGGTGCCGAGTTCCTTGCCCCGCTTGAGGTCACAGGCGTCTCCATCGACGGCGGCTACAAGACCCTTTCGCTCAGTGACGGCCGCAAGATCGTCACGCGTGCTTTGCTCGCCTGCACCGGCATGTCGTATCGCGAGCATATCGCGCCCGGCATCAAGGAGCACACCGGAGCCGGCGTCTACTACGGCGCTGCCACCACTGAGGCCGCCGCTTTTCGCGATCGTCATGTGACCGTCGTTGGCGGCGGAAACTCCGCCGGCCAGGGCGCAATCTATCTCGCCCGCTATGCCACCGAAGTCGATATCGTCATTCGCCGGGATAGCCTGCGCGACACCATGTCGCAATATCTGATCGAGCAGATCGAGAAAACTCCCAACATCCACCTGCGCCCGCAAACTGAGATTGAAAAGGTCGAAGGCGAAGGTCATGTCGAGAGTGTTGTCTTCAAATCCCTCATCGACGGATCTACCGATTCTCATCCCGCCGACGCGCTCTTCATCTTCATCGGCACGCGTCCGCGCAACGACTGGCTTCCGCCTGAAGTTCTCTGCGACGACAAGGGATTTGTGCTGACGGGCCGCGACCTGATGGCCGCTGAAGGCTACGCGCGTATTTGGAAAGAACCGCGCGAACCGCTCCTCCTCGAAACCAGCGTCCATGGAGTCTTCGCCGCTGGCGACCTCCGCGCAGGCGCCATGAACCGCGTTGCCTCAGCCGTCGGCGAAGGATCGATGGTCGTCCGCCTCGTGCACGAGTATCTCGCGCTTACCTGATTTGTAACGCGGGCGTCCTCGCCCGCACTCAGTCGCACACCAGCGCGCCATCCGGAAACACCTGCGCCTCGATTTCCTCGGGCTCTGCCGTCTCACCCGCCTCAATCATCGGCACAAAGAACCGTTCCACTTCGCCCAGCACACCGAGTCCCGTCCGCGCGTGGTAAATCGCCGCGCGCAGCTTCGCTCCGCCCGGCACGCCGTGCGTGAACCACGTGGCGAACTGCTTCATCTTGCCCTCCGGGTCGCCCAGCCTCGCGTCGCGCGGCATATCCTTCGTCGCCTCGGTCTCCGCCAGCAGCATCTCAAAATACGCGCGAATCATTCTGTAGCGGTCTTGATTCGTCGCTTTTTCGTAGCTGCCCGTCGCCGTGTACTGCGCGATCTGCCTGAAGATCCACGGATTCGCCGGTGCCGCCCGCCCGATCATCACTGCGTCGCAGCCCGTCTCGGCCACCATCGCCGCCGCGTCCTCCGGCGTGCGCACGTCGCCGTTGCCCATCACTGGAATCTTCACCGCCTGCTTCACCTTTCGAATCCATTGCCACTGCGCCTGCCCGCTGTAGCCTTGTTCGCGCGTCCGCGCATGCAGCGCCAGCCCGTTCAGCCCCTCGGCTTCGGCCATCCGCGCCAGGTCCACGCACACAATCTGTTGGTCGTTCCAGCCCATCCGGAACTTCACGGTGAAGGGAATCGTCACCGCCTTGCGAATCGCCTTGAAGATTTCGCCAATCTTCGGCAGATCGCGCAACAACCCCGAACCACCATTGCAGCCCACCACGCGTTTTGCCGGGCAGCCGAGATTCAAGTCGACTGTGTCGAATCCTGTCTCTTCGACAATCCGCGCAGCCTCCGCCAGCGTCTCCGCATTTGATCCGAACAGTTGCGCCCCGATCGGATGCTCATCGTCGTAGAACGTCAAATAGCGCCGCCGCTTCGTCTCCCGCATCCGCGCCAGCCCATCAGCCGACGTGAACTCGGTCATAATCAGCCCGCACCCCGACTCCACATTCGAGATCGCCGCATCAACCGGAGCAGCGTCTGCTCCCCCGCTCCCTTGCTCCCTCGCTCCCTCGCTCCCAGTTCTCTGATCTCTACTGAACGCACTCGCATGCCGTATAAATCTCCGGAACACCGTGTCGGTCACGCCGGCCATCGGAGCCAGAACCGTCGCCGGCCGCACCACCACTGCGCCGAGCCGCACCTCCGCCGGAACCCGCGCCTCAGCAGGCATCGCGTGCTCCACTGGATTGTCCCAGTCCTTGTTGACCGTGAATCCGCGTCCTGCCATGGCGCCGTGGCTTTCCTCGCATTACAGATGAATTTGGTTCAGCACTGTAGGGGCTGGAAGCTAGGAGCTAGAGGCTAGTAGCTGTCCTGCGCCCAGACAAACGTGAGCCCCCGCCGTGGCGGAGGCCCATGGGTCCAACTCCTGCCTCGGCTTACTTCGCCGCCGCAATCGCCTTGTCGCTCTTCGCGTACTTCCGCCGGAACCGCTCTACGCGTCCCGCCGTATCCACCAGCCTCTGCTTGCCCGTAAAGAATGGGTGGCAAACCGAGCAAATTTCCACGTGAATGTCGCCCTTGTGGGTCGACCGCGTCTCAAAGTTGCTTCCGCAGGCGCACATCACTCGCACCGCAGCGTAATTGGGATGAATCTTTTCCTTCGGCATCGCTCGAAATACTCGCTTTCCCTGCAATTCGTCTCTCTCCATATTGTAGGGGGATTCGCCCGCTTGCGCAATTCCGGGGCAGGGGACACAAAAAGCGGCTGTTAGCTCTTAGCCATTAGCTTTTAGCTCTCTCCACAATAACTTACGCCTCGTTTGACCACAAAAGCCCACCCGCCACGAACAAGCTAAGAGCGAATGGCTAAAGGCTAATAGCTGTTTCACCTGAAATCCCTCGACCGCACCTCCACCCTCGTCACCTCGAGCGGCACAATCCGCTGCGCCTTCACGTGGATCACGCCCTCCTGGTTCTGGACCGGCCCCTCGATCCGCAAAAACCGGTTCCGCGTCACCACCACGCGGTCGCGCTCAAACACATCCGGCGTCAAAATCACATTCGCAATTCCCGTCTCGTCCTCCACCGACAAAAATACAAACCCCTTCGCCGTCCCCGGCCGCTGCCGCGCAATTACGCATCCGGCAATCGCCACCCGCCTGCCGCTCCTCAACGCCTCCAGTTCCCTCGCCGAAAAAACTCCCTCCGCCCGCAACTCCTCGCGGTGATATGCCATCGGATGCCGTCCTGTCGTCAGCCCCGTTCCCGCATAATCCGCCGCCAGCCGTTCCTCCGTCGTCATCTGCCTCAGCGGCATCGTCTTTCCGCCAGTATTTTCTTTGCTCCCTCGCTCCCTTGCTTCCTTGCTCCCTTCTCCTTGCACGGCCGGGTGCCCCTGGTCTCGATTCTGAGACCAGGGATCGCACGAACCCCACTCGCTGACTCGCTGACTTGCTGACTCGCTGACTTGCTGTTCTTCCGCTCCGCGCAGCAACGGACCCACCGGCCTTCCCGCCCACTCCACCTGCCACAGCGCATCGCGCCGATGCTCCACTTCGCCTAGCGCATTCAGCGCCCCAATCTGCGCCAGCGCAACCAGTTCTTTCCGGTTCAGCTCCGGCACGCGCCGCGTCAAATCGTCTACGCTCCTGAAACCCCCCGCGCCCCGTGCCGCAATCAGCGCCTCTGCCGAGGTCTCTCGTAATCCCTTTGCGTAATTCATCCCCATCCGCAATGAAACCGATCCATCTTCCTCCTTCTCCAAACTGCACAGCCACTCCGATCGCTGCACGTCGATTGGACGCACCCGCAACCCGTGCCGCTGCGCATCCTTCACCAGCACTGCCGGCGAATAAAACCCCATTGGCTGGTTATTCAGCAGTCCGCACGTAAACGCCGCCAGAAAATGAACCTTCAAATACGCCGACGCATACGCGATCAGCGCGAAGCTCGCCGCGTGGCTCTCAGGAAATCCGTACATCGCAAACGATGAAATTCCCTGCACAATGTTGTCCTGCGCCGCCGCATCCACGCCGTTCCGCGTCATCCCATCGCGCAGCCGCCCCTCCAGGTCCTTCATCCGCTGCATCGATCGCCGCATGCCCACTGCGCGCCGCAGCTCCTCGGCCTCCGCGCCCGTAAAACTCGCCACCGTCATCGCCATGCGCAGCAGTTGCTCCTGAAACAGCGGCACGCCCAGCGTCCGCTTCAGCACCGGCTCCAGCAGCGGATGCGGATACGTCACCTCCTCCTTGCCCTGCCGCCGCCGCATATATGGATGCATCATCTTGCCCACAATCGGCCCCGGCCTGATGATCGCCACCTGCACCACCAGATCGTAAAAACGCACCGGCGCGTTGTGCGGAATCGACGCCATCTGCGCGCGGCTCTCCACCTGGAACATGCCCACCGTGTCCGCCTTGCACAGCGTCTCGTACACCACAGGATCCTCCGGCAGCAGCGCCAAATCCACCTGCTTGCCGTAGTGCCGCGGGATCAGCTCGATCGACTCCTTCAGCGCCGCCATCATTCCCAGCCCCAGCAGGTCCACTTTGATCAGTCCCATGTCCGCGCAATCTTCCTTGTCCCACTGGATCACCGTCCGTCCCGGCATCGACGCGCGTTCAATCGGCACCACGCGATTCAGCATCCCCGCGCAAATCACCATGCCGCCCGAGTGCTGTCCCAGGTGCCGCGGCAAATCTTTCATCCGCAAGCACAAATCCAGATACCGCGCAATCCGCGGATGCCGCACATCGAATCCCGCCTGCGCAAAATGTTTCTCCATCGTGTCGTTCGGGCCGCGCCACTCCCAATGCCCCATCAACCCCGACAGCCGCGCCGACTGCTCCTCTTCGAATCCCAGCGCCTTACCCACTTCGCGCGCCGCCGACCGCCCGCGATACGTGATCACGTTCGCCGTCATCGCCGAGCCCAGCGCGCCGTAGCGCTCGTACACGTACTGGATCACCTGCTCGCGCTCGTCGCCCGATGCCAGATCCAGATCGATGTCCGGCCACTCGCCGCGGTTCTCGCTCAGGAATCGCTCGAACAAAAGCTCCATCCCCACCGGATCTACCGCAGTCAGCTCCAGCGCATAGCACACCGCCGAGTTCGCCGCCGACCCGCGCCCCTGCACCAGGAATCCACGCCACTGGCAGTAGCGAATAATGTCCCACACGATCAGAAAGTATCCGGCAAATCCCAGCTTCGCAATCAGCGCCAGCTCGTGCTTCACCTGCGCCCGCGCCTTCTGCAGCAAATGCCGTTTCGCCGGCGATCCGTACCGCTTGCGCACGCCCTCCTCCACGCGCTTGGCCAGAAAGCTGTCCATCGTCTCGCCCTCGGGCATCGGATAATGCGGAAATTCGTAGCCCAGGTTTGCCAGCGTGAACTCCATCCGATCGCTCACAATGCGCGTGTTCGCAATCGCCTCGGGAATATCGCTGAACAGCGCCGCCATCTCGCGCGCTGTGCGTAAATGCCGTGCGTCATTGCGCGCGAGCAATCGCCCCGCGCGATCAAGCGACACATGATGCCGGATCGCCGTGAACACGTCGAGCATCTCGCGGTCTTTTTTCTCGGCATAGCGCACGCCGTTAGTCGCAATCACCGGCAGGCTCAGGCTCTCCGCCATTCTGAGAAGGGTCTGGTTGCGGCACTCCTCTTCGCGCTCCTGGTGCCGCTGCAATTCAACATACAAATTGCCGCGTCCGTAAATCGCAGCCAGCCGCTCGGCCGTCTTCCGCGATTCGCCTTCTCCGCCGCGCGCGAGAGCCGCGGCCAGCGGACCCTCCTCGCCGCCTGTCAGGCAAATCAGCCCCGCCGAAAATTCCTCCAGGTCCTCAATCGTCGCCGCGCCTTCGGCCTTCGTCGCCTCGCGCATTTTGAAGCGCGTAATCAGTTGGCACAGATTCTGATAGCCCACCTGTGACGCGCAAAGCAGCACCACCCGCGCCGGCTCTGGTGGAAATTGGTGCGGCAGCCATCCCGCTGGCGTCGCGCGATTACCCAGCGACGAAACCGCAATCTCCGCGCCAATGTGTGCCTTCACTCCACACGGTTGCGCCGCCGTATGAAAACGCGCCGCGCCATACACGCCGTTCCGGTCAGCCAGCGCAATCGCCGGCATCTCCAGCTCCACCGCGCGCTGGATCAACTGCTCCGGCAGCGTCGCTCCCGCAAGAAAGCTGAACGCGCTCGTCGCATGCAGCTCAATGTATTCGCAATGATTCGCGTTCGCCGGTGGTTTTTGCTTGTCATCCTGAGCGAGGTCGCCTCGGCGACCGAGTCGAAGGATCTGCGGTTGTTCTTTGTCGGTTTGCTCCACAGACTTCGAAACAGGCGGCCTGTACGCATCGTTCGGATGGCACACCGGCGTCCCCGGTGAACGCGTATTTGGAACCGTGCGCGTACTCGGAGCCGAATGCCGATTCGAAATATCGTCGCTCTGGTCAGTCGTAAAACGCCTCCAGCCGCCACGCATTCCGCTTGCGATCGCGCGTCAGCAGGCACGCTACCGATCCGCCGCCGTTCATCGCGGCCAGCACATCCCACTCCTCTGCGTCCCACGCGCTCAGTTCCCACCAGCAACCGCTCATCCTCCACGGCCCATACGCCGCCGCAATCTCGTACCGGTTCTCTCCATCGCTGAACGCCACGGGCCTCATCGGCGGGTGCCCCACCCTCGCGACGCCTTTGTTTTTGTCGCTAGGGTGGGAGACCGTACTTACAGCGCCATTTGCGGCAAGGGTGGGAGAAAGCGTCACCCTTACAGCGCGCGCCGGCCGCACTCTCCGCAGCGCCATCCGCGAATGTCCGTCATTGTTGGCCTCACTGACTCGCCAACTCGCTAACTTGCTGACTTGCTGACTTGCAATTGCGAACCCCTCCATCCTGAATCCGTCAGCGCGATGCGTATCTTCGAGCACCGGCGATCCAACGCGTTCCTCGCCCACCATCGCCCGCAACCGTGCCAGCGTCACATCCAGCCGCGAGGGCTCCGGCGTCTGTGGCGCAAACAATCCCAGTTGCAGCTTGCTCTGCGCTCCCGCCTCCGCGCGCAGCGTGAGCCGAACCACCGCTGCCTGCGGCGGATGCGCTCCAATCTCCAGTTGCAGCAGCTTGAGCAGAAATTTCCGGTCGATCGTCGCCACTGCCGGCCGGATCGCACAGCCATGCGTCCCTCCGCGCTCCAGTCCCATCTCGGCCGTAAGCGAGCGCAGCGCCAGCGCCCGTCCCGCCGCTCGCGTCGCCAGGCAATCGATCATCCGCGCGCCCACAAAGAGCAGGGAATCGATCTGTTCCACCGGCGCCTCGAACTCGCAAAACTCTTCGAGCGAAAACTCTTCCTCGATAGGCTCGAACGTGTGCTCTCGCTCGCCCCGCGCCAGTGCACGCCACGCTCGTGCCTTCGGGCCCATCCGTGCCACCAGCTCCGCCTCCGGCAGCGCAGCCAGTTCGCCCAGCGTGCTAATGCCCCACAGTGCAAAGGTCGCCGCATACTCTTCATCCAGATTCAACGCCGCGACCGGCAGCTTCTCCAGCGCCTCCGCCTCCGCGCCTTCAGCGATCACCGCGATCCCCCGCATACTCGCCGCCTTCATCCGCGCAGTTTCGAAATTCGCGCTCACCGCAACGGCCGCGCGGAATCCCGCCTCGGCCAGTTCATTCCTCAGCCGCTCCGCCAACTGTGCCGGCGGCCCAAACAGCCGCTCCGTCCCCGCAATGTCCAGCACAAACGCGCACGCCGTTCCGCCGCCCGCCCCAGGCGCATCCACCTCATGTAATCCCGCGGCGCACACCTCCTCAATCCGCGGAGAAAATTTCGCCGCGCACTCCAGCATCACCGCCCGCGCCGCCGTCTCGCTCTCCACCGATCGCTTCAGGAGCCGCAACCCAACCATGCTCTCCGCTTCGAGCCGCGTCATTCCCGCCGCCGCGCCTCTTCTCTCGGCCAGCCGGTTCAGCGAGCACACCCACTCCTCGGGCGCGCGCCCATCCAGCACCACCACCGGCTCCGTCTGCCAATCCGTTCGCAGCCGCAGCAGGGCCTGCGTCGGAAACTCCGCCGCCCATGCGCACGCAAAGAGGCTCATGCGCGCCTCCTCCGTACCGCCGGCGTCCTCGCCGGCTGTCGTGCGGGCGTCCTCGCCCGCACACCGTCAGATGGACAATCATTTCGTCTGGACATTTCTGTTCGCTTCCCACGCCGCATCTGCCTGCCACGTCGCGGCCGGCGGCTTCCTTGTCGTAATTTCAATCGGCGCCTGCCGCTCTCTCTCGCGCCGCACTTCGAATTCAAAGCCGCGCAGCACCGTCCCGCCCGCCTGCTTCGCATTCCGCGTCGAGCACTCCAGCACCACCGCCGCTGCCGACTTCGCATATCCGCGCTCACCCACAACCACAAGGCTGCATTGCGTCCTTTCCGCCGCCTGCCTGTATCGGAACCACGTCGCCAGCGGAATCCTCGTTGCCTGCTCCGGCGCAGTATCGCCCAGGTCCATCACAATCGCCGCAAACCCGCCTGCCTGCAGCAGCAGATCCGTCGCCCGCAATCCCTGCTCCAGCCGCACCCAGTTTGGATTCATCCACTGCCGCGCCCTCCGCACACTTGCTTGGTACTCTTTCCCTCGCTCCCTTGCTCCCTGCCGGGGTCCCCAGCGGGCGATTTGTGCCCGATGGGGTGGCTCGCTCCCTCGCTCCACATCGCATCCACAGCAATTGCCTCAGCCGCACTCCATTTGCCGCCGCCGACTCGGGATCGAACGCGTCCGACACATCCACCCACGCGCACGCCCGCTCCTCCGCCGTCCGCTGCGCCACAAACTGGAGCGCCAGGCTCGTCCGCCCCGACGACGTCGCTCCTGTCAGCTCGCTGATCGCCCCCACCGGCAGCCCGCCATGCAGCAGCTCGTCAACAGCCGCAATTCCCGTCGCCGCAACCTCGTACATCGCGCGCGGCGCAGGCGTCAGCGCCGCGGGAAACTTCCGTTCCAGCGCGTGCTCTATCTCCAAACGAAGTGCGGCGGCCGTAGGCATACGATTCGAGGTGTCTCTAGTATTTCGCCTTTTGTTCGCCTACTGTACCGCCAAATCCCCTCGCCTGTAAAGCTCGAAATCCACAGATTTTTCCGTAATTTAGGCTGGCTTCCTGCTATTGCACCAGGATTAGTGCACAAGCGCCCGTAAATGCCTAACCATACACAATATCTATAGCTTGCACTCGACTGTCATCCAGTTTTTCTTCGACCGAAGAACCCCGCGAACCCGCCAACTCGCCAACTCGCCAACGTGCGCGTCAGCGCACGCCAAGTTGCCAACTCGCTCCCACGATCTTCGTTTCTTTATTCCCTACTGGCTACTCCCTGTTCCCTGTCTTTCTCGCTACCTCGCTCCCTTGCTCCCCGTTTTTCCCACCAGCTCCGCCCTCGCTGCCAGCCCCATCGCCATGGCCATCACCCGGTCGTCGTGCGTCCCCGCCAGCGCGCCGCTGCTCCCATTCGTCATCCGCACAAAGCTCCGGCACTCACCCAGCAGCCTCCGGCTCTGGAACCGATCCGGCTCCTCCACCAGCGCCGCATTCAGTTGTCCCAGCATCGCCGGCCGGCTCACGCTCGTCGTCAGCCAACCCGCCTGCCCGCTCTGCCGGTAAACTCGCCGATACTTGCACGCCGTCTCCGCCAGCGCCAGCACGCCCGAGCCGTGATTGTTCCGCTCCACCACCAGCCACGCGCCGTTGTATTCGGTCGCCAGATCGGTCACAAACTGCGCCAGCTCCAGCCCACCCATGTGCCCTGCAAACTCCGCGCACTGCAAACTGGTCTCCATCTCCAGAACCTGCGCGGCGGAGTAATCGCCTTCGCTCCCGCCCCCCGCCGGATCGACGGCCACCACATACTCGCGGCCTTTCACTGGCGGCAGCCAGATCTCCAGCTCTCCATTTTTCCGCCGCTCCACCGGCTCCGGCGCCGTCTTCATCCGCGCTTCCACCGCCGCCAGTTCGAACACGCATTCGCCGCTCGTCAAAAAGCAGCCCTCCGCATCCTCTGCATACTCCTGCCGCGCCAGCCCGCGAAAGTTCGCGCGAATCTGTCTCCGGTACCCGATCTGCTTCAGATCCAGCCCGCGCTCCGCCATCAGCGTCCGCTCTTCCTCGGTCAGGCTTTTCTCGGCCACGGCCCTTGCGCGGTACCGCTCCTCCATCCACCACGGAAAAAAATGCCGCACCATCCCCGTCTCATCGGCCTTCAGCCACTCCTCGTGGAAGCACCCTCCCACTCCCAGCGGCGTTGACTCCAGCACCATCTCCGCATTAGGCGCCATCGCCGCCCGTAATCCCGCCAGGGTCTCCGCCGCATCGCCCGGCCATCGCGCCAGCTCGCTGCAATGCAGATTCTGCACCGTCAATCCCCGCCCCGCGTTTCTGTCCGCCGCGCTCACTACGCGATACTCCGCGTCCATCTTTGGAAACACAATCTGCCGCACATTCGATTGCCCCGTCTTCAGCACTCCCTTGCGCATCGGCTCCGGCAGACACTCCACAAATCGGTGCACGATCCTGAAAATCTCCTCCGCCGCCTCCTGTGTATGCGCCACCTCCAGCGTCAGGGTTCCAGGGTTCGTAATCGTCTTCAGGAAAAATCGCGCCGCCACCCACGTCGTCATTCCCAACTGCCGGGCCTTCAGCACAATATTTCGCTGCCCGCGTCGCCGCTCAAACTCCATCTGCACCGCATTAGCTTTCAGCTTCTCCCGCCTCCCACTGCGCGACCGCACGACCAGCATTTCTTCTGCGATCGTTATCGCCGCTGAGCGCCCTTCTTGGATCTCCGGCCGCGTAGGCAGGCCCTTGGCAAGTTCCTCCAATCCCTTCCTGTTATGTTTCGCAATTTGCGCCTTTGCCCACTGCATTTCCTTTTGGCGTGCCTCATCCGCTCCCGTCACTCAACCCCTCCCGCTGCGCTCTCCCGGCAATCACGCGCACTCCATCGCAGGCTCGGCGCGCGACTGCCCAGGTCGCGCGCCAAGCGAAGGCGCAGCCCGCCTCCAGGCCGCACCTCCAATGTTGTTTGTTTTGAATTTCCGGCGCTCGCGGAACCGCGTCTCATGCGCGCTGACTTGCTCCCTTGCTCCCTTGCTCCCTCGCTCCCTTGCTCCCTTGCTCCCTCGTTCCCTCGTTCCCTCGTTCCCTCGTTCCTTTGTTCCCTTGTTCCTTTGTTCCCTCGTTCCCTTGTTCCCTGTCTTTAATACCCCCCGCACCAGTACTTGATGCTGTACGCAGTTGACGCCGTCAGCGCCGTATTCGCAGTAATCGTGATTGCCGTCGTGCTTTCCGTCCATGTGTCGCTGGTGATCGTTCCCGTCGCGCTCAGCGTCGTCACCATGCAGTTGGCCTGGTTCGTATGCGTGTTCGGAAAGTTCAACGTCGCCAGCGTTCCCGTCGTTGGGCTGGTCCCCGTCGTCAGCGTCACCGTTCCGCTCACGCCGTCGCATGTGTGGTTCGTCGCGCATGCAATCGTCGGACTCGACCCTGCTGCCGCGCCTGCCGCCACGCCCATCGACCCCGTGCCCATGATGAACTTGCCTTGCAGGTAGCCGGTTGCCGTCGTATTCCCGCTGCCTGAAACTTGCAGCGCCGCTGTCGAATAATTCGAGCCGCCCTCATACACAATCAATCCGCCCGTTCCTGACCCGCTCGTATTGTTGATCACCACCGCGTTCGCGCCGGCTCCGGCGTTGATCGTCGTATTCGCGTTCGCCGGCAGAATCATCCGGTCCAGCGAGTTCGCTGCATCGGTCACGCGCAAGTAGTTGTTCGTGTCCTTTTGTATCTGCCACTTGGCCGCGCCCGAATAGTTGTTGAACTGCACCACGCCGGCATAATCCGCGCTCGATCCCGGCTGGATCGCCAGCGTCTGGCTCGCGTTTGCTCCGTTCAAGTGCGTCACATTGCCTTGCATCGTCGTCGCGCCGCCCAATGTAGTTCCGCTCAGCGTCGGGCTTGTCGCCAGCACAACGCTTCCGCTTCCCGAGACCGAGCACGCCACAATCTGACTGCTCGAATTGGTGCAGTTTGCAGCCGCCGAGGCAGGTACCGCCCCGCCGTTGATCTTGGTAACGGTGGGGTTCGGATAACTTCCCCCAAGATCGCCGCCGGCCGCGCCGCTCGGCGCTATCCCCGATGGCGCGCCAGAGATCTGCGAGTACGCCACCTGTGCGCACGTTGGACCGCCGGTAGCGTCTCCCGTTTCGTATTGGCCCGAGGGGCAGGAGCTTGTACCGGCCTTTGCGGTCAGGCTTGAAAGCGCTACGCCGCTATCTTGCTCCTGGCCATTCGTGCCGGTGTAAGTAACAAGGTCGCCCGAGGTCGAAGTTACTGGGCCGGTGGGAACCGCGGCGCCGCCGCCTGTGGTGACGATGGGCGTTAAACTCAACACCGGTTGCTGGCCGTTATAGTCGTGCTGATAGGGCCGGATTGCAATCCATGCGGCATACAGGGTTGTGCTGCTGAAGAACACCGTCCCGCCCGGATAGCTGGTGAAATTAACCGGCAACGAGTAGGCCTGATAGGAAGTCGTGCAGGATACCGTGCTGGATGCAATCCCTATATACCCGTAGCTGCCCCCTGTGATACCAACCGTGAACGTCGCTGATGTCGTACCGCTGGGGCACTTAGCCAGAAACGCGACAGTGGCCGGCATAGCCGGAACCTGTGTGCCGGCGACAGCTCCGCCACCGAATTGTTGCCAGGCACTGACAGAGCCACTTCCCGGAAATATGAAGTAGTATCCGGTTGGGGAAGTGGAATCCTTCGCAACGAGGTTGCCCCACTGTCCCGGGGCTCCACCTGCAAGAAGGTCGGTGGGCCAGAAGAAGAGATCATTTTTCGAGTACGGTGTTGTGTAGTTACCGTCCGCAATGAAATCGTTTGAGAACTCGCCCACTGCGCTGGAGTAAGTTTTTCGCGGAGACCAAAAAGTTTCTCTCGCAGGGATACTGTCGAGTGGATTGGCTGAGTAATTGCTGGTTATCCTGTTCCCCAGGCCTAAGTCATTGACTGTCCCCCCGGTAAAATCGCTCGAAAACTGCATCGTGTTGTTCGAGCCGCCCATGCTGAGATTGCCGGCTGAACAAGAAATGCAATTAGACGACCTCGTATAGATATAGGCCGGCTGCGTAACGCTTTCTGTTAAGGCTGTATTCTCGATGGTCCATGCCGTCCCCCGCATGCGGAACCCGACCGTCCCGCTATTGCCCTCGTATTCAGGAATGTTGATGTACCCGGCGCCGGGAACATCAAACCACCTGTTGCCGTTACTGAGAATCTGTGGCCCATTATTAGACGTGAGCTCTATATCCTCCAGCTTCAATTGGTCTCCGTTGTAGCTAATCCATGGATCGACGACCGATTCCATCGAGCCATGGTCCCACTTTTGGTAATCGTTACTGGACGACTGATACCACGAATTCAGCTCGGACGTGCCCTCCACGATTCCAAAGGTCTGTCCTCGAAACTCAAAATTGCGCGCATCAATCCCGTAGAATCCCCAGGCGCCCTCCGTGTAAATTCCACATGCGTTGTTGGCTGCGCCATTCGTCGTTGTGAATGTGACATTGTGAAGAATGTTGTACAGGTTTCCGATCTGGTTGTTGTTCGATACTGCCCAATGTGCCGGGTTTCCGTCATAGTCGTCGAACGCAATGGCGCAGTTGCCGATGTTGGCTGTAACCGGAAGGTTCAGGAGAGACAGATATGTGTGAGCGTTGGTCACCGTTGTGGATGCGGTGGCCGTAAGAGTAACCACCGTCCAGGAACTGTTGGTTGAGTCCGTCCAGCACGGTTGAACGCTGGCGATAGTTGTTACAAGAGTTGACCCGCCGGGGCCGGCGCCATTGACTTGAATGGCCTGCCCAATATCGTCGCAGGCGATGACGCCGTTGGCTGTCGTGAGAACCGCATTTCCCGAGATCATTCCACTGTCGTCAAACCAACGCCCCGGCCACCTGTGAGGAAAGCTGCCGGCGACAGAGTTATCTAACTTGAATTGGATATTCTCAATCGACCAGCTTGGGTGCCATATCTGTGCCGCCGTTGTAGTCGGATCATCGATGTGCAACACATCCTGGCCCGGTCTCCCCTGAATGATTACAGTGCCGTTTTCCGTGCCTCCAGGTTGCCCTTCTAGCGAGACGCCCTTGTAATCAAGTGTGCTGGTTAGATAACAGCCGCCGGGAGGGCGCGGAAAATAGACAGATGCCCAATTAGCTGCAATGGCCGCATTCAATGCTGCGGTAATCGCCGCCTGATCGTCGGTCGAGCAGTCGCCTTTGGCGTTGTATGGAGGGGCCATCACGTTGATTTGTGAGTTAACGCTGGCATTGAGGGAGGGCCCGGTCAGCGGGCTTGCAAAAGTCTGGGGAGTCGTGGCCGCCGAGGAAAGTCCTCCAAGGTTCGCCAGCGCGCCGCTCGCGCTCGTTGCGCCCGTCCCTCCTGAAGTAAGTGGGACTGCGCTCATGCCGCCGATCGACGTCCCGTTGCCCATGTAGTACGCAATCTGCCCCGAGCTTGCTGAGTTGATGGTGCCGTTTGTACCTCCGGACCCCGATCCGGTTCCGCAGGGCGATCCAGTATTCGTGATGTATCCAGAGTTATCGATCTGCAGGCAAGAATCCCCCGTCGTAGCTGCCAACCCAGGGAACTTGATCGCATTCGGCGCCACAAATGCTGCATCCAGGTTCGTGCTCGATCCTGAATAGATGTCCGTCTCGGCGCCGGAGCCGCTTTCAAAATTGAGCCGAATATGTCCCGTCGGATTACTCGCATCAATGTACGTGTCTCCGCTGTTCGTGTTTTGATACGCCTTGAAGCTATCTAGCCCTCCGGTAGCTGAGTTAAGTGCCCAGTTGTTGCTTGCATCCTTTACCAGATACCATTGACTGTTTCCGTTCCAGTCCTTATAAGTGAAAGAGCCCTTCTGGCTCGTCGTAAGTCCCGGCCACAGATAGTAATCCACCTCCGCATCGGCGCTGTTGCGCAGTGACATTGTTCCAGTTGACTGCGTTGTCCCGCCTACCAGCAGATTCCCCACAAACTGCGCGTTGCCTGCCTTGTCCACCGTGCCTACTGCCGCCGGCGTCGCGCCGCCGCTCGCAAAAGTCACGCCTCCTGTGCCCGAGTTCGTCGAGCAGTTGAAGCACACATTCCCCGTGCCCGCCGCGTTTAATGCCGTTTGGTTGTTGGTGCTGCTTTGTCCTGGATTCCACTGCTGGATTTGCAGTCGGTAAACATTGTTCAGCAAATCCTGCATCTGGTAGAGCTGCTGGCCGCCTGTCGCGTCGCTGAACCCGTAGAGCCACCGGTAGCCGTAGTCGGTCTGGATCTCATTCAGAAGCCCGCGCTCGTTGCCCGCTCCCGTCCCCAGCCGGAAGTGATTGGTCAGCGTCGCGTCCTGCTGGCTCATATACCAGTCGCCGTTCAATGCGTTAAAGCTCCGGTGAAAGGTATCCAGGAAGCTGTTGCGCGTTCCGTTGTCGGTCAGCTTTCCAGTAAACATCGTGCCGCCCGTCATCCAGTTGTTGTACGCGCTCCCCGCATCCGCCACCACTTGGTTCGTCGAGTTCTCGTTCCGCAGTCCTACAATCGTATTGTTCTGCGCATTAGCCCCTAAGTGCAGCGCGGTCGAGCATCCCTCCACGTCTCCGCCTGTAAATGTGTTTCCATCGCCTTGTAGCAAGTTGATCCCATAAGTTCCGGCAGTCGGATTCCCGCCGCTGGTCGGGCAATCGATATGCAGCCGCACAAAAGTACTCGCATTCATCCAATCCGTCGTCGCCGGATTCGTAACCTGGTGTCCGATTGCGTTCACCGCCGTTCCGAATCCGCTGAACTGGTTATCCAGGAACGTTCCTCCCGTGTAATTCCCGGTTCCGTCCAGAGTCATGCCCGTCTGGTTCGAGTTACCCAGAAAGTACAGGCTTTCTAAGTCCATCTCCTGAGTCCGGAATGCAACCAATCCCTGCGCCGTCGCGCTCGTTGCTCCCGTCGTATTAATCACCACGTTGTCCAGATGGAATCCCGGAGTGTTCGTCGCATACGTCGGGTCGCCCACCTCGAGCATCGCGCCTGATCCGGTGTACGCAAGCGCCGTTCCTCCAACGCTCCCGCTCGCCGACGTTCCACCGCGCAGCGCGCACCCGCGCAGCGCAACGTTACGCGTTCCTGCTGCCACCACAATCTGGTTCGCCGTCGTAATCGTCGCGCACGGCAACAGAATCGAAACATTTCCCGTCGCAATCGTCAGATTCGACCCCATCGTCTGATTACCCGTGAAGTTCCTCGCGTCGCACGTCCCGCCATAACTCGCGTTCACTGCATTCACGCATGCCTGAATCTTCGCCCCGATATCCGCGCCGGCAAACTGATCTACTTGGTACAAAGCGCCAAGCTGCTTGGCAGTCAATGGCCCGGTCACGCTCCCGCCCGTCAACGGGAGCTCTGCCGCCGCTTGCGTATCCACATAATGTTTATCCGCGGCCTGCAGCGGCTGCGTTGGATCCGCGTTCAAATAGAGTGGTCCTGTCAGCGTTCCTCCTGTCGCCGACAAACCACTCCCTCCGCTCACGCCTGCAATCGCCTGGTCCACATACGCCTTGCTCACCGCCTGCACCGCCTGCGCCGCCGGCATCACCTGCGCCTGCACCTGCGCCAGGCTCGCCTGCGCCGCCGCCGGAACCACCCAGTACTGCGTGCTCGTGGTCCCATCGCTCATGTAGTACACGGCCGTGTAGTACTCTCCCGCGGGCGTCGCCCCCAGATTCGGCGTCAGGTTCACGCTCACAAATCCATCCGGTCCGATGGTCAGCGTCATCGAGTCCGCGGCCACTGACTGTCCCGCTGCGGTCGTAAATGCCGGCCAGCTGATGGCCAGTGTTCCCGAGCCTGGTTGTCCGTTCGCCAGGTACACCGTCCCCTGAACCGTCGTCGTGCCCACCGCCTGCGCCATCGCCGGCGCCGACAGCACCAGCACCAGCACACATACCGCGACTCCGCAAATCCTACCCGTCTCCCGGCCGCGGGTGCCCCACCCTCGCGACGTCTCTGATTGTGTCGCTAAGGTGGGATCGCAAGACGCCGCGCGCCAAACTCGTAGCCATCCGTCCGTCATGAGCTTCATTCCCATCGCATCCTTCTTCCCGCTGTCATTCGCAGATCCTTTTTTGCCGCGGCGGACCGCAGCAGATCGGTCCGCCTCAGCCTTTCAGCAACCGCACGCCCAACTTACAAGCTGGTTGCCCCATCCTTGCGGTGTTCTTGCCGCAAGGGTGTGAGAACTAGCTGGCGGCGGCCTCAGCCTCTTCTTCTTCCTTTGCCAGCCGTTTCGCTTCCAGCACCTCTTCCCACGTCGGCCCTTCCATCAACTGCTCGGCCAGGCTTGGCCCGTCGAGACCATCATCCTCGCCGCCCTTCTTCTTTTTCTTCTTCTCTATCAGCGCCAGCAGCACCTCCGCGCTGTGCAGGTCGCCCTGCTCTGCCCTATCCACCAGCGTCCCCGCCAACTTGCCGCAGTCGTTTTCCACCGCCTTCTTCGCCGCGCTTCGCAGCGCCTTCTTCGCCGAGGGTTTTTTCTTGCCCTCTTCCTGTCCCTCCACGTCCTTGCCGCCATCCGTCCGCGGCATCGTCACCACCTTATTCTTCTTTGCATCCTCTTCCGTGTTCCGTTTCTTCTTTCCCATTGCTCCACCATTCCGGCCACTCATCCACGGTCCTTCCCTTGCGCCCGGGCCGCGCGATTCGGATTCCGCGCATCGAAGCAGACCTTCACTTGCGCTTCCCGCTCTTCGCGTCGGCTCCTTTCAGCCCTTCGCGCGGTCTGCCCTCTGCCGCGGAAAAGGAAAAGGGGCAACTCGCTCATCGAGTCGCCCCTCCGCTCGTTTCCTCTTTCCTCGCGCCCGCGCCCTCCGCGGTTGTGGCCCGAAGAAAATCGGAAAAGCCTCTTCGGCTTCTCCGTCAGTTATGTTTCATTTCGTGATGATTGCTTTCAGCTTACCGTATTTGCCCATAATTACCGGCAAACTTCGCCTGCTAAATCTTCGTCGTCTTTTCAGCAACTTAGCCGTTTTTCCGTCGTTTCACCAGTTGACAAGATTTTCGCTTCTCGCCTCGCGCCGCCAAAATCGCCCCATCGCGTGCCTTCTTCCGCTCTCCCTCGGCGCTCGCTCCCTTGCTCCCTCGCTCCCTTGCTCCCTCGCTCGCTTGCTCCCTCGCTCGCTTGCTCCCTCGCTCCCTCGCTCCCTCGCTCCCTCGCTCCCTTGCTCCCTGCCTTTGGGGCTCTCACCCATCCGCCTGCGTCACTCCTAAGGCATCCCCTATACCGGATTAGGAATTGATTTGCACCTCACGCCGTGATATACAACCCCCAAGTTATTCCGCCTTTTAGGTTTCTGTCTCCGTCGTGCGCCTTCGTCCTTTCCCATCTGAGAAAGTCCGTCAGCTCCGCGGCGAGACCCTACACCGGCTTTTGAGGCACTGTATACAGTAGCGGTTGCAGTCTGGTGTTTCTTTCCTTAATGGAGAGAAATCCCGCGCAACTTCAGGCAACGTTGCAACAACTCAGCAACCGGTCTGACAAAAGGAGTCCTTGCAATGCGCGCGCTCTCAATCTTTTTGCTTTCCTCCGTGGCTCTTCTTCTTTCCGCCTGCGCGGGCATGCCGGTTCCCACCACCTCAAACACCGACTCCGTTCCCGGCACGGCTCTTCGTGGCACGGTCCACGGCGGCCAGAACTGGATTGTCGGTGCGCACGTTTATTTGTACGCCGTCAACAACACCGGCTATGGGGGCCCCGGCATCGCGGCCTCCAGCACCAACGCGTCGGTCTCCTTGCTCCGCAGCGCCGCCAACACCACCCAGGACGGCAGCGGCAACTACTACGTCACCACCGATCGGTACGGCAGCTTTTCCATTTCCAACGACTACACCTGTCCCAGCAACTATGCGCACATTTACTACTATGCGTCCGGCGGCGATCCGGGTCTGGGCTATGGCGCAAACTCGGCCGTCACTCTCGTGGCCCCGGCGCCGGCCTGCGACACCTCCGCCAATACCTACATCAACGAAGTTTCCACGATCGCATCCATGTACGCCCTCGCCGGTTTCGCCAGCGATCCCACGCACATCTCCAGTTCCAACACCACCCTCGCTTCCACCGGCCTCACCAACGCGGCAAGCACCATCGCCAACCTTGAAGACCTCAACTTGAGCGTTGCTCTCTCCACCACCCCCGGCCTCAACGGCACGGTGCCGCAGCAGGAGATCGACACCCTCGCCAACATTCTCGCCGCTTGCATCAACTCCACCGGTCCCGCCTCCACGCCATGCTCCACGCTCTTCTCCAACGCCACCAACAACGGCGTCAACGCTCCAGACACGGCAACCGCCGCCCTCAACATCGCCCACAATCCCGGCGCCAACGTCGCCAATTTGTTCGGCCTTCAAACGCCCAGCTCGCCCTTCCAGCCTTCGCTCCCCTCCACGCCCGTGCCCAATGACTTCACCATCGCCATCAGCTACTCCGGCGCAGGCTTGAGTGCTCCCGTTCCCATCGTTATCGATAAGTCCGGCGATGTCTGGGTAGGAAATACCGCCACCGGCGCTAACAGCGTCAGCGAGCTCAACCCCGTCGGCGCGCCCATCACCACCTCTGCCGGCTACACCGGTGGCGGCATTGAAGATCCCGACAGCATGGCCATCGATAAGTCCGGCAACGTCTGGACCGCCAACGTTACTCCCGACAGCCTTAGTGAGATCGGCAGCACCGGCACGCCGGCCACTCTGTCCCCGTACACAGGTGGCGGCCTCAACGCGCCTTACGGTATCGCCTTCGACTTGCTTGGCCACGCCTGGGTTGTCAACAATGTTGGCGCCAGCCTCAGCGAGTTCAGCTCCACCGGCTCGGCCATCACCACTTCGCCCGGAGACCAGGGCGGTGGCATCAACAATGATCCTGTCTCTCTGGCCATTGACTCCTTGGGCAATATCTGGGTCTCCGACAGCATCACTCTCGGCGCCATCAGCGAATTCTATTCATCCGGCACGTCCGCTGGCATGCCCATCTCCGCTTCCACCGGCGATACCGGCGGCGGGCTCGCCGATCCATGGGGCATCGCCGTTGACGCCAACGGCAACGTATGGGAAGCCGACAGCTCTTCGAGCGCGAGCGCGATCAGCCTCTTTGGTGCAGGTGGCACGGCCATCTCCAGCTCCACCGGCTACAAAGGTGGCGGTCTCAATGTCCCTCAGGGCATCGCCATCGACGGCGCAGGCAACGTCTGGGTCGTGAATCGCGGAAGCACCGCCACCTCCGCGCCCTACCCCGATAGCTCCATCAGCGAGTTCAGTTCCGCCGGCGTTGCCATCTCTCCATCAACCGGCTACCAGGCGGGTCTCAATATCTCTCTCTCTCTCGCGATCGATGGCTCCGGAAACGTCTGGACAACGAATTCCAACCTCAACACCGTCACCGAATTCGTCGGCGCCGGTTCGCCCGTCGTCACGCCCATCGTCGCCAATCTTTTATTTCCATACGGCGCCCGCGCCGTCAACAAACCCTGACTCTGCGCCGTCAACAAGCCATGACTCCGCGCAACTCAACATTCCGGGTATTGTCATTAACCCGCGCATTTTCATCCGGACTGGATTTTCTTGGATGGTCATCCTGAGCGAGTCCCGCGTCAGCGGGACGAGTCGAAGGACCTGCATTTGCTTTCCCGCTCTTAACCCACCACGAAATTGGGTGCCCCATTCTAAAACTCCACGCGCAGCGAGGAGTTTTAGAGTGGAATCGCACGAACCGACGCCGGTCGCTTGTGTACCGCCGGCGTCTCGCCGGCTGTCGTGCGGGCGTCCTCGCCCGCACATGGTCCGGCATTTACCATCCCCGGTCCGTACCCTCACCGCGTGTCAAGCCCCCTGTGCGAAAATAAATCCGGCCGCCTCCCGTAAGTCCTTTTTCTCTAGTCTCTTATCTCTGTTCTCTGATTTCCCCAAGTTTGCCGATTATTTCTCCAAAATCACTACACTTGTCTTATATGCAGCCAACTTGCCAACTCGCCAACTCGCGCCAGCGGCCAACTTGCCATTTCACACAGAAATCAGACGGCTCGGGTCGCAGATTTTGGCTCGGGGGACATCATTCAACCTTGCTTCGACGCGCGGAAAACAGCCCATCGCGGAGAGCAAAAAATAATTTAAGAAAAAATTTGGGGTTTTTCGCCTATTTTTCGCCACTTAACTCGTTTAGAATCAACAAAACTACATCCGGAAGGTCGAAAAATCGCATCAAATTGCGCCGAATTATGGCCCAACAACTCCTTTGGAATCAGCACCCAATCCGCTCGTTTGCAACCTGTGCATTTTCACACTTCAACTGCCTCATTCCCTTGCTCTTGTTTTACTTCTTCACTATCTCTCCCCTTTGCTTCTCCACTTACGACCCACGACTCACGACCCACGAGCCACGACCCACGACCCACGACTCACCGTTCACAGTGTCTCAACTCTCTAACTCCGATGTCCTGCGCTACCATTCCCCTATGTCTCGCCGCATGCGCCGTTCGCTGAGCGCTCTCATCCTTCTCGCCTTTCTCGCACCACTGTTCGCATCCGCTCAATCCGCACCCGCGCAGCCCACCGTCGCACAACTCGATCAGATCCTCTCCACCGAGAATCGCGCTCGCACCGTCGCTCAGGTCGCCGTCTCGCCTAACGGCATGCGCGTCGCGTGGCTTGAAGCAGGTGAGGTACGCATCGCCCCGCTCGACAATCTCGCCCAGAGCCAAACAATCACCGCAACCCCCGGCCAATCCTGTACTGCAACTGAATTCGTCTGGTCTCCCAACTCCGCCGCCATCGCCTTCGTATCCGATTGCGCTGACCCGGGCAACCAGTCCGATCTCTTTCTCTCTCGTCTCGATGGCAGCCCCGCCGTTCGTCTCAGCGAACTCCACGGCTACGTTGACGCGCCTGCATTCTCGCCCGACAGCAAGACCATCGCGTTTCTCTACGTTGAGGGCGCCACACGTCCCCCCGGCGCGCTCTCCGCTGAAACTCCGCCCTCCGGCGTCATCGGAGAAGATCACATTGAGATTCAGCGTGTCGCCGCGGTCTCCGCAACCGCGTCGCAACCCGCTGCTCCAACCTTCATCACCCCGCCCAATCTCCACGTCTTCGAATTCGATTGGTCGCCCGATTCCAATTTCCTCGCCTACACAGCCGCCGACCCTCCCGGCGAAAACAACTGGTGGGTCGCCAAACTCTACACGCAATCCATCGTTCTCCCACCAAACATGGGTGCCCCGGGTCTCGATTCTGAGACCCGGGATACCTCGAATCCCAAACCCACTGCGATCCTTTCTCCCGCCGCTGTCTCCGGCCCGCTCCACGGCCTCCAGATCGCCCAGCCCACTTGGTCGCCCGACGGCAAATCCATCGCCTTCATCGGCGGCCTCATGAGCGATCAGGGTGTCACCGGTGGCGACGTCTGGATCGTCCCGTCAGCGGGCGGCCCTCCCGTCGATCTCACTCCCGATCATCCCGCGTCCGCCGAATGGATCGCATGGGATGGCAACGATGCCATCGACGTCAGCGAGATTGCCGGTAGTGACTCCCGTCTCGTCCGCCTGCGCTTCACCAACAACGCCGGCGCCCCGCCAACCTTCGACCCGCCTGTCTTCAGCGTTCCCGGCTCTGTGGGCATCCTCAGCTACGATTCAACGCTCTCCGCATCCGCCGATCGCTCCGTGTTCGTCTTTCAATCCAGTTCCTTCAATACCCCGCCCGAAATCTACGCCGTGCACGCCAAAGAATCCGCTACCGTCCACTCCACCGGCGCTGCACAACTCGTCCAGCTCTCCCACTTCAATGACGGCCTCAAGCCTTCATGGGGCGATTCCGTTTCGCTCGCCTGGAAGAACGACAACTTCAACATCCAGGGCTGGCTGCTGCTGCCAAAGAACTACGATCCGTCGAAGAGGTATCCGCTCCTCGTCGAAATTCACGGAGGCCCTGCTTCCTCGGTCACCTCGCGCTGGAACGGCGGCGCTGGCGGCTTCAGCGCCACTGCCTTTTCCGAGCTCGGCTACTTCGTCCTCATGCCCAACCCGCGCGGCAGCTACGGTCAGGGCGAGGCCTTCACCCAGGCCAACCGCAACGACTTCGGATACGGCGACCTGCGCGACATCCTCGCCGGTGTCGATGCCGTCCTCGCGAAATATCCTGTCGATCCCAACCGCGTCGGAATCGCCGGCTGGAGCTACGGCGGTTTCATGTCCATGTTCGCCGTCACCCAGACTCATCGGTTCCGCGCCGCGGTCGCCGGCGCCGGAATCTCTGACTGGCTCTCCTACTATGGCGAGAACTCCATCGATCAGTGGATGATTCCGTACTTCGGCGCATCCGTTTATGACGACCCGCAGGTCTACGCGCGCAGCTCCGCAATCACGTTCATCAAACAAGCCCAAACCCCAACTCTCGCTGTCGTCGGCGATCGTGACGGCGAGTGTCCAGCGCCGCAGTCCTTCGAGTTCTGGCACGCACTCCGCGATCTGCACGTTCCCGCGCAATTGGTGGTCTATCCCAATGAGGGTCACGGCTTCTCCAATCCGGCCGATCGCCGCGACACTCTTGAGCGCGCCGTCGATTGGTTTGCAAAGTACATGCCTTGAAACCAGCGACGATTCCTCCGCCCCCTCGCTCACTCGCTCCACGTCTTTGTAGCGCCGGCCTCCTGGCCGGGCCCCCAAACGACAGGTCCTCGTCGTTGGGGTGGTTGACCGGTTGTTGTGCGGGCGTCCTCGCTCGCACAGCTCTCGCTCCCTCGCTCCCTTGCTCCCTTGCTCCCTTGCTCCCGGCCTTTCCCCGCTCTCCATCCGGCTCCGCGCCAGTCTATCTTCCAGAGTCTTATCGCCATCGTGCTCGATGTCAGAGGTGGGTCCATCCTGATACACTTTTTCCTTGGGACATTCACTGTGCGTTTCGTCCCTCCGGCCGCATGCGGCAGCCTGCCGGCAGGGATCTGCGGCTGGGGTCCAACTCGCCCCGCTGGCCAGCCGTGGGCTCGGTCGTGTGCATCGGCGAGGGCGGTTGGGTCTCATTCTTCTTAATGCGCTTTTCAAATCCGTTCCGCGGTTCTAAGGTGCGGAGCGGGGAGGATTCATGCGGCGGTTTCTGACGCTTGTTTGTTTGCTCGGCCTGGCCATTCCGGCCGGGATTTCCATCTCCGGTTGCGTCCGCAATCCGGCCGGAAAGTATTGCAACGGACTCGGCTATGGGCTAACCCTCACCGAAGTGGCCAATCTCACGCTCCAGCCCCAAACCGCCGGAATTTCCCTGGCCTATGGACAGACCAGCTCCATCTCGCAGCCCTCAGCCACTACCTGCAAAGGCAATTCGGCTTCCATCCCCGCCGGAGCGCTCAGTTGGGGCACCACCAACAACCAGTTGGTCGACATTTCGCCCGGCGGCCAGCTCTGCGCCGGTACATGGAACCGCAACAGCGGCGGCGGAATCCCCGACTACTCCTACTGCAACTACCCCAATCCATTGCCTTCGACGGGCGGCTTGCCATACTCCGTCGCTTACATCACTGCCTCTGCCGAATCGGTGACCTCCAACCCCGTGGCCGTCTACGTCCACGCCCCAATTTCAAGTATTAGTCTCGTCACGACTTCTGTTTCCAGCTCCGTTCCTCAGCAGTGCTTCTCGCAGAACCAGCAGGCACAGCTTGATGCCGAGGAGTGCTATGTCAGCAACGGAACCCAATATGAGCTTTGCGCCCCGTCTTCAGTGTTGCCGGCGAACTACGCCTGCCCGGGTAAGCTGGCTCCAGGCGTCTCGTCCGTTCCCGAGTGCACTTCCTCCATCGGCACTCTCGACTTTTTTACGAGCAACTCCGCTGTGGCTAAGATCGATTCCACAACCAACGTCATCACTGCCGAGCAGCCGGGCACCACCGTCATCACCGCGTCGCTCTCGCAAACCTCATCTTCGGCCGGGTACTTCTCTACCTGCCCGCCGAAATCGATCAATATTACGCTGGCTAATGGAAGCACAAAAGGCGTTATCACCCAGGGAGTTTCGCAAAACCTCACCACGAATGTGATCGATACCCAGCGCAACTCGATCACTGGATTGTCACTGGAGTACGAGTCCACCAATCCCATCGACATCACCGCCGGCGGTGCCGGGTCCATTGACCCGGCGTACCCCGGTGTTGCCACGCTCACTGCCCTCTGCAAACCGCCTCAATGCAATCCTGCCCCCATCAATGAGCTTGGTTTGAATGGGACCGGTTTATCCATCACTTCCAATCCCGTCGACGTGATCGTTCCCGGCACCACCAGCGACTTTGTCTGGGCCGGTGCGCCTGGCCAGTCGCAGTACTTTTACTCCGTCGAGCTGCTCACCGGCACGCCCGGCAGCACCGTGCGTCTTCCTTTCGTGCCCAACTCCATGGTCATGGACCAGGTGGGTTCCAACCTCTACTTTGGCTCGCCTCGCGAGCTGATGGTCTACTCAACCAACGGCAATTCTCTTACCCGACAGGACACGAGCGTGCCCGGCGTGGTGCTGGCCGTCTCTCCGAATGGCAGCTATCTGCTTGTCAACGATCAGATTCGTGGCGTGTTTTACCTCTACAACACCTCCGGCAGCATCCTCAGTACATTTGGCGGCTTGGGTGCGGCAGCGGCCTGGACGCAGGATTCGAACACTCTTTACATCGTCGATAGCGCCACGCTCGGCGGTAATCACACCAACACGCTCTATGTGCACGACACCAACTCCGGCTGGAGCACCTACGACCTGACCACCTCGGGCGGCGCGCAGAATCTTGCCATCACTGTCCCAGGTTTGGGCGCGTGGCTCGCCGGTAATTCAACAGTCGCCCGCACATGGTGCCCCAGCGGAATTGTCGGAAACAACGCGACAATTCAGTTTTATCCGCAGCCTGCAACTGACTCTCTCAGCATCCCGACCAGCGTTTTAGGTGCCACCTCCGACGGTCAGCACATTCTCGGTGCATCCCTAAGCGGCTCCAGCATCACACTCGATGACATCGGCCTCAATATTCCGCCATCTCTTGCTTATCCCGCCGCTGAATGTCCAGAAACCGCATCCGGCACAACGCAGACACTCTCGCCGCTCTCTACGAATCCAGTGCTCGACGGTTCGGTCAATCTGGCCGGGGTGACAAATGCCACCGCCGTCAATCAGGTCGTCACTGGCACGGCGCCCGCCACGGCCTCTGCCACCAGCGCCGTGCCCATCGCTTTCGTCACCTACAACACGCCGGGCACTTCCACCACGGCCGCGCAGCTTCCGTACTATCTGCCCCAGCCGACCGGCCTCGGACCCGTCGGCTATGTGACCTTCGCTGACAGCACTTCAGTCACGCCTCCAACCGCTCCGCTCGCAGGCACATTCTCGCCCGATCACTCCATCTTCTTCGTATCCACGGCGGGCGACGATGAACTTCATTTCATCGGCATTCCGGTCAACCTCAGCACCACTTCACCGCCCACCGATACGAAGCAATTGACGCCTGCTCTGCCTGCTTGCACGCCGGTCTCGGCGGGCGGCAACGATGCAGGCTGCCTCTATCCCACTGCGCCTGGCCCGTCCACCGTGGTTCCTGCAACGGTCATCACGGTCAAGCCGCGCTCCGTCACGTAACTCTGTATCGTGAGGATGGTCATCCTGAGCGATGATCGCGTCAGCGATCCGAGTCAAAGAACCTGCATTTGTACTTGGTAGGGTGAGGATGGTCATCCTGAGCGAAGTTTGGCGCGTTATTCGCGACAAACGCAGTCGAAGGACCTGCATTTGCATTTGGTGAGGATGCTTTCTCGGCCTCTTGTTCCCTTGGTCCCTTGGTCCCTGTCTTCTACAATCGATTCATGATCAAGGGCATCTCATTTCTGCGGCCTGCCCGCAGTGCCGCGGCCTACGACCGGCTGGCGGCCTTTTTTGCCGCGCTGGGCTTTGCGCCCGGCAAAGGCTGGCAGCAGGAGGGATCCCGCGGCGCATCGTTTCTCGCTCCGCTCGGCAATCTGGAGTTTGTCGACGGAAAGTTTCCCCCCACAGCCGATATCCTCATCGAGGTCACCTCGCTCGACTCCGTCCATCAGGCTGCTGAAGCATGGCTCCGTCAGCAAGGGGGCGATCAAGCTGTCTCGCGGCTTTCTCCCATCGCCGAGACCGATTGGCGTTCGCAACTCTTCACTGTAGAGCCGGAGCCCGGCTTCAGCTTCAGCTTCTGGGCCTGGACCGATCCCGTGAAAGGCAAGCCAATTGCGCTCGAGGGCGATCTTTCAGCGAGTGGAATGAAATTCGCCGTCATTGTCTCGCGCTGGAACGCCGTCATCACCGACCGTCTGCTTGAGGGCGCTCTTGACGCCTTGTTGCGAAGTGGCGCAGCCCGCTCAGACGTTCAGGTCGTGCGCGTTCCCGGCGCATGGGAGATTCCTGCCGCCGCCCGCACCTGCGCGGCCGGTGGCACTTTCGACGCCATCGTCACTCTCGGTTGCCTTTTGCGCGGAGAAACTGCCCACTACGAAGCCATCTACAACGAGGTCGCGCGCGGCATCGGCCAGTCACAGCAGGAAACCGGCGTTCCTCACAGCTTTGGCGTGCTCACCTGCGAGACTCTGGAGCAAGCCCTCGATCGCGCCGGCGTCAAGGGCGGCAACAAGGGCTTTGAGGCCGCCGCTGCTGCCATTGAAATGGTGAGCCTTCGCCGCAAACTCCAGCAAGGCGGCCCAGCTTGACCTCGCGCCATCGCCGCAAGTCTCGCGAACTCGCCATGCAAATGCTTTTTCAGGCCGACATTGGCCGCCAGAGTCCCGACGATGTTCAGGCTACGTTCTGGCAAGGCTGCGGATCCCGTCGAACCCGAGGTGCGCGGTTTTGCCGAGGACTTGTTTCGCGTGGCCGTTGCTCGTCAGGAAGAAATCGATGCGCTCATTGCCGGCCACTCCGCGCACTGGCGCCTCGATCGCATGCCTGCCGTGGATCGCAATCTGCTCCGCATGGCCGTCGCTGAGCTTATCGGCGTCAAATCCACGCCCTTTCCTGTAGTGATCAACGAGGCGCTCGAGATCGGCCGCCGCTACTGCGCCGCCGAATCAATCAATTTCCTCAATGGCATTCTCGACTCCATCGCCCGCAGTGTAATCGCAGGCAAATAGCGGGTTGTCTGGCGGCATTCGCACAGCCTTTGGGGCTGGCTTATTCGCCATTCGCTAAGGCAACGCGCACCCGTTGCCCTGCTATCCTTAATCTCGTGATTCCGCACCGCACCCGCAATAGATTGTTTGCGCTGGTAGTGCTCCCAGCTCTGCTTCTCGCCGCCTGCCATCGAGAAGAGGGTGCTGTCGTCAAGGTCGAAAAGGACGCTGTAGATGCCGAGCATCGGGCGCATGACGCGGCAGTGGAGCGCGACCAGGAGCGCGCCGAGCTTGATCAAATTCCGCTGCCCACCAAGAGCCTCTACATTGATGTCCACGACCCCGCGCAATGGGCAAATCCCTTCCTCGTCGTCGGCGCTGACACCGTTGCGCTTCGCATCATTCTGGCCGATGCCAACCCCAGCTCGGTGGGGCAGGGAACTTTGCTTCGTCCCACGGCGGCGCGTCGGCAGCAGTTGGAATTGCGTCTCTCCGACCTCGACGCTGCCGTCGCCGCTATTCCTGCCGGAGCGTGGTCGTATGGCCGCGTGATCGCTGTCGCGGAATCCACCTCCGCTGCGCCCAAAGACCGGCCCAAAGTTCGCCGCAATGTCGAAGCCGTCATCCGCCAGCTCAACGACCTCGGCGTGGTCGTTGAAGAGTGGCCGTCGAGATAAAGCGGCACTTGTCCAATTTCGAATTTGACTGACCGTGCTGGGCGAACAACCAACCCCGCCCGTTTGGACATTAACGTTTTTCTCTCACCCGACTATCCATCTCCGCTTCCCATAAAGCTCCGACTAACAGCCCCGCAACTGCGTAAAGCAGGAAATTGACGCCAAGGGCGAGAATTGTTATGCCCATCGTATGGGAAGGATCGGGATCGAACACCATCCCAATAACCGGACATAGAACCCAAACAAGCGGCCCCGGTAAAGGGACAACAAAAACCACCAAGGCAGCGACAAGCCCCAGCACACCGCCGAGAGCGAAGCACCTGAGAAAGAGCCATTCCCTTCGAGGGCCTTTTCCGCGTTCGCTTGCCTGCGTCGTATCAGAAGTCATACGCGCACCCCCTTGGGTGAAGTCGAAGTCAGTCTACTCCTTCCATTTCATGTCTTGGTTCGATCCCCAATTTGAAAACCACGCCCTCAAGACACTGTCTCCGCGCCCAACGCGCTACCATTTCAGCGTGAGCAATTCAACATTTGCCATTCTTTCCAATTCCGCCCCGCTCGGCCATGAGAGCTTTTCCGCTCACCGGGAGCTTGAAAGTCTGCTGAAAAAATCGCTTCGTGGCGAAGTCCATTTCAACCTGGGCGCACGCGCACTCTACGCCGCTGACGCGTCGAACTACCGCCAGCTCCCTATCGGCGTCATCTTTCCGCGCGACGCTGTCGATGTTGAAGCTGCTCTGGCCGCCTGTCGTGCCACCGGCGCCGCCGTTCTTCCCCGTGGCGCTGGCACCAGTCTCGCCGGTCAATGTGTCAACGTTGCCGTAGTCTTTGACTTTTCTCGTTTCATGAATTCGCTTGAGGAGCTGGACCCCGCGAAGCGCCTCGCGCGCGTGGAGCCCGGCATCGTTCTTGACCGTCTGCGCGACGCCGCCGAAGTGCATCAGCTTACCTACGCGCCCGATCCCGCGACGCACTCCCGCTGCACTCTCGGCGGCATGATCGGCAACAACAGTTGCGGTGTGCATGGCCTGCTCGGCGGCAAAGTCGTTGACAACGTCGAATCGCTCGACATCGCACTCTACGATGGCACGCGCATGACCGTGGGAGCCACCTCGCCCGAGCGCCTTGACGCGCTCATTCGCGCCGGCGGCCGCGTCGGGCAAATCTACGCCGGCCTTGCGCGCCTCCGCGACCGCTACGCAGCCCTCGTCCGTGAAAAGTTTCCCCGCATTCCGCGCCGCGTCTCCGGCTACAATCTCGACGAGCTTCTACCTGAAAATAACTTTCATGTCGCGCGCGCGCTGGTTGGCTCCGAAGGCACCTGCGCCAACGTCGTCTCCGCCACTTTGAATCTCACTGCGAGCCCGCCATTCCGCGTGCTCACTGTGCTTGGCTTCAATGACGCATTTCTTGCCGCCGACGCGGTTCCGCTCGCGCTCGAGCACAAGCCCATCGGCCTCGAAGGCTTCGATTCTCTTCTCGTCGACTTCATGCGCCGCAAGGGCTTGGCTCTGCGCGATCTTGATCGGCTGCCCCCCGGAGTCGGATTCTTGCTCGTCGAGATGGGCGCATGGTCCGCCGAGGAAGCCCGCGCTAGGGCCGAATCACTTGCACGCGCCTCGCAATCCTGGCGCTCCGCGCCAGTAGCTCATATTTGCGCGCCCGATGAAGCTCAGGCCGTCTGGCATGTGCGCGAGTCCGCGCTCGGCGCCATGGTCTTTGTGCCCGGCGAGCCCGACCGTTGGGAAGGCTGGGAAGACTCCGCCGTTCCTCCCGCGCAGCTCGGAAAATATCTCCGCGCCATCACCCGCCTCATGGCTGAGTACGGTTTTAGCAGTCCTCTCTACGGCCACTATGGGCAGGGTTGCGTGCATATGCGCATCAATTTCGACTTTCGCAGCGCCGAAGGCATTCGCACTTTCCGCGAATTCATCGAACGAGCCGCTGACACTGTTCTCTCCTTCGGCGGTTCGCTCTCCGGTGAACACGGCGACGGCCAGGCACGCGCCGCGCTCCTGCCCAAAATGTTTGGCCCCGAACTCGTCGAAGCCTTCCGCGACTTCAAGGCCCTCTGGGATCCTGACAATCGCATGAATCCCGGCAAGCTTTCCGATGCCGTGCGCGTTTACGATCCGGTGGAGAACCTTCGTCACCCCGTCGCCGCCAGTGCCCCAGAGCCGGCCCTGCGCCCGTCGAAGGGTCTTGCTTCTGAGAATTGGGAGCCCAACTTTTCTTTTGCCAAAGACGATGGCTCGTTCGAGCGTGCCTCCGAGCGATGCGTGGGCGTCGGCGCCTGTCGCAACACCGAGGGTGGCGTCATGTGTCCCAGCTATCGCGCCACCGGAGAAGAGCAGCACTCCACGCGCGGTCGCGCACATCTTCTGTGGGAGATGCTCGCCGGATCTCTGCGCCAGGAGGGGTTTCAAAGCCGCGCCGTCCACGAGGCCCTCGACCTTTGCTTGAGCTGCAAGGCCTGCAAATCCGAGTGCCCGGTGCAGGTTGACATGGCCGCTTACAAATCAGAATTCCTTGCGCAACACTACAAAGGCCGCCTGCACCCCATTCATCACTACATCTTTGGCTTTGCCGATCGCCTCGCCCGCTACGGCTCAATCGCCCCGTCTCTCACCAACGCAATCCTCACTGGCCCGCTCACCAGTCCACTCATCAAGCGCATCGCCGGCGTTGCCCGCGAGCGCCGCTTGCCGCGTCTGGCCTCGAAAACCTACCAAAAGGCGCGACCGACGGCGCGGCAACTCACGACGATCCCCACAAATCTCGACCAAGGGTCTGCCCCACCGCAGGTGGTCCAAAGGTCCGCCCCATTGCAAGTGGTGCTGTGGCCCGATACGTGGAATAACTACTACTATCCGCAATCTCTTTCCGCGGCCGAAACCATCCTTACCCAAGCCGGATTTCAGGTTGAAACTCCGCGCGGCCACATCTGCTGCGGCCGGCCGCTCTACGATTTCGGTCTTCTCGGAGCCGCTCGCTCCTATCTTGCGCACGTGCTCAGCCGCATGGCCCCGCAAATTCAGGTCGGCTTGCCCTTCATCTTCCTCGAGCCAAGCTGTGCCAGCGTCTTCAAAGACGAGTTGCTGGAACTCTTCCCAGACGATCCCCGCGCGAAACGCCTGAGCCAAAATATCTGGCTGCTCCCCGACTGGCTCTCCGAACGCGCACCCCAGTTTGCCTCTGGCCGCCTCGCAGGCGCAAACATCCTGGTCCACGGTCACTGCCATCACAAGGCCGTCTTTGGCGGCCCGTCGAGTGAGATCGCGCTTCTCCGCGCTGCCGGAGCGAACGTCGATCTCATCCATGCAGGCTGTTGCGGAATGGCGGGTCCATTCGGCTTTGAAGCCGACAAATTTGAAGTTTCTAAGACCATCGCCGGCCAGGGCCTGTTGCCCGCTGTGCAATCTGCCGGCCCGTCCACGATCCTCGTCGCTGACGGCTTCAGTTGCCGCGAGCAAATCGCGCAGTTGACCAGCCGTCATGCCTTTCACTTTGCTGAAGTTCTTGCCCGCAATTCTCCGTCCGGTGGATGACTCCGCACCCGGGCAGCGCATCTAACCGGGAGAGTGGGTCGGTTTCAGCGCGTGGATCTCATGCGAACGCCGTGTCTCGTATTGGAGTCCGGCGGAATGCGTTTTCGGCTATTTGCGAACGGTCTTGCAAATTCAACAACCGCCCAATCTGCTGCACGGCGCCCGTTTGCTGTAGACTGGACTGGTTTGGTAGGCTCAATCGTTCATTGAGTGCGGTGAAAGAGGAGGGTTCATCATGGCAGAAGAAAACAAGTCATACGGCTTGGCCTGGTTTCTGGCCGGCTTAGGCGTCGGCGCTCTGGTTGGCATCCTTTATGCGCCAAAGAGCGGCAAAGAGACCCGCGAGGACATCGCTTCGGGAGCACGTGAGAGCGCGGAGTATCTGCGCGCGCGCACGCGCGAAGCTGCGGAGAACGTAAGCGCCATCGTCGATCGCGGCAAGGAGCAGGTGAACGCTTTTGTTGATCGCGGCAAGGAACAGGTTGGCGAGTACGTCGATCGCGGAAGAGCGCAGTGGGAAGAATTCGTCGAGCGCGGCAAGAATCTGGTCGCCGATCAGTCCACTCGCGTCACCGCGGCCGTTGACGCCGGACGTCAGGCTTACAAGTCGGCAAACGGCGAGCCCGAAACGCACGAGTTCTGAGAGTCGGCAGTCCAACCGGGCCTACGCAGTGCCTCGGATCTCATCGTCTCTTCCGGCGATGAGTGCGTGCATGATTAACCCAGGTGCTCGCGCAGGCTCCGAAAGTGATTCCGCTGCCTTTGCTGGCGCGGCGTGTTCAGGCTGCAAGTTCTAGTTCCGCAGAGTTTTCCGCGAGATCGTTCATATGCCAAAGATCGACAATCAAACCGTTCAACTCATTTTGGTCGCGCTGGTTGCGTTGGCCATGCTGGTCCAGGCCTTCGTTTTACTGGCCGCCTTTATCGCCATGCGCAAGGCTGCGCGCTCCATGGACCTGAAAATTGAAGCCTTCCGCTCCTCGGTCACTCCGCTCATCGACAATACTCGCTCGCTGGTCGCGCGGCTCACGCCAAAAATCGAACAGACTGCCGACGACCTCGCAGCCCTCACTCATTCCCTGCGCGTTCAGGCCGCTGATGTGCAATCCGCCGCCGATGAAATGATTGCCCGCGCGCGTATTCAGGGCAACCGCCTCGACTCGATGTTTTCCCACGTTCTCGACACATTGGACCGCACTGGTCAATTCATGTCCAACGCCGTCAACAAGCCCATGCGCCAGCTCGCGGCGATATTGTCTTCGGTAAAAGCGGTCATTGAATCGCTGCGCAATGGAGTGCCCGAGCCTCCTTCGCAGGCCAATCGGCCGTCACGCGATCACGACATGTTCGTCTAGGGTTGGTCAGCGGAAACCCACATCCTCATTAAGAGGTCATCCTGAGCGAAGTCTCGCTTCAGCGAGACGAAGTCGAAGGACCTGCATTTCGGGATTTCGATTGACGGACTGCGTTCGTCGAACACTGCACCAGGCCCGGTTCACACAGCTCTCGGCAATCGACTCGCACGCTTCAGGCAATCCAGCCCCCGCCAACCACTTCATCGCCATCGTAGAAAACCGCAGCCTGGCCCGGCGTCACTGCGCGCTGCGGCTCATCGAAAGTCGCAATCGCTTCGTCCGCTCCGCCCGGCTCCAGCGTCGCCCATGCCGGCTCGTGCCGATGCCGGATCTTCACCTTCACGCGCATCGGTTCCTTCAGCTCCGCAATGCTGATCCAGTTCAATTGCCGCGCGCGCAAACTGCGCGTCGCCAGCTCTGCGTCCGCGCCCACCGTCACGCGATGACTCGCCGGATCGATGTTGATCACGTAGAGCGGAGATGCGCTCGCGACGCCCAGTCCCTTGCGCTGCCCCACGGTAAAGTTGTGGATACCCGCGTGCCGCCCGATGACTTCTCCACTCGCGGCCACCAGTTCGCCTGCCATCTCCGGTGCCGCCTCGCCCTGCTCCTCCAGATAAGCCGCGATGAATTGCTTGTAGTCGCCGCCCGGTACAAAGCAGATCTCCTGCGAATCCGGCTTCTCCGCCAGCATCAACCCATGCTTCCGCGCTGCCTCGCGCACCTCCGGCTTGGTCATGTGCCCCAGCGGAAAGAGTGTGCGTGCAAGCTGCTCCTGCGTCAGCCCGAACAGAAAATAGGTCTGGTCCTTGGCCCGGTCCGCGGGCCGCTTCAAAATCCATCGCCCTCGCTTTTCGTCGAACTCGTTCACCGCGTAGTGGCCCGTCGCAATCCGCTCCGCCCCAATGCTCCGTGCGGTCCTCAGCAGTTGGTCAAACTTGATATGGTTGTTGCAAAGAGAGCAGGGAATCGGCGTGCGCCCCGCCAGATACTCATCCACAAATGGCCGCACCACGTCCCGCTCGAACCGCTCCTCCTGGTTCACCACGTAATACGGGATTTCCAAGTGCTCTGCCACGCGTCGCGCATCGTATACGTCGTCAATGGAACAGCATCGCCCCGCCTTGGGCGCGTCGGGAATGCCGTGCTTGCCCGCTAGGCGCGTCTGATCCCAAAGCTGCAGCGTCAGCCCTACCACTGCATTGCGTGGAGCCGCAGATGAATCGCCCTCGCGAGCGAGAATCGCCGCCGCCGTCGAGGAGTCAACCCCTCCGGACATCGCCACCGCAATGGTCGTTCTCTGCTTCATAAAAATGCTTCCACTTGCTCGCATCCGATCAACAACTTTTCTCCAAGACCGTCCTGCTGGTTCACCTCAGAACCAGCTAGAAGCTAGTAGCTAGAGGCTGGCAGCTAGCTTCGCCTCCGGCGCCAGCGCTCGCAAATGTTCCACTGCCTCTGGGACGACGCGCAACACATGGTCCACATCTTCGTCCGTTACCGTCTTCAATAGGCTAAAGCGCAAGCTTGCCAGCGCCGCGTTCTTGTCCAATCCCATCGCCATCAGTACATGGCTCGGCTCAGTCGATCCCGAGTGGCACGCCGATCCTCCACTCACCGCAACGCCCTTCAGGTCGAGCGCGATCACCAGCGCCTCGCCCTCCAGATGCTCAAAATGAATGTTCGTCGTGTTTGCCGCACGCGGTGCTGTCGCGCCATTTACCTTCGTTCCCGCAATTTCAAGAATCCCCGCTTCGAGCCGGTCGCGCAGCCGCGCAACGCGTTCCATCGTCCCATCTTCAAGGCTCGCCATTGCCAGTTCCACGGCCTTGCCCAGCCCCACAATACCCGGCACATTCTGCGTTCCCGCGCGCTGACGGCGCTCGTGGCTCCCGCCCACCATCAGAGGCGAAAGCGGAGTTCCGCGCCGCACGTACATCGCGCCCACACCCTTTGGCCCGTGCATTTTGTGCGCGCTGATCGAGCACAAATGGCATCCGAATCGCCGCATGTCGAACGCGACTTTTCCAGCACCCTGCACAGCATCGATATGGAAAAAGGCCCCCGCCTCCGCGGCTATCTTGCCGATCTCCTCCACCGGCTGCACCAGGCCCGTCTCATTATTTGCCAGCATCACGCTGATCAGAGTCCTACCGGAATCGCCCAGCCGCGTCGCTGGCCCAATCGCGCGGCGAATCTCTTCCGGATCGATCAGCCCATTCTTCTTCGGCGCAACAAACGTCACCTCAACGCCGTGCTCAGCCACTCGATCTGCGGCCCGCAGCACAGCCGAGTGCTCAATCGACGTTGTAATAAAATGATCGCCCGCGCGCATCAGCCCGAAGATCGCCGTGTTGTCACCCTCGGTGCCGCCGGAGTTGAACACAACTTCCGCTTCCCGGCAGCCGAAAAACTGCGCCACCGTCCCACGCGCATGATCCACGGCCGTGCGCGCCTTCTGGCCATGCAAGTGAATTGAGGAAGCGTTGCCAAACTCCTCCATCCAGTACGGGCGCATCGCCTCCATCACCTCCGGCAGCAGAGGCGTGGTGGCATTGGCGTCGCAATAGACCCGTCGCATGAGGATCGTGCCCCCTCTTCAAATTGTACGAGGAATTGGTTCAACGCGCGAACCCGTAGCTCGCCGCCGGCTGCGGCCTTCAACTCCGCCGCAGGCCACGCCAATTAGAATGCGGGAAGTGCACTCCCGCGCATTCCGGAGATCTCTCGCATGACGGATTTGACCACCCAGCCTCCTGCCTCCGATCCGTCGCGGAGTCCCCGCATCCTTATAGTGGGCAGTGCAGGCCAGCTCGGCCGCGAGCTTCAGAAGAGCTTTGCTGATGTCGGAACCATCGTCGCTGTCGATCGCGAGTCCGTCGATCTTGCCGATCCCGATCAGACGCGCCAACTCGTTCGCCGCGTCGCTCCGGACGTCATTCTTAACGCCGCTGCCTACACCGCCGTCGATCGCGCTGAGTCAGAGATGGCTCTGGCTCACGCCATCAACGCACTCGCTCCTCGCGTTCTCGCCGAAGAAGCTGCCGAGCGTAACGCGCTTCTCGTCCACTACTCCACGGATTACGTCTTCGACGGCAGCAAGCAGGATCCGTGGACGGAAGACGATGCTCCTGCGCCGCTCAGCGTATACGGCGCAACTAAGCTTGCCGGCGAGCAGGCCATTCAAGACTCACGCGCGCCCTATCTCATCTTTCGCACCAGTTGGGTGTATGGACCGCATGGCAACAATTTCTTGCTCACCATGCTGCGTCTGGCTCGGGAGCGCGACCGGCTTTCCATCGTCGATGACCAGATCGGTGCGCCCACCACTTCCATCGAGCTGGCCCGCGCCACGCACACAATTGTCACGGGCGTGTTGGCCGGCCGCTTCGGCGACTCGCAGAACTGGTCCGGCCTTTACCACATGACCTGTGCCGGTTCTGTTTCCTGGTTCGGTTTCGCTCAGGCCATCTTCGCCCGCGCATCCGGGCAACTCGGCGTCAAAGCCCCGGAACTCATTCCAATCGGGACCAAGGACTACCCCACCGCCGCTGCGCGTCCGCGCAACTCAGTTCTTTCGAACGCCAGGCTCAACACCCGCTTCGGCGTTCAGCTTCCCTCATGGCAATCCGCTCTGGATGAAGTGATGGCCCGTCTTCAAGTGTCGGTCGGGATCGGAGTAGGCTTCCAGCAGCGTTCGCGCCGCGCGAAACGGCGTCGTCCTTCCCTCCGCGACATCGCGCTCCAGCGTCTCCATGCGTTCTCGCACCGCCGCATGCCTGTCGAATCGCTGGCGTAGCGATTGATCGATCATCTCGTGCATCCATCGCCGCTGCTGCTCACGCCGGCTCGCGGCAAGCCACCCGTTGGCTCGCGTCAATGCTGCGTACTCAAGCACACACTCCCACAACGCGCCAATTCCCGTGCCTTTGAGTGCGGAGCAGGTCACCGCGCGTGGCGTCCATCCCGACTTCTGTGCCGGGAAGTAGTGCAGCGCATTTTGCGCCTCAACGCGTGCGCGCTCCGCGGCTTCCGCATTCGCTCCGTCAGCCTTGTTCACGGCCACAAGGTCAGCCAGCTCCATTACTCCCCGCTTGATCCCCTGTAGCTCGTCTCCCGCGCCGGCCAACGTGATGAGCAAAAAGAAATCCACCATCTCGTGCACGGCCGTCTCTGACTGGCCTACGCCGATCGTCTCCACCAGAATGTTCCGGTATCCCGCCGCCTCGCACAGCAGCATCGCCTCGCGCGTCCGTTGCGCCACACCGCCGGCCATTCCGCGCGAAGGTGACGGCCGGATAAACGCCATCTCGCTCGCCGCCAGCTTGGGCATTCGCGTCTTGTCGCCCAGAATACTTCCGCCGGAGATCTGGCTGCTCGGATCAATCGCCAGTACCGCAACTTTCTCCTTCTTCTCCGCGATCAGAAATCCGCCCAATGCTTCAATCAAGCTGCTCTTGCCTGCTCCGGGCACGCCCGTGATCCCCACGCGGATTGAATCGCAACAGTGCGGCAGGCAGTCTTCCACAATCTGTTCGGCCAACTCGCGATCCGCTGTGCGAGCGTTTTCGATCAGCGTAACGGCGCGAGCCAGCACAGCTCGATCGCCGCGCAAAATTCCATCGCGGTATTCCTCACGCGACAGCGCCCGCGTTCTCTTTGCCGCACTCGGCGCGTCCGGCGTTCCGCATCCCGGCAGTTCACGCAGAGCGCTCTTCATCGCACCCACCTAGCCAATCACAGCCGCGCACAGCAGCTCCAGAATCTTTTGCGCCGCCACCGGAATCACCGTGCCCGGCCCGTAAATTCCCGCCACGCCCGCGTCATACAGGAACCCGTGATCCTGCGGTGGAATCACGCCGCCCACCACCACAAGAATGTCCTCCCGGCTCAATGCGCGAAGCTCCGCAATGAGTTGTGGCACCAGCGTCTTGTGCCCCGCGGCCAGGCTTGAGACGCCCACAACGTGCACGTCGCTATCCATCGCAAACCGCGCCACCTCCCGCGGTGTCTGGAAAAGTGGGCCCACGTCCACGTCAAAGCCAATGTCCGCGAACGCCGTCGCAATCACTTTTGCGCCGCGGTCATGCCCATCCTGCCCCATCTTTGCCACCAGAATCCGTGGCCGCCGGCCCTCTTCGCGCTCAAACTCCTCCACCATCCGCCGCGCTTTTCTGAACTCCTCGCCGCTGGCGCTCTCTGCGGAGTAGACTCCGGCGATTGTCCGCGTCGCCGCTTCGTAACGTCCCCACACGTTTTCGAGTGCCGTGGAAATCTCGCCGAGCGTGGCTCGTTTACGTGCCGCATCAACCGCGCATTCCAGCAGATTTCCCTCGCCGCTCGCGGCACAGCACTCCAGCCGCTCCAGCGCCTCGTGCACCGCGTTCGCATCGCGCTCGCGCCTCAGTTCCTCAAGTCTCTTGATCTGCCCGGCACGCACCGCATCGTTATCGATATCGAGCACGGGAATCTCTGGCTCATCCGTCGCTTTGTAGGCATTCACGCCAACAATCACATCGCGTCCCGCATCAATGGCCGCCTGCCTGCGCGCTGCCGCTTCCTCAATGCGCATCTTCGGCACTCCCGTTTCGATCGCTTTCGTCATTCCGCCCAGCTGCTCAATCTCCTGGATCAGATCCCACGCGGAGTGCATCAGCTCGTGCGTCAGCTTTTCCACGGTATACGATCCCGCCCACGGGTCCACCACATGCGTAATGCCGGTTTCCATCTGCAAATAGAGCTGCGTGTTGCGCGCAATGCGCGCGGAAAAGTCCGTCGGCAAGGCCAGTGCCTCGTCCAGCGCATTTGTGTGCAGCGACTGCGTGCCGCCAAATGCCGCGGCCATAGCCTCCACGCACGTGCGCACCACGTTGTTATACGGATCCTGCGCGGTCAAGCTCCATCCTGAAGTCTGCGAGTGCGCACGCAACGCCAGCGATTTGGGATTCTTCGCGCCGAAGCTCTTCACGATCTTCGCCCAAAGCATGCGCGCCGCACGCATCTTGGCAATCTCCATGAAATGGTCCATGCCCACGCCCCAGAAAAATGAAATCCGCGGCGCAAACTCATCCACATCGAGACCGGCTTCAACACCTGCGCGCAAATACTCCAGCCCGTCAGCCAGCGTATACGCCAGCTCCAGCTCCGCCGTCGCGCCTGCCTCCTGCATGTGGTATCCGCTCACGCTGATGCAGTTGAACTTCGGCATCTTCGCAGCGCAGTAGCGAAAAATATCGCCGATGATGCGCATCGATCCCGCCGGCGGATAGATGTACGTATTGCGGACCATGAACTCTTTCAGAATGTCGTTCTGGATGGTCCCGCTCAGCGCCTCCGGCTTCACGCCCTGTTCCTCGGCCGCAACAATATAGAACGCCATGATCGGCAGTACCGCGCCGTTCATCGTCATCGATACCGACATTTGGTCAAGCGGGATTCGATGGAACAGGATCTTCATGTCCAGAATCGAGTCGATCGCTACTCCTGCTTTGCCCACGTCGCCTATAACGCGCTCATGATCGGAGTCATAACCGCGGTGCGTCGCCAGATCGAATGCCACTGAAAGCCCGCGCTGCCCTGCCGCCAGGTTACGGCGGTAAAACGCATTCGAATCCTCTGCCGTTGAAAATCCCGCGTATTGCCGAATCGTCCACGGCCGCATCGCATACATTGTCGCGTAAGGTCCGCGCAGATAGGGTGGAACGCCGGCCACGTAATTCAAGTGCTCCAGTCCCGCCAGATCATCGCGCGTATAAAAACGCTTCAACGCAGCGTTCTCCGTCGAGACATCGTCTGCTGCGCCACTCGGCGCGATCACAGCTGCCGCCGGCTTCCAATCGATCTTTGTAAAGTCAGGCCGCATCGTCAGCTCTTGATCCCCAATCGTTCCTGCCACTTTGCGAGCACTTCCAAAGGATTGCTTCGCGCATGAACAAAGTCGGCAACGCCCGCCCCCACAAGTGCCGTCGCATCTTCAGGATTTCCGGCCACAATCACTGGTGTTTTGCGGCCCATCGCCTTCAGTTTTGGCATCAACTCCGAGGCAAGCGCGGCGTACTCTTTATCCGAGCTGCAAAGCACGATCAGGTCGCCCTCTGCCGCCGCAATCTCTTGCGTTCTCCGAAACCGCCGCGTCACCGTCTCAAATCCTGCGCAAGCAAAAAAGTTCGCCGCGAAATTCGACCGCGCCGCGCGCAGCTTCACGTCTCCAAACTCTGCCAGCAGTACGCGCGGTGTCTGGCCTCCCGCCGCCATGTGTCGCTCGGTGCGCAGCCGAAGCTCCTCGTACGGCTGCGTTCCGCGCTTCGTCTCGCATATCCTCCCGCCCTCGCAGCCGCTCAGCGCATGCTCGGCGGGATTCGCGAATTGATTTGTTCCCACGAACACGCGCCTCCGCAGACGCACTGCCTTTTCTCGCGCCGCCATCGATTGCTCCAGCGCTGCTGCGATCGCGCCATCTTCTTGCGCTTTTCGATAACCGCCTCGCGCCTCAATCCCCTGCATGATCTTCCAGCCCTCGCTCGCCAGAAAGTCGGTAATTGCTTCCACGTAATACGATCCGCCGGGAGCATCGGCCACGCGCCCCATCCCCGCCTCGTGCTTCAGCAGGAGCTGCGTATTCCGCGCCAGCCTGCGGCTCGCCTCGTCAGGCCCACGGTAACAAGCATCGAAGGGCGCCACCATCACCGAGTCTGCGCCTCCCAGAACCGCCGCCATCGCTTCGGTGGTTGCGCGCAAAATGTCTACATGTGGATCGTAGAGCGTTTTGTTCCACCGGGAAGTGCGCGCCGCAATGTATGCGGGCGCTTCCGCACGCGTCCCGCCGAAGCTTTCGACCGCCCGCGCCCACACCATTCGAAACGCCCGCAGCTTGGCGATCTGGAAGAAATAATTCGAGCCGATCGCAAAACTGAACTCAATCGCCGCTGCCGCGCGGCCAGCATGCAACCCTCGTTCCTGCATCACCCCTAAAAAATCCACCCCGGCCGCCAAGGTGAAACCCACCTCTTCCGCTGCCGTCGCGCCAGCCTCCTCGAAAGCATCCCCATGAATCGTGAGCGGCGCAAATCCATCCGGCGCGCCACGAATCGCCTGTGCCGCAAAGTCCACGCTAGCCAGCGCATCGCATCCCGTCGAAATCCGCGCTGCGTGTTGTCCCGCGCGAAGCTTCTCGCGTAGCAGCCTTACCAATCCCTCATCAGCGTCCTCGAAATGAATCGGAATCTCGTCGAGATTGGCAAGCAGCACGTCTAATTCGTCGGCGCATTCAACTCGAACCCCGCTGAACGCAATTCCCTCGGCGCCGGCTGCAACCGCCGCGCGTGCCTCCTGGTTCGCTGTCTCTGCGTCCACTGCGTCAATCTGCTCGCGGATCTGCCAGTCGCCGGTTGCGCGCGTGCCGCGCCTATAAGGAAAGTCTCCCGGCGCCGCATCCAACCACGCCAGGTCCTTCATGTCCTCGGTGCGATAATACGGCTTCACAGCGAGTCCTTCTTCGCTGCGCCAGATCAGCCGCTTCTCGTAGTTCGCACCCTTCAAGTCACGCGCAATCGCCGCTTCCCACTCCGCCGTGCTGACCGGAGGAAACTCCTCAAGCAAATGTTCCATCGCCGCCTTCTCTCATTTGCTCTCAGGCTCCTCCACCATCTCCATGAGGAAACCAAATGCACCATCGGCACGCGACTTGGGGTGCACAAAGAATACCGTCGTGCCCCGCGATCCCTTGCGTGGAGCCTTGTCGATCAGTTGAAATCCCCCAGCCTGCATCGCGTCGAACGCGCGTTGCGCGCTCTCCACGCGAAAGGCCACGTGAGCCAGCCCGCCACGTCCGCCGTTTTTATCAATGAGCTTTTGCACCGGCGAATCCGGAGATAGCGGCTCCAGCAGTTGAACCAGATTCGGTCCTTCGCCAATCTGCAAAAGTACCTCGCGCACTTGATCGAGTCCGCCGACTTCTTCTCGATGAATCTCTCTGAATCCAAGCCGCTCGTATGCTTTTACCTGGCCCTCAAGCTCGCCCGGCTTCACCGCGATCGCTACGTGATCCACGAACCTGATCCCGGGAACCTGCTTCAACTCCTCGCCCTCGAACGCCTCGTCCACTTCTTTCATCTCGGCCCTTCAATCGACCCCTGATCTGAGTGCCCCATGTCCCTCGTCCGCCGTGGCGGAGGGACCTGGGCTCGATTCCGCTTACTCCATCTCCATCATCAGCTGGTTCACTTTCACCGGGTCGCCCGGCTTTACGTGCACGCTCTTCACGATTCCCGCTCGCGGCGCCGTCACGTTCGTCTCCATCTTCATCGCTTCCAGCACCACCACCAGCTCGCCGGCTTGCACGGCTTGTCCCTGTTCCACGTTCACTTTGATCACCAAACCCATCACCGGGCTACGACAAATCTTTCTCTCGCTATCCCAGGTGTCAGCGTGACCGAGCGCATGGCTGTCGGTTGCGTGCGCCACGGGGTGCGTGCCGTAACTCGGCGCCGCTTCCTCGTCATCTTCCAGAACCTCCACGTCAACCGCGTACGCTTTTCCGTCGATCGTGATCTGAAGCTTCAACGTGCCGCTCGCTTTCTCCGGAATTTTTTTGCCGCACTCATCCTCTTGAGCGCGGATTGTGCGAAGTCTGTACCGACGCGCGCCCTTGCTGGGCCCATGTCCCCGCGCCCTGCTCCGCCGGCAGGATTTGTGCTGACCGGACGCGCGCTTTCTTGCCCAGGAATGTCGCCGCCGCCGCGGTCAGCACTGCGACAGTCTCAGCCTCAGGAGATTCCGATCTCTGCGGCGTCCATCGCGTCTGCCTTCACAGAAAATGCCCGCCCTCGCCCTGTTTTGCCTGCCGCCCGCCAAGTTCCGCCACGCGGGCCTGCAACGCATTCACTGTCGCGGCCATCGCGCTCAATTGGCGATCGGTCTCCCGTTGCTTCTCGGCCACGGCCCGCCGCATAACGCGCGCCATCGCGGCGTAAACCGTTACGCCGACCGCGCCCACTAAAGCCGTCAATGCCGCCCATTCTGTCCAGTGCATCTTCACGCCGTGCCTCCGCCTAGAGAGGAATCAATCCGTGCTTTTTCTGCGGCCGCAGCTCGCGCTTGCCGTGCAGCGACTCCAACGCCCGCGCCAAATATCGCCGCGTCTCCGCGGGCTCAATAATGTCGTCCACCAGCCTTCGCCCCGCTGCCACGTATGGATTCGAAAACGTCTCCCGGTACTCGTCCACCAGCTCTTTGCGTCGCGCGACCTTGTCCTCGGCTCCATCAATCTCCCGCCGGAACACAATCTCGGCCGCTCCTTCGGCGCCCATCACTGCAATCTCCGCCGTCGGCCAAGCCACCACGCGGTCCGCGCCCAGTCCCTTGGAGCACATGGCGATGTATGCTCCGCCATACGCCTTGCGCAAAACCACCGTGATCTTCGGCACGGTTGCCGCCGAATACGCAAACAGCAGCTTCGCACCGTGCCGGATGATTCCCCCGCGCTCCTGTTCCACACCCGGCAAGAATCCCGGCACATCCACAAACGTCAGCAGCGGAATATTGAACGCATTGCAGAACCGTACGAACCGCGCCGACTTGTCTGACGCGTCGATGTCCAGCGCTCCGGCCTGCACGCACGGCTGGTTGGCCACTATCCCCACCGGCCGCCCTTGCAATCGTCCAAAACCAATGACAATGTTCGCGGCAAACTCCGGTTGAATCTCCAGGAAATCCTGGTTGTCCACCACGCGCACAATCACGTCGCGTACATCGTAGGCCACCTTCGGGTCGACGGGTACGGTCTCGCTCATCTCCGCGTCAGCTCGCAACTTCCCGCTGAACGGCAGTCGCGGCGGGTCCTCCATATTGTTCGCCGGCAGAAAACTCAGCAGTCTCCGGCAAAGCTCAATCGCTTCATCGTCGTCGCGTGCGATCAGGTGCACCACACCCGAGTAATGCATCTGCGATTGCGCTCCGCCCAGCTCCTCCGCGCTCACTTCTTCGCCCGTCACCTGCTTGATCACTTGCGGCCCGGTGATGAACATCCGCGCCTGCTCTGTCTGGATCACGAAATCCGTCAGCGCCGGGCTATATGCCGCACCGCCTGCGCACGGCCCGCAAATCAGCGAGATCTGCGGCACCGTCCCTGAAAGCATCACGTTGTGATAAAAAACCCGCGCGTATCCGGCCAGGCTGTCGATCCCCTCCTGCACCCGCGCGCCGCCCGAATCGTTGATGAACACGAACGGGCTGCCTGTCTTCAGGCTCATAGCCATCATCTCGGCCACTTTGTTGCAATGCGTTTCGCCCGCTGCCCCGCCCGCCACCGTAAAATCCTGGCTCGCCAGGTGCACCAGCCGCCCGTCGACGGTCGCGCATCCCGTCACCACTCCGTCGGCCGGCAGTTCCTTCTCCGCCATGCCGAAATACGTCGCCCGGTGCCGGCAGAACAGCCCGATCTCCTCAAAGCTGCCCCGGTCCACCAGCCGCTCCACGCGTTCGCGCGCCGTCAGCTTCCCCGTCGCGTGCTGTCGCTCGATGCGTTCCATGCCGCCGCCAAGTTCGAGCTCCGCGCGCTTCGCCGCCAACTCGGCGATCTTGTCGCCGATCGTCTTCTTTTTTTCCATTTCTACTTCAGTGGCCATTTCCGCACCTGGGGATTTTGCAAGAGTGCCACCGCACCTCACCGAAACTCAATGGTGGGTAACACTTTGCACCGCCGTAATTCTATGTCCCCGCAGGCACGACCAGATGTGACAAGGTTCACTCGTCTTAAGCGTCGCAAGAGCCGCAGATTCGAAGGGTTTTTAGCGCTGAAAACGCCTGCTCTGATGAGCGCGTCGGAGTCGATTAAATCGAAGAGCGCTGTCCGGAGAACGCAGGCAAGAATCTACTTAAGAGTATTAATTTGCAATCAGATACAGAGTCTCTGTTTGACGACTTTGCTCCGGGCGGGTGTGGCCAACTTGTTCGAGCGCACGCCTAACTCGCCAAACCGGTCAAATGCTGACGGCAGACTTGGTTCACCCGAAGAGTCAGCATCCCAGGGAACCCGCCAACCTGCCAACTCGCCAACGTGCGCGTCAGCGCACGCTAACTCGCCACACTTATGAGAATCTGATCTGTACCGCCGGCGTCTCGCCGGCTGTCGTGCGGGCGTCCTCGCACGCGCTGGCACAGCACCTAGGAGAATCTCGTCCGTCTCCACAGCAGCGTTCCGCACAGCCCCAGCGGAATCATCGTGCCAATGATCAGCACAATCATCCAGGGAATGTTCACGAAAATGTGCTGCGCGCGCGTCCCCACTGCCAGCCACACAAAAACGCCGCTAGCAACCGTGACAATCAGAATCTCCCACCACCGCCGCGGATGCTGATTATCGGCCAGCGGGTCGTTCCCGGCCACGACCGCGGCCACGCTTTCCCTATCCAGCGCGTAGCGGTCGCATTCGCGATGCATCGCCGCGTTCCAGTTCGTCATTTCTCCGGGTGGCGGCGCGGCCATGCTGATTGAAACAGCGCCCGCAATCATGATGATCGATCCCGTCGTGATCAAAACCTTCCCGCCAGTCGACAACCCGATAAACTCGCCAAACACGAGCGCGCCCCACGCCAGGCCCCAAAGTTGATTGGTATTCGAAAGCGGAATGCCGCGCCCGATCCCGATGTACTTCGCGGCAAAATTCTGAAACAGGTCGCCGATCACCCAGCAGAACCCGCCGACAAACGGCCAGAACAGCATCGGCCGCGCGCGATTCAGCTCTGCCAGCAGCGGCGCAGTGCCGCCATAAAAAATCCATCCCAGCAGAAAGACCATTCCCATCTCACCAAACGTAAAAATCGTCACGAACGACAGTGGATTCATGCCGCTGATGTAGGCCTTGCGATAGGGAATGTACATCGTGCCCAGCAAAACTCCCGCGCCCAATGCAGCGATGATCCCGATCGCCGCCTTGCCCGGCGTTCCGGCGTTTTGCTGCGCCGTCGCCACAGCCAGCACCGCCGCGCCAAATACAATCGCCGCTGCTCCGCCGATCACCTTGGCCCAGTCCTTCGTGCGCGAGCCGCGCAGCTCTTTAAAGAGCAGGCAGCCCCAGAACAGCCCCACCAGGCTATTTGTATTCCATAGCGGAAACGCGATTGCCAGGCCCACGTTACGCACTGCAAAAATCGTCAGCGTATTGCCCACGGCCCAAAGCATTCCGCCCACCAGCGCCCACACCACCAGGTGCGGTTTCTCGCGCAGGTCGTCGAACACGAATCCCGTGCCCTTTAGCATCGTGGGAATCGTCCAGCGCGCCACAAACGCGCCCATCACCATGCCCATCGAGATCAGGAACGGTGAAAAGCCTTCGTTCACCAGCTTCGTCGGCGCTTCCGCGCTTCCCAGCCACACCGCCGCCGAAAGCCCGCAAAACACGCCCAACTTGTGCAAGGAAATAGTGGACCGCGCTGCCGCAGCGCTCGTCGCCTTGCTCATCCGTTCACCTCAACATCATCAGCAGCGTGGTTCCCAGAATGAGCACAACAACGGGCACCCAGAGATGCACGTCGGTCAGAATACAAATCAGCGCGGATTTTTTCACGCCGACACCTCGGTTAATTTTACCGGCCGGTGTTCGTCAAACGATTTCTTCGCCGCCAGCGCCATCACCACCGGCACGCGCCCATCGGCGCCCGTCACCGGCGTCGGCTTGTCGTCGATCACCGCCTGCACAAACTCCGCAACCTCCAGCGCAAAACTCTCCGGATAGCGGTCCATGAAAAACTTTAGCGGCAAATCGCTGTACACCGTTTCGCCCGTACTCACCGTCACCTCGTTCGCGAATCGATTCTCCGTCGCGATCTTGCCCTTGGTGCCCAGAATCTCAACGCGCTGGTCGTATCCGAACACCGCCTTGCGGCTGTTATCGATCGTGCCAATCGTGCCGTTCTTGAAGCGCAACACCACCACCGCCATATCCAGGTCGCCCGCCTCTCCGATCTCAGGTTCGGCCAGCACGCCTCCCGTGGTGTAGATCTCCTCCACCTCGTCGCCGATCAGAAACCGCGCCATGTCGAAATCGTGAATCATCATGTCGAGAAACAATCCGCCCGACGTGCGAATATACGCGATCGACGGTGGCGCGGGATCGCGGCTGATCAGATGCATCAGGCACGGCTGTCCGATCTCCCCCTTCGCCACTGCTGTGCGCACGCGCCTGAAGTTCGAGTCGAACCGCCGGTTGAACCCGATCTGCAGCTTCACGCCCGCCTTCTTCACCGCCTCCAGCGCCATGTCGATCTTGTCCAGGCTGAACGCGATCGGCTTCTCGCAAAAAATCTGCTTCCCGGCCTTCGCTGCCTGCACAATCAAATCGGCATGCGTCCCGGTCGGCGTGCAAATCAGAACCGCCTCCACTTTCGGATCGCCAATTACTTCTTCGGCCGTCCCAACCACTTTTGGAATCCCGCAACGCGCGGCCAGCGCTTCTGCCGCTCCACGGTCCACATCGGCAATCGAGACAATCTCCGCCTCCGGCAGCCGAAAAGCAAGCGTCTCCGCGTGAACCTTCCCGATCCGCCCCGCCCCAATGATTCCAAAATGCAATTTCTTTCCGCTCATTCTGACCCTCAATCGAATTCCTACAGTTCTACCGCCGCCGTTCCTACTGTTGTACCGCCGGCGTCTCGCCGGCTGTCGTGCGGGCGTCCCCGCCCGCACATCTTCTTGAAGCATCGTCAAATTAAAAATGGACTAACTTGATCTCTTTGCCCTCGCACCAACAAGCTAAAAGCTAAGAGCTAATAGCTGAAAGCTGCTTCTCCGTGAAGTTCGCTTCAATCGACCGCAGATACTCCCGGCTTCGCGCCGCGCTTTCCTTCGGCGTCCCCATCCCCGGCAGAATATCCTGCTCCACCAGGGCATATCCTTTGTAGTCGCGCGCGGCCAGCCAGCGCAACAGGGCAGGGAAGTCGATGCACCCTTTGCCCAGCTCCGGATACAGTCCATTCCGCATCGCCGTAAAGTAATCCCACCCCTCATCGCGGCTCCGTCTCGCGACATTCGGCTCCAGGTCCTTCAAATGGATGTACCAGATCCGCTCCTTGAATCGCTCCAGAGCGGGCAACAAATTGCCGTCCTCTGTACCGGTCCCGTGCACGTAGTGCCCGGCATCGAACACCAGTCCCAGGCGATCCGGATGCGTCTTGTCCAGCAGTTGCTCAATCTCGTCCGGCGTTTCCACATACCCAGCGCAGTGATGATGAAATACCGTCCGCAATCCCGTCTCATCGAACACCGCGTGCGCAATTTCGTCCGCGCCGCGTGCGAAGGTCCTCCATTCGTCCTTGCTCAAACCATCCTCCGGTCGAATGCGTCCGGCTCGATTGGTCCGCACAGGATCGGTGCCCGCATCGTCCGCCAGCACCAGGTACGGCGCTTGCGTCGTCGCCACAGCGGTAATCAGCTTCGCCGTCTTTACCGCTCGCTGGCGTCCCTCCGCGTGTGTCGCCGGATTCTTCATCGCCACCGGCACATACGCGCCCAGCATAACAACGCCGCGCTTCGTCAGCTCTTCGCTCAGCCGCGAGGCGTCGGTCGGCATGTAGCCCCAGTCGCCCAGCTCTGTTCCCGTGTATCCCGTCTCCACCAGCTCGTCCAGCATCTGGCTAAACGGAATCGATTGGCTCTGATCCTGATTCTCCAGCGTGCCCCATGAGCACGGAGCATTCCCCACCAACAGCTCTTTCATAATCGTTCCTCAATTCGTTGTTAGTCCCTAAGTCCCTAGTCCCAATGTCCCTGGACTGTCGTGTTCTCGTTCCCTCGTTCCCTGCCTCTCAGAACTTGCGGCTCCACTCCTTCGGCCACCGTTCCACCACAACCTTGGTCTGCGTATAAAACTCAACCGCATGTTGCGCCTGCGCGTGCAGGTCGCCGAAAAAGCTGTCGCCCCATCCGCTGAACGGAAACGTCGACATCGGCGCGGCCACGCCAACGTTGATGCCCACATTTCCCGCCTGAACCTCATAGCGGAAACGCCTCGCATTCGCGCCATCGGTCGTAAAAATACACGCCATGTTCCCGTAGCTGCGCCCATTTACCAGCGCGATCGCCTCTTCAATCGTCTGCGCGTGAATCAAACTCAGCACTGGCCCAAAAATCTCCGTCCGCGCCGTCTCCGAGTCCGGTGGAACGTCATCCAGCACCGTGGGCAGCACAAAATATCCATCCTCGTAATCGGGAACTTTCTTTCCGCGCCCATCCACGATCACGCGCGCGCCGGCCTGCTCGCCCTTCGCGATCAGTCCCTCGATCCGCGTCTTGCTTTCGGCTGAGATCACCGGGCCCATCTCCACGCCCGGCGCCGCGCCGTAGCCCGTCTTGCGGTTCTTCGCGGCCGCCGCAATCTGCTCGGTAAAATTCGGCCGCGCGTCGCCCACCGTTATCGCCACGCTCGCAGCCAGGCATCGTTGCCCCGCGCAACCAAACGCGGAATCCGCCAGAATCCGCGTCGTCATCTCCATATCTGCGTCCGGCATCACCACCACCGGATTCTTCGCTCCGCCCTGGCACTGCGCGCGCTTGCCGTTGGCCGCCGCACGGCTGTAAATGTACTTCGCCGTCGCCGTCGATCCCACAAAGCTCACCGCGCGAATCGCCGGATGGTCGAGAATCGCGTTCACTGTCTCGCGCCCGCCGTTCACCAGCTGCATCACGCCCGGCGGAAATCCCGCCTTCTGAATCAGCGCGAACAATTTTTGCGAAGTGATCGGTACGCGCTCCGACGGTTTCAGCAAAAAGCAATTTCCCGCCGCCACCGCGTAAGGGAAGAACCAGAACGCAATCATCCCTGGAAAATTGAACGGCACAATCGCCGCCACCACTCCCAGCGGCTGCCGGATCATGTGCTCGTCGATGCCCGCGGCGACATCTTCACAATTGACTCCCTGCATCATCATCGGCATCGCGCACGCCGTCTCCACGTTCTCCACTGCGCGCAGAATCTCCGCCTTGCTCTCCGTCAGCGTCTTGCCGCATTCATTGGTGATCGAGAGCGCCAGCTCGTCGCGGTGCTGCTCCAGCAGCGTCTTCAGCCGGAACAGCGGCTGTACGCGATCCACCACCGGTGTCCGCCGCCACTCCACAAACGCGCGCTGCGCCACCTCCACCGCCGCGTTCACGTCCGCTGCCGGCGAAAGGGGAACCTCCGCCAGCACCTTCGCCGATGCCGGGTTGATCACGTTCAGCGTTTCGCTCGCGCTCGACCCGCGCCAATCGCCTTCAATAAAATTCTGCAAACGTTCCATCAATCTCCTCCTCCGGGAAACTCCAATGTAGCGCCGGCGTCCCGCCGGCTGTCGTGCGGGCGTCCTCGCCCGCACTCTCTCGCTCACTCCTCACCCTCAACTGCGGGTGCCCCACCCTCGCCGCGTCCTTGCTCTTGCGGCTAGGGTGGGAGCCGCCTTCGCTATCCTCGCCGGGTGCCCCGAGTCTCGATTTTGAGACCTGGGATAGCACGAACTTTGGCTTCTCGTTCCCCGCATCACACAAACCTCCGTTCTCTCTTCCGCGCCTCTTCGTACTTCGCCCGCGCCTCGCGCACGCTCTCCATTTCCGAAACTTCCGCCACCGCAACGTCCCACCACGAATCGTAGCCCGGCACGCTCGCCGACACATCCGTCTCCACCACGATCACCGTCGTCCGGTCCGTCGTTTTGGCTTCCTCGAGCGCTTGCTTCAACTCGTCCAGCGTCGCCGCTTTGATCGCATGCGCGCCCAGACTCCGCGCATTCGCCACAAAATCAACCTTTATCGCCGCGCCGTCCATCTGCCCGCTCTTCGCATCCCGAGCGCGATAGCGCGTTCCAAACCCACCCTGCCCCAGCGACCTGCTCAAGCTTCCAATGCTCGCGAACCCGCCGTTGTCTACCAGCACGATCACGATCTTAATGCCTTCTTGCACCGATGTCGCAATCTCCGAGGGCGCCATCAAGATACGTCCCATCGCCGAGAAATACAAACACTTCGCGCGTCGGATCGGCCATCTTCGCGCCCATCGCTCCGGGAATCTCATATCCCATGCACGAGTAGCCATACTCCATGTGGTATCCGTTCGGCGTACGCGTCCGCCACAGCTTGTGCAGATCGCCAGGATGGCTCCCCGCCGCCGACACCAGCACGCCGCGCTCACCCGCCGCTTCAACCATTGCGCCAATCACTTCGCTCTGCGCCGGCTTACTGCTCCCGCCCGCACTCGCGCCGACCAAGCCCGGCAAGCTCGCGCCCTGTAGCGCCGGCGTCTCGCCGGCTGTCGTGCGGGCGTCCTCGCCCGCACTCGCACCACCAGCAATCTGCTCGCCCAAATGCAACAGCCGCTCAACCTCAGCGTCCCACTTCGCCTTCAGCTCCGCGATCTCCGCCGCATACGCCGCGCTCACTTTGTGCGTGCTCAGCGCCGCGCCAATTTGTTCCAGCGCCACGCGCGCATCAGCCACCACCGGAATCGCGCCCACTTTGTACGCGTCAAACTCAGCGGTGTTGATGTTCACGAACTTCACATTCGGATTCTGGAACGCCGTCATCGACGCGGTCGTGAAATCCGAATAGCGCGTCCCGATGCCGATCACTACATCGGCCTTGCCCGCCAGACGGTTCGCCGCCAGCGACCCCGTCGCCCCGATCGCTCCCACCACTTGGCGCTGATCCCACCCGAGCGCGCCCTTGCCCGCCTGCGTCTCCGCCACTGGAATCCCGGTCTCCGCCGCAAATTCGCTCAGCGCCTGCGATGCTTCGCTCATCAGCACGCCGCCGCCGCACACAATCAGCGGCCGCTCCGCGAGCTCGATCGCCTTCACCGCGCGCTCCAGCGACTCACGATCCGGCTCGCCCCGCCGGATCAGCCACACTCTCTTGCGAAACAGTTCTTCGGGATAGTCATACGCTTCGGTCTGCACGTCCTGCGGCAGCGCCAGCGTCACCGCGCCGCAATCCGAGGGCGAAGTCAGCACGCGCATCGCCTCGGGCAGGGAAGTGATCAGTTGTTCCGGCCTGTAGATGCGGTCCCAGTAGCGCGACACCGGCTTGAAGCAGTCGTTCACGCCCGTGTCCTGCGTAGTCGGCGACTCCAGTTGCTGAAGCACCGGCGCCACATTGCGCCGTGCAAAAATATCTCCCGGCAGCAGCAGCACCGGCAGCCGGTTGATGGTCGCGAGCGCCGCGCCGGTAATCATGTTCGTCGCGCCCGGCCCAATCGACGCCGTGCAAGCAAACGTGCGCAGCCGGTTGTTTGCCTTGGCGAATCCTACAGCCAAGTGCACACCGGCCTGTTCGTTGCGCATCAATATGTAAGGAAAATCTGGATTCTGTTGGAGCGCCTGCCCGATCCCGGCCACGTTTCCATGGCCGAAGATCCCCACCATTCCACCGAAGAACGCATGTTCGCGGCCATCCCGCTCCACATGCTGCTGCTTCAGGAACACGATAAGCGCCTGAGCCATCGTCATGCGCCGCGTCTTCATGCTCGCTCCCCGTTTGCGTGCCCACCCTCGCCACGCGTTTGTTCCTGTGGCCAGGGTGGGTCGCATTCCACGACCCACGAATCACGATCCACGAATCACGACTACCGCTTCACCATCGGCAGCCTCGGGTCCTTTTCCTTCCAACTGTTCTTCACCCACGCATAATCGGGATCGTCCGAGCAGGCCATCGATCGTGCAGAACCCGCCAGCGCGTTCAGATAATACACGTTGTATCCGTGCGCGGCCACCACCGGATGGTATCCCTCCGGAACCAGCACCAGATCGCCATCGCGGACCGTCATCGTCTCGTCGATGCGCCGGTCCGCGGTGTACACCTTCTGTATCGCGTATCCCTCCGGCCGCTCCATCCGGTAGTAGTAAATCTCTTCCAGATCCACTTCGTCCGGCGGGTTATGCGCATCGTGTTTGTGGGGCGGATAGCTCGACCAGTTGCCTGCCGGCGTAAAAACCTCCACCACCATCAGCCGCTGCGCCAGAAACCCCGGTGGCAGCATCGAGTTAATCTGCCGCGTGGCATTTCCGCCCCCGCGAATCTCGATGCCCACGTGCGCCGGTGTCACCAGTCGCGCCGGGTACTCTTCGTCAGCCTTGCAATAACAAAAAGCCAAATCGCATGCCGAGTCCGCTCTGACTGTAAATGTGGTTTTGATCGGCAAGTAAAGCGTGTACGGCAGCCCACCGAAAACCGTTTCGCGCTGGCCAACCCCTAGCCACTCGCCGCGCGAGCTTGTCACCGAGAAAACACCGCTCAGCGCCACAATGGCCAGCTCTCTCCCGGCCGTTTCGCTCCGGAATTCCTGGCCCGCCTCCAGCTTACGCGTCGCAAACGACAAAAACTCGTATCCAAAATCTTCAGTCCGGTTCCGGAACTTCTCCGGCCGGATCAACAACTCACTCATCATCTCTCCTGGGAAAAAAGGTCCAAGGCAATGCCCGCTTCCGGCTTGTCACTTCACCGGATGTAAATCGATAAAGCTGTGCCAAACAGTGCCATTCTTGCACACGTGTGCACCTTTATAATCATCTCCAAACCTTCCGATCCTGTCAATGATGAAAAAGTTTTCATTTTCGTGTTCCCCTTTCTCATTTCTTGACCGTAAACTTTCTCCGGTGCTAGGGTTTTTCTGCACACGTTTGCATCTCGCGGAGGGTACAGGACTTCCGCCACTCCTATGGCCAATTTCAAAAGCCCGCTCCACAAAATGACCCAGACTACCCCCACCTGCCTGTGGAACGACTCGGCCTCTGTCGAAGATCTCACCTACTCCATCGCGCACGGAGCAGTCGGCGCCACCTGCAACCCGTCCATCGCCGTCGCTGTACTCAAGCAGGAACTCGCCGTCTGGAAGCCGCGCATCCTCGAGCTTGCCGGGAGTGAACCCAACCTGACCGAGGACGATCTCTCCTGGCGCATCGTCGAAGAAATCTCCGCAAACGCTGCCCGCCTTCTGCTTCCCATCTTCGAGCGCGAAAAAGGCCGCAACGGTCGCCTCTCCATCCAAACCGACCCGCGCAACTACCGCAACACCGAGGCCATGCTCGCGCAGGCCGTCCATTTCAGCCAACTCGCGCCCAACATGATCGTCAAAATAGCCGCCACGCGCGCCGGCATCCCCGCCATTGAAGAATCCACGTATCGCGGCATCAGCATCAACGCCACCGTCAGTTTCACTCTTCCCCAGGCCATCGCCGTCGCCGAGGCCGTCGAGCGCGGCCTTCGCCGCCGCGAAGCCGAAGGCTTCGACATCTCAACTATGGGCCCCATCTGCACCATCATGGTCGGTCGGCTCGACGATTGGCTCAAGGTCCTTCACGACAAGCACAATCTCTCCGTCGATCCCGGCTATCTCGAGTGGGCCGGAGTCGCAGTTTTTAAGAAGGCCTATCAGATCTACAAAGCCCGCGGCTACCGCCTGCGCCTGCTCTCCGCAGCCTTCCGCAATCACATGCACTGGAGCGAGTTCATCGGCGGCGATGTCGTGATCTCTCCGCCCTGCGCCTGGCAGCGCCGCTACAACGAATCCGACATCGAAGTCATTCCGCGAATCAACAACCCCGTCGATCCCCGCATCGTCGAAACGCTTCTCGACAAGTTCCCCGACTTCGCGCGCGCCTACACAGAAAACGGCCTCACTCCCGCGGAGTTCGACACTTTCGGCTCGACGCGCCGCACCCTCCGCCAGTTCATCTCCGCCGTCGTTGAGATGAACTCCATCATCCGCGACGTCATCCTACCCAACCCCGACACGGACTAGCGCAATGCCATTAACAAGGCAGCCAGGAGGCGGAGGGGAGCAAGAAGACCGCGAGCGACCGTGCTTGAAATCACAAATTCCAAGCAGCATCTACCCTATCCTTTTCCGATGCAATCCAATCGGGTTGCTTGGGGGGGAGCATGGGAGATTCCTTCATGGATCTCGTCGTCTGGCAGCGCGCAGTTCAACTTAGCACAGAAATCTACCGCTTAACTGCCACGTTTCCAAAATCCGAACAATTCGGGCTCATCAACCAGATGCGTCGCGCGTCAGTCTCAATTGCGAGCAACATTGCCGAAGGGTACGGCAGAATGACAAAAGGCGAGTATCTGCAGTCTCTAGGCTACGCGCGAGGTTCCAAGTGCGAGTTGCAGACGCAGTTGATCATTGCAAAATCGCTCGGGTTCGGCCCGGCCAAGTCGTACGAGCCAACGGATCGTCTATGCGCAGACGTAAGCCGGATGCTGATCGCGATGATGAACAAGTTGAAGGGCTAGCTTCTCTTTGCTCCCTTGCTCCCTTGCTCCCTTGCTCCCTCTCGCTCCCTTGCTCCCTTGCTCCCTCGCTCCCTCGCTCCCTTCGCTCCCAGCCTCACCGTATCCACATCACCGGATTGCTCGTCGACACCGCGCTCAATCCCTGAGCCAGCAGCTCTTCCACTTCTTTCATCGTCTCGATCAGCCCTCCACCCACCACCGGCAGATCGGGCGAGATCGCCCGCACCCGCGCCAGCATCTTCGGCGCCACCAGCGCCGGCAAAATCTCCAGTGCATGCACCGGCGTGTTCTTTAGCTGATTGCTAATTGTGTCCATCGCGCCCGAGTCCAGCAGGAAAGTCCGCTGAATCCCGTAGAGCCCGATCGCCAGCGCATGCCGCAGCGGATCGAGATGCGTCGAAATAATTCCCTGCGCCCCCACCCGCTTCAGGTAATTCACCGCGTACTTGTCGCGCGAGAATCCGTTCAGCAGATCCAGATTCACCAGCGGAATCTTCCCCGCGGCCGCAATCTTCCGGATCATCATCTCCACGTTGTCCGGATCGCCCGTCAGCAGGTACACCAGCTTACCCCGCGACGCAATCGCCTGCTCCACAAACTCCGGCTTGCGAATCGCAGGAAGAATCGGCGTGTCTCTGCAAAACGAGACAAAGGGCGTCAGCGTCGCTTGCCCTCCGTTTCTTGCGCCCGCCTCACCCATTTGTCCGCCCTGCACCAAATGCTTGGGTGCCCCTGGTCCCTCGATTCTGGGGACCAGGATTCGTTCTTGCCCTTCCCGTCGAACCCCTCACAATCAACTCCGCATCCACCTTCACTTGCGCCACCGAATCCTCTCCCGACATCAGCTTCAACAGGTTTTCCATCGCTATCTGTCCCATGCGCCGCATCGGCTGCCGCACAGTCGTCAGCGGCGGCTCCAGATACCCCGCGAAAAACAAATCGTCAAATCCCGTCACCGAAACGTCTTCCGGCACGCGCAGCCCGCGCGCCCATATCGCCCGCATCGCTCCCAGCGCGGTCAAGTCGTTGTAGCAGCACACCGCCGTCAGCGGATCGGCCAGTTTCAGCAGCCCATTCATCGCCTCAACCGCCGCCTCTGGCCGCCCATCTCCGTGCACCGCAAGTTTCGCATCGAATTCAATTCCCGCCGCGCTCAGCGCTCGTTTGTATCCCTCCAGCCTCTCTGTCTCCGTCTGATAGCCGCTCCGGTCGCCCACGTAGGCAATCCGCCGGTGGCCGAGCTCGATCAAATGTTCCGTCGCCGCCCGGCTTCCATCCTCGTTCGCGATCATCACCGAGTGCACAAACTCTCCGGGATACTGGTCGTTCACCAGCACCATCGGAACGTTCAACTGCGCCAGCATCGGCAGATAATCTGATCCCACGCGCGACGACGTCACGATGATTCCATCCACGCGCCGTTCCGCCATCGCCTGCACCATCTTCCGCTCGCACTCCGCGTCGGCGTTCGAGTTCGCCAGAAACACCGCATACCCGTGATCGTTGGCCGCCTGTTCAATCCCGCATGCCACTTCGCCGGCAAAAGGATCGGCAACCGTGGTCACCACCAGCCCCACCGTTCTCGTCCGCCGCGTCACCAACCCGCGTGCCACCGCGCTCGGCCTGTACCCCGCGGCTTCGGCGATCTTCCGGATCTTCGCTGCCGTCGCCGCATTCACCAGCGGGCTGTTTTGCAGCGCCCGCGACACCGTCGGGTGTGACACGCGTGCCATCCTTGCAATGTCCTTGATCGAGGGTTGACGCGACGGTTGCCGCAGCGATTGCTGCCCCGCGCGCGCCTGTGTCACCCGCCCTCCATTGCCTCGGTCCTTTTCCGACATCCGCAAAAACTCCTTATTGCACACGTTTGCTTGACCACCCAGTCTCCCCGACCGCCCTCTCCCTCGTCAATGCCTGCCGCCTTGTAGCGCCGGCGTCTCGCCGGGGTCCCCGCGGACAGGTCCACGTCCGTGGGGTGACTCGCCGGCTGTCGTGCGGGTGTCCTCGCCCGCACTCGTCAATGCCTGCCGCGCTGTAGCGCCGGTCTCCAGACCGGCTGTCGTGCGGGTGTCCTCGCCCGCACTCTTCAATGCCCGCCGCGCTCCTTGGTCCAAAGGCACAATCGCATCTGAGAAGATTGTCATCCTGAGCGAAGGTCGCTCGCCGCAGCGAGCGACCGAAGTCGAAGGACCTGCATTTGCTCTTCGCTCAAATCGTCACCCATCGTCTGGCTTCCACATAGAGCATTCACCGCCGCGCCGTAATAGTCTCAATACGAGCTAATGTTGAAACCCGCCTCACCCTCCGCCACCCTCGAGCGCCGCATCGGCCTCCGCTCCGCCGTCCTCTTCAACATGCTTGAGATGATCGGTGTCGGCCCCTTCATCACCCTGCCCCTCGTCATCGCCGCCGCCGGCTATCGCCTCTCCGTCTGGGCTTGGGTGATTGGCGCTGTCATCGCCATCGCCGACGGTCTCGTCTGGGCCGAGCTCGGCGCAGCCTTTCCGCGCGCCGGTGGCAGCTACGCTTTCCTCGAAGAGATCTACGGTTCCGCAGGGCCCCGGCCGCTGGCTCAGTTTTCTCTACGTCTGGCAGGTCGGATTCACCGCGCCGCTTTCCATCGCTTCCGGCTGCATCGGCCTCTCCGGCTTTCTCGCCGTCTTCTGGCCCCATCTCGACTCGGCTCCCATCGCCGCTCTTCCTGCGCTCCACTATTCCAACTTCGCCGCCGCCGCCGCGTGTCTTCTCGTCACCGCGCTCCTCTATCGCAACCTCAGTTCAATTACTCGACTCGCCTGGGTGCTCTTCGTCGGAGTCATCGCCGCCCTCGTCGGAGTCATCGTCTCCGGATTCGCGCACGCCGCGGCCACCGGCGGCTGGCACATGCCTCAGGCGCCCGCGCTCTCCACGGCGCTTGGGCTAGGCGGGCTCGCCCAGGCCACGCTCCTCGCTACCTACTGTTACTGGGGCTACTACAACGTCACTTTCTTGGGAGCTGAAGTCCGCCGTCCCGAGCGCACCATCCCCCGCGCGATCCTTCTCTCCATCCTCTTCGTCGCCGCGTTCTATGTCCTCATGAACCTCGCGGTCCTGCCCTCGCTCCATTCCGCCGCAACCCATGCCGCCGAATCCGCAACCCTCCGCGTGCAACTCGTCGCCGACATCGCAACCTCCGCCTTCGGCCATTGGGCCGGCTATCTGATCGCTGCCCTCATCGTCTGGACCGCTTTCGCCAGCGTCTTCTCGTTGCTTCTCGGCTACTCGCGCGTCCCTTACGCCGCCGCTCGCGATGGCAACTACTTCCACTTCCTCGCCGCCGTCCATCCAAAGCACGGCATCCCCCACCGCTCTCTCATCGCCCTCGGCCTCGTCGGCGCTCTCTTCTGCTTCTTCTCGCTGGCGCAGGTCATCACCATGCTCGTCATCACGCGAATTCTCCTGCAATTTTCTTTGCAGCAGATCGGCGTAATCCTGCTTCGCATCCGCCGCCCCGATCTCCCGCGCCCCTTCCGCATTCCCCTCTACCCGCTCCCGCCCCTCGCCGCCCTGGCCGGCTTCGCCTTCATGCTCTTTGATCCCCGTCGCGCCCAGGCAAAAGGCGGCAGCGGCCTCTTCGAGCTCTACGGCGCTATCGCCATCGCCATCAGCGGAACCGCCATCTATCTCTTCCGCGCCCACCACCTCCGCCAGTGGCCTTTCGCGCCGCCACAACCCGACTAGCCAATCTCACGCCCGCCACCATCTCCGCTCCCAGCACAAAGTGACCGAGGGATCGGAAAAGAAAGGCGGCGGAGTAGTTCGTCCGGCATGATAAAAAACATTCACTGAGCGAACATCAGGTGCAGCGAGGGCAAACGTGGGAACCGTAATACCTCTGGGAGACGCATCGCGACGCGGGCGCGGGTTTGCGTGGATGACGGCGCTGATCATCGCCGCGAACGCTTACGTGTTTCTGCTGGAGCTTGAGGGTGGCGATGCGTTCGTGAATCGTTGGGCGGTCATTCCCCTGCGCATTGAGCACGGTCGCCACCTGATCACCATCGTGACCGCCATGTTTATGCACGCGGGCTGGATGCACATCATCGGCAACATGGTTTTTCTCTGGGCCTTTGGCCCTGCGATCGAAGACGCGATGGGCCGCTTTCGCTACGTCGTCTTCTATCTGCTGGGCGGCGTAATCGCGATGCTCGCTCAGGTCGCGGGCAGCCCCGGTTCGCGCATCCCCTGTCTCGGCGCGAGCGGTGCGATCGCTGCGGTAATGGGCGCGTTCATCGTCATCTATCCGCGAGACCGGATTCGAACACTCGTTTGGATCCTCATTTTCATCCGCGTAACCTACATCCCGGCGATCCTGCTGATCGGCATTTGGTTCCTGATCCAGCTACTCAGCGTGGTCGGATCGGTCGCAACGGTGCAGACAGGCGGCGTCGCCTACCTGGCGCACGTCGGCGGATTTCTTTTCGGCGTCGTGACCGCGCGTCTGTGGGTGCGAAAAACTGCCCACATCTACTAGCTGCGAGCCTTGGCAGTGCGCGTTGGTTGCGCCTTCCGCGCTTGAAGCTTCTATCATCAAGAACATGCGGTTCGACATCGTCACCATCTTTCCCGGGTTCTTTGAGAGCGTCTTTGCCCACGGCATCGTGAGCAGGGCACTCAAGAATGGACTGGTGACAGTGGAGGCGCACGATCTGCGCGAGTATGCGCACGACCGCCATCGCACAGTGGACGATCGCCCCTTTGGCGGCGGCGAAGGGATGGTGCTGAAGCCTGAGCCGCTGGCCGAGGCGCTCCGGTCGCTCGGCATCAAAAGCAAAGACCAGACAGCAGGGATCGCCGATCATCGCACGCGAGTCATTCTTCTCTCGGCGCAGGGTCGCCTTTTCACGCAGCAAGTAGCGCGAGAGCTCGCGGCCCTCGAGCGCGTCGTCCTCGTCTGCGGGCGCTACGAGGGCGTCGACGAGCGCATCAACGATCTCTATTGCGACATGGAGCTCTCGATCGGCGACTACGTGCTGAGCGGTGGCGAGCTGGCGGCTGCGGTGGTGGTCGACGCGACGATGCGCCTCATTCCCGGAGTGTTGGGCAATCAGGCCTCCGGCCAGTATGAGAGTTTTGGCGCGCCCGACGCGGAAATCGCAGCTGAGTTCGAAGCCGGGATCGACGTGGATGCGACGAAGGTTCCGCGGTCGCAGCACGGAGCCGGTGGCCTGCTCGATTACCCGCAGTACACGCGGCCGGCGGAGTTTGGCGGCCTGCGCGCGCCTGAAGTCCTGATGAACGGAGATCACGCCCACATCAGGCGCTGGCGGCGGGAGCAGCAACTGCGCAAGACGTTGAAGAACCGGCCTGAGCTGCTCGAGCGTGCGGCGCTCACAGCGGATGACACGCTGATACTCGATGCGATTCGTGGTCCCGAAAAATTGTGAAGCCGAAGGGATGCTGGGCTGAAGGTGCAGCTTTCCTGTGGCCAAGCTGGTTGGGCTCGACCCCTGGTGCTTTCGGGCGCAGCATCCCGGCGGAGTGTCAGTTGTTTAGCGGGCGATGTTGACCGTCAGGTTCATGTCGACCTGCGTGGGCTCGCCGTCGACGGTGGCGGGCTTGAACTTGAACTGGCGGACGGCTTCGATGACCCGTTCGTCCCAGAACCTGCCGTAGGACTTCACCACCTGGATGTTTTCAGGTGCGCCCTTTTCGTCGATGGTGACCGCTAGGCCCACCTGGGCGCCGGCGGGAATGGAGTCAATGGAGTACCCCGTAGGAACGTCGAGGTAGGCGGAGTTGACGAGGACCGGCTGCGTAACACCGGAGCTGACACGAATGGGGGTTGGGGCAGTGGCGTCGTCCACGGGCGTGCTGGCAAATGCCGCTGCGGGAAGAATCAGCGAGGAGAGCAGTGTGCTGGTCGCGAGTATACGGCGCATAAAATACCTCCATGGCGACGATAGTCACCGTCATCATTCTCGTACTTAATCTATACGGTTGTCAAGCTAAAATCGCCGCAATTTTAATTTTCAATGAGTTAAGTCGATTAGAATGGCTTGATTATTAATATCTATCCCAATAAACTTTGAGTTTTCCACAGGCTGGGTCGCCCCAATCGGCGACGCGCGGGCGCACACGCGCCCTGCGGGCGATCAGCCGGCAATCGAAGATCCTTTAGAGTCAGTGCTGCTCGTGTCACGAGTCTGAAATTCGCTAAATAAATACGCGGTCATCCTGAGCGAAGGTCGCCGCGAGCGACCGAAGTCGAAGGACCTGCATTTCCGCCGCCTGATTGTGGGACGAAAGATTGTGGGACGAAAGAATGACTCCGGACCGACAACCGGTTGCATAAATGGTTTTGTATCAGGGCACGACTTCATAGCCTGCCCTGAGTCGAAGTCGAAGGGTGCCGACATCAGCCGCATAAAGCGCAAAGTCGGGGCTTTAGCCCCTGAGGGAGCTTTTAAAGTCGCCTAAGGAAATTTATGCAACCAGCGCTAGAAGGGCTTTACCGGCTCGGGCTGGACCGAGTTGACCTGCCCGATCGCGATAGCGGCAACGTAGAAATTCTCACCGCGCGTCGGCGAGCCGGCAAGGCGGCGCAGCATGGCCAGCTGGCCCGCATGCGTCAGCGCGTCCGCAATGGGCCCCTGCATCAGGCGCTCAATGGGCGCGTGGACAGGGTTCGACGACGCCAGGTACGCATCGAACGCTGAGAGCGCGCCAAAGAACCGCTGCTGCTCCTGCGGCCACGCCAGCGTTTGAGAGCTGTGCCAGTTGGGATTTCCTTGAGCCATCGACAGACCCCATTGAAGGAGGTCCCCCATGTGAGCCAGGATTTGCACGGGACGGCGGCCGGCATTGTCAAAGTCCGCAAATTCGGCGGGAGCATATTCCAGGGCGCGAGCGGTACGGTAAGCCAGCGTAGCAAGGGTGTGGCGAAGAAGATCTCGTTTTTCGTCCATTGCGGAACTATATCGCACCGGATCATGGGCTCGAAACACGAAAGATGGCGGCCTCAACACCTGCAAAATGAAGGGCGGCGGGCGAGGCAGAGGTCGGCGATCTTTGATAAACTAAACATTCTGACTTCAATCGCAGGAAACCACAATGTCCATTCATCCCGTAATGCAGCGCCTGGCCGACAAGCTCAAGCGCACCGATTTGCCGGCGTTTGTGCCCGGCGACCAGATTCGCGTTCAAGTAAAGATCAAGGAAGGCGATAAAGAGCGCCTTCAGGCATTTGAGGGCCTGGTCATCGCCATCAACCGGGGCCCGCAGGGCACCTTTACCGTTCGCAAGATGAGCTTCGGCCAGGGCGTCGAGCGCATCTTCCCCTTCAACTCCAAAGTGGTCGATAAGGTTGAAATCGTGCGCAGCTACAAAGTGCGGCGCGCCAAACTGTTTTATCTCCGCGGACTGCGCGGCAAGGCTGCGCGGCTCAAGGAAGTGGACCGCGTAACCGGCAAGGTAAGAGTTTAAGAATAGCCATCGGCGGGCCGCGATCCGCGGCCAGACAAAACCCCGGCCTCGGTCGGGGTTTTTGCTGCTCGGTCATCCGCCTGGCCGTGAATCGCAAGTCGCGCACTGCGACAAAGCAGTCCGCTCCGGCAGCGTGATACGCTGGCATTCCCCCGATGGATCGGTCAACGCGAGGAGGGCGTGCATGTCTATCGCAGCAACACCGGCGACTCCGTATTATGCGGTAATCTTCACCTCCCTGCGCACCGAGGGAGATTTGGGTTACGGGCGCATGGCCGAGGCCATGGAAAAACTCGCCGCAACCCAGCCGGGATTCCTCGGTATCGAATCGGCGCGTGACGGGCTGGGAATCACAGTCTCTTACTGGCAGAATCTGGAGTCGATCGCCGCGTGGAAGCAGAACGCGCAGCACCTCGTAGCGCAGCAGCGCGGACGCGATGCGTGGTATGAGAGCTTCAAGGTGCGCATCTGCCGCGTCGAGCGGGATTACAGCTTCGAGCGGAAATGATCGATTGGCGCCCTCCTTTTCCACGCAATGATTTCCTGATCATTCTTATACTGTGTGCATGACCAAAGCTCCGGTGTGCGGATGGGCGCTGGAGAACGCGGCGCGGCGGGGCGGGGCCGAGCGCGTTGCCGGCCTCGACGAAGTGGGCCGCGGGCCGATGTTCGGTCCGGTCGTTGCCTCAGCAGTCATTCTCCACAAAGGCGTCCGCCTGCAAGGCTTGACCGATTCAAAACAACTCACCGAAAAACAGAGAAACGAATTTGACGGGGCGATCCGTGCGTGTGCGGTGGCGTGGGCCATTGCGGCGGTCGACGTTGAGACGATCGACCGCATCAATATCAGGCGCGCGTCTTTGCTGGCCATGCGGATGGCCGTCGAGCAATTGGCGGCAACGCCTGATCTCCAGCCCGATTATCTTCTCATCGATGGGTGCGATACGATCGACTGGCCCTGCGCGCAACAGGCGGTCGTGGGCGGCGACGCGCGGAGCATTTCAATTGCCGCGGCGAGCGTCCTCGCCAAGGTGCATCGCGATCGGCTTCTGGTGGAGCTTGACGCTGTCTATCCGGGCTATGGACTGGCGCGCCACAAGGGCTACTGCTCGCGTGAGCACCTCGAGGCTCTTCAGCGGCTGGGCCCGACGCCGTTGCACCGCAAGAGCTACGCGCCGGTTGCGCAGCGAATGTTGTTTGAGTGATGCATCGGTTTGGCGGGGTTAGTCAGTTGGCTGCAACGGCATGCGCTTTGCGCCGCTGCCTCCACGCCAGAATGGGACGAGCAAGAAGCAGCGCACCGATGACAACCGTCATGGCCAGCGGCGTAAGAACGCCAGGCTTCATCTGCCACCAGTAGTGCGCCACTCCGCAGATCGCTGCCACGTAGATCAGCATGTGCAGGCGATTCCAGTTCTTGCCGCCCAGCTTGCGGATTGCCCACGCGGTCGACGTGAGCGCCAGGGGCACGAGCGAAAGATATGCGGCCATGCCCGCGGTAATATAGCGGCGGCGGGCCACGTCGGCCAGCATGTTGTTCACGTCAAAATTGTTGTAAAGAGCAACCCACGTCAGCACATGCATCGTCGCGTAAAAGAACGCGAAGAGCCCCAGCAATCTCCGAAAACGGATCAGCCACGCTAGGCGCGGAATCAAGCGGCGCAACGGCGAGATGGCCAGCGTAATGGCAAGCAGGCGCAGCGTGCCGCGCCCGGTAGCGAACGCCATAGCGCCGGTTTCATCGGGACCGAGATTGTTGGTGAGCGCTCCCCACACAAGCCAGCAGAAGGGCGCGAGGCAGGCGATCCACACGAGCGTTTTCAGAATGATGAGTGTCGAACGATTCATTTTAGGCAAGAGACCGAGGAACCCAGGGACCAGACGATTACAGGCCGAGCAGCCTTGCTGAATTTCAGGGGATTCAAACTTGTCCTTTCTTTGTCTTTCTCTGATCTCTCTTCTCTGCTCTCTGATCTCTGTTCACTGATTCAGTAGTATCTCTTCAAATCCATGCCTGCGTACATTGATCCCACCTGGTCGGTGTAGCCATTGAACATGAGGGTAGTGCGACTCTGCTCATAGAAAGGGAAGGCCGATCCGGCGCTCTGTCTTCTGGCTCCACGGAACGGTGTCCACATTGGGATTCACGTTGGAGTAGAAGCCGTATTCATCAGGAGCCTGATCGTTCCATGTGGTCGATGGCTGCTTGTCGAGGAAGCGGACCGTGACGATGGACTTGGCGGATTTGTAGCCGTACTTCCACGGGACAACGATGCGGACAGGCGCGCCGTCCTGGTTCGGGAGCGTCTCTCCATAGAGACCGAACGTCAGAAGCGTCAGCGGGTTCATGGCTTCGTCCATCCGCAGGCCTTCGGAATACGGCCAATAAATGCCCGGATCCTCTCTGGCCCACTGCTCCACGCGCCAATTGAAGTAGGAGAGGAACTGAACATATTTGGCGCTGGGCAGCGGGTTGCACTGCTTGATGAATTCCGAGAGCGAGTAGCCCACCCACGGAATCACCATGCTCCAGGCCTCCACGCAGCGATGACGGTAGACGCGATCCTCGAGCGGGCGCAGCTTGAGCAGGTCTTCAATATCGAAGGTCAGCGGCTTGGCCACTTTGCCTTCCACCTTTACTGCCCATGGGCGCGTGGGCAGGCCTCCGGCGTTTCTTGCCGGAGCGCCTTTGTCGACGCCGAATTCGTAAAAGTTGTTGTAGTGGGTGATGTCGTCGTAGGGTGTAAGCTGCTCGCCAGTCGTCGTGAGCGGGCTGGGGACCGTCTGGAGCTTGGTGCCCGCCCGTGCTGTGATGCGCGGCGAGATAAGCCTGCTGAGCCGGTCTGCGCCCAGAACGGCGGCGCCAGCCACAGCCGCTTGCTTCAGGAAACGGCGGCGGCTCAGATAGCGAAAATAGTCATCGCGCGAGGTGATCTCGGAGGACGGTATGTCGGGCGGTTTGCCGATCAGCATTTTGACCTCAGCAAGGGGAAGCTTGCGGCTGCATTCATTAGACATTGCGCAGGGAGTGAGAGTTACAGGAAATAGGGCTGAGCCAGTCCCACACCCTGTTCCCTGATTCCTGTTCCCTGATCCCTGTTCCCTGATCCCTGTTCCCTGATCCCTTGTTCATCCATGTCAAGCCCCGCCCTCCCCGCCCCCACTCCGCAACTGTTGAAATGACAAGAGTTGTCCGCAAAAAATTCTTCTTTGAAGTTTGCCGATTATTTCCGCCAAATCTCTACACTTGTCTTAGCTGAACAAATGGTCAGATATGCTGACTCGCCAACTCGCCAACTCGCAACCGCCAACTCGCCAACTCGCGAACCTGCCGAAAGGTGAAAACGATGAGCTCACAGTCCACCATCCACGTCGCTCAGCGCCTTTGTAGCGCCGGCGTCTCGCCGGCTGTCGTGCGGGCGTCTCGCCCGCACACCGCCCCGTTTCACCGCCATACCGCATCTCGTCGGAGGTCCAATATATCGAACGAGTGATTTTCCTGCCCCATAATCGGTGCAAATTACACTTAACTCTTTTATTATCAACAAATATTCTTCAAAATCGTCGTCAAATTTCGTCGAATTTTGTCGATTTTATGCGCAAAACCGTCCCTTTTCCGCTTCCAGGCGGTCGAACCACACTTCGAGAGTCGCTCCATGGCTCCCTCGCTCCCTTGCTCCCTCGCTCCCTTGCTCCCTCGCTCCCTCGCTCCCTTGCTCCCTTGCTCCCTCGCTCCCTTGCTCCCTGCTTGTTCCCGGCCTATGATTTCAGCCAACCACCATGCCCGACATTGAATCGCTCTTAACACGCTGGCAGTCCGCCGGCGTCCTCGACGCGGCGACCGCCGCCCGCATCCGCGCCCACGAATCGCAGTCCGCCTCCAAAGATAGCCCTGGACTCAAGTGGCAAGGCATCACCGCCCTCATCCTCGGCGCAATCCTTCTCGCCTGCGGAGTCGTCCTCTTCATCTCGGCTCACTGGGATCAGCTCGGCCCCGCCGCGCGCTTCACGCTCGTCTGCGCCATGGTCGCCGTCTTCCACATCGCCGGCGGATTCGCGCGGCCTAAGTTCCTCGGCCTGTCCACTGCGCTTCACGCCGTCGGCACCGTCGCCACCGGCGCGGCTATCGCGCTCGTCGGCCAGATCTTCAACATCCAGGAGCATTGGCCCGCCGCCGTGCTTCTCTGGGCGCTCGCTGCTCTCGCCGGCTGGGTGCTGCTCCGCGATCAGGCGCAGCAAACCCTCGCGCTCCTTCTCGTCCCCGCGTGGATCTTCTGCGAGCTCAGCTTCCGCATGAGCGGCCACATCGGCGAAGACGTCTACATGGGTCGCATCCTCTTCGCGTGGGCCATCCTCTACATCACGTTCTTCATTGCGTCGAAGCGCAAAGCAGTCCAGGGAATTCTCTTCGCGCTAAGCGTCATCGGCGCGGTCACGGGCATCGTGATCATGCTGTCTTCCTGGCAGTCGTGGAACTCCAACCAGTCCTTCATCCCCTTCGGCACGCGCGTCTGGGCCTGGATCGCCATCGCCGCCATCCCGCTCATCATCGCCGCATTCCACGGCCACAAGGGCCTCACTCCCATTGCCGCGTCCATTGCCTTCGTGATCGCGCTGCCTTGGTGCTATCACTCGATTACCGAGAGCTACACCACTCCCAACGGCATCACAAGCTCCTGGGTCCGCACCGATCCCAATCTCCTTGCTTACGCCCTCGTCGCCGCCTTCGCCGTCTTCCTCTGCTGGTGGGGCGTGCGCCTCGTCTCTCGCGCGCTCGTCAACCTCGGCATCGTCGGCTTCGCCGCCTCCGTCGCGTGGTTCTACTTCAGTGACATTCTCAACAAGATGAACCGCTCGCTCGGTCTCATCGGGCTCGGCATTCTCTTCCTCATCGGAGGCTGGGCGCTCGAGAAGATGCGCCGACGTATCCTCGCGCGCATGGCCTCCGCAAAACCACCCGACGAGATCGCCGCCGAAACAAACGGAGGTGCCCAATGAAAATCGGCCGCTTCTCTCTCTCCGGCGTCTCCATCGCGCTGCTCATCATTCAGTTGTTCATCGTCTCGTCCATCGCCGGCAAATATCTCTGGCAACGCTGGCGCTGCCCGCGCGTCTGGACCCGCGCCGCGGCCATCGATCCCGAGCTTCCTATGCGCGGCCGCTACCTCTCGCTCCAGCTCACTGTCGACGGCTGCCAAAGCACATTGCCCTCGGCCAAATTCGCCGCGTTTCCCCGCGATGTCAACGGCGCCGTCAAACCCGGCCCGTATGTTCTGCGCCCGCACCCAGTCCTGTTCCGCGCCAACCTGAAAGTTGAAAACAACCAGCTCGTCGCGCTCCGCCCCGAAGGTCAGGAAATCGACAGCCAGGAAGATTCAAACGTCGGCGAAGAGATCTCCGCTGCGCCAGGCGCGCCTTGCAACCAGATGCGACTCTCCGACCCCGTCGACTTCTACATCGCCGACACCGCAAAGAGCCCGCTGCCGCTCCAGCCCAACCAGGAATTGTGGATCGAAGTCACCGTCCCGCCCACCGGCCCGCCGCGCCCGCTCCAACTCGCCCTCAAAGACCACGGCGTCTGGAAGCCGCTGGAGTAGCGCCGCCAGCGCCTTTGTACCGCCGGCGTCCTCGTCCGCACTCTCGCCCCGCTCGGCTTAATTGAAGTGTCGGTTTCCTCAGGAACCCGCCAACTTGCCAACTCGCCAACATGCGCGCCAGCGCATGCTAACTTGCCAGGTTGATGAGAATCTTGTTCTTCTCCACAGCGTTCGGCGTAGGCCGCCGCTCCCGACGGGTACCGCCGGCGTCCTCGCCCGCACTCACGCTTCTTCCGCCTCGCTCAGATCCACCAGCCCCACCGGCAACTCCATCTCCACGCGCCTCGCCGCCAGATCGACCTTCCTCAGGTAGCTCTTCGTAAACGGAACCAGCACTTCGCCCTTCGTCCCTCGCACCACCAGCAAGGGCGCCGCTCCCCCGCTCCGGTCCACGTTCTCAATCTCGCCCACGCGAACGGCCTCAGCGCCCGCCACATCCACTAGCACGCAGCCGATCAGGTCGCCAACGTAAACCTCATCCTCGCTCAGGGGCGCTCGCTCTTCGCGTGGAATCGCAACCGTCAATCCCTTCAGCGCCTCGGCTGCTGTGATCGAATTCACTCCCGCAAAGTGCAGCACCACGCCGCCCTTGTGCAGCCAATGGTTCACAAGCTCCACCTGCCGAGCCGCCGCCGCAGACGCCGGAGCAGTCAGCAGCCAAAGCTGCCGCCGCTCTTTAAACTTGTCAGGAAAGTCAGTCAGAATCTCGGCGAAGACCTCGCCTTTGCGCCCCTGCGGCTTGCGAATCCGCGCCAGCCACACCCACTTCTCAGTCGGTTCCGGCACAGCTACCTCCGGCCACCGAAAACGAAATCGGCGCAGACGAAAGCCATCCTAGGCTTCGTCGTCCTCTTCCAGAATGTCGAGCGTGTAGCGGTGATGCAGCTTCATGCTCACCGCTCCCAGAATGGTGCGTACCGAGCGGGCAGTGCGCCCTTGCTTGCCGATCACTTTGCCCACGTCCTGAGCCGCCACCCGCAGTTTGAGAACAGTGTTCTCATCCCGGTCCACCGCTTCCACTTCCACGGCGTTCGGCTCATCCACCAGAGCCCGCGCAATCTCGCGGACCAATTCGTCTACCTGCACCATTTCGACTTGGGTCATGATCGTGCCTCTGACCTTCTTCGTTTTAGTGAATTGATTAGTTCCGCGAATCGTAACACTTGAGACCGGCCGTGAGCAAAGACATCTGACTGAGCCTCAAGGGCGCATCCCCCTCAGCCAACCAACTTAGGCCACCGCGGGGTCCGCAACCTGGGCCGCTGCTTCTGCCGTGGGCACAGGATGTTTCGTTACGATCTTTTCCACCGTTTGCGAAAACTGCGCGCCTTTGCTGCGCCAATAGGCAATCCGCTCGTGCTTCAGTTCGACGCTGGCTGGGTTGGTGCGAGGATTGTACGTGCCGACAACTTCGATGGAGCGGCCATTGCGGGCACGGTCCTTCTCAATCACGACAATGCGGTAGTAGGGCTGTTTACGGGCGCCGACGCGCGCCAAACGAATCATAACCACGATGAATCAATTCCTTTCGGCTTCCAGAACTTGATTGAGGGTATCCAGGGATCTTCCCGGCCGGCTTACTCTCTGCTTTTCGCTCTTGGAGCGGGTGTCGCACAGGTGATCCGGCACTTCAACGGCCGCACATGCGCCCGGCCGCACACTTCGCAACACCTAAGTATCGCCGAAACAGGGCGTTTGAAGCAAATCGCCGCCCGCTGCCTCATATCGACCCCGAGCGTCGAGTCCCTGAGCACCGCCAGACCACGGAGCGCGATGTTCTTGTGTAGCGCCGGCATCCTCGCCGGCTGTCGTGCGGGCGTCCTCGCCCGCACTTGCCATCCATCGCTTATGCCCCTCCAAAAAGCCCCGCGATCCATCCCGCCAAGCCCACCTGACAACCAGCATTCGCTTATGATGGCAGAACCAGCCCGCAAATTCGTCCGCCGTAAAAAACGGATGCCGACCCCAGGAACAAAAGCATGAATCGCGAGTACCACAAGTGCCGATCGAGCCGTTTGGGCCGGGAGATGGAGCTGCTTGTCTTCGGCCACGCGGGTCTGCCAGTGCTCGTCTTTCCCACCTCCGGCGGCCGTTTCTATGAGTTTGAAGATCGCGGTATGATCGCTGTCGTTGCCGGCAAAATCGATGCCGGCCAGCTCCAGTTCTTCTGCGTCGACTCAGTGAACGACGAGAGCTGGTACAACCGCCACGCGCCGCCCCGCCAGCGCATCGCGCGCCACATGCAATATGAGGAGTACCTGCTCCACGAGCTGGTCCCGCTCATCCGTCAAATGAATCGCGACCCGCGCCTCATGGTCCTGGGACTGAGTTTCGGTGGCTATCACGCGGTCAATATTGCTTTGCGCCATCCGGAGATTGTCAGCGGATTCGTTTCGCTTTCGGGAACCTTCGACCTCACCGGCTTTCTCGACGGCTATTACGATCAGAATTGCTACTTTCATCTGCCCACTCACTACCTGCCACGCCTCACCGATCAGCGCTTCCTCGAGCGCTTCCGCCGCAACAGGTTTGTTCTCGCCACCGGATGGGACGACCAGTGCCTGGCCCGTAACCAGGATCTCGACCGCATCCTGAGCGAAAAGGGGATCCCGCACGAATTCCATGTGTGGGACCTGCCGAATTCTCACGACTGGCCCGCATGGCAGCAGATGATCCAGCAATACTTGTGACAGCGAGTCGTGATTCGTAATTCGGGGCTCGCCGTCTTCCGCACTCATGCTCACGAATCACGAATCACGGTCCACGAACCACGAACCACGAAAAGGAAACATCCCGTCGCCACTCATGGAGGATTATCAATGAGCCAACTCAATCCCTACGACAGCTTCCTCGACGGTCGGCCACTCGACGCGATTCTGTCTTCGACCGCCGACGCCATCGCCGATTGTCTCTACGCGATCGGTCCAAACAAAGTCAGCACTCCGCCCGCCCCCGGCAAATGGAGCGCTGCGGAAATCGTCTGCCACCTCGCCGACTGCGAATTAGTCTTTGGTTTCCGTCTGCGCCAGACTCTCGCCGAAGAGGGCCCAACCATTCAGCCCTTCGACCAGGACAAGTGGGCCGCCAATTACTCCCGCATCCCGGCGGCCGAAGCCCTTGCAGCCTTTTCTGCGCTCCGCATCTGGAATCTGCGCATGATTCGCGACGCGCTTCCCGGCGCTGCGGCCCGCACCATGACGCACCCCGAGCGCGGCACCATGACCTTTCAAACCGTCGTCGAAACCATGGCTGGCCACGACTTGAATCATCTCCGCCAGTTGCGCCGCCTCACCGGCCCGGCGGCATGAGAAGTCCAAAGCCCGCCTAATCGGGACGAGCGCCTGAAGGAAATACCGGTCCGCCCGGGAACCTTTTTCGCAACGGCGGAGTCAAAAGACAACAGAAATCTCTTTGCAAGATTCACGTTCCCTGTCGTTCATCGATCGGGGGCCGGTATTGCCGCGCCCACGGAGGAAGTATGCGCCTTGCACTTCGCGTCGTTCTGATTGCTGTCGTTGCCGCTCCTCTCACCGCCCAAACTGCCACACATCCCGCAGCCAAACCAGCATCCGCCGCGCAAAGCGCGGCTCCAGGCGCCATCACCGACCTGCCCTTGCGCAAGGTTGTGCTCTACAAGAACGGTGTCGGCTACTTCGAGCACACCGGCCAGGTGAACGGCGACCAGCGCGTGGCCATCGACTTCACGTCTTCGCAACTGAACGACGTGCTGCAATCGCTGACTGCGCTCGACAGCAAGGACGGAAAAGTGAGTGCGGTCAGCTACAACTCCACCACGCCTATCGAGCAGCAACTGGAATCTCTGTCGCTCGGGCTGAAAAGCGATGCGGACACATCGACTATCTACGAAACACTGCGTGGGCAGCTTGTCCAGGTGACGGGCGCAGGCGCGCCCTTCACGGGCAAGCTGGTCAACGTTGAAACGCACAGCCTGACTGACAAGAATGGCAATACTTCGGGCGATCATTACTATCTGATCGTCAAGACAGACGACGGAGCACTGCGCACCGCCGAACTGACCGACGCGCTCAGCGTGCACATGCTCGATCCGTCGCTCGAAAAACAGTTTGCCTCTTATCTTGAGATCATCGGGTCAGCCCAGAACCAGCAGGGCCGCCACCTGACTCTCGAGGACCGCGGCCAGGGTCAGCGGCAGCTCCAGGTGAGCTACATCAGCGAAGTGCCTGTGTGGAAGTCAACGTATCGCATCGTGTTTCCGGCGAACCCGAACGGCAACGCGACCGTGCAGGGTTGGGCAGTAGTCGATAACACTGTGGGCGTGGACTGGACCAACGTGCAACTTTCGCTCGTCGCGGGCGCTCCGCAAAGCTTCATCCAGCCGCTCTCGGAGCCGCTCTACACGCGCCGGCCGGAGATTCCGATTGCCACCGAAGCCCAGACCACGCCGCAGACGCATGAGGCGGCGGAGACGCGTACGGAAGACAGAGCTGAGATGGCAGCCAAGTTGTACGCACCGTCCCCAGCGCCCGGAACCGCGGCGGAATCCGTGACGGTGAATAGTGCGGAAGTTTCTGAGGGCGTCGTCGCCAATGGCGCGAACACGATGGGCTCGGCCTCCGGCTCCGGCTACGGCCCCGGCATGGGTGGAAACATGGGCGGCGGCGTCTATCGCCCCAGTGACGCCATCCAGCAAGGCGACGTCTCCACCAACGCCTTCGACGACTTCTTCGAGTACGCGCTGGCACAGCCAGTAACCATTCACAAGAATGAGTCGGCGATGGTGCCCATTCTCCAGCAGGAGCTGCCGGCGACCCACGTTACGCTCTGGAGCGACTCCGACACCACGCCGCTGCGCGCCATTTGGCTCGAAAACAAATCGAGTCTCACTCTCGACTCGGGCAGTTTCTCGATCTTTGAGAATGGCGAATTTGCCGGCGAGGGGCTGCTCGATCCGATTCATCCCGGCGAAAAGCGGCTGCTTTCGTATGCCGTTGACCAGGCGGTTAAAGTGCGTCGCGGTTCGGTGAACGACACGCAGACGCTGCGGCACATCGCGGTGCAGAAGGGAATCCTCGTCGAAACCACAAGCGAGGTCACCGAGAACACCTACACCGTGACCAACGCCGCCGACGAGACGCGCGCCGTGGTGGTTGAGCACGCGAGGCAGAGCGGCGCTGAGCTCGACTCCGATGTGAAGCCAGAGGAGACGACTGCGACTTCCTATCGGTTCCGTGTGGCCGTGCAGCCGCACCAGTCCGTGGACCTGCACGTGAAGGAGAAGGCGAATTTGTCCCAAACGATCGACATCCGCCAGAGCCAATTCCGCGACGAGTACCTGGTAAATGTGAGTAAGTACTCGCCGGCTCTCGAGGAAAAGTTGCGGCCGCTGATCGATGCCGAGTCCGCGCTGAGCGGGATCAATGACAAAATCCAGGAGAGCCAGGAAAAACAGAAGACGCTCGCCAACGACGAGGCGCGCGATCGCGACAACCTGACAGCACTGAAGGGCAACGACGCGGGAAAGAGGTTTGTGGATGAGCTGAACCAAACCGAGGATGCGCTCCAGACGGCACGAAAGGACCAGGCGGACCTTGAGAAGCAGCGCGACGCCGCACAGGCGCAGGTTGAGGACATGATCGCGAAGCTCCAGTTCGACGCGGACCTGAACATCGTAACGTCAGGCACGCGCTGAGATTTGCCAAAGAGGGCGGGCGGCAGAGAGTGAACGGAGCACGAATCAAAGGCCGATGGCCTTAAGCTGTAATCTGTTCACTGTCTGCTGCCTATGAAAAAGATCGGCATCCTCTTCGGCGTCGAGAACAGTTTCCCCAGCGCCCTCGTCGAGCGAATCAACAACCGGAATCCATCCGGCATTCAGGCTGAGTTTGTTCAAACCGGCGCGGTCCACATCAATCAAGCACCGCGCTACGCTGTCATTCTCGATCGCATCTCCCACGACATTCCGTTCTATCGCGCATTCCTCAAGCACGCCGCGTTCAACGGAACAGCAATCGTCAACAATCCCTTCTGGTGCTCGGCCGACGACAAATTTCTCAACTACACACTGGCCGCGCGCCTGGGCGTCGCCGTGCCGCCCACCGCGCTGCTTCCGCACAAGGAATATCCAAACGGGACCAGCGAAAAGTCGCTGCGCAATCTCGAATTTCCTCTGGATTGGGACAGCGTGCTTGCCGCCATCGGCGAGCACGGCTTCTTGAAGCCGATCCACGGCGGAGGCTGGCGCGATGTGCACGAGTTCCGCGGCCGCGACGAATTTTTTCGCGCCTACGATCGGTCGCGCGACCTCTCCATGGTGGCCCAGAAAGCCGTCGAGTTCACGGAGTATTTCCGCTGCTTCGTCGTCGGCCGGAAGAAAGTTCGCATCATGCCGTACGATCCGCGTCGCCCCCACGTCGAGCGCTACGTGCAAGGCGTCGCGCGTCCCGGAACGATTCGCGCGAAGGCCCTCTACCGGCGCATGGAGGAAGACGCCCTCAAGCTCTGTCGCGCGCTGGGCTACGACTTGAACTCAGTGGAATTTGCCGTCGAGAAAGGAATCCCCTACGCCATCGATTTCATGAATCCCGTTCCCGACGCCGATGTGCACTCCGTCGGCGAGGCAAATTTTCAATGGATCGTCGATCAGGTGGCTGATCTATTGATCGCGAAGGCCCGAGCGCCTAAGACGCAGGCGCTTCGTTGGCCAGATTTGTCGGAGCCGGCCGCAAAGCGTTCCCAAAAGATGAAGCGCCGCGAACCAGCCGGGCCCGCGGCAGCTTCATCTTCAGAGTAATTACCGATCTCAGCTCAGAGCAATTTTTACGGCAGCTCCGTAACTGTTCGCGGCTGGCGATCCGTAGGGCAACTGCAAATGCAGCGCGTCCGCATCCTGCGTCCACTTGATCGGCATATCCATGCCCAGCAAGGTCACATTCTGCACCTTGCCCGGATTGATTTTGCTTGAGAGTCCCAGCGATGCAATCTGCGCATGCCATTCCGGCCAGCCCATGAAGATGGCGTAGATCACATTGTTGGCTTTGTTGCGCGTGAAGCGGATGTCTTGGCTTCCCAACGCGCTGATGCTGCCGCCCTGAAAGGCCCCGCTTTTGATTGAGTTCGGCCCTTCTCCGTAAACGGTCCACGGCCGTGTCTCGAAGATGGCCTCGCCATTCATTTTCAGCCACGCGGCGATCTCATCAATGACCGCAATCTCTTTGCTGTCGATGGTCCCGTCCGGTTTGCCGGGAACGTTGAGAATGAATGTTCCATTCTTGCTCACCGTGTCGACGAGCCAGTGAATGGCGTCGCGCGGCGCAAGGTAGCCGCCATAGGCTCCGGGCCCGTCAAAAAGGCTGCGCCTGTAATGCCACTCGCCGATGCAGGTTTCAGATTGCCACGCGTAGGGCATGATGCCGCTCGTCAATCCCCGCTCGTAATCGGCGACTACGGACTTGGCAAGTTTGTCCGGGACGTTCTTGACGTTCAGCACCGCTTCCATCTTGCCGCGCGTCTTCAGATTGTGGTTGTAGAAATAAGCTCCCACGTTCATGCCGCCCCACCCGAGCGGGAGCAGGTCGTTATCGAAGTAAAGCAGGTCGGGATCGTGCTGATCGATCAAGTCCCGCGTGCGGTCGTAGAAATGTTTCACATACGAAGCATCGGGCAGGGCCTCCGTGGGATGCTTAACACCATAGAGCATCTGCGGATCGAGCCCATCCCACCACTGTCCTTTTCCTTCGGCTTTTGTCACTCGTCCGTCATAGGGTATGCCCGCCAGCGGGCCCTTTTTGTCGGCATTGTGCGATGTCTGGAACCACCACCAGTTCCGCGCCTGGTGCACCGTCACGCCAAACCGCATCCCCTGTTTGCGTGCGGCGGCGGCCCATTCGCCAACCACATCGCGATGCGGCCCATGATTCACGGCGTTCCACGGTTGATGTTTTGAGCCCCACGCATCGAACCCATCGTGGTGGTTTGCCAGCGAGATAAACAGCCGCGCGCCGGCATCCTTGTACCTCTGGATCAAAGCTTCGGGTTCCCAGTTCAGCAGTGTCCACTGTGCGGTCAGATCCTTGTAACCGAATTGGGAGGGATGACCGTAATGCGCATTTTGATAAACGTAATTGGGGGAGCCCTCCTCATACATGTTTCGCGCGTACCAGTCGCCGTCTTCGGGAACGCACTGCGGGCTCCAATGCGCCCAAATCCCGAACTTCGCGTCGCGATACCACTCCGGTGCGTCGTAGCCGAGCAACGAATCCCAATTTGCCTGGTAGGGGCCATCGCCGCTGAGCCCGCTGATCGGCGCCGTCATCGGCACGCCATCCCACGAGCCGCCCGGCAACTCAGGTGGCTTACCCCACTCCGTCGGCGTCCATGAAGCGTCGTCAAGTTTCGTTTCAACAATCTTCCCGTCGACGAGGGCATAGAAGACGCGGTCCTTCTCGGGAGTGGCGCAGAATTCTTCATAGGTCTGACGAAGCGCGTTAAAACCTCGGGGCGTGTCCGCGGCAGTTTGGGCCTTTGCCGGAATTGCATTCGCCGCGGCCGCAGCTGCGACTAGCTTGCAAAACTCTCTTCGTTGCACGATTGACTCTCCTTTTCATCCTGGGAAAGATTGATTCCCGTGGTGCGCTTTCGTTGCGGGATCGCCGCCGGATCGGCGGCTGCGGCAATTGCGACGTTCAACATGCTCAAATTACCTTCACGGACAGTTGGTTCGAGAAAACGTTATCATTAAACTTCCGGAAGCATAAATTTGCCGGGTGCGAGTGTCAACTTCAGCTTTTTTCGACTCTTGCTGAATGATCGAATCTTGCGCTGCCCGCAGCGGCCGGATATTCGATTCCGCATCTGGCCAGGCCGGCCCGCGAGTTGGTCCGGCTTACGAATCAGCCCGGACAAGAACGCATGTGATGTTGTCGTGGCCGCCGGCTTCGTTCGCCGCGTCGACCAGCCGTGAGCACATTTCCTCAAGGGTCGAGTCAAGGCATAACAGCGACTCGAGTTGGGAGTCGGGAACTTCGCGAATCAGTCCGTCGGAACAGAGAAGAAACAGGTCGCCGGGCTCAGTCTCGAATTCGAAGATATCCGGCGTCACCACGCTTTGCGTGCCCAGCGCGCGCGTGATCACATTCTTCAGCGGCGAACGAAGAGCTTCCTGCGGGCTCATTTGGCCCAGGCGAATTTGCTCTTCCACCAGTGAGTGATCCAGCGTGATTTGTTCCAGGTGGGAATTGCGCAAGCGATAGCCTCGGCTGTCGCCTACATTCACCATCCATGCGCGGCGGTCTTCCACCACCAGCGCAACGAGAGTGGTGCCCATTCCATTCAGACTCTGATTACGCTGCGAGCGCAAGAAAATGGCCTCATTGGCAGCGGCTACCGCCTCCGCGGCCTCGATCGGCGGGGGACTGGTCCAGGGGCGTTCGGCGAGCAGCCGCATCACTTCCGCAACGGCCAGACTGCTGGCGACTTCACCTGCCGCAGCGCCGCCCATGCCATCGCAAACCACGTACACGCCATGCTCGACGGAAAGTCCAAAGGCATCTTCGTTTGAAGGCCGCTTGCGGCCCCGGTCGGTGAGCGCCGAGGCACTGTAATGGACGACAGCCGAAGCCAAGAAAGAAACCCCCGTCGCTCAGTGTACCTAATCATGGCGGCTTGTGTGATTAGCGAAAAAGGGACCTTGAGTATGGGCGGCATGGGCCGTCGAACGGCACGGGGAAGTTGCAGCGCGAGTTGATCGGTGCCATAGCGCGATGACGACTGGCCCCCTCGCGATTTTTCTATGGGAGACCGTTCTCAATGTGCACCGGCGGAGGGGCCGGCAGGTCGAAAACCTGGATCGCCCCGGCGTTGAGCAGTGCGACGCGCCGTCCGGAAGGCGAGACGGCAACGTTTCCGCCGGCGTCGAGGATAGGGCTGACAGGAGAGACCATCGCAATGTTACCGTTGGCGGCGTCGAAAACCGTTACCGACTGCTCCTTGACGTCGCCGGCATCCATCGGCGCGTAGGCGTAGAGGGAGTGTGTCGTGTCGAGCGTCTCCCACGCCAGACGTGAACCGTTGGCCGCGACCGCCAGTTGCGGCCACACCTCCGTTGGTGGCGCCTTCGTCTCCCAAAGTGTTTTGCCCGCGGTAGACACGGCTACCACGCTGCTCTCTCCGGATGGCCCGCATGTAGTCGCGAGAATCTCCTGCTCTGAAAGAAATTCGTCATCCGGCTCGCAGTTGGATTCGACGCGTCCCAGCATCCGGCTCCCGCCTGTGAAGTAGCGGAAATTCAAGATCCAATCCATTCCGCGGCTCCGCAAATTCTCGAGATAGCCTGCGGAGTCAATGGGCAGATGAACGGCCTTCCTTACGCGGCTCACCAGCATCACTTCGCCCGAATCGCGGCGAAGAATGCGAATCACCAGGTTGGGGGCTTCGCCGTTGGCGCCCGAGTCCTGGTCGGAAGTGACGGCGGCAGATGCCGTTGCTGGGCTCAGGGTATCGCCGGTTTTGGAGTCCTTGGCCGTTGGCTCGTCGGAGTTGGTCACAAGAAAATGCTGTCCGGGGTCAAGCTCAATCCAAAGCAGCGGGCCAGGGAAGTCGAGATAGGGTTTTAGTGTCAGCTCGCCATCGCCCTCGAAAAGATTGTTGCGGTCGCGGACCAGAAAGTGGCCATTGCGGAGCGGCCACAAGTAGCGCACGCGGTCGTGAACGGTCCAGGTGGCTTCGGCTTCAACAGTACCTTTGGGCAGCGACAAGACCACGGCGCGAATTTGCCGTTCGCTGCCATCGTCGCTGTTCAGTCGATCGCGATGCAGCAGGCCGGGAATCCTGAAGGTGAAGAGCAGCCGGTTCTCGTCAAGAAAATCGAGGGAGGCCATCGAATTTCGAGTCCCCAGGTAGTTCGCGCTTGGTGCGCTGAAGCCCAGCGGCCCAACGGGAATGCTGAATACCGGCGGCAGCGAGGGCTGGTCGGGAAATCGGTCGACGAGGAAGCGCTCTTTAACAGTCGAGGAAGACTTCGGCTCGGGTTCAGTTGAGTTTGGCGTTGGAGCGCTCACGGCTGGCGCCGGCGCCGGTGGAATCTCTTCCTGTGCGCTCGACAGGATCACGGCCGCGGCGAAAAGGGCCGTCACTCCGCAAATCAGGAAGGCGTCGCGCCTGTGATTCGACCCCGCCATTCCATTCGCATTCGCCATCGAGAGATATTCTCTCCGATCCGGGCATGAAGGTGGAAGTCCGCGGAGCAGAATCGGTGAACCGCCGAATGAAAGTGTAACTGGCCGCTATCCCAACATGCGCGAACGCGCTGATCCTGCCGCTTGTTCCATGTGCGACCCTAAAGAGGAGATGGCAGACCCCGCAACGACCGATCGGAACCTGTCTGCGAAAACCGGCGTTGGAAGCCGCGGCTTTCTCGGTTATGCTGCCTGTGCCTTCGCCAGTTCTCTCTGGGGCACCGGATTTTTCTGGGGCCGGCTCGCGCTCGATGAGATGAACGTCGAGCACATGGTGCTCTACCGTTTTCTGTTTGCCTGTTTGGGCATGGCGCCGGTGATGTTGTCGCGGCGCGTTCGCTTGACGCCGGGAGAAACGCGGACGCTTCTTCTCGCCGCGCTCTTTGGCATTCCGATTCAATTCATGCTGCAGTTTCATGGTCTTGCGCTCACGACGGTAAGTCACGCTTCGCTCATGGTGGGCGCCATGCCCGTGCTTCTGGCCGCGGCGGCAGTGTTTTTTGCGGGCGAAAGCCTTGACTGGGTCGGATGGCTGGCGCTTGGTGCATCGACCGTCGGGGCCGCATTGGTTGTTCTGGGCGGGAAACCGCGCCACCACCGGTCGCGAAACGCCGTCGCTCGCCGGAGACCTGCTCGTCATCGCGTCGCTGGTTTGCGCGCTCGTGTGGATCCTTCTGAGCAAGAAGCTGATGGAATCCCACAGCCCGCCGATGGTCACTGCGTACACGATCTACGTGGGAACCTTGATGCTCGTTGTTTGGCTGGCCGGTTCTTGGCTACTGGCACAACTGACGCACCGCCGAGTCGAATCGATGCCCTTCGCCCACGTCAGCAAAACGGCGTGGGTGGCGCTGGCCATCAGTGGTCTCCTGTGCACGGCGACGACAACCCTCCTGTGGAATTGGGGCATTCATCACGTGCCCGCTTCGCGCGCCGGCGTCTTCCTCAACATCGAGCCTGCAATGGGATCGATCCTGGGTGTGGAATTACTAGGAGAGAAGCTCGGCCCATACGCGTGGCTCGGCGGCGCATTGATCCTGGTCGCAGCCATCACACTGACCACGCGAAGTCATAAGCCGGATCCCGTGGTGATTCTGGAATAGCCACGAATTCCGCTCTATCATCGGGAAATGGAGCATGCCGCCGCTTCTCCGCCCGCTCCAGGCCATCATTTAGCCATCCGAAGCAAGCGTCGCGACTGGATCGAGATCGGCATAGCCTACGCGCTGATCGAGACGGTGGAGTGGACGCCGCGGCCATAGCAGCGCGGCCAACACATTGGCGGGAGTGATCATCGGCCCCTTCCTTTGTCATTGTCCTCCGGCCCACCGAGAGCGCCGAAGAAACCTTGGTCACCAACGCGCCGCGATCGACCGTAACGTTGCGCCGCCAAGCGCCGATACTTTCTTTGGTCATTCGCGGAGGCTCATTTGACTCTTCTCACGTGGAACCGCGCCTGCTCAGTAGGCGTTCGCGCCATGGACGATCAGCACGGCATTCTGATGGATGCCATCAACGAACTGCGTCTGGCGCTGTTGCGCGGTTGCAGTCACGAAAAGACCTGCGAGCTGCTGGACCAGTTCATTGAATACGCGCGCATGCACTTCTGGAGCGAAGAGCAGCTAATGGAGCAGACCGGATTCTCAGGCCTTGCCGAGCATCGCGCGGTCCATCATCAAATGCTTGCGGAGATTCTTCAGGCCTCGCATCGGCTTCAATACGGCGAGGCACTTCAATTGCGCCCGCTGCTTTCTCAACTGCACGACGGTTTTCTCGAACATATAGAGCGGGTAGACCAGGAATACAGCCCGTGGCTCCGCGATCACGGCATTAGCTGATGCTTCGCGTGCGCCGCCCTCCCCGGGTTCGAATGCCAAGCCAGCCAAACTCTGCTGAGACCCCTCAATTCGGCCGGACTCTTGCCGATAATCTACACTCCGGCAATCGCCGGCAGGAGAAGTTCATGGCGCTCTTAACATGGGACAGCAGTCGGTATTCGGTGGGGGTCAAATCGATCGACGGACAGCACAGCGTGCTCTTTGGGCTGATCAACGATCTTCACGAAGCGATGCGGAAAGGCCAAGGGCAGAGCCAGACCGGCCCTCTACTGCGCAAACTTGTTGACTACACGCAGACCCACTTTACCGCGGAAGAGGAGATGATGGCGGGCGCAGATTATCCCGGACTGGCCGACCACAAGTTCAAACATCGGGATCTGATTAAGCAGGTGCAGGAGTTCAGTTCGCGTCTCGAAAAAGGCGAAGCGGCTCTGAGCCTGGATTTGATGAACTTTCTGCGCGACTGGCTCACCAACCACATTCAGAAAGTCGACCACGATTACACCCCGTGGATGAATCAACACGGCGTGCATTGATACTGCAAGTTCGCGTCTTGAATCTAAAATGCGCGGAAAAGGAATTGGCGCGGCGTCAGCTCTCGAAGGAGAGCTGAGCCGCCGCCCACACCGGCGCGGAGGGCTTTGGTTCCGAAGCCAGCTCGTAGACAAGACGCTCAAGCACCAGGCGCTTGTCGGGCGGAGAGGAGCGCAATTCCAGGTCGGCACGGGCCACCAGGCGCAGCGCGCGCGTCAGCTCGCGGCGGCTCTTGTAGCGGCGCGCCTGGCGAATCAGGTCGTCTGCGGCGAACGGCGGCATGCGGAATCCCTGCCACAGCGCCTGCCAGATGGCGCGCGAATCGCGCACGTTCTTCTCCAGAATTACCAGCATTTGGCGGAAGGTCCGCGCCAGCATGTAGAGATGGCCGATGGCTGCGTCCTCGCCGGCGTCCGAGCTATTCAGTAGCCCTTGCAGTAGCGCCAGTGCGCGCACTCTGTCACGCGCGCTGATGGCATCGGTCAATTCGTAGAGCGTGCGCTGCTTGGCGCTCAGCACCATCGTCTCCACATCGCCGAGCGTAATTCGTCCTCGGCCCAATGTGTAGAGCAACAGCTTTTCCAGCTCTGACGCCACCAGCATCATGTCCGCGCCTAGCGCGTCCACCAGCTCGCGCGCGGCGTCGGTTTCCATCTGCAGGCCGGCCTCCTGCGCTTTGGCCACGGTCCAGCGCATGGCGTCCTCTTCGTTTACGCGGGCCAGCTCCACCATGCCGCAGTGCGCGCCCAGCGTTTCAGTCAGCCGCTCGAACCGGTTCTTGTCGTCCAGGTCCATGCGGCGCGTGTCGGCAGGAATGCGCAGAAAGTCTGCAATGAAGAGAAGCAGCGCTTGCGGGTTAGGCGATTGAAAATAGCGGTCCAGCGCGGCGAATTCTTCTTTTTTCGTCCCGCGCGTATAAAGCTGCCTCACATTGCGAATAAAGATCACCTGGAACGGCGCCATCAACGATGGAGTTTGCGCGCGGTCCAGCACTTCGAAGATGGAAGTTTGCGTCAGATCGAGATCGGAAAGGCAAAAGTCGCGAAGATCCGGCGGGACGAAGGCCTTGATCACTGCGGCTCGGCAACGGTCGAGAAGGAAAATTTCGTCGCCGGCCAGAACGTAGCCCGGCCGTAACTTGCCCGTGCCTGCCGCGGCAGCTTCAATCTCCGCGGTAAAGCGGGCAACGGAGCTGAATCCTGCCCCCCATCGCGAGCCGGTCAACGCTCCCACTCCACTTCAGCGCGTCTCAACGCCGCATTCTTCATGCGGCTCCAGAATACAGCCCTTTGAGGCGGGTGGCCAGCGCGGAAAAGCAGGTAGGAATCAAGAGTTAAGCGGGTCCAGGTCGCAGGCTCAGAAGCCCTCAAGGACATCGGCCACCAGTTGCCGCGCAAATTCGCGCGACAGGCGCTGAATGGCGGCTGGATCTTCCTGGATGAACGTGGGCAGGTTGGTTGTGGATTGGTACTGCTCACGGAAGACGTAGTTCTTGTTCTGGTAGAGGATTCTGCCGTCGTGGGCGGTGAGCGTGACGGAGGCGACGATAGTGATAATGAAGCTCGACGACTGCTGTGTCGCGGAGTTGTAGGTGAGTGGGGCCGTGGTTTGCTTCAGGATAGTTCCATGCAGAACAGCGTCGGCATCTTCCCCGGAACTGGCTGTGACGCGAAAGCGGGTTCGCGCAGCAAACTCGCGAATCACCGCCTCGGTCAACGCCTGCTCAGTGCCGCTGACCTCGGTGCGCGTGGCGAAGATCGGAACGGCGAGCGTCTTGATCTCCGGAGGAAGGTGCGTGGCCGCGCCCAGCGTGTGATAGCCGCATCCGCTGAGGCTGAGCAAACAGAGCGCAGCCGAGACGAAGGGCAGGAGTGCGGACGGACGCATGAGGCCATTCTATCGCCCAGCGTGGTAGCCCTCGCGGCCCATCCGCTAAACCCATGCAGTGGCCAGCCTGCCAAGGCCCGGCGTGGGCAGCTTGAGCCCGTCGCTGCGCTGTGCAAAATAGAGTTCGTTGAGCTCCGCTCCGCCGAGTTGTTCCGAGCGGCCAAATCCGGCACGCACGAACTCCGCATCGAGCTGCTCCGGCGTGAAGAGCAGTTGGAAGGGCTCACCAGCTTTGGCGACGCGCCGCGCCAACGCGCGAAAGGTCATGCGATGCAGAACGCTCAGCGCGTCCGGCGACACGGCGTAATCGAAGCTGACCGCTGTTCCAGGCCGGAGCGCGGCAATGGTTTCAAGCGTGGCGCGAAAGGCCGCAAGCGTAAGGTATGGAACCACGCCGAGCCAGCCGAAGAACGCGGGCTTGCTCGAGTCAAATCCTGCGCCGGCCAGTCCCGCGGCCAGCGTCATGTGTTCGAAATCGAGCGGCACAAAAGTGAGGTTGGCGGGCTGCACAATGTTAGCCGCCGCGAGGAGCGCGCGCTTCCACTCCTGTGTCGCCGGGAAGTCCACTTCGAAGACACGCAGTTGTGGAAATGGATTGCGATAGGCGAACGTATCGAGACCTGCGCCGAGAACGACATACTGTGAGACCCCGACGGCAACACATGCCGCCAGATGGTCTTCCGCATAGCGGCTGCGTGCGGCCATGAAGGCGCGAAAGGCGCGCGCGAAAGGGTGCATCTCGCGGACCGCATCATAGCTAAACTCCGGGCCGAGCAGCGGAATGGCGATCGGATCCGTGAGGACGCAGGGCTGGTCCAGGACCTGGTGAACGGCGCGCCGCTGAGCCACGCGAAGGGCAGTCCTGCTGGCACGGCCGGTCTGCATGCTCAGGAGTGTATCTTACGAACCACGACTCACAGGCCCTGCGGCGGATAGCGATCAGAAACCTGGCACCGATCTCTATTCTCTGATCGCTTATTGCGCCTTTACCCGCGTAAAGTTGATCGCCCCAGTCTGGTTGGTCAACGTCATTGCATTCGGGCCGTTGAACACATACGCATACTCAGAATCGGGCGGCTTAGGCATGTTCTCCACTCGCTGTACATTGCAAACCGGGTCGTTCGGAATTCCGCAGGGAACAAGCATGATCTTGGACTTGGGCGACCAGTTTGTAACCGTAAAGATAATGTTGTTGGGCGCCACCAGCTTGTAAGGCCCGGCTTGCATCGTCTGAGTACCGGTATTTGTAACTCCGGTTTGGTCGTATTGACCGTTCGACAGGAACGAAATCGTAATCGTGCCCGACTGAATCGTTGCCCGCCACTGTCCGAGAAGGCTGGCTTGTTGCGCGTGTGCCGTTTGCGGCCCCGAACCGATGGCCAGGCCGCATGCAAGAATCGCAGGAAGAACCAGGCGCAAAGCCGCGTTGCTGGTCCCCGTGGGAAGAAGGGAAGCTTTCACAGAAACCTCCTGAGTTTTTGTTGGAGGGGGACGCATGCATCATAGCACCGGCGGATTTGGACTGGAAGATGATTTTTCCATGAAACCGAATTTGAAGGCGGGGTTCGCGCCGGACCCTGGGCGACGCAAATTGAGAGCGCCGCGTATCCTGATTGCCATGAGCTGGACAAATAGTTGGGCAAGCAGTTGGATCGGTTGGGCGCTTCTATCCGCCGTATTCGCCGCGGCCACGGCCCTTTTGGCCAAGGTAGGCGTGGCGCACGTTGACTCGAACCTGGCCACGGCAGTGCGCACCAGCGTGGTCGTCGTCTTTGCATGGGGCATTGTGCTGGCGCTGGGCAGCCATGGCGAGATTCGCGCGCTCGATCGGCGAACGGTTCTCTTCTTGACGTTATCCGGATTGGCAACTGGATTGTCGTGGCTCTGCTACTTCCGCGCGCTGCAGCTGGGTCCGGCCTCGCGCGTCGCGCCGCTGGACAAGCTGAGCGTTCCGCTGGTGATGGTGTTCGCGTGGTTGCTGCTGGGCGAAAAGCTGAACACGGCAGCGCTGATCGGCGGATTGATGATTACCGCCGGAGCCATGGTGATGGTGTTGGGATGACCGTGAGCTGTCCTTATACTGGAACAAATGAAAGCGCCCGCAAAAGCTGAAGCTACGCGCCGCATCGTGCTCACCGGATTCATGGGCTCGGGCAAAACGACCGTCGGGCCTCTTGTGGCCGAGCGGCTGGGTTGGACTTTTGTCGATGTGGACGATGTGATCGCGGCCGAAGCGGGCACGACGATTCCGGAGATTTTCCGGAGCGAAGGCGAAACGGCGTTTCGCCGGCGCGAGCGCGATGCAATTTTGAAACTTTCGGCCGGCGATGGCCTGGTACTCGCGCTCGGCGGCGGCGCGATTGAAAACGCGGCGACACGCGCGCTGCTTCTCACATCGCCCGTTACGCTGCTCGTGCATCTCGAAGTGAAACTCGAGACCACGCTCGCGCGCTGCAAAGGAACCGAAAATTTGCGCCCCGTCCTTGCCGATGAATCAAATTTGGCCGCCCGCTACGAGCGACGCCTCCCGCTCTACCGCATGGCCCACGTCACGCTCCATGTCGATGCGCTCACTCCGGACGAGGTTGCGGAAGCGATTGTCCACGCCGCCCAAGCCTGAACCGAACCAGTTTCCATGGCTCAATCTTGAAAAGCCTTCCCTCAGGAGGCCCGGTGAGAATCTCCGGCAGGAAAAGCCTCTTTCTCAGCCTCTCCGTTATACTGCTTCACAACCCATCATGAGGCGCCACGTCCTCATCTTCGGTGTTGTCGGCGGCTTGCTGATCGCCGCGCTTCAATGATCGATAAGCCGGAGCGTCGACCCCAACCTTCCGGCCTCTGACCTGTCAAACGATTCCCTGAGGAGGATGCATGGCTTCAATCACGGGTTTTGGCGGAATATTCTTGCGGGCGAATGATCCTAAAGCTCTGTATCAATGGTACGAGCAGCATCTTGGCCTGACGAAGTCCGAGGGGGCATTCGCGTATCCCGCGCCAACACAACACCCCCGCGTTGTGTTCGCGCTTTTCAAGCAAGACAATGACTACTTCCCTCCGGCGCAGAAAGCCATGATCAATCTCCAGGTGGATGACCTGGATGGATTACTGGACCGCCTAATCGCCGAAGGTGTCACGGTCGATCCAAAACGCGAAAGTTACGATTTCGGAAAATTCGGCTGGATCACCGATCCGGAAGGAAATCGTGTCGAGATTTGGCAACCTCTTGGGTGAGTGACGCTGACGGAGCGAGTGGTCTTTCCGTCACCGCGCCGTCTTTCTAGCGCCAGCCGAGGGCCGGAGCGACGTGGGTCAGGATGGCCTCCATCACATGCGCGTTGTAGGCGACGCCCAGTTGATTGGGGATGGTGAGTAGGAGCGTATCGGCCTCAGCAATCGCCTCGTCTTTTCTTAGCTGCTCGACGAGAACATCCGGCTCGGCGGCGTAGCTGCGGCCAAAGACCGCGCGCGTGGCTTCATCAATCAAGCCGATCTGGTCTTGTTCATTGCGCTCGTTCCCGAAATACATGCGATCGCGGGCGTCGATCAGCGCAAAGATACTGCGACTCACTGAGACGCGCGGAGTGCGCGCGTGACCGGCCTCCTTCCAGGCTGTGCGGAAGGCACGAATCTGCGCCGCTTGCTGAATGTGGAGCGGCTCGCCGGTCTCGTCAAATTTGAGAGTCGAGGTCTGCATGTTCATTCCCAGCTTCGCTGCCCACTCAGCGGTTGCGTTGGTGGCAGATCCCCACCAGATGCGTTCGCGCAATCCTTCGGAGTGTGGCTCAAGGCGCAGGAGCCCGGGCGGATTCGGGAACATCGGACGCGGATTGGGCTTGGCGAAGCCCTTGCCGCCGAGCAACTGAAGAAACTCTTCGGTATGCCGCCTGGCCATGGCCGCATCGTCCTCGCCTTCGCGGGGGAGGTGACCGAAATAACGCCATCCATCGATGACCTGCTCCGGTGAACCGCGGCTGATTCCCAACTGCAGCCGGCCCGTAGCGATCAGGTCCGCAGCCCCCGCATCCTCGGCCATGTAATCAGGATTCTCATACCGCATGTCGATGACCGCTGTGCCGATTTCAATCTTTCGCGTTTTCGCGCCGATGGCCGCGAGCAACGGAAATGGCGACGCCAGTTGGCGCGCGAAATGATGAACGCGGAAATAGGCCCCGTCCATACCCAGGCGCTCGGCCTCGACAGCGAGATCGATGGACTGCAGGAGCGCGTCAGCCGCTGAGCGCGTTTCCGACTGCGGCGATGGGGTCCAATGGCCGAAGGAGAGAAAGCCAATTTTCTTCATACTATTCAGATTCCCACGGCATGCCTGGAGATGCGGACCTTTCTCAAGGATCGCCAGCCACTTCGTCGTTTCTCGCAACCGGCATGGAGCGCGGACCGGATCGGCGTATCGGCATGTTGCCGTCAACCCGGCTTCGGAAGATCATCGCAGCGCCGTCGGAGGTATTCTCGGACTGCGGGGTCGCTCTCCAGGCCGATCGCCAGTTGATATGCGTGTCGTGCAGCGGCCTGCGATCCGGTACGGCCCAGCAGGTTTGCGCGCGCTGCCCAATAGGGCTGATACGATTCCAACCGCCGGTCTGCGCCTGCAGCCTCCAATGCCGCCAATCCAGCTTGCGGACCCTCTAACTCCGCCACTGCCAGCGCGCGGTTAATGAATGCAACAGGCGAGCCCGTCAACTGCACCAGCGCGTCGTAGAGGCTGACGACGGCGGCCCAGGACATGGATCCGGTGCGGGCGCCCTCCACATGCGCCGACTGAATGGCGGCTTCCAGTTGATATCGTCCAAAGCGCCGTGTGCGGCTTGCATAATTCAGGGCGGCTTCAGCTTCTTCGATCATGCCCCAATCCCACAGCGTCTTGTCCTGGCTCCTGAGGGGAACAAACTCGCCCTCGGCCGTACGGCGCGCCGGTCTGCGCGCCTCGGCGTAAAGCATCAGCGCCAGCAAGCCCCAGGCTTCAGGCTCGTCCGGAAGAAGCTGTGTCAGCAGCTTGCCGAGAAAGATCGCCTCACCGGCAAGTTCCCGGCGGGCCGGATCGGTTCCGGTGGCGTCCGCCCATCCTTCGGCAAAGCCCGCGTAGATCGAATCCAGCACCGATTCCAGGCGGTCTTGGAGTTCGTCGCGCTCCGGGATGCGGAAGGGGATGCCGGCCTCGCGGATCTTCGTCTTGGCTCGCACCAGCCGCTGCGCCATTGCGGCTGGCGAAACCAAGAAGGCAGACGCGATCTGTGTCGCTTCCAGTCCCAAAACTACTTGCAGCATCAGTGGTGCGCGGATTGCCGGATCAATCGCCGGATGCGCGCAGGCAAAAAGGAGCGCAAGCCGGCGATCGGGAAATTCGTCGTCCGCGGCCGCGATCATTGCATCGGCCAACTGCTCCGGTTCGTCGTCGCTCGACGTTTCGCGATTCCGGCGAAGATGGTCAATGAGTTTTCGCCGCGCCGCGGTGAGCAGCCATCCTTCCGGATTTTCGGGGCAGCCCTTCTCTGACCACACCGGCAATGCCGACGCAAAGGCCTCTGACAGCGCATCTTCGGCGGCTGCAACGTCTCCGAACCGCGCCGCAAGGTACGCGATCAGCTTGCCCCGGCTGCGAAGAGCTACACCCTCCGCAGCCGCGTAAGCTTGATCGTTGTTTGCCGGATTCACCATGGCCCATCTTCCTGCCGGCTCAACGTTACATCGCCCAGATCGCGCGCACTTCAACGATCCCGTGCTGTACGGCAGGGCATCGGCCGGCCCACTGCATCGCAGCGTCCAGGTCGGGCGCCTCGATCAGGTAATACCCGGCAAGCTGTTCCTTCGATTCAACGAAAGGCCCGTCAAGCACCTGCGTTTTGCCGTTGGTTGTGCGAAGGGTTGTTGCCGTAGCTGAGGGTTTCAGCCGGTTAGAGTTGACCAGCGCGCCGGCAGATCGCAGTGCTTCCGAATAAGCCATGTAGGCCGCCGTACCTTGTTGCTGCTGCTCGGGTGTCATCCGGCCCCAGCCGGACTCATCGACGTAAAGCGTCAGTAGGTATTGCATCTCGTCCTCCGTTTTGGATTGTAGGCGTTGACCGCCTCACTCCCATGACGGATGGTCCCGCGGCAAATCGACAGGGCGCCCGAAATAATTTACGAGATTCTGCATGGCATGCGGAAAAGGCCCGAAAGAACGCCCGCCTGTCGCACCATGGGCGCCGCAGACTTGAGAAACGCTACCACCCCATCTGCCGCATGCGCTCGAGAATCAGTGCGCTGTAGTGCGTCATGCGCTCGGGTCGGCGTCGCAGGGGAGCGGGGAGAATGGCGGCGAGATCTGCTGCCTGTTGCCGGTCAAGGCGGCGCGCCGACGTCCCGTAATAATGCTGGGCCGCGGCTTCTGCGCCGTAAATGCCGGGGCCCCATTCGACCACGTTGAGGTAAAGCTCCAGAATCCGCTGCTTTCCGAGGACGAACTCGGCGACCGGGACAAGCGTGAACTCAGCGCCCTTGCGGAGAAAGGATCGGCCGGTTCCGAAGAACAGGTTTTTAACAAGTTGCTGGGTGATGGTGGAACCGCCGCGCATGCGGTGCCCGCCTTCCATATCTTCATCGGCGGCAAGTTCCATGGCCTGCCAATCGAAGCCATGGTGCTCGTAGAAGCGCGCGTCTTCCGCGGCGATCACAGCGTGCTGGAAGTCCGGCGAAATCTCGCGCAGAGGAACGAAGTCGTAGTGCTCGTGGTAGGGCTTGCCGTGAATGAAGGCCTGCACGCGCCGCTCCATGTGGACCGCGGTCGTGGGCGGGTCGATCCACTTCGCGGCGACGAGGGTGAGCGCGGCGAGCGCCCATGCAGCGACGAGCACGAGGCCGAGACAGAGGAAAAAAGTGCGGAGGAGATGCTTCCGGCGCATCGGCCTAAGGGGAGCATTGGTTTTGGGCGGCACATTTCAGAATAAGGGCAGGGCCTTGGGCGAAGGAACCAGGGACCCCCTCACTTCTACCTTTCTGCAAACTCAGATTCGCCGGTAAATTGCCTCATATGGTCGCTTCCAACCGGGTATATAATTGCCGAATTCCCTGGGGTCCCCCGAAAAAAATTGATGAACGCACTCACTTCAGTTTCGGAGCCGATGACTGTGACGAATCAGCAAGAATCCATTCGCAAGCAACAACCAATGCCCAGAATCCTCGCCTTCATCGCCGCATCATTTGCGGTACTCACGCTGATGCTTCCCATCGCGATGAGCGCGCAAGGTGGCCAATTCAAAGTCGGTGTATTGCCATTTGCTGATAACACCGGCTCCAGCTCTGGCGATGTCGCCGGCGATGTCTCTCGGGCGGTACAGAGCGAGATTGCTCACTCAACGAAACTGACGGGTGTGGCTCTCGCCCTCGATTCCGGGTCGGATCCAAATAACCTCGATCCGGCGAAGGCAGTCGCGATCGGCCAGGCCCAAGGTGTGGATGTGGTGCTGGTCGGCACCATCATTGAGGCAGACTCCCAGCAGTCGTCGAGCTCGGCGAATCTGCCTTCTTTTGGCGGCATTAGTCTGGGCGGCAGCAAAACAAGTGTCAAAGCGACCGTCACGCTGCAGGCAGACCTTTACAGTACTTCGACCGGCCAAAAAATCGACTCCATCCGCCAGACCGGGAACGCCTCGCAGAGTAAGGTTGGCAGCGATGTGAGCACCGGCCTGGGAGACATCTCGACCGACGGCTCGGGCTTTGACAACTCCGCCATCGGTAAGGCGTTTCACTCCGCGGTCAGCTCGCTGGTGAAGCAGGTGAACAGCGAACAAGGGCAGATGACGCACTATACGGCGAGCAGTTCGTCATCCGCGGCCGCGGCGCCCCCTGCTGCAACATCAAGCCAGGCAGCGCCCGCTCCTGACTCGAGCGCGGCATCGTCGGCCACGCCGCCTGCCGACTCGGCGACGATTAAGGCCTATCAGAATTACGACTTCACGCCCGGCGATACGATTCTTTTTGCCGATGATTTTTCAACCACACAGGAGGGCGAGTTCCCCGACCGCTGGGAGCTTGTGAGCGGCCAGGGCGTGATGAACACAACCAAGGGCTTCCCGTCGTTTCTGCTGACCGATGGCAACTATGTCCGGGTGGACCCGCGCCTCACGAACAAAAACTATCTTGGCGATCAATACACAGTGGAACTTGACACGCTGATGGTCCCCAACGCCTACGGAATTGATATCTTCTTCGAGATGGATGGCGATGGCGGTGAAGGCATCCTTAACATCACCGCAAATGATGTCGATTGGAAGGGCGCGGACGACTATACGCTCAGCGCAAATCTTCCTTCAGCCATGTCGGGCGACGCATATACCAACCAATGGCATCACATCGCCATTGCCATCAAGAAACCCCAGATGAAGGTGTACGTCGATCAGTATCGAGTTCTCGTCGTTCCCGACATGCATACCGTCCCCATTTCGCTTCAGGTGGGCGGCATTGGCAGTCAGGATGCACCGCTGGTGTTTACCAATGTTCGCATCGCCAACGGCGGCGGCATGAACATGATCGGTCAGACGTTTACGGATGCGAAGATTGTGACCCACGGCATCAACTTTGACGTGGACAAAGCAACGATTCGGCCGGAGAGCATGGGAACGCTGAATCAGATCAAGCGCATCCTTACGCAGAATCCAGGCGTGAAGTTTGAGATCGACGGACACACGGATAATTCAGGGGCGGCTGCGCACAACCTCACGCTGTCACAGCAACGTGCCGATGCGGTGAAGGCGCAACTTGTTCAGATGGGAATTGACGCCTCTCGGCTGACAACCAAGGGCTTTGGCGATACCAAGCCAATCGCCGACAACTCGACGCCCGACGGCAAGGCCAATAACCGCCGCGTGGAGTTTGTGCGCATCAACTAGTTGGTGAACGGTGAGCGTATTCGACGTTATGAGAAGTGCTGCCAGCCTTGAGGAGCGAGCGGAACGCGGCCCGCTCGTGTAATGAGGATGACGGGCGATGCGGCAGATCGCCCGCGGCCTTTGCGTGCGGTTGCTGGGCTCGCAGAAACGATCCGGCCGATGCGCGTGACGGATACACCTTCAATGCTCGAGGGCACGCGCGCAGCAGGCGGCGCCGTAAACAAGAGCTCGTAATCCTCGCCGCCGTGCAAAACCTGAGCGGCGTTTGCGCCAGGAGCGATGGGTAGGGCAGGCGCGTCGAGCTCGGCGGCGACGCCCGACTCCGCGCAGAGGTGTGTGAGATCGGTGGAAAGGCCGTCGCTCAAATCGATGGCCGCTGTGGCCATGGCGTTTCGCGCCAGCCACAGGCCCTGCGCGACACGCGGCTTCGGATACAGGTGCGGGCTGAGCACCGCCTTCGATTTTGGAGGGATGCGCGGAAGCGCCTTGAGCCGCGAGCGGGAGCGATCGCGCTTGAGCGCAGCGGCCAGTTGAGCGAGATAAGCGAATCCGACGGCGGCGCCGCCAAGACTTCCAGTGACATAGATGAGGTCCCCGGGACGCGCCCCGGAGCGGAGCAGAGCTTCTCCCTGCGTGACCGCGCCGGTGAGTACGACATCAGCGACGGCGAGAGTGGACTCGGCAAGATCGCCGCCGGCAAGCGGGACCTTGTATGCCTGGGCGAGGGAGAGAAATCCATCGAGGAACTTGTCAATCCACGGCTCACGCGCGCTCCGCGCCTTGGATTTTTGGACTAGATCCCGAGGCAACGCCAACGACAGGAACGCGGCGACGGGGCGTGCACCCATGGCAGCCAGATCGCTCAGTCCACGGGCCAGCGCGCGATGGCCGACGGATTCGGCGGGGTGCCAATCGAGCCGAAAGTGGCGGCCGGCAATGGAGAGATCGGTCGTAACGGCGAATTCTTCATTCGGAGCGGGACGAAGGAGAGCGCAGTCGTCGCCAATACCGAGGCGCAGCTCGGGGGTAGGCACCTGGGCGGCGCGAAGGCGAATCCTCTCGATCAAGGCCAACTCTCCGAGACGAGTTGGACCCTTGCGGGCGGAGTTGGTGCCGGCAGGATTCGATTGCTTGGTCACGCGCGTCATGGTGTGAGGATACAACCGGTCTCATAAATTTCCCTGCTGCATAGTGCGCAACGATGGGGACCCGACAACGAGGCGGGTCCCAGGATTCCAGACGATCGACAAGGATGGCTTATGAGACCGGTTCTAGGATACGGCGAGTCAGTTGGGAGTCTGGAATCGACACAGATCGAAGAGAATCGTTGGATGGCCGATGTCTCTCGCAGGGAAACAAGCGAGGTGTTTAGCGAAGAGATCTGGACTCGCAAGTCGCTCATTTCAAAGGGAAGCCGCCTGGGCGGATTCTAAGCTGGCCTTAAGGACCAAAGGTGGTACCCTAGTAATGCCTGTGGAAGCTTTTCGTTGACCCGTTTTTGGACGGTCTGCTAGGCTTGAGCAACGTTCTCGTAACTGCCCATTGGGGCACACAGGTTCATGTTCGGGTTCTTCATACCCGCAACCGATCGACTCTCCCCCGATCTGGAGACTTGTTGACTGGCTGGTCGCCGGGGATTGCAGGCAAAGATGTTACGCAGAAAATACTACATACTTTTTGTCGCGCGAGATGAGGACGGCCAACTCAGGAAGATTGCGCTTCCGCTCAGGTATGTGTATGGATTTGTAGCCGCGGCGATCGTGGGCGCGTTCACGATTGTGGGTCTGGCCGGATCGTACACGCGCATGGTCCTGAAGACAGAAAGCTTCAATCAGGTGCGCGCGGATCGCGAAACGCTTCGCCAGAACTATCAGCGCATGGCAGCGATTGCGCACAACCGCAGCGTGCAGGTGGCGAGCCTGGGCGCTCTGGCCAATGAAGTTTCCGCTCTTTACGGCCTCAGGCAGAACAAGCTACAGGCAGCGGCTGAGACCAAGCCGGTTGAGAGTAAGGCAGCAGCGGCCTCAGCACCTCCGGCTCCAGCGCAAAGCGATGACGTGAATCCTCAACAGGTAGCCAACTCGATTGACATGTTTTATACGTTGCGCTCCGAGGCCATGTCGGGTGCGGTTTCGCGGGCGCTCGAGAGCGGCCTGACAGCGAACTTTGCCGGAGACTGGACGGAGCTGGCTGATGCGCCGTCGATGTGGCCTGTGGAGGGCCGCGTGGCGTCCAGCTTTGGCGAGCGTGAAGATCCGATCAACGGCGAAGGCGCATTCCACACGGGAGTCGATATTGACGCGCCTTACGGAACGCCGGTGCGTGCAGCTGGTGACGGCGATGTGACCGGCGCGCAAATGGGCGCTGGATATGGGCGCGAAGTGACGCTGGATCACGGTCACGACGTGATCACGCTCTATGGACATCTTTCGGCGGTCGCGGTGGTTCCGGGGCAGCATGTGACCCGTGGCCAGATCATCGGCTACGTGGGCGAGTCAGGACGCGCCACCGGCCCGCATCTGCACTACGAAGTGCGCCTGCATGACGTGCCCGTGAATCCGTACAAGTATTTGCGCGTCACCTACGAGCAGGCAGCCAACCTTGTCGATGGCTCGTCTCCCGGTCAATAAACGAATTTGTGGGGAAGGAACAAGCGGCTCCCGGAAACGGGGGCCGTTTTGTTTTGGACGAATTCTGGAACGCCCATTGACACGTTTGCATGGCGGTCGTGAACGCGCTGCGTTTTAAAGTGCGATTTTCATGCCGATGCGCTTCAGTTGTCTTTCCGTCCTGCTTGCCTTTGCAATTCCCGCCACAAGTCAAGCGACGCAAGATCGGCCTGCGCAAAATCCAGCCGCGCCAGATTGAGCGCCGCAGTATTGGACGATTCAGCGGGTCGGCCCGTGACTCCTGCCGATACTGCGATTCATGTCTTTCGCGGCTCGCTGGAACTGTCGAGGAGCAGCTCCAGGCGATCCAGCTTGCGGTCCCATTCCGGACGGCGCGCGCGTAGCCATTCCTCGGCGGCATGCAAGCCGGATGCCTCAACGCGGCAAGTGCGCACGCGGCCAATCTTTTCGGTCTTGACGAGTCCGGCCTTTTGCAAGATCTGCAGATGCTGCACCACGGCGGCGAGCGACATGTCAAAGGGCTCGGCGAGAAGCGAGACTGACATGGGCCCGGAGCTGAGGCGCTCGAGCAGGTCGCGGCGCGTTGGGTCGCCGAGCGCATGGAAGACGCGGGCGACGTTGGAGTCACTCCGTTTCATCTGCCGCGTCTTCCTCCATTCCGCATCGGGGTTGGCGCTTTACTCGCCAAGTTCTTTCTCCAATTTGCCGAGGAGCTTCTCCCATCCATCTTTGCGCATCTCAGGTCCGTCGGCGTTTTCAAAATACGCGCCTTGATGCGTAAACAGCAGGTCAGTGCCGGAGCCGTTGGGGATCAGCTCGATCGTAGCGAGCGAAGCTGAAAATGGCGTTCCATCCATGCTCATTTTGTAAGCGGCAACGATGCGTCGCTCAGGAACGATGTCCTGATAAAGGGTCTCATTCACCAGTGTCTTGCCGGCGACCGGCGTTCCAGGGCCCATCTTCATCTGGGCGCGCTCGCGGCCGCCGACCTTGAAGTCCAGTTGGTGGCTATCGAGCGCGTGCGTGCCCCCGCCAAAAAACCAGCGTCGCTTGGTGGCCTCATCGGCAAACGCTGCGAAGACACGCTCCGGGGAAGCTTTGAGCTTGCGCTCGAGTTGAAACGTGCTGTGAACGACGGTTGGTTTGGTCGTCGATTGGTTGTTTACGGATTGGTTCGGCATGGTTTCCCACCTCCAGGAAGGGAAATAGTTAAGTTGTAGCTTAAGTATTACGCGGGTCGGCTTAATTGTCAAGTGCAAACTTAAGTATTGCGCATCGAGCTACGGCGGGCGACCCTGGAGATTCCAGAGCCAGGCCTGCTCTGCGATCGGGGAAGCAGCGATGAGCGCTCAACATTTAGCGCTGATCCTGCCCTTGCGGGGCCCGGACAAGGCATCCGGGTCTCGCTCGCGTTAGGCATGCGATCCAACGCTAAAGCGGATGATGCTCGAGTTCAAGAGCGAGCTGGTGGCCAATGCCGGAGAAGTCGCCCTGGATCTCTTGCGCGCGGTTCAAGGCGGCTTGCACATTGGGCAATACATTTTCAGGACCGACGTGCTTGAAAAAGTCGGAGCGTGAGAGGAGCTGCGACGGCTGATCGCGCGCGCCGCAGAGCAGGAGCGCCTTGCCGGCTTTGCGGAGACGGTCGGAGAACTGCTCCAGCGCGTGGATGCCGGTGGCATCGAGCGCGGTCATATTCCGAAGGCGCAGGATGACGACATCGCCAAACTGTCCCAGGTGTGCCGTGGCTTCGGCGAGCTTCTCGGTCGTGCCGAAGAGAAACGGACCGTGAATGCGCAGGATGGTGACGTTCGAAGGGATGTCTTTGTCCTGCAGGATGTGAGCCTGGCCGTCGCGGAGATACTCGCGTGTGACGGGAGCGACGGTGGTGGTTTCAGCGACGCGATAGATGTAGAGGAGTGCGGCCAGCGCCATGCCCACTCCGACGGCAACGGTGAGATCGGCAAGCACGGTGAGAGAGAAGGTGGCTAGCCAAACCGCGATATCCGTTCCCGACAAGCGCAAGATGGTGCCGATTTCGCGCCACTCGCCCATGTTGTACGCCACAACAAACAGAATCGCGGCGAGAGTAGCCAGCGGAACAAAACGGGCCAGGGGAGCGGCCACCAGAAGAACGGCGAGCAGGGTGAGCGCGTGGACCATTCCCGCCACAGGTGTTAGAGCGCCTGAGCGGATGTTGGTGGCGGTACGGGCAATGGCGCCCGTGGCAGGGATGCCTCCGAAGAGCGGCGAGGCAATGTTCGCGACTCCCTGCGCAATCAGCTCCACGTTCGAGTTGTGGTGATCGCCGCTCATGCCGTCGGCGACGACAGCGGAGAGCAAACTCTCAACAGCAGCCAGCAGCGCCACCGTGAAAGCCGAGGGAAGCAGAGGCAGAATATGGGCGGCGTGGAGCGCGGGGAACGTCAGGTGCGGAAGACCCTGCGGAATGCCGCCGAACCTGGTGCCGATGGTTTCGACGGGCAAATGGAGCAGAGCGGCTGCAGTTGTAGTGACGAGCAACGCGACGATCGTGCCGGGAACGCGCCGGGTGACGCGCGGCCACAGAAGAATGATCGCGAGCGATGTAGCTGCCACCGTGAGCGATTGCCAATGCATTGTGCCAATCGAGCGAATGAGGACGGCAATGCGCTCCAGGAACTCGCTGGGAACCGGAGGCGTGGTTAAGCCGAGAAAATCCTTGATTTGCGTGGAGGCGATGAGTAGAGCGATACCGTTTGTGAAGCCGATGGTGACGGGGCGCGGGATGTATTTAACGGCGGCGCCGAGGCCGGTGAATCCCATGATGAGAAGCAGGATGCCCGCCATGATGCCCACCAGCGCAAGACCGCCAACTCCAAAGCGGGCAACAATGCTGGCGACGATGACGACAAAAGCGCCTGTGGGTCCGCCGATCTGGGTGCGCGAGCCGCCCAGGGCCGAGATGAGAAAGCCGGCCACAACAGCGGTGTAAAGGCCTGCCTGTGGAGAGACCCCAGAAGCGATCGCGAAGGCCATCGCCAGCGGCAACGCCACGAGTCCCACCGTGAGACCTGCGATGAGATCGTGCGAGAGCTGCGGTGCGGTGTAGCCGTGCAAGCACTGAAGGGAGCGGGGAAGCCGCCTATCCGATAGATTCAATGAACGATCTCCAGGGGCTTATCCATCTCTTCCAACATTCCCGAGGTTTCTTTGAGCTGGGTGTGGAAGTAGGTACGCATCAGTCGCAGCACTTCGATGATGGTGCGATCACGGACGGAGTAGAAGACCTGATTGCCTGCCTTGCGGTTAACGACCAACTTTTTGACGCGTAGCACGCCCAGGTGCTGCGAGACATTGGCCTGCTCCATGCCAAGCCTTTCGATCAACACGCCGGCCGAAAGCTCGCCGTCGCTGAGGTGTTCAAGAATGGCGATTCGGGTTGGATGAGCGAGCGCCTGAAAGATATCGGCTTTGAAGCGGCGAAGGGAATCTGGCATAAATGAATATTAGCATATTCGCATTTACTGGAAGTGAGACCGTGAAAAGTCATGGACGGGCAGGCTACCGCGCGCGCGCTCCGCAACCGCTCAGCTTGCTGCCGTGGCGCTTGGCTCGCCGGCCTTTACTCCGGCTGCAGGCCGGCCTGCGCGAGCAGCTCAAAGAATTGCTTCTGCGTGCTCTGGTCGATGGCGACTCCCGTCAGTTTGCCTTCGCGGTTGAAGACAAATGTCTGCGGAATACCCGTGATGTGGAACTGCTTGTGCACGGCGTCGCCTGCGTCGATCAGCACGGGCGGGTGATAGCTCTTGCCCTGGAGAAATGAATTTACAGTGAAGGGGTTCTCGTCGGTGATGGAGAGAATCACCAGACCCTTTGGTGCGTAGTGGGTGTAAATGATGTCGAGGTTCGGCATCTCCGCGCGGCAGGGCGGGCACCATGTGGCCCAGAAGTTGACGAGAACGATCTTTCCGCGGAGTTCGGAGAGCGTCCACTTCTTGTTGTGGAGATCTTTCAGCGTGAAGTCTGCTTTGGCGATGTCGTTTTCATTGGCGGCGAGAATGTCGTTGGCTTTCTTGTAGAGCGGATCGTCGAGAGAAACGGTGACGTGCTCGTAGCGTGCCAGCCGCGCAAGGTCGAAGTACGGCATGGGCGGCTGATCGCCCTTTGCGGGAACGGGCGTCTCGGTGAGTGCTTTGGAGAGCGCGTCAGCAACAGCCTGGAGCGCATCCTGACCCTGGTCGCCTTCGGTGACTAGATGAGCGGCCCCGTCAGCGAGTCTGACCTTTTCCGTTCCGGGCGGCAGTGCGCTGATTTCGGCGGCGACTTTGACGGTGGCGATCGGGCGCTCCTGGTCCGAGAGAGAGCGCAGTTTGCTGAGTTCGTCGGTGATTTTCGACGGAGATGCCTGGCCGCTGAGATGCGCGGAGGCGACGAGAAGAGCGGAAAGAAATAGAGCGGAAGAGACGCGGATCATTGTGCACCTTTCGGAACTGGCAAATGGCGATTGTTCCTGTTGGCGGGAATTGTAAACCCAAACCTGCGCGCCGGCGGCGAATGCTAGGGCTTCTGGGTCAGGCTCAGAATGCGCTCAGAGACAGACTCGACGATTTGCTCGTGGACCTCGTCGATGCTGAGGTCGCCCTCGATGAGGACAACGCGCTCCGGTTCGCGGGCGGCGATCTCGCGGTACTTCTCCCACACCCGGCGATAGAAGGCGTCCTGCTCGGTCTCGAAACGGTTTTCATCGCGGCCGGTTTCAGATTCCATGCGGTCGTTGCGGCGGCGCGCGCGAGCCAGCGACGACTCGAATCCGGGCAACAGCAGGAGCGTGAGGTCGGGTTGAAGTCCTCGGCAAATGAGGCGATGCAGGTCGAGGACAACTTTAGAGCCGAGCTTGCGGCCGCCGCCTTGGTAGGCTTCTGTCGAATCGGTAAAGCGGTCGCAGACGACGATCTTGCCGGCATCGAGAGCGGGCTGAATGATTTCGGCGATGGCTTGCGCGCGGTCGCCAAACATGAGAGCCATCTCGGTCATCGCATCGAGCGAACGCGAGCGGGAGTCGAGGAGCAGCTCGCGAATGCGGTCACCGACGGCGGTGCCGCCAGGCTGGCGAAGCAAAACAGCCTGATGGCCGCGGCGGGCGAGCCATGCCGCCAGGCGCTTGATTTGCGTGGTTTTGCCCGAGCCATCCAGGCCCTCAAGGGTGATGAAAACACCGCGCGGCATGGGCTGAGTCTACCATTGCCCCAACCGCTACTGACAAACGACTTCAGGTTGTGATAGAAGAAGTCAATTCCCAAAGCTTTGCCCGGGCTTGAGGCCGGATGCGGCCCATATACCCATGGAGTGGACGATGAATGTTCGTGTCACGCTCAAGTTCTTTTTCTTCGCGGCGGTGATTGCCGTGGCGCCGGCGAGCCGGCTGCTTGCTCAACACCTGACGCTGGAGGGCCAGACCGGCGGTTTTCTCACGCCGACGGCCTATGTGGTCTATGCGGAGAAGGGAAGCACATTCTCGCATCCAGCCGTGGGCTTTCATTTCATTGATGCGTCGACGGTGATTGGCGACGTTGAGACCTTCAGCGTCACAGAGGGCTTCGCCAACCGGGCAGAAGCCGGCTACACCCGCAGTGTTCACCAGTTTGGAGATCAGCCCACCACGACGGCCACGCCGCTCGGCCTGAGCAACCTGTGGAAGTACTCCGGCATGAACGTCTTCCACGGCAAGGTTGTCGTCTTCAAGGACGGGCAGTTCGGCCCGTGGATGCCGGGCATTGCGATCGGCGGCGTGGTTCGCACCAATGACCACTTTGTCTCGGGCGCGGCCAACAAGACGCTTACCGGAACGGACAAGTCCTACACCAACGGCGACGCGTATATTGCCCTGACCAAGACCTGGGCCAAGCCCCCTGTGCCGTTCCTGCTGAACATTGGCTGGAAGGCGACCAATGGAACCATCTTCGGCCTCGGCGGCCAGAGTACCCGCTTTGGCGGGCGGTTCTTTGGCGGTCTGGGTATTCCGTTGCCCCTCGGCCACGGCATCGTCGCGGTGCCTTCGGCTGGGTTCACGCAGGAGCCCAAGACGGCAGTGAATCTGAACACCCTGTTGAACGCTGCGCTCTATCAGTGCGAGGCCGAGTTGGCCTGTAGTCCCGCATCATATCCGCTGATGAGCGCCCATATCCCCACAACGCTGGACTACGCCGTTCGCGTGACACAGAGGGACAAGCCGCACTTCGCGTTTGATATTGGAGTGGGGCAGGTGGCGGGCAACATCGGATCCATTTATGTTCCGAATCCCTATTTCAATCCATCCAACCCCGCCTTCGGGCCTCCTGTGGTTACGACGCCGGTAAACCTCCAGGCGCGCCACGTGGTCGGGATGGGGCTTAGTTACAGGTACTAAAGCAGTTATACCTGTGGAAATCGCCGATATCCCGGGCAACTTCTTGGTGCTCGATGGGTTCCTACGAGCATAGACCGGATTGGCTCTCGCTGCGCAGACGCGCGTGGCGGGATGCACAGTTCATTCGATACTCAAGGAGGATCCCCCCATGCGAAGTTTCCATTGGAAGCGGATGGTTGTGCATGCAACATTGCTCGCTCTGCTTGTTTGTCTGATTCCCGCAACTTCAAGCGCGGCGGTTTTTATCAGCGTAGGATTTGCTCCGCCGGTTCTGCCTGTTTATGTGCAGCCGCCTTGCCCTCAGGATGGCTGGATGTGGACGCCGGGCTATTGGGCCTATGGCGATGACGGTTACTACTGGGTGCCCGGAACGTGGGTTCCGGCACCGTATGAGGGCGCCCTATGGACGCCTGGCTACTGGGGCTGGGGCGGCGGCCTGTATGTCTGGCATCCCGGCTACTGGGGACGGCACGTCGGCTATTACGGCGGCGTGAACTACGGTTTCGGCTACATGGGCATCGGGTTCGTGGGCGGCGTGTGGGCTGGCCATGCCTTCCGCTACAACACCGCGGTGATGCGCGTGAACACGACGGTCATTCACAACACCTATGTGGACAACACGATCGTGCGCAACAACACCGTTGTGAATGATCGGCATGTGGCTTACAGCGGCGGACCTGGCGGCATCAATCATCAGCCGACGCCCGAGGAGAACCGGTACTCGCACGAGCAGCACGTGGCGCCGACGTCGTATCAGACGCATCAGGAGTCGGCAGCCAGGACCAATGTAAACAACTACGCCAGCCACAATGGCGGGCATCCGGCGAACGTCGCGACTGATCGGCCGATGACGGGCGGGCCGCACAACAATGGCGGCGGAACGCCAAATGGCAGGCATGAACCAAATAATCGCGAGCCAGCCGGTTCGACCTCGACCAATCATGGAGGCGGCCCCGGCTCAAATCCAGGTTCGTATCATTCGAATAGCGGGAATCGCCCCGCTCCAGAGAACCGCCCGGCACCGGAGACTCGCACCGCGCCCATGAATCGTCCGTCCGCACCGAGTCATCCCGCTCCAGAGCGCCGTCCGGCTCCGCAACCGCGCGCCGAACAGCCGCACGGGGGCCAGCCGCACGGCGGCGGCAGTGGTGGTGGTGGGGAACATGATCGCGGTAAGGGCCACTAGACAAGTTCTTCCCTCAGAACGCAAAACGGCCCGCGACAAAATCGCGGGCCTTCTTATGCTCGGATGGGTAAGAGTGCAACGCTGGAATCGTTAATTGCCTGCTGTCTGATCGCCGCCGGCTGCGTAGTAGCCTTCGCGGGTGATGATCGTCAGATCGGGCTTGTCGGTTTTGAGCGCAATCTTGTGAAAGTCGCCGTCGGTGTCGACTTTGTCAGGAGTGTAGGTAAGCAGATACTCCTGCCGCAGCGCGCCGGCGATGAGGCCATAGATGTCGTCAAGACCGTCTTTCTTTTTGGCTTCGAAAAACATTCCACCCGTGCGCGACGCGATCTCCTGCATGATCTTCCTGCCGTCGAGTTGCGGCGCGTTGGTGCCGCCGGGGTGCCGTCCACCGCCGCCAGCGCCGCCAGGCCAACCGCCTCCACCACCGGGGTAGCCGCCCCCGCCACCCATTCCGCCATGGTGGCCGCTGCCAGGAAAGCCGTTCTGGCCGCGTTCCTCTTCGCCTTTGAAGTAGATGGTGTAAACCTGCACGCCGGCATGGTCGGCCGCGTCGATGGCGTCGTTCATGGTCTCTTTGCTGCCCCGATCGATGCCGTCAGAGAAGATGACGAGCGCCTTGCGCCCGTCCTTGGGCTTCATCAGCTCGTCGGAGGAGAGATAGATGGCGTCGTAGATCTGAGTACCCCCGCCGTGGCTTGCGCTGCCATGATCGCCGTATCCGCGGTCATCGCTGCTCGTCTCCGGACCCTGAGTGTTTTGTTCCCTTGAGGTCGGAGTCATGGCATCGATCTCGTGATCCAGCTTCTCTCGGGAGTTGGTGAAGTCCTCGAGCAGCTCCACTTCGCGGTCGAAGTGGATCAGAAACGCCTCGTCTCCGCGAGCAGCAGCTTTAGGATCGGCGGGAAGCATAAGCTCGACGAACTTTTCAGCCGCCTTGCGCTCGGAGTCGATGGCCGTGTAGACACTGCGGCTGGTGTCAACCAGCAATCCGAGTCGGAAGGGCAGGTTGCTCTGGGTGGTAAAGCTCTTGATGACTTGCGGACGCCCGTCCTCGGTCAGGGTAAAGTCCTTGGCGCTGAGGTCGGTGACGAGCGCGCCTTTCTTGTCGACAACCGTGACCGGCAAAAGAACTTCGCGCGCCTGCACCTTCAGGTTGGTCATGGGCTGGGTGCCCGAGGGTCGCGAGCTCGACGGCTGCTGGGCGGCGTCTGAATCGCGCAGGCAAAGAAGCACGGCCAGCGCCAGGGCGAGAAGCAGGAGGGTGGGGCGAACGGAAGGCCGAATCTTCATAGAATCTTTGAGCTATACACTTTCCGGGTGTTTAGACGCGGCAGAGCGCTGTCCGTTGACGGGTGGCAGCGCGGCGGTGGCAGAAGATTGGCAATGAAGCGACCTTCTTATCGCAGAAGGTCCTCGAGCGCGGTGCTCATGTCGGTTTTATCGTCGCGATACTTGACGATGGCCGGGGCATAAAGGCTGAGGCCCCACTCCTGACCTTTTCCCTTGTTAACGGCGCGTGCGCCCGGCACGACCACGGCGTTTTCTGGGACCATGAGCGGCAGATCCGCGGAGGCGCGGAGGATTGTTCCGTTCACCAGATCGAAGAGCGGGGTGCCCCGCGTCAGGATCGTGCCGGCCCCGAGCACAGCGCCCTTGCGCACGATCGTACCTTCGTAAACACCGCAGTTGCCGCCGACAAGCACATCGTCCTCGATGACCACCGGGCTGGCGTTCACGGGTTCGAGCACGCCGCCGATCTGCGCCGCCGCGCTCAGGTGAACGCGCTTGCCGATTTGGGCGCAGGAGCCGACCAGAGCGTGCGAGTCGACCAGCGTGCCCTCGTCGACAAACGCGCCGACGTTGATGTACATGGGCGGCATCGAGACCACGCCGCGAGCCACATAGGCCCCAGCGCGCACCGATGAGCCGCCGGGAACGACGCGCACACCGTCAGCGGCCGTGAATCGGCGCGCCGGGTAGGTGTGCTTGTCGACAAATGTGAGCGCGGGCGTCGGGCCGGAAGAGCCGATTTCGGCGGCAGGCATTTCTTCGAGGTTTCCGAGCCGAAAGCCCAGCAGAATGCCGCGCTTCACCCAGGCATTCACGCGCCAGCCGGAGGGCAAGGCCGCGTCAGGCTCGGCTGCGCGCACCTCGCCGCGTTCCAGGGCGGACCGCAGCGCGAGAAAGGCCGTCATGGACGCGGGATCATCGACAGCGGCTGGGCCGGCGGCAAAATGCCGCTCGATCTCCAGCTCCAATTGGCTCAGATTCATGGCAAGTCGAGTGTAACAAGACAGGGAGCAAGGAGCCGTGGACCGAGAACAGTGAGCGGTAAACCCTATACCGGTAACCGTTCCCTGTCCACCGCCTCAGGCAGGGTTAATGGGATCCAGGGTCGGCTCGATGCGCGGGCGGCGATGAGTCGCGATCGGACGCAGGCGGAAGCAGTTCTTGCCGGAGGGAATCATAGCCAGCGGGACGGGCTGCTCGCCGGGGCGCCCATTGAAATTCTTTGATTCCAGCCAGGCGCTGAGGCGGGGATCGCAGATCTCCGTCTGGCCCCGCCAGAAATCGGGGCTCAGGCCGCATTGGATCAGCAGGTGGTCGAGGTGCAGCTCGATGACATCGGTTACTTTGGGGAAATAGCGGCGGACATTTCCGGCCCCGACCTCGACACCCGTGTAAGCGTGTCCCTTGCAGTGCGTTTTTACGACCATGATCTCCCGCCGAGTGATTCGGATGAATTGCGCCGGATGAAGTGCGGCAAGAACGGTGCATTGGAACTGGATGAGGTAAGTCTAGGCAGCGAAGTTGAATTCCCGTTCAGTCAGCGCATCAAAAACGCGCTGGATTTCCTGTTTCGAAACGGGTGCAATGGCAGAGCCAATCCGGGAAACCGCAATTCGCACTCGTCCCACGGGCACAGACGCGACGGCGGAAGCGCGAACCGACATGCGTATGCGATACTCGAATCGACATGTTCAAGAGAATCGTGCTGAAGCTTTCGGGAGAGGCGCTGGCCGGGGAGCGCGGCTTTGGCCTGGATGCCGACAAAGTGTCGGAGATTACCGGAGAGATCTCCGAGGTCCACGCTCTGGGCGTGGAGATCGCGGTCGTGGTGGGCGGAGGCAACTTTTTCCGCGGCGTCGAGGAACAGGCCAAAGAGATGGACCGTGTGAGCGCGGACAACATGGGCATGCTTTCCACGGTCATCAACGCCATTGCGCTGCAAGACGCCCTTGAACAACTCGGCGTGCAGTGCCGGGTGATGACGGCGGTATTCATGAACCAGATCGCCGAGCCCTATATCAGGCGGCGCGCGGTGCGGCACCTTGAAAAAGGCCGTGTCGTTGTCTTCGCCGCGGGCACAGGAAATCCGTTCTTTTCCACCGACACCGCGGCCAGCCTGCGCGCCATGGAGATCAAGGCCGATGTGCTTTTGAAGGGCACCAAGGTGGAGGGGATCTACAACGCCGATCCGGTGCTGGTGAAAGATGCCGTCAAATACGACCAGATTACATACATGCAAATCCTGCAGCAGGGCCTGAAAGTGATGGACCTGACCGCGGTGAGCATGTGCAAGGACAACAACCTGCCCATGATCGTCTTCAACATGAATCATCCGGGAAACATCCGGCGCGTGGTGCTGGGCGAGAAGGTGGGATCGCTGGTGACGGCGTAAAGCAGCCTTGAGCTCCTAGCCATTAGCTTTTAGCTCGATTGTTCTTCAGTGAGCGGGTTTGCTCATTTCAGAACGTTTTGTTCTGACGGGTCTGTTCAAAAGCCTTCGCTTCAAACAAGTCAGTCGATTCGGCATGACGAGCTGACAGCTAAAGGCCAATGGCTAATAGCTGCCCCTCGGTTTGGAGACGTCTAACAGCACGTGGCAACGAGCACGCCAGCACATACCATCAAACCGGCACCGCTGAAGGCACTCACGGGGTTGCGTTGCTTCGCGGCCGTCAACATCGTGCTCTTCCACTTTTCCAATCCCAAGTGGTTCGGTTTTCTGGCGCCGGTCGTCAACGCCGGATTTATCTCGGTCAGCTACTTCATTCTGCTTTCGGGATTCGTGCTCGCCTATAACTACTCGGAGCGGGCGCGCAACGCGGAACTGGACCGCAAGCGCTTTTGGGAGGCGCGATTCACGCGCATCTATCCCATCTACTTTCTCAGCCTGCTTCTCAGCCTGGGGCAATTGAGCGGGGAATACCCTACGCACACCAAGGCCATGTTCTGGACGGGCGTCGTGCTGACGCCGCTGCTTCTGCAAGGCTTTGTTCCCGCGGTGTCGACGTTTCTGAATACACCGGCGTGGACGATGTCGGCCGAGGCGGCCTACTACGTGCTTTTTCCCTTCGTGGCGAAATGGAAACGCCCTGAGCGCATGGCGCCGCACATGATGAAGATGGCCGGAGTTTGGGTGCTCGGACTGGTTCCGGGCGGGCTCTACATGGCCTTCAATCCCGACGGCATTGCGCACCCCGACCGATGGAGTTACGGGCCGTGGCTCGAAGCCCTGAAGTACACGCCCTACACGCACGTTTTCAGCTTTGTTTTCGGCGTGATGCTGGCCGACTTGAACCGCATGATCGCGCGCACGGCGCGATTGCGGCTGTGGTTGGGAATCGTTGGGTTCGGTGGAATTTATGGGCTGCTGAGCATGGGATCGCTCGTGCCCTACCCCATCATTCACGATGGATTGCTGATGCCGCTATTTGGCTGCATTGTGCTGGGGCTGGCGGGCGAAAATCTTCTCGCCCGTGCGCTGGGAATTCGTCCACTGGTCTTTGTCGGCGAGGCCAGCTACTGCCTTTACCTGCTGCACTTCAATCTATGGAACATGATTCACGGCTCGCACGTTCTCGATGCGACGGGGCTGGCACGCTTCGATCCTTGGATCAGTTACATCCTGCTGATTGGGCTGGCAATCCTCGCGTTGCACTTCATTGAGAAGCCGGCCCAGCGAAAGCTGCGCGAGTGGATGCATGCGACTACGGTGGTGAAAAGCCAGTGAAAAGAGAACGGGCTCAGCCTGGATGAGCCGCCTCTTCTTGATGAGCGCCGATTGCGTCGCGTAAAAGCAACAAGCCCAGCCTTGGTAGCTGGGCTTGCTGTTTCGGACTGCCTGCATTCCTACTCGGGAGATGAAAGAGGGTGGTTTCCGTGGGGAACTGCGATCAGAGCAGTGGGATTCGCGCCAGTGGGATAAGGCGTCGCCTGAGTCTGCTCGAGAGTTCCGTCACTGGGATTTAGCCTGAACCCGGAGACGGAATTGCCTAGATAGTTGGCGGTGTAGACATATTGGCCAAGCGCGGGTTCGACGACGATCGATACTGGGTCAGTGTCGGTAGTAATCCCGGCGGCGCCGGAGATGCCGACGACCGAGGTAGGCGTGCCGGTCGGCAGGGAGAGGGAGTAGGCCGAGACCGTCTCATCCAGCGAGTTTGTCAGGTAGACAAAAATTCCGCGGGGATCGATGACAATCGAAGTCGGCTCGTTACCGGTCCTGAAGGGGCCGTTGACCATGAACTGCAGGGCATCGGTCGAGAGAACCGTATATCCAATCAGCTGGTTTGAAGCGTAGTCGGTGACGAAGACGAAGCGGCTGACCGGATCGGTGATCAGAGCGGACGGCTTGACGCCGGACTGATAAGGGCTGCCGGTGACAGGCGTCAGCGCGCCGCTGGAGCCTGTGGCGAATCCAAACAGCCAGCCCGGATTGGCGTTGCTGGTGGTGTTGCCGCCCGGATTGTAAGCCGACTTGTCGTACGCGGTGGCGTAAACAGCGTTGCCATTGGCCAGCACGGTGACTCCGGTGGGAACGATCGTGTCGCCGGTATACCCGGGAACGCTGAGGGAGGCGGTGGCAGTGGCGGAGCCGATAACGCCGGCTTTGAGAGCGTACTCAGTCAGCGTTGCGGAACTGGTGCCCGAAACGACATACAAGTAGGTACCTGCCGGATTCACGGCAATCGACACGGGCGCTGCAGTGAGGGTAATGTTTTCCTTCGGAATCAGGATGCCGTGATCGTTGATAGCAAAGTGAACCACGGAGTTGTTGCCCTTGTTGGCGACATAGAGGTTGTAATAGTCCGAGGTCGTAGCCATGGCGACGGGGCCCGACCCGCCGGAGGAAACTGGCGAAGCGGCGGTGCGCAGCGCACCCGATTTGGCGTCGACGGCGTAGGTGTAGATTTGTCCCGCGCTGCCCGAAGAGCTGCCCGCTGAGGAGGCCACGAAAACATAGTCAATCGTGACCAGATTGCAGGCAGTCAAAAAGGTGGCCAGCACCAGGCCAATTGCTGAGACCAGAACGAGCTGGCTCGATTTACTCAACTTCATGCGCTTCCTTCGTCATGGGCCGCCGAATGGAGCCCCAAAAACTCGTTAAAGTTGCTCCGTGTTCATTGTAAAAGCCGAATACGGAAATTTGCCACCGGCTCCCTTGCCGGAGTGGACCGAGCGCGGACGCTCACGGCTGAACGCCGCCGCCCGTGCCGTTGTGCGGAATTGCCGCCACAGCGGTTGGTTGGTCGTTGCTCGGAAAAGGAGAATTCTGCGAATCGAGAAGTGTTCCGCTGGTAGTACTCAAATCGAAACCGGAGACCGTGTTGTCGAGAAAGTTGATGGTGTAAAGAAAATGTTCCGTTGAAGGATCGATTCCAACCGCCACCGGCTGCAGGCCTGTGGCATATGTGCCAATCGAACTGAGCGCGCCGCTCGACGCGATGGAATACGCGGTCACGTTGCTGTCCTGCGAGTTGGTCACGTAGGCGTAAGGATAAGCCGCGTCAACCACGACGGCAGAGGGCTGATTGCCGGCTGGGAAGGGGCTGCCGGCGATCGGCGTCAAGTTGCCCGATGCTGCGGTGAAGCCGTAAACCTTCGCGCTCGCGAAATCGGTCACGTACACATGCGCCCCGGAGGCATCGCTGGCAATGGCGGAAGGCTTGACGCCGGCCGCGAAGGGCGACCCGCTCAAGGGCGTCAGTGCGCCGCCTGAGCCGACCGAGAATCCAAAGACATATCCCACGTTGGGCGTTACCGACGAGTCGTATGCAGTCACGTAAACGTCTGCGCCTGAACCAAGTACGTTCACCGCGGTGGGCACGATAACATGCGACGCGTTGACGCCCGAGAGTGCCAGGGGCCAGTACTGGCCATTCACGGCTGTATTGGTCGCCGGCGTCCCTATGGTCACAGGGGTGGCGCCGCTGGCGGCCGTTAGAGGATAGACGCCGATGGAGCCGGAGCACGGCTCTGCATCCGAGCAAATGGGCAGAGGCTGGTAAAGATCGACGACGAACAGATTCGATTTGCTTGCTGCGACGGCGAGGGGAAAGATTCCCGGCGTGTTGACGGTGTTATACGGATACAACTTGCCGTCTGTCCCGATTCCGAATTGCTCGATGGCGTTGTCGTCCTGATTGACGACGAATAGGCTTCCGTAATCCGTCGAGACAGCCTCGGCCACGGGATTGCGTCCCTGGGAAGGGAAGGGCGAACTGGGAATCTGCCGCATGCGGCCAGACTCGGAGTTGATCTCGTAAACGTTGATCTCGCCGTAGCTGTTGGCGCCTTCCGCTTTGGTGCATGCCACATACACGAAATCGATGGTCAGCGTTTGCGTGAGCTGCGAACATGCAGTCACAAGCGAAGCCGCCAGCAAGCTGCCCGCGCCGACCACTAAAAGCTGGCTCGATTTATTGAACTTCATGCGCATCTTTCTTGAAATGCGGCCTGCAGGGCAGGCCACCCAAAAACGTTCTAAGATTCGAATTCCGGTGTTGGCTCAAAAGCAGCGGAACCGGCATTCAGCCAAGGCCTGCGGACAGACCTTCAATTTGCAGGCCCGGAAAACTCCGAGCCTGATTTCAGGGCCGGTCCGCCAGGCCGTAAAGGTTCGTAACTGACGGGCGCGGCGCTGCACTAACTCGTGCGCCCATCGACCAGGCACCACGACGCCGGCCCTTCGAGTTTGTAGTCGCTGGTCACGCGGAGACCGGTCAGGTCGCCTGTCTCTGGATTAACCACCCGCCCTGTAACCGTGGAGTCGTACTCGTCGGCTTCGTAGATGAACTGGTCGGAAGGATCCTCAACGATGCACTGCGGACCCGATCCGGAGCCGAACGGCTCATCGGAGTTGAAGCTGAGCTGATAGGCAGGCGAAGTGGTGATGTGGTAGCCCGCGATCCCGCTTTCAGGGTTCGGCCCTTGAGTGTTGTTGCCCTGATTGGCCAGATAGAGGAACTGACCCTTGCTCTCCAACATGATGTAGATGGGGTTGGAAAGCGTCGGGTCATCGGGAACTGCGCCGCCCGGCTCCGCCTGGAGTGCTCCGCCCGAGCCAAGTGTGAAGGGAAGAATCTTACTTTGCGAAGTGGTGGGCACGCCGTTAAACGAAACCGTGATGGGCTCGTTATCGAGCACATAGATCACGCCCCCGGCGCCGACCATGGCAGTTGCTTGAGTCGTTCCCAACAACTGGGAGCTGTTCTGGCTCAGCGTCAACTGTCCTGTGGAGCTGGAATAGCTATACGGAAAGGCAAGCGTGCCGCCGACGTACGGGTAGGAAGTCGGATTAGGCGCGCCCGCAAGCGTTAGAAGGCTGGAGTTCGACAGCAGGAAATCGACCGGGTTCGCCGGCACCGGAAAGTAGGTGATGGGCTGGCTGTTCGATACCGCAGTTACCTGAGCATTCACGACCAGTGAGAGGCGGCCGGTATTCTGGTCGATCTTGAAGACGGTGACGTCGCCGCATGTGGTCACCGAGCTCCCCAGGGCGAGCGCGCAGTTGTCGGTACTCGATGGGGCCGCATTGTCAGGCGCGTCGTGATCCAGGACAAAAATGTAGTTGCCGGAAGAGTCGGCAATCATGCGAAAGGGATTGATGCCTGAAGAGTAGAAAGTCTCCTGCGGCGTCAGGGTGCCGTTGCCGCCCACGGCAAATTGAGTGATGTTGGAATTCTGGCAGGCGTTGGCGCCCGTGCCGTAGCAATCGGGGCTGCCCGAGGCCGTGACTCCGCGGTTCAGCACATAAAGGAACCGGCTGCCGAGAGTGAGGACGGCGCGAACCGGGTTGGCGCCTCCGGAGGCAACGGGCAACGTGTTGATGGGAGTCAAACGGCCCGTGTTGTGATCGATCTTGAATCCGGAGATGATGCCGTTACTGCCACTGGAGACCGTGACGGTTCCCGTTACAAACAAATAGCCAACCGTATAACTCTCAACGCAAGACGTCACGCCAAAAACGACAGCCGCCGAAAGTGCGCCCATCGCAAGCGCCTTGCCGAATTTCATGAACTTCATGCTATTCCTTCATCCTGGTCAGGGTGGTCCCGCCAAGTTCATCGTTCCCTAGCAAAGCTGGGTTGGGATGGAGTCCCTGATGAATTGTAAAAGGCGAGGGCCGGTTGTGCCTAGTTTACCCCTCGTATTGGTTAATACCTTGTCCCGGAGTCTCCTCGGTGATTCGCGCAGGGCTCACCCCGGAACCCAAATCCAAGCCGTGAGCTTTCGGGCAACAGCCGGCATTTGGACGCGCGGCGGGGCTGAAAGTCAACGGCGGGGGCAGGGATCAACGCAGGCCCAACTTCTTTACAGCACATCGCCGAGCCTGCCAAACTGGAGCGTGGACACCCAGACAATTGTCATCCTCGATTTCGGGTCGCAATACACCCAGCTCATCGCGCGGCGCATTCGCGAGCAGAATGTGTTTTCGGTGGTCCTGCCGTGCACGGCTCCGCTTACCGAAATAAAAGCCCTCAGGCCGATCGGGCTGATTCTTTCCGGCGGCCCATCGTCGGTCTACGACAACGATGCTCCGGCTGCCGACCCCGAGGTTCTTCAACTCGGCGTGCCCGTGCTGGGCGTTTGCTACGGACTCCATTTCATCGTCCATCACCTGGGCGGCAAGGTGCTCTCCGCGCCCAAGCGCGAGTACGGCCACGCCGAGGTCACATTAGAAGATCTGTCGACGCCGCTCTTCGCGGGGCTGCCGGCGTCAATTCAGGTCTGGATGAGCCACGGCGACGAAGCAGCCGAGCTGCCCGCCGGCTTTCGCCGCATCGCCGTTACTGAAAACGCGCTGGCCGGAATCGCCAACGAGGTCCGCGGCATCTGGGCCGTGCAATTCCATCCCGAGGTGCATCACACGCCGCTGGGGCCACAGCTCATTCGCAACTTCCTCACCATCTGCGGAGCGCGCGGCGACTGGACTGCTGCGCACTTTATCGAGAGCACGGTTGCTTCTATCCGCGAGAAAGTTGGCGGAGGGCACGTCATCTGCGGGCTTTCAGGCGGGGTGGATTCGTCTGTCGCCGCGGTGCTGGTGCACAAAGCAATCGGCGACCAGCTCACCTGCATCTTCGTCAACAATGGCGTACTGCGCAAAAACGAGTTCACCAGCGTGCAGGCCAACCTGCGCGGCAAGCTGGGCCTGAAAATCGTCGGCGTGAACGCGAGCGCGCGGTTTTTGGAGAAACTTGCCGGCGTCACCGACCCGGAAGTGAAGCGCAAGCGCATCGGCGCGGAGTTCATCGCGGTCTTTGAGGACGAAGCCAATCGCATTGCGCAGGCGACCGGCGGTGTCGACTGGCTGGTGCAGGGAACTCTCTATCCCGACGTGATCGAATCGTCGAGCGTGAAGGGTCCGAGCCAGACCATCAAGAGTCACCACAACGTAGGCGGCTTGCCGGAGCGGATGAAGCTCAAATTGATTGAGCCGCTGCGAGATCTGTTCAAGGATGAAGTCCGGCGCATTGGGCGAGACCTCGGAATGCCCGAAGAGATTCTGGGCCGCCAGCCGTTTCCGGGACCGGGCCTCGCCGTGCGCATCCTCGGTGAGGTCACGCCGGAACGGGTGGCGCTGCTGCAAGAAGCCGACGAAATCGTCGTCGCCGAAATCAAAGCCGCCGGCCTCTACACCAAGATCTGGCAGAGCTTTGCCGTGCTCTTGCCTGTCATGAGCGTCGGCGTGATGGGCGACCAGCGCACCTACGCGTACACATGCGCCATCCGCGCCGTGCATTCTGAAGACGGCATGACCGCCGACTGGACACCGCTGCCCTACGAACTGCTGAAGCGCATGTCGAATCGGATCGTGAACGAAGTACGCGGCATCAACCGCGTGGTCTACGACGTGACCTCGAAGCCGCCCGGCACCATCGAGTGGGAGTGACTGGCCCTTAATGCAGCCGCGCGCTTCGCGCGCCATTCGTGGAACGTCGATGCTTGCAGCATCGCCCTTGCTTGTTCTCAAATATGTTGAGGCAGTTGAAGAGGCAGGTTATGTCGAAGCTGGCTCTGAGGCCACTCTCGCAAGAAGAAGAGAAACTGCTTCGCTGGACCCTCGAGCATGGGTCTGACGAGGCAAGGGCCTACTTGCCTCAGATCGAGGGAATACGCGCGAAAAGCTCGTGCGGTTGCGGTTGCCCATCGATCTCGCTCACAGTTTTGGATAATGTTCCAGCAGCGGTCGCCGGGAAGGACCGGATTATCGTCGACCTCCAGGGACGAACAGCCGAGGGTGCCAGCGTTGGCCTACTGATCTTTCAAGATGAAGGCAAGCTGAGCGAGTTGGAAGTGTATTCATATGACGATGAAGGCAAATTCGGGTTTCCCACAATCGAAAGCATGGCCCGCTCTTGATGAGGGAGGCCCCATGTCACCGAAGTCCTAGCTTCCCGGCCTCTACTTTTCGCCCTGCGCCGCCTTGGCGAAATGGAAAATAACATCGACCTGATGCGCGTCCGAATCGGGCTTGAGGTTGAACGTAACCAGCGCCGTCTGCATCCATTTTGCCAGCGCCTTGTCTTTTTTTTGCGCCTGGGTCGCGAAACCTGAAACATAACTCTCGTCAAAAGTTGCGCCAGGCGCAAGTTTCCAGGCATTTTTGAGTTTCAGGGCCATCGCGTCGGGCGCGCCATCGAATTGAACCGCGCCCATTTTATAAAGCGGCCCGGGATCGATCTCGATACTGTAATTCACAATGTGCGTGGCTTCGTTGAATGACGGCGTGAGAGACAACGGAGCAATCGAGATAGCCTCGCGCGTGATACGCGTCGTTAACGGCCAGGAGAAACTGATCGAGCGGCCTTCCTGAGCCTGCCTGATACTTCGCCAAAAACTTTTGGACCTCCGCGCGCGAAGCCAGCGCATCGGCCGGATAATTAATGGTGCCGAGCTTGTAGACTCCGCCTTCCGTCACGGCGACCGAGAACGGTATTTCGATGGCCGCATCCGACACAACGGGTGGATCAATCTCGTTCACCTGGACTTCGACGGCTGCGTAACCCTGATCCTGGTAGAGATCCTCGAAAGCGTGCTCAAGCCCGACGCCAGTATTCTCCGTATCGAACTCGTTTCCGGTCTGGCCGTTGATGAGACTGTTGACCTTGGCCTGCATTGCGGGCGAAACGCCTGCAAGCTGGATCGCGCCGATCCGAACCGGTGGCGACGCAATCGAAAAGTTCATCGCCGTAATCTTCTTGGGGCCGAGGTCGCTGGTGAGGCTCGCCTTTACGGTCGTCTTCAGGCTTTCGGCCGCCAGCATTTCCTCAAGCATCTGGCAGATTCCATCATCCGTCGAGCCGCTGGCTGGCAAAAGACCGTGATAGAGAGGGAAGCGCGCGTGGATTTTGTCGTCCAGATCTTTACCCGGCTTGAGCGGCAGATTGTCGAGATGCAAAGGGTAGAGCTGGCTGGCGGGAGTCAGCGTGAAGAGCAGTCCCTTGCTATCGTTGCCGAACTTGACTACCGCAAAGAAGCCCGTATCGTTCAATTGCCTGGCGTGCGCTTTTACGTCGGCTGCTGTCAGGCGCGCGCTCGGCTTGATGCCCGCCGCCGCGAGCAATTCATCCTGCGAGTATTGCGTCGCGCCCTGAAAACGGATCGCCCTGGGCGGAGCCTTCTTTTGCGCCGGCAACTGAAGCGAGCAGAGAAGAAGAACAGCGGCAATCAGTCGAGCCTGTCTGATCATGTTCCGCCAAGATTAGCAAATCACGCACCCGCAGCGACAGAGAATCGCAGTCAATCGCCGGCAGCCTCCGGACGCAGCGCGGCAATCTGGCTTTGCAGCGCTTCCAGCTTGGCCAGCAACTCGTCATGCTGCTTGTCGGCCACCGAGGGTTCAAAGGCTTCCACGTAGAACGTCCCGTTCGGCTCCAGCTCGCACCTTTGCACCTTGTGGATGCTTTCCAATCCCTGTCGATGAATCACGTCGAGAAGCTCCTGGCCGGTGAGCGACTCGCGCTTCAGCGCCTTCTGGTCGACAAGGCCGTTGCGGACCAGAACCGTGGAGCGGCCCTCGAACATCCGCGTGAGCTTTGGCGAGCTGAAGAGCGCGCGGACCACCAGCCAGTTCACGGCAAGCAAAGCCACGGCCCCGATGATTCCGCCGGAAAGGGAGTTGTCGTTACCGATGATCGCGTTCTGCACGGTGTTCGAGAGCGAGAGCAGAACCACAAGGTCGAACGGGTTGAGCTGCGCCAGCTCGCGCTTGCCGAAGATGCGCAGCAGCACCACCAGCGCCAGGTACACGATGGCGGGACGAAGCAGCTTCTCCAGAAGCGGAAGCTGCATTTGGAACATGTCGTTGAAGATCGCGGAGTGGGACATGGAATGAGAATAGCTGCACCTGCCTTTTCGCCGAAGGATTTTCCGCACAAAGCGGGCCGCCAGGCAATCGCCGGAAGCTGCCGATTCGTCTGCTACATTGAGGATGACTAAGAGGGCTAAGGCAACCTCCATGAGCGCGCCAATTTCTGAACTTGCGCCTTTTCGCATCGATCCCGTATTTACGGCGCGGGTGTGGGGATTCCGCGACCTGCGGCCATGGTATGACCGCGTTGCAGAGGGCGATCCCATTGGCGAAGTCTGGCTGACCGGCGACGATTGCACCGTTGCGACAGGGCCGCACGCTGGCAAGAGGCTGGGCGCGCTTTTCAGCGAGCAAAAAGTCGCACTGCTGGGGACTGGTGTGCCGGGGGCAGACATTCCGGCCGGAGATTCGCCGCTCCCGCAGGGGGCCGACTCCCCCTTGCTGATCAAGACGATCTTTGCCAAAGAAAAACTGAGCGTCCAGGTGCATCCCGACGACGCGATGGCGCGGAGAAACGGCCAACCGCGCGGCAAGACCGAGTGCTGGTACGCGCTCGCCGCCGAGCCGGGAGCGGAAGTCGCGGTCGGGCTCAAGTCCGGCACAACACTCGTCCAAATCGAGGAAAAAATTCGCGCGGGAACGCTTGAAGACAGAGTCTGAATCTGCTTCCGGTGGCGGCGGGAGACATGATTTATGTCGATGCCGGGACCGTGCACGCCATCTGGCCGGGGTCGATTCTTCTCGAGACGCAGCAGAACTCCGACGTGACGTATCGCATGTACGACTACGGACGCCCTCGCCAGTTGCACATTGAAAAGTCGCTCGAAGCCACGAAACTCGTAACACGCGCCGGAAAAGTAGCGCCGCTTGAGCTTGCCGACCGCACGGTGCTCATCGATGTGGAGTACTTCCGCATCGAGCGAATTCCCGTGAACGGCAAGCTGACGTCCGAATGCCTGCGCGGCGCGAGCGGCAAGCGCGGTCTCGCGTACCTTTTCGCCGCCAGCGGCACTGCGCGGCTGACCGGCACGAAATTTGAGCCAATCGACCTGCCAGCACGCGGGATTGTGGCCATTCCGGCAGCCTCACCCGAATTCGCGCTGGAAAACCAGAGCGGCGCAGGCGAGAGCCTCGAGCTCATCCGCATCACGCCCAACTGGCCGGCGCCGGCAGTGTAAGTTTCGAGGTCGGCGTCGGGCATGAATGGGCCCCAGCTTCGGGAAAGCACCCCGTCTTCTGCAACTTTTGCACAATCTTCAGCATTGCAACCACGCCAATGATGCAGAATCTAAGGTGATATGAGCTTCCGACTCGCAGTACCCTCCGATCTTCGCGGCTCCGTGGATGCGGCAGCCGCCGACTGGCAAGCCAACAACAAAGTTGACCGCTTCTGGAAGAAGGATCCGTCTCTGTGGACTCGCGATGGCGAGGAGAAGTGGATGGGCTGGATCGACATTGTCGAGCGGCAGCAAAAAGATCTGGGCACATTCGCGGAGCTGGGCGGAGATATTGAGACCTCCGACTTCCGGTCCGTGCTTTTGTTGGGGATGGGCGGTTCGAGCCTGTGCCCCGAGGTGCTGGCCAAGACATTTGGTCCGCGACCGGGATTTCCTGAGCTGCGCATCGTTGATTCCACCGATCCAGCGCAAGTGAAGGCTGCATGCGACGAGGTCGACCTGGCCGAGACGCTGGTCATCGTCGCCAGCAAGTCCGGTTCGACGCTCGAGCCGAACATCCTGAAGCAGTTTTTCTATTCCGAGATGCGGCGCGCGGTGAACAACGACGACGAGGTGGGCAGCCACTTCATGGCCATTACCGACCCCGGTTCAAAGATGGAGCAGGTCGCAAAGGCTGACGGCTTCAGGAGCATTTTCTACGGCGATCCCGAGATCGGTGGGCGCTATTCGGCGCTCTCGAATTTTGGCGTCGTGCCGGCGACCGTGACCGGCCTGAACGTAGAGACGCTGCTGGCTGAGGCGGCCAAAGCGGTAGCCACCGCAAAGCTGCCCGTGGCTGACAATTCCGGCGTGCAGCTCGGGCTGCTGTTGGGAACTGCGGCCAACGCCGGCCGCGACAAGATCACCATCTTCACTTCGCCGGAGATCGCCGACCTGGGTGCGTGGCTGGAGCAACTCATTGCCGAGTCGACTGGCAAGCAGGGCAAGGGAATTACGCCGGTGGACCGCGAGGCGATCGGCGCGCCCGACGTCTACGGCAAGGACCGCGTCTTTGCCTACGTGCGCCTGAAGGACACTGCTGACGCGAGTCAGGATGCCAAGGTCGCCGCGCTTGAAGCTGCCGGCCATCCGGTCGTGTACTTCGAAATCGGCGATCGGTATGAAATCTTTGGGCAGTTCTTCACGTGGGAGATTGCAACCGCCGTGGCAGGCTCGGTGATTGGCATCAACCCGTTCAACCAGCCCGACGTGGAAGCCGCAAAAATTGAGACGCGCGCGCTGACCACCGAGTATGAAAAAACCGGCAAGCTGCCCGAGCGCACGCCTTTCCTTGCGGGCAAGGACGATTCAGGAGCTCCGTTTGCGCTCTACGCCACCGACGCTTACGCCGCAAAGCTGACAGGCGTCGCGCCGAGCCAGACGCTCGCGGGAATCCTGCGCGCGCATCTCGACCAACTCGGCGCCGGCGACTACTTTGCGACTGTCGCCTTCCTGCCCATGTTTGAGGAGCACGTGGCTGCCATCCAGAGCTTCCGGCAAAAGGTGCGCGACCAAAAGCGTGTGGCCACCTGCGTCGGCTTCGGCCCGCGCTTTCTGCACTCCACTGGCCAGGACTATAAGGGCGGCCCAAATACTGGAGTCTTTCTGCAAATCACCGCCGACCACGCCGACGACATGGATATTCCCGGCCAGAAGTACAGCTTTGGCGTGGTCATCGATGCCCAGGCGGCGGGCGACCTGGCTGTACTGGAGTCGCGCGGGCGCAGGGCCCTGCGGGTGCACCTTGGCGCCGATGTGGCCGCGGGCCTAAAGGCTTTGGGTGCAGCAATTAACGCCGCATTAGCCTAGGAAACTTTTTCTGACAGTTGGGGTTTAAGGGGTTAACAGGCTCAGGCGAGTCTCGTCTAACCGTCTGAGTCGTTTGCGCGAGTTGAAACAACCCGCTCATTCGGCGTGAGTTCTTGCCGCCGGTCGTGACGGGAGAAATACGGGAGAAATCGACATGAACCGTTCAGCGATGAACCGCACCGAAATAAGCCGCAAATTGATGAAGAAAGTGGGCCCCCAGGTCATGGCTTCAATGGGACTGGCCATGCTGTGCGCCGTTGTCGCGTTGGCACAGGACCCAGGTGCAGCGCAGCAGCCCCAGGGCCAGCCGCCGGCGGCACAGCAGGGACCGCGCACCGACGGGCAAATTGAGATGGACGTGGTGCACGCTCTGGACGCATCGGCTGCGCTCAAAAACGATCTGATCACCGCGGCAACGATTCAGGGCGAAGTTACGCTTTCCGGAACCGTTTCGACCAGTGCGTCCAGGCAGCTGGCTGAGTCGATCGCTTCCCACGTTGACGGGGTGGCCAAGGTCCACAACAATCTGCAAATCGGCAACCCCGGCCCGGACGGGCAAAGCCCGCAGCCGGCCCCCGATTCCAGCGAAATGCCTGATGCCGACCAGACGCCGGCGCAGCGGCAAATGGCGAACCTGCCGCCTCCGGGCCCCGCACCGGACGCGAATCCACAGAACCAGGGCCCCGATCCGGCCGCAGTCAACAATCCGCAGCCAGCTTATCCGCAGCAGCCGGCCTACCCGCAGCAGGCGGCCTACCCGCAGCAAGGCGGCTATCCGCAGCAAGGTGGGTATCCGCAGCAAGGCGGTTATCCTCCGCCTTCGCCTGCGCGACCGCAGTACCAGAACCCGCAGAGCTCGCAATACCCGCCGTATCCTCAGCAACCCCAGGGTCCTCAATACCAGCAGGCGCGCGGCCCCGTGACCATTCCGCCGGGAATGTTGTTGCAGGTGCGTACCAGCGAGCCGGTCGATAGCAAGAGAGCGAAAGATGGTCAGCCGGTGCAGTTCACCGTGATTCAGGACGTAGCCGTTGGAGGCGTTTTGGCGATTCCACGCGGCGCGGTTGTCCACGGCGTGGTGACGGAAGCAAGGGATTCAGGCAGGTTGGCCGGAAGCTCAATCCTGGCGCTCACCCTCACGTCGCTCGATCTGGGTGGGCAAAGCTACCCGCTCACCACCAACGAGTTCAAAGTGAAGGGGCCGAATAAGGCTGGCCAGACGGCGAGCAATGCGGTGGGCGGAGCAATTATCGGCGCCATCATCGGCTGCGCGATCGGGCGCGGCCCCGGATGTGCCATCGGTGCTGGGGCAGGCGCGGCCGGCGGTACAGCCGCTTCGGCAGCTTCAGGCGGACCGCGAGTCTGGATTCCCGCCGAAGCTCTGGTCACCTTCCACATTGCCGCGCCGCTCACGGTGAACCCCGTGAGCCCGCAGGAAGCAGCGCGGCTGGCCGAGGGTTTGTATCCCGGCGGCCCCAGCCTCTACCGCCGCGGACCTTACGGCGACGGCCCGCGCTATGGCTACTATTCCGGCTACGCCTACCCGTATCCACCGGTCTACTACAGGCCGTACTACCTGGTCGGCGGAGCGTACTACTGGCGGTAAGAAAGCCGGGGTTCAAGGACCAGCTTCCAGGAACCACAGAGGGGCATTCCGCTCAGACGGAATGCCCTTTCTGCGTTGAGCCGTTTTGACCTTCGGCGCTGCTCTCCACTCCGTGCCCGCCGCTATCGGCCGTCGTCTATAATGGCAGAGTCGCATTCAGCGAGAATCGCGCATTCGCAGGCGCGCCGCGCATTGCAGCAGATTCCATGCTGCCGCCCGCCGGCCAGGCCTGCCGCGCTCAGAGGGTTTAAGTCCATCCATGATTCGTTTCCTGCAAACAGACAATCGCATGGTCAAAGCGTTGATCGTGGTCATCATCGGCGCGGCGTCCGTCACCATGGTGCTCTACCTTATTCCAGGCCTGGGCGGCGTGGGCTCCTCATCGCCTGACACGTTCGCGGTCGTTTATCCGCACTGGTATAGCCGCATTCTTTCCTCCGGCGACCCTATCAGCCAGGCGCGCGTAGAGGAGATCACTGAAAACCAGCTCCGCCAGCGCGATCCGCAATACGCCGGCAACCCCATGATCGTGCAGATGTTTGAGCAGCAGGTGGGCCAGCAGTTGGTCCAGGCGCAGGTGCTGCTTGAAGAGGCGCACAAGCTGGGCATCTACGCAACCGATAACGATGTGCGCCATTATCTGCGCACCGGCCCCACGGCCGAAGTGCTCTACCCCAACGGCACTTTCATCGGCGAAGCCGCCTACAAACAGTTGATTGACGATCGCCTGCACGAATCCGTAACGGAATTCGAGCAGGAGATCAAAGACCAGATCACCATCCAGCGGCTGCAAGCTTTTATTACCGCTGGAGTCACCGTCAGCGATCAGGAAGTCCGCGACGCCTACCTCAAGCAGAACATCAAGATCAAGTTCGATTACGCGGTGATCTCCGCCGACGATTTACGCAAGACCATCAATCCATCGGACAGCGACCTGGAAGCGTTCTTCAAGGCGAATGCCGCGCGGTACGCGCAGGCAGTACCCGAGGAGCGCAAGATCACCTACTTCGCGTTCACTCCGAGCCAGATTCCCGGCGGAGTTCCACCGCCCAGCCAGCAGGCCGTGCAGCAGTATTACAACGAGCACGTCGCCGACTATTCCGTGCCGGAGCAAGCCAAGTCGCGCCACATCCTCATCAGCGTGCCGCCCAATGCCGACGCCAAAACCGACGCCGCGGCCAAGGCCAAAGCGCAGATGGTTCTCAAGCTGCTCCAGGCCGGTGGAAGCTGGACCGATCTGGCCAAGAAATACTCCGACGATCCAGGCAGCAAGGATACCGGCGGCGAATTGGGATTCGCTCAACGGGGCAAAATGGTGCCCGCATTCGACAATGCGATCTTCAACCAGAAGATCGGCGAGATTGACATCATAAAGACCAACTTCGGCTACCACATTGTGCAGGTCGAGGAGCGGCAGACCGCGCACACGCAGCCGCTGAGCGAAGTGCAGGCAAGCATTGTTGCATCGCTCTCGCGGCAAACTGAAGCCGCCGCCGAAGACAATTATGCGCAGCAGTTGACCAGCGAGGCAGTCAAGAACGGAATGGATAAGACGGCCGCCGCGCACCACCTTGATCTGGTGACCACCGATCCGGTGGCGAGCGACGGGGTAATTGCGGCCCTGCCCGATAGCGCGCAGATTCTGGCCAAAGCATTCCACGCCAGGCAGGGCGATCCGCCGCAATCGGCCACCACCGGCGAGGGCTACGCCGTCTTCCAGGTGACGGGGATCGTTCCGGCGCACGCGCCTTCATTTGCCGACTGGAAGAGCCACGTGCTCGACGACTTCCGCCAGGAGCAACTGCCGGCTTTGCTGGGCCAGAAGACGAAGCAACTTGCTGATCAGGCGCAGGCGACCAAAGATTTGGCCAAGGCGGCCAAGGCCGTGGGCGCAACCGTCAAGACCAGCGACCTGGTGGGCGAAAGCGGACAGGTTCCCGATTTTGGCGAGGTTGGCCAGGTGGCGCCGCAGCTCTTTGACATGAGTGTGGGCGCCATCAGCGGCCCCATCAACGCTGGCCGCACCGGCGTTGTGGTCAAGATCGACGACAAGCAGGCGCCGACCCCCGACGAGATTGCGAAGAATCTTGACGAGGCACGCGATGAGATTCTGGGCCAACGCCGCAATGACGCCTTCAGCGTCTTCGTGAGCAACACGTATAACGACTACAAGAAGCGCAAGCTCGTGGTCATCAACGCCAAGCCAAAAGGACCGCAACTGCCGGGTATGTAAACCTGGATCAGGCTTAAAGCGAAACGCCCGCAACCATATCGGTGGCGGGCGTTTTGTTTGTGAACGCAGTAGGAGTCACCGCAGCCCGCTGGTCGCAAATGGCAGCCCCGTCGCAGGCCACCGATCCGGTTGTGCGTCCAGATTCGGCTTGACCGATGCGGCCGCGAACGAAGCCGGCGTCACCGTCACATTCCATCCGTCGACGACGACCAAAGACGCTTCGCCCTTGAATGCGCTCGCTGCGGCTTCCATCTCGATGGTCTTCGTTTCGCCGGGAACAAGCGAGACGTAATTATCGCTGTAGAAGACCGGCAGCACGCGCTCGCCCGATTTTCTGCGCAGTTGCACATGTGCCATCAAAGCGATGCTCTTTGTTGGGTTGTGCAGAACGATCCGCAGCCTGCGTTCGCCGAGCACGGTTTCTTTTGGCGTCTCCACGGTCGCGGTCAGCTTGACCATCGGCATCTGGTTCAGAGCTGTGAGGTTGTCCGGATCGTTGGCCTGGGCGCGCCAATAGAAATTAGTCGAAAGCAATTGGCCTGCGGCGTCGCGCAGATCGAGCTTGATGAAATGGACATCCGAAACCGTCGCGGTAAAGTCAATCGGGCCAAGATCCGTGGCAACGTCGGCAGCGGCATCGAGTTTAGTCTCGTTCTCATATGCGAGCGAGCCGTCAAGGTTGTAGACGGCAACGTGCGCGCGCAGATTCGCCATCGGCTCAGGCTTGTTGTTGATCACCTGCACATGGCCCGTAGCTTCGTTGAACTGGATGTGCTCGAGCTCCGACGCGTGCATCACCGCGAAATACGAAGACATCGGCTCCAGATCGTAGTGATAAATCTGCCACACGAAGCTGGGTTGCGCGGGATTGCTCATCCACGTGATGACGGCCGTGGTTGGATGGAAGAGCAGCGCGTTACGGCCCTCGTACATCGCGCGGAAAGCTTCGTAGTTGGCCATCTGTCCCTTGCGGGCAAAGTCGGCCAGGTTGGCAAACTTACCGTAGCGCCCAGCGAGGATGAGCGGGTACATATCGCCGTGCTGGTTGCCTTTGGCCAAATCGTGCGCGGCCCAGTCGTCGTTGATCGTCTCCCAATCTTTCTCGGGCATCATGCCGCGGATCGATTCGAGCGTAGGGATCGAGGCGCTCCCCGTCTCCGTCTTGAAGAAGTCGTCAGTGACGGTGTAGAACTCGCGCGGCGCGCGCCAGTAGTACGGCCCATGAGAGCGCACGCCCGGGCCATCGGTCGAGTTCGGCCAGTAGATTCGCGTGGGATCCACTTCGGCAAGCAGCGTCCGCAAAGCCTTGTCGATCTCCGGCGGCGGGTCGCCCTCGTTGCGCGCGCACCACAAAAGGATCGACGCGTGATTGCGGTAGCGAAGAACTTTGTCGCGCACGTTGGCCACGTAAGTGGAGACATCGTTGGGATCGGGGCCGTCGAGCGGATTGGGCTGGAAGAACTCATCCCACACCAGCAGTCCGTACTTGTCGCACAGCTCGTAGAAATCTTCGCCGGTGCTCTGGCCCACCCAGTTGCGAATCAGATTGAGGTTGGCCAGCTTGTGCAGGCGAATCTCGGTGTCGAGCCGCTCGCGCGGAATGCGCTTCATCGCTTCGTCGAGGCCCCAGTCGCCACCGCGGATGAAGATGAGCACGCCGTTGACCGAGACTGTGAGCGTGTCGGCGCCGGGGACGGAATAGCTGATCTTCCTCACGCCGAACTCCACGTCCTGCGCGTCGGAGACGACGGTGCCCATTTGGAATTCAAGATGCAGCTTGTACATCGGCTGCGCGCCGTAGCCATTCGGCCACCACAGTCGCGGATGCTCCATATGCAGCGACGGAGTGTCCTTCGCGTCGAAGGTGACCTGTTGCGAACTGTTCGGCGCCAGTGTGACCTGCCGCTCGAAAACAATGCTCCCGATCGTGCCGTGGACTTCACCAGCGACCGGCTGGTCGCTCAGGTTTTCAACCGTTGTCTCAACCGTCACATCGGATGAATCGGTCCTGGGCAGCGGAAGGTCCGTCGTGACAAAGGGATCTTTCATCCGCACAGGACCGGTCGCGGAGAGAAAAACCTTTTGCCAGATTCCGGTGTCGCGATCGCGCACGGCATCGAGCCAATCCCAGCCAAGGGTCGACAGAAACGTGGGGCCGTCGAGCGCTGTGATGCCTCCGTTCGCGCCGACGCCGTTGCGAAGGGTATGCTCGTGCGGAACGCCAGGATGCGGCTCCGGAGTCACCAGCACAGCCACGACGGCAGGCTGTCCCGGCGTCACCTGTGCTGCGATGTCGAAAATTCCGCGAATAAAGGCTCCGCGCATCGTGCCCACCTGCGCGCCGTTCACCCAGACTTCCGCCGAGAAGTTGATGCCGTCAAAGTTCAGCCACACGTGCCGATCTTTGTAAGCGCTCGGTATGTGAACGACCGTCCGGTACCAGTAGGAGGTGTGAACGAGGCTTTCAGGAATGATTTCGGGGCGCTCGTTTTCGCCGTAGAGCGGTTCGGGATAAACGTGATCGTTGACCAGACTCGTCAAAATCGTGCCCGGAACGGTGGCCGCGTACCAACCCTTGGTGTCGAAGCCCACAGCCGAGATCTGCGCGCCGGGTTGCGGCACTTTCGCCACGTCCTGCAACTGCCAGCCTGAGCCGAGTGTTACAGGTAGCGGAGCGGTGACGGCCGCGGCGGCCTGAGAGGCGAGCACGGCTGAAATCGAAACCAGGGCAGAGACGCAAAAGCAAAAGCGGGGCAAACGATTCTTCAACAAAGCAGGGCCACCTCGTTCGGTTGATCGCAACAAAAACCTGTCCGGGAACACGCCCAACATTGTCTCAAATGCGAGCGGCTCGCGGCGGCCGCCGGTCCACTTGCAATAATTGCTTCATGGAGTTCCAACGATCGTCCGGCATTCTGCTGCACGTGAGCTCATTGCCATCCTACGGAGGCATCGGCGACCTGGGCCCCGCCGCGCATGAGTTTTTAAGCTTTCTGGCGCGCGCAAAGCAGCATATTTGGCAAGTTTTGCCGCTATGCCCCACGGGGTACGGCAACTCGCCCTATGCCGGGTCGTCAGCCTTCGCTGGAAATCCGTACCTCATCAGCCTGGAGTACCTCGCTGACTGGGGATGGATCGATGGAGCGCGCATCGCAGGGCTGGCAGGCCGCTCCGGCGCTGTGAACTTCGATGAGGTTGAGGCGCGGAAGCTGCCATTGCTCCATGAGGCCGCCGGAAATTTCCTCGATCACGGGCTGGACTCGCCGGCGCTCGCCGATCAATGGGCCGATTTTGAGGCATTTTGCCGCGACGAAGCGGCCTGGCTCAACGACTACGCGCTCTACGCTGTTCTGCGCCGTGAGTTCAAAACGGGCGCATGGACCGAATGGCCGGAACCGCTGCGCCGTCGCGACCCGCAGGCGTTGGCGAAGGCTGAAGCGGACTACGTGCGCGCTGTAGCCGTCGAGCGCGTGCTGCAGTTTGCTTTTTCCCAGCAATGGGACCTGCTCCAAAAGGCTGCGGCGAGCAGCGCCATCCGAATCCTCGGCGACGTTGCCATTTTCGTGAATATGGATTCAGCCGACGTGTGGGTTCATCCCGGAATCTTCGAGCTTGACGTCGACCTGAAGCCGATTCGCATCGCTGGCGTTCCGCCCGACTACTTTTCACCCACCGGACAGCGCTGGGGCAATCCACTTTATCGCTGGGATGTGCTTGCCGCCCGCGATTTTGATTGGTGGATCGATCGCATTCGCCGCTCCGTGGAGCTCTATGACATCGTGCGCCTCGATCACTTTCGCGGATTCGAGGCCTATTGGGCGATTCCCGCCGATGAAGAGACAGCGATCAACGGCGAGTGGATCAAGGCGCCGGGCCTCGAGTTGTTTCGCGCGCTTGAAGCCGCGCTGGGGCCGCTGCCGCTCGTGGCCGAAGACCTGGGACTTATCACGCCGGAAGTCGAAGCGCTGCGGCAAGAGCTTGGAATGCCGGGGATGAAAGTGTTGCAGTTCGGATTCAGTAGCAAGGGCGCGCATATGCACCTGCCGCAGCAGTTCACGGCCGAAACCGTGGCCTACACCGGCACGCACGACAACGACACCACACAGGGCTGGTGGAACTCTGCCAGCAAAACGGAGCGCGCGGCTGTCGAAGCTCTCGTGGGGCCGGTTGCGGACCAACCCGTGTGGCCCCTGATCCGCGCAGCCGAGGCCAGCGTGGCTGAGATGGCGATCGTGCCGGTGCAGGATCTGTTGGAGTTGGGATCAGAGGCGCGCATGAATACGCCCGCTGTGCCGGCCGGCAATTGGAGCTGGCGCGCGCCCGAGAATTGCTGGACCGATGAGTTGTCCGCGCGCCTGGCTCCGCTGGCCGAAGTCACCGACAGGGACAACGATCCGCTGGGCGAACCGGCAGAAGATATACCGGCATAGGCTGCTAACGATAAGACGAATCGTCAAACCGGCTCATGTCGATTGAGTCGTCGAGCACGCCCAGAGTAACCACCGCGAAAGTGAAGACTGTCGTCTCCGGTTCGAGATGGCCGCCAAAGGCCTTGTCTCCGTTGACCAGCGTGATGTGTGGATGGATACGGCCGTTCATCACGATCCCGCTCATGCCAATGATGTCGGCTGGCGCGTTCGGGTTCTTGATGAAGAGCAGCTTCGCAGGCAAGTCGCGATTCGAGACCATGTGCAACTGGTAGCCGCGCACCGATCCCACCGCGCCAAGAATCACGGCATTCTTGATGTGCTCCTGCGCGATCATTTTGTTCAGGCCCGCAAGCAGATCGGCCCCGAACTTGAAGCGCAGCACAACAATGCGTTCCAGATGGCCGCTCACCGCGAAGACGTCGGGCACATCTGGGCTGTTCGGCTTGGAGTCGACGGCCGGATTTCCGGTGGCGTCGCTCACTTCACGACGTGTCTCCTGCGCCGGCAGCGCCATGCAAGTGGCGAGCAGCGCAACGACAAAAAATATCTTCATTCGGATTCTCCCCGGCGACAAACGCCGGCCCGCAGAAGGCAAAAGCCGCCTCTCTCATGCGGCGGCTCTTCCTGATCCCCGGTCTCTCGGTCCCTTGTTCCCTTGTTCCCTGCCTCTAGAAGGGAATGTCGTCGTCGGAGATTTCGGCCGACTGCGCGAAATCGTCCGCGCCCGCGGGCACGCGCTGGTCTTCATTCACCGCGGCGTTTTGAGAGCTCGACGATCTGCTGTACCCACCCCCGCCCTGCGAATCGTCGCGTCCCGACAGCAGCGAAAGATCGTTCACCAGGATTTCGGTCTTATAGCGCTTGGCCTTGGTGTCTTTGTCTTCCCAGCTGCGCGTCTGGATTTTGCCTTCGATGTAAAGCTTCGACCCCTTCTTCACATAATCGCGAACAATCTCCGCCGTGCGTTTGAAGGCGACCAGGTTGTGCCACTCGGTGCGGTCCTGCCAGTTGCCCTGCGCGTCCTGAAAGCGGTCGCTTGTAGCCAGCGAAAAATTGGCCACCATGGTGCCGCCAGGTGTGGAGCGAATCTCGGGGTCCTTGCCTACGTTGCCTAGAAGAATGACTTTGTTGACGCTCTTGGCCATGTTCTTGCTCTCCTCGTGTCCCATTGCCGGCGCGGCGGTTCTTCCGCGAAACCGGGCTGTTCCTGATCAATCACTTCAACGTTCGCAGCCAATCGCTTAGCCGCCCATGCAATCCAGGCAAAATCTTAATATACCTCTCGCTTCAACATTCTGCCCGCATGCGATTTGCGGCCTTGCGCCGAATCCGGCGCTGATGCACCCGCGCTCTAGCTCATCCGCGCCTGCTCGCGGAACTGGTGCGCCACGGCTTCAAGAAAGGTCTCCACGCTCGTTTCAGCGGGAATCGCCAGTCCCGCCTTCGCGCAAAGCGCCGTGGCAATACGGCCAGCCAAAGCAGCGCGCGTCGTCAGGTCCATATCCAGGCGTCGCGAGAAAAATCCTTCCAGCACTTCGAGGTCGGCAGCAGACAGCTTCGCCAGCGCCGGCGCCGGCAACACCACGCGCAAATGCGGCGGACCACCCCACGGACCCGCTTGTGCCGAACCCGACGCAGCAATCGTCGACTCCGTAACCACCGTTGGCGCTGTAATCGTACGCCCGCTGCTCTCGCCCCAATTTGGCGAATCGATCTCGCGATCGCGGACCACGAGTGTCCCGGCCACCATATCGCCCAGGCGTTGGCTGCGCTTGCTCAGGAACATGGCGACGACGCCGATCGCATAAAAGCTCGGCGCGGCATCCACAAAGCGCACCAGGTTGCGCGCCAGCGCCTCAACAAAATTAATGCCACGCCCCGACTGATGAATCACGCGAATCTTCGCCACGCGCTTGCCCGGCGTGCGCCCATTGCCGAAGGCCTCAAACAGCGCGAAGTAGCCCCATTGCAAAAGGAAGACGATGAGTAGGGCGATGCCAATAGCCCAGTTGGCTGAAACGCCGCCGAAAAAATGCAACGCAGGGATAACGATGGCGGCCAAAAGGCCAAGAATCAGAAAAACAAATCCCCAGATGAGATAGTCGATCAGAATCGCGATGAAGCGGCTGCCGAGGCCGGCCAGCGGCAACTCGATCGCCACCAGCTCCGGGGTGTCGATGTTAAGCTGATCTCCAATCGGACTCATGGCGACGATTCTCTCCAATCAGTGGCTCGCAAAGCGCCGCCCCTACTGGGATCGCCTTGCCGCGCTGCTGGGTCAGGCCACGGCCGGCGGCGTGCGGCAGCTTTCCCGCGCCGAGCTGCGCGAAACCGCCTTGCTCTATCGGCAGGCTGCGAGCGACTTGTCCACCTTGCGCCAGGACACGACAGCGCGCGCTTATGCCGAGCACGTCAACCAGTTATTGGCTCGCGCCCACCATATCATCTATTCCAGCCGCCGCAAAGGCTTCCTCAAGATTTTCTATTTTCTGCGCGACGAGTATCCAGCCACCGTGCAGCGGCAGATTCGCTATGTGCTGCTGGCGTTGGTGCTCACGCTGGCCGGTGCGTTGCTCGGCTCGGTGCTCACGCTGGCGCGCCCGCAGTTTATGCGCCACATGTTGGGGCCGGCAATGGTCGAAACCATCGATCGCCACGAGATGTGGACGCACTCGATTGTCGGCATCGAGCCCATCGCATCCAGCGCCATCATGACCAACAATCTCACCGTCTGCTTTGTTGCATTCGCCGGCGGCATCGTCTTCGGCCTCGGGCCGGTGTGGTCCATGTTTTTCAACGGGCTCATGCTCGGCGTCGTCGGCGTGGCCTGCGCGCAGCATGGCATGTCGGTCGATCTGTGGAGCTTCGTCGCGCCGCACGGTTCTCTCGAACTGCCATCGATCGTTCTCGCCGGCGGCGCCGGCCTTCGCTTGGCTCACGGAGTTTTATTCCCTGGGCTCTATCGCCGCCGCGACTCCATCGCCCTGGCAGGCGTTGAGGCCACGCGCCTCATCTCCGGCGTCATCCCGCTGCTCATCATTGCCGGATCGCTTGAAGGATTCTTCTCGCCGTCAAACGCACCCGTCCTGCTCAAATTCATGGTCGGCGGCCTGCTGTTCACGCTGCTGCTGGTCTGGCTCTTTCGGCCGCTAAAGCTGGCGACCACACCCAACGCATGAGCGATGTACGCGGCATCGCGGGTTTTGTACGCCTCAGCCGTGAAGATCTTGATGGCTCTCTCCGATTGCAAATCCTCGATCGGATCATAGTTCGTTAGTTTGTCTCTCACCGTCCTGATTCTATTCACTTGTTGTCATCCTGAGGAGCGCAGCGACGAAGGATCTGCGGTTGCTTTTCGCGCCCCCACTCACCACGAACGGGAGTGCCCCATCCTAAACGCGCACTTTGCGTTTGGGGTGGGATCGCACGCACTCGTCATCGGTTGCCTCCGGCAGAGCGGTCGAAATTCCCGCTCAGCCCCAGCCTCTGCGCAGCTTCGTCCAATTCCGCCTGCGTAAAGAAAAATCGATGCTCCGGGTTTGAGTTTGGATAGAACCGGATCACGATCTCTCGTTTTTCAACCGACTCATTCTTGCCGTCGTGAAACGGATACCCCAGATCCTGCAATAAGTGCAGGGAGCCTTCGTCGCCTGTCGGATTGCCCGTATCTCCGACGATCGCGAACACGCTCTTTCCCGTGCGCTTCGAATAAACAGCCACAAAGTCGCCTACCTTTGCGCCGTGCCGCCGCGCCTTGTTGCCCCGAACCACATAATTGATATTGCGCGCGTCCACATAGCGCCGTGGATCACGTTCATTCTGATTCCCAACGTCGGCGAATGCGGTTTGCGAAATGTAGTAGCCAGGGAACGGATCGTCTGGCCCTTGCAGAATCGGCCGTCCGTGTTCGTCAGTCAAATAACCGACGATCGGCTCGTCAGCGCGATTCCGAGAGTGCGCATCGAGCAGAATGTCGAGCGTCTCCATGTCCGGCGGCCCATAGGCATTCGGCGCTCCATCCACGTCCACATCCATGCGGTGCGTCAGGATTTCGAAACTTGGATGCTGCGTCCCGCTCTGCGCATGACCCGCGACCGTCACCCAAAACGAAAATAACAATCCGACGGCCACAAGGCGATGCACGAACATTGCCGGCATTCCAGTCACAACTCGATTCTAGGACGCTGCGGCGTTTATCAGGAGTAATCAGCATACCGATGCCGAACCTGTGTTCGATAAGTGCATTTGCCTTGCACGCATCAATAGATTCAAGGCAGCGATTCCGTTTCAGAGGAGTCATTTTTTCGGTTGTTTGCAAACCTCTTCGAGCCGAGCCGCCTGCGTCATCAGGTAATTTTGTTCCGGCAGACTTGTCGTCTTGGTCGCTGCGGCCCGATAGTGTTGTACCGCTTTATCGAGGTCTCCGAGTTTTTCGAACAGGTGCCCGCGCACGGCGTCCAGCCGATAATGCCCAGCCAGTCGTTCGTCGCTTTCCAGCGCCTTCAGACGTTCCAGCCCGTGTGCCGGTCCATGTACCATTGCAACCGCGATGGCGTGGTTCAATGTCACCATGGGACTGGGCGACACGCGCTGCAACAGTTCGTAAAGCGCGAGGATCTGTGGCCAGTCTGTATCTTCCGCACGCGTCGCCTCGTCATGAACCGCGGCGATCGCGGCCTGAAGCTGATAAAGCCCCACAGCTCCTTGCGACAGGGCAAGCGTCAGCAGATTCGTGCCTTCAGCGATCTCGGCCCGATCCCACAGACTCCGGTCCTGTTTATCGAGTGGGACCAATTCTTCATTCGGCGCCGTCCGGGCGTTCCGACGCGCGTTGGTCAGCAGCATCAGCGCCAGCAGACCGGCGATCTCTGCATCCTCCGGCAGCAGAGCCCTTGCGCTCCGGGTCAGCCGGATTGCTTCACGCGCCAAATCCAGTCGCTGCAAGTGCGCACCGATGCTGCTTACATAACCTTCGCTGAAGATCAGGTACAGCACATGGAGAACGGCGGGCAGCCGTTCCCTGCGCTCCTGCGGATTCGGCAGGCAAAAGGGAACCTTGGATGCCTTGATGCTCTGCTTTGCACGGCTGATCCGCTGCGCCATCGTCGTCTCGGGAACCATGAATGCATTGGCAATCTCCGCTGTGGTCAGCCCGCCCACCGCTCGCAGCGTAAGTGCAATTGCCGACGGCATGCTGAGCGCGGGATGACAGCACATGAAAAGCAGAACGAGCGTATCTTCGGGATCCATGTCCGTCTCCATTTTTGCCGGCTCAATCATCGGCTCCGCCTCCGGTGTCATCGCGGTTTCCCGCTCGCGCCGCGCTATCTCGCTGCGCACCGTATCTGTCATCCGTCTCAATGCAACCCGAATCAACCATCCACGCGGATTCTCGGGAACTCCCTCTAGTGGCCATTGCTTGAAAGCGGCCAGCATCGCTTCCTGCACAGCGTCTTCGGCCGAGGAAAAGTCGCCAAAGCGCCGGGCCACGACGCCGAGCACCTGCGGCGCCAGTTCGCGCAGCAGGCCCTCCGACGCTTCGTCCCAGCCATTTGCAGTTGCCGGCTCCGTCACAGCATCTCCGGCGGCGGTGCGCTCATGACCGGACGTACCTCGATCAGCATATTGAGAGGCTTTCCTCCCGGCCCTGGCGCCGCCGACACTCTGGCCGCAATGGCATACGCTCGCTCCGGTGTATCCACATCGACGATCCAGAAACCGGCGAGAAACTCCTTCGACTCAGGAAAGACGCCATCGGTGTCCGGAGCGCCATCCCTTCCCGCTCGCACCAGCCGCGCCTGATCCGGGAAGGAAAGGCCTTCAGCTGAGACCAACTCGCCGGACTCCCTAAGATCGCGGTTTAAGCCCTGCATAAAAGCGATGTGCGCCTGCAGATCGGCGCGGGGCCAGGTTGGAACTCCCGCCCCCGTCCGCATGGTGTTCATCATCAGAATGTATTTCATCTTCCGCTCCTCTGAACCTCTTGCAAGAGAACTCCAGTGCTTAGATCGATCCCCATGACGGCCGGGTCACTTCGGGGTCGTTCTGGATTCCAGGAACTGCCGTACCTCGATCGGCATATTCGTCGGAATGCCTCCCGGCCCTGGAGCAGCCGAAATCTGGGCAGCGATGGCGCAAGCGCGCTCGGGTGTGGCCACATCGACGATCCAGTAGCCCAGCAGAAACTCCTTGGATTCGGGGAAGATGCCATCCGTCACCGGCAGCCCGTTCTTCTCGCCGCGGACGAATTTGGCATCCTTCGGTTCGGCCAAGGGCTGTGTGGCAACGAACTCGCCCGTTTCGACCAAGCCCTTCACCACGGCGCCCAAGGCTTGCATGTGCGTGTCGCGGTCGCTCTGCGACCAGGTTTGATACCGGGCAACGCTTGTTTGGGTGCCCGACATCATCAGAATGTATTTCATGACCTTTGTCTCCTTTGATGGTTTCATTCGTGAGTTGAAATACGTTCGACAAGCGCCCCTAATTGGAGTGAAACATCCATCTGACACCGAATTTGTCGTTGAGTGCGCCATACGTACCGAAGAACATCGCCGTCAGCGGGTCAGTCACCTCTCCTCCATCTGCAAGGCGTGCAAAGAGAGCGTTCAGTTCCTGGAACGTTTCGGCGTGCAGATAAAGGCAAACGGTATTGCCCGGCACTCGGGTACGGTCGAGCCGCAGCCAGTCCGATGCCGAAAGGTCGACGGTCTCGCTCTTCAGCCGTGCGTTGAGTATCTTCTCGTGCTGAAACGCGGGCATGAAGTCCTTCGCGGGAGAGTCCTTTACCAGGATCTCCGTCAGTTCCCCGCCGAGGCAGGATTTGTAGAACTCCATGGCTTGTTTGCAGTTTCCGTCAAACAAAAGGTAAGGGGTTAAGGTCGTCATTGCATGTCCTCCTTTGCTTTCCTGTGAGTTCCGCATTCGAGTGGCCGATCTCGCCCCTCGGTGGGCCGGCCTGCCAGGCTCGGTCTGCGCTTTCATCTGGTAGTCGGAGCCGACATGCCCGTTCTCGACATCCCCGCAAAAAAATTCTCTCAAAAAAACCAAGGCCTCTTCATGTCGATATTGTGCAGCCAGAACCGACATACGTTTGGAGGTTGGATTATGACGACGGATGATCTAGTGGTGGATGTCAGCCAGGACTGGTTTCAAGCCTGTTCCGTGCAGCAGCGATTCATGCGGGGTTCGGCCGGGGACCATTGCAACGTGGACTATAGTGCGAGCTGCCGCCAGTTGCGGGCTCTCGGCGGCGACTGCTATGACTTTTCGTCATTCTCGGACGGACGGCTTGCCATGCTCGTCGGCGATGCCTCCGGAAAGGGCGTTGCAGCGGCCCTGTTGATGGCCAACATTCAGGCATCTCTGCGCACTGCGTCCGTATTCACAGGCGACGACTTGTCCGCGCTGCTACGGATCGTAAACCTGCAGGTCTGCTACTCCTCGCTCGACAGCCGCTATGCCACCTTGTTCTGCGGCGTACTGGACCGTGGGGCACGCACGCTTCGGTATGTGAATGCCGGCCACAATTCTCCCGTAATCCTTCACCGAGATGGTTCTCTGGACTGGCTCGAGCCGACTGGAGCCCCGGTGGGACTGTTTCCCGACGCAACCTGGCACGAGGGGATCATCCACCTCCATCCCGGCGATCTGATCCTTGTATACACCGACGGCGTAACTGAAGCATCGAGCCCTTCGGGTGAAGAGTGGGGAACTGACGGTCTGCTTCAAGCTGCGAAAACCTGCACGGCCCGGTCCGCGGATGAACTCGTTCGGTCGATCCTTGAATCGATGGATAGGTTTTCCCAAGGCGTCCAAACAGACGATGCCACAGTGGCAGCCTTGCGAGCCCTCTGAGAAAGAGAAGGAATTACGAGAACGATCCAATGTATTTCTCAGGTGCTGCCGCGTCACTGTGAACTCTTTCCGTCCGGTCTGGATTCTTTATCCGGTCTTCGCCCGCCGACGATTAGTAAATCGCCAATGCGCTCATTGAGGGCGGATAAGTCCGGAAAAGTCGGCCAGTGTTCGCTGATCTGCCCCGGCATGATCCTGGGTTGACGGGAAGCGCCCAACGCGCGTGTCCATCCTTGAAGCTGGAAGCTCCTAAATGGCTCATTTTATGAGAAAGTCCACGAAGTGAGGTGTATTCATGCGGAATGTTGCGCGCCTGAAAATGGGTTACTACCCATTACCGGAGGCCGAGGGAGTGAAACTTCGCTCTCTGCTCTCCTTTGCTGGGCCGGCTTCAGTGATCGATCCTTGCGTCGGGCAAGGAACTGCGCTGCATCTCGTCACCAGCGACGCAGAGGTTCGGCGCTATGGGGTCGAACTCGACGCCGAACGTGCGCGGATTGCCAGCACAAACGGCATCGAGACCATCCAGGGCAATGCCTTTGACGCGATTGCGCGGCCCGAATCCTTCTCGCTGCTGTATCTGAATCCGCCCTATGACTCCGAGATCGGCTCCATCGCGAATCGCCGCATGGAGGCCGTGTTCCTGGAACATACCTACCGCTGGCTGGCAATGGAAGGCGTTCTCATCCTGGTGATTCCGTTCGAGCGATTGCACGACTGCGCCGGCATCCTTGCTTCCCACTTCACCCAGCTCGCCGTTCTTCGCATGACAGATGAGGAATCGGTCAAGTACCGGCAAATCGCAGTGCTTGGCCTGCGGCGCGATGTCAGAGGAGCGGCCGTTGAGAACAACAAGCGGCAACTTTTGAGCGTTGGCCTGTATGGCAGCTTCCTGGGACTTCCTGAGTTGCAGCCAGGCGCGTGCCCACCCTACTCCGTTCCTCCGTCTGGCGAGGTGGAGCTGAGCTATCGCGGCCTTCCCTACGACTTGTTGGAAGACCTGCTGCCGCAATCGGGCGCATGGAAACAGGCGGCGCCGCTGCTGATGCCGCATGAGGACGTTGCGACTGGCCGGCCCATCACGCCGCTGCATGGCGGCCATGTCGGGCTTCTGTGTACCGCGGGGCTGCTGAACGGCGTCTTCGGCCAGGGAGACGACCGGCACATAGCCCGCTGGCGCTCGGTCAAGCATGTGACGACGTTTGTGGAACAGGACGGAGACACCGAGATCATCCACCACCGAGAGCGGTGGGCCAATGAGTTGTACCTGGTCTACGCCGATGGGAGGACGCTGAAACTCACTGAGACGCCGGCGAAGAAGGAGGGCGAAGCCGATGGAGAATGCACACCTGCGGCTCGGGCTGCTTGAGTACGTGCGCATCACGGAAAAGGCATCGACCCGCATTCGCCTGCGGGTCGATCGCTATATCGGGGAAGATCGGCAGGCGCATCTTCTGAGCGTCTTCGGCAACGACTCGGATGTCGGCGCAATCACGGCGGCAGTTCACGAGAAGGCCGCCTTCAGCTTGACCTTTCCGGACGGTACGATAAAGGACGTGACGCTCGGCGAACATGCCTCCTGCTACAAAGGGGCGGTGACTCTGCCGGGCCGGAAACATCCTGTGCGCCATCTGCTGGCGGTGTCCCAGGAACTCCACACCAATGGGAGCGCGGGGCGGACGATCCTGTTGCGATACCGGCGCGAGGAGGCGTGGGCCACGCTGGTGAGCTTCCTGGGGCTGCCTGCCGATCCAACATGGGCAGACCACATCCTTGGGATCGTCGAGGGAAAGAAGAGGATCGAGGAGATCGACGGCATCGGTTGCCAACCGGTACTGATCTCCGCGACGACCGAGGAGATGCTTGAGTGGATCGGGGATGGCCTGCGTTCCCGCGTTCTGAGCTTTCCGGAGAGGAATGGACCGATAGTTTGGCCTCGATTCGCCCTGTCGGCGTCACTGTTTCCGGCCCCTTCGACAGCGGGATTGATAGGCTCTGGTCTGCCAGTTTCCTGATAGTCCGTTCCTTAATTGCAAAAGATTTGAATTTCGCCGAA
>CAWKMZ010000007.1:0-486874 GCA_963850865.1 uncultured Acidobacteriaceae bacterium
TGGCTCCTCAGGTAGGACTCGAACCTACAACCCTTCGGTTAACAGCCGAATGCTCTGCCATTGAGCTACTGAGGAGTGAGTGGCAACAGGATTGTCCTCTCCTACGTTAGCAAACCTCGCCGAGCGCGTCAAAAGCCTCGACGGCCCTCCGCAGCGACAAAAACCCCTTCTGGAACCGCCGCGGAATTCGGCCGGAAACGATACCATGAGAAAGGACGACAGCATTTTCGGAATCGCTCTAGATCGAAGGCACAGAACTCAAGTGGCTTTTTTCATCGAGAAAAAGCCACCCTTCAATGCACTCAAGAAGTCGAAGTTTATTCCGAAAATGCTCGTATAGGAGGCGCGATGTCCCGCATTTCCCGCGTTGACCGCAGCCAATTGGCGCCTGAGATCGCCACCCTCTACGACAAGGCTTTTGCCTTGCGCGGCAACGTCCCCAATATGTTCCGCGTGATGGCCCACAGGCCCGAAATCTACGCCACCATGCAGGCCCATTTCGCCGCCGTCCTCTCCACAGGCACCGTTTCAACAAAGCTCAAAGAGCTCATCATCGTCCGCACCAGCCAGGTCAACGAGACGCCCTACTGCCTCGCCAGCCACACCATCCTTGCCCGCAACCTCGGCTGGACCGACGATCAGCTTTCGCACCTCGCCGAGTGGTCGCGCCGCGACGACTTCACTCCCGCCGAAAAGGCCGCTCTTCGACTCGCCGAAACCGTCACCCGCAACGCCAACGCCGTCACCGACGAGCAGTTCGCCGAGCTGCGCGGCTTTTACTCTGAAGGCGAAATCGTCGAGCTGCTGTGCGCCATCGGCCTCTTCAACTACTTCAACCGCTTCAACAACGCGCTCCAGATGGAGCCGACCAAACCCGGCGAGGGCCGCGCGTCCCAAGCCCGCACCCACCGAAACCGCCGCCGCGCATTAGACCCAGCACGAAAATGTGTGCCCCATCCTAAAATCTCGACGCGCAGCGGCGAGTTTTAGGGTGGGTAGCACGAACCTGACAAAATCCTGAAACCCACGGAGCCCAATGCCCCTTCAAATTCCCCACGGCACCTTCCGCGCCTATCTCTTTGACTGCGACGGAACCATCGTCGACTCCATGCCTCTCCACTACACCGCGTGGAAGCAGGCGCTCGGCGAGTGGGGTTGCACTTTCGATGAGTCCCTTTTCTACTCCTGGGGCGGCAGGCCGACTGTCGAAATCGTCGCCGCGTTGAATCAGATGCAGGGTCTCAACATGCCCGCCGAAGCCGTCGCCGAGCGCAAGGAGAGCCTCTACTTCTCGCTTCTCCACGAACTCAAGCCCGTTCCTGAGGTGCTGGAGCAGATCGTCGCCCGGCACGGCCAGATTCCCTTCGCCGTCGTCTCCGGCAGCACCCGCGAATCCATCGTCAAGTCGCTCAACGCTGTCGGCCTGCTCGACCGCTTCCCCATCCTCGTCGGCTCCGAGGATTACGCGCGCTCCAAGCCCGCTCCCGACGCATTCCTCACCGCCGCCGCTCGCCTTGGCGTCGCTCCCAAAGACTGTCTCGCCTTTGAAGACACCGACATGGGTATCCAGGCTGCCACCGCCGCAGGTATGGCCTCCGTCCGCATTCCCCAGCCGCATGAGCGCCGCAACGGAACCGCACCCGTCGTGCCAGCGTAAACAAATTTCGAGGAGGCCGCTTGTCTTCGATCGCCATCGACCAGCCCGCTCCGCGTCAACGCTCGCAAGTCCGATCTCGCCGTCCTGTTCGCCATCGCTGCTGCCTTCGCGCTCCTTCATCTCCTCACCAACAATCGTTACGGCTTTCATCGCGACGAACTCCAGTTCCTGTCTGACGCGCGCCATCTCGACTGGGGATTCGTCCCCTACCCGCCATTCACTCCCTTTATCGAGCACATTGCTCTCGGTCTCTTCGGCGTCTCCCTCGTCGGTCTTCGCCTCACCGCTGTCGTCGCGCAGTGCGCGGTCGTCATTCTCGCCGGGCTCATCGCTCGCGAGCTTGGCGGCTCGCGCCTCGCGCAGGTCACTGCCGCCCTCGCCGTCGGCTTTTCTCCGCTCCCCATCTTTGAAGGCCACGAGTTTCAGTACACGTCGTTCGATCTCCTCTGGTGGGTCCTCGCCGCATATTTCGTCGTCCGCCTCCTGAAATCCGGGGATCCCCGCTGGTGGCTCGCCATCGGCGCTGTGCTGGGTATCGGCCTCGAAACCAAATACGCCCTCGTTTTCTATATCGCGGGAATTCTCGCCGGAGTCCTCTTTACCCCCGCGCGCCGATTCCTAAAGTCCGGCCGGTTCTGGGCTGGCGTCGCTCTCGCGCTCCTCATCTTCCTGCCCAACCTCATCTGGCTCGCCCATCACAACTGGATCTCCTACACCTTCCTCCATAACATCCACGTGCGCGATGTCGGCGAAGGCCGCGCCAAAGGTTTCCTCATCGGCCAGTTCACCATCTGCGCCAACCTGGCCGCCGCGCCGCTCTGGATCGCCGGCTTCATTGGCTTCCTGCGCGACCGCCGCTACCGCATGATCGCCTTCATGTACATCGTCCCGCTCGCGATATTCTGGGCCAGCCAAGGCCGCCATTATTACGTAGCCCCGGCCTATCCCATGCTCATTGCCATGGGCGCCGTCCTCGCCGAGCGTTGGCTGCGCACACTGCCCCGCTGGGGCCGGCTCTCCGTCGCGCGCGCCTACTTCATCACCTTCGCTTTTGTCTCGATCTTCACGTGTGCGCAGCTTCTGCCTCTGGCAACGAGCGGCCCGCTCAAGCAATACGCCCTCAGCCATAGCTACGATCTGCGCGAAGAGGTCGGCTGGAACGACCTCGTCCGCACCGTCGCCAACATCCGCGACTCGTTGCCGCCCGACCAGCAGGCGCACCTCGGAATTACTACTGGAAACTATGGAGAGTACGGAGCGATTGACGTTCTCGGCCGCGCCTACAACCTCCCCGAGCCCATCGGCACCACGAACTCCGAATGGCTGCGTGGCTACCCAACGCCCGCGCCTACCGCGTTCATCGTCATCGGCCTCACACCGCAGCAGGCGAACTCCATCTTCACTGGCTGCCGCCTGGCCGCACACAACGGAAACTCCGAAGGCGCCCAGAACGAAGAAAGCATGTACCATCCCGACATCTTCGTCTGCGGCCCCACGCGTCTTCCGTTGCCCGAACTGTGGAAAAACCACCAGGACTTCGGATGATCGGCCCTGTACCGCCGGCGTCCTCGCCGGCTGTCGTGCGGGCGTCCCCGCCCGCACCCTGGTAAATTCTGTGCTTGCTCGCCGTGTGCCCCGGTCGCTCGCCCGCCAACATGAGCACGAAACTGGGGTGCCCCATCCTAAAAGCTCGACGCGAAGCAGAGAGTTTTAGGGTGGGAAACCACAAACCTCAATCCGCCTCTTTCAACAAAGCACAAAGATCGTCGCCCCACCCTAAACGCGCGGAGCGCGTCTAAGGTGGGATCCGTCTCTAACTCGCTAACTCGCGGACTTGCTGACTTGCTGACTCGCTAATACAAAACCACCGCCACGCGGTACGCCGTAAACGATCCCGCCAACCCCTGCGCGGTGCAACTCCCCACCGCCGCCTGCCGATAATCGCCTGAAGCGAGCTTGTCACTGAGCGCCTTCGGCAACTCCGTCAAATCCCCGGTCTGCCAGCGCATCACGAAGCGCGGCATCTCGCCGCTCTCCGCGCGCGGCATTCCTTCATCCGTAGTGCACGCCGCCCGCGCCAGGCTTGGATCGCGCAGAATCGCCACGCCGCTCACGCTGATCAGCGCCGCCACCCGCGCCTCAACCTCTGTCGCACTCAGTTGCTCCACGCCCCGCGAGTAATCGGCCACCGCGTATAAAACTCCGCGAGCGGCCACCACGGCTACGCCCACTCGGTCCACCTCCGGGTTTAGCAGGTTCGCGCGATGCCCCGGCGAATGCATCCACGCTTCGTGAATCGCGTCCGCCGACGGCCCCAAGGCCACGTTCTCCTCAATCACGCTGAAGTGCGCGCCCGCCTCTGCTGTCCGCGTGGTCAAGTCCGCCTCTCCGCTGTACTGGTGCGCAATCGGCCCTTCCTCAGCCATGCGCTCGCAATGCGCCAGGGCCGCGTCCGCCAGCGCCGGGTCCCAATCCAGCCGCCCCAATCCAGCCTGGATTCGCGCCTCATTCGCCAGCGCAACAATCTGTCGCGCCTCGGCCTGCGAGTTGCCTGAGCCGGCATGCGAACCCTGGGCTGCGATTTGTGCCACCGCCAGCGCGGGAAGCGCGGCGAGTAGGAACGTGCGCAAAAAGATCTTCATACTGGCTTAGACCCGGCGCTCACGCGCATGTCGCTCGATTCTTTTCTTGGTGCTGCTCTGCGGGCTTGCCCCAAGCACGTTCTTGATTTCTGCGCGGCGCGAAACCGCCGAAATTCCGCGGGTAAATGCGTCGGCCAGTCACACTTCTAAGACGGGACCGGGTCTTCCGCCTCGGCCCCCGCGCTATCGAGAGCGTGCTTTCCCTGGCTGAGATCGCTATGCCGTGCGACCCAGGGGAAAAGAAGAAGTGCCGGCAATCCCACGACGCTCGTCATCACGAAGAACCATGCCCAGCCCATCCTTTCCGATAGCCATCCCCCTGAGGAGGCCACAACGGTGCGGCCGAGCAATGTAATCGATGAAAGCAGTGCGTACTGAGTCGCCGTCGCCTTGAATCCCGGCGAGCACAGGCTCGAGATATAAGTGATCAGCGCCGTCCCGGCCATGCCGCCAGTGAGGTTCTCGGCGGTTACACATAACGCCAGATAGCCAATGTGATGTCCACCCACAGCCTGCAGGACAAAAAACAGGTTCCCCGCCGACTGCAAGATCCCACAAAGGATCAGCGAGCGGAGGATTCCGTACCGCGCCGTCACGATTCCGCCCAGCATGACCCCGGCCACAATCGAGAAAAATCCGAACACTTTCGAAGCGGCAGCTATTTCAGGGAGAGAGAATCCCAGCGCGATATAGAGGGGCGTCGACATGACTCCCGCCATCGCCTCGCCCAGCTTGTATCCGAAGATGGCGATCAGGATGACGGGCCAAAGCGGCCGCTGCATAAAATCGCGAAAGGGACTGATGACAGCCCTCGAAAGCGCATCGCGAACCGCATGCCAGCCCGATTCCGCCCGATGCGAAGTTGGAGCCGGCACCTTCGGTTCCGGAACGAACAAGAACACCACAAGTCCTGCTCCGACCAGCGCAGCCATGGTGGCATAGGCCGCGAACCACCCGGCATAATTCGCGATCAGCAGGCTGCCTGCCCCGGCAACCAGCATGCCGATCCGGTAGCCTGACTGGACCATGGCTGCTCCGGGAGCCAGCTGATCCGCGTTTGTGCTCTCGACGCGCCACGCATCGATCACGATGTCCTGGCTGGCCGATAGAAATGCGACCACCAGCGCCAGCGCGGCCATCCGGGGCAAGTTGTGCTTCGGATCGCACGATCCCAGACAAAGAATCGCGCCGATCAGAAGAATCTGAACGGTAATTCCCCAACCGCGCCGCCGTCCCAAAGGCAGTGGCGGAGGCACGCGATCCATGATGGGCGCCCACACAAACTTGAATGCGTAAGGCGTACCAACCAGCGCGAAGGCGCCGATCGCTGCGCGCCGCACGCCGACTGTCGAAAGCCACGCTGAAAGCGTTGAATAGGTCAGCAACAACGGCAAGCCGCTTGAAAAACCCAGCGCAAGCACCTGGAGCACGCGCGGCTCGGTGTAAGCAGCCAGCGTTTGCCGCCAGTTGGTTCGGCCGTGTGCGTGCTTGATTGCGGGGTTTTCGTTCATCTCAATTTGCGTGCGCGCCTTCTTTCAGCCTACCTCCGCCGGCGCAGCTTATTCTGAAAACGTGAAGCTCGGAATCATCTCCGATACCCACGGCCTCCTTCGCCCCGAAGTCTTGCCCGCCCTCGCTGGCGTTGACCGCATCCTCCACTGTGGCGACGTAGGAAAAATCTCCATCCTCGATGAACTCGCGAAAATCGCTCCCGTCACCGCCATCCGCGGCAACGTCGACCGCGAAGGCCCCTGCGCCAAGCTGCCCGAAACCGACGTCGTCCTCATCGAGAACCCTCCGCACGCGAGTCTCTACCTCTACATGCTCCACGACTTCAAGACCCTCCACCTCGACCCCGCCGCAGCCAAATTCGCAGCCGTCCTCCACGGCCACACTCACGTCCCCAATTTCGTCACGAAGAAAGGCGTGCTCTACTTCAACCCCGGCTCCTGCGGCCCACGCCGCTTCGAGCTGCCGGTGACGATTGGAGTTTTGACGATCGGATCGGATGGAATGCTAAAACCGGAAATCGTGACGTTGCTCTGAAGCCGATCTCTCTCGCGGGTTCTAAAGATCAGCTTTGCAAGTTACGAACAGGGGAGCGGGATCACCCGCCGCAACCCATTGCAAATGATGAAGAAGTCGCAGAATCGTTTCTGAAGCGGGCTCAACACGCCATCACTTCAGGTTACCGTGGGGATGCGCTAGGCCACCCCCCGTAATGTGAGGGCTCATGGTTTTATCTTGCCGATCCGCGCTCGCCGTATGATCCTGAAATCGGCAGTTCATCACCCGACTTTGATCGTCAGAGTGGAACTGCATCGTCGATTTTTGCAGCCTTTCCCCTACTTTTCGGGCTGTCGATTCACTCTATCCTGCGTTCAGTTAAGCCGCACTTTGCGGCGCTATCGCGCTGTGTCCCACGCATGGATCGTTTCTTTTTATGAGCCATGATATCCATTTCTAGATAAACGAGGTAAATAGATGACACTTATTTCAATGCAGTACATGCCCCTGGCCAGCGCGTATCTTTGCGAAGACTGCCACTGCGTGGGAAATTGCGCAGAGCATTGCCCGGCTTGCGCCTCCGAGTCCTTGATGGGATTGGCCGGAGTCTTGAATCGCGAGCAATCAAAAGAAAAGATTGAGTCAGCTTTTCGCGTGAGAGTGAAAGTGATCTCGCATCGGGAGCGCGACGCGATGATGGATGACGAGATGGAGTTCCCGGCAGCATTGGCGCGAAACGCCGGTGGGGTTGAAGCGGCGCAGTCCTGGTAAAGCCGGCAAATTGAACGTGCATCCTCGCAGGGGCGGCGCGAACGTCGACCGGATTCCATGGTTCAATAGCAGCTTGGCGATCCGATTTCTCTGCCTCTGTTCTCTCTGAACTTCAAACTGCGAACCGTGAACTATCCATACACCGCCGGCACAAAATTCTGCTCATCCATCGGCGGCCGCACGTACTTTGACTTCATAATCGGCGGCAGCTTCAAAGGCGCCGGCGTCAGGTCGCGGTAAGGAATCATCGACAGCAAGTGCCGGATCACGTTCAGCCGCGCCGATTTCTTGCTCTCCGCATTCACCACAAACCACGGAACCTGCTTGGTGTCCGTCACCGCGAACATCTCGTCCTTGGCCCGCGAATAATCGGCCCAGTGCTTGCGCGACTCCAGATCCATCGGGCTCAGCTTCCAGCGTTTCGTGGGCTTGTCCATCCGGTCCTGAAAGCGCCGCTCCTGCTCCTCGTCGCTCACGCTGAACCAGTATTTGATGAGCACAATCCCCGATCGCACCAGCATGCGCTCGAACTCCGGGCAGCTCTGCATGAACTCCCCATACTCCTTCTCCGTGCAAAATCCCATCACATGCTCCACTCCTGCGCGGTTGTACCAGCTTCGATCGAACAGCACCATCTCCCCCGCCGCCGGCAAATGCGCCACATAGCGCTGAAAATACCACTGCGTCTTCTCGCGCTCCGTCGGCGTGGCCAAGCGCCGCGATCCGGCAGACTCTAGGGTTCAAAGATTCCGCGATCCGCTTGATCGCCCCGCCCTTGCCCGCCGCATCGCGCCCCTCGAACAGGACCACCACGCGCAGCCCCTCGTGCCGGATCCACTCCTGGAGCTTCACCAGTTCCACCTGCAACCGCCGCAGCTCGCGCTCGTAGTCGCAGTCCTTGCCCAGTCGCAGCCGCGCCCCGCCGTCATGACCATTTGCATGGCCGTTCGCCCGCCCATTTGCGCTTCCATTTGCCGTCCCATTCACGCACATCGCCCCATTCAGCTTCCCCGCCCCATTCCCCTCGCCGTGCTGATGCTTCTTCTCTTTCTTCGCCATGGTTCCCTCACGCGCCCCCTGCCTCGCCACATCCCACCTATCGGCAAAACCCATTCGTCGATCACCCCGCCTCCCGACCACCCCCAACTTTTCAGCAACACTTTCCGTGGCTCCGTGTTCAAACCTGCAACCGTCGCGCCGCTGCCAAGGGCGGGACATCCAATCCAACGAACGAGGTTTAGAAAAATGACCCCCCGAAAGATCATGGCCCTGTTTGCCGCCACAGTTGCTTTGGCTCTTCCCCTCGCCCTGACCGCCTGTTCGCACCCGCAGCCGGTCGTCTACGCGCCGCCGCCACCGCCTCCGCCCCAATTCAGCCCGGCGGCCCGGCAGGGCTATCACGATGGCAATGAAGCCGCTCGCCGCGATATCGCCAAGAGTCTGCCGCCCGACGTGCAGCGTCACCCCAGGTTCCGCAACCCACCCGTTGGCCCGCCCGAGGAATACCGTCACGGCTTCCGCGCGGGCTACGATCAGGCCTTCCGCGGCGGACCTCCGCCTCCGGGCTACTGAGGCTCCCCAGTCCATCCATCGCAGGCGGCGTTTGCCGGTGCCGCCTGTTCTCACTCCATCAGCCAGTCGCTCCCTCGCTTCCCGCTCCTCACCGCCCGGCCAACTTGCCAACCCGCTCCCTTGTTCCCTCGTTCCCTCGTTCCCTTGTTCCCTGCTTCCAAGTAACGTGACGAACAAGGTTCGGCAAGCCGCCCCTCCGCCCATCTGCACCTTCAACGCGCCGATAATCAAAACTGTGAACGCACGCAATAATCTCGCCCTCTTAAACGACTACGCCACCTATCTTCGTGTGGAAAAAGGACTTCGCCCGCTCACTTGCGAGGCCTATTTGAGTGACTTGCGCATCTTTTCTGAGATCCTTGAAGGTCGCAACGCCGTCCTCATCTCCGCCGTCGAGGCCGACGTCTCCGCCTTTCTCGACCACCTCCGTACCCACTCGATCGATTCCCGCTCCGCCGCGCGCAAGCTCAGTTGTCTCCGCGGTTTTTATAAATGGCTTCTTCTCGACCGCCGAATCCATCACGACCCGACCGTCAACATCGAGTCGCCCAAAGCCTGGAAAGTCCTGCCCAAATCTCTCGCCGAGCCCGAAGTGACCGAAATGCTCGAGCGCGCTGCCCTCGCCGCCACGCATCCCCAGGCCAAGGCCACCGCGCTGCGCGACCGCGCCATTCTCGAGCTCCTCTATGCCGGCGGCCTCCGCGTCTCTGAGGTCACCGGGCTCTCCGTCAGCGATCTCGGCCTCGACTCCGGACGCGCGCAGGTTCGCGGCAAGGGCGACAAGGAACGCATCGTCCCCCTCGGCCGCTCCGCCATCCAGGCCCTGGAGCAATATCTCCGCGAAGGCCGCCCGCACCTCGAGCGCATCAGCACGGTGCGCAAAAAACGGCCCACGCCGGGCGACCGTTCCAAGCTCTTTCTCTCTTTGCGCGGCATGCCGCTCACGCGCCAGTGGATCTGGAGCCTCGTCAAGCGCTCCAATCACTCCACCAGCCCGCACGGCCTGCGCCACAGTTGCGCCACGCACATGGTCGAGCACGGCGCCGATCTGCGCAGCGTGCAAATGATGCTCGGCCACGCCGACATCTCCACCACGCAGGTCTACACGCATCTGGCTCTCGGCCGCCTCAAGGCCGTGCACCGCATGCATCATCCGCGCGGTGCGCGCCGCATCGCTGAACCAGCTCCCGAAGCCGCCTCACTGCCCTCTCCGCGCCTCGGCCCGCAACTCGTTCAGTCCAGAGTTGAGCCGCGCAGCTCCAGCGAGGAAACTCAATGAGCGCCACCGCCGCTCCTCCCGCGGGCTCTCCACCCTACACGCGGCACAAACAACGGGTGCCCCAGGTCCCGGTTCTTGGGGCCTGGGATAGCACGCCCCCGAACTCGCCACTTCCTGCATCGACGACCGCTGCCGAAACCGCCGACCCAAAAATCGCATCGCATAAAATCGCAGAATTAGTTGACGCCTACCTCCACGTTCTCTCCGCTGAGCGCGGCTCCTCGACCCACACTCTTCGCGCTTACCGCCGCGAACTGCATGGTTTCGCCGGCTGGCTCGCCAAACAGCATCCCCGCCTCACCATCGCCCGCATCGAGCACACGCACATCCGCTCCTACCTCGGCACGCTCTACGATCGCGGACTCTCCAAGGCCTCCGCCGCTCGCGCGCTCGCCTCCATCCGCAGTTGGTTCAAATGGCTGGCCCGCAATCACCACATCGAGCAGAACGCGGCCTCACTCGTCTCCACGCCGCGCCTGCCCAAACATCTGCCCCGCGTGCCCTCCATCGAGCAGCTCAACCGCGTGGTCGATTCGGTCCTTGACGACGCCGCAAGCTGGCCCACTCGCGACCACGCCATCCTCGAAATGCTCTACGGCTGCGGCATCCGCAACGCCGAGCTCACCGCCCTCAACCTCGACGACATTCAGTGGGCCAATGAGGCCATCCTCGTGCGCGGCAAAGGCCAAAAGCAGCGCTACGTTCCGTTAGGTGACACCGCCGCCCAAGCGCTCCGCACCTACATCGCCGAGCGCGCCGCGCGCCTCGCCGCCGGCGACGAACAGAGCCCGGCCCAGAGCAACCGAAAGATTTCCAAAACACCCGCCCTCTTCCTCAATCTGCAACTGCGCGGCCTTCAAAAAGGCGGGCAGGCGCGCCTCACCACGCGCAGCGTCGGCCGCATCGTCAAGCGCATCGCCATCCTGCGCGGCCTGCCGTCCGACGTGCACCCGCATACCCTGCGCCACGCCTTCGGAACCCACCTGCTCGAAGAAGGCGCCGACCTCCGCGCCATTCAGGAGCTCCTGGGCCACGAGCGCCTCTCCACCACGCAGCGCTATACCCAGCTCACCACCGCGCAGCTCACCGCCGTCTACGACCGCACACACCCACGAGCCAGGTAACTCCCTTCACAATCGACGCCGCATCGCTCCGGCCAGCGTCGTGTAGCGCCGGCCTCCCGGCTGGCTGTCGTGCGGGCGTCCGCGTCTGCCGGCGGTCAGCATCACGCTGAAGGTGGCTCTGCACAGCCCAAGGGTCTATTTTGGGAGCGTTTGGGTCTCAAAATCGACAAAATTCGACGAAATTTGTCGACGATTTTCCGATAGATTCGTTGATTATAAAGGAGTTATATCGAAAAATATACCCCCCGGGGGTATAAAAATCACTCCTTTGCCCGTCACCGAGCTTGCCGAGGGTCTTCCGCCTGGTTTAGTCGCCATCGCTTGAGGTGCGGACGAGCTCCAAGGTGCGGCCAAATTCGCCGTACGGCATCGGCCGGGATGGTAGAGGCGGTCTCTTCAGCCATGATGAATCACCATCAACTTCAAGGATAGCGAAATGGGTGAATTAATCGGCAAACTTGGGAAAAATCTTTTCGCTAATGTTTTCAGAGGGTTGAGGAGAATTAAGGGCTCCGGAAAGGTTGACAACCCAAACGACTGCACCCCAAGTGCAGCCCGATTGTCCGGGAGCGGCGTGCGACAACAAAATGTACGAAACTGCCCAGCGCTACGTCGAGTAGTCCGCGTTGATGTGGATGTACTGCACCGTCAGGTCCGTCGTCCAGAACACGCACGACCCCTGCCCCTGGTTGAGCTCAATCGAAACCGAGAACTCCCGCTGGCTGATGTACTGCGTGGGCTGCGGCTTCGTCGAAGTCCGCTGCTCGTCCGCCGTCGCGGCAAATCTGCAGCTCGCCAAAGCGAATGTCGATGCGCCCCGGATCGATCTGCGCGCCGGAGTAGCCGATCGCCGCCGCCAGCCGGCCCCAGTTCGGATCGCAGCCGGCCCACGCCGTCTTTACGAGAGGAGAATGCGCAATCGCTTTCGCCACGCGCAGGGCGTCGGCGTCGCTGGCCGCTCCGCCGATTCGCAGCTCCACCACATGCGTCGCGCCTTCGCCGTCGGCCACCACCTGCCGCGCCAGCGAAGTGCACACATCGGTCAGCGCAGCCGCAAACGCCGCGTCGCCCGCGCCGATCTTCGCGCCGCTTGCGCCAGACGCGAGCAAGAGCACTGTGTCGTTCGTCGATGTATCGCCGTCGACCGAAATTCTGATTGAAGCTGACCTCAACCGCTGCCCGAAGGTAGCCATCAAGATCGGAGGGCTCAATGGCCGCGTCGGTGAGCACGTACACAAGCATCGTCGCGTGGGGCACAAGCTGCGGATGGATCATCCCCGAGCCCTTGCCGAAGGCCGCAACCCGCACCTCGCGCGTGGCTCCCTCAGCGTCCTTCAACTCGAGCCGCGCAAAGGCCATCTTTTCGACCAGATCCGTTGTCAGGATTGCGTGCGCCGCATCCGAAAAATCGCTGGGCTCCGAGCCCACGCTCGCAGCCAGCTCCGGCAACGCGGCAATCAGCTTCTCCGCCGGCAGCGGAACGCCAATGATCCCGGTCGAGGACGGAAACACTTCTTCTGCGCGGCAGACAAACGTCCGCGCAACAGCGGCGCAGGTTTCCCGCGCGGCCCGCAGGCCAGCCTCACCCGCGGCGCAGTTGGCATTTCCGGCATTGATGGCGGCCACGCGTACGCGTCCGCCGGTCGAGCTCAAATGCTCCTTGTCGATGATCAACGGCGCGGCAATCACGCGGTTCGATGTAAATGCAGCGGCCGCACTGGCCGGCGCGTCCGCCACAATCAGGGCAAAGTCGGGCCGCCCGCTGGCCTTCAGGCCGGCTTTCACGGCTCCAAATCGGAACCCTTTGGGAATGGTGTTCTTTGAAAGGTCGCTCATGCGGTCAAGTCCCATTTAATCCAGCCCATTTAATCTAGCAGGTGAGGACTCTCGACGTAACGCCGGCCTCCTGGCCGGCTGTATTGACGGCGTCCTCGCCGTCAGAAGGCACTTGTATGCAATCGACCTGCGAGAATTCGCAAACCTTTCTTGAGATGCGCGCGGTCAACGTCGCCCGCGGCGATCGCGTCGTCCTGCACGACGTGAATCTCTCGATCCGCGCCGGTGAGCACGTCGCCATCCTCGGACCGAACGGCTGCGGCAAATCCACGCTCATTCTGGCCATGACCTGCCAGCTCTATCCCATCGTTCAACCGGGAATGCTCGTCCGCATCTTCGGCCGCGAGCGCTGGGATTTGACCGAGTTGCGCCGTCACTTCGGCATCGTATCCGCCGGCCCTCTGGGCGCCGACCTGCCCGGCGAGCGAACGGCCGTCACGTCCGGCCTGGACGCGGTGATCTCCGGCTTCTTTTCTGCCTCAACGCTGTGGCCCAATCTGCATGTGACCGATGAAATGCGGGCGCGTGCGCAAGAGGCATTGGCGCGGATGGAGGCAACGCACCTCTCCCGGCAACTCGTCGGCACCATGTCGGCGGGAGAAAAGCGCCGCATTCTGATTGCCCGCGCACTCGTCCACCGCCCGCGGCAGCTCCTTCTCGATGAGCCCTCCAACGCGCTCGACCTGGCGGCTCAGCGCGAGCTGCGCGAAACCCTCCGTGGGCTGGCCCGCGAAGGCACCGGCCTGGTGATGGTCACGCACCATCTCGGCGACATTCTGCCGGAGATTGAGCGCATCATTCTCATGCGCGATGGCCGCATTGTGGCCGATGGGCCGCGCGAGGATCTTCTGACCGAACCGCGTTTGAGTGAGCTCTTCCGTGCCCCGGTGCGCATCGGCCGCGATGCTGAATGGCTGCATAGTTGGTGAGGCGCAATGCGCCTGTGAAAGTCCCAGACCTGTGCTACTATTCGGCCAATGAATCAACCCCCTTTTTCGCGGGGTGGAAGGTCCAATCACCATGTCGATTTCCAGACGGGATTTCATTAAAACAAGCGCAGCTGCCGGCGCCATCGCCGGAATGGGCGGCTTGCCTCTTCATGCCGAGCGCGCGTCCGCATCGAGTCTAGTCGCGCTGGGTAAATCGGGTGTGAAGGTCACGCGCCTCGCATTCGGCACGGGCAGCAACAACGGCCACGTGCAGTCCTCGCTTGGGCAAAAGGAGTTCAGCAGGCTCGTTGCCTATGCTTATGAGCGGGGCGTGCGTTTCTTCGAAACCGCGGAATCGTATACGACGCCGGCTATGCTGGGCGAGGCGCTCAAGCCGTTTCCGCGCGATAGCTATCAATTGATGACCAAGGTCACGACGGAAGACGAGGGCGATCCGCTGAAGAAACTTGACGAGCTGCGCCGCACTTCGCAGACCGATTACTTTGACATCATGCTCCTCCATTGGCAGCACACTGGCAACTGGCCGGCCGATACCGAGCGCTGGCAGGATGCGATTCTGGAAGCTCAGCACCGCCAGACGATCCGGACCCACGGCGCCTCAGTGCACGGACTGCCCGCGTTGCGCCAGATACCCGAGACGAAATGGCTCGAAATCGCCATGATCCGCGTGAATCATAAAGGCACGCGCATGGACAACGAGAACGACGATTGGGATGTGTCCGGGAATGTCCCCGAAGTGGTTACACACGTCCAGCGGGCCCGCTCCGAAGGGATGGGCGTGATCAGCATGAAGCTCGTTGGCGAGGGCACTTTCACGGGGCGCGACGACCGCCAGCAGGCCATGCGATTCGCTTTCCGGAACGCCGGCGTCGACAGCGTAACGGTAGGCTACAAAAACACCGCGGAGATCGATGAAGCCATCGACAACGTAAACCTGGCCTTTGTGTAGCCAGCCAAACCTGGCCCATTTCTTTCCGGCTTGGCGCCGCCCATGCGCAGGTTTTACGAATGCGTAACAAGCAGCGGCGCCAGTCTACTGCGCGGGCGCTGCCGGGGGCTGAGACGTTAGGGTGTCGTCGCGCTTTTTCTGCTTCCCGTTTTCGATCTTTTTATAGAGATCCTCATCGGCCGCTTGATTCAGCTTCTTTGCCGCCTCAAACTCCGCATTCGCCTCGTCAGTGTGGCCCATGGTTCGAAAAAGCCGACCTAGACGCCAGTGCGCGTTCACATCGTTGGGCATAAGTACGAGGGCCTTTTTCAATTCGCGCAGAGCGTCATCGTTCCTGCCGGCCTGAGAATCGATGATGCCCAAATCGAGATCCGCAACCCCCAGCGATGGATTCAGCGCCAGGCCTTTCTCCAGCGGAGCTCGCGCGTCGTCGGGTTTGTTCAGTTGCAGGTAACAATCTCCCAGGTAGACGAGAGATTGCGCATGATCCGGGTTGTTGTCGACTTCTGCCTGGAACTCAGCGAGCGCTTCCGGATACTGCTTGCGCATCCAGAACAGGTATCCGAGTCCGAAATGGACATCCGGTTCCTTGGGGTTGGCAGCCTCCGCAGCCCGGAACATCTTGATTGCGCCTTCACTGTCCTTCATCTCATCCAGAGCTTCGCCGGCAAGCACGTCCGCTTCCGCGGATTCGGCGTTCAACGCCAGAATTTGGTGGTAGACGTCCATCACCTTGCTGAACTGCTCCGACCATAGATAGCTGTGCGCCAGTGCCAGCAGCAGCGACAGGTTAGTCGGGTCCCGGTCCGAGGCGCTCTTGAGATACGGCGCCGCCTTTGCATATTCGGCCAGGCCGTAGTGCGCCATGCCCAGCAGGATGGTCAGGCGCAGGTTGTCTGGCGAGGACTCGGGCGCCTGTTTCAGCAGAGGCTCGAACTCACGAATCGCGCTCTCCAGGTCGCCGTCTTTGAAAAGCGCAAGACCCAGATTGAACCGCAGAGCGGGCAGGTTGGGCCCGATCGCAAGAGCCTTCCGGTAATCCGCCACGGCGTCTTTGTAGTTCTCTTGCCGCGCCTCAAGGAGTCCAAGATGCGCATAGGGCTCCGGATTGGAAGGACGAGCCCTCAGGACTGCGCGCCACGCCTTCTCGGCCTCCACATCCTTGCCCTGCTGCTCCAACTGCAGCGCCTGCTCCCGCTGCCCATCCGGCTGGGCAGCCCTTTGCCCATACATTGCCGCCGCCAGCAAAAAAATCGTCAGTGCTTGAATGGCCCGCCTCACCCGGTCGCATCCCCTCCACATTCCATTGTCTCTCTCCGGGTCTCCGCCTTGAAGCTCGCCGCAAAGAAAAAGGCGCGGCAGGCTAAGCCTGCCGCGCCCTGTTGAAAGGTTGAAGTTAGAAAGTGAACTTGCCAGCCAGCTGCAGGTTACGAGGATCCTGCGTGCCATTGAGCGCGCCGGATGTCGTGTTAACACTGTTGAACTCAGTGTGGTTCAGCGTGTTGAACGACTCGAACTTAATCTGGAAACTAGCCTGTTCGTAGATCTGGAACGTCTTGTAGAGAGACGTGGTCAGGTTGAACCGGCCTGGCAATCTGAGCGCGTCCTTGCTCCAGTTGCCGAAGCCCAGGTTCGTTCCGCCCGCCCAGACCGGGGTGATGTTGTTGTTGATCCGGCTTGTGTCAAACCATTGAGACACCGTCTTGGGATAGTTCAACTTGCCACCAGGCGTCATGTTCGGATGGTTGGTGTAGCCGCCGCCCAAGCCGACTGGGTCATAGTTCGAGTTCAAGTTGATCTGTTGAGGTATGCCGGTCACCTTGACCAGGGTTCCCGCAATCTGCCATCCGCCAGCGATGGACTTAACCAGTCCCTGGCTGTGGTTGAAGATGGGCAGATTGTAGACGTAGTTGGCGTTGAACATCTGACGGCGATCGTATGAGCCGGAACCCTTGTCGTACTTGATATACCAGGGGTTGTCGACGTTGTTGCGATCCTGAGACTGGATGTCGATTTGATGTGAGTAGGTGTAATCGACCTCGCCGCTCAGGCCCCAGCGGTTCTGGATGCGAACAGCGGTCTGGAGACCGTTGTACGTACCGGTTGCGACGTTTTCATCCTGGGAGATTCCCGCATAGCCGGGGTAGGAACGGTAGGCGTTGTTGCTGCCGAGGTTGTTGAAAGCCGTTGCGGCATCCTCACCGTAATGACCACCGCCGTCACCATTTACCTGACGGGCGTCAACGCAGGTCGCCGAAGGAGTTGAGCACGGTCCTGGCTCTGCGCCTTTACCAATATTCACCAGGCCAATGTTGGTTGGCGACGCATTGAGTGCGTTGTTGACGATGTTCTGATGCCATTGGATGTTGCCAACGTACTGGCCAATCCAGATGACCGAAGGTGTAATCTCGCGCTGCACGCCGAGGCTGAACATGGCAACCGCTGGAGCCCGGTAGGTCTGGGCAAGGCTGTCGCCACCGCCCGCAAAGATCAGAGACGTCGGCGCGATCACGTTGCCGGTGCTCCAGTTCTTGCCAGGCTGGCTGAAGTAGGGGTTGCTGATGTTGAGCGACGGATCATACGGCGCGCTGGTAGCCACACCGAAGATGTCGTTGCCCTGCAAGCGCTCGAAGAAGAGTCCGACGCCGCCGCGGAGAACGGTCTTGCCGTTTCCGGACAGATCTTCAGAGAACCCTACGCGAGGTTGAAGTGTCTTGTAGTCGTTGTTGACAACGCCCCTCGGATAACCGTTTACGCCGGCAAGGTTGGTGCCGTTGATGTAAGCGGGGATCCCCTGGTAGGTATACAGGGTCGGGCTGGCTGAGCTGATGGTGCCGTCTGCGTTCCAGATCGGAGCATAGCTCGCGCTTGTCTGGTAAGTGTTCTGATTGAAGTTGCCAAGGAGGTTCTGGCGCTCCCATGCGTGCGGCAGCGCGTCGTAACGGAGACCCAACTGCACGCTTAAGCGGGAGGTAATGTGCCAGTTGTCCTGGGCGTAGGCTGAAGGTGTCTGGTTGACGTAGTGGCGAATCGGCGCGGATTGATTCTGGCTGTAGCCGCTGGACAAGCCCAGAAGGGTGTCCATGAGGGTGTCGCCCGACAACGAGCCCCAGTTGAAGTAGCCCTGCGCATCGCCGTAGAGCATCTGGTTCTTGGTGTAGCGGTTGTAGCTGAAGCCGAACTTGAGCTGATGCTTGCCCGAGGTGTAAGAGACGTCCACCTTCGGAGAGTAGTCCTGGGCCGCATTGTGATAGGGCTCGGTGGCTGTGTCTTCACTTGTTCCCAGGGTGCTGTTCCAACCCATGCCGGGCCAGACCTTCCGGCCAACGGTATAAGCCGTGACAACCGGTGCAACGGACCAGTTAGACGGCAGGAAGGTGTTCGCGCTGGGCTTGATGTCAGCTCCGTTGCCGTCATAGTTCATGCTGACTTCGAGCAGCAGGTTGGGCCTGATGGCGCCGGTCAACTTGGCAGTAGCGCTGTGCGCCGGCGAGGAGAGAATGCTGGTAAGGGTGTTGTAATTGCATCCGCACCAGCCGAGCTCAGGATTGCCATAGTTTTGATTCTGATGGTCGCCGATGTAGTGAACCAGCAGCGCCCACTTGTCGTTGAAGTTGTAATCGCCGCGGACGACGGTGTCTTCAACACTTTGCGGGAGCGGTACGCTGGCCACGTTATAGTCGGTGGTTCCAACGTTCGGCGCAGGAAGGATGCCTGCGGTGAGGTAAGTAACCCCGTTGGGATCGAACAGCGACTGAGGAATCACGCCGCTCGGGAAAGGCTGCCCTGGGGTCAGTTCCAGCGGCGCCAACTTGTTGATGTAGTAATCCGAGGTGAGCGGGACGTTCGGAACGACCAAGCCGGTAATTCCCTGAGTACCAGCGTACGTGGGGAGCACATACTTGAGACCGGTTACCCCGCCGACTGTCGTAATGTTGGCAGAGCTGGGAACATCCTTTGGATCGATCGTCCGGTTGTTGCTGCTCGCAACGGCGGACGTCTTGCGCCATTCCTGGTTGAAGAAGAAGAAACCCTTGCTCTTGTTGGTGTTGTAGACGTTCGGAATGTAGATCGGGCCGCCAACATTGAAGCCGTAGACGTTGTAATGCGTCGCCGGCCGGGCATTGTCGGCGCCGTTGTACTTATTGAAGAATGTGTTGGCATTGTAGGCGGTGGCGCGATTTTCCTCCCATGCCGCGCCGTGGAAGGACCGCGTGCCGCTCTTCAGCGACATGCTGATGGTGGCGCCCGAAGAGATGCCGTAGTCGGGAGGATAGTTGGAGGTCATCATCTGGAACTCAGCGATGGCGTCTTGTGAAGGCTGAATCTGTGTGCCGCCGCCGCCGCCGCGGTCAGCAGACTCGCCGCCGTCGATCAGCCAGATATTGTGGGCCTCGCGCAGGCCGTTGAATTCGATACTGAAGTTGGCGCCGAACGCGCCGAGAGAGTTGCTATCCGGGAGCTCGGAGCTGACGCCCATGCCCAGAGCCGCCAGATTCACGATGTTGCGGTTCTCGGTGGCGAGAGAGGTGATATCTTCCGAGGTGATCAGGGTGCTGACCACGTTCGAGTCGGTCTGAACAGCGAGCGCGTCGGCTTCTACTGTGACCGTCGTCGACTCCGCGCCGATGGTGAGCGCGACGTCGTTGCGGAACGTTCCCGAGACGTTGACTACGATGCCAGTCTTGGCAAATACTTTGAAGCCTTTGGCCGAGACCGTCAGATTGTAATTGCCGGGGTTCAACCCGTTGAAGTCATACAAGCCGGTAGCCCCGCTGGTGGTCGCGCGGGTATACGCGGTGGCCGGGTCGGTGAGCACAACGCTCGCCCCCGGAACGACCGCACCGGTTGTGTCGGTGACGATGCCCGTCAACTCTGAGTTGGCTTGAGCAAATGCCCGAATGCCCCCAAACGTCAGGAGCAATACGAGCACGATTAGCCACGTATTTGTTTTTCTCATCGTGCCTCCAAATGGAAATGGTGTTCTTTTGTTGGCATTACACGTAGGCATAGAGAGCCCACATGTTTGCGGTCAACACCCTAGTGACACCGAAGTACGATTGTCAAGAAAAATCTTGGTTGAATTAAACGTTTAAGCAAAGGGCAGTTGCCCATTTTCCGCCGCGAGCGCGGAGAAGCGCCCTCATCCCTTTGTTGGAGATGGGTTTACACCATTTGGCCCCTCCAACGCCCTGGGCGGGGTGCTAGTGTGATTTCGGTCACATTTCGGTAAATCGCTTCACTGAAACGGTAAGTAAATCGCTTCGCTGGGCGGGCAAGGGGCAAATGCGCCGGGTAGGACCGCCGTGCGCGGACAGCCCCCTCCGGGACGTCTCTGTCGTCCAGCCGGAGAGGCGGAAATGGCCGGCGGCGGAGGTGCTCCTGTATGCTCTCTCTAAACGGTTTTCCACTCTGTATGGCCACCATTGAGGCTTTCGGTATCTATTGTCGGACGGCTTTCTGACAGAATCCGGGGCTGCAGGCTTTGGGTGCATTTTCAGCCTCTCAGACGATTAGAGGCGCCTAGTAGGACTATGGTTAAGGCGATTGATTCCGGTCTCGCATTTGCATCCGATACGCAGTATGGGGTAGCCGGAGAAGAAAAACCTCGTCGGCGGGCTTCGAGAACAATCTGCTCGATTTTGGCGCTGGTTCTGGTCACGATTCCCAATTCAAGCGCTCAGCAGAACTCTTCGGCCGCAACCGGGCCGTCAACACCGCAGCAGCCGCAAGCGACCGAAGGGCCCGTCAGTGGAATGGCCAATGCCGGTCCTCAGGCAGCTCAATACGATAGCGAGCACCGGCCCATCACTGCGGGCGGATTCGTTAAGAGTGGGCCGATCATCTTTCAGGACGTGGCGGCGGCGGCCGGGCTGACGAAGTGGCATCACACTGCGGGGACGCCGGAGAAGAAGCTGATCCTGGAGGCGAAAGGGCCGGGCGTTTGCCTCATCGACTACGACAATGACGGCTGGCTGGACATCTACCTGGTGAACGGCTCAACCTACGATGCGCTGGCGGGCAAGGCCGATCCGCCTCGTGCGGCTCTGTTTCATAACAATCACGATGGAACGTTCACAGATGTTACCGAGAGCGCGGGCGTTGCAAACGGACGTTGGGGGATGGGGTGCGCGGTTGCAGACTATGACAACGACGGCTGGCCCGACCTTTACGTAACCAATTATGGGAAGAACAGGCTCTATCGCAACAATCATGACGGAACGTTCACCGACGTCGCCGATAAGGCAGGAGTGGCCATCGGGACGTGGTCGACTGGCGCGACATTCGGAGATTACGACGGCGACGGACGCCTGGACCTTTTCGTGGCCGGTTACATTCAAATCAACCTCGACGATCCTCCTGTTTCCGGAGCGAAGTCCGTTGGCTATGCGTCGTGCCAGTACCGAGCCGTGCCGGTGATGTGCGGGCCGCGTGGTTTGAAGGGCGAGCACGACCATCTCTTCCACAACAATGGTGACGGAACGTTCACCGATGTGAGCAAGAAGCTGGGCGTCGATGATCCAGCGGGCTATTACGGCCTGGGCGCATTGTTTGCCGATGTGAATAACGATGGCAAACCGGACTTGCTGGTGGCAGACGACACATCTCCAAACTATCTGTACATCAATAAGGGAGATGGAACCTTTGTTGAAGATGGCTATGAGCGCGGCTACGCTCTGAACAAAGACGGACGCGAAATATCGAATATGGGCATCGCGGCGGGTGATTACGAAAACAACGGTCACTTGTCGATCGTGAACACCGATTTTGCCGACGATTACAACGTCCTCTTCCAGAACGATGGAACAGGATATTTCACAGATGTCAGCTGGAGCGCGGGGATTGCCGAGTCTTCCATGCCCTTCGTCGGCTTTGCCGATGGTTTTCTGGACTACGACAACGACGGATGGAAAGACCTGCTGATCGTGAATGGCCACGTCTATCCGCAGGTGGACCAACACCCGGAATGGGGCCAGAGCTACGCGCAACGGATGCTCCTCTATCACAATCTGCACAACGGGAAATTTGAGTTGGTGCCGGCTGTTGAGGGGACCGGCCTTGCCGTGGTCACGGTCGGACGCGGCGCTGCATTTGGCGATATCTTCAACGACGGCAAGATCGACGTAGTCATCAACAGCATGGATGGAGTTCCCGTCCTGCTGCGCAACGTCAACCCCGACCATCATCACTGGGTAGAGTTGAAACTCGTTGGCGGACCCAGGAGTCCTCGCGACGCAGTTGGAGCGACGGTTTACCTGAAGGCGGCCGGCATGCGCCAGCGCGGCGATGTCCTGAGCGGCGGGAGCTATCTGTCGTCGAACGATCTGCGTGTCCACTTCGGCCTGGGCGATGCGACATCGGTCGATGGGATCGAGATTCATTGGCCGAGCGGCAAAGTCGAGCAACTCAAGATCGGATCGGTGGACCGCATCTACACAGTGGAAGAAGGTAAGGGCGTAACTGGCGAGTTCTGCAATGGCTGCGCGCAAAGCAGTCAGCCATCCGCAACCAAGAAATGAACAGGAATCGGTATTGACTGTTGGGCTCGTTGCCGGCGCTGTGACATGCGTCTCGCGGCTTCGGAGATTGAACAGAAGCCTGGAGTGGCAGCCTCAGATCGGGTCCACGAATTCATCCGCTCATTGCGATTCGGAAGAATGCTATTTAAGATATTGATTTTTTTGGTGGGCCCGGAGGGATTTGAACCCCCAACCAAGGGATTATGAGTCCCCTGCTCTAACCGTTGAGCTACAGGCCCCGCCCACGCGGTTCTCCAGTGGCCCTGGGACGAAGCCTATGTCGCAACCCGGCCCTTTCCTCAAGAAAAACCCTCTTCGCGTCTAGCCATTTTGACGCCGGTCAACTGGAGATTCGCCCTTCCTGCCCATCATAATGCAATCTCGAGACTTACTTGTAAGGTTCCCGTCTCCCTGGAGCGCCATGCGGTGGTCGTTGGTTGGATACACCGCCCCGAATCGTCGAGCGCACTCAGGCAGCGTTCCCTCCCCTGCATTTCGAGCGAGCAGTCCTGCCGAACGGAATATATCAATATTGATGGGTCTATCGATCGCAAAGGCGGCGACTTTGTGAGAAATGCCGGCGCAATTTTGCGCCGAAAGCCTGAAGACAGATAAATTCCGGAGTAGGCCGAAGTCCCGAAAGTTCAGACTCAAGACAATTCGAGGGCGGACATTCTTGCGAATGTCCGCCCTCGAAAACTGAGTCAGTGAATGTTTCCTAGAAGTTGAACTTCCCGCTGAACTGCATCGAACGTGCCCCCTGCGTCTGGGAGTACGGCTGACCGAAGGAAGTAATCAAACCGAACGTACCGTATTTGCCCGCATTGACGTTAGCCGTCGAGGGTACGGTCGTGCCCGGGTTGTTCAGGTTCAGATACGGATGATTAAAGAGGTTGAACACTTCCACGCCAACCTTGAATTCGCTCTCATGGTAAATGCGGAAGCCCTTAAACATGTTCGCGTTGACGACTCCAGTGCCAGGCCCGCGGAACTGGTTCCGATGGGTGTTGGCAAAAGTGGGCGAGGTGATGGATGTATTTGCTGTGCTGAACGCCGGCTCAGTCGGGTTGGCAAACGAGGCCGGATCGAACCACCCCTTGCCTCCGGAAACTGCCGTGCTGCCGAAGGTCCGGTTGTGGCCGCGCAGAAGCTTATAGGGCGCAACCAGTTCGGCATAGAGCGTGCTGCCCGGCGCATTGAGCGTGTTGCTGTTGGCGCTGACTGAGAAGGGCAGGCCACCGAAGTAGCTGTACTGGCCGGTTATTTGCCACCCGCCCACGATCTCGCTCAATAGGCTATTGCTGTTCAGCCATTTCTGGCCGTAGCCGAAAGGCAGGGCTGCGATACCCCAGATCTGCAGGTTGTGCTTCTGGTCCTGGCTGGCTTGCGCCCGGTTCATTTTGTAATACCCGGGATAGCTGAACGCCGTGCCTCCCCCTCCCGTCCCGGCGCCGTTGTCTGCATAGTTGAATGCGTGCGAGTAGGTGTAGACGAGGCCTATCGAAGCGTTCTTGCCGGCATTGCGGGTCACTTGCCCCTGCAAGCCGTTGTAGTTCGCGCTGAAGATCGGCCCGTTCATGGTAATGCCGCCGGTGTTATACAAGCCGGCGCTCGTAGCGCACGTTGACCAGCCGTTTGCGGTGCAATTCGCCGTATTGATGACTTCGTTGGCGGAGGTCCCGAAGCCTGTGCAGCTTCCGGTTAAGCCCGTAAGGGTAGTGTTCCATTGTCCGTTGGCCATGCAAGGCGTGCTTGCGCTGGGCAGCGGCGACGCGTTATACGGACTGACGCCGGTCTGTTGCCGGACGAACAGATCGCCCACATATCCGACGTTTGCAACAAAGCCCCAGCCGAGATCGCGCTGGAGGAATAGGTTCCAGCTCTCGATGTAGCCGCGGCGGAAGTTCGGCCACAAGGCGTTAGTCCCGCCGGTGATCGGCAACGCCACATAGCCCGAGGTATAGTTGGGCGCGACTGGAATCGGAATGCCGTAGCAGGACGTTGAGGAGGTCACGCCGCAGCCGCCGATGGGCATGGCTGCGTTGCCATTCGCCGGATCCACCGCGATGGTTCCCGCTCCGACAGAGGCGTAGTTCGGCGCCAAATCGAAGGGATACTCGTCGCGCAGCTCGCGCATGCTGTCCGGATCGACCGTCATACCGGCGCCGGTGCGAAGCACGGTTTTGTTGTCGAGGCGATAGGCGAAACCGACACGAGGCGCGAAGAATCCGTACCCCGTGTTTACGCCGGCGTTCGAAGGGTTGCCCATGACGCCGCCGATCTCCACATTGGATGACTGAGGCCGGTTCAAATACACCTCGGAGATGCCAGTGTGGTCGCGATACGCCGCCGGATAGCGCTCGAAGCGAACGCCATAAGTGATGGTCAGCTTCGGAGTCACTGTCCATTGGTCCTGTGCGTAGAGGCCAAGTTCCGTCCAACGCAAAGAATTGGGATCGAAAAGTTGCTGCGCCTTTTGAATGGCATTGCCCGTCCCGTTGGAATTGGGCAGGCCCAGCAGGTAGTCGGCCAGATCGTTATACGCGGTCGAGCCGCATGAAGTAGCCGAGCCGCCGCACGTCAGGCCGCCCGCGAACAGGAAGCCGCCGTGCACGTTCGAGACGCCGCCGCCGGTCGTGGGCTGGAAGTGGTTCAGATCGAAATGGTAATAAGTGAAGCCGGTCTTGAACTGATGCTTGCCCCGGACGTAGCTCAGGTTCACGTCGCCGGTGAATTGATTGTCGCGGAATTCGAACGGATTGGCCGTATTGGAGTTGCCGATCGAGCTGAAGGTGCTGTTAAAGCTCATCAGCGGCTGGCCCCAGTAATCCGGGTCGGAGGTGTTGGTGGGCAGGTTCGTTCCCGGAATATGCAGTACGTTCAGCCCATAGCTTTGATCGGCGAGATCGACGACCGACTCCGCTCCCGACCACTGTCTGGTGTAGCCGAAATCGGCGTCCACCACAAGGTTGGCGTTGATCACGTGGCTCATGCCCATGCCGACATTCTGGATGTGGCCGTGCCCTGCGCCCGGCTGGCCGCCATCGAACGTGCCGCCGCCCGCCGCTCCCAATTCCTGCGGATCGAGCACCTGGAACGGCTCCGTGCTGTATTTGCCGAAGATCTGCGTATTTTCATTCACAATGTACGTAATCTTGGCATCGTTACTGGTGCGGGCGTAGACAAAGGGGGCCGAGCCTGTGTAGTCGTTGGCCATGAAGTTGCTAAGTTGCGTTGAGGTCGGCGTTCCGATCGAGGCCGCGATTGAGGCCATATTGGCGATCATGACCATCGGCGCTGACGTCGATGGCAGACGGCTTGCAGGAATTGTGTTCACTCCCGTGCCCGTCTCGCCGTATTCCGATGTGAAGCTCGGGCGGCATGCATAGTTGAGATAGCCGGCAGTGTAGGTCAGCGCCGGGCAATTGGTTGTTGGAGTAAATGCGCTGACCCACGTCGCATTCGGCTGCGGATCGTAAATCGTCGCATACGGCGCAGCCTCTGAGAAGTTGCCGTTGATCATGTTCGTATCCGGAACGGTCAGCGTTACACCGTTGCCGATCAACTGGTGCCGCGTGGTGCGCTCCCAGTTGTCGAAGAAGAACAGCTTCTTCTTGCTGGTGACGAGCTTGGGAATGTACACCGGTCCGCCCACGTTGAACCCGTATTCGTTGAAGACGTTCCTGAGAACCGCTCCGTTCGGATCGATGGCGCTCGTGTTCGCCGCCACCGTCGCGAGATACGGCCGGGCGTTCAGGCCGGCAGTCTGGTAATACTCCCAGGCCTCGCCATGGAAGTCGTGCCCGCCGCTCTTGGTCGTGATCTTGATCGATGCGCCGCCCGCCTGGCCCTGCTCGGCCGTAAAGTCATTGGTCGTCACGCTGACGTTCTCGATTCCGTCCACCGGCGGAATGTAGGCGATCAAATAAGGCAGCCAGCCATAGTAGTTGACCGCTCCATCAATACGCGTCGTGTTCCCGTTCATGCTCATGCCGTTCACATTGATCGACATGGCGCGCGCGGGATTGGAAGCGGTTGAGTTTTGCTCCTTCGGCGACGCCGCGCCGGGGATGAGCGAATACAGAGCCTGATAGCTGCGCCCCTGTGAGGAGGTCTCGGGCATCTGGCTGAGCTGGGTCTGGCTGATCTCGCTGTTGACTTCCGCGGTCTCGGTCTGCAATTCCGGCGGCGCCTCGGTCACCGTGATCTGCGTTGAGACACTCGCCGGTTGAAGCGTCACATCCACGCGCACCTGATGGTTCACGTCGACCACAATGTCTTTCTGACTGAAGCCGGAGAAGTTTCCGGTTTTCGCTACCGTGAGAGTGTAGACGCCCGGCAACACGTTCAGAACGCTATACGCGCCCACGTCGTTCGCCTGCACGGTGCGGACTGCTCCGGTCCCCTGATCGGTGATCGTCACCGGTATATTCGGAATCACTGCGCCAGTCTTATCGGTGACCGTTCCTGTCAGTGATCCGTACAGAATCTGCGCGGACGCAGAGATCGAGAACAGGAGCACCACGCCGACCAATACGGCAAGTCTCGCTGCTCGAGTCAGTATCTTGATGTTACAAAACAAGTTTTTTGGCCTGCCAAACATAAATTCCTCCATTGCTGCGGATCCTTGCTGTGTACCTCTCCATGCTTTCTCGTTGAAAACAACAGTCATTGATCGAGAGGTAATTTGATCCTTGAATCGGGCCGCAAATCGTACGTCTAGAGAGAACAATTACGAACTCATTGGCGCCAGCGGACCCTGCTTCTTGCTGCATACACACATCGCTTGCGTGCAACTGAAAACGAAACACACTGCCTCAGATGCTGCGACAAATGACAGCTTTTTGCTCCGCTGAACATGGTAGGTTTCAGAAATATACTTCGACAACCGACCAAAGTAGGTGCAGGGCGATTTTAGGGAAGGCAGATCCAAACGCTAGTGGAGCCTATGTTATTGAAACAGATGGATTAGATGGCAGAACGGAGCTGGCTGAAGGTTACTGGACGGATTGTGGCGGAATCAACCAGTTTGTCTCATGCCGGCGTCGACGGGGCTACAAGCGACATCGATTCGCGTTCGCACGGCAGAGAAACCTGGACAACGGTTCCACGGCCTGGACTGCTGCTGATCTCAAATGTCGCTCCGATTGCCGCGGCTCTCTCGCGCATTCCAAGGATTCCAAAGTGATCTGAGAGCGGTTTCGTCGCGCTCTGGACGTCGAAGCCGACGCCATCGTCCGAGACCTCAATCAAGATATGGTCCGCATCCACCTGGGCCAGGATGCCGATCTCTTTGGCCGAACCATGAGTTCCGGCATTGGTGACCGCTTCGCGCACGATCATCATCAGTTCATGCGCGGCACTCGACGGTAGAATCGGCAGTTTTCGAGAGAAGCGTACTTCGACGGGAACACCAAAAAACGACCTTGCGTGCGCGGCGATGCTTTCAATCGTGTCGCGCACGTAGTTCGCGTCGGTGTGCGATTGCCGCAAGTTCCAAAGTGCTTCCCTCGCGTCAGAGACCGTGGCTCGAATCTGCGCGCGCGCAACGCTCAACAGGTTGCTCTCGCCGGCGCCATTTCGACTGCTCGCTTCTGCTTCCAGAAGCATTGCAACGCCATTGCAGCCCTGAATGAGCGTGTCATGCATCTCGCGCGCCATTCTGCTTCTTTCCTCGAGGATCAATCGGAATCCATAGTGGACCCTCCGAAGATGGAGGAGATACCCGAGAAAAACGGCTCCGAGAACTCCGATTGCGAGCGCGCCGAAGAACCAGGGACTTCGATACCAAATCACCGGAACAACAATGAGACACGTTGTGGTCTTCCACCGATCGGGTTGGGAGCGGTCGCAGGCTCTCAGCTCGAACGTATAAGTGCCTGCGGAGAGATTGCTGTATTCGGCTTGATGCGAATTCAACGAGACCACCCAGCTTTCATCAACGCCAGTCAAGCGGTACATCAATAGGACTTGTTGCGCGGGACCCAGATATTTGGATCCGAAGGAGAGGACGACCCGACGGGGATTAGGTGGAGTTTTTATTTTGGGAGTAGGGGACAAAATGGAGTTGTCAACAATAATCGAGTCGACGACAGGCGTTGGAACATAGTCGGATCCGTGAGGCGAAGTGGGCGTGCGATCAATGAAAACAGCGCCGCGATCGGACGCAAACCAGACCGCGCCGCGGGCATCGAGTGCCGTGCTGGGTATTCTTCCGCGAGTGAATCTCAGTCCTTCCGCATTGTTTGGCAGAACATAGGAGATGGGGATCACGAAATCTTTCTCTCGAGTTGTCGCGAACTGCGAAGGCGAGATCGAAAACAGAAGATTAAGGCTGGAAACCCAGAGGTTTCCGGCCCGGTCGACGATCAGTCCGCAGATATCGTTGCTCGGGAGGCCATTTGCCACCGTAAAGTGGCGAAGGCTGGAATCGTTGATTGCATAAATTCCGTTTCTTCTTGTTCCAAACCACATCGTCCCGCCAGGATCTTCAGCGATTGCCCAGACCTCTTCTCCATGAAGAGCTGAGGTTGCTTGATTTTCAAGCAGTGTGCCATTGCAGGAGACAGAAACTCCGGCGTCGGTGCCTATCCACATGCAACCCTGGTGGTCGAGAAACATCGTTCTAACGGCACGACTCGGCAGTCCGTTTGACGTGCTGAGTAATTCGACTTTTCCTCTCGAGATGATATTGACGCCGAATTCCGTTGCGACCCAGATATCGCCGTGAGTCCCTTCGACAATGCCACGAGGAAAGTCGGTAGAAAGCTTGAGGCGGGATCGAGTCGAGAATTGGGTAACTCGGCCACTCGAATCCACGCGATAGACGCCCGGGCCGGCGGTCCCTAGCCAGATGGAGCCGTCACTGGAATAAAGCGCATCGAGAATCCGGGTATTACTCGGAATCGGAAGCGACACCGGCCGGAGCTTATTGTTGTCTTCAATCCTGAAAATACTCCCGTTGACCAGATTGACGTTTCCATCGCGAGAAACCGCGAGAGTCTCACGGTCGACTGCCAGGGCAGGAGAATTTAAGTAGCGAGCGCTTGTCTCTTCAATTCTGCTCAGGCCCCGCTCCGAACCAACCCACAGGCGGCCACTGCTGTCGGTGGACATGGCGAGAACCGACAGCGCGATTCCTCCCTCGCCAAATCCGACCCTGGACGCATTCGAGCCCTTCAAACGCCAAAGGCCTTCCGCGACTGTTCCCGCCCAGATGGCTCCATCCGCCGACTGGCAAAGAGATTCGATGTCAACCTTGGGCAGCGGCAGCCTTTTGATTTGCAGTCCGTCAATCTCGAAGGCTCCGTCAACAGCTCCAACAATGAGTTGGCCCGTTCGGGTAAGCAAAAGACTTTTTATTTGCGGACTGCCCGACTGTGCCCAGACACTGAGGGGAGTAGGCCCATTCCCGTCAATGACTGTGAGAGACCTGCCACCGATAATCAAACGGCCGGAACCATCTTCAACGATGGCCTGCACAAATTGCGGAAGTGTACTTTTTCCGAGCGCTACATGCTGAAAAAACGCACCCTTCTTCTCGAAGAGCCCAAAGTCGGTACCAACCCAGAGGTTTCCATGGGAATCCTCGTAAATAGCCCGCACGTAACCATCGGTCAGCCCATCGCGGCGGGTAAACGACTCCACACGGCCCTTTTCAATGTGCAGTAAACCGCCTCCCTCAGTGCCTGCCCAAAGAGATTGGTCGCGCGCAACAAGAAGAGCAGTGAACTCGTTCAGTGGGAATTTACGGACCTGGTCGATTGGAAGCGACTTGCAGTTCGAGCCATCGAAGAGGCAAAGTCCACCCTCGGTCGCCACCCAGATACCGGTTTCGGGTTGGACAGCAAGCGCTCGCACCAATGCGTCGGGAAGGCCGTTCCGCACATCCCATGAGGTAATGCTGAAATCGTCGCTTTGCGCCGCCAGGAAATTCGGAATCGCGAGGGACAGAACCGGCAAGAGACAAGCCAGCACTCTGGTCATCAAACCGATTCGGCAAGGTTGCGTCGAGTCCAAAGGTTGATTCCTCGATCGGGGCACAGTACGCACGCGCTTCAGACCGCCCATCGGCGATCGGACACGACTCTAAAGGCGCTCGAGGCCGCGCTTGAGCGCAGTCACCACGGCCTGCGTGCGATCGGAGACCTGGAGGCGGGAGAGAATCAGCGTCACATGCGATTTCACGCTTACCTCCTTGATGTTAAGGGCTTCTCCTATTTCACGATTGGTTTTTCCGGCGACCATGAGAGAAAGGACCTGGCGCTCCCGCGTTGTTAACCGCTCGAAGGTTCTCCCCTGGAGCGCGTTGGCTACCGGTTCCGGCAGAAACATGCGTCCTTGCTGAATCCTGCGCAGCGCCCTGAAGATCACTTCATGCGAAGTGCCCTTTACCAGGTACCCCATTGCCCCCGCCTGAAGCGACTGATGAATGTCCTCATCGCCCTCGTAGGTGGTAATCACAAGAATTTTCGCGCTTGCGTCGATCCGCCTGATCTCTCGAATCGCATCCACGCCTTCTCCATCCGACAGCTTAAGATCCATCAGAGTGACCGCCGGCCGAAGCCGCTTGTATAGCTCCACGGCCTCTCGAACCGTTCCGCACTCGCCGCAGACGCGATAGCCCGGCCTTGTCTGCAGGATCGCGATCAGGCCGGTGCGGGTGATGGGGTGGTCGTCCACCACGAGCACGGTCGCCGTCTCTTCTTGAATCTCAGTTTCGAACGGATTAGAAATACCTTCCATAGGAGAGACCGCTACATTCTTACGTTCAGATTTTGTCCCAGTTTACTCCAGATTTCCATTGAGATCTGTTTCCCGTGGTCCATTGAGCCCGCTGTTCTATAGCTTCGGAGTAATTCGTCTCGCGTGAAACACATTTCGATGGACGCAGTAACATTGATTGAAAACTTGGACGGAGCAATTGACTTTCGTACTGGATGCGCACATTGACACTGGCCGAGGAAAAACGTTACAAGAGGTGCATCGGGAAGTAAGCGTTTTCTCGCGATACTCTGCGTAGCTTATGCCAATCAATCAACCTTTCACAGAGGAGACCCATGAAAAAAGCTGCGATCTTTTTGGCCCTGCTCACTTCGGGGCTCTGCTGGGCGCAACCGCCCGCTGACTGCAAGCCGTCGTCGCTTAACATCCCCGGTGCTCCTTATCCATGCGTATTTCCCGATCATCGCGCCATGTTCCGCGTGGCTGCGGCCGATGCCCAGAAGCTGCGTGTACGGGTGGGCGCCGGCTTCGATATGACAAAGGCCGGCGACGGTCTGTGGTACGCGACGACCACGCCGCTGGTCGAGGGATTTCATTACTACACGATCGCCATCGACGGATCGACCGTGTCCGACCCGGCGACTGCGACCTTCTTCGGCGGCGGCCAGTGGAACAGCGCCATCGAGATTCCCGCGGCCGACGCCGATTTTTACAGCCATAAGGACGTGCCCCACGGCGTGGTGCGGGATCAGTGGTACTTCTCCACCGTGACGCAACAATGGCGCCGTGCAATGATCTACACCCCGCCGGATTACGACACCAGGGTGAAAGCGCGCTACCCGGTTCTCTATCTGCTGCACGGTTGGGGAGAAAATGAGTTGGGCTGGACCATCCAGGGACATGTGGACGAGATCATGGACAACCTGATCGCCGCGGGCAAGGCCAAGCCGATGATCATCGTAATGGACAACCTGAATGCGGTGAAGCCGGGCGAAGATGGGTCACTTTACAACGCGCCCGGAGTGCTGACACAGGCGGTGCCGCCGCCTCCCCCGCCGCCCGGCGCCCCGCCTGCTCGCCCGCCGTTTCACTTGAGCACGACCTTCTCTGAGATGATGTTTGCCGACCTGATCCCGATGGTCGAGAAGAACTACCGGGTCGCGCCGGGCCGCGACAACCGCGCCATGGCCGGCCTTTCAATGGGCGGAATGCAGACCTTCACCACCGGATTGCAAAATCTCGACAAGTTCGCTTATCTTGGCGGATTCAGCGGCAACTGCGGCAGCTTTGGCGGAGCTGCATTCGACTCCAAGACAACCTGCGGCGGTGCGTTTGCTGATGCGGCAGCCTTCAACAGCAAAGTCAAGCTGCTGTTCCTTTCCACTGGATCGGTTGAGGGGCCGCGCGTAAAACAGTTCAGTGATGCGCTGACGCAGGCGGGCATCCATAATGTGTACTTCGAGTCTCCCGGAACTGCGCACGAGTGGCTATCGTGGCGGCGAGCCCTCTACGATTTTGCGCCGAGACTCTTTCGATAGCGACGACGATGGGTCCGCTAAGTGGAGACCATTAAACACTGCTTGCCATTCGGCAAGGCGAATAGGAAGGGATTGAAGAACGATGGAATCGAGATTCAAATTCGCACTTATGCTTGCAGCGGCGCTCACGCTCACAGGCGCTACGGTGACGAGATCGCAAACCGCCACGACAGGAACCAAAGTTGTCCCTTCCCGTCCGAATGGCCCGTGTGACATTTATGCCGCTGCCGGTGATCCGTGCGTCGCGGCTCATAGCACCACGCGCGCGCTCTATGCCAGCTATAACGGGCCGCTCTACCAGGTGCTGCGCCAGTCAGACGGCAGAACGCTGAACATCGGCGTAGTCCAACCGAGCGCCTCGCCGGTTCCCGATGCGGGCGGATACGCCGATGCATCCGCGCAGGACAAGTTCTGCGCCAACACCTACTGCTGGATCACGACCATCTATGACCAATCCGGCAAGCATAACGATCTGACGCAGGCCCCCCGCGGCGGATTTAGTGGTCCTGCTATGGGCGGGTTCAACAATCTTCCGCTTGCCGGCATGGCGCCGGTTACGATCATGGGCCACAAAGTCTACGGCGTATTCATTGAGCCGGGAATGGGCCTTCGCGAGGACGACCCTAAGGGTACCGCAGTCGACGACCAGGCGGAGGGCCAGTACTGGGTGATCAACGGCCTGCACTTTAACAACGGCTGCTGCTTTGACTACGGCAATGCCGAGACCGACAGCCGCGACGACGATAACGGCACGATGGAAACGGCCTACTACGGCGACGCTCCCTTTTGGTATCACGGGAACCCACCCGGCCCGTGGGTGATGACAGACCAGGAGAATAATCTGGTGGGCTGCGCGAACCCCGATGGATCGAAGCTCTGCGTGAGCATTCCCAGCATCGATTGGCGATTCGTGACCGCCATCGCAAAGGGCGAACCGCACCACTGGACCAGCATGGGCGGCGACGCGCAAAGCGGCAACCTGTCTGTGATGTTCAATGGACCGCGTGTGAACAGAACCTATGACCCAATGCGCAAGCAGGGAGCGATTCTGCTTGGCAACGGCGGCGACAACAGCAACGGCTCGGAGGGCACCTTCTATGAAGGCGCAGTGACCGCTGCCGGCACTTTTCCAACGGACGCAACCGACCAGCTTGTGCAGGCGAATGTGGTGGCCGCGCACTACGATGTGCAGCGGCTAAGCCTGGCGCCGGCATCGGCAGCGGCTGCTCCGCCGGGGCTGCAGACCTTTACGCCGGGCTCGTCGCAGGACACCACCGTAACGTTCACCAACACCACCGGTGCGCCGGCATCGGGGCTGAAGTTGAGCATTGTTTTGCCGAGCGCCAGTGGACCTCGGTCGCTGAAGGAACGAGTGAGAAGTTAAAGACATTTGCTGACGTCGATTGCTCCGGGAGCAAGCGTGAGCGCCACCTTCAAGGTCACTTCAGGGCCGGCTGTGTCTTAATGGCGATTTGGTGGGCGCAGCTTCGTGGAAGAACGAGGCGAGTGGCAGAATACAAACCGAGACGGCCGCGGAAAAGGTGCGCAACGTGAGCCCGGTCAGGGTGAACGAGTTCCGCTTCAGCGCCGGTCCTCCGATCGACTCCACCAACTCCTTCATCGAGCTCTATGACTCCGGCGACAGCGCGGTCGACATCTCCAATTGGACGCTGACCGTGCGCCCGGCACAAAAGGCCATCTCCTCGGCGGTAAAGATTCCAGCCGGGACGAAGCTCAGAGCTCACGGCTTTTACTTGCTCGGCCTGTCTGACTCCGGTCTGGCTGCGGCCACGCGCGCGGACGATGCGACTGTCTACGTAAGAAATACGGACGGCATGACGGTTGGCGATACCATCAGCATCGGCGCAGGCCCCGAGGCGGAGACGCGCAAAATTGCAAGCGTCGGGACGGCTGCTGCTCCGAATACGACAGTCTGGCAACCCCTCCCCGAGGGTCCGGTGATCACCATCCCCGCCGGATCGACCAACGTGCCCGTCACCAGCGTCAATGGCTTCAAGATCGGCGAGAAGATTGCTCTCGGATACGGCGCATCCTATCCCGCCGTCGCGCGCTCCATTGAGAAATACGAGGTAGCGACTGTTACTGCTGTCGGCAAGCCGGGCACGCAAACTTATCTTGGTGCAGACGCGGCAGCCGGCTCGACCAACATCAAAGTTACGTCGGTTGCTGACATCTCTGTCGGCGACAAGATCAGGCTCGATATCGACAGCGTCGGCCATGGCATCGAGACCGTAACGGTTGCGCAGGTCGGCACGCAGGCCACGCGCACCAACCTCGTCGGCCCCGCCAATGCAGGCGCGACCAGTATTAGAGTTCGCAGGGCCGAGGGCTTTGCCGTGGGTGACAAAATCAATATCGGCACTCCGGCGACCATGGAAGCGGTGACGGTCACCGCGGTTGCCGGAGCCGGTCGCGGCGGCGCCAGCCTGGACTTTACGCCGGCTCTCGTCAACGCGCACATCGGCGATGAAACGGTGATGGACCTGGGCACAGGCCTCGGCTTGGCCGCTCCGCTCAAGTTCAATCATGCTGCCAACCTTCCCTTCAGCGATCGGGGAACAGGGATCAGCTTTGAGCCCGCGACGGCCTTTGCTCACTCGAGCAACGAGCCTGTCGAGGCGCTCGGCACTGGCATCACGCTGTCGAGCCCGCTGGCCAAAACCCACGCAATTGATGCGGTGGTGCAGGACGCCGCGGTGACGACAGCAGGCTACCGGGGATCGCCCGCGCCCGATCAGTGGTTCGGAGGACCCGAGCTCGCCAGCAGCGTGCCCTACTTCGACCACATCATCTCGCGCAGAGAAGGCAGCATGGTGTTGCGCGACGCAACCGGCGCGGTTGTCGACAGCCTCAACTACGGCTTGCTCGCTGATCCGTGGGCTGCCGGGGGTTTTCAAGCCGTTTCAGGACCGGGGAAGAGTGGGTGCTTTGTGACTGCACCCGGCGAAATCGGCGGCTTTGGGCAGTTTCCTTCGGCCACTGCAGTCGATACCAGCGCGGGACGATTCCCTGATGGCGCTGATACCGGCAGCAACTGCGCGGACTTCGCGACTTCGCCTTCCACCAGGCTGGCGTCCGCTTCGGAGGCCGGCACGACAAACATCAAGGTCGTGAGCGTGGAGGGCTTTGATGCAATCAAGACGATTCGTATCGGAACAGGTGCGAACATCGAGACCGCTGAGATCGCAACAGTCGGCACAGCCGGTGCGACCACGCAGAGCGCAGAGACCGCTGCGGGCGCAACCGAGATTCCAGTCGCCAATGGCCAGGGCTTTAACGACGGCCAAACGATCGACATTGGCAATGGCGCGGACTCTGAGACTGCGGTGATCGTGCGCGTGGCCAGATTCCCAACGGCCGCCGTTACAGTCTCCGCGCCGCTCACCAAGGCGCACCCAGCCGGGACAGAGCTATCCGGTACCGGCATCACCCTCACCGCTCCATTGACCCAAGCGCATGAAAGCGACGCCACCGTTACGGGCAGCGTCGCCACGCCGGGAGCGCCCAACCACTACGAGAGGGCAGCCCATTGAGGCTGCCCGCCGCAGTGAACTGAAAATCTGAATCCCGAACCTGCCGCACGCCGGTGGCAAGATCTCCGTTCATGCCGGAGCTCACGCCCCGGATCGTGCCGTAGTTCCTGAGCAGCTTGCCGCCCCGAGCCGTACCAACGCTCACCGCTTTGCACAGCGAGATTGGCGCATTCGTGCGCAATCGCCTCGACGACCCAACGAGAATAGACCCGGCGAATGCGGGAAATGCCGGGCGAGAGAGGGCTTTTTTCGGGGAATGGGGACGTCACGTAAATGGTCGGCGAGGCGCCAATCGAACCCACAACCCCCGGCTTAGAAGGCCGGTGCTCTATCCGAGAAGGTGTGGGTTGCGAAATGACTACCCTGCCGAAAAAGTGCGCCAGAGTGGGCGGTGCGGCTCACCAAGCGGTCGCAGCGACAAGCACCGGGGGACCCGCTTTCCCGTCAATCACTTCTGTCTTAAGGACCATCTCAATATTCCTATTCTCCCAGCCCGGGGGCAGTTGCTTGGCGAGCTGCTCAAGATACTGGGGTGTGGCGACAAAGGCGCCGGCGGCTTCAGTGCCAAAGGGCCCGAGACCCGCAACGACCATGACCGGCCCCTCGGTGGTTGGATCGCGATAGCGTGCCACGATTGCATAGTCGGTAGAAATGGAAGCGTATGGTTTAAGGAAGTCGACCCTCCAATCAATGTTCTGGAGGTTCTTGGTGTCCTGAATCTGTGAGTTTGGACCGGGCAAGAAACGAAACCGAAGGGGACCTACGAGGCGCATCGTCCACGCGTTGTTGGTGGCCCCGATCAAGATGATGGTGCGCGAGTGCATGTCTGTCAGGCTGGTTTCGTCGTCTTCCTTGATTTCGAAAGCGGTGCCATGCTGCTGCAGAACAGCCGCAACATTTGCGAGCGTGGTCGCAGTCGCCACGGAAACATGATGGTAAGGGCTTGTGATGCGATCAAAGAAAGTGGTCTCGGCGACTTCCGGAGACAACTGTTCAGCGTTATGGTTCGTTCCCACGACGACCAGGACAGGTTCCGGGGATTTGAGCATCGGGCGCCAAAGTTCGGCGATCGAGTTGTTCTTGAGCAACGCGGCTTTATGGTAAGTGTAGATGCCAAATGCACCAGCGACGATTAGAACGGCGATGGCCGCCAGGGCAACAATAAGGTACCGGCGCGAGCTCTTTCGTGGAGCGTACTCAGTGGAGTCCGGCTTTGCAACGTTATGGTCAGTTTGCGCTTCGAGCACTTCAGGCTCTCGCAGCCGGAACTCAGGCGCATAGGAGCCGAGAGGCAATTCGATCTCCAGCTTCACGCCATGTCCATTCTCGTGATAGAACTGCGCGATTCGCTTGCGTACTTCGCCGGCGCTGATGCGAACGACGGGATCGGCATTGGTATCGTAATCGGGATCGCGGCCAAAAACCTCCACTCCGAGTGTTCGTTCTTTCAGGTCGGATGCGTGCCCGTCGATTGCCGCAAAGACGACATATTTCAGCATCGCAGGGTAGCGTTTGCTCCCGCGAAAATGATGGCTGGAAACGATCGCGTCCAGTTCTTTGAGAACCAGCTCGCGCTCCTCCTCGGAAGTCGGAAACCATGGGGGCACTGTCTAAAGTCTTCCTTGGCCCGCGGAACTCCACACAAGGCCCATTTTTCTTGAAGAATACACCCGCGTTGCAAGGCTTGTCGCGAACGTACATCACCGTAATGCGCGCTTGACGCGGCTATCGGGCTATCGTTCGAGAGCAGCTATACCTCATTTACTTTCAGTCGATTGCAAGCCGGCTCATCGCGCGAATGGCACGTAGCATACGGTAACAGCCTTTCGCGTTTCTCGTTGAGGCGCGAGAATCCCCAGCGATTGATCATTCCCTGCTCCAGATGACCTGAATTGCGCGGGTTTGCGTGATTCAAGGAACTTGTCTGGCGTTCGGGATGAACCCGTTGGCATCCGCTCGAGCATATTCGGCGGCCGGATTGCAACGCAAGCAAGTCGACTACACAAACCGAAACCGGACGATCTTGGAGGCAGTATGAACATTCGCAATCTGGCAGGAAGCACGAGCGCGCGAGTCGTCGTGGCGCTGGTCATCATGATGACGTGCAGCTTCGCCGTGTTTGGACAGCAGACAACCGGGTCCATCGTCGGTACAGTGACGGATCCACAAGGTGCGGTGGTGAACACTGCGACCGTTAGAGCTACAAACCTGGATACCGGGTTTTCCCGGTCGGCGCCGGCAAACGGCTATGGCGAGTACCGCATCGACTACCTTCCGGTGGGCAATTACATCGTCGAGGCCCAAGCGGTCGGATTTGAACGCTTTGTGCAAAAGAATGTCGCACTCGCAGTCGGTCAGACGCTGGCAGTAAACGTCACGCTGGTCGTGGGCGCGACGACTCAGACCGTCACAGTCACTGAGGCTCCCCCGATGGTCAATACGTCCGACGCCACGTTGGGCAGAACCATTGAGTCGGCCGAGATCATCGGCCTTCCCCTGGTCAACCGCAATGCCTACGCCGAACTCTCGCTCACACCGGGGATCATGGCCAATAGCGCCGGCGCCACTTCGAGCTCCGCGGCTACGCCCAATTTCCAGGTTGGACTGCCGTCGACGGATATCCAGATCAACGGCGGCCTCGACTCCGGCAACGGAACCGTCGCATTTTATCTGGACGGCGGCAACAATATTACAGGGATGCGCAACTACGGCAACCCTGCTCCCAACCCCGACGCAATCGAAGAATTCCGCGTCGACTCCAGCGCATATTCGGCGGAGTATGGCCAATTCTCCGCCGCTGTCATCACTGTCATCACAAAGTCGGGAACAAACCGGCTCCACGGCAGTTTGTTCGAGTTCAATCGCAATTCCGACCTCAATGCTTACACGTGGCAAATCCCAGCACCTACCAGCAAGGCCCCTTTCCACCGCAATAACTTCGGCGGCACCGTCGGCGGCCCCATCCGGGAGGATAAGTCCTTCTTCTTCTTCAGCTATGCCGGTCTGCGCCAGATACAAGGCACATCCGTCACAGGCGCTGCGGTGCCCACGGCTAATGAGCGCCTGGGCGACTTTACCGGGGACGGGCTGACCTCTGGCCTTATTTACAAGCCCGGCTCGGGGAAAAAGGTTCTCGAGAATGGAGCAAACTCTGGCCCCGGTTGCTCGGCTGCCGAGGTGAGTGCCGGAGTTACGACGGGTGGCAATCCTACCGCCGGGTATTGCATTGCACAAGCCGATCTGGACGCAACCGCTCTGAACCTCACCAATGTAAAGAACACGATCGGCGTTTCCATTCCGTTGCCGTCGCCTACAGGCGTGCTTCAGACAAAAACCGGTGGCCAACAATACTCCACCATCTACAACACCCCAACAGACTCAAACGAATACCTGGCAAAGTATGACGAGTCAATCGGGAACAAGGACCATTTGGGAGTGACCTACTTCTATATCAACACCACGTCAACTCCCAGCGGAGGCGGCAACGTCAATTGGACCGGAGTTCAATCCCATTCCGGTCAGACGAATACCAACATCAGTGATGTTCACACCTTCAGCGCCAATGTGGCCAACCAAGCATGGATTACGTTCACGCGGGCCATGGGCGGACGCACGATGATCCCTGTTACCGGCCCGGCCAACCAAACCCTCGGCAGTTTCGGCTCGAACTTCACCATCCAGGGACCGCCCGCACTGCCCCAACTCACTGGCGCCGGCTTCAACACCGGTAACCCGAATGCCGGTCCGGTCACGGGTTCCGACAACTACGAGCTACGCGACATGGTCAGCATCACCAAGGGCAAGCACAACCTGGACCTCGGCGGCGAATTCGCTCTCGACAAGACTATGTTCCTCGCCAATCTGAATAACTACGGCGAGATAACTTTCTCGACCTCCGCGCCCACCAGCACTGGTGTGGCGTTGGCCGACTTTATGACCGGCCAAATCAGCGCATTTGAGCAGGATTCGCCTTATACCACGCATCTCAGCACGTGGCACACAGCGTTTTTTGCGCAGGACAACTACCGCATCACGCCCCGCTTCACCGCCAATCTCGGAGTCCGGTGGGACATCGATACGCTTCCCGTGGATGCGCATAACAGGACCGAGTCGTTCATTCCCGGCCAGCAATCCACTGTCGCTCCTGGAGCCCCGGTGGGCGTGCTGTTCCCTGGGGACAAAGGCGTCGGTCGCGGCATCGTCAGCACGCCGTGGGCCCACATCTCTCCCCGTGTCGGCTTTGCATGGGATCCGTTTGGGAATGGCAAGACCTCGGTTCGCGCAGCAGCCGGCATCTTCTACGGGTCCATCAGTGGCAATGAGTGGAACCAGCCGGGCAACAACATGCCGTTCGCTATTCGCAACGGCTTTGGCTCCGAAACATCTCTCACGAACATCTACAATGTCGGATTCCCAAGCACGGCTGCGGGTGGCGGCATCTTCCCGTACACCTATACACCGGCGAATCCGAAATTCTTCCCGAGCCTGTCTACTGAAGCTATCCCCACGAATTTTAGAGATTCGTCGGTCTACCAGTTCAACATGAGCGTGCAGCGTGAATTGCCTGGCAAAATCACCGCCACGGTTGCTTATGTCGGCAACCTCGGCCGTCACCTGTCAAGCTTCATTGACGGCAACTACGCGCCGTACTCAACAGTCAACTCTTCCGGCGGCCCATTAGTCGGCGCTCTCAGCACTTCATCGGCAAGCCAGGAGCAACGCCGTCAATACGATGCCGGCATCTACGGGACCACCGGCACACTTGGCGGAATCACCTACCTGCTCTCAGACCAAACCTCCAACTATAACTCGCTTCAAGTCTCCGCCTCGAAGGCGCTGTCACGCGGCTTCACAGTCAACGGTTTCTATGTCTGGAGCCGCGCTCTCGAAAGTGGAGAGTTTGTTGAGAATGGAGGGATGACCGGAGTGCAGGATTATGGCGTGTTCGGCAAGCCCTTCACCCCGGGAAACAACTCCATGGGCGCCATCGGTGGCGGCCTTAAGCAGGAATATCAGCCCATGGCCAACAATCGGACAAGCAATGCGGCCCTCTCCGGCATGTGGAACATCAACTACTTCCGCGGATCGAACAAGATCGTCAGTGGAATTGTCAACGGCTGGACTATCTCGCCCATCGTCTATTTGATGAGCGGCCTGCCATTTAGCGTCTCATCCGGATCCAACCTGAACTTTGACTCGTTGGGCCAGAGCCGCCCCAACTTTACAGGCATCAACCCCAAGCTCAGCCCGCACCGCTGCCGTGTATGTGGCGCAGGGACTCAGAGCCCAACCAGCGTCACTACGCAGTGGTTCAACAGCACATATGTCGCGGCCGACAAAACCAATTTGGCGGCAGCTCAGGCGGCCGGAATGTCGTACATTCTCAACGGACCGGGCGTCACTGGCGGCATCGGCCCCGGCGGTGCGGATGGCAACGTGCGACGCGGCACCATCGTTGGACCGGGCCTCAAGGACATGGATGCGGCTCTGCTCCGCGACGTAAACATCGAGGGCAAAACAACGTTCCAGTTCCGCGCCGAATTCACCAACGTCATGAACTGGGTCAGTCTCGGTAACCCGTCCACCGGAAACATCACGAGCAGCTCTGAGGGCACTATCACCTCGGTGCCGGCAACCCAGCGCCTTATTCAGGTGGGCGGCAGACTGACGTTCTAATCCTGTCACTGCTTTGATTTCGTTGCGCCTGCTCTTCGCGAGCAGGCGCAACTTACCACAACACTGCCGTGCAGATGTCGGCCAACAGAGATGAACGGAAAGCGCGATGAAAGACCTCACAAGAAGAAAATTCTGCTCTATGACCGCGGGGCTCGGCGCAATTGCACTCAGCGCGCCGCGCAAGTTGATGGCTCAGTCGCCCGATCTGGACGTTGAGCTGAATATCGACTCTGCGACGAATCTTGCAAGAGTGCCGCTCGATTACATGGGCTTGAGCTATGAGAGCGGCCAATTGGCTTATCCGGATTTCTTTTCGCCCCGAAACATGGCGCTCATTCAAATGTTCCGAACGCTGAGCCCGTCGGGCGTGCTCCGCTTGGGTGGCAACCTGAGCGAGTTTACACTCTGGTCCGAGACTGAGCCGGCAGCGCCGCCGGAAAGAGGTGGATTGGTTGGACCCGATCCCGGTCATCGCGAGCCACGCACATTTACCATAACGCCACGTTCCATTCGAAACCTCCAGGGCTTTTTGAGCGCAACCGGCTGGAGATGCATCTACGGCCTGAACCTTGGCGGAGGCACGCTGGAGCAAGCGCTTGCCGAAGGTGGGTATGTAGCGAAGACATTGGGGCGGCAACTGATCGCAGTTCAATTTGGGAACGAACCTGACCTCTTCAAGCATCGGGATCAGCAAGACAAACCGTGGACACTTGACGAATACCTCACCCGATGGAAGACGTTTCGGGCTGCGTTTCATGAAAAGCTGCCCGAGGTTGCGGTGGCCGGGCCGGACACCGCCTCAAACCCGGCCTGGGTGAAACATTTCACAGACGATGTTCCGAAGGAGATTGTGCTCGCGACGAGCCACTACTATCCGCTGGGCCCTCCGACCGATCCAACAATGACGATTGATCGGCTCTTGCGTCCCGGAGCCCGATTTGACTCCTCCTGCCGGCAAGCGCTGGCTTCGGCGAGAACTGTTGGTTTGCCGTTTCGCATGACAGAAGGAAACTCCTGCTATAACGCGGGCAAGCCGGGCGTGAGCGATACATTTGCATCCGCACTCTGGGCGGGGGATTTTTGCCTGCAAATGGCGACCTTGGGCTGTGTGGGAGTGAATTTACACGGAGGAGCGAATGGCTACTATTCGCCGGTCGTTGGCTCCATCGAGAACGGCTTTGTGGCCCGGCCGGAGTACTACGGCCTGATGCTGGCGCAACAGTTCGCTGGACACACTTTGAAAAGGACAGCGCTCGAAGCGCATGGGGGGAATGTTACGGCGTATGCAGCCGGTGGAGCTGACGCGGCGCATCTCGTTGCGATCTTTAACAAAGACGGCCGCAATGCAAGAATTACGATCGCTGATCCGGCAGTGGGAGTCATGCAAGCTTCGGTCGCGCGGCTCGAGGCTACACCCATCGATGCCAAGGACGGGGTGAGGTTTCAGGGGACCACCGTGGAGAGCGATGGACAATTTCACGCGCACGCAGGTCAGCCACTCAAGTCTCAATCCGGCAAGTTGCTCGTGAGCGTTCCGGCTTACTCAGCAGCGCTGATTCGTCTCGGATAGAAGACGCTGGAGACGGGCGGGGCGCGCATTGCTGCCCGGTCATCCATGCGGCCGTGTAGTCGCCTGCGCGTCCATGTGACTCTCAGCCGTGCTCCGCTCTGGAATTCATTTCTCTCGGTAGCCGGTTTTTCGACCAGGTGGATGAGGTTCGCAATCACTGGCCGGATTTTCGATATTGATCTCTCCAGACTCAACGGGCCTGTTCCAACTTGTTGCCCGATTAGTAATTGACGGGGCGCTTCAGCTTCCCTACTCCCATTCGCCAGGGCTATCTTCTCGCCCGCGCCTGTCACCTTGGAATGACGGCGGAGATGTTCGTGTGGCGCTTGACTCCACGGTCCCACTGGGGCTTAGCCTTTCCCATCTGTTCCTATGGGCTCGATGCCCAGCGCCAAATCTATTCCAGGTGCGCCTTCCATATTCGGTGCGTTATCTCCCAGATTCCACTCCTTTGTTTTTCCTCAAAGTGTCCCCTGCACAAAACTTGCCTCGATCCTACTTTTGGCGGATACATGGCCTATTGGGGGCGGCGTAGAGTTCGACACGGCTCAGGACCGTCGTTTTTTGTGATTGGGAAACGACCGCATGGGTGATCTAAAACACAGGTGCTCGGCACCAGGGAGTTCTAGATTTCCAAATGAAAGCGGTTTCATTCGCCTGCAGGCAGCGCCAGTTGGCGAGCATTTGATCTCCGCGACTCCCGCTTGACCCACTTCAGGAGGTGGTTATGCAAACGATCAGCGCAAAGAGCCTGCAAGCTCTGGTGCTTATGTTGGTGGTCATCCTCGTCGGTTCTGGCGCGCTCGCCATCGCTCAAGGCGCGAGCGGCAGTTTGACCGGACAGGTTACTGACCCGACCGGCGCAGCCGTGGTGGGTGCAACCGTGACGCTCACCAATGTCGATACCAGCCTTATTCAGAGGGAAACCTCCGACAGCACGGGAAGCTACCTGCTGAAACCGGTGATGCCGGGTCAATATACGTTGACGATGAGCGCAAAGGGTTTTGCTGAGTATGTTCAGCGCGGTATCGTCATCACGGCGAACGAGTACGCAACCCAGGATGTGCACCTCAGAATCGCCTCTGCCTCGAATGAGGTCGTCACCGTGACTGCCGACGCAGAGCTGATTAACACCACTTCGGCTGAGCTGGGATCGACGGTCAACGAAGCCGCCATCTCCGGGCTCCCACTCGACGGACGCGATCCTTCCAGCCTGGTCCTGCTGGCGCCCGGCACCGTCAACGTCTTGAATCACGGCGGCGAAGGCATTCAGACCGGCTTCTCTTTCCCGACCGAGACCGGCGCCAGCGCCTCCGGCGGCCGCCAGGGCAGCACCTTCTATATGCTCGACGGCGTGACCAACATGGACAACTACAACCTGCTGACCTCGACCTTCCCAAACGCCGACGCAACCCAGGAGTTTAAGGTCATCACCAGCAATTACGGCGCGCAGTACGGCTTTGCGCCCGGCGCGGTCGTCTCCGTCGCTACCAAGAGCGGCTCGAACACCTTCCACGGTGGCGCCTTCTGGTACGTCCGCAACAACGCCATGAACGCCACCGACTGGTTCAGCCACTCGGTCGATACGCTGCGGCGTAACCAGTACGGCTTTTTTGCCGGCGGGCCCATCAAGAAGGACAAGCTGTTCTTCTTCGGCAACTACCAGGGCACCAAGATCATCTGGAACTCAACCGATACGTTGACCACTACGCCGACCGCCGCCATGCTGACGGGCGACTTCAGTGGCCTGTCTCCCGACGGCGTCACCACGAACCTGATCGGCCCCTTCAAAACCATCGCCGGCAAGCCCAACCAGCTCGATACCAGCATTGCCCAGTTATCTCCGGCCGCGCTCTATTTTGCAAAATACGGCATGATCCGAGCCACCACAACGGCGGCCAACGGCACCACTCTGAAGCCCGGAGTCCAATTGGCCGACGGCGATATGATGTACAACTATCCCACCGTCCACAACACCTACGACGAAGGCACGCTCAGGCTGGATTACAACCTCTCGCCATCGCAAACTCTCACCCTGCGCTCTTTCACCAACGACTTCTCGGCCCCGTCGACCGACCAACCCGGCAACATGGAGAGCGCCTACAACCACGGGGATTGGACTGCGACCTTCTGGCAGCAGATGTATTACTTCAACAACATGGTGCAGCACAACTGGACCATCAATCCGAGCACGGTCAACACCATCTCGTTGTTCATGAATCAGAACAGCGCGCACAGCGCCTCTCAGGAGCTGGGCAGCGACGGAAAGGCGTTGTGCTTCTCCAACAACAGCGGAGATTCCAACGGCGTGAATATTGGAGTTAGCGAGCCCGCGGGCAGTTGCTATATGGGCGCTCTCCGCATCAATTCGAACTACGGCTTTGAGAGCGGGTGGGATGAGCCCTCGGCAGAAGTCCGCAACACTCTGGGCCTAACCGACACGCTCAACAAGAGCCTCGGCAAGCACTCCATCAGTGCAGGCATCGATATTCTCCATCAGCACGCGGAAGAGAATACCGCATATCCGACGCAGCCGTTAATCGGGTTTGGACGAAGCGGAACTGGCGGGGGCACGAGTTCCTACACCGGCGGATACCTGGCCGATTACATGTTGGGCGCCGCATCAGGGTACATGCAAGGCGCCGGCGAGATTGCCGATGTGGCCGGTTGGCAGATGGGCCCCTTTATCCAGGACGACTGGAAGATTCGCCCCGACCTGACCATCAACCTCGGATTGCGCTGGGATCCGAACACGCCTCCCGTCTCCCAGGGCGACCGCGGCGCAGCGTGGGTCCCCGGCGCGAACACCGTCGCCGGCTTTGCGAACAGCGCCCCGGGCAAGCAGAGCATCGTGTTTACCAACGCTCCCGCTGGACTGCTGTTCCCCGGCGACCCTGGCGTTCCCAATACCCTGATGAAGAGTGACTACGGATACTGGGAGCCTCGCATCGGCCTGGCCTACCAGCCCAAAGCTCTGCCGCACACCGTCTTCCACGCCGGCGGTGGCATCTTCACCGGTCCGCTCCAGTACTCGGAGTACAACCACGCCGCCGATGTCGCCCCCTTCAGCCCCACCTTTAACTTTTCTGGATGGTGCTGGCCCTGTAGCGCCGACGCTCCCCTGGCAGGCGGGATTATCCCCTTTGATAACCCCTGGTCCGCCAGCGGCGCCGGCTCTCCCTATGCAACAAGTCCTTTCCCGGGGACCTTCCCCTGGGCGACGATTTCATATAAACCTGCGAAGAACGTCGTCATTCCCAAGGGCCAGATCGGCCAGGAATTCTCGCGCAACTTCAAGCTGCCCACAACCTATGCCTGGAACGTCTCAATCGAGCAGCAGCTCACCTCGACCACGGGCTTCCGAGTGGCGTATGTAGGCAATGAAACCGATCACCTGTCGGTGGCCATCGACATGAACCCGCCATACGCTTCAAAACTTCCCGTCAACTCGAGCCTGGGAGACATCTTCGAGGACCAAAGCTGGGCAACGGCGAGCTACAATTCGCTGCAGGTGAGCCTGGATCAACACATTTGGCACGGCCTTCAGGTTCAGTCCGCCTTTACTTGGTCGCACACCCTGGACATTGCCAGCAGCAGCAACATCTCCTTCGGCAATCCGGCGCTGGGCAATCCGATCAGCGCCGCGTGGAACCGTGGCAATGCCAACCAGGACATTCCATGGAACTGGATCAGCAATTTTGTCTATCAGGCCCCCTCGTTCAGGGATAAGGGCAGGCTGATGGAAGAGGTGGCTGGCGGCTGGCAGTTGAGCAGCATCATCACCGCGCAAAAAGGCACGCCGTTCTCAATCGGCCAGTGGAACACTGACCCCGGAGTCGGGATGTGGAATAACCGTGCAGATCTCGTTTCGGGCGTGTCCACGAACATGGGCAAAGGCAGCCGAGCGGATTGGGCGAACCCGAACAAGGGCTACTTCAACGAGGCGGCCTTCACCCTTCCCGTCTCCTGTAGCGATAAAACGCCGGGGTGGTGCGGTTTCGGCGACACGAGCAGGAACGCCTACTTTGGACCGGGTGTCTTTGGCATCGATTCATCGATCATGAAGAACTGGACGCTGACAGAGGGAAAGACCTTCCAGTTCCGCTGGGACGCCTTTAACGCCACGAACCATCCGAACTTTGGCAACCCCTCATCCACCGTGAATCAGGCCCCAGGTGTTTTTGGCGTGATCAGCGGTGTGAACGGCCATCCTCGTGTATTCCAGGGCGCGCTTCGCTTAACCTTCTGATTTCGCGCCTTCAGTCAGAGGCCCGGGCTCAATGCCCGGGCCTTTTCTTCTCTTCGCCCGGACTGATCCACTTCTGTGCCGTGCCAGATATTCAAACGAGAGAAGAATCAAGACCTCATTTCAGAAAGCGGTTGAACTGATATGCCTGCTGAAGTCGATAACAGTGCGACTTTTGACGAGACATAGCTCGCGGGTAGGCGCGGAGAAGGCTGGGCTTTCTATTTCGCGGATTCGCTCAAAACGCATTGATGGCAGTCGTAAATTGCAGCACTTTCCCCGATCCCTCGGTGACAGCGCCCATCGTGTAATCGCCGGTTGAGGCGTCATCCGGGGCGTCCGGCTCCCAATAGATCACTCCCAGCCCCTTATTGTCGGGCACGGAATTCATCGCCTGGATGGCGCCCTGCACATCGCTGTAGGCATCGGCGGGATCACTATACAGGTAGCCGATCTCGCAGATCATCACCGGCTTGTTATAGCGGGCGGCCAGCGTCTGCATGTTGGCGGCAACCGTAGCGATGTTTCCCGGCCCGTCGTAATAGGAGCCTCCAATCACATCGAAGTTTCCGCCGGCGGCCGTCAGCCCGTCAAAGAACCACTCAAAGTCACTGAGATTGCTGATACCGGCCAGGTGGATGACGACCTGCGAGGAGCCACTGACCGCCTTCACCGCGTTGTAGCCGCTGTTGATCAGGCCGGTAATCTGGGTGAAGTTGTTGCCGTTTGAAGTTGTGGCGCCAACCGAGCCGGCGGGCCAGAGCATTCCGGAGTTGATTTCGTTGCCCAACTGCACATATTGTGGGTAGATTCCCTCGGTCGCCAGCGCCGTCATGAAGTTAAAGGTGTAGTTATAGACGCTGGTTTGCAAGTCAGCGTAGCTTTCACTTGCCCACGCGGCGGGGGTCGTTTGATGCCCGGGGTCGGCCCAGGTATCGCTGTAATGGAAGTCGATCATGATCTTGAAGCCCATTGAGTGAGCCAGTTGCACGAGCGCGATGCTGCCTGCCTGATCGTTGTCACCAACGCCCAGAGTGCCGGAAACGATCGAGGGGTTGACGAAAGTGCGGATGCGGATGGTGTTCACGCCATGACTCTTGAGAATCTGCAGCGCGCTTCCGGTCGCGCCGGTGGGATCGGTCCAGGTATACCCCATGCTCTCCAGTTGGGTCAGCCATCCGACATCCGCTCCGACGACGGTGGCCGATACCGGGGGCGAGACCATCGTATAAACGGCGGATGCGACCGGAGAGTTCGCATAGCCTGCGGCCACGGCGATAGCCTGGATGGTCTCGGTGGCCGGAGTCGCAGGAATGGCGATCGCGCCGGAGTAGATACTTGAGGCAGTGGTGGGCGTCGTCCCGTTGGAGGTGTAGTAGATCGTCGCACCGGCGATGGCATCGGAGATGGTGACAGTTTGCGCCGTCGTGTAGGTTCCGGCGGCAGGCGAGAAACTGGGTGCCGTTGCCGTTGTTGTTGTGGTCGAGCTGGGCGCGGCGGAACTCCCGCAACCGCTGAGCACGACTGTCCCGATTGCCAGGATGAAAACGCGGATGGCGTGCGTTTTGCACTTTGCTGTCATGAACGGATTCTCAAATCCACCTTCATCTTATGCAGGAAAATCCTGTTCGCACATCCGACGGAAGGAGGAGCAGGCCGATTTGCCTGGACGAGTTACGTCCAGAAATGAAACGGCCATCCGCGTATCTTCCAAGGCGCGTTTCGCTTAACCTTCTGATCTCGCGCTTCGATTCAGAGGCCCGGGCTTAATGCTCGGGCCTCCGTTTTGGGTCGGATGGTTGACGCATCCCGGGAAGCCACGCACCGCGGATGCTGCTGCCTGTTCCCTACGCCCTGTTCCCTGTCTTCCGCGGCAGTTGCACTTCAATATGAACGCCTTTCCCGGCAGCGCTGGTCAGGTGGAACTTGCCGCCCCAGCGTTCAATTCTCTCTCTCATTCCTTTAAGCCCGAAGTGATGGCCGTTCCCGCTCTCCATCCGCTCAGGATCGAAGCCGCAACCGTCGTCATCTAAGTCCAGGGTCAGTGCACGATCCTTGTAGGTCAGCGCGACTTCCACACGTGCCGGACGGCCATGCAGCATTGCGTTGTAGACTCCCTCGCGAGCCACCATCAGCAGATCGTGGGCAACGGGTTCGGTCACAGTAAAAGGCGCTCCGGTCATCGACCACGTTATTGGCACCTGGAACTCGCTTCCCACCTGCTGCGTCATGCTTTCAAGCTTTTCGGCCAGGCTACCGGCGTCGCTCTCCCGGCGAAGGTTCCAAATGGCCTCCCGCGCTTCATTGATTGTCGAGCGCAACTGCATCCGAGCTACATCCATCAAGCCGGTTTCTTTGGCCTCATCTCCCTCGTTCATTGAGACGGCTTCGAGCAGCGCGGAAACTCCCGTGCAGCCCTGAATCACGGTGTCGTGCATCTCGCGCGCCAGCCTGCTGCGCTCCTCAAGAACCGCTTCGTAACGCGCCCGCACATGTCTCACCCGATACTGGTAGATGGCATAGATCAGCAAGGCAATCAGCGCCAGGCACCCGGCCATAAACCACCACGTGCGATAGAAAAATGGCCGCTGCTCGATAAGAATCGATGCCTCGCTCACTGCGCCCGGATCGCTCACCTCGAAGGTTTGTACGCGAAACGTGTACCTGCCCGCTGCCAGGTTCGTGTAGTCCGCCGTACGCACGGCGGTGGGCATGCTCCAGTTCTTCTCAAAGCCTTCGAGCCTATAGCGGAAACGCAACCCGTCCTGGGAGCGAAGCCGAATCGGAGTGAAATCAAACTCCAGCCGCCCATTGCCCGGCCTTAGCACCACGGGGCTATCCATCGCCACTGGCCGTCCGTCGGCAAGCACCGCGTCAATGTGCAGCGGCGGTGGCGGCAGCGGAAGGCGACGCTCGGGAAGAATGTACACCGGACCGAGATTACTCGGGAACCAGATGTAACCGTCTGGGGTGATGCAACCCGCGGACTGTGTGCCGCCATAAATCTCAGTATTGGCCGCCACATCCGCGACCGAGTAGAAGGCCAGTGCAAGATGGCGCGGTGAGGAATCGGCTTGATCGTCCAATTCGCGGCGATTCACTTCAGCAACGCCATTCGGCCCGCTCATCCAGAGGTGCCCTGAGCCATCTTCGAGAATCTGATAGATGGCGTTCCCGGGCAGTCCGTCCGCGGATGAGAAGTGCGCCATCTTTCCGTCGCGGTATCGGAACAGGCCGTTGTTACGCGTGCCGAACCACAGGCCGCCCTCCGCGTCCTCGTGGATGGCCCAAACCTTCATCTGGGCCAAACTGCTCGTTGCCACATCGCTTAGGAATCTGCCTCCGCGCAGGTGGCTCACGCCACGGTCGGTACCAATCCAAAGGTCGCCATTGCGATCTTCAAGCAGCGCTCGTGTACTGAAGTAGGCGAGCCCGTCGCGCATTTGGTAGCTGACCACGCGCGGCTGGTCACCCTGGACAAAAACGTGATTCAGGCCCTCGTCAGCGGCTACCCACATGCTCCCATCGCGGTCCTGAGTCATGGCGCGAACGAAGTTATTTGACATTCCTTCCCGCGTGGTCAAATGCGCCATGCGGCCTTCCGCGATCCGGTAAATCCCGTCGCCGTCGGTTCCCACCCATAGCGCGCCCGAGCTGTCGCGGTAGACGTTGCGTACATGCACGGAGCCGACGCCTGGCAGAATCTCGGGGGCCACCACGCCGTCTTTCATATGGAACAGCAGCGTGGAGCCGATCCAGAAGCTGCCGTCGCGGTCCTGATAAATGGTCCCGAAGTCGGAATCGTTGGCCTTGGGCAACGAAACGATACTTAGCTGCGCCTCTGTGAGCCGCAACATCCCTGATTGTGTCCCGATCCAGAAATTCCTTTCGTTATCCTCAAAGAAATTCAGCACCGTGTTGCTCGGCAATGAGGCGGGCGCTGTGATCTGCGTCATGTTTCCCGCCCGGTACTCAAAGACTCCCTGCCCGATGGTTCCAATCCACAGCACGCCATCCGCGGTTTGGCGCAGAACACGCACTGTCCCTGAGATTCCATTGACGCGTTCGAATTTCTTCTGGCCTGCGACCATGCGATTCAGTCCGGAAACCGTACCCACCCAAATCGTTCCATCCTGGGTCTGGACAATCGATTTCACGCGGTTCTGGCTGGCTTCCCCGCGCATCGTGAACTCGGTTACGTCGCTGCCGTTGAGCCGAAGCAGCCTGGAGCCTCCCACCCACAGGTTGCCGTTGCGATCCAGGCAAATGGCGTGAACGGCCAGAGTGGGCACATTTCCGGTGCCATCAACGCGCACAAATCGATCGCCATCGAGCCGCAGCAAGCCGCTGTCTGTGCCTGCCCAGACCTTGCCCTGCGAGTCCTGAGCCAGCGTGCGCACAAAGTCGTTGCTTAACCCATCGCGCGCAGTCCAGGAACGGAATTCGCCGTGAGCATATCGGGCCAGACCACCGCCTTCTGTCCCAATCCAGAGCCCTCCATCGCGAGAGACCATGAGGCAGAACACGCTGTTTTCGCGCAAAGCGGGCGTGTTCTGGCGGTCGAAAACCACAAAATGAAGCCCGTCAAATCGCACCAGTCCGCCGCTGGTGCCGATCCAGAGAAAGCCGTCAGGGGTTTGCGCAAAGGCTTGCACGGTCTGTTCCGGCAGTCCATCGGAGGACTGCCACACATGGTGCGTGTATCCGGCAACCGCGCCGGATTGCGCCAGGGCACAACCCACCGTGCCCACGATCAGCCAGGCGGTCAACACGCAAGCTCTTTGCATAGCGGCGCCCAGTATACCGCGAAGAAACCTTAACCGCCGCTTTGAAATGTGCCCGAAATCGGCCCGAAAATCCCCTCCTGATCCGACTTTTGGCCGATTCAAAGAACGACCCATGGGAATAGAGTGGTCTTTCTTGAGGGCGATGGATCAAGACCACGCTTGCAGGAACGCGCAGGCAGGGAGCCTATCGCAATGTCTTCTTATATTCCAGTTAGATCGAGGGACTCCTGGCCATTTGCAACGAAGACACTGTTCTTGGCAGCCTTCGTCCTGCTTGCGGCATTTTTTGCCGCCCCTTGTTCTCACGGGCAATCAAGTGGCACGCCGATTCGCATCGATGCCAGCCGGCCCAGCCGCGCTCCCGGACCGGCGCAATACGATGAAGGTTCTGCAACCACCCCTGGCGGGGTCACGCTGGGCTTGAACAACCGCTATCTCACGCGCAACGGAGAGCCCTGGCTTCCGGTCATGGGCGAGTTTCACTTCTCCCGTTATCCGCGCGATCAATGGGAAGAAGAAATCCTCAAGATGAAGGCAGCCGGGGTGAACATTGTTTCCACCTACGTGATCTGGATTCATCATGAGGAGGTCAAAGGCCAATTTGACTGGACCGGCCAGCGCGACCTGCGCTTCTTCACCCGACTCTGCGCCAAACATGGAATGTATGTCGTGCCGCGCATCGGTCCCTGGGATCACGCCGAGGTGCGCAACGGAGGCCTGCCGGATTGGGTCCTTGAGCAGGGCCCAACACGCGTCAACGATCCCGTCTATCTCGCCAGCGTTCGCGAGTGGTACGGGCAGGTTGGCGCCGAGCTCAAAGGTCTGCTTTGGAAAGATGGCGGGCCAGTCATCGGCATTCAATTGGAGAATGAATACTCTCAGCGCGGCCCCGGCGCAGGCGAAGCGCACATTCTCAAACTGAAAAAGATTGCCATCGCCAGCGGCCTCGACGTTCCACTTTATCTCATCACCGGTTGGGACAATGCCGTCGTGCCTCCGCGCGCAGTCATTCCAGTCTATGGCGGGTATTCTGACGCGCCGTGGGACAATTCGATGGCCAGGCTGCCACCGGCCGAGGTGTATGCTTTCCGGTTTCAAAGCCGGGTTGCGGCCAACGTGAATACGGATAGCGCGCGTGGCGAACCGGATGCAGCCAGGATCGGCCCCGGCAATTTGCCTTACCTCACCGCAGAGATCGGTGGCGGAATCGAAGACACCTACCACCGGCGCCCGGTGATCGCGCCCGATGACATTGCCGCCATGGTTCCCGTCATGCTCGGCTCTGGCGTGAACCTCTACGGAACCTACATGTTTCATGGGGGCGAGAATCCCGACGGCGCGCGCACCACGCTCGAGGAATCGCAGGCGACCGGTTATCCCAATGACCTGCCGATCAAATCCTATGATTTTCAGGCGCCATTGGGCGAGTTCGGCGAAGAGCGCACATCGCTTCGCCGTCTCAAGGTGTTTCAATACTTCCTTAACGACTTTGGAGCGGAACTGGCCCCGATGACGGTTCACGCTCCGGAAGCGCTGCCGAACAGCTCCACAGATCTCTCCGTTCCGCGCTCGTCCGTGCGTTCCTATGGCGATGCGGGGTTCATCTTCTTCAATAACTACGTCCGAAACTACTCCATGCCCGCGCGAAAAGCGGCGCAGTTTCTCATTCGCTTGCCGCACGGCACGCTCCCGGTGCCGCGCCACCCCATCGATCTGCCCTCAGGCGCATACTTCATCTGGCCCTTCAACCTGCGCTTCGGCGATATCACGCTACGCTACAGCACCGCGCAACTATTTACACGCATTGAAAACTCCGGTTCCACGGCAATTTACTTTGAGGCGCTGCCTGGCATTGCGCCCGAATTCGCATTCGACGCAAACACTGTGCGATCGGCAAAAGCTTCAGGCGGAACAACCACTCTTGATTCCGGCGTTCTCTATGTAAGCGGCTTCAAGCCGGGCATCGAGTCGTCAGTCGATGTGGTTTCTTCCGAAGGCAACCCGCTGCGTCTCGTCGTGCTCACGTCGAGCGAAGCCGAGGATGCCTGGAAGGTGCGCATCGGCGGCCGCGATCGCCTGCTCATCACCGATCAGGACTTTCTTTTCGATCCCGGCGCACAGCCTGCGCACATTTTGCTGCGCACTCGCGATGGCTCGAAGTTTGCATTTTCGGTCCTGCCTCCGCCCACTGCTCCGCTCAAAGCGGATGCAGCTCTCACTCCAGTTTCCGCATCCAGGCTTGCGGCAAGTTTTACTGCCGAGCCGCCCCAGTGGGACGATCCCGTGGATTGCCTCCCCATCCAGGACGCCGGGATCGCGCCGCCGGTTAAGTTCGGCCCTGCTCTGCCCTACCGTCCGCAAGGAGTGGCGCAGGCGCCCGGCGCCGGCGACCTTCCGCAGGCTGCCAAGTGGAGGATCACCATTCCCGCAGGGGCGCTCAACGGCCTTAGCGAGCTTTTCCTTAGGGTCGACTACCAGGGTGACGTGGCGCGCCTCTCAACGGGAGATCGGCTGCTGGACGACAACTTCTACAACGGCAAGCCCTGGATGATTGGCCTCAAGCGTTTCCTCGCGCCGGATCGGCCCAGCACGTTCGAGCTGAGTATTCTGCCGTTGCGCAAAGACGCTCCGGTCTACTTCGAGCTTGCGCGGCCTCCGCAATTCAATTCCGGCGGCCAGGTTGTCAAACTCGATGACATCCGCCTGGTTCCCGAGTACCAGCTTGCGATTGACGCAGGAGGCAAGTAAGTCGGAATGCTCGCCACAGCTCGATTCCGGACCACTGCCCGTTTTGAGGCCGCGTCTGCCGATCGGCGGGCCCGGCGATCAGGCCGCCTTTACATCGAGAGTTGAAAAGGAGCAAGCTGGAGGCAATCGGTGGAAGAGCAAAGCGGCATGAAGGAAGCGGCGAAGATCAAGGTACTCATTGTCGACGACCACCCGATCATGCGTGTCGGTATCGCCGCCATCATCGGTGCCACGCCCGATATGACCGTCGTCGCCCAGGCGGGAAGCGGCGAAGAGGCCATCGAACTCTTTGAGAAATATCTTCCCGATATCACGCTGATGGACTTGCGCCTTCCCGGAATCAGCGGCGTTGAAGCCGTTCGCACCGTCATGGCCCGGCACCGCAATGCCAAATTCATCGTCCTCACAACCTACGAGGGCGACGAAGACATCCATCAGGCTCTGCAAGCCGGAGCGCGCAGTTACATCATCAAGGGAATGCCGCACGATGCGCTGGTTAGCGCCGTGCGCCGCGTTCATTCCGGCGGCCGCTTTCTACCCCAGCCCGTCTCGCGCGCCCTCAATTCGCGGATCCCCAACTCCGACCTCAGCGGACGCGAGCGCGAAGTTCTCGATCTCATCGTCAAGGGCAAGAGCAATAAGGAGATTGCGACAGACCTCGGCATCACCGAGTCCACGGTCAAATGCCACGTGAGCGTGATCCTCATGCGCTTGAACGTGAACGACCGCACTCAAGCGGTCGTATCGGCGTTGCAGCGCGGGCTCATCCATTTGTAAAGCAACTTCTGCGCAAACTGCCGATTCTCGGCCTCGCAAACGAACGTCGCTTCAGTGAACCGCGAAAATTTCTTCCCCACCGGCCGCCGAATCCCGGATTGCGCGCACTCAGCACGCATTTTGGGACTCCTGAGCGGCGAACCGGATTCACAATGGGCAATCGAGTGGTTCGGAGAACAATCTCGATGCAAAGAAAAAGACGACACGCAATAATGCGGAACGTATGCGTTCACCGTCGTGATTCTTGTACACACTTTTGCATTTTCGGCATTTTTCGGCCGCGGGTCGAAGGCCAAAAACGAGGGCCAGGATGAGCCCAGGTACGTGAAAGATAAGAAGGCGTGGCTTTGATGGTAGGCGAGGCGGGAATCGAACCCACAACCCCCGGCTTAGAAGGCCGGTGCTCTATCCGATTGAGCTACTCGCCCACGCTCATCATGATTGTATCTGCGAAGTCGCCGGTTCACGCTGTGCAGCGCCGCGAGCGGTACCAGCCGCGACAGCCTGGAGGTAGCGAACGACCGTGACCTCAGCCCAGTGCACGCCGTCAGCAGAACGGCGGCCCAAAAAGGCGCAGTGACCCCCGTGGCGCGGCTCGACGAAGTCGATATGGGGATTAGCAAGAATCCGCTCCCGAGTTTCAGGAAAGAGCCGAATAAAGGGATCGTCCTGGGCCAGAAGAACCAGCGACGGAACGGCAACGCGGTCAATAACGCGCGCGCTCGCGGAGCGATAGTAATAGTCGTCGGCATCTCGAAACCCGCAATGAGGCGCAACGATCTTCTGGTCAAACTCGCGGATCGAGCGCACGGAGCCAACGCTGCTGTTCCCATAAACATCAGGAAACATCTCGGTTTTGCGGCGAATGTGCTCCATCAGTTTTCGCAGAAAGTGCCACTCATAAATCCGGTTCCGCGGCTCGTGGAGAGCGTCCGCTCCTGCCGCCAGATCGATAGCCGGGCAAACCGTGGCTACCGCAACAAGCGGCGCGCGCTTGCCCCATTCGCCGGCAAGCTTCAACACCATGTTTCCGCCCATCGAATAGCCGACCAGCGCCACGCGCTCCAGGCCGAAGCGCTCGGTAAAGTGGCTGACCACTGCGCCCACATCCGCCGATCGGCCCGAGTGATAAAGCGTCGGCGTCAGCGCATCGGAGCCGCCGCAATTGCGCATGTTCATGCGGACCACGTTCATGCCGGCGTCCCAGGCAAGCGCCGCGATGCCGCGAATGTAGCGCGAGTCGGAGGAGCCGTTCAGCCCGTGCACCATCACCACGGTCAACCGGCCTGCGCGCACCGGCTCGGGTTGCCAATGACAATGGCACAGCACGCGGCTGCCGTCCGCGGGGTCCACTTCCACGGTTTCAGCCTCAGCAGGCAGAAGGAACGGAGGGCGAGGGAAAAAGTTTCCAACAATGGTTTGAAGATGGCCGTTCGCAAGCCATGGATGAGGATCAAACTCCGTGAACCAGGCCGGCGACGCTTCCCGCGCCTGAGCCGGCACGTCAGCCTGCGTCATAGACGATCATTCCCAAAGCGCGAACGCGGAACCATGACCATCCTTTGGCTTTTTAGGGAGGACTTTGGGGCGGCTAGTGGGGATCGAACCCACGACATCCTGAGCCACAGTCAGGCGTTCTGCCGCTGAACTATAGCCGCCGTCTACCCTTTAGATTGTAGCATCGATGCAGATCCGCAAATTCCGCCCGCGGAGGAGCGAAAGTGACGCAGCAAGAACCATTTGTGCCATCCGCAGCTCCCGATCAGACGGTCAACGCGGCCGCTTCCGGCCGCTGGAATCGCGGCGCATGGATCTTTCGCGACGAGACCCTTCGCAAGCTTGAGTTCCTGCTCGATGAGGCCTTCCCCATTCCGGGAACACACATTCGTTTCGGCCTCGATGCCATTGTTGGCCTGGTGCCCGGCATCGGCGATGTGCTGGCCGGCCTTTTCTCGCTCGTCATTCCGCTTGCCGCGTGGATTCGCGGCGTGCCTTACGTTTCGCTGGTGCGCATGGCCGCCAATCTCGGCATCGGCGTGCTCGTGGGGTCCATCCCCATTCTGGGCGACGCCTTTGACATCGCATGGAAAGTGAACCGCCGCAACTATCGCCTGCTCACCCGTCACCTGGGCGAGCCGCGGCGTCACACCTGGCGCGACTGGGCTTTCCTCCTGGCTCTTGCCGCGGTTCTCGCCCTCGTCTTTGCTATCCCTGTAGTCGTTGTCCTGTGGCTGGTCCTGTGGCTTCTGCATCAATAACGGACCTGGTCCGGGACCAACAAAAAGCGGGTTACAATTTAAAGAGATCGTCGGGGCGTAGCGCAGTCTGGTAGCGCATCTGCTTTGGGAGCAGAGGGTCGGGGGTTCGAATCCCTCCGCCCCGACCATTAGAAATTAAAAGCCTCACCTGCAAATTCAACCCAACCTAGAATCACCAAAAATCTGCCAGTTGTTCCGATCATGAAATAACCATGAACCTCCGTGCCCCATTCATCCACGGTTTTATCGTGGATGAGTGGGAGACCACGACCCCAACCCGCGGAAAGACGGGCAGGCGTCCCAGTTATGAAATAACCAAGAATCTCTGTGCCCCATTCATCCACGGTTTCATCGTGGATGAGTGGGAGACCACGACCCCAACCCGCGAAAGACGGGCAGCCCCAGTTAGGGAGACCACGAACTACAAACCCAGGGACCGACGGAACCTCCCCTCGACCCCTCTTTTTCTTGTCAAGAGTCCACCCTGCCCAGCAGCCCCTCCACACCGAACCTAACTCCTTCCCCCTCCGTCTCTTAAGCCCTCGCAAATAAATCCCCTCAAGTTTGCCGATTATTTCGCCCAAATCGCTAACCTTGAAGATGAAGGGGCGATCCTCCATGACATTCAAAACCACATCCGCTCGGACCATCGGCCGCCATTCAGAGTCCATCGGCAACCGCAATTTCCCCTCCCGCTCGTCCGGTTCCCACGAAGCGAAAAATAACTTAAGAAAAAAATTGAGCCATTTCGCCAAATATTCGCCATTTAACTCGTTTAGAATCAACAAACACGTCTCGGAAATGTCGTGAAATCGTGCGCGAAAGAGCTCGAATTTATGCTCCACAACTCGTTTAGAATCAGCAACTTTTTCTGCAAAAACGACGGACCCTTCTTTCCACCGCAACTATCTCTCCTGAAAGGAGTTACGCGTGCAATTAAGCTCGGCGAGGGCTGGCGCTTCTCGGAGTTCCGCCGATGGCAGATGCGGGATAACATCCAACGCCCAACGCCTCGGCGCATCGAGGAAACACACGCAATTTACTGGTTGCGCGGCTCTCCTGTCGGCAGAAATGCCAATCCTTCAAACGTAGTCCCCGACGCGAGTGCATCCCTGATCTTCTCCGGACTTGCGCCCGCCCGCGCGGCGGCCTCGCGCAAGAGTCCAACCGCCGAAGCCGGCGTGCTCCCGGCGGGTAACCGGAAGATCCAGGGAACGTCGGCCGAAGTCAAGGCCTTGTCGCTGCTCAAGGCCACCACTGGGACAAAGCACTTCAGCGCCAGTTGCTCCGAAAGATGGCTGGCATCCCGATCCAATGCCACAATCGCCAAAGCATGCTCGTCCATCAAGGCGTGGACCAATTGAGTTGAAGCAGCGCCCCAGTTTTGCGTGCTCTCAACCGGCAGAATTGACCACTCCCGGCCCCCTTGCGCTCCGTCGTCGCAATGCCTTCAAAACTTCCGGCGACACCGCAATCTCCGCGGCGTTCGGTCCAAACAGAATCACGCGCACCGGTCCGGGCGGCAGGTCGGCGGATCGCGGACCGGCAAAACTCACACCATCCTCACCTACGCGTGCATACGGCGTTACTGGCGCGCCGGGCTGTCCGTTCACATCGGCGCTGCCCTTCCCTGCCGGCTGCTTCTCCATCGTCCCAAGCCGGTAAGTAATCGCGCCATCGTGCACCGTCCCTATGTACAGCGGGGCAGCATTCTTCTGGTTGGGGTCGAAAACGAAATGCCCGGTCACGCCGTCGTACTCTTCGATATCCGCGAGTGCGTCGTGAATGCGAGCTCGATTCAGCCCGGCTTTGCAAATCGAATCGAGCAGCATATTCATCGTGTCGTACGCCATCGAAGCGAACTGCTCCGGCTTTTCGTGGAAGCGGTCCTCAAAGCGGCGGTTGAATTCAAGCCAGCGCGGATCGGTGCGCGTGGGGTCGTAAGGATACACGGCTTCGAACCCTTCGGCATCATCGCCTGCCTCCTTCAGCAACATATTGCCCAACGTGCGATACGCGCCGAACACATGCTGCTTCATCCCCACCGCCCGCATTTGCTTCAGAATCCTCGCCGCCTCCAACTCGTCTCCCACCAGAAGAACGGCGTCAGGCCGCGAGTCGCGGATCACCCTTAGCTGCTTGGTGTAATCCGTATCGCCAGGCTGGAAGATCTGCTCCATCACCACTGGATGGCCTAACCGGCGCGAGGCATCGAGGAATTGGGCAAGGCCAAAACGGCCGTACCGGCTGCTTGCCCTGAGAACCGCGACGCGTTTCAATCCAAGCTCGGTATAGATGCGGCGAGCCAGCGTCTGGTACTGTTCCCGGTCGTCCTGCATGGTCCCGAAGTACCACGGGATTGAAGTCTCTGGAACCGTCGGATCGGTGTTGGCCGAGCTGACCACCGGAAGCTCCGCGCGCAGAGCCACGCGCAGTGCCATGTGTGTCGACTCGGCGTTTATGGAGCCGAAGATTGCCCAGACCTGTTCGTCGTAGGCCATCTTCACGGCCTCATCAGAAGCCGAGCCCCAGATAGCCGAGTCGGTGGGCCGCACATCGCCGTAAACTGCCTTCGCCTGCCAGTTGTTATAGTCGTTGTGCGGCATCAGCTTGAAAGGTATGCCGCCGTAGCCGCCACGCGCGTTCCATTCGTCCACGGCCATCTGCGCGCCGTGCAGCATGCGCAACCCAAGAACGGATTCAGAGTTGTTCTCGATCGGGCCGAAGAAGCCAATGCGTATCTCCGTCAAGCCCTTCGGATCGGGGATATCCCGCGCCGCGCCGACGTAGATGTTGGGGCGCGTGTAGTTGGTGTCGTAAGGTGCTGCAAACTTCGCGTAGGGTCTCATGTCGGCGGGTTCGCCGGCATAGGGCACGACTTCGCGATCCCGCGGAGGTCCCGGCGGATGTTTGCCGCACTCGCAGACATGCGCGGGTTTGCTCGAATCCGGTCCCGCGCCCGGGCCCGCACTCTGCCCGAAGCAAGTCGAAACGCCGCACGCGACCCACATCCATGCCGTGACAAACACCAAGCCTCTGCGCATGATTGTTACTCCTCAGCGGACCCGTTTTTGCCCGTGCGGAACATGGCGATCGCTTCAATCTCAACGAGCAATTCTGGCCGGCAGAGAATCGCCTGGATGCCCGTCGAGGCAGGCAGCGGATCGAGTCCCTGCTCTTTGAAGAACGTAGTGCGCTCTTCGTTGAAGGCCTCGTAATCGCGCTCGATGTCGCGCAGGTAGCACGTCGTGCGCACGATATCGTGCCAAGTGCATCCTTCGCTAGCCAGCAACCCCGAGATATTCGCGAACGTGCGCCGCAACTGCGCGCGAAAATCGCCGATGTGCACGCTAACGCCGTTCTCGTCAATCGAGGCTGTTCCCGAGATCAGCAGAATCGTCAAGCCGTTCAGATCGATCCTCATACCGCGCGAAAACGAACTTGGTTTCGCGTATGCGAATGCTTCGTTCAGCACTTCCTGGTTCGTTATCGCGCGCTTCTTCACCGGCTTCTGCCCGATGTTCTCCAAAATCTCAGCAAATGCACTCATGGCGTTGGCTCCTTTTCTCTCATTGTTGACGAATTCCATGACTCAATCCCTTGGCTGTGGCGACCCAGATGTCGTCGCCCTGAAAGTCGATTCCCAGAATGTAGTTATGTGCTGGTCCGCTGGCCACGGGAATCTCCGTGACGTTTCCCTTCGCGTCGCGCACCGTCATCACCGGCTTCTGCGAAGTGAGCGAGCGCGTGTAGACGGCCCAGTTCACGCCGTCGTAATACGCCAGTCCTTTGTCCGTGCAGAACCACGCACGCTTGCCGTCCACGCCCTTTACCTGATTGGTAAAGTTCGAGGGAAGCCCGCTGTCCTTGGTCAGAAAGTTGTGCCAGTAGCGGCCGTCGTAGTGGCTGTCGCCAAAATAGGTGGCCGCCCACAACACCTTGTCTTTCTCCATATAGCTGACCGAAGTCACAATTTCGTGGATCAGCCCTTGATCCCTGAACAGCACCATCTCGTTCTCGCCGTCGGGGTCGTCGTACTTGTCCCAGACTCCGGTCTTCTGGTCGTACTCAAGGACGCCGCTGCCCCAAATGCCGTAATAGACCTTGCTCGGCGTAGCGGAGACTGAATAGGACCAGATCTCGGCCATGGGCGTGTTGCGCTCGTTGTAAAGCGACCACTGGTTAGTGTGCAAGTTAAGACGGCAGGCGCCGGCGGCCGTGGCGATCCACACGTTTTCGCCTTCAATTGAAATGCCGTAGACCACGTTGTTGCTCAGCCCCGAGCTCAACTGCGTAAAGCTGTCGATGCGGCCTCCCGAGATGCGGCTCAATCCGCCCATAGTGCCCGCCCAGACGTCGCCGGTGCGCTTGTCGAGAGCCAGCGAAAGCACTGCGCGATGCGCGAGTCCATCGGCCGTTGTATAGGTCTTCCACTTGCCGTTCTCGTAGAGCGCAAGACCGTTATCAGTGCCGGCCCAGATGCGGTCGCCATCCACAAGCACGGCGAACACATGATCGTTGGGCAGGCCGTTGGCGGTGGTGAAATTTTCGAAACGAAAGCGCGGCATCTGCGGAAGTGCCGTTGCCGCAAGCGAGCCGTGATGCGGATGCTGGGCCGCCTGCGCGAATCCACGCCGCTCCGCTGCCACAAATACCGTGCCAGCCACCAGAGCGATCGCAAGCCATTCTTTGTGGATAAGGTTCTTCATCGCGTCCTCAGGTACTCGATCAGATCGTTGAGTTCATCCTTGGTCAGGTCGTTGGTCCGCCCGTGCTTGTCTTCCGGGTTGTAAATTGTCCAGATCTCCTCAAGCGATGCGCGCCGAGCCGTCGTGCAGGTAGGGCGCGGTGAGCGCAATGTTGGTCAACTGCGGCGCCTTCAGCAGCCCGGGATTGTCAGTCGCCCTTTTCGTTCCCACATCGAACAACTGCCGGTTCGTCCCCAGGGGACCGCTGTGACAGTAGGAACAGCGATTGGTCTCGGGAATCGGCTTTTTGAACTTATCCACGGCGCGCTCGAAAATCGCTTTGCCGCGCTCCTGAGCCGGAGTAAGCTCACCGTCCGGCGAACGCCACCGGTTGGGCCTGGCTGGCAGGCTGCGAATGTAGAGGACCAGATCGGTCAGCGTCCGATCGTCGTAGTTCTCAGATCGCCAGAAGTACTTCTCCGTGCGCGGGCCGCACTCGGTGGGGATGTTTGGATTTCCGCCGTTCCACTTGTAAGGCGCGACGTCCTTGATGTCCTCGAGCAATTTGTTGTCCACGATATCGCGCCCGAAACCGTTCGGCTCCAGATTCCACTGCAACCCATCGAACGTGGAATCGATATGGCAACTGGAGCAACTGATCTGCCCCTGGAAGGAATAGTGTGCGGAATAAAACGTCTGCTCACCCCGGCGCAGCGCGCTAATCGCCTTCGGCCCTTCAAGGGCAATGGTTCTGGCAACACTCAATGTCTTCGTATCGATGATGCTCAAAGTGTCGTCGAGCCGGTTGGCCACAAACAGCCTGCGGCCATCGCTGCTGAGCGCAAGCCCACGTGGATTGTGGCCCACCGGAATGCGCGCGATCACATAACTTCCGCTGGCTGAGAGATCCGACGAAAATGACCCCGAAGCAGGCCGCGGCCGCGAATGGACGAACTGTAATAAGCGCCGCACGTCAATCGCCAGCACGCTCTCCGAACCGCCAAGTGAAACGTAGAGACGCGAACCATCGGGCGCGATGACCACGTCAAACGGCTGCGAAGCATAGCGATCAAGTTCGTCGAGAGGAATCTCCACCGGCTTGCCCACGGCTGCGCCGAATAGGGTGAGCGTGTACGCGAACGCTCCGCCGTGTTCTAAATGCGCCAGAGGTATCAGGTTCTTGGGGTGAAACTCAGCCACTGCGCCAAGGCGCCCGTCGCTGGATAGTGCCAGGTGGAAGACTCCTGCGATTGAATGGAGTGGAATGCGATCCACGACTTCCGCTCTTCGCGCATCGATCACTGTGATCTCCGACTCGGGTGGAGTACGGTTTTCCAGGCCTGTGCGCAGTGCGGGTGGATTGGGATAAATATGGGTTGCATAAATCCGCTGGCCGTCGGGCGACGGTGTGAGATAACTCGAGCCGCGCCCCGCCATCAATCGCTTCTCCTCAACGCCCGTCTGCGCATCCAGAACCGCGACATCGCTGGAAATGCGGTTGGCGACAAATACGTATTTGCCCTCCGGGCCTTCGACCACTCCGGACGGCTCTGCGCCCACCGGCCAGATCGCCACAACTTCCAGCGTGTGCGTGTCGATCACCGAAATCGTATCGTCCCACGAGTTCGCGACAAACAACCGCGTTCCGTCCGGAGATAGTGAGAATCCGCGCGGCTGGTGACCAACTGCGATGCTCTTGATCGGTGCATAAGTAGCCGCTTCCAGCACGCGCACTTCGTCGCTTTCGTTGCACAGAACATAAATCCGTCCGCCATTGGACGAAAACAGTAGCTCCAGCGGAGAAGCGTAGTCCATTTCCGTTTCGGTTCCGGCAGCGGTAGCCGCATCAACGGTCTCTGCCTTCCAAACCACAACGCAGAACAGCGCCGCAGCGACCGCCCAGAGACCCGCGGTCCGACTAAGCCGCACGCGAACTCTGCTGGAAATGCGGCTCATCGCGGCTTCCTTTCCCCCGGCTCCTGAACCGTGAGGATGCGGTCTACTGGCTGCGCCTCCAGCGTCTGCACTGCCCCGCTCGGCCAGTGAATGATCAATTTGTCGATTGCGCTCGCCGTTCCCACTCCGAAGTGCAAGCGGCCGTCATCCTGCGAAAGATAGCCGGAGCTTGCCACGCGCTCGGCCGTCCATCGCTTTCCTCCCGCCGTCACTTCCACGCGCGCACCAATCCCGTCGCGATTGCTCTTTGTGCCTACCAGCTTCAATTCGATCCAGTGACCGGTATTGGTAGAGACGTTGTGAAGCAGTGTTCCCTTCGCGTCGAGATTCACTACGTAGGCATCTACCTTGCCGTTGTTTTCGTAGTCGGCAAAGCACGCGCCGCGCGCCACGGTGCGCTCGCTCAGCACGGGGCCGGCGCCGAGCGAAACATCCTGGAATCGCCCATCACCGAGCCCGTGAAACACCGTATGCTCTTGCGGAATCATCTGGATGAGCCCGCCGTGAAAGACAAGAATGTCGAGTTGACCGTCATTGTCGAAGTCGTAGATGCCCGTGCCCCAGCTCACGTATTGCGCGTTGGCCTGCGAAATGCCATTGGACGCGCCCATATCTTCAAAACCCAGTTTTCCCGTGTTCCGGAGGAAGCGGTTGTAGTGGCCGTCGGTTACCCACAGGTCGAGCAGTCCGCGGCCTTCGAAGTCGGCAAAAACCGGGCCCATCGACGAAGTCGATTCGCCATTCTGCCCGTAGGCTGTGCCCGTATCGTTGGCGATTTCCTCGAATGTCCCATCGTGCTTGTTGTGGAAGAGAAAGTTTTCTGTCCGGTCGTTGGCCACATAAATGTCGTCCCATCCGTCGTTGTCAAAGTCCGCTGCCGTCACGCCCATTGTCCGGCCGACGTAGGCGCCGATGCCCGACTTTTCCGTCACATCAGTGAATGTCCCGTCGCAGTTGTTGTGGAACAGCATGTTGGTTTCGCCTTCATAATCCAGTGGCCCCGGATAATTGGTCGGCGCGTAAAAGGCGCGGTAGGTGGGATCAAACTTAACGTAGCGCCCCACAAACAGATCGAGGCAGCCGTCCTTGTCGTAGTCGAGCCATGTGGAACTGATGGCCCAGCCGCTGACCTTGATGCCGGCCTTCTCGGTCACATCGGTAAAGTGGCCATTGCCGTCGTTGTGATAGAGAACAACCTTCCCGTATCCAGTCACCAGCAGGTCTTCGTGGCCATCGTTGTCGTAGTCCGCTGCCGTCACCGCGACCGAATACATATCCGGATTCAGCCCCGATTGCTCGGTTACGTCGGTGAAATGACCGCTGCCGTCATTGCGATAGAGGTGATTGTGCGGTGGCGTTCTTGGGCTTTTCTTTCAGTGGATAAGGATGCATCGAGTCGTCGAGCGGCCGGCCGCTCACCACATAAAGCGACGACCGCCCCGAATTGTCATAGTCGAACCAGACGCAGCCCGCGCCCGTGCCCTCCAGCAACGATCCCAGCTTGGCCGACCCAAAGCTATGCGTGAAATCGATTCCCGATTTTTCCGTCGCATCTTCAAAACGAATATCGGATTGGAGCGATACCTGTGCACTCGCGGGCAGTCCCTGCTGGGACACTTCGCTCGCGCTCGGCGCCGTCTGCGCAACAGAAACGGATCCCGCCATCGCGGCCGCGCAAAACAATGCAGCAAAAACTGCGAGCTTCATATCAATCGCCTCCCGGCGCTGCCGCGACTGCCTTGGTTCCGGTCAAGTCCACTGGCTCGGTCGTGCGCATCAGCACATCCGGCACGCGGTTCTCCGATGCGCGCTCGGGTCCCGCATGACAGCCCACGCAAATGCGCTGCTCTCCGCCGCGTGCCCAGAACCACCCGCGCTCCTGCCGAAGAACTGTGCCTCTGAAGTCGAGCAGCTCAAGCCGGATCGGCCTGTCGACCGGCACTTTGACAAAAAAGGACCCGTCCTTCTCAACCGGCGCCGTTCCCAAGGCAACCGCCCGGCCCTTTGCATCCTGCGCCTCCAGCCGCACCGACACTGGCTTTCCCCTCAGATCTCCGTCACGGCTAACGCGAGCGTCCAACGCCATCAGGTTCGCGTAGTCCCATGGGTGCAGTCCCGATGGATGCCGGTTGGGCCGTGTGCGCGGCGCAACAAGTACTGGCTCAACCAGTTCCTCTCCGCTCATTTCCAGAACGGTGCGCGTTTTCGCCCCGCCGCGATTCCAGGTCTTGATCGCAAATCTCGCGTCTGTATCCTCCCGAGTACTCAGCAACCACGCATCTGAGGCGGTCTCTGCAATCGCGCCCCCGTATTCGCCGCGTGGTGCTGCGACCGGCTCCTCCTGCGCCATCGCCGAGGTGAAGCGCGCCAATGACGTTCCGTGGGTAAACACAACGTCTCCCGACGCCAGTTGCGTTCCGCCCCAGCGTGCGCGTCCATGATCGCAGCGCACTGACTCGACGCCCGAGCCGTCAGCGTAGACAAGGAACAACTCCGGCGCTGATCCCTCGCCCAGTGGAAAGCCAGCTTCGAAAAGAATCCGCCCGTCCCGCAGCACGTCCGCCGGAAACGCGTTCGTGCCCGCGTACGTGAGCGGCAATATCCCCGGACCCGCCGTCGGATTCAGGAATCTCGGAATCGGCCGCCCATCATCGCTCGATTGCAGTTGGAATCCCGCGGCTGTCCGCTGCGCCCACACCAACCGTCCGCCCGGCAAATAAAAAGGCCGTTCCGCATCTGTTGCCGTGGCCGTCACCTTTCGCACAGTGCGATCCATGAGAGTCAATTCCCATATCTGCCAGGGATCGCTGTCTGATCTTTTCCCCGCAAACAGGACCGTCTGGCCATCGAACGAGACGTTCGCGTCGGCTGAAGCTGCAAACCCGTTCACCAGCGGCTCTGTCTTGCCGGCGTGAACAAGCAAGAGCTGTGCTCCTTTGGGAAATCGTTCCTGCCCGCGCAGCTCCGCCAATGATCTGTAAACAGGAGCGGCAGTCACAATGAAATCCGGAGCCTGCTCTTCGTCAAGCGGGAGCCCGCGGACAGGCGACAGCACCAACGCGATCGCCGCAGCCGTCAGCCCAGCAACCAGCAACCTCATGCCAGCGCCTCCGCTAAAGGAGAATCACTCGGATGGGGTTGTCCCAGATTCTCTTCTCTTGGCCGCGCTCCGCGAAGCGCAATCCAGGGCGCGAGCTCTACCATCATGGCAGCGAACCCCTCAAAGTCCAGTGACTGCTCGCCATCGCTCCATGCGTTGTCAGGATCTGGATGCACTTCGACCAAAATCCCGTCTGCGCCGGCAGCGATTCCAATGCGCGCCAGTGCCGGAACTAACTCGCGATGACCAGCCGCGTGGCTGGGGTCGGCAATCACGGGAAGGTGCGTGACTTGCTTGAGAAGCGCGATTCCGGCTGCGTCGAAGGTATTGCGCATCGCTGTTTCAAACGTGCGGATGCCGCGTTCGCACAGAATGACGTTGGGGTTGCCATTGCTCAGAATCATCTGCGCCGAGCGCAGCAGATCGCCGATCGTGGCCATCATGCCGCGTTTCAGCAGAATCGGCCGTCCGGACTGCGCCGCAGCCTCCAAGAGTGAGTAGTTCTCCATGCTCCGCGAGCCGATCTGCAAAATATCTGCATACTCAGCCACCAACGAAACATCACACTCCGACATCACCTCGGTCACAATGGCCAGGCCGGTTTCGTCGCGTGCCGCGGCGAGCAGCTTCAGCCCTTCGAGACCGAGTCCTTGAAATGCGTAGGGAGAACTTCGCGGCTTGAACGCGCCGCCACGCAAAACGCGCGCCCCTGCGCTGCGCACGCGATGGGCGATGGCCATGAGCTGGTGCTCAGATTCGACTGAGCATGGCCCCGCCATCGTGACGAAATCGCCTCCGCCGATCGCAAAATCGCGCACCGGCACGATAGTCTGCCGGCGCCGCGCGTCGATCAGAACATCGGGAGATTCGGCAAAGCGTTCCTGCCAGCTTTCGCGCACACCGAGCGCTCCATCCGGCCTCCAGTTATCAGGGAAGGCTCAGTGTACTGCCGCGGTAGAAAAATGGCCTCCATCGAAAGGTTGATCTGTCAGGGGAAGGTGACGCCGAATGCGGCTTGCCAAGTAGCTGGCAATCCGCTGTTTTTGATGGGTAATGAGGCAGACTCAGGCCGTCGCCATTGCCGGCGCGCGATAGCCAAACGCCGCGTCGACCACGGCCGCGACACCCAGCACAATTTCATCCTCGAAGGGCCGCGCCGCAATCTGCACGCCGATCGGCAATCCCTCGGGCGATGCGCCCACCGGAATCACTGCTGCCGGGCACGCCAGCGTGTTGAACCATTGCGTGAATCGCATCGCATCCAGATACTCGACAGTCGTGCCGTCGATCGTCCACGCGCGCTCTTTAGGCCGAAATGCGGGAATGCTGGCCACGGGGCAGAGCAGAACCGGATACTCGCGCATCTCGGCCAGCGTCTTTGCGCGCAGCAGGTCCAGTTCGGCCCATGCGTTCAGCAGCTCCGTAACATTGAGCGTCCCGGCAGCTTCCGCGATACCCAGGAACTCGTTGAAGATAGGGCTCAGTTTCGCGCGCTTGTTGCGAATCTCCGGCTCATAGAACATCGCCCCGCATTGCACAAACAATTTCCACCACAATTTGCGCAGCGGCTCCAGCGTCCTTGGGCGGAACGGCTCCACGCGGAAGCCTGCTTGGCGCAACGCTTGCGCGGCATCGTTCACCGCCGCGCGCGTCTCGGCCGTCACCGGGACAAGGCCATCGTCCTCAAAGAACCCAATCGCCTTCGCTTGTATTTCCTCCGCGCTTGGATGCGTCAGCACGACGGGTGGGCTTACCGGATCATCGGTGTCCTGTCCGCTGAGAGCTTCAAACATCAGTGCGACGTCGTCGATCGTGCGCGCCATGGGTCCAATCGCGCCCAGAATCGAAAAGGGCCCGACGCACGGCGGCAAATGCCCTCGCCCCGGAATCCGCCCCGGCGTCGGTTTCAGCGAACATATTCCCGTGAAGTGCGCCGGCACTCGCACGGACCCGCCGCTGTCGCTGCCCAATCCCGCCGCCGACATCCCTGCGGCAATCGCCGCCGACTCGCCACCGCTGGACCCCCCCGGCGTGCGCTCAAGATCCCACGGGTTGCGCGTGCGCCCGTACAGAAGGTTTGCGGTCTCATATGCCATCAGAAACTCCGGGCAATTAGTCGTGCCCAGAATCAACGCTCCAGCCGCGCGCAGCCGTGCCACCACAACGGCGTCTTCCCGCGGAATATCGCCTTTGTGGAGCAAGCTGCCAATCTCGCAGCGATAGCCCGCGGTTGCGATCGACGACTTGATGCTCACTGGCAAACCGTGCAGCGCGCCACGCGCTCCCTGTTCCGCATCAAGCCGCCGCGCCTGCGCGCGCACCCGCTCTGCGTCAAAGTCGGCAAAGGCGTTGATTTGCGGATTCAGCCGCTCAATTTGCTGGATGTGCGCCTCGGCCAGCTCTGCCACGGAGATCTCGCCCTTGCGCAACAGTTCAAGCTGCCGCGCCGCCGAGACCAACACAACATCGTTCATGGCTGTGTCTCCAGCGGCGATTGCGGCGCTCTCATCTCCGGCGGCGCCGACGGCAACAACTGATAGTTGAATCGGTACGATCTCACCGGCTCGCCGGCTTCAAACCTGTCGTTCCAATTCAACCGGTAGTCGAGCGCGGCTGCATCGTCAGGGTATTTCTCGCTCGCCGGATACGGATACGCAGTCATGCCATGAAATGGCATCTGCGCAACGGTGAATGGTGATGCGTCCCACCAATCCATATCCTTCACGAACCCGTTCGCATAAAAAAAGTAATCTCGTTTCCAGTGCGCAGGCAGCGCAGGCAGCTTTCCCGCATCGAATTCCGCCGCAATTTCTTCGCCGCTGCCGAAAACGACAACCTTGTTGTCAACGCTCTCCAGCAGCGGAGTCACGTCGCCAAAGTGCGTGTAATTGCCGCGTTCGCGCTGAAAGGGCCCGCTCAGGCTGACGACGGTGTAGTCATAGTCCAGGTCGCCGGGACTCGCGCCTTCAATCTGCTTTGGATATCCCCGGAAATCGAGCACCGCTGACGCGAGCGGAACCTCTGTATTGCGCGTCTGCGCACCCGTGCTCTGGTCGATCAGCACCTGATCCCAGTAGATTTGCAGATTCGTCATCAGCCGGATGCGCCGAGTCCCCGCCGGCAACTTACCCGTCAGATCGACAACAATCGTTCGTTCGAGGCCAGCGGGAAACCCCGCATCGCCCGCAATTTTTTGCCAGGTGCCATCCGGCAGCTCCGCCTCCACATAAGGCGGGATCTCCTTCAGCCCCGCCTGCCATGCGGCATAAAGCGACGTCGCGCTAAAGTAGTTCACATAGCCGGTCATCAGGAGCCGCAGCGGCGCATCCGCCTTGACGTCGCCCAAGTCGAGTGTCAGTGCATGCAGATTTGCGAAGCCGTCGTAGGGCAGCGCTGTGAATCCGCTGGCAAATACGTGATCGCGTCGGCTCAATGGCTCAAGCACATCCCTTCCTTCTCCATCCCACGCGCCCTCCGGCAACCGAGCGCCCTCGCTCGCCACCACTCTGCCTGACGCGAAGGGCGGATCGTCGAGGAACCGCTCGTCCGGATTCACTTCCACGCTTTCGGGATGATCGACGGCAATCATTCGCATTTCGTCGGTGTAATTCACTTCTTCCATCGGCTCCATAAAGCGCACGCTGATTTTTCCATCCGCCAGCGCGACGTCCTTGCCGTCGACCTTTACCCACTCACCCGGATTCGGCGTGTTGCGGCGCGTGGGAGTAAACCAATGCCCCACCACGGCCGCACCAATCACATCCGTCACAAATTTGTATCGGTGTCCATCCCAAACGAACAACACGGGGCAGGAGCTGCCACGGCGATCCACTTCCTTCATCGCGATCACGCGCTTCTGCGGCAAATCGATCTCGTCCTGTAAAACTCCCGTCGGCCAAAGAATGCGCAGTAAGTCGATGCCGGTGGCAATCCCAAGGCCCACCAGGAGCTGCGGCGGAGCCTGTGTCTGATACCCCGACGCACCTGCAAGCTCCCACTTCTGCCACAGTCCATTCGCAAATACCTCGACCTTTGCCCCAATCCCCGTCTTGTTGTCCGCGTAGCCGGTCAAATCAAGTCTCGCAAAGTGGTTCTTGTTCGCGCCCAGGTTCCGCAGCAAAACCGGCGGCGCATTCTCCTGTGTCACGATCAGATCAGGCGCGCCGTCGCCAAACACATCGGCCGCAATCAATCCGCGCGGCGCTTTCAGCTTCACCGCATCCAGCCCCATGGCATGACTCACATCTTCAAATGTCCCGTCTCCTCGATTACGGAGAATCTTCACCCGCGGACCCGCAGCTGTCTCCACAATCGCCGCAAGATCAATCCACCCATCGTTATCAATATCCACGGGCGCCAAGCCCCATCCGCGCACCGCTCCCCTCAGCGGCAGCGCAACGCGCTCAAAGCGCCGCCCGATGCGATCCGTCGCTTCGACGTTTCGCCATAGCGTCAGCCCGGGTACGCCGGCGTGCGTCACCGCGATATCCATCCATCCATCTTTGTTGTAGTCGAGCACTGCGACGCCGGTGGTTGGCGGCATCTTCGCGCCTTCATACAGCGGTTGCTCCGGATACTTCCCCTCCCGTGGATTCACATACAAAAGTGGCGATGGTCCATCTCCCGTCACTGCCAGGTCCACGGCGCGATCGTTATTGAAATCTGTCAGGATCGCTGCCGCTGTCTTCCCGCTCCCGCCCAGCCCGGTCGGCCCCGTTTGTTCCGTGAATGTGCCGTCGCCGTTATTGCGCCACAACACATTGGACTCATCGCCTGACTTCAACGGCGCGCCGGTTAACAACAAGTCCAGATCGCCATCATGGTCATAATCCACGAACGTGATGCCAGAGGGCCGGTTGCGCGGCACGATTCCAGATTTGGCTGTTTCATCCTCGAACTTCCCGTGGCCGAGGTTGCGAAACAGAAGCACACGATCGCCGAGAGCAACCGCCAGATCGTTCAAACCATCGCCGTCGAAATCGCCAACCGCGCACGCTACTGCATGGCCGCTCGCTTTTAGCCCCATTGCAGCGGCACCCAGCTCTTCAAAGCTTCCGTCGCCACGGTTGTGCAGCACGCGAATCGCCTGATCGCCTGATTGCATCAGCACTAAATCCATCTGCCCTGAACCCGTCGCGTCGATCATGCACGCCCCGCCGGTCGTCGTCCATGACGCTGCGCCCGCGCTGCCGTCTGCAATCATCGGCTGCGCCACCAGCCTCACGGGAATCATTGCCCGCTCGGTCGTCTCTGGTTCTTCGACTGCCGTCACCGTCGAATAATGCCCCTGTTCGCCATACGACAGCCCAAGTGCTGATGAGATCTTTGTGTTGGTCAAATGCTGAAAGCGCGCAAAGTGTTCCCTTGCCTCTGCGGTGTGACCGGTGCGTTGCAGCGCGCGCGCAAGGCCGAACTCGGCCGACGCATGCAGTGGATTGATCGCCAGCGTTCTCTTGAACACTTCAATCGCTTTGTCGAACTGCCGCAGGTCTTCATAGCAAGCGCCTTCGAAGTACCATGCGTCTGCATCCCGCGGATCGAGCTTGACGGCCTCTTGAAAGTCGGTCACTGCACCCGCAAGCTCATTGTTCGCGTGCAGCGCCAGGCCAAGGTTGTACCACGCCTGGGGATTCTTCGCGTTGATCGCGATTGCCTTTTGCAGCCATTCTTTCGCCTGATCCAGCTTCTGCTGAGCCAGCAACGCAATGCCTTCATTCACGGCGGCCTGCGCCAGCTTCGGATCCTTCTTGAAGGCAGCGGCGAAGCTATCCGCGGCGCGCTCGGTAAACTGCTGGCCCATCAACGCCACGCCCTGATTGTTTAGCTTGATCGCTTCTGCGTCGAAACGCTGCTGTTGCGCGCATGGTGCCGTTACGCTTGCCACAAACGCAAGCGCCCACACTGCGGCTTTCCGCTTCGCTCTTCCACTCACAGATCGAATTCTCCCCTCGTCGCGGAACAATCCAGTGTACGACGGATCGCGTCTCGGCACGAGCGCGAAGGCGCATTGCGCAAGCGTCTCTCGATGCGCCTTCAAGATATACTTCTCGTGTGATTCCGCCTCAAAACCCAGTGAACGGCCGCGGATTTTCCGCGCGTTTTCCGGCGACCGTCGCGCGACGTCGCATCGCCGTTGTCACTACTTCGCGCGCGGACTACAGCCATCTTTATTGGCCTCTGCGCGAACTCGCCGATCGTCCCGAAATCGAACTGGGCATCTTCGCTCTCGGCCCACACCTTTCACCGCAGTTCGGGGCCACGATTCAGGAAATCGAGCGCGATGGCTTTCCCATTCAGGCGCGTATCGAGTGTCTTCTTAGTTCTGACACCGACACCGGCATGGCCAAGACCATCGGTGTGGCGATTTTGGGTTTGGCCGATGCCCTGACCGCGTGGCGTCCCGATCTGCTGCTCCTCATCGCCGACCGCTACGAGATGTTGGCCCCGGCCGCCACGGCCCTAGCGCTGCGCATTCCCATCGCTCACATCGAAGGCGGCGAAGTAAGCCAGGGCGCCATTGACGATGCCGTGCGAAACGCGCTGACCAAGCTCGCGCATATCCACTTCACATCGACAGAGACCGCACGCCAGCGCGTGATCGCCATGGGCGAAGAGCCCTGGCGCGTGCATCGCGCGGGAGCGCCCTCACTCGACCATCTGCGCCGCTCCACTCTGCTCGATCGCGCGGCGCTCGAATCGAAGTTAGGTCTGTCGCTCTCGTCGCCCGTAATTGTTGCAGCGTGGCATCCCGTCACCATCCTGCGTGACACAAACGCAGAGGCGGATGCATTTTTTGCGGCGCTGGCGCAGTCAACCGGCAAGCTCGTCTTCGTTTATCCCAACGCGGATGCCGGTGGTCTCGCGCTCATTGACCGCGCTCGAGACCTTGCGGCAACACGCCCCCACGCCCACGTCTTCGTCAATCTTGACGCCGTGACTTATTGGAGTTTGCTCAGCCACGCCGATGCGCTTGTGGGCAATTCCTCCAGCGGCATCATGGAGGCGGCGTCCTTTGCTCTGCCGGTTGTTAACGTCGGCATGCGCCAGCAGGGCCGCGAACGCGCGCGAAACATCATCGACGTCCCAGCCAATGCCGCCGCTATCCGTGACGCGCTCGATCGCGCGCTCAGTCCTGCATTTCGCAAAAGCCTTGACGGAATGACCAATCCCTACGGAGACGGAACCGCGGCGCAAATGATTGCATCGGTCCTTTCTTCTGTACCGTTGGACGGCCTGCTGATCAAGCAGCCGGCGCCGCTTCCGCAACTTGCCGAATCGTCACACGCAGAAAACCAATGACCGCGAGCATTCCACTCTCTGCGCCCGATATTACTGAGGCAGAAGTCGCCGCGGTATGCGCAGTTCTGCGCACGCCGCACCTTAGCCTGGGTCCGGAACTCGCTGCTTTTGAAGCGGAGCTGGCATCCTGGCATGGTGTCAACGACGCAGTCGCCGTTAGTTCGGGCACCGCGGGCCTCCATCTCTCTTTGCTCGCTCTCGGGGTGGGCGAGGGCCATGAGGTCATCATCCCCTCTTTTACCTTCGTAGCCGTGGTCAACGCGGTGCTTCAGGTGCACGCGACGCCTGTCCTCGTCGAGCTCGATGCCGTCACGCTCAATCTCGAACCCGCGGCCGTTGAACGCGCAATCTCTCCGCGCACCCGCGCCATCCTTGCGGTTCACACCTTTGGCGTCCCTGCTCAAATGGATGCGCTCAAGGATCTTTCGGAGCGCCATCGATTAGCCCTCATCGAAGATGCATCCGAAGCTATTGGCGCACGCTTCGGCGGGCGCATAGCCGGGAGCTTCGGCGACCTCGCCATTCTCGGTTTCTATCCCAACAAGCAGATCACGACCGGCGAGGGAGGCGCGGTGCTGGCCGGTAATCCAGCGCACGCCGCGCGCCTGCGCCAGCTCAGAAATCAAGGCCGCGACGCAAGCGGCGAATGGCTCGATCACGTAGAGCCAGGCTATAACTACCGGCTCTCAGAGTTGGCCTGTGCGCTCGGCCGGGTTCAGTTGCGGAGAATCGATGAGATTCTCGCTCTTCGCCGTCAGGCTGCGGAACGTTACGATACCCTTCTCGCGAGTGTACCCGGCCTCGAGCGCCCGCCTCTTTCGCTCCCGCACCGCACGCTCAGTTGGTTTGTCTACGTAGTCCGCCTGCCCGAAGGCGTCGACCGCGATCGAGTGCAGGCCGCGCTTGCTCGCCGGGGCATCGCAACCGGCCGTTACTTTGCGCCGATTCACTTGCAGCCGGTATGGCGCGCGGGCGGCGAGCAAGCCGTCGGCCATCTACCCCTTACCGAATCCATCGCCCGCCGCACTCTGGCGCTGCCGTTCTTCAATCGCATTACCATTGAACAACAGCAGGATGTGGCAGAGGCACTGCGCGAAGCAATCGCCCACTCCAGGTAAACGTGCTGGTCCGGTCGTCAGTTTGAACTGGGAACTTGCGGAGTCTTTGCCGGTTTCTGCCGGCACGAATGCAGATAGGCGATCAGATCCTTCAGCTCGTTTGGCTCAAGATCGTCGCCAAAAGCCGGCATCACCTTACTTCCATAAACAATCTGCTGCCGCAACGCCGCTTTCGACCGCCGTCTTCCCACACCCGAAAGATCGGGCCCTCTGTGGCCGCCCACGTTCCCTATGGTGTGGCAATGCTGGCATCCGCTCCCGGTGAAGACTGCTGCGCCCCGCGCCCGCTGGCTGCGGGAAGAAGCAATCGCGAAAGAAGAAAAGGCCAGAAGCAACGCAGCGATAGACAGCCCCAATTTCATTGGCCGGCGCCACCGCCATGCGTGCTGCTCTCCGCGCTCATGTTGCTATGAATATGCCACGGAACACTCTCCGACGTCACCTCTGGATGCTTGCTGAGGAACTGTAGCGCATAACTATTCGCGGTTGGGTCATCCTTTTGATCGGCGAATGTCGCCGCCTCACGCGCCGCATCCTCTTTCATGCCCAACCGGCGATAGACAATCGAGAGTATGTAATGCGCTGCCAAGTCGTCGGGGTCGATCGATTGCACCGTCTCGTACTCGGTCCGCGCCTCCTGGTATTTGTGCAGCTGATAGAACGAGAAACCCAGCTCACGATGCGCGTCACGCGAACGCGGGAATTGCGTAATCACGTCGAGCAGATCGGCGATGGCCGCATCAGGATGGCCTTGGATGCGGTCGACCAGCGCGAGATAGTAAAGTGCGCGGGCATTGTGCGGCGCAAGCTGAAGCGCCTTCTCCAGATTGGTGCGCGACCCGTCATAGCGCTGCCATGAGAAGTCGGCAATCGCCACGTTGGTATAAGCATCGGCATAATCCGGCCGCAGTTGAACCACATGTTCGAAGGCCCGTGCGCTGTCCGCATACTGTTGCGCATCCAACAATCCAATCCCGTAATTGTTCCAGCGCATCCATACCGGATTGTCAGCGGGATCGGGCGGCGTCGCGGAATTTGTGCCCAATGCCAGCGTCCGCGTGCGCGAAGTGATCTCCACTTCGGGCATTTCGTAGTGCTTGCCCAGTCCGTAGTCAATAAAGTGCTGGTTGAAGCGCCGATAATTGACCTTTGCGGTAAGGGTGATCGGCCCCGATGCGTTCTCCGGTACTTTGAACTGGTACCGCACGATCTGCGAGCGGCCCGACTGAATGGTGTTGTTATAGGCGACGATCCGCGTATCCCACACCTGATGCAGATCGTTCAGCGTTCCGCGAACATTCACCAGCCTATTGGTAAAGCTGTGTGCCGTTGGATCGAGATTGCCACCCGGTCCAACCGCTCCGGAATCCATCAGCGTATTCCCAGCCGCATCCTTGGCTTGGAACTCCACCCAGCATTCGTAGAAGTCGCGCTGTTCGGGAATGAGAGTATGTCCGATTCCCTTGTTTTGGATCACCACGGAAACCGTCAAAATATCGCCCGCGGCAATGTCGATTGGCTCGGTTCCGAGCGGCGCATTCAGCTTGCCCCCATTGCGCTCAATTCCGAATAGATCGACGTTGAGAACCCCGGTCTGCAAGAAAGTAATGGTCTTCTGCAGTTGCTCGTCGTAACCGTAGTACTTCGATAGCACCGTGTTGGCTCCCAGCCAGCGGTGCGACATCAGTTTGCCTTGTTCCGCCCCATAATCCTGCTGCTCGGTCGCTTCCTCGGCCATATGGCAGGTCTGGCAGGTAGAAACCTGGGGCTTCACATAGAAGGGAAGCGGGTTCTGTTTGCCGAATGAAGCCTGCTGCCATTCGTCGTAAAGGAAGATGGCGCGCTGCCATTTATAGCCATTCAACATTCTGGGCAAAGCGGCCTTATGGCACGCGCCACAAAACTCGCTGGTCCGGTAGAAATCTTTCATCACAGCCTTGGAGTGGCGATCGAGATGCGCCAGGATCTCCTTGTCCGGAACTTCACCGTAGATCGGCTTGCCATCGGCATCCACCAGCACCGCCGGCACGCCCATCACATAGCTGCCTGTGCCGCGTTGATCCACTTTCTGGATGGAATGGCAGACTGAGCACGTCAGCCCGTCTCCGTCGAACTTCCGATTGATGGGCGAGTTCTCGGTCATCGCGCCCGATGTCAAGGCAATAGGATTGTGGCAGCCTTCGCAGTGGCGGGCGTATTCGATCCCTTTGCCCTTCATCAGAATGTTCACGTTCTTGATGTACCAGGGAGCGCGGAAGGAGTTCGCATGTGCGCTCTGGCGCCATTGTGCATACGCGGCCTGGTGGCAATGCCCGCAGTACTTTGCCGTTAGAAAGCTCTGCGGGTCGATGAACTCGCCGGTGTCCGTAGTGGCATTGGAGGGCAAGAATGGCTTGCCCGCGCCAAAGCGGTAGTTGTAGTTCGACGAAACGCTCCGCGAATACTGCGAGCGCGCGGCTGCGGGATCGTCGACGGCATAGGCGGGCCGTGTCCGCCATGCCATCAGGCAACAGGCAATTGCGCCCATCACCAAAGCACTGCAGACAAGGCGCGGAATTCGTTTGGAAAAAGATCGGGGAAGCATCGCGCCCCTCATTCTACGGATCAACAATCAACCCGCCATCCACCAAAAGGTTGAGACAGTCGCAGTCAGCCACTTTTACGGCACAACCACGAGATCGCAGACTACCCGCCTGCGTTTCTAGCGAGCGCCGGTGGCCGCCTGCGAGTTACCTCCGGGCGGGTTGCTGCTTCCCTGCCCCTCGGTAATCGTCGCGATGCGATCCACTCCCGGCACAGTGAAATGTTCCACCTTGCCGCTGGGCCAATGCACCTCGATGTCTTCGACCTTGGTCACTTGCCCCAACCCGAAGTGCGGCCTGGGATCGCTGGTTGATCCGTAGCTGCCGCCGCTCAGCACATCTCCACGTTGCTTCATGCCGTTGGCCGTCACATACACCGTGGCTCCTACGGCATCGCGCGGGCTCTTCGGCCCGCCCACCAGCTTCAGCTCCAGCCAGTGATTTTGGTCCGGGCTCACGTTCCGCAACAGCACCGGATGTCCGTCCATCACGTTGATCACCACATCCATCTTTCCGTCGTTGAATAGATCCCCCACGGCCATTCCGCGGCCACCAACTACGTCAGCCAGCCCACTTCCCTCCACGGCCGGCACTGCCTCAAACTTCTTGCCCGCGATGTTATGGAACAGCATGGGCCGTTGCGCCCAGCTCGTCCCCCACGGCTCTTTATCCACCTGCGGATAAACGTGCCCGTCGGCCATCATCAGGTCCTTCCAGCCGTCGTTGTCATAGTCAAAAAAAGCATCACCCCATCCAAGAAACGGTACTGAAATCTCGGCGATACCCATCTGATAGCTAACATCCGTCATGTTCCCGTCGCCATCGTTGCGGTAGAGCACTTTGTAGTCATCGGAGAAAGTCGTGTTAAACACGTCCTCCATTCCGTTGTTTTCAAAATCGCCTGCCGCAATCCCCATTGACGCGGTTTCGCGCCCGGCTTCGTTCAGTGCGTAGCCCGACGAATAGCTGTCGTCCTCAAAGGTCCCGTCCCCCTTGTTGATGTAGAGATAGTTTGGCGTTGAATCGTTGGCCACCAGCAGATCGACCTTGCCGTCATTATTGATGTCCACAAACAGCGAGCTCAGCCCGTAGTAACCGGGCTTGTCGGCCACGCCTGCCTTCTCGCTCACGTCGGTAAATGTTCCGTCTCCTTTGTTGTGGAACAAGTGGTCGGGCTCGCCCTTAAGCCCTCGAGGCCCGCAATTCACCTGCACGCCGCGGAAGGTGCAAAAGGTATCTGCCACGCCGTTTTCGCCGCCCGAGGGCAAATGATCGCGATCGAAATGGACGTACCCCGGCACAAATAAATCCAGGCGCCCATCGCCGTCGTAATCGCCCCACGTGGCGCCTGTAGACCAGTTCCCCAGTTGCACGCCTGCCTTGTCCGCAACGTCGGTAAAGGTTCCGTCGTGATTGTTGTGATACAGCCGGTTCTTGCCCCAGTTGGTCACATAGATATCGGGCCATCCGTCGTTGTCGTAGTCTGCAATGGCCACGCCGAATCCCCATCGATCGTTGGTCACTCCTGCCTTCGCGGCAACGTCGGTAAAAGTCCCGTCGTGATTGTTATGGAACAGCGCCGCATGCGGTGGCGTCTCCTTGCCATCCAGCGCATTGAAGGTCGAGCCATTCACAACATAAATATCCAGCCACCCGTCGTTGTCGTAGTCGATCAGTCCAATGCCCGATCCGTTGGTCTCGATAATGTATTTCTTTTCGGGCGTACCCATCTTGTGGGTCCACTTGGTCAATCCCGCCTTCTCTGAGATGTCTTCGAAGATGACCGGCCCGCTTTGCACAAAGCCACCCGCCGTGATGGGCCGATGCTGCTCGTCGAATTGGGCAGGCTGCGGAGAACCGCTATTGACGCCACCTGACGCCGGCGCCTGGGCTGGTGTCGAGGCCGTTGGAGTCTGTTGTCCTGGGGTGGGGGAAGCAGGATTTGTGATTTGTGCGGAAATAAACGCGGGAAATCCTCCCGCCAGCAGTCCGCAGAGAGTGGCAGTACGCAGGGTCTCAAACATGGCAGCAAGTATACGGGGGCGGGATTGATGGAAGGATCGACCGAAAGGTGGAGAGTGCCTTCGAATCCACTCTTCGCGGCCAGGCGTTCGCGGGCTATTCCTCGCGCAGCCTATATGGGATCCCAAACCGCCCAATCTGGATCAGCGCCTTTTCGCCCGGCGGCCAGATGTGCAGGCTCTCCACACGGGTTGAGCCGGCAATCCGGTGCGCCTCCGCGGTTCCCACCAGCGCGCCCGTCGCCGCCTGATTGAAGTGGACGCTCAGGCTCTCTTCGCCGTTCTCCCGATTCCATCCGAAGGCGTACTCGCCCGGCTTTAGCGCCACTCCACCGATCTCCACCGGAGCCTGCACGATCAGGTAATGCGAGTATTTGCCCTCCGCCGAATAGCCTGCCGTGATCAGCACCACCCCTGCAATAAACCGGCCCCGCTCATCCACGATCCCTGAGGCAGTGCGCATCTCCGTTTCGATGTGTTCACGCTCCACCGGCGCCCGCGCCGGCAAAACTGCCGCCAATTCCGCAGCCGTGGCCTGCCGCCACACTGCCTTCTGAGGCAGAGCTTTCAGCGGTATCAGCGTCACAACAACGCTGCAAAGAATCGCGCTTTTCATGGATTTCAACATCATGACTTCGGCTTTCTCAAGGATTCAATCGGAATAATCCCCCGCTGGAGCGCCGCTGTCGCCGCCTGCGTTCGGTCGGTCACACCCAGTTTGCCCAGTAGGCTGTTGATGTGCGTCTTGACCGTCGCCTCTGAAACCTCCAGTTCAGCGGCAATTTCTCGATTGCTCTTGCCGTGCACGATCTGCTCCAACACATCGAACTCGCGCGGCGTCAGATCCTGCGAGCCCATGCGTTCGGCCAGCCTCTCTGCGATTGCCGGCGGTATATACGACTTCCCCGCGTGAACCGTGCGAATCGTGCCGATCAAATCCTCGCTCGTCATTCCCTTCAACAGGTACGCCCTGGCGCCCGCCTTGAGCGCGCGATAAATGTCTTCATCCCCGTCGTATGTTGTCAGCACGATAAACCGCGCTTGCGGCTTCTCCATTCGAATGCGCTCGATCACATCCACACCGCTCATTCTCGGCAGCCGGAGGTCGATCAGCGTGATATCCGGCTTATGCTTGCGGAATTGCGTAATGGCTTCCACGCCATCCGCGGCCTCGGCTACAACCTCCAGACCATCCGCCACATTCAGCAACGCCACTAACCCCTGGCGAACCACGTTGTGGTCTTCGACAACCAGCACACGGATCGGTTCCGTCGTCACTCTTTTGCCTCCAACTGTTCGCGCATCACATGCCGCGCCGGTACACTCAAACGTATCGTAGTCCCCTCACCTCGCGCGCTGCTCACTTCGAGCGTCCCGCCAATGGCCTCTGCGCGCTCCTTCATTCCGGTCAATCCAAAGTGGCCTGCCGAAGTTCCCGTCGAGTGCTCCAGAGCGCCTCCCCGTCCGTCGTCTCTCACCTCAAGCGCAACCATCTCCGGCCCATACTCCAACTGAACCCAAAGTTGGCCGGCATCGGCGTGCTTCTTCACATTTTGGATCGCTTCCTGAGCGACGCGCATCATCTCGCCTTCCGTCTCCGCAGGCAGCGGACGATACGCCCCAAACAGACTGAATCTGGCCGTCAAACGCTCGCTTCCTGCCGCTTCCGCCATGCGCCGCAGCCTCACCGGCAGCGTGGTCTCGTTCGCATCCGGTGTTCGCAGAGCCCAGATCGACTGCCGCGCATCGGCCAGCCCGTGGCGGACATAGTCGCGTGTCTGGTCGAGTTGTTTGCCCGCATCCTCCATCTTGTGCTGCCGCAGCAGCGCTGCCAGAACCTCCAGTTGGACTGAAACACCCACATACCCTTGCGCCAGCGTATCGTGAATCTCGCGCGCGATCCGGCTCCGTTCGCCCAGAACGGCCTTGAACTCGCGCTCCGCCACATAGAGTCGTCGTTTCAGCACCAGCAAGACCGCCCCTCCCAACGCCAACAGCAACAGCGCGTAAAACCAGAGGGTCTGGTAGAAATGCGGCCTCAGCTCAAAGCTGAACGCCGCGCCGGCTGTGTTCCAGATTCCATCGTTGTTCGCCGCCTGTACGCGGAACGTGTACTTTCCCGGCGGAATATTCGTGTAATAAGCAGCCCTCCGCGTTCCGGCATCCGTCCAGCCGTGGTCGAATCCGTCGAGCATGTAGCGGTAGCGCACTTTCTGTGGCGCCACAAAACTCAACCCTGCGTAGTCGAACTCAAAATGCACTCGTCCTGCCGGAACCTTCAACAAAGAGCCTGCTCCATGCAAGGGCTGTGATACATCGTCCACCTGGAGCCGTTCCAGAACCACCGGAGGCGGATTCGTGTTCACGGGAAAGTGTGCCGGATCTACTTCCACTAATCCCCGCGGCGTCGCAAACCACAGTTGCCCGTCGCGCGAGCGCCATGCTGACGGATGACTGTTGGTTGCAGTCTCACGGCTGTGCAACCCATCCGCGGCTCCAAATTCCATCCAGTGCGAGCAACTGCCCGCCGCACCGCCGCTCATCGAGTCGCAGTCGCAGCGAGCGATGCCGTTGCCTGTCGCAAACCATAAATGCCCGCTTCCATCGTCGAGAATTGCGTGAATCGTTGTTTGCTCAAGGCTGTTTTGCGTTGCAGCGGAGAATCTGTTGCCATCCCACGCATCCCACCCATGCTCCTGCGTTCCAATCAGCAGGGTCCCATCGGCGCGAGGCAGCAACGCTGTAACCACATTGTTTGAAAGTCCATTCGCCGTGGTGAAGTTTGAGATTGTGTCGCCCCGCAGCCGCGATAGGCCGACCAGCGTCGCCACCCAAAGGTCGCCGCGAGTATCACGAGCCATGGCGCCCACCAGGTCGCTGCCCAGCCCGTTCTCTTGCGTGTAGGTTCTCATTCCCGCGAGGGAACCCGACCCGTTCTTTCCTTGCGCCCAGTGCGCCAATCCGCGTCGCGTGCCAATCCAGAGTGACCCGTCGGTGTCGATCAACAACGAGCGCACGAAATCGTCAGGCAGCCCATCAGCTGAAGTGAAGGTATCCACCTTGTTTCCGCGAATCCGGCTCAGACCATCCGGCGTGCCCACCCATAGATCACCGTTCGACGCAGCGGCCAGCGAAAGAATCACGTTGCTGGCCAGCCCATCTTTCACCGTCAGGCTACGAGCCACGCGCCAGCCCTCGCCGCTTTCCTCGTGGCGCAGGGCATTTAATCCGTCCTCGCGTGTGCCCGCCCACAGCGTTCCACTGCTGTCTTCAACCACCGTCGTGACACGGTCAGAGGTCAACCCATCGCGCGTGTCCAGTGTGTGGAAGCGCCGGTCGCGCAGAATATCCAGCCCACTGGTTTCCGTGCCAACCCACAGATTGCCTTCGTGGTCTTCCATCACCGTGAGGATTGACGCCGTGGCCAGAGGGTCGGTGACCGGAAAGCGGTCCAGTTTGCCGTTCACCCACCGCACCAACCCCGCATTGGTCCCAACCCATAGCGCGTTCTCTCGATCGGCAAAGAGCGCTTGTATTCGGCTCCCTGATATCTCCGTGCCCGCAGTGAGCCGCGCGATCATTGTGTCGTTGCGGAACACCAACACAGTGCTCCTGCTTGCAATTGCGAACTCCTCCCCATTCATGGGCCGCGAGTACTCGATCGCATCCTTGGGCAATGTGATCTTTGACCCGGCCCGGCGGCCGATTCCCTCGAGCTGCGAGAAACTCATCGACCGACACGGCGATAAAGCGTTCCCCGACTTAGTTCCGACCGCCCCCATGTCAGTCGAAACCAGCAATTGCCTGTCGGGTGTCTCTTCCAGCGCGAGAATCCCGTTCCCCGGCAGCCCGTCCTGCGTCGTGAATGTCCGTAATGCTCCGTCCTTCCACCGCGCCAGGCCCGCGCCCGTCCCAATCCACAGCGCTCCGTCGCGGGTCGCCAGCAAGCAGCGAACATCGTTCCCTGGCAATGCAGGAACGGAGTTGCGGTCGTATGTCTGGAATTCGACGCCGTCGAAGCGCACCAGTCCGGCCTCTGTTCCCAGCCAGAGGAATCCATCGTTGGTCTGCGCCAGTGCCTGAACGGTATTCTGCGGGAGGCCATTCTCCATGGCCCAGGCCTGCCGGCCATAATTTGCTAGCGAAATCGAGGGCTCAAGCGCCGCGGCGGGCCACGCAACGCTCAGAAGCAGCAGCGCGGCCGCGCACCAATTGATTTCCGGGAGCAGCTTTCTGTTCGCGGCGGCTCGCGGATGATGTTTTTCGCGGAGATTCGGCTGTCGCAAGCCCACAGCCTTTCGCCCTACCGGCTAAAGTGCACGTAGCTCCGCCCGGAATAAAGGCGGAAACCGCCGGCTGGAGCATCGGTCACCTCTAAGGGGCGGGGCCGAGCCTTGTCGCTGTCCTTCGCCGAGTGAGCCGCTAGCACGTCGTGACCGCCCAGATCGGTGATCAAGAATCGATCGCCGTCAAGGAAGCCGAAGCCGTAAGCACCCACAGGCAGCCGTTTCCCTTCAATCGTCAACGGAACTTCGGTGATCAGGTAGCCTTGGTACTTCGCCGCCACTCCCGACGCGTATCCGCTGGTGTCCACCAGGCTGGCCAGCGCGTAATGACCATCTGCGAACTTCACGCCGCCGGAGTTGCGCAATTGCGTGGGCGCGCTCTGCCCGACGTAATATACAGTGGCTGGAAAAAGCTTCTCAAGGTCGGCCGGTTTCAGCACGGTATTCGCTCCCGCCTGCGCCGCTACCCAGCCTGACGCTCCCAATCGCAACCATGATCGCCGCACCCGCCAGAACTCGAGTCATCGCCTTCAAACGCATCGGTTTCCTCCTGTTTGTTGCTGCCACTGGAGTATAGCGCATACTCCGCGGACCTGATCGATCGCGCCGTGCCTTTTCAGTTCCCGTTGTGCATCCGAAATTAAGGGTGAGACGCCCCGGCGACACCTGGCTGATGGTTGTAGCCTGCGAAGCAGCAGTCGCGTATGCAGCCGGCAACAGGCAAAGCAAAGTAGTCTATGCGTGGCGACGAATCTTAACCCCAAAGGCCGGCCCCACACGTTACAAAAGCCCCAGCGCGCCGATCCATCAACGCTCGTTCCAGCCGAACGCGTTCTCAAAGTGCGTGATCTCGGGCGATGCCTCGGGCACAAGATACACGCTCACAATGTCGAACCGTACCTGCGGGATCGATTCGCCGGGTAGTTGCCGAACATACTGTCGGACCAGGCGGCGCAGCACATTGCGCTTGTGACGATCGATCGAGGCCTCGGCCGGTGCCATATCGTGTGCCGTGCGCGTCTTCACCTCGAAGATGCAAAGCAGCGGTCCCTGCCACGCAATCAGATCCAGATCGCCCGGCAAGTTTCCGCCCGACCATCGCCGCGCCACAACAATATAGCCCTTGCGTTGCAGGTAAACGCGAGCCGCATCCTCGCCCTCAATCCCGATGACCAAATGGGCTGGCATCTGGGTACTTTTGCCTCGGCGCGAGGCAATCCAGTCCAGGCCGGCCATAGCCCTGTCCAGGCTCCCATTCCGCATCTGAGCCACCCAGCTCACGGCTCACCCCACTGGCGACCATTGTCCGCCGGCATCCTGAATCAGCGCAAATCCTTCGACCACGAAAACAGTTAAGCAGTTACCGCCGTCAACGCGCTGTGCTCATGCTCTTTCTCCGCGATGCTCAACGCTTCTTCCAGGATGTCGAGCGCCACCGTAGCTTGCTCCTTGCTCACGATCAGCGGAGGCGAAAGCCGCAGCGAAGTCTCGCCGCAGCCCAGCATAATCAACCCGCGCTCGAAAGCCAGCGTTTCAATGCGATTGCGCAGGTCCACGGCCGGCTCTCGTGTCGCCTTGTCCTTCACGATCTCGATGCCGATCATCAGCCCGCGTCCACGTACGTCGCCCACCAGCGGATGGCTCTTCTTCCAGCCACGCAGGCGCTCCAGCATGAACTCTCCCACGCTCGCCGCATTCGAGATTCCCTCGCGTTCCAGGATCTTCATTGTCGCCAGCGCGGCGGCAATTGACACTGGATTCCCGCCAAATGTCGACGCATGCGACCCCGGTACCCAGTCCATGATCTCCGCCCTCGTCATGCAGATGCCCAGCGGCATTCCGCTCGCGATGCCCTTGGCGATGCAGACAATGTCCGGTTCAACGCCCGACTCCTCAATCGCCCACCACTTCCCGGTCCTTCCGCAACCCGACTGAACCTCGTCCGCGACCAATAAAATTCCGTGCCGGTCGCAGATCGCCCTCAGTTCGCGCAGAAAGTTTGCCGGCGCCGGCACAAATCCGCCTTCGCCCTGGATCGGCTCAACAAAAATCGCGGCCACTTCCTCAGCCGGCAAAATCGTCTTGAAGAGTTTCTCTTCGATGTACCGTGCGCAGCCCAGGCTGAAGGCCTCCTGGTCCTGGGGCCCTCCCGTGCAGCCGCGATACACATACGGATAGCGCACGTGCGTCACGCCCGGCACCATTGGCGAAAAGCGGCGCTTTTGCTGCGGCTTTGAACCCGTCAGCGACAGCGCGCCCATCGTCCGCCCGTGAAACGCGCCAAAGAACGAAATAATCTGCTGGCGTCCCGTGTGGTAGCGCGCCAACTTCAGCGCGCACTCAATCGCCTCGGTCCCTGAGTTGCCGTAGAAAAACCGGTGCGGCCCGCGCATCGGCGCCACGGCCGACAACTGCTCCGCAAGATCCGTCAGATGCTCGTCGTAGAAATCGGTCCCGGAGATGTGGATCAGCTCGGCCGCTTGCTGCTGGATCGCCGCCACCACTTCGGGATGGCAATGGCCAGTTGACACCACGGCGATTCCAGCCGCGAAATCCAGAAACTCATTCCCGTCCACGTCTTCCACCCGGACTCCCCGCCCGCGCTTGGCAACCAATGGATACGAGCGCGTATAGCTCGGCGAAATCAGCCGGTGGTCAGCATCCACTGCTGCTCTCGCCTTCGGTCCCGGAAGCGTTCCGCTGATCTTCGGTCCACATTGTTCGTGCAACTCTTGCTTGTTCATCGAATTCTCTCCTCGGCAGATTCGGTTGTCGCGGCTGTGCGCCTCATCATTCCGCGCATTTAGCGCCGGATGCGGCGCGGCCATGGATCCCATCGCGTGAGATCGATTCCTTCTCTTATGGCCCTTGTAGAGCCAATGCAGGCGAGGATCTTCGGCGGAGGATAGCGCTAGTCGCCGCCGAAGAGACTAGGTCGAGTGCGGGTGGGCAGCACGCGCAAGTGCTTCCGCGGGCACATGCGCTGCGCACGCGAGCGCGACCAGCCCTTGCTGGCTGGCGCTTGTTGCGGCTCGCTGCTTGCGCGCATCTGCATGGATTCTCCGCTAACGCTCAGGATACCACGCGCCGTGGAGGCTCTTCTAACTTCGTGATCACGCGGCATTTTCGGTCTGCGAAGGCTTGTTGCGCAGGAAATCGGTCGCCGGAACCACCCTTGTTCCGGTGTCTCCGTCCGGCGCCGAGGGACCAAGTGCGAGCGGTTCAGCCGCGAACGAAAACCCGCGCCTCCATCACTTTTGCTTCCCTGCCGCCAAAGTGGACAAGGGCCGTGCCGAATCGATCTTCGGCGACTCAGCCGCTACTTCAGGAAGAACGCTGATGCCGACGCCGCCACACCCAATGCTGAGACTGCAAGCCCCAGGTGCCAGTAGACCCGGCTCCGCGTCAGCAGCGTGATTGACACAATCACCAGGCCAATCTCCAGCAGAACTTCGCCCAGATCGAACCGGTCTGCCTTGGCTTCTCCTTTGTCCACACTAGTCTGCAACGCCTGGGCTGCCGCCTGATCCTGGGTGAGTTCCGTCGCCCACTTCTTCTCATGGTCTGCGTAGCCTTTCGCGAGCTTGGCCGCGCCATCCTTGTTTTCGAGCTGAACAACACCCATCAAATCGGTGACCAATTGGGTGTTATAGGAGCGAATCTTCTGCGCCTGATACTCATTCCACTGGTCGGTCGCTCGGTTCTGGTTCAGCACCGCGTCCTCGTGCGTGCGCCCGCCCAGCACCGTCGTCACAGCCAGCAGCACGGCCAGCACGCTCATCGAAAAGGCCACCGGCCGCATGGGCTCTTCTTTCGCTCCCTGCTCCAGATTCTCCTTCAGGTCCTGCACTTCGCTCGCGTCCATAGGGTTGTGCCTTCTCATATTGGATTGGGGGCTTTCGGGGGAAGCCAGCATCGATCAGGTTACGAACCCATCATACGATCCCCCCGCCGTGGCGGGCTGATCTATATGTATGACGGAGTCGTTTAAATCTCTGTGAAGTCTGATTCAACCAGTCGGACGGAAGAGCACCGAGCTAGTAGCTAGAAGCTAGCAGCTTGGAGCTTATTTCCGCTTCCAGCGCACGCCGTCCTTCGAGTCCTCAATGACCACGCCCTTCTCCGCCAGCTCATTGCGAATCTGGTCGGCGCGGGCAAAGTTGCGCGCCTTCTTGGCAGCCGTGCGCTCGGCCACCATAGCATCGATCGCCTCATCGGTCAGGGCTTGCGCGGCCAGCAGCTCCGGCGCCACGTCCGCCATCCTGCCGGTCTCCTTCGCCCACTCGAGCGCGCGCCGAGTCGTCTCCGCGTCGCGATCCTCGATCACATCAAACACCGCGTCGAACTCCTTCAACGCCGGCAGAATCGCATCCCGGTCCGCCGTAAAAAACTGCCCCTGATCGATCGCCGTGTTCCCCGCGCGAACCATCTCGAAAATTGCCGCAAGGGCCTCCGCTGTATTCAGGTCATTGGCCAGCGCATCTCTGAAGTCAGCCTGCGTCTTCTTGGCGATCTCTTGAATCGCCGAATTCTCGCCCACTGCAAACTTCCCCGCCGTCAGCCGCGCCTGAAATGTCCGTAGCCGGTCGATTGCATTCGTCGCATCAGTCAGGCTGTCGAAGGTAAAGTTGAACGGCTTGCGGTAGGGCACCGCAATCAGCGCCAGCCTGATCGCCGACGCCTTGTAGCCCTTCAGCAAGAGATCGCGCGGAGTGTAGAAGTTGCCTTCGCTCTTTGACATCTTCCGCCCGTCGACCAGCAAAAACCGCACGTGCATCCAATGCCGCGCAAAGGTCTTGTGCGTCGCCGTTTCGCTTTGCGCAATCTCGTTTTCGTGGTGCGGGAACATCAGGTCTTCGCCGCCCGCGTGCAGGTCCAGGCTCTCGCCCAGATACTCCATCGCCATCGCCGAGCACTCGATGTGCCAGCCTGGCCGCCCGCTCCCAATCGCGGTCTCCCACGATGTCTCGCCCGGCTTGGCCGCTTTCCATAGCGCAAAGTCGCGCGCCGAGTCCTTCTCGTACTCGTCCACGTCCACGCGCGCGCCGTCTTCCATGCCGCTCAGGTCTTTCTTGCTCAACTTCCCGTATTCGGGAAACGCCCGCAGCCTGAAATACCACGATCCATCCTCGGTCTTGTAAGCCGCTCCCGCCTCGGCCAACTTTTCCACCAGCTTCACCATCTGCGGGATGTGTTCCGTCGCGCGCGCAATCTGCTCCGGCCGCTCAATGCGCAGCGCCTCCATGTCCTCGAAGAACGCCGCCACATAGCGTGCCGTGTAATCGCCGATCGGAATCCCGGCCTCGACAGCGTTGCGAATAATCTTGTCGTCCACGTCGGTAATGTTCATCACGTGCTCGACATGCATTCCGCTTAGCAGCAGGAAGCGGCGCAGAACGTCAACTTGCAGAAAGGTCCTGAAGTTCCCAATGTGGCCGTAGTCGTAGACCGTCGGCCCGCACGCATACATCCGCAGCGCCTTGCCATCGGCAGGCTCCAGCGGGTCCAGTTGTCCCGTGAGTGTATTAAAAAGGCGGAGGGTCATCGCTTCGGCGGCCGGTGAAGGCCAAAATCGTCCACTGCCCGGCTCATGTGAGCGCGTCCTGAGCTTGTCCTTGCCCGCTCATTACGCGTAAACATATTGCCGTCGGCAGCAGTTTCGATTGTAGCAGCGCGCCTTCGTCTCCAACCCAACCACACCTCTGTCATCCTGAGCGCAGCGAAGGATCTGCGGTTGCTTCTCGCGAACTTGCCGGGTGCCCCAAGTCCCTCGTCCGCCGCGGCAGAGGGACCTGGGAAAGCACCGATGATCCAGCACAAAAACTGTCATCCCACCATCGCCGACCAGCCGACAGCGATCAGCAGCATCAGCACCCACCATCCAAACACCGCAATGTATCCCGAACTCCGTTTCGTCCCGGCTACGACGGCGATCCCTATACCCAGCAACGCCAGTCTCCAGATTGTGATTCCGTCCACCCACGTCGCCAGCGTGTACAACGCCTTGTTCGTCTCTACCGGGTCGAGAAATGCGCCCAGATTCGTCGGCGCAAAATTTTTCAGGTTGAAAGATTCCGGAGCCATCCCCGAATAAATCACAATCGTCCCCAGAATCGACCTGAAAATCTCCGGTAGCCACGCATAGTAAGAAACGGCAAAAATATCGGCAAACTTTGCCTTGCCGCCAAATCCAAAATTGATGGTTGCCATAAGGATGAGCGACATAAGGGCTACGACTCCCATGGCAAGGATGGGGCCGCCGATAAACGCCCCCTCCGTGGCATACACCGTGATCTTGTTGCCCATCGCACGCTGTTCCGGAGTAGCCTGCGCCATCCTCTCCTGCGCCTTCGGGTCGAGCCGAACCTGGTTGTCGATCGCCTGCTGTATCCCGATCTTCTGCACCATCGCGAAGAAAAAGATGTACGAGAAAAATGCCCCAATGAGCAGCGGCAGCCACCAACTCCTGTTTCCGCGCTTGATGTCTCCAAAAGTCTTCGATGGCGCCACAAACGTGCTCGTCACGCGCTGTAACTGGCTAAGTGCCGGGCCCTCAGGCACACCACTTGCTGATGCCTCAACTCCAAAGTCGTCCATGATCTCGCCTTTCGATTCGAAGTTTTGCGTTTCGCCTACAACGATCACTTAATCGCAATCCCGGCTTTGAGGCAAATTGCCTGTGTGCTGGCAACCTCGGCCCTATCGCGAATCCAATGCCCCGCGGACGGTTGAACCCCTTTGCGCGGCGCAACTTCCTTTTGCCCGCGATTGTACTCTGGACGCGCGCCCGGAATCGAATGATTTTTCTTCTGGGATGATTGCTCGAATGGATTCGCTTGTGAGCGGCACCGAAGAATTCGCGCCGCTACGCGCCCTGCGCCTCGACCGGCTCGGCCTTGAGCCTCCGGGGCCGGTCCGCTACCGGCTTCGCGGGCGTCACCGGCTCTGCCTTCCCGGCCGGTGAATAGCTCTTATACACGGTGATGTGGAAACAAGCTTGCTTGAACTCCTCTTCCACATCGATCTTCCCTGATGCCTCGAGCCCCATCAGCCGCCGCCGCATCCAGGCAATCTCCGACCGGCTCAAGCCCTTTTTTGCAATATCGACCGTCGCTCCGGTCAGGTGCGGGCTCACCATGTCGCCTTCCGCCGGAGCCGCATTCCCATTGGTCCGCATCAGCCGCTTCTGGTATTCCACCGTCCGCACCGCCGAGCTCACTTCAATCGAACGATGGAACGCCGCATCGTGCGCCCTCGCCAGGTCGGCCAGGAACTTCGCCGTCCACGGCCGGCAATACCGATGATTCTCTTCGAGATCCGGATTCACGGTCAGCGCGCTCGACGCCGGAATCGGCACCAGCAGCTTATCGGCAATGCGCGCAGCCAGGTCGGCTTCGTCCTCAATCCGCTCCAGCCCCTCCGCTTCCAGCCGATCGTTCTGCCGTTCCAGCGATGCGAGCGACCCGCGCAGCGGACCCGGCACCCCGCCCCTCGGGATCACCAGCGATGCTTCATCGCCTTCCCTCCGCGCAAGCGCCAAATCCGCTTCTTCGCTGGATTGGCTCAATGCTGCCGCGCTGGTCTCGTCACCATCCTGAGCTGCCCCATCGTCTGTTCTCTCGGCCTTAGCCTTGCTCGGCGTCTTCCGTTCAACCGCCGCTTTCCCTGCGTCTGCGCCGTCATTTTCCTCATCGGAACTCGTCGCCGGCATCGCCTCGCGCGCTGCACTCATGCGCCGCGATTCCATGCCCTGCGCTTCATCGTTCTCTGTCAGCCCAGTTTCCGGAACTGCGGAGTCTCCTGCCGCCTCGTTCGACTCGGCTGTCCGCCTCGCGCCAACGTCTTCCGGCCGCCATGCCGCCCGCTCAAGCCTTACCCGCCTCGTAGAGCGCCGGCGTACCGTCCGCACCAAGCGGTGCCACGGCGCCTGCGCACCCGCACGTTGTCTGAGAATCGCAAGCCCCGCCTCGCGCCCCGCCTCTTCGGGCGTGCGCTTCGTTCGCATCGAACTTAATCTCGCTTGGCTGTTGGCGTAGGTTTTTGGGCGTATCGCGGTCTGGCCCGCACCAAGCAACGGGCGATGCGCTGCATGCGCAGTCGTTGCCAGGCCCGACTTCCGCTGGATCTTGGCTGATTGGCTTGTCTGGGCGTCTGCTGCGAAGGCCAAAGCGAGCACGACCGACGCAGCCGCTATGAGTGCGGTGCGGCGCATGAGGGGGAGTGCGGACAATCGAGAGCTTCTCCAGTCTACGTCCATCCGCCTTGTTATCCGAGTGCCTTTGCGGATGCGTGCTTGTCTGATAATTGGACGCACCGGCCGCGCTTATGGATTGATCGCGGCCCAATCAGTTGGCTGGCGCAGGCGGTGCCGCTTGTTCGCCGCCGATCGGCACAATTGGCTTCGCCGGCGGCCTGAGGATAAAGCCCTTCCGAATCAGCGCAAATCCCCCCTGCGGCAACTCCGCCTGCAGCAGTTGGCTCTCCGGCCCGGAAAACAGCTCCGTGTTCTCCCCGGCGATGGTCGCCTCCAGGTGGTGCACCGTGATGGGCTTTCCATCCAGCGTTCCCTCCTGATCCGGGTAGGTCGCCAGGCGCACTGGCTCAATCGAGCCGGCCTCCTTCGGCACAATCACCCACAGGTCGCGGTTGTTCTGCGTTACCGCAAGCGCCAGCAGCGTCTCCAGGGCGCCCGCGTCAAAATCCGGCAGAAACACCGCGCCCGCGTGCGCCGCCAGCCGCGTCGTCGAGCTTTTGCCGTTCGCTGAAATGTTCAAGAGGAGTTGTGCCGCGTCGGGCGCCGCCACCACGCTTACCGCCTCGCCATTCACGGTCGCGCTCAGAACCACGTGCTCGAGCTGATTGCCGGCGCTCAGTTGCTCGTTTTTTGATAGCGCGTAATCAAGACCCTGCATCGCAACCTTCACCAGCGACGTTGAATCATATCCATCCTTCGTCGCGCTGAATTGGTAGCTCGCCGATCCTACCGTCTGGCCGTTCTGCGCAATCTCAAAGCTGCCGGATTGCGCCTCACCCACGGCAGGGAATCCAACCAGGACCCATAGAGAAATTCCCGCAATTGGAAAGCGACTCAATGCGCGCACGTGTCTTACCAGCCCTCATCGGAATTAGACACCATTCGCGACAAAGGGTTACTTCGTCCCGTGTCGCTAGCCCTTCTTCACTGCGTGTCCGCCAAACTCGTTGCGCATGATGGCCAGCATGCGGTCGGTGAAGTTATTTTCCTCGCGCGACCGGATGCGCCGCATCAGCGATTCGGTGATAATGGGCGCCGACACATTCAGGTCGATAGCCTCGATCACCGTCCAGCGGCCTTCGCCGGAATCCTCGACAAATGCTTCGAGCCCCTCCAGCGTGGGATTTTTACTCAGAGCATCGGCGGTCAGATCCAGCAGCCAGCTGCGTATCACGCTCCCATAGCGCCAGATCTGAGAAATCTGCGGCAGGTCAAGCGCGAATTCCGCTTTCTTTTCCAGGATCGTGAAGCCCTCCGCGTACGCTTGCATCATCCCGTACTCAATGCCATTGTGAATCATCTTCACAAAGTGGCCTGAGCCCGCCGGGCCCACGTGTCCCCATCCCTTATCGGCCGCCGGCGCCAGCGTCTCAAAGATCGGCCGCAAATACTCCACCGGATCCTTGTCGCCGCCGATCATCATACTGTAGCCCTCTTTCAATCCCCACACACCGCCCGACGTTCCCACATCCACAAACTGGAATCCCTTTGCGGTTACTTCCGTGTGCCGCCGCATCGAGTCCTTGTACATCGAGTTGCCGCCATCGATCAGGATGTCTCCGGGATTGAGCAGCGGCTCCAGCTTGGCGATCGTGTCATCCACAGGCTTGCCCTGCGGCACCATGATCCAGATCGCCTTCCGGCCCTTCAGATTCTTCGCCAGATCCTCAAGCGAATTGACGCCCACGTTTCCTGCCGCCGTCAACTTCGCAACGGCGTCAGCGCTGAAGTCGAAGCCCACCACCTGGTGGCCGCCCAGCTTCAGCCGTTCCGCCATATTTCCGCCCATCTTGCCTAGCCCGATCATTCCAAGTTGCATAATTCCTCCCTCGCCGGTCCTTGATTTCAAGCCCCATGCCGCACGATTCTTACCGCTGACTTGTTAAATCGCCAATGTGCGCTCGAGCGCACGCTGACCTGCCTGCGTGCTAGAAAACATCCAGTTTCTCCAACTCCGCCCGCAACCCCTCCGCACCTGCAAATCGAATCGCCACCATTCCCGCCGCCGCTGCGCCGTCCACATTCTCCTGCCGGTCGTCGATAAACAGTGTCCTCGCGGGATCAGACCCCAGAATGTCCAGCGCCCGTCGGTAAATCGCCGGATCAGGCTTGCGCAGCCCCACATAGCACGAACTGAAGGCCACCTTCAAATAACGCCGCAGCCCAAACTTGCTGAACCGAAAATCGTTGGTCTCCCGCGCCTCGTTGTTCAGCGCGCCGACCAGATATTTCTTGGATGCGGAAATCTCCTTGAGGATTTCGAGAGCGCCATCTTCGAGCAACTTTGACTGCGCCAGAATGAAGTCGAAGAACTCGTCTCGTGAAAAGCCCCGCGGCTCATAGAACACAACCGCATCCAGATACTGATTCACGTCGATCTCACTCCGCTCCCATGCCGCAAATACTTTCGCATTGCGCACTTCCAGCTCCTGCGCATCCAGCCCAAACTTCGCCACCGCCGCCGCGCGCTCGCCGTGGTCCCATCCATTGGTCAGCAGCACTCCGCCCACATCGAAAAGGATCACGTCGAAGGGGAGCATCGGCGCCTCTTTCCCGCGCTATGCGCGTTCTTGCTTAAAGTGAGGAAGACGGGCGGTATGAAAAACGATCGGCCTGAATTCGATTCGCCGGGCGTCGCAAATGCTTCAACCCAGACAATTCGACCCGATCCGGATTGCATTCCGATGAAAATGCTTGAAAACGTTCCGATATGAAGTTCGGTGTAATGGTCTTCGATCTACACCCTTCGATGGATCGCGCGCCCGCCAACTACCGCTCGTACTTGGCCTCGATCGCGAGCACTTTCTTGAACCGCCGCTCGAAGCGGCTTTCCTGCCCCTGAAACTTGGCTCCGATGAACGCGTGCGTCAACTCAAATGCCAGCGCTGAGCCGATAATCCGCGCTCCCATCACCAGCACATTCATGTCGTCGTGCTCCACGCCCTGGTGCGCCGAATAAGTGTCGTGGCAAATCCCCGCGCGAATGCCCGGAATCTTGTTCGCGGCCACGCAAACGCCCACGCCCGATCCGCAGATCAAGATTCCGCGCGGCGCAACGCCCGCCTTGATCGCCTCGCCCACCTTTTCCGCAAAATCGGGATAGTCGTCCTCGGGCTCGTACTCGCAAGCCCCCAGGTCGATGACCTCATGCCCCGCCGCCGACAGATTTACGCACACCTCTTGCTTCATCGCAAATCCGGCGTGATCCGAACCGATAACTAACTTCACGGTGCCTTTCCTTTCAACAAAGCAAGTCGGCGCGCCGACTCGCTATTTCACCAGCTTCTTCGCCCTCGCCGCCACATTCTCCGGCGTGAATCCCAGTTCCTTCATCACTACGGGCCCTTGAGCCGACGCGCCAAACCGGTCCAGCCCGATCACGTCGCCGTTCGAGCCAACATACTTCCACCACCCCAGCGTCGAACCTGCTTCAATCGCCAATTTCGGCACGCTCGCCGGCAGCACGCTGGCCTTGTACGCGGCCGTTTGCTCCTCGAAGATCTTCCAGCTCGGCATGCTCACCACGCGCGCGCTGATTCCCTCCGCCGCCAGAAGCTTGGCCGCATCCACCGCAGGCCAAACCTCCGAGCCGGTCCCAATCAGAATCACCTGCGGAGTCGCCGCATCCTGCAAAACGTACGCTCCCTTGCTCACGCCCGCCAGCACATCGGTCTTCGTGGCATCGATCACCGGCACATCCTGCCGCGTCAGCGCAAAGAAGCACGGCCCTGTGCGCTCGAGCGCCAGCCGCCAGCAAGCCGCCGTCTCATTCGCATCGGCGGGTCTGAAATCCGTCATGTGCGGCACCGCGCGCAGCGCCATCAGGTGCTCAACAGGCTCGTGCGTCGGCCCATCCTCGCCCACGCCGATCGAGTCATGCGTGAATACGAACAGCGACGGCGCCTCCATGATGGCCGCAATCCGCAACGCGGGCTTGGCATAATCCGAAAACACAAAAAATGTCGATCCGAACGGCCTCACCCCGCCGTGAACCGCCATTCCGTTCACCGCCGCGCACATCCCCAACTCGCGCACGCCAAAAAACACATTGCGTCCCGCCGGATCGGCGGCAAAGTGCGCGCTGTTCTTGAAAATCGTCTTCGTTGACGCCGTCAGATCTGCCGCGCCGCCAAAAAGTTCCGGCACGCTGTCAAAAATCGCGTTCATCACCACTTGACCCGCATTGCGCGTAGCCACAGGCTTTTCCACCGGGAAACTTGGAATCGTCTTCTCCCAACCGGCCTTCAGCTTTCCCGCCTGCGTCCGCTCGAACTCCGCCGCCAACTCAGGAAACGCCGACTTGTATCCGGCGAAGAGCTTGTTCCACTCCGCCTCCTGCCCAGCGCCGCGCTTCTCCGCCTCGCGCCAGTTCTTCAGCGCGTCTTCCGGCACGTAGAAGTTCTGATCCTCAGGGAACCCGAAGAACTTCTTGGTCGCCGCCGTATCCTCCGCGCTCATCGCCTCGCCGTGAACCTTGTTCGTTCCTGCTTTAGGGCTGCCGTAACCGATCACCGTCCGCACCCCTATCAATGATGGCTTATCCTTCACCACCTTCGCCGCCGCAACCGCTGCTTCAATCCCATCCAGGTCGTTGCCGTCCATCACGCGCTGCACATGCCAGTTGTAAGCCTCGAAGCGCTTGTACACATCTTCCGTAAAACTCCACTCCGCAGGCCCGTCTAACGTGACCAAATTGTCGTCGTACAGCACGATCAGCTTGCCCAGCCCCAGCGTTCCGGCCAGCGAAGCTGCCTCGTGCGAAATCCCTTCCATCAGATCGCCGTCGCCGCACAGCACAAACGTGTGATGGTCCACAACATTGAAGCCCGGCTTGTTATACGTCGCCGCCAGATGCTTCTCCGCGATAGCCATGCCCACGCCCATTCCAAATCCCTGCCCCAACGGCCCAGTGGTCGCTTCCACGCCGTCGGTCAACCCGTACTCCGGATGGCCCGGCGTGATCGATCCCCACCGCCGAAAGCTCTTCAGATCGTCCAGCGTTACCTTGTAGCCGCAGAGAAACAGCGTCCCGTAGAGCATCGCCGACGCATGACCGTTCGACAGCAAAAAACGGTCCCGGTCCGCCCACTTTGAGTGCGCCGGATTGTGCTTCATCAGCTTGTGAAACAGCAAATAGCTGATCGGCGCGCAACCCAGCGGAGCACCTGGATGCCCGCTGTTGGCCTTTTCCACTGTGTCGAGCGCCAGCAAACGCAATGTATCGATCGAAAGTTGGTCGAGTGAGAGTGAAGCAATCCCGGATGCCATAAAGTCTTTGAATTTCCTTTCCCTGAAGCGCCCAGCGCGCTTGTCCAATCACTTTGAAAGCGCTTCAACCTTGACCTTCACATTGTATCCAAGCCAGCTATCCGATTCCTGCCAGTGCATCGTCCACTCCAGCTCCTGGCTACCAACCGCCGGCTTGATGTCGGCGCTGAATCCCGCGCTGCCTAAACCCCGGCCCAGAGCCTTGTTCACAGTCTTCCAACCATCGTCGGTCCACGTCACGTCAAAGAAACGATCGTCCAGAATCCGCAGCGTGCTTCCCGCATCCATCCGCTCAATCGGCCGTATGCGGCTATAGATCTCAACGTCTCGCCTGAGTTTCTTCCGCCCTTCCGGTTCGCAGTACCGCTCATACACGGGGTCGATGCGGTCGAACACCTTCCCGTCCACTCCCGACCGCAGCAACTTCAAATACTCCGCGTGGGCCCACACCAGCGGCACCGCCGACCCCGCCGGCTCGCCCTTCTTCAAGCTCCGCTCCGGTCGATCGGCCTCATCCCACACCTGCTCCGGAAGCAACTGCCCGCAGCTTGAATACCCCTCATACGTCTTGATCAGCGCACGGATGTCGTTCCCCGCCGCAAGCTCGCGATGCGCGCGCTCTCCCGTCAGCAGCGGCCATACCCGCCCCTGCCCCCATCCTTCATACGGCCCCCCATCCGGCCGTTGCCCGTAGCCGTCGAAGTTGTACCTCAACCACCCCTGCCCCTGCGGCAACTCGCGCTTCAGCACGGCGTCCACCACCTTCAGCGAATCCGCAATCAGCGGATCGTCCGCACGCCGCACGCCGTATCGCACTAATTCCAGAAATCCCGCATCGATGATCTCGCGCGCTTCAAACTCAGTCTGTGTTCCCGGCGGCCGGTTCGCAAGTTGGATCATTTCCTTCCCGCAGCCCTCGTGCGCGTAGGCTTCGCCGCATTCCGGCGGCCTGATCCGCATATAGTGCCGCTTCACATCCGCGAGCAGTACTCCCTCGTTCGTCACCGTCCAGTCTTCCAGGTGCCTTTCGATCCAATCGGCAAACTCCTCGAGAAACTCGCCCAGTTCGTCCGCCTCGTGCGCCCGCGCCATCTCTGCCGCGCAAATCAATCCCCCAATCACTGCCGCCAATGTCGAAGGCGAGTACCCCGCATTCTCCTCCCAGCGCTCCTGGTGTGTGATCGGCGCTTGCCGCACCAGGCATCCCGCCGCTCGCTCCACAAACGGAAACATGTGCAGCTCGCCTAGGCCGCCCGCCTTCCACAACCGCCACGCAAGGATGATCGGAAAGGCCACCTCGTCGAGCTGCTTGCCGCTCCAATACGGCGTGCCGTCGATCCAGAAGTTTTGTGCGAACCCTCCATCCACCTGCTGCGTGCACGCCAGGTACACCAGCGCCCGCCGTGCCGTCTCCGCCCGTCCGCATGCCAGCAAAGCCGTCGCTGTCTGCACCATGTCGCGCGTCCAAACCAGGTGGTACCCGCCCAGGTCGTCGTCGCCCTTCACTTGCCCCCACGGAATCGACGCCGAGGCCACAAACGCCCCTGAAAACATCTTGTCCTCGTGGGCCAGCAGCACCGCTTGGCTCGCCCGCATCAGCTTCCCGCCATCCTGCGCCTTCGCCGCCAGCTCATCCGGTCGCGCTGCCCGCTTCCACTGCTCGATGAACCGTTTCTTCTGCTCTTCAAACGGCACCGACAACGCGCCCATCGTCTTTTGCAGCGCCGTGTGATGTCCTTCGCCGATCCCAATCGCCAGCGTGAACTCCCGTACCGCCATTTCGCCTTCAACCTTCGCCACAACCTCGCCGGCGGCGCCTTCCCGCGCGTTCCGCAAATCGTCTATGCAACCCAGGTCGATCTCGCCCATCACCGCCAGGTTTCCGTTCGTCGCCGACCCAAACTCCCAATTCATCTTCATGTTCTGCATCAGGTCCTGCCAGCCGTCGCTCGCGCCAACAAAACCACAACTCATGCGCGTGAACCCGCAACTCGCCGTCATCACCAATGACCACCCGTTCTTCCAGGCCAGCAGCACGTTGTGCCCCGCCAGGTCCATCGCCCGCGCCGAGTTCCCCGCCCCGCCTCCATCCAGATGCGGCGCCAGCAGCGCATACAGCTTCAGCCGCGGCATCAGGTCCTCGTGCGCCTCTAGTCGTACCCTCTGCAGCACCACACCGTGGTGCGGATCCGAAATCATCTCCTTGGTCAGCGTGTAGCGCCCGTCGGGATCGCGATTCACATAGCGCACTCCCAGCGCATCGGCATCGATGTACTCGAAGCTCGTCTTCATGTCCCGCTTCTCTTCGTGGACAAACGTCTCCCCGTCGGTCAGCAGGAACTCCATGTCCCGGACCTGCGCGCGATCGATCGTCGGGTGGTAGATCTCGTTCAGGATTCCATGCGAGCACGTGAACCATATCCGGCTCGATCCCGAATACGCCGTCACCACCGCGTCCTTCACGCTCGAAGTCCAGCGCGGCTCGAGACCCGGATTGCCAAAGGCCTCGCCCTGCTGCTCAAGCCACCGGTACATGGGCTGATCGCTCATTTTCACTCGCCTTCTGCTGGGTTAGGGAAACTGGAATCGGCTTTCATTGCGGGGAATGCTCGATCGAAGGCCAGGGAAGCCGCGCACCACCCAGATGCTTTGACGCCGGCAGCCTTTAGATGGATGCTAACTCGCCTCGGTTACAACTTCGCCAGGAATCTCCGGGAGCGGGGTGCCGCAAACTCGCTGACCTGGCCGCCCCATCCATGGCGCTTGCCGTAGCGGACGCTTAGGGTGGGATAGCACAACCCTCAATCCGCAAGTCCCGGCTAAAAACTAATAGCTAACGGCTAATAGCTGTCCTCGCCCGCACCAGCATGTACTTCACCCCCGCCTCCAGCTCCTGCGCCGTCACATCCTCCACCACGCCCGCATCGCCAATCCCCACCGGCAGCACGAACCGCCTCACGCCGCCCACATTCTTCTTGTCGCGTCCTGTTCCCGCCATCACGCGCGCCGCCGTCACCTTCAACTTCGGCCATGGCCCGTAGCGATAAATCAATTTCTCCATCCGCTCCATCTGCCCGCCGGTGATCGTTCCGCGTCTTCGCGCCACGGCGAGCGACGCCACCATGCCCCACGCCACAGCCTCGCCGTGCAGCATCGCCTTGTACCGCGTCGCCTGCTCCAGCGCGTGCCCCACTGTGTGCCCCAGGTTCAGGATCATCCGCAGTCCGCCCTCGCGCTCATCCTTCCGCACCACGTCGGCTTTCATCCTCACCGACGCCGCAATCACCCGCTCCAATGCCTTCGGCTCCCGCGCCAGTATCTCCTCCGCGTTCTCCTCCATAAACCGCACCAGCGCGCGATCGCGAATGAACCCCGCCTTCACGCTCTCCATCAACCCTGCTCTCAGCTCGCGGTCCGGCAACGTTCCCAGCACGTCGATATCGGCAAACACCGCCCGCGGCTGATGAAAGCTCCCCACAAGGTTCTTGCCTTCGGGCAGGTTCACGCCCACCTTCCCGCCCACGCTCGAGTCCACCTGCGCCAGAAATGTCGTCGGCACCTGGACATAATTGATCCCGCGCATGAACGTCGCGGCCACAAATCCGCCCACGTCGCCCACAATCCCGCCGCCAAAGGCGATCAGCAACGATCCGCGGTCGCCGCCCGCACGCACCATCTCGCGCAGCAGCCGTTCGGCGCTTTTCATGGTTTTGTGTTGTTCGCCGGGAGCGAGAAACAAGCGTCACCGGCGCTTCATCAAACGACCGCAAGAACTTCTTCGACCACAGCGCCCAGATCTCCGGCGACGTCAACACAAACACGCGTCGCGGCAATCGTCCCACCGCCCGCTCAATCCGCGGCGCAAGTTCCTGGAGCAACCCGCTCCCCGCAAACACGTCGTACTTCGCCGAATTCGTCTCAACCCGTATCGTCTGCACAGTGTCTCCAATGATAGAAGACCCACGGTCAATTCCGTCTCTTCAGATGGGTGCCCCAGGTCCCTCGCATTTGGGGACCGGGGATAGCACGAGTTCTCAAGTCGGCACTGTCATCCTGAGGGAGTTCGCCCGTCGCAGCGGGCGAACGAGTCGAAGGACCTGCGGTTGCTTTTGGTGGTGCGCTCGGATTGGTCCAGGTCTTGGATTGGGGAGAGGGGATGGCAAGATCTCAAGCTCGGGTCTGCCTTACTGTATTTTGAGGAGTTCGCCCGTCGCAGCGGGCGAACGAGTCGAAGGACCTGCGGTTGCTTTTCGTCGTGCGCACCCGATTCGGTGCTACACTTTTTCCGCCTACCCTGGAGCACCACTATGCGCCGCGAATTCACCATCGCTCTCATTGCCCTCCTGCCCATACCCTTCGCCACAGCCCAGCAGCCCGCTCCGCCGCGCCGCCTACAGACCCAACAGCCCCGGCCCAGGCCAACGAACCCATCTACAAAGTCGGCGGCCACATCAGCGCTCCTCAGGTCAAGCATCGCGTCACCGCGCAGTACACGGATGAGGCGCGGCGAGCCAAGTTCCAAGGCGTTTGCCTGCTTTCCCTGGTCGTTGATGCACAAGGCAACCCCCAGAATGTTCGCGTGGCGCGAACGCTTGGCATGGGTTTGGATTTGAAGGCGATCGAAGCAATTAAGCAGTACAAATTCAAGCCCGCAATGAAGGACGGCAAAACGCCCGTTCCTGTGATGGTCACCAACGAAGCCCCCCACATCCCTGAGATCTCTCATGAGATTTACAAAGTCGGCGGCAGAATCAGCGCCCCTGTTCTCATACATCGGGTCACGGCACACTTCACGGACGAAGCGAGGGAAGCCAAATATCAGGGCGTTTGCCTGATTGGCCTGACCGTGGATACGCAGGGCAAACCTCAGAATGTTCGCGTTGTGCGCGCGCTCGGGATGGGGTTGGATGAAAAGGCGCTCGAGGCAGTTCGACAGTACAAATTCAAACCCTCACTGATGGATCACAAGACTCCGGTTCCAGTCATGATCACCATCGAGATCGACTTCAGGCTCTACTAAGCTCGCTATCGAATCCTGCGGTTTTCTCTTCACTTTCCACTGTTCACTGTCCTCAATCCCGCCGCCCACGACACCACCGCCATCACCGCCAAAATCACGCCAATCACCACCAGCGAAAGAGTCACCGGCACATCGACCCACTTCGCCGCAAGCATCTTCAGCGCCGCAAAGGCCAGCAGCGCGCCGAGCCCGTAGTGCAGATACTTGAAGCGCTCAAGCATCGCCGCCACGCCAAAATAGAGCGAGCGCAGCCCAAGAATCGCCGCCACATTCGACGTGTACGCCACAAACGGATTATGCGTAACCGAAAGCACCGCCGGAATGGAATCCGTGGCGAACAGCAGGTCGGTCACTTCGACCGCCAAAATTACCGGAAGCAGCGATCCCTTCGCCGGTTGCAGTCGCACAATCCACTCCGGGATCGCCGCCCGCGGCGAGCCTCCGCGCACCAGCCGCCACGCCGCGTACAGCAGGATCAGTCCGAAAATCCACGTCACCCACTCGAACTTCTGCAACAGCGTCACACCCAGCGCGATGAACGTTGCGCGCAGCACAAACGCGCCCCACACGCCCCACTGCAAGGCCGTGTGCTGGCGCTGCGCGCTGATCCGGAACCCCTCAAACAGCACCAGGAAGACGAACAGATTGTCGATACTCAGCGAGGTTTCGATCGTGTATCCAGCGACGAACTCGAGCGCTGTCTGCTTGCCCATGGCCATGGCCATCCAGCACGCAAATCCCGCAGCGGCCAGCGCCAATCCAACCGTCACCAACCATACAGAAGCCTGTGCATGCCGCGACTCGCGACGGTGGCCAGGCAGCAACGAGTCCGCCAGCAGGATTACGGCCACCACCGCGTGAAAGCCCACCCACCATGCCGCCGAAGCGCCCCATATTGAAGCGCCCCATACTGACGCGCCCCAAATTGTCGTGCCCGCAATCATAGCTGGATGCTACAGCACGCCCGCAGCCTTGGGGCTTCCTCGAAATCCCACAATCCGAGCCACAAATCCCACCCCTTGCCACGGCCGCATCCAATCGCTGCCACCAACCCACGCGTACGTGCATCCTTTAAGTAGGGTGGTAAAAATCGGGGGCATCGAAACCGCGAACCTCTCCGAGAAGGGATTTCCGTGAGCGAAGCGACCCAACACGATCCAGCCGTACCCGTGCTCGCTGCCGGCTTACCGCAGGCTCACCGCCCGCGTGTGGTCATCGTCGGCGCCGGCTTTGCCGGCCTTAACGCCGCCAAGGGGCTCGCGCACTTGCCAGTCGACGTCACCGTAGTCGATCGCAGCAATCACTACACCTTCCAGCCGCTGCTCTACCAGGTCGCGCTGGCGGTGCTCTCTCCGGCCGACATCGCCCAGCCCATCCGCTCCATCCTGCGCCGCCAGCACAACACGCAGGTCCTCATGGATGAAGTCGTCGCCATCGACGCCTCCGCGCGCCAGGTCACGCTCGCCAGCGGCGCAAGCCTCGACTACGACTATCTCGTCCTGGCCACCGGCGCCACCCACTCCTACTTCGGCCACGACGAATGGGAACCGCTCGCGCCCGGCCTCAAATCCATTGAAGACGCGATCGAGATTCGCCGCCGCGTGCTGCTGGCCTTCGAGCTCGCCGAGCGCCAGATGCTTGAGCAGGGCTGGCACCCGCCTCTCAACTTCGTAGTCATCGGCGGCGGTCCCACTGGCGTCGAATTGGCCGGCGCCATCAGCGACATCGCTCAGCTCTACATGCGCCACGATTTTCGACACATCGATCCCGCCAAGAGTCGCGTTCTCCTGCTCGACGCCGGCCCGCGCGTGCTCGCCGCCTATCCTGAGGATCTCTCCGCCAAGGCCGAAGCCACACTCAAGCATCTGGGTGTCGAAGTCCACACCAAATCTCAGGTCACCGGCGTCGGCCCTGGGTGGGTTGAGGCTAACGGCCAGCGCATCGACGCCGCCGTCACTCTGTGGGCTGCCGGCGTTCTGGCCTCGCCCCTCGGCAAGATGCTCGCCAAGCAGCCCAATGTCCAACTCGACAAACGCGGCTGCGTCATCATCGACAACAAGCTCAACCCCGCCGGCCTGCTGAATGTCTTCGTTCTCGGCGACCTCGCTCACTTCGAGCAGGATGGCCATCAAGTACCCGGCGTCGCCCAGCCCGCCATGCAAATGGGCGATCACGTCGCCAAACTCATCGCCGCCGACCTCGCCGGCAAACCGCGTCCGCCCTTCCGCTACTTCGACAAAGGCGATATGGCAACCATTGGCCGCATGTCCGCTATCGGCAATGTCGAGTGGCCCTTCAAGGCACACATGAGTGGTTTCCCCGCTTGGTTCATATGGGTCACCATCCACATCTTCTTCCTCATCGGCTTCCGCAATCGGCTTTCCGTCTTGGTCAACTGGGCCTGGACCTACTTCACCTTCACGCGTGGCGCGCGCCTCATTACGGGCGACCAGACCCTGCCCGGCTGGACGGAGCAAACCGAAGCCGGCCCCAGGAAAGCCAACGCGGAGAATCCTCCACCAGAGGGCGGCGCTAAAGCCGCCGACTGACGCAGTTTCTTAAATACTGTCATCCTGAGCGAGTCCGGAGCGGAGCAAGGGACGAGTCGAAGGACATGCATTTGCTTTTCCTTTCTCCAAGCGCCGCCAGAAGGCGCAGCTGTGATTTTTCAAACAGACTTGCTTTTAATTCGAAGTTCAGCGGACGGTGTTAGCGCGCCGCTTCGGTGAGGATCTCGGTGTTTTTGCTCATCTTCGCGGTGCGCTCGATCTTGTCCCAGTTGAAGGGCTTGCCGTCGATGGCGCGCTTGAGCGTCTTGAAGAGGACAATGGAAAACACCTGGCGGTAGGCGAAGCGCTGGAGCCAGATATGGAACAGCAACCAGCCGTCGCCCTTGTTGGAGGGATGGCGGCGCTCCAGGCTGAATGCGGCTGTCGAAGTGATGAAGTCGATGACCAGGAATCCGAGGAAGTAGACTACGAGTTTTTCAAAGCTGGCGGCCGAAGCTGCTTCGGGGTGGTAGTGCCGGTCAACGAGGAAGTTGATGATACCGGCTACGAACATGATGTCAATGAATGGCGAGACCAGCGGCAGGAGCATTTGAAAGATGAGAATGTTGGGCAGCGCGAAGAGGCCCATGGCCTTGTTGCGGATGAAGGCGGCGCGATGCTTCCACACGGCTTGCAGGGTGCCGAAGGACCAACGGAAGCGCTGGCGCATGAGGCCTTTGGCATTGATGGGCGCCTCAGTGTAGGCCAGGGCGCGGTCCTCGTAGTCGACTCGTAATCCCTGTTCGAGAAGGTTCATGGTGAGGTCGGCGTCTTCGGCCACGGTGTTGAGCGGATAGCCGCCGGCGGCCTTGACCGGCGCGGTTCGCCACGCGCCGATGGCGCCCGGCACAACGGTGACAACGTGGAAGAGATCGAGAGCGCGGCGCTCGAAGTTCTGGCTGGTGATGTATTCGAGAGCCTGCCAGCGGGTCCAGAGATTGACGCGGTTGCCGACCTTGGCATTGCCGGCAATAGCGCCGATGCGGGGATCCTCGAAGTGAGGGATCAACTTGGAAATGGCGTCTGCTGCGATCACGGTGTCGGCGTCGATGCCGACAAAGATCTCTTCGTTGATGCGATCGAGCGCGTAGTTCAGCGCCGCGGCCTTGCCCGCGTTGCGTTTGGTCAGGACCTGGACGTGAACCGCGGCGATCTCCTTGGCGAATGCCGTGGCGGCCACTTCGGCGGTTCGATCCTGTGAGCCGTCGTCGATCACAATGACGCGGATGTTTTTGTAGTCGGAGTTGAGGACCGAGCGGATGGTTCGGACGATGACCGACTCCTCGTTATAGGCCGGGATGAGAACGGCCACGCGAGGGTTAAACCTGGGCGAGGCCTCGCGCTGCGGCTTGATGATGCGGTCGATGAGGGCGAAGAGTCCCACGATGATGAGGCGCGCGCTCATGAGAATGTCGCCGACAAAGAAGACCATGACGATGAAGTTGCCGATGATGTCGACCGCAGAGAAGGCGATGGAGTCGGGGATGGTGCGCACGCCCTGCCAAAAGGTGAGGGGCGGCATCACTTCGGCGGTGGTCTTGCCCATCAGGGCCGAGACCGGAACGAGGGAGTAACCGCGGGCGCGGAGGGCATCGATAAGGGGGCCGAGCGCGGCGACCGTGGCCGAGCGGTTTCCGCCGCCGTCGTGCATGAGGATGATGGAGCCGCGGAATTGCGGCTTGGCCTTCATGGTTTCGAGTTGGGCAAAAACCGACTGGATAATTTCGTTGGTGGTTTTTCGAGGGTGTTCATCCCAGTCGTCGGTATCGATTTTACTGCCGATGATGGTGTAGCCCATCTGCTGGATGCGCCAGGCCGGCGCGGCTTCGTCATCGGTGTCTGGCTCTTCGTCAATGTCGTACGGTGGACGGAAGTAGAGCGGCTGCACCCCGAGCTTGCTTTCGAAGAGGCGCTCGGTGAGAGTGATCTCCAGATCGACCTGGCGCGGCGAGATTTCGCTGATGTCGGGATGCGTCCAGGTGTGGTTGCCAATCTCATTGCCTTCGCGGACGATGCGCTGCATGAGGCCGATATGCTCGGCGGCCTCAGAGCCGATAGCCATGAAGGTGCCTTTGACGTGCTTGGCCTTGAGAATGTCGAGAATCTTCGGTGTCCACTCGGGATCGGGACTATCGTCGAATGTGAGCGCAAGCTCGTTGGGATGATAGCCGTATTGCTCCACGGTATAGGGGTGGGGATAGACATCCATATGCTCGTCGTCGATGAGTTTCTTGCGCGGATCGGGCTCGTCGGTGTCGACATCCACAGTGCGCTTGCCGGGCTGCGGCAGGCCGGTGATGCGCAGAATGTCTCCATCGCCTTCGGTGTCGACATCGTGACCGGGCTGAACGGTGCTCAGAGCTTCGAGCGCGGCTGGATCGCTGGGGTGATCCCAGACGCTCCACAACGAGGAGTCCTCTTCGCCAAGACGCCATAAGGCGAAGGTCTGCAGGCCGAGCTCACGCGCGGCACGCAACTCATTGAGAACGGTGACGGCATCGAGAAACCACACAACGTGACGCTGGTTGTTGTCCTCGTCGATGTACTCGAAGTGAGGATTGAGCGTGTCGTAGTCCAGGTCGAGATCGGCGTCGGCGTCAGAGGCGCGCTCCCAGGTATCGGTCACGGATAGATCTTCAGTATCGAGAACCTGCGGCTTGGGGTGGCGGGGATCTTTTGGATTAGGGATGGAAAGTGTCCAGTCGTAGCCGTAGTTTCCAATAGCGCAGATGATCTTTTCCTTGGGAACGATCTTGAGGACGCGGCTCAGATTGCCGACGAACCACTGCTGGCTGGCGATTGGCCCCGGATTGCTCGTGGTCTGATGCTGGTCGTAGTTCATCAGGATGATGCCATCGGAGTTGGCGGCGATGGCCTTCAGATCCTGGTCGCCGGTGGCCACGGCCACGTTGACGTAAAGACGAAAATTGCGCGGGTGCATTTCAGCGTAAAGCGTCTGGATGAACTGTAGATACGCCGGCTCATCCGCATCGGGGATGCTCTCAAAGTCGAGCGAAATGCCGCGATAGGCCGGGTAAGTTGAGAGGAAGCTCATGATCTGCTGGAGGAGAGCCGCGCTCTTGTCCGAATCGCCGAGCACGTTTCCGACGCCGGTATCCCACTCTTGAGTGTGCGGATTGAAGTTGTTGATGGCGGGAAAGACTTCGGTGTCTTCCTTGGCCGCTTGGATGACTTTCTTCACTTTGTTGAGGTAGTCGGGGTCGCGCACGGAGCCGCCCTCGACGACCGGATACTCGCTGAGGTTGTCACCGCTCATCGCCATGAGTGTGCCATCGGGCGAGTCGACGTGCAGCCACATGGGGAACAGCATGTCGAGCTGATGGATGTGTTCTTTGAGCGAAGAATAGCTGGCCGGGTCGTCTTGCACGTAATAGGCGGCGCGCAATCCTTCACCGGTATTGAGAGTGATCTCGGAGGGCTTGCGCGCGGTCTTGCGGCGCGCGGGGTGCTGGTTCTTCCCGTTGCGCTCCAGAATGTTTGGCTCAGGCAGCGCCCGAAGATTGTGCTTCGGGTTGGGAAGCAGCAATTCGGGGAGCTGCTGGTTGCGGATCACGTTGAAGATAAAGCCGATGACGACGAGCGTCGAGATGACGGCGACCGCGTCGATAATGCGGCGGAGGCGCTTCCAGCGCTTGCGTTCCGGGTCGAAGAAGATTTGTTGGCCGGGCATTTTTGTGCTGTGAGCCGCTCCGAAAAACCAGCGAAAAAGGCGGTCGCATCCTGCGAATGCGACGGCCTTGGCGGGGAACCGGCAAGGGCGCGGAATTCCTGGACGTGCCGTACGCTGTACATTAAAAATCGTATGGAAGCTGGCGAAGAGAGTCAATTGGCGGCGCAGAGTCCTCGGGGTGGCCGCAGGGGTCGGGTGCTAGTGGCTCTGGCCATCGTGCTGGCGCTTTTAGCCGGTCTGGCTCTGCGACTTTGGATACTCAGGAATGTTTTCGAGGTCAACGGAGACTCGCTGATCTACGGCGGATTGGCAAAAAACCTTCTGCTGCATGGACGATATGACCTGACAACGGCGAGCGGAAAGATGTATCCGACGCTGATACGGCTGCCCGGCTATCCGATTTTTCTCGCCCTATGCTTCAGCCTCTTCGGGATGGAGAATTATTATTCCGCGGCATGCGTGCAGATTGGTCTCGACCTGCTCGGCTGCCTGCTGCTGGCGGGATTTGTGCGGCGGATCGCACCTGCTGGGATGGGTCGGGGCGCGGCGCTGGCGACGCTCTGGCTGGCGGCGCTTTGCCCGTTTACGGCCGCGTATACGGCTGAACCGCTGACCGAGACACCAACACTGTTTGTGCTGGCCCTGGGTCTGTGGGCAATGGCGCGATTCAGGGACGAGCCGAGCTGGACAAATGCGCTTTGGTTTACTTCAGCAGTGAGTTACGCCGCGCTGCTCCGGCCGGACGGAGCGCTCGCGGCGGTTGCCTTTGCACCTGTGCTGCTGGCTGGTTTACGGCGTGGCGACGGGCATAGCATCATCCCGCTGCGCAAGGTTTTTCCTGGTTTTGGAGTAGGTCAGAGGGAGAATGGAATTCCTGCGCGCAGATTGACTGGCATGGCGACAGTCTGCTGCGTGCTGGCGCTGGCGCCATTTGCCATTTGGACCGTGCGCAACTGGAGGGTCTTTCACGTTTTTGAGCCGCTGGCGCCGCGGCTGGCTACCGATCCCGGCGAGAGCTCGAACCCTGGATGGGAGCGGTGGGTGAAAAGCTGGTGCCTGGATTACATTTCGACGTACGAAATTTACTGGAATGTGCCGGGGGACGAGCTCGATGTAAGCCAGCTGCCGAGCCGCGCGTTCGACTCGCCGGCGCAGTATGCTGAGACCGCAGCGCTCGCGGCGGACTACAACAACCACGGAATGGAACTGACGCCGGCGATCGACGCGCGCTTTGGGCGGCTGGCTGACGAGCGGATCGCAAATGATCCGCTGCGATCGTATGTTTGGCTGCCGGTGGGCCGCGTGGCGGATATGTGGCTGCGCCCGCGCGTGGAGAATCTGGATATCGATCTGGATTGGTGGGTCTACTCGCACCATCACAGGGAGACAGAATTCAGCTGGGCCTATGCGGGCTTGAATGCGGTTTATCTGATCATAGGAATCGCCGGGCTTTTCATGCGGCCGCGGTTTTGGGTCGCGATGCTCGCCTACATGCTGCTGCGCAGCGCGCTCCTGCTGACGATCGAGGCGCCGGAAACCCGATACACGCTGGAGTGCTTTCCGATGTTGTTTGCGGGAGGCGGTGTCGCAATCGCGTGGGCTGGCCAGAGGATTTACTTGTTGAAGCTGAAGGCGCCGCTGGGCAAAGACTGATTGACCTTGATACCCGCGTAATGGCAAGTGCGCGTGGTGCCATCTTTTTCATCGAAGACCTGCTTGAGGCTGACGGCGCGGGCCGTGTCGAGCCAGATGGTGACCATGGGAATATTCTGGCGGACGGTGGCGTCCTTGGCGACCAATTCGAGTTTGTCGGCCTTGATACCGTCGATGACCTCGGTGCCGGCGTACTTGAGGGTCCACTTCTCTTCAAGGTCGCGGCCACTGGCGCCGAAGCCGAGCATCAGATAGCTTTCGTATTTACCCGCCTGCGTGTAGGTCCTGGCATCGCTCTCTTTTCCTGAGTCGGACTCGCGGAGAATGCCGTTGGAGAAGATGTAGGCCTGTGCGGCGGGACGGTCATTGTGCTGAGAGATGTGGGCCGCCATTTGAAAGTGCGTGCCCTGACGCTGGTAGTACGCAGTTCCGGTGAGTTTATCCGTATCGGGGATGGGGTCGGTCTGCACGGTGTCAAACTCGAAGCTGGCTGTGGTCGTATGGAAGTTTGTCGCGGCGGCGTCGAGTTTGGCCAGCACGCCGGCAAGATCCTCGGCGCGCAGCGCTGAAATGGGCATCAGAGCCGCGACAAAAACAGGAATCAAGACAGATTTCGATCGTAGATGCATGGGCTTCCTTACGCTGTTTGACTCACGAACGGGCACTTGGGATTCCTCAAAAAGGAATTATCGGTGCGCCCAGATCTTCCATGTAAGGTTTCCCTGGGCATCGCGAGCGGTTTCCCAGTGTTGAACATAGACATCGTCGCCCGTGACGGGCTCAACGGTTTTGCGGAGAATCCGTTTCACTTCGCGGTCTGAAGCGCCGGGAGGAACGTTGACATCGGACGCTTGCACGGTGATGATGACGCCGCGTCCGCTGGGAACTACCTGGAAAGGATGACTGGAGGCGCCGACGGACGAAGGAGTGGCGCCGTAATCCCACAAGTGCGGGGTGATGAAGATGAAAAGCAGAATCAGCGTGACCATGATGTCGTAGTGAAACGACCCACGGGAGTAGGTCCAGTAAAAATAGCTGCGCAGGATCTGCTTGAAACCGCGTTTGGGTTCAGCGACGGGGTTGCTCGAAGTGGAAGACGCCATCATCTCTCTTTAACAATTCTATCCATTCCACCCATATATGGGCGAAGAGGCTCGGGAATAAGTACGGAGCCGTCGGCCTGCTGGTAGTTTTCGACGATGGCGAGCCAAGTGCGGCCCACGGCGAGTCCGCTGCCGTTGATCGTATGCACGAACTCGGGTTTGGTCTTTGCGCCCGCCGCGGCTGAGGGGCGGTAGCGGATGTTGGCGCGGCGCGCCTGAAAAGCGTCGAAGTTGGAGCAGGAAGAGATTTCGCGATAGAGGCTCTGGCCCGGCAGCCAGACCTCAAGATCGTACGTCTTGGCAGAAGAGAAGCCGGTGTCGCCGGTGCACAGCAAGACTCGCCGATAGGGTAAGTCCAAAAGCTCCAAAATCTCCTCGGCGTTGCGGGTCAAGCGCTCGTGCTGGGCATCGGATTCATCAGGCCGCGTGAACTTGACCAGCTCGACCTTCTGGAACTGGTGCTGGCGGATGATTCCACGCGTGTCTTTGCCGGCCGCGCCCGCTTCCGCGCGGAAGCATGGGGTGTAAGCGGCAAAGGAGATGGGCAGGCGCGCATCGTCGAGGATTTCGTCGCGATAGAGATTGGTGACAGGGACTTCTGCTGTGGGGATGAGCCAGTGGTCGCTGTCTTTGTAGTCGCCGCGTGTGGCAGCGTCCGCATCAGCGTCGGAACAGCGAAACAGGTCCTCGGCAAATTTGGGCAACTGGCCCGTGCCGAAGAGCGACTTTGAATTGACCATGAAGGGTGGAAGCACCTCGGTGTAGCCGTGCTGGCGCGTGTGCGTATCGAGCATGAAGCTGATGAGAGCGCGCTCAAGACGCGCGCCGGCGCCCATGTAGACGGCAAAGCGAGCGCCCGAGAGCTTGGCGGCGCGCTCAAGATCGAGAATGCCGAGGGCTTCGCCGATTTCCCAGTGAGGCTTAGGCGTGAAGTCAAATTTCTTCTGCTCACCCCAGGTCTTGACGGTTTTGTTGTCGGCTTCGGAGAGGCCCGCAGGGACTTCATCGCGCGTGAGGTTGGGAACGCGGGCAAGGGATTGACGCAACTGCTCGTCAAGCTCGGCGGCAGTTTTGTCCAGCTCGTCGAGCTTCTCTTTCAGTGTGCGCGTCTCATCCATGACGGCCGCGGCTTCGTCGTTTTTTCCGGCCTTCTTGAGCGCGCCAACCTGCTGGCTGAGCTCGTTGCGGCGGGCTTTGCACTGTTCGGCAAGCGTGATGGCCTCGCGGCGGCTTTTGTCGAGGGCACGAAAATCTCCCAGCAGAGCAGCGGGATCGGCGCCCCGCGCGCGCAGCTTTTCTTCAACCAACTCCAGGTTGGAACGAACGAATCCTAAGTCGAGCATTCTGGAACCAGTTTACAGCGTTGAGTGGTCTCAGATCGCCAGCGGTATTTGGTTGGCGTGTCGCTATTTGAATACGACGGTCGAGCGATCCAAAACAGGTGACGAATCGGCAAACGGAAAGCTGCGTTCCTGCGTGCGCCAGGATCGCTAAATGCAACCGCAGATTCCTCGACTACGCAGGCTGCTCAACTCGCGGCCTGCTTCGCTCAGATTGGATGAAAGGGGCGCAGCTTCCTGATACGTGCTCAAGGCACCCAGAAGGATAGGAGGAAGGTGCGCGATGAAGACCCCCGCAGGAGTAGATCTTCACCTACGATTCTGTTACCTGACGGCGGTAAGTCCAAGTGGGAGTCGGCTCGTCAACGGCAGCTGTTGAGCGAAGGCGCGGCGCACTTTCGGCCATCTCTCTGATATCCTGCAACAGAATCAATAAGTTAACCATTAACCGATCAATAAATACCCTATTACCTCATCGATAAACATCTTCGCCACGAATTCGCCTGTAACCCCAGGCACTTTGTTCCATCGTTCCCTGCTCTTACGGCCCCAGATACAAGCTCACGCCGGGCGGCGCAAAGCTCAGTTGTCCGGTCTTGGGATCGTAGTCCAGGTTCAGCGCATCGCTCTTGCGCCCGTTGATCAGCACGGCCACGAGCAAGCCGTTGCCATACGGCCCAGCGAGCGCAATCGTGTGGCTGCGGATCGGGCCATAGTCGTTGTCCGGGCTCGTTGGGCTCCAGTCGTCCTGGAAACGCTTGAAGGGGTATGTCGAGTACTGTTGCGGGTGCTGCTGCCAATTCGCGTCGTGGACCCAGACACCGTAGGCCTTCGCAAGATCGTTGGCCTCAAGCGCGGCCATGAATTTGTTCACCGTGGAGCGCCCGAACATATAGCGCTGCCAGTGCCATGGCCAGTCCACGGGCCGGCTGGCCACCAGCCAATAAACCACCAGCAGCGCGAAGAGCGCCGCCGCGCTCAACTGCATAATCAGCTTTTTTCGTTTTGCTCGCGCAGCATCGAACTGCGGAGCATCGAGCAATGTCATAAGATTCGTCCTTCAAATCTCAATAGGTTGCGAAGCCCTCAAACCGTCAGCAACGTCTTTCCAATTAGACACCGTAACCCTGTTCCCTGTTCCCTGTTCCCTACTCTTCTCTGCTATAAACTGTCCGGCTCTTCTCCGCGTGGCGCTCCAGCCCCAACTCAATCAGCTGCGTGATCAGCTCTTTATAATTCAACCCCGACGCCTCCCACAGCTTGGGGTACATGCTGATCTGCGTGAAACCGGGCATGGTATTCACTTCATTCACCCAGATGCGCTCCTTGCCGCCCGGCTCCATCAGAAAATCCACTCGCGCCAGGCCAGACAAATCGCACGCCTTGAACGCCGCGAGGGCCATCTCGCGAATTCTTTTGCTCTGCGCCCGCGATATCTTCGCCGGAATCACCGGCACCGATCCCTCGGCCAGGTACTTCGCCTCGTAATCGTAAAACTCCTTGCCGGGAATGATCTCTCCAACCACGCTGGCCTTCGGCTTATCGTTGCCCAGCACGGCGACTTCAAACTCGCGCGCACGCGCCGCTTCGCCGCCACGGCCAGGCTTTCCGCCCACGCCCTGTTCCACAATCAACTTGCGGTCGTATCTTGCTGCCAGCGTCAGCGCCGGACCCAATTCTGCCCGATCATGCGCCTTGCTAATGCCTACGGATGAGCCAAGGTTCGCCGGCTTCACAAACACTGGATACTTGAGCGCCTTCTCAACCACAGCAATCGCCTTGCGAGGCGCTTTCTCCCAATCCGATCGGAGCAGCGTCACATGTTTCACAATCGGTAGCCCAGCCTGGGCGAACAGCCGCTTCATCGCGTCCTTGTCCATGCCGGCGGCCGAGCCCAGCACGCCCGAACCAACATAGGCAATACCCGCCAGCTCGAACAATCCCTGGATCGTGCCGTCCTCCCCGAAAGTGCCATGCAGCACCGGAAAAACTACGTCGATCGCTCTCTCAGCCACGCCCTCGGACGCCGGTTCCGGCGCCATCAGCGTGGGAATCCCCTCATGCAGCAGCTTCGCGCCCAGCGTCGCCTCTGGATCGCCTGCCCGGAGCCGCCTTCCTGCCACGCCGGCATCGCCATTCAGCAAGCTGCGCGCGTCGGCGGCCGCAAGCCATCGCCCTTCCTTGGTGATTCCTATGGGAGTTACATCGAACTTGTCGCGGTCGATTGCTCCTAGAACCGAGGCCGCCGACAGCAACGAAACCTCATGCTCGCCGCTCCGGCCGCCAAAAAGAATTCCCACGCGCAGTTTCTTCGCCATGTTTCCTTTGAAATCGTCTTTTTGTTTGTTGAGATAGCCCGCAATTAGTGTAGAGCCCCGCAGCGAGCCTTGTTGCATGGGTCACTTCGTCAGCATCAGCCGCGCCGCGAATTTTGCCGCGTCAACTCAGAAATCGTTTTCCGCGATCCAGAGTGCGAATAACAGGATGAAACAGCCCATTCTAAAAAGCACACTCACCGAAAGTGTTATTTCCATCCGCACCCGCCCGAGTAGCATAAGTGCAAGACATTTCACCAGCTTACTCCCGATTTCGCCGCCTCCCGGATCATCCGGCGGCATCGGATGGGCCGGGTGGTCACCACAACGGCAATACGTTTGCGAACGCAGAAAGAACGCGACGGCAAATTGAAGCTCTTAGAGCCAAAACGGATTGTTTTCCCGGTTGCGATTTTCATGGCAACCGTCGTCGCGGCCTCGGCCGCCCCGCCTGCGCCTGCGCCCGCGCTCACGCTGCACGCCGCGGCCACCCTCACCAATGCCCAGGCTAGCCAACACCTGCCCGTTGCCTTTGAAGCAACCGTCACCTACTTCCGTTCATACGACAAAGACCTCTTTGTTCAGGATGGCAGCGACGCGGTTTATGTGCATGCCACCACAAAACTGCAGCTCGTTCCAGGTGATCGAGTCTTGGTGCGTGGAACCACCCATGAGAGCTTCAGGCCTTATGTGAATAGCGAGCAAATCACCGTTGTTGGCCACGGCGAATTGCCCAAGCCCGTCCAGCCCACGTTCGAGCAGATGATCCGCGCTCAGGCCGATTGCCGGCTTGTCACTGTGCGTGCCTTGGTCCGCTCCGCCGATTTTGTGCCCGACCCTCGATCGCCGATTGCAGCCGGGTATCTGCGCATGATCGTTGACGGTGGGCCGGTAGACGCCAACGTCGACACCGAAGATGAGGCTGCCCTCAAGACCCTGCTTGATTCCGAGGTGGAAATTACCGGCGCGATCTCCGGCCACTTCGACAACAAGATGCAACTGACCGGCATCCTGATTCATGTTCAGTCGCTTGCCGGGATCAAGATTCTCAGGCACGCCTCCTCCGATCCCTGGTCGCTTCCGGTTACGCCTATGGACCGCATCGTCACCGGCTATCGCCTGAACGATTTCTCCCAGCGCATGCATGTGCGGGGAACCGTCACCTATTACCAGCCGGGCACGGCACTGGTAATCCAGGACGGTTCCAGGAGCCTCTGGATCAACACCGAGAGCTGGAACCCTCTGCATGTGGGTGATGTCGCCGATGTGATCGGATTCCCGACCGTTGAAGATGGCTTTCTGAAGCTCAACCGCGGAGAAATCCACGACACTCTTGTGCAGGCCCCTGTAAACCCGGCGCCCTCTACTTGGCGTGACCTTGCCCTCGGCGGCAACGACGGCCACAGTCACGTCTTCGACTTGGTCTCTGTCGAAGGCCAGGTAGTGACCGAGGTTCGGCAAGCCACACAAGACCTCTACGTGCTCGAATCCGATGGCCACCTGTTCTCCGTCATCCTGAGTCATTCTGCTTTGCAGGGGTCGGCTCCGGTTCCTCCCATCAAGGGAGTTCCGCTCGGCGCGCGCATCCGCGTCACTGGCATCTGCATCCTGGCGGATGCCAATCCCTTCAACGGTGAAGTGCCGTTCAATATCCTCCTGCGCGGTTTCGATGACATCGTGGTCGTCGCCCAGCCGCCGTGGCTCAATGTGAGTCACCTCATCGCAATTGTCAGCATCTTGCTGGCGATGGTCATCGCCCTTGGCTTCCGTGCGTGGTTCATGGAACGAAGCAACCGGCGTCGCATCGGCTCACTCGCTTATGTCGAGCGCCGCCGCAGCAAGGTTCTTGAAGACATCAACCATTCCAAGCCTCTCGCCGAAATCCTTGAGCGGGTCACAGAGCTCGTCTCGGTCCGCCTGAATGGCGCGCCTTGCTGGTGCCAGGTTGCGGACGGAGCCACTCTGGGCAACAGGCCGGTCGACCATCAGTCTTCGTCTCTGCGCTTTGTTGAGAGCCCCATCCCTGGGCGCTCCGGTCCGGATCTGGGCTCTATCTTCGCCGCTTTCGACGCACGCACCAAACCCGATGCCGTTGAAAAGTCGGCCTTGGCCATGGCCTCCGAATTGGCGACCCTGGCCATCGAGACTTCGCGCCTCTACTCCGATCTCGTGCACCGCTCGGAGTTCGATCTCCTCACCGACGTGCAAAACCGCTTCTCCATGGAGAAGACGCTTGACGCAATGATTCACGCCGCGCGCGGAACTGCTGGAATTTTTGGGCTGATTTACATTGACCTGAATGAGTTCAAGCAGGTGAACGACCTGCACGGCCACCTCGTCGGCGACAGGTACCTCCAGGAAGTCTCGCGGCGCATGAAGCGGCAATTGCGCCCCTGCGACGTGTTGGCGCGCTTGGGCGGCGATGAGTTCGCCGTCCTGGTTTCTGAAGTTCGCAACCGGGCCGAGGTGGATGAAATCTGTGCCCGGCTCCATAGTTGCTTCCATGAGCCGTTCATTGGAGACGGCTTCTTTCTCCAGGGCACGGCGAGCTTTGGAGTCTCTCTCTACCCTGAAGATGCCGATACCGCCGACGGCCTGCTGCGCGGGGCCGACGCCGCGATGTACGTAGCCAAGTACACGAGGCTGTCTAATTCCCGCGCCGGCGACGAACAGTCTGAAGACGAACTCGCGCCCAGGGCCCGCTCCTAGAACCGCCGTCGTACCTTCCTGCAACTCCTTGGCCCGCCACGATCTCCTCCTGAATCGTTCATTCTTCTCCACCCTCTGCCGATAAGGATCCATAGGGCCGGTTCCGTGTCATCCAGCTCTCTTGAGCCGCGATATGAAGTGGGTGGTTCCCTGGTTCGCGATGCTTTTGCTGTGCGCTCCCGGCGCGTGGGCCGATGCGTCGGCCACTTTGACCACGCTGCACGCCGCGGCCGCGCTGAACAACGATGAGGCAAGCAAACACCCGCCTGTCGTCTTCGAAGCCACCGTCACCTACTACCACTCGCACGACGGTAACCTCTTTGTGCAGGACGGCGACGACGCGATCTTCGTTTTTGCTCCCAAAGCCCTGAAGCTTGCTCCCGGCGATCGCATCCTGGTGCGCGGAACCATGCGCGAAAGTTTTCGGCCCTTCGTGATTGGCAGTGACATCACCGTCGTAGGTCACGGCCCATTGCCCAAGCCCTTGCAGCCCAGCTTCGAGCAGATGATCCGTGCCGAGACCGATTGCAAGCTGGTTACTCTGCGCGGCGTGATTCGCTCCGCCGATCTCGAACCCGACGACCCAACAGCGACGTTGCGCTTCACTTTCCTTCGCATACTCCTGGATGGCGGGCCGATGGAGGCAATCGTCGATAGCGACGATGAAAGTGCCCTCAAAGGCCTGCTCGACGCCGAGGTGCAGATCACCGGCGCGGTCTCCGGCCACTTCGACAACAAGATGCAGATGACCGGCATCCAGCTCCAGGTTCAGTCGCTGGCCGGGGTGAAGATTCTGAAACATGCCAGCTCCGATCCATGGTCGCTTCCGGTTACACCCATGGACCGCATCATCGCGGGCTATCGCGCGAACGATTTATCGCAGCGGATGCGCGTGCGGGGAACCATCACCTACTACCAGTTCGGCGCCGCGTTGGTGCTCCAGGACGGCCCCAGAAGCCTGTGGATCAAAACCGACAGCCGGAACTTTCTGAAAGTGGGCGACGTGGCCGACGCGATTGGATTCCCTACCGTCGAGAACGGCTTCCTCACCCTGACCCGCGGCGAAGTCCGCGAGACATCCACGCAGGCGCCGGTGACTCCCTCGCTCTTCACCTGGCGTCAGCTGGCCATGGGCGGCAACGCTGGCCACAGTCACGTTTTCGACCTGGTTTCAGTGGAAGGCCAGGTGATGACGGAAGTGCGCCAGGCCACCCAGGACGAGTATGTGCTCGACTCCGACGGTCACCTGCTCTCCGCCATCATCCGCCATCCAGGCACAGCAAGCCCAGTCCCGCTCGAACCCATGCGCGAGATTCCCGTCGGCACGCGCATCCGCGTCACCGGTATCTGCATGCTGGAAGACCCGAACCCCTTCGACGGCGAAGTACCCTTTAATATCCTCATGCGCAACGTCGACGACATCGCAATCGTCGCGCGGCCTCCCTGGCTGAATGTGCGCCACCTGATCTTGATTGTCGGCCTGCTGCTTTTGGTCGTCATCGCCGTCGGTCTCAGAAGCTTGGCCATCGAACGGCGTGTTCGACGGAAAACCGCCTCGCTGGCCTATCTCGAACAGCGGCGAAGCCGCATCCTTGAGGACATCAACAACTCCCGTCCGCTCGGCGAGATCCTCCAGTGCATCACGGAGGTGGTGTCGTTCCGCCTGCATGGCGCCGCGTGCTGGTGCGAGATTGCCGATGGCGCATGTCTAGGCAAACGCCCGATCAAACTCACTTCGCAGAGAATCGTCCAGCAGGAGATTCCCGGCCGCTCGGGAGCCGCGCTGGGAATTATCTTCGCTGCTATGAACCGTCTCACCAATCCCTCCGCGGAGGAAGATTCTGCCCTCGCGCTCGGAGCCGGTTTGGCGACCCTGGCCATCGAGACTTCGCGCCTCTACGCCGATCTCGTGCATCGCTCGGAGTTCGACATGCTCACCGATATTCCAAACCGCTTCTCGCTCGAGAAACATTTGGGCGTCATGATCTCTGAAGCCCGCCGCTCTGCCGGTATCTTCGGCTTCATCTTCATCGACCTCGATCGGTTCAAGCAGGTCAACGACCAATTCGGCCACCAGGTGGGCGACATGTACCTGCAGGAAGCCGCCCGGCGCATGAAGCATCAACTGCGGCCGGGCGACACTCTGGCACGCCTCGGCGGCGATGAGTTTGCGGTGGTTGTCGAAGCAGTCCACAGCCGCTCCGACGTCCACGTAATCGCGAACCGCATCGAGCACAGTTTCGACAATCCCTTCGCGGTGGGTGGGCATGTGGTGCACGGCTCGGCTAGTGTCGGCATCGCCCTCTACCCTGAGGACGCTGATTCCGCCGACAGCCTCATGAAAGCTGCCGACGCCTCCATGTATGCCGTCAAGCCATCCCGGGGCCACGGCAGAACCGCCGCACCCGATGCGCCCGCCTCGGATCCCGAGTCAAGAAAGTGCGCATAAGAAAGGCCCGGCATAAGCCGGGCCTTGAGTTGTTAACCGTTCGGGATGAACCAGCCTTATTCGGCCGCCATCTCCTCGGCTTCGCCTTCCTGCCGCATCAGTTCCAGCTCGCGCTCGGCGGCTTCGATCTCGGCGTGCACTTCCTGCTGCACGCGAGCCGCGGCCTCTTCGAGCTCCGGTGAAAGCTGTACGTTGCGGTAGTATTCCAGGCCCGTGCCCGCGGGAATCAACCGTCCCACGATCACGTTCTCCTTCAACCCGCGCAGGTTGTCGATCGCGCCGTTGATGCTGGCCTCGGTGAGTACGCGCGTCGTCTCCTGGAAGCTGGCCGCGGAGATGAAGCTGTCGGTCGAGAGCGACGCCTTGGTGATGCCCAGCAGCAGCGGACGTCCGATCGGCGGACGGCCTCCATTGGCGAGCACGCGCTCGATCTCTTCCCTGAAGCGGAACCGATCCACCTGCTGTTCGAGCAGGAAGCTCGAGTCGCCCACTTCGTCGATCCGCACCCAGCGCAGCATCTGCCGCACAATCACTTCGATGTGCTTGTCGCTGATCGCCACGCCCTGAAGCCGGTAGACTTCCTGAATTTCGTTCACCAGGTAAGCCTGCAGCTCCTTCTCGCCAAGTACGGCAAGAATGTCGTGCGGGTTCAGAGGTCCATCCATCAGCGGATCGCCGGCGCGAAGCCGTTCGCCTTCCTGAACGTTCACGTGAATGCCGCGCGGCACCGAGTATTCCTTCTCGTCGCCGTTGTCAGCCGTCACGTAAATCTTGCGCTGTCCCTTTGAGACCTCGCCGAACCGGACCACGCCATCGATCTCGCTGATGATCGCGGTTTCCCTCGGCTTGCGCGCCTCAAAGAGTTCCACCACGCGCGGCAGACCGCCCGTGATGTCCTTGGTGCGCGTGCTCTCCTTGGGAATCTTGGCCAGCACATCGCCCGGACCCACCTCATCGCCGTCCTGCACCATCAGGTGAGCGCCGCGAGGCAGCAGGTACCGCTTGCTGCTCTTGGAGCCCTTGATGGCAATGGCCGGCTGCCGCTTCTCGTCGGGCGAGTCGGCTACCACCAGGCGCGAAAGGCCGGTCACTTCGTCCACTTCCTCGTTCAGCGTGATGCCTTCCTGCAAGTCCTTGAACTGCACCGGGCCGCCGATCTCCGTGAGAATGGCGTACGTGTAAGGATCCCACTCGGCCAGCACCTGGCCCAGCTTCACCGCCGCGCCCTCGCGCACGCGGAGACGCGCGCCATACACCACCTGGTAGCGCTCCTTTTCACGGCCACGATCGTCCACAATGGCCAATGAGCCGGAGCGGTTCATTGCCACCAACTCGCCTTCCTTGCTCTCCACCGTGTTCAGGTTGATGAAGCGCACGAAGCCGTTGTTCTTGGCGTCCAGGCGCGACTTGTCCTGCACGCGGCTGGCCGTGCCGCCCACGTGGAAGGTACGCATCGTGAGCTGTGTTCCCGGTTCGCCGATGGACTGTGCCGCAATCACGCCGCAGGTTTCGCCCAGCTCGACCATGCGGCCGGAGCCAAGGTTGCGTCCGTAGCACAACGCGCAAACACCGCGCCGCGATTCGCACGTGAGCACGGAGCGGATCTTCACCCGTTCCACGCCAGCGCCCTGAATCGCCGATGCGATGTCTTCGTCGATCGGCTGGTTCACTTCCACCACAACGTTACCGTCGTAGTCCTTGATCCGCTCAAGCGAAACGCGGCCGATGATGCGATCGCGCAACGGCTCGATGATCTCGCCGGATTCCACGATCGATCCGACGTAAATGCCTTCGAGCGTTCCGCAATCCTGCTCGGTCACGATCACGTCCTGCGCCACGTCAACCAGCCGCCGCGTCAGGTAGCCCGAGTCGGCCGTCTTCAGCGCCGTATCGGCCAGGCCCTTGCGCGCGCCGTGCGTCGAGATGAAGTATTCGAGAACCGTCAGCCCTTCGCGGAAGTTCGCGGTAATCGGCGTCTCAATAACTTCGCCCGAAGGCTTGGCCATCAGTCCGCGCATGCCGCTCAACTGGCGAATCTGCTGCTTCGATCCGCGGGCGCCGGAATCGGCCATGATGTAAATCGGGTTCATGGCCCCTTCGTCGTCCGCCTTCTTCATGTTCGAGAACATCTCGTCGGCAACCTGGTCCGTCACCGCGGACCACATCTGGATCACCTTGTTCGACCGCTCGCCGTTGGTGATGGCGCCGTCCATGTACTGCTTCTGGACCTCGATCACCTTCTTGTCGGCAGCGTCGACCGTGCTGTATTTGCTCGCCGGGATCACCATGTCGTCCAGGCCCACGGAAAGGCCGGAACGCGTGGCAAAGTTGAATCCCAGTGACTTGATGCGATCGAGCATGCCCACCGTCACTTCGAGCCCCAGGTTCTGGTTGCAATAGTTCACCAGTTGCCCGATGCCCTTCTTTTTCATCAGTCCGTTCACAAACGGCATGCCCGGCGGCAGCGCGTCGTTCAGGATCACGCGGCCAACCGTGGTCGACAGATACTCCTTGTCAAAGTCCACCGGCTCGGTGTGCGTCAGGTCCTGATCGTCGTAAGCATTGGCCATATCGAGCACTTTGCCGGTGTAGCGAATTCGGATCGGCGTCAGCGTCTCCACCTCGCCCGCTTCGAGCGCCATCAGGATCTCATCGGTGTTCGAGAAAACGCGGCCTTCGCCCTTGCCACCCTTCTTGGCCTTGGTCAGGTAGTAAAGCCCCAGCACCATGTCCTGCGTCGGCACGGTGATCGGCTGACCGCTGGCCGGCGAAAGAATATTGTGCGAGGCCAGCATCAGCACGCTGGCTTCAATCTGCGCCTCGGGCGACAGCGGAATGTGAACCGCCATCTGATCGCCGTCAAAGTCCGCGTTGAATGCGGTGCAAACAAGCGGGTGAATCTTGATCGCCTTGCCTTCCACCAGCACCGGCTCAAAAGCCTGAATGCCCAGGCGGTGAAGCGTGGGAGCGCGGTTCAGCATCACCGGATGATCCTTGATCACTTCCTCAAGAATGTCCCATACCACCGGCTCTTGCATCTCCACCATTTCTTTCGCTTGCTTGATGGTCGTGCACTGCCCGGTCTGCTCCAGCCGGTGATAGATGAACGGCTTGAACAGTTCGAGCGCCATCTTCTTCGGCAGGCCGCACTGGTGCAGCTTCAGCTCCGGACCCACCACGATCACCGAGCGGCCCGAGTAGTCGACGCGCTTGCCCAGCAGGTTCTGCCTGAAACGGCCCTGCTTGCCCTTCAGAGTGTCGGAGAGTGACTTGAGCGGACGGTTGTTCGCGCCCCTCAGCACGCGGCCGCGGCGGCCGTTGTCAAACAGCGCATCCACAGCTTCTTGCAGCATGCGCTTTTCGTTGCGCACAATCACTTCCGGCGCGTGCAGGTCCATCAGCTTCTTCAACCGGTTGTTGCGGTTGATCACGCGGCGATACAAATCGTTCAAGTCCGACGTGGCAAAGCGGCCGCCATCCAGCGGCACCAGGGGGCGCAACTCTGGGGGAATGACCGGCAGCACGTCGAGAATCATCCACTGCGGCTTGTTGCTCGACTTGCGGAACGCCTCAACCACCTTCAGACGCTTGGCAAACTTGATCTTCTTCTGCGCCGAGGTCTCAGTCTTCATGCGCTCGCGCAGTTCAACTCCGAGCTCATCAATGCTCACGCGCTTGAGCAATTCCTTGATCGCTTCGGCGCCCATCATGGCCTTGAAGCCGGAGGGCCGGAACTGCTGATCGAGCTCGCGGAACTTGGTCTCGTCCTTGATGATCTCGCGCTCGCGCACCGGCGCGTCGCCCGGATCGATCACGACATAGGACTCGAAGTAGAGAATGCCTTCCAGAGTCGCGCAATGAAATGTCCAGCAGGTGGCCGATGCGCGACGGCAGGCCCTTGAAGAACCATACATGCGAGCAGGGCGACGCCAGCTCAATATGGCCCATGCGCTCGCGGCGAACCTTGCTCACCGTCACTTCCACGCCGCACTTGTCGCAAATCACGCCGCGGTGCTTCATGCGCTTGTACTTGCCGCACAGGCACTCCCAGTCCGTCACCGGCCCAAAAATGCGCGCGCAGAACAGGCCGTCGCGCTCCGGCTTGAAGGTGCGGTAATTGATGGTCTCCGGCTTGGTAACTTCCCCGTGCGACCAGCTGCGGATCTTCTCCGGGCTGGCAAGCATGATGCGGATGGCGTCGAAGTCGGTGATGGGGCTCGTGAGCTCAAACGGGTTCGAACGGAACAAGGCGACCCTCCCTGGCGGGTTCTCTATTGCCCGCCGCGGTACTGCATTCTTCCCGGGATTCCTTTGGGATCCTTCCTTCCCGGGTAGCGGCGTTTACCGCTTTCAAGAAGGACCCTGAAAAAACTCTTCAGCCATTAGCTCCTGGCCGTTAGCCCTTAGCCTTTTCCTTGCCTGCTCCAGGCTTCAAGGCCTAGGAGCGACACAATCGAGCTAACGGCTAATAGCTAAGAGCTACGAGCTATCTCTTAGTCCGCCACCGCCGCCACTTCCGGCGTCGGCAGCTTTTTGATCAGGTCCGCGCGCTTGATCAACTCAACATCAAGGCAGAGCGATTGCAACTCGCGGATCAATACATTGAACGACTCCGGCACGCCCGGCTCGATTGCCGCTTCGCCCTTGACGATGGCCTCGTAAAGCTTGGTACGGCCATACACGTCGTCGGACTTCGCGGTGAGCAGTTCCTGCAGGATGTACGCGGCGCCGTAAGCTTCCAGTGCCCACACTTCCATCTCGCCGAAACGCTGCCCGCCGAACTGCGCCTTGCCGCCCAGCGGCTGTTGCGTGATGAGCGAGTACGGACCGATCGACCTTGCGTGAATCTTGTCGTCGACCAGGTGCGACAGTTTGAGCATGTAGATGTAGCCCACTGTCACCGGCTGTTCGAACTGATCGCCCGTCAGGCCGTCGAAGAGCATCGTCTTGCCCGAAGACGGCAAGCCCGCCGATGCCAGCAGAGCTTTGATTTCGCTCTCCTGCGCGCCGTCGAACACCGCTGTTCCGAACCAGATGCCCTTGCTCATGCCCTGCATCACGCGGATCAGCATCTCGTCGTCCAGCTCCAGCAACTGGCCCAGCACCGCGGTTCCGGCAAACTCTTTCTTCGCCATCTCGCGCGCATACGCGGCTTCGGAGTTCTCCTTCAACAGTTTTGCGACCTTCTTGCCCAGCTCGTGCGCAGCCCATCCAAGATGCGTCTCCAGGATCTGCCCCACATTCATACGAGAAGGCACGCCCAGTGGATTCAACACAATCTCCACCGGCGTTCCATCGGGCAGATACGGCATATCTTCCACCGGAAGAATGCGCGAGATCACGCCCTTGTTTCCGTGACGGCCGGCCATCTTGTCGCCCACGCTCAGCTTGCGCTTCATGGCCACGTACACCTTCACCAGCTTGATCACGCCCGGAGGCAGCTCGTCGCCCTTTTGCAGCTTGGCCACCTTCTCGTTCGTAATCTTGCGCAGCACTTCGATCTGCCGCGACGTCATCTCTTCGATCTCGTCGATCTGCTCGTTCACCCGCGGATCCTTGTCGTTATAGCGGATGCGCTTCAGATTCTTCGTCGAGATGCGTTCGATCGTGTCGCGGTCGAGCAGTGTGCCCTTGGTCAGCAGGCGCTTGTTGGTGCGCTCGTCGTGCAGGTCGGCCAGCACTTCCTTTGCGCCCAGGATTGCTTCCAGCCGCTTCAACCGCTCATCGGTCAAAATCCGGATCTCGTCGCCCAGGTTCTTTTCGAGCTTGGCCACGTACTCGGCTTCGATCAGCTTGGCGCGCTCGTCCTTCTCCTGGCCCTTGCGGCTGAAGATGCGCACATCGACCACCGTGCCTTCAATTCCCGGAGGGCACGTGAGCGATGCGTCGCGCACATCGCCGGCCTTTTCGCCGAAGATCGCCCGCAGCAGCTTCTCTTCCGGCGTCAGTTGCGTTTCGCCCTTCGGCGTCACTTTGCCCACCAGAATGTCGCCGTGCCCGATCTGGGCGCCGATGCGGATCACTCCGCTCTCGTCCAGGTCGCGCAGCGCGTGCTCGCTTACGTTGGGAATGTCGCGCGTGATCTCTTCCGGTCCCAGCTTCGTGTCGCGCGCCTCGATCTCGAACTCCTCGATGTGTACTGAGGTGTAGTAGTCCTCACGCACCAGTTGCTCGCTGATCAAAATCGCGTCCTCGAAGTTGTATCCGCGCCACGGCATAAAGGCCACCAGCACATTGCGTCCCAGTGCCAGCTCTCCTTGCTCCGTGCACGGCCCGTCTGCAATCACCTGCCCCTTCAGCACACGGTCGCCCTGCCTGACCACCGGCTTCTGATTGATGCAGGTGTTCTGGTTCGACCGCTTGAACTTGATGAGCTGATAAATGTCTGAACCCACCTCGCGCGAAAGCTGCATCGGATGATGCTCGCCTTCGACGCGCACGATAATCCGCTCCGAATCCACCGAGTCCACAATGCCGTTGCGCTTGGCCAGGATCACCGCGCCTGAATCGCGCGCGGTCACGCCTTCCATGCCCGTGCCCACGAGCGGCGCTTCGGCCGCCAGCAGCGGCACTGACTGCCGTTGCATGTTCGCGCCCATTAGCGCGCGGTTGGCGTCGTCATGCTCCAGGAACGGCACCAGCGATGCGGCAACCGACACCAATTGCTTCGGGCTTACGTCGATGTAGTCCACCTCGGTCCGGTTCACCAGCACAAAGTTCCCCAGCCGGCGCGCGTTCACCAGGTCTTCCGTGATCACGCCGTTCTCGTTGAACTCGATGTTGGCCTGCGCAATGGTGTGCTTGTCCTCTTCCCACGCCGACAAATAAAAGCTGAAGGGAATCGAATCAATCGCTCGCTTGCCTTCCTTCTTCAACTTTGCGTTCAGCTTGTGCGCTTCGTCCTTCTCGATGTGGTCGCCCACGCGCAATCCGCTTTCGCCTGCGTTCACGATCTCCACAAAGTCCAGAATCTTCGAGTCCTTCACCCTGCGGTAAGGCGACTCGATAAATCCGTATTCGTTGATGCGCGCAAAGCAGCTCAGTGAGCTGATCAGTCCGATGTTCGGGCCTTCCGGCGTCTCAATCGGGCAAATGCGTCCGTAGTGCGTCGGGTGCACGTCGCGTACTTCGAATCCCGCGCGCTCGCGGCTCAACCCGCCCGGCCCAAGAGCCGAAAGACGCCGCTTGTGCGTGATCTCCGACAGCGGATTGGTCTGGTCCATGAACTGCGAGAATTGCGACGAGCCGAAGAACTCGCGAATCGCGGCCATCACCGGCTTGGCGTTGATCAGGTCGTGCGGCATCGCCGTATTCAGCTCCTGATACACGCTCATCTTTTCCTTGATGGCGCGCTCCATGCGCACCAGCCCGATGCGGAACTGGTTCTCCATCAACTCGCCCACCGCGCGCACGCGGCGGTTGCCCAGGTGATCGATGTCGTCCACCATGCCGATGTTCTTGCGCAGCTTCAGCAGGTAGCGGATCGTCGCGTAGAAGTCCTCCGCCGTCAGTGTCCGGTGATCCAGATGTGTCGCGTCCTGGTTCTCGTACAGCTTGATGTTGAACTTCAGCCGGCCTACGCGCGAGAAATCGTACTTGCGCGGATCGAAGAACATGCCTTCGAACAGCGCCGTCGCCGTATCCAGCGTCGGCGGGTCGCCCGGCCGCAACTTGCGGTAGATCTCGATCAGCGCCTCTTCCGGCTTATGTACCGAGTCCCGCTTCAAAGTATTCGAAATAATGTTGCCCACGTCGTCGCGGTCCGGGAAGAACACTTCGAAGCTCGCGGCGCCCGACGCCATCACCTTGTGCAAACGGTCGGCCGTCAACTCAACGTTGGCCTCCACAATCACTTCGCCGGTGTTCGTATCCACCACGTCGGATGCCGTCAGCGCGCCGTCCAGTTCCGCGGCTTCCACTTCCACCTTCTGGATGTTCCCCGCGCGCAGAGCCTTCAGCGCATGCGCAGTGATCTTGCGGCCTGCGTGCGCAATCTCCTCGCCGCCGTGCTTGATGGCGTGTGCGGGCTTCGCCCCCACCAGGTGCGTGCCCTTGGTCGCGTCCTGCTGCACTTCCCACATCAGCTTCCCGTCGTCCTTGTGCAGCCGGTCCACGGTGTAGAACGTCTTCAGGATTTCTTCGTTCGAGCGCAGTCCCAGCGCGCGCAGGAAAATCGTTCCCAGGAACTTGCGCTTGCGGTCGATGCGCACATAGAGCGTGTTCTTCTGGTCGTATTCAAACTCCACCCACGATCCGCGGTAGGGAATGATCTTGCCCAGGAAATACGTCCGGTTGTTGGCGGTCTCAAAGAACACGCCCGGCGAACGGTGCAGCTGTGAAACGATCACGCGCTCCGTGCCGTTCACAATGAACGTTCCATTCGGCGTCATCAGCGGAATGTCGCCGAAGAATACTTCCTGTTCCTTGATGTCGCGGATGGTCTTGTTGCCCGTCTCCGCGTCCTTGTCGTAAATGGTCAGGCGTACCGTCACCTTCAACGGCGCACTGAACGTCATACCCCGCTCTTCGCACTCCTGCTGGTCGTACTTCAATTGCAGGCTTACCGGGTCGCCGCACTTGTTGCAGAAGTCCGGCGTGTTCTTGTTGTAGGTGCCGCACTTCTGGCAAAGCACGTCGCTCGACATGAAAGGATCCGTAATCACCATCGCGCCGCAATGCACGCAGGCCGTTCTTAGGTGATGCAGTCCCTTCAGGTGGCCGCACTTGCACTCCCAGTTGCCGATCGAGAAATCAACGAAATCCAGTTGCGAGATGCCGCGGAAATCCATGATCGGAAAAACCGACACAAACACCGACTGCAAGCCGCTGTCGTCGCGCTCGTTCGGTAGTTTGTCCATCTGCAGGAACCGCTCATAGCTGCGGCGCTGCACTTCGATCAGGTTGGGAATCTGGGTGGCGGTTGGAATCTTTGAAAAATCGAGCCGGCTGCGAATCGCGCGCTTCTCGTTGGGCATGTTCACTCCTGAGCCTCGTCGTTCCGGCGCCGCCACTCGGTTCGTGGCTCGGCCGGCCGGGCGCCTGAGTCTCGTGGGCGCCCGTTTGGTTCCGTGAATCCGTAAAAAGCCGAAGGTGCGTGGGAGCAGGCATTGATTGCCCGCCCTTTGGTTGCCGGCAGCACGGAAATCGAATCCGTTTACCGGAAAGAACCCGGATCAGGCGGGTTCTGTGAGAGCTCGGTCAAAAACGCGTGGTCGATCTTGCGCGCTTCGGGCAGGTGCGCTAGACTGCGCACAATTGGAAGATGCGAGCACAACGGCTGAACCCGGAATTACGGGAGATACCGTAAAGGGAAGTTGTGCGCGTAGGTCTGGCAGAGTTCAGAAACTTTCCTCTGCAGCACCCCGGGAGACACGAAAAGCCCGTAAGGACGCAATGCCTCACGAGCGCGGCTCAACGCCTGTGCCCCCAATCGAATTTTCTTCCATTGCCCTCGCCGATCGCAAAATCCGCATCCGCCGCGAATGTCCCGCTGCCCGACCACCGTCAACGGCTGCCCGCCTGACCCTGGGAAAACCGCTGACTCAAAAGAACTTGACTCGAAACACCCGCCCTCATCGATCGCTGTTCTGATCCGCGGATGCCTGCGTGACCACCACGCCCCGCATTTCACGCCGTCTAGCCGCTTTACCTATAGGTTCACTAGGCGGAACCGCCAAGACGCGCACCCTCTATCTTAGCGCGTCCCGGCAGCGCATGCAAGTCCCATGCCGTTCCATTGACTTCGGGCCAGTTTCCCTGGCCCGTTACTTGATTTCGACCGTCGCGACGCCTTCAAACTTCTTCTTGATGGCCTCGGCCTCGTCCTTGGTCGCGTTCTCCTTGATGGCCTTGGGAGCACCGTCAACCAGGTCCTTGGCTTCCTTCAGGCCGAGCGAAGTCACTTCGCGTACCGCCTTGATGGTGTTGATCTTATTGGCGCCGGCGTCCTTCAGGATCACCTGAAATTCGGTCTTCTCTTCGACCGCCGGAGCTGCTCCGCCCGCCGCCGCGCCGCCGGCAACCATCACCGGGGCCGCTGCCGCAGCCGAAACGCCAAGCCGCTCTTCCAGCTTCTTCACCAGAGCCGCCGCTTCCAGCAGGCTCAGGCTTACGATTTGCTCTTCCAATTGCGCGATATCCGCCATGTTCTCTCTCCAATCAAATTGAATTTCCCTGGCCGAGCCAAATCTCTCGTCCAAAAGGCCGCCCCACGCAGTGGTTTCCGTTGCGCCAGACCAGCGCCCCACTCGCTTACCTCGGCCAAACTCTTGAAAACCGGCTATTAGCTCTTAGCTCAACCCTGGAGAAGCGCACAACCTCAACCTCATCCAGAACAAGCTAAAAGCTAATGGCTAATAGCTAACGGCTCGCGGCTACGCCGCCGCAAACTTTTCTTTCTCCACTCCCTGGCCAATCACCACCGCCAAATCGCGGCCCGTGGCATTGATCACCGTCGCCAGCCTCTGCGCCGGCGCATTCATCAGGAAGAGCAGCTTCGAGAAGATCTCTTCCTTGCCCGGCATGGTCGCCAGCGCCTTCACGTCATCCACGCTCAGCAGCTTGCCGTCCACGATGCCCAGCTTGAAGTGGAACTCCGTCGCGTTTTCGCCCGCCCACTTGGCAAACACCTTGGCCAGCGCCACCGGGTCGCCCGCGGTAAACGCCACCGAGTTCACGCCCTTCAAACCCTTCAGCGCGGCTTCAACCTCGGTCCCTGTTCCCGAAATCGCGGCCAGCTTGTTTTTCACCACGCGGTATTTGCCACCCGCTTCGCGAATCACCTTGCGCAGCTCATAATCCTTGGCCACAGTCAGCTTGCTGAACGTGCCCACAATCGCGGTGGTTGATCCGGCCAGCTCCGTGGCCAGCACCTTAACCTTCTCCGCCTTTTTTGCCTTCGAAATCGCCATCGTTCCACTCCCTAATCGGGTCTGCGCTCGTCTATCAGCGCGCCCTGTAGCGCCGGCGTCCTCGCCGGCTGTCGTGCGGGCGTCCTCGCCCGCACTCCGGTGGTCCCTGCTCTTACTTCTTCACTGCCGCGTCCGCCACAGCCGAATCCAGCGGGACGCCCGGTCCCATGGTCGAGCTCAGCGTCACGCTCTTGATGTATTTGCCCTTCGCCGCCGAAGGCTTCGCGCGCACGATCGATGTAATCACCGTCGTCGCGTTGTCGATCAGCTTTTGCGGCTCGAAGCTCAGCTTGCCCACCGGCACGTGCACCAGGCTCGTCTTGTCGGCGCGAAACTCCACCTTGCCGGCCTTGATCTCTTTTACCGCCGCACCCACATCCACGGTCACGGTCCCGGTCTTGGGATTCGGCATCAGGCCCTTCGGTCCGAGCACCTTGCCCAGACGGCCCACAACCTTCATCATGTCCGGTGTCGCAATCAGCGCGTCGAAGGCAGTCCAGTTTTCTTTCTGGATCTTCTCCACCATCTCCTCGCCGCCCACAAAGTCCGCGCCCGCTTCCTGCGCTTCCTTCTGCCGGTCGCCGGTCGCGATCACCGCCACCGTCTTGGTCTTGCCTAGCCCGTGCGGCAGCACGACCGTGCCGCGAACCATCTGGTCAGCATGGCGCGTGTCCACGCCCAGACGCATCGTCAGATCGACGGTCTCGTCGAACTTTGCATATTTCACTTGCTTCAGGAGATTCACTGCTTCAGGCAGCGGATACGCCGGCTTGTTCACAGCGGCGCGCGCCTTCACAATATTCTTGCCAGTTGCCATCGTTTCCTCGTCTCCCACCGCCCTTACCAGCCCGCTATCGCAGGATCCTCGACCAAGCAGGGCATCCGTCCAAAACATTGCCCGTCCGGCCAGGACTAAGAACCGTGGTGCAGTTGACAGCGCAGGGAACTCCCCGCGCGTATCCATTATCGTAGCGAATTGCCCTCGGAATTGCAAACCCGTAGACCCGCGCCCACCCAATCAGATGAAACGTGCCACGTCACTCGCGCCGTAGGCGCAGCGTTCGTTAGCCCCGCGTTTCAACGTGGGGAATGCGGTCGAAATAGAAATCGCAGTCCCGTAGGGACGGTTCCCGCATCCGTTGACTTGTGTACACAATTGTGTTTACATATAAAGGTACGTCATGGCCGAGCAAGAACTCGAATTCGAGTGGGATCAGGCCAAGGCCAAAAGCAACCTGGAAAAACACGGCGTCTCGTTCCTCACCGCCGCGGCCATCTTTCAGAACGAGAGGCTGGAGAGAGTCGACGACCGCAAGGATTACGGCGAAGTTCGTTGGATCGCATTGGGCCGCGCCGACATCGAAGTCTACCGAGTCATTTACACCTGGCGCGCTGAGAATCTTGTCCGCATCGTCAGCGCCCAGAGGGCGAGCAAAGATGAAGAAGAAATCTACTACCGTGAGATATTCCCTTAGGGAGGTCGAGGCCCTCCGCAAGCGCGGCCCCCGCGAGCCCAATCTCGACAAAACCCGCCGCGACGCTCCGCGCGCGGAATCTCTCGGCGCCGATTTCTGGAAGTCCGCGCGCGTCGTGATGCCCAGCGGCAAGACCTCCGTCCACCTGCGCCTTGATCGCGATGTGGTCGAGTGGTTCAGGTCACGCGGCAGAGGCCACCTGACCCGCATGAACGCCGTCCTTCGCGCTTACGTCGAAGCCGAAAAGCGCAGCGCGTAAGCTCTCCGCCACGCACGCCTCCGCAACGTTACACTAGTCTCAGGACCCCCGTCCCCCCAGGAATTCACGCTTTGCATCCGCTCCTCGACCATCTCAATCCCGAACAACGCGCCGCTGTCGAGGCCGCCGAAGGCCCCTTGCTCATCCTCGCGGGCGCCGGCTCCGGCAAAACTCGCGTCATCACCCATCGCATCGCCTGGCTCATCCAGGAGAAAAACATCGCTCCCGACTCCATCCTCGCCGTCACCTTCACCAACAAAGCCGCCGCCGAAATGGCCGAGCGCGTCAATCAATTGCTCGGCCACTCCTCGCTCGCCAAGCCTCTCATCGCAACCTTCCATTCCTTCTGCGTGCGCATCCTTCGCCGCGACGTCGAAGCCCTCCAGATCAACGGAAAGGGCCTCACCCGCTCCTTCACCATCTTCGACGAGAACGATCAGTCGGCGCTGGTCAAGCAGATCATGAAGCGCATGGGCCTCGACACTAAGCAGCTCACCCCGCGCACCGTGCAGAGCCGCATCTCCTGGGCCAAAAATCACATGGTCGATCCTCAGGATTTTTTCCTCGGCTCGAAAGATCCCACCAGCGAGCGCGTCGCCCACATCTTCCGCGCCTATCAGGACGAGCTCCGCAAGAACAACGCCGTGGACTTCGACGACCTGCTCCTCGAAGCCGTCCGCCTGCTCAAATCTTCCGCCGAAGTCCGCGAGCGCTACCAGCGCCGCTATCAATATGTACTGGTCGATGAGTACCAGGACACGAACCGTCCGCAATACGAGCTCATGAAGCTCCTCGCCGGCGAGCACAAAAACGTCTGCGCCGTCGGCGACGAGGATCAGAGCATCTACTCCTGGCGCGGCGCCGACATCCGCAACATCCTCGAATTCGAGAAAGATTTTCCCAACGCCCGCATCGTCCGCCTCGAGCAGAACTACCGCTCCACGCAGATCATTCTTGAAGCCGCCGGCGCCGTCGTCGCCAACAACATCCGCCGCAAGGGCAAAAAGCTCTGGACCGAGCGCCAGGGCGGCTCGCTCATCGGATACTACGAAGCGCCCGACGGCGAAAACGAAGCCCTCTTCATCGCCGACAAAATTCAAGCATTCTTCCGCGCACAGAGTTCCTCCGAAACCCAAAACCCCGGAGGGGTCGCAGTCCTTTACCGCACCAACTCTCAGTCGCGTCTCGTTGAGGAAGCCCTCCGCCGCTACAACATCAGCTACACCATGGTCGGCGGATTCAGCTTTTATGAGCGCGCCGAAATCAAGGATCTCCTCGGCTATCTTCGCCTCATCCGTAATCCTCACGACTCCATGGCCCTCCAGCGCGTCATCAACACGCCGGCTCGTGGCATCGGCAAAACAACCCTCGAAACTCTGGAACGCCTGGCTCTCGAAACCAACTCGTCTACTTGGGACGCCACTGCTGCAGCAATCAGAAATCGCCTCATCCCCACGCGCGCGCTCATGGCTCTCGAATCTTTCCGCCAGCTCATTCTCGACGCGCAAGCGATGATGGATCCCGACTTCGCCGGCAAGCTGGCCGCCGATGTTGCCGAGTCCCGCGCTGCCGATTCCGACACCGGCTTCGGATTCGGAGCGGCCGCAGCGGCCGATGCGCCGATTGCAGTTGATGACGAGAGCCAGCTCCAGTTACTCGACGCATCGCATTTTCCATCCGCGAACCCCGAGCCGCACGCGACCGTTCGCGATTCACAAACCACGGCCCACGATTCACGAACCACGAATCACGAGCCCTTCCGCTCTCCCGGCGACTCCGCCACCCTCCCCGAGCTCATCCGCTTCATCATCGACCGCTCCGGCTACATCAAAGCCCTCGAAACCGAGGGCACACCCGAGGCCTTCAGCCGCATTGAGAACCTCAAGGAGCTCGCCAACGCCGCGCACGACGCCGAGGAGCGCGGAGAAACCCTCGCCGAATTCCTCGACCACGCCGCTCTCGCCTCTGACACTGACAAATTCGATCCCAATGCCCGCGTCACGCTCATGACCCTCCACGCCGCCAAGGGCCTTGAATTCCCGCTGGTCTTTCTCGCCGGCCTTGAGGAAGGTCTCTTCCCGCATTCGCGCACGCTCTCCAGCCCCGAAGAACTTGAAGAGGAACGCCGCCTCTGCTACGTCGGCATGACCCGCGCCATGAACACGCTCATCCTCACCCGCGCGCATTATCGCCGCCGCTACGGCGCCGACGTGCCCGAGGCAAGCGTCCCTTCGCGCTTCCTTGAAGAAGTTCCTCCGCAGCTCATCGAAAATCTCGGCAACCGAAATCCCGGCTGGTCCACTCCCGCATACAGCTCAGGCCGAAGCTTTCAGCGCGCCGGCTCCGAGCCCGCGCACTTCAACTATGAAGATGAAAGCCAGGAAATCCCTCACGCCGTGCCCTCTTCTTCTCCTCGCTTCGGCTCTACTCCAAGAGATAAAAGCGCGCAAGCGCCACCGCGGCCCGAGCACAGCGTCGACAACATCGCCCGCTTCTTTGGCTCAAAGCGGGTGCCCCCGGTCTCGAATCTGAGACCGGGGAGAGACGCCCGTCCCACCATGGACATCCCAGCCACCAACGGCGCATCCGGCCTCAGAAAAGGCCAGCGCGTCATGCACTCAAAATATGGTGAGGGAACCGTGCTCCAACGCGAAGGTGACGGTGAAGACGCCAAGCTCACCGTGCTCTTCGTCCACCACGGCATGAAGAAGCTGATGGAAAAATTCGCCAACCTGCGCAAGCTCTGATCCGCTCGCTCGTCACGGATACCCGGGACAAATTGTCTCAGCTTGTCTCTGCTGCATCTGCGCGCAGAAAAATATGAAAAAGGGACTTGTCATCCTGAGCGAAGCAGGCGCGGTTTCTTGCGCCTGCGAAGTCGAAGGAACTGCGGTTGCTTTTTTGTCTGTTCGGGCACCGGCAGTGTCTCGCCAGCTATTCCGTCGTCTTTTTCAGCTCCGCCATATCGAACAACGCGTCCACCTTCTCCATCGTTTCCAGGCTCTCCACGGTCGCGTCAAAAAAGCTGTCGCGCAAGCCCCGCCGCAGTTGCTCATGTTTCGAGTTGCTGCTGGCAAACCCCGGCGTAAAGTACGCCTTGAACCCTTCGATGTCTCGCCCATACGTGATCGGTGCTTTGGCTGTGTAACCAAGAAATCCCGCCACAAACTGCAACGCTTCCTGAGCCTTCGGCGTTTTCAGCTCGCGCTCCAAATCCATCTTGCCGAAGAACCCGGCCTTGATCACGATATTCTTCGTCGACCGGTTCATCCGCGCCTGCAACAAGGCCTGCACCAGGAAATCCTCGTCCGTCTCGTCGAATCTTGGGTCGTGCAAAACCTTGTTTTGCCGCAGATAGTCCCGAAAAAATGTCACCGGTTTCCTTCCTTCTCGTTCGCGCACTCGCCTGGCGTGTGTGAACTTTCCTCGACCAGCGGCTTACCGCCGGCTTTGACTCTCCAGCCTCGCGGTCCCGCCGCCGCTCCGGCTCAGCCTCATATATATATACGTGGTCTGCCCGACACCCAATCTTCCCAAGCGCTCCTTACGCAGTCAATCGCATTCCGCGTCCAGCACCAATCCAGTGAACCTTTTGTGCGCTCGCCAACCGGGTCCTGCGCGGTTCCTTTAGACTGAAAGCGCCATGCAATCGGTAAGAAATCCGCGCCCGCGCTTGCGGCCCGCAACGCATCTCCTTCCATTGTTCGCGGCATTCGTGTCCGCATTGTTCCTCGCCGGCTGCGGAATGCCCGGCGCCCCGCTGCCGCCCTCTCTCAACCTTCCCATTCCCGTCACCGATCTCTCCGCCGTCCGCACCGGCTCCCAGGTCGCGCTCGCCTGGACCATGCCTACAAAGACCACCGACAAAGTCCTCCTCAAGGGCAACATCGCCGTCCAGGTTTGCCGCAATCAAGCCGGCGCATCCACCTGCTCAATCGCCGCCACACTTCAATTCGCTCCCGGAGCCGCCGCCACATTCAATGACACTTTGCCCGCGCCACTCGCCGCCGGCTCTCCGCGCGTGCTCACTTATTCCGTCGAGCTCATCAATCGCAAGGGCCGTTCCGCTGGGCTCTCGAACAGCGTTGAAGTCCTCGCCGGCGAAGCCCCTCCCGCCGTCGAAAACCTGACGGCGGAGATGCGCAAAGACGGCGTGCTCCTGCGCTGGGCGCCTGCTCCATCCGATTCATCTCCCGTCGCCATTCGCCTAGTCCGTAGGCTCCTCTCGCCGCCCGTCAAGAAATCGGATCAAGGCCCGCTGCCCGAGCCCGCCGAGCCTCTCGAGCAATCGCTCCTCGTCGAACCAACTGCCCACTCCGATCGCGCGCTCGACAAAAACATCCGCTTCGGCGAGACCTACGAATATCGCGCCCAGCGTGTCGCCCGCATCACCGTCGGCAGCTTCAACGCTTGAACTCGCCAGGCCGCTCTCCGCTACCCGTCCGCATCGACGCCATCAATATCTTCCCTCCCAGCGCGCCCAAAGGGCTTGATGCCGTGGCGACCTCAGGCGAAAATGGCGCCGGTCCCGCGATCGATCTAAGTTGGCTTCCCGGCGCTGAAGCCGATCTCGCAGGCTACATCGTCTATCGCCGCGAACGGGATACATCCGGCCCGGCCGCAGCATGGCAGCGCATCTCTCCCGCGCAGCCCGTCGTCGGTCCCGGCTTTCATGATTCCAACGTTCAGCCCGGCCACACCTACATCTACACCGTCACCGCCATCGATCAAAGCGGCCACGAAAGCGCCCGCTCCAACGAAGCATCAGACACCGTTCCCGCTCCCTAGCCTGCAACAAGCGCGAAGTGTTTACCGACGAGTAATTGACGAGTGGTCGAGTAGATGACGTGCGGGCAATAGCCGTGACCCCGGGGGCAGATGACGCCGCCGCCAATTACCGATTGATGAACACCCCAGCCTTCATTCGCATGGGACGATAATGCTCCCCACAAACCGCCACGCCGGCGAGGGCGCCTTGGCGTGTCAAGCCCCGCCCTGCCCCCATTTCAACGCAACTCATTGAAAAGATTGCTCAACATTTCTTTCCCAAGTTTGCCGATTATTTCTCGGCTTTCGCTATCCTTGAAGGTGTATGCGAAATCATCTGCAAACCTCCGGATCCAGAGTCGCGCCGCGGCCCGGGCGAGCTCCTTTCACCCGGTTGTTTTTTCCGGAGAAATTGCTAAATAAAAAAATTTGCGGCTTTTCGCCAAATATTCGCCATTTAACTCGTTTAGAATCAACAAATCTCCTTCTGAGCCATCGGAAAAATGCGCAAAATTGCGTCGAATTTATGCCCAACAACCCCTTTGGAATCAATGCGCGCGAGCACGAAAAATCTTCCCTCGCGCGCTCGGCTCTCAAACAACTGACATCAAACAACTTGCTCCACAAATACCCCCGGAAATCGTTCCATGCGGTGAACACCGAACTCGGAACGATAAACTTCTGCTGGAGGCAGTCTCCTCAATGAAGGTTTGCCGCTTCAATCTCAATGGCCAAACTCACTACGGCGCAGTCGAAGATCGCAACGGCGAGTTCTGGATCTCCGGCCCCGCGCCCGCGCCGGACGAAGACCTCGCCTTCAAGTTGCAGAGCGCCAGCCCCGCGTCCTCTTTCGCGCCCATACCGCTCTCCGCTGCCCAGCTCCTTCCTCCCGTCACGCCATCCAAAATCGTCTGCGTTGGCCGCAACTATCGCGCACACGTCCGCGAACTCGGCAACGAGATGCCCACCGAACCACTGATCTTCCTCAAGCCTCCCTCGTCGCTGCTCGCGCCCGGCGGCGTCATCCGCATGCCTGCCGTCTCCGAGCGTGTCGACTTCGAAGGCGAGCTCGCCGTCGTCATCGGCCGTCGCGCGCGCAACCTCAAGTCTGACGCCAACTGGCGCGACGTCGTGCGCGGCTTCACGCTCGCCAACGATGTCACCGCCCGCGATCTGCAAAATAAGGACGATCAATGGACCCGCGCCAAGGGCTTTGACACCTTCTGCCCCGTCGGCCCCTTCGTCAGCGATGAGCTCGACCTCGACGCCGGCCTCACTATCGAAACACACCTCAACGGCGAGCGCCGCCAGCAAGGCTCCACGCTCGACTTCATCTTCTCTCTCCGCGAGCTTCTCGCCTTCATCACTTCCGTGTTCACGCTCGAGCCCGGCGACCTGTTGCTTACCGGAACGCCCTCCGGCATTGCTCCGCTCTCACCCGGCGACCGCGTCGAAGTCTCCATTCCCGGCCTCGGTGTCCTCGCCAATACCGTGGAGATCGATCTATGATCCGGTTCTCCGCCATGTGCGCGTCAGCGCACGCTAACTTGCCAACGTGCGCGTCAGCGCACGCCAACTTGCTGTTTTTGTCAAAGATCCGCACTGAGTAACCTCGTTCCACATCGCGCATCTTATAAAAGGGGTAGACTGGTGCGGTAGAACTCCGTATTCCCCTTGGAGGAATCATGCCAAGTCTTCTTGAGCAATTGCGTAAGTTTACCGTCGTTGTGGCCGACACCGGCGACATGGAGGCGATGGAGAAGTTTCATCCCCAGGACGCCACCACAAACCCCTCCCTCATCACCGCCGCCGCGCAAATGCCGCAGTATCAGCCCATCGTTGACGGCGTATTGAAGGAATCGCGCAATGAACTGGGCGAAGGAGCAACCGATCAGGCCGTCGCCAACCTCGCGTTCCAGCGCCTGGCCATCGCCTTCGGCAAAAAGATTCTCGCCATTGTTCCCGGCCGCGTCTCCACTGAAGTGGATGCGCGCCTCTCCTATGACACCGATGCCACCATCAAGCAGGCGCGCTCCATCATCGCGCAATACGATGCCGCGGGCGTCGGTCGCGATCACGTGCTCATCAAGATCGCTTCCACGTGGGAGGGAATCAAAGCCGCCGAAGTCCTCGAGAAAGACGGCATCCACTGCAACCTCACGCTCCTCTTTGGCATCCATCAGGCCATCGCCGCCGCCGATGCCGGCGCCACTCTCATCTCTCCCTTCGTCGGCCGCATCCTCGACTGGTACAAGAAAGACACCGGCAAGGACTACCAGGGCGCTGACGATCCCGGCGTTCAATCGGTCACGCGCATCTACAACTACTTCAAGAAATTCGGATACAAGACTGTTGTGATGGGCGCCAGCTTCCGCAACATCGGCGAAATCACCGAGCTCGCCGGCTGCGATCTCCTCACCATCTCGCCGCAACTCCTCGCCGAGCTCGAATCCACTCAGGCCGATCTGCCGCGCAAACTCGATCCTGCCAACGCCAAATCAATGACGATCGAAAGAATCACCGTCGACAAAGCTACCTTTGACCGCATGCATGCAGCGGATCGCATGGCCAACGACAAGCTCAAGGAAGGCATCGAGGGCTTCTCTGCCGCTCTGGTCAAGCTTGAATCGCTCCTCGCCAATCGCCTCGCCGAATTAGAACAGCGCGCCCCCGCCACAGTCTGAAATCGACGCAGTGAACTCGGGTGCCCCACCCTCGCCGCGCATTTGTTTTTGCGGCTAGGGTGGGTGCCGAGTAAACACAATGGAGCTGGGTGCCCCACCCTCGCCGCGCATTTGTTTTTGCGGCTAGGGTGGGTACCGATCCACCACGGTCGCCCTTCCATCTCCTCCGGCCCTTCGCAATCGAACCCCTTCTCTGCCAACAAAGTTGGCCCGCCCTCTTGTCAAACGAAACTCTTCCGATAAGCTCAGTGTTACAACCTTGTGAATGGGGCCTCTGCTGGCACCTTCCCCGCGCAGCACGATCAGGAACAGCAGCGGCCTAAGGCAGCGAACCAGGCTGTTCGCGCGCAGCCGCTTCGGCAACGGGAGATCGCTTCAACGCGTGTCTCCGCTCGGGAGGTGTGTATGCAGGCCCAGCCTCATCCGCTCGAACCCTTCTTCCAGCAGATCGTGCGCAACACCTATGAAGGCAAGCTTGGCTTGCACGATCCCGATCTGACGATCTACGTTGCCCGCATCCTCTGCGAGTTCTCCCAGTCCGACAAGCTCTACAGCATCCGCGATGATGCAGGCCGCCCCATCGACCAGCTCGAAGAGATGGAGCGCGCCGCCGATCCCATCCACGGCTCCGCTGCTTCTTTTGATGCCGAGCGCGCGCTGCGCAAGTACATCGGCGACTATGCGCTATTTGTCGCTGGCATGTACCCAGAGGTCACCGGCTCCAATCGCCGCTTGCGCCACAACCACCCGAGCATTGAGGAGCTCATTCGCGCCGGCAAGCATAGCTACTTCATCGTCAGCCAATTCAATCTCTTCGAGTACGAGCAGGAAGCGCCTCTCTTCGCGCGCCTTTCCGATAGCTTTGAGCGCCTGCTCCTCGGCCTCACGCTGGTTCGCGAAGATCTCGGGCCCCGCAAGCCGCGCCAGCTACCGCCAAGCGTAAATTAGTGTAGGTCTCAGTAGTTCGCGGCAACGATGCTTTGTCATCCTGAGCGAGGTTTGGCCCGGTCTACGGCCAAACGGAGTCGAAGGATCTGCGGTTGCTTTTTGCCGTCATAGTACGAATCTCTGCAAAACCCACCGGAGATTTGCACGCCACACCCTCCACTCGCCCAGCCTACGCATTTGATCGGAGCGCCTCTGGCGGCGATACTGAGATCGCCACTGGAGAATTCCCCATGAGTGAATCAGTAACTTTGAGCGCTGCCGACGGGCATTCCTTCAGCGCCTATGTCGCCCGTCCCGCGGGCGATCCAATCGCCGGCTTGGTCGTGGTGCAGGAGATCTTTGGCGTCAACGCCCACATCCGCTCCGTGGCCGACGGCTGGGCGCGCGACGGCTTCCTCGCCGTCGCCCCCGCGCTCTTTGACCGCATCAGTCCCGGCATCGAACTCGGCTACGAAGGCGCCGACATGCAGACCGCGATGAGCCTCATCCCCAAACTCGATGCCGAGAAGTCGATCATCGACATTGCCGCGGCTGTCGACTTTGCCGTAGCCGCAACAGGCAAGAAAGTCGGCGTCATCGGCTACTGCTTCGGTGGTACTCTCGCGTGGCTCTCCGCCACGCGTCTTCAGCCGTCAGCCGCCGTGGGCTACTACGGTGGCCGCATCGGCAACTACGCAGGCGAAAATCCTGCCTGCCCTGTCATGCTTCACTTCGGCAGCGAGGATACGCACATCCCCGCCGCCGAAGTCGAGAAGGTCCACTCCGCGCATCCTGAAGTTGAAATCTTCTGGTACGAGGCGGGACACGCCTTCAACTGTGACCCGCGCCCGAGCTACAACGCCGCCGCGGCCAAACAGGCCCGCCAGCGCTCCCTTGAATTCCTCAAGGAGCATCTTGCCTGAGCAGCCGAACCCGGCCGCGACGCCGTCCTTTCTGTTCCCTGTTCCCTGTTCCCTATCTTCCTCACTCCGACCAGACCGCCAGCATGTTCCCCGCTCCATCGGAGAAATGGAACCGTCTTCCGCCCGGATATTCGAATGTCGGCACCACAATCGCCCCGCCAGCCGCGACAATTGCCGCTTCTGTGGCTTTCAAATCCGCGGAGTAAAGCACAACCAGGGGCGCACCATCGCCGCGAGTCTCTTCCGGCTTGGCCGTGCGAAACCCGCCGTGAACGCCTGCATTCGCTGCGTCGAAGCTGATGTAGTCGGGGCCCCAGTCCTGGAAGCTCCATCCAAATACGGCCGCATAAAACTGCTTCGCGCGCGCCACGTCCGTCGCCGCGAACTCAATGTAGTTGATTTTGTGGTGATTTTCTGCCTGGCTCATAGCTCATCTCCTCTGCGTTGAGTTGCGTTGGGGCGAGGGAAGGCGCGCCGATCTGAAGCGCAGGCACACCTTCCCGGTGTGCTCCTGAACGCCTCCATCCGCAGTCTCTCAAGAGCTGGAGAAAGCAGGTAGAGCCCGCTGGTTTGCCTTGCGACGCGGGCTGCCGAGGTACGCCATCAATTTAACAGAATTATCGACACGTGAAGCAACAAAATTCCCTCCGCCACTGCCGCTATCGCCCCACCTGCACCGCAACCCCGCCCATGATCGTTCGCGGCGGCATGTTCACGCCGCCGATCTCCTGGTATCCGGTGTTGCTCGCATTCATGAGCCGCAGATACGGCCTCACTTTCCAGGCATCGCGAGTCAGCGTCGCGTTCCACACCGGGTACACCGTCTGTTGATATCTCTGCGCGAGTTGCACAGCGTTTGTCAGCACAATGTCGTGTCCCATCGCCCAGCTCCACGAAGCGTGAATGTTTTCGACCGGATAGTTGAATACATACTCCGACTCAAGCCCGTGGAGCGCGGTCTGCGCCCCGTGCAGACCCGTCCACTCAATCCGCACCGTCTGCGATTTCTTTGGAATCCAGGTAAAGCTCGTTTCGACGCCTGCAAAGTGCAACCCGTTCAGATTGTCCGCGCACCAGATGTTTACCGGGCAGCCTGCCGGAAGATACGAATTCGGAGTGGCGCTCTTCACGTAGTCGATCGTGTCGTGCTGTTGCGAATAGAATCCTGTCGCAGAAAACGCGACCTTCGCCGATGGCGTCCAGTCTGCGCCTCCATCCCCGGTCCATGCCGACTCCGGTTTTAAGCTCGCATTTCCCAGCGTCGCGGGATCGGAGTAATAAAGATCGGTATACGTCGGAATCCTGAATCCATACCCACCCGTTGCGCGGAGCTTCAGGCTGTTCGCCACCCGGAAACTTCCGGCTGCTTCCGGCGAAAACACCGCTTGCGCTCCTCCCGAGAAAATCTCCTCGCGCGCCCCGAGCGACAAGCTCCAGCGCTTCTTCGCGGGCCTGAAGTCCACATCCACGTATCCTGCTCCCCGGTTCCGCGCATGGAGGCCCAGCGCGAACGTGCGGACTCCGTTTGAATCGTTGTAGCTGCGAATACTGTCGCCGTCCTCTTCCAGCCCCATCAACAGCAGTGTCCCAGCCGGCAGATTCTCCGTGCGTCGCAGCGATCCCTGCCACGAGCCATCAATATGGTTGTTCTCATAAACTGCGGGATCGTTTCTGAGCAGCACGAAATCATCCGTGTGGCGCCGGTAGGCGAACGCTGCCTCGGTCCCGCTGCCCAAATCCTGCCGCACTCCGCCGAACCAGCCCTTCGTCCGCTCCCACGAGTTATAGGGACCGTAGAACTGATTCGCGCCAAATGATCTGTCACTTGCGGCAAAAAGCAAATCCGTCACGCCCAGCCGCGAGCCCACCCAGGATTCCGCCGAAGTGTCCTCGTTGCGGTAATCGCGGTCTTTCATGAACCCCGTCGAAAAGTTGCGCTCAGCCGTTACACGCCCGCTCCATCGCCCATGCGTGGCCCCCGCCAGCATCGTTTCCTCATTCGATTCGAAGCTGCCTTCGCCGGCGCGCAGAACAATCGAATCGTGATCCGGCGCCGCCGTCAGAAAATCCACCACTCCACTTAGCGCGTCCACCCCGTACAAAGTTGACCCCGCGCCTTCCAGCACCTGGATTGAGTCCATTGCCTCCAGTGGAACCGGCAAATCGAGGTTGTGGTGTGAGGTCTGCGCGTCGTTAATGCGAAATCCATCCAGCAGCACCAGCGTCTGCTCAAAGCTACCGCCGCGCAGCACCAGGTCCGCCTGCCCGCCACCGGCGCCGCGCTCCTCAAGAAATACCGAAGAGTCCTGGCGCAACAAATCCTGCGGCGACTCAGCGGCCAGCGATTCACCCTTCACCGGCAGAATCTCCACTGATCGCTGCGACTCGGCCAGCGGCACAGGCGTTGCCGTGCCCAGCACCACCATGGTCTCGGAATTCCCCTTTATCGGCGCAGCCGGCGCTGCGGACGCACCGGAAGCGCTTGGTGGAGTCTGACTCGCCGCACTCTGCGCGCTCGCAGATCGTACAGCCCCCGCCAGCAACAAAAGCCCAACTGCCCGAATGACTTGTCTCAATGGCTCTCGATTCTTGAACGATCGATTACAAGCATGACTGTCGCCGCGCCACCATTCAACTACAATTTCGTATCATTAAGAATAGTTGAGCTGCTAAACTAACTCCATTCACCATGCGCATCGACGCTTTTCTCCGCGAAAGCCCCATGTTCGCCGTCAACAGGGCGGCGCGCCGATTTGAGGCTCTCGCTTCGCGTGTGCTTGCGGCCGACAATCTCGGCTTCCTTGAGGCTCTCGTCCTCGCGGCTCTTTTCTTTGAGGCGCCGCGTCAGGTCAAACCTTCGCAATTGGCCGAGACCTTCGCCACCACGCGCGGCAACCTCAGCCACTGCATCTCCTCGCTTGAAGCCAAAGGGTTCCTCCAGCGCAAGATCGACCCGCAGGACGCGCGCGCCTACCTTCTTACCCTCAAGCCCCATGGCAGGCGCTGCGCCCTGCGCGTCATCGCCGCACTCGACCGCATGCAAAACGAATTCGAGCGAGAGATCGGCAAATCCAACCTCGCCGAAATGCTCAAATCGATTCGCAAGCTCGAAGCGCGTGCCGCCATCCGCTAGAAATCCGGAATACTCCGGCGCCCGGCTTAACGAAGCGCTCAAGAATACTCTCGAGGCCGCGCAACCCTCAGTATCGCCAATGAAAGTGTACAAACCCCTGGGTAAAGTACTGCTGAAACATCTTAGCTTCCTCCGTCCGTCCTCATGGGATACTGGATGCACGAGATTGCTTGCAAATCAAGCCGTAGGAAGTTGCCAATGAGTTCTGAATTCTCCGGGAAAGTTGTCCTCGTTGCCGGCGGCACTGGGGGTCTCGGCCATGCGGTCAGCCTCGCCTTTCTCCGGCAGGGCGCCCGCGTTGCGGTCACCTTCCGTCAGGAGATTGAGTTCCTATCCCTCAAGAAGGCCGCCGCGGAATACTCCGGCCAGCTTATCGGATTCAACGTCGACGTCACCGACTTGCGCCAGACCGAAGAACTAGTCAACCGGATCGTCTTTGAAGAGAACCGGCTCGACATCCTCGTGAACGCCGTCGGAGGTTATGCGGGCGGCAAGCCCCTTTGGGAGCTCGATCCGTCAGACTTTACGCGCATGGTCGATCTCAATCTCCGCGCAACCTACGCGCTGGCAAAGTCTGCCCTGACTCCCATGCTCGAGGTCAAAAGCGGAGTGATCGTCAACATCGCGTCCAAGGCAGCCTGGGATCACGCCGCCGGCGCGTCAGTCTACGCAGCCTCCAAGGCCGGCGCAGTCGCCCTCATCGATTCGCTTGCCGCCGACCTTCTCGGCTCCGGTATTCGCGTCAACTCCATTCTCCCCTCCATCATTGATACCGAGGCCACCCGCAAAGCCATGCCCAACGCCAACTTCGACAAATGGCCCAAGCCTGAGGAAATCGCAATTCTCGTGCTCTTCCTCGCCAGCGAACATGCGCGCGTCATTCACGGCGCATCCATTCCCGTCTTCGGCAGCCTGTGATTTCATAACTCTCACCCTTCGCGTTCGTCGCACCGAAACCGAAAACAAAAAGGCCAGGAGAATGTCTCCTGGCCTCGTCGTTCCTGATTCTCGGCTTGGTTAGCTGCATCCTGACGTTGACCCGCAGCTCATGCAGCGGTAGCAGCTTCCGTTGCGCACCATGATCGCGCCGCATGTGCCGCAACTTGGCGCGTCGCCCATGTCGTACATGTCCCGCATCGCATCGGCCGCATGATACAGCCCGCGGTCCTGCATGCTGGGCACGTTCCCAGAACCCGCCGCTTGCGCCTGGTGTATTTGGGCCTCTGTCATCCGCCGCGGAGCACTGCCGCCGGCTTCGGCCTGCGGTTCGGGAGCAATTCCGCCACCCGAGTGCCCGCCGCTCGCCGTTACCTGACTCAGCCGCCTGGCCACTTCCTCCGCCAGCCTCGCAATGTGCTGCTGCGTCGTTGGCGATTCATCCTCATCGAGATCGCTCTCCGCAATCATGCTGGGCGGCGCCGTCAATTGCGGAGCCTGCTGACCTAACCCTGCGAACAGCGTCAACTGCTGCCCTGAAAGGAAGCGCAGATTCAACCAGCGGAAGATGTAGTCCATCAGGCTTTTTGCGTACCCGATCTGCTCGTTGCCCGTCCAACCCGAAGGCTCGAACCGCGTGTGCGCAAACTTCTCGCATAGCACTTTCAGTTGCACACCATGCTGGAGCGCCAGCGAAACCGATGTCGCAAACGCGTCCATCAGCCCGCTTACCGTGGAACCCTCCTTGGCCATGCGGATGAAAATCTCGCCCGGCTGGCCGTTCGGATAGAGCCCGACTGTGATGTATCCTTCGTGTCCGGCGATGGAGAATTTGTGCGTGATCGACGCGCGCTCCTCCTGAAGTCGGTGGCGGATTGCGCGCGGCGGAGCATTCAGGTCCTGCTCTTCCCGCGGAATCTCGCGCGGCTCAGGCATTGCCGGCGTCGCTGTCAGCACCGGAACCGCCGCCGCCGCCGCAATTTCATCGAGCGCCTTCTGGAACGCCTGCACGGTTGCCAGCAGTTGTTTCGCGCTGACTTCGACTTTATCCGCGCCGTGCGCTTCAAGCAGTTTCACGTCGGCTTCCGCGACCGCCTGCGATGCAGCCAGATTGCCCAGCAGCCGGCTGCCTATCGCATCCAGTGCCGAGGGCTCCTTCTTGGCGTCCATGCTTACATTCAACGGCTGCGTTCCCTTTGATCCGTCGCGATAAATCGCCACCGCCTTGATGCCTTCACGCCAGCTTTCCGCGTAGGCCTCGGCCACATCTTCTACCGTGGCTTCGTGCGGCAGGTTCACTGTCTTTGAGATCGCACCCGACAGGAACGGTTGCGCCGCCGCCATCATCTTAATGTGACCCATATAGTGAATCGAGCGCGTGCCCTTCGCAGGCTTAAAGCTGCAATCGAACACCGCCAGGTGCTCCGGCTTGATCCCCGGCGCGCCCTCGATCGTGCCCGTCGCATCAATGTAGCTGACGATTGCGTTCACTTCTTCGTTGTCGTATCCCAGCTTGAACAGCGCCGACGGCACCGTGTTGTTCACGATCTTGATCATGCCGCCGCCCACCAGCTTCTTGTACTTCACCAGCGCCAGGTCCGGCTCAATTCCCGTTGTATCGCAATCCATCATGAAGCCGATGGTGCCCGTCGGCGCCAGCACCGTGGTTTGCGAATTGCGATAGCCATAACGCTCGCCGTAGAGCAGCGCCATGTCCCAGCACTCGCGGCTGGCGTCGATCAACGCTTCCAGCTGCGGCACCATGAATGGCTCGCCGCTCTGCCGCGACTTGCCGATGTTGTTTACTTCGGCCCGGTGCATCCGGATCACGTCGAGGAACGGCTCGCGATTCACGTAGTATCCAGGGCAAGCTCCACCCTGGTGCTCCACACTCGCCGTCAGCGGCGTCGCCGAGCTCAACGGCGGGCACTGCGCCGCGATGATTGCCGACTGCAAGTATGCCTGCCCCGTCATCATGGCCGTCATGCTTCCGGCTAGGTCGCGGCCCGCTTCAGAATCGTACGGAAGACCCATCGACATCAGCAGCGCGCCCAGGTTCGCATAGCCCAGCCCCAGCGGCCGGTAGTCGTGCGAGTTCCGCGAAATGGCCTCGGTTGGATAACCCGAGTTGTCCACCAGAATCTCCATCGCCGTGATCAGCACCGAGATCGCGTGCCGGTACGAAGCGATGTCGAATGTGCCGGCCGGCGTGACAAACCTCATAAGATTGAGGCTCGCCAGATTGCAGGCCGAGTTATCCAGGAACATGTACTCGCTGCATGGATTCGAGGCGTTGATGCGCGACGTATTCTTGCTGGTGTGCCACTTGTTGATCGTGTCGTCGAACTGCATTCCCGGATCGCCGCACAGCCACGTTGACTCCGCAATCTTGCCCATGATGTCGCGCGCCTTGTACGTCTTCACAGGCTCGTGGCCCTTCACCGTATAGGTGGTGAACTCTCCATCGGCCTCGTAGCTGCGCATAAACTCGTCACTGACCCGTACAGAGTTGTTGGCGTTTTGAAAGAAAATAGACGAAAAAGCCTCCGAGTCCGGCCCAGATCCGTCGTAGCCAGCCTTGATCAGCGTGAACGCCTTCGCTTCCTCTTTCGACTTGCACTCGATAAAGTCCACGATGTCCGGATGGTCCACGTTCAGGATCACCATCTTCGCCGCGCGCCGCGTTTTGCCGCCGCTCTTGATCACCCCGGCAAATGCGTCAAACCCGCGCATGAAGCTCAGCGGTCCGCTGGCCGACCCGCCGCCCGAGAGCAGCTCCATCGATCCGCGCAGCGACGACAAATTCGTCCCCGTGCCCGATCCCCACTTGAACAGCATTCCTTCAGTCTTTGCCAGCGTCAGAATCGAATCCAGCGAGTCGTCAACCGCGTTGATGAAGCACGCCGAGCACTGCGGGTTCCGGTAGCCCGTTGCCGAATACTGCACGCCGCCCGTCACCGGGTCCCAGTGCCAGTTCTGTCCGTCCGCCTCCGGCTCCAGCCGGTCGCAACCCACGTTGAACCACACCGGCGAGTTGAACGCCGCCTTCTGCGTCAGCAGCAGGTGCGCCAGCTCATCGTGAAAGATCCCCGCGTCCACTGCCGTGGCAAAGTAACCTCCAGCCATGCCCCAATCGCGAACCGTCTCTGCCACGCGCGACACCAGTTGCCGCACGCCCGTCTCGCGCTCCGGCGTTCCGATCTGACCGTGCAGGTACTTTGAAGCCACGATGTTCGTGGCCGTCATCGACCAGTCCACAGGAACCTCTACGTCCTTCTGTTCGAAGATCGTGTTCCCCTTGGTGTCGGTGATCGATGCGGTGCGGTGCTCCCACGCCATTTCGTCGTAGGGAGAAACTCCCTCCCTTGAAAAGCGCCGGGAAAAGGTAAGGCCCTGGGTGCGGGTCGTGGTGGGGTAGGCAGCGGTCGAAGTCTGAAGGTTAGCCTCGTTCATCTTGGTACTCTCCATGGGTCAAAATCGGTGTAAAAAGCCCTATCACCGGCCACTTAGCCGGATCGCGGGAACAACCCGCAACTATTTGGAAACAAACGGAAAAACTGGGATCAAAATACCGCGAATTCTTGACTCGTCCGCGGCCCCCGGCCCATCCAGCCCTTTCCTCGTCGCCTTGCTCCAGGAACCGTCTCCGCGCGGGAAATACCCCACTTAAGAGATGCCGGATGGAGCACCTGAACTCGGGAAATTGCTTGGTTTGCGCCGGTGCCTTTTAACACCCTGTTTACAGCCGCAGATGAAAACTTACCGCTGTCCATGGTGCGTGTCAAGAACAAACCACAACATCTGGTATTTTGGTCACATTTCGCGCACCAGCTCTCTAAACCCCGCCATTTGCCTGTGGAAACTTCGATTCAGCCTTGTCGGTCGCGGGTTTCGACGGCACGGAAATGCCCCAAATCTGGAGCAGCGCCGGGGAGTCGCTCGTGGACCAGTCGTCTCACTCCTCAACCCTAGCCCTGGCCTGACTCCGGCACAAGGCGCAGAACCGGTGCACTTCGCCTGCACTTCTGTTCAAGTTGTGGACATTCGGGCAATTCGGCTCAGCATTTCTGCTCGCGGTCCCTTATCCGCGCCGCCCAGCGGCCGAAAGTATTGTCCCCTTCGGTTGATCTGGTGGTCAATCGCCTCAAACGGCGCGCCGCATAGATTGCGATGTGTCCGCATTCTCTGGCCAATCATGAAAGACATCGCCGACCCCGCCTCAGCTCGTCCCGACCCTTGCTCACGCCAAAAATAAATCGGCCCCGCACGCCGTGGCGAGCGGGGCCGATTCAGGGAGAGGGCCGCTAAATGCAAAACAGAAATCAGTTGCCCTTGTTGTCGATCCTCATTCCATAAAACGACTTCCGCACGAAGAACATCGACACCAGGAAGAATGCGACTGCCAGCACATGCGTGAGCAGCGGATTGGTCGAACTAAGCGTCACCGCGAGCTCGACAGCAAGCAATCCGAACAGGGTTGTGAACTTGATAATCGGGTTCATCGCCACCGACGAGGTGTCTTTGAACGGATCGCCGACCGTGTCTCCGATCACGGTTGCATCGTGCAGAGGCGTCCCTTTCTGGTGCATGTCGACTTCTACGATCTTCTTCGCGTTGTCCCAGGCGCCGCCCGCATTCGCCATAAAGATCGCCTGGTACAGCCCGAAAATCGCAATCGAGAATAGGTAGCCGATAAACAGAAACGGCTCCATGAACGCGAACGCGAGCGTAGCGAAGAACACGCCGAGAAAGATGTTGAACATTCCCTTCTGCGCGTACTTGGTGCAGATTTCAACGACTTTCTTGCTGTCCGCCACGGATGCCTTCTCCGCGCCTTCCAGGTGAATGTTCGCTTTGATGAACTCAACCGCGCGGTAGGCGCCGGTGGTGACCGCCTGCATGGAAGCGCCGGTGAACCAGTAGATCACTGCGCCGCCGCAGATTAACCCCAGCATGAAGGGCGCGTGCAGCAGAGAGAGCTTGGCCACGTTCTGGCTCAATCCGTGGGTCAGGGCCATGATGATGGAGAAAGTCATGGTTGTTGCGCCCACCACGGCGGTGCCGATCAACACCGGCTTGGCCGTAGCCTTAAAAGTATTTCCGGCACCATCGTTGGCTTCAAGCAGGTATTTTGCGCGCTCGAACCTGGCGTCGATGCCGTAGTCCTTCTTCAGCTCGGCCTCGATGCCGGGAACAGATTCGATCAGCGACAACTCGTAGACCGATTGCGCATTGTCGGTGACCGGCCCGTAGGAATCGACGGCAATCGTGACCGGACCCATCCCCAGGAATCCGAACGCCACGAGCCCAAACGCAAAGACGGCTGGAGCCAGCATCATTCCCGCCGGATTATTGAATGCATCCGGTATGCCCAGGCTGAAGTAATAGCCAAGGCCCATGAGCGCCACCATGCTCAATCCCAGCCAGTAGGCCGAAAAATTGCCGGCCACAAATCCCGACAAAATCCCCAGCGAAGCTCCGCCTTCCTGCGCCGACTTCACCACTTCTTTCACGTGGATCGATTTGGTTGAAGTGAAAACCTTCACCAATTCCGGGATGACCGCGCCCGCCAGCGTTCCGCACGAGATGATCGATGCCAGCTTCCACCACAGCGTTCCGTCCCCGAGATCGGGGATCATCAGGTAGCTGACGATGTAGGTCAGAATGATGGAAACGATGGACGTCACCCATACCAGCGAGGTCAGTGGCGTTTCAAAATCCATTTCGTCGGAATGTGCGTATTTCGCCTTGGCGATGGCGCCGTTGAGGAAGTACGCGCCCGAGCTCGAGATCAGCATGGCCACGCGCATCACGAAGATCCATACAAGCAGTTGCACTTGCGTCGTGGGGTTGGGAACGGCCAGCAAAATGAAGGTGATCAAGGCCACGCCGGTGACGCCGTAGGTTTCAAAGCCGTCGGCGCTGGGGCCAACCGAATCGCCCGCATTGTCACCCGTGCAGTCCGCAATCACACCCGGGTTGCGCGCATCGTCTTCCTTGATCTTGAACACGATCTTCATCAAGTCGGCGCCAATGTCGGCGATCTTGGTGAAGATGCCGCCGGCGATACGCAGCGCCGCCGCGCCAAGCGATTCGCCAATCGCGAAGCCGATGAAGCATGGCCCTGCATAATCGGCCGGGACGAACAGAAGGATACACAGCATGATGAGCAGTTCGACCGAGATCAGCATCATGCCCACGCTCATGCCGGCCTTCAGCGGAATGGCAAAGCATGGGTACGGTTTGCCGCGCAATCCCGCAAATGCCGTCCGCGAATTCGCAAAAGTATTCACGCGAATTCCGAACCACGCCACCCCGTAGCTGCCTGCGATGCCGACCAGGCTGAATCCCAGGATGATGGGCAAGGTTACGGCGACATTTCCCACTGGCTTTAGCCAGCCGAAGTAAAGCGAGATAATGACCGCGATGAAAGCCCAGAGCAGAAGAATGAACTTGCCCTGCGTCACCAGGTAGGTCTTGCAGGTCTCATAGATCAGTTCGGAAATCTCACGCATGGAGCGATGAACCGGCAGGTTCTTCAATTGCACGTAAATCGCCAGGCCGAACAACAGGCCGCCGACGCAGAACAGCAATCCGATCGACAGAAGGTTATGTCCGTTCAAGCCGCCAAAATGCGCGAAATTCACGGTCCTCAAATCCGGAAGCTTCAGGCTGGCTTCACCTCCGCCCGCCTGCTCCGTCTGCCCGTAAGCCAGCGTCGGCAGCAGCAACGTCAACAGGCCTGCGGCAGTTCTATACGGCCGATTCAAAAGCACCTCTGCGCCCTTCATGATGGCCGCGGATATCTTCCGCATCTTTGCCATCCCAATCTCAGAACCGATTACCTGCCGCGCAAAAAACGCAGCCACGATGAGCGTCAAGACGCCCACGCAAGCAAAGAAGTCCACCCCACCCAGTACAGTCACACACCCTCCAACCATAAGGTTTTGAAATCGAAGCACATTCGGCCCCGGAACGGGCATCTCAAACACCGGGGAATTGCCACCGGAAGGCTATCATCCACATACACCGCTGTCGAGTGATAGCTGTCACGGGCATTGCCTGCGCATTTCCTGACTTGGTGCGGTCCCGTTATGGATCGTGCTGACAAACCCGACCCGCCAAAGCAAATACCCGCCATCGGGGCACACATTCGCCCCATATTTTCTTCGCTTTTCAGTTGTCTGATGAATGTTGTCCCTTAGAAGCCGTCCGTTTCGGACCTGCTGCCGGCGGTCCGCTGCATCCCATTCCTTCGATCCCTCTTCACTCCACCGGCACATCGATCCGGTCGCCCGGCAGCACATCGCTCAGGCTCGGGTCCGACTCATCGCGCACTTGCCCTCCCGGCAAGGGATGCAGTTTGAACAGCACCAGAACGTTCCGGTCGGGATCGTCCAGGGCGTTGAAACTGGCCACCTGCTCCAGCGAATACCGCGTATGCAGATCCGCGAGGGCGCTGGGATCAACCCCATTCCATGATGAGAACCATCCCGGCTCGTAGCGGCCCACCTTGTCCGCCAGATCGTCCGTGCTCAGCTCGTCGCAGATCGCGGGCAGCCCCGTGATCAGCGTGATTTCATCCCCGCTGGTCGAGACCATCAAGCGCTTTCCGTTGGGATGCGTATCAATATATTGCGTCAGCGCTGCCGCCGCATTCACATACGTGTACTCCGGATGCGCCGCATAGCCGAGCGTTCTAAATCCATGAATGCCCGCCGCCATCACCGCAACCGCAATCGCAATCCATCCCAACCGCCGCTCCCACCCCGCCTGCTCCGCCAGCGTTCCCGTTGCCCGCGCTACTACGATGCAGATAAGGAAGGCCGGCACGGTAAAGTAGCGCGGCTGCGGATGATTCTGCACCGTCATAAACAAAACGAATCCAAGAATGCCCAGAATCGACGCCCCGAACACCGGATCGCGCAACATCCTCCGGCCCCATCCCGACCGCCATGCCAACGCCGCGCCAACCGCCAGCGCTCCCGCCAGCGGCACCAGGCTGTGATCGATCCAGAGCAATCCGTGGAGTGACCACCAGAATGCCGCGAGCGGCCATGAGAACTCCGGCGGCTTCACATAGGAATTCGCTGAGAGGAAAAAGTATTTGTAATCGCCCATCAACCCCGCGCGCGCGATGAGCGCGATCCACGCGCCGTATGCAACGGCCGCGGTCAAACCCGCCGCCAGCCCGCACTTCAGCGCCACTTTTCGCCGTTTCCAAAGCGGCACGGCCATCGCCCACCCCACCGCCAGCGCCAAGAATACTGCGTTGGTCTTGGTCAGCATCGTTAGCGCAAACAAGACGCCCACCGCAATCGCGCCTATCACCGGTCGCTTCATTCTCGGCAGCCGTATTGCCACGTTCAAAATGGCCAGCGTGAGGGTCGTCTCCAGCGGCTCCAGAATCGCCAGTCGATTGAAGCAGTAAAGATACGGGCTGGTTACCGCCAGGGAGATGCCGAGCAGAGCGATCCATCGCGGTCCGCTCCTGCGCAGCAGCAGCCAGGTCAACGCCAGGTTGGCGAAGAAACACCCCACCGCCAGCCCGCGCGCCGCCTCCACCGTCACGCCCGTGAAGAAAAACAGCACCCACTCCACGAATGGCCATACCGGCAGCGCGACAGCCGCGTTGAAATCGCCGGCGATGTACCAATTCCCAAACAGATGCGCGCGAACGGCCGCGGCCCCATACCAACCCTCGTCGGTGTACTTGGCCCAATCGAAAATCCAGGGCGATCCGTTGGGAAAATCCGCTCTCAGGCGCCACGCATGCAGCGCCGCGAATCCCAAAATCGCAAGCACCCAGGCCGCCGTTCCCAAGCGCCGCAACACCGCTGCGCGTCCAGTCCGCGGCCCCCGCTCCTCGCCAAGCGGTTCACGCATTCGAACGGCGTGCTCCAAACGCATCTCGGCTGCAGGCTGAGCTGGCATTGCTGTTTCCTCGGAATCTTCAAAAACTGGATTTGGAATTCGTCCCGGCTGGATTGTGTTCGAGTATATCGTCCTCTAGCTGCCATCTACCCGCTATTCCAGCACGACGAGCTAAAGGCTAAAAGCTAAGAGCTAAAAACTGCTCTCGGCTTCCCTGGTCCTTTAGTCTCTCGGTCCCTGCTTCATTCATGTTTTCCCCCTCAACGCCGATGAGACCTTTGATGGCTTGGCAGTTCACCTTTGCGTCGCTGGCGAGGCAGGATGGGATCCATGCATAGCTCCGCTCCACTCCACGCGCAGCCCTCCGCCTCCGGCCTTACGCTCGTGGAGCTCGATTCTTCCACTGCCTCCATCCATGTAGTCGGCGTCAGCGCCGCATGGCGCAAGCTTTTGATGCAGGCGGAGATGGCCGCGCCCCATTTGCAGGTAGCCGCCATCGAGGGCGAGCACGGCACCGGCAAGCACACCCTCGCCCGCTATCTCTTCAGCCGATCGCCCTTGGCCGCCAGCACCTTTCAGCGCCGCGACGCACGCGAGTGGCTCGCCACCGATGCCGATCCCTCCACTCTCGCCGGCTTCACCTATCTCGATCGCATCGACCTTCTCGCTCCTCCGGGACAGGGCCTGCTGCTCGGCGTTCTCAAAAATCTTCAGGATCGCCCTCCCGGCCGAGCCGTTCTCCTCGCCTCCTCGCAAACGCCTCTGCGGCAGATGGCCGGTCAGGGACTGCTTCTTCCAGACCTCGCCTTCCGCCTCACCACGATTCGCTTTGCCATCCCTCCGCTGCGTCAGCGCCGCGAAGACATTGCCCCGCTCGCGCAATTTCTGCTCGACCGCATCTGTGCGCGCTATCAGCAACGCCCCGTTGTGCTCGGGCCCGGCTCCCTCGCCCGGCTTCTTCAGCACGCCTGGCCCGGCAACGTGCGCGAGCTTGCCGGCATTCTCGAGAACGCACTGCTTCAGGCTGACAACGGCGTTATCCGCGCCTCCGACCTGGCCCTCCCCGACAACCTCACGCCCTCCCCGACTTCGCAATTCGAAGCCGCGTTTGCCGCCAACTCCCTCATCAACCCCGCATTCAATCCCTGGGCTAACCCGTCATCGGGCTCCGCATCTCCGCTTGACGCGCACTCCAACGCCCGCGTCGCCGATCTCTCACTCGACGCTGTCATCCGCCAGCATGTTCAATATGTCCTCGACCTGAACCGGGGCAACAAGCTCCGCACCGCACGCCAGCTCGCCATCAGCCGCTCGACCCTCTACCGTATCCTGGCCAACGAAAACTTTCTCGCGCGCTAGAAACCAGAATCCCCAAGCATCGGCGACCGCATTGCGGTCAACCTTCGCTCAGGGATATCTTCGTCCTTAATTGTGCCGATCTAATCCGGGATTGCGGTTGGATCTGCTCCCGCCGCGCTTCCGCCGCTACTGCTGCAGCACCACCTGCTGGCCTTCACTCACGCCGCTCGTAATCTCCGTCACCGATCCATTCGACAGCCCCACCGTCACCGGGATCTTTCTGAAACCTTCTTTCTGGTGACTGTCAGGAACATCCACAAAGGCACTCTGCTTGTTGTCGTAAATCACCGCATCTTCCGGAACCGTCAGCACGCCCTTGTGCTCATCCAGCATGATCTCGGCGTTGGCCGTCATGTTGGCCTTCAGCTCGCCGCCGGGATTGTTGATGGACACGCGCACCTCGAAGGTGGTCACGTTGTCTTTTTCCACGCCCATCGGCGCGATCTTGGTCACTTTTCCGTAAAACAGCCGGCCGTTGAAGCTCTCAACCTTGATCCGCGCGGGCTGCCCCATGTATACGTGCGCGATGTCGGCCTCATCGACCTTCCCCTGCACGTACACCTCCGAAGTATCGCCCTCCGTCATCACCAGCGTTGCCGTTGAACCCAGCACGAGGATCGAACTGACCGCGTCGCCCATTTCAACGTCGCGGGAAAGAATCACGCCGTCCATCGGCGCCACAATCGTCGTATATGAGAGCTGCTCCTCCAGTTGCTTCAAACTGGCCTGGCTTTGCGCCACCTGCGCCCGCGCCTGTTTCAGCTTCGCAGTGTCCACTCCGATCTGCGCCTTGGCCGAATCGCGTTTCGTCAGCTCCGCCAGGTAGTCGCGGTTCGCGTCGTCCAGCGCCTGACGGCTGACAATTCCGTCCTTGTTCATTTCAATATTCCGGTCGAGCGTCGCCTTGTACATCGGCAGGTCCGGAGCCGATGCCGTCACCTTGTCTTGCTCGATGTTGGCATCGTAGGTGGTCACATTGGCCTCGGCGCTGGCCAGTTGCGCCTTTTGCGCGTCCACTTGCGCCTCGATCTCCTGCTGGTCGAGTTGCGCCAGCTCCTGGCCCTTGTGCACCCGGTCGTTAATGTCCACGTAAAGTTTTTCGACGATTCCCGACGCCTTGCTCTTGACTTCGACCTTGGTGATCGGCTGAATGTCGCCCGTCGCCACGACGGACTTGGCCACGTCTCCGCGCGTCACCTTGGCCAGCCGGTTCGGGTCAATTGGGTCTCCCTTCGCGATATGCACCACGGCAATGCCAGCGACCAGGACCAGCACCGCTCCCAGACTACCCAACACAATCCACATTTTCTTGTTTTTACGCGACGCTGCCACGCTGTCCTCCCCTTGATTCCGCCAGAGAGCGGTGCTCTTAGCGGTCGCTGTTTGAATAAAGCCGGCGTACGCTGCCCCAATGAAACCAGCAGACGCTGCCTGAATGAGATTTGCCCTAAAAGATTGAGACGGTGACTGACCACCGTTGTAACCCGTTGACCACTACTACGCAAGCCGGCGCATCACGGTTCCCGGCGACATGAATAACCCATCACTGGGCCCAATAGGGTGACTCGGGGGCTAAAACGTCGTTCCCCTGACGCGGCCATCCCCATTTCGAGGGAACCACACCGATCTCTTCGTCGTATTCTTCATAGATAAAGGATAAGCAAAGACGGCTGTGGGCCGTCTCACTCTCATGCGCAGTTTTTCTGACACTCTCGGGCAGGTCTTCCGCGCCATTGTGGCCAACAAGCTGCGGAGTTTTCTCACCATGTTCGGAATCGCATGGGGAGTTGGTTCGCTGCTCGTTCTTGTCGGCCTCGGCGAGGGCTTCCGCGAAGGCCAGCGCAAGCAGCTTTCGCAATTTGGCCATGACGTCGTCATGTTCATGAACGGCACCATCCCCGCATTGCCCAACCAGCATACCGGCATGCGCCCCTATGAGCTTACCTTGCGCGACGAGGACGCCATTGGCCGCTTGCCCGAGATCAAGAACGTCACCGCCGAGCTTGCCCGCTCCGATCTCTACGAAGTGAGCCAGTGGAGCAACACTTCGGCCCATCTGGGCGGAAATCAGCCCAGCTACACGGTGGTCCGTTATCTTCCCATCGCTGCCGGCCGCTTTATCGATGAGCAGGACGTGCTCCAGGCGCGCCGCGTCGTCTTTATCGCGCAAAAATCAGCGCAGATTCTCTTTCAGGGCCATGCCATGATTGGCCAGCCCATTACCATTAATGGGATCGAGTTCACCGTCATCGGCGTGGGCGAGAAGGTCGGCCGCGGCAACAACACCTACGACGACGAAAAAATGTACATCCCCATCACCACCATGGCGGAGTACTTCCCTCTGAAGGGCGACAATATTCCCCAGGACGCAGTCAACTCCATCCAATACAACCCCACAAAAAAGAACGACAACACCGCGGCGGATATCGCCGTGCACCGCGTCATCGGCCAGAATCACGGCTTCGATCCATCGCTTTTGGAAGCCTTCAACGAGTTCGACACCATCACGGAATCGAACACCGTCGGCGTCATTTTCACCGCCATGGACGTTTTTCTGGGAGGCGTCGGCGTCGTCACCCTCGCCCTCGGAGCCGTGGGCATTATCAATATCATGCTGGTCTCGGTCTCCGAGCGCACCCGAGAGATCGGCGTGATGAAGGCTGTCGGCGCCACCAAGCGCAGCATCATGGCGCAGTTTTTCTGGGAAGGCCTGCTGCTCACCGCCATCAGCGGACTCATTGGTGTCGCCGCGTCCTGGGGATTGATGCGCCTCATGCAGGTCGCGCTCACCGACAAAATCCCCGGTTTCGATCCGCCGCGGATCGTGCCCTGGTCCGCCGCAATGGCGGTCGGGACACTCATCCTCTGTGGCGTCGCGGCCGGGCTCTACCCCGCCGGCAAGGCCGCGGCCCTTGACCCCATCGAAGCCCTGCGCAAGGAGTGAAGATGCAAGCTGTTAGCTTTTAGCTTTCAGCTATTAGCTCAATCGTGGAAGAACCAACACCATTCCCGTGAAGAGTACGAAAATATGACGCTCTTAGAACGCAAAGCTGAAGGCTGATAGCTGAGGGCTGAAGGCTCGGAGAAAAATCATGTTGAAAGACATTCTCGGCCAGGCTTGGGAGGCGATGCTCTTCAATCGCCGCCGCACCGCAATCACCACCATCGGCATGGCCTGGGGCATCGCCACTGTTGTGCTGCTTCTTGCCTACGGCAACGGCTTCTCCCACGCCTTTGAAGTGATCTTCGCCCAGTGGGGCACAAACACCATCGGTTTTTTCCCCGGCAAAACCAGCCAGCAAGCAGGCGGAGATAAGGCCGGAGTCCAGGTCCGCCTCACACAGGACGATGTGGACCGCGTGATCGCAGCCCTCCCGGAAATCACACACATCTCGTCCACTGAGTATCACGACACCGCCGTCGAGAACGATCTGCATACCTACACATGGACCGTCGTCGGCTCTCGCCCCTCCTACGCCGACATCATCAAGCTCACTCCCGATCAGGGCCGCTTCTTCAATGCCGCGGAGGATGACCAGCGCGCCCACGTCTGCGTCCTCGGCTCTGACGCCAAAACCAAGCTCTTCTCCGGCACCTGGGCGGTGGGTCAATCCGTTCGCCTCAACGGCGTCGGCTATACCGTCGTTGGCGTTCTCCAGCCCAAGATGCAGGAGTCGAACGACAACATCAACGACGTCGTCTACATTCCGTTCAACACCATGAGCGATCTAAAAGACACCACCTACATTGACGGTGTCTGGATCAGCTATGTCGGCGACTATCAGAAGATCGAGAAGACCATCCGCGAGACTCTCGCGGCGGCTCACCACTTCCGCCCCACCGACAAAGACGCGGTCCATGTCGCCAATCTGCGCACCCAGCTCCACCAATTCGAGATTCTTTCCATGGCGCTCCAGGTCCTTCTCTCGCTGGTGGGCGCGCTCACTCTGGGCATCGCCGGCATCGGCCTGATGAACATCATGCTCGTCAGCGTGCAGCAGCGCACCCGGGAGATCGGCGTGGAAAAGGCTCTCGGCGCGCGCCGCCGTCACATCCTCATTCAATTTCTCGCTGAAGCTCTCGCCATCACCGGCGTCGGCGGCATAGGCGGCATCGCGCTCGCTTATCTGGTTTCCATCGCGGTCGGCCGCATCACCTTCTATAGCGCCATCGCCAAGCACGCTGACGCCGCAGACATCCGCCTCATCATCTCTCCGGCCTCGCTCGTCGTCGCCACCGTCATCCTTATGATTACCGGCCTGGTGAGCGGCATGATCCCCGCCATCCGCGCGGCCAACCTCGACCCCATTGAAGCTCTTCGCTACGAGTAACGTCGCTTCTCTGCTTTTTTCACCCAGAATGGGTGCCCCATCCTTCGCCTTCTTTCTGGCGAAGGGTGGGCTCGCGCGCTACCCTGTTTCTGTGACCCATGCCCGCGCCCGCTGACCTCAATCACGCTTCCGTCAAAGTCTCCGCCGGTCCGCGCCTGCGCATCGCCATGATCCTCGCGATCGTCGCCGACATCGTGCAGATCGCTGTTTTTCCTTTCGTCCTCGAGGGCGGCGCATCTCCGCCGGACGACATTCTCGACCTCTGCGTCGGCGGCCTGCTCACCTGGCTCCTCGGCTTTCACTGGGAGTTCCTGCCGTCCTTCGCCGCCAAGCTGATTCCCGGAGTCGAGTTCATCCCCCTCTGGACTCTTGCCGTCGCCAACGTCTATCGCAAATCGCGCGCGCAGGTCTCGGTCAGCGGAGCCGCGCAGAATCAGCCCCCGGCCTGAAGGACAAAAAAACGCCGGCGGTCCTGGCTATCAGGCTCGCCGGCGTTCGCATACTCGCAGGTTTGCGATCCGCGTATTCAATCCCATCCTTGCTCAGGGGATGGGGTCGTGCGCCTTTCGGCGCGCTGAAGTTGTTACGCGAAAAGCAACCTCAAGGTTCCCACTGTGCACCGCTCGCTGCGCACCGCTTCATCGCCCTCACTGAGCCGGTGTCACGGCCACAATGCCGCAGTTCACCGAGTTCACATTCTGCACGATCTGTCCTGCGTTGAAGTTGTTGAAGGTGGCATTGTTCCCCGGTGTGAGCGGCGGGTTGCTCAGCGTCAAATTGGTCTGGTTCTGCGCCAGAACCGTTTGGTTCGCGTCGTACTGGTCGCACTCCAGCACTGCTGTCGTAATGGCGACCTGCGACCCGTTCACCCATTTTCCGTTCTGCACCTGCACATATCCATTGGCCGGCTGTTCCTGGCTGCTCCACTGCTGCTGTTGGACGAGTGCCGCGTTCGGCCCACCTGGCCCCGGACCGCCCGGCTGAGCCGGTGTTGCCGGCCCCGGAGGCGCGCCTCCCGGTTGCGTTGGCGGGTTTTGCGTTTGCGGCGCCGGAGTTGGCGCCGGAGGTTTGTGGTAGTAGTACCACCCGCCCACCGCAGCCGCGGCAGCGATCACCAGCCACAGAGTGTTGTTCTTCTTTGCCCCGTCGGCCGGAGGTACCACGACCGGAATCTGTCCCGGCGCGCCATAACCCGGTTGAGGGGGCGGCGGATAACCTTGCGGCGGTGGTGGAGGCGCCGCATAGCCCTGCGGGGGCGGAGGAGGCGCTGCATAAACCGGTGCCGGAGGCGCAACAGGCTGGGCCACCGGAACGGGTGCTGCCGCCACTGGCGCAGCCGCCGCCGCTGGAGCCGCCGCTCCTGCCGTCACGTCGTTTCCGCACTTCGGGCAGAAATGCTCATTTTCTTCCACGTGCGAGCCACACTTGCTGCAAAACGCTGCCATACTCTCTCTCCCTCGAATGTCGTTCCCTGTTCTCTGCGTCCGCGCCGCGAGCCGCCGCTTTCGCCGGCCTCACTGCGCCGGAGTGACGCCCACAATGCCGCATTGCACCTTTGCCATGCCCTGCTGAATCGCTCCCATGGAAAACGGCGGGAAACTCGACGTCGCCCCCGCAGCGGTTGGGCCGTTGAGCACCATGCTTTGCTGGAAGACTACGACTCCGGTGGAGGCATATTGCACGCACTCCAGAGTCGCCGACTGGATGGCCACATTCGAGGCATTTCGCCACTGCGCGTCCTCCACCTCAACATTTCCATTTTGCGCGACCCATCGGCCGGCGAATTGCTGCTGCTGAACCAGCGCCGCGTTGTTGCCGCCGCCACCCGGTGCACCACCGGGCTGTTGTCCCGGCCCGCCGCCTGGCTGCTGTGCCGGCGGTTGTCCCGGAGCCCCTCCCGGTTGCTGCGCCGGAGGTTGCCCCGGAGCGCCTCCCGGCTGTTGTGGCTGCAGTGCCGGCTGCTGTGGTGGCGCGCCTCCCGGCTGTTGCGGTGGCTGTGCGGGCGGCTGCGGCGCCGGCTGAGTTCCCGGCTGTTGTCCCGGAGCTGTTGCCGGCGGCGTCACACTCTGTGGCGTGTGCGTGTAGTAATACCAGCCGCCACCCGCCAGAGCTGCGATGATCACGATCCACAACATTCCGCTTTTGTGCGCCGGAGCCGGCGGCGGCATCGCCACCGACATCGGAAGCTGCCCTGGAGCCACAAAGGGCATGGGAACATGGGCCGGATACCCGGGCGGAGGTGGCGCCGGCGGCTGCGCCACCGGAGCTGCCGCCGCTCCTGTCACATCGTTTCCGCACTTTACGCAGAAGCGCTCATTGCCTTCCAATTGCGCGCCGCACTTGCTGCAGAATGTAGCCATTCGCTTACTCTCCTGACCGTCGTTCCGTGACCCGTGAGCCCTGTCTCTACGCTACTGGCGCTACCGCTACCGGTCCCGGCGGCATGGGCGGCCTCACGGTTCCCAGCCCCAGCGTCGCCTCGACGTGTTGCAGCGTGTGTTCGAGTTGCGCCTTCTGCATGTCTCTCACCTGGTGCAGGCCCTGCTGGATCATGGTGAACAACACGTACCACGAGATCACTGCGATCACGGCCATGCCGCCATACGAAAGCGCGAGGTTGCTGCTTCCCGCCGCCAGAGGAGAATCCCAAAGCGCGTGCAGGACCACGGGGATGATGAATGCCCGCAGGAATCGGCCATCGATCAGCATGCTAAAGCTCGCCGGCCTGTCGCCCTTGACCCGCCAGAACGCGCCCGCCGCAATAGCTGTCCACACAATGTGTCCGAACGGCGATAGGATGGCGCGCACATTCAGCTCCATCAGCGTGGCTTTCATTACCGGCATCAGGATGATGCCCCATCCCACTGTTGCGCCCTGCGGAAGTCCCGCGAAAATCTGGTCGAGCCCGCCGCTTTGAACGAACTTGACCAAGCCCGGAGCAAACGCATCCATTCCGTAACCCAGCGTCTCAGAGCACGCAAACGCCGCGCCCACCGTCGCGCCAAACAGAATTCCGTTCAGCTGGTATGGATAACGCGCGCCTCGAGCGCCCCAGGTTACCAGGATCACAGCCAGCAACTTTGAGCTTTCCTCAAGGATGCCCGCCTGGTAGAACGCGCCGGCGCTGAAGAGCGGCGTAATGTATCCCAGCGTAATCACCAGCACCGAGATGCCGCCGCCAACTACGAATAACTTGATGACCTCGATCACCGAGACATTCCGCGGCGTGTTCATCTCCCACAGGAACGTCAGCGTCGCCATGGGCACGGCAAAGGTTGCCAGCACCATGATCGCGATCATCGGCTTTTCATTCCCGGTATAGATGTAGAGCGCGTAGATTGCCGCGTACGCAACCGCCAGTCCGGCCAGCACGCGGAAGAACATCCACGGCTTCGGCCAGTTGGTGTCTACCATCTCCAGGGGCGGTGTCGAGCGCGGCGAGCCAACCCCGAGGTACTCTTCCACCGCGTCCGCCCCGTGCTTCTTGAACGTCTCTTTGAAGATCTCCTTGAAGCTGAAACCTTCCAGCTTGTCCGTCGAGGCCAACTGCCGGATCTTGGCCGTCAGGTCGCCCATCACGCCCGAACCGGCATGCGCCTGCTTTCCGGGCGCGGGCACGTAATACACCTGCTGCGGTCCGCCCGGATATGCCTGATACACCATGGGCACCATTCCCGGAGGCGGGCCCTGTGGCGGCATGGCGCCCATTGGCGGCGGCGCGGCATATGCCGTTGCGCCTGGCGGTGGCGGTGGCGGCCCTGCTGGAGGAGCGACGCTCTGCGGACCAGCCGCTGCGCCTAGCACTGCTCCGCAACTCTTGCAAAATTTGTTGCCTGGTTGACACTCCGTGCCGCAGCGTGGACAAAGCATACCTGTTCTCCTGTCTTTCCTGGCCGTGGGGGGATGCTGATCAAAGTAGCATCTTTCCGCGCCTTAAGTAAAGAATTCTCTATGGCTAACGCGTCAATTTTCTCCGCATCACCGCGCCGTCTTCAATTCTTTGCGAGCAAGCCGCCCTTGACGGGCCAATCCGCTCGCTCCTCGCCCGCAGGCCGACCCGCTCGCGAACCGCGCTGCGCTCAGCTTCACTTCACCTTCGTTAAATGCCCGACCGTTTCCTGTGGGCCATCCAACGTCCCATCGCCGACCGTCAAAATCTCCGTCTGCCCGCCGCAAGTCAGATTCACCTGCTTGCCGCTCTGCGTGTACGTGCAAGTTACCGGGATCGGGCCCATCGTCACGTTGGCAGTCCCGCCCGATGCGAATACGATCGTCACCGATCCGTCTGCAGCCGCGTACGTGTGTCCGCTCACGTTGTTCCCGCATCCCGCCAAACCCAGGCACACCAGCGCCACTGCCGCCGCCGCCCACCCGCTTCGATTGGTTGCTCTCATCGCTCGACCTCCAAATTTCCCTTTCTTTTGATGGTTAAGCCGCCTGGTGCCGGCCTCGGAATGCACGTTGCCCCCACAGGCTGGGTGGGTACCGCGGACCGCGAACCATTGCCGCGCAGGAACAGCCAATCATTGTCCACCTGGGACTGATCGCCGCTCTGCTACCCATGCCCTTTCCGCTGTCAATTGTCCTTTGGGGGGAATACCGCTTCACAACTGTAACCACGCACAATCCTCGCAGGCAAGCTTTTTCTTTGGCCTCTGAGGCTTGTGTTGAATCATTCGGCAAAACGCAACGAACTTACAGCTTACCGACGAATCGGCTCGCAGGAAAGTTTTCTTTGGACGCTTCGACTCGTCAGTTGGGCCAGGATCGAAAACGCGTTCCACCTCACCCACTCCGCCGCCGTCCATCCGTCTACTACAATCCAACCAACGGCCGCCGTTCCTCGATCTACCCGCGGCCTCGCACTCCGCGGAGTCCCCCATGCGCCCCCTTGCTCTGGTTGCCGGCATCCTCTGCATCTCGATCGTGCTCTTTGACGCCTTCCAGACGATCATCCTGCCCCGCCGCGCCACGGGCCGCTTTCGCCTCACCCGCCTCTTCTACATCGCCACATGGTATCCCTGGGGCTTCTTCGCTCGCCGGCTTCCCAATCCGCGCAAGCGCGAAACCATCCTCAGCTACTACGGTCCTCTCTCGCTGATTCTTCTTCTCGTCGTCTGGGCCGCGGTGATGGTCTTCGGCTTCGCCTTCATCTACTTCGCCATCGGCAGTCCCTTCAACGATCCCTGGCACCCCTCGAACTTCCACACTGACCTCTACATCAGCGGCACCACCATCTTCACCCTCGGCCTCGGAGACGTAACGCCGCACAGCCCGCTCGCCCGCGTCCTCCTCATTCTCCAAAGCGGAATAGGCTTCGGCTTCCTGGCCATGGTCATGGGATACTTCCCGGTCCTCTATGGCGCCTTCTCGCGCCGCGAAGTCTCCATCTCCCTACTCGACGCCCGCGCCGGCTCGCCGCCCACTGCCGCCGAGCTCATGCGCCGCCACTCCTGCGACGGCGCCGCGCAGTCCCTCTCCACTCTCCTCGTCGAATGGGAGCGCTGGTCCGCCGAGCTCCTCGAGAGCCACATCTCCTATCCGCTGCTCTGCTACTACCGCTCCCAGCACAACAGTCAAAGCTGGCTCGGCGCGCTCACCGCCATCCTCGATACCTCATCGCTCCTCATCGCCGGCGTTCGCGGACTTGAGGCACGCCAGGCCCAGCTCACCTTCGCCATGGCCCGCCACGCGCTCGTCGATCTCTCGCAGATTTTCAATCTCCGCCCCGTCGCGAATGCGCCTGACCGCCTGCCGCCCGCGCGCTGCCGCGAACTTTACGACATGCTCACCGCCGCCGGCATCAATCTCTGCTACGACGAATCCTCGCGCGAGCGCCTCCGCCAGATGCGCGCGCTCTACGAGCCCTACGCCGAGACTCTCAGCCGCTTTCTCCTCATGCCGCTCCCGCAGTGGTTTTCCGATCAGCCGCGCAAAGACAATTGGCAAACCGTGGCCCGCCTCCGCGCCCAAACCGAAGCGAATGGCTCGGCCACTCCGGCTCTCACCCTCCGCCGATTCAACAGCAGCTGCTTCCACTCCCCACGAGCATCCGCACGACTTCTGAAACGCTGTTGAGCGCATTCAATGTTCTCTGAAGTGTCATCCTGAGCGAGGCGGACCGCGCTTCTCACGCGGCGTGCGAAGGGGAAGGATCTGCATTTTGAATTGTTGCGAAGAGTGAACAGCGCGCAGATTGGCGGCGCGAACGAGGTGAGAATCGGGCTTCTTTTCGCTCGACTCCTCAGACCCGTGCCGGCAGGTCGCACTGCTTGGTAAGGTTTGCCTTCAGCCGCAGCTCGGTTCCGGGAATGTTGCCGGCGAGCTTGATCTTGTCTCCGTCCACCACTCCGGTCAAGTCCAGATCGAATTCGTTGCGGCCCATCGTGTTCATCAGTCCAGGAGCAATCTGCTTCGCGTGGAGCTGCACCGTCACGGCATTTCCCTGCCGGTCGTATGTGCCCGTAAACATCATGGCGCTGTCGCCGCCCAATACGTGGCCACCGATATAGACCACAACGCCCGTACCCCAGCCCTGCGCGCCGACGAACTGAACTGTATAGAACCCTTCCATATTGAGCCTCAGCTTTCCCTCGCTGACGAGCGAGTGACCCCCTGCCGGAACTTGCCTTGCGCGAGAACGATGAAACCAGGCTTTGAAGATGAATCGAGGAGGAATGAGCGAGACCGGCCCCGCCTCTACCGCGCCGTAGGCCTCGCGCTCTTGCAGCCTACTATATCGCTTCATGCCACCGGGCAAAACGAAAGGTCAAACATTTTTGGAGCCTTGCCTGCTTCGCGCGGACTTCTGGCCGCACAACTTCCTCCTCCGGATTCCCGTTGACACCCGATCCAGCGCCCTGCAATGGTCAATGAGTCGGTCGATCAACTGGGGGTCCCCGTTGGAACAAGTTGCGCGCTGGAAGTGGCATGTCCGCGGGAATTGGAACCCGCGCGAAGATAGAATCCCCTCAATTGTTTGGCTTGGCATTCTATGGATAGGGATGCTGCTCGGCTTCGGCCTGGATGCCAGGCGTTTTCTGGGCCTGCATCCACCTTTAGCTCTGCATCTGCACGCCGCAGTCTTCACCATCTGGATGTTCCTGCTTACCGTGCAAGTGCTCCTCGTGGTGCGCGACCGCGTCGACATCCATCGGAAGCTGGGATGGTTTCTCGCCGCATGGGCCTGCCTGATGGGCGTGATGGGACCTGTCGGGCTTTACACCGCAGTCATGATGTACGTCAGGAAACATGGCCCCGGCCCCGATCCATTCATGTGCGTGCAACTCCTCGACATCAGTTCCTTCCTGGTTCTGCTGGCCATCGGCATCTCCCTGCGCAGGAACCCCGCCGCCCACAAGCGGCTGATGATTCTCTCCAGCGTCGCCCTCGCCAGCCCCGGCTTCTCCCGTTTCCTTGGCTACGTGTATCCAGCCAATCCAACGACACCCTTTCTCTTCCTCGTCAACGTCTACTACGGCAACATTCTCCTCATCGTCTTGATGCTAGGCTGGGACCTCTACCGCGGCCGTCTCGTGCGCTCTCATGTCATCGCGTCCATCTCGCTTTTCGCTTGCCTGTGCCTCAACTCTTGCCTCTTCTTCTGGCCACCGTGGAGCGCTCTCACCTTCCGGTGGATCACCGCCTGGGCAAAGTAGGGCCGATCCTCGCGCCGTAGACGCGGAGTAGGTTGGCCCAGCCTTTTTTCTGAGGAAAGGAAGCTGATGCAAGAGACCCAATTCGACCGAAAGCGGGGGGTTTTGGGTCATAAAATCGACGAAATTTGACGAAATTTGTCGACGGTTTGGCGGATGATTTGTTGATTGCAAACGAGTTAAGTGGCAAAATATACCCCCGGGGGTATAAAAATCACTCCTCGGCCTCCTGGGCCGAGTCTGCTGCGGGTTTTCCGCCCGATTTTGCGCCTGTCGCCTGGGGGTTTGGCCGGAGGCTCAGGGCGGCGAGAGCGATTCTGGCGTTCGCCAGATAGTGCGCGGCATCTTTGTGAATGACGATGCCTGCCATGGAAGCGTAGTTGATGCAGGCAATGAAGTCGCAGATGTTCTGGTGGCCTGAAAGCGGCGGTACGGCGTTGAGAAAAGCCTTATTGCCGGCCTTTTCGCACTCCCATGCGGTCGAATCCTCGTCTTCGGCCCGCTTTTTGTGAGCGTAGTTCCAGGAGCGCATGCAATGGCGATGGCCCTGCGTCCTGAGTCGTCTGCGGTGTCTTTCGTTGTGCTGGAGCCGGTCAGTGCGGCTAATTTCGCAGATGCGCCAGCGGTCGTGATGGCGGAAGTGGTTGTGCTTGCCATAAAGATTTTCCTTTCATCTTTAAGGCTACAGATTTGCGCGAAATAATCGGCAAACTTCAAGAAGAAAATTTTGGAGTGAATAAGTGATTGAGATCAAATGGGGTTAAGGTGATTTTTCGCGGTCGTTTGGGTGGGCTCGGGGCTTGACAGCGGAAATGCAGGGAGCGAGGGAGCGGCGCGAGCGGGGGCGCCTTTACGGTCCGCGGCCCGCTGCCCCCTTTGCACTAAACTCGTCAGATAGATGATCTCCATCCGAAGGAAGCTTCCATTGAAACGATTTGACCTTGGTAGATTCACCGTTGGCTCGGCCCTGCTACTCGCAACCATTCCCGCGCTCCATGCTCAGCTCACGGCCGGCCCAGCCGGTCAAAATTCAGCCGGCCAGCCTGCCGCTCCAGCCTCGCTTGCCGACCGGCGCCAGGCCCTTAACGATCTCTTCCACGACTACTGGGAAGACAAGCTCAAGCACGATCCCGAATTCGCCTCCGCAATCGGCGACATGCGCTACAACGACCAGGTCGACGATTACTCCGTCGCCGCCGTCAACGACGGGCTGGCGCGCGAGCAGAGACTTGAGCTTCGGCTGGCCGCGATCGATCCGACCGGCTTTACTGACCAGGAGAAGACCAGCCAGGAGCTTCTGCTGCGCGAATTCGATCTGGACGAGGAGGGCGCCGAGTTCAAAGAGTGGGAGATGCCCGTCAACCAGATGGAAGGCATCTACGCCAACTATCCCCAACTGGTGGCCGAACTCAGCTTTAAGACCGTCAAGGACTACGACGACTGGATCGCGCGCCTGCACGCCATTCCCCACGCCTTCGATCAGGTCACGGATAACATGTCGATCGGCATGGACGACCACCGCGTGCCGCCCAAAAACCTGCTGCAAAAGACCCTCGAACAGGTGAATCAAATCGCCAATCAAAAGCCCGAGGATTCGCCGCTCGCGCTGCCGCTGAAGAATTTCCCGGCCTCAATTTCGGCCGCGGAGCAGGCGCGCATCAAGGGCGAAATGCTCGATGCGATTGCAAAAGAAGTTTTGCCGGCCTACCGGCGCTTTGCCCGTTTCCTTGAGGTCAGCTACATTCCTGCCGGGCGCGACAAGCCCGGCATTGACGCATTGCCAGACGGCCAAAAGTACTACCAGTTCCTCATCAAACGCACCACCACGACAGACCTCACGGCCGCGCAAATTCACCAGATTGGCCTGGACGAAGTGGGCAGGGACGAGGCGGAAATGCTGGCCATCGCGCAGAAGCTCGGTTTCAAGGACCTGGCCAGCTTCCGCTTGAGCCTGAAGACCAACCCCAATGTGCACCCCGCCTCGGCCGATGCGCTGATCGCGGCTTATAAGGGCTACCTCGCTCCCATGGAGGCCCGGTTGCCGCAGCTCTTCGGCACGCTGCCCAAGGCGCCGCTTGAAGTGGCCACGATTCCCGACTACCTGGCGAAGACCGCGCCGCCCGCTTACTACGAGCCGGGCACGCCCGACGGCTCCCGCCCCGGCCACTTGTTTGTCGACACGTACAACGCGACGGACCGCAACCTCTACAGCGTCGAGTCCATCGCCTATCACGAAGGCATTCCCGGCCATCATCTCCAGATCTCCATCGCCCAGGAGACGACCGGGATTCCCGAGTTCCGCAGGTTTGAGGAATACACGGCTTACACCGAGGGTTGGGCGTTCTATTCCGAGCATCTGGGCAAGGATGTCGGCCTGTACCAGGACCCCTACTCCGATTACGGCCGGCTGGAGAACGAAGTGTGGCGCGCCATCCGCCTCGTCGTCGACACCGGCGTGCATTCCCAGGGCTGGACCCGCGACCAGATGGTCGAATACTTCCGCGCCCACTCGAATATTGACGAGCCCACCATTCAATCCGAGGTGGACCGTTACATTGCATGGCCCAGCCAGGCGCTGGCCTACAAGATTGGCCAGTTGAAGATTCTGGAGCTGCGCGATCGCGCCAGGAAAGCTCTCGGAGACAAGTTCGACATTCGCGCCTTTCACGACCAAGTCGTCGACTCAGGCGCCTTGCCGCTCGATATGCTCGAGCAGCGCATCGACGCCTGGATCGCATCGCAGAAACAGTGAACCGGGAACAGGGATCAGGGTTCAGTACGTCATGTTTGCCAAATCCTCGATAAGCCCCGGCCCGACCGGGTCCCACCCAAGTGTCTTGCGCGTCCACTCGCTTGAAGCCGGCATATCGAGCGTGGCAAAGTGCCCCAAGATCCCAAAATGCTCAGCGGCCTGCTCTGGAGTGATGGATTTGGCGGGTACCCTCAATCCCTTGCCGATTGTCTCCGCAATATCGCGCAGCGAAACGCCTACTTCCTGCACGGCGTGATACGTGGTTACGCCTGGTCCCGTGTTCTCAACCGCCAGCCGATAGAGATGCGCCACATCCTTGAGCGGAGCGGCAGCCCAGCGGTTGGCGCCATCGCCTACGTACGCCGAAACACCTTTGGCGCGCGCGGTCTGAATCATGACCGTCACCAGCCCCTGCTTGCGCGTGTCGTGCACCTGCGGCAAACGCACAATGGCCACGCGCACACCCTTCGCCGCCACTGCCTGCGCGGCCTGCTCCGGCCGGCGCGGAATCCCGGGCGAATTCACCGGAGGATCGGTCTCCTTGCGTGACTGGCCTGGCGCACCGGCTGTAATTCCAATCCCAGAGGTGACGACCAGCAGCTTGCCCGGCTCCATCGCCGATCCCAGCGCCTCAATCGCCTTGATCTCGTCCGCCCCATTCTGGGCGAATTTCGACCAGTCATGATTGAACGCGAGGTTCACCACAACGTCCATCCCCGCCGCTCCGCTGCGAAGACTTTCGAGGTCTGTCAGGTCTCCGCGATGCACCTCCGCGCCCGCGGCCTTCAATTGCTCCGCGCCGGCGTCGCTGCGGGTCAGCCCGCGCACGCGGTGCCCAGCCGCAATCAGCTCACCCACCAATTCCGTTCCGATGAAACCCGTCGATCCAGTCACGAATATATGCATCGCCGCTCCTTTTGTTGATAGGGCGCTACCCGTTGGGATGGCGCCGGAAATTGACATCCGCGCCGTCGCGGATTAAAACGGAGATTGTCTCCGTATAACTAAGATAACCGGAGACTGTCTCCGGTTGCAAAACTTTTCAAGAGATTTTCAATGCCGAAAAAGAAGCCTCTGCCAGCTCCGCCCGCCCGCAAGCCCCGCGCGGATGCCCAGCGCAACCGTGAGCGCATTCTTGAGGTTGCGAAGGGCGTCTTTACCCGCGATGGCGCAGCCGCAAGCCTGGACGAAATTGCCCGGCAGGCAGGCATCGGCCCGGGCACGCTCTATCGCCACTTTCCGACGCGCGACACTCTCATCGAAGCTGTCTACCGCAACGAAGTGGCGAAGCTTGCCGCTGCCGAGCAACGCTTTGCCGCCACCATGCCTCCGCTTGAAGCGCTTCGCGCCTGGATGCTGCTCTTCATCGACCACGTGGCCGGAAAAATGCTCATCATCCCCGCCATGAACACCGTCGCCGGCGGTTCCATGCGCCTCATCGAGGGCTCGCGCTCGCTCATCCATACTGCCTTCGCAACTTCAGTCAAGCGCGCCATCGCCAGCGGCGATCTGCGCTCCGACACGAACCCGGACGACTTCGAGCGCGCCATGGTTGGCATTTTCCACACCATGGCGTTTCCCGGATGGGAGGCCAGTGCGCGCCGCCTTGTCGACATTCTTATCGCCGGGTCGCGCGCAACGCCCAAGCAAACTGCTACCCCACACCGCTCGCGGAAAAGATAACAATGCCCGCAAGAAGGTGAAAGCGCCAGCGTGATATTCTTTCAGGTTCGCGCGCAAAGCGGTGATTGGCGCGGGCAATCTTTCGGCGCCCTTGCGGATTCCAATTCCGGCGCGGGCTCGCAGCGGATGGAGAAAGCTAATGAAGAGTTTGAAGAGCGGGAAGAACGGATTGATTCTGGCTTGCATGATTCTGGGATTCGGCGGCGAGCTCTATGCGCAGGCCGCGGCTCCGGTGGATACGACGGTATGCGACGTGGTGAAGAAGCCGCAGGCGCTCAACGGACAGATTGTGCGCATCAAGGGCACGGTGGTGGCCGGGTTTGACGAGTTCGTGATCAAGGACTCGACCGATTCGAACTGCGGATATCCCGTGAACGCGATCTGGCTGGCCTATCCGGCGGGAACGAAGGGCAAAGCGGGACCGGCGGCGATGCTGACGATCCAGCCGGCGAGAAACTTTACGGGAAAGTACACAGCGCCGACGCGGACCGCGGTGACACTCGACAAGAGCAAGGACTTCAAGCAGTTCGATTCGCTACTTTCGCAAAAACACGAGAAGGGCGCGGACATGTGCCTGGGCTGCACACGCTACGAGGTGACAGCCACGCTGGTGGGCCGGCTGGATAGCGTGGCCGACGCGACATTGCAACGTGACGCCTCTGGCAAGATCGTCGGCTTTGGCGGTTTTGGAAACATGAACGCCTATCCCGCGCGCCTGGTGCTGGAGTCGGTTTCAGACGTGACGCCAAAAGAGGTGGATTACTCAAAGAACGACGACGAGTCGAAGGGCAACGGCGCCATGGAAACGGTGATGTCGAGCCCGGTGGATTTGCAAGGCGCCATCGACGCCGCGCAGAAGAACGCCGACAAGCTTGCGGCGGGACCACCCAAAGATGCCGCGGAGAAAGCCGCTGCCGCCTTCGGGAAGGGCGACCATTCGAACGGTGTTTACGTCGCGAGTGGAATTGGGAATGAGGCTTCTCCGCGGGATGAGGATCCAGGAGCCAAGGATTCTCCCGACGGCGTTCTTTTCAATTGCACATTCAACCTGGATCATCTGCAGGGAGATGCGTTGGCGAGAGCCGTGATTCACTTAGGGGAACACATATCGGAGTTGCGCGCACCAGCACCAGGTAACGAGGCCGCACAGCCTTACGACCTTGAATCCGACGCGTGGGTCGTAACGACGGTATCGGCGTTGGCTGGCGGCCAGAAGTATCTCTCGCTGCCCGGCGGTTACCTGGTTTGGGATTCCAGTTGGCCGCTGACCGAACGTAATGACAAGATGGCGGACACTCTCAAGGATTTCCTGCGGAAAGAAGCCTTGCTGAGCCAGTAGGCGAGCGCGCCGGAGAGCCGGGCCAAGTGCACGCGCGGCGCGATCGCGGCCGGAGGGCGATGGACCTGAATCCCGGCGCTGCCAAGGGACGTTATCGATTCCGGTGATTGGACAGGGATTCGCGCCCAACGCGAGTATCCTTGAGAGAAGCAGGCAGCGCCGTGCGCTGAAAGCGCCGCAGACGCCGGAATGTTCAAGAAGAAGGGAAGAGAAACAATGGCCGAGATCGCAGTCGAGGCTCCGCAAACCCCTGCGCAGTTGCCCCAGGTCCGCGTGGCGGTTCTGGGCGCGGGAAAGATGGGTGGCATTCTGCTGCAGGCGTTTCTGAAAGAGAATCTGTTTGCAGCCGACCGGATTCGCGCGACCGTGGGCCACGCCGAGCGAGCGCTCGCGCTGAGCACGCAATGGGGCGTGGACGTGAGCACCAATAATCTGGAAGCCGTCAAGCAGTCGGACCTGATTCTGGTGGGAGTGAAGCCGTTCCAGGTTCCGGAGTTGATTGCGGAGATCAAGCCCGCGCTCAGCAAAGGAAAACTGCTGGTTTCGTTCGCGGCGTCAGTGAAGACGCGGGCCATTGAGGAAGCGTCGGGAATGGATATTGCCGTGGTGCGCGCGATGCCGAACACGCCCTCGGCGCTGGGCGCGGGCGCGGCCGCTCTGTGCCGCGGGCGCTTTGTGAGCGATGCGCAGATGGCGCTGGCCCAGCGGCTTTTTGAGACTGTGGGCCGCACGGTGCTGGTGGACGAGAAACACATGGATGCAGTGACCGGGCTCTCAGGTTCCGGCCCAGCGTATCTCTACATCATTATTGAAGCGCTGGCCGAAGCCGGCGTGAAGGTGGGCCTGCCGCGGGACATTGCGACGCAACTGGCCGCGCAAACGGCGTACGGCGCTGCGAAGATGGTGCTCGAGACCGGCTACCACCCGGCTCTGCTCAAGGACGCCGTGACAACGCCCGCGGGATGCACGATCGACGGCATTCTGGAATTGGAAGAGGGCGGGTTGCGCGTAACGCTGATTAAAGCGGTGATGCGGGCAACGGAACGCGCGCGGCAGTTGGCGGCGGGATAAGCCGCGATGATTCGGTGACCACCCGGCCGACGACCTTGCCCATGCAACGCCCAACCTGGCTTCCCACCTATCTGCCGGAACTCGACGGGCTACGCGGCCTGGCGATTCTGGCGGTGGTCCTTTTTCATTGCCATCCACGACTTGAGGGGACCTATCTCTATTACGCAAGCCTGTGGGGATGGGCGGGCGTGATTCTCTTTTTTACTCTCAGCGGTTTCCTGATCACATGCATTCTGCTGGGGACCAGAGACCAGCCGCATTACTTTCATAAATTCCATGCGCGGCGGGCGCTTCGCGTGTGGCCCGTGTATCTGCTGGTCCTGGCGGTTGTATACCTGAACGCGCCATGGTTCGTGGGCGGCAGCGTGGGTCATGCGATCGCGACCGCACCATGGCTGGCTTATCTTTTTTGCGTGCAGAATCTGTTTCATCTTACATTGCCGCCGGCGCTCGGCCCATCGTGGGCATTGGCCATCGAAGAGCAGTACTACTTTTTGTGGGCGCCGCTGGTGCGCTGGTTGCGCAGACCGTGGATGCTGGGGATGATGCTGATGGCGGCGCTGGTGGCTGCGCCGATGATCCGGCACGCGAATCTGCACTGGATGACGCCGACGAATACGCTGATTCACCTGGACGGGATCGCTCTGGGCAGTTTGCTTGCGCTCGCGTTCTATACGGTCAAGTTGAGCAGGCGCGCATGGCTCGCGATCGGCCTCGCTGCATTTGTGCTGGGTATTGCGGCGGCAGCCACTATAGCGGGCGGAACGTCGCTGCTGGATTCGGCGCTGGCAATTGGATTCGCAGGCGCGATGGTTGCGGCGATCGCATCCACCGGCGCGCGGAATCCGGTGAATGCGCTGCTGCGGCGCGGACCGCTGGCCTTCTACGGGCGGATCAGTTACGGCCTCTACATGACTCATATTTCGGTCTTCATTTACTTCGGATGGTTCGATCGGGCAATGGACCGCTATGGCATCGCGGGAAATCTTGCGGTTGTCGGATTCCGCCTGGCGATGTGCACACTTGTGGCGACGGCTCTGTGGTATGGATTCGAGTCGCAGATTCTGAAGTTGAAGCGGCACTTTTAGAACTGTGCGTGCGGGAAATCGCCTCAGCTTTTGGAACAGGTAGGCCGCCGGCTTTCTCGTTCAGAAGATAGGAAGTGGAGCTTCGGCGTGTGACTGAAGTCACGCTTTGGACAATGGAGCGGCTGGTAGGCTTGGATTCAGTCGATTCGCGCGCTTGAAGCGTTTGAAAGGTCTCCGATCCATGCCGACTTTGCCGATTCTGGTGTTGAACAGCGGTTCTTCTTCCATCAAGTTTTCATTGTATGAAGCTTCCGGCGTTGAGCGAAAGCGGCTTGTAGAAGGCGCGGTTGATGGCATCGGCACAGACCTGGGCAAGTTCTGGATCAAGGACGCAGCCGGCAAGAAGCTCGTGGACCAGACGCCCGCGTTGCCGAACCGTTCGGTTGCATTCAAGCTGGTTGTTGACGCGCTGAACTCGGGCGAGATTCCCGCGCCGGCTGCGATCGGACACCGCGTGGTCTGCGGAGGACCGACAATCCGCGAGAATCAGCGCATTACGCCTGCGCTGATCGACGAAATCGAAAGCTATGCAGCTCTTGCGCCGCTGCACACTCCCATCGCGGTTTACATTATGCGCGAGGCGCTGCGGCTGTTTCCGGGGACTCCGAATTTTGCCGTGCTCGACACATACTTTCATCGCACATTGCCTGAAGTTGCTGTGCGCATGCCGATTCCCGAGGAGTACGTGGCCATGGGCGTGCGGCGTTACGGGTATCACGGCATCTCCTATGAGTCGATCATTTTCCAACTGCAGCCGAACGTTCCCGAGAAACTGATTGTGGCTCATCTGGGAAACGGCGCATCGATTTCCGCGATTCGAAACGGCAAGTGCCTGGACACGTCGATGGGGCTCACGCCATCGGGCGGTATTATCAGCGGCTCGCGAACCGGAGACATCGATCCGGGCGTGTTGATTTTCATCCTGAAGAAGATAGCGGAGACAACCGCAAACGCAGCCGAGGCGGCGGACAAGCTTGAGACTGTTGTCAGCAAGAAGTCCGGTTTGCTGGGGATGAGCGAGTTATCGAACGACATGCGCGATCTGCGCGAGGCGATCGAGGCCGGAAACGCGAAAGCGCGGCTGGCGGTGGACAAGTTCTGCTGGACCATTGCGCGATGGATCGGCAGCTATGTGGCTGAGCTGAACGGGCTCGACATGCTCGTTTTTACCGGCGGCATCGGCGAGAACGATATTGCTTCGCGCGCAGAGATCTGCGCGGGCCTGGGAGCGCTGGGCATCGTGGTCGATCCGGCCAGGAACAACGTGCGTGGAGCGGCGGTCATCTCGGCGGAGAACTCGCCGGTGACGGTGCGCGTGATTCCGCCTCTGGAAGACCTGATGATCGTGAATCACGTAGTGCGCCTTTTGAGCGAGTAGCCCCACTCCGCTCACGCTCGATGAGCGACAACCGGCAGCCGATGATCGCCGTGCCAAAATGTTCTACACTGGTGAGTTCGTACCGGAGTCTTCAATGACCGTTACTGCCACGCCGGCAGAAACCCGCCAACTTCCTTCGCTCGCGCTGCGGCGGTTTGCTTGGGGCGTTCTGGCTTATTTCATCGCAGTGATCTTATGGGGCGGGCTGGTGCGCGCCACGGGCTCGGGCGCCGGCTGCGGCGACCATTGGCCGCTCTGCAACGGCACGGTGATGCAGCACTCAGCGCGAATCGATACGATGATCGAGTTTACGCACCGCATCACCAGCGGGCTTTCGTTTTTCTCGGTTGTCGCACTGCTTTGGTGGACATTTGCGCGTACTGTTCGCGGGCACCTGGCGCGCGTTGCTGCGATTGCGGCCGTGGCGTTCACGCTGATTGAGGCGGCGCTGGGAGCCTTTCTCGTCAAGCTCGGACTCACCGCGCAAAGCCAATCGCCGCTACGCGCGCCGTACCTGGCATTGCACCTGACGAATACATTGCTGTTGCTGGCCGCGCTGACGCTGACCGCGCATCTGCTCAGCCGTCGCACAGGTTACCTGCGCGGAACGATTCAATTGAGGGCACCCTTCGGCGCAATCGCGTCGATTGTCACCGTGCTTATTGTTGGCGTGACCGGATCGTTGGCGGCGCTGGGCGATACGCTTTTCCCTGCGAGCTCTCTCGGCGAGGCACTGTCGCAGGACTTCTCGGCAACCAGCGAATGGCTGGTGCGCTGGCGCTGGACGCATCCGACAATCGCGGTTGTGGCCAGTATTTTTCTGGTCTGGCTGCTGGTGCGCGCCGGACGCAGGTCGACTCACTGGGATAACCGCGGGCTCTCAGCGCTCGTGCTGATCCTGCTAGCCGCGCAGTACGCACTGGGCATTCTCGACGTGGTCTTCCTGGCGCCGGTTTGGTTGCAGATTGCGCATCTGCTCGGCGCGGACCTGCTTTGGGCCGCGCTCGTGGTGCTGGTTGCGCGGCTGACGCTGGAGCCCGTGGAGCAGCGGAGCTAGTCTAAAGATCGTTTCATCAATCAGGAAGTGAAATGCAGGTCCTTCGACTCGTCGGCGCAAAGAATGGCCAAACTTCGCTCAGGATGACCATGCGTTTAGATATTTGCGGAAGCAAGAAAAGGCCCCTCGCGGGGCCTTTTTGTTGGTCGGAACGACCTGACTGTCTTGCAGGTATTGATGGCGATCCCCGGTCTCAGAATCGAGACCGGGGGCACCCAGTTATTCGTCGAGCGCCGGATGATAGTGGCTCTCCCAACCCAGGTAGCGCGCGGCCTCGTGGACGGATTTCGAGACGTCACTGAAGTTCGCTGCAACGTGGTGCTCGAAGCCTTCGCGGCAGATGTACTTGAGGAGCTTCTGCAACTGCGGGATTTCGGCCACGCCGGCTCCGCCGAAGGTTTCGAGCGGATCGTCAGTGAACCGTCCCGCGCCGGTATAGCCGCGGATCACGCCGCGCCGGTCATCCGTGGAGAAGCGCGCGAAGCTCATGGCGCCGGGCCTGATGACGCCTTCGCATGTGCCGTAGGTGTTTTCCTTGCCCACGGTTCCAGCGATGATCTGCTGGAAATCCATTCTGACTTCCTTGAAGAAGTGCTTGGGCAGGTTGGAACAGTGGAAGCAGACGCACTTGTTGGGATCGCTGCCGTAGTTGTTATTCCAGTCGAGCAGCGCCGAGGGCGTGCCACTGGCGAGGGCCATCATATACATGCTGAGCGTGCCCGGCACATCAACCTCGCAGGCCGATGGGATGAGCTCGTTCGACATCATGCTCATGATGGTGCACGGGACGACGCCGAAGAACTCCTCCATCGAGGTCCAGCACTGAACGGCGCTGATGGTGCAGTTGGTCTGCTTCATCCAGCCGTCGACGACCGCGCCGAGCTTGGCCATCTTGAGCAGCGCGGCGTCGGGAATGCCAGCCGTCGTAACGTATTTCTTGATCGCCGCGAGCTTGGCCTGTGCCGCGTCGTCGTTATCCTTCATGCGGTTGATGCGGCCAAAGATCTCGGAGAGGTCGATCGGCTCGACGGAGATGCCGGCGGTTTCGAGGATGCGCTCGGAGTAGCGCACGGTATTGAAGGCCGCGGGGCGCGCGCCGATGGAACCGATCCTGAGATTCTTGAGGCCCTTTACGATGCGGCAGACCTGGGAGAACCATTCGAGGTCGGCTTTGAACTCGGGAGAACTGAGCGTCTCAGTGTGCAGCGTGGTGAGCGAATACGGAATGCCGTACTGCATCATGTTGTTGCAGGCGCTCATTTTTCCGCAGAAGCTATCGCGGCGCACAGCGATGGTCATGTTGTCTGAGCGGTCGGGCGTGGCCTGAACCAGGACGGGGACCTTGAGACCGGAGAGCCGAATGGCGTCAACAATGCCACGCTCCTCACCGAAGTTGGGCAACGTAACGATGATGCCGTCGATCTCGCCGGCGTGCTTTTTGAAAAGCTCCGCGCAGCGCTGCGACTCGGCGTAGGTTTCAACCGCGCCGTGTCTTGACTCCTCCGGGCTGAGCACGATGGCCTGAGCGCCCGCGGCCTCTAAAAGGGCAATGATCTCTTCCCGGCCGGTCTTGGCCAAATGGCCAGGGAAAAAGCCGCGATTACCCACCACAATTCCAAACGTCATCTTGCGTTGCGCTGCCATCTTGATGCTCCTTGATTCCGCAATCCCTGCTTAACCGTTGCGGCGCGGGCGAAAACGAATGCCGTAGAAAAGACCGAGAATCAATAACAAGGCGCCCCACCAGACCGGAGCCTGGAGGTTAGCCAAAACCACATTGGGGACATGGCCTGTAGCGAGGTCGATGATCCCTTCACCAAAGATCATTGCGCCGTAAACCGTCAACAACACCCCGATAAAGAACCAGATTGAAATATTTCCGGAATGCATGCGCAGTCTCCTTACCAGAAGTAGATATTGAGGCCGAGGAAGAGGATGATCGCGATCCCTGTCCAGAGCCACTCGTTTTTGTAAATGGGCACCGGATCTTCCTTGGGCAGTTTCGTCGCGCCGTAGACGACACCGGCCAACTCGGAGAGCGGCTTGGGCTCAGTGAACAGGCTCACTACAACCGTGACCAGCATGGAAGTGATCACCGACCAGAGGGCGCGGTACATATCCTCGGCCATGGTCTTGGCGTCAACTGAGAGGGCTACATACCGCAGTGCGGCCGGATTCACGTAGACCCAGGCCCAAAGGCCAATGGAGGTCAAGGTGCCGATCAGAAGTCCCCAGAAGCCGCCCGCTTTGGTTGCGCGTTTCCAGAACATGCCCATGAGCACTACGCCCAGCAAAGGCGAAATGAAGAAGCTGAACAGAGCCTGCACGTAATCCATGATGCCCGCGGCATTCATGACCATGTACGCGGTTCCGATGGAGATGATGACGCCAAGGATCGTGGCCCAGCGGCCGACCGTCACGTAGTGCTCATCTTTGGCATTCTTGTTAATCAGCGGCTGGTAGATGTCGTAGGTCCAGACGGCGGAAAAGGCGCTCACATTGCCCGCCATGCCGCTCATGAAGCCGGCGATGAGGGCGGTGATTCCGAGACCCAGCAGGCCGGGAGCAAGATAACGAACCATCATGAGCGGCAACACTTCGTTATAGCTGTGCATTCCCGATCCCGGGGTAGCCAGGTTTTGTCCGACGAGGTGCATGAGGCTACCGTCGGGATTCTGGAGCACCACCAATCCGAGCAAGCCGGGCAGAATCACGATAAAGGGGACCGCCATTTTGAAGAACGACCCGATGACGGGCGCCATGCGGGCGGAACGAAGATTGTTGGCTGCCAGCACTCTCTGCACGACAAGAAAGTCGGTCGTCCAGTAGCCGAAGCTGATGGCGAATCCAAGGCCAAAGACGATTCCAGTCCAGTGAATGCCCATGGGGTTATCGGCAAAGTGTCCCATGCTGCGCCACATGTGCGTGTAGTCCCCGTTTGCGACTGCGCCCGCAGCCATGTCGCGCGCGAGTTTGGCTTTGAATCCCGTCCAGCCGCCGGCCTCGATGAGGCCCATAATCGGCACCAGCAGCGCGCCGCCCCAGATGAGAACGAATTGCAGAACCTCATTGAAGATGGCGGAGCGCAGGCCGCCGAGGGCCACATAGGCGGCCACCGCGAGCGAAGAGACGATGATGGAAAAGTTGAGGTCCCAGCCGAGGACAACCTTCATAACCTCAGCCATGGCAAACATGTTCACGCCGCTCATGAGCACGGTCATGAAGGCAAACGAAAACGCGGAGACGATGCTCGCACCCGGCCCGTAGCGAAGCTTGAGGTAGCCCGGCACGGAGTGGGTTTTGCACACGTAGTAAAAGGGCATCATCACCATGCCGAGAAAAAGCATGGCGGGTATGGCGCCGACCCAATACCAGTGCGCGGCGAGAATGCCGTATTGATAGGCCGAGCCGGCCCAGCCCATGAGTTCCAATGAACCCAGATTGGCGGAGACAAAGCTCAAACCGGCGATCCAGGCGGTCATCTCACGCCCGGCCATGAAGAACTCTTCACTGGTATTGGCGCGGCTCTTGAGGTAGAAGCCGATCCAGATCACCATGACGAAGTAGATGGCGATTACGGCTATATCGAGCGGGCTCAGGCGCGCCAGCGGTCCTACGCTGAAGGCAAGCATGGCCGGAAAAGAGCCGACAGATCCCCCGATAACGGAGGCAGGGACAAACCCAATCATGAACATCACCCGAAACGGCGAGAATGCGTCAACAAAGGCTGTTTGACGTTCGCCCCTAAGTAAATTGCTTTACTCGAACACTTGTCAAGCAGAGCAGCCCTTCGAGAAGCGCCGTTCGACTTGAGTGTTCCTGCGTAAAAGGGCGATCCCGAAGACAGCCCGTTGACGCCGGTTGAGTAAGCGTTTTCAAACAGAAAGTTTAGCATGCCGCGTTTGATGCGCGCCAATGGTCTTGTCAAGGCAAAATGGGTGGTTTTCCGGGCGACTAGTCGTTCCCGACCGCGACTTCATGCAGCCAGCCGGGAGCCTTCAGCAGCTCGCGGGGACGAGGGCCGTCGGCGGCGCCGACAAGGCCGTCACGCTCCATCAGATCGATCAGATGCGCGGCGCGGCCGTAACCGACGCGGAGGCGGCGTTGCAGCAGGGATGTTGAAGCCTTGCCGAACTCGAAGACCAGGCGAACCGCGTCGTCGAACATCGGATCGTCTTCATTCGCGTCTCCGTTTTCGCCGTCCATGGCTTTGTGCTCATCCTTCGGGGACTCGAGGAAGCCTTCGACATATTCCGCTGTGCCTTGCGACTTCCAGAAGTCGACGACGGCGGCTGTCTCTTTCTCGCTGACGTAGGGAGCATGCAGGCGCATCAGGCGGCTCGTGCCCGGCGGGAGGAAGAGCATGTCGCCACGGCCCAGCAGAGCCTCAGCCCCGTTGGTGTCGAGGATCGTGCGCGAGTCAACCTTGGTGGCCAGGCGAAAACTAATGCGGGTGGGAACGTTGGCCTTGATGAGTCCGGTGATGACGTCGACGCTGGGCCGTTGCGTGGCGAGGATGAGGTGAATGCCCACGGCGCGAGCCATTTGCGCCAGGCGGGTGACCGACTCCTCAACGTTGGCGCGATCGAGCATCATTAAATCGGCCAGCTCGTCAATGATGATGACGATGTAGGGGAGCGGCTCTTCCTGCTGACCTTCGTCGAAGAGCGAAGGCATGGAGCCTTCGAAGAGCTTGTTGTACTGATCGATGTGGCGCACGCTGCGGCTGGCCAGCAGCTTGAGGCGGCGCTCCATTTCGCGTACCGCGTTGCGCAGCGCATTGGCGGCCAGCTTGGGCTCGGTGATGATGGGCGTAAAGAGGTGAGGAATGCCCTCATACATGCCCAGCTCGACGCGCTTGGGGTCAACAAGGATGAGCCGCACCTGATGAGGCGTGGTGCGGTAGAGCAGGCTCATGATCATGGCGTTAATGGCCACGGATTTGCCCGAGCCTGTCGATCCGGCGATAAGAATATGCGGCATGGAGGCCAGATCGGCGGTGACGATTCGGCCGTTGATGTCTTTGCCCATTGAGAGAGTGAGGCGCGAGCGCGCTTTGATGAAGGTTTCGCTTTCGATCACGTCGCGCAGGTGAATGGTTTCGCGCTCGTGGTTGGGAACCTGAATGCCGACGGTGCTCTTGCCGGCCATACGCTCGATGAGAATGCTCTCGGCGCGCATGGCCAGGCAAAGGTCGTCGGCCAGCCCCGTGACGCGCGAGTATTTGACGCCGGCCTCGGGCTTGAATTCGAAGGTGGTCACCATGGGGCCGGGGTTGATCTGCACCACCTGGCCGCGCACGTCGAACTCGGCGCACTTCTCCACCAGAACTTTCGCTTCTTCGCGAAGCTCGTCTTCGCGCACAGACTGCGGCGCCTCGCCCGAACTGAGCAGCGTGCTGGACGGCAGTTTGAAGCCGCTCATGTTTTTAGGCGCGATCGTGACGGTACGCAATTCGGCGTCGGCGCGATTGTGAATGGCAATCCCGTCGGAATGAGGTTGGGGAGGATCCGGAATCGGCTCCGGTTTCGCAGCGGGCCACGGGCTCACCGGCTTTGCAGCGATCGGTTGAACCTGCATGGGCTGGACCTGCGCCGGAACTGTTTGAGGCGCTGCCTGGGCTGTAGCGGGCTCCGCCTGTACGCGCTCCCAGATACTCGGGCGGCGTTGCGTAATCGGAATCGAAGCGGCGACAGCTTCAACCGGCTCCTGCGGAAGATCCTTGCGCTGGTAAGCCGGAATCTCGTCGAGCGGGTCTGGCAGCGGTACGCGCCGGCGCGTGAAAAACGACAGGAGGCGGTTCGACCGGCGGACGGGCGGCTCCGATTCCGCTTCCGGCCCTTCCGTAGTGACCAGCTTCGGGAATGGAACAGGCTCATTCCGCTGCACGCGGAGGGTTTCGTTTTCGGCGCGCATTTCCGCGCGTGCCTCGCGGCGGTCACGCCAGCGATCGCGCAGTGAGCAAATCTGGGCCCAACGTTCGGTGAGGGTTTCGCGGATGACCCAGAAACTGATTGCCGACGCGAAGTAGAGTCCGCAGGCAGCGAGCGCAGCTGAGACCAACCACGCGCCCTGAATGTTCAAATAAACCACCAGCAGCCCGGCTACCATCCGCCCGACGACGCCTTCAACTGGAACCATGTGCAGCCAGCGCCAATGCCACGGAAGGAGTCCAAAGACAGCGGGCAAAAAGACCAGAGCGAGAATGGTTCCCATCCAGCGAAGGATTGGCGAGCCTCCGGGCCGCGACCTCATCCAGGTCCAACCCACTCCGCCGAGCCACATGGGCAACAAAAATGCCGTGAGGCCGAGCGATTGCAGCAAGATGTCGCTTAGGTAGGCGCCAAAAAGACCAACCCAATTGTGGGCTGTCGCGGAATCGGTGGCCGTATTCAGCGAGGGGTCAGAGGCGTGGTACGTTGCCAGGGCGAGGAAAAGAAGAAGCGAGACCAGCAGCAGCACCATCCCCAGAAACATGTTCACGGGGCGGCTGCGCGTCGGCGACAGAACAATGCGGATGGGCTTCATGAATGAGGGCGTTAGTCTCTTCGTGCTGCCGGGTAAGTTTTATCGGCAGACCAACGAAGCAGGCAATTCGTCCCAGAGCAATCTCTATTATCGGCGTCCGGAGGGTAAAAACAGGGCGGCAGGGCGGCAGGGGGAACCTTGGGCATTACCGGCGAACCGGTGCATCGTTTTCTCTACCGGACGACTGTAAAGGAGTGGCGGCGCTGTGGTCCGAAACGAAATACGGCAAAATGGTCATCCAACGATGCGGCGCGCTCGATCCCCAGGCGACGCATGACGGCAAAGCTTGTCCTATCGACAATGGAAAAGTCCTGATCCTGCCAGGACTGACCGATCTGCCACGCCGCTTCCATATCCGCCGGACCCACGGATTCAATGGCGACGGCTCCCTCGCGCAGCTTTCCCCAAAATTGTTCGGCGACGCCGCGGCCCAGCCTGCGACTGAAAAGCATCCACGCCTCGACGAGGATATGGTCGGTCGTCACCAGCGCCTCGCCCGATTTGAGAATTGCTTTGGCGCGGGCATTGTCGCGGTCTGAGGCATCTACGGCCGCGTACCAGATGGAGGTGTCGACGAAGAGACTCATCTGCGAGGGGGCTCATCTCTTGGCAGAGAACTTGTTCGCCGCGAAGCACCGGCTTCAAAATCAAACGCCTCCTCGATCATGGAGTGCTTCTGTCTGGCGATATTCGAGCCTCCGGAACTGCCGAGGTCGAAGATCGACTCGATTCCTGCAACCGCTTTAGGATGAGATAGATCTCGCACAACGAGACCTCGAATATATGCCGCGAATGAGACGCCAAGATCGCTGGCGCGCTGGCGGGCGCGGCGCTGGACTTCGGGCTCGATCGTGATCTGGGTTCGTGCCATCATGATGGTACCATCATAGCACATCATAGAGTTGAATGCGCCCCAGGACATCCTTCGGAAGGATCGCAAGCCTCAATCGAAGGCCTGACCGGCGTGACTATGCAGACTGCGGCTTTAAGGCGAATTTGAGCGAGCGGGAGAGCCGCGAAACGGGGCTGATAAAGAATGCCTTCCTCTTCAACTTCCTGAACGGCGCGACATCGGATGCGCCGCCAGGAGCGAATTGCAAAACACCCAAGCCGTACTGGTAGCGGATGCGGAAGAATCGATAATCGCGCGGATGCTGGGCGATGAAATCCTCAACCGCAGTGAGAACGCCATTTCTTGGCCCGCCTTCAACTAAGGCATTCATATAAGTGCGGTTCAAGCCGCCGGCCTCAGCCAAGGCGTTTCGGCCGCGGATCATGCCCTTCTGCGCATATGGATGCCGAAATTCCGTGGGAATGGTTTCCGGCTGGTAGTACAAGTCGCGGCGGCCATAGGGCCAATCGACATCGTGAAGGAAGATGAATCCTCCAGGCCGCACCAAAGCGCGTTCTCGAATGAGACGCAGCTCGTTAAGGACGGTATACCAGTTGTGATCGCCGTCGATCAGGACGCAGTCGAATCCAGATGCCGGGCCGATGGACTGGCTGGATCCGAGCGCGTCAAGGCTGTTGCTCTTGATGACCTGAACCCGGGAATCGCCCGCATACTTCGCGCCGAGATCCTGGTCGATGCACGGATCAATGATTGTGTAGCTGGTTAAGGACAGGTTGAGCAGATGGTCCGCGCTCGTGCCCGTGCGTGAGCCAATCTCACAAACGGAATTCCAGCGGCTTTTGCGTGCCAGAGGAGCGATGTAGTGGCGAACGAAGGTGCGCATCGGATGTCAGCCTGGCAAAATCAGTGGGCAATCAACCTCGCGCCCCAGATCAGCAGCGCTCCGCCGAGCAAAATTCGGTAGATGGCGAACATGGCGAAGCCGTGCTTGCGAACCCAGTGGAGGAACCACTCCACGACTCCCAGCGCCACAATGAAGGAGACGACGGTGCCGATGATCAGCACGATCCAGCGTTGCGAGTTCATGGCAACGTGAGCGGCGGCCGTGGCGGCGCCTGCGGCTTTGCTGGGATGAACCTCTTTAATGAGATCCCAGCCTGTCGCGGCGATCATTGTGGGAATGGAGAGCAGAAAGCTGAATTCAAGCGCCGAGGGGCGGTCGAGACCGACAACCTGTCCGGCGGCGATGGTCGACATGGAACGCGATGTGCCGGGAAAAATTGCGGAGAGCGCCTGGCAAAGCCCAATCCAGACAGCTTGCGGCAGGGTCATTTCTTCAACGTGGGTGGTCGTCGGCTCACGGCGCTCGCTCCAGGCGTCGATCACCCACATCACAACCCCGCCCGCAAGCAACGCGATGGCCATGGCGTTGAGGCTGTCAAGGTTCTTTTCGCTCCATTTGCGCAAGAGCAGCGCGGGAACTGAGGTGCAAGCGAATGCGACGAGAGTGAGCGAGATGGGGTGGTTGAGCCAGGTGCGGTCGCCCTCTTCGCCGCGAGGAAAGGTGCGGAGAAAGTTTACGATCCTTTCAAGGAAAAGCAGGCAGAGCGCCATGATTGCGCCCACCTGGATGACGATCGTGTACATGTTCCAGTAGGCGACATCCTGAAGGCACGCGGTGTTGCCGACCGAACAGGCCGACTCGCCCAAAGGGATCTTCATCAACGCTTCGGCGATCCGGAGATGCGCCGTCGAACTGACCGGTAAAAACTCGGTCAAACCTTCCACAATCCCCAAAAGAATGGACAAAATGTACGGGCTCAAGAAGTCTCCTGGCTTTCTCTCGAATATGTCTCGCAGCTCGCCCGGAAGGCCGTAAGCAGCTCAATTCCGCTCGATACCGTAGACGGGAACCCCTTCATCCAATTTGTACACCAGCGCGCCGGCCCGCAAGGAGTAGTCCGAGTCAGCAAAATGGGCCTTCAGTTGCGCAGCCACGTTGTGCGCCTGGTTGCGGGCACCGTCGCTTTTCTTATCGTCCCCGTTGGCGTCGTACATATCCTTAAGGACGGCGAAGCGGTAAACAGCCTCATAAAGTGCCTGCGCGGTGCGTGGACCATCAGGGTATTCATCGGCGTATTTGAGGTAGAGGTCGGCTTCCTTCTCGGGGCACTGGGTTGAACCTTCCCAATCACCACAGAGCTTGTTGTCAATCAGGTCAAAGGCCGCGAAGGCCGCCCAGCGCGTACGGGGATAGTACTTCATCACCTTGCGCAATGGGTCCTCGTCCATCGATTGGCGGAACACCGGATCTCTTTCATTTGCCGAGGGAAGGGTCGCGGCGTCGGCTTTTTCCACCTGCCAATGAATGTCGGCGGCCCGCCATGCTGCTTCCGGCACGAACGTCGAGTTGGGAAACATTTCGACGACGCGGCGATAAAGCAAGCGCGCGCTTTCGGCGGCGTTGGCCGGGCCGCGAGGATTTGAAGCCAGAGCTTCCTGATTGGCGGCGGCGCCCATCAAAATCTGATCCCCGTTCGGCGTGTTTTCCTGGACGATTCCCTTGCTTTCCATCCACCCGGTGAGCGGCGGCGGCAACTGGTCTTCGCCAACCATCGGCGTATCGCGATCGCTGTGTTGCTCTTCAATGTCGGTGTTGACAAAAACTTTGGTCCAGGCGCCGCTCTTTTCTACGATGACCATCTCGCGGCCGATTTGCTCTTTGGTGACTCTCTGCGAGCCAGTGTCGGGCGAGATGTAAACCCAAGTGATGCGCAGGACGGTCGCGCGAGGGCCAGCCATGGGTTTCACATCCTGTTGCGGCTTTTTGTCGGCATGCGCGGGCGAAACGGCGCAGCCGAGCGCAACCCCAAATGCGAGAGCGCGAAGCGCGTGAATCCGTGAGTTCATGGTATGCAAGATCATAGTTGAACGACGCTATTGTGTGGATTCAGTGAGCACCTGGGCGAGGAACGCCGGATCGACATTGCCTCCGCTCACCACGGCCACGGCCTTGCGATAGTTGGGCAGTTGGTCACCGTGAAAGAGCAGCGCGGCAGTCGAGACAGCACCGCTGGGCTCAGGAACCAACCGCGTGGCGGCAACGATGGCGCGCATGGCGGCGCGAATTTCGGCTTCCGTTACGGTAAGGATGCCGTCCACGAAGGCGCGGATGTGGGCGAAGTTGCGGACCCCGACGCTCTGCGTGCGCAGACCGTCCGCAATCGTGCGGCTGGTGAGTTCCGCCGGCCAGATGACGATTTTCCCGGCGGCAAAACTTTCCTTCGCGTCGCCGGCCAGTTCGGGTTCAATCCCAAAGACTTTGGTTCTGGGGTTGAGTTGTTTCACTGCCGCGGCGACGCCGCTGAGCAAACCGCCGCCAGAGACTGGCGAAACAACCAGGTCCACGTCCGGCAGCTCCTGCATCATCTCTAACCCGCATGTTCCCTGCCCGGCGATAATCTGCTCGTCGTCGTAAGGAGGAATGACGACATAGCCGTGCTTTCGAACGAGTTCCTCGGCCACGGCGAGGCGTTCGCTTGAGGCCAGGCCAACGTCGACGACCTCTGCGCCGAGGGCCAGCGTGGCCGCGCGCTTGATCGCCGGCGCATTCGACGGCATGACAATGACCGCCTTCGCGCCGACATGACGCGCCGCATAGGCAACTCCTTGTGCATGGTTGCCGCTTGAATAGGTGATGACTCCGCGGGCGATTTCGGCGGAAGTGAGCTGGAGAATTTTGTTGGAGGCGCCACGGATCTTGAATGCCCCGATCGGCTGGAGACTTTCGGCTTTGAGCCAGATCTCCCGGCCCGTGCCGTGGCCGGAGAGGCCATGGAAACGCGGCGCGCACTAACGGCGTTTTCATTGCGATGGGCGCAATGCGCAGAGCGGCGGCGCGTATGGCGTCAAGTCGAGATCAGTTGCGTCGCCGTGTCGCTCATCTGTCGTCCAATTTGCGAAGTCCTACTCGTAAGCCAGCGCGTCGATGGGATCTTTGCGAGCGGCCATCCAGGCGGGATAAAGCGCGCCGCAGATGGATCCGACGAAGGCAATCGCCGCTCCCTGGAGCAGCCATAATGCGGTGATCTCGAAGTGTTGCGTAGGGAAGAGGTGGAACAGCAGCGTGCGGACACCGTAAGTGCTCACGACGCCCACCACGACGCCAGCGAGGGCCAGCACGGCACACTCGCGCAGAACGACGCTGACGATGACGCCTTTGGAGGCGCCCATCGACTTGAGGATGCCGATTTCGCGAGTCCGTTCGAGCACAGCGGTGTACATGGACTGAAAGATGACCAGGAATCCGATGATGACTGCGATGCCGGTAACGATGTTGAGGGAGATGTTGAAGGCGGGAATCTTCTCCGGCGTCATCTCTGAGAGCCATTCCTCCATGGTCTGCACCGGAAAGTCCTCAAGCCCGCGGGTGGCATGAATTCCCTGCATGATCGCCTGCTCGTTCGCAACGTCATCGCTTTTAATGTAGAAGAGCGAAGCCCGGCCTGAGGCTCCCATCAAATCGCCCATGGTATCGATCGGAATCAGCTTGCGCCCGCCTTTGCCGTGCTCCACGATTCCACAGATACGAAACGGATGATCCATCACGGTGATCGTGTCGCCGACATGATGATCCCTGCCCGCGTACACATCGTCGACCAGCACATCGTTCGGCCCCTGAAACGGCGTGCCCGACAAAAACACAAAAGGACGCAAGGCATTGAAAGACGGGTAATCGATGCCGTAGATCAGGCCAAAATCATTCGAAGTGGTGTTGAAGACCGTAATCACGGGTGAGGCCATCGCAACGTGGGGAAGCTTGCGGATGACTTCGATGTCCTTGATCGGGATGGGCGCGCCGCTGATGCCGTTCATGATGCTGGCATGGCTGGGCCGCATCATCAGGTCGGCGCCGATACCGTTGGTGCGGTCCTTCTGGTCATTCAACATGCCCATGAAGATGCCAACGATGGACAGGATCATGATGACTTCAATGGCCACGGCCAGAACGCTGATGATCGAGCGCAAAGGGCGGTGCAAGAGATTGGCGAAGATGAGCTTATTCATGTTTCTGCGTGGATTCGGCGGCCCTTGCAGCGCCGCGAACCCTCGTCATCAGGGTAACAGCCCGGGAAGCGGCCGTGATGGAACGGGAAAGTGGGGGCAGTTCCGATTCGGCACTGTTACAAAAGTGTGTTCAAACCCGTAAAAATAGAGGGCTTTGGCACGGATTGGTTTTGACCGAAGGGTGAACCCGGTTTATCGTGAAGATGAAATTCCCGCTTGGGTCTTTGACCCTCGTCTGGTCGCCGATGGGAAACTTTGGAGAAGACCTGCGCAAGGAACGTTTAGCCCGCGGAGTTGCGCTGGAAGACATTTCGGCGGTCACCAAAATCAGCCAACGTCACCTGATTGCGCTGGAGCAGGAGAGGTTTCGCCAGCTTCCGGGTGGCATTCTGAGCAAGGGGATCGTGCGCGGATACGCCAGCGCCATTGGTCTCGATCCACAAGACTGGACGGAGCGCTTTCTTCAGGCCTACGACACCCTGGGCCAGGTACCGGACGAAGACAGCGGCTGGGCAACGTTCGCCTCGAATGTAGGCAAGGCGCGACTGCTGCGCCGGGAAGCATTTGAGGTCCGTTTGCGCTGGATTGGGGCCATTCTCCTGCTCTTGGTAGTGGCCGGAGCTGCATTCCTGACGGTTCGCTACTACGGCGTGCGCGCAGGGTGGTGGCGATCTTTCCTGCCGATTCCCGGAGTCTCCTTTGGTTTTCGCAGCGCCGTCTCTTCGACTCGCGGTTTAGTCGCTCGACTTGTCTCGATGATTTAGGCTGCCATTCCCCGGTTCGGGGGCTCCAATCCGCAGTTGGAGGCTCATTGCTTGCCATACGCTGTATGTCTTTGCCCCCAGCCGCCCACGAGAATTACCATGGAAAGAAGCAGAATCCGGCTTAAACCTGAGCGTGCAGCCAATCCGATTGGATGGACCGCGGAAACGCGACCGATCAAAGTGAGTTTTCGCGAATACCTGGGAACTTCATTTGAAGCAGTTGGCCACGCCAGCCAGAAAATTGAATCCCACCATGGGAAGGAGCTTGAAGTTGAGCGACCGTTTCTTATTTACCTCTGAATCCGTTACCGAAGGCCACCCGGACAAGATTGCCGACCAGGTCTCCGACGCCATTCTCGATGCCTGCCTGGAGCAGGACCCCTACAGCCGCGTGGCGGCGGAAACGCTGACGGCGACCGGCCTCGTGGTCATCGCAGGCGAAATCACAACCAAGGCCTACGTCGATTTTCAAAACCTGGTCCGCGGAGTGATCGCTTCTATCGGGTACGACAACGCGCTCTACGGCTTCGATTCCAATACGTGCGCGGTGATCTCGAGCATTAACAAGCAGTCCGGCGATATCGCGCAGGGCGTTGACACCGGCGGCGCCGGCGACCAGGGCATGATGTTCGGCTACGCCTCTGACGAAACACCAGAGCTGATGCCGGCAGCCATCTCGCTGGCACACAAACTCTGCAAGCAATTGAGCACAGTGCGCAAGAACGGCAAACTGCCTTATCTCCGTCCCGACGGCAAGAGCCAGGTGACAGTGGAGTACGGCGAGGACGGAAAGCCGGCGCGGATCGATGCGGTTGTCATCAGTAGCCAGCATTCCGAGGCCGTGAGTAACGACGAGCTGCATGCCGACGTTCTGAAGCATGTGATCCAGGCGGTTCTGCCCGCGAAATTGCTTGACGAGCACACCAAGTACCACATCAATCCGACGGGCAGATTTGTGATTGGCGGGCCGATGGGCGACACCGGCCTGACCGGGCGCAAGATTATCGTGGACACCTACGGCGGCATGGGACGTCACGGCGGCGGCGCTTTCAGCGGCAAGGATCCGACCAAAGTCGACCGGTCGGCTGCGTATATGGCCCGCTACATCGCCAAGAACATTGTGGCGGCCGGATTGGCCAGCCGTGCTGAGGTGCAGTTGGCCTACGCGATTGGTGTGGCCGAGCCCGTGAGCGTGCTGGTGCAGACCTTTGGCACAGGCAAGCTGAGCGAGGCAAAGCTCACCGAGCTGATCCGCAAGAACTTCTCGCTCACGCCGAAGGCCATCATCGAACACTTGAACCTGCGCCGTCCGATCTACCAAAAAACAGCGGCATACGGCCACTTTGGCCGCACCGAACCGGAGTTCACGTGGGAAGCCACCGGCAAGGCCGCTCAGTTGGCCGAACAAGGTGGAGTGACCGCGACGGCCAAGGCACGCTGAAGGCTGTTGAATCGATTCGTTCAACGATGGGATCCGCGCTCGCGGGTCCCATTGTTTTTTCCGTTGCCGGATCGATGGCTTAGAATTCTCCGGGGTGATTGAACGTCCTTTCTTATCGGAGATACCCATGCGGCTTTCTGTTCCGGTCGTTTTCGTGTTTGGTTTCGCATCCATTTGCGCCGCACAAAGCGGCGCGAATTGGACCTACGAGGGAAAAACCGGCCCGCTGGTCTGGGGCAGGCTCAACCCGGCGTACGAGGCCTGCTCCAAAGGCCATGAGCAGTCGCCCATCGATATGCGTGGCGCGCGATTGAACAAGTCGCTCGCTCCACTCGAATTCCACTTCATTGCTGGACCCGTGACTCTCGAGAACACGGGGCGCGGCATTGTTGCCCACGTTGATCCAGGCAGCTCGATGGTGGCCGACGGAGAGCACTACCACTTAATCGAGCTCGACTTCCATCACCCCAGCGAGCACCCGGTGAAAGGCAAGCTCAGCGATATGGAAGTGGATCTGGTGTTCCACAGCGATGACAACAAAACGGCCATCGTGGCGGTTCGCCTTAACCAGGACAGGGACTATCCGAACGCGTTGCTGGCGTCTCTTTGGGAGCATTTGCCGGCGAAGCCAGGGACGAGCGCGAAGGTCACCGATATGGTGAGCGCCGGCGGACTCTTACCGGTGGACCGCGGTTATTGGACCTACACCGGCTCGGAGCTCACTCCGCCCTGCACCGAGGGAGTGCGCTGGTTTGTTTTTGAGGAGGACCTGAGCATGAGCCGCAGCCAGATGCGCACCTTTGCCAATCTCTTCAAGATGAACACGCGCCCCATTCAGGATCCTCATGGGCGGAAGATCGAAGCGAACGAGTAAAGCAGCCGTCAGCCGTCAGCCCTCAGCCTTCAGCCTTCAGCTTTTCGGTCCTGGACTGGAGAGTGGAGTGAACTTCAACAGGATCTGATCGCCCACGGATTCGACCCGAAGGCCAGTGAGGTCGCGCACAAGGTAGTGCGCCGCACTAAGTGACTCGGCCGGGTGGGAAAACGTCGTTGCCACCACGGTGCAACCTGCCGCCCGTCCGGCCTGGGCTCCCGACGACGAGTCTTCGAACACAACACAATCCTTTGGCGCAACACCGAGGAGCGCAGCTCCGGCCAGGAACGGCTCGGGATGGGGCTTGCCGCGTGTGACCTGGTCCGCCGTCACAAGTTTGTCCGGCACAGGAATGTCTCCTGCCGCCAGTCGAATCCGCGCCAGCCGCTCGGTAGCGCTGGTGACGACGGTCCATCGACTCGCAGGGAGCGAGGCGAGCAGATCGAGCACGCCGGGCAATATTGCCAGGCCTTCATTGTCGGCGACTTCAAGGTCTTCAATCACCGTCAGCTCCGCGTTGCTGTCGAGGTCGGGGCGGAGCTTGGCGATCGTCTCGACAGCGCGCCGCCCGTGAGCGGTTTCGCGCGCCAGCGCGGGATCAACGCCGCGCAGAAGAGCCCACTTGGTCCAACTGCGTTCCACCGAGCCGATGGACGCAATGAGAATTCCGTCCATGTCGAACAGGATCGCTTTGCAGGCAATGCTGACAGGAGAAGGGGCCGATGGGACCATATGTCGATCTTAGATTGAAGCGGACTTACTTGTGTTTCTCTTCTCGCGCCGGCTTTGGTGCGGGGAAACTGAGCTGGGGTGGATCGCCGAAGGTGATGGCGGCTTCGATGGGGTACTTGCGTGCGCCGGCGATCGCGACACTCTGGCCAAGCTGGATCGCTCCATTCGCGATGGCTGCGTCGCCGGACCAGCGATCGAAGCGAGCCAGGGCGGGAGGAATCGGCTGCGGCTTGACAACGCCGCCAGCGATAGAGGATTTTGCGTTGGAGATGCTTCCCTGCCCGCACTCGAAGTGCAATGAGCCTTTGGCCGACGAAGCCAAATCCGCATCGGTGTAACCCGAAACGTCAAGATTGCCGTTGCCGCTCAGTGCTCCGCCCGTCCAGCGCACGCCCAGCAAGCGGCCCACGTCAGCGGCATTGAGCTTTTGAAAATCACCCCCGAGCGCGTAGTCCGGCTTGTCACTTTCGCTGGCGGGCTTGGTGAGCGTTCCGGCCAGATGCACCGTGCCGCCGAAGAGGGAGGCATCGAGACCGGTGATCTCGGCGCCGGAGGGGACAATCCTCAAAGACACCGCGACACTCTGGAGTGTGACTGGTCCGAGAACCAGCGAGTCGGCAGTCACGGTTCCGTCAAGTTGCGGCCAGGACGGCGATGACGAAGGATGGATGCGGTTGATGAGATTAGAGAGAAGGGTGCCTTTTACCGGCGCGCCGAGCAGCGCGCTCTCGAATGCGGATGCGTCCAGATCGGCAAACTGCATTTGGAACTGGGCCCGGCATGGTTGTTGCGGAGCTTGCTCCGGCATGCAGGAGGCTGGAAGCGTCAGCGTCGCGGTTCCTTTCAGAGGACCATAGCTGAATTCCACCGGATCCCAGCGAAGATCGCGGTTCGCGATATGGAGCGTGGCTGCATTAACGACGATGTGGCCGGCAAGATAATCGGCCTGCCAGTTGGCGTTATGCACGGTGACCGTTCCGGTGAGAGTGTCGCCACCGCCGATCTCGGCCAAGTCGTCAGGGGAATTCACAGGGGAAGGCTCGGTGGGGTTCGCCGACGCAAGATCGGCCGCCAATGCACTGCTGGATGCTATCTCCTCGACCGGCATCCATGGCCCTTGCCGCAGTCAAGTCCACCGCAATGGGCTCGCCGGCGAAGGCCGTGAGCGCTTCCGTCCCCGGAATGCCCGTGACTCGCGCAAGGTCTCTGGCACGCGCGAAACTCGCCTGGCCGCGCGCCGCAACCTGGTATCCGGTAAGTGAGAAGCGCAGATTAAAGATGAGCGGAACGGCTCCGCCCACAGGGATCGCGACAGAGCCGGCCAGCGCCTGGGCCGGATTGCCCGTTCCCGTTTGACCTGCTTGAGACGGCGGCTCAGGGGCCGCGGATTCAATCGCCGACGGCTGCAGCGTAAACTTTGGCGCCTGAATCGGCTTGCTAAGACCGTCGCCGCTCAGAATAAGGCCTTCGACAGTCAAGCTGCCGGTGAGCGGGCCGGCGTATTCCGTTTCAACCTTCGCTTCATGGTTCCGTTTTAGCTTCGAGGCCGGTCCCGGCTGAGCGGGAGCGGAGTTTGCCTGAGCGCTGACATCGTAGGCGATCTTGCCACTGACCGTGCCTTTTGCTTCGAGATCGGGCGCGAGGCCGCTGCGGAACGTGCGCAGCGCATCGAGGCCCGCAGTAACGGGAATCCGATTGAGTTCGATGGAGAAGCGCGGCGAGGAATCTTCGCCCGCCTTTTCTCCCGTGATGTGGACCTGACCGTCACCGAGCGGCGAATCGCAGGCCAGGTTCTCTACACTTCGCCCGGCATAGTGATAGACAAGGCCACAGCGGGCGTCGAAGTCCAGGGGCGCCACCGGAGTGAACTCGGCGCGATGCACGCCGGAAGCGCGAAGCCGCATGGTAATCTGCGCAGCATCGGCGGTGCCGTCAAGATGCAACTCGCCGGTGAGGTCGCCGCGCCATCCGGGATCGGAGCCGGTGACGAGGCGGGCAAGCTGGCCGAGTTGAGCCTCCCGCCAGTCGATGTCGAGATGGAGGGGCATTTGGCGCAGCTCCGCGGCGCGCCGGATACTTGCCTCCAAACGCACTACGCCCGTTTCCTCGAGGTGCAGGCTCACATCGGTGCGGGCAGGTTGGCCGCGCAACCGGATGCGCCACTCGCCGGGATTCTCTTGCCACAGCGAGAGATCGGCATCGACCAGTGAGAACGGAAGCTTCTCCGCTCCATTCTTGAAGTTAATGCGGGAGTTGGTGGCTTCAAGATACGGGAGCGGTGTTACGCGGCGCGCGCTTGTTGTTGAAGCAGTCTGTGCGGCCGCGGTGCGGAAAATCGAGTCCAGGTTCCAATGGCCGGGCTCCGCTCGCACGAGATTGAGACTCGCTTCGTCCACGCTGATCTTGCCAATTTCGACGCGCCCGCGAAACAGCGCCAGCAGCCGGATTGAAGCAGTGACTTTGTTGGCGTGGAGCACCGGTTCGGCGCCGTAGGCTGGATCTTCCGCAACGCTCAAATCGGAGATCTCGAATCCCGGCCAAGGCAGAATGTGAGCTTCGACCGACGAGAGGCGGACAGGTCTTCCCAGCGATTGCGAGATGAGCTGCGTGATTTGATTCTTGTAGGCGCTGACGCTAATCAGCGGAGGCACCACGAACACGAGCACCAGAACCGCAATGGCTGCGAGGACTATCCGCAACCAGCGACGCGCTCGTTCGTTGCCGCCAGCACTGTCTGTCATTGTCAATTTGAATTCTATCTGCTCGTTACCGCGTCAGGTGGAATGTGCGGCTCCAGCGCGTGTCCGTGAAGAAGTGCAGCACAACGTGGCCCATCCAGGCCAGGCTTGGGCCGATTCCGGTTTCGTTGGAGACGGCGTCGGGCGTGACAAACGACCAGTAATTGAAGAGCGTGCGTCCCATAATATTCTGCCGCGGCACAAATCCCCAGAAGCGCGAATCCAAACTGTCATGGCGATTGTCGCCCATCATGAAGTACATGCCGGGTGGGACCACGAGATCGCCATCGACAACGTGGTTGGGAAAATCGACGGCCCAAGCCTCGGTGGCGCCGCCTGGCTGCGGGTATGGCGGCACCGAAGGAAACTCGTCAAGAAACTCCTGGTAGTTATCGGCAGTGGTCGGTTGGGCATAGGGCTGTGGCTGCGCCACCCCGTTGAGGATCACGATGCCGTTGTGCAGATGAATGCGGTCGCCGGGCACGCCAATGAGCCGCTTGACGAGGATTGTGTAAATGGGCTTGCCGTCGCCATCCAGCTGATCGAGGCCGGGCTGGAAGACCGGCTTGAGGAAGACCACAATGTCGCCGCGGTGCGGTTCGCGATAGTGAACGAGCGGCATCCAGCTCGCGGGCGGAGGGAGAGTGATGCGGTCCCCGACGAGGTGATCGCCAACGAGGAGCGTGTTCTCCATCGATCCAGACGGGATGGCGAAGTTCTGCGCGATGAATGTGAGGATGAACATTCCCACTACCAGCACCGAACAAATGCTGGCCACAGCTTCAAACGGTGTTTCTTCAACCCTGGTTTCCGCGGGTTCTGGCGCGGGCCGTTTCGATGGCGACTTTTTGTTCTTCGTCATGGATAGCAAGTCAACTCAGAGTGAACAGGCATGCGAGTGGTTCAGAAGCAACAGGCTCATTGGGTCAGGTGGAATGTGCGGCTCCAGCGCGTTTCTGTAAAGAAGTGCAGCACAACATGGCCCATCCAGGCCATGCGCGAGCCGATTCCAGTCTGGTTGTAGACCGCGTCCGGCGTCTCGAACGACCAGTAATTGAAGAGCGGCCTGCCGACGATATTTTGCCGGGGCACAAATCCCCAAAAACGCGAATCGAGACTGTCGTGCCGATTATCGCCCATCATGAAGTACATGCCGGGAGGGACCACCAGGTCGCCATCGACGACATGATTGGGAAAGTCGACGGCCCAGCTCTCGGTTGCGCCACCCGGCTGCGGGTAGGGCGGCACCGAAGGAAACTCGTCGAGAAACTCCTGATAATTGTCGGCAGTGGTGGGTTGGGCGTGGGGCTGCGGCTGCGCCACTCCGTTGAGGATCACGATGCCGTTGTGCAGATGAATGTGGTCACCTGGCACGCCAATGAGGCGCTTGACGAGGAAGAAGTATTGAGGCTTGCCGTCAGCGTCAAGATCCGGCTCGGGAGACGGCTTGATGAAGACAATGATGTCGCCATGGCGCGGCTCGCGGTAGTGAACCAGCGGCATCCACTTCGCGGGCGGAGCCAGAGTGATGCGGTCAACGACCAGATGATCGCCGACGAGCAGGGTGTTTTCCATCGATCCTGATGGGATAACGAAGTTCTGCGCAATGAATGTGAGGATGAACAACCCGACCACCAGCACCGAACAAATGCTGGCCACGGCTTCAAATGGTGTTTCTTCCACTTTGGCGGGCTCGGGAGCCGTTTCCGGAGATTTCTGGGGAGGCTCTTTGGGGCTTCGCGTCCTGTTTTTCGTCATTCTGCTGCTCTTTGCGAGTTGCTCCGGAGTCGTGAATAAGTTGCGGGACAGAATCAACGCACAACGTGGAAGATGCGCCGCCAGCGGGCAAATCCCGCGAGACGTTCCGCGAGATCAGGTTCGTGTCCGAGTTTATCATCCGCGCCGGGTTGGGGACCGAGCTGCGCGATCTGTTGCACGTCGGTAGAGGAGGGGCGCGAAAGCGAAAAATAGATCACCAGAGGACGTGCGATGATGGCCTGCCGAGGCACGAATCCCCAGAAGCGGGAGTCGAGGCTGTGATTGCGGTTGTCGCCCAGAACGAAGTACTCACCCTGAGGCACCTGAAGTTCACCGTCGCGTGTCAGGCTCTCAATCTGGCGCCACCAGTCAGGATCGACATCCGGATCGGTGTAGATTGCTGCGGGAAAGTTGTCGCGCGCGGGATTCGGCGGCGCAGGCTCAAAGGCCACATACGGCTCATCGAGCGTCACCCCATTCACGATGACATGGCCGCCGGAGATTCGCAGCCGGTCGCCTGGCAATCCGACCACCCTCTTGATGAGCATAGGCGGCTGAGAGTGATGGAAAACGATGATGTCGCCGCGCTGAACGGGCCGATAAGGCAGAAGCCAACTGCCAATGCGACCTGCGGGAGCATAGATCTGCTTATTGAAAAGCAGAAAATCCCCGACCAGCAGCGTGCGCTCCATACTTTCAGAAGGAATGAGAAAAGGCTGCAATAAGAAAGTGAGCACGAACAAGGCGACGACAATGGTTTGAAAGAGCGAGGCGACCGCCTGAGACAAGGGCGGTAGATGCGGGTGCGCGTGCGCCCGCCGTTGCAGAAACGGACCGGGAGCCTGAACGGGAGTGCTCATTGCGCGCGTTATTCCTCGTCCTTAAAACCAGCCGGAAAGTCTGGGCCAGAAATCGGCAGCACGTGGGCCTCGTCGCCACTGGCTTCGTCCGCCAACAGAATGAGCGCTCGTCTTGCCGCATCCTGCTCGGCATGTTTCTTGGTCCGTCCCATGCCGCGGGCGAGCGGTTTCCCTTTCTGACCTTCTTCGCCTTTCATCCGCACTTCAACCAGAAAACGCTTGTGATGATCCGGGCCGCTCTCGCTCTTCACGCGATAGACCGGCGCTCCGGCGCGCGCCGCCTGCAAGCGCTCCTGAAGCGCGGACTTGTAATTTCCCAAGGCCTCTCCGGATCGCAATTCGAGGGCCAGGCGATCCGCGGCTTCGGCCATGACTCTGCCGCGGACGAAAGACCGCACGGGCTCAAGACCTCCATCGAGAAACAGCGCACCCATCACAGCTTCCATGGTATTCGAAAGAACGGTGCTCCTGCGGCGCAGCCCGCTGCTCTCCTCGCCGCGGCTCAGGCGCAAATGCTTGCCCAAACCGATCGCCTCGGCCACCTGGGCCATGTGCTGGCGGCTGACCAAACCGGAGCGAATGCGCGTCAGTTCGCCTTCGCGCCACTCGGGATGCAGAGTGAAGAGCGCCTCCGCCACGACGAGCCCCAAAACAGCGTCGCCTAAATACTCCAGGCGCTCATTGTCGGCCGGCGCAGACTTTTTGCCCGCGTCAGCTTGCGCAAGCTGATGGGCAAGAGAACGGTGCGTGAGTGCACGCACCAGCAGCTCCGGGCTCGAGAATTCGTGCCCCAGCGCAGCTTCAAGCTCTTTCAGATCCGCTTTCACTCCTGCCTCGCTGCTTACCATTGCTTACTGCCGTTCGATGCATTCGACGCGTCGTTCGCCGGGGCGAGAATGAAGCGCGAAACTCAAGAGGTTCGGTGCAATCCGTGAGATTGCAGGAAATCGCAAGAGCCTCCTGTTGAGGATTACTGTGGATTCGGCCCGCGATCATTGGACTGAGGTGCGAGCTTTTTGGCTCCCGCGCCACCGGAATCCCGGGTCGCAGGTGGAGCGCCGGTCGCCGGCTGTTGGGGCGTTGCGCCGGGCGCGTCGTCCCCCGCTTCGTCTTCGCAGTCGTGCTCATGACCCCGCTGTACGTAGGCTGACTTTACTCCCCGCTCCGCGGCCAGGCGCGTATCGAGCTGGCCGTCGCGGACAGCCAACGCTTCTTTATATTCGGCCAGGGCTTCGTCGCGCTTGCATTCGAGATCGAGCATCCGGCCAAGGTAGATGTGCGACCAGGAAAGCAGCCGCTGCTCCTTGCTCATCGCGAGAGTCTTCTGGAAATCGTCGACCGCCGCGTCAGGATGACCGGAGAGTAAATCCACGCGGGCCATGATGAAATGGGCGCGAGCCGCGTCGGCCGTCGACTGGATTGTGTCGGTCTGCTCGGCGAGCACTTTTTGCGCGATGGCGGTAGCCGCGGGAACATCTCCGCCGGCCAGCTTCGCCTCAGCAAGGTCGAGTCCCGTTAATGGATGCGGCTTGCTGTGCTGCAAGACATCTTCATCACCCTCTTTGTCGAATTCGGTCTGGCGCGCACGGTGCACCTGCTGATCCACGTCCATGCCGTACACCATTTCGCCGATGGTGTCTTTCAGGCCGGCGGGATCTTTTTCAAACTGCAAAAGCTGCTCATAAAAGTACTGCGTCAACACATATCCCTGCCGCATATCGTGCGCGACAGCGGCCAATTTCACCGCGTCCACTTTCTGCTGGTAGAGTTCGCGCTCATGCTCGTACCGCGGCAACTGCGAACGGTCCACGTTCGCCGGAACGACGTACTCGGGGATCCCCGTGTCCATGGTTCGCGCTTCAATGGCCTTGATCAGGCACTCGATGGTCAACGAGACAGTATCCGAGCGGAAGCGGAAATCAAGAGGCGCATCGCGAATCTCCTTGAGAATCGGCTGCTCGCGGTCGATGGCGTTGGACCTCTCGTACAGGAGGGGATCGATGATGTAGTGCAGGTAGGTGTGACGCACATCGATCATGGGAATCTTGCCGTCGACCGGGGAGACCACGACCACGTAGTCGGTGCCGTAGATGCGGGCGTTCACCATGGCCGGCGAGAGCTGGGGCTCGATCACCACGATGAACCTGCGGCCATCGTAGGTGGAGGCCGGCATCTTGAGGTACAGATCCGCGCCGACGATCATCTTTGAGACGGGATCGTGCAGCTTGTCAATCTCTTCGTCGTAGTCACGGTGCGAAGTGAGCCAGATGCCGTGCAGATCCACAGCGGCCGAAAAGGCGCGGAGAGCGGGAAGAACTTCGACCACCTGAGTGGAATCGGGCGGCATCTCGGTGAGGTCCGCCGTCACTTCAAGCTCCGGCGGCGGCGTCAGGTAAAGAGCCAGCGAGATGTACTGCGAGATGTCGCGCTCCGAACCGGTCATGCGGTGCTGGGCAATATACAGGCACAGCGCATCACGCCTGGTCCGGGCTTCCTCGCTTTGCGCGAGCGCCTGGTTGATCTCGTCGCGGATGTTTTTGCGGATCGGCGCGCTGGTTTCAAGACCCTCGTCATAGCCGCAGGTATTCAACGCCGCAGCCATGATGAACACCGGCTCAGAACTAATCAGGGAGATGGTCGGCCCGGCTGGATCGATGAGCGACGGCGCTTTTTCGCGGGCATACACCTGTGTTGAGGATGGAGGTTGGCTGGAGGAAGAAGAGCCGCTCGATGATTGAGCCTGAGCCGGCAAGCAACCCCATCCGGCCAACAGGCAAAGAACGGCCGCGGATATAAAGGCGAAAAAATGCGATCGACGAATCATGAGGAACCCTGCATGCAAGTCTAGTTAGACGCAACGGCAGGGTCAAACGACAGCCGACAGCTTTTAGCCATCAGCTCTTAGATCTTCTTGCGATGACAGGCGATCGCGGCATGATCATCTTCGAATCCAGGCAACAATCCCCGCACTCAATCCAGGATGCGAAGGTTGAAAGCTGCGAGCCAACGGCTGAGGGCTGCTTTTATCCGCGCACGGAGACGCCGGAGAACGACAGCACCGCAAGGCCGCGAACCGGCTGCCCGTAAAAGCGCGCCGGCTCAAAACGGCTGAACAGGAGGAGATTCTCGACCTGGGAGCGCGTAATGGAATCGGTGGGTCCGGAGACGATGCGATAGTCATAGACCTCGCCGAGATCGTTGACGTAAGCCTCAACGACAACCGGGCTGGAGATGGCGCTGGCTTCATTGTTGCCTTGAGCATTTGAGAAGTAGAGAAGATGAGGCGCAGTTGCGTCGCCCAACGGCTCGTCGGGCGTGGCCTGGGCTGCCTGCGGCTGGGCCAGCACGGTCACCAGAACAACGATGGTTCCCAGCAGCAGAACCGCACTGGCAAATCCGGCGCCGGCCTGCAACAGGAACGGCCCCAAGGTGTTTCTCCACGCCAGGCCCCAGCCAGTGAAGATGCTGCGCCGGTTATGCGCGCGTTCCTGGCTCACAGCGACACGAATCCGCAAGGGCAGATCCGCCGGCTCCGGCACGGGCCCCAGGCTGGCCAGCGAGGACTGCAACTCACGCAGCGACGCCGACTCACGCGAGCACGCGCGGCACGCTTGAAGATGCGCGCCGATCTCCTGCATCTCGCGGCCGCTCAACCGACCGTCAAGATACTCCGTCAAGCTGGATTGCACTTCGTTGCAGCCGTTCATCGCGCCTCCTCTCCCAGGGGCATCTTCATCTCTGCCATCGCTGCGGGCTGAGAACCGGGCCGTGCCGCAGTCAGCAGTCCCTTTAAGCATGCTCGCCCGCGTACCAGACGCGACTTCACCGTCCCTAAATTGACTCCCTGGATGGCGGCCACTTCCTCGTAGACGAACCCTTCAATATCGCGCAGGATGAGCGTGGTGCGGAAAGGCTCAGGCACCTGGCGCAGTGCGTGTTCAACTCGCGCCCGATTCTCCTCATGCAGAACCGTTTCAAAAGGCGACTCCGCCGGATCCACCAGCATGTCTTTCAGTTGCACCGGGTTTCCGCCGTCTCCCTGCGCCATTTCCTGCTCCATCGGAATTTCCCGCTGCTGATGCCTGATCCACCAGCGGCGCTGGTTCGATGCTTCGCGAAGAGCGATGCGATAAATCCATGTCCGCAGTGAAGCGTTGCCTTGAAATCCGTGAATCCCCCGGAAGACCTTTACAAAGACTTCCTGGGTGAGATCCGCGGCAACATCGGAATTGCGTACTGTGCGCGCCAGCAGCGAGTAGATCGGCTGATGGTAGCGAGTGATCAGCCAGGCAAACGCGTCCTCGGAGCCGGCTCGCAATTCTTCAACGAGAGCCGCCTCATCCGATTGAAGCGTGAACGCACTGGCAAGATTGCCCATGGTGAGGTGTGCCTGCAATTTCGTGTCCTCCCACGTTACCGCATACCAGCCATCCTCTGCACGTTCGCACATCACAAATACAACAGGCCGCGGCTTGAACAGTTCGTTCAGGCCAGGTGCTGGGTTTTCCGGCATCCATCCAGCCCCGAGAGCCCTTGTGGTCCAAAATGCGGGGACTCAGCCCGTACCGCATTCTGGCCCATGCACCTACCTCTCTTAGACACCGGAGTCCTCTGAAGTGTTCCCGATACTCCTCATGCGGATATTCGAGGTATGAAAGCTCTGTTGATGGCGTGAACGAGTTGGCCGGCTCTTCAGGTCGTGAAAACGATCCGTCGCCCCTTTACCTCACGGTTCCAAGCCGCCTCAACTTCGGCCAGTGGAATCGGCTCGGCCGCGACCTTCAGTTTTCCCGCCGCTGCCATCTCAAAGAAGGTGGGAAGGGCGGCGAGTATCCGGTCCAGCCGGGCCGCGCCAAAGCCGCTCCCCAACAGGGTCAAGTCGACGCTCCGCAGAATGGCGCCCGGCAGAGTAATCGTCGGGCCTGCGCTGGCGCCCACCTCCACGAGCCGCGTTCTGTGCGTGGACTGGACATTGAAGCCCTTGGCGAGTGCCTCCAGCAGCAACTCCGTGGGCCGGCCCCAGAGATAATCGACGACCAGATCGATGCCCGCTGCCGCTTCGGCGGCAAAGGCTTCGCGCACGGCATCGTCCGGCTGGCCGAGCGGGATCACGGCGTCCACATCTGCCGCTGCGATGGCTTCGACGTTGCGTCCCGCACCAATCACGCGCTTTGCGCCGAGGATCCGCGCGGTCTGAATGGCAAGCTGCCCGGCGACGCCCGTCGCACCGAGAATGAGCACCGTCTCTCCGGCTACAAGGCCAGCGCGCTCCTTCAACATGACCCAGGAGGACATGCCGGGATTGGCAATCGCCGCAGCCTCCACGTCGTCGAGCCCATTGGGGATGGGAATACACATCTGCCGCGGAACGGCCGCACGCTCAGCCATCGTTCCCCACGGTTTGCGCACCAATCCGAAGTAAACCCGGCGTCCGTCGCCGAGAACGCCAACACCATCCACTCCGGGCACTGCCGGTCCTTGACCCGGGCCGGCGCTCGCATAGTGCGAACCGCTCGCCAGAGCTTTCACGATGGGATGCAATCCCGCGGCGCGCACCTGAACGAGCACTTCGCCATCCTGGGCAACGGGTTCAGGAAACGATTGATACTTTGGCGCCTGGCCGGGAACGTTAACGACGGCTGCTTGCATCGCATTCACCTCACACGATCGAAGATTATCAAGCTTGGGTTCGTTGGCCTGCGATTTCGATTCCGTCTCTCCGCCGCATAGGATGAAATGTGGAGGCGTCAGCAGATGTTTTCAGCCCATCCAATTGGCTTCATTCACAGCCCTTACCGCGAAACCTCGGCAATTCCCAAAGGCCCGGGCGCAAAACACGATGCCGAAGGCGTCATCGAGATCCTGCATGAGTTCGAAGATGGGTTAACTGACATCGACGGCTTCTCGCACTTGTTCATCTTGTGGCAGTTCGACCGCGTGGATGGATTCGATCTGATTGCGCATCCGCCCACAGATGAGGGCCGGCCTCACGGCGTCTTTGCCACGCGGTCACCTCGCCGGCCAAACCCGATCGGCCTGACCGTTGTCGAATTGCTGCGCCGCGAGGACTCATCGCTGCATGTGCGCGGCGTTGACATGCTCGACGGAACACCGGTTCTCGACATCAAGCCTTATCTGTCAAGCGTTGCAACGGACGACGCTGCGGCGGGGATGGCTGGGTGAAGCAGAACAGAGACGTGGTTCGTGATTCGTGGATCGTGAACCAGCAAAGAGCGGGTCGCGAGCCATTCGCGGTAGACGAATCACGAATCGCGACTCACGGTTCACCGTTCACGGAATTCCAAGCAGCTTGTGCGTCTGCAAGCTTAATCGCCAGCGTGGATGCTCCAGGCAATACTTGAGCGCGAGCGTCGTGTTCAATTCGCGATCGGGCCCATCCATGGGCTGCAGGAAGAAATGCCGGAAGGCCAGATGCTCAAACTGTTCCGGTTCCGCGCCGGGCTGAGGGTAAACCAGCTTCAGCTCATCGCCGCTGCACTGCTCGAACCGTGCGCCGGCCTTTGGACTGACGCAAATCCAATCGAGACCTGCCGGAGCCGCGATGGTTCCATTTGTTTCCACCGCGATCTCGAAGTTCGCAAGCGTGCAGAGCATCGATCAGCTCGGCGTCGATTTGCAGAAGCGGCTCGCCGCCCGTGCAAACGACGAAGCGTTTCCCGGGTTCGCCGTTTGCAGGCCATTGCCGTTCAATGGCTGCCGCGAGGGCCTCGGCGGAGGCGAAGTTTCCGCCGCCGCGCCCGTTGGTGTCAGCGAAATCCGTGTCACAAAATTTGCAGATGGCCGCGGCGCGATCCTGCTCGCGTCCCGACCAGAGGTTGCACCCGGCGAACCGGCAAAACACTGCTGGCCGGCCCGTCTGGGCGCCTTCCCCTTGCAGCGTGTAGAAGATTTCTTTGACCGCGTAAGTCATAAAAACAAGCTCTTAGCTATTAGCTGTTAGCTTCTCCTCTGGGACCTGGAACCCTAGTGCCCTTCGCGACGACTTGTGACTAGCATCGAACGGCTAAGAGATAAAAGGCTAATAGCTAGCCTCGCAGCGGGTCTTCGATCCCATTTTCGCTGAAACCCTTTTGCCTCAAAAGGCAGGAATCGCATTGGCCGCACGGCACGCCCGCAGGGGAAGGATCGTAGCAACTGCTGGTCAAACCGTAATCGACGCCCAGGTCGCGCCCCAGGCGAATAATCTCCGCTTTGGAGAGCGCGATGAGCGGCGTATGAATCTTGAGCGATTGACGGCCCTCCACACCGGCCTTAGTTGCAAGGTTGGCCATTTTCTCGAAGGCAGCGATATATTCAGGACGGCAATCGGGGTATCCGGAGTAGTCGAGCGCATTCACGCCTAAATAAATGTCGCTTGCGCCAAGCACCTCGGCCCACGCCAACGCAAAGGATAGAAAGATCGTGTTGCGCGCGGGCACATATGTAATTGGGATGCTGCCGGCCATCTCCTGAGTTGTGCGGCCCTTCGGAACCGCGATGTCGTCGGTGAGAGCCGAGCCGCCAAAGGCGCGCAGGTCAATCGCCACCGTGCGGTGCTCCGCGACGCCGATCGATGCGGCGACGCGCTTCGCGGCCTCGAGCTCCCATGCGTGCCGTTGGCCATAAGAAAACGAAAGGGCATAGAGCTCGTAGCCTTCGCTTTTGGCAACGGCGAGAACGGTCGCCGAGTCAAGGCCTCCGCTCAAAAGAACGACTGCGCGTTGGGGTTTGTTCTGCATGGCCAAGACTTTTTCCGGGATAAAGTTGCGACCAACCTACTTGAGATCGTCGCCGCCGCGTCCGATGTCCATCGACGGCGGAATCGGATTGCGCTCGTCGATGTAGGCGTTGATGCATTGGTCCAGTACGCCCTTGGCTTCAAGAATGAACTCGACCGCGTCGCGCGCCCCGCCATAGCCGCCGCCATTCGGCGTTACGTAATGGGCTTCGGCTTTTACGCGTTCGCGCGCATTGGCTACAGCCACCGCGAAACCCACTTCGCGCATGGCCGGCAGGTCGATCACGTCATCGCCTACGTAGCAGATCTCTTCAAGCGCCACGCCTTCTTTGGCAATAATCTCGCGAATCGCCTTCATCTTGAAGGCGCAACCCTGGTAGACGAATTCGAGCTTGAGGTCGCGGGCGCGCGTGGCCACGGTCTCGCTGATGCGCTTGGTGATCACGCCGCACTTCATTCCGCCCAGCCGTGCCAGCGAAATCGCCGTGCCATCGTGCGCGCTATACCCCTTGGCCTCGACCATGGTGGTTGACTGCACGCCGTAACCGATATTTTCTTTGCCGCGGAGTTCTTCCAGAACTCCGCTCTGCGCGGAACCGGGCACGAGCCAGATGGTGCCGTCGGTCCATACGCCGTCCACATCGAAAAGAATGATTTTGATCTTGCGGGCCCGGTCTTGCGCGGTGAGTGCCATTCCTTGATTTTACGGTCGCGCCCAATCGTCTGCTTACGAAACAAACGCGATTCAAGAGAGAATACGAATGTGGACCCGGATTCTCCCACTCCCGCGCCGCTCGCCCCGCCAGGTCTCGCACCCGAAGACTATTACTTCGAGGGACTTATCTGGTGTTCACCGCCGCGTACCACCTCAAGCGCGGGATCTGCTGCGGTTCAGGTTGCCGCCATTGCCCTTTCGGAGAATTGCCTGCCGCGAAATCCGAGCCAGGCAACCTCGAATAGCGGCTCGCGGCTCCGCATTGAAATTTATTGCTGGCTGGGTGTGCCATGGCAATGGTATAAATCCTGACTTGCAGCGCGGGCCGCCGAACCCTGGGACTGTAAATGCTTTCCATCCCAGCGGCTCGCCCGAAACAAACCAGCTCACGAAATCAAGGAGGGGAAAAAATGGGAATTCTTATGTGGATTCTGGTCGGCCTGGTTGCAGGCTGGCTGACGGGCAAGATCATGAAGGGCTCAGGCTACGGCTTCTTCGTAGACATCCTGCTCGGCATCGCCGGCGCGCTGGTGGGCGGCTATATCGCAGACCGCATTGGGTTGGACGCGCACGGCGGATTCCTTTACAGCACACTGATCGCCGTGGGCGGCGCGGTCCTCCTGGTGGCCCTTCTCCGGCTGCTCAAGCGCGCGTAAAGCGCACGCCCTCTTTTCCGCATCGCTTAAGCGGAAAGGATCGGGTGTACAGCGATCTCACTCAGATCCTCCAGTTGGCGATGGTGGCGCAGCAGGCGAAGCATTGGCCGGCAGCGCCGCCGCGGCTGGCTCGCGCACCAAAATGGCAAAGCGCGGGAAGGCGAAGCTGCCTGCCGCATCGTCAATCACGTTTAGCTGGCAAATATACGATCCCGGCTTGAGCCCGCTCAGAGGCACATCGAGCTCGACCGAGACGGCGTCGCGCCCTTCCACGTTGACCGATTTGGCTTGCAGGATGGGCGTTTCGTAGACCTTGGTCGATCCCTGGATCAGTTCCAGGCTACTGAGAAGATCGATCGCGGACTTGGGTTCTTTCGTCGCTGCATCGGCCGGCTTTTCATGCGCCGGATCGTAGATCTCGTAGAGAAGATACATGTGCTGGTCCTGGCGAAAGACGTGACTGATGTTGGGCACGTATTCCTCGCCGTCTCGCACCAGCGGATCTTCCTTCTTGCTCGGCGCGCGCTGCGACGCCAGCACAATGGAACTCAACTTCAAAGGAACCTTCTTCAGATCAGGCAGCGTAACGTCGGCGATGAACGAGCCCATGCGCCCGGTCTGATTCTCGCGCACCACGAACTTAAGCTGGTACTTGCCCGGCGGCAGGTTGAAGCTGGTGGTGTATTGGATGTTTTTCTGCCGCGCCTGAAGCGACGGATCGAGATTGAGCTTGACCGTATCGCGCACGCGCCCCACCGGCCGTTGCGCTTCATCGATCACCGCTCCAATAATGTCGAGCGTGGCCTTGTCCTTGTCGCCGCCCTTCACAAACGGGATCTGCGAGCCAGGCACAACCAGCGAAACCGGCATGTAGAACCGGTTTCCGTCGAGGCGGAAATACATTGCGTCCATGTACACGGCCATGTCGGTGGCCGGCAGGTCGCTGGCCAGTTGATCCTCGAGTTCCTGCTCGCGGTCCTCCTTGCCCGAGTGCCTGAAGTCCGCAGGCGCATAATAGCCGGGCCGGTATTCAAGCTTGACGCCGGGCCTGTCGATCTTCACCGTCAGCTTGCGGTACTTGCCATCGCGCGCTGGATTCGTGGAGTGGAAGCCAATGGCATAGTAAGCCGAATTGTCCTTCTGCACCTGCGCAAAAGCCGGAGCGAAGTCATTGGAGTCAAAAAATGCCTTGCCGCCGGTATCGCTGGAGAGCGTCGCCATCACTTCCTGGCTGGCGAAGTTCGCGTTCATGTTGGTCGTGAGCGCGCCACCGTTGAATCCGCTTTGGCCGCGCAGACTGCCGGTGGAAGCGTCGCCCAGCGGCGTGACGGCCTGCAATCCGCGCGTGTCAACGCTGTAAATGGCCAGGTCGGCGCGCACCGCCGCGTTGATGGCGGATCGCAAAGAAGCCTGGTTTTCAATGCCGTCGCGCGAGATTCCTCCGGAGAAGTAGAGCAGCGACTTTTTCTCATTGATCTTTGCCAGGGATTGCGAAACGGCACGAAGCGCAAAAAGCTCGCGATCGGTGTTCAGGTCGTTGTATTCGCTCTCGTCGGGCGTGTACGCAGTTGTATCTTCCGCTTGATTTGTGTTGGAGCTTGCGCCCTGGGCAAAGCCCTGGCCCTCGGTGCCGTTGTAGGCGCCCACCTCTTTGATAAGCGCGTTCTTGTCGGCAGTAAAATCCTGGTCGACGTTGAGCGTGTCGCCGAGCGAGACCAGAGCCACGAGATCGGCCGCTTGCATCTTGGACTTGAGAAAATCCTGCGCCGCGTCCACACTGCGCTCCAGATCCTCGGGCTGCATCGAAGTCAGGTCAAAGAACATCACGATCAGCCGGTGGTTGCGCAGCTCTTCGGGCTTGGCGACGACCACGGCTTTGCTGCCCGAGGGTCCTGCGGCCAGCCCGCTGACCAATGCTTCCTTGAGCGGCGTGGCCATCTCCACACTCTCAAAGTCAAAGGTGTCGATCTGCTGTTCTTTCCCGTTTTCAAGAATCTTGAAGTCGCTCTGCCTGAGGCCCTTTACCAGTTCGCCGGTTTTTGCGTCGCGCGCCACCACGTTCGTCAGCACAAGCTCGGCATTCGTTTTGAGCGTGAAGCCGCCCTGAGGCGTATTGGAAACCGGCGTGGAGCTTTGGGCGGAGATCGGTTGCGCGCCCGGCGCGACGAGCGCCAGCGAGCCGAGCACGGCCCCGATTTTTTGGATGATTTTCCCCATCCCTCTTCTATCTCACCCGATTCTTTCAACCTGCCGAGCTTCCAACTTCGCGAGCACCGCTAACACCGCTGTCTTTCAAAACCTGAAATTCGCCAAAAACTTGAACGCCCGCATTTGATGCACCGACGTTACTTCGCCAAAAGTCGGTGAGCCTTCAATCGTGTTCACGCCTGAGTACTGCACGGTATTAAAAACATTGCTGATCATCGAGCGAAGCTCCAGGCTGCGCGTCTCGCCCATGTTCACGGTCTTTGAGAGCGACATGTCGTTCGAGACTGTGCCCGGCCCTTCAATCGAGTTGCGCGGGGCGTTTCCGAAATAATCGCAGAATCCCTGCGTATTGCTGGGCGTTGAGTAGGCCGCAGTGTTAAACCAGTGCAGCCGCGAACCGCCGCCGGCAGTCGCCGATTGTCCTGTCAGATTCGGCCGCAGTCCGCTGGTGTTCCCGCATTCAACACTCTGCGAAGTCGGCTCGAACCCCGGCGAGAGCCACGCTCCCGTGGCGAAATTGAAAGTGCCGGAAAAGGAGAACCCCTCGAGAATATGCGAGCCAACGCCGGAAGTGACCCAGGTTTTATCGGGGCCGAAAGGCAGCTCAAACAAATAGTTCCCGCTCACCTGGTGACGAACGTCGAGGGTCGAGTGGCCCTCCTCCGCAACCGGATTCTGCCAGTCCTGAACAACGGAGCTCGAGCTGCCGTTGATCGAGGAGGCGTCGTCGATTGCGTGACCGTATTGGTAGTTGGCGCCCACGGACACGCCGCGCGACAGGCGCTTGTTCACGCGAACCGTTCCGGCGTTCATCTTGTAATAAGCCGCGGCCTCATCGTAAGTGAAAAGCAAAGCTGCGGGATCCGTGCCGAGGCTTGTGGGCAATGCGCGCGGCGCGAGCCTGACATCGAGATGATTGGAACGCGATCCGTTGTAGCCAACATTCATCACGATGCCCCAGGGCAGCGTCTTCTGGATATCGAGATTCCACGCCATCACATAAGGCAGACCGTAATGGGGATCGAGTGCGTAGTTGCCGATCGCGTCGGGCGCGGGAAATCCACTGGCCAGCGTGAAACAGGTCATCGGCACAGTCTGCGCGCAGGCCGTGCTTGCCGTGTTGCCGACGGCCTCCTGATTGGTTTGCTCGTCAGTGAAGGGCGGCTGATGCGCCATCGTCGTGGCAAAGCCGGCGTATTCGCCGACGGTGTAGTTGGTGCCAAAGCCGGCGCGCACAACAGTCTGCTTGATCTTCGGCACGCGCCAGGCGAGACCCACGCGCGGCTGGAAGGCTTTATGCCACGGCAGAACGAGCGAGCCGGGCAGGCCGTTCATCCCGGCAGTCTGCTCGGTTTCACTGGTAAATCCTCCGCCAGGATTGGTAGCCACGTCGGCCAGGTGTCCGTATTTCTCGGTGTAAGGCGCGAAGAACTCCCAGCGCACGCCGAAATTGAGCGTGAATGAGGGCAGCATTCGCCAGTCGTCCATGGCATAGGCGTCAACCACGTTGTCGCGCAGGTAACTTTTGGCGAGCGACGAGTTAAGCGTTGTGGACTGCGGCAATCCGAGCAGAAAGTCGGCGATGGAAGATCCGGTAGTTGGATCCTGCGCGGCATCTTCAGTAAACAGCCCCGTGAAGGCAAAATCTCCGGTGGCGTTTGAGCCGGCAAGAAAGTCGCGGTGCACGCGACGGTAGTCGCCGCCGAAACGCATGTTGTGCTTGCCGTGAATCCAGCTCAGGACCTGCGTAAACGAGATGGTTTGAGAAATGGAGAAGCTGGGCTGCGTTTCACTCAGGCCTTGAATGCCATTGCTGAGCGAGATGTCGGGGACACCGTAGTTGAGCGGTACATTGTTCGGAATAGTCAGGCTGGCAGCCGCCGCGGGATTGTTGGTGGTATCGGTAAAGAAGTTCGTGGTTCGGCTGTTGCTGCGATTCCAGTTGACATTCGAGATGCTGGTGAAGCGGTGGTAGCCCACGGTATAGCCGGCCTGTAAGGAATAGGAACTGGACGCGCTCTTGCCGCCCAGGTCGGGAAAGAGATTGATGAGGTCCGATGCCGAGTGGGACCAGTTGTAGTTGAGATTGATGCTCTGGCGAAGGCCCTGATTCTGCGAGCCTCCGCGTCTTCCGCCGCCAAAACCTCCGCGGCCTCCGGGCTGCGTGGCGTTAGCGCCAAGGCTGCGGTTGTAGCGAATGCCGGCCTGCGTGGTGTTCGACTGCGCGGTGGTAAGCAGGTGATAGTTGTAGCCGTTGATCGTGCTGCCTGCCGGCAGATTGGGTTCGGGAAAATAACTTAGCAGCGCCTGCGACTGTGCGAGAGACGGACTTGCCGGCTGCTCCCGTGGCCGGAATCATGTTGCCGGTGAATTGCTGGCCTGTGACCGGATCGTAGATCGGCGCCAATCCGGTAAAGTCGCCGCCTCGTTCAGCAAGGGTGGGGACCGTGGCATAAAAATCGTCCGGCGTAGACGAGCGCGTGCCGCCGAGCGTCAGAAAGACTGTGTCCTTGCCGCTGGGCTTGGTCAGGTGCGGAATATACGGCGCGCTCATGAACGTGAGCATCAAGCGATTCGATCCGTTGGGTGGCTGATTTTGCTGCTGCCCGAGAAGCGAAAACGGCTGCGCGTTGATGGCGGAGTTTGTCCCGTTCCAGGCGATGGAGCCGTGCGGCTGTCCGGGATTGAAGTTGCGGAAGTTTCCGCGTCCGCCCCCTCCACCAGCCCTGCCCCCGCCGAAGCCGCCGCCTCCAGGAAACCCACCGCCTCCTCCTCCGAACCCGCCGCCGCCGAAAGCGCCTCCAAATCCTCCGCCACCCCCGTAACCGCCAAAGAGTCCGCCCTGGCCCGCTTCGCCGGATTGCCCAGGCAACCCGCCTTGCGTTTGAATCGACAGCACTGCATCTCGTATGCGGTCGGGATCGAGGCCCGCCAACGCGCTCACTTGCCCCGCCTGCCCGGTGATCGCGACCGACTCGTCGCTGAAATCCGAGTTGCCGGCGATCGAAGGCAGTGCGGCGCCGCTTGCGCCGGCCGTGCCGGCACCGGTGTCAGTCCCGCTGATGAGCGCATTCATCAGGTTGACGTTCTCAGGCGCATTGCCCGCCATTTGCTGAACGATTTGTTGCGCGTTGCCCTGGAGGGCGGTTTGCTGCGCTTGCTGCCGATCGATCTCGGCTTGGCGCGAAGCAAGAATCAGCTCAAAATTCACAATCTGATCGTGGCTGGTTGCGTTCAGAACGGCTTCCTGCGTCCCTCCAGCGAACGCCGCGAATTGAGTGCGGATAACGTAACGGCCGTTTTGAGGAATATTCAATTGCCACGAGCCGGTAATGTCAGTGGCCGTGGAGTAGCGCTTGCCGGTGAGTGTGTTTTGCGCGGTGACGGTGACGCCCGGCAGCGGGATAGTGCCGCTTTTGACCACGCCATGGAGTTTGCCGCCGGTGACGGATTCGGGCGCGGCCGGGGCTGCCTGGATTGAAGCGGCCTGGGTTGGCGGAGTTTGCGTCGCCGGAGCTTGCGGCCATGCAGCCAGACATGCGGCGAAGACATACCCCACCGCACTCGCACGCCACATTGCTGCCTGCCGCATTGCCGACCTCACTTGCCAGTATTGAGTCTGACGGGCCTTGCGGCGCGAAGGTTTACGGACGCGGTCGCGCGGGCCCAAAGAACAGGCGGAAATTGCGGTTGATCAATTGAACGCGGCGGGAAGTTTTGCACTTGCAATCCCCATCTCCGCATGTTAACTCTCAAGTTAATAGTTTTCTGATAGCTGCCGCGTAAGTAAACGTGGGCACGCAAGGAAGCCAAATGAGCATAAAGATCGGGACCACGATTCGCGCCTACCGCCTGCAAAAAGGATTGTCGCAGGGGGATATCGAAAAGAAAACCGGGCTGTTGCGCTGCTATCTCTCGCGCGTGGAGAATGGCCACACCGTGCCCTCGCTGGATACTCTGGCCAAGATTGCTCACGCGCTCGACCTGCCGATTGCGCAGTTCTTTGCCAGCGATACCCTCTCCCGGCAGATGAACACGCAGAATCTCTCCGACGACGAGCTGCGTTTCCTGACCCAGTTGCGCCGCTACTCGACGAATTTAAACGAGAGCGACCGCAAACTGCTGCTGGCGATGGTGAAAAAGTTCTCTGCGACTGCGGTGCGATAGGATCGGCCGGCCTCATCCCTGCGGCGGGGGAATGTGGGCCACATAAAACCCAAACAGCACCAGAAGCAGCACCACCAGCGCAACCGTCAGGCGCAGCTTGAACTGAAAGTCACTGCGTGGCGAACCAATGCGCGGCACCATGGGAGCTGCGAACAGCAGCCCGCACAGGAAGCCGCCTATGTGCGCCGAATTGTCGACTTCCACACCGGTAAAGCCGCTGCCGAAGTTGATGGAAAGACCGATCACGAGATTGATCGCAGCGAAGTAGATCACCGATTTGCGCAGTTTTTTTACTTCCAGCGGCGGCACAGGCAACTGTTTTGATTTCAGCAGCACGATCAACGCGCCGGCAATGCCAAAGACCGCGCCCGACGCTCCCGCGCCGGCCTGAAAGTACGGCGCTCCCGATGCGTCGTGAATCGGCCGTACCCAGTTGTAAAAGGTCGAAAGCAGATTTCCGGCGGCGCCGGTGAGAATGTAAGCCGCGAATAAACCGAACGATCCCATCAGAGGTTCGGCGAGTAATCCCAGGTTCCACAGGCACCACATGTTCGTCGCCAGGTGAAGAATGCCCACGTGCACGAACATCGCGGTGACGATGCGCCACCACTCGCCGTAGACCAGCACATTGTTTGGCCTGTCTGCGCCCCAGAACATCAATTGATCGAGAGTCGGCATCCAGAAGCTGGCGCCGCGCGCCACCATGGCCAGAAACACAGCGCAATTGATCCCAACGAGCAGATAGGTGGCCGGCGACTCGGCCCAGATTGGGCGACGCCGTCGCGGCGGCCGTGCTTCAACGCTCGCGGGAGGAAGAATCTCCGGCTGGGGGGGCGTGGAATAACTTCCCATACCATCACTCTAAAGCATTCCCGGCGTCGCAGCGGCTTGTGATTTCCCGCGGAAGAGCCGTAGAACGCTGCGGCATCCACAGGCTTGTTTCACTCCTCGAAAACCGGCTGGGCTCCGCGATGTAGTCTGGAAATTGTTCCGCATACGGCGACCACGACGTGACCCGGCTGCGGCGGATTCTTAGTCAAGGAGTGCAGGTTTGAGCTCGGAAATCGAAACAGGTGGAAGTGGGGCAAATGGAACGGGCGCGAAGCCGATTCGCCGCGCGCTGCTGAGCGTTACCGACAAGAGCGGCCTTGTCGAGTTTGCGCGGGCGCTCGCGGGCTTTGGGGTTGAGCTGGTCTCGACCGGCGGGACAGCGAAGGCACTGCGCGAGGCCGGTCTGGCGGTCAAGGACATCAGCGATCTGACAGGTTTTCCTGAGATGCTCGACGGCCGGGTGAAGACGCTGCACCCGCGCGTGCATGGAGGCCTGCTCTACATTCGCGGCAACGCGGAGCACGAAGCCGCGGTGGCGGCTCACGGCATTGAGCCCATCGACATGGTGGTGGTGAATCTCTACGCGTTCGAGAAGACCGCGGCACAGCCGGGTGTTGCCTTCGGACATCTCATCGAAAACATCGATATCGGCGGCCCGTCGATGGTGCGATCTGCCGCAAAGAATTTTGAGGATGTGGCAATCGTGACGCGCGCGGCCGACTACGCCGCTCTGATCGAAGAAATGAAAAGGCCAACGGCGCGTGCGCTGACTCGCCCGACACGCTGGCGCCTGGCAAAGCAGGCCTTCGCGCTTACGGCCGCCTACGATTCGGCGATTGCGAATACTCTTGAGCGGATTGCCGAGGCTCCCTTGCCCGCTGCGCCAGCCGCGCCCGACCTTACTTCTCTTCCTTCCACATTGCGCATCAATCTTCCACTGGCCCAGGCGCTGCGTTACGGCGAAAACCCGCATCAGCGCGCCGCGCTTTATGCCGACGGATCCGGCCGCGGCATCGCAGGCGCAACACAGTTGCAGGGCAAAGAGCTCAGCTTTAACAACCTCGTCGATCTGGACGCATGCTGGGAACTGGCGCAGGAGTTTGAGGAAGCCACCGTCATCATCGTCAAACACACCAACCCCTGCGGAGCTGCAACCGGTGCGACCATCCTCGATGCCTACCAAAAAGCTCTGGCTTGCGATCCGGTTTCGGCCTTTGGCGGAGTGATTGGCATCAATCGCGCGGTGGATGGCGCTGCCGCCGAGGAGATCGCCAAGCTGTTTGTCGAGGCGATTGCCGCGCCGGGATTCTCGCCTGAGGCGCGCGAGCGCTTTGCCGCGAAGAAGAACCTGCGCCTGGTGGAAGTTCGCACCGCCGAGCCACGCCCGGTGGTCAAGAATGTCTCCGGCGGCCTTCTGCTGCAAGACGCCGATACCGGCCGCGTGACTGAGTCGGAGATCAAAGTTGTCACCTGGCGTCCGCCCTCAGCCGAAGAGCTGCGCAGCCTGCTCTTTGCGTGGCGCATCTGCAAGCACGTCAAATCGAACGCCATCGTCTATGCGCGCGACGGCCAGACGCTGGGCGTTGGCGCGGGACAGATGAGCCGCGTGGACGCTGCGAAATTCGGCGCCATGAAAGCTGTGCTGCCGCTCCAGGGCTGCGTTGCCGCCTCCGATGCATTCTTTCCCTTCCCCGATGGCCTGGAAGCTGTTGCACAGGCCGGGGCGACCGCGGTCATTCAGCCGGGCGGATCGGTTCGGGACGACGAAGTGATCGCGGCAGCCGACAAGTTGGGCTTGGCCATGGTCTTTACCGGGATCAGGCACTTCCGGCATTGAGGGGACCCAGAGGCCCGCACCGAATAGGCCGGTTGCTCGTCTGCCAATTGTGCCCCTTTAGTACCAGGAAATCCGGCAATCTGCCGCGCGATTGCGACGAATGACGGGTAAAATCGTCTGTATAAGTAGGCAGGTTCGCTTGAGATCCTCTGCCTCTGCCGCGTTTTCTTTTTTTCTCCGATTTGCGGCCAAGGACCTATGGAATTCCCTTCATGATGAGAAAACTCCTCCCAAGACCTGATCTCGCGCCTGCGGTTGTCGCCGGCATTCTGTTTTTGTTGCCGCTCGGGCCTGCTCAGGCCCAAAACTCGCCTGCCAATGCGGCGCCAGTGGAAACGGCGAAGGCCGATGCTGGTTCAAAGCCGGCAGTAACGCCCGGCAACGTGGCGCCGGCAGAGCCGAATCGCGCCCAGGCTTACTTTCACCTGGCCCTGGCCAGCGTATATGAGGATGACGCCATCTCCGAGGGACATACCGACGAGATGAACCAGGCCATTGAACAGTACAAGCTTGCCCTCAATGCCGATCCGGATTCCGCCGAGCTGAACGACGATTTGGCCGATCTTTACTTCCGCGCTGACCGGGTGCACGACGCCGAGACCACGGCGAGGACGGAGCTAAAGTCTCATCCCGACGACATTGACGCGCACCGTCTGCTGGGACGCATTTACCTGAGACAACTGGGTCAGGGCGCAAACGGCGGAGCACCGTCGGTGAGCTCCGGCAACGTGCTCGATCAGGCGATTGCGGAATTCGAGAAAATCGTTGCCCTGCAACCGAAGAGCGTTGAAGACCACATGGTGCTGGGGCAGCTGTATACCGTCAAGCATCAGCAGGAAAAGGCAGAGGCCGAGTTCAAGACCGCGCAGGATATTGAACCGGAGTCGGAAGAGGTAGTGCTGAACCTGGCGCGGCTGTACGCCGAAAGCGGAGATGTACAACATGCCGTGAAAGCCATTGAAGCGGTGCCGGTTGATGGGCGAACGCCAAAGATGGAGTTCACGCTGGGCGCTCTTTATGACCAGTTGAAGCAACCCAAGGATGCTATCGCCGCCTACCAGCGCGCCGACGACCTGGAACCGGGCGACCTGCAGACCATGGATGCGCTGGCTTCGGCAATGCTCAGCGCCGACCAACTTGACCAGGCGCTCAAGGAGTATCAAGCGCTGGCCGAAGCTGACCCGGAAAACACCGAAGCGCTGATCCACATCGGTGAAATTCAGCGCCGCCAGAGTAAATACGAGGATGCGCTGGCCACGATTCGCAAGGCGCGCAAAATCGATCCGACGTCATTAGAGGCGGGCTTTAACGAAGGACTGTTGCTCGACATTCTGGGCCGCTTCGACGAAGCCATCCAGACGTATCAGGAGATGGTTGACGCTACTTCGCACGCCAACGGCGCTTATACCGACGAGGAGAAGAACAACCGCTCCATCTTCCTGGAGCGCCTGGGTGCGGTTTACCTCGAGGACAACAAGACAGAACCGGCGATCGCGGCATACCAGAAGATGATCGACATGGGCGGAAGCTTCGCGGCGCGCGGATACCAGGGCCAGGTGGACACGTACCGCAACGCCCACGAATTCGATAAGGCGATCGCAGTCTCCCGCAAGGCCGTAGCAGCCGATCCCCAGGATCGCGACCTGAAGCTGATGCTTGCCGGAGAACTCGCCGACCAGGATCATCCCGATGAAGGTCTGGCGATGGCCAAGAGCTTGCTTGATGGCGCTACCCCAGACCAGCAGCGTGGGGTTTGGTTGGCTCTGGCGCAGATGAATGTTCGTCTGCACCGCTGGAAGGATGCAGAGGACGCGCTGGACAAGGCCGAGCCTCTGACGACCAAGAAAGATGACCGGATCTATCTGTTCTTTCTCCGCGGCGAATGGGCCGAGCGTCAAAAGCACATGGATCAGGCCGAGCAATTCTTCCGGCAGGCGTTGAGTCTGGACCCGGACAATGCAATGACCCTCAACTATCTGGGTTATATGTGGGCGGACAAAGGGGAGAAGCTACCCGAAGCCCTTAAGATGATTCGCCAGGCTGTCGATGCCGAACCCATGAATGGCGCGTACCTCGATTCGCTGGGTTGGGTCTATTTCAAGATGGGCGAATACGAACTGGCGGAGGACAACCTGCGGCAGGCCGTCAATCGCGATCAGACCGATCCTACAGTGCATATGCACCTGGGCGATCTTTACGAAAAAACCGGACGCATTCGACTGGCGGCGGCACAGTGGCAGCTTTCACTGGATGAATTCGCAAAGTCCTCTGCCGCCGACATCGAGGCGGGCGATGTTGAGAAGGTGCAGAAGAAACTGGAAGGCGCACGCGTCAGGCTGGCCAAAGAGGACAGCTCTGCCGGTCAGGCCAAACCGGAATAATCCCGCACATTACTGTGTCCCCCTCCTGCGGTATAACCAAATCTGAGCAGCGAACTTCGCGGTTGCGCAGAGAGGGCCGGACAAGATGATTGCGCTCAAGACCGAAGCGACCGCGTTGCCGTCAGAAATTGCGATCGACGGCAGCGCAGGCAGCGCGTTGACGCGCAGAGTTCACTCTGAGCCGCCGCACGCTTACCGCACACCATTTGCGCGCGACGCCGCCCGGGTCCTGCACTCGCGCGCCTTTCGCCGTCTCGCCGGGAAAACACAGGTCTTCACGCGTCTGCCCGATGAAGGGCTTTCAGACCATTTCCGCAGCCGGCTTACGCATACGCTCGAAGTGGCACAAATCTCGCGCACCGTGGCTGGTGCTTTGGGCCTCAATGTGGAATTGGCAGAGGCCCTGGCTCTGGCGCACGACATCGGTCATCCTCCCTTCGGCCACGCAGGCGAGAAGGCGCTCGATCAGGCTCTACGCGCGCACGGCCTCGGCTTTGACCACAACCTCCACGCGTTGCGCATCGTTACCTGGTTTGAGGAACGCTATCCGGCTTTTCGCGGGCTCAATCTTACCCTCGCCGTCCGCGAAGGCATCGTGAAACACTCGCGCGACTACTCTGCCCAGGATCATCCCGAGTTGGCCGAGTATTTTCTTGACCGCTTTCCGCCGCTTGAAGCACAACTGATCGACCTGGCGGACGAGATCGCCTATCTCACCGCCGACCTCGATGATGGATTGGATTCCAGGATTCTAGCTCTCGATCAGGTTCTCGATGCCGTGCCTTTAGTCCGAGGCTTTCACGACGCCGCACGCGCGAAGTTTCCCGCTGCTCCACCGCGGCTGGCGGTTTACGAGGCGCTGAGGCAGCTTCTGAACGCCTGGGTGACCGATCTGATCGATGAGGTCCGACTTCGTGTCCACGCCCTCGGGTGCAACGACCCTTGAGGAAATCCGGAGCGCCCCGCAGAGACTGGCGGCACTCAGCGCGCGAATGGAAACAGAGCGCGCCGCCGTCAAGCAATTCCTTTACGCGAATCTCTACAACACACCGGCCCAGGAAGTGGAGCATGCGCGAGCGGAGGAAGTGGTCCTTGAACTGTTCGGCTCATTGATGGCGGAACCGGCGTTGATGCCGCCCGACCATCAGGCACAGATCGCCTCTGAAGGGCTGGCCCGCACCGTTGCCGACTACATTGCCGGAATGACCGACAGTTACATTGTGCAGGTGTGGAGCCATTGCGGAAGACGGTAGCTGGTCCCCGATTCGACGACTATTTCGCTGGGAGAAACTCAATCCGGGCGAGGCGGTCTACAGATTTAAACTCAAAATCCGCAGTCACCAGCACGTGATCGGGCGAATCCATCGCGAGCTCCAAAGCGAAGCAATCAGCATAAGCGAGCTTATGATCGACGCGAAGTCCTGCTGCACGCACCGCCAGCTCGCCGTTTACGGGGATGATTCTGGCCTCGCTGGGTAGGATACTGCTGAGGATCCGCTCTTCGTGCATCGCGCCCAGGCGTTTGCGGAGGTTTCCCGCGATCTCACCCCACTGCACAGCCAAAATCCAGACTTCGGCTCGCCGCTTCACGCACTCTTTCAGGATTTCCTTTACGCGGTCGCCGCCTGGTTCACCGTCAATGTAGCGAATCAAAGCCGAGGAATCGAGCACGTAAACGGTCATTTGCGGCCTTACCAGCCTTCTTCCGCCAACTCCCGTTCGCGCTCGAGGCGCCGCTCCTCGATCAACAGATCGGTTCCAGACCCATTGCCGGCAGTCGATCCGTGCATCTCGTCAATCAAGCGCAACTTCGCCTCAACGGTTTCCGGATCGAGGATCACTCGCGCGCCTTCGCGTCGAATGGCTATCCGAGTGCCAGGCTCGATCCCAAGCGCCTCCCTGATAGAGACGGGAATCACAAGCTGTCCTTTCGTACTGATGGTGGCGTAAACCTGCTCTTCTGATTGGCGCTGAAGCGTCTTCATGGCTTACAGGATAGCATAAGTAAGACAAAGGCTAAAAAGTAAGACTAGAATCTTGTCTTACCTATTGCACGGTGCCCTGCGGGCGAATGCGCCTCAGGTCGAGCGCACACAAAACGGCGTTCTGGGCGTTCAAGCGCAGATTGTCGGCCGCGGCCCACAGCCACAGACGGGACGCCTGATTGGAGTTGCGACCAAGCAGCTCCGGCCGCATCCGAACCAGAACGTCATTTTGTCCGGTCGCGGCCAGGTTCGAAGGCGAATCGGTGTCTTCAAGCACCAGCTCCACATGTTCGCCGGTCAAGGCCTCTTCAAGCGCGACAATCTCCACCGGCCGTTCCAACTCCACGGCGATGGAGAACGTATATCCATGGAAAACCGGCGCGTGAATCACCTGCAATGCCAGCGACGGACCGCGCCCACCGGTGAGCGCCTCGTAGTGGCGGCGCATGCGCGCTTCCGCATCCGGCAGGCTCACTTTCGAGCTTTCTCCTGTGCCTGCGAGCAAGTTGTATGCAGCTTGTGCATCGTAGAAGGCCCGCGGCAGCGTCTGGAAACTGAGCAGGCTGACGGTCTGCTGATGCAGTTCGTCCATCGCTGCCCTGCCAAAGTCGCTGGCCGGTTCCAACACCGTGGCGGCTGCAAAACGCACCGGCGCGGCCTGCTGCAACCGCTGGAGCAGCAGCGCGAGCGCGACGACGGCCGGATGAGCAGGAACTACGGCGGGCGTAAACAGATCGACGGCTGTCATTTCCGTGCCCAGCCATGGCGCGCGAATCACGACTCCCGGCTCTCGATCCAATGCCGCCGAGAGATCCAGGACCGTCGATCCTGCGCGCAATGCGTGTTGCCAGTGGCGGCGCGTGAGGCTCTCGCTGCCGCAGAAAAATGTAAAGTCCGCTTTTTTGAAGGAGTCGGCGCCGACGGCCTGGATGAACGTGGCCTCGTCGCCTACCTGGTCCAGTTGACCCTGCGCGCCTTCGTCGTCGAGCAGCACAAAGCTGGCCGAGTCAAGGGGCGATTCGGAAAGAACCTCTTTCAGCTCCCGGCCCACCAAAGTCGAGGCCCCGGCTATGGCAATTCTGTACACAGCAATCCTTTTTCTTGCCTGCGAATTCGATTAGGGTCTCGATGAACCGGGTTCCGCAGCCACCGGCGAGGATGCGGGTGGATCGAGCGGCTTTCTGCGCCGTCGCCTTGACCAGCCATACGCCGCGCGCGCCCAAATCCCTGAGAACATATACGCCAGTGCTACCGGGAACATGACCACATTCGAGTACCGTAGCGCAATGTAGGCGATCAATGCCAGCAGCACCAGCAACTGAAAGGGATGGCGGCGCGAGAAATTGATCTCCTTGGCCGACCAGAAGCGCCAGGTGCTGACCATCAGGAATCCGGTCAGTCCGACAAGGATGAGCCAGGGAACGGCGACCCACCACTCCTCGACAGGATAGGCATTGAAGAAGTGGACTGTGGCGGCAAGCAGACCTGCCGCAGCGGGAATGGGCATACCGACAAAATATTTTCTGTCGGCACGCCCCGGGTTGCGCGGCTGCGCATCCGGGCTGATGTTGAAGCGCGCCAGCCGTGAAGCTCCGCTGAGAAGAAAAAGAAAACAGACGAAAGCGCCGGCCTGCGTCAAGTGCTGCCGCAGTTGCGGATTCATGGAATCGGGAAGGAAATGGAATCCCCAGACAAACGCCAGAATGCTTGGCGCCATACCGAAGGTGATGACGTCGGCCAGTGAATCCAGTTCCTTGCCGAAGTCGCTGGCTGTGTTGGTCAGGCGCGCGATGCGGCCATCGATGGCGTCAAATGGAATGGCAAACAGGATGGCAATCGCCGCCCAGTCCAAATGCATATGCGCCTGGCCGCTTCCGTCGAGGGCCGCGATGGTCTGGGTCACGGAGAAGTAGCCTGCCCCAAGGCTCCCGGCGGTGAATAAAGAAGGCAGCAGATACATGCCGCGCCGGAGACGCGGATGCGGTTTGCCTTTTCCCCGAGGAAAATCAAACGAATTCACAGGCTCTCTCCCTGGGGCATCGCAGCCAGCACGCTGGCGCCTCCCTTGACCCTGTCTCCGACCTTGACCCGCAAAACCGCGCTCGATGGAATCACAACGTCGACTCTGGAGCCAAACTTGATGAGCCCCACGCGCTGCCCACGCTCGACCGATTGCCCTTCATTGCAGCGAAAGACAATGCGCCGCGCAAGGAGCCCGGCAATCTGCTTGAACGTGACTTCAAATCCCTCATCCGGTCCCTGGCCGCGCACCGTGACGCTATTTTGTTCGTTGCGCTCGGCCGAAGCGGGGTTCATGGCGTTGAGGAACTGGCCTTTCTGATAGTGCACGCGGCTCAGGACGCCGCCGATCGGCGCGCGGTTCACATGAACATCGAAAACACTCAGGAAGATGCTGATCCGCTGCCGCGAACCTTCGGGGGTCCAAATGGAAGTGGTTTCGGTAACGAGGCCATCACCGGGCGAAACGATCAGGCCGTCGCCGGCTGGAACTGTGCGTTGAGGATCGCGGAAGAACCAAAGGAAAAACGCCGCCAGCAGGACCGGGGCTATGCTCCAGATCCACTCTCCTGTAATCCACTTGAGCGCGGCAGCTACCGCCAGCAAGCTCAACCCGTAGATGTAACCGTCGCGAACCATGGTTCCCAACGATTATACGGTGGCTAAGGAGATGAACCCATTGCACCAAGGGATCACCCAGGCATAGAAAAACAGATCACACCGCCAAGCTGAACCGCCCGGCAAGTGAGCCGCAAAAGCCTGGACCCTTCAGAACTTACGCCACGGCAGGAACGCGTCGTTCGAGCGCGAAAATCAGATCCTTGGCGTGCAGCTTGAGTTTCTTCAAGCGCACTTCTTCAAGTTGTTCGTCTTCGGAAAGGTAGGGCTTTTGAAGCAACTCTTCCAAACGCTGAGCGTAGCGACGATGTTCTGCGTGCAGGCGACCGATCTCTTCGCTCAGCATGGAACCTTGTACTTCGTCCATCAAGCACCTCCGGTTCGGTGGTTTGGTTAGGTTATACCTGACCGCCGTTTTTATTAGAACATTTACATATATCGCCGTTTCGGGTGAATCGGCAAGTCGGAAATCCGCTAAAGGTAATGCCAACCTGTGAATATCCAGGCGGATCCTCCCGAGGCGGCCGGTCAGAGACCGCTCAGGAAAACTGAAGCCGCATGAGCACTGCATCCTCAATAGGATCAGCGTAGTAGGCCCTTCTTAGGCCGCTTTGGCTGAAGCCTGCGGAGCGGTAAAAAGCCACAGCGGCGCGGTTGGATGCCCGCACCTCAAGCGTGATCTCAATCACGCCTGTCGTTCGCAGTTCGTCCACCAGAGCTTTAAAGAGAATGCGCCCCAATCCATGACGCTGGCTCCCAGCGGCGACCGCGATCGATTCCAGTTCGGCTTGGGGCGGCAAGAGGCTGGCAACGGCAAAGCCCTCGACACACCCTCGCTCTGGCCCGGCAGCGACCAGGGAAATGCGCCGAGGAGTTGATTCGGGATTCAATGCGTCCAGATAGGCAGTTTCCGGCCAGTGCGGCGCTTCCGGCAAACTCGCGGCAATCTCCATCACCCTGGGCACGTCGGCAGCGGTCATCCGCCGGACGTAGGCGTTTTCCGCCAGAAGATTCGGCACCCTAAGACCTCGCCGCCGATTTCGCCTCAACATCGGCGCCGAAGATCTCAGCATCCGAGCGGCGAAGATAATGGCCGTCGAGCAGCGCCAGGTCGGCAACGGCTCCAGCGGTCAGGCGTCCCTCGCCAAGACGCAGCGAATCGGACGCGATCGGTGGAGGCGTCGTAACCAGCAGAGTGCCCGGCCACGCGGCAGACAGGATCGCGGCTGCTTCATCGTCGCAAACGGCAATACGAACCGGCGCGGGGTCGATCGCCGCAAGTTCGCGAGGGCCGGCGAGAATCTCAGCCGGTTTGGAGCCCATTCGCTCCAGCCTCAGAAAAACCTCGCCGCGATGCGCGTTGAGGGCGCACGACGGAACACCGGATTTGCGCGAAAGCACTTCAAGCCGCGAGAGTGCGACGACAGGGATTTCAGTTCCCTCGGCCAGGCCCTTTACAGCGCTCAGCCCGACGCGGACGCCGGTAAAACTCCCCGGCCCATTCATGACGATGATTCCGCCCAATTCTCGGAGCTCAATCCCAGCCGATTGCAGCAATTCGGAGACCGCTGCGACCAGCGTTGCCGAGTAGGTCCGCCCCGCGAGCTCAGTTTGCCCGAGGACCTCGACGTCGCGCCCCGCCAGGCGGGCCAGCGCAACTGAACCGGTCGGCCCGCAAGTATCGATGGCAAGAATCGGCTGTCCAAAGGACACAATGTTACCTCAGACCGCGGCGAGCGCCTGATCGAGATCAGCAATGAGATCGTCCTTGTCCTCAATGCCGATCGAGAGCCGGATTCGCCCTTCGTTGATCCCCATGGACCGGCGCACTTCTTCGCTCACAGAGCCATGCGTGGTGGTCGCCGAGTGCGACGCCAGCGACTCAACACCGCCCAGAGATTCCGCGTTGAGGAAGATCTTGATCGCCTTCAGGAACCTTGCAGCTTCCTCGCGCGACTTGAGCTCAAAGCTCATCATCGATCCGAAGCCCTTCTGCTGTTTCACCGCCAGTTCGTACTGCGGATGGCTCTTCAGGCCTGGATAAGCCAGCTTGGTCACCTTCTTGTGCGTGGAGAGGAACTCGGCCACCGCTTGGCCGTTCGCCTCATGCTGCTGGATGCGCAGCGGCAGCGTCTTGATTCCGCGCAGCACCAGGAAACACTCAAAAGGTGACATCACGCCGCCCGCCGCCTTCTGGACCAGGAGAAAGCGCTCCTTGTGCTCGGGCTTTGACCCGATCAGCGCTCCGCCAAGTCCATCGGAGTGGCCGTTGAGGTACTTCGTAGTCGAGTGCATCACAATGTCCGCACCCAGCTCAAGCGGACGCTGGAGCGCCGGCGACAGGAAGGTGTTGTCCACGCTGACCTCGATACCCTTGGCGTGAGCGATCTTCGCCACACCGGCAATATCCGTCAAGATCATCAGCGGATTGCTGGGCGTTTCAATATGCACGAGCTTCGTGTTCGGCTTGATCGCCGCTTCCACTGCCGCCAGGTTGCTGGTGTCGACATACTCAATTTGGATGCCGTAGCCGCTCACGATCTGATCGAAGAGCCGTACCGTTCCCGCGTACACGTCGCGCGAGCAGATGACATGATCGCCGGCGCGCAGCATCGCCACCAGCGCGGAGATTGCAGCCATTCCGGTGGTGAATGCATGCCCGCTGGTTCCGCCCTCCAGCGTCGCCAGCGCCGTCTCCAGCCGGTCGCGCGTGGGGTTGCCGGCGCGGGAGTAGTCCCAGCCGCGGTCGCTGCCGATGCCGGTGAGTTCGAACGTCGACGAAAGATAGAGAGGCACATTCACCGCACCGGTGAGAGGGTCAGGGTGCTGCCCGGCGTGAACGGCGAGGGTTGAGTACTTGTAGGAAGACATGGGGTTAGCTTTCGGCTCCTGGCGTTTAGCTACTAGCTTATCGCGGGGAGCGACGGGTGCGGCCAGCCAATCATCAGATGACGAAATGCGCACGCTGAAATGCACTATTGGCCGTCAAACTGCGACTGGCGCCAGTTTTGCCAACATGGGAGCAGGATCGTCGCTCACTCTTCAACCATCCAAACGATCGGTCATCCTGAGCGAGTCCGGAGCGCAGCGATGGACGAGTCGAAGGACCCGCATTTCGAAAAACAGGCTCTCCTCCTGAGCCTTCTTCCCACACGGTCATCCTGAGCGAAGGTCGCCCGCGCCGCGGACGACCGAAGTCGAAGGACCTGCATTTCGAGAAACTGGCTCGCCTCCTGAGCCTTCTTTTCACGTGGTCATCCCGAGCGAGTTCGGAGCGCAGCGACGGACGAGTCGAAGGACCTGCATTCAGCTCTCCGCGCCGACCAACTGCTCCTGTGTGTACCACTCTTTACTCAAATCGACCCAAGTCGGATTGCTCTTCTTGATGAGTGCGATCTTCTTCGCTCGAGTCCATCCCTTCAATTGCTTCTCCCGCGAAATCGCGCTGCTGGCATGAGCATAACGCTCAAACCATACCAGGCGGTCGCAGTTGTACTCCGCCGAAAAACCCTCAAAGAGCTTGTTCTTGTGCTCGAAGATTCGTTTGTCGAGATCGCCCGTCATCCCGATGTAAAGAGTTAGGCTCCGGCTGGCTACGATGTAGGTGTAATAGAAGCGCTCGTGCATAGTGGTCGCCCCGAAACAGCGGTTGGTCGCGTGGTCAGAATTATAGAAGCAAATGCAGGTCCTTCGACTCGTTCGCCAAGGCGACCTCGCTCAGGATGACCGTTCTTTGAGAAGTGAGGATCTTTGGAAACTCCGGCAGAAAAGGACCCCGCTAGGGCTCGGAGTGTGAAGTTTGTTAAGCAAATGCGTTGTCATCCTGAGCGAAGTTTGGCGCGTTCTTTGCGACAAACGGAGCCGAAGGACCCGCATTTAGGCCGCAAGATTGTGCAAAAAATGAACGACTCAGGACACTACGTGAACTGGCCGCGAAATACCGCTTTGATGTGCGCCAAGCGTTTCTCCAACGCCTCAACCTCTTCGTTGAGCCCAAGCCGCCGCGCCAGCCCGATGGCGTCGTAATAACATTCCTTGGCGTCGCTGTAGCAGGCTGTTGCAGCGCTCGACGAGTGCGCCTCGTACATATCGTCGTAGGCTTTCTCGCCCATCGCCTTCAAGTGTGCGAGTTGCTCCAGGCCAGCCTTCAGATCCGCATCGTCAGCCATTTTGTAATCTACCTCGCCGCTGACGAAGCTTGCTTGGTTGTGCGCACGGATGGGAAGTAGCCGGTACGGGTGCGGACCGTCAATTTGCCCGATCCCTTTTGCTCAGCGGTGACTTCAACGCGCCTGAACCCTGGGACGGTGGTCGGCTTTGTCGAGTGGTAGTCCAGCGTGTACTGGCTGCGGATGTCGCGGGCCACTTCGGCGGCAATCTCATCCACCTGATCGATCGACTTGGGAAAGAAAGCCATGCCGCCGGTCTCTGTCGAGAGCAATGTAAGCGCGCGCCGCGCGTTGCGCACTTCAGCGCGGCTCATCTCGTCTCCAAAGAGCAGCCCGATGGAGTAAATCACCGGCCCGGAAAGCTGCTGCACGCGTTCGATGGTCTGCTCCAGGTTTTGGCTCGAAGCGTTGTCCTCTCCGTCCGTGATCAGGACAAGAACCTGCTTGGGCCGCTTGGCGTCGGCCACCAGCTTATCCGCCGAGGCCACCACGGCATCGTAGAGCGCTGTGCCGCCGCGCGAATCGATATGAGAAAGCCCGTCGCGCAACTTGCCCACATTCGCCGTGAAATCGCAATCGATAAATGCTTCGTCGGAAAAGTTCACCACAAAAGCTTCGTCCTGCGGGTTCGAGGCCTCGACGAGATCGAGGGCGGATTTATTCACCGAGGGCCGTTTGCGATACATCGACCCGGAGTTATCGACAACCAGGCCCATGGAGACGGGCAGATCGGTGTGCTGAAAGCTGATCAGCGTCTGCTTCACTCCGTCTTCGTAAATGGTGAAATCGTCCTTGGTGAGGTTTTGCACCAGATTGCTGCCGTTGAGGACCGTGGCATTGAGCACCACCTCTTCCACGTCGGTATGGAGCAGGTAGCCCTCGCCCTCCTTTTTCAGGGGGCCAGTGGCGGGAGCCGGGGCCACAGCGTCAGGTGATCGCACCGGATCGGTGTCGACCGTAAGCGGCGGCTTCGCCTGCGTCGCGGGTTGCGGCTGCGGGGGCTGCTGCGCGGGTAAAGCAAGCCCGGCGGCGACAAGAAACGAAACCAGAATCGCGTTATTGCAGAGGCGCATAGTAGCCGGTGCGAGCATAAACCGTAAGCGGAGGAAGGCCGGGAGGCGGATTCACCTTCACCTTCACTTTACGCCACTTGCCATCGCGAGTCAGGTCAACGGGTTTGTAGCCGATCACATACTGGTTGCGCAGCTCAGTGGAGATTTTTTCGGCAATGTCGCTCATCTCGTCCACGTCGTCGACGCGGAACAGACGCCCGCCCGTCGCGGTGCTGATGTCGTCAAGGAGCTGCGGACCCGTGCGCTCTTCGGGCGTCGGCGCGTAGGGATCGAAGATGCCGATTGAGTAAATTTCTACGTCGGCCTCGCGCACTGCCGCCCGCACTTCGCCCTCGGTATAGCGTGAGCGGTTGTCGCCCCCGTCGGAGACCACCAGCAGCGCCTTGCGCTCGTGGTGGGCGTCCTTCATCTTGGCGATGCCGTAGTAGATCGCATCCAGCAGCGCCGTGCGGTGTCCGGCTTGAACCAGGGCGAGTCTCGCCTGAATGTCATCAACGGAGCTGGTGAAGTCCTCAATCAGTTCCGGGCGATCGTTGAATCCGATGACGAAGAACTCATCCTGGGGATTTGCGGTTTTGATGAATTGCAAGATTGCTTCGCGGGCGCGCACCAGCTTGGAAGACATGGAACCGGAGAGGTCGAAGATAATGCCGATCGAGACCGGTGCGTCTTCACTCGCAAAACTGGCGATCCTTTCCTCGCCGTTGTTTTCGTAGACCTGGAAGTCTTCTTTTTCCAAGCCTGTCACCAGCCGGTTCAACGGGTCGGTGACGGTGACCGGGACCAGCACCATATCCACGTTCATGCGGATAAACGAGCCGGGGTGAATGTGGAGCGATCGAGCGCCCGTTTCAGGTGCGGCCTCTGCTCCTTTCGGCTCGGTCGCCGGCGCCGCGGTGGACGATGGCGGCTCGACGTGCACTTTATTCAGTTGATCTTCCTGCGCGCGCAACTGCGCAAGGCAAAATACCGCCGTCAGCGCGGCAACCGAAACCCAACGGCAAAACCGGGCACAGCGGCAAAAGAAGGCAAGCTGGCCTGCCCCTTTTGGAGTCACGTGCTGGGGGAGCATCCTCATGAGGCACCACGGAGGGTTGAAGGCGATATTACCACCATTGGCATGCCGTCGTTGCCGGCGGATTGTCACCCGCGCGCCGCGCAGGCCGGTGCTCAAGCAGGCCGCCCGCGCCAAGCGCTGCGATACAATCGAGGTTGTGCCGAGCTGGCCCTTCCATGAGCAATTGGGCGCCGGCAAGACTCAAAATCCATGCATTTGCGGAGTGCAAGACCTTCCTCATGGCTCGTATCTATCCTTTTCGTGCCTGGCGCTACAATCCCTCTTCGGTTCGCCTGGAAGACGTGGTCACGCAACCTTATGACAAGATCACGCCGGCCATGCAACAGGCGTACTACCAGCGCAGCCCCTTCAACCTTGTCCGCATCATCCTGGGACTGCCTGAGCTATTTGACGCGGAGAAGGGTGAAAACGTCTATACCCGCGCGGCACAGGATTTTCGCGCCTGGCGCGAACAGGGCGTTTTAGTCCAGGAAAACGAGCCCTGCGTCTTTGCGTACGCCCAGCGTTTCAAGGTGCCCGGGACCGGGGTGGAAAAGGAACGGCGCGGATTTATCGCGCTGGGCAAGCTGCATGAATATGCCGACCAGGTCGTCTTCCGTCACGAGCAAACTCTGTCGAAGCCCAAGAGCGACCGGCTCAACCTGCTCAAAGCCACGCGGGCGCACTTCGGCCAGATCTTCATGCTGTATTCTGACCCGGCCGGAAGCGTGGAGAAGATTCTCTACGATGCGAATGACGCCGCCGACGCTGAAGTCACCGACGAGTACGGTGTTCAGCACAGGCTCTGGCGCGTGAACAATCCTGCAGCCATTCGCCTGCTGCTTACCGCCATGAGCGACAAGAAGCTCATCATCGCCGACGGCCACCATCGATACGAAACAGCGCTCAAGTACTCCAAAGAGCACCAGGGCGCAGGCCATGGCAAAAGCGGCTCGAACACGCAGCAGTTGCCGCAGCCTGACTTCCCCGAAGCCGCAGTCATGATGACCTTCGTCAACATGGATTCGGATGGACTGGTGATCTTGCCCACTCACCGGGTCGTGCACGGGCTCAACGGCTTTTTCGCTACAGCATTTTTCAAGGCGGCCGAGACGTACTTCGAGGTCAAGCCGTTGCCGCCCTTTGAGGCCGCATCGTTTCTTGAGGAGTTATCGCGCGAAACGGGAACGGCCTTCGTGGCGGTCACTGTTTCCGGCGCATTCCTTCTGCGCGCCAAGCCGGATGCCATGGCAGAAACCCTGGCTAGCCTTCCCGAGCGTCAGCGGCAGCTGGACCTGACTCAATTGCACTCCGTCGTTCTCGATCGCTTGCTGGGCCTGGACGCCGAAAAGGTGCGTGAGCAAACCAACCTGCGCTATCTGCGCGACGCCGAGGAAGCGGTGGCACAGGTACGAGGCGGCGAGGCCGATATTGCCTTCCTGACCAAGCCGGTGACCATGGAGCAATTGAAGGAAGTTGCGTTTGCCGGAGAGGTGATGCCGCAAAAGTCCACGGACTTTTTCCCCAAGCTGCTCAGCGGCCTGGCCATCTATGCCCTCGACTGAGGTCCTGTCCGGTCGTCCTGAGCGACCGAGCGCTCGGCGCGAGGAAGTCGAAGGACCTGCATTTCCAGGAATCGACTGTCATCCTGAGCGAGTCCCGCTCCAGCGGGAACGAGCCAAAGGACCTGCATTTGCGGCCTTTCGCAGAGCCATCAGCGCCCTCCTCGCCATCGCCACCTGCCCTGTAGCATTCGCTCAAGCTCCGCCGGCTTCTCCGCGCTTTGTGGTGGTGCTCGACTCGGCGCACGGCGGCGACGACTCCGGCGCTCACCTCGGCGATCAAACTGAAAAGGCATTCACGCTGGCCTTCGGCGTCCGGCTCCGGTCCCTTCTCGCCGCGCGAGGCTTCGCAGTGGTGACCACGCGCGATTCCGACGCCGGCGTGGAATCCGATCGCCGCGCCGACATTGCCGACCACGCCAATTCTCAGGCTTGCCTGAGCCTGCACGCCGCAGCCAGCGGCTCCGGCGTGCACCTGTTTGTTTCTTCGCTTGCGCCGGTTCAGAACGCGCATTTTCTGCCCTGGAAGACAGCGCAGGCGGCCTGGGTGATGCGCAGCATCTCGCTGGCCGGCGTGATCAACTCGGCGCTTTCGCATGCCAACGTTCCCGTCACTCTCGGGCGCACTGCGCTGCCTGCAATCGACAGCATGACCTGTCCGGCCGTAGCCATTGAGATTGCGCCGGATCGATCGTCCGATGCGCAGGGACCCCCGAACCTCGACGATTCGGATTATCAGGCGCGTGTGGCAGACGCCCTCGCCGCGGCCCTGGTTGAGTGGCGATCAACAACGAGGGAGGACCACCAGCCGTGATTCCTCGCCACCAGACCGTCCTTTTCATTGTTCTGCTGGCGGCCTCCGCCATCATGGGCGGATTGCTCTGGAACCAGTTGCGCCGCGCTCACGATCGCCTGCTCCGAGGCGAGGATTCGGCGCCGACGCAGGCGCCGCTGGTGGCTCCGGCCGAGCAAGCCACGCTCATGGTGGCCAACGATGCCGATAACACCGTCCAGCCCCGCATTCTCACGCTTCCCTTGCCGCAGAATCCCGAGTCTCGGGCGCGTGCCATACTGGGCAGGTTGCTTGACCTCTATGCCGCGCCCGAATCCGCGCACCCGGTGCCCGGCGGTGCAAACTCGATCGCCGAGGTCTTTCTCTTGCCGGTTGCCGATGCGAACAAGAGCGAAACTTCCACCGGCTCAGAGCTCGCGGTCGTTAACCTGACGGGCGCGTTTGTCGCCGGTCATCCCTCGGGTCTCGAGACTGAATCGCTCACCGTGCTTTCGATCTGCGAAACGCTCAATGCGAATTTGCCGCGCGTGACCGAAGTGCGATTTCTGGTCGATGGGCAGCCGCGAGCCAGCCTCGCGGGGCACGCGGATCTGATGCGCACCTATTTGACCAACGAGAACACTGCGCCAGTTGAAGGGGGCCGGTAGTGACACGCGCAAACAAAGTCTTAGCCTGGACCGGGCTGCTCGCATCTGCATTTGCGCTCAGGGTTGGTTTCGCAGTCGGCTCACCCAATATCTTCTTTCCCGATGAAATTTTCCAGACACTCGAGCCCGCGCATCGCCTGGCGTTTGGCTACGGCGTCATCCCCTGGGAGTGGCGGCTCGGCGTTCGCTCCTGGGTCTTTCCAACATTCCTTGCCGGCGTCATGCGCGCGACAGCCTGGATGGGCGCGGCATCGAGCGGTTACCTGCTTGGAACCAAGATCGTTCTGTCGCTGCTCTCGCTGGTGGCAATCTGGTTCGGATACGCATGGGCCAAGCGTGCCGGCGGCCCCACCGCGGCCATCATCGCAGCCCTCGCCTGCTCCTTCTTCTTCGGCCTCGTCTATTTTGCGCCCAGAGCCATGAATGAAGTCGTCGCCACTCACGTCATGCTGCCGGGGCTTTATCTCGGCGTCTACGGCGAGAAGTTCGGCGAAAAGAAGCGAATGTTTCTTGCCGGCTTTCTTTGCGCGCTTGCTGCCTGCCTGCGGATGCAATTACTCCCCGCGCTTCTGTTTGCAATGGTTTTCTTCTGCTATCCACGCTGGCGCGCGCGAGTTCCCTTCGTCGCCGCGGGAGCATTGATTCCGGTGCTCTTCTTCGGGGCGGTGGATTGGATGACCTGGTCCTATCCGTGGCATTCGTTTGTCGGGTATTACCAGGCCAACATGACTATGGACATTCGCAAGCTGTTTTTGCCTCAGCCATGGTATTGGTACGCGCTGGTTCTTTTGGCTCTGCTCGGTCCATTGGTCCTGCTTCTCTTTCACGGCGCGCGGCGAAGCCCGTTCCTGGCCGTCTTCTGCGCCATCGTCGTGGTCTCGCACAGCTTCATCCCGCACAAGGAAATTCGCTACCTCTACCCGATCCTCGCCCCGGCCATTACCATGGCCGCCCTGGGTATCGTCGACCTGCTGCATGAGATCAGGCGCGGAATGCGATTCCTCGAGAATCCGCGATGGGTCGTCGCCATCAGCGTTGTCTTCTTCTTTGCCTCCTCGGCGCTCCTCGCCGCGCAATGCGCCGACTGGTACAAAACCCGCTGGGGCGTCGGCGCCTTCGATCGTCTCAGCCGCGAGCCCGCGGTATGCGGAGTGGGAATTTACCGTGCGATCTGGTGGGAGTCCGGAGGATATACACATCTCCATCGCAATGTGCCCATCATTCCGCTCCAAAGCGCCACGCAACTCGCGAACGATGCCCCAGCGATCAATGCGCTGATCGCGCCGGCTGATTCACCCGGGCTTCCGTCAACGTTCGGGCAGTCGCAGTGCTGGGTGGGAGTCTGCCTCTATGAGCGGCCCGGTGCGTGCGCAACGGCCCCCGCGGACGAAGAGCTGAACGCATATCTCAGAAAGATTGGACAATGAGAACTAAAATCGGGATCATCCTGAGCGATCATTTTTGATGGTCATCCTGAGCGGAGGTCGCCGCGGCGACCGGAGTCGAAGGACCCGCATTTCGGGATGAAACCGCGCTCGCGCGGCGATGCACTCCGCCCCCAGAGGCTACCCTGAAAGATATGGCACCAACCATCGGCGTTTTTGATTCCGGCTTTGGCGGATTGACCGTGCTGCGCTCGCTCATCGAGCGGCTCCCCGGCGCTCGCTTCGCTTTCCTCGGCGACACGGCGCGGCTGCCCTACGGCTCCAAGTCGCGCCGCACCATCGCGCGATACGCCGCGCAGAGCGCGCAGTTCCTGGTCAATGAGCAGGGCGCCGAATTTCTCGTAATCGCCTGCAACACCGCCAGCGCGCTGGCGCTCGACGCCATCCAGGAAGCTGTGTCTGTTCCCGTCCTGGGCGTGATTGAGCCCGGTGCCGCCGCCGCTCGAGCCGCCTCGCAATCCGGCGATGTGTTCGTCGTTGCAACCGAGGCCACTGTGCACAGCCATGCCTATACGGCCGCCTGCGCGGCGCACGGCCTGCGCACCATTGAAAAGGCCTGCCCGCTGCTCGTTCCGCTGGTCGAAGAAGGCTGGACCGATCACCCGGTGACGGCCGATGTGATTGAGATTTATCTCAACGAGCTTCGCGCCGAGGCTGCGACCCTTGATATGAATCCGGATACGCTGGTGCTCGGATGCACGCACTACCCGCTCCTGCGACCGCTCTTTGAAGGCGCGGTGCGGCCGGGCGCAAAGGTGATCGATTCCGCTGAGTCTGTGGCGCTGGCTGCCGTGAAAATGATCAACGGCCACGCAATGCCGGCCGTCGGCGCAAGCCCGCGCGAAGCCGAGGTTCGCTGCTTCGCCACGGACTCCGTAGAGAAATTCGAACGCCTGGGCCCGCGGTTCCTCGGGCGACCGGTGGGGCATGTTGAGCTGATCGATCTCGGCGGGTAAAGAGGGCTCGGCGGGTAAGCCGGGCTCGCGGAATGAACCATGCTTCGCATCCGCGGACGAAAATCGCTCTGGTATTCTGAATTGCGGCGGCGGCTCCGCCGTTTCCCCTTGTGGATTAGAGGTTTGGAGGTTTCAACGCAGCATGATCAATTTGGCAGGCAAGACAGCCGTGGTCTTCGGGCTGGCAAACAAGCGCTCCATTGCATGGGGCATCGCCCAGAAGCTCCACGAGGCCGGCGCCACTCTGGCTATCTGCTACCAGAACGAACGCATGAAGTCCGAGGCCGGGGAACTGATCAACGATCTCTCCGGCGCCAGCGGCTTCCAATGCGATGTCTCGAACGACCAGGAAATCGCCTCGCTGTTTGCCGCGCTCAAAGAGAAGTACGGCAAGCTCGACATCCTCGTCCACGCCGTCGCTTATGCCCCGCCCGAGGACCTGAAAGGCGAGTTCCTCAACACCACCCGCGACGGTTTTCGCATTGCGCACGACGTCAGCGTCTACTCGTTGATCGCCGTCAGCCGCGGCGCGGTGCCGCTGATGACCGACGGCGGCAGCATCATCACTCTCACCTACTACGCTGCTGAGAAAGTCGTGCCTCATTACAACGTGATGGCACTCGCCAAGGCCTCGCTCGAGTCGGCCGTGCGCTACCTGGCCTTTGAGCTCGGCGTCAAGAACATTCGCGTCAACGCTATTTCTGCTGGACCCATCAAAACGCTGGCAGCGCGCGGCGTGGGCGCATTGGGCGAAATGATGAAGTCGCATGCGGAGCGCGCGCCTCTCCACCGTAACGTCGATCAGCTCGAAGTCGGCGGAACGGCGCTCTACCTGGCCAGCGACCTGGCCAGCGCCGTTACCGGTGAAGTGATTTACGTCGATTGCGGCTACAACATCATGGGGTACTGAGCGCGTAGTCGGTGGTCATCCTGAGCGAGTCCTTGCGCGCGCCTTACAATCGGTCATCCTGAGCGAAGTTTGGCGCGTTTTGGCGCCAAACGAAGTCGAAGGACCTGCATTTCGTGAAGATGTGGTCATCCTGAGCGAAAGTCGCTAGCCGCGGCGAGCGACCGGAGTCGAAGGACCTGCATTTCGTGAAGATGCGGTCATCCTGAGCGAAAGTCGCTAGCCGCGGCGAGCGACCGGAGTCGAAGGACCTGCATTTGCCTTTCTCTCACTCGGATCAAACAGGTTCCCCGAGTCCCACGATTTCTTTCCACACCTCCGGCTCAACCGGCAGTCCAAGCCGCGTATTTTCCTCACGCAGCCGCAGAGTTTCCTCGCCGGGATAGCGAACCTTGCCGCCCGGCTTTGCCGGCGCGCAATCGTGCAACGATGCAACGACCGCGTCGGCGATCCGCTCCGCCTCCTGCGCCGAACCGAAGGCCCCGGGGTTGAGCGCAAGAAACATCTGCGAGATAGCGGTCTCCTCAACTGCAACCGGAGAAATCTGATGTGTCGCCTGGCCCAGAGTCATCATGGCCGCGATCATATCCAGCACAACGGCGAGCCCCGACCCCTTCCAATACCCTGCCGGCAGCGGTCGCCACGATTTCTCGATCGCTCCGGGATCGCGCGTCAGATTGCCTTCCGTGTCGAAGCCGCCATCCACGGGCAGCATCGCGCCACGCTTGCGGTAGCTCTCCAGCGCCCCATAGGAAAACTGCGACATGGCCATATCGAGCACCACCGGCCCGTTCGCCCGCGGAACGGCGATGATCAGAGGATTGTTCCCGATGACGCGTTCCGCTCCGCCCCACGGCGGCAGGTTGGGCATGGTGTTCGTCCAGCAGACGCCAATCATTCCCGCCTCGGCCGCCTGCCAGCCGTACGTTCCGCCGCGCATCCAGTGGTTGGTATTGCCCAGCGCCACGCATCCCACGCCATGTTCGCGTCCCAGAGCGATGGCCCGCTCCATCGCGGCCAGCGCTGCCAGATTACCGGGGCCGCGGCACCCATCCCAACGCTCCAGCGCGCCCAATCGCGCCGTCACTTGCGGCTCCGCCGCGGGATCGACGCGGCCGTTGCGAATGGTGGTCACGAAGCGTAAAAAGCGGTTGACGCCGTGCGTGTAGACGCCATCGCGCGTGGTCTCGGCAAAAAGGCGCGCGCACGTGTCGGCGCGGTCCGGAGCGAATCCGAGCTTGCGCAGAACGCCGGCCAGCGCCGATTGGACCTGAGCAAATGGAATGCGATTCATGGATTCACTTTGGATTGCATGAGGATTTCAGAACAGGACCGCAGGGATCTACATCGGAATGAATCATCAATCTCACTCGCGACTGCTCGTTGGCCGGCCACTTCACGAGCTCCGCCAACTCCGCTAGCCCCGCTATTCCTTCAGCGTCACAGTAATCTTCCGTGCATCGCCGCCCTCAGGAGCAATCACGATCTCGCCGGTTGCGCGCTTCTTGATGCTCTTGAACTTGTCGCCCCACTCGACCAGGACGAGCGCATCCGGCGTGAGCAGATCGTCAAGCCCCAGCGTTTCCAGTTGCCGTTCGCTCTCCAGCCGATAGACGTCAAGGTGGTAGAGCTTCACCGGCTTGCCCTCGCGCGTGCCGTCGAATTCGTGGATCAGCGTAAAGGTGGGGCTGGTCACCTCGTCGGGTTCGGCTGCATCCAGCGCTTGCGCAATGCCCTTCACCAGCGTCGTCTTGCCGGTGCCCAGCTCACCGCGGAGCAAAAGAAACTGGGGAGGCTTGAGCAGGCCGGCGAGCTTGCGGCCCACTGCGACCGTATCCGCGCCGCTCTGCGTGGTGAACTCGTACGTTTTACCTTCCGCGAGTGCTGCGGCTTCAGTCATCGCTGAACCTCTACCAGGCTATTCAACTGCACTTCCTGGGCTGCTGCATGCGCTTTGAGTCCGCTGCATGCAATGCCCCCTGCAACCAAACATACCCCGTCTTGCCGTTCACTTCAAAATCGTGCGCGCGGGATTGAAAGGCTCGCGCCAACTGCGCCAGGCTATCGGTGGCCAGTAAGGTGTGCTCGTCGCCTTGATGCACGGCCAGATCCGCAGCCAGCCCATGCAAATAAACCGCCGCCTCAACAGCTTGCGCGGCACTGCCAGGGTATTGCGCCAACAGGCCCGCGATCATTCCGGTGAGCAGGTCGCCGCTGCCGCCTTTGGCCATGGCCGGATTACCGGAAGTGTTGATAGCCACGCGGCCGTCGGGGTGGGCGATGATCGTTCGCGCGCCCTTGAGGACCAGCGTAAGCCCCATGCGCTGCGCATAGCCGCGCGCCGTCTCGAGCCGGTTCGCTTGAATTTTGGCAACAGTCATTCCCGTCAGCCGCGCCATCTCACCGGGATGCGGCGTCAACACCACAAAGCGCCCCTTAGCCAGCCTCTTGAGCAGGGCCGGCTTGGCAGCAAGAATATTCAGCGCGTCCGCATCGATCACCGCCGGCATCTTCGTAGCGCCAAGGAGTCCTGCAACGAATTTCGATGTTTCGGCGCCCTGCCCTATGCCCGGCCCAATGGCGAGCACGGATTTTCCCGCAATCAATGCGGCGATTTGCTTCTTCTCAAGATTCTTTGCTGAGATCTGGCCTGCTCGCGTCGCAGCCAGCGGCCAGGTCATCAGCTCCGGCGCAAACGATGAGATGACTTCGAGCGCCGGTGCGGGAACCGCCGCCGTCACCAGCCCAGCGCCCGCCCGCATGGCTGCGAGAGACGTCATCGCCGGAGCTCCAGCCTTGCCCCCCGCGCTTCCGAACGTGCCGCCAACCACGAGCACGTGACCGAAGTTGCCTTTGTTAGCGGCCGCCGCACGCGGAGCCTGTGCCAAAGCGAGCGACGAGCCGGCCCAATCTAGTTTGAGTGCCGAAACAATCGCCGCATCCGGCGAGCCGATGGGCGCGACCACGACCGGCTGATCCCAGCGCCGCGTCAATTGCCCAAACGCATGCGCACACTTGGGCGCCGTGAAGGTGATGACGGCGTCGGCGGGAAAAACCGGTCCCGCCACAGTTGCGGCTGTTTCGTCGGCCGGCCAACCGGAAGGCAAATCGACAGCGAGAATCGCCGCGCGACTCTGCCGCAGCCATTCGCACGCGGCCAGCGCCAAGCCTTTGAGCGGAGGCTTGAATCCCGTACCCAGCACGGCGTCCACAATCAGATCGGCTTCGAGCGCATCGCTGTGCTGCGCCAGCGCCTGGGCATTCGCAACAATTTGCACCGTCCCGCGTTTCGGATTGTTCAGTTCGGCCCACGCCACGGCAGCGTCGCCCGCCAGTTGCTCAGGCGATCCCAGCAACAGCGTGGTCACATCGAGTCCGGCTTCGGCCAGCAGCCGGGCCGTCATCATGCCATCGCCGCCGTTGTTGCCGCGCCCGCAAAGCACCGTCACGCGCCGCGCATGCGGAAATTGCTCGCGTACAAAAGCCGCCACCGCCGAAGAGGCCGTCCGCATTAATTGAATCGACGGAATCCCAAACCGCTCCGTAGTGGCGCGATCGCAGGCTTGCATCTCGGCTGCGGACAGGACGTGCATCGCAACCATCGTACTAGAAGTTTATGAAGGATACTGGCCGCGAAGAATGAAACGCGCCAGCTACTTGACCAGGCGCGCCTGGAGAGTGGTGCGCGAATTGACCCTGGTCAGGACACATGCGCCGTTCTTGTCGCAGTGGAAATGAACTGCGGCGGGAAATACCTGCCATTCAGCTGAACGGTTCCGCATGCCTGCCAATCCCAGCGAGAAAACCCGCCCTCCCTGGGTATCGATAGTGCCCTGCGATGGGTTGTCGCCGACAATCACATCATCATCGTCGATCGCAGCGGGCAGGTGGAGTGCGCGCGCCGAGAATCCAAAACCGCCGTCGCTCGAATGGGATCTCCCGCCTTTTGCGGCATCGGTAAGCTTGTGGTGTTTCAGCCACTCGTCCTGCTCATCGAGCGAGGGAAAGTTGGTGAAGAACTCCCACGCCGCAATGCTCTGGTACTGCTTGAGCGAACAGGGAAGTCCGCCGGTGATGGTGACCTCCGCGATTTGCCCATCTGGACCAGCAGTGTTCTGTACGGTGTCTCCGGTGGTGGTCTGCATCGGCATCAAGGCGTCAGAAGTTGAAGCGCCTGAACTGCCCGCGGACGGAGCCGGAGCCGGAAGGACCACTTCCTTCTGGCAGGCCACAGCACCTGTGGAATCGAGAAGACGGATGACAACCGAAACGGGGTGCGGTGGATTGACCGTCACGGCTTGAAAGCCGGCGGTCTGCTGCGGATCGAGCGGATCGATGTAAAGCTGGTAGCCGGCGCTTCCTTCCCACCGCGCAATCAGCCGGGCTCCAAGCCCCGCCGAATCGAAGCGGCGCGTTCCAAGGTCGACGTAAAGCGCCGGGGCCTTGGACTTGGTCAGCTTGGGAATCAGAAGAACGGCGAGTGCCCCAAGCACGAGAACGAAAAGGATCGGCAGGAAAGCCACTGCGCGCTTGGATTGGGCTTCTTTCGCCGCTTCAGGATCTTCAGCGGGCGGGGGCGCGTACATGGCCGTGCGGAAGCCGTAGAGGTCCTCCTGGCTGGCTCCGCCAGCGGGAGCAACCACCTTATAGACCCTATCGGCCACACCTGTTTGAGCTTGCGACCCGGCTGAGGTGGCCGTATCATTTGCCTCGAGTTGAACTGCATTGCCCATCAAGCAGGTCCCATTCCTTTGATTTGGGAGACCGAGCCGAAAGAAGTACTGATATTGGACCATGGCCCTCTATGGCCTGCAATAACCAGTCTGTGTGATAGTTCCCGAGGCAACCCATCCCGTGATGCCCAACGGGACGGCATCCCCGCCTAAACCTCATCGGCAAACGATGAGGAGATCGATAAAGTTCAGGCGCCGATCGCCGTCTGCACCAAAAGCCACACGTTCAGCACCGCAATCACCCCGGCAGTGACCCACGCCAGCCCTTGAAGCCAGCGGCCGTTGGTAAACTCGCCCATCTTCCTGCGGTCGCCGGTGAACATCACCAGCGGAACCACGGCGAAGCTCAACTGGAAGGAAAGAATCACCTGGCTCAGGATGAGCAGCTTTTCAGTTCCCTGCTCGCCCATGAAGGCGACGACGATGATAGTGGGGATGATGGCGAGCGAGCGCGTGATCAACCGGCGCAGCCACGGCGATACGCGGATATGGATGAAGCCCTCCATCACCACCTGGCCGGCGAGAGTTCCGGTAATCGATGAATTCTGGCCGCTGGCCAGTAGCGCGATGGCAAACAGAGTGCTCGCGCCGGTGACACCGAGCAGCGGGCTCAGCAGCTTGTAGGCGTCCTGAATCGCGGCGACCTCGAAATGCCCGCTGCGATAAAAGACGGCCGCGGCAACAATCAGGATTGCCGCGTTGACGAACAGCGCGACAGTCAGCGCCAGAGCCGAATCCACATTGGCCATGTGCACCGCCTCGCGCTTCCCTTCGGGAGTGCGTTTGTAACTGCGGCTCTGCACAATCGAGGAGTGCAGGTAGAGATTGTGCGGCATCACCGTGGCGCCCAGAATGCCGATGGCAATGTAGAGCATGGCAGGGTTGGTGATGATCGCCGGCGAGGGCACAACCAGGTTGCGCAGGATCGGCCAATAATCCGGGCGTGAAAGGAACATCTGCGCGCCAAAAAGCGCGATGATCGTGCCGATGAGGGCGATCACCAGCGCCTCAATGTAGCGGAATCCCCAGCGCTGCAACATCAGGATCACCAGCACGTCGAGCCCGGTGATGAGCACGCCATAAAACAGCGGAATGTGAAACAGCAGATTCAGTGCGATGGCTGAACCAACCACTTCCGCGAGGTCGCAGGCCGCGATCGCGATCTCCGCCATGATCCAGAGGATGAAGCTGACCGTTCGGCCGTAGCTCTCATTGCAAAGCTGCGCCAGGTCGCGCTCCGTCGCCACGCCGAGCTTGAGCGAAAGGCTTTGCAGCAGAATCGCCATCAGGTTCGAGAGCATGATGACGAACAGAAGCGTGTAGCCGAAGCGTGCGCCGCCGGCAATATCGGTGGCCCAGTTCCCGGGGTCCATGTAGCCCACGGAGATCAGGAATCCCGGCCCCAGAAAGCCCAGCAGCCGCCGCCAATAAACCGGCGAGCGAGAGATGCCCACGCTGGAATGAACCTCGGGCAACGAGGGCTCGGTGGCCACGGTTCGAGTTACGACTTCTGTGGACATAGATAGATGGGGACGAAGGCCCGCGAGCGCCCTCAACTCCAGTATCCCACAGATTGTTAATTATGGTTAAGTTAATTTTTTATTTTGGATTACTATCGACTTTGGCAACCGGCTTTTTTCGCGGCTAATCTTCTCTGTTCTCTCTGTTCCCTGTTCCCTGTTCTCTGTTCTCTGTTCTCTGTTCCCTGTTCCCTGTCCTTCACGCCTTCTTGCTCCCTTGCTCCCTTGGTCCCTCGTTCCCTGCCTTTAGCCAGACGGCCTCTGCCGCCGGACGCCCGAGGATCGTGTTTCCCGTAGGCAAATCAATCAAAACGGTTTGGTCGTAGTTCTGGCTCATCACGCGCAGGCTCTTGCCGGGCCCGATGCCAGAGGCGTGCAGGAACTCAAGCAGCTTGGGATCGCGCTCCTGGAGGCTGATCACGGTGTAGCGCTTGCCGGCTGCGGCCTGCGAGAGCTGCATCTCGCCTCTCTTTTTCCTTTCGGCCGGGTTCAGCGGAAGAACGGAGTTCCCGTGCGGGCAGGCGCCGCCTTCGCCCAGCCTCTCTTTGAGCTTGGCCTCGAAGGCCGGCGAAACCGCATGCTCCAGCCGCTCCGCCTCCTCGTGAATCTCGTGCCACTCCATGCCGAAAACCTCGCTCAGCATGCGCTCGATCAGGTGGTGGCGCAGCGCCGTGTGGTAAGCCACTTCGCGGCCTGTCGCGGTCAGGCGCACAATGCCGTCGTCACCCACCTTCACGCATCCATCGCGCTTCAGCCGCTTGAGAGCCATGGTCACGGCGGGCGCGGAGACTTCAAGCCAATGCGCCAGCATGGCGGGAATCACCTGGCGGCCCTCGGCCTCGGCCTCAAGAATGGCCTTGAGGTAGTTCTCTTTCGAAACGTGGATCGAATCTTTCATGGCTTAGCTGGAGATCAGTTTAACCGGTGGCAATCCATGAGCAACGATCGTCTGCCGGTGTTTGCTGAACGGTGTGCGGTGGAAGATGAACGATGAGTCGAGGGCCGTGCAGCGTTGGCGGCAACGAATGGCCGAAAAAGATAAAGAACAAAAGTAAAAGAATGAGCAAGTTGAGGAGCGGACGCGGGCAGGCTGGAGATGCCGTAGTTTTGATGGATGGGAAAAGGTAACCGGTTTCAACATCACCAAAGCCACGTTGACGCCGGAGGCCAGGCCATTGAAGATTCATCCAGCACTTCCCCCAAATCAGGGCCGCGACTTAGCCGATCTGCAAATCCAGCGACAAGAGAGGACATTATGAATAACTTGCTGTTAAAGGTGTATATCCAACTCCAGAATTTGGGGAAAAGCGAACAAGGTCAGGATCTGGTCGAATATGCATTACTGATCTCCTTGATTGCGCTCGCGTGCATTAGTGGCGTTAAGCCTGTCGCGCAGGCCGTCAATATCGTCTTCAGCAACGTGAGCAACTCACTGGCATAGCTTCCCGCACCGAAATGAATCACGAATTGCTGACCGGGTTGGGCGCAGTCCCCTGTGCTCAACCTTTTCTTTTCTATTGCTCTCAGTCTCCCTGTGATCCAGGGTGGCAGGTTCCCGGGTTATGAAATAACCGAGAACCTCTGTGCCCCATTCATCCACGGTTTTATCGTGGATGAGTGGGAGACCACGAACCACAAACTTGAGGGAAAGACGCGACGCTCCCGAAGAACCCTGCCCAAACTCGCCTCCTCAGATCCGCTTGTCAAGAGTCCAGCCTCCCCGAAAACCTCTCCGAATCGCACTTAACTCCTTCCCCATCCATCCCTTACACCCCGCAAATAAATCTCTCCAAGTTTGCCGATTATTTCGCGCAAATCGGTAGCCTTGAAGATGAAAGGGGAATTCTTCATGGCATACAAATCCATTCCCGCAATCACCGCTGCCGGCGAGCTTGAAACTCAGTCAGACGACCCCGGCAAAGACGCAATCGACATGTGCAGACGCGCCTGGACCAGCGCCCACAGCAAGCAAGCTGAGGACGCGAATTCATCGGCATGGGATTGCGAGAAGGCCGGCAACAAGGCCTATCTAAAGGCCGTGCCCGCGCTCTCCGGCTACAGGAACATCTGCGAGTTCGTCGCCTGCATCAACTACGCTTCCATGACCGGCGTTATCATCCACACCGACGCCGCGCACTACCTGGACAACGCCAAAATCGCTTTGTCTGCTATCTACCACAATCCAAAGCTCTTCCGCGAGCGCAAGCGGCATAAACCCAGGAAGGCGAAAAAGAAATAAGAAAAAAATTGGGATATTTCGCTAAATATTCGCCAATTAAGTCGTTTAGAATCAACAAATCGCTTCCGGAAGGGCCAAGAATATGCGTCAAAATTCGCGCAATTTGTGCCCCACAACCCCTTTTAGATCAACACGCGACCTGCGCAAAATGCAAAGGGTCCGTTTTGACTCCTTCACCCGCGGTCCACGACCCACGATTCACGACGCACGGTCGTCACTTCACCCGCACAGTGGGCTCGACCGAGAGACCGGGCCGGAGCTGGTGGTTCGGGTCCTCGTTGGCCAGGTCGGTAAAGTCGATACGCACCGGCAGGCGCTGGACGACTTTGACGTAGTTGCCGGTGGCGTTCTCCGGCGGAAAGAGCGAAAGCACCGAGCCGGTAGCTCCGCCGATCTGCGTGACGCGGCCGCTATAGTCCTTGCCGGTTGCGTCGGCGTGAATCTTGACCGACTGGCCGGCCTCCATGTGCTTAAGCTGCGTCTCTTTGAAGTTCGCCGTGACCCAGATGATCTTGAAGCGAAACCAGCGTGAGTAGGTTCTGGCCGGGGGCGATGTTCTGGTCGAGTTCGACGCTCTTGCGGGTGATGATGCCGTCGGCAGGAGCCACGATTTTGCAGTAACTCAAGTTGAGCTTGGCCTGATCGAGCTGCGCCTGAGCCTGCTCCACCTGGGCCTCGGCCTGCTTGGCGCGAGCGTTCTGCGCGGCAACCTGCTGCGGTCCGGTCTCGGCGGATTTCAGTTGCGCCTGCGCCTGCAGCTCCCGGTCGTGGGCAACACGCACGCCGTCCGCGGCGGCTTGCTCATTGGCAAGCGCATCGGCGAGTTGGGCTTTGGCTGCGTCGGCGGCGGCAACCGCGGCGTCAAACTGCTGCTTGCTGATGACGTCTTTCGCGACCAGCGGCCTATAGCGCTCCAGATCGGCCTGCGCCTTGGTGTTGTTGGCCGCGGCTTGCGCCACCATGGCGTGCGCAGCCTCAAGCTGCCTCTCCGCCTGCGCCACTGCTGCCTGGGTGCCGCTCACATCGTAGCCAGCCGAGTTCAAATTGGATCCGGTATTCACCGTGGTGATGGGCACATTGACATTGGCTGCCGCGGCATTCGCTTTGGCGCTGGCCAAAGCGGCCTCAGCGTTCTCCACGGCAACCTGGTAGTCGCTCGGGTCAAGCTCGACGATGGGGTCGCCCGCCTTCACGGTCTGGTTCTCTTCCACGTCGACCTTGAGAACCTGGCCGCCAACGCGCGCGCTCACCTGGATGAGGTGGCCATTGACCTGCGCATCGTCGGTATCTTCGCTGAAGGTGGAGTGCCACCAGATGGCGAGGCCTATGACGGCCACCACCACGATGCCGACAATGATGAGGCCCCTGCGGCGGGACCGCGGCGCTTCAATCTCAGTTTCCGCAGTCGACTGATTCGGTTCAGCAGGTGTTGGAGTTGGATCCGCCACGTTCACTTCCCTCCTAAATACTTCTGGTAGTTCCGGCCGTCTCCGAGCGCGCGCGCCAGGCTGAGCTTGGCCACGTTATCGCGGTAGAGGCTGACGACATATTGACTATCGGCCTGGGCGACGGATTGCTGCGCCTGGCTTACGGCGAGGTTATCGCTAACGCCGTTGGCGTAGCGCTCCTGCGCCTCCTTGAGAGCTTCGCCGGCAAGGTCCGCGCTGGACCGCGCGACTTCAACTTGCTGCTGCGCCGATGCGATGTCGAGCAGCGCATCGCGAACGTCTGCGTCAACCTGGGCGTTCTTGTCGCTCAACTCGGCCTTCGCTGTATCGAGTTGAGCCTGCGCCTGCTGGGCCTGTCCGCGCAGGGCAAATTCGTCGAAGATGGGCACGGTCAAGGAGCCGGTCGCATCCACGGTGCCGTGCGAATGGGCCAACGTGGTGCCGATGTCGCCATAGTCGGCGTCAGCGGCGACAACGGGAAGACGAGCGGCGGTCGCGGCTTTGCGCTGATCGCTCGCAGCCGCGGTCTCTTCAACCAGCGCAGCCAGATCTTTGCGGTTTGCCTTGGCCTGCTGGATCAGCGCGCCGGCATCGAGTTGATCGAACGGCGCGTAGGGCGCAGTGTCAGTCAAGTTGAAGCTCTGAGCGAGCGGGAGACCAATGGTCCGCGCGAGAGCGAGCTTATCCTTCTCGAGCGAGTCCTGCGCGGCGATTAACTGCTGTTCGAGCGATTGGTAATCGACGCGCGCGCGCAGCTCATCCAGGAGCGGCGCCGTGCCGGCCTGGTGATTATCGACCGCCTGATCGAGCGAGACTTTTGCCGTTGCCACCTGCGCTTGAACGCTCGATACGTTGGTCTGGTCAGCGAGGACAAGCAGGTATGCATTGCCGACGGTCAGCACGACCATATCGCGCGCGTCTTCGGCCGATAACTGCGCGGCGGCAAAGTTGTGCCGGGCGGCGAGATAGTTGTGCAGCGACTGAAGGTCAACGACGGACCAGCTGAGCGAGGCGCGAACGTCGGTGTATCCGAACGGACCGATGATCTTGGGGAAGCCCGGGATGCGGAGGCCTTCGGCGGGCAGATCGACCTGCGCCGCCGTTTCCTTGGCTGTGAAGTCGATGCCCGGAAGCAGCGACTGCAACTGGCTCAAACGCGCGGCGCGGGCACCGGCCGTTTGCGTGGCGCTAAGGATCATTCCCAGATTTGTCTTCAGTCCGCGCTGGATGGCGTCGTCGAGCGAGAGATCGATGGGTTGCGCGGATGCTTCGCCCTTGCTCACGCTGCCCTGGAAATCCGTCGCCGTAGGCGGCGAGGGCAAGGTCGGCGGCGGAATGACCGACGACTGAGCGATCGCGCCCGGGCCTGAAAGACAAGCGCCCACGACGAGGGCGACGGCGCAGAAACGAATTAGAGCTTTGATGGATTTCTTTGGCAATTTGGACCTTGCGGTTGAACGGCGAATGGCTGCGCCCGAAAATGACTGTCCTACAACAAATGGATGCGGCTGAAGGGCAGCGCGGTTCTTAAATGTAGTGTATCGAATGCGGGCTTTGGGTGGCGTGCTCGCGAGTGAGTTGGGAGGGTTCCACTGCGAGCGGCGTGGCCGGCCGGCTTCAATGCGTTCCGGGCTGGCGATAGGGTGCGCCGGCTGCGTAGCGACGCTCTTCGCCGCGCGGGTCGCTTTCGATCTTCGGCGTGCGGTCCCAGATCATCGTGTTGCGCGCTTTGAGATCGTAGGACGGCCAAGGCGGAAGGCCGGGATGATTTGGATCGCCTGTTGCGGCGTAGTGAATGAGCATTCCGGACATGATATCGGCGAGGGGCTGCGCGGCTGCCAGGTCTTCCGGCGTTGGCCCGATCTGACCGGGTGCGGCGGCGAGATTGTCGAACATGAAGGGGATGTCGATGGTGTGCACGGCACGCGCGCCGGGAGCGTCACGATGCCAGTTCATCTGATAAACCCAGGTGCGAGGCTGGCTGACGGGATTCGCGGCGCGGCGCTCGGCCTCAAGCACCTGGCCGGGCCACGCGCGGAAAGCCGTGGCCGCCGCGATGACGACATCGATCGGCGATTTATCGGGATAGATGGTGCGGTACTTGGCGATGACTTCTTCAGCCGAGTAAGGCCCGAGATAGATGGCGATTGCATTGCGAAGCGCAGCGGGCGCATCTTCCCAGGTAAGCGTGGCGGGCGCGGAGACGGTAGTTTCGTCGTGCGTGTTGCCGAGGATCATGGGCACCGCGGCAGAGAGCGGGGGCGCGTCGGGAGTGAAAGGATCGCGCGAGAGAACAACTTCGTCGACGACGGGGAGCCAGTCGGAGCTGGTTTCGGCGGCCGTGGCCTGGATCTTCTCCCAGGACATGGTATTGAGATCGGCGAGATTAGCCCGCGTAATGCCAAGTTTGCCGAGCATGATCTCTGTGCGTTTGGAGGCAATGTCAATGGAAGCGCCTTTGACCTGCTGGCCGCTCATGGTCATGACTCGATGGAAGAGGCCGTGCGCAGACGGCATGGCCATGAGCGTGGCGCATTTGGCTCCCCCACCCGATTGACCAAAGATCAATACCCTGGAAGGGTCGCCGCCGAATTCGACGATGTTTTCGCGCACCCACTCGAGGGCGAGCACCAGATCGAGCATACCGGCGTTGCCGGAGTCGGGATACTGTTTGGGGTCGATGGCGCCGAGATAAAGAAAGCCGAACGCGTTGAGCCGGTGATTGACAGTGACCACGACAACATCACCGCGATGGCATAAACGCTTGCCGTCGTAAAGCGCGCTGTTGACGGAGCCGTTGTTGTACGCGCCGCCATGAAAGTAGACCAGGACCGGACGCTTGCGGTGGTCGCGCAGGGCTGGAGTGAAGACGTTCAGGCGAAGGCAGTCCTCGCTTTGGACGCCACTTTCGGGAGCGATGCGCGGGGGCGCGCCAGCAGTTACGGAGCCCGCCGAGCCCAGACTTGGCGCGGAACCGATGGCTTCGAGGCCGCGCAGCGCTGTTAGCTGCGGAGCGCGTGTGGTGAAGGCGTCGCAAGCCTTGACGCCGATCCATGGAGCTGGAGGAAGGGGCGCCTGAAAGCGGACGGGCGAAGTGTTTCCGCCGTAAGGGACACTGCGGAAGACTTTGATGCCGTCTTCAAGAGTCCCGCTGATGGAGCCGTAGCGCGTTTTGGCAATCGGCGTGGAATTCGCGGCAACTTCCTTCGGAGTGAGCTGACCGACGAGCGCGAAGAGGCGGCGACCGGCTGCCGCAGTGGCCACTGCAGCTCCAGCGGAACGCAAAACTGTGCGGCGGTTGATGGGATTCATGGGCCAGCCCCCACAAGGCAGATTCGGCACAGCCTAAGTGGTCAGACCATCTTAATCATGCCATGTGCGGAAGGGTGCGGCGGAGGGGCAATGTCGCGGGTCCGCTCTCGGCGCTTTTCTTCTCTGTTTAACGTCGCGGAGGGGCCCGGTCTTGTATGGATGGGATTGCGGGGCTCGCGGACCCTAGGCGGAGCTTTGCCTTTGCTTTGCCCGAGATGGGACGCAAGACGAGGGTCAAAGGCCGCGAAGCGCAGCCGGGCTGTCAAGGCGTGGCGGAACGCGGTAGACTTCAGAACACAGCGAATTGGATGGAAAATGGCCAGAAGTACATCAAAACTCAAGCTTTTCAACGGGCGGGACCACTCCTGGATGCAGTTCAATCGGCGTGTCCTGGAGGAGGCGGAAGACGCGGCCAACCCGTTGCTGGAGCGCGTGAAGTTTCTGGCCATCACGGGGTCAAATCTGGACGAATATGTCGAGGTTCGGCAGGCCGGCCTGATGCAGCGCATTGAAGACGGCTATCGCGAGCCTGGTTACGACGGCCTGCGGCCCGACGAGTCGCTTGAGGTTCTGACCACCGAGATTCACGGCTTCGTGGCCGCGCAATACCACTGCTGGAACAAGCAGCTCTTGCCGGAGTTGCGCAAGCAGAAAATCCGTCTGCTCGCGTGGGACGAGCTCAGCGAACACGCACGGGAATTCGCGCACGGGTACTTCCAGCGCGAAGTCGATCCGTTGCTGACGCCGATCTCGATCGACCCGGCGCATCCGTTTCCGCGCGTGCTGAACAAGGCGCTCTGCCTTGCGCTTTTGCTGCGCGCCAAGCGGCGCAGCTCCGGCCCGCAAGTGCTGGGAGTGGTGACGGTTCCGCGCGCATTGCCGCGTTTTGTCCGCCTGCCCTGCGACCATGACCACCACGACTATCTGCTGTTGCAGGACCTGATCGAGCAGCATCTTGGCGGCATGTATCGCGGCTACGAAGTGCTGGCATCGGCGGCGTTCCGTGTGACGCGTAATTCAAACCTGTACTTCGAGGAGGAAGAAGCGCGGTCGCTACTGGAATCGATCCGCGTGGAACTGCACAATCGCCGCAAAGGCGACGCTGTGCGGCTGGAGATTGAAAGCGACGCCGATGCCGAGATCGTGGAGCGGCTGCGGGTGAACTTTGAGCTGGAAGAGGACCAGGTGTTTCGCTGCGAGGGCCCCGTAAATCTTTCGCGCCTGATGTTCTTTTACGGAGACGTGCAGCGAGCCGATCTGAAGTTTCAGCCATTCACGCCCAAGCCGCTGCTGCTGAGCCGCAAATCAACCGGGCTCTTCGACGAGCTGCGCCATCACGATATTCTGCTGCATCATCCTTACGATGCTTACGATCCGGTGGTCGACTTCATCCAGCAGGGCGCGCAGGATCCGGCAGTGGTGACGATGAAGCAGACGCTCTACCGCACCAGCCACGATTCGCCGATGTTCCAGGCGCTGACCGAGGCAGGAGCCAGCAAAGAAGCCACGGTGGTTGTGGAACTGATGGCGCGGTTCGACGAGGCTTCGAACATTCGCTGGGCACGCAGCATGGAAGACGCGGGCGTGCAGGTTTTTCACGGCGTCGTGGGACTGAAGACGCACTGCAAGCTGGCCATGCTGGTGCGGCACGATGAGGATGGTGTGACCCGCCGCTACTGCCACCTGGGCACGGGCAACTATAACCCCGACACCGCGCGTTTCTATACCGACCTGAGCCTGCTGACCAGCGACCCACAGATTGGCGAGCGAGTGCATATGGTGTTCAACTACCTGACGGCTCACGCCGAGGTGGACGACTACAGCCCGTTGCTGGTGGCACCGCTGACAATGGCGGAAAGTTTTCTGCGCCTGATCCGCCGCGAGCAAGAGCACGCGCAGGCGGGGCGGCCGGCGCACATCGTGGCCAAGATGAACGCTCTGCTCGAGCCGTCGATTATTCAGGCGCTCTACCAGGCGTCACAAGCGGGAGTAGAGATCGATTTGATCATCCGCGGGCTATGCATCCTTCGGCCCGGAGTGAAAGGCCTGTCGGAGAGGATTCGCGTGCGGTCGATTGTCGGCCGATTCCTGGAGCACTCGCGCATTTATCACTTTGCCAACGGCGGCAGCGACGAAATCTACATTGGATCGGCCGATTGGATGCCGCGCAATTTGTTCGAACGCTGTGAAGTGGTCTTTCCGGTCCGCGATCCGGCGGCTCTGGCGCGCATCCACGACGAGATTCTACCGGCCTATTTAGCGGACACGGTAAAAGCCCGGATTCAGCAGTCAGACGGCATTTACGCGCGAGCCAGCAAGCTGATGAAGGACGCTCAGCCCTTCTCGTCCCAGGAATTCCTGATGCATCTGGCGGAGGGGAAGACTGATTTAGACGCGATGCCGTCGTCCGCAGGCAAGCCCGGTGCGAAGACGGCGGACTAATCTGTCGGCCTACGGCTCCGTTCGCTCGGCGATGACGTGGATCCCGCTTTGCGTGTATTGAAATTCCAAAGTCCAGTCGCCTGGCGCTGACGCAGGTTTGAATTTCCAATGGCCCGCCGCTTCGAGCGACTTGCCGGCGAAATATTTGCTCGCACTCTGCGACTCAAGTGTGGCGCCGGTGACGAGGCCGCCTGCATCGACCGAAACTCGCACCGATACCTTGACGGTTCCTGAGATGGTCTTCAAAGCGCTGGGCGCGATGTCGGGCAGAATCTGGTTCACGATTGCGGGGTTAATGGCTGTGGCGACAGGCGCGGGACTGCTTGCTGCTTGAGGCGGTGCTTCGGTCTGGGGCGGTGCGGCAGCCGGGGCTGGAGCCGGGGCCGCGACGGGCGCTTGAGCCTGAGGAGAATTTGATGTTCCATCCGGTGAAGTTGACGGAGCTGACGTTTCCTCCGGAACTTCTGCTGAGGTTTCGACCGGGTTTTGTTGCGTGGCCGGTGACGGCGCCGGAGCTTGAGCCGGAGCTGCGGCAGGCACGGTCTGAGCTTGCGGAGCGGGCGTTGACGGCTGCTCACGATGCGAGAGGGCTATCCAGGTTCCGATTGCCACAATCAGCACAGCCGCAACAGCGAGCAGCACTGCGAGGCGACGTTTCGCAGGTGATGCTTTGACCGCCTTCGCTTCCGGGTTGAAGCTCAGGGGGCAGTTTTGCCGGATCAAGACGCGCGGTAATTTCACTGATGGTGATGCGACGGGCAGGATCGGAGCGCAAGCACTTCCGCGCGAAGTACGCGAAAGGCTCGGGCATCGACTGGGGCACGGTTGGGTCGGCGGCTTTGGCGCGATTCCATACCGGCGGGTACTTGGTAAGGACTTCGACCAAGTGTGGCGCCAAGAGACCAAATATCCGAGGCAGGAACAATCAACCCGTTTTCAGTCTCCGGAGCATCGCATACGGTTCGCGTTGGCCTGGATATGACGGCTGCGCCCACGGGACAAACGCCGTAAGTTGTCAGCTTGAGGCTGTCGCCCGCGGCCATAATATTCGAGGGGTTGAGACGGCCGTGGACGAGACCCTTGGCGTGCAAATAAGCGAGCGCGGCCAGTGCCGGGCCGAGCATTTCGCGAGTCTCGTCGGGCGAGAGCGGCCGCTCCTTGAGAATCTCCGCGAGAACTTCGTCGGCATATTCCGTGACAACGTAGTGGCAGGGAACGTCGTCGATTTCGCAGCGGCCGTGTGTATAGACCTTCATCAGATTCGGATGGGAAAGGGTGGCCGCAGTTTCCCATGCGGCGGCGCGAGCGGCGGCATCCTGATCCTCTTCGGCGATTAGTTTGATGACGGCTTTTTGCGAAGGCTCGCTGAATTCAGTAAGGAACACACCCGTCGCTTGAGAGCCGCCAAGCCATTGCAGGAGGGGGAATTGGCCATCGGCAAGACTCCCAACCCAGTCGCGACTGATTGCCGCACGACTCATAGTTTCGATCATAGACCCAACCTTAACGATCATCTTAGCCTTGAAAGCGCAGAAACCAGCCGAGTTAACCCACACTTTAGTAAGGGGACGGGAGCGTGAGGACCGTACGGCGCTTTGCCGTTTGTTTTCCCAGTTACCGAATTAACCTGCGGAATCGCGGATGATCGGGGGATGGGCGGAGTGCGAAAGGCCGGTCCGAGGGACGCTCAACGCGGGTCGAGCTGCCAACCCTCCTAGAATTGAAGCAGTGCCGCTTCCCCTTGCTCAGTTGCCGGTTCTGAACAGGATTCATGCCTGGGCTGTGCGCCGTCGCACGATGGCAACCCGGCTCATTGATGCTCCGCGGCTAGTGGCCCTGTGGCATTTGGCCAGCCTGGATGCTCCGACCGTCGCCGTGGTCTGGTCGCTTGCGTTTGCTTGGGCGGGCCGGGCTCAGTTGTCCGGCCGGGTGTTGCTGGTTCTGGCGCTGACCGTTTGGGGCGCTTATGTCTGCGATCGACTTCTCGACGCGCGGGCGAGTCTTCATTCGCCGAGAGGGGCGACTCAGTATGGGCTGCTCGAACGCCACTTCTTTCATTGGCGGCACCGGCGGTTGTTGGCGCCGCTGGCGGTGGCCGCCGCGTGCGTTGCCGGAGCAGCGGCAGTGACTTTGCTACAGTCTTTTGTGCGAGAGCGGGGGTTGGTTTTGGCAGCCGCTGCGATGGTTTACTTTTCAGGCGTTCACGCGGCGCCCCGAGTGCGGAACAGGCGGCTTGCGTTTTCCTGGCCGGTCAGCAAGGAGTTGCTGGTTGCGGTGCTGTTCACAGCGGGTTGCATATTGCCGGCGTGGTCGCGGTTGCATGCTTCGGGGGCGCAGGACTTTTCCCGCTTGTGGTTCTGGATTCCGGCGATTTACTTCGCCGGGCTTGCGTGGCTCAATTGCAGTTCAATTGCCAGATGGGAATGTGGTGACGAGTCCGGCATTAACCGTTTTGACCAGGAGGGCCGGACTTATTTTGAGCACACGCGGCAGCGGACGAATCTTTTCGCGGCGCTACCCGTCGCATTGGCGGGTGTGATGCTGGCGGCGATTGCGAGCGCATCGCACCCTCGCTCGGCCGCGGTGATCACGGCTGGTGCGGCGAGTGCGCTGCTGCTGGAGCTGCTTGACCTCATGCGCGCGCGCTTGACGCCACTTGCCCTGCGCGCCGCCGCCGATTTGGTTTTGCTCACACCGATTTTGCTTTTCCTGCGATGAACACGACAGCCAAATCGGGATTCGTTCGGCCTGAATCCACGGAGTTCACGGTGGCGAAGCGGGCACCGAACTTCGACCGTCTGGCGAAGGTTTACCGCTGGTTGGAGCTTCTGACGTTTGGTCCGCTGCTGGCGCGTTGCCGCACGGCGTTTCTTCCCCAGCTTGCAACGGCTCGGTGCGCGCTTGTCCTCGGCGACGGCGATGGGCGTTTTACGGCGGAGTTGCTCAAGGTGAACTCTCAGTTTCAAGTCAACGCCGTGGACGCGAGCCCGGCAATGCTGGATAGCTTGCTGCAACGTGCAGGAACGGATTCTGATCGACTGCGCGTTCATTGCGGCGACGTGCGCGATTGGCATCCAGAAAACGCGCAATGCGACCTGGTGGTTACGCATTTCTTTCTGGATTGCCTGACGACAGAGGAATGCCGCGCACTTGCCGCGAAGGTACACGATGCCGTCTCGCCTTCTGCCGTTTGGATTGTGTCGGAGTTCGCGGTTCCGCAGGGTTGGTTCGGCCGGCTTGTCGCGCGCCCGTTGGTCTGGCTGCTCTATCGAGCGTTCGGAGTGCTCACCGGACTCAGAATCCGCAGGCTGCCCGATCATCATGCCGCCTTGCGCGATGCGGGCTTTGCGCTGACGCGACGCCGTGCACGGCTCGGAGGGCTGCTGGTGAGTGAGATGTGGCTCAGCAAGAAGTAGACCGTGGGGCGTAGAATGGCGCTGATTTTCAATTCGAATTCTTGACCATTGAACCCCGAGGAACCCACCCATGAAAAAGAAAGTCGTCGCTGTCCTTTTGTGCTTTTTCGCGTGCTCGTGTGGCGCCGTACTGGCTCAACAGAAAACCTATCCGTTCAACGATCCGTCACTGCCGATGGAAAAGCGGATCGACAATCTGCTATCTCTCATGACGATCGAAGAGAAGATCGATTGCCTGGGCACCAATACTGGAGTGCCGCGGTTGGGGGTGATGAGCTACGGCAACTCGGAGGGCATTCATGGAGTGGTGCAGCGCGAGAAGCGGGGTCCGCGAGAGCCGATCACGACGACGCAGTTTCCGCAACCGCCGGGGATGGGCGCGTCCTGGGATCCGGAGTTGGTGCGCGAAGCGGCAGGCGTGGAAGGGTACGAGGCGCGCTTCATCACGCAGACGGCGAGGTACGACCGCCAGATCCTGATGCTGTGGGGACCGCAATCGGATTTGGGGCGCGATCCACGATGGGGCCGTTCGGAGGAGGTCTACGGCGAGGATCCATTTTTGAATGGGACGATGGCCGTCGCGTTCACGAAAGGACTGCAGGGCGACGATCCGAAATACTGGCAAGCGGCGGCGCTGCTGAAGCATTTCCTGGCCAACGAAAATGAGAACGGCCGGAACAGCACGTCTTCAAACTTCGACGATCGGCTGTTCTGGGAGTACTACTCCGTACCATTCCGCATGGCCTTTTTGGAAGGCGACGCGAAGGCAGTGATGGCGTCGTATAACGCATGGAACGGCACGCCGATGGCCGTCAATCCGATTTTGAGGAGTATTGTCCGCGATCAGTGGGGCGTGGACGTGATCTCAAGCGACGGCGGAGCGGTGAAGCTGCTGGTGGATCCGCGTCATCTGTTTCCAGACCAGAAGGCGGCGGTGGTGGCGTGTCTGAAAGCAGGGATTAACCAGTTTCTCGACGTATACAAGGATGAAACCAAGGCGGCTGTGAAGGACGGCGAGGTCACGGAGGCAGAGATCGATGCGCTGTTAAGACCGAAGTTTCAGGTCACGATCCGGCTCGGGCTGCTTGATCCGCCGGAGATGGTTCCGTACTCGAAGATCAAGGATTCCCCGGAGCCGTGGAATACCGACAAAGACCGTGATGTGAGCCGGCGGTTGGCGCTCGAATCCGTGGTGTTGCTGAAGAACGAGAACAACATTCTGCCGCTCGACAAAAACAAGATCAAGTCGATCGCCGTAATCGGCCCGCTTGCCGATTCAGTCCATTGGGACTGGTACGGAGGGACGCCGCCTTATGCCGTGACACCGTTGCAGGGGATTAAAGACCTGGTTGGGCCAGACGTGAAAGTGAACTACGCCGCCTATGACACGCAGGCCGGCGAAGACGATGCGATGAAGGCGGCGAGCGAATCCGATGTGGCCGTGGTGGTGATCGGCAACGATCCCACGTGCGGTGACGAGGCGCATGCGTGGTACAACTCGCCGGGTAACGGTGGAGGCATCACGCTTCCCTGCACCGTTCCCAGCGACGGACGCGAAGGGCGCGACCGCGAGAGTATCGACCTGGCGCAGGAGCAGATCGCGAAACAGGTCCTTATCAAGAATCCGAAGACCATCGTGCTGCTGATCTCGAGTTTTCCGTTCGCGATCAATTGGAGCGCAGCCAATGTTCCCGCGATCCTGACCATGGCACACGCCTCGCAGGACGAAGGAACCGCGCTAGCCAAGGTGCTGTTTGGCGAGTACAACCCCGGCGGCCATTTGGTGAGAACATGGCCGAAGTCGGTCGATCAGCTTCCGGCGAGCATGGACTACAACATTCGCGACGGCTACACGTATATGTACTTCAAAGGCGAGCCGCTGTTTCCGTTCGGCTATGGATTGAGTTACACAACGTTCAAGTATTCGAATTTGCGGACGAGTTCTCCGACTTTGGCGAAGGATGGCACTGTCACTGTCAGCGTGGACGTGACCAATACTGGCAGCCGCCCGGGTGACGTTGTTGCGCAGATGTATGTAAAGCATTTGGGCTCGAAGGTGGAGCGCCCACGGGAAGAGCTGGAGGGATTCAAGCGCGTGAACCTGCAGCCCAATGAAACGAAGACGGTGGAGATTCCGCTGAAGGCATCGACGCTGGCGTGGTGGGACCAGAAGCTGCCGGGCTTCCGGGTGGAAGCGGAGCCGGTTCGCGTCATGGTCGGGAATTCGTCGAGCGACATCGAGGCGAGCACTACGGTGCGCGTGCAATAAGAAAACAATGTGTATTGAGCCGGAATAACCGCCCGGGGTCGTAGCCGCCCGCAATCATGGCAGGTTAAACTGCGAATAAGTTGACACCCCGGGGAGGAAAATCGCATGCGGAAGCGTTGGATTCAGGCCATTACGGCAGTTGCGGTTCTGGGCCTCGTGATTTTGTTAGTGATTCCATTCGTGGTGAATGCCGATAGCTTTCGGCCTCAGATCGAAAGCCAGCTTTCGAGCTCCCTCAATCGGAAAGTGACGCTCGGCCATCTGAGTCTTTCCCTTCTCACAGGGAGCCTTGTCGCTGAGGACATATCGATCGCCGACGACCCTGCGCTTTCGTCGACTCCTTTTCTTGAAGCCAAGAAGCTCGACCTGGGCATTGAAATCGGGCAATTGCTTTTTCATCGAACAGTGAAGATCACCGAACTGAAGGTTGATTCGCCCGCGATTCACTTAATCCACCTTGCAAACGGCACGTGGAACTTTTCCAGCATGGGAAGTTCCGCTGCGGCGCCGGCCTCCGGGTCCGGAAGCATTCCTGCCCTTTCAGTGGACGAATTAGAGATCAAGGATGGGAGCGCAACGGTCGCAACGATTCCCGCTGCCGGCAATCCCTTTACTTGCACGGCAATCAATCTCACGGTGAAACAGTTCTCGTTCGCGCAGGCATTTCCATTCGATCTTTCGGTTAGCTTGCCGGGGGATGGAACGGTGAAACTGAATGGGAACGCGGGGCCGATCGCGCAACAGGACGCCTCAAAAACGCCGTTCAACGCAACCCTGGAGATCAAGCATTTCGACCCCGTGACAGCCAATGTAATTGAGGCGAGCGACGGAATCTCAATGGTTGCTGACCTGGACGCAAAGATGGCCTCGGACGGCAATAATCTGACGAGCGATGGAAAGATCACGGCATCCCAGCTGAAGCTGGCGCGAAATGGATCGCCCGCGCCGCAGCCGGTCACGATCGATTTTGCAATTTCAGACAACCTAAGCACTCGATCGGGGCAGGTGTCCGATGTTGCGATTCAAACCGGATCGGTGGCCGCGCACATCAACGGCGGGTTTCAGGACGGCGGGCAAAGCTTCGCGCTCAATTTGCGCCTGTCAGCGCCTAGCTTGCCGATCGATCAACTGGAACAGCTGTTGCCAGCGGCCGGCATCGTCCTGCCCAGCGGTTCGAAGCTCCACGGCGGCACGCTCACGACGAATCTGACCCTTACCGGACCTGCAAACGCGATCACGATCGCGGGCCCAGTTGAAATTGACAACACGCAACTGGCCGGCTTCGATCTAGGCTCAAAGATTCAGGGAATCAATCCCCTGGGCGGGACAAGCGGTGGCACACAGATTGAGAAGGTGAGCGTAACCGTGAATTCGTCACCGCAGATGACGAGCTTCAGCAACATTTATGCTTCGATTCCGGCGATCGGGACCGCATCAGGGAGCGGAACAATTTCGCCTTCGGATGAACTGAACTTCCAATTAACGGCCAAGCTGAACAACTCTTCAATGGCCGGCTCGGTTGCAAACACGGGCGTGAACACCGTCGCAACTCTGCTCGGCGATCATTCGAATACGGCGGCAAGCAAAGGCATACCGCTCACCATCACTGGAACCGCCTCGAATCCGACGATCCGGGCGAATGTGGGCGCCATGATCAAGCAGACGGCCGGCAGCCTGGTTAACAGCCCAGCAGGCCAACAAGGCAGCAGCGCCGTGAAAAAGCTAAAGGGACTTTTGGGGCATTAGCAAGCTGCGAGACGGGCTTGCAATTTTGGATCGCGATTTCATTTCGACACGTGGCGGCGCGACCAGCGGAGCCAGGGCACGCCGTCGAATGTTACAAATCTGTTAAAATGAGGATGTAGGAGTTCGGCACGGCCTGATTGATCCCCACCGAATCCATTCCCATGATCCTCTATTTGATGCGCCATGCGAATGCCGGCACGATCCGCGAGAACCCCGTTCTGGACCTGAAACGGGGCCTCGTGAAAGAAGGCAAGGAGCAGTGCATGCTGATGGCGCGGGTTCTCGGAGCCCTGAAAGCGCCCATCGATACGATCGTTTCAAGCTCTCTTAAACGCGCCATGCAGACCGCGCAGCTTGTCGGCACTGAGTTGGGCTTTGAAGGGAAAGTTGAGATCAGCCCGGGGCTGGGCTTAAACGCGAGCTTCTCCGATTTCCAGAACATGCTGGCGAAATACGCGGACCGCGACGGGGTCCTGGCGGTTGGGCACAATCCGAACATGTTTCAGTTTCTGGGCCGCATGATCACAGGCAATGGCGGCGCGTCGATCCGGATGCGCAAAGGCTCCATTGCGCGGGTCGACATGGAGCGTCACCCGCCGCGACTGCAATGGCTATTGGATCCGCGCACGGCACGCGCGATCTACGCCAGCGTAACAAAAAGCTCGCGGCCGAAGACCTCGCGGAAGTAGCCAGCTTCCTTGCGCAAAGACCACAACTCCAGCTCGGCGCCGGTGCGCCCGGGACGCAATTCCAGCAAGACTCTCTTGGGGTAGACCCGGGTGGTGACGCGCAAAACGTCGGAGGCGCGATCCTGATTCAAGGCAATGGCGAGACGCAGCAGGACCACGGCACGATTCACGTTTTTGTGCTCGTCGGCGGGAATGTTGCGCAGAGCGCGATCGCCCGGCTGGGGGCGGCTCTTGCCCAGATAGCGCGCAATGGCCGAGACGAGAGTGCGCTGCAACTGAGTGTATCCGTAAATCTCGGAGCTGGAGACGATGTACTGCGTGTGCCGGTGATGGCCCTGGTGGTTGATGAACTTTCCGGTGTCGCGGAGCATCGCGGCGGCAGCGAGCCAGCTCTCGTATTCCGGCGGGAGCGCGTGCATCGACTTGAGCTCGCGAAAAAGCTGTACCGTGTGGGCGCGCACCGGATCGGCCTGGCGCGGATCGACGCCGTAGCGGCGCGCCGTGGATAAGACGCTCTCCCAGCGCTCATGCTCGAACTCGCGATGAGCCTTGGCGCGGGCATCCTGCTCGGCGAGCATCTGCGCGAGGATGCCGTCGCGCAAACCGAGCGGCGAGTAGCGAAAGCCCTTCAGCGCGAAGCTCTCAAGGATTTCAGAATAGACTTCGGCGCCGGCTACGATGATCTCAGCGCGGCGCGGGCCGATTCCGGGCACTGCCTCGCGTTGAGGAAGCGACATCTTGGCCAACTTGCCGGCCAACTTACGCACTGAGCGCGCAGGCACCATTCCGGCAAGGATGGCGGAGCGGTCTTCAGCGCGGTCGGAACCGGATTTGGCGCCGAGCTTCCCTGCTTTTTTGGCGCCGGGCTTGCCATTCTTTGTTCCCTGGGCGTAAGCCGCGGAGAGCGCCGCGGCTGTGCCCGATGTGGCGATGACCAGAGGCGCGCGACCAGGCTGAATTCTGCGATGAGCGCGACGAAGCTCGCGCGCAATCAACTGTCGCATGCGCACCAGGCCATCGCGGGGAGCGGGATCGTCGGAGAGAAACTGCTCGGTTAGACGTACTGCGCCGAGCGGCAGACTGACCGTTTCCTTGATGTGCTTGTGCTCAGAGAACGTGACTTCGCAGCTGCCGCCACCCAGGTCGAGCAGCAGCACGCGGCCACCTGCTCCCGGCTCGGCGCCCATTACGCCGAGATGAATCAACCGGCCTTCTTCGAGTCCGGAGATGATCTCCATGTTCCAACCGGTCTCAGCCTTCACCCAGGCCTGAAAGGCGGCGGAGTTACGCGCGTCGCGCATGGCCGCTGTAGCCACCACGCGAATGCGGTCGACGCCGTGAGCCTGCACCGAGCGCTGAAAACGCTTGAGCGCGCGCAAAGTGGCTGCCATGGCTTCAGGTGAGATGAGGCCGGTGTCAAAGACGCTGCCGCCAAGGCGCGTAACCTCGCGATCTTCGGCGAGCGTTTTGAGCCGATGCGCGTGGACGCGGGCGATCTTGAGCCTGCAGGAGTTGGAACCGATGTCGATGGCGGCGAAGGTGGGCATTTGTTGCGATGCGCTCCGAAGAAAGAATCGACTCATCGCCAAGATACACGAAGGCGGCGAGTGGAAAGTGACTGGGGTTCCACAGGAGGCAACAGCGGGGATTGGGTCGAAGGGATCGAAAGAATCCGGCGCTAAGGTTTGATGATGGTGGCGATGAGCGCGGCGAGTCCGTTCCAGGCGATCTGGATGCCGATGCAAAGCAGAATGAAAGCGATGACGCGCAGGATTCCGTGAGCAGTTGAGGGCGGGATGACCTTGGTGATCTTGGGGGCGTAGGCGTAGCAGAAGTAGACCAGCACGCTGAGAACAACGATGGCGAGAAATACCCCGAGGTGGGCCAGGACGTTGTGGGTCAGGTTCTTGTCTGAGATGTGCGCGGTGACAGTGAGCAACGCAACGAGCGTGCCCGGCCCCGAGGTGATCGGAAAGGTGAAGGGATAGAAGACGCCCTCTTCGAGATGGCTGGTGTCAGGCTCATCGGCTTTTCCGGTCTCTTCCTGTCTCTTGCGGGAATCGGCGCCGGCGCTACGCTCGTTCAGGACCGCCCATCCCATGGCGGCGACGACGATGCCTCCGGAAAGCTGGACGATGGGCAGGGAGATGCCGAAGAAGCCGAGGATGATTCCACCCGCAACTTCAAAAACGCCAAGAAAGACGATGTTGTTGATAGCGATGCGCCAAGCAAGCGAACGGAGAACTTTGGGCGGCGCATCGCCGACCAGCCCGAGAAAGACCAGCGCAGACCCGAGAGGGTTGATCAGCGGCAGCAACACACTGAACGCAACGAGAAAGACTTTCCAAACCGGCAAGGGGTTCTCCCTTGGTGAATCTTAATTCGTCGTGGACAGCGTGAAGCGACGGACATCAGGAAACCAATTGCCGCGACGTGAAGGAGCGGGCTGTAATGTGGCGAGCGAATCCTGAAAGCCGTGGATTGGCGCTGCCAGAGACGGGTATACTTCGCTGACAGCTTTCGCCGGCGCGGAAGCGGCCATTTGAGGAGCGACGTGATGATGAAGATGCGGCGTTTTAACCAGCCTGCGGCGGCGATGTTTATGCTGCTAAGCCCGTGCGCCACATTTGCTCAGACCAGCGGCTCGTCGGCCAAGGCGCCAAAACCGGACCTGCACGCCGGCGGCGCAAGCCCTTCAAGCATTCCGAACCACGCGGTCACGGTGGTGACTCTGCCTGGGTTCCACCTGACTGGAGCCCGGATCATCACCGAAAAGACGTGCAAAGTGGTTTCTTATCAGGTTGTGTCGGATAACGAGATCAAGATGAACATCGAGGGAACGCGAACGGTGGACGACAAGGATGACACTTGCACGCTGGAAGTTCGAACGCCCGCTGGAAGCGCGTCGACCTGGATTGTGGTGGAACTGACCGATGCTGAGCAAGAGCAGGTGAAGGAACGCGAGCGGACCGAAGGAGATGCCAAGGCGCAGGCCTTCATTGCCAAGTCAGGGAAGGCGTGGCACTTGACCTTTGCCGGCGGGGCGGTAGAAGCCTACACCTCCACAGGCGCGAACGACGACGCGATGCCGATGTTTCATAACGCGGCAGGAGATGAAGTGAAAATCGCCGTAGCAGACGACGGAACGGTGATGATCCTCGAGCAGGGATGCATGCGCAGCGGCAAGCTTATCGGCACGCAGGTAAAAAATGGGCAGTCGCAAGGTGAGTGCGCGCCCGCGGGCTCGTTTACGGCCACTGTCGATTACTAATGCAGCTCTGACTTCCTTCGAACATTGTCAAGAAAAAGTCGATTGGGGCGAGAGTCAGGTCCAGAGGCCGGGAGGCGTGGGTGCACGCCCCCCGGTTGATGCTCCCTGTAAGACCGGTAAGAGCGCGCTTCAGAATACACGTTTTGGCACGGTCGAGAAATTCAGGGGGTGAACATTTCATACGATCTCGCAGCAGAAGGTATGCGAACTAAGCAGGCTGAGGGGGAGACACGGGCCAAATTGGCGCTGGCGAGGGGAGGTCATGACAAAGGTAATGGCTTCCTTACCGGATAGTTGTATTTAGCAAATCGATTTAGGGATAGGGGGTGGACGCGATTTTGGAATACCGTGTGCTCAGAACTCAAACTATGCCGTAACGGGTCACGATGAAGTTTTTCAAGCGATTTCCTGCGATTCCGGGCACGCTGATTGCACTTGCGGCGACGCTGCTGGGATGCATGATGACTGTTGTGCTGATCGCCTCGATGCCGGTCCATGCGCCGGCGACGCGCGTATCCCTCTTTTCGCGTCCGGGAGTTGCAGCGATTGGACTCACTTTGCTGCTGTTGGGTTTGGTGGTCGGTCTGCTGGTCCTGCGGGAACTGGCAGACCGGGATTACAACATAGACCGCGACTTTCTGAACGCATTTCTTGAACACATCCCTGACCACGTGTATTTCAAGGACCGGCACAGCCGCTTTCTGCGCGTCAACCGGGCGCTGGCCAACAGCTTTGGATTGAGCGATCCGGGGGAGGCTACGGCAAAGACGGATTCCGACATGTTCACGCCGGAGCATGCCGGCCGCGCCCTTGAGGACGAGCAGAAAATCATTGAAACGGGCCGCGGAATTACGGGGATGGAAGAGAAGGAAACCTGGCCTGATGGACATGAGTCGTGGGTGCTGACGACGAAGGTGCCGCTGAAGGACCGGCGCGGCCGGATCCTGGGCACGATGGGAATCTCGCGCGACATTACCGACCGGAAAGAGGCGGAGTTGCGCATCCGGTATATGGCGCTACACGATGCTTTGACGGGGCTGCCGAACCGGTCGCTTCTGGAGGATTTGCTGGCTCATGCGATTGCGCTGGCGGCCCGGAATGGGAAGCGAGTCGCGGTGCTGATGCTGGATCTGGACCGCTTCAAAAGCGTGAACGATTCATTCGGACACCATATCGGTGACCGTCTACTTGAGGCCGTGGCGGTGCGATTGAGAAATTGCCTGCGCGAGAGCGACATTGTGGCGCGGCTCGGCGGAGACGAGTTTGTGATCGGGCTGCCGTTGGTTGAGAAGGACCAGGATATCGAGCAGGTGGCGCGCAAAGTGCTAAGCACATTGAGCGCGTCGTTCGATATTGAAGGACACGGAGTTCGCATCGGCGCGAGCATCGGCATTTGTGAGTACCCTTCCGACGGCGAGAACCCGAGGGACCTGCTGCAAGCCGCGGACACCGCGATGTACGAGGCGAAGAACAGCGGGCGGGGCAACTATTCCTTCTTCACGGCCGAGCTTACCGACGCCACGCGGCGCCGCCAGAAGCTGGAGTTCGACTTGCAGCACGCATTAGCTCGCGATGAGTTTATGCTGTACTACCAACCGCTGGTGGCAACGGAAACGGGCGGCATTACCGGCGTGGAGGCGTTGCTGCGCTGGCGTCATCCGGAGCAGGGGATGATCTTCCCGAACCAGTTTGTTCCGCAGTTGGAAGAGCTGGGTTTGATGACCGACGTGGGAAATTGGGTGCTGAGAACCGCATGTGCGCAAAACGCCGCATGGCAGAAGGCGGGACTTCCACCGGTTCGCATGATGGTCAATATGTCATCGACGCAGTTCTACCGGAGTCATATCGCGAGCAGTGTAAAGAGGGCGCTCGCGGAATCGGGCCTGGACCCGAAATGGCTGGAGCTCGAGCTGACGGAATCGCTGATGCTGGATGACTCGGAGACAACGATCAAGATCATGCGAAGTCTGAAGCGGCTAGGCGTGAGCCTTTCGCTCGACGATTTCGGCACCGGCTGGTCCTCGCTGTCGTATTTGAGGCGGTTTCCGATCGACCGCATCAAGATCGATCGATCGTTCCTGCGCGATATAGCATCGGAGCCGAGTGCGGAAGCAGTGGTTCGAAGCATCATGAATCTTGGCCGCGATCTTGGCCTGGCGTGCGTGGCCGAGGGTGTGGAAACGTCAGAGCAGCTCAACTACTTCAGGAAACAAAAATGCGAAGAGGTGCAGGGGTTCCTTTACAGCCCAGCACTGCCTGAAGCCGATTGCCGCATACTGCTTCGCGCGGGAAGGCTGAGCATTCCGGAAACTCACCGGATTCCATACGCCAACACAAAGAGAACTTCCCAACTCACAATTCCGGCGGCATGACGCGGCCACCCGTCGATCCTGACTCTACAACGAGAGACTGAGCGAAGCGGTTCGCTGACTCGGCGCGCGCAGAAAGAACGCCCAGCGGAGGCGCTTGTGCGCCTTGCACTGTGAAACGCCTGAGAAACGCGGCTGTTATTCTGATATGGATACAACGGAATAGCCATCGGGTTTCAAGGGACGTGGGAATTTTTCCAACGGGCCGAAGCCCTTTTCCTCTTCGCAGCTGGATTGCCGCGCTCTGAAATTGGCGCACGGCAGAGAACAGGCTGACGCAACACGCGGGACCTAGATGACAATGATGAATTCGACAAGGACAATCGATCGCCCGCGGGCCGCTCTCTCGACGCGCACGGTGTGGCTGGTCTTTGCTATGCTCTGGGCCGCGATTTACTTTGCCTCGTTGTTCTCTCCTCCGCTGCTGGACGACGTGGATGCTTCGCACGCGCAGGCGGCGCAGCACATGGCCGAGACCGGCGATCTGATCACGGCGAAGACCAACGGCATCCGCTATATTGAAAAACCTCCGCTACCTTACTGGCTGGTGGCAGGAGTGTACAAGGTGTTCGGCGAAAACACCTTTGCAACACATTTGCCCAATGCTCTGGCCATGCTTGGACTAACGTGGCTGGCGTGGCTGTGGGGACGGCGGGCATGGGGCGAGCGAGCGGGGTTCTACGCCGGCCTCGGCGTGCTGACGTCAGTGGGTTGCTTTCTCTTTACGCGATTCATCATTCCCGAGGCAATCCTCGCCTTTTTTCTCCTGATCAGCTTGTACGCCCTCATTACGAGCCTCGAAGACAACCGGCCGGCGCGGATGTATTGGGCGTGGGCGGGAGTAGCGCTTGCGCTGCTGACGAAGGGCTTGATTGCGCCGGTCTTTTTCGGCGGCGCGGCCATTGCGTATTTGCTGCTGACTGGACAATGGAGGCGGTGGAAGGCACTGAAGCCGGTGACGGGATTCCTTTTGTTTCTGGCCATCGCCGCGCCGTGGCACATTGCGTGCGGCATCATCAATCACGACCAGGGACACGCCGCGGGGAATCATCCGACGATCGGGAATGTCCATGGGTTTTTTTATCAATACTTCATCAACGAGCACGTACTGCGCTTCTTCAATCTGCGCTATCCGCATGACTACAACAAAATGCCGGCGCTTTGGTACTGGCTGGGTGAACTGATCTGGATTTTTCCATGGAGTCTTTTTCTGGGCGCGGTGGCGGCGATGGCCTGGAAGACGCGACGCACCTGGCTGAAGCACTTGCGGCCCGATTCGGGCGACACGGTGGATTTTTATCTCGATCACGCCATGCGCGAGGATGTGGGCAGCTACGTGCATCGGATCAAGTTCCGCGCCAGGACCATCTGGCTGCTGAGTTTGTACTCGGCGTGGACGCTGATCTTCTTTTCAATTTCAACGAATCAGGAATACTACACGTTTATGGTGTGGCCGCCGCTAGTGATGCTGATTGCGGGTGTGATCGCGGATATAGAAGAGAACGACGGCGTAAATGGGGGACGGCCGACGCTCTCGACGGCGTGGCTGACAGGCGCGCAGGGGTTGTTTGCGGCGATCGGCGTGGCGGCCGCGGCGACGCTGGCGTGGGGATTGTGGACCTCGCGCAATTTACCGTACGTTGCGGACATTGGAACCGTACTGGCGCATCGCGGAGTGGGCGACTATACGCTGTCGATGTCGCACCTGTTCGATTTGACCGGCGAGTCATTTGCGGCACTGCGCCTGCCTGCGGGGTTGGCGGCGATCACTCTGCTGATTGGACCGATGCCAGGTTGGTTGCTGCGGCTGAAAAAGAAACACCTCGCGGCCACCGTGAGCGTGGCGCTGACCATGACGGTGTTCTTTGTGGCCGCGCACATCGCATTTGCGCGGTTTGAGCCCATGCTGAGCTCAAAACCGATGGCCGACACAATCATGAGCGACGGCACGGCAAACGACACTCTTATCATCTACGGCGAACAGTCGTCGGGTTCGTCGGTGATTTTTTACACGAACGACTTTTTCAAGGGAAGGCCGGCAATGCTGGTGCTGCCGCGTTGCGGGCAGAACAGCGAAGGAACCACGCTCCTGTGGGGATCGTGCTATCCCGATGCGCCGGACATCTATCTGAGCCCCGCGAAACTGGCGGCAATATGGGGTTCAGGCGAACGCAAGTGGATTTTCGCCGAAGATCCGGACCGGGACAATGTGGAGAGAGTGCTGGCCGGGCGGCTGTATGAAGTGCAGACACTGGCCGACAAGACGTTGTGGACGGACCGGCCAGTGAAGTGAGAGTCTTTCGAGCATGAACGTCAGCCAGATCGCCGTTGACTGCCTGATTGGGCTGGGTGTCTTCGGCATCATCACATCGACAATTTATAGCTTGATGGTCGTTGCTGGAGTGATGCGCTTCCAGCGCGGCGCAGGCGATGTGCAGGAGGCAGCATTTCTGCCGCCGGTGAGCGTGCTGAAGGCCGTGCACGGCGACGAGCCTGACCTGGAGCGAAACCTTGCCAGTTTTTTCGAACAGGATTATCCGGAGTTCGAAATTCTCTTCTGCGCGCGGCAGGAGAACGACCTGGGCCTGGCAGCAGCGCGGCGGGTGGTGGAGCGGTATCCGCACGTGAAAGCGCGCATCCTGACTTGCGGCGAACCGCCGTGGCCGAATGCACGGACATTCTCGCTGGAGGTGATGCGCCGCGAAGCTCGGTATCCGATCCTGGTGACGGCGGACAGCGATGTGCGCGTGACGCCGGATTACCTGCGTGCGGTGGTGCAGCCGATGCGCGATCCGCAGGTGGGCATGGTTACGAGTCTCTATCGCGGTTGCACCCGGCACGGATTGTGGGCCCGGCTGGAGGCGATGGGCATGAGCGTGGAGATGACCTCAGGCGTGCTGGTGGCGAACATGCTTGAGGGGATGAAGTTCGCGCTGGGACCTTCGATGGTGATGCGACAGAGCACCGTGGAAAAAATCGGCGGCTACGAGAAGGTAGCCCAGTATTACGCCGACGACTTTGTGTTGGGCAATTGGACCGCGTCAGCCGGCGAGATCGTTGTGCTGTCGCACTTTGTTGTCGAGCACCACGTGCTGAACGCTGCTTTCAAAAGCAGCATTGCGCATCAGCAGGGGTGGGCGACGAGCACGCGCTTTTCGCGGCCGATGGGGCACCTGGGCGAAGTTCTCACTTACGCGGTTCCTTTTGGTTTGCTGGCATGGATTGGGCTGACGTTGGCCGGACACTGGGCGTGGGGAGCGGGACTGCTGGCGTTTACGATTCTGGACCGGGTGTTGCTGTGTCTTCTGGTATGCAGTCTGGTGGTGCAGGACAGAGTAGCAGCGCGCAAGGCCTGGCTCTATCCGCTGCGCGACCTGATGGGATTCATTTTCTGGGTGAGAAGCTACTTAGCCACCAGGCGGCTGCGCTATCGAGGCGACCCGTACGAGTTGCTGCCCGAGGGGCGGCTGCGCAAAATGACTGAATAGAAAGCGGGCCGGCTAAGGCTTGCGTGTTGCCGCGGGACGTGCGGGCGAAGCAACGGCCTTGCGGATGGGGACTATGGCGCCCGATGTGCCCGGCGCGGCCTGCTGGAAACGCGCGAGCATCTCGCTGCGCACATACTCGACAAAGCCCTGCATCTGGCGATTCATCTCTTCCATGCGTCCGCGCATCTGGAGGATGATGGCGATGCCGGCGATGTTGACGCCGAGGTCGCGAGCGAGGTTGAGGATGAACTCAAGGCGTTCGAGATCCTCGTCGGTGTAAAGACGCGTATTGCCCTCAGTGCGCGAGGGCTTGAGCAGGCCTTCACGCTCGTAGAGGCGAAGGGTTTGGGGATGGATCTCGTACATCTCAGCTACGGCCGAGATCATGTAGGCGCCTTTGGATTTACGTTTTGTGGCCATCGTACTTTCTCCAATCAGCCTAGCCAATCCAACTTTGGCCGATGGTTGCTTCCGCGTGAATCCTACAACTTGTCGAACAGCGCCTTGCGCGGGTCGTCGGGGTTGAGGCGGGCGAGCTCGCGCATGATCTCGCGGCTGCGCTCGTCGTTCAAATGCGGCACAGCGACCTCAACGGTAACGATTTCGTCGCCGCGCTGGCCGGCATGCGACGCGCTCTCAACACCGCGCTCCCGCATGCGCAGCTTTTGCCCGCTTTGCGTACCGGGCGGAATCTTCAGTTGCGCGCGGCCATCGATGGTGGGCACTTCAACCTTTGCGCCGAGCGCAGCTTCGGCCACGGTGATGGGGACTGTGATCTGAATGTCGTCGGCCACGCGCGTGAAGACGGGATTGGCGCCGGTGCGCACGATGAGAAAAAGATCGCCGGCAGGGCCGCCGTTGACGCCGGCGTTGCCCTTGCCCTGGAGTCGGATCCGCTGACCATCGCGCGTGCCTGGCTTGATGCGAAACTCGACCGTCTCGGTTCGGGCGACAGTGCCCTCGCCGTGGCAGGTGGAGCAGTCGTTCGAGGTGTGGCCGGTGCCGTTGCAGCCCGGGCAGGTAATGTTGAACTTCATGCGGCCGCCCATCTGCGTGACCTGGCCTGTGCCGTGGCACTCGGGGCACTCCGCGCTGCCGCCGACGCTGGCCTGGCCGTGGCAAGTGGGGCAGGCCTCCTGGCGGTTGATCTGGATGCGGGCCTGACCGCCGCGGATCGCGGTCCAAAAATCGACGGTGGCCTGGTACTCGAGATCGGTGCCGGGCTGCGGACCGCGCGGCTGCCGGTGCTGCTGCGCGCCACCGAAGATGCCGGAAAAAATGTCTTTGAAGCTGCCCGAGCCGCCGAAGGAGCCCGTGCCTCCCTGTGCTCCCATGTCGCCCTGGAAGCCTGAAAAGTCGAAGCCGCCGAAATCAACCGGGGGCTGGCCGCCCGAGCGCTGCTGGCGCGCGTAGGCTTCGGCCTGGGCAGGGTCGATTTGATCCGAGTAAAAGCCGACTTGGTCGTAGACCTTGCGCTTCTTTTCGTCGGAGAGGACGTCGTTGGCTTCGGAGATCTCTTTGAACTTTTCTTCGGCGCGCTTGTCGTTGGGATTGACGTCGGGGTGGTACTTGCGCGCGGCTTTGCGGAAGGCCTTGCGAATCTCCTCCGGCGTGGCCGTCTTCTTGACGCCGAGCGTTGCGTAATAGTCTTTGTTGGCGGTTGTGGCCATGGATATTTTCTTATCTCAGGTGCGCTTCAATCCGGCGTTGTGCGTAATGTTGCATGCGATTTGCCATCGGTCCCAGCTATTCACCGGCGAAGTCCAATCGGGCCCACCGACGATAGCTGTTTCCAGTTTCCATCATAAGAAGGAAGGGTGGACGACGGACAATCGCCCACCCCGACTTTTCCAGTTTGTGCTCTCCCAGGTCCCCAAATGCGAGGGATCTTCACCCCACGGACAAGGACCTAGCCGTGGGGACCCCGGCCTGGGGCACCCACTTGAATAGGGCGCCTTACTTTTTGTCGTCGACGTCGACGTACTCGGCGTCGATGACGCCTTCGTCTTTCTTCTGCTCGCCGGCGGGTGGTGCCCCGGCAGACGCGTCCGACCCCGGGCCCGTTTGCGAGGAGCTGGCCTTATACATGGCCTCGGCCAGTTTGTGGCTGGCGAGGGTGAGCTTTTCGTTTGCGGCCTTCAACTCAGACGTTGACGACGAGCCTTCGAGTGTCTTCTTGGCGTCGGCAAGGGCTGACTCGACTTCGGTCTTGTCGGCCGCCTGCACCTTTTCGCCCGCGTCCTTGAGCATCTTCTCGATGTTGTAGACCATGCCGTCGAGGGAGTTGCGAGCCTCAATCGATTCCCGCTGCTCTTTGTCTTCAGACGCGTGCGCCTCGGCTTCCTTGGCCATCTTGTCGATTTCTTCTTTCGAAAGGCCCGAACTCGAGGTGATGGTGATGCGCGTGTCCTTGCCGGTAGCATTGTCCTTCGCGGTCACGTTAAGGATTCCGTTGGCATCGATGTCGAAAGTGACCTCGATTTGCGGAATGCCGCGCGGCGCGGGCATGATGCCGCCGAGCTTGAATTTGCCCAGAGTGCGGTTCTGCCCCGCCATGGGACGCTCGCCCTGAAGCACGTGCACTTCGACTTCAGTCTGCGAATCGGCCGCTGTCGAGAAGGTCTCAGTCTTCTTGGTCGGAATGGTTGTGTTGCGCGGGATCATCGGCGTAGCCACGCCGCCCAGCGTCTCAATGGACAAAGTGAGCGGGAGTGACATCGAGGAGCAGAAGATCCTTGACGTCGCCGGTGAGCACGCCAGCCTGCACGGCGGCGCCGATGGCAACCACCTCATCGGGATTGACGCCGCGATGCGGCTCTTTACCGAAGAGTTTCTTGACCAGCTCCTGAATGCGCGGCATACGGGTCTGGCCGCCGACCAGAACGACTTCGTTGATCTGGCTGGTGGTGATGCCGGCATCGGACAAAGCCTTTTTGCACGGCTCGACAGAGCGCTCGATGAGATCCTCGACCAACTGCTCCAGCTTGGCGCGCGTGAGCTTGCGGACAAGGTGCTTGGGGCCGGAGGCGTCGGCGGTGATAAAGGGCAGGTTGATCTCGGTTTCGACGGTGGTCGAAAGCTCGATCTTGGCCTTTTCCGCGGCGTCTTTCAGGCGCTGCAGGGCCATCTCGTTGCCCTTTGATGTGAGGTCGAGGCCATGCTCGGCCTTGAATTCGCTGATGAGCCATTCGACAATGCGCTGATCCAGGTTGTCGCCGCCCAGGTGGGTGTCGCCATTGGTCGATTTGACTTCAATAACGCCCTCCCCAACTTCGAGGATGGAGATATCGAATGTGCCGCCGCCAAAGTCGTAGACGGCGATGGTCTCATCCTTCTTTTTGTCGAGGCCGTAGGCCAGAGCTGCCGCAGTGGGCTCATTGACAATGCGCTTGACGTCGAGGCCGGCAATTCTGCCCGCGTCCTTAGTGGCCTGGCGCTGCGCGTCGTTGAAGTAGGCCGGAACGGTGATCACGGCCTCAGTGATGGTCTCGCCAAGGTAAGCTTCGGCAGACTTCTTGAGCTTCTGCAGGATCATGGCGGAGATCTCGGGCGGAGTGTACTCCTTGCCCTGAGCAATGACCCCGACATGGTCGCCCTGCTGGACCACCTTGAACGGGACCATTTTCATCTCATCGTTGACCTCGTTGTAGCGACGGCCCATGAAGCGCTTGATGGAGAAGATGGTGTTCTCGGGGTTGGTGATGGCCTGGCGCTTGGCCACCTGGCCGACCAGCCGCTCGCCGCTCTTGGTGAAGGCGACAATCGAGGGGGTTGTGCGCGCACCCTCCTCATTCGGAATGACTTTTGGTTCGCCGCCTTCCATGACCGCGACGCACGAGTTGGTGGTACCGAGATCGATTCCAATCATTTTAGCCATGTTTGTGTTCCTGCCTTTGGGGTCAATCTGACGGGTTAGCATCTCAGATTGAGTGTAGTGTTGTCAACTTATATGATGCGATTTTCCTCATTCGGGATGCAACTTTGGGTTCTTTCTCGTTTTGGAATAGGGCGTTGCCAAAAGGAGCCTTACAGCTTGACGGCTGCCTGGGCAGCGGCGAGGGCCTCTTCGGGCTCAGGGCGGACGCGGAAGTCGGCGTAGGCCCGGGCGTAGAGGACGCGCCGGTCGCGGGCGAGAACGTAGGTGGCGGGCAGGATCAGGCGCCAGCTCTGGTCGCCATTCACGAAAGGGATGTTGACCAGGATCGAGCGGAAGTAGTTGCGGTGGTACTCGGGGATGGTGTAGGCCAGGCCGAACTGCTCGGCCAGGGCGCAGCCGGCGTCGGTGAGGACGGGAAAGGGCAGGCCGTGCTGGCCAACCATGAAATCGCTTTGGCGAGCGGTTTGGGGACCGATGGCGGCGAGAAGCGCGCCGGATTCGCGGAGGGTTGGGTAGAGGTCGCGCCAGGCCTCGAGCTCCGTAACGCAATAGGCGCACCAGCGGCCGCGAAAGAAGTTGAGGACGAGTGGGCCGAGAGCAAGAAGATCAGCCGAGCGGACGGGACGGCCGGAGGCGTCAGGGAGGGTGAACTCGGGAGCGATTGCGCCGACGGGAAGGATTTTGTCTTCTATCCCGGAGGCGAAGAGCTCGGCGACGGCGCGCTCGCTGACGGCCATGCGCTCAGGCTGGACGAGATTGCGCGTGTTCTGGGTGATCTCGTCGAGCTGGTCCTGGAGGAGCGGTCATGGAATTCTCAGGTTAACGCAGGGTTGGATTTCCTGCCGGTGATTTCGGAGCACGGACAGATCCTATGGCAGAGAGCTACCGCCCGAAGCGCTGCTTTGCGCCCATGCCGCTAAGGCCGCCGCGCATCATGCTTTTGGCGAGGCCGCCTTTGCCAACTTGCTTGAACATTTTGGCCATTTGCGCGTATTGGCGGAGGAGCTGATTGACCTCCTGCACGCTGGTTCCGCTGCCGGCGGCGATACGCTTGCGGCGTGTGCCGGAAATAATGTCGTGATTGCGGCGCTCTTTGGGCGTCATGGAGTTAATGATGGCCTCGAGGCGGACGAATTGCTTTTCGTCGATCTGGCCCGCGGCCTGCTGCATGCCGGCGAAGGGGCCGACCGAAGGCAGCATCTTCAAAATCGACTCCATCGAGCCGAGCTTTTTGATCTGTTGGAGCTGGTCGCGAAAGTCTTCGAGAGAGAAGCCGTCGCCGAGGAGGGCTTTCTTGGCGAGTTCCTCGGACTTCTTGCGGTCGAGGGTGGATTCGGCTTTCTCGATGAGCGAGAGCATGTCGCCCATGCCGAGGATGCGGCCGACGATGCGGTCGGGATGGAAAGGCTCGAAGGCGTCGGGCTTTTCGCCTACGCCGATGAACTTGATGGGCTGGCCGGTGACGTGGCGGATGGAGAGCGCTGCACCGCCACGGGCGTCGCCGTCCATTTTCGTCAGGACCACACCAGTCAGTCCAAGACGAGAATGAAAGTCCTGCGCGGAGTTGACGGCGTCCTGGCCGGTCATGGCGTCGGCGACGAAGAGGATCTCCTGCGGCGAGAGAAGCTTTTTCAAGCTCTCCATCTCGGCCATCAAATCTTCGTCGATGTGCAGGCGGCCGGCGGTGTCGACGATGAGCGTGTCGCAGCCCATGATGACCGCTTCGCGACGGGCTTCTTTAGCGAGGCGCTCAACGAGAGCGGAGCCGGCGGGCTCGCCCTTCTGGTCACCTTCGTAGAGGCGCGTCTCGACCTGCTTGGCGACGATTTTGAGCTGCTCGCGCGCGGCGGGGCGGTAGACGTCGACCGAAACGAGCATGGGGCGGTGACCACCCTTTTTGAGCCATGCGGCCAGCTTGCCGGAGGTTGTGGTTTTGCCGGAGCCCTGCAGGCCGGCCATGAGAATGACGGTGGGCGGCTTGGAGGCAAAGTTGAAGCGAGCGGTGTCGCGGCCGAGGAGGGCGACCAGCTCGTCGCGAACGATCTTGATCACCTGTTCGGATGGCGAGAGCGCGGTGAGAACTTCAGTGCCGACGGCTTTCTGGCGGATGTGCTCAAGAAGGTCGGTGACGACCTTGAGATTGACGTCGGCCTCAAGCAGGGCAACGCGAATCTCGCGCAGGGCGTCGGCGATGTTCTCTTCAGTGAGCGTGCCCTGGCCGCGAAGGTTCTTGAAGACGCGCTGTAGTTTGTCGGTTAGGTTTTCAAACATGGGTGCAACTCCAGTCTACCGGATCAGCACTACGCAGAATGGCGCTGCCTGCCATGGTTGTCCCACGAATTCGCGCGGTCTCAACGGGGATGCTCGACAATGAAGGCGATGCGCATTACGATGGCGGCGCGATGTAAATCGCCCAAAGGCGAGTAGAAAGAACACTGACGGGCCGGGAGGATCAGTTTTGAAACGGATTTTGATTTGCGCAAGTTTGTTTTTCGTTGCAGCAGCGGCGTGGGCCTCAAATTCAACGATGCCGGATGGTACGGAGTTTCCGATGTGGGAGGTTCCGCTGCATTTTGCAAAGACCTACTACGTGGATTGCCAGGCGAAAAACGCCGATGACAACGGGCCGGGCACGCAGGAGCGTCCGTTCCGCACCATCAACCGGGCGGCGCAGGTGCTGCAGCCGGGCGAGCGGGTGGTGATTGCCGAGGGTGTGTATCGCGAGTTTGTGAGGCCGGCGCGTGGAGGGACCGGACCTGACGCGATGATCAGCTACGAGGCTGCGCCGGGAGCCAAGGTCGTGATCAAGGGCTCGCGCGTGGTGACAGACTGGCATCCGAGCGAGGGCTGGAACTTTGGGTTCGACCCGAAGACGCATCAGCCGGTAAAGGCGTGGGAGTTGCATCTCGATCCGGCGCTGTTCCCTGACGGCTACAACCCCTTCGAAGTGGATAACGTGCTGGGGAACAAGACCTGGCTTCGCTACGCCGAGGACAACATGGGCACGTATTTCCGGCGGCGTGGGCTGGTGTTTGTCGATGGCCATCCGCTGGAGCCGGTAGAGACTCCGAACGAATTGGCGGGGCCCTCGGCACGGTCGATGAATTACTTCACCAACATCCACTGGACGCCGCTCTTCGATGAGTTCCAGCCTGTGGCCGGCAAGGTGTGGATTGAGATGAATGGATTGACGCTGCACATCCGACTTGCCAACGACGACGATCCGTCTAAACACACGATCGAGATTACGACGCAGGAGCAGATCTTCTCGCCGGCGCAGCGGTATCAATCGTTCATTCGCGTGAAAGGAATCAGCTTCGAGCAGGCTGGCAACGGCTTCCCCGTGCCACAGCGCGGCATGGTCTCGACCAACCGAGGCAATCACTTCATCTTCGAGGACGACACTTTCGAGTGGGCCAACAGCGTGGGGCTCGACATTGGCAATGAAGACTGGGGCGCGTCGCGGCCGCCGCAGCCGGTGGGCTTCGACGTGGTGCGTGGAAATACCTTTCGCTACTGCGGCATCGAGGGGCTGGGCGGAACGGGCGGACCGCAGTCCACGCTGGTGGAGAAGAATCTGTTCGAGTGGATCGGATGGCAGAATGCCGCGATGATGTCGGAGTCGGGCGGTACCAAGATGCATAACGCGAAGAATCTCTTGTTCCGGAATAACGTGGTGCGGCACATCCGGCATGCGAACGGCATCTGGCTGGATATCGCCAATGCCAATGTGCGGATCACGGGCAACGTGTTCGCGGATATTCCGGGCGACGTGAATCCGCACGCGGTGCACATTGAAGGCAGCGATGAACTGAACCAGATTGACAACAACATCTTCTCGCATCTGACCGGCGGGATTTTGATTCGCGACACGAATAACGTGATCATTGCGTACAACCTGTTTCTGGATTGCGCGGAAGTGTGCGTGGACACGGTGTCTGGAATCAACGGGCCACGGCCCATCGGCGGACACACGAACGATGTGCACAACCTGATGGTGCACGACAACGTGTTCTTCGGGATCGGGCGCTCCGCGATCGAGTTCAACAACGGCAAAAACGAAGCGGACGGTAATGTCTACCCGACTCCCCAGGGCTTTGGAGGGATAAGAGGCTTCGGGCAGCCAATTCTGCGCGTGAAGACGCCCGAGCCGCCGGAGTGGGACGACCTGAAATCGTGGCGCGAACAGCGTGGCTGGGACATGAACGGAACGATGGCCGATATTACAGCCGTTCTGGACCCGGACACTCTGCAACTGACGATGACGGTGAGTGGCGACGTGAAACCGGCGCCTGCGTATAAAGCAATCGACGCGGATTTCTTCGGCAAGACGATCCACGGTGACCGTGTCGCCGGGCCGTTTGCGGATCTGCTGACGGCGAGCGGTCCGCGATTGGTCGATCCACGATAGGGGCCGCGATAGGGGGCCTCGATAGGGGGCCTCGGTAGGGGCCCGCGGTAGATCGCGTTCCGGCAGATACGAGGCGAGAGGGTAGCGGGGCTCGGAACCGCCTGCCGGAGTGCGCCGCGCCTTCTCGTTCGTCTTCGGTCGCCGTCCAGCCAGAACGAGGAGGCCTCAAGCACAGCTTGATTGGACGTGTAACTCCCTTCAGGAGAGAGGTTTGCGGTGAATGAAGCCGCTCGCCCTTTTTCGCCGAAAATTCTGTTGATTCTAAATGAGTTGTGGGGCATAAATTCGAGCCTATTTCGCACGTTTTCGCGACATTTCCGCGACGTGTTTGTTGATTCTAAACGAGTTAAATGGCGAATATTTGGCGAAATCGCTCAAATTTTTTCTTAATTTATTTTCCGCGCCGCGGGAGCCTGACGAGCGGGCGGCAAAGCTGCGGTTGCCGGAGGGCTCTGAATGGCTGCCGATGGTGCGCGCGGATGTGGTTTTGAATGTCATCGAGGTTCGCCCCTTCATCTTCAAGGTTAGCGATTTGGGCGAAATAATCGGCAAACTTGAGGGGATTTATTTGCGAGGGCTTAAGAGACGGAGGGGGAAGGAGTTAGGGGCGGTATTGAGGGATTGCTGGGCAGGGTGGACTCTTGACAAGGAAATGAGGGGGCGAGGGAAGGTTCCGTCGGTCCCTGGGTTTGTGGTTCGTGGTCCCCCACTCATCCACGATAAAACCGTGGATGAATGGGGCACAGCGGTTCGTTGGTTATTTCATGACCGGGGGGCGACCTGCCGGCTGGGGATCGTCCCGTCTGTCCCCTGTTTCCGAAGCAGCAAGCCGCCCCGAGGGACGGCTTGCGGTTGGGCTACAACGACAGCTTACGGCGGCTTCGGCGGATCGGCAACATGGCCCGATTCGTGCAGCAACGTGTCTGGAATATCCACGGATGGCGGAGTGTTCAAGCTTTCCGGTGTCCAGCCTTTTGCGCGAAGATCCTTTACGGATTTAACCAGCAAATACATTCGTCTGGATGAATGATCCCGCATAAGCATTCCCAAGAAATGCCCACTCCCTATAAGCGGACCATGCTTCATGCTGCTCGATATGAACTTCTGAAGCTCCGCGACACTGGCGTCGGCATTCTCCACATGAAAATCTATCTGTAGCAAGCGCTTTGCACATCGCTGATCGCCCAAATAAATCCCGTGTGGCATTACGTTGTACAAATCAGCATCAACCTCGACCTGCCTAGGAACCTTTTTCTCCGAATATCCCATGATCTGGCAGACACTTGTTTGAGCGTTCACCGATTGCGAATAGGCTTCGACACACATCGTTGAAGCAAACACAACTGCAATGACTTGGAGCGCGTTACGAGGAAAGTGCATACCCATACACCGCCTACCTTTCCTCTGACGCAGCGTCAGACAGCTTGGAGTTTGCATCAATCGCCGAATTGCGCTCCGATTCAGTCATTCCTGAATGCCATAAATTAGTCTCCCCAAAATTCAGCCCCTGGTACGTGTAAGACTCATTGCGGTAAGCATTATGCTCCGTCCAATCTTCCTGCCCTGGGGTCAACGGCAAGTGCCCCCAATTCCGTTCATCGACACCATGAGTTCCTTCGTGGATGAGGAGACCGGCACCAAGTCCTAGGCTCATACCTCCTGAACCAAGACTTGATCCCCTTCCGATGCTGCTAAGTTGCCCCCAATCCAATTTGATATTGACAGTGTGGCCGTCCGCCCCAAGTTCTGCCTTCCCAAGCTCGTTCTTCTTCAGGGCTCCAAAGGAGACATTGACTCCGTTGTCGCCCTTATCTCCTGCTTTGGTCGAGAGCGGGCCGTAAAAATCAAGCACCTTTTGGATGCGCCCGGCCTCTTTTCTGTCAGCTGCATTGTCAGAAGCAGCGAGTTGCTTTTGTGCCGCCTGCGCAAGATTCAGCCTAGTCTGAGTCCCCTTGCATTTTTCCGAGTCCCCTTTGCATACCCAGTGGCCATCCGGATCAAAGCGCACGAGTGGATTGTTCCGAACGTAGGCGTAGAGGTTCAGGCTTTGCGGATCATCCAGCTTGGCGTATGGCACAGGTGCGACTTTGGCAGACCAATCGGGCGAAAGAAACCTCCCCGTTGAACTTGAGTAGTAGCGCGCAGAGAAGTAATCGTTCCCGCTCTCTGCATCCCGTTCTTTGCCGGTAGAACAGGATAGCGGAAAACAAGGTCTGAGAGCACAAGTTGTGCAGAGCGTCGTAGATGTGGATCACAACCTGACCTCCATCGTAGGTGAAGCCCGTGCCGGACATCCTGGTCAGTGCCTGTGGGGACCTGCATCACCCGCAGACTTCTTCTTAGCGCGTGCTGCGCAAATTGAATGAGTTGGACCGAACGGCTTCGATACGAACGCGATTGCTACGGCCTCATCTTCATAAAATATCACTCCAATGCCTTTATCTCGATATTCCAAGTGTTTGATCGGTCCGTTAGGCGATTCGTAAATCGGTGCTGCCCCTCCCTCGCCGAGGCAATCATCCGTATCATATTGAACAGCGATATAGCCCGAGCCGAACAGTTGGACGATCTCGCTTTTCGACAGCCGTTTCTTCAGAGAAAGCGTCATTCCGTCGAGAACTCCCTTTTGCACATAGACCGTGAGCACTCCAGGTGCTGGATCGGCCACAATATAGGTCATCGTTGGAAGTCCTGTGTCCTGCTCCTTCCCAATCGTTTTGGGCTTACCAAGTACCCTGAGCACATCGTCCTTTGTGCTGAGTCCAACCGTCAGGTCGTTATACATGGCTGGCGACCATGACCTATCCGCAGGTTTCTGAGGGTTGGCCTGCTGAACTACGATGGTCGCCAACATGATTATTTGTAGCGCCTTCTTAATCTGCATAGTTCTCCTGAGCCTTCCGTTGGCTACTGGGTGGCACTATTGAGCCAAGTGGCTGGATCGACGCGTTGGCCGTTGACCTGAACTTCAAAATGAACGTGAGACTCGCTCGCTGGCTGTCCCGCAGCGTTTCCAGTTTGTCCCGAAGTTCCGATCACATCGCCGCGTTGTACGGTGTCTCCCACAGAAACACCATTCTCGGAATTATGGGAATACACCGTTACAGTGCCACTACCATCGTCGACCTTGACGGTGTTTCCATAGCCGGTTGTTTGCGAGCCGCTCACGCCGCTAAACGTCACTGTTCCCCCTGTAGCTGCGTGAATATCGGAGCCAACCGGGGCGCTAATATCTTCTCCCTGGTGGGTCCGACTGCATCCCGTACCTCTGCAAGCTCCAAAATTACCGGCTCCGCCTACTCCCGGACGTTCATTGCCTGGCTGTCCTTTGGGATCACGAGAAAACAAGGTCTGTCCCGTTACTGGGTTCACTCCCTTCATCGGAGGACCGCCTGGTACAGGTGCCTGCGCTAGCTGGGGACGAGGCGTATCTACCCAGCCTTTGCCCTGAAGGGTATTCAGGACCTTATCCCAGAAGTCATGGCCGTCTGGGTCTGTTTTACCCAGAGGATTGTTCAGGACGTATGAGTAGAGGTTCAGCGACTGTGGATTGTCCAACTTCGCGTACGGTACTGGTTCGGCTTTGGCCGACCAATCCGGGCTCATAAACCGGCCCATGCTGGAGGCATAGTACCTTGCCCCGAAGTAGTCGTTTCCTGATTCGGTGTCGCGTTCTTTGCCGGTGAAGTGGTGCGGGTCGGGGATGTTGCCGGCGCAGGCGAGGCCGTCGCCGAAGGGCAGGCCAGTGCAGGTTCCCTGGAGCACGCCGGCCGAGTCAGTTGTGGCGCGCAAGGTGCCGAGCCAGTCAGTGAGCCGGAACGAGGGCAGCGGCTTGGTGGGATTGTCGGGCGAGGGGTCATAGGCAGCGAAGAGCGCGCCGGCGGCATAGACGTAGGTGCGCTGCCAGTTCATGCCGCCGTTGGAGTCCTGGGCGACTTCGCTCACCTGCTCGCCGCCGGGGCCGAGAATGTAGTCGGTTTCGTTGTTGCTCGTCATGAAGCCGTTCTGCGTCATGTCGCAGGAGAGAGTGGGCGTGCCGTTAACCATGACCAGTTGAATCGAACTCTTGGCGACGCGGTTGCCTTCGGCGTCGTAGAGGTAGCCCATTGTGCCGCTTGGGCCGGAAACCGCGCAGATGCGCCCTTCGCCGTCGTAGGCATAGTGGTTGCCGCTGCTGGGATCGACGGTCACATCGCCCGAGGCGTCGTAGCTGGGCGTATAGTTGGCTGTTCCAACCCGTATCGACTGGATCTGGTTGCTGATTGCGGGAGTGACAGCCGTGCTGGGCGGGATGGGCGCGGTGACTTGCGCACCCTGGGCGAGTCCGAACGATTCGCTCGTGCGGTTTCCGAAGGAGTCGTAGCTCCAGGCTGCCTGCATGCCCTGGTACGGGCCACTGCTCGCCTGCGCCGCGACCAGCCGGTTTAGCGTGTCATACCCGCTGCCGCCGGCCGTCGTCATGCTCCACGTCCCCATCACGGAATCATAGTAGCTCAAGGGATTGCTGGGCAGGGTCGGCCCTTGACAGGAAAAAGAGGGGGCGAGGGAATGTTCCGTCGGTCCCTGGGGTTGTGGTTCGTGGTCTCCCACTCATCCACGATAAAACCGTGGATGAATGGGGCACAGAGGTTTTTGGTTATTTGATGACCGGGCCACCTGCCCACCTGCCAACGGCAGAAAAGTCAGGACCCCCTCAACTCAGGATCCGCGCAATGATGGGGCCCCAGAAAGAAAGATCGGGTTTGCGGAACGGCTGATTGTGGCCGATAGCCAGGCACGATCACGACTTCAGCGGGTACGGGGCACAGGCGGCGAGTCGCGCGCCATTTGAACGGGGAAGAGGCGATCGTTTTCGCAGTGGACGACCAGTACAGAGACACGTGCAATCGCGGAGGGACTCTTGCGCCGGCCATAAGGGCGGAACGAGAGGGCTGAATCTGGCAGGGAGCCCGATGGCGCAAACGGCATCGCGAAAAGACGTGAACGCGGCGCAGAGAAAAAGGTGATCGGGCGCGGCCGTATTCACGATTGCGGCGGCGGGACCGCTCCCAAGAGAAAAACCAAGGAGTGGCGGTTGGCGGCGGGTGCGTGAGACGCTGAAGCTGGAAGGCGGAGATGCCGTCGTGATCGAATTGCGCGCCAGCTGGGGCGTCCGGTGCTGCGGCCATAGCCCGAGTAATCGAAAAGAGCGACGAAACGCCGTATGCGGCGAAGAGGCTGCTGCACGGGAAACCAATGCTGAACGGTTTCGCCGATGCCGTGGCAGAGAAGCATTGAGGCTCGTGCAGGGTTTGCGGCGGGCTGACGAACACCGCATCGAGAGGATTTTGCCGCTGGAGATTTAGGGCGTCGCGGCAAGTAGATTTGGCGCCTCCAGCGGCGACGCTGGGGTGACCGCCCGAGAGAGCCGGTCATAGAGCAAATGAATGCGACTGGCGCATGCAAGGTAAACGGAGCGAGGCCGGTGAAAGACGACATCCAGGGGTGCTCCGCAAACTGATTGCGCGGAGGCCAGAGTAAGCGATCTGCAGCGCTATTGCGTCGGCGCGATGAGGTACTGCTCGAGCTTGCCGTCGGGGTAGGTGTAGGTTGTGAGCCGGAGACGGCGGCCGGGATAAACGATGTCGAATGCGCGGAAGGTCATGCCGCCGCGAAGTTCTTCGCTGGTTTGGCGCAGGCTGAGCGGCTCGCCGAGCGGCGCAAGACTGGACTGGAAGTCGGCGATGGCCTGGGGCGTGAAGTAGTCGTTGAGGTTCGGCGCGAGGAGTGATCGGTCGATGCGCCCTTGCTGCAGGCCGCGGTAGATGTCGAGGGCTTGCTGCTCAGGAGCGCTGAGTGGATAGCCGGCGATGAGAGGCGCGGCGAGATTGGCAATGGTGCTGGCCGCGCCGACGGCATCCTGGTTGGTGAGGACGGCTACGGCCACGCCGTCATCGATGAGTACTTGGTTGTCGGCGACGAATCCTGAGACCTCGCCCGAGTGCTCGATGGAGCGATGGCCATCGCGATCGCGCACCTCGACGCCGAGGCCGTATTCGGTGCCCTTCCCGTTTTTCAGCTTGACCTCAGTGAACATTTGTTTGTAGCTCTCGGACGAAAGAATTGACTGGGCGGCAATGCTTTGGTCCCAAAGAGCGAGGTCGTGCGCGGTCATGGCGAGCTCGCCGGCGGCGAACATCCAGCCTGCACCCTCTTTGGGCGCGAGCCGCAGTGGACCGAGCGCGTGGCGATAGTACGCCGTGGCGTCGGGAGGCATGAGCTGGCTCGCGTCGGAGTTCCAGACAGAAGTCATACCGAGCGGGCGAAAGATGTGCTCGGTGAGGAAGTCGAAGAGAGGCTGGCCGGAGACGATCTCGACGATGCGGCCGGCGATGACGAAGTTGGTGTTCGAATATTGCCACTGGGTGCCGGGATCGAAGTCGAGCGGCTTTTTGGCCCAGGTGTCGAGGATCTGCTGGGCGGTTTCGGGCTGGAGCATGGGAGTCATGACGTAATCTTCGGGCCAGTAATCCTGATAGCCGGAGGTGTGGGAGAGAATCTGGCGGATGGTGATTTCGTTGCCGCGCGTGAGGCCGGGAATGTATTTGCCGACGGTGTCGTCCAAGGAGAGCTTGCCTTGTTCCTGAAGCAGGAGGATTGCGGCGGCCGTGAATTGCTTGGAGATGGAGCCGATGGAGTAGCGCATGGCGGGCGTGGCAGGGACGGCAGGAGCGGAGGCTGAGGCCAGGTGGGCGAAACCGTAGGCGTGGGTGTAGACGAGCTTGCCGTGCTGGACGACGGCGATGGAGGCCGAAGGCACGCCGGTGGCTCCGAGCACCTGCGCGGCGATGCGGTCGATGCGCGATTGGAGGTCAGGTGAGAGGGCGTCGACGGTTTGGTTGGGGGCTTGAGCGGGCGCGTGAGGAGCCAGGAAACACAGCGCGAGAATCGACAGGATTAAAGAGCGCGGAGATTTTATTCGGCAGTGCATAGGCGCCGTTCCCTCTCGTTCAGGATAGACGCATGGGCTCAATGGGGCGATACGATCCGCGCGCATACGATAGCCTGTCGAGAGGCAAGTGATGCGCGAGTCAAAATGCGGATCAACGGGCCCGGATGACGGGGCGCAGATGAATTCGCCAACGACGAGACTGGGATGGCTGGGCAAAAATGCAAAAGCTGATTGAGGGACATAAGAAGTTTCTTGCCGAGGTGTTCCCGGCGAAGAAGAGCCACTTTCATTTGCTGGCGGAGGGACAGTCGCCGGAGTGGCTGTTCATTACCTGCGCGGATTCGCGCGTGCTGCCGGACCTGATTCTGGGGACGGAGCCGGGGGACCTGTTTATCTCGCGCAGCATCGGCAACGTGGTGCCGGTGACGAGCCACGACGTGGACGGCGTGACGGCCACGATCGAGTACGCGGTGGAAGTGCTGAAGGTGCGGCACATCATCGTGTGCGGGCACTCGGACTGCGGAGCGCTGAAGGCCGCGCTCGACCGAAAGAGCCTGGAGAACCTGCCCAAGGCGCGGCGTTGGCTGGAGCATGTGGAAGCGGCCTTCGCTTACAGGCAGCCGCTGAATCCTGCCGATGGCGAGAGCGCCGAACTGGCGTCGTTGATCCGCGGCAACGTGGTGGCACAGCTCAAGAACCTGCAGGCACAGATGCCGGTGCGTAACGCGATGGCCGAGGGCCGGCTGACGGTGCACGGGTGGTACTACGACATTTTGACGGGGCGGATTGAGGAGTACGACGAAGGGGAGAAGAAGTTTGTGGGGTTGGCGGGGTAGGTCGGAAAGCAGCGGCGGCCTTATTGGACATTTGACCCCATTTTGAATAGACTAGATGATTAACTAGTTGGTTGATGGAGGGAGCTATGCCGGCGACAGATACCCGATACACCGAAATTGGCGCATTCGACGCCAAGACGAGGCTCTCCGAGATCTTGCGCAAAGTGAAACGGGGAGAACGATTCACGATCACGGTACGGGGAAGAGCGGTAGCCAACCTGGTGCCGAGTGAACAGCGCGACCAGCGCCGCGTGAAAGAAGCGGTCGAGGCATTGCGAAATTTTCCCCGGATCACCGGCGTTTCGGGCGACGAAGTTCTTGCGTGGATTCGGGAAGGCCGAAAGTAAGGTCAGCCTATGGGATTGGTTCTCGACGCTTCATCTGTGCTCGCATGGTTCGTTCAGCGAATGGATCGGCGCGAAGCGGCCATGGCTGAAGAGATCCTGGCGAGCGTCGAGCGGGACGAAGCCGTGGTGCCGGCTCTATGGTTCACTGAGGTGGTGAACGGGCTTCTCGTCGCGGAACGCCTCCGCCGCAACGGTCCTTCAAAGGCTCCACAATTCCTGGCTGAGCTTGCTGCACTGCCCATTGAGGAAGATCGCGTCAGGCCATCCGTTACACAGGGAGAGGTTTTGGCGCTTTCACGCAGGCATGGACTTTCGGCCTATGACGCCGTCTACATGGAACTCTCGTTGCGAACGGGCAGAGCGCTTGCGACTTTCGACAAGCAGCTTGCCAAGGCGTTGCGCAAGGCGGGTGGGCGGGTGTTTGGAGATGCGGCGTAAGGGTGCCAAGGATCGCTTCCCATTTGATTTTTGAGCCCTCTTCTTTACTTCGACTCCAAAGGTGTTTCTTTTCGGCTTCGGGTGATCCATCTTGATTGCCGGCAGATGCAGGCAGGGTCCGGCGGCTGCCATTGCGGTTCTTCTTGGCCGCCGGCAAGCCGGGGAAATCGTGAAAACCCAACTCCTCTGCCCGACCGTTGAGCGCCGGAACCTGCGAGTGCAGATATGGGCGTTCACAGCATATGAGGCCTCTGAATAGCATGCGGTTGCTTTCGCCTAGTGCGCGCCGGGCGGGGCTTCAGTGTGGGCGGGCGGCTTGGTGAAGAGCCATGCGCAGGCAGCGCAGATGAGGGCGAGGACGGCGGTCCAGCGGAAGACATCGACATAGGCAAGCTGCGCGGCCTGCTGCTGCATGAGGCCGTAGATGAGGCCGTAGGAGCCGGGGCGCGCGTTTGCCGGGCCGATGCGATGGCCAAGATATGTGGCGATGATGGCGGACTTCTGCTGAAGCACGGCAGAGCTGGGCGAGAGGTTCGCGCCCAATTCGGTCTGATGCAGGGCCGCGCGGCGAATGATCGCTGTGGTGGCCATGGCGATGCCGATTGAACCGCCTATGTTGCGCAGCATGTTGAAGAGGCCGGTGGCGTTGCCCATCTCATTCCTGGAGATGGTGCGGGTGGATAAAGTGGCCAGCGGCACGAAGACGAAGCTGAGCGCGAAGCCGGTAAGCATGATGGGAAAGAGCAGCGTGTAAGGGCCGATGTCGAGGTTGACCTCGCCAAAGATGAAGGCGCACACGGCGAAGCCGAGGAATCCGGCACAGAGCAGCTTGCGGTTGTCGATGCGGGAACCGAGGATGCCGATGATGGGCGAGCCGATGAAGGAGCCGACGCCGCGGGGAAAGACGACGAGGCCCGCGGTGAACGCGGTGTAGCCGAGAATCTCCTGATAGTAGAGCGGGAGGATGGCAATGGTGATGTAAATGCACATGCCGAGCATGGCGATCATCAGGCAGCCGGTTCGGAAGTTGGGATTTTTGAGGATGTGCAGATCGACAAGGCCCTTGGGATGGGTCCAGGAGTGCCAGATCCACAGCAAGAGCGCAATGACGAGCGCCGCTACCGCCCAGCGCACCCAGATGGCGCCGAACCAATCGTCCTCCTGACCTTTGTCGAGGACGATCTGCAGGCAGCCGGTCCAGACAATCAACAAGCCGAAGCCGATGTTGTCAAAGGCGCCCACCTTGGCGTTCTTGATGTAAGGGGGATCGTGGACGAAGCGGCTGATCATGATGACGGCCAGAATGCCGACGGGAATGTTGATGTAGAAGGCGTAGCGCCAGCTGAATGTGTCAGTGAGCCAGCCGCCGAGAGTGGGGCCGAGGACTGGGGCACAAACGATTCCGAGTCCGTATGCGGCCATGGCTTTGGAGCGGTCCCGGAGGGAAAAGCTCTCGAGCAGAATGGATTGCGAGAGCGGCTGCAATGCGCCGCCGCCCGCCCCTTGCAGGATGCGGGCCAGGAGGATGACGGCCAGCGATGGGGCAGCACCGCAAAAGAAACTTGCGATCGTGAAGAGAATGACGCAGGTGAGCAGGAAGCGCTTGCGGCCGAAGCGGCGCGCAAACCAATTGGAAGCGGGCAGAATGACCGCGTTGGCGACAAGGTAGCTGGTGAGCACCCAGGTGGCTTCGGAGTTGGAGGCTGAGAGCGAGCCGGCGATGTAGGGCAGGGCCACCGAGGCGATGGCGGTGTCAAGCACTTCCATGAAGGTGGGAAGCATGACCGACACTGTGACCAGCCACGGGTTAACGCCCTGGGTGAGCGGGTAGCGAGCTTGAGCGGCAGCCGTGGTCATGCAGGGAGACTGCTCTGAGGGTAAACGATGGGCTCATGAGCCGCTTGTGACACGGACCACGGCGAGGATGGCGGCGATCACGTTAGCTTTGGAATGCGGGCTGTGTGATCTGGCTCAGCTTGACACAATCGGCCCGGCCCTTGATGCTGGTCAGTTCCGCTATTTTAGGCGACGGCTCGAGGAGGGCTCCCCGGTGATGCAGGTTCGCGTCTTTTATCACGACAAGTGCTTTGACGGAGCTTGTTCGGCCTCGCTGTTCACGCGCTTCCATCAAGAGTGCATTACTCGGGACGCGAGCTACGAGTATCACGGGCTGGTTCACCGCGCCGGCGCGCTGTTCGACGAGAGCGAATTTACCGGCGACGAGAACGCGATTGTCGACTTCAAGTATTCTCCTTCACCGCGCATTACATGGTGGTTCGATCACCACCAATCGGCATTCCTGACTCCCGCGGACCACGAGAATTTTCTGGCGTGCCAGCGCGATCCGAGTTGCGCGGCGCGGAAGTTCTTCGATCCGAACTACACCTCGTGCACGAGCTTTCTGGCGCATATCGCCAAGACGAAGTATGGATTCGACACAGCGCCCGTGGCGGAGCTGATTCACTGGGCCGACATTGTGGACGGCGCAAAGTATGACAGCCCCGAAGCGGCAGTAGAGATGGCCGCGCCGGCGATGAAGCTGACGTTGATCATCGAGGCCACCGAGGATCCAGAGTTCATTCCGAGGCTGATTCCGCTGTTGACGGAAATGCCACTGGCGGAGATTCTGAAACAGCCGTTTGTGGCGCCGTTGTTGCCGCCACTTGATGAAGCGCCATGAAGAGGCGCTGGAACTGATTCGCAGCCGGGCGGAATACCGCGATGGAACCATCTTCTTCGACATCACCGACCACCCGACGGAGGGGTTCAACAAATTCATCCCGTACTACCTTTATCCGCAAGCGATTTATTCGATCGGGCTATCGAAGTCGAGCTTCAGGACGAAGGTGGCCGTGGGATCGAATCCGTGGACGAAGATGGACCCCGCAAAGATGGTGAACCTGGCGCAGATTTGCGAGCGGTACGGCGGGGGTGGGCACGCGCGCGTGGGGGCGATCAGTTTTCCGCCGGACAAGGAAGCGGAGGCTCGGGCGGCGGCGCAGGAGATTGTGGCGGAGCTGCGACTGCAGGGAACAAGGGAATAAGGGAACAATGGGACGAAACAACAGCGGACATAGCGCATAGGCATTCGGTCGGGCGCTCTCCAACGAACCACAATGAGGCAATACCTTTTTGCGTACGGGACGCTGCAGCCGGGGCTTGCGCCGACGAAGATTGCGCGCGTGGCGGCGAAGTTGCGGCCAGTGGGCGAAGGATTTATGCGCGGTGTGCTCTACGATCTCGGTGGCTATCCGGGCGCGGTGGCCGATCCGAGCGCAATGGGCAAAATTGCAGGGACCGTGATGGAGCTGCCGGAAGAGGAAGGCGTGCTCGAGCGGCTCGATCGGTACGAGGGATTCGATCCGCAGGCGCCGGAGACGAGCGAGTATATCCGCGAGAAGCAATTGTGGAGTTAAAGACGGGCGGCACGGTGGAGTGCTGGTTCTACGGTACAACCGGAAGGCGCGGGATTCTCAGCGAGTCCAGAGCGGGGCGTGGGGGAGATAAACCGCGATGATAGGTCTCACAACTCCGCTGATGCTTCTGACCCTCGCTCTTTTGCTCTTGGGCTTTGTTACGATTGGGCTCTCGTTCTCCGGGGCGACAATCGTGGCGAGGCGGCGAGGGAATTCTGAGTTTACGGCAGAGGAATCACACGCGAAGATCGACATGTCCACAGCTCTCCTCGCGGTTTCGGCGCTGCTGCCGCTTTTGGCGGGTGTCCTCTCCCGCTTTGGCGCGTCCACTGCAGGGCTCATGCTTTTGCCGATTGGACCCCTGCTTCTATGGCCTATCAGTGCAGTACTCGCTATCCGGGGAAAAGGCGCCGGCCGTCGGGTTCTGCTTGTGGGGCACGGACTAATCGCCCTATTGGTGGCGTTATTAATTCTGATCCTAGTTTTTGCTTATATTCGTCGAAGCTAATGTAAAGGGTGGCCAGGAGCCATGATTCGATTCGCCCCGCCCTTACGGGGCTGGCTACCATCTTTGTGGGCGCTTTCCCAGGAGTGCGCTGCGCTTCTCCTGGGCTATTTTCGATTCGTCCCTCCGGGACGAAGAGCGACGGCTGATCGAACCTGTTCTGTCAACAAATGATTTCTAAGGGCCTATCTCAATTCTTCGGATCGCCAAGAGCGCGGTGCGTGATGGTGACTTTCACAGCCCAAGCTCGCTGGCGCGCTTTTTCATGGCCTCGATGCAAAACGCGATATGAGCGTCGAGATCGACGCCGAGCTCGGCTGCGCCCTGCACGATGTCCTCACGGTGGACGCCGCGGGCGAAGGCTTTGTCCTTCATTTTCTTCTTCACGCTCGAAACTTCGACGTCGGCGATGGCTTTGGTGGGCTTGACCAGGGCGCAGGCGGTGAGGAAGCCGGCCAGCTCGTCGCAGGCGAAGAGGACTTTTGCGAGATGAGTTGTGCGCGGTACGCCGGAGTAGAGTGCGTGGCCGAGGATGGCCGTGCGGAGTTCCTCGGGCCAGCCCAGCCGCTCCAATTCGCGGACGCCGAAGAAGGGATGCTCTTCGGGCGTTGGGTGGCGTTCGTAGTCGAAGTCGTGGAGCAAGGCTGTGGTTGAGTAGAGCTGGATGAGCGCGAGCTCGTGCGTCGCCATCGAGCGCGAGCCGGTTCGCTTCCTGCTCGCCGTAGGAGACGACGCATGCTTCCACAGCCAACGCGTGCTTGCGCAAACTTTCGCTCTGGGTCCATTCGGCGAGGAGCTGCCAAGCGTGGTCTCGATTGAAGCTGGGGCTAAAGCTCAAGTTGCCTGCCATTTAGAACTCCTGTTGATGAGTGTGGTTCGCGTTTTGTCGGGTTTCCTGGGGGTCTGATGCTGCTTTTTTCGGTTTGACCCTGAATTTCTACTTGACAATTATGGTTCATTCGTAGAAAGTAGCACCAATCAAGGTGCAGCGATGCATCTGGAGTCCCACGCTCTGGCACTCCGCGCATCCCTAAATGGCAACTTCAATCGTTAGCGTGGAATCACGCGAAGTGGTGCGGTGTGAGTACTGCAGATTGATGCAGTATAGGACCAGCAACTCTCTATGCCGAAAATGCCACAGGCCTCTCGATATTGAGGAGCCTGTCTATCTGGCGCCAAGGCTCGTGACAAGCGAGCCCGTGCCGGTTAGTGGCGGCGCCGGCATGCAGGTGGCCTCGCAAGTGCGCGAATTGCGCAGGGCGCGCCATCTGAGCCAGCGGCAATTGGCGGGGAGGATGCAGGTACCGCGCACCTACATCTCGAAGATCGAGAACGGCAAGGCGATTCCCACGCTGGGCTCGCTGGAACGTTTGGCTACGGCGCTGGGCGTAGAGATACGCCAACTGGTTCGCGATGAGCGCAGCCGCCGCGACGAAGAGGTCACGTCGATTCTGAGCGACCCATTCCTGGCCGAAGTTGCCGAACTGCTGCCGCATCTGGACTCGTTGCACCGTACGCTGTTCTTCGGTGCAGTGAGGGATGCGTCAACGGGCCGCCGCCGCACCGCGTAGACCATAGCCCCTGCAGGCCTCCCCATCGCGCGTGAAAGCTCGCGCGCGGTTCCTCGCGCGGGCAGCATCCGGCGTAGCGCATCCTCGTTATCCCCTCCGGGGTCCCGTTTCGGCGGGACTCCGGACCATTTCGACGCCCGGGGCTAAAGGTGCCGTGGCGCTGCGTTGCAGAATTCACTAAAATGCTTTACGGTCGATGGTGTGACTCCCGAATCCGGCCGCACGCGTCGCGCAAGCCGGCAGATATTTCGTTCGCGCAATCAGCGGCATCTAACCCCCCGAGCGTGAACTCCGCAGGCGACCCTTCGGGATGCTGCCCGGGTCTTGGCGTGGAAAGCACAAATGCGATCGACAGTCACTCCTCCATTGCGCATCGATGAGCTAAGCCCGGAGGAGCGCGCCGTCTATGCGACGCTGAAGCCGGAGTGCCTGCCGAGGCATGTCGCGATCATCATGGATGGCAATGGCCGATGGGCGGGCCGCCGATCGCTCAAGCGCTTTGTGGGGCATCAGCAAGGGGCCAAATCGGTGCAACTGGTGACGGAAACGGCATCCCGCATCGGCTTGCCATGGCTGACACTCTACGCGTTCTCTCTCGAAAACAACCTGCGACGGCCCCGCGCCGAGGTCAGCTTCCTGATGCGCTTGTTGAAGACCTACCTGGAGAGCAACGTGGAGCGGATGAACAACAACAACGTTCGCTTCAGGACGATTGGGCGGACGCACGAGTTGGCGCCCGACGTCCAGGACAAGATTCGCTGGGTCGAGGAAGAGACAGCCAATAACACGGGCACCACGCTGACGCTGGCCCTGAACTACGGCGGACGGTCGGAGCTGCTGGATGCCTTTCGCGGGCTGACGGCGGAGCTGAAACACAAGCATCTGAGCACCGAAAATGTCACGGAAGAAGACATTCACCGCCATCTCTACACGGCGCACATGCCCGACCCCGATCTGCTCATCCGCACCTCGGGCGAGCAACGGATTTCGAATTTCCTGCTGTGGCAGATCGCTTACACAGAGATTTTCGTGACCGAGCGATACTGGCCGGACTTCAAGGGCATCCATCTGCTCGAGGCCATCGCGGACTTTCAGCGGCGGGAACGCCGCTATGGCGGGATCGGCGAAGATGGCGGCGAAGTGGAAGAGAATCCCGACCAGATCAGGATTGCGGTAAGCTGACTGCGCGCTGGCGTTCAGGCGATTTAGTTCCGCGCAAATCAGATCCCGAGGGGCGGCGCAATCGCGCCTGGAAATCTTCCGTAACCAAGGCGTTTCGACCCCGGCGGTGTATTCTCAACGCTGAATGAAACGCGTCCTTACCGCTCTCGTTCTGATTCCGATTGTTCTGGTTCTGGTATTTCTTGGACCGCGATGGCAATGGCTGTTCACGCTGGCCGTGGCGGCGGTTGCAGCCATGGCAGGGTGGGAGTACATGGCCCTGAGCCGGCGGTGCGGAGCGAACCCGCCGCGCGTTGCGACCATGGTGGCGCTGCTGGCGCTTTTTGCGGTGAACTTTGAGTGGCCTGACCTGACGCCCGCCCTGTTTGGAATTCTGGGCCTTGGCCTGCTGGTTTACTGCACCTTCTTCAAGCCGGTAGCGGAGACGATTGCCGATGCGTCGGCCTCGATCTTCTGCCTGCTCTACACCGGCCTTACCTTGATTGCTCTGCCGTCGCTACGCGAGCAGGCTAATGGTCCTTCGCTCCTGGTGTTCCTGCTTTGCGTTGTGTGGTCTGGAGACACGGCGGCTTACTACGCAGGGCGCGCGTGGGGCCGGCACAAGATGGCGCCCTCGCTGAGCCCTGGCAAGACCTGGGAAGGCGCGATTGCGTCGGTGGCGGGGAGCGCGGTGATTGCCGCGGTGCTTGTGAGCCTGGCAATGATCATGCAGGAGCCATCGAATTCGGCGGTCCTGTCGTGGCTGGAACGCACGTTTCCTTCCGCGGTCCTTTCGTATCCCGACGAAATGCTTTACTGGCTGGTTTTGGCGGTGGTGATCAATGTGGCCGCCCAGGTTGGGGACCTGGCGGAGTCAGCACTGAAGCGGTCAGCCGGAGTGAAGGATTCCGGCAACCTGCTGCCAGGACACGGAGGGGTGCTGGACCGCATTGACGCGCTGCTTCTGGCCGGTCCGGTGCTGTGGTACGCACAGGTGATTCACCAGAGGTTCTGAAACAGCTCTCAGCCGTCAGCCGTCAGCTGTCAGCTTTGGGGCGCAATCGCCGCCCTGAAACCGATAAAATGAAAAAAACGAATCGGCCAACATCCAGCGCATTGCAAACGCAGGCTGAAAGCTGAGAGCTGAAGGCTTCATTGAAACGACTCACCATTCTCGGATCGACCGGCTCCATCGGGCAGAGCACCCTCTCCATCGTTGAGCAGTTTCCGGAGCGCTACCAAGTGGCCGCGCTGGCTGCGGGCCGCAATGTGGATGAGGCCTTTGCGCAAACTGTGCGCTGGAAGCCGCGCATGGTTTCGCTCGCAACTGCCGAGCTGGCGGCTGAACTGACGGCCCGGCTGCGCAAGGCAGGCGTGAGCGGGGTCGATGTAGTGGACGGGACGGCGGGCACGATTGCCTGCGCGACGTTGCCTGAGGCCGACTTTGTGGTTTCGGCCATTGTGGGCGTGGCCGGGCTTGAGGCGACGCACGCGGCGATTCTGGCCGGAAAGCCGGTGGGCCTGGCCAACAAGGAGTGCATGGTGGCGGCCGGGGAGATCCTGACCGCGGCGGCACGCGAGCGCAATGTGCCCATTCTGCCCATCGACAGTGAGCACAACGCGGTGCATCAGTGCTTGCGCGTTGGCGCGCACGACGAAGTGAAGTCGATCTGGCTCACCGCATCGGGAGGACCGTTTAGGCAACTCCCGCTGGACCAGTTCGCGAACATCACGCCCGAGCAGGCGCTGAAGCATCCAACATGGGTGATGGGCCGGCGCATCACGATCGACTCGGCGACGATGCTGAACAAAGGGCTCGAGGTGATTGAGGCCTGCCGGCTGTTCGAAGTGACGCCCGCGCAAGTGCGGGTGACCATTCATCCCCAATCGACCGTGCACTCAATGGTGGAGTATGTTGACGGGTCAATCCTGGCGCAGATTTCGGTGACGGATATGCGGCTGCCGATTCTTTACGCGCTGGCTTGGCCGGAGCGGCCAAAGTCCACACTCACCTTCGACCTGGCGGCGCTGAGGCACCTCGATTTTGAGGAGCCGGATTTGGAACGCTTCCCTTGCCTGAGGCTTTCTTTCGAAGCGGCTGAAAAGGGCGGCGCGCATTGCATTGCCCTGAACGCGGCCGACGAAGTGGCCGTGGGAGCCTTCCTCGAACGACGTATCCCCTTTACCGGCATCCCGGATACAATTGAAAAAGTGCTCGCAGCAACCCCGGAGGCCCACCCCGCAACTATTGCGGAGGTGCTCGCAGCCGATCAGGAGGCGCGAGAACGGGCCCGGGCATTGCTTGCGTAGGCCTAACGAGCCGAAGCCAGCAGGCCCCGCTTTGCCGAAGGAAATAATCGCACAAACATGCATGATTTTCTGGTTTCTGCCGCAGCATTTATCGTCCTGATCGGCGTAATGGTGATTGTGCACGAGTTGGGGCACTTCACCGTAGCCAAGCTCTGCAATGTGCGCGTCGAGGCGTTCTCGTTCGGCTTTGGTCCGCGCCTGTTTGGCTTCAAGATCGGTGAGACGGACTACAAAGTTTGCCTGCTGCCGCTGGGCGGCTTTGTGAAGATGACCGGGGAGACTGAGTCAGGGCTCACCGGCAGCCCTTCGGAATCGGACGGCGATGCGGCGGCAAACGACCCCAGGGCATTCACAGCGCGCCCCCGCTGGCAGCGCATGCTGATCGGGCTTGCCGGCCCATTCTTCAACTTTCTGCTGACGCTGGGGCTGATGGGTTTTTACTTCGCCTTCATCAACGAAGTTCCGTCGGTCACGGTAAAAACAACCACCGTGGAGTGGGTAACTCCGGGCTCGGACGCAGCCACGGCGGGGCTCGAGCCCGGCGACCTAATTGTGAGCTTCGACAACGTCAAGAATCCCGACTGGGAGGGCGTATACGACCACTCGCGGTTGAATGCCAATCAGACGGTGCAAATGGCGGTGGATCGCGGTGGGAAGACGATCCCAATGAGCCTGTTTGTGCCGGCCAGCGCAAAGAGCGACAGTTTTGACTTGAGCGATATGGGAATATCGCCGCAGTATCTGCCGGGCCCGATTGCGGTGGCGGAGGTGCAACCGGGCATGCCTGCGGCGCAGGCCGGGCTGCATGGCGGCGACGCCATCGAAGCGGTCGATGGCCATGCATTTCATTCCGTGAATACCTTACTGGCCTACATGCAGGCGGGGAAGGGCACCCCAATGACCCTGACCTTGCTGCGCAATGGCGCAACGCTGCAAGTGGTGGCAACGCCGGAAAAGCTGGATACGAGATGGATGCTCGGATTCTCAACGTCGCCGACTCCCATTCGTGATGAGCCCTTGTCGCTGCTTTCCGCCGCCGGCAAATCGCTGGGATTTTTCAGAGACAATGCGCTGCTTGTGGGCGAAGTGCTGGACCGGCTGTTTACGCACCGGCTCTCAATGACTCAGATGATGGGACCGGTGGGAATTGCGAAGGCCGCGGGCGAAGCAGCCCAGATGGACGGTTGGTACCCCAAATTCGGCCTGGCAGCGGAGATCAGCCTGCAACTGGGAATGCTGAATCTATTTCCCTTCCCCATTCTCGACGGCGGTATGATCCTGCTGCTTTTGATTGAGAGCGTGCTGCGCCACGACATCAGCCTGATCATCAAAGAGCGAATCTATACGGCAGCCTTTGTGGTGCTGATGGCGTTCATCGCGTTCACCATCTTCAACGACGTGAGCAAGCTGCAAGTGTTCATGCACGTCAAGCCGTAAAAGGCAGGGACCAAGGGAACAAGGGAACAAGGGACCAAGGGAACAAGGGACCGAGGGAACAAGGGACCGAGGGACCTACCGGCTTGACCGCAAGATTGAAATCAATTGAAGAGATGAGAGAGCGCGGCACATGCCGGTGACCACCGAAGTCCGTGTGCGGTATGCCGAGACCGATCAGATGGGCATTGTTTACTATGCCAACTACCTGGTCTGGTTTGAGATTGGCCGCGTCGAGCTGTTGCGGTCAGTTGGGCTGGAATACAGCTGCCTGGAGACCGATCACGGATGCATTCTGCCGGTGATCGACGTATCCTGCCGCTATAAATCGCCGGCACGCTACGACGACGAAATCCTGATTGAAACGCGGCCAGCGATGCTGCGCGGCACAGTTCTCAAATTTGCCTATCGCATCCTGCGCAAAGCCGCCGATGGCGGAGAACACACACTCCTGGCCGAAGGCGAGACGGTGCATGTGGTCTGCGACGATCAGCTGAACCGGAAACCATTGCCGGAAAAGTACACAGCGGCATTGAAGGCGCTGATGCAGAAGGACGCAGTTTAGCTAGCGCTGCGAAATCGGCTCTACAAAATCCTCTAGAAGATCACCCGATCTCGATTCCCGACGACGGGAATTTCAGTTGCTGGTTATCGGCCAGGCGCTCAACGCGATATTTCCGGCAGGCTTCAATCTCGTCCGGAATCATGACGCGGTAGAGTGTGCCGTCGCGATTGGGTTCGCCCTCTTTGCGGATGGCGCCGATCGATTCAAGAGCGCGCAGGGTGTCCTGGACCTTGCCCAGCGAGACTGGGTTGTCGTCGAGCTGCGAATAGGATGATTTGACGACGGCAGTCTGCAAGTGGCGCGAACTCACGCGAAGATGAGGGTCGCCGTCCTTGGCAATCGAATGGCGGAAGAGAAACCAGTAAAACGCGGCGTCGTAGGGGGAGAGCTGGGGCTGTAAATCGTCAACGATTTGCTGAATGATGAGGGACAGTTCCGAGGCGGAGAGGTCGCGGTCGCTCGCGGATTGCGTGCCGGGCTCTGACTCAAGTTCATTGAGGAGCTGGCGTATCTTGTCGATCCTCTGATTCATGTTGGAGAGAATTCTACGCCGAATTCCCGGACGCAGGCCCAGGTTTGACGATCAGCGCAGGACGACGGCCAGTGCGAAGCCATCGAGGCCCTTGACTCCCACCGTTTGCAGGGCGACGGCGCTCAGGCGCGGCTCACGGGCCATCATCTCCAGGCATCGGCGGGTGCCGACAATGTCGGGCTCGGAGCTTTTGGCCTCGATGACACCGCCGTGGCGGGCAATGTTATCGACAACGATCACGGTTCCGCGGCGGGAGAGCTTCAGAGCCCACTGAAGATAGTGCGGATTGTTTTCCTTATCGGCGTCGATGAAGATCAAGTCGAACGGACCGGCGCCCGACGCTTTTAAGGCGGGAAGGCTTTCGAGGGCTGGTCCAACGCGAATCTCAACACGGCTGAGCAAGCCGGCGCAATGCAGATTGGCGCGAGCGATTTCAGCGTGCCGGGGGCTGAATTCGAGCGAGATAATACGCCCGCCTTTGGGCAATGCGCGGGCCATCCAGATGGTGGAGTAGCCGCCGAGCGTGCCGATCTCAAGAACTCGCCGCGCTCGCGTCATGTGCACAAGGACTTGCAGAAACTTGCCCTGGAGCGGAGAGACATCGATGGCTGGAAGGCGGGCCTTTCGATTAGCCTTGACGGCGGCTTCAAGCTTGTCGTCGGAAGGGGCAAGCAGATCGCCAAGATAGCGGTCAACGGAGGTCCAGAGCGGCGCTGTGATGGGTTTGCGCGGCATTTACTTCTCCCGCGCCACCACAAAATCCGGGACCCAGAGAAGAGCGCGCTTAAAGTCGCTGTCGGCGAGCGGCGCCAGAGCCTGACGGGACTGCTCGGCGTAGCGATCGGCGGCAGCCATGGCGTACTCGACCGAGCCGTTGCGCACCAGAATCTCGCGGATCTGCTGGCGGCTGACATTCTCAAAGCTGCGATCGTCAAGGACGCGCCGGATGGCTTTGCGGTCGGAGGCGGTTCCGTGATCGGCCGCATGGACGACGGCCAGCGTGGCCTTGCCTTCGCGAAGGTCGCTGGCCACAGGCTTGCCCAAAACTTCTTCGGTCGCAGTGAGGTCGAGGACGTCGTCGACGATCTGGAAAGCCAGGCCAACGGCGCGGCCAAAGGCGCCCAGGCCCGATTCCTCGGCCTCGGTAGCGCCAGCCAAAACCGCTCCGAGACGCATGGAAACTGAGAACAGGCATGCGGTTTTGCGGAAGATCAGGTCGTAGTATTCGGCTTCAGAGACCATCTTGCCGAGCTTCTGAATCTGAAGGAGCTCGCCCTCGACCATCTGCTGGGTGAGGTTGATGAGCAGGTCGAGCACGCGCAGGTTGCGCTCCTCGAGCGCTACTTTGAAGGCCTGCATGTAAAGCCAGTCGCCGGCGAGGACGCACTTTTCATTGCCCCAGGTGGTGTTGGCGGAAGGGCGGCCGCGGCGGGTGTCGGCGCCGTCAATGATGTCGTCGTGGACGAGCGTGGCCGTGTGCAGCATCTCAACGACCGCGCCGAGGCGGATGGCGCTGTGGCCAAAGAAATCCAATTGATGAGCGGCCAGCAGCAGGAGCGTTGGCCGGATTCGCTTGCCTCCGCCTTCACGAAGGTACTCGGCAATTTCGGTGATGGTGCTGACGCTGGACGCGGCGTCGCGGCCGAGTTCCTGCTCTACTGCGACGAGGTCCTCCCTCAGCAGCTCAAAGACCTCCCGCGCCGAGACTATGGAGGATGTGCTCAAAGTGCTCCGATTTTAAAGCATAGACAGGGGAAATGGCGATTTCTTCTGAAGATTGGATCTGGCACTGAAGACCTAAGCCTCGGCAATGGCCGCAATGGACACCTTCATGCCGGGGATTCTAACGGGTAACTTTGCTCCCTGTCGCGCGGGCGGATTTGCTGGAAACCACTTGACCCACTCTTCATTCATCCCGGCGAAGTCTGCCTCTTCAAGAAGGATAACGGTGGCACTCACGACACGATCAAGCGAAGTACCCGCTGCCTTGAGGATGGCCGACACATTCTGGAGGCACTGCCTGGTCTGCTCCTGGATCGTATCCCCGACGACCTTTCCGGTGGCGGGGTCAAGAGGCCCGGTTCCTGAGACAAACACCAGACCAGCGGCTCGTACCGCCTGGCTGTAAGCCGGCGGTGGAGACGGAGCGTTCGGCGTCAGAATGATCTCCCTTGCCAAGATGCTCTCCGTTCAAGACCCATCCGGGTGCGCTGGAGCGGTTAGTTCGTGCGATAGTTGGTGAACTGCAATTCCAGGCCGAGATCCTTAGCGCGCAGCAGGGCAATGATGGCCTGCAATTCGTCCCGGTCCTTACTGGAGATTCTTACGGTATCGCCCTGGATGCTGGCTTGAGCCTTCTTTTTCGAATCTTTTACCAGGCGCACGATTTCTTTTGCTTTTTCAACGGGGATACCCTGCTGAAGACTGATCTTCTGGCGGACGCTTTGGCCCGTCGCGGGCTCAATTTTGCCGTAGGTCAGGTTCTTGAGCGAGACGCCACGCTTGACGAGCTTCTGGCAGAGGATGTCCTTGACCGCCTCCAGCTTGTACTCGTTGCTTGAAGCCAATTGGATGGCGTCCAGGCCCTCGAGGTTGACCTCGGAGTGGGTGTCCTTGAGGTCAAAGCGCTGGCGAATCTCCTTGATTGCCTGGTCGATGGCGTTGCGCGCCTCCTGCATATCAATCTTGCTCACGACGTCAAATGAGTTTTCCTGTGCCATGGCTGTCTCGTCCTCAAAATGCTCGGCGGGCTGCCGCCGACTATGCCTTTATCAGTTTCCCACGTCCGGTTGGAGATGGAACAACCGGCAGAAGTTTGCCGTGGTCGCGGCAGCGATTTCATCAGGTGTGACGTTGAGGAGTCCGGCCAGAACTTGAGCCGTTTGCGCGACCATGGCCGGCTCATTGCGCTCTCCGCGATGGGGTGCGGGCGCGAGCCAAGGAGCGTCCGTTTCAACGAGGATTCGGTCGAGAGGCAGGCGGGCAGCTACATCGCGGAGCGGCTGCGCTTTGGGATAGGTGAGATTACCGGCAAAGGAGACCAGGAAACCAAGGTCCAGCGAGCGGCGGGCCTGCTCCCAGCCGCCGCCAAAGCAGTGCATGACGCCGCCTAATCCGGATGGCCGCCAATGTTGCTCCAAAACGACAAAAAGATCATCCCATGCATCGGCGGACTCGTTTGTGCCGCGGCAGTGGATCAGGATAGGCCGCTTGCGCGCGGAGGCAATCTCGAGCTGGCTGATGAGGCCGGCGCGCTGGACGTCGCGCAGAGCGCCCTCGTGATAGTAGTCGAGGCCAATTTCGCCGCAGGCGATGACTTCAGGCTCGGCGAGGAGGGTGTCGAGTTTGGCCAGAACGGCAGCATCGGCTTCCGGGGTGTTGTGGGGATAAATTCCTGCACTGGCGTAGAGCTTGGGAAGGTTCGCGCCCGCCTGGCGCCGCGCATTGAACTCGCGGCAAATGTCGAGTGCCTGATGCATTTCGGCGGGCCCTTCGCCGATGCCAATGGAGAGGACAGCGCCGACACCCGCTTCCCGTGCGCGCACGAGCATCGCCTCACGATCGTCCGCGTAGCGTGGGCTGTCAAGGTGGGCATGAGAGTCGATCAGCAAAGGCGCCTCATGGTTTGCTTGTGGAGATTCGTGGCAGCAAGGATCAGTTTAGTGCAGCGGGATTGGCCTGGGGGAATGTTGCGGCGTGTACGTCGGACGTGTGCCGGCTCGTCTACCATCGGAGCAGCAGATGCGCAAAAAACCAAAGCTCGGGCAAAACTTTCTGGTGGACATACAGGCCGCGCACAGGATTGCGGCGGCGTTGGGAGAGATGGCCGGTCGCACAGTGGTTGAGATCGGTCCTGGAAAGGGCGCGATTACCGGAGCCCTGGCGGCACAAGCCGGACACGTTGTGGCTGTTGAGCTGGACCGGGAGCTGGCAGCGGGGCTTCGCGAGCAATTCGATCCGGCAAGGGTGACGGTGGTCGAAGACGACGTGCTGCGATTTGATTTTGCGGGAGCAGCGGCGCAAGCGGGAAAGCGGCTGCGCGTGGCAGGCAATCTGCCGTACGCGATTACTTCGCCGATCCTCTTGAAGCTGGCGGCCAGCCACGCCGCGCTTGACGTCGCCGTGCTGATGGTCCAGCGCGAGGTGGCCGAGCGAGTGACTGCCGCACCGGGCTCACGCGATTATGGCCTGCTTTCGGCGACAATGCAGATGTACGGGCCAGTGGAGCAGCTCTTCACGCTGCCGCCGTCGGCTTTCTCGCCGCCGCCGAAGGTCTATTCCACTGTTTTTCGCTGGCGATTCGCGCCGCGCTTCGCGGAGTTGGGCGTTGATGAGGCGGAATTTCTTCGATTTCTGCGCCGGATTTTTGCGCAGAAGCGCAAGACGCTGGCCAATAACCTTCGAGCCGCCGGAATTGCGCCGGAAGCAGTCACCAGAGCCCTCGCTACCGCGGGAGTCGATCCACTGGCCCGTGCCGAGGCGGTGCCCGTTGAGGCTCTCGCCCGGCTTCAGCGGCAATCAGCGGAGCGATGACCGATGGTTCGCCAAAGAGGTTTTCGAGCAACGGGACCTGCGCGTAAGCTATGAGACAGGGAGCAACAACCCTCCAGTTTCAACCTTGACTTGCCGCGAAATTCCGGAACCCGCTGGGGACCGGGGAGAGTCTAACCAAGAAAGCGATGAATCCGATCGTCCAACAAGAACCGCGGCAACAGCAGCGCGAGGACACTTTCCAGGAAACGCTGGTGAGCGCACGCCGAACCATGCTCATGAGCGAGATCCTGAAGCTGGCCGGAGACAGTTTCCGCGCCAGCAAGACGCGCTTTGCGCTCACCGCGCTGGGCATGGTGATCGGCACGGCGTCAGTAATTCTGGTGGTGACGATTGGAATGACGGGAAAGCAATACGTCCAGGAGTTAATCCAGAAGATCGGCACCAACACCGTAGAGGTTGAGTATGCGGGCGGAGGCGCCACGCCGGGCGAGCGGGTACGCTACAACGACTTCCTGACCCGCGAGGACGAGAAGGCCGTGGACCAGCAGGTGCCCGGCGTGATGTATTCCTCGCCGGTGCTGACGATGCACAACCGCCTCAGCTTTCCCGGCGGAATCCAGAGGGACACGCTTGTACTGGGCGTCTCTCCGGAGTACCCGCAAATCCGCAATCTGATTGTCACTCAGGGCCGGTTTTTCGATGAAACGGACGACACGACTCACTGCCATTGCGCTGTGGTGACGCAGCAATTCGCCAAGGAACAATATGGCGGCGATGACCTGGCCATCGACCAGACCTTTCAGGTTCTGGGCATTCCCTTCACCATCATCGGAGTCTTCAAAGAGAGCGTGTCGGACTTCGGGCAATCGGAGATCCAGGACGAGACCGTACTCGTCCCCTATTCGGTGGCGCGCTACTTTACGGGGACTGAGAACGTGAACCAGATCTACTTTTCACTGCAGAGCATGAACGAAGTGCCCGATGCCGCGAGAGAGATTGTGCAAGTAATCAGGTCCAGCCCGCGGCATCGCCCGAGCTCGATCTATAAGGCACAGACGCTCAGCGAACTGCTGGTGACGGCGGCAAAGATCGCAGACGCTCTTACGGCCGTGCTGGTGATGGTAGCGGCAGTGACGCTGGCAGTGGGCGGCGTGGGCATTATGAACATTATGCTGGCCAATGTGCGCTCCCGCATTCGCGAGATCGGCATTCGCAAGGCGCTGGGCGCCACATACCGCGAGATCAAATTGCAGTTTCTTACCGAGGCGATCCTCATCTCGATTACCGGTGGCATTGTGGGCAGCCTCGTGGGCCTCATGATTCCGTTTTCCATCCGTATTTTCAGCGGCTACGATTTTCCCATCTCGTGGCTGTCGGTGGTGATCGCCCTGACCGCGGCAACTCTGGTAGGAGTGATTTTTGGAACCGTGCCAGCGACGCGCGCCGCGCAGATGGATCCGGTGGAGTCACTGAAGTATGAATGACAATCCGGATTCCGAGATCGAGCGGCAAGACGCCTCGAGCGACGAACCGGCGCAAGGACCCAATCTGGCTCTTCTCTATGGCCTGATTGCGCTCGCTTTGGCGGCAGCCATCGGCCTGGCAGCGTTGATTGTGCGGCCTTTTTATCTCCGCCGATAGAGTGAGTTAGCCCAATCCACACATCCCTCTTTAAATAGCGCGCATCTGAATCTGCTGGATGTGTCGTGTCGTTTTGCGACCGATAGGAGAAGAAGACAATGAGACGAAAAATCAAGACTTTGCGCTCATGTTTGAGACGCTTCGTTCCGATGTTCTTTGCGGCAGCCATTGCCTTACCTATCCTCTGCACCGGCTGCACGGGAACTGTGCGGGTTTACGACCCCTACTACCACGACTATCACGGGTGGGCGGCTGAAGAGCCTTACTACAACCAGTGGGAGCACGACACTCACCGCGACCACCAGGATTTCAACAAGCGGAATAAGGATGACCAGAAGGCCTACTGGGACTGGCGGCATAACCAGCACTAAAGGTTCCGTCAATGCCGGTTCTCAGCGTTCTTCGCTTGGCCGTTCGGCGTGTTCGATGATCAAGACGGGAATGCCATCGGCAATGAGATAGGCGCGGCCGCATGCGGTACAAAGCAGGCGGGAGCTCTCAAGGCACAGGCCGCCGTAACAGGCGGGACACGCCAATTGCTTAAGTGTCGCCTGATCAAACGTGGGAGGACGGACTGGTTTTTCAACCATGGCAGGCACCGATCACTGATTAGTGAATCGTCGCGTCGGTGTCGGCGTCATGATCGGGACGCGGCTTGGGCCGGCCCGCGAAGGCCTGCTCGATGCGTTCGTTGGCGCCGGAGCGCGAGAACTCGTGGGCCACGCGGATACCGTTATAAATGGCGACTTCGTTCGACGATCCGTGACCGATGATGCAGACGCCGCGGACGCCGAGCAGCGGCGCGCCGCCGTATTCGGTGTAGTCCAGGCGGCGGCGAAAGTCGTTAAAGGCCTTGCGCGACAGCAGCGCGCCCACCTGGGCGGTAACGGTCTTATTCAATGAGCTGCGCAGCGCATCGCGCACAAAACGCCCGATGCCTTCACTGGTCTTGAGGGCCACATTTCCCACAAATCCGTCGCAGACGATCACATCGGCCTGGCCGTTGAAGATGTCGCGACCCTCAACGTTGCCAATGAAGTTAATGGGCAGAGCTTTGAGGAGCGGGAAGGCTTCGCGGGTAAGCTCGTTGCCCTTGGTTTCTTCCTCGCCGATGGAAAGAAGACCTACGCGCGGCCGCACGATCTTGAGCACGCTGCGGGCATACACTTCGCCCATCACCGCGAATTGCTCGAGGTTTTGCGCTTTGCAGTCGACATTGGCGCCGACGTCGAGCAGGACGCAGGGGTTGCCCTTGGAGGTCGGCATGGGGGTGGCCAACGCCGGCCGATCGACACCGGGCAGCGCGCCCAGAACCATCTTGGCGGTCGCCATGGCCGCGCCGGTATTGCCGGCGGTCACAAAGCCAGCCGCTTTGCCCTCGCGAACGAGCTTGAGGCCCACTCGCAGCGAGCTGTCACGCTTGGAGCGGACCGCATGAGCAGCCTTTTCGTCCATCGCGATACGCTCTGAAGCGTGATGGATGACGATGGGCAGGTCTTCATCTTCAAGATGCTCATCGAGGAGGTCGCGGAGCTCCGACTCGGGACCGATCAGATGCACTCGCACAGGCAGAGTGCGGCAGGCGAGTATGGCTCCCTTAATCTCCGGCTCGGGAGCCTTATCGGTACCAACGGCGTCAAGCGCGATGTCGGTAAGCATTGGGTTGATGTTTACTTCGCTTCCTTCACTTCGAGCACGGAGCGGCCTTTGTAGGCCCCGCACTTGGCGCAGGCCTGATGGGGCAGCTTCTTCTCGTGGCAATTGGGGCACTCAGACAGCCCGGTGGCGGTAAGAAAGTCGTGAGAACGGCGAAGGGCGGTGCGGCGCGTTGAATGGCGCCTTTTGGGATTCGGCATGGTGCAATTCCTTTCGAATTTTGCCCGCTGAAGCTGTTTGCAGGCACCGGAACAGTTGAGCGTCTGGTTTCCCTGGCCAGATTGCGGAAACGGGGGACGCGCTCTGCTCCATACAACTGAATCATCAGGACTTGATCCGACTGCGCAACCCGGTCAACCCTTCCCAGCGGGGATCGATGGGACCCTCTTCGCAGGAACAGGGCTGGGTGTTGCGATTGGCTCCGCAGCGCGGGCAAAGTCCTTTGCAGTCAGGCTTGCACAGCGTCCTGACCGGCAGGGATAAAAGCACCTGCTCGCGCAGAACATCTTCAAGCAACAGACTGTCTCCTTGATAATAACCGATTTCGGTCTCTGACGCGGTTATGGAGCGCTCGGGCGGGTCTGCATCGGCTCCAATGGGGCGGAAGATGAGGTCGAACTCGGCTGCCAGGGGAATCTCAACCGGCTCAATGCATCGGGCACAGGGAACCTGGAAATCGCCTGCGAAACGGCCCCTCAGGCGGATGTCGGCGACGATTTCCTTGGGTCCGCGGTGCTCATGAATCACTTCGGCCTGGCCGGAGGTGGCGAGATCGCCGACCTGCTCGGCTTCCTCGCCGAAATTGATCGAACCGGGTTTCAGCACCAGGTCAAATTCGACCGGTTCGCGCTCCAGTTCTACGACTTTGAACTCCATGGTATGAGCGTAAAGCATTTTGAGCCCGGAGGGGAGTGACCGGCGGAGTAACCGGTAAAAGCGTGCCGAGATCAGTCGCTTAAAAGCTGAATCGGAGTGATTCCGTCGCTGCTTTCGCATCGGCTTGAGACTCAAGCCGGTGCTGCGTTTCGCCGATAATGTGAATGACATCGTTCGGGCAGCGAGAGCACTCGGAGCCGGAATCCCGTTCTTTGTTTGCGGGTGGAATTGCGCCTTTGCAGACGGCGGAATCGGGCTGCCAAGGAATCGGGCAGCAGCGGAGATTGAGCCGGCGGGAACCCAAATCTGCGGCCTCGGCTAGTGAGCGCAAGCTGCTCGCCGGGGCTCCCCGCCTATCCGAATTGGGCTGCGAGCCACTCTCCGATCGCCGGCCGAATGAAATAAGGGAGTTTTCATCTTCATTCGCGATCGCCCCTGTACAGTTATTCTGGAATGACAGCCGTCCCGGCTGAGCAGTAGCGGTGAATCCAAACGATGAGCCGTAACCCAGCAACCAACCGCGGAGAGAGATCGGCATGAGCGCGCAAGAGTATGACCTGGTTGTCATCGGTTCCGGCCCGGCGGGGCAGCGCGCCGCGGTGGCCGCGGCCAAGATGGGCAAGCGCGTGGCTGTTGTCGAGGCCCGCTCGGTGGTTGGGGGCGTGTGCATCAACACCGGGACCATCCCTTCTAAAACCATGCGCGAGGCGGTGCTGCATCTCTCGGGATACAACTACCGATCGATCTATGGCGTGAACTACAAGGTGAAAGAAAAGATCACCATGGCGGACCTGGCCTTTCGGGTTCAGGCTGTTATCAAGACGGAAGTGGACGTGACCGAGGCGCAGCTCTCGCGCAACGGCATTGACGTGGTGCACGGCATCGCGCACTTTCTCGATCCCCACCAGGTTCGCGTGGAGGGGCCGCAGGGCGATTCAACGCTGGCGGCGAGCCAGATCATCATCGCCGTCGGCACCAAGCCCGCCATTTCAGACAAAGTGCCGGTAAACGGCAAGACCATCGTCAACAGCGACCAGATTATGGGCCTGGACGTACTTCCCAAGACGCTTATCGTCGTGGGCGGCGGCGTGATCGGCGTGGAGTATGCATGCATGTTCGCGGTGCTGGGTGTGCGCGTGACCTTGATCGAAAAACGCAACCGGCTGCTTGAGTTTGCCGATCAGGAGATTATTGAGGCGCTCAGCTATCACCTGCGCGATGCGCGGGTAACCATGCGGCTGGGCGAAGAGGTAGAAAGCGTGGAGGAACCGACGCCGGGCACGGTGGTTGCCAACCTTCAAAGCAAGAAAAAGGTGTCGGGCGACGCGCTGCTCTACGCGGTGGGCCGCCAGGGCAACGTGGACGACCTGAACCTGGCGGCAGCCGGCCTGGAAGCGGACAAGCGCGGTCGTATCGCAGTAGACGAGCACTACCAGACCAAAGTCGGACATATTTATGCCGTAGGCGACGTGGTGGGATTTCCCTCGCTGGCGTCCGTTTCAATGGAGCAGGGACGCATCGCGGCGGTTCGCGCCTTCGGAGACAAAACGGCGAGCTCGAACCCCAGTTTTTATCCCTATGGCATCTACACCATCCCCGAGATCAGCTTCATCGGCAAGACCGAGGAGCAATTGACCGGCGAAGATGTGCCATACGAAGTGGGCATGGCCTACTATCGCGAGGTGGCTCGCGGACAAATTCGCGGCGACACGACGGGAAGGCTCAAGCTCATCTTTCATCGCGACACGCTGAAGGTGCTGGGCGTGCACATCATCGGCGAGGGAGCCAGTGAGCTGGTGCATATCGGGCAGGCGGTGATGACGCTGGACGGCACCGTCAACTACTTCATCGACACGGTGTTTAACTACCCGACGCTCGCGGAGTGCTACAAAGTAGCGGCGTTTAATGGCCTGGGCCGGTTGCACAAATACCAGTCAGAGTAGAAACCGGCTGTCAGCTCTTCGCTTCTTTTTCACGACATGAACGCCATTGGATTTTCCGGAATAGGGACTGTTGGCTGATTATGACCGGGCAAAATCGGAAACTTCTCTCCGCTTCCCTGAGGAGGGCGCAATGACCACGGCAATCGGCGCCGTAATGACCAGCCACATTGTTATAGGCAGGCTGGAGGATCAACGGCTGACGGGCAAGCTGCTCCGCTATCCCGAAGATCCAGAGTTGACGAATGAGCTCGACGCAGTTCCTGGCAGCGAACTCGTCGAAATCCTTGCCGAGCGGATCGACGAGCTTGCAGGCGGAAAGGCCGGCGGCGGGGCTGGGAGGGCCGATGCGATCGGCGTGGCGGTGCCGGGAATCGTGCGCTCCGGAGTCATTGAGGAGTCGCCCAATCTAAAGCAATTGAAAGGCATGCGTTTGGCCGATGAGCTGGCGGCTGCGCTCACGGCGCGCGGAATCGTGGCGCCGGTGCACATCGCCAATGATGCGGACGCCATCGCCGCCGGCGTGGCCGCGACGCGCGGAAAGCTGGATAAACTCACACGGGTATGGACGATCGGCAAAGGCATCGGCTATGGCCGCTGGCCGTATGCGGACGGTGTTTGGGAAGGCGGGCATATCACCGTGACGCTCGACCCCAAGGAGCGCTACTGCGGCTGCGGCGGCGCGGGTCACCTGGAGGGCATTATGGGCCATCGTGCCATGCGCCTGCGTTTCCTCGACCTGGAGCCGGAAGAAGTCTTCGCCAACGCCAAGCAGGGCGATACGCGCTGCCGTGAGTTTGTCGATCTATGGCATCGCGCTCTGGCAGCGGCGACTGCATCATTCATCCATCTGGCCGGGCCGGGGCGCTTCTATTTTACGGGAAGCAATGTCGGATTTCTCGATTTGGAAAGATTGCGGAGCCACATGGAAACCATGGTGCGAATGAGCCCGCTGCAAAGCTTCTCATTGGAGATTCTGCCGCCTGACGACGAGACGGCTTTGATCGGTGCGGGAGTGAGCGCGGTGCGAGCGCTGGCGGGGTGAAGTTGATCAACGGCAGCGCCTGAGTCAGATTTCGATATTGAGCTAAGCCCAATTTTCCACTTTCAGTCCTGGCACGCGGAGGTATTCTCGCGTGTTGTTGGTTACGAGCGTCAATCCCAGGAAGCGGGCGTGGGCAGCGATGAGCAAATCGTTCGCACCGATTAACCTCCCACGCACCTTGAGAAATGCGCGAATCTGGGCATAATCGATGGCCGCGTCGCTTGGATAATCTAACACCTCAATATGGCGCAGAAAAGTTTCGAGAGCGCGCCTGTCCTTATCCCGCCGCGGCGACACTTCGACACCATACTCAAGTTCGGATCGGCTGATCACGGAAATGCACACATCACCAACGGCTTCCGATTGCAGCCTCCGGATTGCGTGCAGGCTGGATCGATTCATGATGTAAGAAGACGTGTCCGTATCGAGCATGTAACGGAGCATTAGAATTTACGCTCCTGGACGGGCAGCTTCTCCACGTTTTTCATAAATTCTTCGGAGGCTGCCGCATCCGGACTCAAAAGGCCCGACCAATCCGTAGGGCGCGGGGAAAGGATCACAGCATCGCCTTGTTTGCGAATGAATACTTCCTGGGTGGCGAATTGGAACTCCTTCGGAAGACGAACTGCCTGACTGCGATTGTTCATGAAGAACTTGGCAGTTTTCGGCATACGCTCCTCCCGCTGGCATATACATTTTATCTTCAATCGGTTTCAAGTCTGAAAACCTATTCGAAGTCTCCGGAATTTCGAAATCAATTAGGGCAATCTCGCGGGAAAGTTTGCCCCGGATGCTCCTGAGTGTGTCGAGGAGCTTTTTCATCCTCGTCGGTTTGTCATCATCTGGCCAGTATTTGGTGGTTTTGCCCACTTTGTACGGCAGCCGATAGCGTTCTCCCATTAACGAAAGCAGCGCAGGGTGTGGATAGGTCTCAATGAGGGCGGGACCCCCAGGGCATCAATGCTTGTTGCCAGACGGAAGCCACGCACCTCGAACCCTTCCCGAAGGTGCTCGCTCAGAGGCCCCGGTCGTTCCGGCGACGGGCGACGTGACGTCGACGAGCCCTGACCGCCGAAGGCTTTCGAGAGGAGGCACTTGCGACTATCGGCGCAAGGCATCGGCCGAGAATGCGCCCTCGTGCAAGGACGGTATATCGCAGCTTGCTGACCACAAGAAGGTGCGACCTGGGAAGCTCTGTGAGTCGCCGGTGCGGCGCGCGGGTCATTTCAGCAGATCTTTGGCCGTCTTGCCCTATGGGAGTGTGCGATGTCTGCGCGGGAAGGATTCGCAAAACTCGGTGAGCGCGCCTACCAGTGAATCCGGCTTGGGCCTAGCCCGCGCTTCCCGCTCCCGGTGGACGCATTCCCATGAGTTCCAGAATCAGGCAGTCGTCGACCCAGCCACTCGGCTCGAGCCTTCCTTCCAGAAGCTGCGTTCCGATCCCATGGTCAGATCATTGCATCGATTTTTCATCAACCGACGTCAGGAGCCATGGTTTTCCGGGATGACCGGTGATTTCATGTTGCAAGCTTTTTGGGGAAGGACGCTACCGCATTCGCAAATAGGTCTTCGAGAGGCGATCGTGGCCCATGAGACGGTCGTCGTCGAAGAGGGCCCAGACCAACCCTAACCCCAGCGGCAAAACCGAAAGAAGGAGCGCGGCGAAACGCATGCACCGTTGCCTGCGGCTGGGAAGTCGTCCTTCAAAGGTGCAGATCGCGATGCCTGCGTATCTCATGCCCGGCGTGGAACGGTCGAGACCGGCAAACAGCACCTGATAGGCGGCGCCGATGACCAGCACGGCGAGCCCGGTGGCAAGCTCGGCAGTGCGCAGGCCGGGTAAGTGGCCGGTGCGCGGGACGAACAAGAACGCAAGCGACAGAAAAGCCGCGAGGGTCAGGCTGGCATCGACCACAAGAGCCATCAGGCGAGGGTTCAGTGGCGCGAGTTTTATGGAACTTTGCTTTGCCCGTGGCGCGTTTTCTTCCCGAAGACTCTCGACTCGTTGGGGCTCGATTTCGGTGCTCGACTCCTCCGCTCGCATCCACACCGGCGCGGCAGGTTCGTCGACGGCGGGCGCGGCCTCGGTCGAAATACTCGCTGGATCGACTTCAAAGATGCTCAGCTGAGATTGAGCCGGCGCGTCGGCCAAGGGGCCTTCGGCGCGCCGCGGACGCATTCTGCGCGTGGCGACCATCAGCCGCGGGAACTGAATGAGATTGGCATAAATGGGCACGCCGGCGTCGTCGGCGCGAGAGTCGTCGAGCGCCTCCGCCAAGACCTCCGACGGCGCCGGGGCTTCGCGCTCATCGGCTCGTTCTTCAAGCCGGCGCGCCTGCTCAGCCCTCTTCGCAGCAGAAAACGGTGAACGTTCATCCGGAACGCGCGGTGCGGCCTCTTCATGCGATGCGGGCGCGCTCGATGCTTCAAATTCGGAGTACGATTCCTGCTCAGGAGCGGCCGCGGCCTCAAGACCGTCGAGCACATACTGTACGGCGGCATGCGCTTGCCGGGCTGCTTCTGATGCCGCTTCAGCCGCACGCATTGCGTTCCGGGCCTCATCGGCGAGCAGTTCGCTGTAGCTGGGGGCCTGGGCGTATCGTTCGGCCACGCGCGCGGCGGCCTGTGCGGCGCGGCTGCCGTGCATTGGACGGCCACCCTGGGCCGGCGCGGACTCGCTTGCAAAGGTCGTCTTGCGGCTCAGGTGCGCGGCGACGCGCCGATTGACCTCCTGCTTCCAGGCCGGAAAAAGAGTTGCCGTGCTGGCCGATTTACTCAACGCTCACTTTTCCCTTCCGCCGCGGTGGTTCCTGCGTGCCGGCTCACGCTGCCGGTTCCACTCGCGCACGAGCACGAGATCTGCATGGAACGGCAAAGGAGATTGTTTTTGAACCAAGGAGGAGAATTGCGGATTGATAAAGGCGTCACCGCGATATTTGGCCCCGTCTTCGTGGAATCAACCCGATTTTTTTCTAAGTTACCAGTGCTTCAAGATCACATCCCAATCCACGCAGCCGGCTTTGCTATGCTGAGCCTTGCACCGTTCATGGACTTGGATGTGCCCTCGTAACTTAGTATGTATCACGCTGCTTGCTGTCTGTCACCTGCGACTGGGCGCACAGACCGCCCCAGTGTTGACTAAAGCGATACCTGCCTCGCAAAGTGAGACAAGCGTCGCCCATGAGAGCGTCGCGTCCCCTGCTTCGGTTGCATTGCCAAACGATCCTGGACAGGAACTTATCCCTTTAGCGCAGCCGGAGCCAGTCCCCGCTAACGGGACTCCGGTCGAGTGGGACGCCAAGCACCAGGAGTGGGCCGGGGATACCTTGACGCTGACCGGCGATGTGGTCGTCCACTACGAGGACTACGTTCTTCAAGCGGACAGCGTGGTCTACAACAGGAAGACAACCGAGCTTGAGGCGGATGGCCACCTGCAGTTGTCGGGCGGACCCAACGATGTACTCATCCACGCCACGCACGGCGACATGCGGCTGAATATGCATACCGCGCGCTTCTACGACGTGAGCGGCTCGCAGGGCGTGCGCACGATGGGGCACGCGGTGGTGTATTCGACCCCGACACCGCTGCTGTTTTCCGGCAGGGTACTGCTCGAGACGGGCGAAGGCAAATTCAGAGTGATCGATGGCTCGATCACGAATTGCCAGCTTCCGCACCCCGATTGGCGAATCATTGCGCATACCATCGCACTGGATAACGACAGGGCTTCGACGTCGAATGCGTTCTTTGAGTTTCTCGGCATCCCGATCTTCTACATACCTTATCTGCAGCATGCGGCGAACGAGACGGGACGCGTGACCGGGTTTATGATCCCGTTCGTCGGCAACTCTTCCATCAAGGGCTACGTGCTGGGCGAACAGGTGTACTGGGCAATCAACCGCAGCATGGACGCATCGGTAGGCGTGGAGTACTACAGCAAGCGCGGATGGGCGCCCAATGGCGACTTCCGTTACAAGGGAGCGGGGCTTGACCACCTGACCGCGCGCTGGAGCGCGCTCATCGACCGCGGAATTGAAGAGCCAACCACCAACACGCAAACCGGCCAGGTCAGCGACCAGCTCGTCAACCAGGGCGGCGTCGACATAGGGCTGACGGGACGAAAAGATTGGTCGCCTTCGACTCGAGTTGCGGGGACCGTCGAGTACTTGTCGAGCTACGTCTACCGGCTGGTCTTCAATGACAACTACTCGCAGGCCACCAGCTCCGAGGTCGCGAGCGACGTTGTGCTGACGCATAATCACGACGGCGCGATACCCGCTGCCTGGCTGGACCGCTTCCAATCGTTCGCCGGGACGGCAAATGGAGACGAGGTAAAGATTCTTCGCTTGCCTCTGCTCCGCTACGACGTGCTGGATCGGCCGCTTGGAGATTCGCGTCTCAACTGGGGATTGGGATCTTCGCTGGGCTATTTAAATCGCTCCGAGCCGTTCTTTCATTCCCGGAACGTGGTTCGAGCCGACGTCTACCCTCATCTTTCCATGCCGTTCACTGCGGGAGGATGGAGCTTCGTTCCCGAGGTCGCCCTGCGCGACACTGCGTATACCATCAGCCAGACGCCAACGCTGACGGGTCCTTTTACGGTTCCGCAGATTAGTCACAGCGCACTGAACCGCGCCGACCTTGAAGCATCTGTTGACATCCGGCCACCCGCGCTGGAGCGCGACTTTCAGCTTCCGATGGGTCACCGCGAGCTGCGACATGTGATTGAACCTGAGCTGACCTACCACTATGTCGGCGGAATCGGGGCGCAGGCCCGCAACGTGCTTCTCTTCGATACGACCGACATCGCCACCGACGTGAACGAAGCGGGATTCTCGCTGACGCAGAGGTTCTACCTGCGGCCGACCGAAGAACGGCCCTGCAAGACGGATGATGACGATGACTCCACGAGCGACGGAAAATCACAGGCTTGCCCCGATGCGCGGCGTGAATGGGCGACGTGGCAAATTGCGCAGGAGTTTTTCATCGACCCCAACTTCGGCGGCGCGGTGATTTCGGGGAGGCGCAATGTTTTCGACGCGACACTGGATCTGATGGCGCCGACTTTTCTGACTTCGCCGCGCAACATTGCGCCCGTAGTTTCGCGCATGCGTTTTGAAGCGATTGATAACCTGCGCGTCGAATGGGATCTGGATTACGATTCGATCGCGGGACGCATCGCCGCCAATAATCTTTTTGCGGGATATAGCTTTGGCCGGACAACCCTGGGGATTGGCCACGCTCTGCTCAACGCACCTGACGAACAAACGAGCAGCGTCAGCAACGTCACCTCCGTCATCAAGAGCCAGCAGTTGCAGCCTTTCCTGGAGTTCGGCAAACAGAGCGGCAAGGGATTCAACCTGGCGGCGAACGGCGGCTACGATTTCGTCCAGCACGAGATACAGTACGCCGGCGTGCAGGCGGTCTACAACTGGAACTGCTGCGGCTTGACGGCCGGTTACAGACGCTACGAGCTGGGCACGGTGGGATCAACAAGTCGCGACGAAACGCAGTGGCTCTACAGCTTCACGCTGGCTAACTTCGGCTCGGTGGGCGACATCCGGCGCGCCAACTCAGTCTTCCGCGATTCGACGCTGCCGCCGGCGTATTAGAGAGCGTACTTCATGATTAGCGGCTCGTGCATTGTGGCCATGGATCAGTTGTCGGCAGCAGGCGTGAAGGCCGTTCGCTACCTGCATGGTTGTGGTTGCTTTTTGCTAAGTGGAGCGTCCTTCTATTACCTCGACGTAATCGAGCGCAGAGGGTCGCCAAGTGCCCTGCTGGAGTATCCTTTGCTGAGAGGAAAAACCATTGTTACGCTTTCGTTTTCTGGCGGGCCTGCTTGTTCTGGGCCTGACCGCGGGTTGCAGAGCCCAAAGCACGACGCCTGCCGGGCCCGACCCTGCCCTTAACCGGCGCATTGAGATTCTGGTCCGTTCTCAATACGAGATGCCGCCGGACGTGACAATCAGCCTTGGCGCCCGAACTCCCAGCCAGTTCACCGGTTATGAGACGCTGCCGGTCACCATCACACGCGGCTCCAAGTCTCAGGTCGTCAACTTCCTCATCTCTGCCGACGGCACAAAGCTCGTCCATCTGGATACATTCGACCTGACAAAGGATCCTGCTGACGCCATTCCGATCGCGGGACGCCCGATTCGAGGCAACCCCACCGCGAAGGTGACTGTAATCAACTTCGACGACCTGGAGTGTCCGTATTGCGCGCGGCTGCACGAGGAGCTGTTTCCGGCAACGCTTGAGCGTTACAAAGACCTGGTGCGGTTTGTTTACAAGGACGATCCGCTGAGTGAGATACACCCGTGGGCCATGCATGCGGCGGTGGATGCCAATTGCCTGGCAGCGGAGAGCACCGATGTTTACTGGACCTACGTGGATTACCTTCACGCACATGGGGACGAGGTCACGGGCGACGATCGGGATTTGAAAAAAAGCTTCGCCGCGCTTGATCGCATCGCCCATCAGGAGGCGACATTGGGCAAGCTCGACGAGACCACTCTCAATGCCTGCCTGGCCAAGCAGGACGAAACACAGATTCGCGCGTCGGCCAAGCTGGCCGAGGACCTGGGAATCGATGGGACGCCGGCGGTCTACGTGAACGGGGAGCGTGTGAACGGCGGCGCGGTTCCCCAGAACGAGCTTTGGATGGCAATTGACCGCGCTGTGGTGGCCGCAGGCGAGCAACCCCCGCCAACCCAGGCGGCGTCGACGCCGACGCCGGCCGGAGCTAACTGATAACGCCTTCGGGGACTATCCGCGTGCCACAGGCGGGATTTATCCTAGTAGGCCGGGGGGTTTAGTGAACCCCATGGGAGAGATCAACTTGCAAGTCGCATCGAGTTTTGGAAGGCGCACAAATTTTGCCGCGGCCGCTTTGGTCAGCGTGGCCATTTTCTCCGCCCTGTCGGGCTGCCACCGATCGCCTTCCGCAGACGTGGTGGCCACGGTAAACGGCAAGGAGATTTTGCGCGCCGAGCTCGAAAGGAACTACCAGATCACCCTCGGAGACAGCCCGCAAACGCCCTCGTCTGAAGATGCCGATATTCGGCGGATGAGCGTTCTGGACCAGATGATCCGGGACGAGATTCTGCAGCAGCAAGCCGCCAAGCTGAATCTGACGGCGAGCGACGAAGACGTCAACGGTAAGCTGGCGGAGATCAAGGCCCCTTACACGGACGAGCAATTCAACGCCATGCTGAAGCAGCGCAATCTGTCGCTGGACGACTTCAAGCGCGATATTCGGCGCGGCTTGACTGAAACCAAGCTGATGAACAAGGAGATCGAATCCAAGATCAACATAACCGACGCGCAAATTGCCGCTTTCTATGCGGCGCACAAGGCGGACTTTAACCTGATCGAGCCGCAATATCATCTGGCGCGGATTGTCGTCACGACAACGTCTGCTCAGCAGTCGCCGAACCTGCAAGGCGAGAAGCCGGCGAGCGACGCTGACGCTAAGCGGAAGATCGACGCGGCATATAGCCAGCTCGAAAGCGGGGTAGATTTCGCGACCGTGGCGATGAACGCCTCAGAGGATCCGAACACGGCTTCGAACGGCGGCGACATGGGCTTTGCGCGCGAATCGCAGCTCAAGGCCGATGCGGAGCTCTACAACGCGATCAACAATCTCAAGCCGGATCAGTTCACCGATGTTATTCCCGTCTACGACGACTCGGCGCCCGGACACAGGATCGCCGGTTATGCCATCTACAAGCTGATTTCCCGAGAGCCTGCCGGACAGCGGGAGTTAGGCGATCCGCGGGTGCAGCAGGCCATTCACCAGTCGCTCCACGACAGCCAGAAGCAACTGCTGCAGACCGCATATCTTGAGACGCTGACGGATGGCGCCAAGGTGCGCAACTATCTCGCCGAACAGATTCTGAAGCGGGGCGGGCAATAAAGCGCATCCACTCCTTTACCTGTTAGAACTCGGCCTCTATCTTCGATGCGGCGTAGTGGACCGCCTTGCCGGGGCCAGCAGTCACAACCGAGCCAACCCCCGTGAATTGAATAGACCACGACACTGAAAGTGTGTTCGGAGGTCATGCCGGGGAAGCTACCCTGGCACAACGGAGATTGGATTGCCAAGAAAAACGGCCTCCGAACAAGGCGGAGGCCGTTTTGATACCGATGCCGGATGAAGCCGTAATGGCTAGTGCATCTGGCCGCTGTTGTCGATGGTAATGCCGCCAGGACCCTGATTCTTCTTCGCTTCATTGGCCTTGCGCGTATCCATCGCCTTGGTGGTCCATTGGTCTGCCTGCGCCAGATCCTCGGTGACGGCGGCAGCGTTGCCGTAGTCCACGTCGGCCTTGTTGCGGTAGATCAGATTCAGGTACTGCATGGCGTCGTCATAATTGGGACGATCGTTGACCGCCATGGTGAGGTACTTCAGACCTTCGTCAACCAGCGGCGCGTTCTGCTGAGCCAACTGCTGCATGACATTTTTCGGGGCCTTCACGTTGCCCTTGCCGTCGTCGTTGAGGCCAACAGCCTGCAACGCATTCAGCTTGTTCTGGTGAGCCTTTTTCCAGTCAATGACGCCGATCGTATAAGCTGCCTCGGGGTCGTTGGGATCGACATCCAGAACCTTCTTTTGCCAGGACTCTGCATCTTCCAACTGGTTAATGCTGAAATAAATGCCCGCGATCTTCTTCATGCTGTCGACATCGTTGGGCTTTTCGCTCAAGACGTCCTTGAACATGTCGATGGCCTGGTTGGCGATCTTCAGGTTGTCGGGTGTTGTAACCCCTGGGGCCACATCCTGCTCGAGCGCAGTGGCCAGGTAGGTCTTTGCCATGGGCAGCTTGGGGTCAAGTTCGGTGGCTTTCTGGAAGTGCTCGATGGCCTCATCGTAGTGACCGTTCTTGTAGGCATCGACTCCCTTGTTCAACTGATCGCGGGCCATGAGCTGGTTGCAGCCGCTCATGCCAAGGACCATGCCGGTTAAGGTCGCCGCGAGCGCCCAAAAACGTGCGGTTCCAATCATTTTCTTATCCTTCTCCTTCAAGCTTGGGCCTGCAGGCCTCGCCTGGAAAACTCAGCAGCCGGGTGCGGCTAAGACATCCCGCAGCCAGGGCAAAAAAAATTGTACTCTTCCTCGCACCCGGATCAAGTGTCTCCGGACACAGCCAGCCTACTGGCCAGCCTGAATCTTTGGCGTCATCAACCCGATGTGGTCTACGTTCGCTGCCTTGCCGATATCAATCACGTCCGCGATATAAGCAAAGTTCACATCGTCGTCGCCCCTAACGAACATCACGCGCTCGGCCCGATTGGCATAAATGTCAGTCAGCTTGGCCAGAAGATCGGCGTGATTCACATCGGTGTCGTTAATTTTGTACGCCGGAGCCTGACCTGGGCGATAAAGAACCTGAACAACGATGGTGCGATCGTTCTGCTGTTGCTGCTGTTGCGGGTTCTTGGGAGGCTGGGGCACCAGCGCATCCAGACCTTTGGGGGTTACCGGCACAATGACCATGAAAATAATCAGCAGAACCAGAAGAATATCGATCATGGGCGTGACATTGATCTCGCCCATCGCTCCGCCGCCGCCGCCAGTGGAAAATGCCATGGTTCAAACTCCTCGTTTCTGAATATCGTTGAACAAGACAATCCGGCTACGAACTACTCGCCGCCGATCTGATTGCCTTCCCGTCTTTGCGTCAGCAGGCCGACTTCTTCAACACCCGCGGTGCGCACATCGTCGATGGCGTCTTCCACCACCCTGTACTGCGCGCGCGCGTCGGCGCGAACGTAAATTGTCTTATCGGTCTTGTCTTCGAGCTTATCCCGCACCAGGCTGCCGAGCTCGGAGGGATCGACCTTGTTCTGGCCGAGGTAGACCGCTCCATCCCGCGTGACAGCAACGACGATAGCGTCTTCTTTGTCGGCGTCGGGCATGTTGGTGGGATTCTCCACCGTGGCCAAGGTGATGGCCACCTTGTTCTGCAACATGGGGGTAATGACCATGAAAATGATGAGAAGCACCAGCATCACATCCACCATGGGAGTGACATTGATGTTGGAATTGACCTTCTTGCCTTCGTCGCGAACTGCAACTGCCATAATCGGGACTCCGTACGTCTGAATTTTTCTTCCCGGATCCGGTCCAGCTTTGACCGAACTCAAGCAACCTCAGGCGGTCATCAAACCGCCGGGCAGAAGAGCTATCCATCCTCTGCCCGGCGAAAATTCTCGCCCAAAAGAAGCCACAGCGCGCCTAGCGCTTGTGGCTCTGCTTGATGAAGTAATCGATCAACTCACTTGAGGAGTTGTCCATCTCCACGTCAAATGCCTCGACGCGTCCGGTGAAATAGTTGAATGCCATAACGGCAGGAATGGCCACGAGCAGGCCGAATGCCGTGGTGACCAGAGCCTCAGAGATGCCGCCCGCGACCGCGCCGATGCCAGCGATCTTCTGGGTGGCAATGGCGTCAAACGCGTGCAGAATGCCGACGACGGTGCCGAACAGGCCGACGAAGGGCGCCGTGGAGCCGATGGTGGCCAGAACCGACAGGCCCCTCTTGAGCTTCGCGTGCACGATGGCTTCAGCCCGATCCAGGGCGCGGCCAGCGCTGGCGATGGTATCCTCGGTCGCCTGACCAGACGATGCGCGGAACTCCTGCAAGCCGGCCGTAACCACTTCAGCCAGATGCGACTTCTTGTTCCGGTCCGCAATCTTGATGGCTTCTTCCAGCTTGCTCTCTTTGAGCGCGCCGGCAACCTTGGGCGCGAACTCCCGCGACTGCTTGCGGGCAGCAGAGAAATACAGATAGCGGTCGATCATGACGGCCAGCGACCAAACCGACTCGATGAACAGGACGATGGCCACGGTGCGGGCCATCCATGCCATGTGTTCCCACAGTTGCATGGGGCTGAAGCCGACTGTCTGCCCTTCATCCTGAAGGAATGCAAGACTGTTGACCGTGTGCGAAGCGAAATGTGTGAGCTGAGCGAGAATCACTGAATCGTTCCTCCTAAGGAGATTCTTTGTACTGAATTAAACCCGACGCGGCGGGCACCTGAGTTCCATGGAATGCGGCCCTACGGGAATGCACATTCCGGTCAAAAGCGATGCGCCCTGCCAAAGAAGCGGCAGGGCGCCGGAAATTTCATCACCCACCCAGGGTGAAGATCACGTTGACGGTGGTTTCGACCTCGACCGGCTCATTGTTGAGCAGGTACGGCCGATAACGCCATTGTCTGACCGCATCGAGCGCCGCCTGCTGCAACATTGCGGGGCCGCTAATGACGCGGAGATCCTCAATGGTTCCCGCCTTGGAGATGGTCGCTTGCAGGACCACGGTTCCCTGGACGCGGGCGGCTTTGGCGATGGGCGGATAGGTCGGTGAGGTCTTGTTCAGCAGGAAGCCCACTGCCACGCCGGCCGAGATGTTGACCTTCTTGGGCGGCGCAGCCTTTACTTGCGGACCGCTGCCACTGCCGAACAAGCTGCCCATGACGCCGTTGCTGTTTCCCATGCCTTCCATGCCGGCAACACCGAAGTTCGATGGCGGCGCTTCCTTGGTGTTCACCATCTCAATGTTCTTCGGGATCTTGGTCGGCGCGGTCAGCTGATTGTTCATCATCTCCGACTGCACATGGACGACATGAACTTCAGGAGGCGGAGGCGGCGGTGGTGGCGGAGGCGGCGGCGGTGGCACAGTCAAAATTGTTGCCATCAGCGCGCTCGGCAGCGCCTCGGGATAGATCAGCGGAATCAGAATCAGCATGATAAGAATCCCGAGGTTGATGCCGCCGGTTACCAACATCCACCGGCCGCTCTTCGTCTTGATTCTTTTGCTGGATTCGAACGTGGAATCTTCAAACATGGCCAGCCTCTTAGATCGGGTATCGTTACTCCTATTTTAGACACCACGGGAGGGGGAATTGTTCCCGACTGGAAAATCCACACAAAGGAGCGAGTAAACCTTATCAGAACTTTGCTCCCACTGCCAAGGGTGCTGCAAAACTGGTGCAATTCAGTTGTCCAAAGTCCTTCTGAAAACGGCCCTCGGCCGCCGCTGCAAGCCTCTCAGGAATGGTTCCCCGCTGAGAATGAATGCGAAAATCGAGCCGCACGGCCATTGGATTCAGGCCTTCGACTTTCTGGCTGCCGGGAGCGAGGCGGATTTGCCTTTTCCGGCCCGCCAGTCTTGCCAGGCCACCAGCATCGGGGCCGCTACGGCGATGGAAGAATACGTCCCGATGAGGATGCCCACCACTAAGGCGAATGAAAAATCGTTGAGCACCGGGCCGCCGAAGATGAACAGAGCGAGGACGGTGAGAAAGGTAAGACCCGAGGTAAGCACGGTCCGGCTTAGTGTCTGGTTGATGCTGCGATTCACCACGTCCGTCAAACCCTCACGCCGGCTGGTGCGAAGATTCTCGCGGATGCGGTCGAAGACAACGATGGTGTCGTTCATCGAATAGCCGACCAGCGTCAGGATGGCCGCGATGACGGTCAGGCTGATCTCCCGGCCGGTCAGGGCGAAGGCGCCGACAGTAATGAGCGTGTCATGGAAGCATGCCACCACCGCAGCCACGCCGTAGATCAACTGGAAGCGGAACCAGAGATAGATGAGCATACCGAGCATGGAATAGAGCGTGGCCAGCGTGGCTTGCTTCTCCAACTGGTGGCCCACTGTCGGTCCCACCACGTCCACCTTCACCCCGGTGTTGGGGTTGAAGGAGTTGTTGTAGTGGTTCTGGAGCGCCGATTCGATCTCCTGGCGGCCGGTATCAAGCGCCGCCTCGTTGGATTCCACGGGCAGGCTGATGAGCACCCGGTGATCGGCTGCCGGTCCGAAGGTGGTAATGGTCGAGTCCTTCACGCCTGCCGCTTCAATTGCGTGCCGGATGGCATCGATGTCCGGCGGGTTGGCGAATTGAACATCCACCTGCGTGCCGCCTTGAAAATCCACTCCCAGGGGAACCGGGCTGCCGATGTGCGACCAGTTCCAACTCATCTTTGCGATGCCGGCCACGCTGAAGATCATGGAAAAGGCGAGGAAATACCACTTCCATCCCAGCCAGTTCACATTCGGATTGCGAAAGAATTCCACTTTTTTCTCCTGGCTTTTAGCTCTGCTTTTAGCTTTTAGCTTTTAGCCGGTATCTCCGAGAGCCAGGCTCGGTTCTTCCCCGGAAAAGCTAAGAGCTAGCGGCTAATGGCTAAAAGCTGCTTTCTAAATCGAAACCATTTCGCCGGCTTTCAATTTGTTCAAATGCGCCTCGAAGATAACTCGCGAGACAAAGACGGCTGTGAAAAGATTGGCCGCAAGACCGACGGTCAGTGTGGTGGCAAAGCCCTTCACCGGACCGGTGCCAAAGATGAAGAGAATCGCCGCCGATACGATGGTCGTAACGTGGGTATCGACGATCGTCAGCCACGCCCGCGCAAAACCCTGATCCACAGCGGCCGAAGCTGCCTTGCCGGCGCGAATTTCCTCGCGGATGCGCTCGAAGATCAGCACATTCGAGTCCACACCCATACCGATGGTGAGGATGACTCCCGCGATACCGGGCAGAGTAAGGGTCAGCACCAGGCCGCCGCCGCCGGAAGCGCTCGAAATCGCGGCAGAAAGTCCCATGATGCCCAACAGAATAATCAGGTTAAAGATCAGCGCGAGATCGGCGTTGATGCCCGATCCCTTGTAATAGACGAGCATGAAGGCCATGACGACCACAATGCCGACAATGGCTGCCGTGACGCCCTCGCGGATGGAATCGGCGCCCAGCGTGGCGCCCACCGTACTGGCCTCAATGTAGTTGAGTGAGGCCGGCAGCGCGCCTGTCCGCAAGAGCTTGGAAAGCTCCATCACTTCGTTCTGGGTGAAAGATCCTTCGATCAGGCCCTGATCGCGGATTGCGCCCTTGATGACCGCGACGCTCCGCACCGAACCGCCCATCACCACGGCCATATCCTTGCCGATGTTGGCGCTGGTGTAGTCCCAGAACTTGTCGCCAGCTTCATCGGTCAGGGTGAAATTCACTTGTTGTTGCCCCGTGTTCGAATTCACGCCCGGCTCGGCGGAGCGAAAATCGCTGCCGGCCACGATCGCGGAGCGCTCGAGAATGTAGTAGGTGGCGCCACTTGCACCGGCCAGATCTCCCGAGCTCTGGAGAATCTCCTGGTCGGGCGGGAGAGCGCCGTTCACGCTTTGCAGCGCCGCATCCTCGGTTGGAAACGGGCCGCCATCCACGGCATGAATTTCAAGGCGGGCCGTGGACTTGATGACGTTCTTCACCTGGTCGAGGTCGCTGATGCCGGGCAGCTCCACCAGAATCTGGTTCGCGCCCAGGCCATACTCCTGAATCAGCGGCTCGCTCACACCGAGTGCGTCCACGCGATCGCGAATGGTCTCAATGGCCTCATCGACCGTGCGCTTATCGAGATCGTTCTCGAAAGGCGCTTTCATGGTCAGCGTCCAGTTGTTGTCGGATCCGCCGGAGACGTCATACTCGTTGGCATATTTATTGCCGGTAAGTAACGTATCGACGGTTTCGGACTGCGCCTGACTTGCCCCCTCAATGCGAATGACGTCCGGTTTGTTCGGATCGGGTTTGTAGATCTGGGAGAACGTCAGGTTGGCCTTCTTCAGATCCTGCTGAATCTCCTGCACGGTGTTGTCGGTTTCGGCATTCACCGCTTCCGACACCTGCACTTGCAGGATCAGGTGCGCCCCGCCCTGCAAATCGAGGCCCATGTGAATGCGGCTGGAAATGGCGCTCAGCAGCGCCTTCCCGCTGATTCCGGACGGAATTCCAAAGATGCCATACAGGCAGATCAAAAGAACGGCAACGATCAGGGCAATCTTGTTTCTGAGATTCTTCTTCATCGGTTCGTTTCTCTAGTCCAAAAGATCAAAGCCCGGAGGGCTAGGATTTCGAAGCCTCGTCTTGCGTGACTGAAGCAATCGCGTTCTTGGCAATTTCAAGCTTGAGGTTATCGGGGGCGACTCGAATTACGAACGAATCGTCCTTGATCGAGATAATGGTGCCGCGAATCCCACCGGTCGTTGTAATCCGGTCTCCAGACTTGATTCCTGCGAGCATCTCCTGCCATTGCTTTTGCCGCTTCTGCTGCGGACGGATCATGATCATGTAAAGCAGGGGAATAAAAAGCAGGATGGGAAGCAGCATGGAAAGGCCGCCGCCGGCTCCGCCCGAGATGGGGCCAGCCGCCCAAAATGCAAAGCTTATCGGTCCGTTCATGTTCGCTCGCGTCCTTCACTGCCCTCGCGGCCGCCGTTCGCCGACTTCGGGCGCAGGCTCACCCGGCCATTGCCGCCGGCGCCTGACAAGAAATTTGTCTCCGGGAAAGGTTCTTGAGGCCTCAGTCTTCTCCGGCCCAAGCTTTGGAAGGAGGGTCTAATCACGGGGCTGGAAACGAGTTCCGGTCCTGCCCACACGCACAACGTAACCCTACCGCCGCATACTTCCTGTTCGACACAGCATCCCAATGGAATCCAGGCACAAGGAAAGCGGTTCCCCGTTACATGGGTCCCGCCCGGATAGCCAGAAAGAATACCTAATAGAGATAAGAAATGCGCGGCGGGTTCGGTGTCAAGGCGAAGGGCGCCCGGGGGTGACGGCAAGCACACATACCGCTCTTTATAGACCTCTTACGAATCGACTACTCGTTCTTTACAGAAAAGGGCGTCATCTGGGCTCATGGGGTCTTCCGGGCGTGCGTGAGATGAACTTCAGACGGTGCGCCGGGGGACGGAAAGAGGTATCGTCCCATGACTCTGGAAATTCATGAGCAGACGCTGTGGCTGATTCCCGTTGGTCTTGCTGTCAGTTTCATGGTCTGGGTGTTTTTGAACTGGTGGCGTGAAGAGCGGCACCCGAGCCACGTGGGTCAGACCGGTCCTTCCGGCGCTGAAGCGTTCCAGTATCGAAGTTCCGGACGGGCGCAGGAGAGGCAAAGCGACTCGCCATTCACAAGAGAGAACCGGCCGAAGTTCACGCCTTCGCCGCAGCGCTGACACACGATGCGATCGCCTGAGCTGCCGGGCAGATCGGCGGGATCGATGGTGACGCGGACCCATTGTTCGCGAAAAAGCTGTTCATCTGGCAGTTCACGATAGGCGTGAAGCTGCCGGAGCTTTGTTGTTTCAAGATGCGGAAAAAGTTGCTCCGCGAGTTCGCGGGTGTTTTCGAGAGCCACGACTCGAATGGCGCGGCCTGATGCAAGATCGACAAAGGTCGCCGCCATCTTGCCCCAGTCTCTGAACTTGAGAGCGCGCTTGCCGAGACGGCATCCGGTAACGAGCGCGATGGCGTCGGTTGCGCAGCGATCGATTTCAACGTAAGTTACGAGACGCTTGCGGTCTGCGCCGCGCGGATCGGCAATGCCAAGCCGGGCGAGGCCGAGCAGAGCCATGCGCACACCGAGAACCTGCCCCGCGCACAGGTGACCGTGCGCGGCTTCAGCCTGCCGCAAAAGCTCGTTGAGCGATTCCATGCTGTTGTGCCGACCTGCCGGTTCGTCCCGAGCGGTGAATTGACGTGCTATTTCGCGGGGACCGCGGCGGGCGTTTCATCTTCGTCGCCCGTGTCTTCCACCAGCACGGCCGAGCCGGGGACGATGTCGTAGCTTACCGCATCCGTGCCCGCGGGATGAAATGTGATTCGGAGAGGCTCGCGCTGCCAGTCGGGAGGCGCGCAAACGGGGTCGGGGTGATTTTCAGGGTCGAAAGCCGCGAGCTTTTTGGCCAGGACCGGCTTGCGGGCGGCGATTTGCGCGACCACGGCATAAAGGCTCTTGCGGGTGGGAGTGACGCCGCAGTAGGCAGCGTAGTCGCGGAACCAGCTCACCTGGCTCGCGCCGGGGTCGTAGTCGGGCAGGCGGAGCGCGGTCTCGCGACCAGTAACACGGTCGACCAGCAACCACGGCCCGCGCTGCCACACCCAGTGCTCCTTTTGAGCCGCGGGCTTGTCAGTGGGCAACGCGTCGTTGAGCCGGATGACGCGCCGCACCACGAAGCTGCGATCGGTCACATCGTGCGCGTCACCGGTGGTCCACTCTTTCAGGACTCCGTCGACGAAGAGGGCGCGGATCTTCAAAGCGTCTTCGCCCGCGGAGGCGGCGGCCGGGTCACCGGCTTTGGAGTACGGCACGCTTTTGGTTGCGCCGAGAACGACGATATGTTTTTTCCGTTCCGCTGCGTGCGTAAGAGGCGCGATGCTTAATGTTGCCAACAGTGCCAAAGCCGAAAAAACGGCAGTCTTGCTCATGGCCCTTGCTCCTCAAATTCCCGCAGCCTCCACGGCGCGCGCCACGCGGAATGCGGTGCTCTCGCCCATGGGCCGGGCAAGCACCTGCATCCCTACGGGCAGGCCGGTTCGGGTCGCGCCGCATGGAACCGAAACACCGCAGATGCCGGCCAGGCTGGCGGTGACGGTGTAGATGTCGGCGAGATACATGGCGAGCGGATCGCCGGTTTTCTCGCCGAGCTTGAACGCGGGGAAGGGCGAGGTGGGCGTAACGATGGCGTCGACCTGAGCAAAGGCGCGCAGGAATTCTTCGGCCAGAAGGCGGCGAACCTGCTGCGCCTTGAGGTAGTACGCGTCATAATACCCGGCCGAAAGCGCGTAGGTTCCGAGGAAGATGCGGCGCTTGACCTCGGCGCCGAAGCCCTCGTCGCGAGAATGCGAGTACATGGCGGAGAGCGTGGCAGAGTTGGCCGAGCGGTAGCCGTATCGCACTCCGTCAAAGCGGGCGAGGTTGGCGCTGGCCTCGGCCGTGGCCACCAGATAGTAGGTGGGTACGGCGTATTTGGTGTGCGGCAGCGAGATGGGCTTGATGGCGCACCCGGCGGCCTCGATCGCGGCAATTCCCTTTTCGACAGCGGCGCGGACCTCGGGATCGAGTCCTTCGGCGAAGTATTCGGCCGGCACGCCGATGCGCAGGCCCGCAGGAGGCTTGTCGCTTTCCGCGGCAAAGTCCGGCACCGGAGCCGGGGAACTGGTTGCGTCGCAAGGGTCATGGCCGGCAATGACGCCCAGCAGCGTGGCGGCATCGTGAACGTTCGCGGCAAGGGGGCCGATGCGGTCGAGCGAAGAGGCAAAGGCGATAAGGCCGTAGCGCGAAACGCGGCCGTAGGTGGGCAGCACGCCGACCACACCGCAAAAGCTTGCCGGCTGGCGAATGGAGCCGCCCGTGTCGGTTCCCAGCGTGGCCACGGCCAGGTTGGCTGCTACGGCCGCCGCCGAGCCGCCGCTGGAGCCGCCCGGAACGCGCTCCGGATCGACGGGATTGCGCACTGGCCCGTAGGCGGAGTTCTCGTTTGAGGAGCCCATGGCAAACTCGTCGCAATTCGTCTTGCCCAGAAGCACCGCGCCGGCGGCCTCGAGCCTGGCGACTGCCGTGCAATCGTAGGGCGGGCGATAGCCTTGAAGGATTTTGGAGCCAGCCGTCGACGGCGCTCCCTGCGTGACGAGAACGTCCTTAATGCCCACGGGAATGCCGGCGAGCGGCGGGAGCGGGTCGCCCTTGGCGGCCATCGCGTCAATGCGCGTGGCCTGCTCGAATGCGCGCTCTTTGGTGAGGCTCAGGAAGACGTTCAGCCGCGGGTTGAGCTTCTCAATGCGCTCGTAATATCCGGCGGCGAGATCGGCGGCCTTGGTGCGGCCGGCGGAGATCTCCGCGCGGAGAGCGGCAAGCGTTTTGGGCCGTTCGACAAAACTCTCAGCGGTCATGATCTCGCTCGGCAATTCGGATTTCCCTGTTCGGATCGATGTTCGTTCTGGGGGCCCGTTCCGGTGGACGGGGCTCTGTTTTATCGTTCGATGACTTTGGGTACCTTGAAAAAAGCCTGGTCGGTCTCCGGCGCCTGCTGCATGACAACTGCGCGATTGAGCGAAGGCCGCACATGGTCGGGGCGGAGAGCGGCGATGCCATCGCCTGTAACCTCGCTCATCTGGGCGAGGGGCAAGACGTTCGATGTATCCAGCTCATTCAGCTCGGCCACATAGTCGAGGATGGCATTCAGGTCGCGTACCATCGGCCCCGTCTCCTCAGGCGCGAGTTCCAGATGAGCCAATTCGGCCACGCGTTGCACGTCTTCGACGGTTACTTTTTCAGACATTTTGATTTTCGTCTCGAAACTCAAGTATAGCGGTTTGATGATCGCGAAATGCACGGTTTTCAGTCGACTGTCAGAGTCAGATTCACCGATTGCGAGATGCCCATGGAGGTGACGCTGACCGGAATTGTGTATGTCCCCGGCGCCGTATTGGAGCCGCCGCCGCTGCCGCTTGAACCACCGCCCGTGCCTCCACCGGAACTGGTGCAGCTGGAGACGCCGCCCACAAAAAAAGCAGCCAGCGGGACGAGCAAGAATAGATTGCGGCGCCTGCGAACCGCAAAAGGAAGCACGAACAACCCGCAGGCCAGCGGCAGCGCGAACCCGAAGCCGAGCCCGTTGAATCCGGGCTTCGCGGTCTTCGGTCTGGCGATGCCGGATTTTTCGAGACCAGCCGTCGGTGCGTGGCCCGTGGAGATTTCGACCGCGACGTCGCCCAGGACGCCGGCGCTGAGCGTCTCGTTGGCGGGACTAAAGAGGCAAAGCGCGTTTGTGGGCAGCGTGCCGCAGGAAAAAGCAAAGGTGGCGCCGGAGCCGACGGGCGAAATGACCAGTGTGTAGGTGGCCTGCTGCCCGCTTGCGACGGTCTGGCTCGTTGAGCCGGTAATCGCCACAGTGAAATCGAATCCGGTTCCTGAAAGCGCCACGGTGGCTGGCGTGGAAACGGCGGAAGAAGTGACGGTGAGCGATCCCAAAGCGGAGCCGCCTGCGCCGGGCTGAAAGACAACCGACGCGGAACAGTTATCGCCCGCTGCAAGGGCGCCCGTGCACGAATTTTGCGAGATGCTGAACGGCGCAGGAGCGGCGAGCGCGATAGAAGCGATGGCGTAATTGGAGGAATTTGTGATGGTCACTGGCTGAGCGGTGCTGGACTGACCCGCTGCAACTACGGGAAATGCGATCTGAGAGGGATTTGTGGCCAGGCCGGCTGCGAGCTGGCCCGAACCATTGAGCGGCACCGAAGCTGGAGCAACTCCCAAAGTGGAAGAAGAGACAGCAAGCGTGGCCGCGATGACGCCCGTCGCGCTCGGCGTGAAGACGATCTGCAAGGTGCAACTACTTCCGTTATTGAGCAACGCTCCGCAAGTGGTCCCGGCGATGGAGTAGCTGGACGCCGCGGCGCCGGTGATGGAAAAACCGACATTGGCCAAAGACGAGCCGCCGATGTTGCCAATGGTGAGCGTTTGCGGGGCACTGGGTACGCCAGGCTGCTGGTTGGTGAAGGTCAGGCTGGAAGGGCTGACGCTGAAAACGGCCGGCGAAAGCCCTGAGCCGCTCAAGGCCACGGTCTGCGTGCGTAGCGCGTCGGTAATCGTCAGCGAGCCGGTGACCGCGCCTACCTGGGAGGGAGCAAAGATGACGCTGATGGTGCAGACCGCGCCCGCCGCCAGTTGCGCTCCGCATGTGCCCGACACCTGGAATTGGGGGCTGGCCGAGATGGAAATCGAGGTCAGCGGCAAGCCGCCGGAGTTTGTCAGCGTCACATTCTCCGCGGCGGAGAGCTGGCCCTCCGAGGTTGGCGGAAACGAAAGCGATATGGGATTGAGGACGTCGGCGGGAGGAGCGATTCCCGTTCCGGTCAGTTCCACGGTTTGCGTGCCCGCACCATCCGTAAAGGTCAGCAGTCCGGACGCGGGGCCATCCTGCGTCGGCGCAAATTCTACTTCCAACTGGCAGACGGAGTTTGCGGTCAGGCTGGATGTGCCACACGAGTTGGCAGTGAGGATGAACGGCGGGGTGATGGAGATGCTGCTCAAGAGAATCGCCGTCGCACTGCTGTTCGCCGCGGAGATCTGGAGCGGCGCCGACACGGTTCCAACTTCCACCTGGCCGAAGGGTACGGACGCGGGGATGAGGCTTACGACGCCTGCGGGCGAGCCGGTTCCGGTCAGGTCGATCACAAGCTGCCCACCGTAGACGTTGGCGTAGATGGTCATTTCCCCGCTCAGCGGGCCCGTGGCTTGCGGCGTAAATGTCACCTGGAGGTCGCAGGTCGCGCCCACCGCGACGGACGCATTCACACAGTTGTCAGTTTCGCTGAAATCTACACTCATCGAAATGGAGGAGACCGTGAGCGCGAGATTGCCGGTGTTGTTGAGCGCAATGGTCAGCGGACTACTGGAGGTGTCAAAGACCTGACTGGGAAAAGCGAGAGTCGAGGGGCTGGCGGCGGCGACAGTAAGGCCCGTCCCTGCGCTCCATAGCGGGGCTTGCCAGAGTCCGCGCCCGTAGGTGGCTGCCACCAGAACTTGCGCGGAAGAAGAACTGGGAGCGGCGTTTAGTGCAACGACCGGAGAGCTGGGTAAGCCGGAGCCAAACACTGACCAGCAGTTGGAAAGGGATTGCGCACAGCTCGCAACTTCGGTTGTGAAGTACACTCCCTGGTCAGTGGCGACATATACCGTGTTCGCATTCTGGGGGTCGACGGCAAGGCTGTTGGCAGGCGCGATTGGCAAATTCGCTGAAATGCTGTTCCAGGTGGCTCCTCCATTCGTCGAGCGGTACACCACCTGGAGTCTTTCGTAAGGATTATCGGTGCCTTCCACCGTTACGTAGACGGTGTTGCCTGTGGGGTCGTGCGTGTCGATGACAATGCTGGAAATGTCAAAGTTTTCGAAGTTCAACGGATGGGGGTTGTTGAGAACGGGATTCAGCGTGAGATCGTGCCACACGGGCGCAACGCGGGAGGTCAGATCGAGGGTCGCGCTCAGAATGTGGCCCGGCAAGTTGCCGCCATTGCTGGCTGCGCCATACATACCGGCGTAGATGACCTCGCCGCTGGGAGGGAGCGGCAGGGCAGCGATCGACCGTATAAGGCCATCGCCATTGCATGGAACGCCGGTAGCTCCGCTCGAGAGGATCGGGCTAATGGCGTTGCTTGCGCTCCAACTGCCGCTATTGGCCGGCCCGCGCCACACGCGACAAGTTGCGATGAGCAATTGAGAGTCGTCCAGCGGGTCGACCAGAAACGGCGCTGCTGTCGGCATCGCATTGCCGTCGCCGCCGACGTCCGCGTCCGCGATCACCGGGCTCGTGCCAAATGAGCTGGGCGTGCAGGGGGCCGATTGCGAGCAACGATAGATGGCCACTCCAGGCTGATTGTTTACATACCAATTCGTGTCATTCGCAAGGTCGATGGCGACGGGGCCGCCGTAACCGGAGAGAATCTGCGGCCAGTCCGAGGTCTGCGAGGAACTCTTCACGCCCGCGGTTCCGTTGACGCCCAGGCCAGCCATCAGCTTGTATGGCGAGTCTGTAACGGGCGACAGGCTGACGGTCTCGGCAAGCGATCCCAAGCTTCCGTTGAGGTTCTGGTAGTGCGTGGCATCCGTTGCCGCGCAGGGCGATCCTGATTCGCCAATTGCGTCCGTCGAGCGCCAGAGCCCGCTGTCGTTGCCGAGAAAAACCTCCAACGGGTTGGCCGCGTTCCAAGCGAGCGAGTGCTGGTATTCAGCCACCTGTGCGCTCATGCAGGTGGTGGAGTTGGTGGTGTTGCGCCAAACGCAACCCATGGCGAGGCTGCACTTCCACAGATCATTGGCGCCGGCCAGCACAAATGTGTCCTGCTGATTCGGAACCGCAGCAAGGGCGAGGTTATAGTCGCCGTCGAGAATGGTGGCAGCACCCTCGAGAGTGCTGGCTTCAAGAGGTGCAGTATTCCACTGCGTGGCAAAGGAGATGGTCGGATTGCTGCAAGTCCCCGCGACGATCGCGCATCGATCCTGCCATAACCCCTGATCCTGATTGTTCAGGTCCACGGTCCACGCAAACGTGTCCCCGGTTTGCGGATTGACCGCGAGCGCGCCGCGATAGATGGGACAGGCGATGGATCCAGCCTGTCCGGCATTGGCTGGACACATTTGGGTGGTGAGGCCGGTGCCTGGTTGCGCGGTCATGCGCGTCCAGGTAACGCCGTCTGGCGACTGATAGTAACCGTGATAGCGCATCGCAGCCACAAACAACTGACGCACGGGGTTCCACACCACTGCGGTAGCAGCGATGCCCAGCGCGGGAGGACTCGTTGCTGGCCCCTGGAGGATTTCTCCGCTGCCGTCGGTGATCGTGCTCAGGTGCCAGGTCGCGCCGCTATCCGCGGAGTAATACAAGCCCTGGTATGTGGTGAGCGGCCAATCGGCATCGACCAAAGTGCCTTCATAGGCTTCGGAAACTGCCGCTACAACAAGTTGCGGATTCACAGTACTCCAGGCGAAACCGGCAAAGCCCTCGCCGATGAATCTGGCATCCGTGAGGCTCATGCCCTCTTCCTGATCGACGGTCTCCTGGATCAGACTCCACGTGTTGCCGCCGTCTGTGGAGCGTAGAATGCCGGCGCCGTAGTACGAATCGAGGACGTCGTTAGGGTCGCCGGTGCCGGCCAGGATGACGCCGGTTCCACCCGGCTGCACAGTGAGAGCGCCGATGCTGATGGACGCATCGGAGGCTCCGGCGAGCACAGCCAGCGAGTCAGTGAGCGGAGTGAAGACGATGGACGAGGGCGTGGACGCCGCGGCGTTGTTGGCCACCCAAACGCCGCCGCCGGTGGTGCCTGCGTAAAGGCGGTTGCCGGTCACGTCAGAAGGATCGAGAGCCAGCGCGGAGATGCGTCCGGTGACGAGGCCAAAGTTTGGCGTCTGGACCGCCGCGGGTCCGAGGGGCTGCCAGGTACTGACCGACGCGGTACTGGCAACGCTCTGGATACGCGGCACGGCGCCGCTCGGCGATGCGCCGAAAGTTGGAGGGCCCATATGGCGGACGGCGCCCGCCCGTGGCGCCAATCGATGACCCGGCGTCCACCCGCGCTCCCGAAGAAAACGCTGAGCTTCAAGAACGCGAGGCGGGACGCGAACAGACCGGGTTGCTTGGTGGCCCGACGGTTTGGCTGGCACGATGGGAGCTGGCGATTGGGCTGCGGTTGGGACGGCCGGCAGATGCGCCAGAAGGCATGCGGCGAGCACAGCGCGGGCCCACGCGCCACGGATCGAGTGTTGGCGATAGGTACGTCGCTCGGGCCGCCGGACTCGATTCCCTGCACTCCCCTTTCGGGCGGTGCGCTTCGATTTCGGATCGAACATTGGATTCGTCACGCGCTTCGCGACTTTGATTCCGCCTTCCCCTATTCTGAAAATCTTCCAATGGGGATGAGCGCGGAATCGATCGGATAACGCTCAACGAAACACGCAATTTCCGGGAATGAGAATGTGGCCCATTATAGGACGATGACGACAGCGGCCAAATGTGATCGCCGATACAACTGGGGACTGGATCAGCGGTCAGCCTCACCGGAATGCAAACGGAGATTGCCGAATTTGCGAATGTATGCCTCGGAGTTGAATTTGCGGGAAAACGATGCAGCGGTCATCGGCCGCACCAAGCCGAATACCGGTCGATTGAACCAAGGGCGATCGAATTTGCCAACGATGGCCCAGGCGATCCCCGCGTAGCCGTTGGGGTCGCGGCCGTCGAGTTCGTATCGGTCATTCAGGATGACCGCCCAATCGAAGGCGGTCGCCGGGTCCGGCGCCCACTCGAGGATCTTCTTGGCCCAGTACATCCGCATATAGTTGTGCATCCAGCCTGTGGAGACCATCTGGCACTGCGCGGCATTCCAAAGATCGTCGTGCGTTTCGGCGTGCTCGAATTGCTCCAGGGAATAACGAAATGGGCGCGGGTCGGAGGCATGCTCGAGAAGCGTCTTGCGTGCCCATGGCGCGGCGCATTCCCAGTTGTCGTAGTTCACTTCATGACGAACGAACAGTACAGCCAGTTCCCGCCAGCCGATGAGTTGCTCAAGGAATCTTTCACTGCTCTCGGATGAGATTCCCGACTCGCGCACGGCCTTCTGCACTGCGAGAGCAATCGTCAATGGTGAAATGTTGCCGAAATGCAGATACGGCGACAGGCAGCTCGTGCCTGCGGCCTCGGGGTGGTTGCGCATTTCATCGTAGGACGCAAGGTCGTTTCTGATAAAAGTCCGCAGCCGTTTCAGAGCGGCGTGGGTTCCGCCGGTAAACGTGTCGACGGGACCGACCGAGCGGTCAAGCTTGGCGAATCCGGCGGTGATGTCGCCCGTGAGCGCGAAGGACGCGACAGGCTTTGGGGGTTGCCAGCGATAAAGGGGCTCTGCCTTCTTTGGAGCAACGAGGAAATTGGGCAGCTCGGCCTTGAGTCTCGGGCGAAAATGATGCAACAGCACAAAACTGCGATTGAAGACGCGCGAAGGAACTACGACGTCGGCATCGACCGTCCAGTAGGGGATTCTGAGGCGGCGGGCGAGCACCTTGCGCGAGCGCTCCGGTTCGCGGCAGGGATTCTCGTCGCCAATGAGGAGCGCGGCCTGGACCTCTTCAAGAAATGCCTCCAGCGAGGCTTCATGCGGCCGGCGCACGATAAACCCTACGCCCCGCTCCGCTGCATCCTGGGCGGCGTCGAGCAGTCCCTGCTGGAGGAAGTGGTAATGGCGGAGATTAGCGCCGGGGTAGTTGGAAACGACGCCGAAATAGACGACCACGGGCAGGCCGAGAATGTTGGCCGCGTCGATGGCAATATCGAGGGCAGGGTTGTCCACAATGCGCACGGCTCGTTGCATCCAGTAAACGACCGAGCGCGCTGCCTTGAGGGGCGCACCGGCGCGGCGCACCAAAACGCGCGGCTGATCAGCCAACCGGGCGAGTTGCATTGGAATCTGGTCGTCTTCGAGCCTGGAACTCACCGTGCCTGTCTCCTGAAACCTGCTGCAAGGGCTGCCCAATTCCATCGGCACAGTCCTCGCAGAATCATCATGCTAAGGGTTGGCCGCCCCGGTTAGGATGAGTTGATTGCGCCTGATCTGTGCAAGACAGGCCTCTTTTCCATGCAGTTCATCTCAAGACTTGGGGTTTTTGATGAGACGAATTCTGCTCGCGCTGTTGCTGGTTTTCGCAGGTGCCGCCGTCCACGCGGAGGACTACACCCTCGGCCCAGATTCCGAACCGCACGACGGCGTGCCCAAGGGCACGGTGACCCAATTCGTGCTGACGCCGGGCAAGGATTATCCCGGCACACCGCATAACTGCGCCGTGTATGTGCCGGCCCAGTACGACGCGAGCAAGCCGACGCCGTTCATGATTTTTCTCGACGGCAGCCAGGCGCTCGGCAACAGCATGCGCGTGCCGGTGGTTCTTGACAACCTGATCGCCAAGCACGATTTGCCGCCGATGATCGCCATCTTTGTTGATCCAGGGATCTTGCCCGTAGTTTCGGATGCCGACCAGAACCGCTACAACCGCATCTTTGAATACGACTCGCTGACGCCGCGCTTCGCGGATTTTCTGCTGAACGAGCTGATCCCGGAAGTCGCGAAACAGTACAACCTGTCGAAGAATCCCGACGACCGCGCGCTGAGCGGCGTGAGCACGGGGGCGGTGGGCGCATTCATGGCGGCGTGGAACCGGCCCGACCAGTTTCACCGCGTGCTCTCACTCATCGGCACATACGTTGCGATGAAGGGGGCGGATGCCCTGCCGGCTCTGGTTCGCAGGACCGAGCCCAAGCCGATTCGAATCTTCATGCAGGACGGGACGGCGGATCATATTTCCGCCGCAGAGCCTTACGGAACGCACTTCTCAGGAAGCTGGCCCATCAACAACCAGGTGATGTACGAGGCGCTGGAGTTCGCCGGCTACGACGCGAAGCTGGTGATGGGGACAGACGGGCACAGCACCAAGCAGGGCGGAGCGATTCTGCCCGATGCGCTGCGCTGGCTGTGGCGGGATTATCCCGCGCCGATCGTGGTGCGCGAGCCGGCGGCCGCGCAGCAGCCGGGATACGATGCGACGGACCGCGTGTTTTCGACGATCTACGTCGACAAACCGTGGCAACAGGTTGGCGGCGATCACATGATCGACCGTGATTACGGGCAAGTTTGGAGCCTTACCTCCGATGCCAAGGGAAACGTATATATTTGCGCCGGAAATGCCGTCGAGCGCGTCGATGCAGATGGAAACGTGACGCAATTTCTCCAATTGAAAGGTGGCGTGCAGCGCCTCAGATTCGGTGCGGACGGCCGCCTGTACGCATCCTTGGGAACTGACGAAATCGTCTCGTTTCATAAAACTACCGGTCCGCCAAATGATCTAAAGATCATAGCCCGAGGCCTTGGCATCTACGATTTTGTCGTCGCGCAGAATGGCACGATTTACTTTAGCGGGAGCGGGAGAACTCCATCAGGCCGAATCGATGCTTCAGGCAAAGTTGAAACGCAGGAGATGGACCGGTCAATTGTCGCGCCCATGGGGCTGGCATTCTCGCCCGATCAATCGATGCTCGTGGTGACCGACGCGATCGGACGCTATAGCTGGTCGTTCCAGATTGCAGCCGATGGCTCTCTTATCAACGGCGAGCCTTTTTATCGACTGGAATTGCCGGAGACGACGGAATCGAGCTTGCTAGGCGACCGCATATGGAGCGTAGCCGAGGACACCAATGGCAACGTCTATTTCGCCACGCCGATTGGAATCCAGGTCGCCATGCAAAACGGCCGAATCATGCAGATTCTGAATCCGCCGGACCCAAGCACACCCGGCGCTCCCATCGCTGCCCTCGCATTTGCCACCACCGGCGATACAAACTGGCTCTACGCCGTCGAGAACGGCAAGCTCTACCGCCGTCCTGTGAAAGTGACCGGCGCGAATGCGTGGACGGTGGTGAAGCCGCCGAAGCCGGCGCTGTAGAAGGTTCAGGACTCGTCCTCCACATGAAGCCGGAATTCCCCTGGGGGCAAATCCCATTGACTTTATGGTATTTATTTGCAGTTTTAAACCCTTGTCCCCCGAGGCATCCGTTCTTTGCGGGCTCATCCAAACGCGGTGCTTGTAATTTCCCAATTCGAAACTGTTTTGAAAGCTGTACGGCTCCCGCCGCTCTGGGCGTTGCACTTCTGTCGTGCCGCACTGCGCCTTCAGTTGAAAAGAGGGTATAGTGCGTGTGTCCCGGAATCCGATGAGGATAGGGAACAAGACGAAGTGCGGAGGCACGATGAAGCGCATTTTGATGTTTTCATTCCTGACATTAGGGGTATTCATCCTGGTCGCGGCCGTGGCCGCAAAAAACACCGAGGCGAAGTACAAATTCGCCGTCGTAGAGCCGTTCACGATTGCGGATGGGGTCCAGTTTCCGCCAGATAATATCAGCCCGAAAGACCACCTCGACTCTCTGTATAGCCACCTCAGCGAAGCGCTGGTGAAGGAAAAGGTCGTCGAGCAGGTAGTTGCCGCCGGCGGAGCGATTCCCGATGCGGACGCCGCGAACTCGGTTGTTATAGAAGGCAAGATCACCGATTTTGCCAAGAACGGCCGGAACATGGCGCACCCACCGGAGTTGACCCTGCGCATCGATATCTACCGGCAAAGCGACCATACGCTGATCGCTTCGCTCACACCGAAGTTCAAATTGGCATGGGAGACTTGTACCAATCAGAAGTATTTTGGGAATGCGGTGGGCATTTGGGCCGTACAGGAAATCAAGAAAGCCTTGAAATGATGGTGGTGGCTCCGTTTGCAGCAACGTAAAGGGCCGCCGTGAGGCGGCCCGACGAGCTAAAGGCTAAAAAGCTAACGGCTAGTAGCCGTCTCACTACCACCGTCCCCAGGCGCGCGTGAAGTAGTCGGTCATGGTCATTCCGATCAGGACTATGAAGACGAAGAATCCTGAAGCCACGGTCAGCTTGGTCAACCTGGTGCTGTATTTCACATGCATGAAGAAAAGCACCACCAGGGTCATCTTGGTGCAGGCGATGGCCAGCGCAACGACCGGATTCCAGAAGAGGGTGCCCCCGATTTGCCATCCAAAAAGATTGATGGCGATGTGCCACTCGCCGAGATCGATGAACGACATCCAGACCGTCAGACCCGTAAAAATCAGCAGGGCCAGCAGAATCGTTCCGTAGACCACCGGGCTGACGATGTGGTGTTCATGCTCGGCTTCTTCGTTGTGCGCGGGCTGCCCGTTGTGTTCGCTCATTGCAATTTTCCCCTCAATACCGGCTGATCAAATAAAGCAGCGGGAACAGAAAGATCCAGACGATGTCAACAAAGTGCCAGTACAAGCCGAAGTTTTCGACATAGGTCACGTGCCCAGTTGTGTAAGCCCCTTGTCGCGCCCGGTAGATCATGAATGTCAGGAGCGAGATGCCGATGATCATGTGCAGCGCGTGCATGCCGGTCATTGCGAAATAGAGGAAGAAGTACATCCCGGTCTTTTCTGCCATGTCGGGCGCCAACGGCTTGTCGTGGTACTCCTTGTAGACCTCGGGGTCCGAGGCCGGGTTCACGAACGACGAGTCGCTCCAGTGCAGTCCGGGGACGTGGTGCTTCACCCACTTCTCGTGATATTCGATGGACTTGATGCCCAGGAATGCCATGCCCAGGATCCAGGTGAGCGAGAGGAAGAGAACCAGCATCCCTTTCTTGCGCATCTCGGCCGACCAGACTCCCATGGCCATGGTGAAGCTGGAGAGGATCAGAACTCCCGTGTTCGCCGTGCCCCATCCGACGTTCAACTGGTGCGACGCCTCAACGAACGCCGGATAGTACCAATTGCGCATGATCAGATAGGCGGTGAAGAGCCCGCCAAAGAACATGATTTCGGTGAGCAGAAAGAGCCACATGGCGAAGTTCGTCGTGTCCGCCTGCTGCTCGACGGATTCGAAATGATGGCGCTGATACGGCGGATGCTCGTGATGAACCTCCGCTACGGCGCTGCTGGCGGTTGCGGTGCTATCCGACACTCGCCACCTCTTTCTGCTGCTCACGCTCGAGCCAGTCGTAGTCGTAGGCCTCGTGGTCCATGATGGGGATCGATGGAAAGTTCTCGGTCAACGGCGGCGATTGCGTTTGCCACTCGAGGCCCGTTGCCTGCCAGGGATTGTTGCCGGCGACGGCTCCATACTTCAGAGACCAGGTAAGGTAAAGAATCGGCAGCAGGTAGCCCACGCCAAGGATGGTCGCGCCCGCGGTAGAAAAGACGTTCAGCGCCTGAAACTCAGGCGGGTAGGCGGCGTAGCGCCGAGGCATGCCCAGTGTGCCCAGGATGAATTGTGGGAAGAACGTGAAATTGAAGCCGATAAAGGTCACGACCGCTGCAAACTGTGAAATCTTTTCCGGATACATGCGCCCGGTCCACTTGGGCCACCAGAAGTGAATGCCGGACAGAAACGCCATCAACATGCCGCCCACCATGACGAAGTGGAAGTGGGCAACGATGAAGTACGTCTCGGTCAGGTGAATGTCGGTGCCTGTAGTGCCAAGGAAGACGCCCGTCATGCCGCCGATGGTGAACAGGCCCATGAAGCCGAAGGCGTAGAGCATGGGTGTCTCAAACGTGATGGAGCCTTTGTAAAGAGTGAAGGCCCAATTGAATATCTTGATGGCCGAGGGCACCGCGACGAGCATGGTGAGCAGCGAGAAGACCAGCGCTGCGTAGTTGGAGATGCCCATGATGAACATGTGATGCGCCCAGACGAAGAAGCCGAAGACGGCGATGGCGACAGAAGAGAACGCGACCGCCGTGTAGCCGAAGACGCGCTTGCGGCTGAAAGTGGAGACGACCTCGGAGATGACCCCCATGCCGGGCAGAATCATGATGTAGACGGCGGGGTGTGAATAAAACCAGAACAAATGCTGGAAGAGAATGGGGTCACCGCCATAGGCGGGATCGAAAACACCGATGTGCACGGTGCGCTCGAGCACAACCAGCACCAGCGTGATGGCCAGCACCGGCGTTCCCAGCACCATCAGAATACTGGCCGCATAATTCGACCAGACGAAGAGAGGCAACCGGAACCATGTCATGCCCGGGCAGCGCATCTTGTGGATGGTGACGATGAAGTTGAGCCCGGTAAAGATGGAGCTGAATCCGGCCACGAAGATAGCCAGGCCAGTGGAAATGACATGGGTATTCAGATAATGCGTTGAGAGCGGACTGGTGAAGGTCCATCCCGTATCGACGCCGCCCGCGGCCATGGTATAGATGACCATGCAGCCGGCGATGATATAGAGATACCAACTGAGTAGATTGATTTTGGGCAGCGCCAGATCCTTGGCCCCAACCATCATGGGAATCACGAAATTCCCGATCGTTGCGGGCACAGAAGGCACGAGGAACAAGAACACCATGATGACGCCGTGCATGGTGAAGACCTTGTTATAGGTGTCGGCGGCCATCAGTGAGGTCTGCGGCGTCAGCAATTCAAGGCGAATGAGTCCGGCCAGCGACCCGCCGATAAAGAAGAAAAATGTAATCGAAATCAGGTATAGCGTGGCGATCCGCTTGTGGTCGCCAGTGAGCAGCCAACTGAGCAGGCCGTTTTCCTTGGTCAGGAAGTTCATCTTCGGAACCCTGGCCGTGGACTGATCGGGAAGAACAACGATGGTGGCAGCACTCATGGCTTGACCTCCTTCTGCGCCGCGGGCACCTTGCCCGCTGGCGCTGCTTTGCCGCCTGCACTCTCAGGAACGAGATCGGTGGTGTTGAGAGTTTGCTGAACGCGGTAATCGGAATCGAGATTCTTGATGTATTCGACCAGTGCGATCACGCCTTCTTCGCTGACCTGGCCCTGGTAAGTGGGCATGATGGGCGCATAGCCCTGCGTAATGTGCTGCGACGGATTCAGGATCGCCTGGCGCAGATAAGCATCGTCGGCGGTGATGGTCTCTCCCGTTGAAAGCGTGAGCCTGGAGTTGTAGACGTTTGCCAGGCTGGGCCCGCGGGCGTCTGGCCTTGTGTTGTGGCACGCGCTGCAGCTCAGGCTGGTGAAGAGCCGCTCGCCGTCCTGCGCCAGCGAGTTGCCGCTGGTTGAACCGTCGAGCCACTTCTTGAAGTCGTCGGGCGTCATCACCACTACGTCGCCGATCATCTGTGAGTGGTTAGTGCCGCAATATTGCGTGCAGAAGAGGTGATACGTACCGGGCGTTGTGGCTTCAAACCAGACCGTCGTGTAGCGGCCCGGAATCGCCTCGCGCTTGACGCGGAAGGCGGGAATGGAGAAGCTGTGAAACACATCCTGCGAGATGAGCGTCAACTGCACTGGACGGCCCATGGGAATGTGCAGAGCGTTGATCTCGTGCTGCCCGCCCGCATGCTCGACCTTCCACATCCACTGCTTGCCGACGACGTAGATGTTCATGGCGTTCGCGGGCGGCGTGTAAATGCGGAAGTACAGCAGCGCTCCCCACACGAACATGATCAGAAACAGGCCGAGCGGGATGATCGTCCAGGTGGCCTCGAGCACCGTCGAGCCTTCGATCTGCACCGCGTGCGGATGGCGCGTCTTGCTGTAAAGGATCGAAAATCCGACAATCAGCAGAACCACAATCGTCAGCCCCACCAGGCTGACCAGCACCATGAAGAAATAGAGCGCGTCCATTTCGGGCGCAATTTTGGATGCTTCGGGCGGAAAGAGCGCGAAGTGCGTCAACCATTTGACGAGAAACTGCCACAGTACTGGGCTGATGTGGTCCATTCCCTTATCCGTTCACTTTCTTTGCCGTCCCCAGAGTCCCTGGTCCCGAGGGGTGATCGTGCTTGTAATCGCGACGGAACATGACCAGCATGAATCCGCCCAAAAGCACCACTGTGAGGAATCCTCCCAACTGAATCACGCGCGCGATGATCAGGTCGTGAGTGTTGGTGGTGGGATCGTAGTGGTAGCAGTAAGTAAGAATGTTGTCTACCGGCGATCCGATGCGATTCGACGAAGCCTCGTCCAGTCCCAGGAGCAAGTCCTTGGGCGAGTACTCAACGCCCATGTAGTACTGCGCCAGCTTGCCCTCCGGGGTGACGATCTGGATCGAGCTGGCGTGCGCAAACTGAACCAGGTTGCTGCCCGGCACAGTGAGCTTGACGTAGCGGAAGCCGACTGCCTGAGTGAGCGCATCGATGTTCGGCTGCGTGCCGGTGAGGAAATGCCACCCGTTCGCGGTTTCGGGACGGCCGTAGCGCTTCACGTATTCACGCTTCTTTTGAGCGGCCAAATCGGTGCCTTCGGTGGGATCGATGCTGACGACGATAATGTTGAAGTCCTTGCCGGGGACATAGCGAACCATCTCGAGCGCGCTGGTAAGGCCGTCGAGTTCTTCGGAGCAGAGCATGGGGCAGCGATAGTAAACCAGCGCCAGAATTGCCGGTCGCTTGCCGAGGTAGCCAGCCAGTGTCACCTGCTTGCCGGCATCGTCAGTGAAGGCGAGGTTGAGCGGCAACTGCGTGTTGAGATGCTGATCGATACCCACGCCATTGAGCAGTGTGGGCGGCCTGTCGTTGGTTGGGCCGGCCTGTTTGTCGCCGTAACTGGAAACCTGCGCGCCAAGGAGCGGAGCGCCGAGCGAAAGCACAATCGCGCCGACGGCCACCTGAGCCGTCTCGCGCCAATGTTTCCGAATTGTGCTTCCCGATTGCATCGCTATTTCTGCCCTTCCTGCTCTTGCTTGGCGGCAGCCTGCTCCGCCTGTTCCTGCTCATAGCTGGTACGCGCAAATCCGTTGGTCAGCGGTGTGGGCACGGTGGGAACGCTGTCGCCGGTCATTAACTGCTGGGGGGGCGTCTGGGTGTTCACCGCCGTCGCCACGGGCAACCCGCGCTGCGCAATCAACTGCATAGCCTGCTCGATGGGAATTCTGACTGTCCCCTTCGACTGATCGACCCAACTGTAGTTCAAGAGCAGCAAGTCTTCGCGCGCGTGCAGGTCGGCCACATCCTGGTCGCCGTCATCGGTCAGCAATCGCGGCGTTGGAAAGGTCTGCGTGATTTCCGCAATCTTGTTCTGAAGTTCGGGGCTGGAGGGCAAATTGCCCAGTTGCCGCACATCCACCGTCTTGGTCCACTTGCTGTTCGGCCCGTCTTCCCGGTTCATGCGGGCGTTGAACCATGCGCCGATGCCGTAGCAGAGCAATCCGACCACCGCAACGAAGATAAGGAGCGAGGTCATGAACACGGCGATCCCCGTTACGCTGGCATCGCTGCGCTCATAGCCCGCCGAGGCATCGACTTTCTCCGGCTCGCCATGATCCGGCTCGGGCTCGAATAGGTTATGCGTGGGCATGTTCAGGCTCCAGAATCTCCGCCAAATGCGGATCGTTCACTTGCACCAGCGACCGCGTCTTGAGCCGCGTGCAGAAATAGGCCACCCAGAAGGCGAACATGGCCACGGGCACCGCAATATATTCAAGCATTCCCCAACTGAAGTGCAGGTTGCGGGCGGCGTCCTTGAAGTTCGGCTCAATCAGCCAGAACAGGTCGAACGCGCGCGCAAAGATCATCCACTGGCACACCCGAACCAGCCGCTTCTTGTTCCGTTTTAGGTCGCGCGAGAGCAGCATGGTAAACGGAATCAACCAGTGGAAGATGAAATCGAGGGTGATGATGACGCCCCATCCACCACGAATCCGATCCAGGTACCAGTTGATCTCATCGGGCAGATTTCCCGACCAGATGATGAGGAACTGCCCGAAGGCCAGGTAGATGTTCAGCATTACAAAGGCAAACGTCATTTTGCCCAGGTCGTGCTGCTCGGTTTGCCTCAGAATGGTCTTGAACGGCTCGGCTTTGGAGAGCGAAATGGCAACGATGATGGAAAAGGCCAGCGTCGCGTATCCCTGCCCGACAAGAAACAGAAGGCCATAGACCGACGAGTACCAAGTGGGATCCATCGACATGACCCAGTAGATGGCGCCCGCAGTCATGGTTAGCGCATAGACGACAATGCCGGGGCCGCTGATGTTCTCAAGCTTCTTGATCCAATATGGCGTGGTCTCAGGTCCGGAACTGTCGCGCTTCAGGCCCAGCGTATTGAGCCGCCATGTGTAGAAGCCCCAGATCGCGAAGCAGAGCAAGCTCACATACCAAAACGCATTCGGATTGAGCATAGGCCGCTTGAAATCGATGCAGTGGGCCTGGAGTTCGCTGATCGCGCCCGATTTCAGCGCCGCGGTGGTATCGCCGATCGCCGCCCAAAGATAGAGCCGCTTCATAAAGATTGCGATGACGACCCAATAGACAAGGATGAGCGGAAGCGTGCGGCTCATGGCCTCGAGCGGACGCCGCAGGAGCAGTCCCCACTTGCCGCCTGAGCAATACTGCACCATGAGCAATGCCAGGCCGCCGATACACAGTCCCCACGTAACCATGGTGCCGAGCACCCAGCCACGCAGCAGGTGATCCCAGCCCAGGTGCTCCGGATCCTGCGCCTGCCCCAGGAACGCCAGAATCACAGCGGCCACGGAGAAGACTCCCGCGATGATCAGCGCGCGGCTTCTCCAAACGTCCACAAACGCGGGAGCGCTCAGGTCTGCCGGGAGCTGCTTGGCGTGCGAAATTGCGTCGTGTGCCATTCCGTTCTTCCTACTTCTGGGCCGCGGGGGCCGGTTTGCTTGGTGGAATCGAAATCTTTGGATCGGCTGGGTAAGCGGGAGCCATGCCCGGAGTTCCCTCGCTGGCGATGGGCTTGTACGCCGTTACCGCCGTCGATGGCATGGGCCACGGCTGCGCGTATTCGGGATGTCCTTCAGCGGCCGCCAGGTCTTTAAGGTTCTTGATCTCGGTTCCAGCAGGCACATCCTTCGCCGTTGCCGCCTGGCTCAATTGCAGCGCGCGGATGTAAGCCGCCACTGCCCAGCGATCCGCCGGCGGCAGTTGCGCCGAGTAATCGGGCATGGCGCCGTATCCGTGCGTCATCACGTAAAAGTAGTGCGAGAGCGGCTGCGACATGCGCACCTGATCATGGAAGTTGGCGGCAGGCTTGAATCCGCGCTGCACGATCTCGCCAAGCCCGTTGCCCACACGCGAGTGACACGGAGTGCAATAGATGTTGAAACGCTCCTGGCCGCGTTCAAGCACTTCCATCGTCACAGGAATTTCGACAGGCATCTGGTCCAGTTCCTGCTTGTAGCCGTTCGGCCCCTGCACCACGCCGGTATAGAAGTAGCTGTCTTCGTGGAGTTGTCCACGCGCCACGGTGTCGAGCACTTGCGGACGCGCTCCCCGCTGGTCGGCAAAAAAGTCGGAGCCACGTTGCGGAACCATCTTGGGCTGGTCCTGCATGTCTTGCCGGCAGCCGGCAATCAGCAGCACAGCCATCGCGGCCGGTGCGGCGACGAGCCGGAGCTTGAGGCCAAGCGGATTGAGGCGGGAGACGTGCATCAGTACTCCACCTCCACCACTGAGTTGGGTGTGAATTTAAGCAGGTATGCCTTGGTCTCCGCCAGATCGAACTTAGGATCCAACGCTTCCAGACACAGGAAGAACTTGTCAGTCGTCGCGCCGTCGCGGAAGTTAGGCGCGTTGAAGAGCGGATGGTAGAGCGACGGAAGGCCGTTCAGCGCAAGCATGCCGAACGCGGCAGAAAGGCCGGCCCAAAGAATCGTCCACTCGTACGCGGGAATAATGAAGGCAGGCCACGAGTACAAAGGGCGGCCCGCGATGTTCAGCGGATACGCGAGAGTGGAGATCCAGGTTTCAAGAGAAAACATGGCCGCGCACCCGATGAGACCACCGATGAGCGTGAGCAACGGCACCTTGTTGCGATGGAAGCCGATGGCTTCGGCAGCTTCCTCCACCGGGTAAGGCGTGTAGCAGTCCATGCGACGCCAACCATCCTGGCGCGCCTGCTGCGCGGCTCTCACCAGGTCGCTCGGCGTATCGAATTCGGCCAGCAGGCCGTAAGTTCCTTCGCGTGCGGGCATTAGTCAGCAGCCTCCGCGACCTTGGGCTTGATCTTCGCCCCCGGCAGCAACATGCGAATTTCGTTCATGGGAATCATGGGCAGGAAACGAACAAACAGCAGGAACAGGAAAGTGAAGAATCCCAGCGTGCCAACGAAGGTCATGTAGTCCCATTTCGTGGCGCGGTACGTACCCCAGGATGAGGGCAGAAAATCGCGATAAAGACTGGTGACGACGATGACAAAGCGCTCAAACCACATTCCGGTGTTCACCACAATGGAGATGAAGAACATGAATGGAATAGAGGTGCGCAGCTTGCGCGACCACAAAGTCGTAAGCGGGATCGCCAGATTGCATGTGATCAGCACCCAATAGGACCAGCCCATGGGCCCGAACACGCGGTTCCAGAACATGAAGGCTTCCCAGTGCGACGCCGAGTACCAGGCCATGAAGGCTTCCATGCCGTAGCCGTAGGCCACGATGAAGCCGGTTGCGAGCATCACCTTGCCCATATTGTCGATGTGGCGCTCGGTGACGAGAGCTTCAAGGTGATAGAACTTGCGCAGCGGAATGGCCAGCGTGAGCACCATCGCGAAACCCGAGTAAATAGCGCCCGCGACAAAGTAGGGCGGGAAGATCGTGGTGTGCCATCCGGGCAAAACCGCGACCGCGAAATCGAAGCTGATGACCGTGTGAACCGAAAGCACCAGCGGAGTAGCCAGACCGGCGAGCAGCAGCGATGCGGTCTCGTAGCGCATCCAGTGGCGCACCGATCCGCGCCAGCCCACGCTGACGATGCCGTAAAAGTATTGCGCGATCCTGGATTGTGAGCGGTCGCGCAGGGTGGCAAGGTCGGGGACCATTCCGATGTACCAGAAGACGACCGAAATGGTTGCGTAGGTTGAAACCGCGAAGACGTCCCACAGCAAAGGCGAGCGAAACTGCGGCCACACCGTCATGGTGAAGGGCAGCGGTAAGAGCCAGTAACCGAGCCACGGACGGCCAACGTGAATCAGCGGGAACAGGCCGGCGCAGCAAACTGCAAAAATCGTCATGGCCTCAGCGAAGCGGCTGATGGCGTTTCGCCAGCCCTGCTTGAACAACAGCAGAATGGCCGAAATGAGCGTGCCGGCGTGGCCGATGCCGATCCACCAGACGAAGTTGATAATGGCAAATCCCCAGGCCACCGGCTGGGTGATGGCCCAGATGCCCACGCCCTTCAGAAACAGCCATGTCACCGCCGTCAGCAGCACCATGGCTACGCCGCCGGCAAACGTGAAGAGGGCAAACCAGCCCATCGGCGTCTGCGGCGTGAGCACAATGCGCGCGATCTTCTCGGTGATCGACCGGAAGGTCTGGCCCTGGCCAATAACCCGGAATTCTCCGGTTGCCGGGTCGATCATGGGATCGGCGGGTTTTACTTCCTTGGTTGCCATGGTCGAATCAACCCTTTGCCGGCGTGAATTCCGTCGGCGTCACTTCGAGCTCCTGGTTCACGTTAAGAACTTCGGCCAGATACTGCGTCCGCGGCCGGGCGTTCTGATCGGCGATGACCTGATAGCTGCGCTGCTGCGCTCTGAGTTTTGAAACGCGGCTGTTGGGATCGTTCTTGTTGCCAAACACGATCGCTTCCGCCGGGCACGCCTGCTGGCACGCGGTCACGATTTCGCCGTCGCGGATATTGCGATTTTCCTTGTCCGCCTCAATCTTGGCGGCCTGGATGCGCTGCACGCAGTACGTGCACTTCTCCATCACTCCACGCGAGCGCACGCTCACGTCGGGATTGCGCATCAGCTTCAGGCTTTCCGTTTCATAGTCGGAATAAAGCAGGAAGTTAAAGCGGCGCACTTTGTAGGGGCAGTTGTTGGAGCAGTAGCGGGTGCCCACGCAGCGGTTGTAGACCATCAAGTTCAGGCCTTCGGGCGTGTGCACGGTGGCGCCCACCGGGCAAACCTGCTCGCAGGGCGCATTTTCGCAGTGCTGGCAGTTCATGGGCTGAAAATGCGCCCGCGGCGCGGACAGGTCGCCTTCAAAATACGTGTCGATACGCAGCCACTGCATGTTGCGGCCGATGCGCACCTGCTGCTTGCCCACCACAGCGATGTTGTTTTCGGCATAACAGCTCACGATGCACGCATTGCAGCCCGTGCAACTGTTCATGTCGATGGACATGGCCCAGGCGTTGGCCTCGTTGTACTCCCAGTTGGGGAAGAGCGAGGTGTCGCGGGTGGGCGTGTCACGGCCTTCGCCCTCGTGAGCAAAGTTGGGATCGGCCTTGAACTTGTCGAGCGTGGCGTAGCGGATAATGCCGCGCGGGCCGAGCGCTTCGTCGCCTTCAAGAGAGTTGTTGCCGTGTCCCTGTTCGCCGAAGGTCGTGCCGCGCTGATCTTGATAATGGCTCTTGGTAATCGCGACGCCCCACTTGCCTTCGAGCTTGCGGATGAGATCCGGTGGCGTAGAGAGGCGCCCATGTATTGCGAATGAGATAGGCGTTGAAGCCCTGGCCGGAACCCACTCGCCCGGCGGCCTCGCGACCGTAGCCAAGGTAAACAGTGACCGAATTGTCGGGATGGCCGGGAGCAACGATGACCGGCGCCTTCACCTTGCCATTGCCCACGCACAACTCAACGATGTCGTCTTCTTCCAGGCCCAGCTTGCTCAGCGTCGCGCCGGAGACGATTGCGGCGTTGTCCCAGCTGAGACTCGTGACCGGCTTGGGAAGCTCCTGCAACCAGCCCACGTTGTTCCAGCGGCCGTCGTAGATGTTCGGATCGGGGCGGAAGATGATCTCGAGAGAATCCTTCGATGTCGGCACGGGAACTGCGCCTTTAAAAGTGGCGCCGGCACCGGATTTTGCGGAGCCGCCTGGGACGGTATCCGCAACCCAGCCGTCGTGCAGCGCTTTGCGCCAGCCCGTCTCAAAGTCGCCCTTGATCGTTGTCTTCCACGTCTCGCGCACCGCATCGTAGGGGCTCACCAACGGATCGTTGAGGAGAGCCTGGAAGACATGATGCGCCGTGCGACCGCCATAAAGCGGATCGATCATGGGCTGCACGATGGAGACCGTGCCGTCGTAGGCGCGGGCGTCGGACCATGATTCAAGATAGTGCGCGGCGGGAATGTGCCAGTGAGACAACTGTCCCGTTTCGTCGTAGTGCGAGCCGAGGTGCGCAACAATGTTGGCCTTGTTGAAGGCGTCGGCAAAGTTCAGATCGGCGGGCGCGTCATAGATCGGATTGGCGTTCAAAATCACCAGCCAATCCACCTTGCCTGCGTTCAGATCGGCTGCCAGCGCCTTGAAATCGCCAAGCTGATCGCTGGGAATCGGAATCGCCGGATCGGAAGAGACAGTAACTGTCTTGCCGACGTTGCCGAGTGCGTTGTTGATGGCGATCGCCAGCGCCGCGACCGACGGATCCTGATACAACCCTGGAAGCACCGCGCTCTTGCCGGCGTTGGCCTTCAGATCTTTGGCTACCGCGGCGAGAAAACTCTTCTGGTCATCTGTCCACGCATAGCTCGGCGCGTTGACGCCCACCGCGCCCACAGCCTGAGCCAATGCCGCCGCAAATGCCGGAATCTCGCTGGCACGCAGTCCCAGCCGGTGCTCGGCCTTCATGCCGGTGGTCGTGGTTGAGCTTTCCACCGCGTACAGGCGGTTCATGCCATTTTCAGGCTGCTTGCGCCGCGCTGCGTAGTCGCGCACCAGCTTGTGAAATCCCGGATAAGCCGCGCTGGAAATGAAATCCGCGTCCAGCGAGACAATCACATCGGCGCCGCTCAGGTCATATTGAACATTGACGCCCTGCGCCAGAAATGTTCCCGCCAGCGCCGGATCGTACTGCACCAGCTTGGCCTTGGGCCACGCGGTCTGCACTTCTTTCCACTGCCGCGCCAGCGTTGGCGAGGTGATGGTCGCGCTGAGGAAGTAGATACCGGTTCCATCCTTGGTCGAACTGACTTTGTCGACCAGCGCCTCGGCAAACTCTCCCCACTCCCGTCCCTCGCCGCGATAAGTGACGTGCTGCGAGCGATCGGGATCGTACAAGTCGAGAAGCGTGCCCTGCGAATAAGGATCGGAGCCGCCATGGTTGTATGCGTGCTCCGGATTGCCGTCAATCTTGATCGGCCGGAACTCGTCGCTCTTGACCAGCAGCGGCACAGCGCCCGTGGTGAACGGATGCGCCGTGGCAAAGTACATCGGCTTGCCGAGAATCAAATCTTCGGGCGCCTTGACGTAGGGATAGATCGGCTCATCGGGCTGCTTGGTGCAGCCGGCGAGGCCCGCAAGAGCCATCGACGCGCCCATCAATTTGAGGAAGCCGCGCCTTGAAACCGGATCGACCCACTCCTGCGCCGCCGAGGGAAACTCGCGCTCGACCGCAGCCTGGAATTCAGCGAGTGTTGGCCAGCTCATCCAGCGAACGCCAGAACTTCTTGCCCCTGGTGCCGCTCAGTTCACACCGCACCGCATCGAGGGTCATCGGTTGCTGCTCGATCGGCCTATCGACTTTGCTTTCGCGCTTGCTCATCGGTGGCATACCTCGCAGCTCGTCAAATCTTTCGGCGCGCGGATCTTGTAGTGATCGACGAGGAAAAGCCCAAGCGCTTCCTGGCTGATGAATTTCTGATAGGCCGGCGCGGCCGCCGGCACGGTTGCAGCGGCAACGTCGCCCGCCAGACCCTTCGTGCCCAAGTTTGACAGCCGCAACGACGCCACTTCCGGTCCTGCGCCGCCGGGATCTTTCGTCGTACAGTCCACGCTCTGCGCGGTGGGTATGCCTGACTTGTTGTCAGCCGCTGCGCACCAGACCGGCTTGTCGTCGGTTGGGCCTTCCCACGCCATGTTGTAGATCTGGCTTGTCGGGCGCAGATTTTTCGCCGGATTGCGATGGCAATCCAGGCACCACTCCATCTGGAGCGTGTTCTGCGCGTACATCAAAGGCATCTCATCCACGCGGCCGTGACAGCTTTCGCAGCCAATGCCCTTATTCACATGGATTTCGTGATTGAAGAAAACAAAGTCGGGAAGATCGTGCACCTTGATCCAGGGAATCGATTGCCCCGTATACCAGCTCTGGCGAACTGGCTCCAGTAATTGCGCATTGGTCCAGATCTGCGCATGGCAGTTCATGCAGGTGCGCGTGGGAGGAATGCCCGCGTAGCTCGATTTCTCAACGGTGGTATGACAGTACTGGCACTGAAGGCCGAGCCCCTGAACGTGATGCTTATGGCTGAAGGGCACCGGCTGATCCGCGCGCTGGCCCTGCCGCGTAACCCACGGCGAGCGCTGCAACTGATCCAGCGTTACCCCCAGGGCGATCACGATCAACCCCGTCAGCACCAGGCTCATGCGAGCCAGTGCATTGGAGCTGCGATCGAAAATTTGCGCCATGAACGATTCCCGGTCTAACTTTCGTTTGGCATGCGCCGCGTGTATCGGCGGTCACATAGGTTATGTACAAGAATTGCTCAACGATAGAACTTCAGGGAAGGGGCGGGAACGCCCGAAGTTTCAATATAGCAGCCTGCGACGGATTCGCAATACGCTGAGAAGACAAAATCGCCAAAATTTTTTGTGGGAAACTGCATTGCAACCGCTTGAAAAGAAAATCGCTTGTGACAAGCGCGTTTGCGGCGTAAACACCTCCACCTCCTGGCGAAAGGCGTACCAGAAGTTGGGATCATCAGAGAGAAAATATCACGCTGGAGCGGACGTTTGGCAAGCTCGCCGAACTCGTTCCGTCCCGAACGTTGAACGGACCCCATAAGTCTGCCGCTTTTCCGCGGCGAGAGATTTCGATCATCCGGCGGAGACGGGGCCGGCGCAACACCGCTCTTCTCCGCATTCCCGGGCGCAACAATCGGCGCATCGACCCGAGCAGGATTCCGCGAAGGACGCGTCTCGCGATGATCGCGGCCATCCGGCAATCACCAGAAAGACGTCGAGGACAAAAAGCGCGATCGCGATGTCGTTAAAAAGTGTGGCCTGCGGCGAATCCGGCCAAAACTGATTCGCTGCCCAAAAAAGGAAGGCGACGGCCAACATGACGGCCTTGAGGAGTTCCATCGCAGCCGGCCGTAGCGCAATCTGGTACACAAGGTATGCCAGGGCGATCATGGCCAGGGAAAATGCCGCGAGAATCGCATGACTCCCGGCCGGGAACAGCCAAGGAAAGGCGTCCCACCCCAACAAAAGTGCGACACCGGCGAGTGTGACTGCGCCGAGGAGGACGGACAGGAAACGCTGGTTGTGGGCGGGGCGCAATGACATAACTCATTATTCCCCGCGACTCGAAAGGAAACCGTAAAGACCCGCGGCCATGCCCTGCCAATCGAGCTGAGCCGGTGGCAACGATTGGATCGTTTAGAATTCAAAGGAACGTAACAATCGCTTTCAACGCCACCTCAAGACACGCGGCACTCTTGTTCGACTCGCTGGGTTTTTTCGATCCATCGCCGTCGGGGGAAGGCCCGCGCAAGATCCGCCAACGCCGAGATTCGCCGAAGAGAGACAAGGGAAGACATTATGAAGTACGCCGGACTGCTGGTGATGCCCGCCGGGTTCTTTCTTACGCTTGCCGCGCTGGCGCTGTTTCCCGATTCAGGGCGGCGATTGGCTTTTGTGCTCTGTGGTCTGGCGGTTGAGATCCTGGGCCTGGTCGTAGCGGTGCGCGGCCATATGCTGCCGCGCGGGGGCAGCCAACCATGAGCGCGATTCCTCCCATGGTTCCAGCAGCGGCTGCCGCAATGAGCGACGCTGTTTTTGCGTTCACCCTCGCGCTCATGCTGCTTGCGCCTATGGCCATTGCGGGAGTAGCGCTGGTCAATACCGGGCTGGGCCGCTCGCGCTCGGCGGCGCAGGCGATGCTCGGCAATCTTGCCCTGATTGCCGTTGCCGCTATTGTCTTCGCTTTCATCGGAGCTTCATTCACCGGGTCGCTGGGATTGAAAGAGGTCGCGCTGCACGCCGCGGGCAAGCCGTGGAGCGTGCTCGGTCTTGGTCCTTTTCTTCTCCGTGGGCTTGGCGCCGCTGCACCGCAGGCTCAGCTCGCCGTCTTGTTTGAGTTTTTGGCGGTCGCCATGCTGGTTCTGCTTCCATGGGGCTCAGGCGCGGATCGCTGGAGGCTTGCGGCAGGATGCGCATCCGCGGCGGTTTCAGCCGCAATTATCTTTCCGCTCGCCGCGCACTGGATCTGGGCCGGCGGATGGCTCGCGGCGCTGGGCGCGAACTTCTCTGTGGGCGCGGGCTTTCTTGACGCGGGAGGCGCGGCGACCGTGCACGTGATCGGCGGGATGAGCGCGCTGGCGACTGTCTGGATCGCCGGACCACGGCGCGGAAAATTCCCCAAAGAGGGACTTTCCACCGCGATGCCCGGCCACAACGCAATCTACGTTCTGTTCGGCTGCCTGCTGGCGCTGGTGGGTTGGGTGGCCTGGAACCTGGCCGGAGCGATCATTTGGGTTCACGCGCCGCTCTCCGCGCTGCCTGGAACGGCAATCAATACGCTGCTATCGGCTTCGGGCGCGCTGGCCGCTACGTTCTCCGTCACTCGCTTCCGCTTCGGCAAACCCGACGCCAGTCTCTGCGCCAACGGCTGGCTGGCCGGTCTGGTTGCATCGAGCGCATGCGCGGCCTTTGCTTCACCGGCAGGCTCTCTTTTTGTCGGAGCTGTAGCCGGAGTGTTTACGCCGTTGCTGGTCGAAGTGCTTGAACTCGCGCTCTCGATCGACGATCCGACGGGCGCCATCACCGTTCACGGCGCGGCAGGATTGTGGGGTTTGATCGCGGCCGGATTTTTTGCGCCCCAGACGGGGCAGCTTCTTGCTCAGCTCATCGGCATTGCCGCGCTGCTCGGCTTCTTTTTTCCGCTCATTTACTTTCTCTTCGCGCTGCTCAACCGCTTCGTTCCCTTCCGCGTTGATCCGGACGGGGAGCGCATGGGCATGGATCTGCACGAAATCGGCGGAGGGGCGTATCCGGAATTTGTGATTCACCGCGATGAGTCTTATCGCTGAGCGAAAACGAGGGTATCATTGTGATGATGGCGCCCAGGCTCAAAGCGAAACCCGAACCGCGTGAAGTTCAGAGCGTGCTTGCCGAGTCTCGTGTTGAAGTGGAGAAGTTATGCCGGGAGTTTCATGTTCGGAGGCTGGAGATCTTCGGCTCGGCACTGGGGAAGACGTTCGATTCTGCCTCCAGCGACCTGGACTTCCTCGTAGAGTTTGAGCCCCTTCCAGATGGCGAGTACTCGACCGCCTTCTTTGCCTTCAAAGAGGCCATGGAACGGCTATTTGGGCTTCCCGTTGATCTCGTCGTCCTCTCGGCCATCCGGAATCCATATTTCCGGCAGAGTATCGAGCAAAGCAAGGCCCTCCTGTATGCAGCTTGAGGCGCGGAAGTATATCTACGACATCCAGGAAGCTGCGGGGAATTTCGTCCAATTCACCACTGGTATCGAATTCGCGGAATATCAGCGAAGCCCCATGCTTCGTTATGCTGTCGAGCGTGCCTTCGGCATCATCGGCGATGCCCTTGCACAGCTTGCCCGCGTCGATTCCGCGTTCGCTGGCCGGATTACCGACTTCCGGAGCATCATCGCGTTTCGCAACATTCTCATTCACGATTATGCGCAGATTGACGATCGGCTGGTGTGGGAGATCGTGCAGTTTAAACTGCCTGTGCTGGTCGGCGAAGTTAACACGCTTATGAGCGAAGCGGACCAGCCATAATCCGCGTGAGATGCGTTTTCAGTTCAGTGCCGAGCCATCAGCAACATCACAACGAATAAAGCCAGCGGCACCAAACGCCAGGCCGCATACAGCGCGAGCTTGCGCCCGCTGATTTGAAGCCGACCTAGCCGAACCGGCCCATGCTGGCCGCTTTCGATACCCACGAGTTCCTGGTGCTCGAGCTCCCAGTCCATGTCGGATGCTGTTGCATAGCGATGACGCGGGTCTCGCGCCATGGCGCGGAAAAGAATCTCTTCGACCGCGGCGGGGATCTCCGGGTTCAGCTCGCGCGCCGGTGCGGGATCAGTGAGTAAACGCTCGTTCATCACCGCCAGCGGACTAGGTCCCGTGAACGGCGGCTGGCCCGTCAGCATCTCATAGAGCATCGCGCCCAATGCGTAGACATCGCTGCGCTGGTCGCCGTGCTTACCCATCACTTGCTCGGGAGAGATGTAGTCGGGCGTGCCCAGCGCCGGCGTAAGGCCCACCTGTGTAATGCGGCGGGCATCTTCCTTCAACGCAATGCCGAAGTCGATGATCTTAATGCGATCGCCCTCGCACACCATAATGTTTTCCGGCTTCAGATCGCGGTGCACCACGCCATGCTTGTGCAGGTTGTCAAGAGCATCGCAGATGGCAATGGTGAGGGCCACGGCGCGGTCGACGGGAAGTTTTCGTTCCTCGTTCAGGATGGCGCGCAGCAGGCGACCTTCTACCCACTCGATGACCATGTAACGGCGGCTGCGTTCTTCGCCGTCGAAAGTCTTGACGACTCCCGGATGATCGATCTCCTGGCCGATTGCCTCTTCGCGCCGGAAGCGCTCGAGAAGAATCGGATCGGCTTCCATCTCCGGATGCGGAACCTTCAATGCCACCGGACGGCCCGTGCGCAGGTCGGTAGCGCGGAAGAGCGTTGACATGCCGCTGCGCGCAACTTCGGCGTCCAGACGGTAGTGGTCCAGCGTGTCCCCGGCTTCGAGTTTCGTCATGACTAAAGTCAGCATCGCAGGTTCGATTGTTGCATGCAATTTGTAAGAAAATCGCAAGGATCGGCGAAGCTTGAATCGAATCCAGAGCAACACCCTCAACTTCCTCTGTCTGCCCGGATTGGCCGACGGCAAACGGGGTCCGGAACTTTGCGATTCTTGGCAAAAATCCCCCCTATCCCGCCGGGAATCATTATGATGATGGTCGAGATGTCCCGCATGTTTCGTATCACCGCGGCCTGCCTGGCGCTGGCCTGCGCGGCATGGCCTGCCGCCGCTCGCGCAACCGCATCCAAATCTCACCCGCTCAGTCCGGAGGCTCCGCAGGATACGGGATTTCTGAACCGGCGCATTGTGCTCAATGGAGTCACGTACCGTTTTCAGGTCTACCTACCGGAAGAGTGGCGGCGCGATGACGGCAAACAATGGCCCATGATCCTCGCGCTGCACGGGCGGGGCGAGCGCGGCTCCGAAGGGATGTGGCAGACGCAGGTTGGAATCGCCGAGGCGGTTCGCAACCACCCCGACCGCTGGCCCTTTGTGATCGTGATGCCGCAGTGCCCGCAGACCGCCCACTGGACCGATCCGCAGATGCTCGAATTGGCAATGGCCTCTCTCGATCAGGAGTCGGCGGAGTTTCATGGCGATCCTTCGCGAACCTATCTGACCGGTCTCTCCCTGGGCGGTTACGGCGCCTGGGAGTTGGCGCGCCTGCATCCCCACCGCTGGGCCGCCATTGCGATTGCCGCGGGAGGCGTCTTCTGGAGCTATGAACCGGATCGCTGGCAGCAGGCCTCAACCCTGCCCGCCGAGTACGCGCGCGCAATCGGCCGTACGCCCGTCTGGCTCTTCCATGGCAGCCAGGACGACGTTGTGCCTCCGCGGCAGAGCGAACTGATGTACGACGCTTTCAATACAGCCGGCGGTAATATTCGTCTTTGGATTTACCAGGGGCTCAAGCACGACTGCTGGACGCGCGCCTACGATGAGCCGGATCTGCCGCGCTGGCTGCTCGCTCATCACCTTCCGGTCGCGCAAGAAGTCATGGCCGAACGCCTCGTGATTCCCGCGCGTCCACCCACCATCAACCTTTCTCTGGCGCAGCTCGACAGCCTGGCAGGCGAGTACCGCGAACCCAACGGGCACGCGACCGAGACCATCTTCCGCCAGGGAGACCAGCTCTTTGAAAAGAGTCCCGGCGGCGAAGTTGCCCTGCTACAGGCGGAGTCGGCCGACACGTTCTCCCGGCCCGGTTATAAGGCCTCAGGGAAAGAATTCCACCTGATTTTTGAGCATGACGCAAGCGGACACGTCACAGGGTATCTGCTCGACGACAACCGTCATCAGGAGCGTTGGGTGAGGGTTGGCGCGGATGTGAAGTAATGTGGCGCAATTGCAGCTGTGGGCGTTCTCAAGGCGACTGGAACATTCCCCGCTGTGACCGCGTATTCTGATTCGAAGGCAAGGAGGCAATATGTTTTGCAGCGGATGCGGCCGAACATTGGCACAGGGACAGGTTGTTTGTCCTCAATGCAACCGTCCAGTAGCGGCCCAGGTGCCTGCTGTGCCCGGCTTTGCGATTGTTCTGGCGGCCTACGCCAGCAAGATCAGAGTGCTCGGCGTGCTGTGGCTGGTTTACGCGGGAATTACCCTGATCTTCGGCCTCGCCGGACTGGCCTTCGCGCATGCATTTCTCTCGGGCGCACCGTGGGCGCACGGCCCCATGCCGCACATGTGGTTCTTCCCGGGGCTTCTGCGCTTTGCCTGGATTTTCCTTGTAGGCCGGGCTGCGCTGGCAGCCGTAGCCGGTTGGGGCTTGCTGGAGCGCACGCAATGGGGGCGGATCGTGGCCATTGTGGCCGCTATTCTCTGCCTCATTCGCATTCCTCTCGGAACGGCCCTGGGCATCGCCACATTAATTATTCTGATGGGCACACGAAATTGGGCGCTCTACGAGGACCTCTGAAAGCAGCTTTCAGCGATTAGCTATTAGCTACTAGCTTTGTCGTGCTTGCGATACGGATTCAACTCTTTGCGTGGCACATGTTGATTGATGTTCTCCCGCAATTCAGCTAACAGCTAGAAGCTGGCGGCTGAAGGCTGTCTTACAATCAATCCATGGCCTTCCCAGTGAATCGGATGCGGCGCATGCGCAGGAGCGAGCCGTTGCGCGCGCTGGTGCGCGAGACCACCCTCGACGCAGGCGATCTGATCTACCCTTTGTTCATTTGTCCCGGAAAGGGAGTGCGCTCGGCTGTAGCTTCCATGCCCGGCGTCTTCAATCTGTCGGTGGACGAGGCAGTGGCTGAGGCCGAGGAAGCCGCGAAGCTAGGCCTGGGCGGGTTGTTGCTTTTTGGCTTGCCCGAGACGAAAGACGAGCAAGGCACCGGAGCCTGGGAAGACGGCGGCATTGTGCAGCAGGCGCTGCGCGCGATCAAGCAGTCTGAAGCGTCGAAGAAACTCGTTCTGATCGCCGACCTTTGCCTGTGCGAATACACCAGCCACGGCCATTGCGGCATAGTGGTCAAGTCAGGCGGCGGTTTCGAAGTGGACAACGATCCCACGCTCGAGTTGCTGGCGCGTACCGCAGTGAGCCAGGCCAAAGCAGGCGCAGACGTGGTGGCTCCCAGCGACATGATGGATGGGCGAGTGGGAGCCATCCGCAGCGCCCTCGACGCCGAGGGGCACGCGCAAACGCCGATTCTCAGTTATGCGTCAAAATTCGCTTCCGCATTCTACGGACCGTTCCGCGAGGCAGCGGATTCCGCGCCGCAGTTCGGTGACCGCAGAACCTACCAGATGGACGGCGCGAATCTGAGGGAAGCGCTGCGCGAGATCGATCTCGACATTGAAGAGGGCGCGGACATGATCCTGATGAAGCCCGCCATGCCCTACCTCGACGTGGTGCGAGCGGCGCGCGAGCGTGTGGACGTGCCCATCGGCGCGTACCAGGTTTCCGGCGAGTACTCCATGCTGCAGGCGGCATTTGAAAAGGGATGGCTGGATCGCGATCGCGCAATTCTGGAATCTCTGCTCGGTCTGCGGCGTGCCGGCGCCGACTTCATCGTCACCTATTTCGCCAAGGAAGCGGCAAAGCTGCTCGCGTAAAGCGGGCAGTCCTCGCTTGCCGCGCCTGGCGGCTTAGCGTTCACAATTTGCTTTGTCTCCGCGCCGCACTGTGTTTTTCTAACAAGAACCCGCCTATGCGCAAGCGACTCGAAGTCTATTTCGAATTTGCCCGTCTGGGAACAAACTGGCGCACGGAGATTCTGGCCGGCGTCACAACCTTCCTGACGATGGCCTATATCGTGCTGGTGAATCCGGCGGTGCTGCACGATGCCGGCGTGCCGCTTCCGGCGGTCACTGCGGCCACCTGCCTGTCGGCCGCCTTCGGCTCCATTCTGATGGGCGTCATCGCGCGCTATCCCATTGCGCTCGCGCCGGGCATGGGCCTGAACGCCTATTTCACCTACACGGTTTGCCTCAAGATGCACGTGCCGTGGCAGACGGCTCTGGGCGCGGTGTTTCTTTCCGGCGTGATTTTTCTGGCGCTCACGGCTGTCGGCATCCGCCAGATGATTCTGCGCGCCATTCCGCACCAGCTTTACGCTGCCGTCGCCGGCGGCATTGGCTTGTTTATCGCGTTCATCGGCTTCCAGCACGCGGGCCTGGTGGTGCGCGACCCCAACACGCTGGTTGGCATGGGCAGCATCCGCAATCCAACCGCGTACCTCACGCTGCTCGGCCTGATTCTGATGGTGGCCCTTGAAGTTCGCAAAGTGAAGGGCTCCATCCTGATCGGCGTTCTGACCGTAACCGGAATCGCCTGGGCGTTTCACATGGTCACATGGACGCCTTCACCGGGCGGCTTCGGCGCGCTCACCCAGACGGCGTTCAAGCTGAACATCATGGGCGCGGTGAACAAAGGCCTGCTTGAAATCATCTTTGTTTTCTTCTTCGTCGATCTCTTTGACAACCTGGGCACGCTGGTTGCGGTGACCAAGCGCGCAGGCCTCATCGCGCCCGATCACTCGATTCCCCGGCTCAACCGGATTCTGTTTGCCGACGCCACCGCGACCATCTTCGGGTCGCTCACCGGTACCTCAACCGTGACCAGCTATGTGGAGTCGACAGCGGGTGTGGCGGCGGGCGGACGCTCGGGTGTAACCGCCATCGTTACGGGTTTGCTTTTTCTGGGAGCCATCGCTGCCGCGCCATTTATCGGCATCGTGCCCCCGGCGGCGACCGCGCCGGCGCTCATTCTGGTGGGCTCGATGATGCTGGCGGCCATTACGGAAATTCAATGGCACGAACCGCTCATTGCCGTTCCTGCATTTCTCACGCTGATTCTGATCCCCTTCACCTATTCGATCGCGAATGGCCTCGGCTTCGGCATCATTGCCTGGGCGGTGTTGCACCTGTTCGCGGGAAAAGCCCGGCGTCAGGATTGGCTGCTCTACCTGTTGGCTGCGCTCTTCCTGGCGCGATTCATCTATCTCGGAGCGAGCTAGATTCTGCTACGATGTTGCTCGTTTAAAGGTAAGGAGCCATCATGCACTGGTATTACTATGTTGCTTATTTCTTCGGCGGTGCGTTTCTCTCAAACTGCATGCCCCACCTCATCAGCGGCGTCTTGGGCCGCGCGTTTCAGACTCCCTTCGCGAAGCCGCCGGGCAAAGGGCTGTCTTCCTCGACCGTGAACGTTCTTTGGGGATTCTTCAATCTCGCCGCAGCTTATGTGCTCGTGATTCGCGTGGGCAGCTTCAGCCTTTACGACCTTCCGCAGGTTGTAGCGCTGAGCGCTGGGTTCCTGCTCCTGTCGTTGATGAGCGCCCACCACTTCGGACAGTTCCATGGCGGATTGCTAGGCTGATGCCTCCACTGCGCGCGCTCATCCGCGTAGCCGAAAAGTCGTAAACTCAACTCATTCGATCCTTGTAGTATGAGTGGGAGGTTGGTGACTCTCCCGACGATGCGCGCCACCAGGATCAATCGAGAGCGGCGGATGGAGAACTCGCAGCGGTTAACCCCGTTCCGGTTTGCCGTTGCGGTTGCGGCTTCTTCGGCGCTGGCGCTCGCAATGTCAGCCTGCGTAAAAGTCGCCACCTACACCCAGCCGAGCCTGGTCCGTTTTATCGACGCTTCCTATATCGCTCCAGCGGCCAACGTCCTTGTCGAAGGCCAACTGCTTGCCGCCAACGCCGGCGCGGGAACCATCACTCCATACGGCACGGTGCCTGCCAGCGAAGCGGCTCCAATCGAGATCACCGCTGCCACAGGCGGGTCAGCGCTGGCGAGCACCAGCGGCACGCTTCTAGCCGGGCATCAGCACTCAGTCTTCCTCACCGACAATGGCGCGGCGCCCAACAGCTACACGGTCACCGTTCTCGAAGACCAGCAAGTGCAGGCGGCGAGCAATCTCTCGGCCTTTCGTTTCCTGAATCAGGCGCCCAAAACCGGCGCCGTCGATATTTACATGGTTCCGGCTGGGGTGGCGCTGGCCGACGCTATTCCGCTTGTCACCGATCTCCCCGTGGGTGGCACGGCAAGCTATGTCAGCTTTACCTCGCAGACCGTCACCATGGTCGTTACGCCCACCGGCCTCACCAAGCCCTCGTACACTTCCACACCGATCACCCTCATCGGCGGCGAAGTACGCACCGTCCTCATCATGGATACGCAGTTGACGAGCAATCCACCGGTCCAAGTGTCCATCGCCGACGACGCAGGACCGGCGAATTAGGCGCCAGCATCTTCTATGCGCATTTCACTCCTTCATCGCACATTTGCCGTTCTCGCTTTCCTGGCGGCTGCCGCATCGCAGGCCTTCTCGGCCGACGGCTATCGCATCGTCCACGTATACCCGCACGACCCTCAGGCCTACACGCAGGGTCTTCTCTACGAGGATGGGTATCTCTATGAAAGCACCGGTCTGAATGGACGCTCCTCTTTGCGCATGGTGGATCTGGAAACCGGACGCGTTCTGCAAAAGGCGGACGTGCCGCAGAATTATTTCGCTGAAGGACTTGCGTCGTGGGGCAGCTCGCTCATTCAACTCACGTGGCAGTCGCATATTGCTTTCGTCTACGACCGCTTCAGCTTCCGCCTGCTGCACACCTTTACTTACCAGGGCGAAGGCTGGGGGCTCACCACGAGCAGCAAGAACCTGATCATGAGCGACGGCACCGCGACCCTGCGCTTCTTCGATCCCGGCACATTCCGCGAGGTCCGGCACATCATCGTCAGAGACCACGGCTCCCAGGTAACGCAATTGAATGAATTGGAATATGTACACGGAGAGATCTATGCCAACGTCTGGCATACCGATCGCATCGCCCGCATCTCGCCGGCCGATGGCCGCGTGCTCGGCTGGATCGACCTGAGTGGACTGCTGGCGCCCGGAGAAGTGTCTGACCCGGAGGCAGTGCTCAATGGCATTGCCTGGGATTCCGCACACGATCGGCTCTTCGTGACCGGCAAGCTTTGGCCGAAGCTGTTTGAGATCAAGATCGTCCCTGAATCGGCAAGACTCGTTCCCGCAATTCACCAGAAGTGACAAATTGGGACGGGCTGCTCGCAACCGAGCCGCCATCACTGCCCGGCCGCTTGCCGCGCGAGTATACTCTCCGCCGAGGTGGGGTAAAACCGCCATGGATCCGTCCTCGATCTTGATGCCGTCAAGCCTGCAAAACGCGGCCGTGTTCACCATCGTGCTGGCCTTCGCCGGCTACCTGGTCACGTTCATGATCAATCGCATGATGGCCCGCCGCGCCGACCGGCTGCGGCTGGTGAACCAGCGTCTGAATGACTTCTACGGCCCGCTCTATGTGGCCACGGTGGCAGGCAATATCGCCTACAACTCACTGCTCAAGAAGCAAGGCAAGACCGAGTGCCATCCCATCCGCGACGAGGATTTGAAGGAGTGGACGCTGTGGATGACAACCATCTTCATGCCGCTCAACAACGTTCGCGAAAAGATCATCATTGAGAACGCGCACCTGATCGTTGAGGAGCAGATGCCGCAGTGCCTGCTGGACTTTGTTACGCACGTGGTGGGCTACAAGGCTCTGCTTTCGAAGTGGGCCGAGGGCGACTACACGGAGCGGCGCTCGATGATTGGCTGGCCGGCGGAGTTCGATGGCTACGTGGAGCGCTCGTACAAGGCGCTCAAAGCCGAGCAGATGCGGCTGCTGCACAATGCGTTGTGGCGGCTTTGGAGGCGACTCGGGCGACGCAAAAGCGGCTAGGCGTTCGCGTCAGTCATCATCTCGGGGTTGAGCGAAGTCACCCGCGCCACGGCTTTGGTCAGCCGCGCCTCGTGCGGCCGTGCGCCTTTCTGCTCAGACGGCGTATAGATATGTTCGATCGCCTCGACCAGGTAGGCACCGGGCAAAAAGAGCGAGTCAGCTCCCATGCCGTCGCCGGGCAGCAGGAGAACATCGCCCTCGCGAGGCAGCGAGTGCAACGTCTCCAGCGGAACCACGTTGATGCAGGTGCCATCTCCGGCGATGAACTCCAGGCAATTCTGGGCATGAAGCGTACCCTCTCGCGCCCGCCGCGCTTCCTGCCGCGCCCGTAGAGATTCAAAGTACGCGCCTGCCATAATCGGCAGCCCAATCACGAATCCGACAACACTGCTGTACTGCGAAACCAGGTTGATCCAATGATGCGGCATGCGGCGGTTGCCTCCCAAGCCAAGGTTAAACCGAGTTGCCGGCATGCTGCCGATCGCCGGCGCACTTTGTTGGCAGGGACGGTCCCGTGCCACTGCATTTATCGCACATCGCGTTTGACAACCTATAGACAATGAGAGAGCATCGTTCTCAAGAATCAGCCTATGCAAGCCATGTGCCGCAAATGCTTTGCCTCGCTCGGCCCGCGCGCTTCAGTGTGCGACCAATGCGGAGCCCCCGTCGAAGATCCGACCCCGGCTCCGATCTCCGACGTTCAACCGTCGATAGCCGCCGTTCGCAGCGATTCCGATTTGAGAACTCGCAGCGATTACCGTTCGGGAGGCCGCAGCGATCTGAGGGGAATTGGTGGATGGCTCATCCTGGTGGCAATCACCCTTTTCCTCGCGCCGATCGAAGATATTCTCAGGATTTACTACGATCTGAGCTATTTATATGGCAGCGGATTCGGGCAGCTGCTCGCTGACCACCCCGGCGCAACCAAGCTCTTAGGCACTCAAATCGTCGGCGACATCATCTTCTTTATTTGTCTTCTTGCGGTGAATTATTTCTTCTATGCCAAGAAGAAGACGTTCCCCTTGCTGATGATCGTTTATTTAGGCGCACACACGATTTATATTCTCATTCGCAGCCACGCCGGTGACGTCCTGATGGGTACGCACGACTTTCCAGCCAGCGCCGCAAGAGCCACTGCAAGCGCTTCGCTCTGGATCAGCTACATGGTCAGCTCGAAGCGCGTTAAAGCCACGTTCATCGAATAACGGTTCGGCCGGGCGTGTCTTCGGCGGCGACTGCGACATGCAGGCGCAAAGAGCTACGAGCGAGCCGCAGCCTGAGGCGCGCTGAGGGCGAGATTCTCCCACAGCCGCAGCGTAGGGCCGGCCTGATTGATGGTGTAGAAGTGCAGTCCCGGCGCGCCGCCGCGGAGCAGCGTCTGGCATAGCCGGGTGACCACGCTGAGCCCGAAGTCGTGGAGAGCGGGCTTGTCGTCCTGGAGCTCTTCAAGCCGCAGGCGCACCCAGCGCGGCATATCCGCGCCGCAGCCTGAGCAGAAACGCAAGGTGTTGGCGTAGCCGGTAATGGGCATGATGCCGGGCACGACAGGAATTTTGATGCCGGCCTTCTCGCAGCGCTCCATAAAGTGAAAATACGCGTCAGCGTTGTAGAAAAGCTGGGTCAGTGCTGCGTCCGCGCCTGCTTCCACTTTGCGGCAGAAGTTCTCGAAGTCGTCGCTCGGCCGGTTCGACTGCGGGTGCATCTCAGGATACGCGGCCACTTCAATCTTGAAGGCATCGCCGTGTTCCTTGCGGATAAAGCTGACCAGCTCGTTGGCGTAGTGGAAATCGCCCGGAGCCGATGCGCTCATGGCCGTGGCCGGCAGGTCGCCGCGCAAGGCGACGATGCGGCGGATCCCTGCGTCAGCATAGCGCTTGAGCAATTCCGCAATATGGGCGCGCGTAGAACCGACGCATGTCAGGTGCGGCGCGGCTTCAATTCCGGTATTCCGCGCCACGGACATGATCGTTTCATAGGTTCCCTCTTGCGTCGAACCTCCGGCGCCATAGGTAACTGAGAAAAAATCGGGCTTGACTTCAGCGAGGCGCGCAATCACCGCGGGCAGCTTAGCTGCTGCCTCCGGCGTCCGCGGCGGACCCAGCTCGAACGAGAAACTCAATGGCGAGGACATACGGTAGTTCACAGTTCGTAGTTCGTAGTTCGCAGTTCTTAGCTTGGTTCGTGAGCGTTCGTTGATCGAAAAGAACTGGATCGATGAACTGTGAACTAAGAACTGCGAACTGTTGGCTAGTATCTGTAGTTCTCTGCCTTGTACGGCCCTTCAACCGGCACGCCGATGTAGTCGGCCTGCTTCTTGGTGAGCGTGGTCAGCTTCACGCCGATCTTTTCCAGATGGAGCCGCGCCACTTCCTCGTCCAGCTTCTTGGGCAGCACGTACACGTCCACCTTGTACGAGTCTTTGTTCTTCCACAGATCGATCTGCGCCAGCGTCTGGTTGGCAAAGCTGTTCGACATGACAAAGCTCGGATGGCCCGTCGCGCAGCCCAGGTTCACCAGCCGCCCCTCGGCGAGGACGAAGATGGAGTGCCCGTCGGGGAACGTGTACTTATCCACCTGCGGCTTGATGTTGATCTTGGTCACGCCCTTCGCTTCGTTCAGCCGGTCAATCTGAATCTCGTTGTCGAAGTGGCCGATGTTGCAGACAATCGCCTGGTCCTTCATCTTTTCCATGTGCTCGAGCGTGATGATGTCTGTGTTGCCGGTGCAGGAGACATAGATGTCGCCGCGGCCCAGCGTGTCTTCAACGGGGGCAACTTCGAAGCCTTCCATCGCCGCCTGCAGCGCATTGATGGGGTCGATTTCCGTGACCACTACGCGCGCGCCCATGCCGCGCAGCGAGTGCGATGAGCCCTTGCCCACATCGCCGTAGCCGCAGATGACCGCGACCTTGCCCGCTACCATCACGTCTGTTGCGCGCTTGATGCCATCGGCCAGCGACTCACGGCAGCCGTAGAGGTTGTCGAACTTCGACTTGGTCACCGAATCGTTGACATTGACGGCCGGCACCAGCAGCTTGCCCTGCTCCATCATCTTGTAGAGCCTGTGCACGCCCGTGGTCGTTTCTTCTGAAACGCCGCGCCAGTCCTTGACTACGTTGTGCCAATGATTTTTGTCCTCAGCGTAGACCTTCTTCAACAGGTCTTTGATTACCTGCTCTTCGTGATTGCCGGAAGGCGTATCGACCCAGCGATCGCCGTTCTCGAGCTCATAGCCTTTGTGGATGAGCAGCGTTGCGTCGCCGCCGTCGTCGACGATGAGCTCGGGCCCTTTGCCGCCCTTGTGCGTGAGCGCGCGATAGGTGCAATCCCAGTAGTCTTCAAGGCTCTCGCCTTTCCACGCGAACACCGGAACGCCGGCCGCTGCGATCGCCGCCGCCGCGTGATCCTGCGTGGAGAAGATGTTGCAGCTCGCCCAGCGAACTTCCGCGCCCAGGCTCACCAGCGTCTCAATCAAAACTGCTGTCTGAATGGTCATGTGCAGCGACCCAGTCACGCGCACACCGTTAAGCGGCTTTTCCGCTGCGTATTTGTTGCGAATCGCCATCAGGCCAGGCATCTCCTGCTCGGCAATGACGATTTCTTTCCGGCCCCAATCGGCCAGGGCAAGGTCAGCCACTTTGTATTCGGTCCCAATGTTTTCGAGGGTTGCGGTTGCCATTCAGATCTCCTTATTATCGTCGTATCGTGATATGTTGATATGTACCAGAATCCTCCTATGCCGTCAATACTCAGAACGTTAAAGGTTGTGGCCGACCCAAATCGGTTACGCATCTTGCTGCTTTTAAAGGCCGAGGAGCTTTCCGTGGCCGAGCTGCAAGAGATTCTCGGCATGGGGCAGAGCACGATCTCCACGCACCTCTCGCAGCTCAAGCAGGCAGAGTTGGTGGAAGATCGCCGCATCGGCAAGAGCAGTCTTTACCGGATCTCTTCTACCGCTCCAGGGGAGAGCAGCCCTTTGGACGAGATTCTCGGAAAGGCAAAGGACGAGATCGCGGAGGCCGACGCCGACCAGGCCGCGATGCGCCGCGTGTTGCGCAAGCGGCAAGACAAAACGCGCGCGTTTTTTGACAGCGTGGCCGGACGCCTGGGGAAAGGCTACGTCCCCGGCAAATCGTGGAAGAGCCTGGCCGAGGTGCTGCTGCGTCTGATGCCGCCGTTGGTTGTTGCCGATCTCGGCGCGGGCGAGGGGGCCTCCGCGTTGCTGCTCGCGCAGCGCGCAAAGAAGGTGATCGCGGTGGACAGCTCCGCGCGGATGATTGAAGTGGGCCGCGAACAGGCTCTGCGTCACGGGGTGAAAAACGTCGATTACCGGCTCGGCGACATGGAAGAGATTCCCATTGGAGACGGCGAGGTTGACCTGGTCTTCTTTTCGCAGTCGCTCCACCACGCGCTGCATCCCGAGCGCGCGCTGGCTGAGGCGGCGCGAATTCTGGTTGCAGGCGGTCGCATTTTCATTCTCGATCTCGTTCGCCACCGCTTTGAGGAGGCGCGCGAGCTTTATGCCGACGAGTGGCTCGGCTTCAGTGAAGCGGAGCTCGAATCCATGCTGGAGAATGTGGGCTTTATCAACGTGGAAGCTGCCGTCGTGGACAAGGAGCAGGATACGCCGCAGTTTCAGACACTGCTCGTGGTCGGGGAAAAGAAGAAGTGAGCTCTCGCAGCAGATTTCGGCGATGCTGATGGCGGCGCGAACCGCTCCGGCGATCGTCAGGACCGCTCGCGAATAGCAGAGAGATGAAACTCAATTGAACCGTCAAGCGTCATCTGCAAACGGGGAGTGGGCTGCGCCCGGATTCTTAACTTTCTGTCCGGCGAATGGTGGTATGATCGGGGTCAATCAGAGGAAGAGCCGCGACAACAGCGAAGATTTGAGTGTCAGGTTGTTGAGGCGCCATCCAAGATTCGGGTTCCCCCCCAAACAAATTGGAGGTACGACATGCGTAAGTTGCTCAGTGTCCTGGGGCCCCTGCAGAGCCCGCTCGTTTTGTTATGCGCGGTCTTGATGTTGGGCGCCACGGCCTTTGGCGCATCAAAGAAGGGATCCGCACAATCCTCGAAGGGATCGTCGGGATCGAGCTCGAGCTCCAGCTCTGGCGGGGGGGCGCAAGGTAACGCCAGCACCGCGAATCCAGAAGGATTCGCCATCGAATCGGAGATGCTGACCTACACCGCGATGGATTCCGAAGCCACCGCGCTCACCTGCGGCATCGGACGGAACGTGGGCGCGGCCGACGCAAGCTGCAATCCCCAGGCGATTAACGGACCGCCGGTAGGCGTGGTGGTCGTTTCGGGTGATTCCAACGCGCTCTCTGAGTTCCAACTCTGGCGCACCGATATCTCCACCATGGACATGCTCACTCTGCGCGCCAATCATTATTGCGCTCCGGGCGCGGGCACACGAGCAGCCACGACTCTGGGCGGCACGATCATGTCGATGTTCCCGGAGAGCCAGGCGGCTGAATTTGCGGCTTCGCTGCTCAGCCAGTCCGCGGAAACAAAGCCGCTCGAAGGCAACATCCTGGATCGCACCCTGGTCAACGACGTGGCAGGGCACTTGAGATCGCTGGGGATGGATGTCGTGATCCCGGATGACTACATGTCTTATTCGCTGGCTGCGATCGACGCCAATCACTCGCCGTTCCTTACCAAGTATGTGGCGCTCATCAAAGCCCGCGACTGCGTTGCTCCGGCCGCAAAGGAAAGCGGAGACGCTGCGTCAAGTACCTCTGGAACTGGAGAAGCAGACACGCATGCGGACGCTGACAAGCGCGCCATTACAGCGGCAATCGACGCATACTCGAAATCGCTCACCGAACCGGATGTTTTTGATGTGCCCAAGCCGTCGGGAGGCGCACCACCGGAGGCGCAGACGCCGGTCATCTCTCATTTGAATGCCGTGCTCAGGGCCGATGGCCTGGCGCAGGAACTTGACGCGGCTTCGCCCGACGCCCGCTCCGGAGCGAACGGCGTTTGGTATGTGCTATCTCTCAAGGCGCTCGAATCCGGCGGGACTTTAATGAAATCTGGAAACGGCATAACGGGCACGAAGACCAGTTATAGCGGTGGCGCCGTGGGAACCTACGCGCTCTTCCATTTGAACGGGAATATCGCGTGCTCGGGCGTCTTTTTCAACTACGAGCCGCCGACACTCACCAGCAAGATTCCAGCGCTTCTCACGACTCCCGGCGCGGCAGGCGGGAAAGTCGTCGGCGGCTGCCACTAGGAACAACTTCGCATCGGAACCACGAACAGGATGAACTGAACGGGGTGGGCATTGAGCCTGCCCCTTTTCATTGCGCGATTCTCGATGACCCTGGCGATGGCGTGATCTCGCAGATCGGATCGCTGCTGAATCTGAATTGGGCGTTCGCCGGTCTAAAATGGGTTGCACTCAACTTTGCCTGGAACGGATCGAATGGGAAGCTCTCGAAAGGCCGCACGAACAACAAAAGCCGCGAAACCCGCGCGTGTGAACCGTGCGCAACGCGCGCTCATCCTGAAGGCGCTGGCCGATCCGCGGCGATTTGAGCTTCTACAGCAGATCGCAACGAACGGCTGCCCGCTGGGATGCACACAGGCTCTGGCCGCAATGCCCATCTCCGCTGCCACCCTGTCGCACCACATCAAGGAGCTGGAGACGGCTGGCCTTATCGAAGTTCGCCGCGAAGGCAAGTTCCACTATCTCTCGCTTCGCAAGGGAGTTCTCGCGTCCGTGGCCGCCGGGTTGGCAGCGCTTGAGCCGGCCGCCGTTCCGGGGCGCTAGTGTATTTTGATTCATCGTATCGACCGCCAGTCATGCCACCGAAATGCGGGTCCTTCGACTGCGTTTGGCTCAAGGAACGAGCCAAACTCCGCTCAGGATGACTGGGCGTTTGTTTGTTCAACGCGCTTCAGAATCATGACACTAGATTATGGCACCTGAACATTTCCACAAAGCTTCTGAATCCTCTTTCCTGCCTCCCGAATCAATTCGACAGTTATCGAAATGTCGAACCGATGACATTCCGGTGAGGGAGCAGAGCAATGGCAAATCTTCAAGGCAAAGTGGCGCTGGTTACGGGCGCATCGAAGGGCATCGGCGCGGCGATTGCCCGCGAGCTGGCGGCACGCGGAGCCGCGGTGGCGGTCAACTATTCGGGCAGCAAAGCCGGCGCGGACAAAGTCGTCGCCGACATCAAGGCTGCCGGCGGTAAGGCCATCGCGGTCCAGGCCGATCTTTCGAATCCCGACTCGGTCGGTCCGTTCGTCAAAACCGTTGCCGAGCAACTCGGCCCCATCGACATCCTGGTGAACAATGCCGGCGTTTATGAGTTCGGCTCGCTGGATCAGATCACGCCCGAGCACTTCCACAAACAATTCGACCTGAACGTGCTTGGCTTGTTGCTGACAACGAAGGCTGCCGTCGCGCAATTCAATCCCGCAGGCGGGAGCATTATCAACATCGGGTCGGTGGTCGCTTCAGGATTTGCGAACGCCGCCGTGTATAGCGCCACCAAAGGCGCAGTCAACACCATTACTACCGCGCTGGCCAAGGAGCTCGGCCCCAAAAAGATTCGCGTGAATGCGCTGAACCCCGGCATGGTCGAGACCGAGGGCACGCACGCGCAGGTTTCATCGGCAGCGAATTCGAAAAGCAAGCTGCCGCTGACACACCGCTCGGCCGCATCGGGCAGCCACGCGATATTGCCGAGGTCGCGGCCTTCCTGGCCTCAGAGGATTCGGGTTGGCTGAGCGGCCAGACCGTCTATGCCTCAGGCGGCTATACCGGCTGAGTTCTCAATAGCTCAAAAACTCGCTGATCGACGATGCGGGCCTGATCGTTGTTCGTTCAGGCTCGCTCTGCTTTCAGTAACTGCTCGTTTGCGCTGGACGCCCCAGCGATAGCCGGTGAGCGAGCCGTTGGCGCCCACGACTCGATGGCAAGGCACGAGCAGCGCTACGCGATTTGTGGCGCAGGCGCGAGCCACCGCACGCGTGGATTTGGGATCGCCCATTTCGCGCGCCAACTGCGAGTAGCTGCGCGTTTCGCCGCGAGGAATCTGGCGAAGCGCCTGCCAGACGCGAAGCTGAAAAACTGTGCCTCTTAGGTCGACCCGTTCCACGGGTTTCAAGTTTTGGATGAGTGGAGTGCCAGAGCGCACGAGCTCGAGCGCGGCATCGACGATGCGTGAAAGCGATGGATCGCGGCGCAGCGTAGCCGCGGGAAATTCTTCGCGCAGATTTTTTTCCGCGTCCGATTTGGTATCTGCGAGCGACAGCCAGCACAGCCCGCGTTCCGTTGCGCCGACGATCATCCAGCCAAAGGGCGTGCGCGCCGAGGCAAATCCAATGCGCTCGCCGCGGCCGCCCTGCGCAAAGCGCGCCGGAGTCATGCCGAGCTGGCTTCCCTCGTAGGCGCGGCTCGACGAGCTGAAGCCGGCGGAGTAGATGGCATCGGTCACGCTCCGGCCCTGCTTGAGAGCGCTGCGCAGTTGACCGGCGCGCAGTGCCCGCTGATATTCGAGCGGGCTCACGCCCATTTCTCGTTTGAACAATCGCTGCACGGTGAAGGGACTCAGACCTGCGACGCGGCCGAGTTCTTTCAATTGCACCGGGCGGTCGAGATTCTTCTCGATATGTGCGCGAATCTTTTCCAAAGAGCTGCTCCATGCAATCGTGCAACGTTTGCAGGGGCGAAAGCCCGCTGCTTGTGCCTCGACGGCGGAAGAGAAGAAGCGCACGTTCTGGCGCAGCGGCATGCGGCTGGAGCAATCGGGACGGCAGAAGACGCCGGTGGTTGTGACGCCGTAGACGAAGCTGGCATCTGGCGTCTCGTGCGGCGAGCTGCTTCCAGGCGGCATCGGGATCGAGGGTCGAGGTCTTTGGCATCATGGCGATGTCGCCGATTGGCTCGGCGGTTGCGAATTGTGCGGTTGCTATCGATGTTGCGGTCATGGGTTTCATAGTCGCCCGTGCTTGATGTTTAGGCTATCCGAATCTTGCCGGCAATTCTGAATTGCGACGGATCGGATGCGGCGAAAAAGCTGATCAAGAGGCCCTGCCAGAAGTGCCACTTGGGTGCCCAAAAGGGGCTGTTTGACGAACAAAATCGACAAAATTCGACGAAATTTGTCGACGATTTTGAGACTGTTTTGTTGATTGCAAAGGATTTAGGCGGCAAAATATACCCCCCGGGGGTATAAAAATCACTCGCGCCGCTCTTTTCGATCCCGGGGCACGCCGATTCGACGGCGGAATACCTGGCGCCGGCGCAACCAAAAACTGTTGCTGGGGCCGGGCTAGACACGGCCGAATTCGCCCATGGGAAAAGTGCTGGACTGGTGATCATGCTTTCAAGTATGCGCCGGAGGCGGGTAATTATCGGCAAAATTAAGTGGCTTGGATTGTGCGGGTTAGAAGAAAAGGGGCTTGACAGGATTGGGTGCGGTTGGCCGGATCAAGCTACGAAGTGGCCAGCGTAGCGCTTCGGCCCGCAGCAAATCCTCTTCCGTGTCCACGCCGATGGTGTCGCGGGGCGCGTCGGCCACATAAATCGCGATGCCGTTTTCGAGCAGGCGCAACTGCTCCAGGCGCTCCAGCCTCTCGAGCGGCGAGGGCGGAAGCGAAGCGAAGCGCTCCAAAGCGGCCTTGCGGTAGGCGTAGATGCCAAGGTGCTTGCGGTAGCCGGTGAAGCCGATGGCGTCGCGGTCAAATGGGATGGTCGCCCGCGAGAAATACAAGCGCGCGGCCATCGAGCGCGGTGACGACTTTGACCGCGTTGGGATTGGTGAATTCCTGCGGCGGACAATTGACGGCGAGCGTGGAAACCTCAACCTCGGGTCGCGAGAAGAGATCAAGCAGCGGCGGGAAGAAATCGGGCGTGAGGGTTGGCTCGTCGCCCTGGATGTTGACGTAAATGTCGGCGTCGATCTGGCGGGCCACTTCCCTCACACGGTCCGATCCGCTGGGGCAATCGGGCGAGGTCATGACGACGGGGATCGACCGCGCGCGGCACGCTTCGGCTACTTCTTCCGCGTCGGTGGCGACAATTACCGGGTCCATCAGGCCGCTCGAGCTGGCCGCGCGCCACACCCACTCCACCATGGGCCGCCCAGCGATGGGACGCAAGACCTTGGCTGCCAAGCGCGTGGACGCGAGCCGCGCGGGAATGACGGCTGCGATGCGGAGGGGGCTCATGGAGACGAGTGTAAATGCAGGGACCGAGGGACCAAGGGAACGAGGGAGCGAGGGAGCGAGGGAGCAAGAGAGCAAGAGAGCAAGGGAACGAGGGAGCGAGGGAGCGAGGGAGCAAGTCGGCGGGCCTGGGGCTAAGGGGGAACGGCTGAAAAATGAAATGCAGGTCCTTCGACTACATTTGGCTCAAGAAACGAGCCAAATTCCGCTCAGGATGACAGGTAACGAAATGCAGGTCCTTCGACTCCGATCGTCCGCCGCGGCGGGCGATCTTCGCTCAGGATGAAGCACAAAAATGACAGCACCAATCGGGATGACAGCACAAATTGGAGCGAGGGAGCAGGAAGTGAAGAAGAGAGATAACGCGAGGTTCAGAAAGCCTGGGGGGGTAAACGGGGAAGGTGAGCGGGGCGCGGGCCGGAGGCCCCCGCTACAGCCGGCCAGAGGCCGGCGGTACAAGTTCCGCGAGCGCGGCCAACGCGCTTTCGGCTTGGGCGAGGCCATCAGCGGCGGCTTCGGGGCTTTCGCTTTGACGCTCGGCATAGATGAACTCGATTTGAGTGAGGCCGATGACGCCGAGAATGGCGCGCAGATACGGCTCTTGAAAATCGAGGGCGCTCATGGGCGATCCGGCGGGGTAGGCACCGCCGCGCGCGGAAAAAACGAAGACCTTTTTGCCAGGCGGCACGAGCGGCGCAACACCGTCAGCGGTGAATGCGAAGGTCCGGCCTTCGCGCACGATCAGGTCGATCCAGGCTTTAAGCGAGGCGGGAATCGATAGGTTCCACATGGGCACGCCGAGGACGAGAATATCGGCGGCGAGAAGCTCGCGGACGAAGCGGTCGGAAACGGCCAGGACGCGCCTTCGTTCGGGTGTTGGCTCGCCAGAGGAATCGAGGAATGCCTCGGCCATGGCCTCGTCGAGATAAGGAATCCGCTCGAGCGATGCATTGTGGTGCACGACGGAGCCCGCGGGGTTCTGCTGGCGCCATTTTGCGACGAAGGCGGCTGCGAGGCGGCCGGAGATAGACGCCGCGCGGGGGCTGGAGTCGATATGCAGAGAGATTCGGCATACGAAGTGCTCGCGAAATGATCTGGATTCAATGACCAAATTGTCGCAGGAATCGCCGGCAGGGCGTGGTGGCGGGAGGCAGGATCGAACTGCCGACCTACGGGTTATGAATCCGTCGCTCTAACCATCTGAGCTACCCCGCCACATGGGGGCGCGCCTGGAACAGCGCGCCAGTTTCGATGATACGGGGCTGAGAAAATCCGGTCAATCGGCGCGACCCTTAGTTGGGAATTGTGACAGTCCTAATCTGGCTGAAGCAGCATACACCGAGCAGTGAAAGGCAACAGCAGATCCCCGTTCGACATCGCTTGCGGCGAGTGGTCGTGGGTTCCCACCCTAGCGGGAAAAACAAAGACCCCGCGAGGGTGGGGCACCCGGCTGCACCCGGCTGCGGAAGGATGGGGCACCGTCATTCTCGGCTCAAAGTCTTGTCGATGCCGCATGTTAGAATTTGCCCACGTCAGATCCCATGATCGAACACTCCCTTCAAACCGAAGTCGTGCTGGAAATCATTGCCCCGGACGGCTCACGGGAGAAGGTCTCCGTGACCGAGGAGCCCTTCAACATTGGGCGCGGCGGCGAGGGTGACAACGCGCTGAAGCTTGACGACGGGCGCATCTCGCGCCGCTGCGCGACGATTGTGGCCGAAGGCGCAGGCTACAAACTGCTTGATCGCGGCAACCGCTACGGCCTGTTTGTGAATGGCGCGAAAGTTCAGCAGCACACGCTGCGCGATGGCGATCTGATCACCTTTGGCCTTGAAGACAGCTACCGGATTGTTTTTCATGCGGCAGCGGCGGCGGCTGCGCCCGCGCCGAGCCCGCAGTCGGTGGCCAATCTGCTCACGCGCATCGGCTCCATTTCAGAACTCACAGGCACAACCGTTACCGGCGGTTTGAACCGGCTGAACCTGCTGCTGGAAGCGACTTCGCTGCTGCACTCGCAACTGCCTCTGGATGCCGTGCTGGGCACGATGCTGGATCATGCGATCTCCGTGACGCACGCCGACCGCGGATTGCTCATTGTGCCGGACGCTTCGGGCGTGCTGCGCGTTCACCAGGCTCGCAGCAACAGGGCCGAGGATCTGCCGCCGGAAACATTGAACCCCAGCCAGACGGCGATCAACCAGGCGATCAGCAAAAAATCGGCCGTGATCACCGAGGACCTGAACCTGGCGGGACTGGATCTGAAGGCGGCGGAGAGCATTGTGATCCAGGGACTGCGCGCGGTGGTGGCGATTCCGCTGTATGCTTCGTCGCGCTCGACTGCCGACACGGGCTCGGAGCAGGAGCCTGGCCAATTGCTGGGCCTGATCTACCTGGACTCGCGCCGCATCGCCGCGTTCTCAGCGCTTGACCGCCAGATTCTGGACGCGCTGGCGGTGCAGGCGGCCAGCATTATGGACAATGCGCGGCTGGTGGAGCGGGAACGCGAGCGGCAGCGGCTGGAGCAGGAGCTATCGATTGCGCGGACCATCCAGCAGGCGCTGCTGCCGCACGGGCTGAACGATTTTCCGCACCTGGCCGTGACCGGCGTGCACTATCCCTGCCACGAAGTCGGCGGCGACTATTTCGATGTGCTTCCGGTGAGCGAAAATCGCTCGGGAGTTCTGATTGCGGACGTGAGCGGCAAAGGGTTGGGCGCAGCGCTGCTGACGACGATGCTGCAAGGCGCGTTGTCTGGAATGTCGATGGGCGCTGACCCGGTGAAGGTCTTCAACCACATCAACCGGTTCCTTTGCCAGCACGCCGAGGTCGGCCGCTACGCCACCATGTTTATCGGCATGGTGGGCGAAGACGGCATGCTCGAGTACATCAAGGCGGGGCACCCTTCGCCGCTGCTTCTTCGCCAGGGCAAAGTGAGCGAGCTCTACACCGAAGGGTCGTTCCCGGTTGGCCTGATTGCCGAGGCGGAATATCCGTCGGCGCGGCTGCAACTGGAGCCGGAAGACACGCTGGTGCTCTTCAGCGATGGCATTACAGAAGCCGAGGACCCGGATCACGAACTGTTCGAGGTAACGGGCCTGAGCAAGGTTCTCGAGGGCCGGATCGACGCGTCGGTTGAAGATCTGAAGCAGGCGATCCTGGATGCGGTGCGAGCCTTTACGCGGGGAGCGAGCCAGTCAGACGACCTGACGCTGCTGGTGGTGCGCTACCGGAAGGCGGCGTAGGGTTGCCGGCGATCTGACCGATGGCGCATTAGGCTGCCGCAGGGTCAGGAGTCTGGAATTCGATGGTGGGTGAGCCGGCGAAAATGCAGGTCCCCATTCGACTCCGATCGCTTTCGCGATCCTCGCTCAGGGCAAGCTTTCGACTTCGGTCGCCGCGGCGACCTTCGCTCAGGATGACCCTTTCATTGTGATGCGGACTCCGAGCCGGCCAGGGTGAAAATTCTTAACGCTCAATCGACGAAGCCAACATCGCGCGGGATTGGTACAATCCTCACCATGGGCGTCCCCAGGTGCATTGGAAGATATGAGATCGTCGAGGAACTGGGCCGCGGCGCCATGGGGAGCGTGTTTAAGGCCAAGGACCCTGCCGTCGGCCGCATAGTCGCGCTCAAGACGATCCACACCACGGCGCTCGAAGGCGCTCAAAGCGAAGAGTACAGGACTCGTTTCTACCGCGAGGCGCGCGCATCGGGCGTGCTGGCGCATCCCGGAATTGTGCCGGTCTTCGACGTGGGCGAAGACCAGGGCGCGCCCTTCCTGGTGATGGAGTTTGTTGAAGGACGGACGCTGGCCGAAGCCATCAAGAAAGGCGAGCGGTTTACGCTGGACCGGGTTTGCGAGATCGGCCAGCAGATCGCCGACGCTCTGGGTTATGCGCACCGCCAGGGCGTGATTCACCGCGACATCAAGCCAGCCAATATTCTGATGACCTCAAAAGAGGTTTACGGCAGCGAGCGGCCGCGCATCACCGACTTCGGCATTGCCAAGCTGGCATCAAGCGACATTACGACCACTGGGCAACTGCTGGGCACGCCGTCGTTCATGCCGCCGGAGCAGTTCACCGGCTCGCCCATTGACGGCCGCGCCGACCTGTTTTCGCTGGGCGTGATCCTTTATTCGCTGGCCACGGGCGAACAGCCATTCCCCGGCGAAACCATGACCGCCGTCTCTTACAAAGTGGTGTATACAGAGCCGGTACCCCCGGCGAAGCTGAACCCTGCCATTCCGGCGCGGGTGGAAGCGGTGATCCTGAAGTGCCTGGCCAAGAGCCCCGCGGACCGCTATCAGACGGGCGAGGAGCTTGCCCAGGATCTGGCGACCGTGCGCACGAGTCCGGTAACCAGCGTGATGCAGCCCGCGCCGCTCATGCCATCCGCAATGGAGTCCGATGCAACGCTGGGCCCAAATGCGGTTTCCGGGGCGCTTCGTGCAGCGGCGGTGGCGACAACAGACAAATCCGGTGCGAGGCAGGCTCCGAAACCGCCGGCAGCCAAACCGGCGACGCCAAAGAAGTTTGAGACGGTTTTTGCCATCGCGCTGCTTTCGGTTGCGGGGGCAGGCGCGGCGATTGCCGGTGGCTGGTACTGGTGTGCGCATCGGCCGCACCCCACTCCTCCACCGCCTCAGGTGGCGACGGTTCCGCAGCCGCAGCAGGCTCCTCAGCAAATTGAGGCTCTGCCCCCAGCGCCGGAAAAGCCAGTTCCCGCAGGATCGCCCGGGGATCTCTCCGAATCCCGCTCCCAAGGAGACGAAACCAGCGGCGGCCAAGCCGACTCCGGGCAAGCCCACCGCGGCCAAGACGACGCCGCCACCGCAGCCGGTGGCCGCGGTTACGCCGCCTGCTCCGGCCAAACCTGCGCAAACCACTCCAACGCCGGTTAAGCCACCTACGCCCACTCCTGCGGCTGCGTCGGCCTTCGATCCCCGGAAGGCGGACCCGAACCAGAACGGCAAGTTGAAGATCGACGTCAGCAAGTTTCCCAAGGGCCTTCCCTTCACCGTGCAAATGAATAACAAGCCCTATATCCACTTCATCACCGGGGACGGCACCAGCCTGGACAATTTGTATGCGCCGCCCGGCATGCAGCAGTTCCAGGTCTCGTTCAAAAGCGGCGGCGAGGAGTGGGATTCAAAGCCGCTGAGCACCGATTTCAAAGCCAAGAAGACCAAGACGCTGAAGGTTCAACTCATGTTGAACGGCAACTCGGTGTCGAAGATCACCCAGCCGATCTCAAAAGATGCGGCGCTCTCGATCTCCTTTTCCAGCAGCATCACCAATCTCTTCTGATCTTTCGCGTTTGTAACAGGTTTGTCACAATTGTCCCGTAGCATCTGCTTCTAGATTCGTAACCTTCTGAAACAGAAAAGAGCGAAGGGAATGCAACTCTCCACCGAGGAAATGGACGGCGGCGTCACCCGTGTTGAACTGGATGGACGCATGGATATCGCCGGCGCCGCGGCAGTTGACATGAAGATGAATTTGATTGCGGGCAGCGCAAAGAAACTGCTGATCGACTTGCAAAAGGTCACATTCCTTGGTTCCATGGGATTGAGATCGATCGTACTGCCGGCACGGGCAGTGCTCGGCAAGGGCGGCAAAGTGGTTCTGTTCGCACCGACGGAGATGGTCGAATCCGTTCTCAAGGCCAGCAGCATCGATACGCTTATTCCGGTTCACCATGATCTGGCGACGGCGATTGCCGCGTTGCAATGAGCAGCATCTCCTTTCCGGTGGCGGTCATGCCCGTGGAAGACACAGCCAAACACGTGTCCCGGCTGACCCTGAAAAGTCAGCTCGACGATATGGCCTTGCTTTGGCCGTGGGTCGAGTCGCTCGCCGTGGAGTATGCGATCCCCGCAGATACGGTTTTTGGCGTGCACCTATGCCTTGAAGAGGCGATTTCAAACGTCATCCGTCACGGCTACAACGGGCAACCCGGCAACACACTCACCGTCGACTGCGCCTCGCCGAACGCGCACGAAGTCGTCTTCACCATCGAAGATCAGGCGCCGCCGTTCGATCCCGTTTCCGGTTCATTGATTGAGGAACAGCCTGTGACCTCGCCGATGGATTATCTTCGTCCCGGAGGCCGCGGCATTCTTCTCATGCGCAAGTTCGCCGACGGGCTGACCTATGAGCGGCTGGCAGGCGGCAATCGGCTGACGATCCGCTTTGTCCTGCCAAAGTAACGCACCCGACCACCCCCGGTTAACACTTTCGTTTCCAGCGTTCTAGTGCGGCGCTGCTGACGCCCGTTCCTTAAGGTGAGCCCCCAAATGCAGGTCCTTCGACTGCGTCCGCCGCGGCGGACTCCGCTCAGGATGACCTGTGCATTCAGGATGACCTGTGCATTCAGGATGACCTGTGCATTTATGATGCAAACTTTGGAAACAGGCCCCAGGGTTTCAGGACCCTTCTGCGAGTGCTGGTTGCGCTATGATTACGTCTATAGAGTGTGAGCGGCTGCTTCCCCTTCAGGGCTGCTCTGGCGGTGTGCGTGTCGCGATTTTTCCAGCGCTTTGTCTTTGTGCTTTCCGTGGTGATCTTTGCCGGCCTCGGCCTGAGCTATGTTCTGGGCGAGTTCGGATACATCGGCGTACATGCCGGCGACGAACAGGACGCGGCCTACAAGCAGATGCGCGTTTACGCCGAGGTTCTGCGCAAGATCCAGAACTACTACGTGACCCAGCCCGACATTCCCGCCGTGACCACCGGCGCGCTGCACGGGCTTCTCGACTCGCTCGATCCGGATTCCAGCTATCTGACGCCGGACGAATACAAGACTTATAAAGACCGGCCCGCAACGGACAATGCGCAGGTGGGGCTCACCATCTCCAAGCGGTTTGGATACGCAACGGTGGTGAATGTTCTGCCCGGCTCGCCGGCCGACCAGGAGCACTTGCGCGATGGCGACGTCATCGACCTGATTGACGGCCAGTCGACCCACGATCTTCCGTTGGCCATTGTGCGCTTCATGCTTTCAGGCAAGCCCGGCACCTCGGTCACGATCTCGGTTGTCCGGCCCTTCAAGCCCGATCCCGACACAATCAAGCTGACGCGCGCGGCGCTCGCGGTGCCGCCGCTGGGTGAGCAGTTCTACGAAAACGCGTCGATCCTTTATTTCAAGCCGGGCATTTTGACCGCGGCTCGCGTCGACGACATCGCCGCACGCATCAAAGCCGCCGGCAAAGGCAAGAAAGTTCTTCTCGACCTACGCGACACAACCGGCGAAGACCCCCAGCAGGGAGTGCGCCTGGCCAACTTCTTCATCAAGCAGGGCACGCTGGCGTCACTGGAGGGGCAGAAGTATCCGCTGCAGACTTTCAGCGCCGATCCTTCGATTTTTTTGACGGACGCTCCAGTGGCCGTGCTGGTGAACCGCGGAACCTATGGCGCGCCGGAGATTACTGCCGCTGCGATTGAGGACCTGAAGCGCGGAGACGTGGTCGGCGAGCACACCTTTGGCGAGGGCACGGTGCAGAAGACCATTGACCTGCCCGACGGCGCCGGGCTCATGCTGACGGTAGCCAAGTACGAAGATCCTGACGGGAAGAAGATCCAGGACGTAGCGGTGACGCCCAACGTGGTTGTCGCTTCTCCCGAAGACGATGGCGAGCCGATGCCTCCTTCAAATGGCGACGCGCCGCTGAATCAGGCATTGTCATTGCTGAAGGCGAAGAACGGGTAGAACGGCGGCGTGCGAATCGAAGGTTTCTTCTGACGTTTGGCCGCGATTCAGATCGAAAGCATCCCTCAGGGGCTAAAGCCCCGTCCATTTGACTCAGTTTGCCGGCACGACTAAAGTCGTGCCCTGATACAAGGCCTATTGATTTAGGTTTGTGCTGCCGGCACGACTAAAGTCGTGCCCTGATACAAGACCCGCTGATTTAGGTTTGTGCTGTCCCATTTCCTGTGGTGGGTAAGGATTGCAAAAAACAACCGCAGATCCTTCGACTCCGGTCACCGCGGCGACCGTCGCTCAGGATGACAGCCTAAATTTGTGGCACGGAACCGATTCAGGCGAGTTTTCCCGCCATTGACCGAGGGATTACGGACGTGCGCGGCGTGCGAATTTTCCGAGCGATCCAATGCTAGCCTTAAGCTGAGGCACTCCTCCACCTCGCAAGGCGGAGGCCTGCCCGTGAGGCCAGTCCTGCCTTGGCTACGACGTCCAATCTGCCGCCGAAAGAGCGCGCGAAAAACCAACGTGATGAGCGCCCGCCGGGCCGGGACCGCCGCCTTGCGAGGCCGCAGCTTCCCGCGCACCGGAGGCGCAAACTGGCTGGACGCTCGGCCATTGCTGCGCTGGTTCTGCTGGCGGCTATCACCGGGTCTCTGGCCGGCTTGACGCTGGTCTACTCCGTTAATCTTCCGCAGATTCAGGACCTGGAGCATTACCAGCCCTCCACGATCACCGATCTCTATGACCGCAAGGGCCGCATCATCGGCTCCTTCGCGCTGGAGCGCCGCGAGGTGGTCGGCTATGACGGCTTCGCGCCCATCCTGCGCCAGGCCGTGATCTCCATTGAAGATAAGAATTTTGAATCACACTGGGGCATCAACGTGTTTCGCGTGGCCGGCGCTGTGTGGCACGATATCCGCAGCCATGGCCGCGCGCAGGGCGCTTCCACGCTGACCATGCAACTGGCGCGCAATCTCTTTCTTTCTTCAGACCGAACGGCCATGCGCAAAATCCAGGAAGCCTACCTGGCCATTCAGATCGAGCGCGCCTTCACCAAGGAACAGATCTTTACCCTCTACGGCAATCAGATTTACCTGGGCAGCGGGAACTATGGCTTTGAAGCTGCATCGGAGTATTTCTTTTCAAAACACGCGAAGGACGTGACGCTGACTGAAGCGGCACTGCTTGCCGGGCTGCCCAAGGGGCCTGTGGGATTCTCTCCGTTGCTGAATCCCGAGCGCGCGCTGCACCGCCGCAACCTTGTGCTCACCGAGATGGAGGAGGACCGGGTGATTACACACGCCCAGGCTGAGGCGGCGCGCAACGCCCCGCTTGGCCTGCACATGGCGCGGCCCGTGGGCCTGGCGGCGCCGTGGTTCCAGGACGCGATCCGCGAAGAACTGGATAAGCGCTTCGGCATCGAGGAGGTGCATGAGGACGGTTTGCGCGTCGATACGACTCTCGATCTCGACCTGCAAAAGGTTGCCAATCGCGCCGTTGTCGACGGCGTGGCTGCCTACGAACGCCGTCACGGCTGGCGCGGCAGATTGGAAAATGTTCTCTCCGCCGACGTGACGCTCGACAATTACCGCCATCCGGACTGGGCGATCATGGCTGGGCCGGGCGATTACGTTCACGCAATCGTGACGCGCACGCTTCCGCTGGAGATTCACGCGCGCATTGGACCGGCAGATCAACCGGGCTCGGAGATTTTGCTGCTGCCCGCGGACTGGCAATGGACCGGCGTACGCTATGGCGACGCTCTGGCCAAACCCGGCGACATGATTTATGTGCGCATGACCGCGGCTACGGAAAACGGCGAGCACCGCGCATCGCTCGAAGAAGATTCCGGCACGCAGGGCGCGTTGATGGCCATCGACAACACCAGCGGCGACGTACTGGCCATGGTGGGCGGACGCGATTATGCGGTCAGCGTCTTCAACCGCGCGACGCAAGCCGAGCGGCAGACCGGCTCCAGTTTCAAACCTTATGTTTACACCGCGGCGATTGAGGACGGCGTGAAGCCGACCGACATCATCGTCGATGGGCCGACGCGCTTTGGCGATTACGTGCCGCACAATTATGAGAACGACTACAAGGGCGCGATGACGGTGGCCAATGCATTCGCGGAATCGCGCAATATTCCCGCGCTCAAGCTGGCGGCGCGCGTGGGCATTCACAAGGTGATCGACGTGGCGCATCGCTTCGGCGTCACTTCAAACATTCCGCCCTACCTGCCGGTGGCGCTGGGCGCGGTGGAGATTACGCTTCAGGAGCAGGTGGCATCCTACGCCGTCTTTCCGAATGACGGCGTCCGCGTGGCTCCGCATCTCATCCGCAAAGTTTCAAACGCGGACGGAATCACGTTGTGGCAGGAGAGGCCCGAGGTGGGTGATGTGCTCGACCAGCAAACGGCGCGCACCATGATGACGCTGCTGCGCGGCGTGACCGACCATGGCACCGGCGCAGCCGCCAGACAGTTGAACCATCCGCTGGGCGGCAAAACGGGAACCACAAGCGGCTTTACCGACGCGTGGTTTCTGGGCTTCTCGCCTTCGGTCACGTGCGGCGTGTGGGTGGGCAACGACAGCCGCGAGTCACTGGGCGACAAGGAAACCGGCGCGGTGACTGCATTGCCCATCTGGATCAACTTTATGCGTGCTGCGATCGCCGGCAAAGACGACGAGCAATTCCCGGGCGACGAGGAGGATTCCTCGCCTGCTGCGGCCGCAGCGAAGCCGGAGATTCAGGGAGCCGGGCTGCGCATCCAACGGACGCCGCAGAGTCGCGCGGTCAGACCCGCGCTCCCCCTAAACCCCTGATTCCATCGCGAAGAGGCCGAACTTCTTTTTCTTCCGTTGCTGTTGATCGACCGGAAGTCCTGAGGCGATCTGAGCCATCCTCTGGATGGCCCGCTGAATCTTCGAATCCTTCAGCGCCAACGGCGTTGCGGTATTTTGCATCTCGCGAACGGCGGGATAGTCATTGGGAATCATCCACTGTGCCTGCCTGGTAAGGGCCGTTTCAATCGCCTGCACCTCGATACCGAACATCTCGTCCTTGTGCCGGTTCAACACGATTTCAAGCTTGTGCGCGTAGGGCTGCAGGCATCCTGTTATGAGGCGATTGGAGTTGCGCAGCTCGGCGATGCCAACCTGCGTAACCAGATAAATCGTCGAAACCATATCGAACAGGCGAGTTTCCGCGAGGTCCCAGCGGGAGCCGGCATCGATGACCACATACTCGAACGTTTTAGAGGCAACCTCGATCAGCTTGTTGATTGCCCCATGGGTAATGTTGGACTTTGCAAAGTGGCCCGGCGCGCCGAGGACATACAATCCCGAGCTGTGCTGGGCCGTCAGCTTCTTCAGAAAGGTCGGATCGAGCCGCTCAGGATCGCGCAAGGCATCCACGGTTGAGAACTCGCCCGCGATGCCAAGAACAAGGGCTGCATCTCCCAGAGGAAGATCGAGGTCGATCAGGAGTGTTTCCCTTTTTGAATCCCTGGCCATTGAGATTGCGAAATTGCATGCCGCCGTTGTGCCTCCGGAGCCCCCTTTGGCCCCGATAAACACAAACGACTTGCCCATCGCCTTTTTCGTATCGGGCGCGAGCAGACCGCGGCTGTTCGCCCGGCTGAAGGCTTCCTCCACAACGCCCGGCGCGAACGGATAAATCAGGAATTCCCTCACGCCCGCTCTCATGCAATGAAGCAGCAAATCGTCGCTGGTCGATGCCGAGTAAGCGATTGCAACTCCGGAGCCGCTGCGGCAAATGGATTCGATGGCTGTCATGATGGCTTCACGGTCTCCGTCCGCGGCGATCATCACGACTCCGAAGTCCTGTTTCGAGAGCGCGCGGAATTCGTCGATTCCGGAGATCGTGGTCACCCTTGGCGCCATGCCGGTTGAACGCAGTGCACAGAGAACGCCGGAAACTGCGCTGCGGCGCTCAAGATTCGGGTCGACGACCGCGATCGACAAGACTTTGGCGCGGTCACCCGTGGCGTCTTGCAGGCGCGTATCGCCGCTCATTTCAATCATGTCTGGGGAATTCAAAATAGGACCACCTTTCCTGAAGCTGCTGGCCATTGCAATAAAAACCCTCTTTGCGGGGTCAACGTGCCAGGGGGACGGCAAAACCGCCTGCTCGGAAATCTCTACCTGAAATAGGGTCGAATCAACTCAAGTAAGGAAAACGGGGACACTTGACGGTGCTTGGGTGATTCCGAGGGGGGAGAAACTAAGTAGAGTCTAGCCTTCTGCACTATCCAAGTCAATGAGCTGTCACTTACGGGAGCGCTCGGCGAAAAACACTGCCGCCCAGCCTGCTCGCGGCCAGATTCAGCGCGGGACAGCCGTCCTCCTGCAAGAAGAACCGGGGGCGGCTTGATTCGCCTCCCGTTCGTCGAGAGATTTTTTTGGGGCAGAGACTATACACCGTATAGTTTCTGGTATACGCTGTATAGGTGAGCCGGACAAACATCACCTCGCAGCGGATTTATGACCTTGCCCTTCGCGTCCTTGAGGCGGAGGGGCCCGACGCAGTGACCATGCGGCGCATCGCCGGCGAAATCGGCATTACGCCCATGGCCATTTATCACCATTTCGCCAATCGCGAAGCCCTGCTGAGCGCGATTGTCGACCAGGAATTTGAGAAGCTGGCCGAATTCTTCAGCCGCCCCGCGAAGGGGCGCCGGTTTGAAGAGCAGGTGATCCATATGATGGACGCCTACGTGGATTACGCCTTCGCCCATCCGCGCATCTTCGACTATGTTTTCTCCCGTCCGCGGCCCGAGGCGCGCCGCTTTCCTGACGACTTTCGCGCCCGCCGTTCTCCCACGCTCAACATTCTTGCCGACACGCTTGCCGCGTGGATCAAGCAAAAGCGATTCAAGCGCGATGACGTCTGGGAGATCGCCATGCAGATCTGGGCGCACGCGCATGGGTATCTCGTGCTCTACCGCGCCGGCAGATTCGATCTATCGGAGGCGGAATTCCGCAAACTCTTACATCGTTCCCTAAGGAGGTTGTTGTATGGACTTGCCCGCTAATTCTCTACGCCGAGCCATGCTGATCTTGTCCGCAGTCTTGCTGACGGCAGGCGCATATTTCATCTCGTCCGGGCTTCATCGCGTGTGGTGGCTTGTATGGCTGGCCCCCCTTCCCGTTCTGTCGCTCGCGCCAAGATTGCGGGTCTGGTCAACCTTTGCTGTGGCCCTGGCCGCACGGGCCCTCGCCGAGCTGGGTTTTTGGAACTATCTCCACAGCGTCGTGCAATTCCCGCTCTGGCTGACGCTCGTCACCGTCCTGGTTCCTTCGATAGGGTTCGCGTTTGCTGTTGTCTTTTATGGCGTGTGGATGCGCAAGGGCAATCCATGGCTGGCTGCCCTGGCCTTTCCCGCGGCCGTTGTGGCGGCGGAATATCTATTCAGCCTTTGGCAGGGTACATTTTTCAACACAGGGTACACGCAACTTAGGAATTTGCCGGTGCTGCAACTTGCGGCGGTGACGGGACTCTGGGGAATCAGCTTCACGGTGAATCTATTTCCCGCTGGACTGGCGGCCCTCGCCGCATCTCCAGCAAAGCTCCGCATCCGATTGGCCACGGCTCTTGCCGTTTATTTCGCCTGCATTCTTGCCTATGGTCTCTGGCGCATCAACCATGTCCCTGCGGCCTCTCACTCGGTTGTTGCGGGCCTGGTGGAAACGCATGCCGGCGAAAATATGTTTCCTCCCGACGCTGCATCTTCTATCGCCCTCATGCAGGACTACGCGGAACAAGTAAAGGCCCTCGCCGCGCAGGGCGCCGGGATCGTGATTCTGCCGGAGATGACAACGCTCATTCCCGACGCTGCGATGCCCAGGCTTGACTCTTTCTGGCAGCAGACGGCGCGCGACGCGCATGCGCAGGTGCTTCTGGATATTCTGCATGTCACCGATCACGGAGTATTCAACGAAGCCCGTCTTTATTCCGCATCCGGCGGCATTGAGGCGGTCTACCGCAAACATCACCCAGTTCCTACCTGGGAAGCCCACACCACGCCCGGCAAGGATATCTCTGTGCTGGCTTGTCCACGGCCGAGTAAGGAGAGTCAACCGAGCCCATCGCCCGCTCCTGAGCAGGCAGGGAACATCGGAATTGAAATCTGCCGCGACATGGATTATCCGGAATTGTCCCGGCGCTATGCGCATCAGCAAGTGGGGCTCATGCTGGTGCCTGCATGGGACCAGGGTATCGGCGTCGACGCCGACTGGCATGGACACCTGGCATTGATGCGCGCCGTGGAAGATGGTTTTACCATGGTGCGCGATGCCAAGGTTGGACTGCTCACCGCGAGCGACGATCGCGGGCGAATTCTCGCCGAGGAACCAACGCGGACTGACGGCGCTCTTGTCACCATGCTGGTCACGGTTCCGGTGCGCTACGACTCCACGCTCTACCAGAGATGGGGCGACTGGTTTGCGTGGCTCGATTTGGCGGGGTTGGCGGGGTTGCTCATCGCGTGGCTGGCCGGCTCAAGAGCCAGTGTGTCGCGGCAATCGCCGGGCTCGGAATTGAATCAAACGGTGAGCTGAAAATATCGCTTCGCGCGCGCCACGTCCTTGAAGATTTGCGCCTTGAGCGCGTCTGGCGTTGGCCAGGTTTTCTCGCCACGCAGGCGCAGCAGAAACTCGAGTTCAAGCGGCGTGGTCTCATCCAGATCGATCGGCTCGAAGTCGAGGATGTGCGACTCAATCGCGAAGGACGCCTCGCCAAATGTGGGGCGGTTGCCGACGTTGGTCACGGCCTGAAACGCGCGCCCGCCAACCTTGAGCCGCGTGACGTAGACGCCGAAGGCCGGCAGCAGCCCGTCGTAGGCCGCAAGGTTTACCGTGGGAACAAGCAATCGCGTGCCGATGCCGCGCCCCGACGCCGGCGTTGAAAGGATCGAGAACGGCCGCCCCAGCATCCATCGCGCGCGGCGGATGTCTCCGGCGGCGACCAGCGCGCGAACAGCGGAACTCGAAACTTCAAGCCCGCGCACGCGCACCGCATGCTGAACGTGCACGGAGAATCCAAGCTCACTGCCCATTGCGGTCAGTTCGCGCACGCCCGCGGTGGCGCCGCGCCCAAAGCGGAAGTTTTGTCCTTCGTGCATACTGCGCACTCCCAGCGCCGCAACGAGAATCTGCTGCGCAAATTCGCGCGGAGAAAGCGCGGCGAGTGCGGCGTTGAACTCGAGCACCAGCACCGCATCGAGCCCTGTTTCAGACAGGAGCCGCAGCCTCTCGGGCAGCGGCGTGATGAGCCTGGGCGCTTGCGCCGGGCGCAGAAACTGTTCAGGGTGCGGATTGAAGGTGATAGCCACCGCGCGCGCGCCCGTTGCTCGCGCCTCGGCGGCCGCGGCGCTAAGAATCGAGCGATGGCCCAGGTGCACGCCATCGAAGTTGCCGACGGCAGCAACGGTGGGTCCAAAGCCGGCGGGAATTTCGCCGAGCGAGCGAAAGACCAGAAATGGATTGCTACGAGGCGTCGCTGCGTCGGCGGCCGGCCCATTTGGCGTGATGAGATCCGCGCTCATAGCGTCACCGGGACCGTCAGCCCGTCGTGCGCCAGCCTGATACCCGCAGGCAGCGCACGGTTGGTTTCTTCATGGCCCAGGTCGTGCGAGATGTGCGTGAACCATGTTTGTTTGGCGCCGATGCGCCGCGACCATTCGATGGATTGCTCGACGGTGGAATGGCTGGGATGGGGAGTGTGGCGCAGGGCGGAAAGCACCAGCACGTCTATCCCCGCCAGAAGTGAAAAGCTACTATCCGGAATCGCGCTCACATCGGTCAAATAGGCTGCGTTTCCAAAGCGGAACCCTGCAATCGACTGTTCGCCATGCAAAAGCGGAATGCGCACAAAATCGACACCGTGGATGAGGTTGTGATCGGCAAGCGGAACGATCTGGACGCGCGCGCGATTGATGTAGGTCGCCTCGGGCGAAATTGTGTAGGCAAACGTGTGCTCGAGCGTTGCAGCAGCTTCTCGATCCGCATAGAGCGGAATCGGGCCGCTTTTTTTCGCGGCAATAAAGCTCAGCGGGCGCAGATCGTCCATTCCGAGGATGTGATCGGCATGGCCATGCGTATAGAGCACAGCGTCAACATGCGTGAGCCGCTCGCGCAGTGCCTGCTCGCGAAAGTCGGGGCCGGTATCGATGACCACAATGCGCTCGGAGCCGGAAACCGGATCGGTCCAGCGGAGCAGCACCGAGGGCCGCAGCCTGCGGTCGTGCGGATCGGGCGACGTACAGACCGGGCACTGGCAGGCCAGAGTTGGAACCCCCATCGAGGTTCCCGATCCGAGGAATGTGAGCGTACCTTGCATGAATTTGTAGGCCGTGGATCGTGGATCGTGGGTCGTGGATCGTGACTCGTTGTTGGCGGCCGGCGGTCAGCGACCGATTACCGTTCACGATTCACGAACCACGGTTCACGGTCTCTACGAAAAACGTTACTTCTTTGCGGGCGGCACGGGCGGCACGGCGGGCGCACCCACCATGCTGGTCAGCTCAAGAAATGCCATGCGCGCCTCGAAGAGGACAGTTTGCAGCATGCGATCCTCGGCGGGCGTCAGGTTGCCGCGTGTTTTTTCCGCCAGAACTGCAAGCAGATCGATGGTGGCGCGCGCGCCCATGATGTCGACTCGCGGGCGCTGGCCTTCCTGAGTGCCTGCGCCCATTTGCAGCATGGCGGTCACATAGAACTGCTGCACCAACTGGTCAAATCCCATCGGCGGCTGCGGGCCAACGCCGGGATTCTGGGCGCGAACCAGATCCTCGAGCCGTTGAGCAGAGGCGTCGTACGCTGCCTTCTGCTGGTGGCTCTCCTCGGCGGTCGGCGGGGGCGGCATTCCGTCGAGCAATCCCGGTTCCGCTGTTGCGCCCGGCTCCGCTGTTGCCGAGGCGGCATCTTTTGCTTCGTCGTGCCGCGTTTCATTCACTACCAGGCGGGGCCCAGGCGAAGGCTCTCCCGGTGTGGCGGGGGCCGTTTGCTCAGGCTCCTTCGGCGTCGAATGCCCGCTTTCTTTCTCCTCTTCCGCCTTCATCTTGCGGCGGTCGATCACTTCGAATTTTGGCGTATCGCTCATACTTTCAGTTTCTCATCCTTGCTCGGGACTGCTCAATTATGGTGCTTTTGGGCCAGCTTTGGCGGAGCTTCAAGGATCCGCGCCGTCCCCTCGATCGCTCCGGCCTGGTATGCGAAAGGCCTGCCCGCGTTCCTCCGCCTCAGAGCGCACGATGCCCAGCGCAAAAACGCGGGGGCCGGCAGAAAGCTGCAGCTCCGCTGCGCTTTTGATCTCGCCGGCCGCCGTTCCGTCCTCAAGCTTCAACTCCGCGCCGGGCTTTGCGGCACCGGACCCGATAGCTCCATCGGCCGCAGATGCCGGTGGACATTGCCGCGCGAACGGATTCGCTCCACGATTTCCTGGCCCAGGTAGCAGCCTTTGGCGAAGTGCAGCGCGCGCATCTGCGAAGTCTCCTGCGGCAGATCGCGCTCCACCATGTCGATGCCGTAGGCCGGAATTCCCTCCGCGATGCGAAATGCTTCAAGCGAGCGACTGCCAATGGGCGTGGCTCCGCCGGTGCGCAGGCACGACCATAATTTCGCGAGGCCCGCGGATGGCAGCCAGAACTCGTAGTGCTGCGCCAGCACGCCGTAGGTGCGAAGGATTCTCAGGTTCCAGCCGTTCCACTCGACAGTCGTCCCCGCCATTGCGCTGCCGATGACCGGCAGGCCGACGCGCTCCAATACTTCGCCGGCTTGCGGTCCGGTCATGCCGATGACCGTCTCCGAGCCCGCTTCTCCCACTTGCTCTTCTCCAAGCGGAACCAGCTCCACGTCGTCCATGATGATGAATTTGTTCAGATGAGCCAGCAGCTTTTCAAACTGATCGGCCGCGATCTCCAGCTCCAGTTCGGACTCGCCCGCAAAGGGCGTTCCCAACAAAGGGTCGCCGCCCAATCCCGCTGTTGCATTCGCGCTGCGCCGTTTTGGCGACGACTCCTCGCCGCCGCGCCACACCGTTAAATCGCCTTGAAGACGACCCTGCGCGTTGAGCACCAGGTTCCATGCGCCGGTGTTGGGAAAAAGATCGTTGACCGTGTTGGTGACCATCCCGCTCAACCAGCGGAAGCGGTCGGACCCGCGCACGGCGACACGGCGCATCCAGCCCAGATCGTGGATTGCGGCCCCGAAGGCCAGCGCCGCTGTTTCGGTTTCCGGCGCGTCCAACTCTCCGGGGGTAAGAGCACCCCGGTAAACGGCTAGCTCGCGCGAAGTACGCGAAGACTCAAGCAGGGCGGCCAACGCGGTGGCCTGCAGGTTTTGGGCGAGATCGGTCTCAGGCATGGGGAGCATTTCCGCGGTACGGCGCAGGATTTTCTGTCGAAACTTGGCGTCAAACCGCATCCTGATTATAGCCTTGAAGTGAGAAGCAAGAGTCCCGGCCCGTGAACCCGGAAGCGCATCCAAATCCCGCAGGGAGAACGCATGAGAAATCGGCACATGAAGGCGGCACAAAGCGGGCGCTGGGCAATCGCTGCCCTCGTGTTCTCGGTGGCGGCGGCAGCGTTGGCGCAGCAGCCGGCACCAGCGCCCCAAAACGCCGAACCCGCTGCATCTGCGCCGGGCGCCGGCGCGGCAAAGACTGCTACTGCCCCCGACAATCAAGCCGGCAAATCGCAGCCCGGCAGATTTGGCACGCGAATCACTCCGGAGCAGGCGCAGCAACTCTTTGCGCTCGTCGACGAGCTCATCAAGTTCTCATCGGACGAAACCGGACTGCCCATCAAGAGCACCGTAAAGCGCACCCTCACCACGCGCACGGCGGTCGAGAGTTACCTGGACGAAAAGTTCAATGAAGACGCGGGCGCCAAGCGCCTGGAGCGCGATGAAATCGTGCTGAAGAAGTTTGGCCTGCTGGACCATGACTTTGAACTCAAGCCTTTTTTGCTTGCGCTCCTGAAGGAACAGATCGAAGCCTATTACGACTCCAAAACCAAGACCGTGAACATTCTGGATTGGGTGGACCCAGATGAGCAGAAGCCGGTGATGGCCCACGAGCTGACGCACGCTTTGCAGGATCAGCACGCGGACCTGGAGAAGTGGAATGACCAGACCCCCGACGACGTTTCGCAGGACGCGGCCGGCGATCAGGATCATCTCTCCCGCGACGAGATGGACACGGCGCGCGACGCCGTGGTGGAGGGCCAGGCCGTGGCTGTTCAGATGGACTACATCCTGAAGCCGCTGGGCAAGAGCCTCGTCAAGGATCCGGAAGTGCTCGATGTTGTCCGCGCGCAGATGAACTCCACCGAAGGTTCGCCGGTAATGGCGCGCGCGCCTCTGCTGCTCTCCGAATCGATGCTGTTCCCCTACCGCGAGGGACTCAGCTTCGAGCAGGACATATGGATGGACCAGGGCCAGACCGCGGCCTTTGCCGGCGCGCTCGACCACCCGCCGACGTCGAGCTGGGAGATCATCAACCCGCGCATGTATGAGCAGAAAAGAATTCCGGCCATTCCTCTGCTGCCCAATTTTCATCCCCTGGTCGACGCGCAATACGTGCCCTATGACATCGGCCAGATTGGCGAGCTCGACGTGCACATCATCACTGAGCTCTTTGGCGGCGACAATGCATCGCGCGACCTGACGCCGGCATGGGATGGCGGCCTCTACTGGGCCGGGCAGTTGCGCAGCGCCACCACGCCCGAAGAGCAGGCCAGCACCAAATCCATCGGCCTCTTTTATCTTTCAGTGTGGAAGAACGCCGACTCCGCGCAGGTTTTCGCCAAACTCTATGCGAAGAACCTGGGCCGCAAGTACTCGAGCGTTCAGTTGCAGTCCACCGCCGACACCGCTGCATCGTCGGGCGACGGCTCAGTTGAGCAGGTGTACTCCACCGACGAGGGCCCGGTGGTCATCACCACGCGCGGCAAACTGGCTTTTGTCTCGGAAAGCTTCCCGCTGCCGATGGCGCGCAAGCTCACGTCGCTGATCCTCGATGCCCAGGGCGGAGGCGCGATGCGCATGACGTCGGTTCCGGAGCGCAGCGTTGATCCGGCGTCTTCGCATTCATCGCTCGGAGCAGGGATTGACGCTTCAGGCGGCGCGCGAACTCTCAGCGGAGATCTCGTCCACTTCTTCGGCGATTGCGGAGTGATGAAGGCGGCGGTGGACGCGGAATTAAGAGCGGTTGGAAGATAATTCGCGGCGCAGGACGGCCTTCGAACCCTGCGCTTCCTTCAAAGTGGAAAATCCTTCCGAAACCACGCCAGCGCACACAGCCTTCGTTCTCTCTGCCGAGTTATGATGAAATGCCGGAAGGCGCTCCACGCTCTTACGTTTCGGAGTAAATTCCGGCCAAATTAGGGAGACTCGCTCGTGCAAGGCAAGCTTGAACTCATGATGGGACCGATGCGCAGCAACAAGACCGCGGAGCTGCAGCGCCGCGCCGATATGCGCCGCCAGTATGCGAAGCAATACGTGATGGTGCTTAAGCCAAGCGACGACACCAAGGGCGGTCCCGGCGTGGTCGAAAGCCGCAATCCCAACGGCGGCGGCAAAATGAGCGCGGTTGAATTCCCGGCCTCCGACCCTTGGAATGTGTTGGGCGCGATTCGCGACACCGAGCAAAAGATCGGCAAGCGCGTGGAGTGTATCGCCATCGACGAGGGCCAGTTTGTCGATCAGCTTTTTCTCTTCGTCAAGTACCTGCTCGACGCCGGCCACGACGTTCTCGTCTGCGGCCTCGACCTCGACTTTCGCGCCATGCCCTTCGGCGAAATGCTGAACCTAACCTGGCTGGTGAACGCGTACGGCGGAAATATTACCGAATGCATCGCTTATTGCAGTTGCGGAGCGCGCGCTCTTTATTCGCAGCGGCTGATCGACGGCAAGCCCGCGGCGTTTGACAGCCCCATCAAGGTTCCGGGCGACTCCTACGAGCCGCGCTGCGCCGAGCACTTCGTGCTGCCCGGCCGGCCGCACTAACTGCGTCAATCCATCCATCACGCAAGAGCTCACTGACGGGATGGGCAGGCGAAATTGCCTGAAGCAGCGGGATGCGCCTGCAACTTGATGACGGGATTCACTTTCACTGAAAGGTTGGTGCCGGGAGGGGGGGTCGAACCCCCATGACCACAAGGGCCGGCAGATTTTGAGTCTGCTGCGTCTGCCAATTCCGCCATCCCGGCCTCGGGTGGGGATCTGCTTCCAAAGTATCGCATAGCCTTTGGCTTATCCGCCACATGGCGCGCCGGTGTTCTGTTCCGTCCCTCGTTTCCACATCCTTTCCGCATCGCTGCCACGCTTCGCCTGCAACCTCTATGCGAAAATGAAAGCATCAACGATGCCCAGCTCCTCCGCCGCCGTCGTTCCCGAACCAGTTAACATCACTCCGCAGATGCTCGCCACGCACAGCATCACCGCGGAGGAGTACGAGCGCATTCTCGCGGCACTCGGCCGCACGCCCTCGCTCACTGAGCTCGGCATCTATAGCGTGATGTGGAGCGAGCACTGCTCCTACAAATCCAGCCGCGTGCACCTGAAGCGCCTGCCCACCAAAAGCGAACGCGTTGTCCAGGGGCCGGGCGAGAACGCCGGCATCATCGACGTGGGCGACGGATGGGCCTGCGCTTTCAAAATCGAATCGCATAACCACCCCAGCTACATTGAGCCGCATCAGGGCGCGGCCACTGGCGTGGGCGGCATTCTGCGCGACATCTTCACCATGGGCGCGCGTCCGCTCGCGGTGATGGACTCGCTGCGCTTCGGCCCGATCGAGCCCGGAGAAGCCGACCGCGAGACCGTCCACAAGAATCACTCCATCCTCGAGGGCGTGGTCAGCGGCGTCGCCAGCTACGGCAACTGCTTTGGCGTTCCCAATCTCGGCGGCGAGACCAAGTTTGAGCCGTGCTACTCAGGCAACCCGCTTGTCAATGCGTTCGCGCTGGGCCTGGTCCGCAAAGACGAAATCTTTTATGCCAAAGCGAGCGGCACCGGCAACCCCGTCATCTATGTAGGAGCCAAGACCGGCCGCGATGGCATCCACGGCGCCACCATGGCCAGCGAGGAATTCCACGAGGGCACTGAGGCCAAGCGCCCCAACGTCCAGGTGGGCGATCCGTTCATGGAGAAGCTTCTGCTCGAGGCCTGCATTGAGGCGATGCAGACGGGCGCGATCGTCGGAATTCAAGATATGGGCGCGGCCGGCCTCACCTGCTCCACGTGCGAGATGGGCGGGCGTGGCGGCGTCGGCCTTGATGTGGAGCTTGACCGCGTGCCGCAGCGCGAAACCGGCATGAGCGCCTACGAGATCATGCTCTCGGAAAGCCAGGAGCGCATGCTGCTGGTCGCCGAAAAGGGCCGCGAAGATGAAGTGTTGCGCGTCTTCGCCAAGTGGGGTCTCGACGCGGTCATCGTCGGCACCGTAGAGCCGGAGCCGCGCCTGCGCATCCGTCACCACGGCGTGCTCGTCGCCGACATTCCCAACCAATCGCTCACCGACGATGCGCCACTCTACCACCGTCCCGTCGGCACGTGGAAAGCACCCGTGCCGCTCGACCCTCCTGATGCGGCGCTCGCCGAGTTAGACAGAGACCGCAACTACGCCGCCGACTTCAAGAAGCTGCTCGCCAGTTCCAATGTCTGTTCCAAACGCTGGGTTCACGAACAATATGACAGCATGGTGCAAACGAATACCGCGCAAGGCCCGGGCGGCGAAGCGGGCGTGATGCGGATCAAGGGAACCGCAAGACCAAACTCACCTGACGGTCCGTTGGGAGAGATCGGGCTTTCGATGGCGCTCGACGGCAACGGTCGCTGGGCGTATCTCGATCCCAAACTCGGCGCGATGCATGCCGTGGCTGAAGCCGCGCGCAAAGTGGCGATGACCGGCGCAACGCCAGTGGCTGCTACCAACTGCCTCAACTTCGGCAATCCCGAGAAGCCGGAGATCATGGCGCAGCTCTCCGCGGCCATCGACGGCATCGCCGAAGCCTGCACGGCGCTCGGCACGCCGATTACCGGCGGCAACGTTTCTCTCTACAACGAGACGCGCGGCGAAGGAATTTATCCCACGCCGGTTCTCGGCATCGTCGGCATTCTCGACGACGTGAACAAGGCCGTCCCCGCGGATTTTCAGCGCGAGAAGGACGCCATTGTTCTGCTCTGGCCGATTCCGCGCGGCGAAGAGCCGAACCCAAGCCTCAAGGTTCCGCTCAATCCTCCGCCGATCAGCCAGTATCCGCTGCCCGCACTGGAGCGCGAGCCCAGAGATCGCGAGCAGCCGGATGCCTCCGATGCGGAAGTCGCGGCAAACCTGACCGCATTCGGCAGTTCCGAATTTGCCAAAACCATTCTCGGCAGCCTGTGGGGCACTCCACCGGCGCTCGATCTCGACGCCGAGGCGAGCCTGCACGATCTGCTTGCCACGCTTGCATGGCGTAAGCTCATCCATTCTGCGCGCGACATCTCCGACGGCGGAATTGCTGTTGCTCTTGCACAAGCCGCATTCACCAGGGGCATCGGCGCAAAAGTCGAGCAGGACCCTTCGCTTCTAGCGCACCCGCTCTTTGGCCTCTTCGCCGAGCCGGCCTCTACCATTCTCCTCACCGCCGATCCCGGTGATCTTTCGGAAATTGACGCCATGGCAGGTCAGCATAACTTCTTTTCCGCCCGGATCGGCACAACCGGCGGCAACCGCCTTGAAATCTCCGTCGACGGCGACTCCTTCATCTCCGCGCCGCTCGCCGAACTTAAGAACCTCTGGGCCTCCGCCCTGGAAGCAAACCTTCACAACGAGGTGCCTGCGTGACGGTCGCAAGGAGTCTGGGAGTTTGCGGCGAAGCCGCGTCCCGCCGTGCGCGCAGCACCGGCGAGGTCTTCGCATGAGCCGGTTGCTGTTTCAGGGCGTCGATGGCGTCGCGGATAATTCCGAGTCTCTTCGCGCGCAGCAGCCGACCACCGCCCACCGTTCACGGTCCACGATTCACGATCCGCGATCCACGGTCCACGCCGACAACAAGCTTCACGAAGAATGCGGCGTCGTTGCAATCCACGGCCACGCGCATGCCGCGCGCGAAGCTTATCTTGCGCTCTACGCTTTGCAGCACCGCGGCCAGGAATCGGCGGGAATCGCCACGGCAGACGGCACGCATCTGGCCAACATCAAGGGCATGGGCCTGGTTTCGGAGATCTTCACCGACGACGTTCTTGCCAAGCTCCCCGGCCACCTGGCCATCGGCCACACGCGCTACTCCACTACCGGCGACTCGGCGCTGCTCAACGCGCAGCCCATCCGCGTCGATTCCACCAAGGGCCTCATCGCCATCGCGCACAATGGCAACCTGGTGAATCTCGGCAATCTGCGCGCGAGCCTGGAGCGCGACGGCGCCTACTTCCAGACCACTTCAGATTCGGAAATCATCGTTCAGCTCATCGCCCACTCCCACTCGGGCACGCTCGTCGATTGCATCGCCGACTCGCTTTCGCAGGTCGAGGGCGCATTCTCCATCGTCATGATGACGCGCGACCGCATCTTCGCCGCACGCGATCCCCGCGGCTTCCGTCCGCTCTCCATGGGCCGCATGAAAACTCCGGAGGGTCATGACTGCATCGTGTTCGCCTCGGAATCCTGCGCCTTCGATCTGCTCCGCGCCGAGTTCATCCGCGACGTTCTTCCCGGCGAGCTGGTGATGGTCTCCGAGGATGGCGTCACCAGCCGGCAGTATGCGAGCGGCTTCCCGCAGTCGAGTTGCGTATTCGAGCATGTTTACTTTGCGCGTCCTGATTCGCGCATCTTCGGCCGTTGGGTGCAGGAGTCGCGCGACGAAATGGGCCGCCAGCTTGCTCGCGAGTCCGGCGTCCCCGCGGACGTCGTCGTGCCCGTCCCCGACTCCGGCGTGACCGCGGCCTTGGGGTACGCGGAAGAAGCGGGACTTCCCTTCCGCATGGGCCTCATCCGCAATCACTACGTCGGCCGCACGTTTATCGAACCGGAACAGCGTGTCAGAGACTTCGGCGTCCGCCTCAAGCTCAACCCCGTGCACAACCTTCTCGCCGGCAAGCGCGTCGTGCTCATTGACGACTCCATCATTCGCGGAACGACCAGCCGGAAAATTGTGCGCATGGTTCGCGGCGCAGGCGCAACTGAGGTTCATCTCCGCATCAGTTGCCCGCCGACGATTTCGCCCTGCTTCTACGGCGTCGACACGCCATCGAAGCGCGAACTCATCGCCGCCAATCACTCCGTGGAAGAGATTCGCCAATTCATCGAGGCCGATACGCTGGCTTATCTTTCTCTTGAAGGGCTGCTCGGGTCCGTGCGCGACGAACAGAAAACCGGCTACTGCACGGCCTGCTACACCGGCAACTACCCCACGCAGTGGGTTGACGTGGAAGACATCCTGCCGGCGGCGGTGGCGCCTTAGTCGCAGCCCATGTTAGCGGGTGCCCACGTCTCGATTTTGAGCCTTGGATCGCAACTAACCCAAATCAGGCATTGTCATCCTGAGGAACCTGAGCGCAACGAAGGCGGCGAAGGATCTGCGGTTGCTCTTCTCGCCCTTCGCCCAGCACAAAAAAAGGGTGCCCCATCCTAGCTTCGCTAGGGTGGGATACAGGAACCTCGACCCGCCTCTTTCAACTCACCGATCCGAATCCCCTCACACCGCTTCTTCCGCCAATTCCGCTCCGGCTCCCACAGGCCGCCGCGCCAGGCTTCGCGTCAACAGGTACATCGTTCCCGCCGCCAGCAGAGCAGGCAACACCAGCCCTCTCAATCCCGCGTCGTAGCTTCCCGTCCGGTCCTTCATCACGCCCATCCAGTATGGCCCCACAAATCCGGCGAACATGGTGATCGTATTCATCGCCGCAATGCCCGCCGCCGCCGCACGTCCCGCCAGAAACTGCATGGGAACCGCATTGGCTGGGCCCAGCATCGACATGAAAGCGGTGAAACTCGCAGCCAGCGCGAGCACTACCAGCCATGGCTCTTTCGCATAGCTCGCCGTCAAATAGCCGGCCGCCATCACCATGCAGGGAACGATGCAATGCAGCGCCCGCTCACCTTTGCGGTCGGAGTGCGCGCTGTTCAGCAACATCCCCGCTGCGCCTGCCAGCCCAATGCACGCGACGAGATAGCCTACGTTCGTAACGCTCCAGCCAGTCACTCCCTGCAAAATCGCCGGCGCCGAAAAACTGTACGCGTAACTGGTGATCAACGCGAAAAAGAAATAGGCCCCGATCATCCACACCTTCGGCTCAAGCAGCGCCTTCATCACGCCGGCGCTATGCCCCAGGTGCGCCTTCTCGCCGTCGGCCTTCAGCTGGCCTTCGAGCCACGCCTTTTCCTCCGTCGTCAGCCACGCTGCCTTGGCAGGATTGTCGGGTAGCATTCTCAGAATCACCAGGCTGAATGCCGCAGCCGGCAGTCCTTCCAGAAGAAAAAGCCATTGCCAACCTGAAAGCCCAAATTTTCCGCCGAGTCCCAGCAGCCATCCGGCCACCGAGCCCATCAACACCGAACTGAGCGGCAACGAAACATAGAACCGGCTCACCGCGCGGGCACGCATGCGTGCCGGAAACCACAGCGTCAGGTAATAGATGACGCCGGGATAGAAACCCGCCTCCGCCATGCCCAGCAAAAACCGCAATACGTTGAACTCCAGAGGCGTGCGCACAAAAAGCATCGCCGCCGCCAGCAATCCCCATGTGAACATGATGCGTGCCAGCCAGCGCTTGGCGCCGAAACGCAGCAACATCAAATTCGACGGCACTTCGCACAGCGCATACCCAATGAAGAAAAGTCCCGCGCCAAATCCGTAGACCGATGCGCTGAAGTGCAGGTCTTTGTTCATCTGCAAGGAGGCAAAGCTGATGTTGATGCGGTCCATGTACGACAGCCCATAGCCGACCGCGATGACTGGAAGCAGGCGCAGGCTTGCCTTCCGGATCGCCGATTCACCGACCCGCTCGAGACGCGCAGCCTCATCCGCCGGTGCACCCGGCGTCGGATGCGGCTCGTAGACGGAACCGGCAGCGGCCATGGGCGCTCACCTCGTGCGAATCGCGGTTTTCAGTTAGAAAAATAGGGGAATGAAGAAAGGGGAACCGTGAGCACAATGTACCACAGGCCGCGCTGCGAGTGAGCTTCCCGCAGGCGCATCAATAAGCTAACAGCTGGAAGCTAGCGTCTAGAAGCTGCTTTGATAATCCTGAACTCCCCACTGCAATGCATCATGCTCATCAGATAGAGCATCCCGTCGTAGTACCGCGACTCGCCGCTCGGCACCGGCATGTCCCACAACGCATCCACAAACGCCTTCGCCGTAGGCCCATCGGTTGCGGCCAGGCTGCCCACCGCAGCGGTTGAGATCGGCCCTGTTGGGTGGTTGCCGCTCAGCGGTTTCCCATCCAGCGTGTACCGGTCGACGATCTTATCGATACCTTGCCCGTAGAAAAACTTCTGGATCCGATCGCTCAGCACCGTCTCGCGCGCATCTTTCTTCCACCACGAATAGTCGACGCTCCAGTTGCTCACGCTGCGCCACGAGTCGGCCATGAACGGCACCGGCGTTCCATCGCGCCCTGTCACCGGAGTCCCGTCAAAGTTGCTGCGGTCCGGGGTCAGCCCTGTCTCCGGCCCCGTCACGCGATTGAAAAAGTCGCGGCTCACATCCGCCGCCGTCGCCCAGAACATGCGATCCTCCACCGGCCCCCACCGCGCCCACAACTCGTAGAACGCAGGCAGGTGATACGACGCGTCGGTCACGCCATCCGGCCAGTTGGGCACAAACTTGATCATGTTGTGCGCCTCGTCGACCATCGGCCCAATCGTTTCCTGTTGCGGCCCTGCCGCGCATGAAGCGGAAATATTGCGGCGGCCACGGTCGCCCGGCCGCCTTGGCCTCTGCTTCCGCCCTTTCGTTTCCGATGCCCGGCCACGGATGATCCGGCTGCACAAACGGCGGATCGTCAGGATGAATCCGGAATGGCCCCGTCCCCGTCAGCACCGGATGATGCCGCATCCCGCGCAAGATCTTGTCCGCCTCCGCCTGGTAGTTGTAAATTCCCTTGCCGTTACCTCCGGTCTCGTTTCCCCATCGCCGCGCCGCGAAATAAAGCGCCATCGTGAAGTACTCTTCCCCATCGGGCGCTGCCCCCGTCGAGCGCGGCGTTCCATCCGTATTCATTGACCACGCAAAGTACCCCACCGACGGATCCTTCGGGTCGGTGATCAACATATAGGTGTGCGCCCAGTTCCAGAGCGCGTCAAACTCGCGCTTCTTGTTGAGCTCCACGCAGATCATCATGCCGTAGCTCATGCCCTCGGTGCGCGCATCGTTGTTCGCCCAGTCGGTCACGTAGGCCAGCGTCCCGTTCTCGTTGGCTCCGGTCTCAAAGTAGATCCGCTCCTCCTGCCCGTCACCATGGAACAGTTGCTGAAAGGCCTTTTCGATCTTGGCGTGCGTCTCAGCCGGCGTGTGCCCCTGCTCTTGAAACAAGTTGCGATAGTGCCCCGTCTTGTAAGCGCCCTCGCCATCGCCCGGGAAGCGTTCGAACTTGCCCAGCGGCGCGTTCTCGTGCGGCACAGGCATCATCCATCCCGGCATGGCCAGAGGAGCCTGCGCGGACGCAGCCGGAGACGTTTGCGCGGGCGCTGCCGCCGGAGTGGGATTCGCAGCCCCGCCCGCTGTCTGCGGCCTCAACGTCCCTCCCGCCAACAGCAAAACTCCCGCCGCAACCATGCATCCCATGATCCGTGCCTTCATCTCGATCCCTTCCCTCTCATGCGCAATCTGCCGCAATCCACCATACGATGATAAGGAGCCACCTGCAACGCCCGCTTGCGGCCGACCATCATAGAGAATCCCTGGCCCCTGATCCCTGTGTGTTCAGTCACAGGACGTTCACACTCTGGCTGTGATAGCATCCGTCTTTCGAGAAAGACGCGCGCCGCGGACCATGCTCTTTTGCCTCTAAACCCCGCCGCCAGCGCGCCTTCAAGAAGGAGACGCCGATGAAAACGTATCAGGGAAGTGAGATCCGCAATGTCGCTGTAGTGGGGCATGCTCACTGCGGCAAAACCACCCTCATTGCCGCTCTGCTGCATGCCGCCAAAATGACTCCCACCCAGGGCCGTGTTGAAGACGGCTCGGCCGCCACCGCCTACGACGAAGAAGAAGTGGCCCGCGGCATCACCATGCAGAACGCCATCGCCTTCGCCGAGTGGCAGGGCATCAAGATCAATCTGGTCGACACGCCCGGCTTCCACATGTTCACCCACGAAGCCCGCGCCGCGCTCTTCCCCGTGGAATCCGCCATCGTCGTCATCAACGCCCAATCCGGCGTCGAGCCTGTCACCGAGCGCGTTTGGAAATTCGCCGAAGAGGCCAATGTTCCCCGCATCGTTCTTGTGAATCAAATGGACCACCCCAAGGCCGGCGGCGGCGGTGGCCTGAGCGCCCTCATGGACGACCTCAACGACCGCTGGGGCCGCAACTGTGTTCCCGTCCAGTTGCCCATCTCCGATGCGCAACGGCTTTCATGGCGTCGTCGATCTTGTGACCATGGAGGCTTATACCTACACGCCCGGCGGCGATGGCCGCGGCAAAGTCTCCGCTGAAATTCCCGCCTCGCTCGCTGCTGACGCCAAGGCGCGCCACGAAGCTCTCGTTGAGCTCGTCGCCGAGGGCAAAGACGAGTTGATGGAAGAGTATTTCGAGAAAGGCACCATCCCCGAAGATCACCTGATCGCCGCGCTGCATGAAGCCATCCGCGAAGACCGCATCTTCCCCGTGCTCTTTTCAAGCGGCCTCAGCAACATGGCCCTCGATCATCTCCTCGACTTCATCAAGGCGTACACGCCCGCGCCGACAGAACGCGAACCTCTTGCCGGCAAAACGCCCGGACGCTGCCGCCGACGCTCCCGCCGTCGTCCGCAAAATCGACGACTCCGGCCCAACCGGCGCAGTGGTCTTCAAAACCATGTCCGATCCTTTCGCGGGCCGCATCACGTTCTTCAAGGTCATCAGCGGCATCGTCAAGAACGACGCCACGCTTGAGAACTACACGCGCCGCGGCCAGGAAAAACTCGCGCACCTGAGCATCATGCAGGGCCGCAAGCCCGTTGAAGTCGCCGAGTTGCACGCCGGCGATCTCGGCGCAGTGGGCAAGCTCCGCGACACGCTCACCGGCGACACGCTCGGTGCAAAGGGCGGCGACTTCCAGGTGGATATGGCCAAGCCTCCCGAGCCCGCCATGACCTACGCCATCGAGCCCAAGAGCCGCGCCGACGAGGACAAGCTCGCGCCCGCCATCCACAAGCTCATGGAAGAGGACTTGCTCATTCGCTTCTACCGCGATCCGCAGACCAACGAGTTCCTCATCGCCGGCGCAGGCCAGCCGCACATCGAGGCCATCGTCAGCCGCCTCAAAAAGCGCTATCACGCTGAAGTCACGCTCAAAGCGCCCAAGGTTCCCTACCTCGAAACCATTCGCGCCAAGGCCGAGGCCCACGGCCGCCACAAAAAGCAGTCCGGCGGCCACGGCCAGTTCGGCGACTGCAAAATTCGCATGGAGCCTCAGCCTCGCGGAGCCGGATTCGAATTCGCCAACGAAGTTTTCGGCGGCGCAATCCCGCGCAATTTCATCCCGGCCATCGAAAAGGGCATCGTGGAGACGGCTGCGCGCGGCTACCTCGCCGGCTACCCCGTCGTCGATTTCAAGGTCACCGTCTTCGACGGCTCCTACCACGACGTCGATTCCAACGAGCTATCATTCAAAACCGCCGGCCGCCTCGCCTTCAAAAATGCCATGGAGCAATGCAAGCCCTGTTTGCTGGAGCCGGTCATGAAGGTCGAAATCGAGGCGCCCGACGAATTCGCCGGCGCGCTCATGGGCGACCTCAACGGCCGCCGCGGCCGCGTGGGCGGAATGGAGTCCAAGGGCCGAACCACGGTCATCAACGCCCAGGTTCCCATGGCCGAGATGCTCACCTACGGAACCCAGCTCACCTCCATGACCCAGGGCAAAGGCAGCTACCGCATGGAAGTCGACCACTACGACATCGTCCCGCAGTTGGTCGCCGAAAAAATCCTCGCCAACGCCAAACGCCCCGTCGACGAAGAGGAAGAATAGCTACCGCCTTCGATCAGCGACTGAACATGGGTGCCCCATCCTAAACGCGCTTTTCGCGTTTAGGGTGGGATACCGTATCTCTCAACCCACCAAGACGCCTTGTCATCCTGAGCGGAGCCGAAGGACCTGCGGTTGCTTTTAGTCTTAGTCCGCGCACGCCGTCACTCCTGATTAGAGTGGGATATCTTTATCTTCAGCTTTTATAGCCGACATTCGCGGAGCCCAATCACTTGGCATCCTTTTACCGATCGAGAGTTGCCGAGTTTCTGTCGAACTCCGACGGTGAAGTTCTTGCCCGCCTTTCAATGGAATATGCCAAACGCGGCTTCACTCGGCAATACACCGACCAAACGTTGACATGGGAGCGGGATATCCGGTCTTTACGCGAATGCCTGCACAAATGCCAGCAAAACGACGAAACGGCCGGAAGCTGGGGACTTCTTTTGGAGTTTTCGATTCCTCGCAAGGAAGTGCGGATCGATACGGTCCTTCTTATCCAAAATGAGATTGTCATCCTGGAAGCGAAGTCCGGTGCCGATTTTTTCCAAGCCAGACGCCAGATTGAAGAATACGCATTACTCCTCCACTACTTTCATAAAGCATCTGACCAGAGGAGAATTGTCCCGGTTATTGTTTCGCCTGAGGCCGGCGAGCCTAACCTTGATCCCCTCAAACAGGATGAATTGTTCCCTCAACTTGCGAAGTATTGGGTTAAAAGAGTCATCACAACTTCCTGGCTGAATCTGCCCGATGTCCTGAATCTAGTCGGGAGCAGAGGCAGTTCCGATCAAATTCAAGCGGCATCCTGGGACGAAAGCCCATATCACCCTGTTCCGAGCATCATTGAGGCTGCCATTGCTTTGAAAGGCGGCCTTTCCATTCGAGACATAGCGCAGTGCGAAGCCTCTGAACACGAGGTCGGTCTGGTGAGAGAAACAATCCAGTCCTACGTCGATCAAGCGAGAACGAACAACGAGCATGTCATCTGCTTCTTGACGGGCGTACCCGGCTCCGGCAAAACTCTTGTCGGTCTTAGCCTTGCCCATTCGAACGAAAATCAAAAGAACGCAATTCACTTCATGAGCGGCAATGGTCCGCTCGTCAAGGTCCTGCAACATCTTTTCACGCAGGAAAGTAGACGCAATGGAGCAAACGCAACGAATGCTCGCATCGAAGCCAGGACCCTCCTTGAAAACGTGCATGTCTTTGCTCGGAACTACATGGATGACGACAAAAGAGAACCTTCAAATCACGCCATCATTTTTGATGAGGCGCAGCGTGCGTGGAATCGGGCGCAGAACAAAAAGAAATTCAACCGCGACTATTCCGAGCCCGAAATGCTCTTGGGAATCATGGAGCGTCATCAGGATTGGGCTGCTGTCGTCGCTCTCGTCGGTGGCGGACAGGAAATCAACGACGGTGAGGCTGGCCTTGAAGAGTGGGGCAGGGCATTAGCGGGACGCCAAACGCATTGGACGGTCTACGCTTCGCCGGAGGTCCTGAGCGGCGGGCCGTCCACCGCGGGTCATCGACTCTTTGATCCACCTTCTCTCGCGTTAAAGGTTCAAACAAACGAAGCCCTTCATCTGCGTACTTCGAACCGGAGTCTACGCGCCGAGAATCTCGCGACTTGGGTCAATCATGTTCTAGAGGGACACGCTTCCGATGCAGCGGCTCTTAAGATTGCCGAGAAATTCCCGATCTTTTTATCCAGGGATTTACGCCAGACTCGCACCAAACTTATAGAGCAAGGGATTGGTACGGTTCGATACGGGTTAGTCGGTTCTTCGGGGGCTGCTCGGCTACGAGCAGAGGGCCTGGAACCAAGCTCGACTTTCCATGCGGACTATCCGTGGGAGCATTGGTACCTGGCTGCCGAACAAGATCTCCGATCAAGCTATCAATGTGAAGTTTTTGCCACGGAGTTCGAAATTCAGGGGCTCGAACTCGATTGGATCGGTCTCTGTTGGGGAGGCGATTGCGTCTGGGGCGGCTCGCGGGAATGGCAGTTACGTAGGCTTCTTTCAGGACCGAATAATCGATGGGTCTCCATTAAGAACCCCGAACGCCGGAATTTTCGGAAGAACGCCTACCGAGTTCTTCTGACCCGTGCGCGGCACGGCATGATCATTTTCGTTCCGCGAGGTGACACAGAAGATGGCACCAACAAGCCGGATGAATTTGAATCCACCGCGGGGTTTCTTCTTAGCTGTGGGGTAATGCCGCTCTAGCCGCCATCGATCTGGTCCCGCTGCTCGTGACTCGGCACTTATCTAGTCTCAACTCGCCAGCGCCTCCACCACCGCCTCCGGATGCTTGGCAATCACCGTCAAATAAGCTCGCGCCGCGCGATCCGGGCGCCGCCTTCCCTGCTCCCAATCCTGCAAGGCGCGCGGGTCGAGTGCGAATCGCCGCGCGAATTCCGCCCGGCTGAGGCCGGTAGCCGCCCGCACCGCGCGCACATCTACTTCGAGCGGCAGCGGAAACTGGTGAACGGCGGCAGGCTTCGCCTCGCCCTTGGCGATTGCGGCCGCCTCGCGCATGGCCGCGACAAGTTCGTCTGCAACATTCTTCCGCTTCATGGTTTGATCCTCCGCACCTTTGCCGCAGCCTTTAGAGTCGCCGCAAGCGCCGCGACTTCCCGCTTTTGTTTCGGCGTAAGGTTTGTCTGTTCATTCTTGCCGTAAAGAAAAATCGCGTAGAGTGGATTCTCTTCGTCGAAGAAGTAATAAATCACCCGCACCCCGCCCGATTTTCCCTTGCCCCGCGCCGCAAATCGCACCTTGCGAACGCCACCGGTGCCCGGAATCTCATCACCGGCTTTCGGATGAAGCGCCAGGGAGAAAATCAGTTCCTCATACTCCTCGGCCGAAAGCAGCTTCTCCGCCCTCCGGGCAAAGGCGCTGGTTTCAACGATCGTCAGCATGGGGATGCTCACCCGACGATTATGCGGCATTGCCGCACTGGCGTCAAGTCAGCCGCTCCAGTCCTTCCCCGGCGAGATCACCGAAACCGCCGCCAAAACCAGTTATCCTCCATCTTGAGGAGACCGCTCCACCTTGCCCAACCTCACATACCAGGTCCGGCGATCGCTCGCGGCAAACACCGACGAGTACTCCTTGACCGACACCGAGCTCCTCTGGCCCGGCGGCAGCGTGCCGTTCTCCCAGATCAAAACGGTCAGAATCTACTCCGTCCCCGGGATGTGGATCTTCGGCGCAGGCAAGGTCGCATTTGGATCGCGTCGTTGTGCAATCACCCTCGATTCCGGCGCCGCGATCGAGCTCACCAGCCAGCACTATCTCAGCTTTGGCAACTTTGAAGACCGCTCACCGGCCTTCTATACCTTTGTCAGCGAATTGATCGCTCGCGTGCGGGCGGCAAATCCCGCTGCGCAATTCGTATCGGGAATGCCTCCCATGCTCTGGTGGTTCTGGTTCCTGCCCTTTGGCCTTCTCGCGTTTCTTCTCATTCTCTGCATCGTGCTCGGCCTGCTCGGGCTCTCGCTCGTGCACAAAAACTCTCTGGGAACCTCGCTTCTGTTCCTGACCCTCGCCGTCCTGCTCATCGGACCCATCGGGTTTCTCCGCGCCATCTGGCGCCGCCGCACGCGCGATCTGAATCCCTCCGATATATCCAAAGCCGTGTGACACCGGAGATCGACCACACCCGGCCCTCGCGTTCGGGAGGGAGCAAAATCGAGGCGAGTCTGGTGCTCCGCAACCCCTTGTCAAGCCAAGAATCTTCTAACCCCTTCCCTACCAGCCACTTGCATTTGCCGATAATTTCGTCTTTTTGGCGCACAATCATTCCATGATCATCCTTCGCACTGCGGCATTGGAAATTGGTATGGAAGGTACAGGCGAGGTATGGCGAAAGGTTTGGACCGCCTCGTAAATCCTTTCGTTTCAAATATGGAGGTATGGCATACCGGGGGGAGGGGGCGCAGGTTACCGAACAGTTAACAGACGGAGAGTTTCCACCCGCAACCGCCTCTGCAAAATCGTTCCCAAAAAACCACCGGGCGAAATGAAAGGCACAATCTGCCCCTCACTCCGCCCGGATTGGTTCCGAACTTTAATTTATCCTTTGCGCAAAGCTCCGGGAAATCTGGCTCACGCCTCCACGCTTTCGATGCTCTCGACGTGAATCACCTTTGCCTGCTCGTCGAGCTGGCCGGTCACCTTCACCGTCTTGCCTTCAAACGGCTTGGCGCGGTCGGTATCGTCCAGCGTATATACCGCGCCGGATGAATCGCGCAGAGCAAATTGGTCGCCGTTCTTGACCACGGTTCCAGTAAAGGTTGCTGACTTCGCCTGGCTCTGATTGGGTTGCTGTTGGGGCTGTGCCTGATCCTGCGCAAGAGCAGTGCTGGTGCCGGAAAACGGGCTTCCCCAGGCCAGCGCGAATGCCAATGCCATCGCGCCAAGGACAGAAAGGTCAAAAAGGTTGTGCTTCATGGAACGCATAAGTAGTACCTCCGGGGGTTTTAGATTGGCCTGGGCGCGCTCTGTCCGTTCGGCCCAGGTGCGGAAGTACCTGCATCCGGTGTTCCAAACCTAATCTGACTGAAGGCACAGGAGATCGCCGCCGCACGAACGCAGCGCCGGTAAAAACTGCTCACTGGTGTTCAGGCAAATATGACCGTGTGGGTAAAAAGGGAGGCGCGACGATCAAGCCGTGGCAACCGGCCGCAGGCGCCGGGCAAGAGCCCACTTCAGCTCGTCGATCCCCTCGCCCGTCACTGCCGAAACGGCGTGGAATTCGAGCTTCTTTCGCTTCGCATGCGCCGCCAGCTTCTTCAGCTTCTCCGGGTTCGCCGCGTCGATCTTTGTTGCAACAACGATCATCGGCTTATCCGCCAGAGGATGCTCTTCGGCGGACTGCCCCTTTGAACTGAAGCTGGCCAGCTCGTTGTTGATCATCTTGAAGTCTTCCACCGGATCGGGCCGTCCCGAAGCGTCCGACACGTCAACCAAATGAACCAGCAGGCGCGTGCGCTCAATGTGGCGAAGAAACTGAACGCCCAGCCCCGAGCCCAGATGCGCGCCCTCGATGAGCCCCGGCATATCGGCGACGACGAAGGATTCGAGTTCCGGCTCCTCGCCCACCGTCACTACGCCCAGGTTTGGCTCCAGCGTCGTAAACGGATAATCGGCGATCTTGGGCCGCGCCGCGGAGATGCGCGAGATCAGCGTCGACTTGCCGGCATTCGGAAGGCCCACCAGGCCAACGTCGGCCAGCAGCTTCAGCTCCAGCCGGTAGCTGCGCTCCTCGCCCGCGCGCCCCAGCTCATGCTCGCGCGGAGCCTGGTGCGTGCTGGTGGCGAAGTGCTGGTTACCGCGCCCGCCGCGCCCGCCTTTGGCGACAACGATGCGCTCGTCAGGCTCCTTGAAGTCGTGCACCAGCTCGCCCGTCTCCATGTCATAGAGCGATGTGCCCACCGGAACCTGCAGCGTGACCGATCGGCCGTCCAGCCCGGTGCAGTTCGATCCCATTCCGTGCTCGCCGCGCTGCCCCTTGTGCTCCGGGTTGTAGCGGAAGTGAATCAGGGTATTGTGCCGCTGGCTCGACTCCATAACGACGTCGCCGCCGCGGCCGCCGTCGCCGCCCGAGGGCCCCCCCCGCGGCACGAACTTCTCCCGCCGGAACGCCATGCAGCCGTTGCCGCCGTCGCCGGCCTTGACTCGAATTTTTGCTTCATCAATGAACATGCATCTCGCCGAGGTACTCATGCCGGCCGATCTGGCTTTCGCGCGCCGGCTCGCCGGTGCGATCGCCTTCGAACCGCCGTCTCTTCAGTCTAACGAACGAAGCTGCCCGCATGAGCCAGCTTGAAAATCGGCGTTCGCGCGGAAAAATCTCTCAATTGTGACGCAGACTACTTTTCAGGGGCGGCTTTGGGGCATAGAATCGCTGCCAAACTTCTTAAAGATCCACTGTGGGCGGCGAAAAGCTCATGCTTTCGCCCTCACACCGGACTCGCCGCAAGAGCGGACCGGCTTGCTCATCTGTTCTTTCACCCGTCCTTTCTCCATTGATCTGCCTGAGCAACGCCGTCAATGGCAGAGGCAAGGCAGAACTGGCTTCGGTGGTTCTTGCTGGGCGCGCTGTGCCTGAGCGCCCACGCGGTGATCTTCGCTCAATCGGCGGCTTCTGACTCCGGGTTGCCGGAACACTTCGTACAGATTCAAGCTCCTCAATCCGGTTCTCTCGCGGGCCGCCTCACAGACCTGCACTCGGCCCCGCTGGCCGGTGTATCGATCATTCTGCGCAGCAAGTCCACTGGCGCAGAAGTCCGCGCCACCACTGCCAGGAATGGGGCCTTCCGCTTCGCCTCGCTCGATGCCGGCGAATACACGCTCGACGCTGATGCGGTCCAACTCGGACACGGCCGGCTCGAAGGAATCTTCGTCACTGGAGGCGTCGAATCCCGCGTTCAGGCTGCGCTCAACTTCGAGCCGGTCTCTCCCACGTTGATCGAGGCTGCCGCGCCTACTCAGATCGATGCTCCACCCATTGTCGCGGCGCACATTCCGTTGAATGTCTCTATGCCGCTCGCTCCGCCACTTGCGCCACAAGCGGCAACTGTCGCATCTGCCACGCCGCCTGTCCCGCTTCGCCCCGCACTGAGCACATCTACAACGCAGGTCGTCGCGTCTATCGCCGACGAGCCTCTCAATCTCTTTCCGCCGGCAATTCTCGCCGCAGCGAACATAATCACGGCCCCTGCCCCGCCGGAAACCTCCGCGCATCTTCCGCCACCCGTTTCGCCCCCGCCCGCGGCGCGCGCACGATCTGCAGCCGCAGGCGCCGTTGCAACGCCCAGCGCGCCGCTTGTGTCATCCGTGCTCCATCAGGCTGAAACAACGCAGGTCTTCTCTTTGCCCTCGCGCGCGGCGCTCGAAACGCAATCTACTCCCATGGAACTCGCACTCGTCGTCGCGCAACCGAAAGTGTTTACCACTAAAGCCGGCACCTCGACTACTGTTGCCACAACTTCGGCGCTGCCCAGCCTCGCGCAGGCTGCACTGTTGACTCCGCCTTCCGTCTCACCGACGCTGGGTGCCACTCAGTCTTCAGACCCCGCAACTCCGGCTGTCTCGACCACTGTTTCCGCCGCGCAGTTGCAAGCCTTGCCCGCAAGTGGCCGCCGCTGGCAGGATTTCCTGCTCGACACGCCTGCCGCAGACGCCTCGGCTGAATCCGGGCAGGCCTCTTACCGTGGCTCCCAGCAATCCGCCGAAGTCACCGTCGACGGCGCAAGTATCGGCCTCGCCTTCAGCGCCGCCGCAGACTCCGGTCCGCATTCCTCCAGCGCCACCCGCGAAGACTCCGGTCGGGAAAATTCAACATCTCAACCAGGCAGCCAAGCCTGGACTGGAGGGCACGGCCTCGGTGTAAGCGAAGCTGCGATCCGCGAGGTAACAACTGTCGCCGGCAATGCCGAAGCTGAGAGCATGCGCTCCGCCGGCGGACGCACCACCATTCGTACCGAGAGCGGCAGTAATGCTCTCCACGGCCAGGGATCTCTCTTCGACCGCCAAAACACCTGGGGCGCCCGGAACCCCTTCACGCAGTGGGTCACGGAGACCGCGCCGGCCACGCTCACATTCAATCCAGCCGGCTCCGTCCCGGTGTTTACGCCGGGGCCATATACGCCACCTGACCACGAGATGGTGTGGGGCCTTGGCGCGGGCAGCCGCATCCGCCGCGACAAGCTCTTCTGGTTCGCGGCACTGGACAGCTACCACCGTAACAATCCAGGCCTGGCGATGGTGAAGCATCCGCTGGATCTCTGCGGGAATTTGAACGCCAATGGCCAATGCACCTACCCAGCCGGCTTCTTTGAAACGCCGACCGATTGCCAACTCGAAGCGCTCAGCGCACGGCTGGGAGTCGCGGGTGGGCAGTCAAGCGGTTGCGTCTCAGGCCTGGTGCAGGGACTGACGGCTTATTCGACCATGCTGGAAACGCTGTCGGGCCTGCTGGGGCCCGCGCCCCGCACCGCTGCCCAGTGGGTCGGCTTCGGCCGTATCGATTGGCAGGCGGCCGAGCGTCATCACTTCGCGCTTGAAGGAATAGGCGCTGACTGGAACTCGCCCGGCGGCGGGCTCACACGCGTATCAGAAACCTACGGAAACCACAGCTTCGGCTCCAGCGAAGCGAGCCAGCAGTGGCTCCTCGCTCGCTGGGAAGCGTATCTCACGCCCAACCTGCTGGCCGTCACGCAAGGCTCCACGGAGCGCGCTGTCCTCAGCTCAAAGCCCGCCGCGCCGTCCGCCTTTGAGCACTCGCTGCTCAGCGCCAATTCCTGGGGCCAGTTGCCCCAGATCGTGGTGGATTCGCGTTACGGATTGACGATCGGCAATCCATCGCGCTTTGGCCAGGGCGATGATCCCGACGAACGCCTCATCCATGGGCAGGAAATGCTTGACTGGGTCCGCAACAAGCTGCTGGTCAAAGCCGGCTTCGAACTTGACCACAATGCCGATGCGATCAGTCAGTTGCGCAACCAACTGGGAACCTATGTTTACTCCAAGGTGGAGGACTTCATCTCCGACGCATTGGTGTTTCAACAATTCGGGCTTCAGAATCCAAACAACTATTCCGAACCGCACAGTTGCGGTGCGACAGACGCTACCCTGGGCAGCCAGCCCTGCTACTCCAGCTACTCGCAGATGATCGGCCCTGCCGATTGGAACTTGAGCACCAATGAATGGGCTGGTTATGCGACGGCGCAGTGGCAGCCGAACAAGCTCGCCGTTTTCTCCATCGGCCTGCGCTGGGAGCGCGAACAGATGCCGCCGCCGCTGGCCACGCTCGCCAATCCCGATCTGCCGCAAGCCGGAAAGATGCCCGATCTCGGCAATGACTGGGGACCGCGCGTCAGCCTCGCAATCGGCGCACGGAACCGTTGGCCGGTGCTGCGGCTGGGCTACGGGATGTACTTCGGCCACATAACAAACGCCACCACCGAGACCGCGCTCACCCAGACCGGCTCACTCAAAGGCGACCTCAGTTATTTCATTCGACCTACGGATGGCAGTAGCTCCATTGCCGGGACCAGCGCCGCTCCGCCATTTCCTTACGTGCTCAGTGGACTACCCTCCAGCATCGTGAAGCCCGGCGCGATCGAGTTCGCGCCCAGCTTCCGCAACCCCGAGGTGCATCAAGCTGTCGCCGCCATCGAACAGCCGCTGCCGGGCCGCATGGAACTTACGGCGAGCATGATGCTCTCGCTCGGCCGCCGCCTGCCTGTCTTCATCGATTCGAATCTAGCCCCGCCGCTTACCAGTTCTCAGCAGCCACAGAGCATTACGTACAACGTTTGCGATGAGACTCCCCCCACGCCCTCGGGTTCCAGCAACACCAATGGCGTGTGCGGCAACCTCGGCCTGGGTCCCATCAAGGCCAAACAGATCACGGTTCCCTTCTATGCCTCTGCCGCAAGCACAGGAGTTGCCGGCTGGGTCAATCCGGACTACCAACAGGTCAACGTCATGGAGAGCAAAGCAAACTCGACCTATGAAGCGGCCGTGGTCAAGCTCTCGCGCTACGGCAGTCGCGGCCTGAGCCTGCATGCCCACTACACCTACGCGCACGCAATGGACTGGAATCCGAACGAGAGCCCGCTGGACCCGGTTGACTCCAGCGGCGACTTCAGCCAGGAGTACGGAACCAGCAACTTCGACACGCGCCACTCGGCCGCCGCGATGGTGGTTTTTGAGGCGCCATGGAAGTTGCGCAACTTCGCCGGCCGCATCGCGAACGGCTGGATGCTTTCCGGTATCGGGCAATTCCATAGCGGCCTGCCATTCACCATGCGCACCTCCGGCTCGCTGCCCAAGGAGATGAATAGCGCCGGTTACGCCATCGTCGGCCTGGGGCAAAGCATGAACGGTTCAGGCGGCGACAATCGCATCTACGGGCTGGGCAGCGACAATCGGGTCTATAACATTGGCCGCAACACCTTTCGCTATCCCAACTCCTGGAAAGCCGATCTGCGCCTCGCCAAACGCTTTGACCTGGGCGAAATGCGCCAGTTGGAAATCCTCGCCGAAAGCTTCAACCTTTTCAACCACCAAAACGTGACCAGAATTGAAACTACCGGCTATATCATCGAGCCCGGCAGCCCGCCGAGCACGCTGGGCGCTCCAGCCATCCCTCCGTCGCTGAACTTTTTACGTGGGCTCAAAACCAATTCCAAAACCGGGCTCCCCATTCCAGGCTTTGGCCAGCCGCTCAGCATCAACGCCGAAGACTTCTACCGCGAGCGCCAGATTGAAATTGGCTTGCGTATGCGCTTCTAAGCTGGTCGCACAAATCTGGTCTTGAAAGGGCACGGCTTCAGCCGTGCCGTAGAAGCCTCATAAACATTGGGCTTAAGCCCCTGAGGGATGTTTTGATTTGGTCGGATGCTCATCACGACCCATCCACCGGAAATCTCTCCCGCACCAGCTTCAATGCATCCTCTGTCGACGCGACCGTTCCCTCCAACTGCGCATCCTCTGCCGCGCGCAGCATCTCGCGGAACCGGATTCCCGGTGGGTAGCCCGCTGCGATCAGCTCCCGGCCTGTGACGAGCGGTTTCGGCCGCACCACCGCTTCGGGCATCGACGAAAAGCGTTCGCGTGCGAACTCCCAGTTCTCCAGGTTGCCGCTCGCGGCCATGCAATCCATCTTGTGCAGCGCCAGGTGCTCCTCAAATCGCTCCAGCCGGAAGAATCGCTTCAGAGTGGACTCCTTCATCCGCTGAGCGTCCATGAATCGCATGTGATTCTCAATCAAGGCCAGCACCTGCCGCGTCTCTTCGTTTGAGAATCGGAATCGCCGGCAGATCTCCGCGCCCATTGCCACGCCCATCTCCACGTGCCCGTCGAAACGAATCCGGTCCGGCGCGCACTTGAACGTTGGCGGCTTGCCCACGTCGTGCAACAGCGCTCCCCACGCCAGAGTCTCCGAACATCCGGCCTCCAACTGCTCCAGCAGCATGAGCGTGTGAATCCAAACATCGCCTTCTGGATGGAATTGCGGAGGCTGTTCCACTCCCTTCATGCGCGCTAATTCCGGAAGAACTTCTTTCAGCAGACCTGTTTCATCCAATAGCTCAAAGGCGCGCCGCGCATGGCCCTCGGTCAGCATCTTCGTCAGCTCGTCGCGCACCCGCTCGTGGCTTACGGCATGGATTTTTGATGCAAGCGACCGGATCGCGCGCTTTGTCTCCGTCTCCAGTTCGAACTCAAACCGCGCTGCAAACCTTACCCCGCGCAGCATGCGCAAATGGTCTTCTTCAAACCGCTGTTCTGCACGCCCGATCGCGCGCACAACGCCCGCATCCAGATCGTCCAGCCCGCCGACGTAATCGAGGACCGCGCCGCGCAGATCAGCCCTCTCTCCCATTTGCAACTGTCGTCCTGAGGATGGGATCCGAGCGGAGATGTGGGGACGGAGTCGAAGCACCTGCGGTTCACTTCTTCAACCCGCATCGGATCGAGCAGCAACCCATTGATCGTAAAGTCACGCCGCCTTACATCCTCCTCGGCGGTCTTCGTATAGCGCACCGCATCGGGATGCCGCCCATCGGAATACGACAAATCCGAGCGAAACGTCGCGACCTCCGTGACAAAACCGGCGTCTTCAACTTCCGGAGCCACCAGAACAACGCCAAAATGCGCGCCCACAGCGAACGTCCGTGGAAACATCTCCAACACCACATCAGGCGTTGCGCTCGTGGCCACATCGTAGTCTGCCGGCTCGCGCCCCAACAGAAGATCGCGCACGCATCCGCCCGCGAAGTAGGCCTCATAACCTTTGGAGCGCAGTGTCTCCAAGATCTTCAACGCCGCTCCGAATTGTTCGCTTCCTGCCATCGTCGTTCCATCTATTCTCGCTCGTCGCGCAGCGCCCTGCTTACGCAAAACCACTAAACTAGACTCATGCCCGGCTCCGGCCTCATTCTCGGCATCGAAACCTCCTGCGACGAAACGGCCGCGGCGGTCGTCGAGCGCGGAGCGCGAACTCTTTCGTCCGTCGTTGCCTCGCAGATCTCGACCCACGCGCTCTACGGCGGCGTCGTGCCCGAGCTCGCCAGCCGCGAGCACCTTCGCGCCATCGTTCCCGTTGTCCGCGCCGCGCTTGCTGAAGCCCACATTAACCTCGCCGATCTCGATGCCATTGCCGTCACTTCGGGCCCTGGCCTCGCTGGTGCATTGCTCGTCGGCATCACCTACGCCAAAGCCCTCGCTTTCGCCAACAACCTTCCCCTCATCGCCGTTAATCATCTCGAAGGCCACATTCACGCGGTCCTCCTTCAGGAACGCGAGGCTGCACCGTCCGCATCCGCCTCGCCGGATGCACAGGCCCTCGCCCTCGTCGTCTCCGGCGGTCACACGCACCTCTTTCTCGCGCGCCCGCCAACGGCACATGGTCCTACAAGCTCATCGGCCGCACTGTTGACGACGCCGCAGGCGAAGCCTTCGACAAGGTCGCCAAACTCCTCGGCCTCGGTTATCCAGGTGGTCCCTGGATCGACGCACTCGCGAAGTTCGGAAATCCACAAGCCGTTGCCTTCTCCTTCGCGCAGATCAAGACAAAGGCGCACCTCGGCGGCAACGCCCCGCGCACCAAGGCCGCAACGACAGCACCCATTGCGCGCCTCGACCCGCACTTCCTCTTCTCGTTTTCAGGAATCAAAACTGCCGTGCTGCGTTACGTCGAACTCCACGGCCTTCGAGCCGAAGCAAAAGCCCGCGTCGATCGCGTGCTCGCCAACTTCCGGCCACCGCAAACCCGCGAAGAAGCTCTCGCCCTCTGTCCGCAGCACACGCTCGATCTCATTGCCAGCTTTCAGCACGCGGTCGTCGGCGACCTGATGAAGAAAACCTTCGCCGCCGCCGAATCGCTCGGCGCCGCGCGCATCCTCGTCACCGGCGGAGTGGCCGCCAACCGCGAGCTTCGCGCCCGCTTCACGGCCGAAGCCGCGCATCGCGGCCTGACCGTCGCGTTTCCCACGCTGGCGCTCTCCACCGACAACGCCGCCATGATCGCCGCGGCCGCCTGGCCGCGTTTACTCGCTCACGACTTCGCCCCATCCGACCTCTCCGCCGACCCTTCGCTCGCGCTGAGTTGATCGAAATAAACCATCAAGCCACGTCTCGCTCAATTCACTGTCAAACGTGCAAAGGCCCGGCTCGCGCCAGGCCTTCGGAGTCTTTCTGTTTTCTCGTTCCCTTGGTCCCTTGTTCCCTGCCTTACGTCCACCGCCGCATAATCAGCGACGCATTGATGCCGCCGAATCCAAATGAATTCGATAGCGCAACGTCGAAGGAATGTTTGATCGCTTTGTTGGGCACGTAGTCCAGCCGGCACTCGGGATCGACATTTTCCAGATTCATGGTCGGCGGAATCTCCTGATTCACCAGCGCCAGCACGGTAATGCCGGCCTCAAGTCCGCCCGCGCCGCCCAGCAGGTGGCCGGTCATCGACTTCGTCCCGCTGATCTTCAGCGTATGGTTCAGCGCGTGCTCGCCAAACACTTTCTCGATCGCCTGCGACTCGTTGCCATCGCCCGCCGGCGTAGACGTTGCGTGCGCGTTGATGTATCCCACTTCTTCGGGACGAATGCCTGCGTCTTTAATTGCTGCTCTCATGCTGCGTTGCGCGCCTGCACCCTCAGGTGCGATGCCTGTCATGTGATAGGCGTCGGCGCTCATGCCGTAGCCAATCACTTCGGCCAGAATCTTCGCTCCGCGCGCCTTCGCAAATTCCAGTTCTTCCAGAACCAAAATCCCGGCGCCCTCGCCGATAACAAATCCGTCGCGATCCTTGTCAAAGGGGCGGCTGGCGTGGGTGGGATCGTCGTTGCGCGTTGAGAGCGCTCTCATAGCGGCGAATCCGCCCACCGACATCGAGGTGACTGCGGCTTCAGTGCCGCCGGCAATCATCGCGTCCGCATCGCCGTGCAAAATCATGCGCACGGAGTCCCCGATGGCGTTGGCGCTCGTGGCGCAGGCCGTGGCTGTCGCCGATATCGGGCCCTGCGCGCCATAGCGGATGCTGATATGCCCCGCCGCCATATTCACAATGGCCGCGGGAATAAAGAAAGGCGACATCTTTCGCGGGCCGCCTTGCAGCATATTGTTGTGCTCGCGCTCGATGACCTCGAATCCGCCAATCCCCGAGCCGATAAACACGCCTACGCGTTCGGCGTTTTCCGGCGTAACCTTCAAGCCCGACTGCTCCATCGCCTCGTGGGTTGCGCCAAAGGCGTAGTGGATGAAGCGCCCCATCTTGCGCGCTTCCTTCTTGTCCACAAATTTCAGAGGGTCGAAGTCCTTCACCTCGGAGGCGAAGGTAACCGGGAATCCGGTAGCGTCAAAGCCCTTGATCGGCGCCATGCCGCTGGCGCCGGCCAGAATTTGCCGCCAAACCTCGGGAGCGGTGTTGCCGACACCGCAGATCAGCCCCAGGCCGGTAACTACCACTCTGCGGTTGGTTGCCAGGGTCAACGCTTACTTGCCGCCTTTCGCGTTCTTGTCGATGTAGTCGATCGCGTCCTTCACGGTCTTGATCTTCTCGGCGTCCTCGTCAGGAATCTCCATGTCAAACGCCTCTTCGAACTGCATCACCAGTTCGACCACGTCCAGCGAATCCGCGCCCAGGTCTTCCTGAAAGCTGGCGCCGGGTGTGACTTCGGCTTCGTCCACCTGCAACTGCTCGACGATGATCTGCTTCACTTTTTCTTCAACAGCCATGCGTACGTCTCCTCGTGGTATTGGGAACTTAGAAAAACATTTCGGGGATTTACAAGACCGCCCGCCCCGCGAACCTACAATACCGGCCCACGGCGGGAAATGACAACCATCGCGCCAAGAAATCTGCGTATGGCCCCGAATCTTCAAGTCTACTGGCAGGACCTCGGGGTGTAAAGGCATCAAACCAGGGGGAAACGATTGAAGAAACAGGAAATAATACCGGCGACCGCCCCCGGTAGCTCGCGAACGCGAAATGCACAACCCCTTGGCGTATATTTGGCGAAAGAGGCGAATGAGACCATGATGCAGGTTTTGATCGTTGGAGGCCTTGCGGCGGTCGCGGGAATTGTCATTGGCTACTGGGCGCGGAGCGCCTCTGCGGGTGCGCAAAAGGTACTCCTCGATCAGAACAACCGCGAACTTACGGACTCGTTGAATGCGGCACGCGCCGAGTCGGCCGCGCGTGCAGGCTTTGAGGCTGTGGCCGCAGAGCGCGCGAAAATTATCGACGGATTGCGTTCGGAACTGGACACCAAAGCGGGTTCAGAGCGCACGCTTGCGGCGAGGGTGAAGGAGCTTGAAGCAGATCTGCGTAACGAGCGGCAGAATCTTGCAGAGAAGTTGGCACTGTTGGATACGGCGAAAAAAGCTCTATCCGATCAGTTTCAGGCATTGGCAGCCGACATTTTGGAAAAGAAATCAAAGACATTCTCCGAAAGCAATCAAAGCGAGCTCAACACCCTGCTGAGGCCCCTGCGCGATCAGATCACGGACTTCCGAACGAAAGTCGAAGAAGCGCAGAAAGACAGCCTTGTCGGCCGCACCCAACTTTCCGCAGAGCTTGACCACCTTAGGAGCCTAAATGAGCGGCTCTCGACTGAGGCGCACGCGCTGACCAACGCATTGACGAGGGACACCGGCGAGCAGGGACATTGGGGCGAACTTGTTTTGCTGGACATTCTGGAGGCCTGCGATCTTAAACGCGGGCTGCACTACACCTACCAGCAGACGTTCAATGCAAATGGGGATGACGGTCTGCGGGAGGAACGAAAACGAACAGATGTGGTTCTTCGATTTCCAGATGAAAGATCGCTCGTCATCGATTCGAAAGTTACTCTCACCGCGCACAAAGACTACGTCGATGCGACCGATGGCGCAACCCGCAAAGAAGCATTGGACAGGTTGGTAACGAGTATTCGGATTCACATGCGAGAACTCGCGTCAAAGAACTACCAAGAACTCCTCGGCGAGAAATCGCCGGACTACGTTGTTCTCTTTACTCCAAACGAAGCCGCATATCTGCTGGCCGCGCAGACCGATCCAAAGCTGATTACTGACGGGTACAAGAGCCGCGTTTTAATCGCTGGACCGACGACCATTTTGCACATTGCCAGAATCGTCGAAAGTCTTTGGCGCAATGAGGATCGCGCAAAATCACTTGAGCAGGTTGGAGAACGTGCGCGCCTGCTTTTCGATGGGTTCACTAGGTTTGTAGATGCGCTAGAGAATGTTCGAACCTCGATCCTAAGGGCGGCGGCGGAAATTCATAATGCGGAGGAGAGCAACAGCGAAGCAATCAGCCGTCTCACGACAGGCCGGGGTAATCTCGTTAGTCAGGCGGAGAAGCTGGGGCGCCTTGCCAACAAATCTTCCAAGCAGATTGCTTCCCGAGTCTTGGAGTTGGCCGACGATGAGCCTTCCTTGGCTCTCGCCTCAGATATAGACGAATCCAGCAATTCCGAGGCGTAGGCGTTGCTGCCCTAATCCTCCTCTAGCGAACCTTGGATTACTGCGGCGGCGGCGTGGCAGGCGCGGTTGGCGCAGCCGGAGCAGCCGGCGCGGCCGGTGCCGCATCCTTCACTCGCGTCAGCGTCAACTCCATGCCTGGAAAGTCGCCCGAATCGGTCTTCGTCTTCATCTTGATCGTGTCGCCGACCACCGTGCAGTCGTGGTTGATCGTCATCCCGTTGAACGACACATCGAACGAGAACTTATCCCCGTCGATCTTCCCGTTGGTGATCGCCATCGCATCGCCCATCGGCCCCTGCACCGTGCCGGTCAGCGTAGCGCCACTCTGCTTGAACGTAAACGTGAGTTGCATCGCGTTGCCATCCGGACCAGTCGACTGACCCATCCAGGTTCCGGTTACATCGGCGGCCATGGCCGCCGCGGCGCTCAACATCATCGCCAATCCAGCGCAAATACAAAGCAATTTCTTCATTGCATCCTCGCAGCCATCTTCACGGCGCACCCATCATACAGACCCAACGTGAAAAGTGAACAGCGACCGCCTGCCGGTCACGGACCCAGCCCCCTGATCTCAGGTCTCTGATCTCAGCTCTCTGATCTCAGGTCTCTGCTTTCTCGGTTCCTTGTTCCCAGTCGGGGTCCCCGGCGAACGGTCTTTCTTCGCTGGGTTGGCTCGGTCCCTCGATCACTGCACTTCTCCGAACGCCTCGCGCAGCCGCTTCCAGGTGGTCTCCAGATCCTCCGGCAGAACGCGTGTCTCGCCGATCGTCGTAATGAAGTTGGTGTCGCCAATCCAGCGCGGCATGGCATGCAGATGCAGATGTCCGGCCACGCCAGCGCCGGCCGCCTTGCCGACGTTCATTCCAAAATTGAAGCCGTGCGGCTTGTAGACGCGATCCAGAACTCGCTCGGTCCGCTGCGCCAGATCCATCAGCTCCTGCGCGGTCTCCCTGGGCAATGCCGCCAGCCGGTCGAGGTGCGCATAGGGCATCACCATCACGTGTCCCGATGTATACGGATAGGCGTTCAAGCAGATGAAGCAGCTTTTCCCGCGCAGAATCAGCCCGCCTGCGGCTTCCGCCTTGTCGGGATCCATTCCATGCGCGATGGCGTAGTCAATTGAAGCCATCAGATTGCAGAACACGCAATCCAGGTCGCCGGGCCACGCGTCCAGTGCCGCGGGCACGCCACGCCGTACCCCGCTCTCCGATGAGGTGATGTAGGCATAACGCCATGGGGTCCAGAGGTGATCCATAAGTCAGGTCCGAATGTGTTGCAACCGCTCAGTGCTTCAACGGTTCGATCTCCAGCTTGTATCCCGGTCTCAGGTTTACGTCGCCTCCGGTTGAAAAGAATGCCAGAGCAACGCACGAAATTGGAATCATGTACCACGACTTGAACACTGCCCCGGAGAGGCCGTCGGTCAGGTCTTTTGTGCCGATTCCCGCGCCGCCGTCAAGCAACATATTGGCAATCTGCCGGCCTCGGCCATTCTGAATCTTGCCCTCGTCCCGTGGGTTCTTTGAAACCAGTGTCACCGGCTCATCGAACACCAGCATCATATGACCACGGCGAAAAAATCGCCGCGCTGGGGTCGATACGAGGTGCCCTGTTAGAACCCCTGAATCGCACTTTACCGAGAACGGCGTCCCCGTCACCATCCATGAGGAGGCATAGGTTTGGAGCGTACAGCTCTCCGCACATGCCGCGCTCGAAATCGCCAGGACGGCCAAAGCTAAAATCTTCATCGCGGGCAGCATCCTTAGCTAGTCTCAAAAACGCTGAACTCGACAGATGATCGGGCTGGCGTTCGGTGGCTCGATTATATGACGCGCATGGCACGATCAACCTCGCGCCTGTGGGTTTGTCGCCCGGCCCCATCCGCTCGGGCGCCGCTCCTAACCCGTTTGCTTTGACCGAGTCGATTGACGCTCGATTGCGGAGATTGCTACACTCAAGGCGTAGCTTCCTGCGCGGATTCCTGCAGTGAGTTGCGGCCGCCCTCCCAGCTTGCCGTTGCCTGCCGGCGTTTCCCAAGGAAACCAGCCGCGGTTTACCCCCAAGTGCAACAGGTTGGGGGATGACGGCTTTTCCTGTGGAAGACAAACCGGCGCGTCATGCGGCGCGAGGGCAAGTCAAGGGACCGAAGGCGACCGGAACGCGGAATTGCGGCGTGGGAGCCACCCAGCGGCTTGTGTAATCGATCGCTGGAGCACGCAGTCCCGGAGCAGCCTGTAATGGCAAACGTCCTCAATCCCGAAACCGAGAGCATAACCCTGAACACCGAATTGGAAACCCCAACGCTAGAACCTGCGACGGAGCTGGAGAATTTAGCCAGCGTTGACCAGCCGTTGCCTGAATCCACGTCCAACCTTTCCTCGTCGAATATCGACAACACTGCAGTTGTCGAAGCTAGCCCTGTGGACGCCGATGCCCTAACCGAGCCTGTCGCTCAGGCCGCAACACTCGACCAGCCCGCGCCTTCAGAAATTGCAGCCGCGGCCGAGCCTGAGGCAGTTGCCGCCGAGCCGCCCGCCGAAGCCACTACACTGCCGGCCACCGCGACCGCGCCGCCCGCCGAGCCCTTGCCGGTTCGCGCTGCTGCGCACGGCGCTGAGCCCGCCGACGATTTCTCCGAGGCCCTGGCCGCATTCGAGCGCGAGCAGGCTGCGGAAGCCGCCGCCGTCGAGGCCTACGGAGACAAGGTCGTCTCCGGCAAGGTCGAAAAGCAGACCGAAAAATATCTGGTCGTCGATGTCGGCCTCAAGTCTGAAGGCCTTGTGCCTCTGGAGCAGGTTGTCGACCACACGGGCGCCGTCAAGTTCCAGCCCGGCGACATCATTGACGTCGTCATCGAGCGCGAAGAGCCGGAGGGCGGCTACCTCGTCAGCTACGAGAAGGCCCAGCGCCTCCGTGCGTGGGACACGATTGAGAAAGCTGCCAACGACAAAACGCCCGTCACCGGCACCGTCGTGAGCCGCGTCAAGGGCGGGCTCACCGTCGATATCGGCATGAAGGCTTTCCTGCCCGGCTCGCAGCTTGAAATTCGCCCGGTGCGCAATCTCGATACCTACCTCGGCCAGCAGATTGAAGTCCGCGTCATCAAGCTCAACAAGAAGCGCGGCAACGTCGTGGTCAGCCGCAAGGAGATCCTGGAGGAAGAGCAGAACTCCAAGCGCTCCGCCACCATGGAGCACCTTGCCGAGGATTCGATCCTCACCGGCACGGTCAAGAACCTCACCGACTACGGTGCGTTCGTTGACCTCGGCGGCATCGACGGCCTTCTGCACATCACGGACATGAGCTGGGGACGCCTCACCCATCCCCGCGATCTGGTGAACGTCGGCGACGAGATCCAAGTCAAGGTTCTCAAGTTCGACAAGGAAAAGCAGCGCGTTTCGCTTGGCTTCAAGCAGTTGACGCCCGATCCGTGGCTCGATGCCACTGAGCGTTATCCTGTCGGCGCCAAGGTTCACGGCCGCGTGCTTTCCGTCACCGATTACGGCGCGTTCGTCGAGCTCGAGCAGGGCATTGAAGGTCTGGTTCACCTCTCTGAGATGACGTGGTCCAAGCGCCTCAAGCACCCCTCCAAGCTGGTCAAGCCCGGCGACGAGGTTGACACCGTGGTTCTAAGCGTCAATCCTGCCGACCGCCGCATCTCGCTCGGCATGAAGCAGCTCCTCGAGAACCCCTGGGAGAGCCTGACGGACAAGTACCCCGTGGGCGCCATTGTCGAAGGCCGCGTGCGCAACCTCACCGATTTCGGCGCATTCATCGAAATCGAGGATGGCATTGACGGTCTGGTCCACGTCTCCAACCTGAGCTGGACCAAGCGCGTCAAGCACCCCTCTGAGATCGTGAAGAAGGGCGAGAAGGTCAAGGCCGTTGTTCTCGGCGTTGAGCCGCAAAATCGCCGCCTTTCTCTCGGCATCAAGCAGTTGCAGCCCGATGTCTGGGAGAGCTTCTTCGCCACGCACCGCGTGGGCGACGTGGTTCACGGCAAGATTCTTCGCACTGCGCAGTTCGGCGCATTTGTCGAAATTGCCGAGGGTGTCGAAGGCCTTTGCCACATCTCCGAAGCCGGTGATCCCGTCGATGGCCACTCCCCGCTTGAGCAGGGTCTGGAGCACGACTTCAAGATCATCAAGATCAACGTCGAGGAGAAGAAGGTGGGCCTGAGCCTGCGCACGGGCAGCAGTCACGAGTCCGCACACTCCGCTGAACCCTCCAGCTCTCGACAAGATTCCAGGCGAGAGCAGCCACACAAACAGCCGGTCTCCAGCTCCACCACGACGCTTGGTGACCTGGTCAACTGGCGCAAGGGCGAACGCTAACGCTCACACGGTAATCGAAACCAAAGCGGCCACCCTCCGGGGTGGCCGTTCTGCGTTTGTCGGGCGCTCGCTCTCGCACGAACAGCGGGTGCCCCGTCCTAAACGCGCACTTCGCGTTTAGGACGGGATAGCACAAACTCAAACGTGCCGGCCTCGTGGCACGGCTCAACTTCGTTGATTTCGCAAATATCTTCGAAAACACCGGTTGCACAGCTTCAATTCCCCGTCGGAATAATCCCCGGCAGGTGGCCCGGTCATGAAATAACCAAGCGCCTCTGTGCCCCATTCATCCACAGTTTTTTCGTGGATGAGTGGGAGACCGCGATCTCAACCAGCCGTTTTTCTCATCCGCGATTTTGGTTGGCACTCCGCGAAGATTGTGGTCGAACCCGGGCAGGTGGCCCGGTCATGAAATAACCGAGAACCTCTGTGCCCCATTCATCCACGGTTTTATCGTGGATGAGTGGGAGACCACGAACCACAAACCCGGGGACCGGCGGAACGTTCCCTCGCCCCCTCTTTTTCTTGTCAAGACTCCACCCTCCGCCGCAACCCCTCCGGAACCCATCTAACTCCCTCCCCCTCCACCTCTTAGGCCCTCGCAAATAAATCCCCTCAAGTTTGCCGATTATTTCTCCGAAATCGCTATCCTTATATCAGCGTCAAAGAAGAGAATCTCCTTTCAAAGGAACAGGCGGTCCAGGGGCAGGCTTTCGCGAGCCGGTCTCTGCGGCCGCCATCCTTTTTTGCGGGGCGTCTTCACCGAAACCCTCGTAAATCCTCAAAAAGGAATCTCTAAGTCATTGATTGCAGATATTTTAAATCTTAACCCCTTTGCTTTCATAGGGTTAGAGCGAATGATCCCAGGTATAAGTCACTGAATTCAAGGCACTTAACCCCAAAACACCGAGGAATTTATTTTTAGGGAAAAACGGTCAGACGTGAAGGCCCGCCGCCGCTACCTGCTGTTCGCTGAGAATGGCTGTTGGCTACTCGGCTGCCGGCTGCTCGCGGCTTTCAACACCACCACAATCACCAGCGCCGCCAGCACGCTGACCAGCGCAAACAGGAAGACGCTCGCGTAGCCGTAGAAGCCAATGATGGCGCCGGCGATGGGGCCTACCAGGAAGAAGGACACGTCGGAGAACGCGGTATAGACGCCCAGCGCTGTCCCGCGATTAAACTCCGGAACCCGCTTGACTGCTTCCACGCCGATTGCGGGAAAGACGAGCGACAGCCCCAACCCGCCCACTGCCGCGCCTGCCATGGCCATCCATGGCGTCGTGGATTGCCACAGCAGAATCATCCCCACGGCTTCGGTCACGAGCGAGGCAATCGCCACCGGAAATCCGCCGAAACGGCTGATGGTCTTAATAAACAGCAGGCGCACGGCGATAAACCCGACGCCGAAGGCGGTGAGGCAGAGAGCCGCGCCGCTCCAGTGACGGCTGACATAAAACAGCGTGACGAACGTGGCCAGCACGCTGTAGCCAACGCCCCCCAGCGCAAGTCCCATGCCGTGCGGAGCCACGCGCCCCAGCACGTGAGCGAACGGCATATGCTCGCCCAGTACCACTGCCGCCGGCTCCTTGCGCCACGCCAGGACAAAGCTGACCGCTCCGATCAGAATCGTGAGTAAGCCAATGGATCCCAGACCCCACTGCTGATCCAGAATCACTCCCAGCGGCGCAGCCAGCGCCATGCCGCCGTAGGTGCTGATGCCGTTCAGCCCGATCACTTTTGCTGTGTGTTCCTGGCCCGCGCTGGTGATACCCCACAGCGTTGCTCCCGTCGATCCCAGGCTCTCGCCTACTCCCAGCGTTAACCGGCTCACGATCAGGACGGCAAAACTGAGCCAGTGCACTCCATGCAGAGCCGCTGTGCCCATCAGCAATGCGCCGCTTGCCGTGCAGCAAGCCATACCCCACATCACTGAGACCTTGGCGCCCATGTGGTCGGAGATGCGTCCGGCCCACGGCCGGCTCAACAGTGTGGCGATGTACTGGATGCTGATGGCCAGCCCAGCAAGCACCGCGCTGTAGCCCATGCGCAGATGCACGAACGGCGGCAGCACCGCCAGCGGCAAGCCTATGGAAACATAGCAGATAAATGTGAAGTAGACGTATCCGGCAAGGCGCCACGTCCCGCCCCGCGCGGCAGACCGGACAGAAACCGGAACATAGGCAGTCGAGGAGTACGACATAGGCGCAAACAAATGAAACAAAGAATGTCTGTTCACCCTCAGTATACCGGAGAACAGCTTTACTCAGCCCCACTCCGCGCGCCTTGGAAAAATGCGCTCGCTCCACAGCCTCCTACTTGCCGGCCTTCATCGCCCAGAGGATCCCGTTCTTGATGATCCCGTAGAGAATGGGATTCTCGTAGTCTTCTTTGTTGTGGCCGAGCGCCAGGTAAAACTCGCGCCCGCCGTCGAATTCGTGGTACCACGCGAGCGGCAAGTCGACGGGGAATTTACTCACGTCAATCGTCATCGGTTCTAGCGTGGCAAGTTTTGTCCGGTCGGTCACCAGAACCGGATGGATGTCGGGGTTCAGGTGATCGAGGAAGTAGCACTCGTCGGTCCACGTAAACTGCGCGGGCAATCCCTTGACGGCGGCGAAACCTGGATCGGTGACTCGAACGGTGAACGGCTGCTGGCGCGGATGGGCCGCGAATTTCCCGCCCAGCACCGACCAGAAGTAAGGCCAGGCCCTTTCGGAGCCGGAGGCGGAGTGAATGCCGACAAATCCGCCACCGGCTTCAATGTACCGCTTGAAGGCGTCGCGCTGCGTGTCGTCGCTGAAGGCCTCGTTGTTGCTGTTCGAAAAGACGATCGCGGCATACTGGCGCAGGCTCTCATTGGTGAAGACGCCGGGAGCGTCCACCTCATCGACCTCGAACCCAGCCTCGTCTCCCATCTTTCGAATTGCGGCGGCGCTGGCCGCAATATTGTCGTGTACGTAGCCTTTGCCGTCTGGCGTGTAATTGCGCGTATAAACCAGAATGCGGGGCTTGGGCGCGATCTGCGCCGCCAGCGACGAAATCTGGCACAATGCCCCGGCGAGGCAAGCTCCGATAAGCGGCGGTTCGAGAGAACTGAAGAGTGAGGCGCATTTGTTTCTCCTCGGTTGAAATCCGCTCCAAGCCTAAATCGTCCGGCCTGATACCCGCGAGTCGCGGCGCGGCCCTAGATTCATTAGACTGGGACGATGGCGGGATTCTTGATCGAGAACTTCGGTTGCAGGGCAGCACGGGCGGATGGCGAGGCTATCGCCGGACAGCTGCAGACTCTTGCTGAACGCCAGCCATTCGCTTCCGACGTGGTCGTGGTGAACACGTGCAGCGTGACCGCCGAAGCCGACCGCGCGGCTCGTGCCTTTATCCGTCGCGCGCATCGCCGGAATCCCGCGGCCAGAATCGTCGTCACTGGCTGCTACGCCCAGCGCGCGCCTCAGGAACTCGCCGGCATGCCCGGCGTTGCCGCCGTCGTGGGCAACAGCCACAAGGCGCTCGCGCCGCAGATCATCTTCGACCTTGCGCGCGGTTCGGTCGCTACCCCTCCGCCCTCGTTTCTTCCCGTGGCCTCACTCTTATCCGCGACCGCTCCGCAAGCTGCTCCCATTTGGGCTGACGACCGATTCGCCCATTCCTTCCTTGAAGACGCGCAGCTCATGCAGGGTACGCAGACTCGCCCCAACCTGAAAATTCAGGAGGGCTGCGGAAATCGCTGCACCTTCTGCGTCATTCCCCACACGCGCGGCCCCTCCAGAAGCCTGCCCCGCGCAGCTGGTCCTTCGCCAGGTTGAGGAGTTCGTCACCGCCGGCGGCAAGGAACTCGTGCTCTCGGGGATTAATCTCGGCCGCTGGGGCCGGGATTTTTCTTCTGGTCTTGGACAAGATTCGCTTGCAAAGCTGGTACGCGACATCCTCACGCAGACTTCGCTGCCTCGTCTCAGGCTCAGTTCCATCGAGCCCATGGATTGGGACAGCGATCTGATCGAACTGCTGCGCGACTTCGGCGGGGTACGTCTCGCCCGCCACGCCCACCTCCCGCTGCAGTCGGGCTCCGACGCTGTGCTCCGCCGCATGCACCGCCGCTATCGCCCCTGGCACTACGCCGACAAGGTCTCCGCAATCTTTTCAGCAGCCGGCCCCAGCCTCACTCTCGGCGCTGACGTCATGGTTGGCTTTCCCGGAGAAACCGATCGAGAGTTCGAAGAAACGCTGAGCTTCGTGCGCGCATTGCCCTTCGGCTACCTGCACCTTTTTCCCTTTTCGCCACGACCCGGCACACCTGGGTGGGCCCTCCACCAAGCGTCGCCGGTTCCGCCGGCCGCCGTTGAAGAGCGTATGGATTCGCTCCGCGCTGTCGTTGCCGAAAAGACTCGCGGCTCACCGCACCCGCTTCGTCGGCCGCGACCTTGCCGCCATCACGCTCCACACGCCGGAAGCGGTCGCAGCGCTCGGCCATACCGCTGCACTTTCTGAGAACTTTCTACCGATAAATCTCGACGGCTGTTTCCCGGCCAATCAGCTGCTCGATGTGCGCGTCACCGGCGTTCATTCAAACGGCTCGTTAGCCGGCATTCCCAGCCATTAACCCCATTCTTCGCAAGGCCGAGCCAATGCTATACTCAGGGTGCGTCGCTGCTCTGCGGCCCAATGGGGCGCCCTGCCCCGGCCCGCCCGGCGCGCCTTCGGAGGAGTACCATCGCATTCGATAAACGAGCGGCAAAGTCCTTCATTCGCATCAACGACCGAATTCGCGCGCGTGAAATCCGCGTCATCGACGAGAACGGCGAACAGCTTGGCATCCTTCAGCCTTTTGAGGCTCTCCGCATAGCCCGCGAACGCGGCCTTGACCTGGTTGAAGTGTCGCCCAATGCCGTTCCGCCCGTTTGCAGGATTCAGGATTATGGCCGTTTTCTCTACGAAAAGGAAAAGAGCGAGCGCGCCGCCCGCAAGCGCCAGAAAGTCATCACCGTCAAGGAAGTCAAGTTCTCGGTAACCGTCGACGAGCACGATTACCAGACCAAAAAGAATCAGGCGGTCCGCTTTCTTACCGAAGGCGACAAGGTGAAGGCGAGCCTTCGTTTCCGAGGCCGTCAGATGGCTCACCGCGATCTCGGGTACAAGATCATTAATCGGCTGATCCAGGATATCGGCGCTGCCGGCATAGTCGAGTTCATGCCCCGCATGGAAGGCACCATTCTTCACGCCATCCTCGCCCCAGGGCGAAAAGAACCGCCCAAGTCCAAACCGGATTCCGCCGCGCCAGCGCAAGCATAGTTGTCAATTAAGAACTGAAGACGATGCGGCTACCCCGTAGAGGGTTGCCTCTACTCGGAGTTCTTTGGCGCGAAAGTTGTATTGAATCGGGAGGTACGATACTCGAAAGTCCCATTTCTTTCACAGGAGAATGTCTGCCATTCTGTAAACACCGACGGCCAGTATGCCGTCTACACGATTACAGATGGCTGCTCGAGTTCGACTTCGGATCCAAGCCGGTTGCGCTTCCGAACGAAAATTGCCATCAGTCCAGGAGCTGCCTGTGAGCCGCGTGAAACTACTTCAGATCTTTCCGGTTGTCTTGATTCTCGTGGGTGCCGTCCTGGTATTCGAGCGCCCTGCTTACGCCTACGCCGATCCGGGCACGGGTCTCTTAGCCGTTCAGGCCGCCGGGTCCGCGCTCGTTGCCACCGGCTGGTACTTGCGCCGGAAGATTTACTCCCTCTTCCGCTCCGCCGATGCTCCTTTGTCCGAATCGGACAAGCAGTCCGTTGCCATGGAAGGCGACGACCTGCAAAATTCCTGATGGTTCAGAAGAGTAGTATTCTGGTCGAGTGGCAGCGCCCCCGCCCGTAAACACTGAATTGGAATTGACTTTTCGCGATCCGGCAGGCGAACTCCGGCTCGCGGAAGGTTGCGCCTTGCGGCGGATTCGCCCCGCGGCTGAGAAAGAGACTCGGGCGTTTCTCGCATCACCGCTGCGCAAAACTCTCGAACAAAGCGGCGACCTGGTTTCCAGCCGCATCGCCGAGCCCGGTTCCCATCCCTGCATCTCTTCCGGCGAGTTCTGGCTCGAACATCCGCGCATCGATCCCATCAGCTACCCATGGGAGTGGACTACCGCTCAGTGGCAAGCCGCCGCGGAACTCACGCTGCGTGTGGCCAGCCAGGCTATCGATGCCGGGTGGACTCTGAAAGACGCCACGCCTCTCAACATTCTCTTTTCCGGCCCGCGCCCCATCCTCGTGGACGTTCTATCTTTCGAGCGCCGCGATCCTCGTTCCAGTGTCTGGCTGGCCTACGGGCAGTTCGTGCGCACATTCCTGCTGCCTCTGCTGGCGGCAAAGTATTTGAGCTGGCCGCTCCAGGCAACCCTGTTTGCGCGCGATGGCTATGAGCCGCGCCAGATTTACGAGGCGCTACCGCGCTGGCGCCGGATGAATCCCAAGCTGCTTGATGTCATCACACTGGCCACCGTTCTTGAACGGCCGGGAAAGCCGCGCTCCGCATCGAAGAAGACTCCATCCACCACCGATCCCGATTTTGCCCGGCACGTCCTGCAAAAGCGCATCGCGCGCCTCGACATGCAAGTCAGGTACGCGGCCGGCGAGCGCGGCCATAGCCAATGGAGCCGCTACGAACAAACAGCCGGACACTATCGCCCCGCCGACGTCGAAGAAAAGCAGCAATTCGTCAAGAGCGTATTGGCGCGATGTCGACCCGAGCATGTTCTCGATATCGGTGCCAACACGGGCACGTATTCGTTGCTGGCCGCCGATGCCGGCGCGCGCGTCGTCGCCCTCGACAGTGATGCCGCCGCTCTCGAACAACTCTGGCGCGCTGCCCTGCACCGCAACCAGCCCATCACAGCCCTGATCGCTGACATCGCCCGCCCCACGCCCGCGGCAGGTTGGCGCAATCGCGAACACTTTTCTCTGCTTGACCGCCTCACCGGCCGATTCGACCTGGTGCTGATGCTCGCAGTGGTGCACCATCTCATCCTGCGTCACCAGTTGCCGCTGGATCACATCGCCGGTCTCTGCGCGACCCTTACACAACGCTGGCTCCTGTTGGAGTGGGTGCCACCCTCTGACCCCATGTTTCAGGAGTGGCTGCGTGGCCGCGACGATCTCTACGGTCATTTGACTGAGGATGACCTGACGCGCGCATTCGCACCGCATTTTGCCGTCGCTGACCGCGTCCAACTGGGCAATGGGCGGGTTCTTTTTCTATTCGATCGCCTTTCCGGATAGAACAATACAGGCGTTGCCGCCGATTTTGAGCACGCGGGCGGGAACCCGGCATAATCAAACGAATCGCACAGGCCCTGGGGCTTCGCCGGCATTCCTGCTTGTGGATGCCCGTCCACTTCGGCCGGACTCCAAGCCGCGAGCCGCGCATTTACATGTTCCATGCCCCGCGTGGAACACCGGCACACTGACCGAAGCCAGAACAACGATTCTCGTCGCGCTACACGACCCGCTCACCTTTATACTGGGGAGCAAGTCTGAGACGCCCACAAACGCGGCCCGATCCGGGATCGATTCGCTCGCTGAGCGTCGAGCCACGCCTTTGCTCGAAAGCCGATGAACATTGACAAGAACGCCCGCGCCAAGCTCAAGCTCCAGCAGCCGCTGTGCCTGTGGCTCACCGGTCTTCCCGCTGCCGGTAAATCCACGATTGCGAATACGCTGGAAAAACGCCTGTACGCAGCCGGACGTCACACCTATCTGCTTGACGGTGACGAAGTTCGCCTTGGCCTGAATAAGGACCTCGGGTTCTCGAAAGCCGATCGCAATGAAAACATCCGCCGGGTCTCGGAAGTCGCGCGCCTGCTTGTCGATGCCGGCCTCGTCACGATCGTCTCGTTCATCAGCCCATACCGTGCTCAGCGCGATCACGCCCGCTCGCTCTTCGAGTCCGGCGAGTTCTATGAAGTCTTTGTCGACACTCCATTGACGGAGTGTGAACGGCGCGACCCGAAAGGCCTTTATGCCAAAGCGAGGCGCGGCGAATTGAAGAACTTCACCGGAATCGATGGCCCTTACGAGCCGCCTCTTGCCCCAGAGGTTCATCTACGCACCACGCTCCAGACTCCCGATGAGTGTGTTGACTGCATTTGCCGGGCCTTGATTCGCTAACTTCTTCTTGACAGCAGCATCGTTCTCCCCTGATCGTTGGGTAAACGGTATCCAGGAATATTGCAGATTGCGCACAACGCATTCGTAGCGCAGGCAACTTGATCGCCTGCTCGCAGATGCCGAGGTAGCACTGCATCCTCGCCTCGGAGGTTCGAGCGGTCCAATGACTTTCAACTTTCGTTTGTTCTGGCGCCAGACGATCCGTTCCTTCTATCGGAGCGCCGGAACGAATGGGCCCCTCAACCGCGACCGGTTCATCTTCCTATTGCTCTTTTATCCAATTTGGGGATGCATCCTGCTAGCGGCCTGGGTTGGCTTCACCGCCGATGAAGTCTTCTTCCCCGCCTATCGGAAACAGAAGGTCGAGAAGCCGCTCTTTATTGTTTCGAACTTTCGCAGCGGCTCGACTTTTGTCCAGCGGACGCTGGCGCGCGACGAATCCACCTTTACCTGCTTGCGCACGGGCGACATCTATCTGACGCCCTCCATCACGCAGCGGCGAGTCTTCGGTCTGTTCTCCCGATTGGATGCGGTGTTTGGCCACATCTGCGAAAAGATGCTGCGGAAGCTCGACACTCTTTCACTCGGCAAACTCAAAATTCACTCCTTCGGCTTGTTCGATCCTGAAGAGGACGAGCACTTGCTGTTCTATATTTGGTCGACATTTTTCTCCAACTTCGTGTTTCCTTATCTCGATGAATTGCCGCCCTACCAGTATTTCGACACAGAGATTCCGCGCGCCGAGACGACAACGCATCATGTCGTTCTACCAAAAATGTATAAAGCGCCATCTCTACGCGACCGGCGGCCGGCACTACACGGCCAAGAATCCGCTCTTCAGCGCCAGATTCGAATCTATTCTCGAAACATTTCCCGATGCGCGCATCCTCTATCTCGTCCGCAATCCGCTGGAGACGCTGCCGTCGACGATTTCGCTGTTCAGCTACATGAGCCGTCTATTCAGCAATCCTCCGCAAAAGTATCCTCACTGCGATGAGATTTTGGCGTGGACAAAGTACTGGTACGATCATCCGCTCGAGGTCATTGACAGAACTTCGTCCGAACAGTGCATGATCGTCAAGTATGACGACCTGATGCAATCGCCGGACACCGTCTTCCGTTCCATTTACAGCCGCTTTGGTTATTCAGGAAGTGACGGCGCTCGAAACGATTTTGCGCGAGGCCGTCGACGACAGCTCGGGCTCACACCAGTTCGCACGAGCTATAGCTACGATGCCATGGGCTTCACCCGAGAGCAGATCGTCCGCGAGTTTGCGCACATCTTCGCCCGCTTCGACTTCGACACGCAGGAAAAGGTCGAAGAACACTTCGTCGAATCGTTGGCCGTATAGGATCAATCGTTCATTCTGTGACTAACGGCTGCGATCCGCGCCCCGCCTGATCCTAAACACTCTTCCACTTCCAGTCCCGAATCTCCGGCAAGTCTCTTCCCTCTTTCCGGATGTATTGGCCGTGCTCGACCAGTTTGTCTTTGAGTGTTTGTTTCAGATACGCGCCCTTCTCCCAGATACGCGGAATCCGGTCAATGGTGTCCATCGCCAGGTGGAAGCGATCGAGCTCGTTCATCACTGTCATGTCGAACGGCGTAGTGATCGTACCCTCTTCTTTGTAGCCGCGCACATGAATGTTGTTATGGTTGGTCCGCCGGTAAGTGAGGCGATGAATCAACCAGGGATACGCGTGGAATGCGAAGATGACCGGCTTGTCCTTTGTGAAGAGCGTGTCGAAATCCGCGTCGCTCAGCCCATGCGGATGTTCCGTCTGCGGCTGCAGCTTCATCAGGTCGACGACGTTGACCACTCGCAGTTTCAACTCCGGCAAATGCTCGCGCAGAATGCTCACCGCGGCCAGTGTCTCCAGCGTGGGCACATCCCCGCAGCACGCCATTACCGCGTCGGGCGCACCGCCCTGATCGTTGCTTGCCCATTGCCAGATGCCGATGCCTTCCGTGCAATGCTTGATTGCCGCATCCATCGTCAACCACTGCGGCGCCGGATGCTTGCCCGCAATCACGACATTGACGTACTGCCGGCTGCGCAGGCAGTGATCCATCACGGAAAGAAGACAGTTGGCATCGGGCGGAAGGTACACGCGCACGACTTCGGCTTTCTTATTCACTACATGATCGATGAACCCCGGGTCCTGATGCGTGAAGCCGTTGTGATCCTGCCGCCAAACGTGCGACGCGAGCAGATAGTTAAGCGAAGAGATCTTTCGTCTCCACGGAAGGCCGTTTGTAACCTTCAGCCATTTGGCGTGCTGGTTAAACATGGAATCGACAATGTGAATGAAGGCCTCATAGCAGTTGAATAGCCCATGCCGCCCGGTAAGCAGGTAGCCTTCCAGCCACCCTTCGCATTGATGCTCACTCAGCATCTCCATCACGCGCCCCTCGGGAGAGAGAAATTCGTCATTGGCTACTTTCGCCGCATCCCACTGCCGATTGGTCGCTTCGAATACTGCGGTCAGGCCGTTGGAGATCGTCTCGTCAGGTCCGAAGATTCTGAAGTTCCTCGGCTCCGCGTTCAACTTCACTACATCGCGCAGAAACGGCCCCAACACGCGCGTATCGCCAATACCCGGCGCTCCAGGCGAAGGCACTGCCGCGGCATAATCCCGGAAATCGGGCATCCTCAAGTCGCGCAGAAAAATGCCGCCGTTAGCGTGCGGATTTGACCCCATCCGCCGCGTGCCTGCAGGTGCAAGCTCGGCCAGTTCAGGCCGCAGGTGGCCTTTTTCGTCGAAGAGTTCCTCTGCCCGGTAGCTCTTCAACCACTCCTCCAACTGCTTCAGGTGCTTTGGATTCGTTCTGGGATCGGAAAGCGGCACCTGATGCGAACGAAACGTGCCCTCCACCTGTAGTCCATCGACAACCTTCGGCCCCGTCCAACCCTTCGGCGAGTTGAGAACGATCATCGGCCACCGCGGACGTTCCGTGTTTCCGTGCGCACGGGCTTCCAACTGAATCTTCTTGATCTCCTCCACCGCACGGTCGAGCGTCGCCGCCATCGCCTCATGCATCAGATCCGGTTCGTGTCCTTCCACAAAATATGGCTTCCAACCGTAGCCGTGGAGCAGTTGCTCCAGCTCCTCATGCGGAATGCGCGCCAGCACGGTTGGATTGGCAATCTTGTATCCGTTCAAGTGCAGAATCGGCAGCACCGCGCCATCGGTCGCCGCATCGATAAACTTGTTCGAGTGCCATGCCGTCGCCAGCGGCCCGGTCTCCGCCTCTCCGTCTCCCACGCAGCAAGCCACAATCAACCCCGGATTGTCCATCACCGCCCCGAACGAGTGGCTGAGCGAATAGCCCAGCTCACCGCCTTCGTGGATCGAGCCCGGAGTCTCCGGTGACGCGTGACTTGGGATGCCGCCCGGAAATGAAAACTGAATGAATAATTTTCTAAGGCCGTCTTCGTCCTGAGTGATATTGGTATAAATTTCGCTATAAGTTCCCTCTAAGTATGTGTGGCTCACCACGGCCGGACCTCCGTGCCCAGGGCCGGAAACATAAATCATGTCCAGGTCGTACTTCTTGATCACGCGGTTCAAGTGCGTATAAATAAAGTTCTGCCCCGGCGTCGTTCCCCAATGCCCAAGGAGCATATGCTTTATGTCCCCGATCTCAAGCGGGCGCTTGAGCAGCGGGTTGTCATAGAGATAAATCTGGCCGACCGAGAGGTAATTCGAGGCTCTCCAGTAGGCATCCATTTTTCGCAACAAGTCCGGCGATAGTGTCGCTTCCATGGTCCATCTCCCTTTCCCGCGCCCTCAAAGATCACGTCACAGCGAATGCGACTTTACGGGCGGCGCAAATGCGGTGAGCATCCGCCCCCAACTATAATCCAGTTTTGTTAACGCGAGTGTACTGTCTTGCTCAGTAATCGCTGACGGTGCGAAAACACCGCTCTCCTTCCAAGCCTGATAGCATTTCTTCTGTTGCCACCAACGGGCCTGCCTCGTGCGTCTGCCGGAACGAATCTGCCTCGCACGCAAGCTTGCGGTTTTGTCCAATCAATATCGGATTCGCTGAGCGGAGAATCGAAATGAGCTACCTAAAGAAATTCAAAATCGAGCACGGAAGCAAAGTCCGGCTGAAGAAGTTCGACCCGTCTTTCACCGACGGTCACAAAAGCCCTAAGTCCGCGGTCGATGAAATCGAGCATTATCAAAAGAAGCTCAGGGAGTTGCAGGACCTGCTCTACGCCGAGCACCGGCATTCGCTCCTCATCTGTCTCCAGGCCGTCGATACCGGCGGCAAAGACGGTGTGATCAATCACGTTCTTGGCGCAATGAATCCGCAGGGTTGCCGTGTGGCCGCGTTCAAGCAGCCGTCCGCTGAAGAGGCGGCGCACGACTTTCTGTGGCGCGCGCACAAGGCCGCGCCCGCCTGCGGTGAAGTCGTGATCTTTAACCGCTCGCACTACGAAGACGTCCTTGTCGTTCGCGTGCACAATCTCGTCCCCAAAGATGTTTGGTCTCGCCGCTACGATCAGATCAACAACTTCGAGAAGGAGCTCGTCGCCCACGAAACCCACATTCTCAAGTTCTTTCTGCACATCTCAAAAGAAGAGCAACTGAAGCGCTTCAAAGACCGCCTCGATGACCCAACCAAGCATTGGAAGATCAGCGAGGCCGACTATAAGGAGCGCGCCTTCTGGAAAGACTACGTGGCCGGCTACGAAGAAGCGCTCTCCCGCTGCAGCACGGCGCACGCGCCATGGTTCGTCATTCCATCCAATCACAAATGGTTCCGCGATCTGGCCATCGCGCGCATTGTCGTCGAGCACCTGGAATCGCTGCACATGAAGTATCCCAAGCCTACGGTCAACATTGAAAAGATTCGACGCGAATACCACGCCGCCGAGCGCGCCTAGCGCTGTACGTGGGCCAGGAGACTCGCAAGGATTATTCTTATGAAAAGGCTTCTGCTTTGCGCCATGCTGTTTGGCGTCGTTTCTTCCCTTGCTTCAGCTTCATCCGTTTTCACCACGCGGCTTGACGATCCTAAAGCGGTGTATCTTACGGCGCAGGAATTCGGCGTGCACGGCGATGGGGCCAGCGACGACACCGCGGCGATTCAGGCGGCGATCGATAAAGCGGAGGGCGGCGTTCGCGAGGGAATCGTCTTCATTCCCTCGGGCCGCTACCTCCTCACGCGCACCGTCTATCTCTGGCCGGGCGTGCGTCTCATCGGCTATGGCGTCCACGCGCCCAGTCTTCGTGTTGGCTGAAAATACGCCGGGATTTCAAACAGGCGTAGGCGTCATGGTCATGTTTACGGGTGCGAGTTCCGCCGCCATTCTTCATTCCGGCAAGCGCGTCCCGTTTCCGCCTCCAGGCAGCGTACCGCCGAATGACAACATAGCCGACGCCGACGAAGACACATTCTATTCGGCGATGAGCAACATCGATTTTGAGATCGGCGCCGGCAACCCGGCGGCGATCGCCATCCGCTTTCACGTCGCCCAGCACGCTTATCTCAGCCACATGGATTTTCACATCGGCTCGGGCCTGGCCGCGCTGACTGAAGTCGGAAACGAGGCCGAGGATCTCCATTTCTACGGCGGCCGCTACGGCATTCTCACTGACAAAACTTCACCCGCCTGGCAGTTTACGCTCATCGATTCGGTCTTCAATGGCCAGCGTGATGCAGCGGTGCGCGAACACGAGGTGGGCCTTACCCTCATCCGTGACACCTTCCGCAACGTCCCCGTCGCAATCGATATCGATCCGCACTACTCCGACGAGATGTGGGCCAAGGACTGCCGCTTCGAGCAGATTTCAAAAGCCGCGGTCATCATTAGCAATGAGAAAAGCCCTCTCACTGAAGTCGGCTTTGAGAATGCGGTGCTTAAGGATGTCCCGACCTTCGCTCTCTTTCGCGAAAGCGGCAAAACGATCGCCGGAAAAGGCGCGATCTACCAGGTTGCGAATTTCAACTTCGGTCTCATCGTTCCGGCCGAGGGGACGGCGGGCGCCATCGGCCAGAGCTACGATGCCGCCCCTTTAAGCGCGTTGCCCTCCCCGCTGCCACCCGCAATTCCGCCGCTGCCGCCGACTTCCGACTGGGTCAATGTCCGCACGGTCGGCGCGCTGGGAGACGGGACAACCAACGACACTGCCGCAATCCAGAACGCCATCGATGCGCATCGCGTGCTCTATTTTCCCAGCGGCCATTACCGCGTCAGCGACACGCTCTCCTTGAAGCCCGATACGATCCTCATCGGGCTGCATCCCACGCTCACCCAATTTGATCTCGAAGATTCCACGCCGGGTTTTCAGGGCGTCGATGCGCCCAGGCCAGTGATCTCCGCGCCAGCTGGCGGCACCAACATCATCAGCGGCTTCGGAGTCTATACGGGAGGCATCAATCCGCGCGCCGTTGGAGTGCTGTGGCAGGCGGGCGTCGGCTCGCTCATCGACGACATCCGATTTCTCGGCGGCCACGGAAGCGGCTTTAATCCGTACAACAATAACCACACCGCCGATTCCGTTCTCGGCAAGCGTTGGGACGGTCAATATCCAAGCCTATGGGTGACCCACGGCGGCGGCGGCACTTTCGCTGACATCTGGACTCCTGACACCTTCGCACAGGCGGGGTTTTATGTCTCGGACACGAAGACGCCGGGTCATGTCTACGAGCTCTCCAACGAGCACCACGTACGTAACGAGATCGTCTTCGACCACGTCGAGAATTGGGATATCAACGCGCCGCAAACCGAAGAGGAGGCCGGCGAAAGTCCCGATTCACTGTCGCTCCAATTCAACTGGTCGCACAACATCACCATCGCCAACTATCACGGCTATCGCGTCACGCGTTCCCGTGCTCCATTCCCCGCGGCCGTTCGCCTTTATCACTCTGGAAATATTCACTTCCGCAACGTGCATATCAATGCGGAAAGCGGCTATCCCGTCTGCGACGACAACGGCTGCGGCACATTTCTCCGCGTCAGCAAATTTCCTTACGAGAATGCGATTCAGGACGTCACTCGCAATCTTGAAGTCCGCGAACGTGAATTCGCCGTGCTCGACGTTCCGGAAAACCCTCCCATCCTCGCTCCCAACGATGCCTCTGCCGTCCTTGCGCCCGGCACCAAGGTCGAAAAACTGCGAAGACGGCTTCTTCTCCATCTCCGGCGCTGCGGTCGATGCCACCGGTAAACTCTACTTCGTCGATCACCATGAGCAGCGCATTTACAGATGGTCGGTCGCTGAGGGGCTGGCGATTGAGCGCGACAATCCTCTCGATCCCGTCAATCTCGCTTTCGACAAGTCGGGCGACCTGCTCGTTGTCTCTTCCGCCGGCCCTGAGGGGACCGTCTACTCTTTTCGGCCCGGCTCGCCGGAAGATCAGATCACGATCCTCGCGCCGCAACCGGCCGCCCCGCATCCGGGAGCAGCGGTGATTCTGCCGGCGAACTTTTGGAACAACGGCGAATTCCGAAACCAGCTCGACTTCAGCACGCTCACTTACAAAACACTCGCCCAGATGTTCGCCGACGACGTGTCGACGCCGAAGGCAAAGGAATACGTCTCGCCCGACGGCAGCGTCTTTCTGCCCGCCGGGCGCGTCTTCCAGCAGGGCCCGCCGGACTCCACAGGCTGGCGCTTCTCCGACAATCTTGACGCCTACGGTTTCATCAGCGCTCTTCCCGGCGAGCGCGTTTACGTCAGCAGCACATCGGAAGACCTTACGTATAGCGCGCGTGTCGCGGCCGACGGCACATTGACCGATCTCCAGCCGTTTGCCGAGCGCGGCGGCGAGAGCGTGGCTGTCGATAGCAAGGGCAACGTGTATGTTGCCAACGGGCAGATTTTTGTCTACAACCCCGCAGGAAAATTGATCGCCGAGATCGATGTTCCCGAGCGCCCGATCGATATCGTCTTTGGCGGCGCCGGCCGCCGCACGCTGTTCATTCTCGCTCACCGCGCGCTCTTTGCGGTTAAAGTAAAAGGTTAAGACACACTCTGCAAAAAGCGCCCTGCCGTCGACGCCACACTACAGGTGCGACCGCAACCAGGAGAGCCAATGGCACTGCACAACACGCGCAAGCTGAAAGCCATGCCGACCAGCCCGATTGAATCTGACGCCTTGCATAGCAACGGTCAGACGTATCTGTTCCCTGAAGTCTCGCGCGACTCGCAAGTCTGTCTACCGGACCATCCACGATCAGCTCGTTCTCGACGGGAACTCGCAGCACAATCTGGCCACCTTCTGCACCACGTGGATTGAGCCAGAAGTCGAGCACCTCATGGACGAGTCTGCCGACAAAAACATGATCGACAAGGATGAGTACCCGCAGACCGCAGCCATCGAAGAGCGCTGCGTCCACATGCTCGCCGATCTCTGGAACTCCCCCGAGGCAGCAAGCACCATGGGCTGTTCGACGACCGGTTCCAGCGAGGCGGCAATGCTCGGCGGGCTGGCGTTGAAGTGGAACTGGCGCAAGCGCAGGCGCGCCGAGGACAAATCCATCGATTCGCCGAACCTCGTCATGGGCCCGGTTCAGGTCTGCTGGCATAAGTTCTGCCGCTACTTCGACGTTGAGATCCGTGAAGTTCCCATGGAAGGCGACCGCTTTTTGCTCACGCCTGAGGAAGTACTGAAGCGTTGCGATGAAAACACCATCGGCGTCGTTGTCACGCTGGGCGTCACCTTCACTTTGCAATTTGAGCCGGTGCGCGGAATCAGCATGGCACTCGACAAGCTCCAGGAGGAGACCGGCCTCGACATCCCCATCCATGTCGACGGGGCGAGCGGCGCTTTTCTCGCGCCTTTCCTCCAGCCGGAACTCATCTGGGATTTTCGTCTTCCGCGCGTCAGATCGATCAATGCATCCGGTCACAAATTCGGCCTGGCGCCTCTCGGCGTCGGCTGGGCGCTATGGCGCGAGAAGCACGATCTCCCTGAAGAGCTGATCTTCGACGTCAACTATCTGGGCGGTAACATGCCCACTTTTGCGCTCAATTTCTCACGGCCCGGAGGCGAAATCATCTGCCAGTACTACAATTTCCTGCGCCTCGGCAAGCAAGGCTATCGCGAAATTCAATCGGAGTGCTCCGACATGGGAAGAGATCTCGCGATCAAGATCGCTGCACTCGGTCCTTTTGAAATCATCTATGACGGAGTCGGCGGCATTCCCGGCCTTTGTTGGAAGCTGAAGGACCCCGCCTCATCCCCATTCACGCTTTATGACGTGGCCGACCGGTTGCGCGAGCGCGGCTGGCTGGTTCCCGCCTACTCCATGCCTCCCAACCGCGAAGACCTCGTTATTCAGCGCATCCTCATCCGTCACGGCTTCACCCGCAAAATGGCCGACGAGCTTCTAGTCGAGCTGGGCGGCGCCATCGAGCATCTGCAACATTCTTCGCACCGGCCAGTGCGATCGGACGCTGAAGCTGGTTCCCATAATCACTCTGGTAGATGAGCGCAACGTGCAACGCAGTCCTTTACGCCTGCCGGGCCATCGCAAGTTCCACGATCTCACCGATCATTTGGGTGTAGGAGAGTCCCGATTTCCGCGCCGCCATGGCAAACTCCTGCCCGCTTGAGAGCCACGGGTTCGGATTCGCTTCGATGACGTAGACATCGCCCTTGCTCGATAAGCGCATGTCAATGCGGCCGTAATCGCGAAGCTTGACGGCGCGATAGGCCTTGATCGCGGTCTCGGTCAACCTGGCTTCAGTCTCTTCATCCAGGTCCTCGGCGATCGCCGATTTCGTCAGCTTGTAGGCTTCCGTATCCCTCTCGAATTTGACATCCTGGCTGGCGATCCTGGGCACGCCCTTGGGCAGCTTCGAGAGATCAAGCTCCACCAGCGGCAGAGCATGTGCGCTCTCATAACTTCCGAGAATGGCTGCGTAAATCTCACGGCCTTCAATGTACTCCTCGATCAACGCGGGAGAATCGAACTCCGTCTGAATATAGGAGACCCGCTCCATGAGTTCCTTCACGCTGTTCACCACGGCGTCGGCGCCGATGCCGATGGATCCATCTTCGGAGGTGGGTTTCACGATAAGCGGAAACGAGATGTCGTGGGCATGGTCGATAGTGCCGCGGTACGACGTGGCGAAGTAGGGCGATTTGATGCCGTGAAAAGCAAACATCTTCTTGGCGATCGATTTGTCCTGGGCAAGAATGACCGCATGCGGGCCCGCTCCGGTGTAGGGGATTTCGAGCAGATCGAGGAATGCCGCGACCTGCATCTCCTTGGTATCGTCGCCCGCATAGGACTCGGTGAGGTTGAAGATGAGGTCGGAACTGCACTTGGCGAGCGCAATCAGCGACTGCGGGCGGCCGTCGAGAACATGATACGACGGCTCATGACCCAGCTTCTCCAGGGCTTCGAAGATCTCTTCGCGGTCGTGCTTGATGGGTTTCTTCTTGCGCTTCTTTTGCCCCTTGCGCTTGCGCGGCGGAGGTACTTCTTCCTGCATTTCAGCGGGCTCTTCTTCCCACTGGTCATACAGCACGGTGACTTTCAGCTTCGTTCCAGTCATGCGACCTCCAATCGGAGCGACGGCCTGCCGGCGCGCCTCATGGGTGAGTGAATTTTCCGCGCACCAGGTAATTCATGGCCAGGGCGGTTGTGTACGCGGTGAATTCCGTCAAATGCTCTGGCTCCCTGCGAGCGTCAACACGCAGTCCCAGGTCTTCAACACGCTTACAGATGGCCTCCACCAGCCGCTTCACGATCGGACGCTGCACGCCGGTCCAATACGCCACCTTGTCGATAATGGCCTTGCGATGCTGGCGCAGTACTTCATGGGCCAGTCGTACGCCCTTGGTTCGCCGGCGAGACGTATTGAAGATGTCCGCCAGGTCGGCATCGAGCGCCAGCTCCTCGACCGGAACTTCTTCCGGCACACTGAGCCGATAGAATTCGCCGACTGTCGATTCCATCTCGTCGACGGTAATGTCGGTGCGGCCACGGCGTCGGAGGGGTTCCGCGCCGCCCACTCTTCGCGCAATGCGATCGACATATCGGAGTTTCGCCAGCGCGCCCCAGCCCTTATAGCGCTTGCGCCATTGCGACCGCGGCGTCAGCCACACTGCAAACGTTTCCGCAAAATCCTCATCCGGATGCTTCTGCGCGTACCACCCCGCCATGTGTCTGACAAACTTCCGCGAAAACGGTATGGGACGGTAATTATCCCGGTATGCGCGCCGAAACGGCCCAAAGAGATCGCGCCACTCTGAGGACTTGTAAAGCTGGTACGCGTAGTTGAATGCGTGTCCCGCTTCATGGCGCATGTACATCATGATCTCGCGAGCGTCTTCGAGATCATTCATCTCGCGCTCAAGTTGAGCCAGATCAGGATTCGCCAAATAGAACGGCATGCCGATGACGGGCTCGCCCGATGGACATCCCCATTCGTCGGTGAGATAGCATGGCGGGCGGAACTTGTGAATGCCCTTGGCTTCCAGCTCGCGATAAAGCTGCTGAACGAATCGTTCCAGCGGAGATCCCTCCAGCTTGAGCCCGAGTTCGCGAATGGGCTTGGCGAGGATCTCTTGAAATTCCGTTCGTGTTTGCTCGAAGTTGCGCACGGGGCTATTCAGAGTTCTATACCAATAAACAGGATTTGGCATCCCAGGGTGTATCGCATTTGCAACTAGTATTGCCGGATCGCCGTGTTCCGGAACATCGACAAACCCTGCGGCATTCGCCGCCCATTCATTCGCCTATTTCTTGAATCTCATTTTTCCCGAGTTGGGGAGACGCGACTTATGCGAGCGATGAGCGAGCGGCTGCTCGACGCAATCGTGGCGGCGGGTCGAGTCTGGGGCAAACCATTCTCTGGCACCCAATCCCTGCTCACAGGGAAGAATACGGAGAAATTTGCGGATTTTGCCTCAGAAATTCGGCGGCGGCGTTTTCTATGACCCTGCGTACGCGCAAGTTACCACCATGCAATCTCCGCGTTCGTGCCGCACCGAACAGGGAATGATCACCCCGTTATCAGGGAATCGCATTTCCCTGATACTCGCCGTCGAAACCACTTCCGGCAATTCTTTCCAATCGAACCCCCGGCGGCACAACGACCCACGACTGCGGATCGCGGCCGAGCCACCCTAATAATGTGGGGGGCGACCCGCCGGAGATTCAATACCAACTAGTAACTTCAGGGTGGGCGACAATCCAGGCATAACTCGATTCGTGGGCGCTGCGGCGTTTATCGTTACTCTTGGTTCAATTTGTCAATGAAATCCTCAATGCCGCGCACCATTTCTGCGTTGCTGAATGCAATTACCGTTGGAATTGAGTGAGCAATTCGATATCGCTCTGTAAGATTTCGCGCTGCGCCTCCTCGAAATTCGATTGGCGAAGAGGCAGGAACGATTCCAATCAGACTTGATCGCAGAGCAGGCACGGGCAGCCGGATTCAGTGACGATCAATAGACAAGTCCTGGGCTGTGTTTCGAGCCGGATCGGCATTCGAAAAGCGCTCTCTCAACTTTGCAAGGTATATACTTTTCATGGGGTCCGCACACCTGGACATGCTGCCGCTCGCCCGTCGGGGTGTTTTCTTCGAAGAGCTTGAGGGTGTTTCTGAAAACTCAACATGACTGACTCCGCGCAGTCCGATAAGACGCCTGTCCCTAAGAAGCCCGGCTCTCCGGGCGTTGGAACCCCGTTCGCCGGTGAGAGTTCCTCCGGCGACGTCGCGACCCCTCCAGAGAAGCCACCCCAGCACGATCCTGACGCTACGATCATCGACGCTGGACCACGACTCGATCCCGACGCCACCATTGTCGATCTCCATGCAACGTTGCTGGATCCGGGCGCTACGATCGCGCCGGGAGCTTCGGTTCGACGCACGCCTTCGCTGCGATCGACCTCACCCGATAGCGCGGCCATCTTGCAGATTGGCGATTTGCTCAACGGACGTTATGAAATTCTGCAAATGCTCGGTGAAGGCGGAATGGGCGCGGTCTACAAGGCTCGAGACGTGGAACTGGAGCGGGAGGTCGCGCTCAAGGTAATCCGGCCCGAAATGGCGGAGCATCCCGAGATTCTGCAGCGCTTCAAACAAGAGCTGATCCTCGCGCGCCAGATAACGGACCGGAATGTCATCCGCATTTTCGACATCGGAGAAGCGGGAAAGACAAAGTTCATCACCATGGAATATCTGGAGGGCGAGAACCTCCATCAAATCCTGAAACGACAGGGCAAACTGGAAGTCGCGGAAGCGATCGGGATCATGGAGCAAACGGCCAGCGGGCTGGCTGCCGCTCACCGGGAAGGAATCATCCATCGCGATTTGAAGCCAGGCAACATCATGCGCGACAAAAACGGCCGCGTAGTGGTGATGGATTTTGGATTGGCTCGCACCATCTCCGGCGACGGAATGACGCGCACCGGCGCCATGCTGGGGACGATCGAGTATATGTCTCCGGAGCAGGCGCAGGGCAAGGACGTCAAAGCCAGCTCGGATATCTTTACGTTTGGCCTGATCCTGTATGAATTGCTGGCCGGGGTTACGCCGTTCCATGCGGAGAGTGCGATTGCGAGCTTGTTGATGCGCTCGCAACAACGCGCCGTGCCGCTGGCGGATGTCGCCAAGAATGTCCCATCCACACTCAGTAACATCGTCAGCAAATGTCTAGAGACCGATCCCGCCAAGCGTTACCAGAGCGCGGAAGAGCTGGATGCCGATCTTCGCGCGTGGCAAGGCCGGGGTGGAAAAACTCGAGTATCTGCTTCTTCCGTACGGTTACGCATGAACCGTATTCAGGAGCTGCCATGGCAGCGCCTGGCGGTTACCGGCGCTCTGATTCTGGCGATTGCGGCCGGAATTGCCTGGTACGTCGTCAGGAGGCAATTGATCGCGAAATCAGGCCCGCACGCCCCTGTTTCGGTACTCGTCGCCGACTTTGAAAACCATACCGGCGACCCGGTTTTGGACAACACCCTGGAGCCGATGATTGGCGACGCTCTGGAAGGCGCCAGCTTTATCAACGCCTACAGCCGCGGGGATGCGCGCAAGCTAGCCAAGAAGCTCCCCAATGCTCCTGACAAGCTTGACGAGCAGTCGGCGCTGCTCGTTGCAAAGAGCCAGGAAGTCGGTGTGGTCATTACGGGCGACATCAGCCTGCGAGGCGACGAATACGATATTTCGGCCATCGCCCTTGACGCCGTAAACGGCAAGGAGATCGCAAAAGCGGAGATTACTGTCGCCAATAAGCAGGAGATTCTGCCCGATCTTCCCAAGCTGGCGGCGCCGATTCGCAAAGCCCTGGGCGACATCACGCCTGCCTCCGAGCAATTCGATCAGGTCAGCGGAGGATTCACCGCCGCATCTCTCGAGGCTGTTCACCAGGACGCTCTCGGCGTCGACGAGCAGTTCGCCGGAAACTTCCAGGGGGCGTTCGATTCGTTCCAGAAGGCGTCGCAACTCGATCCAAAGTTTGCGCGGCCATACACCGGCATGGCGGCGATGTCCCAGAATCTGGGCAAGCCGGCCGATGCAGTCAAGTACATGAAGCTTGCGATGGAACACGAAAACAGCATGACGGAGCGAGAACGCTATCGCAACCGCGGGCTGTACGATTCCTTCACAGGTGACTGGCAGAACTGTGTTCAAGATAATACTCAGCTCGTGACTCACTTCCCCGCCGATCGAGTTGGTCAATGGAACCTGGCAAGTTGCTATGCGCAGTTGCGCAAAGCCCCGGAGGCATTGCAGGCCGCGAAACAAGATGTGGCGATTGTCCCCAAGGGTGTGGGGCCGCACCTAAACCTGTCCTTTATCAGTTCCTTTGCCGGAGACTTTGCCGCGGGCGAGAAAGAGGCGCGTACCGGGCTGGCCATCAACCCATCGGCCGCACAGGGATACCTGGTGCTGGCCGAGGCGCAGCTTGGCGAGGGAGAAATCGACAAGGCCACCGAATCGTTCCATCAGCTTGAAGGTTTCGGAGCTGTGTACGCTTCTATGGCAAATACCGGACTGGCCGATCTTGCTGCCTATCAGGGGAAATATGAGGAGGCCGCGAGCATCCTAACAAGTGGCGCCGCTGCCGATGTTGCGGCCAAGGACACTGACAATGCCGCGAGAAAGTACGCAGCGCTGGGAAACATCGAGGAACTGCAAGGAAAGCATGCAGCGGCAATCTCTGACGCTGGCAGGGCGCTGACATACAGCCAGTCTACCCAGATTGAGTTTCTGGCGGCGAGCACTTATGTCGATGCGGGGGAGATGGCTAAAGCGCAAAAGCTTGCCGCAAGCCTCTCTTCTGCGCTGACAGGCGAGTCGCAGGCCTACGGCAAGATCGTAACGGGCATGGTGGCACTGAAGCGGAAAGACTCGAATGAAGCAATCCGGCAAATCACAGCTGCCAACAGCCTTCTGGATACCTGGATCGGTCATTTCGACCTGGGGCAGGCTTACCTGGCAGCGGGAGCGTTCACCGAGGCTGACTCACAGTTTGACCAGTGCCTGAAGCGGCGAGGCGAAGCCATGGAATTGTTCCTGGACAACGCGCCAACCTATTCCTATTTTCCGCCTGTTTATTACTACGAAGGGCGCGTGCAGGAAGGGATGAAGAGCGAGGGGTTCGCCGACTTCTATAAGAACTACCTCAGCATTCGCGGGCAGTCCACGGAAGATCCGCTGGTCGCCGATATCCGGCACCGCCTAAGCCAATAGATTGCAGTGGAATCTCCGGCCGATTGCCGATGACACAAAACATGAGCCGCTCAAAGCCGTCGCTCTCGTAGGAGCATTTCGTCTATACGACGGCATTGCTGGAGATCGTGCGTGCAACACCCTCCCTATTTCGCGGTCACCGTCTTTGTAACCTGCGCTGCTGGTGCGTAGTTGGAGTTGCCAGCCTGGTTGGCTATTACCGAGCACGTTCCGGTGCTGCTGGTGATCGTGTATTTTGCGCCTGAATTGGTGCACGCCCCGGAACTGGTGAAGACGATCGCGATGCCGCTCCCGCCACCCGTTGCGGCCACCGTGAAGCTACTGTTCAAGTTCGCCGAAGCCGGAGGGTTGGAGGTAAAGGTGATCGTCTGCGCAACCAGAGACGCGCTTACAGTCTTCGTGACCGAGGTCGCTGCCGCGTAGTTCGAGTTGCCGGCCTGGTTGGCAATCACCGAGCAAGTTCCCGTGCCGCTGGTCATCGTGTAAGTCGTGCCGGAGTTACTGCACGAACCCGAACTGCTGAATGTCACCGCATTCCCGCTGGCGCCGCCCGTTGCCGCCACTTTGAAGGTGCTGTTGTAAGGGGCTGTTGCTGGAGGATTATTGCTGAACGTGATCGCCTGCGGGGCCTGAGTCGCAGTTACTGGCAGCGTAATCGTCGGCGCTGCCGAGTAGTTAGAGTTACCCGCCTGGTTAGCGATCACAGAGCACGTTCCCGAGCTGGCAGTCATTGTGTAAGTTGCGCCGGAGTTACTGCATGCGCCGGAGCTGGTGTAGTTCACGGCGAGCGTGCTTGAGGCCGTGGCCGTGACCGCAAAGCTGGTCCTGTACCCGGCTGCTGCCGGGGGGCCAGTGGTGAAGGCGATCGTCTGCGAGGCTGGGGTGGCTGATACGGTCTTCGTAACCTGCGCGGCTGCCGAGTAGTTAGAGTTACCCGCCTGGTTAGTAATCACCGAGCAAGTTCCCGTGCCGCTTGTCATGGTGTAGGTTGCTGTGCCCGGTGCGACGGTGCAAGCTCCGGAAGCTGTGAAGGTTACCGTGAGCCCGCTCGAAGCTGTCGCCGCTGCCGTGAAGCTGCTCTTGTAAGCGGCACTCGCCGGCAGACTGCCGAGGGTGATGGTCTGCGAGGTTGGAGTCGCGCTTACGTTCTTTGTAACCTGCGTTGCTGCCGCATAGCTTAAGTTGCCTGCCTGGTTAGCGATCACTGAGCAGGTTCCGCTGCCGCTGTTCATGGTATAGGTTGCCGTTCCCGGAGCGACGCTGCAGGCTCCGGAAGCTGTAAAGGTTATCAGGAGCCCGCTCGAAGCCATTGCCGACACCGTGAAGCTGTTCTTGTAGGCGGCGCTCGCCGGTACACCGGTGAGTGTGATCGTCTGCGATTGCAGAACGGTCGCGGTCAGCTTGACCGGCTGCGGACTGTTTGGCGCGTTATCCATAATCTCGAGGATTGCGCTTTGCTGTGCGTAGAAAGGCCCCGCAACGAATGCGATAGTGATGGTGCAACTCTTTCCAGCGGCCAGCGGCGTGGGGCAGAGATTGACGGCCACAAATTCGTTGGAGTTCCCACCCTGCACGATCGAAATTAGGGGTTGGCTGATCGTTGCGGGCGCCGTTCCAATGTTGGAGACGGTGATGTTCTGAGTTGTGATGCTTCCCAGAGTCACCGAGCCGAAGCTGATTGCAGATGGAGCGACGGTGAGCTCCGGCGCTGGCGATATGGTCAGCGTTCCGTTCACAAAATAGAAGGAGTAATTAGCCGCGGCCAACGAGCCGGTCGAAATCGTAATCGGGTAGGTGCCGGGACTGCTCCCTTGATTGGCAGTCGTCGACAGCGCCGGCGTGGTGCTGCCTAAGACCGACGCGGCGGAATCGCCGGGTTCGAAGCCAGTGACGTTGTAGGCCAGCGTCGGAATCGTCCCATACGGAGCCGTGATGTTATTAGCCGTCACCTTGAGCACCGCCGGCGTGATGGTGAACGGCTGAGGTACCGAAGCCGGGCTATACGAGTTGGAGCTTACTGTTCCGGCAGGGGCCGACGCCGTAATCGTGCAACGGCCGACGCCGGTCGTGGTGACGGTCGCTGTGCCCGTCGAGGTGCCCACTTGGCATGGCCCGACGGCTCCGAAAGTCACACCCAGCCCGGAATTCGAAGAGGCACTCACAGAGAAGGTGCTTCCATACTGTACGTTCGGCAAGGCCGAGAACGTAATCGTCTGCGGCTGCGTGGTCGACCCTTGCGGCTCGATCGTGAATGATTCGGATACCGAATTCGCCGCGTCGTAATACGGTGCCATGCTCGACGCCGTCGGATTGGTGCCGGATTGTGACGCGACGACGGTGCAGGTAGCCGGGTTGCTTCCCGGGTCGTTGACAGTCACGGTCGCGGTGGACGCACCTCCGCTCGCAATCGAGGCAACTGTCTGGCCGCCGACGGAGCAAGGACCTGTTGCGACAAAATTCACTTGCAATCCGTTCGGGCTCCCGTTCGTCTCGGCTGTCGCTGTCACCGAAACGGTAGGCGGCGGAGTGGAATAGGTAACAGAACTCTGTAAGGTGCCGAGAACAATCGTCTGCAGATTCTTCACGATCGCTGGCACCGAAGGCGCACTCGAGCGTTGGGTCGGATCGATCTGTACCGGATTGAGGGTCGTCGCAATCGTGTAGACCACACCTGATGAGCCCGAGCATGTCACTGGGTTTGAGTCAATAAACTCCGTCGCTGGAGCAGCCCCACCCACACCGTTGACAACGCCGATATCGACGGCGTCCGAGCCGTTGGTGTTGCAGCCGCGATAGACCGTGTAGTACTGAACGACACCGAAAGCCGGCGCCGTCCAATCGACAATGACACTTGTCTCCGCCCCACTGGTCATCACGGGCGTGATGGTCGGTGAATTCGGAGGCCGGACGAATGAGTTGGCGGTCACGTAATCCAATTCGTTGGTGGAGGCGCCCCCACTGCCCGCGAAAGTAACGCCGCCACTACCTGCGAAAGTGACGCCACCGCTACCCGCGAAAGTGACACCTCCACTACCGGCGAATGTGACGCCTCCGCTCCCCGCGTAAGTGACGCCGCCACTACCCGCAAAAGTGACGCCTCCGCTACCTGCGAAAAGGACGCCGCCACTGCCCGCGAAAAGCACGCCGCCGCTGCCCGCGAAAGTAACTCCGCCACTGCCCGCAAAAGTGACACCACCGCTGCCCGCAAAGGTGACGCCGCCGCTTCCCGCGAAAGTGACTCCGGCGTTGCCATACGAAGTCTCGCTCGCCAGGGAAGCGAAGTCGCCGCTTGTTGCGCCTACCTGACGCAGGTCGAGATTAGCCTGGTCGCTGTATCCTCGCAGGTCAGTATACTGAGAGCCATCGAAGGTAATGTTTTGCCCGGTGGTCCACGCCGGAGAGATGGCGTCGACAGGTCCATCCACACGATATGCCGTATCGTTGTTGAGCGGAGAGCCGTCACAATGCCTCGTGGCGGCACTGGCTGTCGAACTCGGTGGCGTATTTGAATACCACGCAGAAGTTGTAAAGCTTGCAGGTTTTCCCAAGTTATCAGTCAGATTAACGACAGAACCAAACGGAATGGTGGTGAAGTTCGGATTGGTCGTGCTGCTATCCCCACCCAAAATCGTGATTGTGGGCGATGCGCCCGGGATTTCGCCATAGAGCACCTGGTTCGAATAGGTAACGGCGGCGTTCGGTCCCACCCCATCGAGTTGGAAGAGATAGTTCATCGAGCTTTGATAGTTCGGCTTGCAATTGGCTTCAAAGGTCGGGATGTAGCTGCCTGGCGTGTCAAAGTAGAGGCCGCCGTGGCTCAACCCAAGCGTGTGGCCGATCTCATGGAACAGCGTGCCCGCTACCACGGTTGCCGACTTACTCATATCCTGCGTCGGGGAGCTCTCCCATTGACCCAGGCTCACGACGGAATCGGAGCCGCCCAGATCGGAGTAACCGGAGATGCTGGTAACCTTTCCGGACGTCACGGCAATCACCGGCTCCGGCAATGTGTTGTTGGGATAGGTCCAGGTGGGGACGGTCGAGGACGTCGAGAAGTTGATGGTCGTCAACCCGCTATCGCAGCTCACGCCATCGTAGATCGCGTTGAGGTTGGGATTTCCCTGCACGCCGGAAATCGTGATTCGGGTTGGGCAAGTAGTGCCGAGGCCCGTGGTAACGACGGTCCCGGTCCCGGTGCCCCCGCTGGCGCCGCCCGTGGTGGTGATTGAAGTAATGGATCCAGCGCGGGTGGTCCAGGCCGGGATCGCTAGAGAGTAACCGAACAAAACGTAGTGATAGCTGTCCTTCTGACCATAGGGGAAACGGGGCGCGCAAGTGGCTTGCGTTGGGTTCGACGTGCAGCCGGAATAATTGACTGGCCATACTTTTGAGAGCTCGACGCTGCCATTCCAGGCGACCACCCCCGGCTGGTTGGGGAATTCGCAGAACTGCGTTGCACTATCCGTGCACGTGCTCTCTTGAATCGCATTTCCGGGTTTGAGATGAAGATGCACTCCATAGTTGGCGAATGCCTGAGTGACCATCGCCAGTGGATCGTTGCCCTGGGCGTCCGGGGAGGGGTACAGATTGGGCTGGGTGAAATCGCACGTGTTGTCTGCGTTTAGCGCGGAGCACATGTAATCGAATTGGACGAAGAGGTCCTTTTCGCCGCGCGTCGCGCCAGGCAACGGCACCCATGTGCTGGTCTTCACGTCGGTATAGCCTTGCGCGGCTTTCCATGCGTCCAGAATTCCATCGTTGTCACTGTTGTTGACTGGCGTGCTCAGAATGACCGCAGCGTAGGCGTTGCCGGTAGTCAGCGTATCGATATATTGGTTCGATTGCCCGAGCGTCTGGGGACTTTCGCTGTCGTTCCAGCTTCCGCCGCTGGTGTAAAGATGGGTCACCTCTCCCGTCCCGTTCGCTCCACCAGCCGCGTCATAGAATCCCTGCACGGCCTGAGGTATGGGTCCGGTTGCCGAAGTCGGTGCGATCGATCCGTTGTAAAGGACAACCGACTTGAGGGGGAAATTCGGAGACAACACGCGCCAGATCACCACCAGGCTCGCACCCTCAGTGATCGTTCCGTTGCTGTTGGGCAAAGTGACGTTAAACGGGCCTGAACCTTGGCGCGCTCCGTTCCAGTTCGCGGGAACCTGGAAATAGTTGTTTACGTCGGCGCGATACACACGGAGCGTTCCCGAATAGGTCCCGTCGCTATAGTCGGGCACGTCGCTCCCGATCTGCTCCCCGGTGATGGAGTAACCCAGGAAAGTGCCGGTATTGCCCGAGGGTGACGCAGAGGTTTCTATGGTTGTCCAGTAAAGGAAACCGTCGATAATGTCGGCGCCGTCGGGAACACCCGCGCCACAACTGGGAGGGGCGCAAGGACTGGGATCGGGAATGGTGATGGTTCCGCTGGCAAGGCCGTGCAGAGTGATTCCCGCGGTGGCATAGTCGCCGGTGACAAAGTAGTTATTCACGAGCGCAAGTTGGTCTGTCGCAGGCGGCACGCCACTGGAGACGACGAGGCTGACAGTCGTTCCGCCGTTGACTGTCAGTGCCGGGGACGGCTGGATTCTGGCTGATGACAGTGCCGGATGGCACGGTGTCGCTGAATTGGGTGGTCTCCGTTCCCACGACCAGACCGGCACCAGTGATCAGTCCCTCCGCATTCATTTGCGTCTGGCCTACAAGGCTTGGCACGGCCACGCCGCTTGAGAGGACAACGCTGACCGACGATCCAACCTGGGCTGGCGTACCGGCCGCCGGGCTTTCGCTAACGACCTCGCCTATGGGCAGGGTGCTTGCTTGAGATGTCACAGCGCCGAGATTCAGACCTGCGGTGCTGAGGAGGCCTGCCGCTCCCGCCTGCGTCTGACCCACAAGATTGGGTACGTTTACCTCGGGTGAGAGACCGCTGCCCTGAACCGAAATGCTCTGCGTTGCAGCCGGAATAGCGTTGAGAGCATTGTCTGTCAGGCCGACGGTTTCGCTCAGCAGCGTCCCGTTCGGCGGTGCGCCGCCCATGGTCGGATCGAATTCAACGGTCAGAGGACAAGTTTGGCCCGGAATGAGCTGAGCGCCGACCGTGCAGTCGTTTTCGTCGCCCACCTGGGGAAAGTCCATCGGGAAAGAGATGGCCGAAAGAGTCAGATCTGCGTTGCCGACGTTTTGGACTATCACCGTTTGCGGGCTGTCGACGGGGGTGTTGCCCACGGTTTCGGCTGTGAAGCTGAGGGACGGCGGCTGAGAGAGCTGCATCTCCACAACCCGGTTGTTACTGATATCCGGGATGAAGATATCGCCGGCAGCGTTGACCGCCACGCTGACGAGAGGGGATCCGAGTTCGCCGGCCGGCACGACTGTCGTCTGAGTTCCCCCGGGCGTAAGCTCCAGGACATTGTCGCCATTGTAAGTTGCGACGAAGACATCGCCCGCGCCGTCCACCGCCACACCGATGGGGTCGCTGTACTGTATTCCGGTGAATAACAGAGGAGTTTGCGTCCCGCTCGCCGTCACCTCCACGACGCGGCCGTTCCCGGAGTCAGCGATGAAGATATCGCCCAGCCCATCCACGGCCACGCCTTGCGGGACGCTCAGCCCGCTGCCCACAGTGACCTGCGGGCCGCCCCCTGCCGGGAGCTCTATCACCTGGTTATCCTTATAACCCGCGATGAAAACATTCCCCGTCCCATCCACTGCCACGCCTGATGGGTTGTTCAGCCCAGTGACCAGCGTAATCGGCGTCCCGCCGCCAGCCGGGATCTCGAGCACCGTCCCGCTGGTCTGGTCCGCGGTGTAGACATTGCCCGCTCCATCCACTGCGACGCCTTCGAGGACATCCACTCCGCCGAGGACCGTGGTTTGCGTGCCGCCGCTAATCTTCACCACACTGCCGTTCGCCCAGGTTGCCATGTAGAAGTTGCCCGCTGCGTCTTCGGCAATACTGTACGGTGTTGTGATTCCGGTGCCCACCGTGGTCTGGGTGCCGGGACCAAAAGCAATCGCCGGTCCCTGGCCGATGCCATAAATCAAGGTCGTCGCCAGCGGGGCGGCAGCGGATCCGAAAAGCTCTACAGCCCCTTGGCGCAATCCTGGCGCTCGCGGCGTGAAGGTGATACTTGCTGTGCACACTCCCGCCGTCGCATAGGTCCCGGTACACGTCCCTCGACTGGCCAGCGAGAAGTCGAGACCGGAAACGCCTTGCGTGAGAACGCTGACAGAGTTGATGGTCGTACCTGCCGGGACGCTGAACGTCACCGGAATCGTGTCGCTGCACGGCGCCGGCGTGGTGGCTCCGGACGGGCACACGTTGACAGCACCGAAATCTTGCGGCGTAAAGGTCCAGCTCAGGATGTCGTTGCCTTCTGCGTATCCACCGGTCGCCCCCGTGAATCCGACATAGGCCGAGTTGTTGGTCAAACCGATGGCGGCCATCGTGAATGGCACGCCCGACGGAAACAGGTCAGTGCCATCCACAATCACATCCAGGCAGGCGCTTGCGCAGCTGGTCTGCGTGGCCGCCGGTTCGGTCGAATAGATAACCGTCGCCGTGTGGCTGCTGCCGTTTCCCAAACTAATGCTTGTGCTTGTCAGAGTGTTTTCCGCGATCACGCAGTACTGCGAGTATCCGTACTCGCCGCCCTGCACGTTCTCGCAGTTTGGGCCTGTACCATTGTTCGCAATAAAAACACTATTACCTTGCGGATATTCAGAACCGTCGCCGTTGTAGGTCTTGAAACCTATGGCGACACTGTTCGGGATGCCACCGGTTTCACCTCCGCAGAAGTAGGCATTTCCAGCAAGAGGATCGCTGGCGAATCCCATCCCGCAGCCGCCCGGGCCAAGCGCGCTTATTCCCGCAGACGAATTTTGGATCAAAAACGCGAAGCCATCGGCAGAACCTCCTGGCAGCTGAAATGTGAAGGTGGTGGAAAAGGAACCGGCCACGGGCTCCGCGGTGGTGTACCAGGCAGACCCGCGTTGCCCATTCGAGTCGGGGGTAATCTGCAGCAGGCTCCCCGAGATGCTGGCGTTTCCGTTGAGCGCAAGGCAACTGTTCGAAGCAAAATCGGGCGAATAGCTAAAGGAAGTTGGGCAGCTCTGCGCCCGTGAGACGGCGCTCCCCGCAATCAAAGTCAGTGCGACCACCGCCGCCGATGTCGCCCATCTCGCGCTTCCGAGCTTGATCATCAGCGCCGCTCGAAGACGGGCCACGCCTCGTGCCCACGCTCCGCCCCGCTGCGATAACTCGATCAGGGGGCCGCATTGCCCATCACAGGAATGGATGGAAGCAATGCATGGGGCAACGAAACACACACTCGAAGCCGAGCCGGCGGATTGGGTGGGCATGTTCTTGAGATCTCCTGGGGAAGTGGCTGCTGGTGAATGGCCCGTACCCGACACTCTAAGCGCAAAATCCCGCGAAGAGTCGCCGGTGCCTGAACATCGTGCCCTGGACACTACTGACTTTAGTCAATTTTCTTGTTCTAACTTTGTTTACCAGGGAAGCATTTGCCATCGTGGCCGCGGTTTGCACGGCCAAATAATGTGTCGACCAGGACGGCGTCTCTCGAGCAAAGCCCCAAATGAGAGTTGAGTCGTAGTGTAGCGCCTGAATGGCCTTTTGCAAAGATGAAATTTCGAGCAGTCGGAAGGCGCAATGTCTATCTAAGCCGGACCCCAGACAATCAAATTGCCCCGCCTTCGACGAGGAGAACTTGCTGGGTGGGGCATTTGCTCTTTTTCAGGCTTGCAACTGTCTCCGGTCGTTTCTCGCTGCCAACCTGAGCAGTCTGAGGCCAACCAGCAAGAACCAGATAGGATAAAGCGGGCCGGCGATAGCCAGGAGAATCATGCCAGAGACAGGCAGGAAAAGCCCTCCTAAGATGTGAGCAAGATCGAGCCCATGCATAATGATTCCCAACCAGGCGGTGACTTTGCTGAAGACTGCGCCGCGCAACATAACCACCGAGATCAGCACCGCGCCACATTGGAGAAGCACTCCGCCGATGATGGCGCCCGTTGAGTGCCAGATGTCGGTGGCCATAAGAGCTTCTCCGGCGGCCAGCAGTTGGTTCCGTGCGGTGTCACTGGTTGCGGCGGCGAACTTGTCGCTGAGTTGGACCATGGAAAGAGCCGTTGGCGTGGCGAGAACCAGCGTTACGCCGGCGAAGGCCAGGACAACGGAGAGGAGAGCATTGGCGCGATCACTCTTGCGCAATGCCACGAAGATGCCGAGAAACAACAGGTAGTACAGCGGAAGTGCGGCGACGGTTGGCAAGTCGAGGCGTAGCAGGCCCACTGCCCGGTGTTGTTGCAGCAGGTCGAAAGCCTGGGTTACAGTGGCCGGCTGTCCCCCCAAAAACACCATCTGAACCATCATCGCCAGCGAGTAAATGAGAAGAAGCATGGCAGCAATTCCGCCAATGCGGCAGAGACCGGCGAGTTCGTCCCGCCCCTTGTTGGTTTCCTTTTCGAATGCGTGCTCCGAAGTCATGGTCTCGAACCTTTCAGATGCAGGTGGAAAAAGGCTACGATGCGGCGGCGGGCATCCATTGTGGCGGGCTCGTTGTAGCCGATGGCCTTGAACCGCAGCACTTTCAGGAATCCATAGCCCCGATGATGATTCATGAAGGAGTGGCCGGCGTCGGGGTACTCCTTTACATCGTGTGGGATGAGAGCGCGCTCGAGGGCCGCCGCCAACTGATCGGCTACCCCTTGCTCCCATTTGGCAATGCCACCGTAGCTACCTACGACGGGGCAGGCAGTGTTGAGGAAATCGTCAATATCTTTGGGAAGCGCGCCGCCGTAGTTGATGCTAGCAGCACTGAAACCGTGCCCGCAGGCAAGCAGGAGGGCGAACCCGCCGCCCATACAGAAACCGACAACGCCAATGCTTCCATTGCAGCCGGGTTGCGCGAGGAGCCAACTTTGTGTGGCCTTGACGTCGTCGAAGGCCGGGCCGGTGCGGGCAATCATGTCGCGGATGACCTGACGAATGCAGACGAGACGACCGCCCTTGTAGTAAAGGTCGGGAGAAACTGCGAGGAAGCCGGCCTCGGCGAGCCAGTTAGCCTGGTTGCGATGGTCTTGGCTCATGCCAAGGACGTCGTGCAGAACGACGACGCCGGGGACGGGGACGGTGGATGCGGGGACAGCTAACCAAGCAGGCATCTGGCCCCGCGGAGTAGGGATGAGGACGTTGGGCATGATCGTTCTCCCACGCCGGACGGCGGTCACGCTGCCGACAGCCGATTCTACTCCCAGACTGGGTTGCCAGACCGTGATAAGCTGCGCGGGTTCTGGCAAGATCTCTCAGAGGACTTGGCATTGTTCTGGGCAAGTCACCGGCGATTCGGACATGATTCCGAAAATGAGGTTCTGTCCGAATAGGTGAAAATCCGCTCTACGTGAACTCTGACCGCATCGAGCGCCGGTGAATGAGTTGATTTTGCCAATCAACACCATAGACTCAGCCCCCCAGACTGGCCTGCTCGTCATCACACTGAATCTCCCCACGCCGTGTTAGCATTCGCGCCGGAGATTGCAGAATATGTCCATCTCATGCGAAACTGCACCCACCTCAGCTCCGATCAATGAGCTTGATTCAGTGAATGAACGCGTGGCCGCTGGGCGCATCTCATGGACTGGCCCCCTAATCCTGGTCGTCATTCGTCCAGTCTTGTTTCTGACCATGCAAGCTATGCTGGCGGTCGTGTTTCTGGCCTTGCACCGTACCTCTCCGTGGCAAGCGGCGGGAGCCTGGTGGAACGTCTACGGCACACTGGTCGATATCGGTTGCCTCATTGGCTTGCGCCACTTTACGCGCCGCGAGGGCATCCGGGTCCGCGACCTGGTCGGCCCAATACGCCTTCGTTACGGGCGCGACTTATTTTTGGGCCTTGGATACTTTGTACTGGTCTTTCCTCTCTTCGCCGTGGGAGGGTATTTGGCGCAAGTGTTGCTTTGGGGTTCTCCCGCGAAGGCCCCCATCGCGTTTCTCATGCAGGCGCACTCCCTGCCCGTGTGGGCAACGATCTACAGCTTGACCTTCTGGTGGCTCATTTCCTCGCCCACAGAAGAAATTACTTTTCAGGGGTATGCGCTGCCCCGGCTGCAGGCGCTCACGGGCCGCACCTGGGTCGCCTTCGCCGTTGTCGTCTTCTGCTGGGCCACGCAACACTGCATGTTGCCGTTTATGCCCGATTGGCGGTTTGTGCTGTATCGCTTTCTTGCGTTTCTTCCCAGCGTCCTGGTGATGGCGGCGATTTATCTCCGTACCCGCCGCCTCGCGCCGCTCATTTTCGCTCACTGGCCAATGGATATTCTGGGTGCGATCATGACTGGAATTCACTGAGAGTCAATTGTCAGTTTCCAGTCGTCTGCGGTTCGCTCACGCTGCCCCGGTCAAGATCGTCCGCCTTCCCGAAACACATTTGCGTGTCGCAGAATCCTTGTCATATTGGGCTCTGCCTGTATTGACGCCTATCCGGCCACAACTGCCGCTGAACAAAGCCAGGAATGCTCCTCCCGCGCGGCAATCGCTCCAAAACAGATTGCCCTTGCGCCAATTCCCTGTGATGGATTTTGCGGGTTTGATCTTGTCGGGCGGATCAACTTAAGCAGGGAGACGGCTCAGCATTTAGCAGCGGCTTGCGGAAATACGACGCGGAAAACGGTTCCCTGGTGCTCTGCGCTTTCTACTGAAAGAACGGCGTGGTGGATCTCGGCGATCCACTTGGCAATGGCCAGGCCCAGTCCGCTCCCCTCAACCTGGCCGCGAGATGGATCGGCCCGATAAAAGCGCTCGAAGATGTGCGGTACATCATCGGCGGCAATCCCGATTCCGCTGTCGCGCACCTGAAGCGTGGGAACTCCCGCCGTTGCATTCAGAGTGACATCGATCCGGCCTGGCGCATCAGTATACTTGAGCGCGTTATCGAGCAAAATCCAGAGGAGCCTCCGCAGGCTCGAAAAATCTCCTAATACATTGACCAAGCACGCCGGACTTGTCGATACGGACAGATCAAGGTGACGCTGAAGAGCCAACGGCCTCGCCATCTCGCATGTTTCCTCAACCACAGCAGCGAGATTCACAGGCTCAAAGGCTGTATGACTGGTACCGGCATCTGCGCGCGCCAGGGTAAGCATATCGTCCAGCAACACCGAGGCTTTGGCTGCTTCCTCAACAATATCGGCGAATGCCTGGCGGCTCTCAGCGTCGGTGCGGGGGTTACGCATAGCCACTTCCGCCACCGTGCGCGCGAACGACAACGGACCCCGAAGTTCATGCGACGCGTCCGCAGTAAATTGCTCGATACGTTTCACCGACGACTCAAGCCGGCCCAACATGGCATTGCAAGTTTCGGTGAGCCGTTGCAACTCGTCACCTGTCTTGTCCACGTGAAGGCGTTCGGAGAGATTCCGGATACTTATGGAACGGACCGCGGCGTTGATCCTATCCACTGGTTTAAGCGCGGTGCGACTCAGCAAGTAACCGCCTGCCGAGGAGATCAGCAACAAGATCGGCGCAGAGGCGAGCAGGCCTTCAAGAAAGTGCCCGAGCACAAGCAAATTGCCTGACTCCGGGGCAGCCGTAAGTAGATAGACTGTCTGATCATCGAGCGCGGATCTGCGCGTAAGGACCCAGAATGATTGGCCCCCATCACTCGCGTGCACGAACCGCTCTTGATCGCCGCTCTGAACCACGGGCCAGGGAAAGTTCTGCGCCGCCTTGGATGGAGACGGAAACACTCTGCTGCCATCCGCGCGAACTACCTCAGCAAGCCCGTTCCCTGTCGCATTGGCGAAGTCTTTGAAGTCCTGATCGCGATCCGCCTGGTCTTCCCCTTGAGTTTTGCGCAACAGCTCCTGCAGCCGGTCAACTCGCCGCGCGAGCGTCTGATAGCGCTCTCCCGTCAAGGTACTCTTCAGGTTGAACCACATGGCGGCGCCGAAAAGGACCCACCCTAAGAAAAAAATGCCGCCGAACCAGGCGGTGAGGCGAAGCGAGATCGAGGCGCGGCCCTTCAGCACGTTGCGCCCCGCAGCGAGTAACCCACGCCGCGAACTGTATGCAGCAACTCCGGTTCCTCGCATTGCGTGATCTTCAAGCGCAACGCGCGAATGAAGACGTACAGGCTGTCAAAGCTCACGTCAGCATCGCTGCTCCAGCCCTCCTCAATGAGGGCGGCGTGAGGAACAACGGTGCGCGCTCGGCGCATCAGCGTCTCCAGCAAAGCACATTCGGTGCGCGTTAGAGAGGCAATGCGAGAGCCGCGTTGCAACTCAAATTGATGCGGCTTGAGGATCAGATCTTCAAATTGCAGCGCTTGCGGCTCTCGGATGGGCACTCGGCGCCCTGCGGCGCGAACTTTAGCCAACAGAACATCGAGCGCGAATGGCTTGGTGAGATAGTCGTCCGCTCCCGCATCCAAACCATAAACGATATCGCGCATCGAATCGCGCGCGGAAACGATGATAGCTTGCGTGCGCATCCGCAACTCGCGCAGTTTGCGAATCACGGTGAGCCCATCCATCCGAGGCAGCATCACATCCAGAAGCATCACATCGTAGATATCAGACTTGCCCAGACGCAGCGCCTCCTCGCCGTCGTAGGCGAAGGACACACGATAACCCTCGCTCTCGAGAGCGCGCCCAAGATGGCCGGCAAGGCTGCGCTTGTCTTCGACAACCAGAACGTGCATAGAGGGAATCCCGGATTTGATCCTAGCGGCGCCTTATGAATTCTCCGTGAATCGCGACGGAAAACCCCCGTTCCTTAGATTCGTTTTAGAGTGCCCGGTCATACTCTCCTCACGTTTAACCGCTAGCTGTAATGCAGAAATTGCCGAGGAGCTCACTATGAGATCTGAAATTCTTTGCGCCAGTAACGTCCGTAGGATTGGCTGCCTTCTGACCCTCTTATTGTTTTCATCCGTGGCTTTTGCACAAACGACAAAAGGATTGATAACCGGCTCGGTCTCAGACGATTCCGGAGCCGCGCTTAAGGGTGCGAGCGTTCACGTTCTTCCTCTTACTGTGTCAGGTGTTACCGACAGCGATGGCCAGTTCATGCTTCCTGAAATTGCGGGCGGCCATTACACATTGACGGTCTCATTTGTCGGCTTTGAAACCTATCGCCAGGAGATTGACGTCGCCGTCGGGCAAACCCTGAACCTGAGCATCACTCTCAAAGTGGCTACGGAGAGCCAGGAAATCCTGGTGTCTGCCGAGCGCGCGCACGGAGAAGCCGACGCAATCAATCAGACGCGGACCGCGGATAACATAGTCCAGATTCTTCCTGCCGAAGTCATCATGAGCTTGCCGAATGCGAATGTCGCAGATGCACTCGGCCGCCTGCCGTCGATTACGCTTTACCGGATTGAAGGCGAGGGGGTTTACATTCAGGTGCGTGGCACGGAACCGCGTCTTACAAACATCACGGTCGACGGCATTACCATCCCTGCTCCTGAGCCCGAAGTTCGCCAGGTGCGGCTCGACGTGATTCCTTCGGACCTTGTGGAGTCGGTACAAATCAACAAGACGCTTTCCGCAAGCCAGGATGCGGATGGGATCGGTGGTTCGGTCAACCTGGTGACCAAGACCGCTGGCGAGCACCCTTCGTTGAATGTCTTCACCGATGGCGGCTATACGCCTATTCTCAATGGCCGCGCCGCATATGAGACCGGGGGCACCTACGGGCAACGTTTCGGGAAAAACAAAAAGCTCGGCATCTTGATAAATGGCGCGTATGACTATAACGGTCGCGGAATCGATAACATTCAGCCAGCCCTCGATCCACTGTCTACCCTCGCAGCCCCTTTCTATGACAATGACACGATCCGCGACTATCGCTATTACCGCTACCGCTATGGCTTCGCGGGCAGTGCAGATTACAAGGTGAGTGAGAACACCAGCTTGTTCGCGGACGGCATCTATACCGACCTCAAGGACTGGGGTGACAAATGGTATTACGCGCCGGTGTCGAAGGCGCTGACGTGCCCGTCGGGCGACGTTTGCAACAACGGCGCGAATGTCGTGGCGCCGAGCCCAACGGCGGCTTCATCATCGCCGAAGTTCTACACTTCGAGTAAGCGCCCCAATGCTTCGATCGGCAGCCTGATTCTCGGAGGCCGCCATTTCGACAGCAATTCATGGTTCACCGCGACTCTTTCGGCCTCACGCTCCTACGAGGTCGATTCAGCGGGTAATCCCAAGGCCGATTTTTCCTGGATTGGTCCTGCGGTTTACTGCAACTACAATCCAGCCTCACAATTTGATATCTATCGCCCGACGTTCAATACATGCGATCAACCGGGTTCGGTGCTACAAACCGCAACCGACTGGGCTTTCAAGGACATCACGATTTCCAAGGGCCTGGTCGCAGAGCTCGACCTCACCGGTGCGGTCTCCTATGCCAGGAATTACACCGCAAGCGGTCACTTCGGCACCTTCGAGGCCGGCTTCAAGTTCGCCAACAACCACAAGTCGCAGGACTCGACGGAAAATGTCTACGATGGCTGGTCTACGAAGGCGGCGTCCCCGCAGGCAACGATGGCGCAATTAGAAAGCGGGTTTCAGAATAGCGACTACTACAACGGCACCTACTTCGGGGGAAAATTTGGCCCCGTCTCGGATTTCAATAAAGTAGAAACCTATACTCTTGCCAACCTTTCAAGTTATCTGGATGGTTACAAGACCGCTTCAGACACCTATCCGAATATCTTCCACTACGTGGAGCAGGTCCCCGCTTGGTACGCGATGAACACCATTGAGCTTGGCAACTTCCATCTTCAAACAGGACTTCGGTTCGAAGATACCCGGATGAATACCTTCGGCTACCTTGTGACCCTCTTTGCAGCAGGATCGACACAATGCGGAGGACCAACCAATACAGGCTGCGGAGTTCCGACAGGCGTCACAAACAATCCTCATTATCTCGACGTGCTTCCGAGCGTACAACTCCGCTACAGAATGCCCGATCAGTCCGACTTGCGCCTCGTTGCGGCGCGAGGCGTGGCCCGTCCCGATCCCTATCAGCTTGTGCCCTACGTTACAGAGGATGATTCGACTAATCCGGCCTCGGTTTCGATCGGTAACCCGGCCCTTCGGCCCGAGCACGCGAACAACTATGACCTGCTCTATGAGAAGTATCTGCAGCCTCTGGGTATGATTCAAGCAGGCTTTTTCGCAAAGCAACTCACGGCCCCGCAATTCGAGTTTCAGATCCCCGCCGGGGTCAATGTTGCGGCCTTGCCTGCCGGCTCACTACCTCCCTCGCTGTTGTCCACGGTCGAACAATATCAAAACTCTCAGTTGGGCGACTCCTCGGTTACGGAGTACATCAATGGCGAGAACGCGTTCCTCTATGGATTCGAGGTCAGCTACCAGCAACACCTCAATTACCTTCCGAGTGTGCTGGGCGGTCTGGGCATTTCCGCCAACTACAGCTACACGAACTCCAAGGAAAAGGGATTCCCTCTGCGCACCGATCAGCCGCAACTGATCGATCAGGCGAAGAATGACTGGAACATCAGCCCAACTTACGACACGAAGCGCTTCTCGCTCCGTACGGGGATTAGCTTCAACGGTGCAAGCGTCTTTTCATATAACTGGATCTCCGCTAGTTTGGCTCCAGGAGCGGGTGCGGATCCAAGCGGCTTGGGGCCCAAGGGCCCTTCCGGAGATGTGTGGACTCTGCCGCACCTGCAGGTTGATGCGCAGGCAAGCTATCGCACCTGGCGCGGCCTTAGCGTGATGGTGTCGGGCCTGAACCTGACGAACGAAGTCTTCGGCTATTACACCGGCAGCACACAGTTCGTGAACCAACGCGAATATTACAAGCCGACTTACTCTGGCGGTCTCCGCTACACGTTCTTCGAGCACGAGAAATAGCCGCGCGTTCGCCGTCTTCTTCATGGGGCTGCCGCAGTCGCTTCGCACAGCCCCACTTTACTGATTGACCATGAGGATCTGAATGATTCGAAGGTTTCTGCTCCTCGCCTGTGCAATTAGCTTTGTCGGTCCTGTTCCAGCACAACAGTCCAGCCAGCCAACTGGCACCCTTCCAGATGCCGACCTTAAGTTCGTCGTCTATCTGAGCCGCCACGGCGTTCGTTCACCCACCGGAAGACCGGAACAGTACAACCCCTACTCCGCCGCTCCCTGGCCGGCCTGGGATGTTCCGCCCGGCTACCTCACGGCGCATGGCTTTGCGCTGATGAAGCTCTTCGGCGCGTACGATCGGATCGAATTGGCGAGCCAAGGTTTGCTCGCCGCCGACGGTTGTGCGGATGCGGGTCGAGTGACTTTCTACTCGGATTCTGACCAGCGCACAAGAGAGACGGGCAAAGCGCTGGCTGCGGGATTTTTCCCGGGATGCGCGACTTCCGTGCGCGGCCTCCCCGAAGGAACACCGGACCCGCTCTTCCACTCAAGCCGAGTGGGTAGAAACCCTGGAGACTCATCTCTGGAGGCTGCAGCGATTGCAGGCCGCATTGGAGGCAATCCCGACAACCTCACTGAGACCTACCGCTCCCAACTCTCTGCGCTCGACAAAATTCTTGCGACTTGCGGCGCGAGCGCATCCGATCCAAAGCCTCGCATTTCTCTTTTCGCTGTTCCGGCTACCTTATCGGGAGTCCAGCAAAGTCATCATGCCGAGTTGAAGGGCCCACTCAACACTGCCGCAACGCTTACCGAAAATCTGCTGCTCGAATACGCTCAAGGTATGGACACCGCCAACGTGGGCTGGGGTTGCGTGGACGGAGCCAAACTCCGCTCCCTGCTAGTCCTTCACACGACGGCGGAAGACTTCACCGCGCGAACACCGGCCATCGCCCGCATTCAGGCTGCCAAACTTCTTGACCAGATTCGCTCCTCTCTTGAACAAGCCATGAGTGGGAAGCGAATTCCAGGAGCGCTAAGCAAACCCTCCGATCGCGCGCTCATACTTGTCGGGCATGATACCAATCTGGCCAATGTCGCAGGGCTGCTCAACCTGGACTGGATTGCGGACGGACGTCGAGATGATACGCCCCCAGGTGCAGCACTGATCTTCGAGCTTTGGCGGTCTCGTAGGACCGGCGGATATCTGGTCCGAACCTATTTCACCAGCCAGACTCTAGAACAGATGCGCTCAGCCGCTTCACTTTCGCTGGAGAACCCTCCCGAGCGCGTTCCCCTCTTTGTTCCCGGTTGCAGCAGCGCCGACTTCTCCTGCTCATGGCCCTCCTTCGTTCAAGCCATCCATCGAGAACAGGGACTAAGGTACTAGGGACTTAGGGATGAAGGAACTGAGGCGGCCGCCCCACGGATCAGAAGGTACCCGTGGGGCTGCGGCGGCGGTCTGCGTTTTTTAAGGCGGGGATGTAATTTAGCTATTTAAATCTCAATCTTGACGGGCCAGGTCTTCCAGATGTCGGCGCAATAGTCGCGGATGGCGCGGTCGGATGAGAATTTGCCGCTGCGCGCGACATTGAGGATGGACATGCGCGTCCAGTGATCAGCGTCGTGGTAGGCTTCATCGACACGATCTTGACAATCGACATAGGACTGATAGTCGGCGAGCAGCATGTAAGGATCGCTCGAAAGTAGAGACTGGACGAGCGGCTCGAAGAGAGCGCGATCGCCGTGAGAGAATTCGCCACTGGCGAGTGCGTCGAGAATCTCGCGCAGATGGCTGTTGGCTTCGTACCAGGCACGGGGATTGTAGCGCTCGGATTTTTTCTGTTCGACTTCTTGCGCGCTGAGGCCAAATAGAAAGAAATTGTCGGCTCCGACCTCCTCGCGGATTTCGATGTTGGCGCCGTCGAGGGTGCCGATGGTAAGCGCGCCGTTCATGGCAAACTTCATGTTGCCGGTGCCGGAGGCTTCAAGGCCGGCGAGGGAGATTTGCTCCGAGAGGTCAGCGGCGGGATAGACGCGATGGCCGAGCTTGACGTTGAAGTTGGGCAGGAAGACGATCTTGAGGCGGTCACGGACGAGGGGATCGCCATGCACGACCGCGGCGACAGAGTGGATGAGCTTAATGATGAGCTTGGCCATGCGATAGCCGGGCGCGGCCTTGCCGCCGAAGAGAAATGTTCTGGGCTGCAGGTCGATGTCGGGATTCTGCTGGATGCGTTTGTAGAGAGTGAGGATGTGGAGGACCTTGAGGTGCTGGCGCTTGTATTCATGCAGGCGCTTGACGAGCGTGTCGAACATGGAATTAGGATCGACAGCGATGCCGAGGACCTGGTGGATGTAGGCGGCGAGGCGCTGCTTGTTGTGGTGCTTGATGGCGCGCCACTCGCGCGTAAACTCGGGGTCGTCAGCAAAGGATTCGAGCTTGCGCAGCTTCTCGAGGTCGTGAATCCAACTGTGGCCGAGGTGTGAGGTGATAAGGCGAGCAAGATGCGGATTGGCGAGGACCATCCAGCGGCGCGGCGTGACGCCGTTGGTTTTGTTGCTGAATTTCTCGGGCGTGAGGTCATGGAAATCACTGAGCAGGCGCGTTTTGAGCAGCTCAGTATGCAGCGCGGCGACACCGTTGACGGCGTGGCTGCCGACGACGGCGAGATGAGCCATGCGGACATAGCGATCTCCGCTCTCGTCGATGAGGGATAAGCGGCTCAGGCGCGCTTCGTCGCCGGGAAAATGAGAACGGACGTTGTCGAGGTGGCGGCGGTTGATCTCTTCAATGATTTCAAGATGGCGCGGAAGCAGGGCGCCGAAGAGAGGGAGAGGCCATTTTTCGAGGGCCTCGGGCATCAGCGTGTGATTGGTGTAGGAGAGCGAGTGCGTGGTGACGTTCCATGCGATGTCCCAATCCATCGAGTTCTCGTCGACCAGAAGGCGCATCAGTTCGGCGACGGCGATGGCGGGATGGGTGTCGTTCATCTGAATGGTGAAGGTGCGATGCAGGTCGGCAAGAGGGCGCTGTGCGGTCTTTTGGATTTTGACGATGTGTTGCAAGGAACAGGAGACGAAGAAAAACTGCTGCTCGAGCCGCAGTTGTTTGCCCTGAAGCTCTTCGTCATTGGGGTAAAGAATCTTGGAGATGTTTTCCGAGTCGACCTTGTCATGGACTGCGCCGAAGAAGTCGCCGGTATTGAAGCTTTCGAAGTTGAAGGACTCGACGGCCTGCGCGGACCACAGGCGCATGGTGTTGGCGGTGTTGGTGCGGTAGCCAAGGATGGGCGTGTCATTGGGAATCCCGCGAACGAGCTTTTGGGGAATCCAGCGGACGCGAAAATGGCCGTTGCCGTCAGTGTACTTCTCAGTGTGACCTCCGAATTGAACTTCAAAGGCGTCTTCAGGCCGCTCAAGGCTCCAGGGGTTGCCTAGGCGGAGCCATTTGTCGGTGGCCTCAACTTGCCAGCCATCGCGGATCTGCTGATCGAAGATGCCGTACTCATAACGGATGCCGTAGCCGATGGCGGGAATGTCCAAGGTGGCGAGGGAATCCATGTAGCAGGATGCAAGACGGCCGAGACCGCCGTTACCCAGGCCGGGTTCCGCTTCCTGCTCGATGAGCGTCTCCAGATCAAGGCCGAGTTTATGCATGGCCTCTTCTGTTTCTTCGTAGATGCCGAGGTTGATGAGATTGTTGGCCAAATGCGGACCGGTGAGGAATTCGGCAGAGAGATAACAGACAACGCGAACATCCTGCGCCCGATAGTTGAGAATCGTCTGGATCCAGCGCTCAACGAGGCGGTCGCGGACGGTATGCGCGAGGGCCATGTAGAGATCATTGACGGTGGCGCGGTCGCGCGAGCGGCCTTGCACAAAAAACAGGTTGTCGAGGAAGGAATGCGCAAGGGCCTCGGAGCCAGCGGCTGTTCTTTGGGTTTTCAGCGAGCCTTCCGGGCTGAGATCGGGGAGAGCAGGAGCGACCATGGTGCACCTCGAATGTGCGAATTGATCCGGGCGAAACGAGAGAGAAGCGGAAACATCGCAGCGGGTCGATGGGATAACGATAGGGTCGATTCAGGGGCAGGAGGATGAAAACTGCGTCAAAACCTCGTGATCTTTTGCTGGAAATCCCGTTGCTGAACAGACCCATTCTGAAACTGGAGAAATGGAACGTGCGGTAATCCAGGCCGATGAAAGAGGCGGCAAAACAAGGGTCCATTTGGCAAGCAGCCGCTCCGGGCGCTGTGGGCCTTGTGTCGACGAACGCGTAATCGCCAATGCACTCACCGACGCATATCGGTCCTGACAAATAGGCTTGTGAGAAGTAATTTTTCGATGTGTCGGAGTTGTTCCGGATGTATCGCCGGTTATTCGTCAATGACTACTTCAGTAATTTGCCGTCATCGAGCGCTTTCTGAAACATCTTCACTATCGGAGAACGCTCTCCAGTTCCATGCTGATCGAGGATCGAGCGAAATCGCCGGGCAATGCGGGGGTGCCGATTGGCCTCTCCCTGTAACCTATTGATTCTAAATATGTCTGGCGGTGGGCGGAGTCTCAAGCGAACCGTTCTCCGGACCGAATTCCCTGCTAACAGGGAATAATACAAGGAAATTCGCGAATATTGCCTCAAGAGTCTGCCGACGGCATTCTCCAAGATGCTGAACACACGCGAGTTCCTGTCACGTAATGCCGAATCCTGAGCCACACCGAACAGGGAATTATCAACCAAATATCAGGGAATAGCATTTCCCTGATGGTCAGGAGGAACCTGGCTCGTCGGATGTACTGTCACGTTACGTTACCGCCGAAAACGTCCGGCAACCCTCACCAGCAGTAAGTCGCGACGACGTCCGGAGCGCTTGGAATCTGGTTGTTGACCGTGGTGTGCAGGACGACCTCAATGTTTTTCGTTTCCCAACCCTTGGGAAGGGACTTTGCCAATTTCGAAATGGACTGCGGATCCGTGATGAACTCTCCAGCGGCACGAGTTCCCGAATATCCGACTCCGGCGATTACAATGACGACCTTTCCGTTCCAAGTATTCAAAAGTCTGGCAGCAATCCCGTAGGTCTCCGAGCGATCAAAGTTTGCGGTCCATAGCTTATTCCTGTCAAACCGGTCGACGATGGTGCTGTGTCCCTGGAATCCGAAACGGAGATTCTCGGTCATATTGAGCGTCCAAATGTTGTTGTGGGCACCGATCAGGATTGAGGGACTTTGGCGAATGTCACCATAGGTCATGTCATTCACAAATCGGACGTCGAGCTTTATATGCCGTTGCGCCAAAACGTATTCGATCTTCGATAGTGCCACGGCATCACCAATCGTAAGGTAGGTGTCCGTGGCAGGATTGATGTACTTACTATCAATCGGGCCAGGCGCTAGCGGGATATAAGGATGGAGTCCCATTTCCTCAAAGCGGCTCTTAGGATGCTCTTTGTAATACTCATCTTCACCCGCGTTGGAGAGCTCATAGAGCGGATTGTTACCCATTCCAATCAATACCGTGTTGGAGTTCTCCAGAACCGGAGACCAGAACTTGTTAAAAGCCCGCTCCTCGGGGGATGGAAGGCAGAGCAGTGTTGCCAAGGTCAAGATGACCAATGTCGCGCTGGCCACGATTGACCACAGGCGATATCTGGATCGTGCGGGCGATGGCATTTTACCTGGGCGCTCAGACATCGCCGGCAGGATTCTCCCCTTAAATGGCGGCTGGGCCGACTCGGGTAGAAGCGGGTCCGACAGCAATGGAACAGAGGCCTTGCCTGCCCACTCGAAAACCGCTCTGAACGAGCCGGACGGGATCCTGATCAGGACGGGTTCTTCAACTGCCGTTTGGTAGAAAAGTGCAAGGCGCTTCCTCACTTCGGCAACTCGCAAGCGCACGATCGGGTCAGCGTTCGTGTCGTAATCGGGCTGTCTATTGAAAACGCTCGCCCCGATAATCCGCTCCTTTAGCGTATCGATTTGGCCGGCCAGAGTCTCGTCCACAATGTGTTGAAGCAAATTCTGGGTCTGCTTGCTGGTGCGAAATGGAGTGCTTTTCAGGATCGCAGACAGGGTTTTTCGGACTTCGGAGGCAGGGACAATCTCCGCGGTTTCCCGCCGGTCATGAGAGCCCGCTTCGTCAACTGAATTGTCCATCGATGCTCCCGCATCCTCCGTTTTGGACGTTCTGTTCTGCGGCTGATTGGCAGATGTTACGCCCTCTTGATGCCGTTGACTACAAGAAAGTTAGCGCTTAAGCCCTTCGTGCTCTGTACCCGATAGAACGTTGCGATCCGTTGCGCCGTAAGAGTTTATTTCTGCTTGGCTTTCAGGATGGCCAGTCGGGTGGCGACATCTAAAGATCACCCAACTGAGCCAGGCTGGGGGCCCCCGGGGTCTTCCCCAAAGGTGCTGGGACGCATTGCAAATGAAATTCCATTGAGGGACCGTCGCCAGGCGATTGTTCTTCACGTCCAGTCCTGCTCATGCAACGCAAAGGAGATCGAAACCTTGAACAACCTAGCCAGTGGTGCAGTTGAGAATCGGCAAAATGAACCCCTTCTCGTTCCAAATCGTCTGGTCACACTGACATCGCAAACATGTGCACAGGTGGCTTTGCGAACCTTCAAGCGTCTCGGAAGTTGTAGCGCGCTGTTCGCATGCTGCATCTTCGCTTGCGTCCTGGTCGTGTCATCGGCTGCCAGGTTGTCTGCGCAGACCTCCGGCTCAATCTCAGGCCACGTCGCCGATGCAACGGGCGCAGTGATCCCTGACGCGCACGTCGCACTGACAAATGTGGGGACCGGCGCGGAACGCTCTACGGTCACCACCGGATCAGGCGATTACCTTTTTCCCGACGTTCCGCCTGGAATGTATAACATTGAAGCCACGCATCAGGGCTTCAAGGCCGCTGAGAGCAAGAACGTTGAATTGCAGGTGCAGCAAGCACTGCGCCAGGACTTTACTCTCCCAATAGGACAGGTCACGCAAACCGTCACGGTTGAAGCGACGGGCGCTCTTCTTCAGGTCGAGAACGCCACACTCGGCACGGTGATTGAGAACGCGGCCATAAACGAGATGCCGCTGAACGGCAGAAATTATCTGAGCCTGGTGGCTCTTTCGTCCAACGCCAACACGCTTGCACCGGCATCAGGTCAGGCCAGCGCGCGTATGGGCACCGAGCGCGCCACGCAGTCAATCTCAGTCGGCGGCCAGCGAATCATGTGGGACTACTACACGCTGGATGGCGTGGCCAATACCGACCCTGATTTTGTAACCTACGTCACCCTGCCCTCTCTGGACGGCATCCAGGAGTTCAAGGTGCAGACCGGCGTCTACCCGGCGGAATTCGGGCACGAGGCTACACAGGTGAACGTAGTCAGCAAGAGCGGCACCAATACCTATCACGGCGCCATGTACGATTTCATCCGTAACAACACCGCGGATGCAAATCCTTATTGGTTCCCCTACAACGCCGCCCCCCTTAAGGTATACCCCTTCAAGTGGAACGACTACGGATTCGAACTCGATGGTGCCATCAGAATCCCCAAACTTTACGACGGCAGAGACAAATTCTTCTTCATGGTTGACGACGAATGGAAGAAGATCCGCCAAACTAATCTGGGCAGCGCAACTCTGCCCTCTCCAGCCATAGCGGGCGGCAATTTCCAGGGTTTCACCACCGCCGCCGGAGCTGCGGTCACCATCTACGATCCGGCAACCGGGGACGCCAACGGCTTCGGAAAGACGGCCTTTCCCAACAACACCATTCCTCCAGGCAGAATCGCGGCGCAGTCCACGGCGTTGCTGAAATATCTCGGAACAAGCACGACACCGTTCTACTCGAATGGTGCGGTGGTCGCGAACTACGGGTACACCACCACGGGACCACAGGATCGCCAGGGCTTGACCGTCCGTGGAGATTACATCCAGTCCCAGAAGTCGCAGTATGCCTTCCGCTACAGCTCGGGGAATGAAGACATCCTATCGACTGGATTCATGGGAGCGGGCAGCAAGATCATTACCCAGTACTACCAGTACATGGGCTCCAACACATTCACCATCACGCCTCACATTGTGAACGAAGCACGGTTTGGGTATACCCACTTCTTCAACTCCCTTGGTTTGTTGGCGGCGTACACAAACAATGTGGTCGGCGGGCTCGGCATCCCGGGACTGAGTGCCGGCGACCCCTCAACGTGGGGAATTCCAGATGTTGCCTTTAGCTCGGGACCGGCGGGTACAACTAAGGCCATTTGGGGCGCTGGGGGCGGCCTTGGGGATCGTGGCGGGGATGGGCCCTACGTTTTGAATGATCCTACCTGGCAGATCGTCGATAACATCTCCTGGGTGAAGGGCAAGCATGACTTCCGGCTCGGATTCGAGTACAGTCGCCAGACGTTTAACCAGTTGGGCAACCAGTTCTCGCGCGGGCAATTCAGCTCAGAGCCCATTGCTACCGCCCTCCAATCGGGCACAGTCGGAAGCGCCACGCTTTCTGGAGGCGACTCGCTCGCTGACTTCCTGCTCGGCGATCTTTACCAGGCGACGACTGCCGTGGCTGTTGCGGACGCGAATTACGTGCGCAACGTGCAAGCCTACTATTTCGATGACACCTACAAGATCATGCCCAAGCTCACGATTTCAGCGGGCCTCCGGTACGAAATGACCCCTCCCTGGAACGATACCTTTGGCAATAACTTCAACGTCGATGTTCAGGTGATGCCGCAGCTGGGCGACACCAGCACCACATACCAGCAGAGCCAGTGGCCGTTCTATGTCCGCCAGGGCAACTGTACACCTGCAAATGTGTACCAAGGCCTTTCGATCAAGTGGGTGACTCCCCTAGGGCCGCCGCCGGTTTGCAGCAATGGACTCCTGCCTAATGGTCCACTCTTGGATACCCAAAACCTGAATTTTGCGCCGCGCTTCGGCATCGCTTACTCACCAGACGAGAAGACGGTGATTCGCACCGGCTACGGCATCTTCTACACGCAGGACATTGGCAACGCGTACTTCGACATGGCGCGCAACATCGCCGGCCGTGTGACCTATACGAATACGGACTCGGCCTCGGGAATTTTCGGTAACTCCAGCCTTACCTGGGCAAACGCGACGCCGGGTGCCGGCGGTGGTGCAATCGCCAATCTTCCGCCGAGCACCGCGTTCGCGAACGCGGTCAGTCATAAGACCAGTTACTCCCAGCAGTTTTTGCTCAACGTGCAGCGGCAGGTTGGACAGGACTGGTCGTTCGAGGTGGGATACCAGGGTTCACTGAGCCGTCATCTTTATGGGTTCAAAAATGCAAACATTCCGACTCCATACGGATACATCGGCAATGGCGCTGCCACTTCGGTCGCCTCCCGGACCCCCTTCGCGAACATGGGGGGAATCCAATATGTGCACGACTGGGGCACTGCCAATTACAACGCGTTCAGCGTAAAGGCTACCCGCCGCTTCAGCAGCGGCCTTAGCGTGAATGCCTCGTACACTCTGGGCAAATCCCTCGACGAAACCAGCGGTGTTCGTAGCCAGGGAAATGAACAATTGTTCCCCCAGAACAACGAGTGCCTCAAGTGCGACTACGGCCGTTCCGCATTCGATGTGAAGAATCGCATCGTTGGAGGGGCACTTTACCAACTACCCATCGGACCCGGGAAGTTGGTACCAGTGAATAACAAAGGCCTGAATGCAGTGATTGGCGGCTGGCAGATCGGCGGCATCTTTACCCACCAGACCGGCGCTGTCGGGTATCCCCTCCTCGGTTATGACAACGCCAGTGTTGCTAACCCGGGCGGCAACTTGGATCGGCCCAATGCAACCGGAATGAGCCCTTACCTGAGCGGGAGCGCGAGATCGCTGAACGTATGGGTGAATAAGGCCGCCTACACTCCCGCTGCTCCCGGTTTCTACGGCGACGTGAAGCGCGGCAGCTATACAGGGCCCGGGCTTACCAACCTGGATGCCTCCCTGCACAAGGTGTTCACTATGCCTTACAACGAGAAGCATTCGTTGTCGATCCGTTTTGAGGCCTTCAACGCGCTCAATCACCCGAACTGGAACAATCCGAATTTGACTTACTCATCCTCCACCTTCGGCCGCATCGGCGGAACTCAAGCCATGCGCCAATTGCAGCTGGCGGCGAAGTACCAGTTCTAGGCATCCGGCCGAATGAACTTGCCAGCTGTCATGGATTGCAGTGGGGCCCCACCCTGGGCATAAAAACAAAAGCGCCGAGGGTGAGGCACTCAACTGTGGTACATCATCGACCGTCCTGGGACCTTGTGTGCACCGGCCGTAAAGTGGTTCCTCGACAAATTGACTTCGGTTTTTCCGCGCCGGAATACTCTTTGCCGCAAAAGCTGGCTTGTGTCTTGATGATTGACGCGAGCGATCAGGACAAGTCTGTCAGGGAGCAAGATTCTTGTCGTATTGCCCCTGCCGAATCACTGCAACAAAGCACTCTCTGGAGCGCGATGGTCTCTCAATCTGAAAAGGTTCTCGTTATTGGAGGCAATTTGAAGAGACGTGGCGCATTCCTTCTCGTATTCTTCCTCGTTGCCTTGGTCACCAGCATCCATGCGCAAAAGGCGTATGGATTGCCGGAACGATCGGATTATCTGCAACCGTATCCCCCGCATCACGTGATCGGCAATATCTACTTTGTGGGAAGCAGGAGTCTTGGCATCTATCTGATCACAACATCGAAAGGCAACATTCTCATCAACGCGGGACTGGAAGAATCCGTACCCATGATCCAGCACAGCGTTGAAAAGCTCGGGTTTCGCTTTGCCGATATCAAGATACTGCTGATCAGCCATGCGCATTTCGATCACAACGCCGGCGCGGCGCTGATCAAACAAATAACCGGGGCGAAGTATGAAGTGATGGACGCGGACGTGCCGGCGGTCGAGTCGGGAGGGCGTAAGGATTTCTTCTACGGGAACGTGCCGGAAATGCTTTATGCGCCTACGAACGTGGATCGTGTCCTGCACGATGGCGACAGTGTTAGGCTTGGCGATACCGTCCTGACCGCGCATCTCACACCCGGGCACACCAAAGGCTGCACAACTTGGACAATGAAGGCCGGAGCTGGCGGAAGGGTTTACGATGTCGTGATTGTGGGCAGTCCGAATGTAAACCCGGGATATAAGTTGGTGAATAATGTGACGTATCCGCAGATTGCTAGCGATTATGAGAAGATGTTCCGCGTGCTGCGTTCGCTGCCCTGCGACGTGTTCTTGGGTGCGCACGGGGACTATTACAACCTGGAAGCAAAGTTTGCCCGATTGCACCCTGGTGGCGCAAACCCGTTCATTGATCCAATAGGGTACAAAAACTATGTGGATGATCGGGAGCGGGCATTTCGTGCGGAGTTGGCGAGGCAAAATAGGGAAAACCGCTGACATTCTCGGTTTGTTTTTGACTTCGCTTACCTTGACGATGCTTTCGAAACGGCGGAACAGCCGCATCAGCACCTGTGTCTCGTCAAGATGCCGTCCAGATTCAAATTGTGTGATAGATGAAGCGTTAGAGTAATACGTAAGAGTGCGGTGGCAGTGAACCAGGCCGAGCAAAACCATCTGGGGGCTGCGAGTCGCGAACCGAGAACCGCAGAATGCCCGAACTTGCCCGAGCAGATCCATTCACCGTTCCGCTGATTGTCTGACCGTCGGCCGAGTCGTCTGCACTTTTCAACTGATCTCTTGTTCAGCTTCTCTGGCACCTTGCGAAACACACGATTAAATATCTCATGTGTCAAATCGACGAACTCGTGCTTCCGAAACACGACATGTTTGAGGGGAATAGCCGGAGATTCAGTTCCAACTAGTAACTTCCGGGTGGGCGACCACTCGACCGGAACAAAGAGAATCCGAGAGTCGCTGGCAAAATGAGTGTATTGGGCCGAATCCAACAGCTGAGCGGGACATGACGGCCTACCAGAAACACCTGCAGGAAACAGGAAGAGCCTTCAACCTGCCGAACGATTGAGCCTGTCGGTGAACGCGCGCCTGGAATAATTGGCAATCCGATAACAGGCAATCCACTAGTTAGGCGACAGGCTCGGTGCACGTTAGTTTACCTTTAGGGGTTTAGTACTTGATATGCCTTCACTTTATGTGCTGACACAGGCTGACTGGTTATCCGGGTTTTCCTGTCTCACAACGTACGGTTTTGAAACGGCTCTTTTCGTCCAAAATTACCTTTCGTTTTCAGTGAGATAGAGGGCACAATTTGCGAGGGCATTGCGAACGAGAATGGCAGCTATTGCAGGGTTTTGCCGTTTCAAAAGGCCGCCGCGTCGGTTTGATTTTCGACACCCCTTTTGAAAAACGACATGTGAATGCCTCGCCGGAGTTTGAATTCCGCGAGTATCACCTGCTACCGCACCAGTTGTCGACACGACCGGCCAGTGTTTGCATATCCAATCCACCTGGACGTATAACCGGCGACTGAGAGAAGTGACTTCCGAAGCTGAGCACGGTTGAGAGTCACATGGACGCGTAGCCGACTACTCGCTCAAGCGGGTAGCCGCAGTGAAATGCGCCATTCGCACTTCCGGCCCCTGGGTCATTCATGAGGGCTGATCCTCCCCGTCGGGATGAAAATGGACGTATTAAAGTGTCTGGAAACGAGGTCACCGTCAAGTCGACGCTCGGGTATGGGTTCACGGTCCATGGCGGGGCGTTCCGGAACTAGTGATTGAAAGATAGCGACAATACACCGAGGATGAGGATTGCTCACGGGACAGACGGTGAGCTCGTCGACCCACTGTCTACACTTAATTTCTGCTCCGCATGCTTTTCAATGATTCCCCCGAGGTCGCCCATGCTTCCGCCGCAACTAAATCGAGAGAACTAACAGAGTAGCCTTCGCCATGGAAGCGCACGGAGTAGGACCGCAAACACTCTTCCGGTTTCGCATTGACTGGCCCGCTTAAATGCGCATTTTCGTTCCTTTTTCGCTTGGACCTGACGACACTGAGCTCAAACATGTTTTCTAGGGATAGCGGTCCAGTTCCGGGGCCGGTTTAACTCTTTTGTCGGGAACCTTGCTGAGGAATCGCAACCGCGACTAGTGGACCGCGAGGGGAGCCGCATCGTATGGGAGGACCTTGATGATACCCTGAACCTCTTGCAGCGATTCTAAGCAATAGCGATTCTGTGGATTTCGTTTCGCCAGTTCTTCGAGAAGCTTCTCGGCTTCCACCGCGCTCTTGCGGGCGAGCTCCGGACGATGCAGCTCGGCTTCAACTCGCGCCAGATAGAGCAGCGCCGCGGAGCGGTCAGGGTGAGCACCCGCCTATTTGAGGCGTTCGCGTAACGCGACGGCCTGCTTCAGCAGAGGCAGGTCAGGATCGGCATCTTTCCACAATGCGAGGAGTGGATCGAGCGCCTCTTTTGCTTTTGCAGGATTTCCCATCGCCAGTTCATCGGCGGCGAGAGTGTAGTGCGCGGCGATTGATCGCTGTTGCGGGTCCCACAGCAGGCCGTGATCCGGGCTGGTGAGGAATTTCTCATACTGATTTACAGCTTGCTTCATGTTCCCCGCCTGCTGGTAAGCGCGCGCCAATCCTTCTGAACTGAAAGGCGTGCTCTTCTCCTGATCCGAAAGGATGAATAGTTGAATTGCCTTATCGTTTTCGCCGTGCAGCAGCGCGATCTCTCCTTGCAAATAGTGGGCGTAGGCCGCCTGTTCCGGGTTCTTTGCGTCGACAAGAGGCGCGATGGTCTTTTCAATTTGTTCCGCCTGCCGCCCCAAGCCAGCTCGCGCATATTCCCCTCCGATCCACGATCCAAGAATGACCTTCGGCGAGATCGCTTTGAAGTATGCCATCGCGGAATCGAGCTGGCGCCGGACCTCGCTTAAGTTGCCCTCCCCTTCGGCCACGATCGCGAGTTGCAGGCGTTCTCGCGCCACACTCAAGGGATCACGTTTCAGGGCCTGATCGATGGCCAGAGCCTCCTCAAGCAAGGGGCGCGCATTCGCATATTCTCCGCGATAGAGGTCAAGGAGAGCCAAGGAACGCAGCCCGCTCTCGCGCGTTGCCGTATTCCCCAGCAACGAGGTGAAGACCGCTTCGGCCTTTGGAGTTTCCCCATTCTGGATCAGTGCGTTGCCGTATTCGCGGCTGACATCACCCGAGGTTAAATAGGCAGGATCGATTTGAAACGCCTTCGTATATGCGCCGACCGCCTCCTGAAATCGGCCAAGGGTTTTGTATGCTGTGGCGAGTTCGACGTCTGTCCTGGCATCATCGGGAACCACGCGCAGCATTTCTTTGTATTGGACAACCGCTTCATCGGCATGCCCGTGAGTGCGCAAAAGGCGTGCATAGTTTCCGAGCATGACCCAATCGTCCGGATAACGAGTCAGATATTCCCGATAGAGCCCGTCAGCTTCGTCGAAATGCCCCTCGCTGTCAACATAGTTGACCTGGATATTCATCCGTTCGCGTTCGGTGGTTCTGGACCCCAGCGCCAGGGCCTTCTGGTATTCCTCTTCCCCTCTTTGCGAATCGTAGTAGATAAAGCTGTAGTACGCGTTTCCCAGGGCCGCATGGGCCATGGCGAAGTTGGGGTCGGTCTGAACCGCATCGCGAAGCAGCGTAACAGCGTCCTTGTATCTCCCCTGGTGCCACAACGCGACGCCGTCCGCATACTCCCGCAATGCATCCAGCGACGAGGTGGTGACTTGCGGCAGCGGCTTCGAATTCTCGTGGATCTGGTAAAGCGACTCACCCAGATCGCGGCGGACATCGCCGGCGATCACATCGAGCGCGTCAAGGATGTGGCCCTCGCCATAAGAACGCTCTGAGTAGGAGCGCACCGTGTCACCCGATTGCGGATCGATCAATTCAGCCGAAAGAGCGTACTCCTCTCCGGTGCGCGTGATGCTTGAAGTAATCAGCCCGCGAATATTCTCACGCTGGCAGATTTCGCGGCCCAGTGCCGGCGTAATTCTTTCGTCCGGAGCCTTGCCCATCAGCGCCAGCACCGAGGCAATTCTGGCTCTGGGAAAGACGTTGGCATGGCGCGATTGCTCCATGCTGACGGTAAAAGCAGTTTCCAAAGCCTGATCGAATCTCGGGTCGCCGGTCTGATTCTCAAAATCGGCAATCAGCACGGAATCGTGGGAGTTAAAGGAGTAGACAGGCCGGGTGTAGGTAAGCCATGCGACCACTCCGCTTACGGTGATCAGCATGGCCGCGACCAGAAGAGCGACCCGCCCAAGCCAGTGCCGCATGCGTTGCGCGAGGCTGCTTGGTCCCGACACCATGATTCCAGCCGCCCCGTTTTGCGCACCCTGCACGGGAACCGGTAGCGTTGGCGCGCTTGGCGAGATGCCCTTGAGCGTGCCCGCCGTCCCGTTGACAGATTCCACCGTCGCCAAGAAGCGATAGCCGCGCTTGGGAAACGTCTCGATGTAGCGGGGTGACTCAGACTCGTCGCCGAGAGCGGAGCGCAGCTTGCGCACAGCTGTATTCAGGCCGGTGTCGAAGTCGACGAAGGTCTCGCCTTGCCACAATTGCTGGTGCAACTCAGCCCGCGTGACTAAATCTCCCTGCCGCTCCACGAGAGCTATGAGAACTCGCAGGGGCTTTTCCTGGATCGGGATGCGGACGCCTTCCTTGCGCAGCTCTCCCAGAGAGGTGTCCACCTCAAAGGGTCCGAACTTCAAGATTGAACGGGTTGGCATGGGGCCCATTCTTCGCTACGGAGGTCAGGCCAAAGGAAACAGACTAAGTTCTTTGGCTCCAGCCTACACCGTGAACGACGGCGCCGCAAACAGCATCGGTACAGAAGAAATACAGATAGATTTCAGGCCCCGCCTATTGTTCGCAGCGGAATGATGGCGCACACTTTGCGCAAGTTGCCGCCAGCACACCTGATCTTGTCCGGATCACGGCCATTGCCAAAGCCTGCGGCGCGCACAGGGAGGTCGTATGAAAGTTAGTGTCCTCAGAGCCTTCGCCCGTCACGGAGTCCGCCTGACAGTTTCTTTTGTTCTCCTGATCGGAGTGGCCGAAGTTTGTCATGCGCAGGCGGCTGGCGCCTCCGCTCATCCCGCCAAGAACGCTGCCACTCCCGCCGCTCCTGCGGCAGTGCCCGCGAATTCACCGTCAGCCGAGCAAACGGCTGCACAGGGCGAGCGGAAGCCAGGCGGAAACCACGAAGGCATCCAAGTCCACGGCCACTGGGTGATCGAGGTGAGGAATCCCGATGGAACAGTGACTGCGCGGCGAGAGTTTGAGAACTCCATCCAGCCTTATGGGATGTTCTTTCTGGCCAGCGTAATGGCCGGTAACAACGCCTCTGGAGGACTGTCGGTCCTTCTCAACGGCGCCTCAACGAATTTTGGCACCGGCAGCAACTTTTCCGCGTCTCCAACCTTTGGTGAGACCGGCCCGTGTGACGTGGCGGAATCGGCAGGTTTAGGCGGCATTACGTTCTCGCAGGGAGGGACCTGCCTCATAACGACGGGGACTAGTGGAAACGGCATGGTGAGCTTTCTGGGCAACTACTGTGAAGTTGTCCAGCAGTTCTACGCCACCGCGAACGGACAGTCCTCCGTTTCCAATGTCCCGTGCTCGACGAATCTGACGGTCGCAGCACCGGCATTCACCTCGGCCAACGAGATTACGGGAGTGAGCGGGACGACGGTGGAGGTGCAGCTATGGGGAGCGTACAGGCAACTGCAACAAGTTCAGGCTCGGTCAGCGATGTGGAAACAGTGTTTACCACATGCGGCGCCACCACAACGCCGGGGAACTGCGTGAATTTCGAAACGCCGGAGAGCTCTTCCACTCCGGCCGGGGCCAACATACTGACTGAGCGAAACCTGGACGGACAGAACGGCGACCCGGCCGCGGTGCCGTACGCACCTGGCCAGGTCATCAGCGTCACCGTCACCATCAGCTTCCAATAAACCCCGGCGAGCGGCAATCCCATGCGGCGCGCAGTCAGGCGAGGAGGAAGCGAGATGGGCAGACGGCCAGCGACAATTCGTGACGCAATTTCAGCGAACCCCTGCGTGGATGAAGTCGCCCAGCGGCGCGATGTCATCCGGTCATTTTGCGGTTTTGCGATTGCGCTGCTCCTTCTTTGCGCTCCCCTCTTGCGCGCGCAGGCGGGAGTAATCACCACAGCCGCAGGTCCGTCGCTCAACGACAGCAGCGTGAGCGGAGCATCGTTGCTTGAGCCCACCGGCGTGGCGGTTGATACCGCAGGCAACATCTACACCGCCGACCCGTACAACTGCGTCGTGTGGAAGACGCGCTATGGCGCGACCAGCGTCTTCGCCGGGATTCTTCCAAGTACGCAGTACTCCTACCGGCCCCACGCCTCTGGCCTATCCTGTTGCGGTAGCGCAGTGTAACGGCAATGTTTTTATTGCGTCCAACGGTCTCGATCCGTTTGTGGTTGGCGGAGGAGTAAACGACACCGGGGGAACCGTTGACGAAGTGAGTTCAGGCGGCAGCCTCTCCGCCCTGCCGCTACCGAGCACGGAGGAGGGGCCGGCGCCGGGCCGCTGCATCCTGCAGCCGTTGCCTGCGATGCAGCGGGGAATGTCTATGTCAGTTCCTACTTCTATGTTGCGGATGGCGGCTTTGCCAGCAACGTGGACGAGTTTTCGCCTGTCGCCGGCGGCGGCTGGACCACGGCGCGCCCGTCAGTGGCCTCTTCGATCAGGCATATACCGCTCTTGCGGTCAATCCGAAGAACGGCGACTTGTACGGACTCCTTGCGGGCCAGGCAGGGGAAGGCTGGCGTGGTAATCTGACGTTCTACTTTGGCAGCATTTGGCAGATAACCCAGAACGCCACAGGGCTCTACGAGCAACAACACCTTCAGCAATCCAAGCGCCCTGGCTATTGATTCCAGCGGCAATTTCTACATTGCCGTAGGCCAGCAAAGCTACGAGCTCGCCTCGTATGTGGATTATGTGCAGCCGGATGGCACGACGACGGTCATCGCCGGCACCG
>CAWKMZ010000008.1:0-15950 GCA_963850865.1 uncultured Acidobacteriaceae bacterium
GGCGATCGAGCGGGGCAAGCCAGCCAATGTGTGCAGCCGCGTCATCAGCGAGACGCTCTTGAGGGGGCCCACGTCGATCAGCTTGAGCGGAAATCCTGCCTCAGGAACAAGCCGCGACTCGAGGCCCCGCGCCGTACCCACCAGAAGCACCTCAGCCGCGTGCCGCTCCACCAGCGCGCGCGCCACCGCCAGCGCGGGAATAATGTGCCCGCCTGTGCCGCCACCGGCAATGAGAATCCGTAGCTGAGAGTTCACAGTTCGCAGTTCATAGTTCGCAGTTCATAGTTCGCAGTTCGCAGTTGCGACGCGGTTGCCCTTCAAGAAGGAACGTCTTGCAGCTCAGAATCATCTCGGCCAGAGTCGACAAAGATCCATCGGTCTCGGCCCCGCCAATTATCAAAACAAAGACAATGCATAAGATCTCGAAGTAGGACCATCTCTCTCCCACTCTGCTGAGGACGATCCACTCGTAAGTGAACCAGCTTGGAAGCGATGGAAAGAACCGGAACGCCGTTTGCGCCAACATAACAAGGATCAGAACCACGGTGAAATGGCCGCACAAAACCATTAAAACGGACCTTGAATTACGCTTCGAAAAGACCGGCTTCTTCTCTGCGAGATAGCGCCATCCGAAGAAAGCGACGGAATAGACGATTGGGAGCGCAACAAAGATCAGCAACGCTTGGTGCATCCGTGCCCTCGAAACCCTGTTCCCTGTTCTTTTTTACTCCGCCTGCCGGCTGATATTCAGCAGAATTCCAATGCTGGCCAGCGTGCAGAACAGCGAAGTGCCTCCGTGCGAGATCAACGGCAGGGGGATGCCTTTATTGGGAACCAGCGATAGTACCACGCTCATATTAAAGAAGGCTTGCAGCAGAATCGTGATGGTGATGCCGAATGCCGCCAGCCGAGCAAAAGGATCGTTGCAGCGGAAGGCCGTGCGCAGGCCGCGCACGCCAAACATGGCGAACAGCAGCACAATCAGCATGGCGCCAATAAAACCGAGCTCCTCGGCGATGTTGGCAAAAATGAAGTCGGTTGCGGCCTCAGGCAGATAGAAAAGTTTCTGCATCCCTTCCATATATCCGCGGCCTGTGAGCCCGCCCGTGCCCACGGCAATTAGGGACTGATAGATGTGATAACCCGCGCCCTGAGGGTCGGATTCGGGATTGAGAAAGACGAGCATCCGCGCGCGCCGCCAAGGCACCATGAGCAAAAGCGCGGCGAGCGCAGGCAATGCGGCGGCGACTGCGCCCAGCAGAACCTTCCACTCCATCCCCGCGAGCACAAACATCATTGCGGCTACGCCCGCCAGCACAAGCGCTGTGCCCAGGTCAGGCTGTGCCGCCACCAGTACGATGAACAGCGCGGGGATGAGCCCCGCTGGAATCAGCGTCTGCTTCCAGTTGCGCATAGAGCCGAGCCGCGTGTGCAGAAACCACGCCAGAAACAGCACCAGCACAGGCTTGGCGATCTCCGAGGGCTGAAGCGTGAAGAAGTTGCCAAAGCGAATCCAGCGATGCGTGTGGTGCGAGCCGGGCATGAGAAAAACCAGTACCAGCAGAATCGTTGTGATGGAGAGCGCGGGATAGATGAACCGCGGCGACTTGTAGCGGCTCACGTCCAGGTGCATCAGCACGAGCATGGCCAGCACGCCCACCGCGGCCCACACCGCCTGCGTGAAAATGAACGTGTAAGCCGAGTGGTACTTCTCCTGGTCGACAACAGCCGATGCCGAGAAGACCATCACCAGCCCGGCGACCACCAGCACCAGCGTGGTGAAGAACAGCCATTTGTCAACGCCAACCCGCTTCGCCATGATTCCCTTGACTCGCCCTCAAATCGTTCTGAGGCTCTGATCTGCCCCCGGCACGACTTGCATTCGTGCCCTCACACAAAACGCGCTCTCGGCGCTTACTCGTCTTGCTTCGGTTTCCAATCTTTCTGTTCCGCGACAAGCTGTTTGAACGCTCGCCCGCGCTCTGCGTAATTCTCAAACTGATCGAAGCTTGAACAGGCCGGCGCCAGCAGCACCACGTCGTCTGGCCGCGCTGCCCTCGCCGCCGCGCTTACCGCGTTTGCAAGGGTGGTGCATGCGTGGATCGGCACCACGCCGCGCAGGTGCGACTCAATCTTGGCCGCCGCCGCGCCAATGGTATACACCGCGCGCACCCTCTCGCGCAGCAACGGCGCCAGCGTCGAATAGTCCGAGCCCTTGTCCTTTCCGCCCAGAATCAAATGAATGCCACCGGGGAACGAAGCCACTGCCTTCGCGGTCGCATCCACGTTGGTGGCCTTCGAGTCGTTGTAGAAATCGACGCAATTAATGGTGGCGACATACTCCAGCCGATGCTCCACGGCGTGGAACTGCTCAATGGCCCGCGCAATCTCGGTGGAAGACACCCCCACGAGCCGCGCCGCGCACACCGCTGCCAGCACGTTTTCAACGTTGTGCTCACCTTTGAGCGAAATCTTGCTGAGCGGCATGACCGTTTCGATCGCCGCATCCGGCGTCGCGCGGTAAACCACGTTTCCGTTCTGTGCCCATGCGCCGCGGCTCACTTCGTGCTTGACCGAGAACCAATAAACCGGCGCGTGCGACCTTGCTTCAGCTTCGGCGGTGCGGGGATTGTCGGCATTCAGCACCACGAAGTCGTTGGCGTCCTGCACGGCGAAGATGCGCTCCTTGGCCAGCGCATAGTTCTCAAAGGTTCCGTGCCGGTCAAGATGATCGGGCGTGATGTTGAGAATGACAGCGATTTTGGGGTGGAACTCTTCGGTGCTCTCCAGTTGAAAGCTTGAGACTTCAAGCACCGACCAGGTATCGTCCGTGCTTTCGTCGATCACTCCCACCACCGGCACGCCGATGTTTCCGGCGACGAGCGTCGGGTAGCCAGACTCTTTCAGAATCTCGCCGGTAAGCGCCGTAGTCGTCGTCTTGCCGTTCGATCCGGTGATGGCCAGAATTTTGCCTTTGAGGAATCTTGCCGCAAGCTCCAGTTCGCCGATCACCGGGCGGCCGAAGTTCCGGGCCTGCACCAGCTCGGGCGTATTCAACGGCACGCCGGGGCTCACCACGATCAGATCCTGGCGGCGGAAGGTCAGCAGTCCGTGCCCGCCGGCCTCCACATTGATTCCCTCATCGAGCAGCGCGGGAATCTCCTTGGCCAGGGACTCCGCCGATCGAATGTCAGAGACCGTAACCTGCGCGCCCTTACGGCGCAAGAACAGCGCCGCGGCCAGTCCCGACTTCCCCAGGCCCACAACCAGAACCTTTTTGCCCTTTAAATCCATCGTCTATACCTAACGGCTGGCGCAATAGCTTTATTGTGCACCGCTGGGGATGCGGCGTGCGCGGTTGCTAGCGCAATTTCAGTGTAGTGAGTGCAAACAATGCAAACACCAGGGCGCCAATCCAGAAGCGCGCAATCACCTTCGACTCGCTCCAGCCCAACTGCTCGAAGTGGTGGTGGAGCGGCGCCATCTTAAAGATTCGTTTCTTGCGCAGTTTGTAGCTGCCTACCTGCAGGATGACCGAGACCGCTTCCAGAATGAAGATTCCGCCGATAAAGGGCAGCAGCAGCTCCTGCCGGATGATGATGGCCACGGTTCCGATGGCTCCGCCCAGCGCCAGCGAGCCCACGTCGCCCATGAAGATCTCCGCCGGGTGCGCGTTGTACCAGAGAAAGCCGATCGACGCGCCCACCATCGACCCGCAAAAAACCGTAAGCTCGCCCACCATGGGCATGCGCTGCAGCTCAAGGTAGCCGGCGAAGACCACGTGGCCGCTGATGTAGGTGAGCACCGCGAGCGCGCCAGCGGCGATGATGGTGCAGCCGATGGCCAGGCCATCGAGCCCGTCGGTCAGGTTGACGGCATTTGATGTGCCTACCAGCCAAAGCACCACCCACAAGACGAATGGCACAAACGCGAACCATGCCAGGTGCGGAAGCGTCGCCGGCCAGTGATGCCATAGCAGATCGGGGCGCAGGCTCTTGATAAACGGAACGGACAGGCGCGTGGAAAAGACGTCGAACTGGTTCAGGACCACTAGAGCTAAGGCGACAATAAAGCCGGCCAGCCCCTGCCACAGCAGCTTGGCGCGCGGCGTCAGGCCCAGGCTGCGCCGCTGAACCACTTTAATGTAGTCGTCGGCAAAACCGATGGCGCCATACGCGAGTGTGGAGAAAACCACGACCCACACCAGCGGATTCGCCGGGTCGGACCAGAGCACCGTGGGCAGCAGAATGGCGATACAGATCAGGACGCCGCCCATGGTCGGCGTTCCCGTCTTTTTCAGATGCGACTGCGGCCCGTCCTCGCGCACAAACTGGCCGATCTGGAACTCCCTCAGCTTCTGAATCACGTACGGCCCGATGAAAAGCGCAATCAGCAGCGCCGTAAGCGAGGCAAACGCGGTACGAAAAGTCAGGTAGCGGAAGATCCGGAACGGGTGGAAGAACGGAAACAGCTTTTCGTAAAGCAGCCAGTAAAGCAAGGAGCCTCCAAGGGCCGGGTAAGGAGGAATTCAGCTTGATTCTACAGGCTTAGGTTGTGGCTGAGCTGGCGGGCAGGTGACCAGTTCGATTCGCCTCCAGCCGCGTGGCTGCCACACCGGCTATCCCGGCCAGAACGGTCGAGCCTGAGGTAGTATGTGGGTCATGTTCTCCACAGTGGGTTTTGCCATCCTCAGCGCCTTCGTCGCATTTACCGCTCTCGTGGTCTGGCTTGCCGGGCGATCGAACCGCCGGAGCGAGTCCGCCAATTGGCCAGCGACTGAAGGGACAATCCAGTCAGTTGGTCAAGTGACTGTCAGCGGCGGAAAGACTTCCTACACCGTCGATGTCGGCGATTTTTCTTACCAGGTCAATGATGAGTTCTATTCCGGGAGAGTGAGGCTTACCGCTTCGTCCTCAACTGAAGATCGAGCACCGAGAGTTCTTATTCATCAGAAAATCCAGGTTCGCTACGATGAAAAGAATCCGGAGAAGAACTCGGTCGATAAACAGGAGGTCGAGAGTTTCTTTCTCGATGGGTGGAACGAAAATCTGGGCGCAGATACAGGCCCGATCGATCTCAATATCGACAAAGTCTAAACGGGCCATGCAGAGCGGATCCTGCACGGCCCGTCGCCTGCCGCGGATTCAGCGCTATCGCGTCTTCGCCACTTCCTCTACCGTCACCGGATCGAGGAACGGCATCGCCGCGCGCAGTTGCTTTCCGACAATTTCGACCGGATGTTTCGCCTCCGCCTCGCGGAAGGCCAGAAACTCCTTCTTGCCGGAATTCTGGTCGGCAAGGAACTTCTTCGCGAACGTCCCGTCCTGAATCTCGGCAAGAATCTGCTTCATCGCCTTGCGGCTCTCAGCATTGATCACGCGCGGGCCGCTCACGTAGTCGCCCCACTCGGCCGTGTCCGAAATCGAGTAGCGCATGTAGGCGAGGCCACCACGATAGATGAGATCAACGATCAGTTTCAATTCGTGGAGGCACTCGAAGTAGGCGCTCTCGGGCTGATAGCCGGCTTCGACGAGCGTCTCGTACCCAGCCTTGATCAGCGCGCTCACGCCGCCGCACAGCACTGCCTGTTCGCCGAAGAGATCGGTCTCGGTCTCTTCCTTGAAAGTGGTCTCGAGAGCCCCGGCGCGCGTGCAGCCGATGCCCTTCAAATAGCTCAGGCTAAGAGCATGCGCATTCCCTGTCGCATCCTGGTGGACCGCGATGAGGCCCGGTACGCCGCCGCCTTCAATGAACACTTCGCGCACGCGATGGCCGGGCGCCTTTGGCGCGGCCATGCCCACGTCAATTCCCGCTGCGGGCACGATCGTCTTGAAATGAATGTTGAAGCCGTGCGCGAACATCAGCAGCTTGCCCGCGGTCAGGTTCGGTCCAATCTCCTCGGCATACAATTTGGCCGCGGTTTGGTCGGGGACGAGCACCATGATCACGTCGGCCCACTTTGTGGCCTCGGCGACGGTGGTTACTTCGAGTCCCGCCTTCTGCGCCTTGGCAATCGATTTCGAGTTCGCCGCCAAGCCCACCTTTACCTGCACGCCCGAATCTTTCAGGTTGAGGGCGTGCGCATGCCCCTGCGAGCCGTAGCCAATGATGGCCACCTTCTTTCCCTGAATGAGGGTAAGGTCGGCATTGTTGTCGTAGTAAGTCTTCGCCATGATTTGTCTGCTTCTTCCTTTGCTGGTTTGGAATTCAATGTCTGTTAAGAATTCGATGTTCAGCTTGGCCGCCTTTGGCACGGCCAGCGCAGCTCTTACACCGCATCGTCCGCCGGCATTTCTTCCGGTTGCTCCTCTTGTGTTCCCGCAGCGTCGCCTTCTACAACGCCCATCGCCCTGACCACGCTGCTGACGTGGTGCCCACGCCGCATGGTCATCTTTCCGCTGCGGCAAATCTCCAGGATTCGACCCTCGTCTTCGCGCAGCACTTCGATGAGCCCTTCAATCTTGCTCTCCACGCCGGTCATCTCGATCATCAGCGACTCCGACGTAAGATCGACGATGCGCGCGCGGAAGACCTCGGCCAAATCGAAAATCTGCGCGCGGTTGCGCGGCGTTGCAGACACTTTGATCAACGCCAGTTCACGCGTCACCGATGGCGCCTGCGCGATGTCGTCCACATCGACGACGTTTTCAAGTTTAAACAGGCTGGCGCGGATGCGATCTCCGGCCTCCGACGACGCCTCGCACACCAGCGTAAGCCGCGACAACCCAGGCCGCTCGCTGCGCCCCACGGTAAGCGAATTGATGTTGATGTTCAGGCGCCGAAACAGCGAAGCCACGCGCGTCAGCACGCCCGGACGATCCTCAACGTATGCAACGAAAGTATGCAACATAATTGCAGCTCCTAGCCTCAAGCTCCTAGCCTCTAGCTTTTAGCTTTTGCGCTTATCGCGATACAGCTCTTGTTGCTCAAATCGAGCTAAGAGCTAAATGCTAACGGCTCGCAGCTTCTTTTAAGACTCTTCCAGCGGATCGTGATCGGGCCGGCGAATCATCTCGTGCAGCGCGCTGCCCGCGGGAATCATCGGGTACACGGAGTCTTCCTTCTCGACGAGGAAATTCAAAAGATAAGCCCCAGAAGCCGAGCGCGCCGATTGCACCGCAGCCTCAACCTCACTGCGCTTGCGCACCGCGCATCCCGGAATACCGTGCGCATCAGCGAGCTTCACAAAGTCGGGGCTCACCAGCGGGGTGGACTCGTAGTTGCGCTCGTAGAAAAACTCCTGCCATTGCCGCACCATGCCCAGGTAGCCGTTGTTGATGACGGCGATGTTGATCTTGATTTTTTCCTGGACGATCGTGGCGAGCTCCGCCGCGGTCATCTGGAAGCCGCCGTCGCCGACGACGACCCACACTTCCTTTTCCGGACGCGCTATCTTGGCGCCGATTGCCGCAGGCAGCGCGAATCCCATGGTGCCCAGGCCGCCGCTCGTAATCAGCGTGCGTGGCTGTTCGTGCTTGTAGTATTGCGCTTCCCACATCTGGTGCTGGCCTACGTCGGTCACGATAATTGCGCCGCCGCCGGTCAGGCGCCACAAGTCATGCATCACATGCGCCGCGTAGAGGTGGCCGGAGTCAGGCAGGTTCTTGATGTCGTGCACGGACACAGCGCCTTTGCTGGCTTCAATGTTCTTGAGCCAGGCTGCGCCGTCACGTCCGGAGATGCGCGGCAGTAACTGCTCCAGCACCTCGCGCAAATCGCCCACAAGCGCCACATCCACTTTCACGTTCTTGTTGATCTCCGCCGGATCCACTTCAATGTGAATCTTTTTGGCCTTTTGTGCATACTCCGTCAGCTTGCCGGTCACGCGATCGTCAAAACGCATGCCGCACGCGATCAGAAGGTCGGCCTCCTGGATGGCTTGATTCACCCACGACTCGCCGTGCATGCCCATCATGCCCAGGCAAAGCGGATGCGATGCGGGAAATCCACCCAAACCAAGCAGCGTGAGGGCCACGGGAATTTGTGCGCGCTCGGCCAGCGTACGCACCTGCTCCATCGCGCCGGACTCCATGACGCCGTGCCCGGCAAGAATCACCGGCCGCTTCGAGTTTCGAATCAGATCAGCCGCACCCGCCAGGCCTGCGTCATCCACATGCAGCATGGGATGCGGGCGATAGGCCTTAGGCTTGGCCGCTTCAAAGTCAAACTCCGTCGATGCCTGCTCCGCGTCTTTTGTGATGTCGACGAGCACGGGGCCGGGACGCCCGGAGCGCGCAATCTGAAACGCGTGGCGAATCGTTGGCGCGATATCCTCCACTTTGTTCACCAGAAAATTGTGTTTGGTCACCGGCAGCGTGATGCCGGTAATGTCCACTTCCTGGAATGCGTCCGAGCCCAGCAGCTTGCTCGACACGTTGGCGGTAATACAGACGATCGGAATCGAATCGAGCATCGCGGTGGCAATGCCGGTAACCAGGTTCGTCGAGCCCGGTCCGCTGGTGGCGATGGCTACGCCCACCTTGCCGGTGGCGCGCGCATAGCCATCGGCCATGTGCGCTGCGCCCTGCTCGTGACGTACCAGAACGTGCCGCACGGGAAACTTGCGCAGCGCGTCGTAGGCCGGAAGAATCGTGCCGCCCGGGTAGCCGAAGACGGTGTCAACGCCTTCCCCCACCAGCGTGGCCCAGATGATCTCTGCGCCTGTCAGGCGTGCCGGTGGTTTCAGTTGCGCAGGTTGGTCTGCCGCGTTAGCGGCTGGCTTGGTTGCGCTCGGTGCAGCTGTGCTTCCGTTCGCTTCGTTCGCTTTCGTCGTCGCGTTTCCCTTGTGTCCCATAACGTCTCCTTGAAAGCTGCTAGCTACTCGTTTCCTTCTCAGTCTCAACTACTCGTAGATGGCTTGACACCTGCGAGCAAAGCCAACTCACGCCACTTCCAATGGCAATCGACATCCACGAAGCCAATCTCACGCAGCCACCCCAACTGAGTTTCAAGATCGAGGAGCTTGTTTGACGGATCTTCGTCTACCCATGAAATTGCCTCGAGAAACCCCGCATGAAGACAAGGACCTGGCGATGAGACGTGTTCGAGATTGCAAAAAACACCGCCTGGGCCCAGAAGTTCGAAAATCTCCCGATACAGCGAGCGTTTTCGTTCATGGGATACATGGTGGATCGCAAAACTTGAAATCACTGCGTCAAACGGCCCCATCTGAGGCAACCTGTTTTCAAAATCGTGCGATACGATCGTCACGCTACTGTCACCTGCAAACAGTCTGTGCAGCGCCTCCAGCATCGTCGGCGAGAAATCCAGTCCAACAAATTGGGCGCCCGGTCTTGCGGCTTTCACCAATGCGAGGAGCCTTCCACCGCCGCTGCCCAGATCGAGAATGCGCTCAGCATCGAGAGGCAAGAACTCAAGCAGCGTGGATTCGCCTTCGACGCGATGCGGAATCGAGTCCGCGCGCCTGAGATAGTCCAGAGCGTGCGTCGCCGAGGGCCACAGGTTGACGTCACATGTGTTGGCCATCGTATCTCCTCGTTCCGCGGAACTTCATTTCGTTTTTCCAATTCAATTCACTTACCTGTTCCAGCGAGCAGCTGGCGGCTGTTCTCAGGTCGTTGCGCCTTCAGACGCCGAGTTCACGCGATCCACATACTTCCGGAACACGCCCTTCGGCCAGCGAAGCGCCGGAGGCTTGAAATTCTTGAGCCGCGCCGCCATCTCTTCCTTGCTAATTTCCACGTCGAGCGTCCGCTTGGCGATGTCGAAACGCGGAAATCGAATGCGCTTCGAGCACCTGGCCTTCATGGGTCTGCAACAGATAACTTCGCGCGCCATGCAGCACGCCCGGCTCGCCTTTGTTGAGCGTCGCCGCATGATGGGCAGTTTCGATGCCGGCGATCCTGCCGCTTCAACGCCGTGGATCTCGACAGGGTCGTCGTCGAGGAACGGATGAAAGAACCCGATAGCGTTCGAGCCGCCGCCGACACAGGCCACGATCAGATCTGGCAAACGCTGCTCGGCTTCAAGCATCTGCGCGCGCGACTCCTCACCGATCACCGGTCTGGAAATCGGCGCACCATGGCGGGATAGGATGCGGGCCCGCGGCCGATCCAATGATATAGAACGTGTCCTGCACATGGGCGACCCAGTCGCGCATCGCCTCGTTCATCGCGTCTTTCAGGGTGCGTCGATCCTGACGTGACGTAACGTACTTCGGCGCCCAGCAGCTCGCATACGGAAAACGTTGGGGCTTCTGCCGCTCGATATCGACTTCGCCCATATAGACGATGCAGGGCAGACCGAAGCGCGCCGCCACCGTCGCAGTCGCCACGCCATGCTGGCCGGCGCCGGTCTCGGCGATGATGCGCGTCTTGCCCATGCGGCGGGCGAGCAGGATTTGTCCCAGGCAGTTGTTGATCTTGTGTGCGCCGGTGTGGTTGAGGTCTTCGCGCTTCAGATAAATTTTCGCGCCGCCCAGTTTCGCGGTCAGCCGCTCCGCGAAATAGAGCGCGCTGGGCCGGCCGACATAATGTTTGAGCAGACCGTCGAGTTCGGCATGGAACGCCGGATCGGTCTTTGCAGCCTCATAGGCCCGCTCGAGATCGAGGACCAGCGGCATAAGGGTTTCGGCGACGAAGCGGCCGCCATAGGCACCGAAATGACCGGCGAGATCGGGTCCGGTGCGATAGGAATTGGGCGGCAACGCGTTCACGATGGGCTCTCCGTCTCGAATTCTACTCCCCGTACGGCCGCCGCGAAGGCGCGGATCGCTTCCGGGTCCTTCACGCCCGCCATACGCTCGACACCGGAAGACACATCGACGCCGGGCGGATCGCAGGCCCGGATCGCGCGCGCGACATTGCCGGCGTTCAACCCGCCTGCCAGGAACCAGGGTTTCGCGATTTTTTCGGCCCCGCAGCAATCGCCAGTCGAACGCCGTCCCGTGACCGCCGGCACGCGTCGCGCCCTGCGGCGATTTGGCGTCGAACAACAACATGTCGGCCACCGCTTCATAGCCATGCAGCAATTCGAAGTCCGCCTCGTCCGAAATTCCCATTGCCTTGATCACCGGCCTTCCAAACCTTGCGCGCAACTCCGCCACTCGGGCTGCCGGTTCGCTGCCATGAAACTGGATGAAGTCCGGCTGCGCCGCCACCGCTTGCCCGACCGTAGCATCCGCAGGGTTCACAAGCAGCGCCACGATTTGCACGCGGCCCCTGAGCCGTTCCGCAATCGCCCGCGCCTGTTCGGGCCTGACATGCCGCGGCGAAGCCGGATGAAACACAAGGCCCGCGAAATCCGCGCCCGCAGCGAGCACCGCATGGGCGTCTTCCGGCCGCGTCAATCCGCCAGATTTTGACCTGCACCGTCATGGGCCGCCGCTTATGGTTCTCGCCGTCCCCGAATGCAAGCGTTCAATCTCCGCAAAATATTCCCCGAGATTGCGTCGACTGCCAGCGACGCCCGCAAATTGCCTGAGACTGCACCTGGGGCCACGGGCGTTCCTGTCCGCATGTTCGACAAAGAGAGCGCGCCGGTTTTCTTTCCGGCGGACCCTGTCGAGACGCGAAGCGCCCCTTGGGGGCCCAGGATACAAACACCGTCTCCCTGCACGACGGAACAAGTTGCGGGTTTGTTTCGCCCAAAATTCCTGTCAGCGTAATGCGAGGGATCTCAACGATGCAAATTTATGTATTTGTAATTTCTAATCATTACTCAATTGGCTCCCGGACCAGGAAGCCTCGTCAACGGCAATTCCGTGAGCGCAACCGGCTCCTCTTCGTCGTCCATTTCCACCGTATGTTTGTCGTCGCCGATCTGCACCGGCGGCAAATCCTTTTTCGACGATACGCCGAGAGGGCTTTGAGCTTGTGTGCGCGCGTCAGCGCATTGCCCCTTCCCCGGGCGAGTTTCTGCATTCGCCTCCCATGCGATTCCGAAGCCGATTTCAGTTTTTGCGAGACCATGTTCAGATCGTCCACGAATCCCACGAGCTTGTCGAACAGTTGGCCGGCCTGCTGTGCAATCACCTGCGCATTTTCGTTCTGGCGCTCATAGCGCCAAATGGAGGCGACGGTCTGCATCGACATGAACAGGGTGGAACGGGGAGACCGTCGACGACCTTGCGGCCCCAGCACCAGCCGTAAAGATCGTCGTCATTCTTGAGCACCAGCGCCGCCACCCCCTCGATGGGAACAAACATCAGCACGAGGTCATGGGCATCCAGTCCATAAGACGTTTGATATTGCTTGCGCGCGAGGTCGTCGGCGTGCCCTCGCACCGAGGCCAGCAGCTTTCGCAGCGCCAAGGCGCGCGCGTCGTCATCTTCTGCATCTTCGTATTCAAGGTAATGGACGAGAGAGAGTTTTCAAATCGATCACAAGATGCCGGCGTTCGGGAAGCTGCACAATCACGTCCGGCCTGAGGCGACCGCCCTCTGCGCTCTTGAGATTCAAATCGCCGCCTTGCACGATGAACTCGCGATCGCGTTCGAGGCCTGCCTGTTCGAGAATGCGTTCGAGCCGCACTTCGCCCCAGCGCCCGCGCAAATGCGAGTCGCCCTTGAGCGCCTTTGTCAGATTTTCGGCCTGTGCGCCAAGGCTCTGCCCAGCTTGCGCCACCTGGCGAATCTGCTCCGCGATTGTCGCGCGTTCCTTCGTATCTTCGATATGCGTCGCTTCGACCTTCTGCTGAAACTGCGCAATCTGGTTTTTCAGAGGATCAAGAATGATCGCGAGCGATTCCTGTGACTTCGCCGAAAGATCGCTCGCCGTCGCGGCCAGAATCTTGTTCGCCATATTCTCGAATTCCGTCTTCAACCGCTCCTGAAGGCCTTTCAGCTGTTCGTCGCGGTCGGCGATCATGCGCTGCAGCGCCGCCTGCCGTTCCGCGGCACCGGCGAGTTCGCTGTCTTTGCCGGCGAGATCCCGCCGGATGTCATCAGCTTGAGCCCGCAACTGTTCGATGGTCAGATCGCGCTCGCTGATATGTTTTCCCGCGCGCTCGACCTGGCCGGTCAGGCCGGCAATTCGCTCTTCGCTGCCCGCGGCTCTTTCGCGCGCGGCCGAGAGTTCCTCGTTCTGTCGCAGATAATCATTCCTGAGCGCTTCGACCTGCGCGCCGAGCGTGACGATCTGGCTTCCCAACAGCCGTTCACGTTCTTGCAGCCGCGCCAGCTCGACCGCGGAAATCTCGCTGCCCGGTCCCGGCGCGCGCACAGCGGAACCGCTCAGATAGCGGCCCGCTACAAACGCCGCGACGGACGCGACAAGGGCCAGGCCCAGGAAAATCAGCATTGAATCGGTCATCGTTTCCTTTTCGCGACCCGCCCTACGCCGCTTTCACATCGTTCTTCGCGAAACCCTCAACCCTTGACGAACACTGGCGCGTCGAGCGATTTCGCAAGCGCATATGCGAAGCAGTCGCCAAAATTCAGCCCGGCCCTTTGAACAGGCTTCCGCGTCAAGGATCTCCAATCTCCGCTGCGATGGCGCGCGCCGCCTCCGCCGGATCGGGCGCGCCGGTAATTGGGCGGCCAATGACGAGGATGTCGGCGCCGGCGCGCAGGGCCTCCGCCGGCGTGCGCACGCGGCGTTGATCGGCGAGGGGCGCCTTCAGGACGCACGCCGGGGGTGACGATAAGGAAATCAGGGCCGCATGCCGCGCGCACGGCCTCGATTTCTTCCGGGCTGCAGACCACCCCGTCGAGGCCGCAGGCTTTCGCAAGGGATGCCAGATGCACGACGCGTTCGCGCACATTTCCCTGAAGTCCAAGTGCGGCAAGGTCCCCGTTGGCCAGGCTGGTGAGAATGGTGACGGCCAGAAGTTTCGGCCGCGGATCGGCGTCTTCGATTGCTTCGCGCGCAGCGCGCATCATCGCGGCGCCGCCTGAAGCATGCACATTGAAATAGGCAATGCGCTGCGCGGCCAGAGCGCGTGACGCTCCGGCGACGGTATTCGGGATGTCATGAAATTTCACATCGGCGAAAACGGGCCGCCCCAGATCGACGATGCGCCGCAATCCTTCAGGTCCGGTGGCGGTGAGAAATTCGAGCCCAACCTTGAAGCCGCCGACATAGGGCGCGAGCCATCGGCGAGCCGGAGCGCGTGCCAAGCTCCGGCGTATCGAGTGCAACAAAGAGCGGATTTTTCCGCGCGTCCATTCGCCTGTTCCCGTTCGGCGAAGAACCGTTTTGATTCACCGCCTGCAGCAGAAAGAACATAAAGAACAATTGCGCGCAAAACGCGTTTTTCCTGGTTTGTATTCTTTGCGGCGAACTATGCGATGCGCCGAAAGGCTCACGGATGACGGTCGCCGTTGAGCCGCTCGCGCAGCTCCTTGCCGGTGCGGAAGAACGGTGCCCGTTTCTCGTCCACGGTGACAGGCTCGCCGGTGCGCGGATTGCGCCCGAGCCGGGAGGAGCGAACCTTGACTGAAAACACCCCGAAGCCCCGCAGCTCCACGCGCTTCCCGTCCGACAGGGCGTCCGCGACTCGTCCAGCACGGTGGAAACGATCCGCTCCACGTCGCGGTGGAAAAGATGCGGATAACGTTGCGCCAGCCGCAACACCAATTCGGATTTGATCATCCCCAACCCCCCGGAAAGGGTACGTATCAGGACGATGCAACCGGTGCGCGCCCGCCCCCGAATTAACGTGTCAGAGCGGTCTCGACACGTCAACGGGAAAGGCGAGGCATGCACCCGCGATTGCCGCAGTGCGGCGTTTTTGTCACTCTTCTTCGGCGCTTCTTCCGCGACGCTTGCGCAGGGCCGCGCCCGAGGATGTCTCCCAGCGAGGCACCGGAAATCCGAGGAGCCGTACTGGGCCACCGCTTCTTTCTCCTCGGCGACTTCGCGCGCCTTGATCGAGAGCGAGCTTGCGCGTAGTCTTGTCGAAGCTGGTGACCAGGGCGTCGATCTTGTCGCCGACGCCGAAACGTTCAGGGCGCTGATCGGCACGGTCGCGCGCGAGATCGGAGCGGCGGATGAAGGCCTTCAGGCCGTCGGCGAGACTGACTTCGATACCGCCATCATTGACTTCGGTGACGGTGACCGTGACGACTGGCCCTTCTTGATCGCGCGTGACCCGCCTTCTCCATCGGATCGCCGTCGAGCTGCTTGATGCCGAGGCTGATGCGTTCCTTCTCGACGTCGATGTCGAGCACCTTCGCCTTGACCATGTGGCCTTTCTTATAGTCCTTGATCGCCTGCTCGCCCGGCTTGCTCCAGGACAGAGTCGGAGAGATGCACCATGCCGTCGATCTCGTCATCCAGACCGACGAACAGGCCGAATTCGGTGATGCTCTTGACCTCGCCCTCGATGTCGCTGCCCGCCGGATGGTCGGCGGCGAAGCCTGCCAGGGATTTTCCATGCATTGCTTCAGACCGAGGCTGATACGGCGCTTGTTGGAATCGACTTCCAGCACCTGGACCTCGACTTCCTGCCCGGCGTCACGATCTTGGACGGCGCGACGTTCTTCTTGACCCAGCTCATTTCCGAGACATGGACCAGGCCTTCGACGCCCGGCTCCAGTTCCACGAAAGCGCCGTAATCGGTGACATTGGTGACCTTGCCCTGAAGCGCACGCCGGGCGGATATTTCGCGCCCACGCCTTCCCAGGGATCGGTCTGCAGCTGCTTCATGCCGAGGCTGATGCGCTGCGTGTCCTGGTTGATCTTGATGATTTGCACGGTGACGGGCTGACCGACCGACAGGACTTCGGTGGGATGGCTGACACGGCGCCAGGCGATGTCGGTCACATGCAGCAGTCCGTCTACGCCGCCAAGATCGACGAAGGCGCCGTAATCGGTGATGTTCTTCACCATGCCTTCCACGATCTGCTTCTCCTTCAGGCTGGCGACCAGCGAAGAACGTTCCTCGGCGCGGCGCTCTTCGAGCACGGCGCGGCGCGAAACCACGATATTGCCGCGCCGGCGGTCCATTTTCAGGATCTGGAACAATTGCGGCTGATTCATCAGCGGCCA
>CAWKMZ010000009.1:0-182319 GCA_963850865.1 uncultured Acidobacteriaceae bacterium
GGGCGCGAGGTTTTGGGGCTGGGGATTTCTTAGTTTTTGCGGACGGCGTTTTTTTCCGGGCGGCGGGTTTCTTCGCAGGAGCCTTTGCGGGCTTTTTTGCCGGACCGGCTGCGGCTTTCTTGCCGCGAGCGGCGCGCGTCTTTTCCTTGAGCGCGGTCGTGAGCTCGGCGTCAAACTCGGCAGGCGTGAGCGGACGCGCCGATTTGCGCAGCCGTTCAATGTCGTAAAAGGCGCGCTTCTCCGAAAGAAACACGTGAATCACGAAGTCGACGTAGTCGAGCAGGATCCACTCGCCGTTGCGGCGGCCCTCAACTGAGTTGGGGTATGCGCCGAAGTTGTGCTTGAGGCGCAGCTCAATCTCGTCGGCAATGGCGACGGCCTGCCGCTGGTTGGTGGCTGAGGTAACGAGGAAGAAGTCTGACAGGCCAGAGTCGACGGGGTCGAGCTCGAGAATGCGTGTGTGCTGGCCCTTCTTTTCTTCACAAACCGCGGCTGCGGTCTGCACCATGATGCGCGTTTGCTTCTGCGCCGGCGATGTGTTCATTCGATGTTGGCAACTCCCAGGTTCATGGTAGCTTGTCGATTCGGCAGGGAGCAAGCGGAGGGGCCGTGAATCGTGAACCGTGGTTCGTGGGTCGAGGCTTGGCGTCAGCGGTAAAGGCCGTGATTACGGATGTAGTCCGCAACGGCGGCGGGGAGCATGGTCTGGATTTCCGCGGAACTGGCCGGCACGACGCTCGATGCGCCAGGAGCGGTCATGGGAGCGGCTTTACGGATTGCATCCCGGACGTCCGTCGCGCTGATCTCCACATCGAGCCCCGGCAATAGATAAAACGGGGCGCGCTCTCCAGCGGGATTCACAAGATGGAAGGCGCGGACCTCAATTCCGGCCGCCATTCGATTGCCGGCCGGCAAAGGCTCAAGCGTAAGGCCCTCGGGCAGTGCCGCCTTCAATCCGTCGAGCGGCTGACCGGGCCGCGAGGCTACGATGAGCGATGCCGCGTAGGGAATCTCCGCGGCACGATGCCAGTTCCGCAGTCCGAAGAAGGAGTCTGCGCCCATCAGACAATAAAGCGCTGTCTCCGGCTTGAATTCCGCGCGCAGAGCATCGAGTGTTTCGAGGGTGTAATTCGGCATCAGATCGCGGTTTCCATGGGTTTTGGGCGCATCGGCAAGCGAGACCGCAAACCCAGGCTCGTCTTTGATGGCCAGCCGGGTCATCGCCAGGCGATCTTCAAAGCCTGCCGCCGCGCCCCCGGGCTTGAGCGGCTGCGCGCCCACCGGCGCAAACAAGACGATATTCAGATGGAAGGCGTCGCGGGCGGCACGCGCAATGGCCAGATGGCCCAGATGCGGTGGGTCAAAACTGCCGCCGAAAAACGCGACTCGCATCGCGTGCTGCCACCCCGGCTCTTCGCTGCTCGGCGCGTCTCTGTCCCCGGCCATGGCTTCATCGTACAGGGTGGGCCAGACACCATCGGGGAACGAACCTCTGAGTTCCGTCAGCTAGAATCGGGATGAAGCAAAAAGGGTCGGTTCTCCACTTCCTATGCGATACGTCCTATTGATTCTCGCCGTTGCCGGAGTTGTCGTCTCCTCGCTCGCGCTCCAGGTGCACTACTCCACCGGGACAGCGCCATGCGACATCAACGAGCGTTGGGATTGCGGCATCGTCAATCACAGCTCGTTCGCAGTGATTGCCAAGGTCCCTGTTGCGGCCATTGGCATCGCCGGATACCTGGTGCTCGGTTGTCTCAGCCTCGCGCGGCTGCGCTTCGCCACATTCCTTGCCGCTTTTCTGGGATTCATGTTCGCCTTCCGTCTCTCCATGATTGAGCAATACGGCCTCGGGGTGTGGTGCCTGTATTGCGCCATCTCGCAAGGCCTCATTGCGATCATTCTGTTGCTCAGCATCGGCTGGTTTGCCGCGGAGTATCTCGCGCTGCTGCGCGCCGCGAAGAAGTTGAGCGCGTAGCTCGACGACGCAGATGTTCGTAGCAGAAGTCAAAGGCCGAAATGCAGGTCCTTCGACTCGCTTTGGCGCAAAGGACGCGCCAAAACTCGCTCAGGATGACCAGTTTGTTTTTGATCAGAACCTCAGGGAAAAGCACTCGCCCGCGACCGGTCTCTGATCCGTTTCGCACTGATAAAATTGAAGTAGATTCATGCTGACTGGCTGGTATGCACGCAAGATGTACGCGTGGGAAACGCGGCTAAGCACGCGCGACGAAAACCGCGTGGTGCGCCCATTGGAGTGGGGCTTCGAGTGGGTGGCTCCGTTCCTCGAGGCGCACGGCTTTGGCGCAGCGGTCCCCGACCCCGACACCGTTCGCGACCCCGCGGCTGCGGAAGCTGCCATGCTTCGCATCAACGAGCTGCTCATCGGCCATAGCGACATCTTTTTTGGCTACGAGCGCCCGACGGATTTCCGGCTCGAGGAGCGTCACCCGGAGTTGTTCCCCACCAACGTGCGCCCTGAAACGCTGGCCAAGGATGCGGAGCTCAAGCAGCAAGCCGTCGACGGCAAGCTGCCCAAGGCGCAGTATCTGCGCTTTACTTCGCCTGAGCGCACACCTTATCCGGAGAACGACCTGGTGAACGCGCGCTGGTTTCCTGCGCCGGCGCACAAAGATCCCGCGCGGCCCAAACAGGCCATCATCGTGATGCCGCAGTGGAACGCCGACGGGTTCAGCCACAACTCGCTGTGCACGATGTTTAATCGCATGGGCGTGTCGGCGCTGCGGCTCTCCAAGCCTTATCACGACATTCGCCGGCCTGCGGAGCTGGAGCGCTCGGATTATGCCGTCAGCTCCAATGTGGGCCGCACCATTTCAGCTTGCCGCCAGGCGGTGGTTGATATCCGCTGCTGCGTTGACTGGCTCGAGGAGCAGGGATACGAGCACTTCGGCGTGCTGGGTACGAGCCTGGGCTCCTGCTACGCATTTCTCGCCAGCGCCCACGATCCACGGCTGCGCGTAAATGCTTTCAACCACGCGTCGACCGCTTTTGGCGACGTGGTGTGGGCCGGGCAGAGCACGCGCCACATCCGCGCGGGGGTGGAGGCAGCGGGGCTCTCGCAAGATCGGCTGCGCGCGCTGTGGGCCACCGTGAGCCCCGTCAGCTACTACGCAAAATTTGCGAGCGAAGAAGCCGGCGGCCCGCGCAAGCACATCCTCTTTGTGTACGCAAAGTACGACCTCACGTTTCCGCTGGAGTACTCGCTCAAAGTCGTTGAAGCAGCCAGCCGCTCCGGACTGAATTACGAAGTGCGCGTGCTGCCCTGCGGCCACTACACCACCGGCGAGACACCTTATAAATTCATCGACGGATGGTACATGGGCTGGTTTGTTTACCGCGCCTTCAAAGCCCTGCGTGAAGAGAAGGCGACGGCGCCACAGGCGACCCGTCAACTTGAAGAAGAAGTGCAGTCGCGGTAACGCGCGGTTCGGTGAGCCGCGCGTGCAACTACTTCGCGCCCGGCGTCCTGGCGACGATTGTGCAGTGCTTGCTCCCGCCCGGAGCCTTTTTGCAGCGATCGATTGCGCCGTCGTCGGCCAGCGATTGATCAAAGCCCGCCGCAAAAAGAAATACCTCACCGCTTTCATTTACGACCAGCGTTTTGTAAGGCGGGGCCAGCAGAAAGCGTCTCCAAACTTCCTTGTCCTTGTCCGCCAAAGGCGGCGGCATGGGCACGTCGGGCGGGGCGGGCGCAGGCAGTACTGTGTCGCCAAGAGGGAGCAGATTCTGCGCCTTAAGGAACGCGGTCACCGTGTCTGACCAGGCCGCGACATGCCCATATAGATGGTGCCCATCATCTCCGTCGGGCGGGGCCATCACAAATTGGTTGTTGCCGCCGCCCTTTTTGTAGGCCGCATCGAACTGCTGCGCCATGGCCGGCGGAAACCAATGGTCGTTTTCGGAGTAGATCCAAAGCATGGGGAGATCGCCATGCTTTTGCGCCGCCTTGCCGAAATCATGAAACGCGTCGATGACCCCGCTCAGGTTGCAATTGTGCTCGCGACCGTCGCCGCCGCGTCCTCCGGCGAAGCTGATGGCGGCCTTCAGCCCTTTGGGCGGGTCGGCGGAGAGAGCTACCTGCGCAAAGCCTCCGGTGGAGACGCCGGCGCTCAGCATCGTGTCCGCATCCACTTCCGGCAGGCTCCGCGCAAAGTCGATCACTGCGCGCAGATCGTCGGCGCTGGCCTCGCCGGTTTGATAAAAGCTGCCGAGCCTGGCGCCGCAGCCGCCGTTAGCCGAGTCCTGCTGCCCGCTTGAGCGCCCATATCCTCTGCGCACCACCACAATGGCGACGTATCCGCGCTCGGCGAACCACTCTGCCTGAGAAAACTGGGCCCAGGGAGTTACGTGCGCGCGGGCGTCGGGTTCGTTTGACGTGCCGTGTGTCAGCACCACCAGCGGATGCCGCCCCGGCAGTTCCATTCGCACTTCCAGCGCATCCAGACCGTTGGGGAAGGCGTCGGGCGTGTGGATCCACATTTCCCTCGCCAACATGCGCGTCGGTGGTTGCGCTGGCGCCTGCGTTGGGGGCGTGCCGGTTGCAATCGGAGCCGAATTCTGCGCCGAAGCGCAAACGGCGAGAGCCGCAGCCAGAACGACGGGGAGCAGCGCAGTTCTGAATGTTCGCATGCGCAACAGTACAGACCATCGCCGACGCGGTGTCAAGACCGGCCGTCACCCGAGGACCGCGACTTCGCAGTGCGCTTGTTCTCCTGAGTCCGGGGCGAAGACCGAGTCGCTAGCGCACACTGCTCAAATCGAGGTGCAGCATCTTCGCGGGATCGAGATACGCATTCTGCCAGCGCACCGCCCAGTGCAGGTGCGGACCGGTCACGCGGCCCGTGGCTCCGCTCAACCCGAGAAGCTGGCCCGTGATCACATGCTCGCCCTCGTGAACGTCGATGCGGCTCAGATGCATCGAAATCGTGAACAGACCGAGGCCGTGGTCGATGACGACGCAATTGCCTTCGTAGTAGAGCGGCTGCGCCAGCACCACAACGCCGCTGTTGCCGGCGCGCACAGGCGTTCCGGGCGCCGCGCGAAAATCCATTCCCTGGTGAATGCTGGCGAGTTTTCCGTTAAATGTGCGCCGCGTGCCGAAACTGTCAGTGGGTGGTGCATGCACCGGCGCGCGAAAATCGCCGGACCACAATGGTTCGTTGCCGCGCTCGACGCGAACACTTTGTCCTTGAGTGCTCTCTCGGCCTTGATTCGCGTGAGCTCATCCGGCCCCGGCTCAACAAACTTCGGCGCAACGGTCAGAGTGCTTGTCCGGTAGTGCGCGGGAAGAATCTCAACCGTGCGGCCCAAGTCGACGGTGGCGCCCGCCGGAGTGCGAGCAGAGATTTGCAAATTAGATGGGCCAGTCTGCGTCTGGACGTCGACTCCTGCCAGCGCATACCAGGCTCGTCCGTCGCGTCCGCGAAAAAACTGGAGCGTGTTTCCCAGCCACTCGCCATTCACTGTTGCACTGGCCGGAAGATGAACCGAGATCAACTCCGGCGATCCCGCGACGACCACAGCCGGAGTCAGCATCACATCGGCCATCTGCGCAGAAGCTGCCATTCCGAATGAAGCAAGCAACGCCGAGGCGCAAAAAGCAATGTTTAGAGTCCGCATCATGGATAGAGATAGAATAGTGGAACGGCTGCGAACCACGACCAAAACGGCGCAAGTTCACAACCTTTTGGCCCTGACTGCGGTCCAATATTCAAATGGCTTCCCTGCCTTGCAACCCATTCTGGCGAGTGCGGTTTGTCGTTGTGGCGGCAACAGGCCTGCTCTTTCTCCCGCTGGCGAAAGGCCAGAGCCATCCAGCCGATCCGAATCGCACGCCGGTCCTGGTCGAGCTATTCACATCGGAAGGTTGTTCCGATTGCCCGCCGGCCGATGAGATTCTGGCGAGGCTCGACGCGAAGCAGCCTGTTCCCGGCGTGGACGCTATCGTGATCAGCGAGCATGTCACGTATTGGAATCACTTGGGCTGGATGGATCCCTACTCGCTGGTTGACGCGGACCAGCGGCAGGACGAATACGTGCAGCGTTTTTTTCTCGCCTCGCCAGCCACACCGCAGTTTGTAGTGGATGGAGCCGCCCAGGTGGCAGGAGCCGATCCCCGCAAACTGGTCTTGGAGATTGTCGACGCCGCCAAGGCCCCAAAGCTCGCAATCGAAATCGACAACCCACATCGCGACGCCGACGGCTCCATCGAGTTTTCTGTCAAGTCGGCTCCGGGCACCAAGGCGAAGTTAGTGGCGGCCGTGGCAGAGAATTCGACCCAGACAGTGGTCGCACACGGAGAGAACGCCGGGAAAACGCTCGATAATGTGGCCGTTGTGCGCGTTCTTAAGGAATTCGGCGCGAATGACGCAGATGGGCGGCCGCTAAAGCTCTCCGCCTTTGAGCTGCGGAGCGCGGAGAAAGACAACGAGCCTCTTCGGCTGGTTGTCTTTCTCGCTCGTAATAAGGATGGTCATGTTGTGGCGGTCGCCCAACAAACGCTGAACCCGTGAGCCGGTTGGATTACTTTCCGTTGTGCTTCTGGCGATAGATCTGGCGGCTGGCGCCATTCTGCTCGCGGTTGATCTGCCGGTGTTCCTGCCCGGTCAGCTTTCCACCGTTGGCCTGGCGATCAGCGTGAATCTGCTCGTTGATGCCCTGCTCGCGGTTCTCGGTGCGTGTAGCCTCGCCGGCGTTCATTGATCCGTTGCGGATTCCGTTGGCAATGCGGTCCTGCTGATTCTCGCGGCGCTGCCCGAGCTCGTTATTGCCATAGTGCGCCGTGTCGGCGTTGTGCTTGTCCTGGTAGATGGAGTGGCTCAGATTATTCTGCTGATGGTTGACCTGCTGCCGCTCCTGCGGTGTCAGCTTGCCGCCATCGGCGGAGCGATCGTCACGGACCTCGCGGTTCAAATTGGATTCACGCGATTCCAGGTTCTTGGTTTCGCCGGCGGTCAGTTGGCCGGAGTCCACGCCATTGGCAATGCGGTCTTGCTGATCCTGTTTGCGGTCATTGACGGTAGGCGCCGGTTGATTGGGCTGCGTGGTTGGTTGGCTCTGTTGAGCAAAGGCCGAACCCGAGGCGATCAGGGTGGCCACAGCAAGCGTAAAGAGTGTGCGCTTCATGGATCCTCCACGGGCCTCTGATTTTGAATTGCCGGCCCATGTCACCACCAGACACGGGATCGAAAAAGTAGTTGTGCTTTTTTGCAATTTTCCCGGATCCAAACCGCAGTCTCGAACGTCACACAAGACTTCCCTCAAGATTTTTCCGCAGATCTGCAACTTTCGTTGCAAGCCAGTGTTCACGAAATCGATTTTTTTATTTCGAGGAATCCGGCTGCGGGTGCGCGGCCTTCCACGCTGCCACGCGATCCTGGACGTCGGCAAGTTGATCGGCAGTGATTCGCTCGCCGATCATTTGCCGGTTTGCCGCGTACTTATCCTGATTGGGCCCTTTGACTGATGCCGCAATGTCGAACCAGAAATAAGCTTCCGCATCGTCGTGCGGCACGCCCTGGCCCATGGAGTAGAGCACGGCGAGCATGCCCTGCGCGGTTACATCTCCCTGGTTGGCCGCCTTCAAGTACCATGCCGCCGCCTGCTCCATGTCGCGCGGAAAGCCGTTGCCGCCATCGCGGTAGAGCGCGGCCAGATGCAGCTCACCGTCAACGAATTTCTGATTGGCGGCCTTCAAGTACCACGCTGCCGCCTGCTGGTAGTTCTGGGCGGCCACGGCGCCGTAGTGCTCGGTGGCCCCGGCGTGCGCATACTGCTCACCCACTTGCACTTCGGCGGCCGGATCGCCTGCATTGGCCTTTGCCAGCAGGCCGGCGTCAATACTGACCGGCGCGGCCGGCGGGGTCGCATCCTGCGCGATTAAGGGGAGCGGCGCCCACGCACAGGCGAGAATCAAGGCAAGTTTTCCGGCTCGCGAGTTCACTGGAACCTCGTTCGGCGATGCAAGTTTACGCCGAATTCAGTTTACGGGATTTGCACTTCCGAATGGGGTACCCGGTCTATTCCCGCAAGGGAGAACAGGCTAAAATTCTTAATATGACGGACCGCATGTCACTTTCCCTCGCCCAGGTTGACCCCGATGTCGCCGCCGCCCTTGACCAGGAAACTCTCCGCCAGCATGAAGGGCTGGAGATGATTGCCAGTGAAAACTTTGTGTCGGAAGCGGTCTTAGAGGCGGCCGGCTCCATCTTCACGAATAAATACGCCGAGGGCTATCCCGGACGCCGCTACTACGGCGGATGCGAGTACGCCGACGTTGTCGAGAACCTGGCCCGCGACCGCGCGCGCCAGCTTTTCGGTGGCGAGCACATCAATGTGCAGCCGCACTCGGGCTCGCAGGCCAACGCCTCGGCCTACGCGGCAGTCCTGCAGCCGGGCGACACGATTCTCGGCCTCGACCTCTCGCACGGCGGCCACCTGACGCACGGACATCGGCTCAGCTTCAGCGGCAAGCTTTATCGCACCACCTTTTATCACGTCCGCAAGGACACCGAGACCATTGACTATGACGAGATGGAGGCGGTTGCTCTTGCGGAAAAACCGAAGGTCATTATCGGCGGCGCCAGCGCCTATCCGCGTCTGTGGGATTTTGCACGCATGCGCGCGATCGCCGACAAAGTGGGCGCGATTTATATCTTCGATATGGCGCATATTGCGGGGCTCGTCGCCGGAGGCGTGCATCCCTCGCCCGTTCCTCACACGCAGATCACAACCACCACCACGCACAAAACACTACGCGGTCCGCGCGCGGGCCTGATTATCTGCAATCAGGATCTGGCGACAGCCGTCGACAAATCTGTCTTCCCCGGCCAGCAAGGCGGGCCGCTCATGCACATCGTGGCGGCTAAGGCGGTTGCGTTCGCTGAGGCTCTGCGCCCGGACTTCCGCGACTACGCTGCGCAGATCGTCTCTAACGCCAAGGTGCTCGCAGAAGCCCTGAGCGCGGCGGGATTCCGGCTGGTTTCCGGTGGAACGGATAATCATCTCCTGCTCGTCGATGTGTTTGAAAAAGGCATTCTCGGCTCTGAGGCTGAGCTGGCGCTGGGCAAGGCCGGCATCACGGTCAACAAGAACTCCATCCCATGGGATACGAATCCGCCGCTTAAGCCCTCCGGCATACGCGTGGGCACGCCCGCTCTTACCACTCGCGGCATGAAGGAACCGGAGATGCGCACGATTGCCGCGTGGATTGCGAAGGCTCTTGACCAGCGCAGCGACGATGCGGCGTTAGAGCGCATCCGCGGCGAGGTGGCGGAGTTAGCCAACCAATTCCCGCTTTACGCATGGCGGCGGGCGCCGGTGGCAGTCACCGCTTAGGGCAGCGGCGGGCTATTTGCACGTTCTATATCTGGCCGCCTAAGTTCGTTGTTTGTGTGTTGAGATCGCGGAATGGGAAAGTAACTCGGCGGGATGGGCTGCATAGCTCATCCCGCTGCGGTGTCTTTAGGCGTCCCAACGGTTGTAACTTAGCTCAGCGGCGCATCGGTCAAGCCAATAACCCTCGTGAGTAAGTGAAAAATCTCTTGACTCAAGCTGTGCGGGCGCGAATGTTCTGAGTTATTCTTTGAACATGGCGATTGAAAATATTCTTGCCCAAATAGACTCTGAGATCTCAAAGCTCACGCAAGCCCGCGCATTGCTGGCCAACCTTGGCACAGCTTCCGCCGCATCCGGACGCAAAGCAGCGAAATCGGCGAGCAAGGCCAAACCCAGGAAGAAGCGTGTTCTAAGTGCTGACGCGCGCAAGCGGATTGCCGATGCGCAGCGCAAGCGCTGGGCCGCGGTGCGAGCCAAGGCCAAAAAGGGATAGTCGTTCTCCTGTTGAAAGTTCGCGCCGAAACGCTGCGATGTGAATCGGTGGCGTTCGCGCTCTATCCCAGCGACGCCATGACCAACATGCGCGGCTCGGTCATCTCCTCAATGGCCCACCGGATGCCCTCGCGACCGAGGCCCGACTCCTTAACACCGCCGTAAGGCATCGGATCCAGGCGCCAGTTTGGCGTGTCTCCGACGATCAGCGCGCCCACTTCCAGCTCGCGATACGCAGTGAGGATGCGCCCGGAATCGCGCGTGAGCAGGCCTGCCTGCAATCCGTACTTCGAGTGATTGACCTGCGCCAGCGCGTCCTCGAAGTCGTCATAGGGCTCGATCAGCAGAACCGGCCCAAAGATCTCTTCATCGCGAACCTTCATGCCGGCTTTGGTTGCGCTCAGAATAACCGGGGTGACCATGGATCCCTTTCGTTCGCCGCCCGTCACAAGCTTGGCTCCGCCCTCCACGGCCTCTTTGACCCAGGCTTCCACTCGCTCCGCTTCGCTCAGGCGGATCATGGGCCCCACTTCAGTGGCGTCACTGGATGGGTCTCCGATCACCATCTTTTCCGCAACATCCACTACCTTCCAAACGAAGGTTTGAAAGATGCTGCGCTCCACAAAGACGCGCTGCACGCTGATGCACGACTGGCCGGCGAAACCAAACGCCGCATTTGCGGTGCGCTGCGCCGCATCGTCCAGATTCTTCCAATCGCCGTGCACCACAAGCGCGGCGTTCCCGCCAAGCTCAAGCAGGACGCGCTTGCGCCCCGAGTGCGCTTTCAGATCCCAGCCCACTTTTGCCGAGCCGGTAAAGCTGACCAGCTTGATGCGATCTTCTTTTTCCGTGAGCCAGGCGGTGTCAGCATCGGCCAACGTGAGCACGGCCAGCGCTTCCTCGGGCCAGCCGGCCTTCAAGATCACCTCGCCCAGCGCCAATGCGGTAAACGGCGTCTGCGGCGCGGGTTTAACCATCACCGGGCAGCCCGCGGCGATGGCGGGCGCAACCTTGTGCGCAACCAGGTTCAACGGAAAATTGAACGGCGTGATCGCCAGAACCGGCCCGATGCCAAACCGCTGCACCAGGCCCCAGCGCCCCTCGTTGCCTTCGGTTAAATCCAGCGGAATGCTCTCTCCACCCGATCTGACAGCCTCTTCGGCAGCGGTCTTGAAGGTGAGCACGGCGCGATCCACTTCCGTTCGCGCCATGCGCAGCGGCTTGCCTGCCTCGGCCACGATCAACTGCGCAAACCGTTCTTTTTGTTCAATGAGCGCGGCAGCCACATCCTCCAGAATCTCGCGCCGTTTCCAGCGCGGCAAAGCGCGCGTGCGGCGCAGGCTCGCGACGGCATGATTCAACGCCTGGCGCGCGTCTGCCCGCGTGGCGATGGTCACTCGGCCCACCAACCCCTGATCCCACGGCGAACGGACTTCGAGCGCCTCACCTTCAGTCCATTCCTTGCCGCACAACAGAAAACCGGTTTGCTCTCCCGGCCGCATCTTCATGGTGGAGCTCCTGAGCTTACTTTCTGATGGTAAAGCCGATGGGGCTGGATTGTCCGGCGCTGGCGGCCTTACATTTGCCGAATTGCGAATCGGGAATGAATTCCGCGTTAAGCCTCGAAGACGTGGCCCGCGGCGAGAAAAAACCGGTTACAGAATGAGTGCTGGATCAGGTATAGTGAAGCGGTTCCAGAACCCCCGGTCAAAACTCACCATCAGAACGCTCGATGAAAAGGATGGGTCTATGTCCGACGCCACAAACAGTCAAGTCCCTCAGCCCGGTTCGTTTCAGCCCGTGCCGCCGCCGGTCGGCGCGCCTCCGCCCAAGCAAGGTTCCAGCGCCCTCAAGATCATTCTCATTGTCCTGGCCGTTTTTTTTGGCCTGGGAATTATTGGCGCCGGAATTGTCGGCTACGGAATCTATCATGTCGCCAAGTCCGTGCATAAGGATGCCAACGGTGAAATCACCATCAATACGCCCAAGGGCGCCATCACCGAAAACCCAAACCAAACGATGACGGCAAGCGACCTGGGAATTGCCATCTATCCCGGCGCGACGCAGGGTAAAGGCGGTTTGCGCATGACCATCGGCAGCAAATCCATGGTTACCGCGAACTTCCTCACGCCCGACTCACCGGATAAGGTGATGACCTTCTACAAGGGCCTGGCCGGCCCGAATGCACAGACCATGTCAACCGGGGACGGTGGAATCATCACGATTCAGAGTGGGTCTAATTCCGTGACCGTGACAGTCAATCAATCGGCAAGCGAAAATAATGGCGAGACACAAATCACCATTGTGAACACCACCAGCACTTCGTCGAATTAGCAATTCTGCCAGCGAGAAGGCCTCCCGCGCTGTACATCGCACAGGCGGGAGGCCTTTTGTTTCGTGCACTCTGATCTCGCCGCGCGCCTGCGGTACACTCCATCCATGATTCACAACGGCCGCAGCCGAAAACTTCCCTACGATCCTGTCGCAGCGGTCGAGCATCTGCGCGCGATCGATCCGAAACTCGCTGTGCTGATCGACTGCGCAGGTCCTTTCACGCTTCGGCTCGACCACACAGCCTCACTCTTCGAGTCGCTGCTCGAATCGATCCTTTATCAGCAGTTGCACGGCAAAGCCGCCGCCACCATCCACCGGCGCGTGCGCGAGTATTTTGGCGGCGATCCCACGCCGCAGCTCCTGCTCGACACTCCAGATGAGCCGCTGCGCGCGGCTGGCGTGTCAGGCAACAAGATCAAGGCGCTGCGCGACCTGGCTGCGCGCACCCTCGATGGCACGGTGCCCGCGCACTCCGCGATTCGCAAGATGCCCGACGCCGAGATCATCGAACGACTCACAGAGGTGCGCGGCATCGGCACGTGGACCGCGGAAATGCTGCTCATCTTCCGCCTCGGCCGGCCGGACGTGCTGCCCGTAACCGACTACGGCGTGCGCAAGGGCTTTGCGCTGACCTTTCAGCGCGTACCCAAATCCCGCGCGCTCGAAGCGGCCGATCTGCCCAAGCCGGACGTGATGCTCCGCCGCGCCAAGCGATGGGCGCCTTACCGCTCTGTCGCGAGCTGGTACCTCTGGCGCGCCTGCGACCTGGCCAAAAACACTGCGCCCACAGGACGCTCGGCCCGATAGCGCGAGCGAATTGGCCGTAGAATGGTTTGAGCAGCCGCCAACCACTCCGCGCGCCGCAAACCATTGGGTACCCATGCCTTCTGCAAAGCGCTACGTTTGCATTCACGGCCACTTTTACCAGCCGCCGCGCGAGAATCCCTGGCTGGAGACGGTCGAGACTCAGGACTCGGCTGCTCCCTACCACGACTGGAACGAGCGCATCTGCGCCGAGTGCTACGCGCCCAACGGCGCCGCCCGCGTGGTCAATGCCAAGAACCAGATCACGCGCATCGTGAACAACTACGCGCGCATGAGCTTCAACTTCGGGCCCACGCTGCTGAGTTGGCTCAAGGAGAATGCGCCGCGGACGTTCCGCATGATTCTGGACGGCGAGAGCCGCAGCCGCCAACGTTACCGCGGCCACAGCTCGGCCATGGCGCAGGGCTACAACCACATGATTTTGCCGCTGGCCAATGCGCGCGATCGGAACACGCAGATCCGCTGGGGCATGGCCGACTACCAAAACAGCTTTGGCGCCAAACCCGAGGGCATGTGGCTGCCTGAGACGGCGGCCGACACGGCGACTCTCGAAGCGCTGGCCTTGAACGGCATCAAGTTCACGGTGCTCGCGCCGCACCAGTGCAAGCGCATTCGTCCGCTGAAAAGCGAAGCCGAATGGACCGATACGCCGAACGCCAGCGTGGACACGACTCATCCGTATCTTGTCCGCTTTGCGTCGGGCGCATCGATCGCCGTTTTTTTCTACAACGGCCCCGACTCGCGCGCCATCGCCTTTGAGGGATTGCTCGATTCCGGCGACAACTATGTCGCGCGGCTCAAGGCAGGATTCAAAGACTCGCCTCAACCGCAGTTGGTTCACGTGGCCACCGATGGCGAGTCCTACGGCCATCACCACAAGTACGGCGAGATGGCGTTGGCCTACGCGCTGCGTCTGCTCGAGCAGGACAAGACGGTCAAGCTGACCAACTACGCTAGCTTCCTCGAGCAGTTTCCGCCCGAGTTCGAATGCGAGATTGTCGACGAAACTTCATGGAGCTGCGTGCATGGCATCGAGCGGTGGCGCTCCAATTGCGGCTGCAACGGCGGCATGCCGGGCTGCAACCAGGCTTGGCGCGCGCCTCTGCGCCAGGCATTCGATGAATTGCGCGACGCGCTGATCCCGCTTACCGAGCTCGAGGGCGACAAGCTCTTCAACGATGTATGGGCCGCGCGCGACGCATACATTCAGGTGGTGCTCGATCGCGGCACTGAGTCGGCGGATCGCTTTTTTGCCGCGCAGCAGGAGCACTCGCTCACCGAAACTGAGCGCGTCCGGGCGCTTGAGCTCATGGAGATGCAGCGCCACGCGCAGTTGATGTACACCAGTTGCGGCTGGTTCTTTGACGACGTTGCCGGAATCGAGACCGTGCAGATTATCGCGTACGCCGCGCGCGTGCTCCAGCTTGCGCAGCAGCTCTTTGGCCAACAAGCCGCGCCGCTGGAGCCTGCTTTTCTCGCTCGCCTCGCAGAAGCCCACTCCAACGTGCCCGAAGCCGGCGACGGGGCCAGCATCTACAAAAAGAGCGTCGCGACGATGGAGCTGCATCTCGAACAGGTGGCGGCGCACTATGCCATTAGCTCGGTGTTCTCGTCGTTCGCCGATGAGACGGAACTTTTTTGCTATCGCATCAGCCGCATCTCCAACGAGATTTACACATCCGGCCGCGGCCGCCTCTCCGTGGGACGCGCGCATGTGGCCAGCGCTATTACCGGCCACGCGCAGAGCTTCTCGTTTGCCGTTCTCCACTTTGGCGACCAGAACATTACCGCTGCCGTAAAACCCTATGACGAGTCAGGCGCCGCGGCCTTCGAGGCTTTCTCTGCCGAAGCCGCCCGCCAAGTGCAGCGCGCGGATTTCCCTGAGGTCATTCGGCTGATCGACCGCTTCTATGGCCACGCCGGATACTCGCTCACGTCACTGTTCAGGGATGAGCAGCGCCGCATCATCAGGCTCATTCTCAACTCCACGCTCTCTGACATTGAGAGCTCGCTCACGACGATTTATCAGGATCACGCCAGCCTGTTGCACTATCTTTCGCAGGCAGCGTTGCCCAAGCCGCCGGCGCTCGCCCTGGCCGCGGGATTCGCGATCAACGCAGGATTGCGCCGCACCCTCGAGGGCGAACCCATCGATGTTGCGCAGATGCGATCCTTTCTCTCGCTGGCCAAGGCGGACCGGGTTCAGCTTGAAACCGCGACTCTCTCCTACAACGCCGACCAGCGCATGAAGCGCGCCATGGTCGAGCTGCAAATGTCTTCGGGATCTTTAGAGAAGCTCGACCGCGCTCTGGCGCTTGCGCGCGCGCTCACTGAGCTGCCTTTCGACCTGAATCTCTGGCAGGCGCAGAACATCTGGTACGAGATTCTGCGCACTTCAGGCTACGCGCTCACCGCGCTTGCCGCTGACGATCGTCCGCGCTGGGAGAAAGAATTCAACGAACTCGGCGCGTGCCTCACCATCGACACCGCGGCCATGCGTGCGGGGGAGCAAGCCGATGCGCTGGCAGCGGCAGACTAGTGAGGCTCCGGAATTCCCGGGCTGTCGTCAGACCTTCGCTAGTTTTCCATTCTTGAGTGCGAAGCGCTCCCCGCGCCACACGATGGCATCCCCGGCAAAGCCCGCTACCCACAGGCCCATCGCGATAACGTCGCGCAGCGGCAGCAGCCAGAGATTCGCGAGCACCTCATGATCGCCCAGCACCGAGGCGCCGACCGTCATGGCCTGTGCCAGCCTCAGGAAAAAGCTCAGTCCCAATAGCCAGAGACTCAAAGGGCTCAATCCGCTCGCCAGAACGTTCACGAGCGCCCAACCGAGGCCGTAGGTGACGATCAGCCCCGCATAGCCGGCCGGGCGCGAGCAGCGCACAGTCCGCAGCCAGCGCAGTTGATGATCGAAGAATCCACGCCACTCGTATGCCGGGACCGAAGTCTCGACGACTTCGGCGGAGAGTTTGATGCCATAGCCGGCCTGCGCAATGCGCGCGCCCAGCTCGTAGTCATCGGCCAGGTGATCGACGATGGAGAGCAAGCCTCCAACTTTTTCCAGCGCCTCGCGACGCACCGCGAGCGTCGACCCGAGTCCGTAATGCATGCCGCCTTCAATCATCTTCGAGAGCAGCACGCCGGGCATAAACTCCGTGGCAATCCCCAACGACTCAAGTCGCGAAGGCAGGCCGCTGCCACGCGAAGCTGCCCCGTGTGCCCGGCCGCGATAGAGCGCCGTCACCATTCCGACCGTTGGTTTGTTTGCGTCGCGCGGAGCCGGCGCGAATCGGCACATCACGCGCTCAAGGTAGCGAGGGCTCACGGTAATGTCGGAATCGTTGATCAGCAGAAAGTCATGCCGCGCGTGGGTTACAAGCTGCGCCAGTGTACTCACTTTGCCATTCGTGCCAAGCTGCTGTGGGCATTCGACGAGCTGAATGGCGCGTTCAGGGAATTCGGCCTGCAGCTCCTTCACCGCGGCGGCTGCAGGATCGCTGAGCGATGCGACGCCAAAGAGCAGTTCGAAGTCGCCGACATAATTCTGCCGGCAGTGGCTGCGAAAGGCGTCCAGCATGCCGGGGTCGAGGCCCTTGAGAGATTTGAGAATGCTGACGCCGGGCGCGAAATCTGCTTGCGGCGCTCGCCGCTCGTGAAGAAACACGCGGGCCGCTACGATCGATGCCAGAAAGTATCCCATTCCGGCCACGGTCAGCGCCGTCGTCACGATCTCCACGGCCTGCGCCAGTGCGTGCGGCATCATGACGACAAGTGTAGCGGATGCTGTAGATCGCAAGTTCACAGTTCTTAGTTCGCAGTTCGCGGATTTTCCCGGCTGTCCGCTTGATCATTTCGATACAACGCAGCTTGAATAGGCACTGTGAACTAAGAACTGCGAACTATGAACTGCCTCACTCGTACCGCAGCGCCTCAATCGGATCGAGATTCGCGGCTTTCCACGCCGGATAAATGCCAAAGAGCAATCCAATCGCACAGGAAGAGCCGAAACCGACCAGCACCCACGTGATTGAAAGCGTGGCAGGCAACCCGATGGGAAGAAAATAGACGATCCAGGTAATGATCGCGCCGAGCAAAATCCCCAGCACGCCGCCCACGGCGCACAATGTCACAGCTTCAACCGTGAACTGCGTGAGGATGGTGCGCCTGGTTGCGCCGATTGCCTTGCGCACGCCGATCTCGCGTGTCCGCTCGGTCACGCTCACCAGCATGATGTTCATCACGCCGACGCCGCCCACCATGAGACCGACGCTGGAGACGGCGATCATGAAGATGACCAGCCCATCGGTCAATTGACCCCAGAGTTTGGTGAGGGAATCGGGTCCGAAGATTTCGAAGTCGTCCCCCTTGTCGACGCGCACCTTGCGCCGGATGCGCAGCAATTCGCGAATCTCCTCTTCCACAAGGTCCTTGTTCTTAGGGCTGTCGTACTTCACGATCAGCGTCAGGTCCGTGATCTCGGGGTGCAGGTTGTGAAAGGTTCCGAACGGAAACAGGATGATGTTGTCGCGCGGATTCTTGCCGCTTCCGAAGGGCTGCTTGCGTTTGTCGAGTACTCCAATCACGGTGTAGAGCCCCGACTCGATGGCGATCTCCTTGCCCACCGCCGGCTGGTCGCCGAAGAGCTCCTGAGCGGTGTCAATGCCGAGCACGACGACATGCGCAGCGCGTTGATCCTCGGCGTCGGTAAACATGCGGCCCTGCAGCATCGACAACTCGGTTACGTCCATTACTTCAGGGAAGTCGCCGGCAAGGATCGATCCGGCGACTTTCTTGCCTTCGTATTTTGCACTGACATCGCCGACCTGGAAGCTCTTAGTGTAGGCGGCCTCGGCGTCAGTGGTGATTACGTGAGGCAGTGTGCGCAATGCCCTTGCGTCATCGACGGTCAGCATTCTGCGCGCCAGCATCTCCGCCGTCGGGCGCACACCAATGATCGGCAAGCGGCCGATCCAGAAGACATTTGATCCCAGTGAGTTGATAAAACCCGATACGCGATTATCGATGCCATTGACGAGTGACGAAATCGTAATAACGGTGGAAACCCCAATGACAATGCCCAGGATCGTGAGCCCCGAGCGCAGCTTATTGGTTCGCAATGTATCCAGCGCCATCTTGACGGATTCGCCGGTTTGGCCAGTTTTTGCCATTAAATTCTCAGTTCACAGTTCTTAGTTCATAGTTCGCAGTTCGTAGTTCGCAGTTCCCAGATTCACTCCGCGCGCATTTCGCGATTGAAATGCAGTGCATGAGTGCGAGCACTGTGAACTACGAACTGTGAACTGCTTTACTCGTAGCGCAGCGCCTCAATCGGATCGAGATTTGCGGCCTTCCACGCGGGATAAATACCGAACAGCAACCCGATTGCACAAGAAGCGCCGAGGCCGGTCAGCACCCACGTGGTTGAAAGCGTGGCCGGCAAGCCAATGGGAAGAAAATACACAATCCACGTGACGATGGCGCCCATCAGAATCCCCACGATGCCGCCAAGCGCGCACAGCGTCACCGCTTCCACGGTGAACTGCGTAAGGATGGTGCGCCTGGTTGCGCCAATGGCCTTGCGCACGCCGATCTCGCGCGTTCGCTCGGTCACGCTCACCAGCATAATGTTCATCACGCCCACGCCGCCCACCATCAGCCCTACGCTGGAGACGGCGATCATGAAGATGACGAGCCCCCCGGTTACCTGATTCCAAAGCCGGCTGAGCGAATCGGGCCCGAAGATCTCGAAATCGTCCGGTTTGTCCACGCGTACCTTGCGGCGGATTCTCAACAGCTCGCGAATCTCTTCCTGCACCAGCTCCTTGTTCTTCGGGTCGTCGTACTTGACGCTGACCCACAGGTCCTTGTCTTCGGGATGCAGATTGTGGAATGTGCCCATGGGAAAATAGGCAACGTTGTCTTCAGGATTCTTTCCGCTTCCGAAAGGCTCCTTGCGCTTATCGGTCACTCCGATCACGGTGTAAAGGCCCGACTCGATGGCCACATCCTTGCCCACCGCCGGCTCGTTGCCGAAAAGCTCCTCCCACGTATCATGGCCGAGCACCACCACGTGCGCGGCGCGCTTATCCTCCTCATCGGTGTAGAAGCGGCCCTGTAGAAAGCTCATGTCCAGCATTTCGGGGGCCTCGGAGGTGGTTCCCCAAAGAATGGTTCCTGCGATCTTTTTCCCGTTGTATTTGACGGCAACATCGCCAACGCGAAACTGCGGCTTTGTATGCTGGAATCCGCCGTCGGTGACGATGACGTGCGGAAGAGTGCGCAGGGCCAGCACATCTTCGAGCGTCATCTTCTTGCGCGCCAGCATCTCCGCCGTGGGCCGCACGCCGATCACCGGCATCTGGAACACCCAGATCACATTCGAACCCAGCGAGCTTACCCATTCCGACACGCGGTTGTTGAGCCCGCTGATCACCGAAGAGATGGAGATGACGGTTGCGACACCGATCACGATACCGAGAATCGTCAGCCCGGAGCGCATCTTGTTCGTGCGCAGCGTGTCCAGCGCCATCTTGACGGATTCACGGGTTTGGCCGGTAGAGTTCATAATTCTTAGTTCGCAGTTCGTAGTTCTTAGTTCACAGAGGACGGCTGCTTGCCCGACCGAGTCTTGACTGAATTCATGAGGCCGAAGAGCATTTTCCTGACCTCGTTCGATAGCGATTCCACCTCGTCGATCAGGCCAGGGTTTCCGAATTTAAGAGCCCGTGCAATTTCGAGTTGAGTTTGGACCTCGCAGTTCGACCCTCGGGCCACGCCGAGAAACTGGCGAAACTCGCCAGCGGTAGTTCTGCCTTGTCCTTCCGCAATATTGCTCGGGATGGAAACGGCCGAACGCCGAATTTGGCTGGTTAGGCCGAATTGTTCTTCACGAGGAAAGTCCTGTGTCAAGCGGTAGACCGCGACTGTCAGCTGCATCGCACGCCGCCAAACCTGCAAATCCCTGAACGATTGCGCCATCTTAATCTCTCTCCATTTCCATCGCTATCCAGGGAATGTTTTTCAAGTTTCCGTGTTGTCTATTTACTGTTGCTACCAACTGTGAACTAAGAACTGCGAACTACGAACTGCTTTTCACATCTCGGCTCTGAGCGCGACGACCGGATCGAGCTTGGCGGCCTTGCTGGCCGGATACACGCCGAAGAAGATGCCCACCGAGCCGGCCAGAAACAGGCCCAGAAAAACCGCCCACAGCGGGACACTGGTTGGGAAGCCGATGACAATGGTGATGAGCTTGCCCACCAAAATTCCGCACAGCACGCCGATCGCTCCACCGAGCGTCGCCATCAAGCCGCTCTCGATGAGGAACTGCATCAACACATCGCGCTGCTTGGCGCCCAGCGCCTTGCGCACGCCGATCTCGCGCGTCCGCTCCGACACGCTCACCAGCATGATGTTCATGATCACCACGCCGCCTACGACAAGCGCGATCGATGCCAGCCCCAGCACGACGCTGGCGAAGAGCGAGCTGATTTGCTTCCAGATATCGAGAAAAGTGTCGTTGGTCTGGATCTCGAAATCGTCGGGTGTGCCCGGCGCGTCATGCCGCCGCGTCCTCATCAGCACGCGCACCTGGTCTTCGGCCCGCTCCATCACCTGCGCGCCACCCGCTACGCGCGCAAAAATATCCACCGAATCGTTGTAGCCGTAGATTTGCTGATAGGTGGTGATGGGCACGGCCACCCAGTTGTCCTGCGACTGGCCCAGGGTTTTGCCCTGGCGCTCGCCGACGCCCACAATGGTGTAAGGATTCCCGTCCACGCGAATCTCTTTGCCGATGGGATCGCCCGGGCCCAGAATGTTGTCCACAATGTCGTAGCCGACGATCGCATCGTGGGTGCTGTGCTCTTCGTCGGATGGAGTAAACCCACGCCCCGTCGCGATGTCGATGTTGTTCAGCGACAGCATCGTCCACGTGTATCCGCGCACATCGGTATTGTCGCTGGAGTGGCCGTTGTAAAAAACGTTGGTCGACTTGTCCAGCGCTGCGCCCATGTCACTGCAATCCGTGCAGAGTTCGCGCACAGCGTCATAGTCCTCAATGCGCACGATCTTGCGCTTCTGGTAGCGGAAATAATCCTGGGCGCTGAAGATCACGCTCGGCATCCGGGACACCTGAAACACGTCGGCGCCGTAACCGGAGAGCTTGGTGGCGACGTAGCGGTTGGCGCCATTCACCATCGTGATGACCATGATGACCGAGGCCACGCCCATCACCACGCCGATCAGCGTGAGAATGGTGCGCATCTTGTTGCCCCAGAGGGATTGCAGCGCGAGTTTGAAGGCCTCTCGAAGTGGCATGATCCTTAATGTTTATGATACGCACCCGAGCGAGGTGCGGTTCCGGAGGGTCGACTTGAACCCGAGATTTACGCCGATTGCCGGTCTCGCCATTCTTCAGAGGCGTCCGATGCGGGAAGACGCTTTTCAGCCAGCCCTGCGATAGCTTGCGGCGGTCGCCCGAATCCCTTCGGCATAAGGCGTTCCGGCGAACCCGAATGCTTGTGCATACTTCGACGAATCGAAGAGATACGGCGAGTCGTTCTGGTAGAGCATTTCGTAGATCTCGCCCACTACCGGATCGAACCAACCAAAGACGCGAACCATGAGAGGGTGCAGGACGCGGTAATTTGGCGCCACGCCCATTGCCTCCGCGGCTTGGATAATGAACTCCTTACCTGTGAGAGGGTTGGGCGCTGTTGGCATATGCCAGGTCTGATTCCACGCCGACTCCGCTTCAGCCAGAGTTACCAGGGCCTCGGCCGCATCCGGCGTATAGGTATAGGAGTGCGCAAGAGAATCGTTCGCCAGGCACATGGCCTTCTGCTTCTTGCTCATCGGCTCAAACACCGTCACATTCGCCATCCCGGTCCTGGCATTGGGCCCGTAGAAATCCGCGGCGCGCGCAATCATCGCAGTCAGGCTGCCGGATTGCCACTCCTTGATGAGGGTGGACGCGATTTTCGCCCGGATTTCGCCTTTCTTACTGATTGGATTGAATGGCGTATCTTCCGTCATCGGGCCGGCGACCCTGCCGTACATGTACACATTGTCAAAGAAGATCAGACGCGCATTTGCACGCTTGCAGGCTTCAATCGTGTTCGCCATGATGCGCGGCCAGAGTTCCGCCCAAACCTTGTGGTCGTACTTCAAGCCCGCGAGAACAAAGACGACGCTTGATCCTGCTACGGCCTTCTCGGTCTGATCCTCGTCAGAGAGATCGGCGGAAACCACCTCTGTGTCGCCGGGCTTCGATATGGGGTTCCGTCCCACGAGCCGGAACGGAAGCTTGCGCGCAGCCAGCAGCTTGACCACTTCGTTGCCGATGGCGCCGCCTGCGCCAAGAATCGTAATCATTTGGCAGCCTCCTTTTCCCTGTGTGCTTTCCGGTCTTAGTTGCCCGAGCTGCCGAAACCCTTCTCCGCCCGCGCGGAGCCTTCAAGGCTTTCGACCTCCTGGACGAGACCTGTGAGGACGGGAACCGGAACCATTTGCGCGATCTTCTCGCCCGCCTTCAATTCCACGGGCGAATCGCCAAGGTTGGTCATGACAACCAGGATTTCGCCTCGGTACCCGGCATCGATCACGCCGCCGGTTGTAGCCAATCCACGCGCCGCCATCGACGAGCGGTCGCGTACCAGCAGCCCCAGGGGCGCGTCTGATCGCGGATCGCGCGCCTCAACGGCGATTCCCGTCCGCACCCTGACGGTGGAGCGAGGAACCAGCGTGATCGCCTCCAGCGCAAACAAGTCGTAACCAAGGTCCTCGCCGGGATGCGCCACCACCGGCGTCCGGGCGCCGCCCTCTAAAAGCTTCACACGCAGCATGAGTCTGATGGTAGCTGAAAGCAGCGGAGTTAGCGGCGTTAGCGGAGCTAGCGGAGTTGGCTTCGGAGCTGCCGCCACAAAATGCGAGCCAAGCCGGTCTCGCTCAGGCCGCGGATCTGGGCCCTGTGAGCCATTTGGAGGGTCCGGATAACCCTTTCGTCGCATTGATGCACCAGAATTGGTGCCCTAGACTCGATTCGAACCAATTTTTCCTAAGCGTTTGTTTCATGCGACTCAAACCTTGCAAGGCATGCTGAATCCGCTCGGCGAGCCAATAGGTGGACGGGCCCGAACAAGAAAAAAACAAGTTCTTTCGCCCGCGGCTAACGCGCGAGCATCATTCTCGTTGCTTAGGATGGAAATCAATGAAGATTATTGTTTTTGCTGAGCAGTTCAGCAATGGGGCCTGGGACGTTTGGGAACACAAGTGCAGCCCCAAAGAGGCTCAGACGGTCCTGGATTCAGCCCGCTTTATCGCCAAAGGTCACTCGTCGAACGGGCGACTGGCCCACGAGGACGTCCTTGAAGGCGCCCGCAAGATGTTTAATGTAGCGCTCGGCACTGCGGCCAGCCCGAACGATGGGGATATTCAGGTCTATTGCGTCTGCGTTGAACAGACCGTAATCGGGGTCTGTGAAAAGATTCGCCAGTACTCCGACAAGATCACCGAAGCCCATCAGTTCGCTGAAGTTGCGCTCGGTAAATCGGCCTAACCTGGTTCAAGACGCCGCATCGGCGGCATTGACTCGCCAGCCTGTTGGCGCTCTGGCCGCCCGCTGCTGCCGCAGGCGGTCTAACTTGTGTCTACGTCTCCTAAAATGGTCAGCCCCGGCCGGTTTATCTCCGGTCGGGGCTGTCGTTTATTCGGCAAAAGGACTCGTAAGCCGAATTCTGTTTATGCGGTCATTCCTCTAGGCGCCGCGTTACCGCGGACGCTCATCAGCGACCTACCCGGAGGTTTCGGCGATTACTCGGGCCGCCTTGCCGCATCGGGCCGATGCGCAACCGGCGCCTGGCTCCTGGCCCCGGTTTCCCTCCCTATTTGGTCTTGCTCCGTGTGGGGTTTACCCTGCCTCCGTCATTACTGCCGGAGCGGTGCGCTCTTACCGCACCTTTTCACCCTTACCAGGACTGGCCGTCCAGGCGTACGCCCTTCGGGCCAATCGTCCGTGCCGAAGCACGAACGACCCGGCGGTATGTTTTCTGTGGCACTAGCCGTCCACGGGATTTGAAGCCCGCGTCCCGGACGTTATCCGGCACACTGCCCTGCGGAGTTCGGACTTTCCTCCCCCGGCAACCCCTGCTTGCGCAAGGACTTCCGGCAGCGACCGCCCGGTCCTCCTGCCAGTAGATAGTTTACCGCAGTTCACGTTCCGCTAGGCGCGGTAGGGGATTTGCGATCGTTTAACCTCGACGCCGCGAATGCCCTCGCGTTTCAGCAGCATTTCTACAGACTTAGCCGCCTCGTCTGGATATTGACAGGGCCCTACGACGAGGTCCTCGATTTCCATTGGTTGATCCCCCCAGCGCAAAGGAACTTCAAGGTATGGAATGAGGATAGAGCTGCCGACCCTAAACTTGAGGTCGGCAGGGATGAGATTCTGATTCAGAAGAAACGCTAGACGCCATTCTGCTTCTTCGTGAAAACCATAGTCTTTTGTTATCGCTGAACGCATTCCAAGTCGGATGAAGTGCTCCGTGGCAATTGCAAAGGGATGCAGGAAGCCCTCGGTTCCGCTGACGATGGGCCTCCCCGCGCTTGAAGCTGTGCTATTAAGGTAAGAGGAGACGAGGCTCTCCACCTCATTTTCAAGTGATCGTTTCTCATTCCCGTAAAAGTAAATGCAGCTCAGAAGGGTATCTGCATCCATATGGAAACCATCAGGCCGACCCTTCAAAAAATGCTCCCCTGCGGCGCGGAGAAAGCCCGGCTTAAATCCAATGCTGTACCCGCCAGACCCGCCAGAATAGGCCCGCCATTGGCTTAGAAGGTCTGCTCTCTTCGAAAACGAGGTGACGAATACATTCTGCGAGGTAATCCAACTCGCTGCTCCGATCCCTTGATTGAGGGCTTCGTCGCTCGTACATTCAGGTTGTTTTACTTTGATCGGTTCCATTCCCAAAACCTGAAAGAGAGGGTCTGACTTAACCCTGCTCGACAATTCGCTCAGAAGAACCTCGAATACGATCGCTCCCTCGCGTTTATCGTTGAGATATTTGAAATGCGTGGACCAGATGCACTTATCTTTGAGTATTCCGAGCAGCCCCTTTTGATCGGTGTAGTGGTAGAGCGGCCCCTCGGGCTTATCCTGATCGGCGACCAGCTCTTTTGAGATCGGCTCTTGCTCCTCCATAGGCCCCTCTTACCCCTGTCTTTGAATCTAGAGCGTCTCCGGCCACTTCCGGCTGGTATGGATGACAGATGCAATGTGAATTACGCCGTCTACCACGCGATAGGGGATGATATACGGCAACCCGGGAACGACCAGCTCTCGTGTGCCCTCAATGCGTCCCGGCCGCCCGATGTAGGGAAACTTCTGCAACCGCAGCGCGGCCGCCACAATTGCAGCGGCTACACGCGCCGCTGCCGCAGGGCTGTCGTTTGCGATGTAGTCGTGGATCGAGGCAAGCCGGCGAATGGCGCGCTTGCTCCAACGGAGCTTCACAGGGGAGGCGGCAACTCATGCTTGCTTCCCCAACTCCGCAGCCACTCGATCACTTTCTCGTTGGGAGCATCCTCGCCAGCGTCTATCTCGGCGAACCCTGCCTGAATCTCTTCCTGTTTCCACGATTCGTAGCCGTCCGCAAGCTGTTGCGTGCCCGGGCGGCGTGGGCCGCGCAGCGCAAGAGAACCGGCGGGCGTCAGGGTCCACTCCACCGCGTCGCCAACGGAGAGATTGGCCTTCCGCAGCAGGTCTTCAGGGATCTCCACCGTGACCGCGCTGCCTTTGCGAGCAATCTGTGTGGCCATAGCCGCCTCTAAAGTCTCCTCTGATTTATCGTACCCCGAAAGCATCTCCGGGTGCTGGCTCATACTGCCTGGGCCTCAGCGAGAACTTTCTCGCGGAACTTAAGATGAATCTCCTCGGGCGTGCGAAGGTCAATTTTAACTCCAGTCACGTTTGCCAGTTGTGCCTGGAGGCGCTCCATCGCGAGCAGGCTGGCGCGTGGCGCTGGATCGACAAGAATATCGAGGTCGCTGCCCTCCTTGTCCTCGCCGCGCACGACGCTTCCGAAGATCCGCGGGTTCGCCATTCCTGCTTGCCGCACAAGCTGGCGGATGGTCTCCCGGTGTTGCGAAAGCATCTCCGACGGTCGCATCGACGCCTGTCTCCCTGAACTCCCTCTATTCTAGCCAACATCCGGTTCGGAAGCACCTGAGCTATGGCAAAGCACATCCCGCTTTGATATAAAGGACCGGCAACGCCCGGCCTCGCCGCGCTCCACGCAAAGGAAATCAAATGACCGCTGCCACACCAATGAAATTCGCCGTCAGCGCTTTCAATACGGCTCTTTTAGCCGGAGCACTTCTTTTCGCCGCCGACCCGTTCGGGGTCGCGCCCAGCAACCCGCGTTATCCGCCCCGGCACCGCCCGCGATCGACATGACGCCCGTTAAGCCAGAGTCGGTCGGCTTTTCGCCGGAACGCCTCGATCGACTCCACGCGGCGATCCAGGAGGAGATCGACCAGAAACATCTCGCCGGAGCGGTCACGATCCTCGCCCGCCACGGCAAGATCGTCGACTATCGCACCTACGGCATGCGCGACATGTCTATCGCTACACCGATGACGAAGGACACGATCTTCCGCGACTACTCCATGACCAAGCCGGTGACCGGCGTCGCGATGATGATCCTGTACGAAGAGGGCAAGTGGCTGCCGTCCGACCCGATCTCGAAGTACATCCCCGAGTTCGCGCACCTCAAGGTGTTCAACGGCTTTGACGCCAACGGCAAGATGCTGCTGGCCGATCCCGACCACGCGCCTACGATGCACGAGCTGATGACGCACACCGCCGGGTTCACCTACGGCAACGCCGACACGCCGGTCGACAAGATGGTCCACGACCTGAAGCTGAACGATGCGAAGAACCTTCAGGAACGGATCGAACGGCTGGCGACGGCCCCGCTGCTCTATCAGCCCGGCACGCGCTGGGTTTACAGCCCGTCGATGGACATCCAGGGCTACATCGTGGAAAAGCTCTCGGGCCAATCGCTGCCCGACTTTATGCGCGACCACATCTTTGCGCCGCTTGGCATGACGGACGCGGGGTTCTTTGTGCCTGCCGACAAGCGCGCGCGCTTTGCAGCCGGCTATCACGAGGCCAACGGCGAGCTTGTGGCCGAGGCGACGACCAACGGCGTTCCCGACGACTATGCTGCCCAGCCTACCAATCCCGAGGGCGGCGGCGGCCTGGTTTCGACTGCCGAAGACTACTACCGCTTCGCGCAAATGCTCCTGAATGGCGGCCAGCTTGGCGACGCGCGCATTCTGGCGCCGGGTACCGTCAAGCTGATGACCAGCAACCACCTGCCCGCCGCGCTGCTCACCGGCCAGTTCGGCATCGGCCAGCACATCATGCGCCCGGGATTCGGCTACGGATATAACTGCGCCGTCGTCTTCGATCCGCCGCTCGCCGACCTCTCCGACGGCAAAGGAACGTTTTTCTGGGATGGCGCCGCCGGCACCTGGTTCTGGGTCGATCCGACCAACGACATCGTCTTTGTCGGGATGATCCAGCGCCGCGCCAGCCCTGACAATCACCACCTGCTCTACCGCGTGCACGCGCTCGTCGACCAGGCGCTGGTTGATCCGGCGAAATAGCTGGTCTGCCAAAACAGCGGGGCGGGCCTCGTAATGCGAACCAACTGCGCTGGCGGTCTCGCTACAATCGCAGATAAGGATGATCCAGTACCTCTATCTCGGCCGCGTGGATTACGGCGAAGCGCTCCTCCTGCAACAGGAACTGGTGGCGCTGCGCCAGGCCGGTCGCATTGGCAATGTGCTGCTGTTGCTTGAGCACCCGCCGGTGCTTACACTCGGCCGCAACGCCAGCCGATCGAACATTCTCGCGCGGGACGAGCTACTGGCCGCGCGCGGCGTCACGCTGCACGAGATCAACCGCGGCGGCGACGTCACCTACCACGGCCCAGGCCAGCTTATCGGCTACCCCATCTTCGATCTGCGCAGCCTGCGCAACGCGAAAGGCAACCGTCTCGGCCCAGTCGATTTTGTCCGCCAGATGGAAGAGGCTCTCATCCGCCTCTGCGGCGACTTTGGCGTCCGCGCCGGACGCATCTGCGGATTAACGGGCGTGTGGTGCGGGCTTCCCGAGCCACAGAATTCGTCTGACGGGCCCGATTGTGAAGCGCCAATCTCAGCCAGAGGGCTGCCGCCGGCAGGGCTGGGCCGCAAAATCGCCGCCATTGGTATTCACGTCGCTCGCGGCGTCACCTCGCACGGCTTTGCGTTCAACGCCACCACGGATTTGCGCGACTTTGCGCTCATTAATCCCTGCGGCATCACGGATCGCCCGGTGACAAGTCTCGAAAGGGAAGTCGCCGATTCGGAAAACGCTGCTCGACCTTGAATCTCTCGCCCACGGCGCGGCTCGCCACTTTGGATTGGTCTTCGACGAGCCGGTCGAGCTCGTTGAAAGCCTCGCCGCGCTGCGCGCGCAGGCCGACTCCAAGCCCGATTCGCCGGATCCCAATTCTTCGGCGCCCGAGTTTCCGGCTCAAGTGTTTCCGGCAAACGACACGCCGCTCCAGATTCCGCCGGAGATCGAGCGCCTGCGCCACCGCAAAAGACCGGCCCGTTTCCGCATAAGCTCCGACTGGGCAGAGCTTCAAGCCCCGTCCGCCTCGTTGCGTCCGCGATTTATAATCCGGCAGAAGCCATACGCGGCTCGCGATTCGTTGCGCATCGGGGAAGGGCCATGTTTTAAAAGCTCCGCCAGCCCCGCTAACTCCGCTAACGCCGCTTGTTTCGCGAAGAGAGGAACGCATGCCGACGGAAGTCCCCATGCCCCAGTTGGGCGAGTCGATCTTCGAGGGCACGATTACCAAGTGGCTCAAAGCCATCGGCGACCCTGTCGCTATCGACGAGCCGCTCTTCGAGATCTCCACTGACAAGGTCGACGCCGAGATTCCCTCGCCAGTTGCCGGCGTTCTGGCTGAAATCCGCTTCCCTGAAGGTGCGACCGTGGAGGTCAACACCGTGGTCGCGGTGATCGGTGATGCCGGTACGAAGGTTGCCGCTCCGGCAACAGCAAAGTCGCCCGCCGCACCTGTCGCAACCTCGAAAGCGCAATCTGTGGCGCCGGAGGCGCGGGCTGCCGCACTGCAAGTGCCGCCGGGCGGGCGCATCCGCTCCTCGCCGCTCGCGCGCCGTATCGCCAAAGAACACGGCATCGATCTCGGGCGCATCACCGGCACCGGCTCTGAGGGCCGCATCAGCAAAGACGATGTTTTGAGCGTCGCGAACTCTGCCCCGGCACAAAAGCCGGTCCAAAAGTCTGCCCCACCGCAAGTGGCCTCACTGCAAGTGGCGCCGCCGCCCGAGCTCGCTTCGCTCCCGGTCGATCCTGTCCCGCTCACGCGCATGCGCTCCATCATTGCCGAGCGGATGCTCGAGAGCGTGCGCGTCAGCCCTCATGTTTACACCGTTTACAAAGTGGATATGACGCGCATCGCGCGCCTGCGCGAGCAACGCAAGGCAGCCTTCGACCAGCGCAACGGAGTCAAGCTCACATTCATGCCGTTTATCGCCGCCGCCGCAGTCGCCGCGCTGCGCCGCTGCCCCATCGTCAATGCCTCGCTCGAGAACACTGTTGAGGGACTGGCTGTTCGCTATCATCGGTCGATTGATCTTGGGATCGCCGTGGCGCTTGATTGGGGATTGATTGTGCCCGTCATTCGCCATGCGGAGCAGCGCAGCTTCGCCGATCTCGCGCACTCCATCGCCGATCTCGCTCTGCGCGCACGCTCCAAGAAGCTTTCGCCCGACGAGGTCGGCGGATCGACATTCACTCTCACTAATGCCGGCGCGTTCGGCGGCGAGTTTGGAATGCCCATTATCAACCAGCCCGAGTCGGCCATCCTCGCTGTCGGCGGCCTGCGCAAAGAGCCGGGTGTGCTCACCGACGCCGAGGGCAACGACACGATTGCGATTCGGTCGATGCAATACTTCTGCCTCGGCTTCGATCATCGCCTTATCGACGGCGCCGATGGCGGCAAGTTCATGCTCGAGTTCAAGAAGACACTGGAAAACTGGAACCAAGAGATCGGGTAGCTATCGCTTTCGCTGCATGGTCAACCCGCCAGCTTCCAGAATGCGCAGTCGCCTCTTGATCCCGCTCGAAATCGAGTTCGCAATTTTCTCAGGAAACCTGTTCGGCAGCCCCGAAATCACTCCATCGATCGCGGCTGGAACTTGTTGGCTCAATTCTTCCAGAATCGAGGGCACTACCTGCTTCCCAATGCCGGCTCGGTCTGCGGTCTCAAGAAAGTGGCGAGGTGCGATTTGCCTCATCTCATAGTGGGGCTTAGCTCCGAACGACATTGCCAGACGGAAATTCTTCCAAAGTACCTGCTTTGAATCGACGCTCGGCTGAGCCGAGATTACGTCATAGAGCGGAGCCAGTTGGAAGCGTCCACCCGGCCGCAGAAACACGCTGAAGTTTTTAGCGTGTCCGTCTATTGCGCCCATAAGCCAGTAGACAGTGTTTGCCTTCAAAAAGAACCGCTGATCGGCTAGCGGCTCGTCGCTGCCGCGAAGCAACTGGAGGATTTGTTCGATGCCCGGCCCGCCGTCCGACTGGTATTTTCGGGTAGGCGGGACCGAAAGCGCCTGACAGCAATCTTCCTGAGGTAGTCGAAGGAGTCTTCCATCTGCGGTCCACCTCCGGTCAAATCGTTCGACGACTAACACACGCCTCTTGCCGAAAGTCGCCATTTGCGTTTTTGCGGCTTCGATTCCCAGCGCCCCAATGATTTCGAGACAGAAATGCTCGTTCTCAACACTGTGCGTGAGGTCGACACCGTTCGGAAGCACGCCGATCGATGGCTTGAGGATGTGAGTCGTTGCCGTCGTGCCGCGGGGTTTGTACCATTGTCCGTTGCGGCGTAAGAGCGCCGTCTTTTCCTGTGCGCCGGCAATCGAGATCCTGAAGCTTTCATCTTCCGTGATGCCCAGAGGCGCGGCTGCCAAGTTGCTAATGATCGCTGCAATTTCGTCATCGCCGATCGGATCGCATTCAACCGCTCCCGCAGGTCCAGGTTCCGCGCCGGGTGGCAGGAACTGGAGCGCCCCGACGCAGTCGTGCCCTATTGCGCCAAGCAGGCTATATGCGTCTGTTCCTTCTGCGCGTGTGCGCGCGGCAATCTGGCGCCGCAGATCGTGGCTATCGGGTAGCAGGTTGTCGAACACTGCGATGACAGATCCGCCGCGGTATGCCTGTTCACGGAGAGGAAGCGAAAGCGAGACCGGCAGGACGAACTGCCATTCCAACCACGCAGGATCGTATTGGAAAGAGATTGCTCCAGAGATTTCGCGGCGAAGCTGGCCGACGAGGCGGCTGTTGAGAAAAACATTGAGCGGCTCATTGTGCGCGCGCGCCATCAGAAGTTCGCCTCAATATCATTAGCCGAGCCCTTGGTTCGCGCGCGCACGACGAGCTCCAGGCTGAGCACCGCTAGGATGCGTAATAGCGTGTCGAGCCGCGCTGACCTTGCGCTTTCAATAGCAGAAAGCGTTTTTTGTCGCACGCCGATTTTCGCGGCGAGCTGTTCCTGGGTTAAGCCGAGTTTTCGCCGCCTTACTCGAATGGAGTTCGCGAGTTGGAGAGGTGTACGGACAATGAATTCCATTTTGCTCTCGATGTGCTTGATTAGGCGGTTTTGCGCCTAGAGACAGTTTAGGCGGTTTTCCGCCTAGAGTCAAGCTAGGCGGTTTTCCGCCTAAGTGTAAAAGCATGCAGTGATCCCAGGGTTAAACTGGGTCGCGTCGCATCGGCTGAATCTCAGCGGTCCCCTCAGGCCCCTTGCGACGTCACCGCCGCTTCAAACGCCGCAGTTGCTTCGTGCAGCTTGTTGAAAATCCGGTCAGGCCCGATCGTTTCCGTCACATGATGCCGATCGAAGTCGGATTTCAGGTCCCACGGCACGCGCGCAAATGCCAGCTCGATTCCTGCATCAGTGAGATTCTTTTTCAGTCCCTGCAAAATTCGAGCCGCCGTGTAGTCCAGGTGCGTCATCGCCTCCGCGTCCACAACCACCCACTTCACGGATGACGGCATCGGCTCGACGACTTGCGCAACCTCTTCAATGAACCGCCCTGCATTGGCGTAAAAGAGCTCTGCGCCAAACCGGTAGAGCACCAACCCGGGCAGGGTGACAACATTCGGCGCAACCGGGGTCAGCCTCCAGCTTCCGTCAGGATTCGCCTGCAGAACGCCGCTATGCGGGTGATAATCGTGCCGGACGATGCGCGCCAACGACACCAGCATCGCCAGCACGATCCCCTCTTCCACACCCACCAGAACTACGACCGCTGCCGTCATCACTGCCAGCGCGTATTCCTGAGGGCTCTCCGAGCGAATCTTCTTGAGCTCAACCAGATTGATGAGCCGCAGCGCGACCAGGAATACCAAGACGCCAAGCACCGAAGTAGGGAGGTACTGGAGAGGCCCGGTGAGAAACAGCAGCACTACGCCCACCACGACCGCCGTCGACACCTGCGCCATCTGGCTCTTCCCGCCGGCATCTTCCATCATTGCCGTTTGCGTGGGGCTGCCATTCACCACAAACCCGCCGCTCAGTGCAGCCGCAACGTTCGCAGCCGAAAGCCCGTACAGGTCGATATTTTCATCCACCTTCTCGTAGTGCTTCGCCGCATAAATCCGCGCGGTCGCCGCGCTCTGCGTAAGAATCATCACGGCGCATGAGGCCGATACCGTGAGCAGCAACTCGATTTCTTTGCGATTCATCTCGCGCAGGCTGAGCAGGGCCATCAACCCTAAGTGAGGCAAACCGCCCGCCACCGGCCCGATGGTCGCAATCCCGTGCCCCGCAAAATTCCACTCCGCGCTGGCCGCAATCGCGCCCACAACAGCCACCAGCGCGCCCGGCACTTTGGGAACGAAGTGCCGAAGCAGCAGAACAAATGCGAGTACTGAAATCGACAAAATTACCGTAGGCAAGTGTGCCCGCGGCAATCCGCGGCCCACTTCCCAAAGCTGTACCACTGGCCGGCGCGAATCAACCGGCACGCCGAGCATCTCGCTCAGCACGGAGATTCCCACTTGAAATCCCACGCCGGTAAGAAATCCGACCAGCACCGTGCGCGAAAGAAAATCTGCAATAAACCCCAGGCGCAGCAACCGCGCCAGCAGAAGAATGACCGCGGTCATCACGGCCACAATGCACGCCAACGCGATGTATTTTGCGCTGGCCGGCGTTGCCGCGCCTGCTACGCCGTCGGCAAAAATTGCAGCCGTCGCCGAGTCCGCCGCCACCACCAGATAACGCGACGAGCCAAACGCCGCGAACGCCAACAGCGGCAACAGCAGCGAATAGAGGCCCGTCACCACGGGCATTCCCGCAATCTTGCTGTATCCCAGCACTTGCGGGGTGTCCATCGCGGCCATCACAACGCCGGCGAGCGCGTCGCGCAAAGCAGCCCCGCGCTGGATCGGACGTAAGCCGCGAAACAGATTCACAATCTCGACACTCCTCTTTCAGCCGTCACAACAGATTCGAATCCGGTTTCATCGAGACTACTACTCGGTCGATATTAAGCAGTCCAGGCCTTGGCGCGCTCGACGGCTTTTTGCCAGCGCCCACGCCGCTCGGCTCGCTCGGCCGCTTCCATCTTCGGCTCAAAGCGCACGTCGCCTTTTCGTTCAGCTCGGAGAGCATTTGGGCTGGGCCAGAAATCTGTCGCCAGCCCGGCCAGGTAGGCAGCGCCGAGCGCCGTCGTCTCCGTCACGCGAGGCCGGACAACTGGAACGCCAAGAATGTCGGCCTGGAACTGCATCAACAGATCGTTGACCGCTGCGCCACCGTCAACTCTCAGGGCCTGGAGCGGGGCTCCGGTTTCGCTGTGCACCGCCTCGAGCACGTCGGCCACCTGAAACGCGATGGCCTCGAGAGCCGCGCGCGCAATCTGTCCCGGTCCGGTGTCGCGGCGCAAACCGATCAGCATGCCAGCCGCATGCGCGTCCCAGTGCGGCGCGCCCAGGCCAACAAACGCGGGCACAAAAACCACTCCTCCCGTGTCGGGCACGCTCGCCGCGAGCGCTTCCACATCCGAGGAAGCGCCGATCAGCTTCAAATTGTCGCGCAGCCATTGCACCACCGCGCCGCCGATAAAGATACTGCCTTCGAACGCGTATTCAAGCCGCCTCTGCGTGCTTGCCGCCACCGTCGTAATGAGCTTGTGCTTCGACCGCATGAACTCCGTGCCGATGTTCTGGAGCAAAAAGCAGCCGGTGCCGTAGGTGTTCTTGGCCTCGCCCGCGCTCCAGCACAATTGGCCGAAGAGCGCCGCCTGCTGATCGCCGGCAATGCCCGCGATGGCAACGCCGCCAAGGCCGAGCGTCGTCGTCACCTCGCCCACGCGCTCGCTTGACCACTTCACTTCAGGCAGCATGCTCGCGGGAATTCCGAAGAGCTTCAGCAGCTCCGGGTCCCACTCGCCCTTCACGATATTGAAAAGCAGCGTGCGCGAAGCGTTGGTCACATCGGTCACGTGCTTGTGGCCGCTGGTCAGGTGCCACACCAGCCAACTGTCCACCGTTCCGAAAGCCAGCTCGCCGCGCTCTGCTCGCGCCCGCGCACCGTCCACGTGATCCAGAATCCACTTAATTTTGGTTGCCGAGAAATACGGATCGAGCACGAGGCCGGTTTTCGCAGAAACACTTTCACCGGCTCCGCTGTCTTCAAGCGCCTTGCATTGCGCCGCCGTTCGGCGGTCCTGCCACACGATCGCCGGATGGATCGCCTTGCCTGTTGCGCGGTCCCACACGATCACCGTCTCGCGCTGGTTGGTAATGCCGATCGCGGCTACGTCGCGCGGGCGCGCGCCCACTTTGCCGAGCACTTCAACGGCGCAGGAGAGCTGGCTGGTCAGGATCTCGGTCGGATCGTGCTCTACCCATCCCGCCTGCGGATAGAACTGCTGGAACTCCTTCTGCGCGACCGCCGCAATCGCGCCCGCCGGCATCGAAGAGAATCGCCCGCGAACTTGTCGTTCCCTGATCGAGCGCCAATACGTACGCCATCTGTGCCACCCGCTTTCAGGCAACCAGTCAAACACGCAGGGCAGGGAAACGGCAAGAATGGCTCGCGGATCAGCGACCCTCGCACTTCTACCCCGTCCAGGGATTGTGGGTTTTCACGGGAAGCCCTTCTACATCACGCGTGTTGCGCGTGACAAGAACAAGCCTGTATTGCACGGCGGTTGCGGCGAGAAGTGTGTCGACAACCCGCCTCGGACGATCACCCGACCAGTCGCCCCAGAGCCGCGCGGTCGCCGCGTCGATGCTCAAAATGCGGTCGGCAAATCCGAATTCCAGTCCCTCGACCCATGCCGCGAGGCTTTTCGCGCTCGCTGGGTCGGCGCGCATTTTGGCAGCCACGCCCTTGCGCAGTTCGCCAATCGTTAACACGCTCAGGAATAGCGATGCCGAGTCGATGGATTCAAGGAATGCAATCACTCCCGGATCGGCTTTTTTCCTGCGCGTCTCGCTCAGAACATTGGTGTCAAGCAGGTAGGCGATCGTCGCGGTCACAGCGCAATCTCGCGGCCCGTGTCGCGGTCAGGCTCAATCTCGAAGCCATCCACCTTCGGCCCACTTAGCAGATACTCCTTGAGCCCGGGCTTGTGCGCGGTCAGGGCGCGGAAATCCTCGATCGACAGCACGACTGCGCGCTCGGCGCCATGGCGCGTGATGATCTGCGGACCTTTGTTGTGAGCCTCCTCAATCACTTCGCTCAGCCGCGTCTTTGCCGCTTGTACCTGCCAATGGGCCATAGTCGCCTCCGTGCTCATTATGACTAGAATTATAGTCGTTCTAGTCTAAACTGTAAAGAGGTCTTGTTTTCAAGGGCTTGAAAACCGGCGGGATGCCGATTTCTCACGATTTCGCCCTCTGGGGCTTTTGCGCCGGTCAGCCTCCCGACGAGCGGACGACGCCCCTACCGCACCTTCCCCGCCTGATTCTCCAGCACCACATTGCCCAGCACCGCTGTATCCACTGTCTCCGGCTGGTGCGAGCAAAATCCGATGCCCACATAAAACGGCGCGTCCAAATGCAGCTTGATTGGCGGCCCGAACTGGTGCATCGGCTCGCCATCAAGGCTCATCCAGATTGAAAACTCGTCGCCGTGCTTTTCAATCCCAATGCGTTTGGCGCTGATCGTCACCAGGCTGTCAGGACTCGCACCGCCCGGACGGCCGCGCCCGCCGATGCGAAACTCCATGTCGGTAACACGCGTATCTTTTTCCGCCCGCCACGCGAGGTGCACCATCCCCGCTCCGTGTTCAGCCACCATCGCGGCCTTTGAATCGTCGTCGAGGCTTTGCCGGATCATGATCACGGCCTTGCGGTCTCCGTAGCCTTTCGGATCGGGAAAGTTGATATCGGCGGCCAGCGAAACGTCGCCCGACATGCGCTTCCACAGAAAGCGAAACTCGTCGCGCGTATACCAGACGTTGTACCCCGCGGAATTGATGGTGTACTGCCCCGTCGCGGCGTCGTAGCTCGCGCTTCCCGGCACCAGCGCGCTGCCAACGTCCGATTGGCCATCGAAAACTCCAATCGGCGCATCGAAATTCGTACTCGGCCGGTGAAAGTCCGCCGGTGGCGCCACTTGCTGATGCGTCGCCGAACCGGGTAGCGCCCAATCCGGTATGGGCGGCAGATTTTGTGCCGGCGGCGTTTGCGCTTGAAGCACCGGCGTTGCGCCGCAAAGGATCAGTGAGGCAAAAAGCAAAGTCGAAACAGAAAGTCGCCAAAGGCTAAAGATTCTCATGGCAACCCACTCTAGCAGACCCCTTGTGCCGCTGCCCACGGTCCCTCGTCTACTATCGTTTTAGAAGCCCCCGTGTTGTACCATTCGATTGGATTAACGCCCTTGAAAAGGTCTGATTGATGACCCTCACAACCTCTCCCACGCTCCTTGTTCTTGCTGCCGGAATGGGCAGCCGCTACGGCGGCCTCAAGCAGATTGACCCCGTCGGCCCCGCCGGCGAAACCATCATCGACTACTCGATCTTCGACGCTCTTCGCGCCGGCTTCGGCAAGCTCGTCTTTGTCATCCGCAAAGACATCGAGCAGCAATTCCGCGAGATTGTCGGCGCGCGCTTTGAGAAACGCGTTGCAGTCGAGTACGTTTTCCAGGCGCTCGAAGACATTCCTTCGCCCTTCACCATTCCGGCCGGCCGCACCAAGCCGTGGGGCACCACGCAGGCCATCCTGCTCTGTGCGGACGCAATTCGCGAGCCCTTTGCCGCCATCAACGCCGACGATTTCTACGGCGCCGACGGCTACCGCTCGCTGGCCGGGCACCTGACCTCCGGCTCGCCCGACTACTCGATGGTCGGCTTCGTCCTGCGCAACACCCTCTCCGACTTTGGCTCCGTGGCGCGCGGCGTTTGCCAGGTCTCCGATGACGGCTACCTCCAACACATTGTGGAACTCACTAAGATCGAGCGCGACGGAAACGGCGCGCGCAATACCGATGCCGCCGGAACTGTCACTAAGCTCAACGGCGACGAGGCTGTCTCAATGAATATGTGGGGATTCACGCCACGGGTCTTCGATCAACTGCGCGAACGTTTTGAGAAGTTCCTTGAGGCCAATGCCACTGACTTGAAATCGGAGTGCTACATTCCGAACACCGTCGGCGAGCTGGTTCGCTCCGGTGAGGCTCGGGTCAAAGTTCTGCGCTCGCGCGATTCCTGGTTTGGCGTCACCTATCGTGAGGACCGCCCGCGCGTCGTCGAGAGCATCCGGCGCCTCATCGCGGATGGAACTTATCCCGAAAGCCTCTGGTCATGAGTTCGCTGGCCGACGCTCAAGCCGCGGCGAGCCAATTTGAATTCCGCGGCGAAGTTTTGGGCCTCACGCCGCACGGCGGCGGGCACATCAATGACACGTTTCTCGTTACGTGCCAGGCGCCGGCCGCACCCGCTCGCTACATTCTGCAGCACATCAATCGCCACGTTTTTCACGATCCCATCGCGGTCATGCAGAACATCGAACGCGTGACTGCGCACCTTGCCGCGCAGGCAGCGGGCCAGCCGGACGGCGCACGACGCGCGCTTCATCTTGTTCCCGCGCGAGATGGGCGCAATTGGTTTGTCGATGCACAGGGTGAAACGTGGCGCGCCTATCACTTGATTGAAAACGCGCGGACCTATGAAACCGCGACGTCAGCGGATCAAGCGTTCCAGGCGGCGCGCGCATTCGGCCGTTTCCAACAGCAACTCGCCAGCCTTCCGCCGCCGCGCCTACACGAAACGATTCCCGACTTTCATAACACTCCCAAACGCCTCACCGCGCTGGAGCAGGCGATCGCTGCCGACGCCGTCGGCCGCGCCGCGCTCGCCAAAACGGAAATCGATTTTGCCCGCACCCGTCAGGCGATTGTCGGCGTTCTCCTCGACGCCAATCTTCCCGAGCGCATCACGCACAATGACACCAAGTTCAACAACGTGCTGCTCGACGACAAGACGGGCGAAGCTGTATGCGTCATCGATCTCGACACCGTGATGCCGGGCCTGGCGCTTTACGACTTTGGCGACATGGTGCGCACCACGACCAGTCCGGCGGCCGAAGACGAAAAGGATTTGTCCAAAGTTACGATGCAATTCCCGATGTTCGAGGCGCTGGTGCGCGGCTACCTCGAATCGGCCGGCGCTTTTCTTACGCCCGCGGAAAGAAATCTTCTCGCCTTCTCCGGCAAGCTCATCACATTCGAGATCGGGATTCGTTTCCTCACCGACCATCTCGCCGGCGACACATACTTCAAGATCCATCGCGAAGGGCACAACCTCGACCGCTGCCGGACGCAGTTCAAATTGGTGGAGTCCATCGAACAGCAGGAAGAGAAGATGAACCGCCTGGTGGAGTCGGTTGCGGGATGAGCTCTGCCGCTCAAGGGATGCTCGAAGGGTAACTCGGATTTCACGGCGTCAGATGGCAGATGGCCGGTCCGTGCCGTCAGTCAGGCCGCCCGGTGTAGTGCTCCATGTGGTGCACTTCGGAGTGGTCCCCAATCGACTCAAGATGCGTGGTCACTTCGGCGGGCATCTCCAGGTCCACCGCGAGCCGTTCTTCAACCTGCGTCGCCAAGCGATGAGCTTCGCCGAGACGCATGTCGTCGGGAAATAAAAGATGAACCTCAATGATCTGCCGGTAGCCCGTGGTGCGGAATCGCACTCCGTGGTATTCCAGGCCAAGCTCCGTGCAGAGAGCGTCGAGCCTTCCGCGAATCAGGTGGCCAACTTTGGGATCCGAGTAGTCGAGCAGCCCTTTCACCGATCGCCAAAGCAATCGCCCGCCCGTCCACAGAATGTTTGCCGCTACGGCATACGCCACCAAGGGATCGAGCGGCTTCCATCCTGTGGCCATCACCAAGGCCAGGCCCGCCACCACGCCGAAGCTTGTCCAGCTATCGGCGAGCACGTGCCTGCCGTCGGCTTCAAGGATCAGCGAATGATTGCGCCGCCCGATGCGCAACAGATACCACCCCAGCAGAGCATTCAGCGCACCGGCGACGACGATCAGAATGACCCCGCTGCCGAGGTTCTCAAGCGCGAGACCGTGCCTCCATTTCTCCGTGGTCGTGTAAATAATGCTTCCCGCGGCGAGCACGATCATCGCGCCTTCAAAGCCCGCTGAAAAAAAGCTGATCCTCTCGTATCCGTAGTGAAAATGCGCAACCGCGGGCCGCGCGCTCAGCCACAGGCTGAAAACGGCGAACGCAACAGCCACCACGTGCACCACCGATTCCGCGGCGTCAGAAAAGATGGCCGAGGAGCCGGTGTAGAGGTAAGCCGTCATCTTGCCGGCGAGCATGAGCACGCCGACGATCAATGACAGCAGCATGGCGAAGCTGGCATCGCGATGCTGCTGCCGGCGCTTGTCGATGGAATCGTGTTTCGGCAGATCGCTCATCGCCGATCCTTCGATCGCTGTGGCCCGGATTCTGTCCCCAGTTTACGCGCGGCGCGCGATCTGCGCGCTCCGCATTCGCAGGGTCGGCATTCCGCTCACTGCACCTCGCCGATATACACGCCGTACGGCCCCAGGACAATTCGATTCAGCGCCACAGTGTCTGGTCCTTCCGGCGTCTTCAGGAGCGTCTTCAATTCTCTCGGGCTCATGCCCGCTTCGCCCAGGGTCAAGTCGACGATCTCCAGGTTGGCCGTCAAGTTCACGCACACGATGACTTGCGGCGAGCCCGTGGCCTGGCGCATCCAGCTCAGCACTTTTGTGTTCTCCGTGTCGAGCATGATGTTCGCCCCGTTCTCGAAGGCCGGCAGAGTTTTCTTGAGCCGGATGAGCGCCTTGTACCACGCCAGCAGCGAGTTCGGGTCGCTCTTTGCCATTCTCACGTTGATCGTCTTCGCGCTCGGCGGCACGGAAAGCCACGGCACGCCAGTGGTGAATCCGGCCTTCGCGGTTCCGTTCCACTGCATCGGTGTGCGTTCGCCGTCGCGGCCCTTTTCTTTCGGCCAGCCGGTGATCCCGATCGGATCCTTTACGTCCTCTTTGCGCGCGGGAGGCGTCGTCACCATCCCGATCTCGTCGCCGTAGTAGACCAGCGCTGAACCGCGACTTGCCAGCAGAATAGTCGCCAATGCGCGCTGAATGTCCACATCGTGCACGCCGTCGCCATAGCGCGCGTCGATCCGCTGCACGTCGTGATTGTCGAAGAGCAGCAGTGGGATGTGGGAGATGAGATGCGTTTCCGCGTCAATCAGCTTCTGCCGGAATTCCGTCACGTCCAGCTTGTTGATCATGCCCACCTGCGTGTCCATCGGCAGGTGAAACTCCGGTTTCTCCGGCGTTCCGTACATTTTCTTCAGCTCGCCGATGTTGGGCAGGTAAGTCTCGCCTATCAGAACTCGCGTGCCGGGAAACTCGTTGGTGACGAATCGGTCAGCCTCGGCGCGCATCTCCTGGATGACTTCGTGCACACCGGGCTGGTTGTCGGTCTTGGAGCCGTCGAGTTGCGGATCGCCGAAAGCATTCATCACCGGCTTGCCGTCCGTGTCGAGGCGCACGCCCTCATCGGCCAGGCTCGGATCCTCAAAGAGCGTGGTGATCGCGTCGAACCGGAACCCGCCCACGCCGCGCTTGAGCCAGAAGGCAATGATCTGCCTGAAGGCCTCGTGCACCGCGGGGTTGTGCCAGTTCAGGTCAGGCTGCTGGACGTAGAACTTGTGGTAGTAGTACTGGCGCGTCGTTTCGTCCCACTGCCACGCCGAGTGGCCGAAGAGCGACTGCCAATTATTCGGCGGCGCTCCCTTATCCGTCGCGGTCTGGCCTTTGCCATCCTGCCATACGAACCAGTTGCGATAGGGATTCGAGCGCGACAACCGCGACTGAATGAACCACTCATGCTGATCCGAAGTGTGGTTCATCACCATGTCCATGATCACGCGGATGTGGCGCTTTTTCGCTTTAGCCACCAACCGGTCGAAGTCCGCAAGCGTGCCGTACTGCGGATCGATGTCGAGGTAATTCGAGATATCGTAGCCAAAATCGACGTCCGGCGACGGATACACGGGCGTGAGCCAGATCGCGTCCACGCCAAGATCCTTGAGGTAATCAAGCCGCTTCGTGATTCCGTTCAGGTCGCCGATCCCATCGCCATTCGTGTCTTGAAAGCTGCGCGGGTAGACCTCATAGATCACGGCATTTTTCCACCAGGCCAGTTGCTTCGCCTGCTTCGCGCTCTGCGCAGTACTCGTCTTGTTCACTGGCGCTGTTTGCCCTCCTGCCGTCATCGCGGCGACCAGAATCATCAACCCGGCAACGGAAATCGCAATCCTGCTCAACCTTTGACTCACCGCGTTCATCTCGGTCTCTTCGATCTGCGCGGCGCAGTACTTCTGCGCCCCTCTACTGAGTCTGACCCGGAATCTGCGGTGAGGTGTGACCGATTTCTTTGAGATCCACCCCAAAGTGCGGGTCCTGCTCGGTGCCATCGACATGAATGGGAACCAATGTTCCCGCCCCATCTTTCTTGAAGAGCTTGTCAGCCGGCTTCAGCAGCAATCCCTTCCAACCGCCCACCATCTGCGAAACCGTCGCCTCCGTCCGGGCCGTCCCCTTGAAGTTCAGTTTGCCACCTTCGACTGCATATGTCCCTTTCAGATCGATCTCCGCTCCGGGCACGGTGTATTTCAGATTGGGAAGCGTAATCACCCCATCGGCCATCGTGAAAGTGCTCTCGATCGCCGACCGCACCTGGCCCCCGGCATTCTTTGCGTCCTTCGGGTCGCCCTGTCCGCGCATGCTCAACGCGCCCACGTCGTTCTGAACCTTGGTGCTGGTGAACGCCGCGTCCTCCAACAGGAAATTTCCATTCAACTTCATTTTTTCCGGTACCGGCTCGGGTCCCGGCGGAATCTCAAGCGCCGTCCTCACCGTCAGCTTCCCAGTGAGTATCGGCGCCGTGCTCTTGCTCGTCAGGCGCAAAAAATCCTCCATTCGTTGCCGGTCGATACTCACGTTCAGCGCTATCTGACGCCCGCCCGGCCGAGTGATTCCACTGGGCAGCGTTTCCGGCGGGATGCCAACGATCTCGCCTTCGGCGGTAAAGCGTGACTGCCCCAGTGTGGCGCGCACCGGATGCAGCCAGGTGTCCCCATTCGTTCCGTCCACTGTCGCATGGAAGGTTGTCTCCAGCGGCATGGCCGTGCCGAAGTGCGTCAGCCTGAAATCCGCGGTGCTGGTCTGCCCGTCTACTTCCAGGTTGCGCAACACGCCCTCGTACTTGCCGGTGGAATTCAGAATTCCTGCGATCCCTTTGAAGACGCCGAGATCCGCATCTTCAAAGCGGTAGCCGCCGGCGACCGGAGTCTCTCCGGGATCGTCAACCGCCCACGGGCCGAAGTTGCCCGAAGTGAAAATCATGCCTGCCGGTTGTGGATTACTCACTTGCGCATCGAACTGCATCGAACTGTCCAGGCTCACATGGCTCAGTTTCACGTGGGCGATGTCGAACTCCAAAGGGAGCTTTCCCGGCTTGCTGGTCTCGATCGTCAAATGCGCGTTCTTGCATTCGATGCTACCCACCAGGAAACTTAGCATCGATGTGTGGTTCTCGCCGGGCGCGGCGCCACTCGATTCCCGCACCGCGTGCCCGGCCTGCGGCTTTGGCGGTATATCAATATCCAGGCCAGTTAACTGCACCAATGAGATCTTGATGGGCTCGCCCGGCTTGTAGTGCAGCGGTGCGTGAAACCGAAAATCATCCAGCCGGATGAGCGGCTTGGTCGCTTCCACGCCATTTGAGTTCGCCAGGTTCGGCGGCCAGATGCGCAGACCCTTGCCCTCGGCCCATACGCCGTTCTTCAGAGAGACGCGAAAGCTGTCCAGCTCCACGTGAGCGTGAAAATGCTCTTCGAGTCCCTCGACGATCGCGGCACGCAGAATGGGTTCAGCCCGGCGGATGGCCACTGTGATCGCGATGCCGAGTACTAAAAATGCGAGCAGGACCGCACCTGCGGCCCACTTCAGCCATGCGCGCTTGTGCCGTTTTCTCACTCGCCTTGCAGCCACTGCCCACCCTAACCCGCGTTCATTTTTTGAGAGGCGCCCCTTACACTGGAGGGTTACCCCTCTGCTCCATTTGACGACGCTTGCTGCTAAAATCGCTTCAGCATCCGCGCTCTTTCTTGTTTCCCTTAGCTCCTCAGTCGCTGGCTCCCCGCAATCCCCTCTTTTGTTTCTGATGCCCAAATGACTTAGACTGCTTGTCACGGATGCAAGCTCTAATTGAAAACCTCGTAAAGCTCCAATCGATCGAACTCAGCCGGGCCCGCCTGAATCAAGAGATGCGCGCTTTGCCTGCGGAGATCGCTCAGGCCGAGACTGCGCTCTCCGCCGCTCAGCGGCAGTCCGCCGATCTCTCGGCTGCGCTCGGCCGCGAGGACACGCTCCGCACCCGGCTTGAGCGCGACATCGATACAAATCGCAAGAAGGCCGCGCGTTTCCGCGTTCAGCTCGACTCAGTGACGACGCCGGAGCAGGCCGCCGCCATCGAGCACGAGATTCAGTTCGCGACGGCGGAAGCCGACCGCCTGGAGAGCGACGAATACTCGAGCCTGGAGCGCACCGAGGCCCACGAAGCCGCGTTATCGCAGGCCCGCGCCCAGGTTGAACAGCTTGCCGCCGAGGTGGATTCTGTTCGTGCCAGCGTGGCCGCTCGCCAACAGGAAGCTGCCGCCGGATTGACCGCTCTCGACAGTGAACGCGATGCCGTCCGCTCCGCCATCGATGCGGACTGGCTTGCGCAGTTTGACCGCATCGCCAAAGGCCGCGGCACCGGCATTGCCCGCGCCGAGAACCAGCAATGCACCGGCTGCAGGATGGGCGTGCGCCCGCAAGTATGGAACCAGCTTCGCGAGGGAGAGCTGCTCTCCTGCGACAGTTGCAGCCGCCTCCTCTACTGGGACCCGGCAATCGTCGCCGCTCCCAAAGCGCCTCAACCTGAACTGATCCCCGGCGCCGGCCGCGCCCCGCGCAAACCCCGCGAGGCAGGCGCGTAGCCGCTTCTGCTGCGCTTACATTTTGCAGTGAACCTGAGTCCACTGCCCACCGCTCTGCGCCTGCTACCCTTTTCTTGAAAGCTCTCTCAAGGAACGACATCCGTGCAGCGCATCTGTGTCGATATGGACGAGGTCATGGCCGATACGCTCGCCGAGCACCTGCGCCGCTATAACCAGGCCTTCGACGAAGCCGTGACCCCGGAGGATCTTGCCGGCAAAGGCCTGTGGGAGATCGCGCCGCAGGACCGCCAGGCGGAACTCCGCGCCTTTCTCGATGCCGAAGACTTTTTCGAGGTGCTGGATGTGATTCCCGGCGCGGAGCCGGTGCTCAAGGATCTTTCTTCGCGTTTTGAAATCTTCATCGCGACGCAGGCCATGGCCGTGCCCAACTCGCTCGGCCCCAAATACCGCTGGCTGCAGCGCCACTTTTCCTTCATCCCGCCCACGCATTACGTCTTCTGCGGTAACAAGTCAATTCTCCGCGCCGACTATCTCATCGACGACCAGCCCAGAAATCTCACGCGCTTTGAAGGACAGGGACTGCTCTACACCGCGCCCCACAATCTCACTGCAACCGGCTTTGTCCGCGTGAACAACTGGCGCGAAGTGGCGGATTACTTTGCCGCAATCCCTTCCGAATCCCAAATTCCGGCCTGATCGCACAAAGCTCTCGGTATGGGCTCTTCTCCAAACCTATCGCCCAGGCCCGTATGCAAGCCTCCGGTTCGATACCATGAAATTTGACAGTGCCCGAGCCCATCTCTAAGGCGCCGATCACGCGCCGCCATTTTCTGATCGCAAGCGCGTGTGCCTCCGCCGGTCTGGCGCTCTACGGGGGCGAAGTCGAGCGGCACTGGATTGAGGTCACGCACCGCGACGTTTTCCTGCCCGGCCTGCCGCAAGCCTTCGACGGTTTCCGCGTCGCGCAGCTCAGCGACATCCATATCGACAATTACACTGAGCCATTCCTCCTCCGCGATGCGGTCCATCACATCAACAACCTGAACCCCGACGCGGTATTTCTCACCGGCGACTTTGTTACCCGCGGTCTTCTGCCGGGAATACTCGCCATCGCATCGGTGTGGCAATGCGGCAGTTTGCTCCAACAGCTCGAGTGTCCTCACCGCTATGCCGTTCTCGGCAATCACGACGTGCTGGTCAACCGGGCAGCCATTAAAGAGGCGTTGATCGAAAGCGCCATTACGGTGCTCGACAATGCGTATTTGCCAATCGAGCGCGCCGGCGCACGATTCTGGCTTGCCGGCGTCGACGATCCCGTTGAAGGTCTGCCCGATCCCGAATCGGCGATTCCCCAATCCATCCGCTACGTCCCGCATGAGCCCATTGTGCTGATGTGCCACGCGCCCGACTACGTCGATACCCTATTGAGGCTTCCGGAGGGTCAGGCAGTTTCTCTTATGCTCTCCGGCCACACCCACGGCGGCCAAGTCCGCGTGCCGTTCGCAGGTCCTCTCATTCTTCCGCCCTTGGGCCGCAAGTATATCGAGGGTTGGTTCCGCTTTGGAGATCTGCAGCTCTACGTCAATCGCGGCCTCGGCACCGTCGGTCTCCCAGTCCGGTTCAACTGCCCGCCGGAGATTACGCTTTTCACGCTGCGCTCCGCGTGAGCTGGATCCGATTCGCCGGCATTCGCGCGGCCGCCATCGTCATGCTCCGGCAATCGTCATGCCCTCGATGCGGAGCGTCGGCGAGGCCACCGATCCGCGGAAGATAAGGTCGTTGCCGATCGCGGTCACATTGCGCAGCATCTCCGCAAGGTTTCCGGCAATCGTCACTTCCTCCACGGCGTGCGTCAGGCGGCCGTTCTCAATCCACAGGCCGGTCGCGCCGCGCGAGTAGTCGCCGGTCACGAGATTCGTGCCGAAACCCATCAGCCCCGTCACGTAAAGCCCCGCCGGAACATCCGCGATGATCTCCTCGGGGGCGAGCGTTCCCGGCTCGAGGAAGAGATTGCCGCAACCGATCCCCGGTGCGCCCGCCAACCCTCGCGCGGCGTTGTGGGTGGATTTCATGCCCAGCTTGCGCGCGGTGTAAGTATTCAGCAGGTAATTGCGCAGCGTACCGCTCTCGACGACAACCGTGCGCTGCGAAGCAAGGCCCTCGTCATCGAAAGGCGAGGTGCCGAACCCGCCCACGCCACTCGGCAGCAGCATGGTGTTGTCATCCACGATGGTCACGTTCGCGGCGCCGATCGTCTCGCCGAGCTTTCCCGCCAGGAACGATGCGCCGCGCCAGATCGAATCGCCAGAAGCAGCCTCGAAGACTGAGCCGATGAGCGTCCGCGCGGTCTCGGGAGCGAACACAATCGGAACCCGCTGCGTAGGCACGCGCCGCGCTCCCAGCCTGCGCAGGGTGCGCCTTGCCGCCTCGGCGCCAACAGCTTCAGGTGTCTCGAGAAGGTTGAGCCGCCTCGCGGCCGACCACCACCCGTCGCGCTGCATCTTCCCATTCGCATCCGTTGCCAGCGGCGCTGCCGCAACGCCCGCGTAGCTGGTGCGATAGCTGCCGACAAATCCGCGGGAGTTGGCCATGGCCTTCTGCCCCGTCGACACATCGAAGCTGCCGCCGTCGGAGTTGGTGATGCGCGGGTCGGCGGCCATCGCCGCCGCCTCTGCCCGGCGCGCCCACTCGATGCGCTCCGCCCCTTCGAGCGAATACACGTCGTCGAAGTAAAGGTGCAGATCGCCGTCGGCCTTGCCGAATTCACCCGCCTCCGGCAACCCGGCGAACGGATCCTCCTCCGTAACCTTCGCCAGCGCCAGCGCTCCATCGACGAGTTGCCGGATTCCATCAGCGGTCAAGTCGCTCGTTGAAGCCGAGCCCGACCGCCTGCCCAGGAAGACGCGCAGGCCCAGCCCGCGCGAGCCCGATTCCTTCAGCGTCTCCACCTCGCCCATGCGCACATTCACGCTGAACTCGTCGCCTTCGCGGGTCGTAGCCTCGGCGTCGCTTGCGCCCGCCTTCACGGCCTGTGCGACGACGTCAGCGACAAGGGATTCGAGATCGAGTGCAGTTTCGCGGGCTGGGGCAGCAGATTGAGGCATGTCCTCAAGCTATCAAATGCGGTTGGACTTGCAATTTGTCAGGGAGAAATGAAGCGGTCGGACAAATCTGCGCTCTACGCCGTCAGCCGTTCCAGCTGATCGGGCTTCACGATGGTCAGGCTGGTGCCTTTGATCGTGATCCACTGGTCGCGCCGGAACTGGTTCAGCAGCCGGGTCACGGTTTCGCGCGAGGTGCCCGCCATGTTGGCGATCTCCTCGTGCGTCAGCGCCATGGTGAAGCGGATCTCCGGCTTGCCGTTGGCCGATGCGCGTCCCCAGTCCAGAAGCAGGCGAGCCAGGCGTCCCGCAGCTGAGCCTGAGAGCGCCAGCCGTTTGGCATCGTGGAAGACAGTCAGATATTCGCCGCTAAGCGACTGCGCGGCGTGCATCGATGCGATCCCGTGCCGGCCCAGGAACTCAACAAACTCCTGCTTGCGGACGGTCTTTACCTGGCAGGGCTCAATGGCCTCGGCCGTGACCTCGTGCGGCACGTTGGCCAGCACGGCGCTCAACCCCATCACATCGCCGGGGCCGGCGATCTTCAGGATCATCGTCTTGCCGTCGCGCGACGTGGAAGAGATCTTTACCTGCCCGAAGCAGATGACAAAGACATTGCGCGCAGGATCGCCCTCTGAGAACAGCTTGGCGCCGCGGGCGTGGCTCATCATGATGCCGATCTGGTCGTAGTCGGCCAGCGCCTCGGGCGTGAGATTGCAGAACATCCGCAGATGCCGATGCTCGCAATTGAGGCAATCTTCCGGAGCGTGATGAGCGTGGAACGTGGCCATACTTGTACCGTTGTTCGCGGGGCGCTAGCAGAAGTATAGCGCAGATCACGATCTGGAACGGGGATGGGCGTAACGGCTCCGTGCCGCATTTCCGTTTCGCGATGCGCTACCCTTCAACTGGGGAGGCTACCACGGGCATGTGCGGTCAGGTGTGATTTAGATCACTCGGTTCTGAAGGGGCATCCCTCTCGCCGCGCGGAGATTACGCGGACGCTGCCTGGTTGCTGTGCCGGCGGGCCGGCATCACGCGGGTCAGGCAGCAGGTGATGGTCGCTCGCGATACCTCGCGCGCCAGCTCCTCCAGGAGCCGCATCCTTAGAGGTGGATAGGATTCAAAGGCCCGGTGCAGGGCTTCGATTGGCATCAGCAGCATCGATCCCGATCCGACCGCGCTCAGGGTATACGTATGATGCCGGTCTCCCAGCACGGCGGCTAGCTCCAGCAGGTCCCCCGGTCGCGCCGACCCCAACGTAACTCGCATTTCAAAGCGCTCGGCCTTCCGCACAAAATCGCCCGAAACCACGACGTACAGCCCTTTGCAAAGCTCGTGCTGGCGAAAAACCACCTGGCCAGCCTCGAATTCGATGCGCCGCGTCTCCCCGCCGAGCAGGGCCCCGGCCTCGTGCGGGCACTCCAACAGCTCCGCAAGCGGATGCGCCGCCGCGGCGGCCAGGCGCTCGAATCGCGTATCGGACTGATTGCTCACCATTTCTTTGCCCTGTTCCCGGCTTCAAGAGTCCCTAATTGCGGGTTTGGCCCGGCTACCATTTCCCCGCCATTTACCTGCACGCAAAGCATCTCATGAGCGGTTTCCCGCTGACCCAGGACTCTCCGATTTGTGCTCGATGTTGGTCGGACAAACGGTGCGGTTTCTCCTTTCACCCGCCCATTTTTCCCAATCGATCGATCTCGATCGATCAATAATCGTGAGGCAGTCAGCGCAATACGCTGCCGAGAGTGTCCCGGCCTGACCGCTACAGCGCACCCACTGGAAGCGCTTCAAGTTGCTCCACCTCGACACGCGTCGCTTCAGGCGGCACGCAGAGAACCGGCACGCGCGAGACAGTGAGCAGAGCAAAAGCGGTGCCGTGCGGACCACGCGTCCCGCTCATGCGTTTAACCCCGGCGACAAGAATGCAGGGGTGGCATTCGGCAATCGCTTCCTGAATGGCCTCTCCGGGGTCGCCGTCTTTCACGATGCAATGCACCGGAGCCTCATTGAGCAGCCAGCCCGAGCCCCCATTCTGCGCATGGTGCGGGCGCGGCGGAAGCTTGACGCCAAAATCCGCCGGAATGGCAGCGCAAGGATCCTTGCCTGCTTTGATCTCGGCGGCTGTGCGCACGTGCAGCAACAGTAACGGACGCTGAAAAGTGACGGCCAGAGAGTATGCCGTTGCCGCAGCCGCGGTGGATGCTTCGTTGCGTTCCACGGCCAGCAACACCGGCCCACCCGGCGCCGGCCGGTTCGAGCCCGCATTCCAGTCCGCGGCTACCGCCAGCACCGGACACGGCGCAAGCCTCACCAGTTGCTCCGCAATGGCGCCCACCACCACGGGTCCGACGCCTTCCATGCCCTTGGTTCCAATCACGATAAGCCCGGCATCGTATTGCCGCGCCACATCCACCAACATCTCGGCCACGGCCCCTTGCCGCACTTCGGAATGGCTATGAATCCCTTCGCGCAGTAGCTCGCCCGCCAACTTGTCCAGTACCTTACGTGCTTCCGCGGTCAGGTGGCTCGCCACGCTTCCTGGCAGCCCGTCCACAGCGGCGTATTCCATTGGATCGAGCCCGTGCGCCAGAACGATGCGCGCGCCATAGTTGGCGGCCAGCTTGCGCGCATATTCCAGAGCCGCCTCTGCCTGGCCATCCAGGCCAGTTGCCACCACGATCGTCTTTAGTCCTTGATCGAAACTCACAGTTCACCTCCGGGGTCCATTGCTATCTCGCTCATTGGACTCTGAGTGTGCGCTTCGCCGGCAGGGAGGGGCAGTGACCCCATTCACCCCTACCTGTGATTCGAGTCACAATGCAAATTCCTGATTTTGCTGGAGAACCGCCATGGTCCGTCCGCCCATCCGGCGTGCGCTCTGTACATTCGCCGGCCCAATGCGCTAACGTGGGCGCGTCATGAAATCTCATCGGTTGCACCCTCTTCTCTCGTTTTTGTCTCTCGCTTCCACCATTTTCCTTGCGACCAGCCTCACTGTTTCGGCTCAGGCTCCGGCGCCCGATTCGCCCGCCATCGAAGCGCGGGCCCACGCGATGATCTCGAAACTCACGCTGGAGCAGAAGGTCGAGCTGCTTGGCGGCGTCGACAGCATGTTCACGCGTCCCATGCCTGCCATTGAGCTGCCGCGGTTCAAGATGTCCGATGCCTCTGTCGGCGTGCGCACCTGGGGACCGACCACGGCCTATGCAGGCGGCGCCGCGCTGGCAGCGAGTTGGGATCCCGAGCTTGCGCGCAAAATCGGCGAAAGCCTGGGGCGCGATGCCCGCGCCCGTAGCGTCAACTTCCTGCTCGGGCCCGGCGTCAACATCGCGCGTTCGCCCCTCAGCGGGCGTAACTTCGAATACCTTTCTGAAGATCCGTTTCTGAATGCCGCCCTCGTGGTCCCCTACATTGAAGGCGTGCAGTCTGAGGGCGTCGCCGCCACCGTCAAGCATTTCGCGCTCAACGATCAGGAGTTCAACCGGCACAACGCCAACGTAAATATCGACGATCGCACCATGCGCGAGATCTATCTGCCCGCGTTCGAAGCCGCCGTCACCAAGGCCCACGTTGACGCGGTGATGGACTCCTACAATCTGGTCAACGGCGACCACGCCACGCAGAACAACTTCCTCAATGTCAAATTGCTCAAGGGTGAATGGGGCTTTCAGGGCGTTCTCATGTCCGATTGGGATGCGACCTACGATGGCGTTGCCGCGGTCAACAACGGCCTCGATCTGGAAATGCCCAGCCCCAAGTTCATGAACGCGAAGAATCTCATTCCAGCCGTCCAGAACGGCCAGGTGAACGAGGCCACCATCGACGAGCATCTCTTGCGGATCTTCCGCACCGAGCTGCGCTACGGCTGGATGGATCATCCGCAATTCGATCCCGCCGACTCAACGTACTCGGTTGCCGATCGCGCCGTCGCTCTTCAAGGCGCGCTTGAAAGCATTACCCTCCTCAAGAACGAGGGGAATCTGCTGCCACTCGATCCCGCGAAAATCAAGAGCATCGCCATCATCGGCCCCGATGCCTATCCAGCGATAACCGGCGGCGGCGGCTCGTCAGAGGCTCACGCATTTGAGCCGGTCAGCATCCTCACCGGAATCGCCAACCTGCTCGGGCCTGACGCGCATGTCTTCTACAGCGCCGGATGGCCCGATTCGCCCGACGAAAAGAAGGCCATCGCCGATGCCGACTTGGTCGTCGTCTCCGTCGGTTTCAATCCGAAGACTGAAAGCGAGGGCGCCGACCGCACGTTCACGCTGCCCCCGGGCCAGGACGCACTCGTCGAGCAGGTCGCTGCGGCCAATCCCCGCACCGTCGTCACGCTCACCGGCGGCGGCGGCATGGACTTGACCCGCTGGCTCGACAAAGTTCCCGTCCTGCTCCACACCTGGTATCCCGGCCAGGAAGGCGGCACGGCCGTTGCGCAAATTCTCTTCGGGCAGCACGACCCCGAGGGCAAACTCCCCGTGAGTTTCGACCGCAGTTGGGATGACAACCCATCCTCGAAGTGGTACTACGGCGATCCTAAGGACAACACCACGCTCCACACCATCGGCGCTGACGGCAAGCCGCTCGACTACACCATCGAGCAAATCAAGTATGGCGACAAGCTGATGGTCGGTTATCGCTACTGGACCACCACGGGCAAGCACGCGCTCTTTCCGTTCGGGTTCGGCCTGAGCTACACCGCGTTCAAGTTCGCGAATCTCAAGGTTCCCGCCTCTGCCAAGCCGGGTTCCACGGTCGACGTCAGTTTCGACGTCACTAATACCGGCAGCGTTGCCGGCGCTGAAGTCGCGCAGCTCTACGTCTCCGACCCCTCTGCACAGGTGGACCGTCCCGAGCGCGAGCTGAAAGGCTTTGCCAAGGTTCGCCTTGGTCCCGGCGAAACGAAGAACGTGAACCTGAGCCTCGACTCGCGTGCTTTCAGCTACTGGGATGAGCCCGCGAAAAAGTGGATCATCGATCCCGGCAAATTCGTGATTCGCGTCGGCGACTCCAGCGAGAACACCCCGCTCACCGCCGACATTGACCTGCATTAACTGATCGTTTGCTCAAATCCATTCAGCCCTTGAGGAGAACCAACTCATGTTGAACCGCTGCTGCCGCCTTGCTGTTTTTGTCACCGTCGTCCTCACTGTTCCGGTTTTGTCTCTCGCTCAAACCGCGCCGCATCCGCAGTGGGTGGGCACCTGGGCTACTGCTCCCATGCTGGCTGACGGCGGCTTCAACGTTCGCCCCCTCACTGGCGTCACGCTGCGTGAGATCGTCCACATCTCCGCCGGCGGCGCCGAGATTCGTGTGCGCTTTACCAACGCTTATGGCACCGATCCACTGATCGTCAGCGATGCACACGTGGCCCTGAGCGCCGGCAGCGCCGCGATTCAACCCGGAAGCGATCACGCCATCACCTTCGGCGGAGCGACAACGGTGAACATCCCGCCCGGCGCCGAGCTCTTCTCCGATCCCATTGCGTTCGCCGTGCAGCCGCTCTCCGATCTCGTCATCAGCTTCTACCTGCCGTCTCAAGTAATGCGCGCTGAGACCTACCACTCCTTCGGTGACCAGGACAACTTCATTGCCAACGGCGACGTTTCCAACGCGCCGGATCTGCCTGATGCGACGAAGATTTCTTCCTGGTTCTTCCTCGATGGCATCGATGTACAGGCCGTCGACGGCTCGCAAGCCATCGTGGCCCTCGGCGACTCGATTACCGACGGCGCTCTCTCTACGCACAACGCCAATCTTCGCTGGCCCGATATTCTGGCCGCGCGACTCAACGCCGATCCCAATCTGAAAAATGTTTCCGTGCTCAACGAGGGCATCGGCGGTAACCGCGTGCTGAACGAAGTCGTAGGTCCCAGCGCGCTCTCGCGCGTCGATCGCGACGTGCTCTCGCAGAGCGGCGTGCGTTCTGTCATCGTGCTCGAGAGCATCAACGACATCGGCCGCCTGGCGCACCTCGCAACTCCGTACGACGACATTACCGCAGCGCAGTTGGAGATGGCGCTCAAGCAAATCGCCGATGACGCGCACGAGCACGGCATCAAGGCCATCGGCGCAACGCTCACGCCGTACGGCGGCGCCGGCTACTACTCCGACAAGGGTGAGCAGATCCGCGAGGCGGTCAACGATTGGATTCGCTCGAGCGGCGTCTTCGACGGCGTGGTCGATTTCGACAAGGTCACGCAGGATCCTGCGAATCCGACCCACTTCAATCCCGCGTACGATTCGGGAGATCATCTGCATCCGAAAGACGCCGGCTACAAGGCAATGGCCGACAGCATCGATCTCGCGCTCTTCTCGAAATGATCCTGAGGAAATAGTGCCCCGTTCTGGCTTTGTTTTTGTCCTTGGTGCTTGGACCTCGACATCGCACGGGCCAAGCTAGAAGCTAAGGGCTAACAGCTATAAGCTGTTTCTATGAAGCGCGTTCTTCTCTCCTGGAGCAGCGGCAAAGATAGCGCGTGGACCCTGCATGCGCTACGCCGCGATCCCGCCATCGAAATCTGCGGCCTGTTGACCACGCTCAACTCCGCATTCGACCGCGTGGCCATGCACGGCGTACGCCGCGCGGTCCTTGAAGGGCAGGCTGCGGCCGCCGGGCTTCCGCTCTGGATCGTTCCCCTTCCCTGGCCGTGCCCGAATGAAGTCTACGAGCAGCGCATGGCCGAAACTTGCGCGAGAGCCGTCGCCGAGAAAATCGACGCCGTCGCCTTCGGAGATCTTTTTCTTGAAGATGTTCGGGACTATCGCATCAAGCAGCTCGCCCCCACAGGCCTCGAGCCGCTCTTCCCGCTCTGGCAAATTCCGACAGACGCGCTGGCGCGGGAGATGATCGCAAGCGGCCTGCGCGCTCGCCTTTCCTGCGTGGACACAAAGCAACTTCCCGCCGCCTTTGCCGGCCGCGAATTCGATTTGGACTTGTTGCGAGATCTTCCGACTGAAACCGATCCCTGCGGAGAGCGCGGCGAGTTCCACACCTGCGTTTACGCCGGGCCGATGTTCTCGGCGCCGATTCCGATCGACACCGGAGAAGTCGTCACGCGCGACGGATTCACTTTCGCCGACTTCACCATTCCGGCCGCCGAAGTGGTAACCGTTTAGTTTCTCAATCCGCGCAGCGCGGGATACAGCTTTCTCCACCGCGCGTAGCCGGCCTTGTACGCCGACACGTCCGCGGCTTCGGGCTCGATCCGCTCCGCGACTTTAATCGCCACTCCGCACGCTTCGTCAAGATTCTTCCAGTGCCCCACGCCGACGCCAGCCATCAATGCGCAGCCGAATGCTCCGCCCTCTTCGGCCACCAGAATCTCAACCGTCTGGCCGTAGATGCCGGCCTGAATCTTCCGCCACAACGCACCGCGCGCACCGCCGCCGCCCAGACGAATGCCAGTGACCGGAATGCCCAGCTCGTGAAAGAGGGTGAACGTGTCCTGGAGCGAGTACGCCACGCCCTCCTGCACCGCGCGCACAAAGTGCGCCCCCGTATGCTGCACGCCAATGCCCGCAAATGCCGCGCGGACTTCAGGATCGAGATGCGGCGTGCGCTCGCCAAGCAGATACGGCGCCCACTCCAAACCGTCGGAGCACGGCGGCACCTTTTCCGCGCCGTCGCTCAGCGCGTCGTAGCTCTGCCCGGCGAAAAACGCTCCGCGCAGCCAATTCAAACTCAGCCCAGCGCTCTGCGTTACGCCCATCACGTGCCACAGGCCAGGCACAGCGTGGCAAAACGTGTGCAGCCGTCCCTTCGGGTCTTTTGTTGGCGCGGCCGTCGCGGCGAAAACCACTCCGGATGTCCCGATCGTCGCTGAAACGCTCCCCGGCTGCAGAATGCCCATGCCCACAGCGCCCGCGCCCTGGTCGCCCGCGCCCGCCGCCACAGGCGTGCCGGCTTTCAATCCCGTCAGCCCCGCGGCCTTTTCGCTGATGCGCGCGCAAATCTCCGGCGATTCGTACAGCTTGGGCAGCCAGCTCATGTCGATTCCCGACACCTCGGCCATCTCGCGCGACCAGCGCCGGTGCGTCACGTCCAGCAGCAGCGTTCCGCTGGCTTCCTGCACGTCAATGGCAAACTCGCCGGTCAGCCGGTAGCGCACGTAGTCCTTGGGGCACATCACATGGCGGATCTTCGCGAAAATCTCCGGCTGGTTCACCTTGACCCACAGCAGCTTGGTCAGCGTAAAGTTGGGCAGCGCGGGATTGCAGGTGAGCTCGATCAGCCGCTCGTAGCCGATTTTTTCCGTCAGCCAGTCGCACTCGGGCTGCGTGCGGGTATCGCACCAGATCAGGGCCGGCCGCAGCACCGCGCCTGCCTCATCGAGCATGACGGCGCCATGCATCTGGCCGGTGAGCGCGATGGCCTCAATCGGCTCGCGCGGCTCTGTTGTTGCCGCCAGCGCTCCGCGGATCGCATTTTGCGCCGCGCGCCACCAGTCCTCAGGATCCTGCTCCGCCCACCCCGGATGCTCGGCGCGAAACGGCGCGTGCTCGCTCGACGCGGTTCCCATCAGCTTGCCGGCTGCGTCCACCACGACCGCGCGCGTTCCGCCCGTTCCCACATCCATGCCCAAAAACCACATCGCCGTTCTCCTCGCCCTGATTCGATTTTCTATTGACCACGCAGCATACCAGCTTTCGCGGGGCTGAGAAAGGCCGCGCGGCCTCTAAGCGCCGAGCAGAGCTTGTTCGATTGCCGCCGGGCTGCGAGTCCCGCTAGTTTGCGGTCAGAGTCGACGCCGCGGCTGTAACCTGCGCCGCGTTGAGCGTCACAGGGCTGTCCAAAACCATCTGGAACTGCCACCCGGCGTCATAGAGCACGAAATCTGTATTGTTCATGCGGTGATGCGCCCCGATTGCACCCAGAATCACCAGGGCGGCAGTGCCTCCCAGCGACAGTCCGATAATGAGGCCCTTCGGAGGACCCACCTGCGGCAGCGGCGGAAGCGTGCCTGCCTGGCCCTCGCCCATGGCAAAGTGCGCACCCGGCATCCGCGGCGGCGCGAGCTCCGCCACTTCATCGGCCGGCGCGCTGTTCTCAGCCGGTAATAGCAGCGCCTGTGTGTTCTCGCCATTCAACGTCACGGAGTAACCGTTGGAAAAGACCAGACGCGTGAAATGGACGCTAAACGACGGCTTCTGGCCACTCGCCGGGTGCGCCGTCACGCGGATCGCGCTGCCATCCACGAAGGTTCCCGCGGGAATAGCGAGTTGCGTCCCGATCGTCACCGGAAAAGCGACAACCGCGCGTACAGTGTCTCCGGCGTTGGTCGACTTGCTTTTCACGGCACTCATTAAGGTGAGCTGAATTGCCGTCCCGGCGGGAACGACGATCGACTGAGATACCGGCGCCGACTGCCCCGCTGCCGGTGAGTTTTGAATCGGCGAGCTCTGCGTTGTGGGCGGTGCCATCTGCGTTGCGGGAACCGGAGTTTGTCCCATCGCGAGTGAAGCAATCATGAGTGCGGTCATGGATTCGACGAACATAAGATGGCGTTCCTTCCGAAGCGCAATTCAATCAAGAAGAGCGGCGCTTCAACGTGCCGCCACGGGCTGAGTGTTCTGCGTTGTCTGATTGGTGACGACCGGAGCGCACGAAATGACGAGCGGCTTGGCCGGGCAAGTATAGCCGGGATCGTCCGGCGTGCCCGGCGTGCCGGGGATCACCGTATCGGGAGTGGCCGGAGTTCCCGGTATTGTGATGGACGGCAGATCCGGCCCCTGCGGAATCGTTATATCCGGCGTGCCTGGCGTTCCGGGAATCACTGTATCCGGAGTTCCCGGTGAGCCGGGGCTGCCGGGAATGTCACGGCAAAGAGTGGCCGATTGAAGCTGTCCGGGCGCTGGCACGCGCGAAAGCGGAATCGCTTGCGCAACCTGTCTTGCGTCCAGCTCAAGCGGCGCGCCAAGCGTCATCTCAACTTCGGCGCCGTTGTCGAGCAGCAGATCGTTCGCCGTGGTCGCCTGAATCGTAATTGCGATCAGTGTCTCGCCCTGCTCGCCAACCGCCGGCTGCATCGTACTTTTTGCGCCTGGCAATTCCACGGTGTAGCCGTTGGCAAAGACGATCTTGGTAAACAGCACCTGAATCTCGGCGCGCTCGAGCTTGCGCGTCGGCTTCGTCACGCCTTCAATCGTTCCTTGAACGTATGTGCCCGCGGGAATCGCCATGCTGCCGCCGGCAACCACCGGAAACGAGGTTTGCGCGTAGACAGTGTCGCCGTCCTTAGCAGACTGCGCCCACTCGGGGCGCGTCACAACCAATTCAATTTTTGCTCCGGCGGGAACTGTGACGAAGGTGGGAGAATTTGCGGGGGAGGGCTCTGCGAGCGGCGGCGGATCCTGGATCGCCGAAGCTCTTATCGAAAAACCAAGAACAAAAACTGCAAGCAAGAGTCGTGCAAAGGGTCTCACGATACCACCTCCACGTACTGCGGTATCACTCTTCTTGGACGCGCACTTTAAAAGGAAAGTTGTCCGTCGATCCGCGGTCAAATGGGTCCAACTGTACCTGCGCCGCCGTAGAATTTCACTGAACACGTGTAACTGTGATGTGCGTTACGAGGTGACCTGGGTCCGTGCCGAGCGAATTCCAATCAGGAGACCGGTCCACGTCCGTGGGGTGGAAGTCCGCACCCTTCGATCCGGCCGGCAGCAAGGCCGCGCTGGAACAACTGCCGCAATCGCCGGCGGTCTTTGCCCTTTATGGAGCGGACTCGCACGCAGAGCCTTACATCGGCCGCACGCCCAACCTTCGTTCCAGGCTCGAACGCCTGCTCCAGCCCTCGGCGAAGCATCCGCGCCGGTTGCAGCTCGCTAGTCTCGTTCGCCGCATTGAGTGGCAGCCCACCGGCTCCGAGTTCGAGTCCCTGCTCCTCCAATTCGAATTGCTCCAAAAGGTCTATGGCACGAAGAGCCCGGATCAACCGATCACCCGGATGCACCTGCGGCACCCCGCCTTCGTCCGCTTTCTCGGCAGCAATCCTTATCCGCGCATCACGGTTACGCATCGGCCCAGTCTGCGAGAGGCCGACTGGGCCTACGGCCCGTTCCCCTCGCGCCCCGCCGCTGAACGCTACGCCGAAGAGATGCTCAAGCTTTTTCTTCTGCGCCGCTGCACCTTTGAGCTTGATCCCGACCCGAGCTATCCCGGCTGCGTCTATTCGGAGATGAAGATGTGCCTCGCGCCCTGTTTCAAGGGCTGCACAAATGAGCGCTACGCTGAGGAGTCCGCGGCCGTCGAAGGATTTCTCGCGACGCGCGGCGAGAGCCGCCTCGTTACTCTCCGAGCTGAGCGCGACCGGGCCTCGGCAGATCTTGCATTTGAATCCGCTGCCGCACTTCATGCTCAAGTGCAGCGCGCTGAAGCTGTGCGCGCACTCGCCGCCGAGATTGTTCGCCCGCTGAGCCAGCTTCGCGCAGTCATCCTTCAAGCCTCGGCAATTCCCGATGAGGTCGCCGTATTTCTCTTTGAGAATGGCCGCCTCCGCGGCCCCGCCGTATTTTCAACTCTCGGCATGCGAATCCAGAATGAGCAGTCCGGTTCGACCTCGCTCTTCGCGCAGCCGCTGGCCATTGAACCGATTCCGGAGGAACAGGGAACAAGGGACCAAGGGACCGAGGTCCTCAAAGACGCCTCCACTCGAATTTCTCGCACGGTTCTCGAGTCCCGCCTCGATGCCGCACTCACCGCACTTATGCAGAGCGCCGCTGCGCCCTCATCCACCATCCGCCAGGGCCATCTCGCGCTGCTCAAGCGCTGGTACTACCGCCCTGAAGCAAAGCGCGCCGGCGAAATCTTTTTCCCCGATGCGGACGGCCACTGGCCGATGAAGGCGATTTTCCGCGGCATCGGCCGCGTGGCTGCAAAATCGATTCTTCCCCCGTCCCTGGGCTGATTGGCGCGATTGTAAATCTGTGGCCGTGGCAAGCCCGCACGGACTATCATTCGTTCGAGCCCTAACTTGGAGAGCGCGTCGATCCTTATGCAAAGTCACCGAGTGCGAAACTGGCTGCTCGCCCTGCTCGTGGCCTTGCCTTGCGCTCTATCCGCGCAGATTACCCAGGTGCCCTTCGAGCAGTGCGTCTACAGGCTTGGCGATAACCCCGCGTGGGCCGCCATCAACGTGGATCCCGGCGGCTGGAAGCCCTACACCGAATACCGCGAGACCGGCGATGCCTATGTCGTGTGGGTTCGTTGCCGCGCCACCTTTGACACCAAGGGAATTCAACAACCCGTGCTGGTCGTGGGCAACGATGGGCCGGAGGAAACCCAACTCTTCGTCGACGGACAATCTGCGCAACATTTTAATGGGGATACCAGACCCATTTGGAGTTACCCTGCTTCGCCAATGGCCGGAAACACGCGCACGGTCGCTGTGCGGGCCGTGCAGACACTGCTCGTGCCCGGCAATTCGCCAGGCCGGCCAGTCTATCTGGTCTTCGGCGATGGTACCGACATTCTGAAGAGGTCGGCGACCAATCAGGGCGACAGTTTAAAAAGTTTCGTGCCGATCTACTCCGGCTATCTCATGATTGGCGCAGCCGGACTCTTTCTTCTTGGACTTTATCTCTTCGATCGCACGCAGAAAGCCGCATTCTGGCTCGGCGTTTACTGCTGCTGCGTATGCATCACTCGCGTCAACCTCATGATTTCCTACCTTGCTCACGGCGGCCTCGCCTTACCGATGGATTGTGTGCTGTTTGGCCTCTCGATGTTTGAGTCGTGGGCGCTCGTTCGCGTGAATTTTGCGTTGGCGCAACGGCGGGTTCCGGCCGTCTACTGGATCGTCTTTGCTGCGTGGGTCTTCATCTTCCTTGGCTCGGTCTTGCCTGTCTTCCTCCCTGGACAATGGTCCCTGCCGCTTTCGCTGTTTGTGCAGGCTGCCGCCTTCAAACCCATCTGGTGCATCTGGGCCTTCGCGTGCACGGCTCCGTTTGTTGCCTTCTGGCCCTGGTCTGGACTCCGCGGCAGCATGCGCGCCGTCGCTGCTCTCGCCGCCGTCTGGGCAGTCATCGAGGGCTGGTTCCAATTCCAGCAAGTGGTCCTTGGCCGCGACACCTGGTCCGGCCAGGCGCAGAACTGGATGTCGCTGGCCATCGCCGCAGTGGTGATTGCTCTGTTCGGTTACATCTTCCATCAGCAGCGGGTCGCGGCCGACGAGCGCGCCGAGATGCGCGGAGAGCTCACCGCTGCTCGCCAGGTGCAGCATTTGCTCATTCCCGAGAAAATGCTGGTCGCGCCCGGCGTTACCGTCAGTTCGGCTTTTCTGCCGGCCCACGAAGTCGGCGGAGATTTCTACCTTTGCCGCGCTCTCGCCAACGGATCGCAGCGCGTGCTGCTCGGCGACGTGAGCGGCAAAGGCGTTGCCGCCGCGCTCACCTCGGCGCTCCTTCTCGGCGCTGCCGATCGCTGCGACGATCTTCGTCCTGCCGCTGTGCTCCACGAACTCAATGCGGCCCTCCGCAATAGCGGCATCGAGGGCTTTACCACCTGCCTCTGCGCCGATCTCTCGTCTTCCGGAGTCCTGCTCATCGCCAACGCCGGCCAGTTGCCGCCCTATCGCAACGGCCAGGAGCTCGAGATTCCCGTGGGACTTCCTCTCGGCATCGATGCATCCGCCGAATACGCCGAAGCGTCTCTCCAACTCGCACCGGGCGACAAGCTCACGTTCTTATCCGATGGTGTGGTCGAGGCGCGCAACGCCGTGGGCGAGCTCTTTGGCTTCGAGCGTACGCGCCAGCTCAGTTCGCACGCGGCTCAACAAATCGCCGATGCGGCTGTCGAGTTTGGCCAGCAGGACGACATTACGGTGCTCACGCTGTCGCTTGCGGCGCTTCCCGCATCCGCGTAGCCACTCCCGCTTGCCACAGCCCCTGATAAACTGTCCCCGCAAGGAGTTGCGCACTTCCATGGTCGAGCTGCTGCCATCCATCCTCTCCGCTGACTTTGCCCACCTGGCTGACCAGGTGGCCGCAGCCGAGCGCGGAGGCGGCACAGCCATCCACGTCGACATCATGGACGGCCACTTCGTCCCCAACATCACTGTCGGCCCGCCCGTAGTCGCCAGCCTGCGCAAGTTCACCCGCCTGCCGCTCGATTGCCACCTGATGATCGAGAACCCCAACGATTTCATTGAGGCTTTCGCAGACGCGGGCGCAAACTGGCTCAGCGTCCACTACGAAGCCTGCACGCACCTGCACCGCTCGCTGGAGATGATCCTCCACCACGGCATGAAGCCCGGCGTGGTTCTCAATCCCGCGACGCGGGTGGATCTGCTCATTGATATCCTGCCCATGGTTCACCACGTGCTCATCATGAGCGTCAATCCGGGCTTCGGCGGGCAGGAGTTTATCCCCTTCTCCCTGAATAAGATCCGCCGCCTTGTCGAACTCCGCAGCGATCTCGATCTTGACTTCAAAATCGAAGTCGATGGCGGAGTGGCTCACGACACAGTCGCCGCCGTCGTCCAAGCTGGAGCAGAGCTGCTTGTCGCCGGCAATGCAGTCTTTGGAGCCGGCGAACCGGAGCGCGATGCACGTGCGCTGCTGGCCGAAGCCCGCGAGGCCGACGACCGGATCATTGCCAGCAGAGTATCGGTCGGAAAGAGTAAAATTCACTAAAAGCGCATGCAAGCTCCGGATGGCCCACCCCAGGGTCCTCCTCCCAAGAGGTGGTATGAACCGGTTGTCTCTCAAAATTGCGGCGATTGCACTTCTGGCGTTTTTTTCGAGCGGGATTGTAGCCGAAGCCCAGAACTCCGCCCAGAACTCCGCCCAGAGTCAAGACGACGTCCAGCGTCTCAAGCACAAAAGGCAAAAAAAGCAGAAGAAGGCCTACGACCTGAATGCCAACCCGCTGGCCGGCGTGCAGTCCAAGCAGCCTGACAAGGAACTGTACGACAAGGCCATGGTCGCCATGAAGAAGGGCCGTTTTGACGTCGCCCGCCTCGATCTGCAAACCATGCTCAACACCTATCCCGAGTCGGAATACCGCATGCGCGCCAAGCTCTCAGTCGGCGATACCTGGTTCAAAGAAGGCGGCTCCGCGGCCCTCACCCAGGCCGAGGCTGAGTACGAGGACTTCATCACCTTCTTCCCGGATGTCCCCGAGGCTGCCGAAGCCAAGATGAAGGTAGCCGACATCTACTACGAGCAGATGGAAAAGCCCGACCGTGACTTTGCCAACGCTCAGCAAGCCGAGAGAGAGTATCGGGAGATGATCAACATGTTCCCCGATTCAACTCTCATTCCGCGCGCCAAGCAAAGGCTGCGCGACGTGCAGGAAGTTCTTGCCGAGCGGGAGTTCCAGATCGGTAGTTACTACGAAACCCGCGATGACTATATTGCCGCTATCGCCCGCCTCGATACAGTAGCCGATTCTTATCCGCTCTATTCCAAGAGCGACCAGGTGCTCATCGGTATCGGCGATGCCTACGCCGCGGAGGCACGCAACATTGAAGTGGCTCCGAACTTAAATGGCGCGATGAGAGAACGCATGCGCTCCATCTTTGATGACAAGGCCGCGGCGGCCTACGCCAAAGTCATCACCCGCTATCCGATGGCACCGCACGTTGAGGACGCCCGCGACCGCCTCGTCGCCATGAATCGCCCGGTTCCCGAGCCCACGCAAGCGGCGATTGCGGAGAGCGACGCAGAAGAACGCAGCCGCCAGCCCCTTCACTTTACTGACAACGTGATCGGCATCATCAAGCGCGGTCCCACCGTCGTTGAGGCTGTGCACGTCGGTGAGCCGACTCTCGACGACCCCAAGCGTACGCTCGCCCCCGAAGTGACCGAGCAGAATAAGACCGCCTTCATGGACGCCTACAACCAGGGCAAGCCGTCGGCGCCCGCCGCTGCCGTTACGCCCACGGGCCCCAACGAGCCGCCGCGCAGCGATCAGCCATCTACGGCTCCGCTGCAAATGCAGGCGCCCGGTGAAGGCACAGGCGTTGGCGTTGAAGTGATCAACGCACCCAACACCGCCGCTGCCGACCCCAATGCCCTCGTTAAGCCGGTTGGCCCCACCAGCACTGTCCTGCCTGCGCCTGAAAAGCCCGCCGAAGCGCCTATCCAGGTCAATGACATCAAGCCCGGCGAGAACCCGGCTCAGCCGGTCACCGTGGCCAAAAGCAACGGCAAACCCCAAAAACCCAAGGCCGACCTGAGCGACGAATCCTCGAGTAAAAAGAAAAAGAAGAAGGGCCTGGGCAAGCTAAACCCGTTCTGATCGCCGGTCCATCCAAAATCCACGGGCCGCAGCCTAATCGGCTGCGGCCCTTATCATTCGGAATCCGTGATTTGTTCGGTTCTCACTCGAAGCGTCGCCTGGCTCTTCGTCTGCTAACCTGAGGTGTAGTCCCCTCGCTATGAAAGCCCCTTTTCGCACGGGTTTATTACCAATTTGCGGACTCGCCCGTCCGCCGAAGCGACCGAGTTGAGCCGATGAATATTTCCGAACTGCCGAAGCACTTTGACACCCTTGCGGCAGAGAATTCCTGGCAAGAGCGTTGGCGCGAGTTGGGAGTGTATCGTTATGCCGAATCGCGTGCAGGGCAGGAGCGGTTCGCCATCGACACTCCTCCGCCCACCGTGTCCGGCTCTCTCCATGTGGGCCACGTTTTTTCTTACACGCAGACCGATCTGATCGCGCGCTTTGAGCGCATGCGCGGCAAGAACGTCTTCTACCCCATGGGATGGGACGACAACGGCCTTCCTACCGAAAGACGCGTCCAGAACTATTTTCACGTGCGCTGCAATACGGGATTGAAGTATGAGCCGGAGCTGAGTTTGCCGGCCCCGGAAAGCATCGATCCGAAGTCGCCTCCGCTGCAGATTTCCCGGCGTAATTTCATCGAACTCTGCCTTCGCCTGACCGTGGAGGATGAAAAGAGCTTCAAGCAACTCTGGGGTCGCTTGGGATTGTCCGTCGATTGGACGCAGGAGTACTCCACGATTGACCCGCGCTGCCAAAAAGCGGCTCAGCGCAGTTTTCTTGACCTCTGGCGCAAGGGGCACATCTACAGCGTGGAAGCGCCAACCATGTGGGACGTAGATTTCCAGACCGCCGTGGCGCAGGCTGAGGTCGAGGATCGCAGGATTGGCGGCCATTTCCACCATGTCCGCTTTGGCGTCGAGGGCAGCCAGGATGGCTTCACGATCGCCACGACGCGGCCCGAACTGCTGCCTGCCTGCGTGGGCGTAACCGCGCATCCCGACGACGCGCGCTACAAGCATCTGTTCGGCAAACGCGCCTTGACTCCGCTTTTCGGTGTTCCGGTGCCCGTTTTCCCCTCCGACCTTGCCGACCCGGAAAAAGGTACCGGCATCCTGATGGTCTGTACCTTTGGCGACGCGACAGACGTGCGTTGGTGGCGCGAACAGAACCTTGCCAATCGCCAAATCCTGGGCCGCAATGGCCGCTTGCTCGCAGTGGAGTTTGGCGACTCGAATTGGCCGTCAATCGATCCGCAACGCGCGAACAGCCTTTATGCGGAACTGATCGGCAAGAACGTGAAGCAGGCGCGGCGGATCATCGTGGAACAGCTGCGCGCGCCGGATGAGCCCGTACTCAGCGGCCAGCCGCCGCTTGAGCGCGAGCCCGCGGCCATCGAGCATCCGGTCAAGTTCTTTGAAAAAGGCGATCAGCCTCTGGAGTTCATCACTACGAGGCAGTTCTTTGTTCGCCTGCTCGACAAAAAACCGATGCTGCTCGACGCTGGCGACCGCATCCAGTGGCATCCGGAATTCATGCGCCATCGCTATCGCATTTGGACCGAAAATCTGGCCTTCGATTGGGCCATATCGCGCCAGCGCTATTTCGGCGTTCCATTCCCGGTGTGGTATCCAACCAATGCGGCGGGCGAGGCGGATTACGATCATCCGATTGTCGCCGGGGAAGAAAGCCTGCCGCTCGATCCGGCAGACTCCGCGCCGCCGGGATTCAGTGAAGATCAGCGCGGCAAGCCGGGTGGATTTATCGCCGAAGCCGATGTCTTCGACACCTGGTTTACCTCGTCACTGACGCCGATGATTGCCAGCGGATGGGGCGAGAAGCCGGGGCAATTCCGCTCACTGTTCCCCATGGATTTGAGGCCGCAGAGCCACGAGATTATCCGCACCTGGGCGTTTTACACGATCGTCAAGGCGATGCTGCATGAAGACCAGATCCCGTGGAAAAATGTGGCTGTCTCCGGCTGGATTCTTGATCCCGACCGAAAGAAGATGTCGAAAAGCCGCGGCAACGTCATCACCCCGATGCACTTGCTGGACGAGTACGGCTCCGATGCTGTGCGGTACTGGGCTGCCTGTGCGCAGCTCGGCGCCGACACCGCCTTCGACGTAAATGTCATGAAGGTGGGCAAGAGACTCGTGACCAAGCTCTTCAATGCTTCCAAGTTCGTTCTTGGAAAAGAGGGCTCGCCCGGGCCGATCGTCTACCCCATGGACCGCGTGTTCCTCCTTCGCCTGCGGGAGCTGGTGCAGAACGCCACACGCCACTTTGAGAACTACGAACACCAGCAGGCGCTGGCTGAAACGGAGCGGTTTTTCTGGACGGCATTTACGGATTCCTACATCGAAATGAGCCGCGCCAGGACCCTTGGAACGTACGGAGCAGAGGCGCAGGGCTCTGCGCTTGCGACACTGCGAATTGCGCTCGGCGTGTTCCTTCGCCTGTTTGCGCCCTTCATTCCGTACATCGCGGATGAAGTCTGGTCCTGGGCCTACGCCGAGGAGACGGGTTGCGCAACCATTCACGCGTCCGCATGGCCCTCCGAGGCAGACTTTCCGGAGCTGGCGATTGACGGCAATGAGGGAATCTTCGACATCGCCGTGGAGGCGCTCTATGCGATTAATAGAAGCCGGTCCGGCGCCGGCGTCTCTTCTGCGCGAGAGATCAAGACCGCGACGCTTGCGGTAAAACCGGAGGCCTTTACCCTCCTCAAAGCGGCGTGCGAAGATATTCGCTTGGCGGTGCGTGCCAACGAACTGCTGGTGATTGAAGAACCGCAGCTCGTCGAGGGGACGGGTATTGAAGTCCGGCAAATCGAGTTTGTGACCGACACATCAAAGCGTGCCGACGAGTTGACCTCGGGCAACTAAGAACCGCGGGCTGTTTTCCGCAGGAAAACCATGGATTGGAAAAGCCACCGCATCGACGCGTTACTGGAGCAGGCCCTGCTTGAGGACCAGGCTCCTCGCGACGTCACCAGCCACATTACCATCGATGCCAACTTCCTCGCAGCAGGCTCCATCATCGCCCGCGAAGAGCTGGTCGTCGCCGGCCTCGGCGCCATCCCGCGCCTCTTTGAGATCTACGCCCGCCTCGATCAAAGCCCCGAAGCGCAAACCCGCTTTGAAGTCATCAGCCATCCTGAGATCTTTGACGGTGTCCGCGTCCACGCCGGCCAGGTCCTCGCCGTCATTCGCCACAACGCGCGCGTCCTGCTCAGTTGCGAGCGAGTCATACTCAACCTGCTGCAACACATGAGCGGCATCGCCACGCTCACGCGCCAGTTCGCCGACGCGATTCAGGGCACGCACGCCCGCATCCTCGACACGCGCAAGACTGTCCCCGGCCTTCGCGCCCTTGAGAAATACGCGGTTCTCTGCGGCGGCGGCACCAATCACCGCATCGATCTGGCCTCCGGCATTCTGGTCAAGAACAACCACATCATGCTCGGCGGCGGCATGGAGGCGGTCCTCTCCCGTGCGCTCGCTCGGCGCAGGCCTCCGCAGCGCGTGCAGGTCGAAGTCCGCACCGCGCAGGAGCTGGACGAAGCCCTCGCTCACGGCGCCGAGGCCATCCTTCTCGACCACATGACGCCCGCTGAAGTCCGCCGCTCCGTCGAGCACATTAAAACTGTGACCGGCGCTGAGCCTGGCCGCTGGATTCCCACTGAAGCCTCCGGTGGAATCATGCTCGACACGGCGCGCGCCTACGCCGAGACCGGCGTCGACTTTATCAGCGTTGGCGCGCTCACCAACTCCGCCCGCGCCGCCAACATCTCCATGACCATCGCCGCCGAACCCGGCCAGGGCAGCCCGCGAGCAGGCCGAGTTTTCGAAGGCGCAGGGCTTTGATCGCAACAATGATCCCAACGCCCAATTTCACGCGGCGGCAAACCTGATGTTCGATTTCGCCGCTCTCGACTCCGAACTCGCCGGCACTCCTTTCGCCGGAAAGCTGCACTTTGCCCGCGTCACCGGGTCCACCAACGCCGACGCCATTGCCGCGGCTCGCGATGGTGCTCCGCACGGCTCCGTCTTCTTCGCCGATGAGCAGACGGCGGGGCGCGGGCGCGGCGATCATGGTTGGATCTCGGTTGCCGGCGATGGCCTCTACGTCAGTGTGCTTCTCCGTCCGCAGATTGCCGCCAATCGCCTGCCGCTTTTGCCGCTGGCTGCGGGCCTGGCCGCTGCCGAGTCCATTCGCGCCGTCTCCGGATTAAGCGTCGACCTTCGCTGGCCCAACGATCTCCTCATCGGCCCGCGCAAAGCCGGCGGCATTCTTGTGGAGGCAAATCTCGAATCCAAAAGCCTGCCCCACGCCGTCGTCGGAATTGGGATCAATGTGCACCAGCGCGTCTTTCCGTCCGGACTGGCCACCCCCGCAACCTCACTCGACCTGGAAGCAGGCAAAATCATCTCGCGCCAAACCCTCCTCGTCGCCCTGCTAAAATCTTTGGAGCGTGAGGCGTCCGCGCTTGCTGATGAGGTGGCCGCCAAAGAGATTCTCGCGCGCGTGGAGCGGGCTTCCACCTGGATTCGCGGGCGGAGCGTCGAAGTACACGGCCCGCAAGCATGCACCGGCGTCACGGCTGGCCTGGACGAACACGGTTTTCTGCGCGTCGCAACGGCCGACGGCCTCGTCACCGTGCAAACCGGCGGCCTGCGCGATAAAGGCTAGCTAATAGCTCTTAGCCGTTAGCTTTTAGTGCCTGCGTTCCGGACTGTTTTTGCGGAGGCGGAGAATGACGAAGACTCTTGGATTCGCACGAAAGGAGCTAATAGCTAATAGCTAACAGCTAATGGCTGGAAGAAACAATGCTGCTCGCTCTCGATGTCGGCAACACCAATACGACGCTCGGCCTCTACAAGCTGGATGGGTCGCAGCCTGAGCTCGCCGCGAACTGGCGCGTTACCACGCATCGCACGCAAACCGTCGACGAATACGGCGTCTTCTTCGTCAACTTGTTTGAGATGCACGGCATGGCGCCCAGCCAGGTCACCGACATCATCATTGCGTCCGTAGTGCCGCCCGTCGACTCCACCCTTCGCCAGGTCTGCGAATCCTACTTCAACATCGAGCCGCTCTTCGTTGAGCCCGGCATCAAGACCGGCATGACGCTGCTCATCGATCAACCCACCGAGCTTGGCGCCGATCGCATTGCCGACTGCATCGCCGCATACGAGAAGTACGGCGGCCCGTGCATCGTCGTCGACTTCGGCACGGCTACCAAGTTTGAAGTCATCTCCGCGCGCGGTGAATATCTCGGCGGAGCCATCGCGCCCGGTCTCGGCCTCAGCGCCGACGCACTCTTCAATCGCGCCGCGCGCCTCAGCCGCGTCGACATCAAGCGCCCCGCAAAAGTCATCGGCACCAACACCGTCGGCCATCTGCAGAGCGGACTCTACTTCGGATACATCGGCCTCGTCGACGGCATCATCGAACGCATCCTCGCCGAGCTCGGCGAGGATCCCGCCAAGCCGCCGCGCATCATCGCCAGCGGAGGCCTCGCGCGCTTGATCGCTCCGGACTCGCGCTACATCCAGGAGATCGATGACATGCTCACCCTCGATGGATTGCGCATCCTCTTTGAGCGCAATCGCGCCACACGTCCCCGCGGCCGCGCACGCTAGGCGCCTCACAACCCCGACAGCACTTCCTGCGCCGCCGGAATATGTTCGCGCAAGCTTTCCGCCGTCAGCTCATCGGCCTTGCGCAGGCTGGGGAAGATCACTGTCCATAACCCCGCCACCGCGAGCGCGCCCACTCCGCCGATCACCGTGGCCCGCACCGCGCCCCACCATTGCGCCGTCAGCCCGCTCTCAAACTCGCCCAGCTCGTTTGACGCGCCAATAAACAGCGAATTCACTGCGCTCACCCGTCCGCGCATCTCTGGCGGCGTAGCCAGTTGCAGCAGCGACCCGCGAATGATCACGCTGATCGTGTCAGCCGCACCCGCAAGGGCCAGCGCCGCCAGCGAAAGCCACAGCGTTTGCGACAGCCCGAACACCACCGTCGCCGCGCCGAAGATCGCCACGCAGATAAACAACCATTTTCCCGCGTGTCGATGCAGCGGAAACCGCGCCATGATCAGCGACATGGTCACCGCGCCCACTGCCGGAGCCGCGCGCAGCATGCCCAGCCCGCGCGGACCCTGGTGCAGAATCTCATGCGCAAAAATCGGCATCAGCGCCACGGCCCCGCCCAGCAGCACCACGAACAGATCCAGCGAGAACGATCCCAGCAGAATCCGCGCCCGCCGCACATACTGGAACCCCGCGAGCAACACTTTCATTGAAAGCTCGCGATGCTCCATCCGTCCCGGCCGTACGCGTAACGATGCCACCAGCACGAGAAACCACACCACCGTTCCCAGCGTGAACACATACACAATCCCCGCGCCTTCCAGCCGCGAGCGAGCCAGCAGGCCCGCCAGCGGCAGCGTGAACAGCAATCCGCCCAGCGCTGGTCCGGTAATGTTCGCCAGTTGAAAGATCGCGCCGCCCCACGTCACCGCGTTCACAAAGTGCCTCTCCGGCACAAGGTGCGGAATCAGCGCCGAGCTTGCCGGCGACGAAAACGCGCGGCCCGTGCCGACAAAAAACAGTACGGTGTAAATCGCCAATATATTTTGCGTGTTGTTGCGCGCCAGCTCGATCAGCGCGCCCGTGCAGAATACCTGGAGCGCATAACACGTCAGGATCACGTGCCTGCGGTCGAAGCGGTCAGCCACGTGGCCTGCCGGCAAAAGAAAAATCAAACCCGGCAAAAACAGCGCCAGCCCCGTGTAGCCCAGGTCGATGGCGCGGTGCGTAATGGAGTAGACCTGCCACGCCACCGCAACCGACTGCGCCTCGGCGCCCAGGATCACGGTCACGCGCGCGAGCTGGTACCGCCTGAAGTCTTGGGAGGCAAAGGCCTCCAGGCCGCGCCGCGGCTGTGGGGAAGCAGGCTCCATCGTCTGCTTTCAGGGTATAACGCCGCGCGCCGCCATGCCTCGAACCCGCGCGAGCCTCACTCCACCGCGCCATGAAACAATGAATCCGTAAACGCCATGACCGACGAAACTCTCTTGCCATCCGAATCCACTCCCGTCACTCCTGAAGCCACTCCGGAATCTGCTCCCGCCGACGCGAAAGAAACCACGGAGCTCTTCGAAATTCCGCAGGCAGTCGCCGAACAAGACCGAAGCGCCGAAATCGCAGCGAATACTGAGCCCGAGCTCAACGAGCCTGCGGAGTCCTTCGCCGACGCGCTCTCGGCCTTCGAGCGCTCGCACACCCATCGCGCCGAATCCAAACAGCTCCAGGGCACCGTCGTCTCTCTCACCGCCGACCAGGTTGTCCTCGACGTCGGCTACAAGATTGAAGGCGTTCTGCCGCGCTCTTCGTTCCCTGACAATGCCGAGAGCGTCAAAGCCGGCGACAGTTTCGCCGTCTCCATCACCGGCCGCAATGAAGAAGGCTACTACGAGCTTTCGCGCCATCGCGTCGCTCAGCCCCGCGACTGGTCGGCTCTCGAGCGCGCCTTCGCCGAAAAAATTGCTGTCGCGGGCACCGTCACTGCCGTCATCAAGGGCGGCCTCAGCGTCGATGTCGGTGTCCGCGCCTTCATGCCCGCCAGCCGAAGCGGCACGCGCGACGCAGCCGAGCTTGAAGCGCTCGTCGGCACTGAGATCACCTGCCGCATCACCAAGCTCGACGTCGCCGATGAGGACGTTGTCGTCGATCGCCGCGTCGTGCTCGAGGAGCAGGCCCGCGGAGAAGTGGCCGGTCGCCGTGCAGCTCTCAAGCCCGGCGACACAGTCACCGGCACGGTCCGCACCATCATGCCTTACGGCGCGTTTGTTGAAATTGAGCCAGGCCTCGACGGTCTTCTGCACATCAGCGACATCTCCCGCGCCCGCGTCGCCAAGCCTGAAGACGTTCTCTCCGTCGGCGAACAACTCACGCTGCGCATCCTCAAAATCGATCCCGAGACCAACAAAATCTCGCTGGGCCTCAAGCAGCTCCAGCCCGAGCCGTGGGAGACCGCGGCCGATCGCTACGTGGCCGGCCAGCGCATCGCCGGCGACGTCACGCGCCTCACCGATTTCGGCGCCTTCGTCGAGCTTGAGCCCGGACTCGAAGGCCTCATTCATATCTCCGAAATGTCGTGGGCCAAGAAAGTTCGTCACCCTTCAGACCTGCTCAAGCAGGGCGATCGCGTCGACGCCGTTGTTCTCTCCGTCAAGCCGCCCGCGGGCACCGAGCAGGGCCGCATCTCTCTCGGCCTCAAGCAGACGCTCGCTGATCCGTGGCTCGATGTCCAGCGTAGATTTCCCGCCGGCTCGCAGGTTGAAGGCCCTGTCACGAAAATCATGAACTTCGGCGCCTTCGTCCAAATCGCCGAGGGCGTTGACGGCCTCGTCCACGTCAGCGAGATCGTCGCCGACCGCCGCATCAACCATCCTCGCGACGTGGTGCGCGAAGGCCAGGTCGTCAAGGCCATCATTCTCGCTATCGATTCTGAGAAGCGCCAGATCAAGCTCTCGATGAAGCAGCTCATCCCCACCAGCATCGACGAGTACATCGCCGAGCACAAAGCGGGCGACACTGTCTCCGGTCGCGTCGTTGAGCTTACGTCCTCCGGAGCAACGGTCGAACTCGGCGAAGGCATTCGCGCCGCCTGCCGCGCTCGCACCACGATCGCTGCTAGCTCCGCTAACTCCGCCGGCCCTGCTAACTCCGCTGCTCCCGACCTCTCGCAGCTCTCCTCCATGTTGAAAGCCCGCTGGAAAGGCAATGTGCCCTCACCGACAGCCGCGCCCGAGCCGCTTGCCGAAGGCCAGATCCGCACCTTCAAAATCATCAAGCTGGTCGCCGATGCAAAGAAGATTGAAGTGGAGCTCGTCTAAAGGAAATTTCGGTGAAGGGGATTTGAGAGTCTAACTAGATTGCCCTTGATCTGGTGGTTCTATCCCTGCGTCTTCTGGGAAAAGCCGCGGATCAAATTCGAAAGCGTCCACGCTTTCGACCGAAACATGCTTCCAGAAGCCAACACCATCCGGGAAAAGCACAACGTTCCACGCTGGGAGGATCACAGAAGGAACAGCGACTGCGAATGGATTGATCCCGGCTGCAAACATGTGCGTGCCGTCTTTGAAACTTCTCCTAGCATCGGCGAGGCTTCTATAGATCCAAATGCAGCCATTCGTTTCGGGGTCGATGAGCGCATTTTTTTGGATTTCCCAGTTCCCGTTCACCGTTATCTTCATCAACGCCAGGTTCGACGGAATGACGTCCTTCGGGGTATGGACCAGTCTCTCAAGTACAGGCACGCCCATTTCGGTGGAGGTGTAAATCGCCTCTTCACCAGAACGATTCCAGCGTCCCGGTGCGGATGCAGCACCAATTCCCGACAAATTGGCATACCTTGCACGGGCAAGACGATAGAGCAGGAAGGGTTGATTCGCAAGGAAGAACTTCGGGTCGAGCTGAAGTTCTTCAGGCGTCAATAATCGACTCCATGCTCGATGCGAGTAAGAATCGGCTCAAGCGCCTGCATGTCATAGCCGTTGGCTTGTACGGCTTGAATAGGCGTCTGGCCGTTCAGGTCGCGATTGGGCAGCGACAGCCATCGTGAAGCCTTGATCTCATCTCCAAACGCCTCTACAACTCGTGAGACGAGCCCCCGATAGCGCACCATGTTCGAGCCCATTTCCGTCACGCTCGCCTCCGTACCAATTCTCTCGGGAGGCTTCCTCTTCGCTCGGAATTGCGGTGAACTTGCCATACCAAATTATAACAAGGGGCAGATTTGGGCTGCGCATGTGGTTCTCAGCGGCACCAGGTTCGCCAACGCGCTCCTACAAATACACCTCATCCACATAGCACCAGCGCCAATCTTCGCCGCGCTGGGCACTCTGGATCAGCGGATGCTTTGTCTCATGAAAGTGCGCGCGCGCGTGCCGGTTCTTTGACGAATCGCAACAGCCCACGTGCCCGCACTCCAGGCACATGCGCAGGTGCACCCACGTATCGCCCATCTTCAGGCACTCCTCGCAGCCCTTCGTGTTCGGCTTCACGCCCTTCTTGATCGTTCCGACGTGCGTGCATTGCGTTGCCATGTGGCCTCCTTCAATTCAACTCAAATCTTGCGGGAAAATCTCATCCATGGATCGCCTTGCACCCGCTAACTTGCTGACCTGCTAACTCGCTGGCCTGCTGCCTTACTTCGCCCAGCCCAACCCGTCCGTCACGTTGCCCGTCTTGATGGTCCGGCTCACCGTCCATGTGGCCAAATCGATCTCCGCCACTTCATTGCTTCCATCGCATGAAACGTATGCCGCTCTCCCATCGGGCCGCACCAGCACCTCCTGCGGCCCCTTGCCCACGTCCACGGCGCGTGCCAGCGTCATCGTCTTCAGGTCGATCACGTCGACTTTGTTCTCTTCCGGTAACGCCACAAGCAGCCAGCGCCCGTCCACTGTGGGCGCTGCGCCGTAGCCCAGCCCGTCGATCTTCACCCAGCTCGCCACTTTATCGGTCGCCGTGTCGATCACCGCCATGCGCGGCGCGGTCTGGTCGGCGGTAAACACCCAGCGATCGTCATTTGAAATCGCAATCCGCTGCACGTTGCCTGAGACGGGAATGATCTTGAGCGTCTTCCGCGCCTTCACGTCGAGCACGCTCACCGTTCCCGGCCCCACGTTTGCCGTGTACCCGCGCAGCCCGTCGTGCGAGAGCGCCAGCATGTGGCTCTCCGGCTGCCCCGTCGGTATCGCACCCACAATCTTCAGCGTCTTCGGGTCAATGATCGTCACCGCTCGGTCCAGCTCGGTGGTCACATAGAGCATTCCGTCCTTCGGCCCGATCACCGCGCAGTGCGGCCGCACTCCATGGTCGAACTCGATGTTGCCGACAACCTTCTGCGCCGCCACATCGATCACCACAATGTTCTTCCCGTCGGTTCCCGGCTTGCCCACGCCCGAGTTGCCGTAGATAGGCACAAACGCCAGCCGCCCGTCCGCCGATCCCGCCACTTCGTGCCCGGTCGTGCCGTTCTCTTGAATGTTTGCAATCACCGTTCCGGCGACGGGATCGACAATCGCCAGGCTCCGGTCGCCCTTCTGCGCCACCAGCAACCGGCCCGTCTGCGCGCCCGCAGCAGAGGCGCCCAACAACGCTGCCAAGGATCCAACCAGGGGAAGCATTCTCATAGGAACCCTCATCATTCTGGAAATCGCTCATTGCATACGGAGCGAATATAGCGTACCGGCGGCCAACCTCGGCAAATTGACTTGAGCCGATGCTACAAAAGCTTCCGGAAAGTCTCGACGCTGAGCCCAGCGTCCCGCACAATGCCGCCCATCGTGAATGCGTTCACTGGATTATGGCGAGGAATCGTTAGAATGCGTGAGCCATCGGTCATCACGATGTGCGCGCCTTGCCGGAGAACTCGGAATCAGGCCTTTTCGAGCGCCGCTTCGGCTCTCAGATGATTGATCCCCGGCAGCTTCGACACGACTTGCCTCGATGGCGCCTAATCGCTTGGCAATTCAGATCAGCGCACATGAACCAACCTAATGCGAAATCCCGCAAAGCAGAAAATGATTGGTTGACTTCGATGGAGAAATTGCAGCCGGAAGGGCATCCGCACAATCGGCAATCGGGAGCCTACGCAACCGCCACTTCGACGACCCGCGTTTCGGCATCTCGCGTCAATTCCTCGGCCGCCGCGACATACTCGCGAATGGCAATGCGGATGTTGGCCAGCGCCTCTTCTTCGCTCGCGCCCTGAGACCAGCATCCAGGCAAGCCGGGGCACGATACGCTGTAACCTTCGTCGGATTGGTGAAGCACGACCCTATAAGCTGCCATGCCATCCATGTTACACCCACCCTGATTGCGCACCGTGTCTCTCGCGCCTCAGCTGTGCTGTGCCCATGGATCATAAGTCCCCACGCTCCACGTGTGCCCTTCGGGATCTTGTACAGCGAACTCGCGGCTGCCGTAAGGCATATCCTGCAATGCCCGCACAATCGTCGCGCCCGCCGCCTGCGCGCGCGCGTACACTACGTCCGCATCGGGAACCACGATATACGCGCTGCTCGTCTCCGCGCCGCCCAGCTCTCCGGGCGACTTGAATCTGCGGCCGTGCTCGTCATCCTTCATCGAGCCGAGCATGATCATTCCCCCGCCCAGCGCAAGTTCGGCATGGTTGATCTCTCCGCCGGCTCCTTCATACACAGCGTGGCGCGTAAATCCGAGAACCTTGCAGAGCCATTCGATTGCGGCGGGTGCGTCTTGGTAGCGAAATGCGGGAATCACAGTGCTGCGGGAATCAGCCATGGGGAAACCTCCGCGCCAAGGTTAGCTCGTGTGCGGGTCATCGCGCAATCGCGCCGAGCTGCTTCACGGTGTCTTAGGTTCAATTTGAAGGGAACAACAAAGGCGGGTTAATGAGCTCCGTAATGCAGGATGAGCCAGATGGCCCACATTCCGAAGACGGCCTCGAAAGTTGCCGGAATTGCGATGACGAGAAAGACGATGCGCGCCCAGCGTCGATGGGTACGGCTTGCGCCGGCAATAGCGATCAGAGCAACTGCGGCAAACACCGCAGCCCGTTCAATCGCGGCGCGAGCTTCGGGCACGATCAGCATAACGGTTAGATTTTAGCCGCATTGGCCCCTGCCCCGGCGAATTATCCTTCCTCCATGCCTGTTTCCGCACGCGAAGCGGGTGCCCCAGGTCTGGATTTTCAGACCTGGGATAGTGCGAACTCCGATCGGTCACCATCCACCCAGCACGGAATGGGGTGCCCCATCCTAAACGCGTTCTTTGCGTTTAGGGTGGGAAAGCACAATTCCGCCCCATGGAGCATTTATCGGCGCCGCAATCTATGCTTTTCCTTATGCGCTCCCGCGACGCCCAGCTCGTGCAGATCCGCGACGGGAGGCTTCTCCAAAGTATGGACGCCGCGCTGGCTGATGCCGCCCGCCGCGCCGGAGACCTCCTCGCCTGCCGCATCGGCTGCACACAGTGTTGCCACGGAGCCTTCGCCATCAATGCCCTCGACGCCGCGCGCCTCCGCGAAGGGATGTCGTCTTTGCGCGCTGCATATCCCGCGCTCGCCGCCGCAATCGAGCTCCGGGCCCGCGCCTGGCTTTCCGAGCACGGTCCCGGCTTTCCCGGCGATCCCGAAACCGGTGTTCTCGGCACGTCAGAATCCGATCAGGACCTCTTTGAAGACTTCGCCAACGACGCCTCCTGTCCCGCGCTCGACCCCGCGACCGGCTGTTGCGACGTCTACCAGTGGCGTCCCATGACTTGCCGCGTCTTTGGTCCGCCCGTTCGCGCGACTGGCGAAAACGGCGCCGAGGGTCTCGGCCACTGCGAGCTTTGCTTCATCGGCGCGACTCCGGAGCAAGTCGCTGCCTGCGAGATGCCCGTCCCGCACGCGCTCGAAGCCGAACTGCTCGATGAGATCGAGTCAAAAGACGAAACCGTCGTCGCGTTTGCGCTCATCAAATGAACCGTCCTCGCGATAGACTGTTCTTTGCCGCCCCCCATGACAACACGTCCCTGCTGGGTTGAGATTCGCACCCGCGCTCTCGAGGAAAACTTTCGCTTTCTCGCGGGCCTCGCCTCGCCGCACGCCGAACTCCTCGCCATCGTCAAAGCCAATGCCTACGGCCACTCGCTCGCGCTCTGTGCTCCGGCGGTGGTCCGCGCCGGCGCAAAATGGCTGGGCGTTACGAGTGTTGAAGAGGGCATCGTCGCCCGCGCTTTGTGCCCCGAGGCACGCGTGCTCATCATCGGCGGCGTCTTTCCCGGCCAGGCCGCGGCCGCCATTCAGTTTCAACTCACTCCAGTCGCGTGGGAGCCTTGGCAGTTCGACGAACTGGTCTCGGCTGCTCGCGCTGCGGGCTCGCAGCAAGGCTCCGTCCCGGTCCATCTTGAAATCGACACCGGTATGAGCCGCCAGGGCGTTGGCCCGAGTGATCTGGCCGCAATCTTCGCGCGATTCGGTCCCGGCTCGCCGCTGCGGCTTGAAGGCGTGATGACGCATCTCTTCGCCGCCGATGAAGCCGATGGCCAGGCAACAGAGGAGCAGCTCGCGCGCCTCGATGAAGCCACGAGCCGCATATCTACAGCGGGACTCTTCGCCGAGTGGCTCAACGTCGGCGCATCCGCCACGCTCCTTGCCGGCCTGGCGCCCATCATCGCAGACCTGGCCGCGCGCCACGGCATGAAGGCCATGCTCCGTCCCGGCCTCGCGCTCTACGGGCTTGTCCCGCGCTTCGATCCCGCGTTTGGCGCAAAAGAAGAATCATCCGCTCTCTCCGAGCCGACCTCTCTCGTCGCCGCACGCGCCGCGCTCCAGCCCGTTCTCACCTGGAAAGCCTCAGTCGCTGGCGTCCGCGCAGTTCCAGCCGGCGCAACCGTCGGCTACAACGCAACCTTCGTCGCCACCGAGCCCATGCGCATCGCGCTCGTCTCCGCCGGATACGGTGACGGCCTCACCCGCTCTCTCGGCAATCATTTTGAGTTTCTGGTGCGCGGCCAGCGCGCCCCGCTCGTGGGCCGCGTCAGCATGGATCAGATTGTGATTGACGTGACAGAGATTCCCGGCGTCGAGCACGGCGACGAGGTCGTCCTTCTCGGCTCGCAAGGGCAGCGAATCCATCACTGCTTTCGACCACGCCGAAGCCGCCGCCACCATCCCCTGGGAAGTCTTCACACGCATCGCCCCGCGCGTCCCGCGCATCGCGGTCTAAGCGTCCGCTCCCCATCCGGCGGTCATCCTGAGCGAAGTTTGGCGCGCCTTCTGCGCCAAACGAAGTCGAAGGACCTGCATTTGTCTTTTTATGCTTTCCAGTTCCACCGAAACCAGGCGCTGTTTCGCTTCTATATCGACGTGGTCTAGCCCGCCACCGTCTCCGGCTCAGCCGCACACAATCCCGCCGCGCATTGCACCGCGTCGACCATCGCCTGGGTTCCGATGCAGGAATTCAGCAGCATGTGATAAAGCCCGCGCGAGCACCACTCCTGCTGGTAGAACCTGCGGATCACCGCAGCGCGCCTCCGGTCGAACGCCGCCAGTTTTTGCTCCGCGTCCTGCGCCTGCTCAGGAAACGCGTGCGCGAACCAGTCTTTCTTGGCGCTGGCCGTGGCATACACAAAAATGTGAAAGCACCCGGGCTTTCCGGCCAGTACGCACGCCGCGCCGCGCCCCACCAGTACGCAGTTGCCTTCATGGGCCGCAGTCAGAATCTCTTTCCGGATCAGCTCCGCCATATGTTCGGAGTCGAAGATCTTTTCATCCTCGGTAGTCGCGGGCGCGTATACGGGATCCTTCCAGAACATCTTGCCGTAGCGGTAGTACCACGGGTCCAGCCGCTCGTCGAGCTTGGCTGCCAGCTTTGGATCCACTCCTGCCATGCGCGCCGCGCCGGCCACCAGTTCCGCATCCAGCAGCCGCCAGCCAAGGTGTTTGGCCAGGTGCCGCGCAAACTCCCCGCCGCGCGAACCGTATTCGCGCTCTACGGTGATCACCTTCACCGGTGCATGAACCATGGCCCAATCGCCCCCCCGGGGGAACGAATCCCCACGCAAAGGAGCATAACTCCATTTGTGCCTAAAGACAAAAAGGCCGCGGGTAGTGGTGCAAGTCTTCGGATGGGTTGGAACAGGTCTAGCTGTGCCTTACCACATATCCCCGTGCGGGATTACGATCAGGTGCGGGTTTGCGATATTGAGCAGCGATCCATCCTTCGTAAAGTGCACCTGCACGACATAGTTCTTGCCGGCTTCTAATGGGAACATTCCAACGAGCTTGAAGATGTTCTCCTTCGTAAATATGGAACCGCAACAATCGCGCATGGAGCCCCACTCCACGATCCGTCCATCCCGCCACACCGTCCAATCCGCCTGAACTATCGGATCGTCTTTTTCGCAATCCTTCTTATCGAGGCCGTCCGAGGTAGCACCAACCATGCACTCCATTCGGCGAAACGGCAGAGGCTTTTCGAACTGAAGCATGATGTCGTACCACTCGGAGAGTTTCTTTGCAGGAAACTCTGGCGTCCTGACCCTCCCGGCTGCGAGCGAGACAGGCATATACACGGCCGCATACTTCTGCGGATACTTCTTGGGGTCTGGAACCACAAACGGAGCTACGCTGTTCGGCGGAAGAAGTTGCTCATTAGGGGCTTGCGGGCGGGTGTGCAATCGAGGGCCGCTGGCGTCCGCCTCCTGAGCGAGGAGCGAGGGGATGCCTTGCGAAACGAACATAATAGCGAAGAGTATCGTGATAAGCGCGCGCTTCATTACACGAGCAGTGTACGTCTGCGCCGAAGGGCCTCGGAGTTCCTTTGCCCTCCCGCGCCCGCTTGCTGCTCCTAATTTTCGCCTTCCGCCCTACTGCGTAACCGGTTGCTGGGGCAGTGTTTTGTTGCTCTTCAGGTGCGGAGCGTTGGGCGCGGCCGGCGCGGTCGGCGCCTTGGGGGCAGCAGGAGCCGCGGCCGGGAACGCCGATCCCTTCTTGATGTGCAGGTCGCCATTGCTCGTGCTGATCTGGATATGCGCCGTGCCCGAGCCGATCTTTCCGCTCACGGTCTTGTTTTCATCGCCGCTGATCGTTAGCCCGTAGTCGCTCACAATGTCCCCGTTGTGGGTCTGTCCATTCACCGTGGCCGAGGTATCCGGCGGCAGTGTCAGTTCAATGTCGCCTTTGTCGTTCTTGGCCTCCAAGTTGTACGCCCCAGCCGGCGCAACGCTGATGGTTCCGTTGCTGCTTTCGACAGACGTGTCGCCGTAAATCTCGCTCAGGTCGATGTCCTTCGAGCGCGTCACCACGTGGACCAGGCCCTTGGCGTCGCTCACGTGCAGGTTGTCGGAGTCCAGCGTCATGTCGCCCGGAAGGCTCGCGATCTCGAGGTCGGTATACGGCGTATGCAGAATGATCTGCGCCGTGGCATTTTCAATGTGCGTCTCGCCGAAGAGTTCCCCGTTCAACGAGATCTTTCCCTGAATCTCTGAAAGGGTCACGTCGTTGCAACTGCCGCTGGCAGTCACGTCGCCGTCGATCTGGTGCGCCGAGAAGTCGTGTTTGTCATTGGAGAAGTGCACATTCACCGGGCCCGAAATCGCGTCAAGGTGGGTGTCCCCGTGCCCGGCGGTCACATCGATTCCCATGCCCAGCCCTGAAGCCGTTACATCCCCTTTGCCTGCGTTCACCGTCACTTTCGCCGTTCGCGGAACTGTCACCGTCAGGTTCACGCGGCCATGGTCGTTGCCATTCGATTGCACCAGCACCGCGCTCCCGCTCACCGTCACGTGCGCGGCTTCGCTGTCGAAGATCTTGGTTGCTCCGGCATCGGAGTCGGCATACGCCATCTCGTGCGCCTGCACCTGCAGGCTCGGCTGGTCGCCCGACGTAATGCTCACGTCTCCGCGCGGATTCAGAATCTGAATTGTCGCGTTCGCCGGAATCGCCTGCGTGTCCGCCGGCTGATCCAGGTCGTGCTCGGGCTGGCCCCAGAAGTTGAAGAAGTCGTTATCGCCGTTCCAGTTGCCGAACATCGGCCGCATGTGGTTCCATCCCGCCGCGCAAAGGCCCAGGAATGCGACCAGAAACAGGATACCCACAAAGCTGCCGCTGCGGCGGACGGGTGTCGCCCTCCGCGTGTCCAGCGTCCACTCTGCCAGCAGCGCAAGCCCTGCCACAATCAGCAACAGCGGCCACCAATGCCCGTACCACTCAGAAAACGAGGTGCTGTCGAGATGCCCGGTCACCAGCAGCATGGCGATCACGCCCACGCAAATCAGAAGCACCGGACCCACCACCGAAGGTACGCGAGGCCCGTATGCTCCCACGTAATTCGCCTTCCACACGTGGCGCTGTGCGCGCCATGCATCGCGTTGCGCCCGCCACGCTGCGCGCTGCTGCTCGCGATGCAGGCGCCACTGCATCTTGGGATCGTACGGCGGAGGCGCTCCGCCTCCCGGAGGCATATTCGGAGGTGCGCTGCTCATGACTGCCCTCCATGAATCTCGTCGCCATAGTCATGCGATTCAGTTGGCGCGTTCGCCGTGCCCGGCGTTGGCTGTGTGCCCAAATTCGAAGTTTGGCCCGTCCCCTGCGCTCCGTTTGGCCACGGCGTGCCCGGAGGCGGTGGATAGTTTTCCCCCGCCAGCGCCGCACGCTCCGCCAGCATCAACAGTCCCAGCAGGATCAGGATCAGCGGCCAGCTCTGCCCCCAGCCAAGAATGTTTGCCTGTGACAGCAGCGCCATCACGCCAATCAGCAACAAAACCGCCGGCCCACGCAATCTGCGAATCATGATGTAGCGATTCATGGTTGCCCTCCCTGCGAGCTCCCTTGCGAGCCTGTCTGAGAGCTCCCCTGCGAGCCGGTCTGGGAGCTCCCCTGCGAAATCGCCTTGTTCTCGCTCAGGCGCCTCACCATCAACCACACTCCCAGTCCGATCAGCAGAACTGGCCAGGTGAATTCAAGCACGCGCCCTGAGAACCAGTCGAAGCGGCCCATCAAAAACAGCACTCCCAGGGCGATGAGAACGATCGCACCGATCGGCTCCTTCCGCCGCCAGTAAACGGGCGGAACCGGCGGAAGATCCGGCAACGGATAACCCGGCGGCACATTCGGACCCTGATACGGCGTTTGAAACGGCGTCTGGTAGGGCGGCTCATACTGCGCCTGATTGGGCGCCTGAGCCGGCATCTGGCCTGGCGCCTGATACGGACTCGCCGGACCCGTTCCAGCAGACCACGCCCCGCTACCCGGCTGCGCCGTCGGCGGCATTCCCTGCTGCGGTCGTCCTCCTGTACCAAACAAGTGGGTCAGTTCGTTCAGCCCTAACGGATCGGGCAATGGTTCGCCGTCGCGCCGCGCCCTCGCCGTGTGATAGGCCTCGAATGCCTGATAGAAAATCCACGCTGGAATCAAGAGCCCAAAAAAGACGTCCAGATCCCCGTGGACCGCGCTGGTCATCGAAACCAGCACCGCGAACACCACCACATGAACAAGGCCTTTGACGAATTGGCCGTTGTACATCGCGCCCACGCCGGGAATCAGTCCCAGAAGTGCCGCCAGCCCAGGGCTGGGTGCTCCCGCGGGCGGGGCCACAAAGGGCTGCTGCCCGCCGTTCCACGCCATCCAGCACGGCTCGCAGAAGATCTGTCCTCCTGCTCCCGTCTTCACGCACGCCTGGCACAGTGGCTTTCCGCAATTCTGGCAAAAAGCCGTCGCATTCACACCGCTATGGTTTACGCAATCCATACCTTGCTCCCTTCCCGTGCTCTCCTTGCGGAGCTGTCGGATCGCCCTCTGTTACCGTGCAAGTGAAACGAAGTTTCCACAAAGTCATTCATGGGGCCGGACGCCGGTTCTGCCACTGAATTGTCCGGCGGCTGCTGAGGGTCCAGGCGACCCCCGCCGTCGTTCTTCCCGGGATTCTGTTTCGTCTCTCCGGGTGTCGCCGGCTGTCCCTGTTTCTGGTCCTGGGTGCCTTCCGGCGTCGTGTTCTCATCACCATTGCCCTGGCTCTGGCTGCGCAGTTGCCGCACTCGCGATTCCACTTCGTACACAAACCGCAAATGGTCGTAATACCGAACGATGGGCACCGAGGCCATGTTCAACTGCCGCTCCATGTACGACCGCATCGCCGTCGGTCGCAGATCGGCCAGCCGCAGGGTCGACAGCCGCACTCCGGTCAGGTTCAGCGTGAGCGCGATCGAGAAGAATGCCATCGCCGCCGTCATCAAAAGCCCCGGTTGCATCGCTTGCCGCGTCCGGGCCATGAATCCCTGCTGCTGCCACACCGGCGGCACAAATCCAGGAACAGTCCCCGACCCGGCCAATGCAGGCATCGGCACGCTCGCCTTCTGTCCCGGCCCGGTCTGCGCCAGAATCTTTTCCAGCAGCCCTGCCGGCACTTCCGGCTCGGGAGACAGAAACTCCAGCCACTCGCGCCCCTTCCGCGCTTCTTCATAGAGCGCCGCGCACGCTGCACAGGTGGCCTTGTGCGCCGCGAACTGCGCTTCATCCTCGGGCTTCAGCAGCCCGTCCAGAGCGTCAGCCAGCAGCGTCTCCCACGCGCCGCAGGCCGGAGAGTTCGGAAATTGTGTGCGCTCTGTCATCGCTACATCACCTCCAGCTTGTTACGTTCCAGCAGCCTTGCAAGTTCCGCCCGGCCCCTGCTGATGCGCGACTTCACCGTTCCTTCGGGAATCGCCAGTACTTGTGCAATCTCTTTATAATCAAGGTCTTGAAGGTCTCTCAGGATCACCGCTTCGCGCAGCTCCACGCTTACCTTGGCCAGCGCGCCCTGCACCATGTTGGCCAGTTCCTTGCGCGCCGCAAACTCGTGCGGCGAGGGCCCCGTCGCCATCAGCCGGTCGGCCGGCTTCATCTCTTCTGTCTGGTCCCATCCATCGTCCAGCGAGCCGGTCGCCCTCTGGTTGCGCGTCCGCCTGAAGTTGTCCACCAGCAGGTTCCGCGTCATGGTCGTAATCCACACCGGCAGGCTGCCGCGCGTGGCGTCAAAACTACCCAGATTGGAATAGATCTTCAGGAAGACGTCCTGGGTCAGATCTTCGGCGTCGGCCGCATTCCCCGTAAACCGGTAGCAGAGCCCATACACACGTTTCTGGTGGGTGCGGACCATCTCGGCCCATGCGCCCGAATCTCCATCCATGCAGCGGTGGACGATTTGCGCCCAGTCTTGCTCCAGCTTCCTCACCCCCGCGCTTGCTGCCGGCTGCGTGCGTCCCCAATTATCCACTCCGGAGGTCCGTCGCACCGCAGGCGTCGCCGGCGTCGCAGCCGCGGCACGGGCGGAATGTTCCTGAACCTGCGGCCGTTTCCTGGCCGCATTCCGGGAGTCGGAACGTGCCATTGCGGCACCCCAACCCGCCCCGCTCCAGCTTAATGCACCCACGCACTCCATGTTGGGTTCATACGGAATTCACGCACTTTTTGTTCCGTTCCGGAAATCAGTTCAAACCACTCCCGTTCTCAACTTCCAGCCCGGCCGCGTGTCCCGTCGCCAGGACCCAATCGATATTCAAATAAACTGAATTTTGAATACGCTGGTCCCCATCCCTCGGGGTGAACGATTTCCTCCGCAGAACAAGAAATTCGCCTCATCCTCCGGCTCGCACCGTAAACTTGGCAGAAACGGAGGTCAAAACGTGGAAGATTGGAAGTTCGTTGAGAAGGATCCCTCGGAAGCCCTGGCCAGATTGCACTTCTTCTCCATCAAGAAAAAGCATGCCTCAGGCGAGGTTGAAGCGCGCATCACGGTGAAGGAATTCGCCTCGGCAAAAACCACAGACATGAAGTTCTTTGCCGTGGCCGATCTTGAATTGAATCAGAAGGCAGCGAAATTCCAGCCCTGCGGCTGGGCCGAGACCCTGATGGGTGCGCTCACGGAGTGCCTTAGGAATCTGCGCAAATTCGAATACGAGGGCCCCGATCTGCCCGCCTCAGCTTCCCCAACCTGCGATCCGCCGCGATGATCAGCGCCCCGCGCGGACGACAGACGGACCGAGGCATCGTGTCATGACACGATGCAAGAAACGAGACCCTAGGCTCCGTCCGCACCCCACGTTTGCGCTCGTAATCGGTAAAGATTGGTCTTCCTGTATCTCTCCTGCCACAGGCGCGCTTCTTCGTCGTCTGCCGGAACACCGTGAACCCCGGTGCGATACAAATCGGCTAGTAATCGAATGGCGCAATCATTTCCCAGATCTGCCGATCGCCGCAGCCATCGCAATCCTTCGTTCGGGTTAGCCTCCATGCCCTCGCCGAGAAGGATCATGAAGCCGAGATTGTACTGCGCATCCGGATGACCACGTTCAGCTGCACGTCGATACCATTCAGCCGCAAGAACAGCGTCACGCGTCCCCGTCCAGTCCCCGGTGGCATGGAGAGCACCGAGATCGCGTTGCGCCTCAAGGCTCCCCAACTCTCCCGCTTTGAGCAAAAGCGCGTCTCGCTCAGCGCCTTCAGGATATTGCTGACGCAGTCGGTAGGTCGCATCTGCGTGGCCCCGAGCCGCCGCCCGGCGCAGAAGCGACTTCATCTCCGTCTCTTTGCTGGGGCCTTCGTCATAGTAGTCCAGGTAGAAATCGGCCAGATGGAACTGTGCGTCAACATCAGATTGATCAACGAAGGGTTGCCACAACGCTTCCACAGCGTTCCACTCGGCATCATCCTCGATGAGGTGCTTTGTCTCGGCGACAAGCTGCTTCTCGATTTGCGCGTCCATTGTGGCTGATCCGAGTCTAGCCTCGACGGCCTGAATTAGGTAGTTGGCCCCATCGCCCGATTTCTCAGCAACTTCCCAGCTGATCCCGCGCCCGCCACCTACTCCGCCGAATACCCCTGGCCGAACGCCGGGTCCACCGGATTCTCAAACATCGACGCATCGCGCGTCACGATCGTCAATCCCGACGGCGTCACGAAGTACCGCCGCTTGTCCTCCACCGGATCGTACCCGATCACCGTGCCTTCCGGGATGTGAACGTCGCGATCGATAATCGCCCGGCGGATCCTGCAATGCCGCCCGATATTCACGTGCGAAAAGATGATGCTCTGGTCAACATCCGAGTACGAGTTCACGCGCACGTCCTGTGACAGCACCGAGTTGTAGACCGACGCGCCCGAGATAATCACGCCCGCTGTGATGATCGAGTTCACGGCCATGCCCGACCGCCCCGGCTCGCCGAACACAAACTTCGCCGGCGGATACTGCCGTTGCCGCGTGCGCACCGGCCAGCTCTTGTCGTACAGGTTGAACACCGGCGACACCGAGCACAAATCCATGTTGGCGTCGTAATAGGCGTCCAGCGTGCCCACGTCTCGCCAGTAGAGCGCCTCCTGCTTGTTCTCGTCGACAAAGCTGTAGGCCATCATCTTCTTGTTGCCCAGCAGGTTGGGCAGGATGTTGTGCCCGAAGTCGTGTTTCGAGTCCGGGTCGTCGGCATCCGCGATCAGCGCCTTCAGCAGCGTCTCCGTGTTGAAGATGTAAATCCCCATCGACGCATCCACGGCGTCGGGATTGAACGGCGAGCGAAAGCTGGTGGAAGCAGGCTTTTCCTGGAAGCCGATGATCTCCCCCGTTTTGGCCACTTCCACCACTCCGAGTCGTGACACCGCCTCCGGCGCAATGGGCAACGTCGCCATCGTCACCTCGGCGTCGGTCTCCTTGTGATACGCCAGCATCCGGCTGTAGTCCATCTTGTAAATGTGGTCGCCCGCGAGGATAAGCACGTACTTCGGCTGTTCGCTGCCGATCGAGTAAAGATTCTGGTATACCGCATCCGCCGTACCCATGTACCAGTTGGCGCCCGTTCGCTGCATGGGCGGCATCAGCTCAAAAAACTCGCCCAGCTCCTGCGCCACAATCCCCGTCCAGCCTTCGCGGATATGCCGGTTCAGGCTCAACGCCTTGTACTGCGTCAGGATGTACACCCGCCGTAATCCGGAATTGATGCAGTTTGAAAGCGTGATGTCGATGATCCGGTAGTGGCCGCCGAACGGAACCGCCGGCTTGGCCCGGTCGCGCGTGAGTGGAAACAGCCGTTCCCCTGCTCCGCCGGCAAGCAATACGCCCAGTGTGTCTTTCATATCCATAGGCTACCTGCTTCAATTCACTGCTGGCTCGCGTCTTCGGGATCGGCCGATGAGTGCCGCTATCCGAAACGGCATACTTTCAGGCGGCACTTTTCCTTACCCGCCGCTGAACGCAGGAGAATACCACACAAACCAATGCCCTTTGCACCCCAACTATCTTCTTGATGACGCCGCGAGCTGAACGGTTGGCCTCACGGGTCTCGCGCCCCACTGCGGGTGCCCCATCCTAAGGCTCGAAGCAGCGCGAGAGCTTTAGGATGGAAACCACTGCAGCCCGTCCAGCACAAAAAAGCTAACGGCTAATAGCTGGCAGCTAACGGCTGCTTCTCGCTACCAGCCCGACTTCCAGTTGATCCTCTTGTTCGTCGAGCGCTTGATCGACGTGAACTTGTATTCCAGCCCGACCGAGAGGGCGAAGTTCACATCGAATTGCCCGTAGCTGAGTGTGGAATGGGGCGCGTCGCTGAACGTGTAGTGGGTCATCACCGCATCGGGCGTGATCCGAAACACCCAGCGATCCGAGCGGTTCAGATCGAAATGACCGCCGATGATTCCTGCCGGGGCAAGCTGGTTGTAATAAAAGCCCACCGTCTCGGCTGGGTTTCCAAGCAGGTCCTTCTGGAAGTTTCCGTACACGCCGCCGAACATGGCATGCGCAATCATCGCTCCGTGCTTGTTGTGCGGGCCCAAGCCACTCCGCGCCGCCCACAAAGAAGTACTGCTTCACCACGGGTCCCCTGATCGGTGTGCCGCCGGGCCCGTCGGTGTTGGGCGCCGCGCCGCTGGTCCCGATGTACCCCCGCCCCGAGGCTTCAATTCCCCAGTTCCTCGTCAGCCAGTACGAGCCTTCCATGTCCAGCCCGCCCAGGTTCGATCCTTGCAGCAGAGTCGGCCCTGCCTTCATGTGGTCGTACGCGAAACCCAGCGACATGTCGTAGCGGTTGTCGTAGCGAACTTTGGCCAGCGGGTCGACGGACAGGTAAACCCCATACTCGGGAGTCTGCGCTGGCTGGCCCGATTCCGGCGCCTGTTGCGATGAAGAGGAAGAGCCTTGCTGCGGCTGGGAGCTCGGTTGTTGCGAGGCCTGCTGCTGCGTGCCGGAATCCTGCGCCAGCATGGGCGCTCCAGCGCACACACAAATGGTGAAAACAACGGCAATGGTTGCAGATAACTTGACTGGGAGATGCATCATAAACAAGCTTACAGGAGCCCCCCGAGGGCGGACAACGCGGTTAAACAGCATTTCTTCTTAGACGCGGCCCCGGTTCACTGGTCTGCTCGGCTCCCTCAGGATTGCGCTCGAAAGCCGATTCATAAATGAGCCTGTCATCCTGAGCGACCGAAGCGAAGCGCGAGGGAGTCGAAGGATCGGCGGTTGCTTCTGCGAAGTCGGCCAGCGACCGGTTTTCTATTCCCTATTCCCTAGTCCCCATTCCCTGTATTTCGCACCCATCCGCCTGCCTCGCCCACACCAAATAGCGCACAGTCTTTAGAATCTCGATAGCCGTCATCGCCCCTTGCGTCCATGGCCCCTCCGGCTCGAGCGCCGGCGCGGCATGCGTCCGCCACTTCAGCGGGAGCCGGTTCAGGATGAGACCTGCCCGCGGCAAGTGGCTGGCGCTGGAAATCACCTCCGCCGACTCCCATCCGTGGCTGCGCATGATCCTGAGTGAGTCGCACGAATTCTCCATCGTGTCCCGCGCCGTTCTCTCTTCCACGATCGCGCCCGCAGGAATCCCCTGCGCCTCGGCCACGCGCGCCATCACCTCTGCCTCCACAAACTGGTTGTGCGCCGGGCCGCCCGTGATGATCATCCTCGGCGCCACGCCGCGCTCGTATTCATTCACCGCCTCGGTCACGCGTTCGAGCTCCGTCGGCGTCGGATTCCCGTCCGCATCCGCCGGGCTTCCCAGCACCATCAGCACGTCAAAATGTTCCTGCGTCGTATTTTCTTTGGGCGCCAGCGCCCGCGCAATCACTGCCCACGCCACGAGACCCGCCACCGCCGCTGCGCACGCCAGCATCGCTGTGCCCCTTCCAACCCAGCCGCTGCCGCCGAATGCGCAATCCTCGCGATCCGCCACGGCGCGTCTTCGCCGCCGGAGCGGGTTGACCCGTCCGCAGGGGTCCACCTTGTTTTCGTGTACTCGTCGGGCTCAAGAAAGAATTGCTCCCAAAAATACAGATCTAAGCTTCAATCTACCCCGCCAAGCCGTGATCGCACGAGTTCACGGCGAGTGTCCCATTGCGAAAAAAATGCATCAGAACAAATGGGATTTACCCTCAGCGAGGAGATGCATTCATGGCGACGAAGAAGAAATCCTCAGCAAGAAAATACAGCCCAGCAGCCGGCAAGCAGGTCGAAACCGAAATGCGCGAATTCAAGCAGGGCAAGCTGAAAAGCGGCCGCAACGGCAAAAAGGTGACGAACCCCAAACAAGCAATCGCCATCGGCTTATCCGAGGCTCGCAAGAAGGGTGCGAAGGTCCCACCCAAAAAGTCCTAGCTGAACCGCGCAGCCCAAATTCTGGTGGCGACGAGCCAGACTGTTCCCGATCGCTGACAACTACGAACTACGAACTGTGAACTGTTCTACGGATACATCCGGTTCAGCATTCTTGGAAACGGAATCGTCTCCCTCACATGGTCCAGCGCGCACACCCACGCCACCAGGCGCTCAATCCCCATACCAAACCCGGCGTGCGGAACGCTGCCGTACCGCCGCAAGTCGAGATACCACTCGAAGGCCGCGCGCGGTAATTTATGTTGATCAATCCGCGCGCTCAGCAGTTCGTAGCTCGACACGCGCTGCGACCCGCCGATGATCTCGCCGTATCCCTCCGGCGCCAGCACATCCACGCACAGCGCGTAGCGCGGATCCTTCGGGTCGGGCTCCATGTAAAAGGCCTTCACATCCGCTGGGTAGCGATGCACCATCACCGGCCGGTCGTACTGCGAGCTCAGCCACGTCTCGTCCGGCGAGCCAAAGTCGTTTCCGTACTCAAACGGCGCTTCCAGCTTCCCATCCCTGTGCGCCTGGTTCAGCATCTCCGCCGCCTCGTCGTATCTCAAACGTGGAAACGGCGCTTGGATCGCTTCGAGCTTTGCCGCGTCGCGCCCGATCACCTGCAGCTCTGGCGCGCGGTTCTTCACCACGCTTTGCACGATATGCGAGATGAACTCTTCGGCGAGACTCATGAGCCCGTCCAAATCCAGGAAAGAAACCTCGGGCTCGATCATCCAGAACTCGGTCAGGTGCCGCCGCGTCTTCGACTTCTCCGCGCGAAACGTCGGCCCGAAGCTGTACACCTTGCCCAGCGCCAGCGCTGTCGACTCAATGTAGAGCTGCCCGCTCTGCGTCAGGTACGCGGGATCGCCAAAATAGTCCACCGGAAACAGCGTTGACGTGCCCTCGCACGCCGCCGGCGTCAGAATCGGCGGATCGGTCCGGATAAATCCATTCGTGTCGAAGTACTCGGCCGCCGCCCGCATAATCTCCGCGCGAATGCGCAAGATGGCCGATTGCCGCGGGCTCCGCACCCACAGGTGACGCCGTTCCTGCAGAAACTCGACCCCGTGATCCTTCAGCGTGATTGGGTACGGATCCGATTCCGGCACGCGCTGCACCACATGCACGTCTTCCACGTCCAGTTCGTACCCGCCCGGAGCGCGCTTATCCGCACGCACCTTCCCCGTCACAATCACCGAAGATTCCTGCGTCAGGCCTTTCAGTTTTTCAAAAACTTCCGGCGTCACGCTTTTTACGTGCGCCACTCCCTGGATCAACCCCGTTCCGTCGCGAAAAATCGGAAACAGCAGCTTTCCGCTCTCGCGCGAGTTGTAAAGCCATCCCTGCAAGGTGACAGATTGCCCCTCGTGCCGGCCAATCTCGGCAATGGTCGCAACAGGAGGGTCGGTCTTTGGAGTTTCGGGTGCGGCTGGAGCGGTCTCTTCGGGCATCTGTTTTCAGGCTTTCTGCGCGGCTCGTTCTTCGCGCCGGACTCTCCAGAATAACCCCGCTGCCGAGATACCGCTCCGCCGCGGGGCGAGTCGAACGGGGAACGGCATTTGCTTTTCCCCAGCTCAACCCGCCACCAACCTGGGGTGCCCCATCCTAAACGCGTGTTTCGCGTTTAGGGTGGGAGAGTACAGACGTCGCAGCGCGCCATCCCTGAGGGATGGCGGGAAAATAGCCCAGGACAACCCTGAGCGAAGTCGAAGGGGCAGTCCTGGGGTAGCCGCAGGCAAATTAGGAGAAATAAAGTACGCGGCGAAGCCGCGATCAAACCTAGCGATGCCACCATCTCGCGATGCCTAAATTTTTGTCAGGCGCCCCGTCCAGGCTTCACTTCGGCGTGCTTGACGCGCCAGCCCGCGGCCCCGCCAAATCCCGGGAACCCGGCTTCAGGGGGCCTGTCCGGGGAGCAGCATGCATGGTTCTTACTTGTCCGCCGGGGCTGCCTTCTTGTGCTCCACAAAGGCGTGTGCCTGATGACAGCTCACGCACGTCTTGCCCGCCATGAATGGATCAGACTTCAGTTGCGCCACCTGATCGGTGTGACAGGCTTCGCATGTGCTTAACGCCGGCGTGCCCGCAAAGTCCTTTGCGGTTGTTTCGCCATGGCACACGGTGCATTCCACGCCGTTGGCGGCGTGCGGGCTGGCCTTCCATTGGTCACTAATCGCCTTGTGGCAGGTGGCACAGGTATCCCCGGCTGGAATCAGCCGATGCATCACATGCTTGGCTTGTTCCTGCTGAGCATGGGCAGGTTGGAGGGCAACAGCCGAAACGAGAAGAGCGAACAGGGCGAGACCGAACATGCGCGCACAGAGACGATTCACGGGCAAACTCCTGAGTACGGTCACCAAGTATGCGGACCAGCGAAGGCCGCAATCAGTGATCCACATCACGTCCCACCGGAATGCGATCTGCGCAGGTGCGCCGCGCTCCGGGACGGCCTCGGCGCCGCGCACACTCGGGCTTTTCTCAAGCGATTGAAGAGGCCGCAAATTACAATTTCCTTTGAACGTCGCCGCCAGGCCTGTCCGAACGCCCCGGGCCGTATGGCCCCATGGAGACTCCGATGAAGAGATTGGCCGCTGCATTTTGCGCCCTGAACATCGCAATGTTTTCAGCATCAGCGCTTTATCCGCAACGGCCGGCCGAAGGGGCCAAATTCCGCGTTGAGATCCATCCCGGTGCGGACAAGCGTCCCACCTGCACCCTCACAAACCTCAGCGGCAAAGCGCTATGGGCTGTGGTTTTTGAAGTCTCTTCTTCCTCGCAACCGGCGAGAAAGGCAAAGAAGGTCTGGGACACTCTCCTTGGATAGCCGCCCTCCCATCGAACCAGGCGCCAGCATTTCGCGACCGCTCTTCGAGTTTGCCTTCAGTCCTCAACCCGACCAGATCAAAGTGATCGCCGTCGTCTGGACCGACGGCGAAACATGGGGTGCGCCCGCATCGGTTAACCTCGTCCTCAACAACCGCACCCGCTCGCCGCCGAATATGAAGATGCCGCCGCTATCTTGCAACAGGGTCTGAACCAGAATTGGAATCGAGACCAGTTTGACCAGGCTTTTCGTGACAAGCCAGACAACGGCGCCGTCTACACTGTCCGCACCGCGCTTTCCGCAACACAGCAAACCGCTCAGTCACCCCAGGACTTCACCCGTACCATGCAATTCCTGCTGACGAATTTCCAGCAATTATCCAAACAGCTTCGTCGAGTAAAACCGATCTAGGCTCGGCTCGCGCAGTCTTGCTTTGTATCAGGGCATAGCTTCGACCGTGCCGCCACCCCTAACTTCAGGCCCGTGATCCTGAGCCGAATGTGGCGCTCGCAGCGGCGAGCGCCAACGAAGGCGAAGCAGCCAACTGCCGGCGCCTCGTTGGCGCCAGCCCTCTGCCTTTGTTGCCGCGCTACGTCGGGTCGGGCAACTCCACATCCGCGCATCCCAGGGTGAAAGCATACGGAAACGGACCGGGATCGCTCGTCCGGTACGACCCATCAAAGAAGACAAGCCCGCGTCTGCCTGTCTCACCTGCGAATTGCAGCGATGGCTTCCAGGGCCCCGCGTGCCACCCTCGATCCTCTCCCGTCATAATCTGGATCGGTTCGCCCCAGTCAGGCAACGCCCCGGATGGCTTCTTTGCATGGCACCACCACAGCCCCGTCTCCCGCGGCATCTCACCCCGTCCCATCCACACGCGAGCAAAGACAGCCTCGAATCCGTCATCGCGTTGCCGAACACAGAAATCGAACATCTTCATCTCCGGCGCGGCAAAGACAGTATGTTGGCTCCAGTTGGTGCGCCCGTCTGCGCTTTCTGAGTAGCCGTGGACCAGATAGTCTTCATGGTTCGAACCCGCGACATACCACATCTTCCATTTGCCGTCGTGATACACCAGATTGGGTTCATAAACGCTTCCGTGCTCCCAGTCCTCATTGGCTTCGAACGCCGGTTCCGGCTGATCCTGCCACCGCTCACCATCCCATTCAAGAAACCCGATCGTGTAAGGTCCCCACAAGTTCTCAGCCGCGCCCGCATAGTAAATGCGCTCCACCCGTTTTTTCTTCTCAGGATCCCATCCCAGCACATACGAGGGGCAGTGCCGCCCGCCCTTGCCATCCCACGGCGCGCTTCTGCCGCGCGCTTGCAAAGGCATCAATGCGCCGGCGCTGTCTCTGAGCGGTTTCCAACCCGCCGCGGACAAGGCTGCGCCATGCGGCAAACTCGCGCTGTAGAGATCGGTCGCTCCATAGCCTCCCGCCTGGCCCGCCAAAACCATCCACCAGTCCTCACCGCGCCTGGTCACACTCGCATCAAGCAGATCGCTGCCATAAGCGGCAGTCAGAGGATCACGCGGATCGAAGATCTTCGATTCTCCAAGCAAATAAGAATTGCGCATTTTTTCCCTCCGCCAACATTCGAGCTTTGGCGGCTCCTCCGCCCCTTCATTCTGAGAAATCATACCCGCAGCGAAGCCGCCATCAAACTCTCGCCCCGCCACCCTGACTGTCATCCTGAGCGACCGGAGTCCGCCGCGGCGGACGAAGGGAGTCGAAAGCCTGCCCTGAGCGAGTTCGCCCTCCGCGAACGAGTCGAACGAGGACCTGCATTTTGCGCTCCCAACACAGCACGAAGCTTCCTTGAGGCTTGTCATCCTGAGCCGAGTTTGGCACTTGCAGCGGCGAGAGCCAGCGAAGGCGAAGGATCTGCGGTTGCTTTTGCTTTGTATCAGGGCACGGCTTCAGCCGTGCCGCCATAGCAGCTAATAGGTTTTGAAAAACAAAGTACGCGGCGAAGCCGCGATCAAGCCTCGATACGCCCGCGACCTCTCAATTCCTGTACTTTTGCCGGGTGCGTCTCTCAAGCTTCGCTTTGCCGGGCTCATCGCGCCAGCGCGGTCCCTGTCAGATTCCGAGAAGCCGACGCTTTCCTACGGACTCGGCGGCGTTCCGCATTTGCAGGTGCCATTCGTTGTGCCCCCGCGCTCTTCGTGGCTCAGATTGGCTGGTAGAAACTTACAGCTTGCGCTCTAAGAAGGTTGAAGGCGAGGTCGCTGGCGATATGGTCTGCGACTCCGACAGAGGGTATCAGGTATTTATTCAGGGCACCGAGAGATTAGGCGACATCCTGACGGCACCTGTGCCGTCAGTCGCCGGGGAGTCCCAAGAACAGACCCCTCCAAACGCCGCCCGATCCCGCTGCTTTTCCTCCAACCACCCTGCCCTCCCCGCCTGTCAAGAGCCTGCACCCCTCCGCGTCCGCCCATCTCCCTCATTCCACTCGAAATATATTTCTCCCCAAGTTTGCCGATCATTTCCGCAAAATCGCTATCCTTGACTCAAGCTCAAAAACTCCCGGGAAGGGCGGCGGCTCCGTTCCGAGTCTTCACTGGCTTCGTTCCTTTCGGCGCGCTGCCGAAAAGGGCGGTTTTCAGCCTAAACTCCGGTGCAAATGCCCGAAAGAGCCTCATAAGTCACTGATTCCAGGTATTTTAGAGAATAACCCCAATCTTTTCAATGGGTTACAGCAAATGATCGCCAGTATAAGTCACTGAAACCAAAACACTTAACCGCGAAATGAGGCCCACTTTTTCCGGGCCAACTTTCCCGTACCCGGATCCCTTGCGTCAAGCACCGCACGGGCCAATTTCGTGCTACAAGAAATTGTTTTGATTGGACAACAAATGCCGCCAACGTGCATCCTAGCTTTGTGAGGAACGGCTATGACCGAACCGCTTGAGCCAAACGGCGAGGAGATGCACAAAACCCTTGCGGATGCCGACACCGCGGAGCGCTTCATTACCGAGAAGCATCTCGGCGAGCGCATCCGGCGCTTGCGCCTGAAAAAGTCGATGGGCCTTGTCGACCTCGGCAAGCACACCGGCCTTTCAGCCAGCTTTCTTTCGCAGTTGGAGACCGGCCGAGTGGTGCCCACGCTCCGCAACCTGGCGCGCATCGCCATGGTCTTCTCCAAAGATCTCTCGTACTTCTTTGAGACCGAGCCGTCGCCGGTTTTCCGCGTCCACCGCAAGAAAGACCGTGTGCGCATGCCGCAAACAGGCGTCGAGCCGCCCACATACACCTTCGAAAGCCTCGGGTACATGGTCGCCGACCGGCACATGGACCCATATTTTGCCGAATTTATTCCCCTGCCTGACCAGGTTGAGCCCAAATCGCACCTGCACACGGGATTCGAGTTCCTGTATGTGCTCGCGGGTGAGCTGGTGCTGCGTCACGGGGAACAGGAGGCCAGGCTCGGGCCCGGCGATGCCGTCTACTTCGACGCGGGAACTCCGCACTCCTACCGTTGCGCAGGCGCCAGGTCCGCTGAAGCCGTCATTGTCACCATGCATCAGGCGCCGGCAGACCATCCGCAGTCGCTGCGCGCCCCGGCTGTTGCCGCAACGGCGCGTCCTGTCCAACCTGTCTCATTACCGAGAACCAACCTGACCGACGTTAAATAGCGGCCGCCTAGTTCGTTTTCGCTGGCGCCGGATTCGGCTCGCCGTAGGTGGGGTAAGGCTCGGCCGCGGTGCTTGTCGGCATTGCAGCCAGCGTCACCAGGTCCGCCTGCACTTGCGCCCACGCGCGGTGGTGCTGCTTGGTTGAGATCGGCGCGTTTGGGTCGGAGTAGTACGCCTGCACATCTCTCTTGATCCCCGGAGGAATCGGCTGGCTCGGATCGCGCGTCAGGCGATGCAGAAGCGCGGCGTAGGTCTCGTCTGTCAGGCGATAGCCACCGGGCTTGACCACTTGGCCGGTGTCCAGGTCGCGGTTGGGCGTTGGTTGCTTGGGATCGGGCGGTCCAAAAGGGTCGGTCGGAGCCGCTGCGCTCGCGGGCCGTGCCACCCGATATTCAATGGGCGTAAGGAGAGTCAGCCGATCGCGAAGCGCCCTGAGCGTTGAGACCATGCTGTGCATGTAATCGGTTTCGGCAACAGGGCTGGGCCCCTTGATCGCGACCATCGACAGCGGGCCAACCTTCGGCAGCAACCAGAGTATGCCGGCGATGAGATGCGTCTCAAAGCCGGCTTTCCTGCGGTAAGCCGCCCAGTCGTACAGTGTCGCGGCTTCTGCCGATTCCTTCTCAATCTCTTTCGCGTCGGCTGTATCCGGCTCCGGCGTCTCATGGCCGCGCTTCATCAGCGTGATTGCATAGGCCACGCGGGGAATGAACTTGCGCGTCGCGAACTGGTATTCGCTCAAGTCGAACTTATGCCGAGTGCCGACGTCGAAATCGTCGGTCACTCCGTAGGTCTCATAAAAGGCCAGCGCGAGCTGGTGCGTCGGAACCCTGAATCCGATATGGCGCAGGTATTCGAGCGGCGCCACTCGGTGCTTGGCAATCTGATCGATGTCGAAGGCAAACTCCACTTGCACATGCTGGTGCTTGCCTTCGGCATAGTTCACGCTCGATCCGTAGCGCGCCGCCAGCTTGGGAAACTGAAGCGCAACGGCGCGGTTGGTCGCCTGCGCGTGGCCAATCGAATCACCCACGTAGTGCGACAGCGCCCCCACCGCAAAGGCCAGCTCATTGGCGTTGTGCGCGTTGCGGAAAAGCGCCAGAACAAAGTCGCCTGTGCGCACATAGTGCGTAAGGTCAGAGAAGAACGAATCGCCGAAAGGGTAATACCCCAGGTCCTGAACCACGCATCCGCCGTAGGCGAAAGAACGCGCGCGGTCCAGCTCCGCCGGCGTCAGATTCGGATAGTGGCTCTTGAGTAGTGGAACGATCGAGTCGTTCCACGTGAGGTCGATGAGTTGCTCATGCGTAAGCAGGGAATATGCAGCCGCATGCCGTGAAGCGCACATCGGCAGCATCAAAAGGATCAGCGCGACGGTTCGCAGTCGGTTGCAACGCATCGTCATGGACCCGCGCGGGCGCCGTGGTGAGAATTTCCGGCGGTTAGCCCTGATCCAGCACTTATTGTATGTGAACCTCATCGCGGCAAAAAAGCTGCTCGATGGGGCAAAGATTTCGGAGAAGCAAACGTCGCGGAGCGATTCGCATCGCCGCTTGCAGCAATCATGCCGCGTGAATGGGCTGAGATCCCCGCGCAATCACGGGCTGGCCGACCCATCCCGGCCGTTCCTTGGGTCTGGTCTCCAACGTTGTCTTGGTCTCCAGGAACGGGGTTTCAGCGGCCGACCGTTCGAGCACCCTCTTGAGCGCCGCACCCACTGATCTACCCACCCGCTGATGCCCCAACACGCTCAAATGCTCGTGGTCCGCAAAATTTGACTGGAAAGCCTTGCGGTCTTTGTAAGCCTCGAGAAATGCGAAGGTATCGATGAAAGTGCAGTTGTGTTTCTTTGCTGCTGCCTCGAAGATCGGTACCACCTTTCGCCGGCAGAAGCGCATGAGAGGGTCCGGCGCCGAAAACGGCCCGACCAAAACAATCCCTCGCAAGGGCAGCTCCTTCAAACTCAAGAGGATCGAATCGAGAGAATCGGCAATCTCCCCAGGATCGAACATCCTCCTTTTTCTTCCCAGCGCAACGATCATTCCAGCTGCCATAATTCTTCGCAGTTCGATCGGCGACATCAAGAGGGTAGGCTGGTATAGCATCTCCGGCCGAGGCGGCAACAACTTGGTTGTGCTCTCTGCGCTTTTCCTCATCATGATTCTCAGCCCGAGACTCTTCCGCAATGGCGCCGGGGTCTCATAGTGTCCAAGCTGCAGCACGACGGCATCCGGCTTCAGTTCCTGGCATGCAGCCAGAATCTTCGGTCCTGAGCGCAGGTTGAAAAGCGGTAGAACGTTAATAGAGGTTTCCCCGGGGTGCGGAAGGCATCTCAAGGCCACATGCGTAAACGCATATTCTTCGCCCACCGGAAAGCCATTCATGTGGCATCCGCCAACAAAAAGGACCCTTAGAGAATTCCCCACGCCGTCTCCATCGAGGACACAAAGGGGCCACGCTTGGTGGTTCCAGCACCCTCGTCCGAAGTCGATTCTTCCACTAGAATCGGCACTGTTTTGCACGACCGCAAGAAATCGCACCCAACGGCAGACCGCGGTGGGAATTCAAAACCAGAACACGTCTCAGATTGGCACCCGTTCGGGTTTCCCATCTGAATCTCAGTAAGCTTGAAATTGAACGGCGTCCTATCAAGCAACTTGTTGCTTGTCGGATGATGGGAGTCACAACCTGTTTGTGGGCGCAACGTAGCCGCGGGTATCATGATCCTTCATGGGAACTCCGCCGCCAATTCAGCTCGCCACCTTGAGCATGTGGGACACTCTGATCCTCATGGCCCTCGCGTTGGTGGTTTTTGGGCCCCGGCGTCTCCCCAAAATCGGCCGCCAGCTCGGCAAGCTGATGTACGAGTTCCGCAAGGCCTCCAACGACTTCAAGTTCCAGATGGAAGAGGAGTTGCGCGCCTCCGAAGAGGCTGACCGACGCAAGAAGGAAGAAGAGGCGCGGCAGCGCGCACTCGCCGCTGCACCGCCGCCGGCACAGCTCGAACCATCAGCCCCACAAACTCCGTCACCTGCCCCGGAACCGCAACAACCCGCCGCTCCGGCTTTAGCGGAAAGTCCTTACCCCGAGGGGACCGATCCTAAGATCGACGCCCAGGCAACCAGCCCACGAGAGCCAGCGCCACCCGTCGCCGAGCTATCTACCCCTGCCGCCGAATCAGCCGTCGCTGAACCTGCTGAGTCGCGCGCTCCGCAAATCAAGCCGCCCTCCACTGGCGAGACCGTTGCCGCCGAGCCGCCCGCCAAAATCCAGGGAAGCCTTTTCCCTGAAGCCGAAAGATCGGAGCCGGCTGCGCATCATGGTTGATCCCCAGGAAGCCATCGACAAAGCGCGCAACGCCATCACCGAGCGCGCGGAGCTCCCCGGCATGAGCCTCATGGAGCACCTCGAGGAGCTGCGCAAGCGTCTCGTCCACTCCGCCATCTATCTCGGCATCGGCTTCATCGTCGCCTACGCCTTCCATGAGCGTCTCTACGGGTTTGTTCAGGCCCCGCTAACCAAGCTCGGCATCAAACTTAACTACACCCACCCCATGGATCCGCTCAACCTTTATCTCCAGGTCTCGCTCATCGGCGGAGCCATTCTCGCTTCGCCCTTCATCCTCTACCAGGTGTGGCTCTTCATCGCGCCCGGCCTCTATCAAAAAGAGAAGCGCTTCGTCATTCCCTTCATGACGGCTACCGTCGGCCTTTTTCTTGCCGGCGCAAGCTTCGGTTACTTCTTTGTGCTGCCGGGCGCACTGAAGATTCTCATTCTCGGCTTCGGCAGCAAATTCAATCCCATCGTTACCATCGAGGAGTACACCGGGTTCTTCCTTTCCATCATCCTGGGTCTAGGCATCAGCTTTGAGCTGCCTATTCTGATTTTCTTCCTGGCGCTTTTTGGCATCGTCAGCCCAAGGTTCCTCTGGAAGAACATTCGCTACGCCATCCTCGCCGTGTTTCTCGTTGCCGCCATCATTTGCCCTAGTCCCGATCCGGGCACCATGTGCATCTACGCTGTTCCCATGCTCGCTCTCTATCTCATCGGCATTGGCGTCGCCTGGTGGGTTCACCCTGCCCGCAGAAAGAAAAAGGAGGCGACGGGATGATCTTTTCCTTCTTCGGAAGGCGAGCTGAAGCACAAGCCCTGTGTGCCCCATCCATGCCGCGTCCTTATCCTTGCGGCAAGGGTGGGATCGCACAACTCTCAATCTTCCTCGTCGCGATCTTCGCGCCGCTCTGCGCATCGGCCCAATCCCACTTCGATGGCAACGCCGCCTACGAGTACGCCCGCCAATTTGCAGCCATCGGCCCGCGCTGGCCCACCGGCCCCGGCCACGTGAAAGCGGAGGACTTCCTTCGCAGTCACTTCCTCCGCGACCACGATCAGCTCGAGCAAGATACTTTCACCGCCGACACCCCAATCGGCGCCGTGCCCCTCTGCAATTTCATCGTGCGCTTTCCCGGCACCAGGCCCGGCGTCATCGTTCTCGGATCGCACTATGAAACCAATTACCCGCTCCGCAATATCAACTTCGTCGGCGCCAACGACGGTGCATCAACCACCGGCCTGCTGATGGCTATCGCCGACCGTCTCCGCGAGCAGGCCGCGCACTCTCCCGCAAAAAAGCTTGACGGCTACTCCGTCTGGCTCGTCTTCTTCGATGGCGAAGAGGCCATTCAGCAGTGGTCGGCCTCCGATTCCACCTACGGCAGCCGTCATCTCGCCGCAAAATGGGGCCGCGACGGCACTCTCAATCAGATCAAGGCATTTATCCTCGCCGACATGATTGGCGACAAGGATCTCGACATCCAGCAGGAAACTCGTTCCGCTCCCTGGCTGGTCTCGGACGTCGCCGAAGCTGCCAGGAAGTTTGGCTACCAGCGTTATTTCTTTCAGCAGCAAATGGAGGTTGAGGACGATCATCTGCCCTTCGTCCAGCGCGGCGTGCCGTCCATCGACATCATCGATCTCGACTACGGGCCGAACAACAGTTACCACCACACCGCGCAGGACACGATGGACAAGATCAGTGCGCACAGCTTGATGATCGATGGCGACGTGTTTCTAGAGACGATTCGCCTGATCGATCAGAGGAATTAGCAGCTAGCCCCTAGCTTCTAGCTACTAGCTACTAGCGCTAGGACTGGTTGCATAAATGGCTTCGTATCAGGGCACGACTTCAGTCGTGCCGCATAAGGCGCATAAACAGCGGGGCTTTAGCCCCTGAGTGAAGTCTTAGAACCGGCTCAGGGGTTTTATGGAGCCAGCGCTAGCAGTTGCACTGCTGAATCTAGTCGGCCTCCTCAGCACGAAAAAGCTAGAGGCTAGAAGCTAGTAGCTGGAAGCTTCTGCGAACGGAGTGAGCGAATGTCTCAAGCAGAAATCGGCATCATCGGCGGCAGCGGGCTCTATTCCATGCCCGGCTTCACCAACGTCCATGAGGAGCGCATCGATACGCCCTTCGGCTCACCCTCCGACCCGTTTGTCCTCGGCGAGCTCGAGGGCCGCAAGGTCGCATTTCTGGCGCGCCACGGCCGCGGCCATCGCATTCTTCCTTCCGAACTCAATTTCCGCGCCAACATCTACGCCTTCAAGAAGCTCGGTGTCGAACGCATCCTCTCCGTCTCCGCCGTCGGTTCTCTGAAGGAAGAGCACAAGCCCACCGACTTCGTGATCCCCGATCAGTTCATCGATCGCACGTTCAACCGCGTCGCCACCTTCTTCGGCGACGGCATCGTGGGCCACGTCGCATTTGGCGATCCTGTCTGCGCCACCGTTGCCAAAGCGGCCTCCGATGCCTGCGCGAAAATCGGAGTCGTGGGCAAACTCGGCGGCACCTATGTCTGCATGGAGGGCCCGCAGTTCTCCACCCGCGCCGAGTCGAACCTCTACCGCAGTTGGGGCGCTGACGTCATCGGCATGACCAACCTGCAGGAGGCCAAGCTCGCCCGCGAAGCCGAGATCTGCTATGCCACAATCGCCATGGTCACCGATTACGATTGCTGGCGCGAGGGCCACGACGCCGTGACGATTGAAGAAATTGTCGCCGTGCTCCACAAGAACGCCGACAACGCCGCAAAAGTTGTCAAAGCCGCCGTCGCCGCTTTGCCACCCACGTCGAATGTCGCCCGAACCTGCGCCTGCGCCTCGGCCGCCAAGTACGCAGTCCTCACGCAGGCTGACGCGATTCCTGCCGCCGCCAAAGAGCGCCTTAAGTTACTCTTCGGCAAATATCATGGTTGGTAGAGTGAGCAACTCTCTCACTTGTTGTTTCACCGTATCTCTCGTTCAAGACCAGGAGAAAAATGTCCATCACCGTAGTTGGAAGCGTTGCCTACGATTCCATTGAAACCCCCGCCGGACGCCGCGAGCGCTGCCTCGGCGGCGCGGCTACCTATTTTTCGCTCGCCGCCAGCTTCTTTACGGATGTGCGCGTCATCGCCGTCGTCGGCGAGGACTTCGGCCGCAAGCAGGAAGCCGTCTTCGCCGCCCGCAACATCGATACCCGCGGCATCGAGCACACTGCCGGCAAAAGCTTCTTCTGGGAGGGCTCTTACCTCGAAAACCTGAACGAAGCCAAGACACATAACACTGAGCTCAACGTCTTCGCCACTTTCGAGCCGAAAATCCCCGCAGCCTATGCAGACTCCGAATTTCTTTTTCTCGCCAACATCGATCCAGTTCTCCAGCGCCGCGTGCGCGAGGCAATGCCCGGCGTCAAGCTCGTTGCCGGCGACACCATGAATTACTGGATCAAGGACCATCGCCCGGCCCTGCTTGAAGTTCTCAAGGGTCTCGATATTCTGCTCATCAACGACACTGAAGCCCGCATGCTCGCAGGCAACAACAATCTCGTGCAGGCTGCGCGCGCCGTTATCGCACTCGGCCCCCGTGCGTTGGTCGTCAAGCATGGCGAATACGGCGCAACGTTATTCCACAGTAGCACCAATCCAAAAGGCAAAGGCGAAGAGCTCCGCACCTTCAAGGCGCCTGCCCTTCCGCTCAAAGAAGTCATCGATCCCACCGGCGCCGGCGACAGCTTTGCTGGAGGATTCTTCGGCTATCTCGCTTCACAGCCTGAGCAGACTCCGACCGCCTGGCGCCACGCCATGTTCTACGGCAGCGTGATGGGTTCCTACGCCTGCGAGCGCTTCGGTACAGAGCGCCTGCAGCAGCTTTCGCGTTCTGAGATCGACGCGCGCTTCAATGTTTTTCGCGAGATCACGCACCTTGACTGAAAAGAGCATCTCCCGTGCGGAAGGCTGGGTGGTCCTGGCCTTCTGCGCGGCCGCCTCAGCCATCGCAGTCCTCTGGAGCTGGCGTCACGGGGCGATGATCAACTACGGCGACGCCATCGCCCACCTGCACATCGCGCGCCGCGTCTTCGATTCCCGCCTGCCGCGTTTTTCCGAGTTCGGCTCAGTTTGGCTGCCGCTCCCGCACATTCTTCTTCTGCCCTTCGTGCAGAGTTACTCCTGGTGGGCCACGGGCCTCGCCGGAGTCGTTCCTTCGGCCCTCGCATACATCGGCTCCTGCGCCGGCATCTATCGCCTCGCGCGTAACTGGCTTCGCCCCGCGCCCGCCGCGCTTGCGCTCATTCTTCTTTGCCCTCAATCCCAACCTCCTTTACTTGCAGACAACGGCCATGACCGAGCCGCTGTTTCTCTGCGAAATGATCTGGATCGTGGTCTGGCTGGTCGAATGGCGCACGGCCCTCGACAGTGAGACGGCAACCGCCGGCTGTGAGCGGTGGCCCGCTCCGTCAACACAGAGTTCAAGCATCGCGCGAACTACGCGCCTCCAGATCTGCATCGCCACCGCTCTTCGTCGCCGCTATCTTTACGCGTTACGACGGTTGGATCATCGCGTTCATCGCATGGTCCGGCATCGCAATCGCGCTGTTTCGCCGCGCCGCTGCGGGCGAGCGCTCACGCCTGGCTGCGCCGGCCTTTTGGCTTGCCAGCATCGCTATCATCGCCGCCCCAATTCTCTGGTTCGCTTACAACTCTGTCTGCTTCGGCGACTGGCTCTACTTCGCGCGCGGGCCTTACTCGGCTCACGCCATCGAACTCCATACTGCGGCGAATGCGCCCGGTTGGCCGCCGCATCCCGGCTGGCACAGCCCCTGGGTCGCGCTCCTCTTCTATCTCAAAGTCTCGGAGCTCGACTCTGTCGCCGCGTCCGGATGGGGCAATCTCTGGGGCAACTTGGTTCTGGGTCTCGCCGTGCTCGGCACTCTCTACGCAGGACTCGCTGAAAAACTCCGGGCTCACCGTCGCGCACTCGCCTGGACGCTTCTCCTCTGGCTGCCCGTCCCTTTTTACGCGTGGTCCGTGGCCTACGGATCGGTCCCCATCTTCTTCCCCGCCTGGTGGCCCTTCACCTGGTACAACACTCGCTACGGCCTCGAGCTTTTGCCCGCACTCGCCCTCGGCCTCGGATTTGCGGTCCAGTTCGTCGCCGACTCACTCCGCCGCATCACCGCACCCTCCTCCCGGTTCGTCTTGCCCAACCTCGCCTTAGCGTTCCTCTTTGCGCTTGCCGGCCTCAACGTGTTCGCACTCCTGCGCGCAGGTCCCATCGTCTATGTGGAAAGCACCAAGAATGCTCTGGCGCGCAAGCCCTACGACAACGCCATTCCTCCAGCCCTGCAGTCGTTGCTAACTCTCGACCCGCATGCCACCGTGCTCATGAACACGTCCATCTACCCTGAGATCGTTGCCTTCACCGGAATTCCTCTCCGCCAGACCATCAACGAGAGCGATCTCGGCATCTATCGTTCGGCGCTCGCGGATCCTGCCGCCCACGCCGCCATCGTCGTCGCATTCGATGGCGACGAAGTCTCCGCCGCCGTCAAAGCGCATCGCGCGGACTTCACGTTGATAGGCAGCTTTACCGCCCAAAATCAGCCATCGGCCGCAATCTATGCCTCCACCAATTGGCTCCATCGCGCTCCCGATTTCTTTTGAGCGCGCGCTCTTGCATCACTCGGCACATCCCCCGATTCCCGCTCAACTGCGCGCCCTCATCGGTGTTAGCATCGGGCTGGAAGCCGTGATTTTCGCCGCCGCACAACTCGCTCAGCCGTTCGCCGCACCGCTCAATATCCGCGTTCCGGAGGAAGTTTGATTCCCTTCACCAAAGCTCATGCGTGCGGCAACGACTTCCTCATCGTCACCGAAGAAGCCGCCGCGGGCCACGATCGCGCAGCTCTCACGCGCCGCCTCTGTCAGCGCAACACCGGCATTGGCGCTGACGGCATTGAGTTCTTTGCCTGGATTAACGAGTCCGGGCCGGGCCCACGTTCCGGCCGCATCCGCCTCCACAATGCCGATGGCTCCATCGCGGAAATCAGCGGCAATGGCACGCGCTGCGTCGCCGCATGGATGGCCGAGTCGCTTGGTTCCAGGCCCGGCGATACGCTCGAGATCACCACCGATGCAGGCCTCCGCGTCTGCCAAATTGTCAGCGTGCACAATGAGAACGAATTTGCGGTCGAAGTTACCACGGCAATGGGCGTGCCTCGCTTTGTGCCCCATACACTCAAGCTGATTGACGGCGTTGAGATCATCGGCGTCGAAGTCTCAACCGGCAATCCCCACTTCGTCATCCTGGTCGAGAAGCCGGACTTCGCCGTCGACCACCGCGCGTGGGCCGGGATCGGCGCGGAGATTTGTACGCATCGCGATTTTCCCCATCAAACCAACGTCGAGTTTGTGCGCGTCGTAAGCGAGCATGAGATCGAGATTCGCATCTTCGAGCGCGGCGTGGGCCCCACCAGTTCATCGGGAACCGGTACCTCGGCTGCGGCCACGGCGGCGCTCGCGTTACGCCGCTGCCTCTCGCCGCTTAAAGTCGTTGCGCCCGGCGGCGCGCAGGCCGTCGCGTGGGACGGCCCCGGCACGGAGCTCTATCTCACCGGTCCAGCCGCGCTCATCGCCCGCGGGGAGGCCTGGCCCGAAGGTCCAGTCAGATGAGGATGCTCCTCAAACCGCCGTCCGTTGCGCCTGATGCGGCTATCAGCATCGTCGCCCCGGCCTCGCCAGCCAAACCCGAGCGCGTCGACAATGGCCTCGCGGCGCTTCGCTCGCTGGGCTATGCGCCCAGGCTCGCTCCGAACGCTCTCCTGCGCGAGCCGCTCTACTTCGCCGGAACTCCCCGGCAACGCCTCGCCGATCTGCACGCCGCTTTCGCCGATCCTGACACAGCCGCCATCATGTGCGTTCGCGGAGGTTACGGATCAAACTACCTGCTCGACGGCCTCGACCTCGCAACAATCGCCGCGCATCCCAAGCCGTTCTTTGCTTACAGCGACCTCACCGGCATCCAACTCCATTTGCTCGACCAAATTGGCCTTCCAGCCTTTCACGGCCCCATGCTCGCCGCGGATTTCTATCTTCCCAACGGCGTGCATCTTGAGAGTTTTCGCGCCGCTCTTGCCGGCGAGCTCTACAGCGTGGGCGCGGCGGAAGGCATGCGCATCCTCAAGCCTGCCGCATCATCAACCCCGGTGCGCGGCACGCTTTACGGCGGATGCCTCAGCATTCTGGCGTCGTTGCTCGGCACGCCGTGGGAGCCGAGCACCGAAGGCAAGCTGCTTTTTCTTGAGGACACTGGCGTCAAGCCCTACCAGATCGATCGCATGCTCTGGCAACTGCGCCATGCGGGAAAGCTCGACGGCACTCGCGGCATCGTGTTTGGCGAAATGCTCGATTGCGCTTCGCCGGGCGCGCCGCCGTCCCTGCTCGACGAAGCCATTCTCAGCGCGCTCGTCGGCGTTGACGTGCCCATCGTTATCGGCCTGCGCAGCGGCCACGTATCGCGCGAAAATGTCACGCTCACCTTGGGCGTCGAAGCCGAGCTCTCCGTAGGCGACACCGCCAGCCTTCGCATACTCGAACCGGCGGTGGCGAAGTGACCGCATCGCCGCGTCACATTCACCTCATCGGCATCTGCGGCACCGCCATGGCTTCGCTCGCCGGCCTGCTGCAACTCGAGGGTCATCGCATCACTGGTTCTGACAAAGCCGCCTATCCTCCCATGAGCGATCTGCTTCGCTCGCTCGGCATTCCCATCCTCGAGCCTTACGCCGAATCGAATCTCGATCCCGTTCCAGATTTGGTTGTCGTCGGCAATGCGCTCTCGCGCGGCAATCCTGAAATCGAGCGCGTCCTCGACGAGCGCATTCCCTTCACCTCCATGGCCGCGCTGCTACGCGAGGAATTCCTCAAAAGCCGCGAATCCCTCGTCGTCGCCGGAACCCACGGCAAAACCACCACCACCAGCATGCTCGCGTGGATCTACCAGGTCGCCGCGCGCACCAATCCCTCGCTTGAGCCTTCGTTCCTCATCGGCGGCGTCGCGGAGAACTTCGGAACGAGCTTCCAGCTCCGCCCCACGCGCAACTTCATCCTCGAGGGCGACGAGTACGACACTGCGTTCTTTGACAAGGGCCCCAAGTTCCTCCACTACTTTCCCGCCGCGCTCATTCTCACGCACGTCGAGTTCGACCACGCCGACATCTACGCCGACCTCGAAGCCGTCAAAACAGCCTTCAAACGCCTCGTCAATCTCGTTCCGCGACGCGGCCTCATCGTCGCTTACGACGGCAGTCCCAACGTCACCGAGTGTGTGAGCCGCGCCTTCTGTCCCGTCGAGCGCTACGGATTTACTGACGCCGCCAACTGGCGGATCCGCAATCTCCGCTATGAGTCCGGCCGCATGCACTGGGAAGTTCTCCGCTCCGGCACGCCATGGGCGGAATTCGAAATGCACCTCGCCGGCGAGCACAACGCCCTCAACGCCACTGCCGCCGCCGCCCTCGCTGCCGCAGCCGGGATTCCCACGGCCGTCATTACTGAGGCTCTCGCCACATTCAAAAGCGTCAAGCGCCGCCTTGAGGTTCGCGCAGAGATCAACGGCATCACCCTCATCGAGGACTTTGCCCATCACCCCACCGCCATCCGCGAAACCCTCCGTGCACTCCGCGCCATCTATCCTTCACGTCGCCTTTGGGCGGTGTTAGAGCCGCGCTCCAACACTTTGCGCCGTAAGGTTCTCGCGCCCGATCTCATTGGGAGCCTCGGCCTCGCCGATCGAGTGATGCTCGCCGCCGTTTTTCAGCAGGAGCGCATTCCGGAGGCTGAGCGCCTGCACCCGGAAGAGGTTGTCCGCGACCTCAACGACTCAGGCACGCCCGCCGAGCTTCTCGCCGACGCTGATGCCATCGTTACAGCCATCGCACCGCAGCTTGCGCCCGGCGATGTCGTTGCCATCCTCTCCAACGGCGGCTTCGACGGCATCTACGAAAAACTCCCCACGCGCCTCCGCGAGCGCTTCGCCGCCATCGGCTCATAACAGCAAGAGGCACGCATGATCGGTTCGCTCATCTTCATCGCCAACATGGTCATCCTGGGCATCCCCTCGGCCCTCCTTTTTATTCCCTGGTGCTGGCTCACCGGCAACGTGATGCCGCTCTACAGGGCCACGCGCTTCATGTTGTATTCAAGCTGCCGCTTCGCCGGCGTACGTTTTCAGGTCGCGGGCCGCGACCGCATCCCTCGCAATCGCGCATGCATCTTCATGTCGAACCACGTCTCCAATCTCGATCCGCCCGCGCTCATCTCGCTCATCCCTGGCCGCACCTCTGCATTCATGAAGCGGTCTCTCATGAATATTCCGATCGTTGGTACCGGCTTTCGCCAGGGCGAGTTCATCGCCGTCGACCGCACGGGCAACGCCGCCGACGCGCAGCGCAGCGTCGCCGAAGCCCAGCGGGTGCTTGCCAAGGGCGTCCATATCACCACATTTGTTGAGGGCACTCGATCGCCCGACGGCCGCATGCTGCCCTTCAAGAAGGGCCCGTTTTTTCTCGCCATGGCCGCGGGCGCGCCCTGCATACCTGTTTCTATCTATGGAACCGAAACGCTCCTGCCCAAGGGCAGCAATCGCATTCATCCCGGCGTTGCCCACGTGATTTTCCACGAACCGATTGACCCGGCCAAGTTCGCCTCGCGCGGCGATCTCATGCGCGCCGTTCGCACGGCCGTCGCTTCCGGTCTGCCCGAATGGATGCGGACGTAGAGCCAATGGCCTTAGTCTTCATCACTCGCCTTCATCCGCGCGGCGGGCAGCCGCAAGTCAGAAGCTAAGAGCTAACAGCTAACAGCTAAGAGCTACCGTTCCGTCCACTGTCCACTGTCCACCGTTAGTGCGATACTCACCATGCATACCCACTCTGACCGCCCATGATCGTTTCGCTCCTCGTCTTCGTCACCATCGTCGCCCTGGCTGTTCCCGCTGCGATCATTTTCTTCCCGCTTACCCTGCTCACCGGGAACGTCGGTCCGCTCTACGCAGTCGGCTCGTGGATCGCTCGCGTGGCCATCAGAATCGCGGGCGTTCGAATTCAAATCGAGGGCCAGGAAAAAATCCCCGCGGGTCGCGCCTGCATCTTCATGGCCAACCACATCTCCTATCTTGATGCGCCTGCCCTGATGACGAATCTTCCCGGTCGCACGGTGGTCTTCCTCAAAAGCTCGCTCATGAAGATTCCCGTTCTCGGCTACGCATTCAAGCTCGCGCACTTCATTCCCGTCGAACGCACCGGTGACGCAGTGGAGGCACAGCTCGCCGTCGGAGAGGCACAACGCGTCCTCGCCTCAGGCCTGCACATCACTACTTTTGTTGAGGGCATGCGCTCGCCAGACGGCCGCATGCTGCCCTTCAAGAAAGGTCCGTTCTACCTCGCCAAAGACTCCGGCGCGCTCTGCATTCCCATTTCAATCTCCGGCAGCGAGAAGATTCTTCCGGTCGACAGCAAGCGCATTTACCCCGGCGTGGTTCACATCGTCTTTCACCCGCCCATCGATCCAGCAGATTACGCGACGCGCGACGAGCTATCAGACGCCGTCCGCGCCGCGATCGCCTCCGGATTACCGGAGTGGATGCGAGGATAGGACCACGCAAACACGCTTGCAGGGCGCAACGCTTTCACAGCATCGCAGCGCTGATCGACTTCTTTGAACATCAACTCTCAGAACATGCTGCGGTGACTGCCATCACCGAGTGTATCGCTAAGTTCAGCTAGCTTCGCATTGGCGTTCCATGAAGAGAATTTTGGTGGCCGGATCGTTCGGAATCTTGGTCACGCTGGCAGTTTTCTCGGTCTACGCAATCATGCAGGTCCGAGCTACTCGGCAAGAATGCGCTCAATCCCTTGCCGGCGATAGCCTGATCTCCAATCCGATTGGCGCGGTCAACCACGCCATCACCATTCACCGCCCCCCTCGCGATGTGTGGCCGTGGCTGGTTCAGATGGGATCGCACCGCGCCGGATGGTACACCTACGACTACATCGATAACGGCGGCCAGCACAGTTCGGAACGCGTCCTTCCGCAATACCAGGACATTCGTCCAGGTATGATCTTTCCCGCCCTCCCGGGAGCGAAAGACGTGTTTGTAGTTGCGCAATACGAACCGGAAAAGAGCCTGGTGCTTGCTTGGCAATCTCCCGACGGCCGGTATCAGACTTCCTGGGCATTTGTCCTCGAAGAGTCGCAGCCTGGCCAAACCCGATTACTCGTGCGTGGACGCGTGGCGCCGGGATATCGTCCTTATGGCTTGCCCGAGTGGCTTGCGGTCGGCCTGGCACGCCCAGCGCATTTCGTCATGCAGCGGAAAGAACTCTTGGGGATCGCCCGGCGAGCAGAAGCCAACGATCAACGGTAGTGACTCTTATGGAAAGGGTCGGTTTGAAGGCTCACGGTTTTACGTGCGCCTTAGGGCTGACCGGCCGAGCCTGCTACGGCTGCACCATCGCGTTGTATCCGTCCCCCAGCAGCCTCGCGGACATCCGGCTTGCTTCCTCATGCGTCGCGAACGGTCCAATGCGCACGTGAATCAGCCCATCGGCCGGCGAGCGTTGTGCCATTGCCGCGAACCCGCGGTTGCGCAGTGCATTCACCAGCACGTTGGCATCCTCCATGTGTGAAACCGCGGCAATCTGCACCATGTAACCTGATGCGGCAATGGGGCTCGCCGGCTGCAGCGGCGTCGAAGGTCGAGCAGGTGCGGGAGCCGCCGGAACGGACGCGGGCGCACTCGTCGGCGCATGAGCCGGAGGAGTCGCTGGCGGTGTCGGCTGGGGCTGCGCCGGTGCGGGGCTCGTATCGCTCGCTGGAGCAGGCGGCGTGCCGCCTTCATCCGGCGGCGGCGATGGCGGTACCTGCGCCTCTGCCGAAGGCTTGGGAAGCGTCCCGTTTCCCTGCAAAGGCTCCTGGTCCGGAGCGGCCGTTGGCGTTGCGGGTTGTGTCGCTGCCGTTGCGGGAGCTGCAGCCGAGCGGCCATGCCCCACCCAATATCCCAACCCGAAGCACAACCCGCACAAGAGCAAAAGGGAGAAGACGATCCCTAGCTGCGCAGCCGTCGTCAGTGTCACCTCGGTGTCGCGACCCCGATCCTCGGTTTCCTTTGGCTCCTCGCCTTCCGGCTCGTCGTTGTCAAAAATTCCGCGCATATCCTCGCATCAACCGCCCATGGCCTTCAGAATTCCCGGCATTACGCCGCTCGCCCGCGTCCCGATGCCGTCAGACGAGCAAGGAAAAAGCTAACAGCTAAAAGCTAAAGGCTAATAGCTGTCTTCTACGGCTTCTCCGCCGGCTTCATCTGCGCTGAAAATTTGTTCAGCAATGACATCAGCTCCATCGGCAACGGGAAGACGATCGTCGTATTCTTCTCCACGCCGATCTCGGTCAACGTTTGCAGGTAACGCAACTGCAAAGTCATGGGCTGCGTGGCCAGCAGCGCGGCCGCATCCACCAGCTTTTGCGCGGCATTGAATTCGCCTTCGGCATGGATGATCTTCGATCGGCGCTCGCGTTCCGCTTCGGCCTGTTTTGCCATGGCGCGCGTCATGGTCTCGGGCAGATCCACCTGCTTCACTTCCACCGAAATCACCTTCACGCCAAACGGCTCCGTGCGCTGATCGATGATCGATTGAATCCGCAGGTTGAGCTGATCGCGATGGCTGAGCAGCGTGTCCAGCTCCACTTCGCCCAGAACCGAGCGCAGCGTGGTTTGCGCGAACTGCGATGTCTGGTAGATGTAGTTCACCACCTTGATGGCGGCGGAATTCGGATCGACGACGTAGAGCGTCACCACCGCATTCACTTTGATGGTCACGTTGTCGCGCGTGATCACATCCTGCGGCGGAACTTCCAGCACCTCCTGGCGCAGCGAGATGCGCACGATCTGGTCGATTGGCCGGAAGACCAGAATGATGCCGGGTCCCTTGGGCGCTCCCAGAACGCGTCCCAAACGGAAGATGACGCCGCGCTCGTATTCGCGCAAAATCTTGATCGAGTTCAAAAGGTACAGCACGACGATGGCGATAATAACCAGCGTTGGAATCGACATATCTCCAATGGACATGGGAACTTCCTTTCACTACTCAGCGAGGATTGTACTCCTAGCCTGTGTTTGCGGATGTTCACTTGTGCGCGCCGCCGGCTCAACCCGGAGCAGCAACTGATCGTGCCCGGTCACGCGCAGTTTCGCTCCCTTGGCCACGGGAGCACTCGCCACGGCCTGCCAGATTTCACCCTCCACCAGCACGTGGCCCTGCGGATCGAGTGGCTCCATCGCGGTTGCCGGATAGCCAACCATCGCATCCGCGCCGATGCGCGACTTTCTTCTTCGCGCGCGCACAGCCAGCCGCACAAGAAACACGGTGATCGCGCCGAACGCCGCGCTCACGCTGATTGCTACCAGCGGGCTGACCCCCATCTCTGGCACCGGTGCCGCCACCAATGTCAGCATTCCGAACGTGAGGCAAACAATTCCCCCGATCGCCAGTGCGCCGTGCCCGCCGAACTTCGCCTCCAGCAGCAGCAGAACCATAGCCGCAACAAGCAGCAGCACAGCGGTGTAGCGGATCGGCAGAAGATTCAAGCCGAAGATCCCCAGTAGCACCATCAGGGTGCCCAGTGCGCCAGGAACGATGGTTCCGGGCGCGTTGAATTCGAGATAAATCAGCAGCGCCCCGCCCACCAGAAACAGCAGCGCGATATTCGGGTCAACCAGCCACCCCAGCAACTCGTCGCGCAGCGTGGGCTTGATCAGGCTGATCTGCGCACCGGCCAGATGCAAGGTCAACTTCGATCCGTCCATGCGCGTGATCTCGCGCCCATTCAGCGCATTCAGCAGTTCCGCATCACTGTTGGCGATTACGTCGATCAAGTGCTGGTTCAGCGATTCATCCGCGGTATAGGAGTGCGACGATTCAACGGCCGCCACGGCTGCATCCGTATTCCGATTCCGCTTGGCGGTATACGAGCGCAGAAATGCCTCGGCATCGTTCTCCACCTTTTGCATTTCCGTGCTGTCAGGCTGCCCGCCGAACTCAAAAATGGGATGAGCGGCGCCGGCCTCCGTACCTGGAGCCATCGCGGCCACGTCCGCCGATTCCAGAATGAAGAACCCCGCCGAGCCCGCGCGCGCGCCCGATGGGCCCACAAACACGATCACCGGCACGCGCGAGCGCAAAATTGCGCCAACCATGTCGCGCATTGAATCCAGCAGCCCGCCAGGAGTGTTCATCTCGATCAGCAGCGCGCTGGCTCCGTCGCTGTTGGCTCGGTCGAGGGCCCGCGTTACCTCATCCGCGCTCACCGGCTGAACGGTGTCATCCAAAACCAGCTTGTCCACAATTGGCTGTGCGGGCGCCGGCTGCTGCGCGAATGTCGGAATGCTCAAGCCAAATGCCAGAGCAAGCAAAGCAGCCGCGGCCATTGCCCAGGCGGCAATTCGGATCTTCGTAACGAAGTCTTTCATGGTTCGCCTCTTTCCAACTGGAACGCGAACTCGGTTTTCCGCGACCAGTGCAGTGGCGCTCTTGCTCTTCTGTCCGGGCAGCGCGAATGCCGGCTCAACGACCAACACCGATCACTGTCCACCGTTCACTGTTTTCCCGTCTTCGCCTCAATCTGCCGCTTCAGATCCTGCGCCGCACGATTCGCCGGCTCAAGCTTGAGCGCGTCGCCGGCTTCGGTGTTCGCCGTATCCAATGATCCCGCCGCAAAGTCCAACTGCGCCAGCACAAGATATGCATCCGCCGAAGGCCCCAGCGCCAGCGCTTCATGAGCCTCTTTGCGCGCCCCGTCGGCGTCGCCGCTCCGTTGGCGCACCTCAGCCAGGCCGGCGTGCGCCTGTGCGCTCGCGCCTTCGGCGGCCACTGCATCCTGATACAGCCTCTCCGCCTCAAGCAGCAGCCCGCGGTCCAAAAAGCCCTTCGCCTGTGTACACAGTCTTTGTGCCTGGTCGCGCGGCGTCAGGGCCGCCAGCCGTCCCGCATTCACCTCGTCCAGCATTGCCGCTGCCTGCCGGAATGCCGTCTCATCGAATCTGCGAGCAATTCTCTCCAGCGGTTCCGCGCTCGCATCCGCGCCTCCGGTTCCGCTCGTTGCAGTGGCTCCGGGCTTTCCCTTCCACGCATCGTTCAGCGTTTGCGCCTCGCCGTCATTTGGATGCAGCTTCAGGCACTGCGCCAGCTCGTTCAGCGCTCCTGCCAGATTCCCCTCGCGCTTCAGACTCACCGCCAGGTTGAAGTGGTAGTCCGCGTTGTTGGGATCGGTCGCCGCCGCCTGAACGAAGAGCGATATCCCATCTTTGCCCTGCCGGCTCTGCGCCACGCCTTCGTTGTTCAACACTTCGGCCAGCGGCAATACCCGCGCTACTTCGGCAAACGCCTGCTCTGCGTCTCCGTAGTTGCCCAAAAACATCAGCGACAGCCCTCGGTAAAAGTCAGCCTCAAGCCCGTCGGGACCTGTGTGGTCCACCTTCGCGAAAGCGTCGGCCGCCTCCTGGTACTGTTGCCCGTTGTAGTCTTCGCGGCCCAGCGCCATCCACGCCGGCCCAAAATCCGGGCTCAGCTTCACTGCATTTTGCAGGTGTTTCAACCGCTCGGCCTGGTCCTGCTCGGTAATCCCGCGTATGTACTGCTCAAACGCGTCCAGCCGAATGTTCTTCCCCGCCGCCGCGAACGTCTCCTCGGCCACATTGAATTGGGGGTCGAGCTGTTTGGTCAGCTTCCACGCCAGCTCGCTGAACACGGCGACCATGTCCTTCATCTCGCCGCGCGCGCTCACCTGTGGCAGCATCCGAAGGTCAGGCACATCCACCAGCGTCGCCTCGGCCACAATCCCGCTGCCGTCGGTGATATAGCTGCCCACAACAATCGAATCGGCGTCCAGTGTTTGCGCCAGCTTCAGCGCGCTCGCCCGCGACGGCTGAAAACCCTGCGGCAGCCCCAGGTGGTCCAGCGCGTACATGCGGTCGGCGCGGCTGGTTGGCTGGAAACCCGCCGAAGCAAAGCGCGTGCTCAGGACCTGCGCGGCTGCCTCGCGCATCCACTCCAGGTTCGGCTGTCCGGTGCGGTTGTCGAAGGGCAAAACCAGCAGCACCCGTGAGCCGCCAGCCTCTGAATCGCCAGCGTTGCCGCTCGAGGCATCCGCGCTGGTCTGCCCCCACGCGCAAATCGCGAAGGACAAAACGCACAAAACCGCCATCGCCGCGCCGGAAGAAATCCGCCGCACCCACCGCAACCGCATTGATTCACGTCGAAGCACGTCATGGAGATTATAGGCGTTGTGGCTTTTAACCATGCGTCGCGCGAAGGCCCTGTGCCGCGCCGCCCGTCCGATTTCGCTTGGCCGCGCGAATCTCCGCCGCTATCATCGCTCCATGACGCCGCTCACTCCTCCACCGAGACTCAAGCCGATGTGGCGAGCCTTCGTTGAGGTTGCTTTTATCGTCTTCCTCTTCTACTCCAACCTGCTGATGGGCGAGTTCACGCGCGCAAACGGCCAGGGAAAGACCTTTGCCTTCGCGCTCGCCGACATCGTCACGCCGGCCAATTTCGCCATCGCGATCGTCAGCGCTTTTATCGGCTACGGGGTCTTCGAGTTCCTGCGCAAAAAGCTGTAAGTTCGCGGGCCCCAGCACGCCACCTGCAAATCCTTCGCGCTTTTGGGTTTCTGCCGTCAGTTTGCCGGCAATGTGCACTGACCACGATGAGCTGAGGAAGCTGAGGGCTGAAAGCTGAAAGCTGTTTCACTCAGTCCGCAAACACCGGCTCTTCAACTCTCGCTGCCGTCGGCGGCAGTTCAGGATAGTACGCATTGCGCGCGTACTGCTTCACCATGCGGTTGGTATTGAAGTACGACCCGTTGAACCCGAGCGTCGTGCGCATCAGCCGCGCCCACTTCTCCGGCGTATCGCGATACAGCGGAACCACCGCCGTCTCCAGCTTCGTGTAGAGCGAGTTCGCTTCCTCGGCGTCGTTAGCTCCATCCTCAATCGCCCATCCGGTCACGCCTTCGATGCACCCCTCGATCCACCATCCGTCCAGAATCGACAGGCTGGGCACGCCGTTCATCGCCGCCTTCATTCCGCTCGTGCCCGACGCCTCATACGGCCGCTTCGGCGTATTCACCCACACATCCACGCCCGCTGTCAGTTGCGCGCCCAGGTCCCATGCATAGTTTTCGAGGTACACAATGCGCAGGTCGCTGTTTGAAAGCTTCGCCGCCTCCTCCACAACCTGCTGGATCAGCGCCTTCCCCGGCTCGTCCTGCGGATGCGCCTTGCCCGCATACAAAATCTGCAAACCGCCGGCCTTCGCCGCAATCTCCTTCAGCCGTTCCGGATCGGTGAACAGAAGTGTGGCGCGCTTATAGGTCGCCGCGCGCCGCGCAAATCCCAGCGTCAGTACTTTCGGGTTCAGCACCAGCCCCGTCCGCGAACCCACTTCGGCCAGCAGATTCTCCTTGGCTCGCGCGTGCGCCTCCAGCATCTGCGCTTCCGGCACGTCGATCATGTTGCGCAAATACAGGTTGTCGCGCCGCCATGCCGGAACCTGCTCATCCAGCAGACGCTCCACCGGCTCCGAGATCCACGTCGGCGCATGCACGCCATTCGTGATCGAGTCGATTGAGAACTCCGTGAACATGGCCTGCGAAACCTTGCCGTGCTTCATCGCTACGCCGTTGGCATAGCGCGAGAAGCGCAGCGCCAGCAGCGTCATGTTCAGCAAGCCGTCGCGGAAGCATCCCAGCCTTTCCAGGCGCGCAGTTCGTTCCCCGCCCAGAATCCGAATCGCCTGTTCGGTTGAGAACCTGTCATGTCCAGCTGGAACCGGCGTGTGCGTCGTGAACACGCATTTTCTGCGCACCACTTCAATGTCAGAATCCGTGGCCGCGCCCTCCGGCCCGCCGCCCAACTGGCTCTCCAGCAGCGCCAGCGTCAGCAGCGCCGCGTGGCCTTCGTTCATGTGGTACACGTTGATGCGCAAGCCCAGCGCATGCGCCATGCGCACGCCACCCATCCCCAGCACAATCTCCTGCTGCAAGCGGTAATTCGTATCTCCGCCGTACAGGTGATCCGTGAGCCCTCGATCCCATCCGGAGTTTTCTTCCAGGTCGGAGTCCAGCAGATAGATCGGCACCACGTGCTCGAACTGCCCCTTCAGGTCATACCGCCATGCGCGAACTGTGACCGTGCGCCCTTCCACTGAAACCGTCACCCGCGCCGGCTCTTCCGTGCAATAGTCCGCCGGGTTCCACGGCTGCACTTCTTCGGTCTGCGCTCCATTTGGGCCCAGATGCTGCTGGAAGTATCCCTTCCGGTGGATGAGCGAAAACGCCGCCAGGGGAATACCCAGGTCCGCCGCCGACCGTAGCGTGTCTCCTGCCAGCACACCAAGACCGCCGGAGTACGTGGGCATCTCCGGACGGATCGCGATCTCCATGCTGAAGTAGGCCACCAGGCCCGACTGTGGAATGGCTTCGTGCAAAGATGATTTTGAAGGAATGGATTCCATATATTTTTGTTTCCGGCCAATCAGTCGCGTGCCGCCCTCAATCAATTCGAACCCGACGGGGTCGGAACAGGTGCTTAGTTCATCGGGGCAAATACCCCACAAGTTTAGCAAGGAATCCGTGACGGAAAATGTCCCGGCCCAGTTGCGAACATGGTTCTTTTGTGTCAGTTACTTGCAGGTGTCCCGCGACGAGATAAATCTTTTCAAATCTATTCCGATACGGCGTAGGCTCCAGGCCGCGCACGGGTTCGACAGTCACTGCTAAAATGGCACTTCTCAAATTCCTCGAATGCCGCTGACCTCGCTAATCTTGCTCTCCTGAATAACTCCGCCAACTCCGCTGTCCTACTCCAGCCTGTGTGCCCCGCCAGACGCGTGGCAAATATGAATCTGCGGCTCGATCCCCGTCTTTGCCGCGTAACGCGCGCCAAGCGCCTTGGCAAAACTGCCCGCCTCGCTCTGCTCGACCAGATTGATTGTGCAGCCGCCGAACCCTCCGCCCGTGAGCCGCGCTCCAATCAGACCCGGCAAATCCTGCGCCAACTCGACCATCGCGTCGGCCTCCACGCAGCTGCCTTCAAAGTCCTGGCTATAGCTTCGATGTGCCTCGGCCATCAGCCTTCCCAGCTCTTTCATGTCGCCACGCAGCAGCGCGTCGCACGCCGCCACGGTTCGCAGGTCTTCGCTGATCACATGCTTCGCCCGCAGATAGCTCTTCGGCTCCATCTCGTGGCCCCACTTCTCCAGGTCCTCAAGCGTCGCGTCGCGCAGGAACGGCACGCCGGGCCGATGGCTCGCGATCACCGCGCACGCCGCCTCCGACTCCCGCCGCCGCGTCGGATAATCACCGCCCGCCACCGAGTGCTTCACCATCGTATTCGCGATCACCAGCGCTACATGATCGGGAATCGGCGCCAGCTTGTAGCTCAGATCGCGGCAATCCAGCAGCAGCGCGTGATTCTCTTTTCCATTCATGCTGATGAACTGGTCCATAATGCCGCAGTTGGCGCCAACAAACTCGTTCTCCGCCCGCTGGCAAAGCCGCGCCAGCACCGGGCCCGGGTAGCTCGCTCCCACCAGCGACAAAACCGCCAGCGCCGTCGCCACCTCCAGCGCTGCCGAGCTTGACAGCCCCGACGACAGCGGCACATCGCTCCAGATGCTCAGGCTGAACGCGGGAATCTTGTGGCCCTCGCCCGTGAGGATCGACACCACGCCCATCGGGTAGTCGCTCCAATTCTTGCTGCCCTTCGCCGGCAGCGCCGCCGCGTCAAACGTCTTTTCCTCGCCAAGGTTTTCGGAATAGACAACAATTTTGCCGTCGGTTCGCGGCGAAATCCCCGCCAGCGTGGCAAAGTTGATCGCCGCCGGCATCACAAAACCCTCGGCATAATCGGTATGCTCGCCGATCAGGTTCACGCGCCCTGGACCTACAAAAATCGCCGGCTCCGCGCCAAAGCGCGTCCGGTGCATCGAACGAAATACCGCTGGATCGTGCATCTTCCTCAACTCCCGTCTTTAATTCAGGCTCTCGAATCCTCTGGGTGCCCCAGGTCTCGATTTTGAGACCCGGGATAACAAGAACGCCGGCCTCGCTGGAAAGAGCGGCAATCCCTGGCCCTGCCCATGATAACGTTTTCTCGCCGATTCAGGCCAACCCCTCCCGACAATATCTATCACGCTCCAAGGACTTCCCCGCAAGCCGCGCTCAGCCGCTCCCAGATCTCGCCCATCCATGCCTCATGCTCCGGCTTCATCAGGACCGAGCGCAGGCAGGTCACCACGCCCTTCTCATTCGTCGCGCGATCGTCCATCCCAAACCAGGATCCTGGCAATTGCACGAGCGCCAGATGCAGCCCCCGCGCCGCGCATGCATCGAACACTGCTCGCGTTTGCTCGGATCCAGTCCGAGAGTCTGCTGCATGCAACGCCAGTGCCCACACCACAATGTCCAGCTCCGGCAAACTTGGCGGGTGCCTCGGGTCCCTCGCATTTGGGGACCCGGGAAGCGGTGCTCCCAAAGCTACGAACCTCGCGTCTGCCCGTACTCTCCGGTCCAATTCCACCGCTGCTCGCCGCCCCTTCGCCAACCCCTGCGCAAACTCTCCGCCCGGTACAAGCGGCAGCAGCCTCTGCGTCGCCCACAGCGCTACCGCCGCCGCGCCCGCACGCGAGCACTCCAGGCTGATCTCGCCAAGATGCAACTCCTTCGATGTGAAATACGTATACGGCGAATCGTGCTTGTAGAACTGCCCCACGGCCGGATCGCGAAACAGCACGCATCCGCACCCATACGGCTGCAGCCCGTGCTTGTGCGGATCGATCACAATCGAATCCGCCTGCCCGATCGCTGCGTACGCCTTTCGTGCCGGCTCCTCCAGCAACTCCGCAATCAGCCCAAAGTACCCGCCATACGCCGCATCCACGTGGACCCGGAATCCGTACCGTTTCTTCAGCTTCAAAATCTCGTCCAGCGGATCAACGGCTCCCATCGCCGTCGTGCCCAGTGTCGCCACCACCGTGCCCACATCGCCCTTGCGCAGCTGGTCTTCCAGCGCATCCAGATTCATTCGCCCGCGCTCATCGGCCGCCACGCCTGCAAATTCCAACTTCAACACGCCGCTGATCCGCTGGTGCGTGTAATGCGCCTGCTCCGACCCCACAATTCGTCGCCCCGGCGCCAGTTTCCCCGCAATCCAAAGCGCCTCCAAGTTGGCGACTGTCCCGCTCGACGTCAGGTGACCCAGAAACTCCTTCCACCCGAACATCGCGGCAATCTCTTTCACTGCCTCCACTTCCATCGCCGAGCTCGCCCGCCCGCCATCCAGCGCATGGTTGTTGGGATTGATCTTCATCGCCAGCGCATACGCCGCCCGCGCCACCGGATGCGGTGGCTTCAGCATCTGCCCGGCATAGAGAGGATGGAAATAGGGATAGTTGTCGCCCAGTCGGCGCGCTGTCTCGTCCAGGACCGCAACCATCTCATCGGGCCCCGGCACCGGCTCGGCCTCAAATCCCGGCAAGGCGGTAAATTCGGCCTCAAGCGCCTCTGTTGCGCGAGCCAGCAATTCGGGAACGGGATCCTTCGCCATGGCGCCCCCACCATATCATAGGCGGCAAGGCGCCGCTAAGCCTCAACGGCTCAATAGCTTCCGGAGCCTAACACCAACTGGTGAGATGGGAACACACAATTCCTGCTGATTCTTTTGACGAAAATGGTAGAATATCGGCAGCGTTAGAAGCGATTCGGGCGTGAGCAGTACTCGCCCAACAGCAAGATTCTGCCAGTGTTCGCTCCGATTCATCCAGCGCAATTCAATACAGGAAATACGAACAAAATGGAACAAGGTACTGTGAAGTGGTTCAATGACGCGAAGGGCTTTGGCTTCATCTCGCGCCAGAACGGCGAAGATGTTTTTGTGCACTACTCGGCCATCAACTCAAGCGGTTTCAAGAGCTTGCAAGAAGGCCAGGCCGTGCAGTTTAACGTGGTCAAGGGCCCCAAGGGATGGCAGGCTGCTGACGTACAGCCGCTCTAAACAAGATCAGCCGGATTCCGGCAGAATCTAGCTCGAAACAGCACTAGGGCTGGGAGCGCTCCTGAACACAATCTGGAGCGAACCCGGTCCTTTTGCGTTTTTTTGAGCCTCGTGTTGCACCACCAACCATTCAGCCAGCCGGCCGCCTGTGCGCCCTTTTTTAATCGTTGCGGGGCTCGCCTCAGTTCAGCCGCCAGAATGCTGCGTTTAACACGCTGGCAAAGGTCACCCAGGCCAGGTATGGAGCCATGAGCCACCCGGCGCCCGCCTCAACCCGGCTGAATGCCACGGTCGTCGCGCCGATCGCAGCCCACAGAGTCGCGATCTCAATCAGCGCTGCTCCAAGGGCATGTTGGCGAAAGAAAATCCACGTCCAGGCCAGATTCAGCGCCAGTTGCACCAGGAACAATCCAAGCGCCCAGCTGCGCCCCGGCGAGGGCGGCGCCAGCCAAACCCGCCACGCCGCGAAGGCCATCAATCCATAAAGCAGCGTCCATACCGGCCCAAACACCCAGTTCGGTGGCGCGATTGCCGGGCGCGCAAGCGTGCGATACCACCCGCTTATCTCGCTGGCTGTCCATCGCCCGCCAATGCCCGCCACAGCAAAACACATCACGAACCAGAAGATCAACGCAAACCAACGCACGGTTGTTCTCCCTTCCTTATCATCCCGACTTGGTCGATAGTAGTCCCCACCGTTGCACTGCGGAAGCTCCGCATCGAGCCCAACTACGGCCACCCTCGCACTCGACTTCGCGCCTTCAACCCTCTATCCTCAAGAGTTGGCCGCACTTTTGTTCATTTCAAGGCCTTGAGCGGAATCCACCAAACCTATGAGCACGAACATGATCGCCGTACACCTGCCCGACGGGGCCATTCGCGAAGTACCCTCCGGCACAACGCCGCTTGAAATTGCCAATTCGATTTCGCCGCGCCTCGCCGCAGCCTCCATCGCCGCGCGCGTCTCGCCCGTGACCGCAGCCTCCGTCCAAAGTTCCGCCGAAGGTCAACCGCAGAGCGAGTCGGCATCAGAAGCGTCGATGTACGCCGCGGAGAACTCTGCCGCACCGCGCCTCGTCGATCTCTCCGCGCCTCTCACTTCCGACACGCGCCTCGAACTCGTCAAAGAGAACGATCCCGACGCGCTGAAAGTTTTGCGCCACTCCGCCTCGCACGTCATGGCCACTGCTGTCCTCGAGCTCTTTCCTGATACCAAGCTCGGCCACGGCCCCGCGACCGATTCCGGCTTCTTCTACGACTTTTACCGCGAAAAACCCTTCACGCCCGAAGACCTCTCTGCCATAGAAGCCAAAATGGCCGAAGTTGTCGCCCGCAATGAGCCTTTTATCCGCGAGTATGAGCCGCGCGAGCAGGCCCTCGCCGAATTCGAGCGCGACGGCGACTTCATGAAGACCCACTTCGTAACTAAGTTCACGCAACCGGGCGACAAGGTCAGCTTCTATCGCAACGGCAAGTTCGTCGACTTCTGTCGCGGCCCGCACGTCCCATCCACCGGCCGCGTCAAGGCTTTCAAAGTAACCAGCCTCGCCGGCGCTTACTGGCTCGGCGACGAGAAGAATCCGCAGCTCCAGCGCGTCTACGGCACCGCATTCTTCTCCCAAAAAGATCTCGACGCCCACTTCGCCCGCCTTGAAGAAGCCGCGCGCCGCGACCATCGCGTCCTGGGCAAGCAGCTCGACCTCTTCAGCATTCAGGAGCTCGCCGGCGCAGGCCTCATCTTCTGGCACCCCAAGGGCGCCATCATCCGCAAGATCATGGAAGACTGGATGCGCGACGAGTGCCTCCGCCGCGGCTACCAGCTTGTCTACACGCCGCACGTCATGCGCCGCGAACTCTGGAAGGTCAGCGGCCACGAGGGCTTCTACTCGAGCAACATGTACACCCCCATGGAGCTCGATGACGCCGAATACCGGCTCAAGCCCATGAACTGCCCCGGCCACATCCTCATCTACAAGAACTCGCCAAAGAGCTACCGCGATTTACCGCAACGCTACGCCGAGCTGGGCAACGTTTATCGCTACGAGCGCTCCGGAACCATGCACGGCCTGCTGCGCGTGCGCGGCTTTACGCAGGACGACGCCCACATCTTCTGCATGCCCTCGCAGATCGAGAGCGAAGTTGCCGCCTGCATCGATTTCGCCGAGGCCGTCCTGAAGACCTTCGGCTTCTCCGAGTTCAAAGTCGAGCTGTCCACCTGGGACCCGAACGATCGCGCTCACTACGCCGGCTCCAACGAAAACTGGGACCTCGCCATCCGCTCGCTCGACAACGTGCTCAAGGAGAAAGGCATCGCGTACAAAACCATCCCCGGCGAAGCCGCGTTCTACGGCCCCAAAATCGACGTCAAGCTCGTCGACGTTCTCGGCCGTCTCTGGCAGCTATCTACGGTTCAATTCGACTTCAACCTTCCCGCGCGCTTCGAGCTTGAGTACGTCGGCGAAGATGGCGAACGCCATCAGCCGGTCATGGTCCACCGCGCGCTGTTCGGCTCCGTTGAGCGCTTCTTCGGCGTCCTCATCGAGCACTACGCCGGAGCCTTCCCGCTCTGGCTCGCGCCTGTGCAGATTGGCCTCGTCCCCATCAGCGAAAAGCACGCGGCCTACGCAGCCAAGCTTGAAGCCGAGCTCAAAGCCGCCGGCCTCCGCGTCGAAACCGATGCCCGCAACGAAAAGATGAACTCCAAAATCCGCGACTTCGCTTTGCAGAAAACTCCGTACATCCTCGTCTTCGGCGACAGGGAAGAAGCGGCTGGCGCAGTCAACGTGCGTACCCGCGGCAAGCAGGAGCAAAGCTCCATGCCGCTCGCCGACTTCATCGCCAAAGCCAGGGATCTCGTCGCGAACCAATCGACGGAGCTCTAGATTCTGCTGGACTCATGCGCCGCGAGCCGATACGCTGGCGGCGGAGGCTCGCTTATGAATCAAGCCAGTTCCGGACAAGAGGGATCCCCTTCCGTACCTGCCCATCAGCCGACGATTCTTCACGCCGAAGAGTGCGTAGCCGGCGCACCCATCCGTATGATTGGCAACGCCCTCTTTACAAAGCTCGCCGCCGGCGATGCGGGACCATCCATCTCCGTTCTTCAGAACACCATCTCGGCGAAGAACGGTCCTCCGCTGCACGCGCATCCCTTCGAGGAGTTTTTCTTCATCCTTGATGGGACGTTTCTTTTCGAGATCGGCGGTTCTCAAGTGCAGGCCGCGCCTGGAGATTTCCTTCACGTCCCCGGCAACGTCCCGCACGCCTTCCAGAACACATCCGATCGTGAAGGCAAGGTCCTGCTTATTGCGCGCCCCGGCGGCGTTGAAAAGTACTTTGCCGAAGTTGCGGCCCAGTCCATCAGCGATCCAAGAAACGTGGCCGCGCTGCAAGCCATCGGCGTCCCTTACGGCATCAGGATTATGGGACCGCCGATCGCCGCACGAAACCAGGCCGGGATGACGCCACCGCCGCAACGCGGGTAAAAATGCGCGGCAGCAAACTTCGCCAGGATACAAATGCGATAGCCGGAGGCCGCCATGATTCGCACCGTCCACCCCGATGACGCACCTGCGATTGCGGGCATTTACAACCACTACGTCCTCAACTCGCCGGCTACATTTGAAGAAGTCCCGGTCAGCCCGGACGAGATGCGTAAGAGAATCCTCGAAACTACCCGCGCATATCCCTGGCTCGTTTCCGAAGAGGACGGAAAACTTCTCGGGTACTGCTATGGGCGCCAATGGCGCGAGCGCGCCGCCTATCGCCATTCCGTCGAAGTCTCGGTATATCTCGATCCATCTGCGGTCGGGAAGGGAAGAGGCTCAGCGCTGCTCGATGCGATCCTCGACGAGCTGCGCCGCCGAAGTTTTCATTGCGCCATGGGCGGCGTCTCTCTGCCCAACGACGCGAGCGTGGCGCTCCTTGAGAAATTCGGCTTCCGCCCCGTGGCCCACTTCAAAGAAGTCGGCAACAAATTCGGCCAGTGGATCGACGTCGGCTACTGGCAGTTGCTGCTCTGACGGCCGAGTCCTGCCAACCTGCCAACTCGCGACCACGCGCGTAGCGCGGCCAACCCGCCAACCTGCAATCTTGCGCGCAGCGCGGCTGCCCCACCGCAGGTGGCTACGCGTTAATCGCCATCCCCTCCACCGCGCCGTACCCATCCAGCATCGCCTCGCTCAGCGTGGGGTGCGCGTGGATCGTGAACATCAAATGCTCCACCGTTCCTTCGAGCTCCATCACCGCGACCGCCTCCGCAATCAGCTCCGTGGCCTGCGGCCCGATGATGTGCACGCCAAGAATCTCGCCGTACTTCGCGTCAGCCACGACCTTCACAAACCCGTCGTGACTGTCGACAATCGTGGCCTTCGAATTTCCCGCGAACGGAAACTTGTCCGACTTTTACTTCGTGCCCCTTTTCCTTCGCCTGCGCCTCGGTCAATCCCGCGCTGCCGATCTGCGGTTCGGTATACGTGCAGCTCGGAATCCGATCGCGCCGGACCGGTTTGTAATATTTCCCGGCAATCTTCGCCATCGCCACCATGCCGCTCATCGCGCCCACGTGCGCCAGTTGCGGAAGCCCCGCCACAATGTCACCGATCGCAAACACGCCCGGCTCGGCGGTCTCCTGCGTCTCATTCACTTTCACAAATCCGCGGTCGAGTTCGACCTTGGTCTTCTCCAGGCCAATCCCGCTCGTCAGCGGCCCGCGCCCCACGGCAACGAGCACTTTCTCAGCTTCTTTCACCTGCGCGTTTCCGTTCGCGTCCGTGTAGCTCACGCGGACGCCGTCCGCCGTCTTCTCCACCTTCTCTACCTTCGCGCCCATGCTGGATTCGATCCCGCGCTTTCGGAACACCCGCGCCAGCTCCTTTGAAATCTCCTCGTCCTCCACTGGAACCATGCGCGGCAAGAACTCCAGAATCGTCACCTCGGTCCCGAAGCTCCTGAAGATCGACGCAAACTCCACTCCCACCGCGCCCGCTCCAATTACAATGAGCGACTTGGGCGGTGCGCTCAGGCTCAGAATCTCGATGTTGGTCAGGATCGTCTCATCCGCCTTCAATCCAGGCAGCAGCTTCGCCTCGGACCCTGTCGCGATCACCACATTCTTCGCCTTCACCGGGCTCTTCGCGCCATTCGATTCGACTTCCACCGTATGCACTTTGCCCTGGGCAGGCCCCGTCACTCGTCCAAAGCCAGAAACGACCTGGATCTTATGCTTCTTCATCAGGAACTCGAGACCCTTCACGTGCTTCGTGATGATCGCGTTCTTGCGCGCCAGCACCGCCGTCCAATCGAGTGACCGCGCCTCGACACCCTTGATGCCGAACTCCTCCGCTTCCTTGAGGTAGTCCCATATCTCGGCGTTGAACAGCAGCGCCTTGGTCGGAATGCAGCCCACGTGCAGGCATGTCCCGCCCAGCTTCGGGCTTGCGTCAATCAGCGCGACTTTCAGCCCATACTCCGCCCCGCGAATCGCCGCCGTATATCCCGCCGGCCCGCCGCCAATCACTGCCACGTCATAAATCGTCTCTGGATTCGTCTCTGCCACAAGGAAACTCCGTTCAGGGATATGCGGAGAAAGCAATACAGGCACTCCCACAAGCTAGTTTAAATGCCCCACAATACTCAGCAATAACCCAGGATTGAAAGGATCTGTCCACCGTCGGCGAGTGGGAAATCAGTGGAATCCTTGCATCTGTCGCAGACTTCGTGCGAATCGGTTGAATATCTTGGAACCACGAGCAGGTCGGGACGGGACTGAATTACGTCGCGCAATCGAGCGACTGCATCCGCAAAGCTCGCCGGCATCTGCGGCCTTTTATGTTCCGGCCAAACGCGTTGGACTTCATCGCATTGAATCACCTCCGCCATCCGGAGAAAATCGCGGGCAAACTTCGATGGCACTGCTTTGCCGTCTGTTAGGTCCCAGCTCAGGCGAGCGTGCCGCGCAGCCATATCCACAAGCGAAACCATCTGAATGGAATTTCCGGCAATTTCCACCTGTATCAGCCGTTTCATCTCGGAGCCGTAGGCGCGAAATATGTCGATGCGCAGCTTTGCTTCGGGATCGATACACTGCAACAGGATCTTTCCTGGAGGGTCGTCGGGATGCACATGCCGGAATAGAAAACCCTCCGCAAGAGTTCTCGGAATGTCGGCAAAGGCGGGAACGATGAAATCCAAGTCGTTGAGATGCCGTGCGAGCGATGGTCTACCTGCGAGTAGAAGGTGAGTTTCGACGGCCAACCCACCTGTCAAGGCAAAATAAGCGATATTGTGACTGGCGAGTTTGCGTAAGGTTAAATGTACGCGACTCCAGTCGGCCGGAGTCAGGAAAGTATCAAGCGTCATGGGACTGCTGCTCCGCAGATTGTCCTGAAGTGAGCTTCGCGAGCAGCTCTTGAGCCGTCCGCACCGTCTCCGCCTCATCGCCGAACCCCTCGATCCATCGCACATCCGGCTCGCGCCGGAACCACGTCATCTGCCGCTTAGCGTAATTGCGATGTCCCTGCTGCGCCGCGGTGATCGCATCCTGCTCGCCCATCGTTCCATCCATCACACTCCGCGCTTGGCGATAGCCCAGCGAATCCAACGCCTTCACCGGCCCATATTTCGCAAGCAGGCATCGCGTCTCCTCCACCAGCCCCGCCGCAAACATCGCCGCGCATCGCTGATTCAGCCGGTCATAAAGTTGCTCGCGCGGCGGGTTCAGCCCGATCCGCAGCAGCCTGAACCCCGTCAGCGGATCGCGCCCGACATCCTGATCGCCAAGAATTTCCGACATCGGCTTCCGTGCCGCCACACACACTTCAATCGCGCGAATCACTTTCGCCGTGTCGTTCGCATGTATGCGTTCCGCCGTCGCCGCATCCAGTCTTCGCAGCACGCGGTGCAGCCATTCGCTCCCATGCCGCTCCGCGCTCCGCCGCAACCTCGCCCGCAAATCTTCGCGCCGCGCCGGTCCGGCAAACAATCCCTCGGTCAGTGCCCGCAGATACAGCCCCGTTCCGCCGGTCACAATCGGCAACCGCCCGCGTGCTGCAATCTCTTGCAGCACCGCCCGCGCCTGCCGGCTGTACTCGCCCGCCGTAAACGCCTCATCCGGGTCCGCTACATCGATCAAATGATGCGGCACACGCGCCTGCTCTTCTTTGGCAGGTTTGGCGGTGCCCAGTTCCATGCCGCGATACACGGCCACGGAGTCGCAGCTCACAATCTCGCCGCCAAAGCGCTCCGCAAGAGCCAGCGAAAGCGCCGTCTTCCCGCTGCCCGTCGGCCCGAGGAGAATCAAAACGAGCGGCAAATTATTCTCATTCTCTCCAGCCTCATTCACCGCCCACGACCTGCCTTCTTGTTCCCTCGGTCCCTTGTTCCCTTGGTCCCTGCATTACAGCCGCCACCACCCCTGCGGAAAAATCCACTTCGGATTCGTATGCCAGAGCCACCACAGGCAGATTGCCGCAGCAACAATCAGCAACCCGAACACCTGGTTGCGCCGGAAGACGCGGGTCTGCTCTTGGCGCGCAACCTTCTCGGCCTGCTGCTCGTTGTACGGCTTGATGCGCGTCTCGACCATCGGATAGATGAATCAGTCTCGTGCTGCTTGTGCAGAATCGGTTTCGATCTCCGGGTAATTGGTTGAGATGGTGACTCGAATCGCATTCTGCTCCCGAGCGAATTTGACTTTTTGGTGGCCGCGCCGCGCACGCGCGGGCGGATGCAGTGTAAACACCGCTATTACTAGAGTCTTACAGAGATCCTCGCCGGACTCATTCGTTTTCACGGTCCAATTCATCAACTGACGATCGAGGGGCTCGGAAAGCATTGCAACACCAGAGATAGGCTCAACCCGCTCGACCCTATCATTCGGTTTGTAAAGGATGAGAGCGCGTGCCTCGCCTCCTACCTGCGCAGCAACAGAAATGGGAGGATAAACGATGGTATTCGACGGATCTCTTTTGGAAACCGAGCACCACCTCGGCTCCGCTCGGCATCCCGCCGTCAAAAGGCTCAATCCGAGCACGAGTACGATGGTCTTTATCACGCGTTTCCCTCGTCGGCTCTCATCATAGCCTCATTCGCCAGTGCCCCGTTTGACTTCCCCCGCCTCCATTGCCGATGATCTTTCTGGTCTTGGTTGAGTCTTGTTGGAAGGAAAAAATGAAAGTCCTGATCCTTGGTTCCGGCGGCCGCGAACATGCTCTGGCCTGGGCGGTCAAACGCAGTCCGCGCGTCACTCAGGTCGTCTGTGCGCCCGGCAACGGTGGCATGGCCCAAATCGCCCGCTGCGTTCCCGTCGACCTCAAGAACGTTGCCGCAATGGTTCGCCTCGCCGAAGCTGAAAAGCCCGATCTCACCATCGTCGGCCCCGAGCTGCCGCTTTCGCTCGGCATCGTCGACGAGCTTCAGCAGCGCGGCCTGCGCGTCTTTGGCCCCACGCGGGCCGCCGCCATGCTCGAATCCAGCAAAGGGTTCGCCAAGCGCTTCCTTCAGCGCCACAACATCCCCACGCCCAACTACGCCGTTTGCGCATCGGCTGCCGAAGTCGAGAAAGCCATCGAAATCTTTCACCCGCCCATCGTGGTCAAAGCCGATGGCCTCGCCGCGGGCAAGGGCGTCATCATCTGTGATTCGCGCGCCACCGCGGTTGAAGCGGCGCAGGGTCTCTTCACCGGCGCGCTTCTCGGTTCTTCCGAACAGCAGGTCGTTATTGAGGAATTCATCCAGGGCGACGAGATCAGCTTTCTCTGCCTCAGCGACGGCGAGCACGTGGCGCCGCTCGTTCCCGCGCAGGATCACAAGCGCATCGGCGAAGGCGACACCGGCCCCAACACCGGCGGTATGGGCGTCTACTCCACCGATTCGCTGCTCGATCCCGCCATGTCCGAGTGGATTCTTCACCACATCGCCATCCCCACAGTCGACGGCATGGCCGCCGAGGACACTCCATTTACCGGCGTCCTGTATTGCGGTCTCATGATGACCGCGCGCGGCCCGCAGGTGCTCGAATTCAACGCCCGCTTCGGCGATCCGGAAACGCAGGCCATCCTCGTCCGCCTCGAAAGCGATCTTGTCGATGCGCTCGAGGCCTGCGTCGATGGCCGCCTTGCAGACACGCCCCTGCGCTGGTCCTCCGGCGCCTCTGCCTGCGTCGTCGCCAGTTCCGGCGGCTATCCCGGCAGCTACAAAAACGGTTTCCCTATCGCTGGGCTCGCGGCCGCAGCCCAGGTACCGGGCGTTCAGGTCTTTCATGCCGGCACGGCGCAGGTAGGAGGACAAACCGTCACCGCCGGCGGGCGCGTTCTCGGCGTCACCGCGGCGGCAGACTCGCTGGAGCAAGCTCTCGCTCGCGCCTATCAAGCGATGGCCGAGATCTCTTTTGAAGGAATGTACTACCGCCGCGACATCGGGCATCGGGCGCTCGGAACTCGAAAGTAGGCTCTCGCCGCGCGCGAATCACAAACGACGACTCACGAACCACGACTCACGATTCACGAACCACGATACGAACCACGAACCACGGAGAGCTCATCATGAGCGTAGGAATCACATTCGACGAAATGCTCGCCTGGAACGATCAAGCGTCCGCCTATTGGAAAGCTCACTTCGACGCCAATCCCAATCTCCTCGATCTGCCCTGCGGCATCGGCGGCGCAAAAAACGTTCAGGAGTTTGTGCGCCACATCTGGGGCGCGGAACTGCGCTGGGCCCAGCGCCTGGCCGGAATCGAAGAAACACCGCGCGAAAAGATCCCCGCCGGCCCGCTTGATGCCCTCTTCGATCTGCACACTCAGGCGGTCGCTATCTATCAAAAGGTTCTCGCCGCGCCGGAACAAACCTGGAGCGATCCGTACATTCTCAATGTTGATTGGATCCCACCGGAGCAGCGCTCCGTCTCGCGCAGAAAGATCGCGGGGCATGCGCTTTTTCACAGCCAGCGCCATTGGGCGCAACTTGCCACGCTGGTCCGCAACGCCGGCTTCCCTTCGGAATTCCGGGGCGACCTGATTTTTAGTCCTGCGCTGCGCTAGGCTGCGGCGCGGGCGCTGGCATCCCTTGTTGCTTTTGGAAACATGACCGGCAAAGCACCGGCCTGCCCTGCGTCGGCTTGAACGGAACCGTCGTCTCCGTGCCGCACTCTGAGCACGTGGTCCGTGTCTCCGGCCGCACGCGCTGGCTTCCCCGCGCACGCTTCGCCTTGCACTGCTTGCAATGCTTGGGGTCGTTCTTGAATTGTTTATCGTGGAAGAAGAGCTGCTCGCCCGCTGTGAAAACAAACTCGGCGCCGCAGTCAACGCACTTAAGGACTCGATCGGTGAACTCCATGGCCGGCTTCCCTCACAGGGAATTGCACCGAAATCGGCCATGGCTCAACAGGATCTTGCCGGTTCCGGTTCCCTGTATTCGTTCGTCGTGCACTACAAGGGGCCCGGACCGCACTTAAAAACAGGGCGGTATTCGAACTTTTGCCCGCATGTACGGGCAACCTCACACTTTCCAAGCCGAACGCCTGGTCAGCGATCTTTCGCGTTTCTCGGTCTCTGAAGGGGTTGCGGCAAGCTGTCCCGGAATTCATTCGCTGGACAAATGCCAAAGGGTTCCCAAATCAAATAGTCGACAGAAACTGGAGAAACGTTCGAGCAAATTCGAACGCCGCGGTCGCCATCCCGATTCTTTCTAGCAGCCTTGCTTTTGCTTATTGAAGGCTGTCGGAACTGTGCTTCCCGCGGCGGTTAGTGAACTTAGTCCTGCTCTTTACGAGCCTTCTTGCGGTTCCGCTTGCGCGCCAAAGCTGCCTTGACGCGTTTCTTTTCGCCGGGCTTCAGGTAGTAGGAGTGACGTTTCACTTCCTTGATGATGTCCTCCTGCTGCACCTTCCGCTTGAATCGGCGCAAAGCATTTTCCAGCGGCTCGCCTTCTTGAACGCGAACCTCCGCCAAAGAGTAACACCTCCAAACCTGCCAGTAAGGCTCCTACAATCATAACCGAGTTTTCATACTCGGGCCAACCCTACGCCTTTTCATGGGTTTCCACGAGCGTTTTGCCTCTCCCGACTGCTCCCTTTCTTAACGCGCGAGGCGCCGTAGTCGCCAAATCCGCCAAAGACTTGGCGGGCGGCGACTAAACTCTTTTGAAGAGGGTTTTCATGCTCCGAAGCTACCAGGGCCACTCGCCCACGATTCCAGCCAGTTGCTACATCGACCCCTCCGCCCAAATCCTCGGCGACGTCGTGCTCGGCGAGCGCTCTTCGGTGTGGATGAACGCCGTCCTCCGCGGCGACGTCAACTCAATCCGCGTCGGCTCCAACTCCAACGTCCAGGATTGCTCCGTCCTCCACGGCCAGCGCAACCTCTATCCCGTCATCGTGGGCGACTGGGTCACCATCGGCCATAACGCCACCGTCCACGGATGCGTGGTCGAGGACATATGCGTTATTGGCATGGGTGCCACGATCTTGAACAACAGCCGCATCGGCGAGGGCTGCATCATCGCCGCCGGTTCCGTCGTTCCCGAGCACACCGTTGTTCCACCCCGCACTCTCTGGGCCGGCGTTCCCGCCAAACTGCGCCGTGAAATCTCCGACAAGGATCGCGAACTCATTCGCGAGTACGCGCAAAATTATCTCGACTACGTCGAAATCTACCTCAACAATCCTCCGCAAACGCTCTGACGTGTCTCGTGCGATGCAGTCTCTATTTCGACGTTGCTTGCGCCCGGTCTGGCCAAGATGAATGAGCCGTCATCTCCAGGCGCGTAATGGATTGAATCTGCTCAACTTCGTTGACATTTACCGGCTTACAATAGTCCGATAGCCAAGAGTCCGGCTTCGCGGGTCCTCATCCGAGAGTTCATGCAAAAGAACCATATCGTTTCGCGTCAGAAGTCATCGCGCCGGCTGCCACTCTTCGCGCCGTTCCTCGCCGCGCTGGCTCTTAGCTTCGGGCACGCTGTTCATGCGCAAACCGCTCCCGCGCCCAGCGCCACCGAGCTTCCTGACGCGCCATCCCCGCAAGCGTCTTCGCAAGACGACGTGACAATCCGAAACCTGCCACGCAATTTCCTCCACGATCAGGCGGCCATCTGGACCAGCCCCAAGGATCTGCGCGTGCACGACCTCAAGTGGCTCATTCCGCTCGCCGCCGCCACCGGTGTCGCCCTCGGCACCGATCACTACGTCATGACGAGCGTAGTTTCAAAGAATCCCAGCTTCAACCAGGCCAATATCAACGCTTCCAACGCAATGGTCTACAGCCCTTGTCGCCGCTCCGGTAGCGTTGTACGGTTTCGGCCGCTTCAGGCAGGGCGACGGTGCGGATCACGCCCGCGAAGCCGGCATCCTTACTGCCGAGGCCATGGTCGACGGTGTGGTTGTGGAGCAGGGCGTGAAGCTGATCACTTGGCAGGAGCGGCCTTATCAGGACAATGCGAAAGGGAAGTTCTTTCAGTCAAGCGCCGGCATCGACTCTTCTTTTCCTTCTTCCCACACGCTGATCGCCTTCTCAGCGGCCTCAGCCCTCGCCGCCGAATATCCGTCCCGCTGGGCGCAAGTTCTTCTCTACACCGGGGCGGGCGGTGTCGGCCTGGCCCGCGTTCTCGGCCAGGATCACTTTCCCTCCGATGTGCTCGTCGGCGGCGCCCTCGGATGGCTCATCGGCCACAACGTCGTCAAGCGCCATCATCATCACTCGCTGAGTGAAGCTGTCTCGCGCAAGTAACTTGGTCCGCCCCCACTGCAAACTGCGAACTACGAACTGTGAACTGTCCTTCACACCGGCGGCGGATTCCGTTCGGTGAACTGGCGCTGGTGCCAGTAGGGGTAAACCGGCGTCAATGCCGTGGCTTTGTCCAGTGCAGCCACCTGTTCCACGCTCAGGTTCCAACCCGCAGCGCCCAGGTTCTCGCGCAGTTGCTCCTCGTTCCGCGCGCCAAGGATCAATGAAGAAACCGTTGGCCGCTGCAACAGCCAGTTCAACGCCACTTGCGCCACCGACTTGCCCGTCTCGGCCGCCACCGCGTCAATCGCGTCCACCACCGCGTACAAGTGTTCGTCGGGCACAGGCGGACCGTTCTCTGCTGTCTTCGGCAGCCGGCTAATCTTCGGCCGCGGTTGTCCGCGCCGGATCTTCCCCGTAAGCCGGCCCCATCCCAGCGGACTCCACACCAGCGTGCCTACCTTCTGGTCCAGCGCCAATGGCATCAACTCCCATTCAAACTCCCGGCCCAGCAGCGAATAATATGCCTGGTGAACCACGTATCTTGCCCATCCGTAGCGGTCTGAGATCGCCAGCGATTTCATCAGGTGCCATCCTGAGAAATTCGAGCACCCGATGTAGCGAACCTTGCCTTCGCGCACAAATCCGTTCAGCGTCTCCAGCACTTCCTCCATCGGCGTCATCGCGTCGAAGGCATGGAGGTGGTAGATGTCAACGTAATCGGTGCCCAGCCGGCGCAGGCTGCCCTCAATGGCTCGCCGCAGATGGAATCGTGACGAGCCCACGTCGTTCGGGCCGTCGCCCATCCGGAACGTTGTCTTGGTCGAGATCAGCGCCTGATCGCGTTTTCCCGCGAGCGCCTTGCCCAGAACAACTTCGGAGTGGCCGCTGGAGTACACGTCGGCCGTGTCGAACAGAGTGACTCCAGCATCCAGGCAGAGATCCACAATGCGCCGCGCTTCGCCAACGTCGCCCGTCGCGCCCCACGCGTCAAACATGCCGGCATCGCCGCCGCCAAACGTCCCGGCGCCGAAACTTAAGACAGGAACCTTGAGGCCCGAGCCTCCCAGCAATCGATATTCCATAGATTTTTCGATGCGCCTCTTTGCGCCAGGTTACAGTTTTCGCGTTGCGCTCACTCCGGCCGCAGATTCAGCCCGAAGTCCGCCGGATCGCCCAGCAAAGTGAAACAATCATTCTAGCGCACTGGCCAAAAGTAATCTTGCTTGAACAGACTGTAAAGATGTATCATGCCCCGCATTCCGCAGAATCATGAGCGTGGAGTAAATTGTGGCGAAGCCGTTGGTTATCAGCGACCCGGTCCATCGATATCTCCGGGTTGCTGCACATGAGCGAGTTGTAATTGATCATCCAATAACTCAGCGATTGCGCCGGATAACCCAGACCGGACTCGTAGAGTTCGTATACCCGGAGGCTCGCTCGTCTCGGTTCGTGCTCAGCCTTGGCGCGATGCACTTCGCCTCGCGCTTCGTAATATCGGCATTTGAGAATGCTTCCTCAGAAGATGTCAGGCGCTTCCATGAAGAAATCAAACAGGCTCATCACGAAGAATACTACTGTAATCATGCAGATCGTTGCGACCTTCTGAAAGAGGACGATAAGAGCAGCACTGGGGGACTTGCAGCGAGAAGAGCGGTTTTCAACGACGAGAGCTTGCAGAGCGACTCTGAGATCCGCGGGTGGTTAGGCGTCGTCGAAGCGGCAACCAGACTTGCTGCACTTTTCCATGACCTTGGTCATCTTCCATTCAGCCACGACTTTGAATTCGCACTTAAGGCATACGTTCAGGAACAGAAGGGCGCTCGAAAGCAATTAGGAGACGACCTCTTTCAGGCATTATCGGATAAGCCTCACGAGTCGATTGGACATAGACTCGCTGATGTGGTTTTTCGGAACATCATCGAGAAATCAGACAGCAAACCCGGGGTGCGATTCGCGTATCATCTCGCAAAGCTGATTCTGGACCAAGAACCGAGTTATGGAACAACAAGGGCATCGCAAGTTGGAGCACTCGGATGGCTGCATACATTAATCGATTGGGACGTCGACGTTGATCGTGCAGACTATCTGCTGAGAGACGGCCGAGCGCTCGGACTTGAATTTGCGGCCTACAACATAGATCAACTCATTCGAAATCTCGTTCTTGTGAGACACAAGAAATATGGTTTCGTAACCGCAGTTGACGAGCGAGGCTTTAACGCTTTAGAGAGCTATTGCCTCGCGCGAGCTCGGAGCAGTCAGGTGATTATTAGGCACCACAAGGTCGCGCAACTCGATGCTGCCTTTCGATATGCATCGGCAGAAGCGCTGAAGTCAGATTTGTCGTCGCCCTTCTTAGACGAGCTAAGCATGATCTTCCGTAAGGATCTCACTGCCGAGCAAGCCCAAAAGCTCCTGAGTAGTTTTGCAGAACGAGATGATCCATGGTGGATTGGGATACTGCGTCAACTGGATCGAGGCAAGGACAAGCTTCTTGATGCCTCACTCGGCCTCATTCTGGAGAGGGAGCCAAATCTGAGAAGCGTCTGGAAGCGAAAGGGGCAACTGACCGCCGAACAGCGCAAAAAGATCAATGACTTCCGAAAATTGACGAATGTGGCCGTATTAGGCAAGCAGATCGTTGGGCTGAGAAAAAACCACAACGTCCTGCTTGTAATCCACAACTTCAAGCCTTATTCTACTCTTCCCGGAAGCCAACACAGTCAGATGATGGTCAGAACGAAGAAGGGTCTGAGATCGGCTTCCGAGCTCTCGCCGCTCATTCAATCCCTTCGCAAGGCCTGGCAAGATGATGTCCACGTCCATGCTTTTACACTAAAGAGTTCAACAATGAGTGTCGAAGAGGTTATTGAAAAGATGACCATAGTGTCCCCGCCCGCAGGATCTCCGAGACGAACACAAGCTACCTCGCGTAGATTGAAGACATCCAAGGGGAGTGTAAGCGCGCGCAGAGGAAAATCGAAAGGCCGTTAGATGGCTAGCCATCGCAAGAGGTCCACGTCAAACTGTTGTCTTGAGAGGGAAAAATGTTCAAGAGCGAGTCAATTTCGAGGCATTGCATGGAAGGCTGAATCCTTCCGGCGTATAAAGAGCTGCTGGAGAGCGTTACCAAAATCTGGCAGAAATACGTTGAAGTGTTCCCCGTCGAAATAGGCCCAAAAGATCTCGTGGAGCTCGGGGTTTTGTGCCACTGGATTCAGCAGGATGAGGATGGCACGATTCGGATTGTCCTGCCGAAAGGCAGTGATAAAGCGAGTGCATCCCGCGCGAGTCGTAGGAATCGAATCAACTAAGTCGCAATTCGAAGGTATCTGTCCAAGCAGAAGAGGGAGAGAGTTGATCCGCCCTTCACTATGGCCGCGGACAGCTGGAACTTAGGTCTGTGCTCTTCAGGTAGGCGCGCCCTCCGGGGCTCGCTGGGGCGGATGAAATCTGTTCCCTGCTTCTAGCAGCTCAGCACATCCTGCAGCTTCGTCAGGGTGCGATGCAAGTCCTTGTCCGTCCGGCGCTGTTCGTCGATCTTGCCGATCGAGTGCATCACCGTGGTGTGATGCTTGTTCCCGAACTGGCGTCCGATCTCCGGCAGGCTCGCTTCCGTCATCTGCTTGGCCAGGTACATCGCAATCTGCCGCGGCACCACCACATTGCGCGAGTTGTTCTTCTGCTTCAGGTCCGCGACGCGCATGCCAAACTGCTCCGCAACCGCGCGCTGGATCGCCTCAATGGTGATCTTGCGCACCTGCATATCGATGAACTGCTTCAGGCACTGCTGCGCCGCCGCCAGCGAAATCTCCATGCGATTCAGTTGGCACCATGCAATCAGCCGCACCAGCGCGCCTTCCAACTCGCGCACGTTGGTCCGCACATTCGACGCCACAAACAGCGCCACGTCGGTCGGCAGTTGCGCTTGCTCGCTCTCCGCCTTTTTCAGCAGGATCGCCACCTTGGTCTCAAGGTCGGGCGGCTGAATGTCCGCAATCAGTCCCCACTCAAAGCGCGAGCGCAGCCGCTCTTCAATCTCCGTCAGTTCTTTCGGGGGCCGGTCTGAAGCAATCACTACCTGCTTCATGTTCTCGTGCAGCGCGTTGAAGGTGTGGAAGAACTCTTCCTGCGTGCGTTCCTTCTGCGAGATGAACTGAATATCGTCGATCAGCAGCACCTCCACCGTGCGGAAACGGTCGCGGAAACTGGTCATGCGATCGTTGCGGATGGAGTTGATCATCTCGTTGGTAAACTTCTCTGCCGATACGTAGCAGATGCTTGCGGCCGGTTGCCTGCGCTTCACTTCGTGCCCGATCGCGTGCATCAGGTGCGTTTTGCCCATGCCCACGCCGCCATACAGAAACAGCGGATTGTAGGCACGCGAGGGGCGCTCTGCCACGGCCAGGGCCGCGGCCCGCGCAAATTGATTCCCGTTGCCGATGACGAAGTTATCGAATGTGTAGCGCTGGTTGAGCTGCGCCGCGGTCGACCAATCAAAGCGGCCCTGCTCCGGTGAGCGCGCTGCATTCAAGGGGGGCGCTGTCGGCGCATGCGAAGGCACCGGGCCGAATCCGCCATCCTTGCGCTGCGGCGGAATCGACGGATCCTCTTCCGCAGTCACAAAACATACGTCGTCGAAGTCGAGCGATTGCAGATCGATCGCTTCCTGAATCAGATCGCCATACTTGTCGCCAATATGCTGGAACTCCGGCGACGGCACGCGCACATACAGCTTGCGCCCCGATGCATGGCTGAATCGAGTCGGCTTGAGCCAAGTCTCGAATGATTGCCGGATGACCTTCTTCTCGAGTGCTGCGAGAATCTGGAGCCAGGGATTGAGTGCCGAGGTCGGCGTAGTCGCAAATGCCATCGTACAATCCTTGCTGATTCCGCCGGCGTTGCGCCGCGCGGTTCATTTTTTCTTAAAGGCAACGGCTTCTTTAAGGCGCAAAGCTACGTGCTGCGCGCGCTCAATCAGATGGCCCTTACCTGATTACCACTGGTCCGCCTCGAGGGATTCAAAGCCGAGGCCGTTGACGAAAATCCGATACGCAGAATGCTCGAAATTTCACATGAAATTACAAATGAAATTTCAGGAACGGTCCCGATAGTAGCACAAACCGAGTCCGTTGCAATCCCCTATTCACATAAGTTTTCTGCGATCTCTTCGAGTTGCACCAAGGATGGTGAAAGTCCGCGCTAGGTTACCCGGCGTTACTGATGGGTCCAACTCGCCGAGTGTCTTTCACTTCAATCTCGTAGCGCTCTTCTCAGCATACGACGAATCTCTTCACGCCCTTGCCACATCGTGAAAGCGCTTCCAACCGGTCTCATAAATGCCTCAGATGCAAAGTGCGCAAGGATGGGATCCGACATCAAGACGGGTCCCATGAATCCGGCGAGTCGGCAAGGATGGTTGATGAGGCCGGCGCAGAGTGGCATCCAAATTTCGCCTGAGATATACTTAAACAGTTGCTAACTAGCAGATTCTCTTTTGAAAACAGGAGCGGGTTACCATGCCCAAACGTACCTTTCAACCTAACCGCCGCCACCGTGCGAAAACTCACGGCTTCAGGTCGCGCATGAAGACCAACGCCGGCGCCGCCGTGCTCAGTCGCCGCCGCGCCGCAGGCCGCAAGCGTGTCTCCGTCAGCCCCGCGCATCGCGATTGATTCCCCGGCCGGTCCTTGATTCGAGAGCTGCGCCGCCTGAACTGGAAACCGCCGCGCAGCGCCGCCATTTGGCTCGAGCCTTCCCGATGAATTCAGCTTCCAAGCCTGCCCAGCGTAAAACTCTGGCGAACTCGCGTCTGCGCAAGCACGCTGACTACCTTCGCGCCTACGCTGCCGGCCGCAAGCGCCAGTCCTCTGCCATGAGCTGGTTCCTCGCCCCGCAAATCATTGAGGGCGCGGCTGCTCCGGCGGCTGCGCGCGTCGGTCTCACGGTCGGCAAAGTCATCGGCAAAGCTCACGAGCGCAACCGCATCAAGCGCCGCATGCGTGAGGGCCTCCGCCGCCACGTCAATCTGCTGCCCGCGGGCTTCGATCTCATCCTTCACCCGCGCCGCATCGTGCTCACCATGGACTTCGCGCAACTTGAGCGCGAGATTTTGCGTATCCTTGAACAGGCCCAGTCCGAGGCTGCACGCTCCGCGAAACACTCGGCGGTTGCGCCGAATCTTCCAGGGCCGTCCGCATCATGACGCGCATCTTGCTCGCACTGCTCGCCTTCTACAAGCGCTGGCTTTCTCCGGCGCTGCACTCGCTCCATCCGGGCGGCTGCAAATTTCTGCCCACTTGCTCTGAGTACGCGGCGGTCGCCATCGCCACGCATGGTCCTCTGCGCGGCTCTGCCCTGGGCGCATGGAGGCTGCTGCGCTGCCATCCCTTTACGCCGGGAGGATTCGATCCCGTCCCGCCCGCCGCATCTCACCCCGCCTCGGCCGCCATGAATCAGGCCTCAAACCACCGCGCCGGAACCGTTTACCCCCACGAACCGTTACCATAGGGAGAGTGGCTGCCCTGCGGGCTGCCCTCTCAAGACGATAGGAAGATCCCTTTGCCCGAAGTTCACAATCCCAATCTGCAATCGCAGGGGTCCGGCAGCGGCGGTGGTGGTGGCGATATGCGCTCCACCATGGCCATGATGCTTGTTGTTCTCGCAGCTTTCCTTGGCTACCAGTACTTCTTCGCCAAGCCCAAGCCGCAAGACCAGCCGCCCGCTGTCACGCAAACGCAACCTGTGGCGCCAGCGCCACAAGCTGCTCCAGGACCTGCGCCCAAGGCCGCAACAACAGCGCAGCCCTCAAGTGCCACTCCGCAAATTGCCGCTTCCATCATCACCACCACGACAGTCGAGAACGAGCTCTTCAAAATCCAGTTCACCAATCGCGGCGCGCAGGTTGAGCACTGGATCCTTAAGAAATACTTTGACTCGACTGGCAAGCCGCTTGATCTTGTCCAGCCTCAGGCCGCCGCCCGCTTCGGGTTGCCGCTCTCGCTGTTTACCTACGATCCGGCGCTCACCTCGCAGCTCAATCAGGCTCTCTACCAGGTTTCGGTTTCAGGTGCGCAACCCACGGCCACCGGGAGCGTTCTTGCGCCCGCCTCCATCACTTTTCATTACGCGTCCAACGGTCTCGACGTCGTAAAAACCTTCAGCTTCAACTCCACCTACGTCGTCAATGTCGAGTCCAAGGTAAGTCAGAACGGCGCTCCGGTCCGCGCTTTGGTAGCCTGGCCCGCTGGCCTGGGCGATATGCAGGAGTTGCAGCAGACGGGGATGTTGCCGTCGCAGACGCGGACTCCTGCCTTCTTCGCCTGGTCGATCGATGGCAAGCAGGACTCGCAGGCGGCCGCCAAGGTGAGTGGCAACAACACGCTCGACGCGCCGTATCAGTACGCCGCGGACATGGATCTCTACTTCGCCTCCGTTTTTCTGCCCGACGCGCCCGATCGCGCCACAGTGGTCACTCTGCACAATGCAATCGAGATAGCCAGCGACGCAACCGATCCCAACAGCAAAAAGATTTCCATCGACGTGCTCGGCCTCGCCGTAGGCGACACCGGCGGCGACACGCGCCTGCGCCTCTTTGCCGGACCCAAGTCGACAGACGTGCTCAAGTCCATCCACGCCACAGGCGCGGACGGCAAAACGGATGGGCCCAATCTTGAGCCGCTCATCCAGTACGGCTGGATGACCGTCGTCGCCAAGCCGCTCTACTTCCTGCTCCGCTTCCTGGTGGAACACGGCATTGGAAACTGGGGCTGGGCCATCATCCTGTCCACCGTCATCTTCAACCTCACGCTCCTGCCCACGCGCTTGATGATGACCAAGTCGTCGCTCAAGATGATGCGCATTCAGCCCAAGGTTGACGCCATCAAGAAGCGTTACGCAAATCTCAAAGCCACCGACCCCAAGCGCGCCGATATGAACGCCGAAATGATGGCGCTCTATAAAACTGAGGGCGTGAACATGTACGGCAACTGCCTGCCCATGCTCGTGCCCATGCTGCTCTTGTGGCCCTACTTCCGCGTATTGCAGTACACCGTAGAGCTGCGCCAGGCGCATTGGCTCTGGCTGCCCGACCTCTCGCAGCCCGACCCGACGCACATTCTGCCCATCTTCATCATCATCAGCATGTTCCTCACGCAGTACATGACGCCCTCCCCGGGAATGGATCCCGCCCAGCGCCGCATGATGGCCTTTATGATGCCCGTTCTCTTCGGCTTCATGCTCTGGCACTACGCTTCAGGTTTGGCGCTTTACTGGGGCACGGGCAACATCATGATGCTTGGCATGCAGTTCGGCATCAATCGCTCGCATTGGGGCAAGGAGATGCACGAAATCGCCGATCGCCGCGCCGCCAAAAAACTAGGCGCCAACCCCAAAATCGTCCAGGGCAAACGGTAAAGACAGTTCTCAGTTCGCAGCCATAAGCGACTGGAACCGGTTGCGTAAATCCGGTTTTGAAAGGGCACGACTTTAGTCGTGCAGCGAAAGCCGCATAAAATATTGGACCTTTAGCCCCCGAGGGATGCTCCTTCGTCATTTAAGACCATTGATGCAAGCGGCTCTTGTGAAGAGTCAAACGATCTCTGATCTCTCTTCTCTGTTCTTAGATTCACTGATTCACTTCTCCACTTGTTCACCGTCCTCGACCCACACCCACGACTCACGATTCACGACTCACGATCCACGACCCACGATCCTCCTTCTTCCCTTGTCCCCCGTCGCCCTCTGTTCTATCTTCAAATGCATATGGCCACCTCGGAGATCGTCGTTCCCCATCCCGCCGCTGAAGCCGAAGAAATCTATCGCCGCTGGATTCGCTTTCTTGACGAGGAATTCCTGCGCCATAACTCGATGGAGCGCCGCAGCGAAATCGTGCGCGATCAGTTAACGCAGATCTATCTCGGCCGGCCCCACGGCGGCAAACTCAATCTCACCCTCACCTCTGAGCTGCCCGGCAATGTCGTCAATCTCTCTCTCGATCCAATGAACGTCACGCTCGAAGCCGAGCACTTCCCTGAGGTCGATCGTGAGCGATTCGCGCGTCGCAAGCCGCTGCTGTGGTTCTGGCAGATGTTCGATCGCTCGCCGCTCGGCCTCAACCACTGGCTCGGCCTGCGTTTTCGCTGCATGCTCGGCCGCCACATCTTTGAGCATCTCGGCGCCGGCGTCAAGATCTATCACGGCGTCGACCTCACCTACGGCTACAACCTCTCCATCGGTGACGGAGCCGTCATCCGCCAGCGCGCACTCATTAACGATCGCGGCGGCATCAAAATCGGCAAGAACGCCATCATTGGCTCGTACACGCGCATCTATTCTTTCTGGCACGATGCCGCTGATTACGAAAAAATCCGCCTTCAGCCCACGGTCATCGGCGACGGCGCCCACATCGCCAGCCACGCCATTGTGCTCGCCGGCCAGAACGTCGCCCCCGGCTCATCCGTTGGCAGCTTCCCCGCCGATTCCGCGTAAAGGAAGCGACTGTGCCTAGTCGCGCACGGTGATAACTTCTGGGCTGAGCTGCCGGGCCGTCTGCAAAGCAACCTTTACTTATGCTAAAATGTAAAGGTGGAGACAATTCCGATGGAAGCCAAGCTCAGCAGCAAATGTCAGGCCACGATTCCCAAGGTCATTCGTGAACGGTTGCAGATCAAGCCTGGAGACCGGTTCAAGTTCTTCTTCCATCCAGACGGCGTGATCATTCTGCCCAGAATTCCAACCGGGCGCCTCAAAGGCAGTGTCCCGAAACTCGCGCGCCCGGTTTCCCTCAAAGAAATCGATAAGGCAATTGAGGCAGGCGCCACGGCGAGATTCCAGCGCAAAAAGTAATCGGCAGCGGCAACGATCGGCGGTGAATGCAATGATCGGAAGCGAATGCAATGGTCGGATTAGATACGAACGTTCTTTTGCGTTACCTCGTGCAAGACGACCCAGCGCAGTCACTTCGAGCAACCGAAATCGTCGAACGCCGCCTGACGCGTCGCGATCCCGGTTTTGTCAGCCTTGTCTCGATCCTCGAAATCGTCTGGGTGCTTGGGACTCTATACAAGCGCTCGCGTCTTGAAATCGCTGACCACGTCGAAATGGTCCTGGCGGCCGACACCCTTGAGGTGCAGAACGAGCAGGAAGTCTATCAGGCTGTCGTTGCACTCAGAAATGGAACAGGCACGTTTGAAGACGCGTTGATCGGCGGTTTAGGCGCCTGGAGAGGTTGCTCAGCAACTCTGACTTTCGACCAGAATGCCGCCAAACGCCTCAATGGATTCCAGCTTATTTGACGCTTGCAACCTTAGCCCGTTACCGGATCAGTTTCCGCGGCAACAAATACGTAAAGCCCGCCAGGATCTCCCATCGAGTCGATGTACGTGCTCAACCCCCGATCGAATGCGGCGTCGAACACAAGGTTCTTCTTCGCGTTGTAATTCAGAGCCCAAAGATTGCCGAATGCGTAGCTCCGCAAAAAAGGCTGCGTAAAATCCCACAGCTCCCCGGAAATTCCAAACCTCTTTCCAACCCCGTGCGAAACAGAAAGCGTCTGTCCGAACTGCGCGCGGCGTACACCCGCATTACTGTCCACTTCATTGAAGATGTAGTTTGTGTCGTAGTGGAAGCCCTTCACATCGGCGCTGGCAAGCACGAGGATCGAATTCGTAGGCGCTGCCATAATCCAGGTCTGGAGTTCCTCCGTTCTGGACCGCGTGAAAGTAGCTCGTCGAAAGCGTCGGACGCGCGCCTTCTCCCGGCCATAAGACCCCTTGAACTCCCAGCGATACCCCTCCATCGCCATTTGTGGGTTGCGTATTGGAGTGAACAAACGGTTCGCTGGCAGCCAGGAACTGGATACGTCGCGAAACCGCGAACTTGATCACCTCGTTGATGCTGGCCTGCGTGGCAAACTCCGGAGAATGCCACGCAGCCAGAATTCCAGTCTCGAATTGCAGATAGCCAACCGGTGTGAGCGTTGCCGGCGTCGAAACCGTGGGTCTTCCTGGATTGGCGATGGGGCCGTCTTCAGCCGCTCCCTCAGTCTCGCCGGCCTTCGCCCCGTCCTGTGCTTCAGTCGCCTGCCCCGAAGCGACGCTCGTCTTGCCGTCCGGCTGACAAAATGCTCTCGCCGAAAAGAGCGCTCCGGCGGCTATCGCCACAAGGACGACAGCCCGCCTGGAAAAAATCCGCGTCGAATCACCCTCGTCTCAATCTCATCGTCGGCAAACTCAATGAATCATAATAAGTTATAGCTGCTAACATCGAGTGAAACATCCCCTCTACCGCTCCTGTTCATCCATCACAGACCGCCGCACCCCGTCCCCTGCTACACTCCCTCCGCAGCCCTCCTCCATGCTCTTCAAGGCTCTCAGTGCGGCCGTGTACGGAATCGACGCCAACCTCATCGAGGTTGAGGTCGACTATAGCGGCGTGGTCATGAATGAAGACCACTTTCACACCGTCGGCCTGCCCGACGCCGCCGTCCGCGAAAGCCGCGACCGCGTCCGCGCCGCCATCAAGAACTCCGGCTACACTATTCCGCCCACCTTCATCACCATCAATCTCGCGCCCGCCGATCTCAAGAAGGAAGGCTCCGGCTTCGATCTGCCCATCGCCGTCAGCATTCTTGGGGCCTACGGCGCTTTGCACTCCAACGATCTCAGCCGTTTTCTCATGGTCGGCGAGCTCGGCCTCGATGGCAGCGTACGCCCCATTCCCGGTATGTTGCCCGTCGCCATCCTGGCGCGCGAGAAGGGAATTGCCAACCTCATTCTGCCCGCCGCTAACGCCGCTGAGGCTGCGGTTGTCGAGGGCGTCAACGTTTATCCCGTCTCCTCGCTTCTCGATGTCCTCGATCTGCTCAACACTTCAGTCGTCGGCGTCATCCAGCGCGAGCCCTTCCGTGTCGTCACCCAGGATCTCCTCGGAAAACTCGAGCAGTTCACCGTCGACTTCCATGATGTCCGCGGCCAGCAAACCGCCAAGCGCGCCCTTGAAGTGGCCGCTGCCGGTAGCCACAACATTCTCATGATCGGTCCGCCCGGCTCCGGCAAAACCATGCTCGCCAAGCGCCTGCCCTCGATCCTCGCCCCACTCACCTTCGAGGAAGCGCTTGAGACCACCAAGATTCACTCCGTTGCCGGAGTCCTCGAAGCCGGTGCGGGCCTGGTCACGCAGCGGCCCTTCCGCTCGCCGCACCACACCATCTCCGATGCCGGCCTCATCGGCGGCGGCATGGTGCCTCGCCCTGGCGAAGTCTCGCTTGCGCACAACGGCCTCCTCTTTCTCGACGAGCTGCCTGAGTTTCCTCGCAACGTTCTTGAAGTCATGCGCCAGCCGCTTGAGGACCACACGGTCACCATTGCGCGCGCGTCCATGACTCTGAGCTTTCCCGCGCGCTTTATGCTCGCCGCCGCCATGAATCCCTGTCCTTGCGGCTACTTCAATGACAAGTCGCGCGAGTGCACATGCACGCTGCCCATGATCCAGCGCTACGTGGCCAAAATCTCCGGCCCCTTGCTTGATCGCATTGACATCCACATTGAAGTTCCGGCCGTTCAATATAAGGAGCTTCGCGGCGGCGCGGCCGCCGAAGGCTCCGCCCAGATTCGCGCCCGCGTCATGGCCGCCAGGGCGCGTCAACGCGAGCGCTTCTCCAAAGCCAAAGAAAAAATCTACGCCAACGCGCAAATGACCACGCGTCAGATTCGCGCCTACTGCGAGCTAAGCCCCGAAGCGGAGCGTCTCCTCGAGCGCGCCATGCAGCAGCAGGGCCTCACTGCCCGCGCTCATGACCGCATCCTCAAAGTCGCCCGCACCATCGCCGATCTCGAGGCCGCCGAATCCCTTTCCGTCGGCCATCTCGCCGAAGCGATCCAATATCGGACACTCGACCGCACCTACTGGGCCTGATGCCCATAGGCGCCCCATAAGCGTTCAGATAAACGGCCCGGTCTAATGATCGGCATCCAGGGTCGGATAGCAGAAGCTGATTTTCTCGCCGACGGCTTCCGGCTAGCAGCCTTGCCATGCGCAACGCATCTACACCCGCCATCAACGCGTTGTGACACGGCTCCCTTATGGTTGGTACTCCCAAAGATCGTTCATCCAGGCACCAGTTCCTTTGGAATCGAAACCATTGCCGCCGAAGAGCCACAGATTGCCCGATGCATCGCGCCAGCCCACTGCACTGTCTCTTCCTCCAGGAATGTTCGCTGACGCCGCTGTTCCCAGTGTTCCGTAGACTCCAGATTGACCTTCGCCGAAGCTGCCCACGACGCTGCTTCCGCCCTCCCACACCCACTCGCCGTTGGCCCCAAGACTCGGATTGAACTCCCACAGATCATTGAGCTCTCCCCAGGTTCCGGCCGAGTCAAAGCCGGTGCCGCCGAAAAGCCAGAGCCTGCCCGAGGCATCGCTCCAGCTCACCGCATTGGTTCGCCCGCCTGGGAAGTTTGCGGACGCAGTCACTCCCAACGTTCCGTAGACTCCTGATGGACCGTTATAGAAATTGTGACCAACCACCGTAATCGCGCTACTCCCGCCCATCCATGCCCACTCCCCATTGCTTCCGAGCTTCGGATCGAACTTCCACAAATCATTCATATCCCCAAAAACGTCATTCGAGTCTGCTCCCCACCCTCCAAGAAGCCAGAGATTGCCTAACGAATCGGTCCAGCTAACCGCTCCATACCGCCCGCCGGGTATATTTCCGGATGCAGTAACTCCAAGTGTCCCGTAGGCTCCAGGCTGGCCACCATAGCTGGCAGGCACTGCGTTGCTGCCACTCTTCCAGGCCCATTCTCCATGGGTACCGAGATTAGGATCAAACTCCCACAGATCATTGAGTCGTCCATAAGTCCCAGTCGAGTCGAACCCGTATCCGCCAAAGAGCCAGAGATTGCCGGACGCATCGCTCCAACTCACCGCATCCCATCTCCCGCCGGGAACATTTGCCGAAGCTGCAACACCAAACGCCCCGTAGACTCCCGGCTGGCCGCCAGCGCTTCCTGATGTGCTGCTGCCTCCCATCCAAGCCCACTCGCCGTTTGTTCCCAGCTTCGGATCAAACTCCCACAGGTCGTTGAGAGTTCCACCAGTCCCCGTGGAGTCGTCGCCCACCCCGCCGAACAGCCAGAAATTTCCGACAGCATCGCTCCAACTCACCGCTTCCTGTCGGCCGCCGGGGATATTGGCAGGGGCTCCAATTCCAAGCGTTCCATAGACCCCCGGCTGGCCTACAAAGCTGCTTACGACGGTGCTGCTGCCGCCCATCCATGCCCATTCGCCGTTTGTACTGAGTCTCGGGTCAAACTTCCACAGATCATTGAGCTCTCCATAAGTTCCGGCCGAGTCGTAACCGAAACCACCGAAGAGCCACAGATTGCCCGTAACATCGCTCCAGCTCACCGCGGTAAATCGGTCACCTGGAGTGTTCGAGGGTGCTGCCACCCCAATTGTTCCGTAGACGGCTGATTGGGTGCCATCGTTGATCACAATGCTGCTGCCGCTCATCCAAGCCCATTCGCCGAAGCACGCGACCTGCACATTTGAGACATTTGCGCTGGCCGTCCCGCTGCCGCTGGTTACTTTGCAACTCTGGCCCTTGGGCTGGGTAAACACGGTGACGCTGTAGGCACTGCCGCTAGAAACCGAATTTGAGAAAGTGAAGGCGCCGCTTCCAGTGACCGTCAGGTTGTTGCCGCCGTTATCCTGCAAGACCAACCCTGTGCCAGTGAGCCCAGTGACAGTTCCGCCGATTGTGTAGGTGGCAGGGGGAGGGGCAGAGGATCCGCCGCCGCCGCAACCTGCCAATACAGGCAGGACAATGGCCGAGATCATGAGTTCGCAGAAACTGCGTCGCATTCCCATTCTCAAAGGCCCACCTTGCAAAGGGAATTGGATTTAGTCGGCGATGCTAGCAGATGGAATTCCTCTGGTCGGTGCCTGGTGTCACTGCGGCGCGCACTTCTGTTCGGTGTTCTCCGGCTCACCAATCCGTGCCATTACCTTGGATTCAAAATCGACTCGGTGCCCCAATCTCTGTGCCGATATCCGGGCTAAGATTCATCTCACGTCCGCGGTCTTGAGAGCGGGGAGGCTCACTTGCAGGGTATTGCCCTTCAATCCGGTTGGGAAACCTTTCTTCTGGCCGCGCCTGTCGTTTGCATGGTCCTCATCGGTGTTTTCCGCCTCGATGTGGTTGCTGCCAACGCATCCCGCACCCCGCACCCCAGGCTTCCTGGCAACGACGAAAACGGCCACGTGCTCATGAGCGACCCTGACGGGACACCTTGGCCCGAAGGCAGCGCCTGGAGCGACTCTGCCGGCGCGCCACACATCAGCCGCTAGCGCCGCACACCACCCCTTGATTGACTCAGAAGGTTCACCCCAAAGTCGTCTCGTTCCAAAGTCAATCGACCCCCACAAGTTTCTTCCTGGCCGGCGCCGCTGAATTTCCCATTAATTCACTGATAATAAATAGCTTAGAGTGATAGTCCCCGCCCGCGGGCTCAGTCCTCACTCACCTCGGTAAACGTTCGACAATCTGCCCCTGTTCACCCGAAATAACTATTGACCTGACCCTTTCTTCCATATAATCTCAACCTAGCCATCCATAGAGGGCAGGTTGCGCATTGCGGCCGGGTGTGCCCATCAGCCACTTCCAGCATCAAACCTTTGAGAGAAGGCTCGCTTGATGCCTTGGCTGCGTTCTTGAGCAGCGCTGGAAAAGGCCAGATAGGCGCCCGGGTATCCGGCGCGTAAACTGCAAATCCGATACGGTATGGCATCCATTTCATAGCTCGTAGCGGCCCCAAATGTTTTTGAACTGTGGGCAGGCGAAGTGCGTCTAAGATTTGGAAGTTGCAATTTGGGGTAGCCGCAATCTTTTTTGGCTTGTATTGGCTTCCCTTATGCTGTGCGGACGAGCCAGCGGCTCTTTCCAGTGCAGCAATTTGAATAAGAAGGAGATAGACAATGCGTTCCGATCTCGTTTTTAAGGCACTTTCTCATGTGTCCAATCGCTACCAGCTTTGTACGCTGGCCAGCAAGGCTACCCGTAAGCTCCACAAGCCGAATACACGGCTGCAAGACACCACAAACGAAGTTTTGTGCCGTTTTGAAGTAGCAAGTCCTGAAGCGGAGAAGCCCGAAGAGGCGCCCGCGGTTCATCCGGTTGAAAGGCGCCGTGCGGCTTAACGGCGTCTGTCGCCGCATTTTGCTTTTACCCAGCAAGGAATCATATAAGCAGTTCCATTCCGAGTGAGGCCATCTCTGTTTTCCGGTGCTCCGCGACTCCAAATTAAGGACGATTTAAGCTTACCCAGCGCCGGCTGAAGTTGCTGTAATCCGCAAGGTTGTATCCTCAGGAGCACTTCCCGCTCCGCACCCCTCCCACACATCCCGTCCATTCGCAGGTAAACATGACCATCGCAGAACTGAAAGAAAAGAACATCACCGAACTGAGCCGCATCGCCCGTACCCTTGAAATTCCTGGGACCAGCGGCCTTCGCAAGCAGGATCTTATCTTCAAGATCCTCCAGGCACAGAGCGAAAAAGAAGGCCACATCTTCGCCGAGGGAGTCCTTGAGATTCTTCCCGACGGCTACGGCTTCCTCCGCTCGCCCGACTACAACTACTTGCCCGGACCGGACGACATCTACGTGTCTCCGTCCCAGATACGCAAGTTCGATCTCAAAACCGGCGACTCCATCAGCGGCAACGTCCGCCCGCCCCACGAAGGCGAGAAGTACTTCGCCCTCGTCAAGATCGAGGCCATCAACTTCGAGTCGCCTGAAGAGACGCGCAACAAGATTCTCTTTGACAACCTCACGCCGCTTTATCCGCAGGAGCGCATCAAGATGGAGACCACGCGCGAAGGCGTCAGCGGCCGCGTCATGGATCTCCTCACTCCCGTCGGCAAAGGCCAGCGCGGTCTCATCGTCGCTCCGCCCCGCACCGGCAAAACCATGCTGTTGCAATCCATCGCCAACTCCGTGACAACCAACCATCCAGAGGTAGTGCTTATCGTTTTGCTGATTGACGAGCGCCCCGAGGAAGTCACCGACATGCAGCGCTCGGTCAAGGGCGAAGTCATCAGCTCCACCTTCGACGAGCCCGCCGCCCGCCACGTGCAGGTGGCCGAAATGGTCATCGAGAAGGCCAAGCGCCTCGTCGAGCACAAGCGCGACGTGGTCATTCTTCTCGACTCCATCACCCGTCTCGCCCGCGCCTACAACACCATCGTTCCGCCCTCCGGCAAAGTCCTCTCCGGCGGCGTCGACTCCAACGCCCTCCAGCGCCCCAAGCGCTTCTTCGGCGCGGCCCGCAACATTGAAGAAGGCGGCTCGCTCACCATCATCGCCACCGCCCTCGTTGATACCGGCTCCCGCATGGACGAAGTCATCTTCGAGGAGTTCAAGGGCACCGGCAACATGGAAATCATTCTCGACCGCAAGCTGGTCGACAAACGCGTCTTCCCAGCCATCGACATTCAGCGCTCCGGCACGCGTAAAGAAGAGCTGCTCATTCCCAAGGAAGACCTCCAGCGCGTCTTCATCCTTCGCCGCGTGCTCAATCCGCTCTCGCCCGTCGAAGCCATGGAGCTCTTGATCAGCCGCCTCGAGAAAGTGCGCAACAACGCCGAATTCCTGGCCAACATGAACCAGCTGTAATTCTGCCCGCGGCGAGATCGTCAATTGATCGGGCCGCGCGCCGCCTCTTCGCGCGTATGATCGATGTTGTTTTCTCCGCGCGAGGGACACATGCGTCTACTTTCTCGATACACGGCATCTTGCTTAGCTTTGCGCGCTTGCATAGTCCCGTTTGCGGCGTTACTCGTTGCACCACTTTCGCTCTTCGCGTTCCCGAAAAAGGCACGCCTGCTCCGCCGCTCGATCCCGTGCAACTCCTGCAAGCTCCTGCAGGATCGCGGATAGATTGGGCCGTCCTGAAGGGCAAGGTCGTGGTGCTGGAGTTCTGGGCCACATGGTGTTCTCCCTGCGTGGCAAGCATTCCCCATCTCAATCAGCTCGTGGAGTCGCTCGACCCGGCGAAGTTTCAGTTCATCTCCATCGACGACGAAGACCAGAAGGCAGTCCAGGCATTCCTGGCCAAGAAAAAGATGGCCGGATGGGTCGGCATTGATACGTCAGGAGGTATCTTCGCATGGTATGGAATGACCTCCACAGAGGAGCGACCATCATCGTCGACGGAAACGGGAGAATTGCCGCGGCAACGGAAATTGATGCGGTCAGCGCCTCCGACCTGCAGGCCGTGGCCGATGGAAGAAGCGTCAATTTCAAGCCGGCCGAACAGATCGAAACATCGAGCGGGGAATCCGCCGGAAATATCGCAGAGCACCCTTTGTTTGTTGTGTCCGTCAGCAAGGCCGCCCCCAATGCAAAAATATCTCGCGATCAATCATCCGCCCACCGGCACTGATATTCCTTGGAAACGATGCAGATGGCCTGATGACGAATGCTTTTACACATTCGACAATCGGTATGTTCTGAAGGATCCGCTGCCAGAGGGACGTATCGACCTCCGCATGAATTTCGTAGACGTCCTCAATGCCGCGCATGGATTCCGCCGTCCAGCAAGCCGTTCTCTCGGCATTGCACATGCAGATTCAACCAAAGACCGTAACCAGTCACGCCTATATTCTCAGCGCCACCGGCGCTAGCCAGAAACTGCTAAGTTCGTCGGCTTCGACCCATAAGGTGAAGCGAGGCTGTTGGCACGGCATGTATCTCCTGATGAACGGCACAATGGACGATCTTGCCTATTTGCTGGCGACCGGCCTTGAGAACCCTGTAGTCAACGAGACAGGCATCGACGGATCGTTCGACGCGCGGTTTAAAGTCGCCGGAACAGACATTGACAGCCTCAACGCCGCCCTCAAAGACACTCTGGGTTTGGAGCTCGTCCCCGGCAATCAGGAAATGTCGATTACCGTGCTCGAAGTGAGCAGGCAGGGCGAAGCCAAACCGGTAGGGACATCGAAACCGCAATAACTAAAACTCTGGACCAGGTAGAGAATCTTCAGAGATTCATGCTTACGGAAGCTCAACGTCTACTCATCGCCTTTGATCCACCGTTCGGTTCCGGCAGCCTCATCCACCGCGTTTTCCAGGTCCGTAATCACCAGCGGCATTCCCACCTGCTCGCCCACGTAGTCCGTCACGGTCTTCGTCTTCCCGTCGACAGTCAAGGTCAATGTGTAAGTCGGGTTATCCGTGACCTCGGCAATGTACTTGTCGCCGGCCGCGAAGAACTTCGCGCTCTCAAATTGGCGCACCAACTCCATCACTGCGTCAGGAGCAATACGCGCATCGTGCTTCCCCGGAACCTGAACATACCTCTGCCCGTCGAAGTGGACGCTTCCATCTCCCCGAATCGTCACCGAATAGGCTGGGCACCTGCCGTAACACATACTCCGTGAAAGCTCGATCTTCACGTCCTGCAAATCCCACCGCTCGGGGAATCTGCGCGGCGTCAGCGCCCACCGCTCAGGCGGAAGGATCATCACATCGTCCGTTACGCGCACGCTTATATTCTTCCCATCCTGCGTCCACGGCTTGAACCTGCGCGCCATTTCAATCGCACGCCCCTCATCTACATGCCGCTTCTCGTCGCCCGTCGGTTTCGCGGATTCCGCGCGGCCATCCGCCGAGACAACAATCTCGAAGGTCAAGTAGCTCTCAAAATCGAGCGTGTGCGCCTCAGCCGAACTTACATGAACCGCAGTTGCAGGGCCGAGCCGATGCTCCCACACGCGCGCATCTCCAGACTCGAGGTCAACCACCGGTTGCCCTGCCGCCGGAAGCTGCGTAGCCGGCTGGCCCCTAAGCACAATTGTTCCGAGCACCAGCAGGCATCCAATCAGAGCCGACAAGAGTCTTCCGTGCATGAATTCGCCCAGGAACTGCCGCAAGAAAAGTCTACGCCGCAAGCTCCGGCCGTGGGTTTGACATCGAATTACGGGGACGGAAAGCCGCCTCTTTCCGGATTGTTCGCGCGCTGGTAAAATAGGAATCTCGTGGGGCTGTAGCTCAGCTGGGAGAGCGCCTCGTTCGCAACGAGGAGGCCAGCGGTTCGATCCCGCTCAGCTCCACCAACTTTCGCGAAGCGAAAGTTGTCGCGCCGAAGCTTCAGCAAAGGCGGACTGTGCTCAGTTCCACCAATTCCTCTCAAACTGGCTATGACCGCCTGGCGCAAGCCTGCGTTTACGCTGGTTCTCGCAAAGAATCGCTAGAAGCTAAGAGCTAATGGCTAAAAGCTGTTCTTTCAGCTGAACAGATCCTTCATCTTCTCCATCAGCCCCGGCGACGCCGGCTTGTTGTCCACGCTCATGGTCTCCGCAAGCTTGGCCACCAGCTCGCGCTGCGCCCGATTCAGCTTGCGCGGAATCTGCACCACAACCTTCACAATCAGGTCGCCCTTGCCCCTCTCATTCAAGTAGGGAAATCCGCGCCCGCGCACGTGCAGCTCCTTGCCGCTCTGCGTGCCCTCGGGAATCTTGATGCTCACCGGCCCATCGATCCCGGGAATCTCAAACTCCGCGCCCATGGCCGCCTGCGGAAAGCTGATCGGCAACACGCAATGCAGGTCCGCGCCGTGGCGCTCAAAGTAGTCGTGCGGCCTGATGGAAAGAATCACGTACAGGTCGCCCTTCGGTCCGCCCACGCGGCCCATGTCGCCTTCGCCGCCGTATCGTATGCGCGTTCCTTCTTCCACGCCCGGTGGCACCTTTACGTTCAGCTTCACCTCTGCCGTCTTGCGTCCCTCGCCGCGGCACGCCGTGCAGGGATCGCTGATCACCGAGCCCGTCCCGCTGCAAGCCACGCACGTCCGCGCCACTGAGAAAAATCCCTGCTGATAGCGGAGCTGTCCGCGCCCCTGGCAATGGCTGCACACGCTCGGACCCTTGCCTGACGCGCTTCCTTTGCCGCTGCACACCGTGCACGTCTCCAGCCGCCGGATCTTCACTTCTTTCTCGGTGCCGAAGAATGCGGCTTCAAATTCGATCGTCATGTCGAAGCGCAGATCGTCGCCGCGCTGTGTCCGCGAGCCGCGCGCTGCACCGCCTTGCGCGCCGCCCATCGAGAACATCTCGCCAAACAGATCGCCGAAGATGTCGCCCAGGTCTACGCCGCCCGCAAACGGACTGCCACCGAATCCCTGCGAGCCCAGCCCTGCATGACCAAAGCGGTCGTAGGCCGCACGCTTGTCCGGATCGCACAGCACCTGGTAGGCCTCGCTGGCCTCTTTGAATTTTTCTTCGGCCGCGTGATCGCCGGGATTGCGATCGGGATGATACTTCAGCGCCTGCTTCCGGTACGCGCTCTTCAGTTCCTGTTCCGAGCACTCGCGCGAAACGCCCAGAACCTCGTAATAATCCGCTTTGCTCACTCTTGTATTAGACCCCATTCGTTCCCTTCATCAGCCGCCAGCCCTCAGCCGTCAGCTCCTCATTCCTCACTCGGCCTCTACCGCTCGCTCTCCCTCGATGGAGCTAAGAGCTAAAAGCTAATAGCTAACAGCTGCTTTACTCATCCACCTGTTTCTCGTTGTGCGCCACGCGCACCAGCGCCGGTCGCAGCAGCCGCTCGCGGATCTTGTATCCGCGGCGAATTTCCTCGGCTACGTGTTGATCCGGCACGTCGTCCCGCTCCACCGTCCCCAGTGCCTCATGAAAGCGCGGATCGAACGCCTCACCCACCGTGGGCACCACCTTCACCTGCATCTTCTCCAGAATCTCTTCCATCTGCTTCACGATCAGGCTCACACCCGACCGCAGTTGCTCCGCCGATCCCTTCGACTTTCAGCGCCAGCTCCAGATTGTCCAGCACCGTCAAAAACTGTTCCGCCACGGTGCCCGCCGCGTACTCGCGATACTCGGCCCGCTCACGTTCCGCGCGTTTGCGCGCATTTTCAAACTCTGCTTGCAGCCTTGCCAGACGATCCAGCAGGCGATCGCGCTCCGCCTTCAACTGGTCGAACTCCGTCCGTCCAGTCGCCCCTTCCGAGTCAGCCTGCTCTGCCTCTGCGGCAAGCTCTTCCTCAGCCGTCGGCGCCGGCAGCTCCGTCGATGGATCAAGCCGTGCCTCTTGCTCCTCAAGCACGGGCGAGTCCACCTCAGTCAAATTTGTTTTTTGTTTCCACATGGCTCACCACATTCTCCCAAAAACCTTCCCCAAAAACTCGCAACGTCAACGACACGACTGCAACCTCAACAACGGGTCATCGACATCAACAACTCGTCATCAACTTCAACAACCGGTCATCCTGAGCGAAGTCCGCCGCGGCGAACGGAGTCGAAGGACCTGCATTTCGAGATTTTGACGGTTGCGTTGCACTCCTCAGACATTTCACTCAAGCATCTTCTTATTGGATGATTCAACTCGCGCCCGGCTGCAAGCCTTCTGCGCCAGTTTTGAGATTCGCCGCAATCGGAGCCGCTCATCCCGCCGGCAACTCCCCGCGCCTGCGCCGCCCACACCTACGTTGTCGGAACGTCCAGAATCCGCTCGGAGAGCCGCGCGATGTAGCTCACCGCCTGGATCATCTCCTGGTATTGAATCCGCGTGGGCGCGATTACCGCTACGGTTCCCACGTTCCCGCCGCCCAGCCGCGCCGGCGCGCCAATCAGCACCAGGTCCTGCATGGCTGGCGAAGCCTCATCCAGGCCCACCACCACGCGCACCTCCTGCTCGCGGCCGTCCACGTAAGCATTCAGCAGTTCCACCAGCCTCTGTTTCGCCTCCACCGCCAGCAGCATCTGCCGCAACCGCTCGCGATCCTGTTCGGCCGTGATCAGGTTCGCAATCCCGTCTACAAAAATCGTCACGCTGCTTTCGCCGCCGGCCAGCGCGCCTTTGCGGCACAGTTCATCAACCGATGTAAGCAGCTCTCGATACGCTTCGCGCTCCATCTCCGCGCGTCGCGCCACTTCAGCCCGGATCCGCTCGATCGGCCAGCCGCGGAAATTCTCGTTCAAATAGGTTCCCGCCGTCTCCAGATCCACCGGCGTCATCTGCTGGTCTACCGCCAGCACGCGATCCTGAACCGCGCCGGCCTGCGTTACCAGCACCGCCAGCACGCGCCCCGTCGACAACCGCGAAAAATGAATGTGCTCCAGCACCTGTCCCGTGGTCGAGCTCGCCAGCGCCACGCCCAGCCCGCTTGAAATCAGCGCCAGCACGTGCGACGTCCGCTCCAGGTAATCATTCGAGCTGGATACGCCAGTAAAGCTCTCCTCAATCTGCCCACGGCGTGCTTCGCTCATGGGCGTCTCCAGGCGTCCCGGCAAAGTTCCGCCGCCGAGGCCGCCCACTGCCCGCCCAGGCTGAGTAATCTGCTCCACGTAATAGCGGAATGCCACCGCCGTTGGAACGCGTCCGGCCGACGTGTGTGGCTGCTCCAGCAGTCCCGCCTCGCCCAGCGATGCCATCACATTGCGCAAGGTCGCCGAGCTCAGCCCGTCCCGGTCGGCGAAGAAGTGCGCAACCGCCTGCGATGCCACCGGCTCGCCGGTCGCAATGTACAGCTCGATAATGGCCGTCAACACCAGCCGCTCTCGCGGGCTCAAGCGCGTTTCAGGCATCTTCGCCGTTCTCCGGTCTCTTCGCCGGGGCTGGGCCGCACAACAAACCGCGCGCCGCTCATTAAGTGCTTATATTTCCTGCACTTACGAAGAGAATTTTCCACACATCCCCACCTTGATCTTACGGATCATGCACAGTCACTGTCAAGACACTGGGAAGGTTACCCCCGGCTGCCTGCGGCATCGTTTCTCTGGGCGCGCCCTTCCATCAAATCCCCAACTGGAACTGGTGACCCATCGAAAAATTTGAACTCTCCCGCCGCCATCAAGTCTTTGATTATCATCAGCTTTCAGATGGTCTTCATTACCAAAGACACCGCGAATGGTAACCAAAGAACCTAAATTGGTGGTAAGTTGATACCCACCGGCGCATGCTGTCTATGCTGCGCAGCAGACCGTCCGGCTGTCACGCGTGTTGTCTTTTCTGGAGGCAGGCCCCCATGAGTCGAGCAGTGTCACGCTTTCTCTCGCTTGTTCGCCGCAAGTCCGCCGTTCACTCCCTCGTTGCCATGGCGCTCGCGTCTGTCGCCTTGCTCGCCGCGGTCCCGCCTGCCCAGGCGCAGTCCTCCGCGCCGCTCGACAAGCACGCCCGCAGAATTGAGAAGCGCCTCGCCAAATATCGCCAGGGCACATTTCTCGACTTTGAATTCCGCGACAGCTCGCAGACATTCGGCGCCCTTGGCCCGCTGTCTCCCGCTTCGTTCCAGTTCACTGATTCCGACAGCAACAAGCTTCAAACGCACTCTTACTCCGAACTGGTGCATGTGAAACAGGCCAGGGAGTACATCGGCGACGGCTCGGTGCATCACCATGTGCGCCTCCTCGTGCCTGTGATCGTCGGCGCCGCCGTTGCCGCCGGCGGCATCGCGGCATACGAAGTCCTGCACTGATCCCCCAAGCGCTGAAGCACCGCGCGCATTTGTACCGCCGGCCTCTGGCCGGCTGTAGCGAGGGCATCTTGCCCTCGCACGTCGATCGCAGTTCCCAAAATCCCCGCGCGGATTCACGCGCCCCCGGCAGGTCCTTGCCTTCGCCCATCCTCTCTCCAACTGATAGATTCTTTAGAGGGCCGCGCTACGCCCCGAAAGAGCCACAAACCAGCCCATGCTCCATCCCACTGAAGATCTTCGTATCCAATGGACCAAGGTCGTTCTCCCTCCCGTCTTTCTTGAGGAGGAGCTTCCCGTCACTGAAGCAGCGTCGTCCACCATCTTCAACGCCCGCAATGAGATCATCGCCATTCTCAAGAAAGAAGACGACCGTCTCCTCGTCCTCGCCGGCCCATGCTCCATTCACGATCCTCAGGCCGCTCGCGAATATGCCCGTCTTCTCAAGGATGCCATCGCCGAGTTCGCCGCCGACCTGCGCATCGTCATGCGCGTCTACTTTGAAAAGCCTCGCACCACGATCGGATGGAAAGGCCTCATCAACGATCCCCACCTCGACGAAACCTACAAAATCAACGATGGCCTGCGCATCGCGCGCCATCTTCTCATCGACCTCGCTGAGATGGGCCTGCCCACGGGAACCGAATTTCTTGACATGATCTCGCCGCAGTACATCGCCGGCCTTGTCTGCTGGGGAGCCATCGGTGCGCGCACCTCCGAGAGTCAGGTGCATCGCCAGCTCGTCTCCGGCGTGTCGTGTCCCGTTGGATTTAAGAACGCCACGTCCGGCGACGTTCAGGTGGCCGTTGACGCGGTGCTCTCCGCCGCCTGCTCGCACACCTTTCTCGGCCACACGCACCACGGCCAATCGGCCATCTTCGTCACCAAAGGCAATCCCGATTGCCACATCATCCTGCGCGGCGGCCGCAAAACCGTCAACTACTCTGCACAATCCGTAGGAGAAACCACTACGCTCATGGAGCAGGCCGGCGTCGCGCCCCGCATCATGATCGACTTCAGCCACGCCAACAGCCAGAAGGATTATCGCCGCCAGTCTGCTGTTTGCCACGATGTCGCCGCGCAAGTCGCCGAAGGCAACCGCAACATCATCGGCGTCATGATTGAGAGCAATCTCGTCGCCGGCGCGCAGAAGCTCATTCCCGGCCACCCGCTCGTCTACGGCCAGAGCATTACCGACGCCTGCATCGACTGGAACGAGACCCGCACGCTCCTCGCCGAGCTCGCCGCCGCCGTCCGCTCCCGGCGCAGCGCGAAATAACCTTGCGCGAAAAAAGGCCGGCGCTTATCTGCACCGGCCTTCATTTTCTTCTTCGTTCCACTCTCTTTAAAGGCCGCCGCTTTCGCAGTGGCGGCGTAGAAACCTCAGGCGACCTTTTTAAATAGCTCGATCTTGGGCCGCCGCTTGCGGCTCGCTTGCCAAAGATCGTACTGGGTTTGCAGGTCAATCCACAGCGTCGGGCTGGTTCCAAGCGCATCGGACAGGCGCAGCGACATCTCGGCCGAGATTCCCGCCTTTCCGTTCAGGATCCGCGACAAGGTCACACGCGATACATGCAGCTTGGCTGCCGCTTCAGAAACCTGCATTCCCCCAAGCCACTCGCGCAGCACGCTTCCCGGATGCGCCGGATTGTACATTTGCCGCATGTTTTTGCCTCCTAGTGGTAGTCCTGATAATCGACCAGGATCGCGCCTTCGCCCTCGAAGCGAAAGGTGAGCCTCCAGTTACCGTTCACCTGAATCGACCAATGTCCCTTCAAGTCTCCGCGCAGTGCGTGCAATTTCCAGCCGGGAGCAGCCATATCCGCGGGTACTCGGGCTTTGTTAAGAGTCGTGAGTTGCACATTTAACTTGCGCGCGTGGCTGGGCTGGATTCCCGCCTTACCGCCAGTGAAAAAGAACTTCTCTAAGCCCGCGTGCCGGAAGCTCTTGATCATGTGAGTAGTGTAACGCTACACGTTACCCGGCGCAAGCACCCGTCCGGATCATGTTTACTAATCCCTATTCCCTAATCCCTGGTCCCTGCTTTTTTACGCCGTCCCCATCACCACCGTGTGCGGGCTCATCGGAATCGGATGCTCGCTGATTCCCTTGAATCCCGCCTCAGCATACATCGCCTCAAGCTCCGCAAACGTGTATGCATCGCCATCGGCGGTCGTCGTCAGCATCGTCATGGCAAAAGCCGCGGGCATCGCCGGCGACACGCGATCCGGATTGGGCACAAACTCCAGCGTCGCTGCGCGTCCACCCGGCTTCAGCGCCGCCCGAACTTTCTTCAGCAGGCCAACGTTGGTCGCCTTGTCAAAGTGGTGCAGAAAATTCGTCAGTAGCACCACGTCGTACGGGCCCCCAAAATCCACATCGAACGCGCTTCCCGGCAACATGTCGTAACGGTCCTTCACGCCCGCCTTCTCCGCATTCTTCAGCGCCACGCGCAGCACCGGGGCCCAATCGAGCCCCGTCACGCGCGCCTGCGGATTCTGCTTCGCAATCTCAATTCCAAACAATCCGTGTCCCGCCGCAATATCCAGCACGCGCATCGGCCCGTTGTGTCCCTTGAGCACCAGCGCGCCCAGCGGAGCCGCCATCGGCCCCATCATCGGCGCCATCTTCTCGGCAAACTCAACCCACAGGGGATTTTCCGGCTCAACCGTGCCCGAGCCCGGAAGATGCGTACGGCCATTTCGAACAATCTCGGCCAGGTTCACGTCGGCCTGCATGATCGCTTCCTCGCTCAGAAAATGCGCCACCGACGCCATGCACGCAGGCGACGCCGGATCCAGAAATGCCGCGCTTGATGGAGTGTGCTTGTAGTGGCCGTTGTCCTTGGCCAGCACTCCGTTGATCACCAGAAAATCGCACAGAATGCGGATGCCGCGCTCCGACGCCGAACAATGCCGCGCGATCGACGCCACATCTCCGGGCCCCTTGCCCACGGCTCTGAAGATGTCCAGATCGATGGCCGCCTTCAATGCGGCGGTGCGTTGGTGCGCCTGCACCATATCGAAAACAATGCGCGGATTGGGCGGTGCCGCTTGAGAACCAGCAGACATGGAATGACCTCCTCATTTTGCCCGGCGCGGAATTGGATTTTTGGGGAACCCGGACCTGGGCTCAGCAAGTCTATCACCCGCGTTCCCCGCCTATTGCACCTGCCGTCCTCGCGCCGCCAGCGTACATTGAAGGGTTGTGCATCTCGTCCTCTCCATCTTCCGCTTGCGCCAGAAATCGCTCCCGCGCGCTATTCTCCTCTCGCTGGGCGCATTCGCCGCCAGCCTCCACCTTGCCGGCTTTCCGCATATTGAGAATCTTCACGGCTCCTGGTGGCAGATTCTCGCTTTGCTGGTTGCCGCGTGGGGAATGGCCGAGACCGCCCGCTGCCTCCAGCGCAAATGGAGCCTCTACCACGCTGGTGTGCTCATCCTCCTCTACGCCGACCTCATGATCCTTGCCGCGATCGTGGTCCTGCTTGTCGTGTCATGATCGCCCGTCGAGCGCGGCTTGATGCATCACTGCCGCTTCGCCGTGTAGCATGGCAGGGTGCTCAATCGGCAGCGCTTGCTCCGGCTAACTCTGGCAGTTGCTTTGCGCTCCGGTTGAACCCGTAATTTACCGGAGGAATCCATGTTCAAAGGATTTCGCGATTTCATCTTTCGCGGGAACGTCGTCGACCTGGCAGTGGCCGTAATTATTGGCGCTGCATTCAACGCCATCATTAGCTCCCTTGTAGCCGACGTTCTGAACCCCTTGATCGCCGCCACGGTTGGCAAGCCCGATTTCAGCAGCGTGATTCTGCACGTGGGCGGCGGCGAAATCAAAGTCGGCAACTTCTTCAACGCGGCCATCTCGTTCCTAATCGTGGCCCTGGTCGTGTATCTCTTCATCGTTCTGCCCATGAACGCGGTGCAGGCACGAATGAAGAAACCTGAAGCCGCTCCCACCACCAGGAACTGCCCGGAATGTCTGAGCGAAATTCCGTTGGCGGCGCGCCGTTGCTCGCACTGCGCTCAGCCCGTCGCCTGATCGCGGCCCGTTGAAATTGTCATCCTGAGCGAAGGCCGTTCGCCGCGGCGAGCGGACGGAGTCGAAGGATCTGCGGTTGCCTTTTCTCCGCACGATCGTTACACCATCGAACGAGCAGAATCGGCGCGCCGAGAGGAGCATGCCGAATTGATGAATTCACGCATTCCAGCTGCATTGTTCCTGGCCGGCACAGCCTTCACCGCCGCCCTGCTTTGCTCTCCAGCGCCGGCGCAGGTCGTCCCGCAGGGCAGCTTTGGCTTTACCAACTTCGACGCGGAAGCCAAACTGGAATCGCAGTTCCTCGCCGTGCCCGACCCCAAAACGGCCGGCGAGGACCTGAAGACTCTCACTGCCGAGCCGCATCTTGCCGCAACACCAGAAGATTACAAAACCGCGGAGTTCGTCGCGCGCAAGTTCCGCGCCGCTGGCCTCGATACCGAAATTGTTCCCTATCGCGTGCTTTTGGACTATCCGAAAGTCGTCCGCGTCGAGGCTTGGGACGAGGCCGGCCATCTCCTCATCACCGGCCCCAATCGCGAGCATGTGAACGGAGATCCCGATCAGGACAACCCGCGTATCGTCATGCCCTACAACAGCTCTTCGGGTTCCGGCGATGTAACCGCCCAGGCAGTCTACGGAAACTTCTGCCGCCCCGAAGACTTCGACGAGCTCGCCACGCAGCACGTCGACGTTCACGGCAAAATTGTCCTCTGCCGCTACGGCTCCAACTTTCGCGGCGTCAAAGTTTATCTCGCTGAGCAGCACGGCGCCGTCGGAGTGCTCATCTACTCCGATCCTCAGGACGACGGCTATTACAAAGGCGACCCCTATCCCATCGGTCCCTGGCGTCCCGACTTGAGCGTGCAACGCGGCTCAGTCAACTACATCTTCCGCTATCCCGGCGATCCCGAGACTCCCGGCGTCGCATCTACGCTCGACCTGCCAGACTCAGCCCGCGTCACGAATTTCGCAGGGCCCGACGGCGTCCAGCCTCGCATCATCTCCATTCCTCTCAGCTCGCACGATGCCGCGCCCATCCTCCAGGCGCTCACAGGCCCCGGCGTTCCGCAAGCCTGGCAGGGCGCGCTGCCGTTCCGCTATCACCTCGGTCCCAGCGGCGTAAAAGTCCACCTCGTCTCTCAGCAGGACTACCAGCGCCGCGTCATCTGGGATGTCATCGGAAAAATCCAGGGCTCGCAGGATCCTGGTGCACCCGTCATCCTCGGCAATCATCGTGACGCGTGGGTCTATGGCGCGGTCGATCCTTCCAGCGGCACCGCCGCCATGCTTGAAGCCGTTCGCGGCCTCGGCGCTCTCGTTCACCAGGGCTGGCGTCCTCGTCGCACCATCGTCTTTTGCAGTTGGGATGCGGAGGAGGAAGGCCTTGTCGGTTCCACGGAGTGGGTTGAGCAGCAGGGCAGCGCGCTCGATCATGCAGTCGCCTACTTCAATGTCGATGTGGCCGTTGCCGGTCCCGATTTCTCCGCCTCGGCCGTGCCCTCGCTCAAGGAGTTTGTCCGCAATATCGCCCGCTCCGTTCCCAGTCCCGTCGCCGGTTCGGTTTTTCTCCAATGGCATCTCAAGTCCCTCAGCAGCGATGAGCATCACGGCTCCAACGCGCCGCCCATCGAGGGCGAGCAGGTGCGTGTCGGCGACCTCGGCTCGGGATCGGACTATACGCCCTTCCTGCAACACGCCGGCGTGCCCTCCACCGACATCGAGTCCGGCGGCCCGTACGGCGTTTACCACTCCGCGTTCGACGACTTCGCCTGGTACACCAAAAACGCCGACCCCAACTTCGTCTATTTGCAGGAGATGGCGCGCGTCTTCGGCCTTGAAGCCATGCGCATGGCCGACGCCGACGTGCTGCCTTTCGACTATGTCGCCTACGCCCGCGAAATCTCCGCCTACATTGACGCGGCAAAGCACAAGGCGTCCGACTCTGGCCTTACCTCTCTCGACTTCGCACCTGCTCAAGCCGCCGCCTCGCGTTTCGACGCCGCCGCCCAACGCGTCCACGCCCTCCAGTCCGCACCATCCGGCGATCTTGCTCCGTTGAATCTTGCCCTCCGCCAAACTGAAACAGCATTCCTCTCCGATTCCGGCCTTCCCAACCGCCCATGGTACCGCCATTCCATCTACGCGCCCGGCATGCACACGGGCTATGCCGCAGTCGTCATCCCCGGCGTCAACGAGGCCATCGATGCCCGCGATTCCACCCTTGCCGCCCAACAGCTAACGGTCCTATCTCAAGCCCTCGACCGCGCAACGGGCGCGCTGAACACCGCGCCCTGAACACCGCCAATCCCCGGTCTCGCCATCCTGCCAACTCGCCAACGCGCGCCAGCGCGGCCAACCCGCCAAGCCGCAACCCGTTCTCTGCGAATGATTTGCGGACACGGCGCGCATCGGTGCGCACGCCAGTCGTAGCCGCCCCTGCCCCCAACAGGCCATGCCCTCCCACCCACGAGCCATTCCCCATCGTCAATTCCCGGCGCTATCGTCCATCTCGCAAGCTGATTGAGGCCATCGATGCCGCAACAGCCTGTGTGGAGACTTCCTTTCAATGGTTGACTTGCTTCTTGCCTTGGCCTTCGTTGCGATGATTCTTTCGCCGCCCATTGTGGCGACTCTCCATCGCGGCCGATCGCACAGGCGCAACAACTAAGAAGGGTGAGCTTCCCTTGGGGGTTTCAATGATTGCTTTGGTCATCGAACTCACGCTCATCGCCGCTGGAATTCTGCCGCTCGTTGCCACCTCACCGCAGCCCGCTCGCGAAGGCAATCGCGGCTACTGCGGCCGCCAGGGAAACGCCCGCCGCGGCCAATAATCAGCGTCGCGCTCGCCCAGCCCCGCAGCCCCGACAGCGCCGCCGTCCCTTGCTCCCTTGTTCCCTCGCTCCCTTTCCCTTGCTCCCTCGCCCCCTTGCTCCCTCGTTCCTTTGTTCCCTGCCTCTAGTGATCTAAATCACTTCGAATTTGACCCCCCCGCCCTCACACTCGTATCGTGAGTACTTGGATATGAAGATTCCTTCGAGCACATTGCGGATCGGGGCAGGAGTGACCATCATTGTGGGCACAATCCTCGCCTTGGCTTTTACGGGCATCCGTGACACCCAGAGCTATTACGTCAAGATCGACGAGGTATTAACGCCCCAAAGCAAGAGTCTTATGGGCGACAGAATCCACCATCGGGAATTGAGAGTGGAGGGATTTGTCGTACCCGGTTCGATCGACCAGAGCGGCACGAGCGTGACCTTCACCATGAATGAATTTGAGAGCCACTCGCAAAATGCGGCCAGCGGAAAGACTCTCAAAGTCGTCTATAAGGGCTCCGAGCCGCCACCTGACACCTTTAAAGACAATGCTCAGGCCCTCGCAATCGGCACTTACGGCTACGATGGCGTTCTGCATGCGACGGCGCTTCAGGCCAAGTGCGCCAGCAAATACGCTCCGCAGCAGCCCGGCGCATCGCCTTCCACCGCGCCCACGTCCAAACCGAACACCGCCTCCGCTCCGGCATACGCGCCTCCCGCCTCCACGCAGACCGTAACCAACTGATCGAATGACACCGAACGTCACCGACGCCGCCGGCTCAACCCTCCCGGTGCCGTCTGATCCCGTCCGGCCCGATCCCGCGCGTCCCCTTCATGCGCAACTCGTCCAGGTGTCCAAGCTCTTCGGCAGCTTTGCCGCTCTCCGCCAGGTTTCTCTTTCGCTCGAGCCCGGCCGCTGCTACGTTCTCCTCGGCGAAAACGGCGCCGGCAAATCAACGCTCCTGCGCGTTCTCGCCGGCCTTCTTCGTCCCACCCACGGCACGGTCAGCGTCTTCGGCGCGTCCCAACCCCATGAAGCCCGCGCCCGCATTGGCTACATGAGCCACGCGCCCATGCTCTATGACGAGCTCACCGCTCAGGAGAATCTCCGCTACTTCCGGAGTCTCTATCCCGGCCGCGCTTGCCTCACGCCCGATGAAGCTCTCCGCCAGGTCGGCCTCGACCCCAATCTCGACCGTCTCTTCGGCCAATATTCGCAGGGCATGCGCCAGCGCACCTCGCTCGCCCGCGTTCTCCTCTCCGTCCCCGAGCTGCTTCTGCTTGACGAGCCCTTCTCCAACATGGACGTCGAAAGCGTGCGCCAAATGGTCACGCTCCTCGCAGGCTTTCGCCAGTCCGACCGCACCATCGTCCTCACCACGCATCAGCGCGAGCTCGCCGCTCCCATCGCCGACTTCATCATCACCCTCCACGCCGGACGTGTTGCCTCAATCGACAAAGGGAGCCCCACCCAATGAAGACCAACGGCGCGCGCTTCCTTGAATCCCTCAACATCCCCTTCGAACTCCGCGAGTACGACGTCGACCCTGAAGACTTATCCGCAATCACCGTCGCCAAAAAGATCGGCATGCCCGCCGAGCAAGTCTTCAAAACTCTGCTGACCACTGACGTTTCGCACAACTACGTTTTCGCCGTCGTCCCCGGCGACTCCGCTCTCGACTTCAAAAAGCTCTCGCGTCTCGCCGGTTGGCGCAAAGCCGAAATGGCCCCACTCAAAGAAGTGCAGCCGCTCACCGGCTACATCCGCGGCGGCGTCACTATCTTCGGAGCCAAAAAGCCCTACCCCGTCTTCGTCGATGAAACCGCCATCCTCTTCGATCGCATCAGCGTTTCAGCCGGAACCCGCGGCACGCAGTTGATCCTCACGCCCGACGACTATCTCCGCGCCGCCGCCGCAATTGGCCAGCCCGTCCAAACCGCCGACCTCACGAAAGAAACCAAATCTTCAGAAGAGGGCCGCCAATGACCCGCACCCTCTTCACTCATCCCACGAATCTTGTTGTCCCATCCTTCTGCGCTCCTTGCGAAAAGGTGGGCCACTCCAACTCATTCAGGGTTTCTAATCGCTCATCAATACTGAATTGTCATCCTGAGCGGAGGTCGCCTTGGCGACCGGAGTCGAAGGACCTGCATTTGCTTTTGGGCGAACTTGGCACCAACCGCCGGGTGCCCCACGCTCGCGGCGTCTTTATTCTTGCCGCTAGGGTGGGGAACCATCCATCCAGATCGAACCACTACCGGGGCCACCCATGACACGCGCCCTCTTCACTCATCTCGCCAAAGATCTCCGCATCGAGTGGCGCACCCTCGACGCCATGATCTCCATGATTTTCTTTTCCGGCCTCGTCGTCGTACTCTTCTCCATCGCCTTTGATCCCCGCGGCTATTTCTCGCAGCAAATCGCCGGTGGAGTCCTCTGCGTGGCCACCATGTTCGCTTCCGTCAGCGCTCTCAATCAGGCCTGGGCCCGCGAAATCCGCCATCAGGTCATGGACGCGCAGCGCATGGTCCCTTCGCCCGGCGCCGAGCTCTTCCTCGCCAAGACCATCGCCAACTTCCTCTTCGTCTCCATCGTCCAAATCGTGCTCGCGCCCTTCTTCTTCATCTTCTATAACCTCCGCATCGCAGGCCCGGCCTGGGAATTGGTCCTCGTTCTTCCTCTCGGCACCTGGGCGCTGGTCGTCAACGGAGTCTTCTTCGCCGCGCTCTCCATTGGCAGCCGCAACCGCGAGTTCCTCCTCTCGCTCATCCTCTTTCCCATCTTCATTCCCGCTCTTCTCGCCATGGTCCAGGCCACCGGCTACATCCTCACCGGCGACGGCGACCCCATGCTCTGGATCAAGATGCTCCTCGGCTACGACATCATTTTCACCACCGCCAGCCTTCTGCTCTTTGACGTCGTCTTCCACGCCGAATAGCGCGCCGCTTCGCTTCTGCTACCCAATTCCGCCGCAAAATCGCGCCAAAGTGAACGCCACTAGCACTTTCGTGGGAAGCGTCAGAACTGCACATCGAAGTAAGCTTGTAGGCACTTCATTCCGCAGCCGGGCCGGCACTTTGGCGCATCAACCATTTCCTCTTTGATTGCCTTGCCCGCTGCGTGATCATCGTCTGCACCTTTGCCGGCGGCGATCGTGCACTGGGCCCTTTGCTAGGAAAGGCTCTGCAAGTATGAGCGGAATGGTATTGCCATGGAACGCGGAGTTGTCCGATGACCGGACAACCCATCTGACCGCCCTCCTCGATAGCTCTCACGACATCATCTTCTCCGTGGATCGCGATCTCGCGCTCGTTGCGTATAACCTGGCGTTCGCCGATTACATCCTGACCACCTGGGGAATCCAGGCGGCTCCCGGCAAAACCTCCTTCGATCTGCCTTCTCGCCCGCACGCTGAAATGTGGAATGGTCTGCTCTCGCGCGCACTCGCCGAAGGCGCCTTCCAGACCGAAGTCAAGTTTTTCGATGGCCGCTGGTTCGAATTCAGCATCAACCCCATCCGCACAAATGGAAGCGTCCTCGGAGTTTCTGCTTTCGGCAGGGACGTCACCGAGCGCAAACTCGCCGATGCCTCCCTGCGCGAAGCCGAGAGCGCCTTGCGCGAAAGTGAGTCGCTCTTCCGCAGCTTCTTCCAACTGCCGCTGGTTGGGTTCTCCATCGTTCATCCCGGCAAGCCCGGCATCATCGCCAACGAGCGGCTCTGCCAAATGTTCGGCTACTCGGCGGATGAGCTCAGCAAATTGTCGTGGAACGACATTACGCATCCCGACGATCTCACAAAGAGTTTTACGCAATTCGATCAGCTCATTGCCGGGCAGATTCGAAGCTACTGGCTCGAGAAACGTTATATTCGCAAAGACGGCTCCGTCCTGTGGGCCAAAGTTGCCGTGGGCTGCGTGCGCGATCCCGATGGCACGGTCAAGCAGGTCTGCGGTTATCTTGAGGACATCTCAGACCGCAAGGCCGCTGAACAGGCCGCGCAGAAAGCCGAACAGGAGTACCGCCAGATCTTTGACCGTGCGCCCGAAGGAATCTTCAAGACCTCGCCGGAAGGGAAGTCTCTTTCGTTAAACCCGGCGGGCGCGCGCATGCTCGGCTTCTCCTCCCCTGAAGAAACTGTCACCGCCATTAACGACTCCGCTCAGCAGATCTGGATGCGTCCCGAAGATCGCTCAGCCTATGCGGCCGAACTCGAGGAGCAGGGAGAAGTACACGAACTCATCCGCCAGTTCAAGCGGAAAGACGGAACCCCACTCTGGGTGTCGATGTCGGCCCGGCGAGTTACCGCGGAAGACGGAAAGACTCTCTACTACCAGGGCTTTTTCGTCGATGTCTCAGAGAAAATGCAGCTCGAGGCTGAACTCAGTGATCACCTGCGCGAATTGAAGGTGCTGAGCGAGATGAACAAGGCGCTCCTCCAGGCGCGCTCAGAGAATGAGCTGCTGAAGGAATACTGCCGTATCGCCGTTGAAACCGGCGGCTACTGCATGGCATGGGTGGGCTTTGCTGAAGAGCAGCCCGAGAAAGTTGTCGTTCCCGTTGCGTGGTTCGGGAGCGAAGACGGTTACCTCTCCGACGTCAAGATCATGTGGGACTGCGGCGAGCTTTCGCACGGACCCACGGGAAGAGCCATCGTTTCGGGAGAAATCCAGGTAGCGCAGGACTTCGATGCCGATCCAAAACTGGCGCCGTTCCGCGCCAAGGCTGCATTGCGCGGATTCAAAACATCCATCGCGATCCCCTTCCGGCCTTCGCCCGATTCGATCGCTGTCCTTACCATTTACGGTGCAACGCCGAGCGTATGGTCCGCCGCCGAGCGCCACTTGATGGATCAGGTCGCCTCTGCGCTCGGCTATGGCGTGCGCACCCTGCGCGATGCCGTCTCCAAAGAGCAATACCAGCGCGATCTCCACGTCAGCTTGGAACAGACCATTCAGGTCATCGCCGATACGGTCGATCGCCGCGATCCCTACACAGCAGGCCACCAGCGTCGTGTTGCCGATCTCAGCGTGCACATCGCCCGCCAGATGGGCCTCGATGAAGAACGCGTTCACGGGCTGCGCCTTGCGGCCAGCATTCATGACCTGGGCAAGGTGGGCATTCCGGTTGAGATCCTGGCCAAGCCCGGCCGCCTCACCCCGACGCAGATGAGCCTGGTCAAAGAGCATGTCGAAATCGGATACGAGATCATCAAAGACGTAAAATTCCCGTGGCCGATCGCCGATATCGTCCGCCAGCATCACGAGCGGCTCAATGGATCGGGTTATCCGCTTGGCCTGTCGGGGGGCCTCATCCTGCTCGAATCGAAAATTCTTGCGCGTTGCCTATAACCGCGCCGTCGCCGACGTCGTCGAGGCCATGGCAACCCACCGTCCCTACAGAACCGCTCTCGGCGTTGATGCGGCGCTTGAAGCGGTCGATAAGGGCCGTGGTTCGCTCTACGATCCCGACGCAGTCGACGCCTGCATCCACGTTTTCCGTGAAAAGGCATACCAGCTACCCGGCTGATCCATGCCTTTTATCACAGCAACGCGGCGCCAAAGGGCCTAAACTTCGCCTCTTTGGTTGCCGATTAGACCTCTGAAGACCTCTTTAAGGCGGCACTGTGCGCAGAGAGAAAGGCGATTCAGCTTGGCATGCGAAACGTCAGTTGATCGTGGAGACCGCTGCAATCCGCGTTGCCGCGACTTGAACTCGACACAGCGCGCGTCGATCGAACGTGCTTCGGTCCGCAAAATGCCGAACCAGGAGCGCGACCTCCTTCGTCGGCGGATCGCACGCAACGCGGTTCTGCTTTCACTTTGCATCCTGTCTGCTTGCCAGGCACAATCGGTTACCGCTTTGCCCTCGGAGCAGAAGCCCCCCACGCTCACGACAGCACGTCAGGCGCACAGCCTCTCCAACGAGGAGGCCGTCCGTGCCTTCCCCGTCCATCTGCGCGGGGTTGTTACCTACTTCGATCCCGACTTTGGCACGGGAGATGCGGCGATCTTCGTTCACGACGCTTCTGGCAGCATCTTTGTCAGTCAAGACTCCCTGTCGGCGGCGCAACTCTTCGTCGGAGCCTTGGTGGACGTGCAGGGCTTCACAGCACCCGGAGGCCTCGGTCCCGTCGTCAGCCATCCGCATATCCGCATCCTCGGCCGAGCTCCCCTTCCCGAAAGTGCTCCGCGTGTCACCCTTTCCCATCTCAAAACCGGTACGGATGATGCGCAGTGGGTAGAAGTCGAGGGTTCCATCCATGACGTCGTCGAATTTGGCCACGGCGTACTCCTGCGCGTGGAGATGGAGGATGGGCCGATCATGGTTTTGATGATGAAGACTCCAGGCGCCGACTACTCCCATCTCGTGGATTCCGTGGTCAAAATCCGGGGCAACGCCGCACCGTCAATGAATTCCGACGGCCAAATCATCGACTTTCACCTCCAGGCGCCGAATCTATCTACCCTCGTAATGGTCCAACCGGCTCCCGCCGATCCTTTTGCGCGTCCGATCGTTCCCATCGACAAGTTGTTGAGTCGGGAGTATTACTTCACTTCCACCCATCGCATTCATCTGCGAGGGTATGTCACACTCCAGTGGCCCGGCTCCCTGGTCTGCATACGCGACGCGCAGCGCGGCATCTGCGCAGAGACAAGCCAGAAGATCCCCGCTGCCTTGGGCGACCTGGTCGATGTGGCCGGATTCGTGGAGACCGACAACCATATTCCCGTCATCACCAATGCGGTCTTCCGCAGCGTCGGAATCAACAACCTGCCTGTTGCGCCCCAGTCTGTAACCGCCGACAAAGTTTTTGACGGGGGATTCGGCTCCGAACTGATTCAAATCGATGGTCTGTTGATCGGCTATGACCTGGCCTCTTCCGACGCCATCCTTCAACTCTCCTCCGGCGACATTCTCTTCTCCGCGATTCTGCCCAAGGGCCTCGCCGGGTCCCATGTTCACGCGTGGAAGGTCGGAAGCAGGCTGCGCGTCACCGGCATCTCATCGGTCGGCGTCGATGTGCAGAACAACGTGCGCGCAGGCGTGGCCGCTCCCAAATCCTTCCGTATCCTGATGCGCTCCCCGGCTGACGTAGTCCTCTTGGAGCGGCCCTCCTGGTGGACCCCCACCCATGCCGTGATCGTGCTCGGTCTGGCGCTCGCCTGTACGCTCGGCGTATTGGTCTGGGTCGCGATCCTCCGAAAGAGGGTGCAGGCGCAAGCCGTTCTGCTCCGCGAGAGCGAACAGAGATTCCGCCATCTCGCGCAACACGATTCCCTCACCGGCCTCGCAACACGCGTGGTTCTCGAAGACCGCCTGAAAGATACCGTGGAAGTGACCCGCCGCAATCAAAATGGACTGGCCATATTGATGGTGGACTTGGATAAGTTTAAGGAGATCAACGACACCTTCGGCCACCAGGGTGGCGATGAAGTGCTCCGCGTGACCGCACAACGGCTGCTCGATGCAGTGAGGTCAAGCGACACCGTCGTCCGGTTGGGAGGGGATGAGTTTGTCGTCCTCCTTCCGGAGATTCGCGATTCCCGCGCCGCGGAGTTGGTGGCGTCAACCGTGCTCTCCTCGCTGTCGCGCCCGGTCCGTTTTGCCGGCATGGATGTGCCGGTTTCAGTCAGCCTCGGCGTCGAAATGGCCTTCGGCGGCGAGATGGATCCGGGGGCGCTGATGCGTCACGCCGACGCCGCGCTCTACGCAGCCAAGAACCACGGCCGCAACTGCCTCCAGGTTTTCGCCGCGATTCAGAGCCCCTCGGAGTACAACTGACTTCCGTATTGGCTCCATATGTGATCAGCTAGGATCTCGTTCCGGAAACGCAACACCTCGTGTTTCATCCACGACCCACGACTCACGACCCACGATTCACGACCCACGGCTCACCGTCCACCGTCCCTCACCCCGCCTGCGCCGCAATCCACCTCGGCTCGTCGCCGTCCTCCGCCCTGGCCTCGGCCTCGGTCTCCATCGCCCGCAGCGCGCTCCGCATCCGTTCAAACTCCGGCCGTCCGCGCAGCGGCAGCATCCGCGGATCGCCAAGCATCTCAAAGAACCACGGGCAGCGGTTCTCATTGGCAATGCGCAGCTCTTCAAGCGCGGATTCGTCCTCTTCCATTGCCACGTAGGTTGCGGCGTTGAATGTGTTCATCACAAACCGCTCGCGGCTCAGCCATTGCATCCGATCCAGCAGCGTTCGCGCCTCTTCTTTGCGCCGTGCGCACGCCAACGCGTACGCATGCGCCGATGTCGCTAGGTCGAAGTGCGCCGACCGCGCCGTCAGCGCGCGTGCCAGCTCCACCGCACGCGCAGCTTCGCCGTTGTACGCCAGGATCATCGCGCCATACAGGTGCGCGCCGTCATGCTCGGTAAACTGCGAGATCGCTTTGCGGATCTGGTCCACGCTCGCCTCGGCCTCGCCGGCCAGGTGCAGCGCCCACGCCAGCTCTGCATGCAGCCACGGTGAATACGGATCCTTCTGAATCGCCGCGCGCAGCGTATCCAGAGCCTCATCGAATCGGTGCCTGCTCAGCAGGAACATCGTCCGCGCCCGCGTTACGCGCGGATCGTGAGGCAATTGCGCCGATCGCGCAAACGCATCGAGAGCCGCACTCAGGTCCCGGTCCACATGAAACCGGATCCACCCCATCGCTGGCAGCAGCACGTCAGCGCCCTCTTCGAATTCCGCAATCTGCGCCGTCGCTCTTCGCGCTACGCCTGCCGCGGCCGGTGCCGGCATAAACCCGTAAAGCGCCTGCATCACGCAGAGGTGCGCAAGATCGGCACGCGCAGCCACAAACGCAGGATCCAGTTCGATGGCCCGCTGTAATCGGCCCATCGCATCCTGCATGTGATGCCGTTCCAGCGTTTGCCACTCATGATGCGCACGCAGATAGAGCTCAAGCGCCTCCGGGATCCGCGGCGAATCTCCACGCTTCGTTCCTGTCGCGGCAACCGCCGCAAGGGAAAGCCCGCCCGAGTAAATCCGGCTGCTCACGCGGTTCACCAGCTTTTGCTCGAGCTCCATGATCCGCCCGCGCTCCACCATCACATCTTCAACCCAGAGCTGCGCGCTGTCTTCCACGCGGATCAACTCGGCTCTCACTCTCAGCCGCTCCGGCGTCGCGTAAATCTCGCCGCCCAGAACCAGATCCGCACCAAGCGTTCTGCCAATCTCAACGCTCGCCATCCCGCGCCGCGCCAGCGTCAACACAGACTCCCGCGCCGCAATCATCGCTCCCGCGGATTCGGCGTCACATAACTGCGACGCTGTCTCTTCGGCAATCGCCGAACCAAGATATTCGGGAACGCCATACCCCACCGCGAACGGCAGAATCGCAAGCCGCGGCAGCGCACCCGCAGCCCGCGTATGATCGGCTTTCACATCAACTGTGATTCGGTATCCGCGCTTATACACGCTTTCAATGCAATCCGCAGGATGCAGCCGTTCGCGCAGCGAGGCAATGCACTTGGCAACAACTTCATCGGAAGCGTGCTCATCGCCCCAGACCGCCCGCTTCAATTCAAGCGGACAGGCGATCTCACCCGCCCGCGCGAGCAGCAATCGCAGAACCGCCAACTCCTCTGCGGCCAGTCCGAGCGCAGCATTCCCGCGCCAGAGCGTCCCATCGGCCTCGAGCCTCGAGCCCGCAAACCAATACCGGCGATGCTGCGTGTCCGCAGGCGCCGGCAACGGATGGTTCATAGAAACCAACGCAGTTCTGTGGAATCCCTTCAACGCGCCGGCCTCGATCGAGATCGATCCTCTCGATTCATCGCCGGTGTCAGCAACGAGGATTCACACCGCAATCATCCGGGGAAGGCAATTCACCAAGGCAAAGATGGCCCGTTTCCATTAGTTACGTAATCCGGCCGCGACCGCGTCAGCGGTTCACAGGCCCCAATAAACGTGTCGATAAATCGATTATGCGCCTCGCCCGCGTGGCGAGAGCGGATTCTGACGGACTTCTATGCGCTGGAAGTAATCCGCAGTAAGTTACCGCACAGCGGATCCCGCCGCATAAACCGCGGCGTCCGTTCTCCCACGATGAGCTAATGGCTAATAGCTAATAGCTGCCTTACTTGCCGATCACCTTCGCCAGCGTCGCGCCAATCTCGGCCGGCGACACCACCACGTGAATCCCCGCCGCGGTCATGGCCTTCATCTTGTCGGCCGCCGTTCCCTGGCCGCCGCTGATGATCGCGCCCGCGTGTCCCATGCGCCGCCCCGGGGGCGCGGTCTGCCCGGCAATGAACCCCACCACCGGCTTCTTCACGTGCTGCTTCACAAACTCCGCCGCCGCTTCTTCCGCCGATCCGCCAATCTCGCCGATCATAATGATCGCTTCCGTGCCCGCGTCGTCGTTCAGCAGCCGCAACGCGTCAATGTGCGTCGTTCCGATAATCGGATCGCCGCCGATGCCGATCGCCGTCGATTGCCCAATCCCTCGCTGCGTCAACTGATGCACAGCCTCATAGGTCAGCGTGCCCGAGCGCGAAACGATCCCAATCGACCCTTCCTTGTGAATCCGCCCCGGCATGATGCCGATCTTCGCCTTTCCAGGCGAGATCACGCCCGGGCAATTCGGCCCAATCAGCCGCGACTTCGACGTCTTCAACTTGGCCCACACCTTCACCATGTCCAGTGTCGGAATCCCCTCGGTGATGCAAACGATCAGCGGAATCCCCGCGTCCTCGGCCTCAAGAATCGCGTCCGCTGCGAACGGCGGCGGCACAAAGATCATCGTGGCATTCGCGCCGGTTTTCGCCACGGCGTCCGCGACGGTGTTGAACACCGGCCAGCCCTCGTGCGTCGTTCCGCCCTTGCCCGGCGTCACCCCGCCAACCACTTTCGTTCCATACTCCGCGCAGCCCTTGGCGTGGAACGTGCCTTCCTTGCCCGTGATGCCCTGCACAATCAGCCGCGTATTGTTATCGACTAAAACTGCCATCTCTATGCTCCCGCCGCCGCAGCCACAACCATTTCAGCTGCCTCTTTCATCGTTGCGCCCACCTGGAAATTCAATCCCGATTCCTTCAGAATCTCACGCCCCTCTTCCACATTCGTTCCCTCGAGCCGCAGCACAATTGGCACCTTCACATGCAGATTCCGCGCCGCCGCAACCACCCCCGTCGCCAGCCGGTCTACGCGAAGGATTCCGCCAAAGATATTGATGAAGATCGCCTTCACATTCTTGTCGGAAAGCAGAATCTCAAACGCGTGTTCAATCTGTTCCTGCGTCGCGCCGCCGCCCACATCCAGAAAGTTCGCCGGGCTGCCGCCGGCGTACTGAATAATGTCCATCGTCGCCATCGCCAGGCCCGCGCCATTCACCATGCACGCAATCGTCCCGTCGAGCTTGATGTAATTCAGCGCGTACTTGCTCGCCTCCACCTCCAGCGGATCCTCTTCGGCCACGTCGCGCAGCGCTTTGATGTCCGGATGCCGAAACAGCGCGTTGTCGTCGAAGGTGATCTTGGCGTCGAGCGCAAAAAGTTTCCCGTCCCTTGTCGTGATGAACGGATTGATCTCCACCAGCGATGCATCCGTCTCAATAAAGGCGTTGTACAAGCTCTGGAAAAACCCAACCGCCTGGTTGATCTGCGTCGGCTTCAGTCCCAGCGCAAAAGCCAGCTTGCGAGCCTGCCACGCGCCGAACCCAACCGCCGGATCAATCGTCTCCTTGAAGATGGCCTCGGGTGTCTTCGCCGCAACCTCTTCAATCTCCATCCCACCGGCCTGCGACGCCATAAACACCAGCTTGCCAGAGGCGCGGTCCAGCACGATGCCGAGATAAAGCTCGCGTTCAATGTCCGCGGTCTCTTCAATCAGCAGCCGCTGCACCTTCTGTCCCTGCGGCCCGGTCTGGTGGGTCACCAGCGTCATGCCCAGAATGTTCTTGCTGTGCAGTTCGGCGTCCTCGCGCGTCTTGGCCACCTTCACGCCGCCGCCTTTGCCGCGGCCCCCTGCGTGAATCTGCGCCTTCACCACCACGCCCGGAGCGCCTTCTGCAAACAGCTTGCGTGCTACCGCTACGGCGTCTTCAAAGGTGGCCGCTTCTTCGCCTTTGGGCACGGCAACGCCGTACTTCGCCAGGATTCCCTTTGCCTGATACTCGTGAATTTTCAAATGGATTGAACCTCAGACATTTCCCAGATTATCACGCAGGTTTCGGGCGGAATTTCAGGATCTAGTGCACGCCGAAAGTGCACGCTCTTCGCCCTGGAGCCTCCGCTCTGCAATACTTCTCTCATGTCTTTGGTGAGGGAACTGCTTCGCCCGCTGGCCGAGGATGGTGCGTCGCTCACGCGTGAGCAGGCGGCTGAAGTTCTCGTTGAGATCCTCGCCGGCAGCGTGCCGGAAGTTGAAACCGCAGCGCTGCTGGCTGTCCTGGCGACGCGCGGCGAGCAGGCTCCCGAGCTTGCCGGCTTCGTTGACGTCATGCGCCGCCATTCCGTGGCACTTCCTTTCTCCGAAGGGGAAACAGCGGAGCTGGTTGACTGTGTCGGAACGGGCGGCGGTGGTCCGCAAACCTTCAACATCTCCTGCGGAGCCGCGCTCGTTGCCGCAGCCGCCGGAGCCCGCGTTGCCAAGCACGGCAACCGCGCCGTCACCTCGCGCTGCGGCGCTGCCGATGTTCTTGAGGCTCTCGGCGTTCCCATCGAGCTCTCGCCAGAGCTGGCCGTCGAATGTCTCCGCGAAACCGGCTTCGTCTTTCTCTTCGCGCCGCTTTATCACCCGGCCATGAAGGCTCTCGGCCCTCTGCGCCGTGCGCTCGGCTTCCGGACGATTTTCAACCTCGTTGGTCCGCTCACCAATCCGGCCCACGCGCGCACTCAGGTGATTGGCGTTCTCGCTCCCAGCCGCGTTTTGCTCGTCGGCCGCACGCTCAAGGCGCTCGGGGCCCGGCGCGCCTTCGTGGTCCACGGCACTGACGGAATTGACGAGCTCACCACGACAGGCGAGTCCGTCGTCGCGCGCATTGAGGAGTCGGAGACCGGCGAACCGCAGCTCAAAGCCGCGCGCATCACGCCGGAGATGGCCGGCCTTCCCCGCGCCACAATCGATCAATTCACCGGCGGAGATGTGGCCACCAACAAAGCGCTGCTCTATGACGTGATCACCGGCGTTCCCGGCCCGCGACGCGACGTTGTTCTGCTCAACGCCGCCGCCGTCCTCGTCGCCGCCAGCCTCGCCGGCGATCTCAAAGAGGGCGTCGCCCTCGGCGCCGAAGCCATTGACTCGGGCCAAGCCGCGGCCACCCTCGCTAAGCTCCAACAGTTCGGCGCGAAGAACCCTAACAAACAGTAAACCCGAATTCCAAGCCAAGGGTGCCCCACCCTCGCGACGCTTTTGTTTTTGTCGCTAGGGTGGGCTCTTTCATTTCCCGCCTACAGCAGCCCCGACCTCCCGGCCAAGCGCCGCGACAGAAGCCACGAAACAGCCGAAATCCCAAGCGCCATCGCCACCCACCCGGCGTCCTGGACCTGCGGGATGGTCACAGCAGGCCAATGCATCTGCACGGACGCAAACTCACGCGCGCTCGCAGAACCCGCCCGCACCAGCTCAAACCCGCACCAGCCAAGAACGGCCACAACCACCACGATTCCCGGCAACGCGCGCAGCCACGGGAAGGGAATCGGCTTGGGGCAAGCCGCTTCTTCGCGCACCCGCTCCATCGTCGCCGCCAGAAAACCCGACGACGGAATCAACTCCTCTTCACCGCCAAGAATCGCGTCGATCGCGTCACCATCTTTCTCAGCGTTCAGATTGCTCTTCATGGGAGCGCCTCCTTTTCGGGCCGGAGCGTCGAGTTCAGCAACGGCCCGCGTTCTTCGCTCAGGCTCGGAAATCTCTTGCGCAACATCTCGCGCCCCCGCGCCAGTCGCGCCTTCACCGTCCCCTCGGGCAGGCCCATCGTTCGCGCCGCGGCTGCGACATCCATCTCGTGAAAGTAATAAAGGACCACCGGCTCGCGGTAGCGCTCGGGCAAAGCCAGCACCGCCCTACGTATTGTTTCGTCGCTCTGCTTCCTGGCCAGCCCTTCGTGCTGCGTGGCAGGGCTCGCCGGTTCCGCTGCATCCTCTAGCGGCACATTCACCGTTGGGACCCTCTGCAGCTCGGAACGAAATACATTTGCCGCAAGCGCGAACAGCCACGTCGAAAAACTGGATTCGCGACGCCATCCGGCCAGCCCGCGCCACGCGCGCAGGAAAGCCTCCTGCGCCATCTCTTCAGCGCGCCCCCGGTCGCGGCAGTAGCGCCAGGCCATATTCACCAGCGGACCCTGCCAGCGCCGAACAATCCCCTCGAACGCCTGCACCTCGCCCGCCAGCACGCGATTCACATCGGCCAGGTCTTCGTCGGCGCTCATCGTTGCGTGCATCCCGAGAAGCGCTCCTCTCCAACTTGTCGCCGAATCTCAACGGTCCAAGCCTGGGCAGTGCCGTTCAAACCTGTACGACCGTCACCGTCCGGTTCCGGTTGCATTTTCTCTTGGAAATCTTCCTGCAAAGATTATGCAACCGGACACCGGTCCCTCCTGTCGTACCAGTCGCAAGGGGAAAAACCCCAGGGAGGAAGATGAGATGGACACAGGCTTGGCAGATGCGATTTGGGGTAACCCGCAGACGATGGCGTTTCTAATTCCGATCGTAGCCATTGTGGGGGGATTGACATTCGTGACCGTGGCTCACTGGTTGGATACTCAGCGCAAGGAGCGCGAGGCATATTACAAATCAGAAACGCTGCGCCGAATCACCGAGGCCTCTGGCGAAGGCGCCAAGGCGGCCATCGAACTGATGCATCAAGACGCGCGGCTCAAGCGGCTCAGGTCACGCGAGGGCCTGAAGATTTCCGGCCTTGTCAACCTTGGCGCCGGAATTGGCGTCATGATCTTTCTGCACGGGCTGCTTCCGGGGACCGCGATCTACCTTTGCGGCATGATTCCCGCCCTTATCGGCTTGGGATTCCTGGTTTACGTGTTCCTTCTCGCCGGACCAATCGAGTAGTTGATCAAGGGCTCGTTGAGCGTGCGCAACTCTGCGCCGTTTGTGCCCGCGCGCGGCGTTCCCGTCCCCGTCCTGGCAGGCCGCGTCGCGTTTCACTTGCCAGCCGTCACCTACAGAAGAGTTGTCCCGCCAATCGTGGGCCTGTGGCGCAGCTGGGAGCGCGCCCCGGCTTGCCGGGGAGGTCATCGGTCCGATCCGGACCTGGATCCTCCAACGACTCGAATGCCGTCTGTCTACATCCTGCAAAGCGAGAGCACGAACCGGTTTTACGTCGGATGCACCGCGCAAGTGGCTCTCCGGCTCATTGAGCACCAGCGTGGCCAGACTCGCTCCACTCGAGGGTGCGGACCATGGAGATTGGTATACGAGGAGCTGTACCCGACCTTAACTGAAGCGCGTAAGCGCGAACTACAGGTCAAGAGCTGGAAGTCGCATCGTTCAATTCAGCGACTGATCGATTCGTCGCATAAAATGCTCGGATGAGCGCGTCCCGATCCTTAGGGCGCCGGGTTTGACTTGCCAGCCGCTAGCTACGACAATAGAAGAGTTGTCCCGCCAATCGTGGGCCTGTGGCGCAGCTGGGAGCGCGCTTCCAGAGAGTTGGTATCCGACCAGGTCCACCAATGACACTAATTAAAGCGCTGATACGAAGGCGCGCCCCGGCTTGCCGGGGGAGGTCGTCGTTCGATCCGACCAGGTTCGTCGCATAAAATGCTCGGATGAGCGCGTCCCGATCCTTAGGGCGCCGGGTTTGACTTGCCAGCCGCTAGCTACGACAATAGAAGAGTTGTCTCGCCAATCGTGGGCCTGTGGCGCAGGCTGGGAGCGCGCTTCCATGGCATGGAAGAGGTCGTCGGTTCGATCCCGACCAGGTCCACCAATTAAATCAATCATTTAGAAGCTCCTCCCTTCCGCGACTTTGTCGCAATCTTGTCGCAAATTCCAAAACCACACCACGCGTCGGCTTTGCAGAGGGATTCTCTGTTTGCGTCGTTGTCGTTTCCCGCGTTGAATTCGTCAGCTCGGATAGGTGTTGCTCCCCCGCTGTTGTATGCTTCCTTGAAGCAAGCTGAAAGCGCCTGCTCCTGCTGGTCGGCGGGCAGCTTCGCCAGTAGCAGCGCATGGCCTACGCCAATCTCATTGGCGTAGAAGGATCGACGGCGGTGGGACAAGGTTAACGAGCTTGAGGCGCGAAGCGATGAACGCGGCTGATTTTCCAACACGC
>CAWKMZ010000010.1:0-469809 GCA_963850865.1 uncultured Acidobacteriaceae bacterium
GTCGTCGGTTCGATCCCGACCAGGTCCACCAAATCCAATCAGTAACTAGCCCTTCAGTCACTCTCTCTGCCCCGAAAACCTCAACACCAAGGGCTTGTCCCACAAAGGCTCGATCCAGCGATTCCCTCATGCCTTCGGCCTATCCTGATCCCCATTCGTCACAGTGAATGAGTGGTATGATTTCCGTGTTTAGCCGGTCATCCCCAAAACCTTTGGTCCGCTAACAGGCTTCAGGAGCTCTTCCCCGTGCCGTTCGACGTCTTCGTCAGTCACTCATCGAAGGACAGTCTCGTCGCCAACGCGGTTTGCGCGCGGCTGGAGTCCGCCGGCATTCGTTGCTGGATCGCCCCGCGCGACATCGTCGCCGGCACGTCCTATGGCGAATCCATCATTGACGCCATTCATTCCGTAAAGGTGATGGTGCTTGTCCTCTCCGCGAACGCAAATTCATCCGGCCATATTCCCAAAGAAGTCGAGCGCGCCGTCAGCAACGGCGTGGTCATCCTCCCCTTACGCATCGAAGATGTGATGCCGGGCAAGTCGCTCGACTATTTCATCGGCTCGGTCCACTGGCTCGACGCCATGACGCCACCCCTCGAAAAGCACCTTGACGATCTCGTAGGAACCGTTCAAAAGCTGCTTCCGTCGCCGATCGGTGCAACGGCTTCACATGGCCCGTCGCCAGCAGCTTTGCCACAAGCCCCGCCAGCCTATCCGTCTGCGGTTCGGCACACGCCGCCTCCGGCGGCTCCGTCAAACAAACTCTGGCTCGGCATTGCCGCCGTCGTCGTTGTAGCAGCGATTGTTTTTGGATTCATCTTCCTCAAGCCAAAACCGCCGGGCCCCGCACCTGGCCCAAGCCCCATAGCCGCGGCCGATCCCATCGTGGGCTGTTATCACTGGTTCAATAATGGGTCGGTCTTCATTCAATCAAACGGCATCATCCTCGGTGGACCCTTCACCGGACATTGGCGGCTCGTGAACGCCGCGCAACGCAAATACACTTTCACTTGGCCCGCTGCGATTGACACGGTCACGATCAAATCCAACCAGCGCTCGTTGAGCGGAAGCAATCAATATGGCTTCCCGATCGCCGCCACGCGCGCCGCCGGCGCATTCGGCATCATCGGCACCTGGACCATGTCCAACAACGTTCCCTTGGTTGTTTCTGCGGATGGTGCTTTCTCAGCCGGAACGCTTTCGGGGACGTGGCAAACGGTCGATGCCTCGCGAGGGATATACACACTCACCTGGCCGGACCCGGTCGACAGCGTCACGCTCTCCGCCGACGATCAAACCATCTCCGGAGCAAACCAGTACGGCGTGGCCACCTCAGGAACGAGAGTCGAACCCTGCAACGTAATTTGAAGTGCGCCTGACCCGGCTCCATCTCAAGACTCACCGCGGCTTGGCTCCCTGCAAAAATGTCACCACGCTGGGAATGTTGGCGGGGCTCCCATGCTCGTGTGCCAGCTCCGTCGCAATGGCTAACGCTTTGCTCAGTGAATCCTTTGCTTCAGTCCCCACATTCGATCTCTGGCTCAGGTTGTAGAGAACCCAAAGCAGATCCACGCGGACCTGCGTTTCGCCGGGATGCGCCTGGGCGATGTTCTCGAGCATCTGCGCCGCCGTTCGAATCGCATCGATCCCCGCCGTATTCTGGCCAACCCAGTAGAGAACAATACCGAGATGGTTCGACGCCAACGCCGCGTTATGTTGCGCATCAACGTCCTCTGGCGCCGAGTGCAGCAACTGCTGGCGAATCGCCAGGTCTTTTTGATAAGACGCGATCGCCGCCGTGGCCGCTTGTGTGCCGCCTTGCCCGTCGCCGGCCTGGTCGAGCGTTGTCGCTTGATTGAACTCCTGGTTTCCGAGCTGCTCAAACGACTGCGAGTCTCTCGCCAGGCAACTCTGATCGGCTGGCTTGTGCTGCGCCAGTTGTTGGCAGATGCCGAATTCCTGGTCGAAATTCTTGAACGCATTCGCAAAATCGCTTTGCGCCGTCATCGCTGTTCCCAGCTTGTCGAATCCACCCGCAAGCGCCGTTTGATCGTCCGTGTTGCCGGGGTTCGCATCGGTTTGTTTTTGCAGAGTCGCGAGCTCCCCCTCGCGGATTGTCAGCTCCTGCGCCGGGCAGATGATTCGAAATGCGTCGTAGCCCACGTTGATGTTGCGCATGCGCGTGCGGCTGGTGATCTTGAAGATCAGTTGCTTTGTGTATTGCGATCCGAGCATCTTTGAGGCCCAGTCCATCTCGAATTCATCGTCGTGCCCGGCGATCGGCTTGTACTGCCAGGTGCAGACGTCGTTTTTCAGGTCGAGCTCAAAGCCGTTTTCATAGATATGCCTGCTGACGCATGTGCCGTCGCTGCGCCACTCCTGATCTGTCGATGACACTCCCTGGTCCACATGCCATACTCCCACCATGTAATCTCTCGATGCCTTCGCGGGATCGTCAGTAAGGCGATTGGTTGAGTCCACACACGCGCGTAGTTTTTCGCCCGTACCGCCAGCGTCCAACTGCTCGTCCGCAGCCGCCGCCCAAACCACGGCCTGCCATCGCTGCTGCTCCTTTTGATCCGCTTCGCTCTTGGCAGTGTGAGTCGCCTCGTCTGCCTTCTCTAAGGCAGCCGCCAGTTGCGCCTGCTTGCTCTTAGCCTGATCTTCCGCTGCGCGTTCCAGAACCGCCTCAGACTGCGCACGGCCCGCCTCCGTCTGTGCGACCTTAGCCTGTTCGTCCGCTTGGCCCTGCGCGATCACTGCTTCTTTCTTCCCTCGGCTCGCCATCACAGCCAGCCAGGAGACCCCCAACAGGCACGCCACCAGAACCGCGGCCCACGCGATCACGATTCTCTGGCGGCGCCGCTGCTTGGCCAATAGCTGCCGTGCGGCCTCCAGGGCGGCAGCCTCGTGTCGCGTGTCGCGGCTCTCTTTCGCCACCAGCGCCAGCACATCGTGGATCAGCTCGATCCGAACCAACCCGCCGCGCTCTTCGCGGCGCAGAATGCGTCGATCCACCAGGCTCTGAATCGCCGCTTCGCTCACGCCGGGCTCCGCCAGCGCATTGTCCAGCGCGCAACTGTCGCGGTAGCCCGCAGGGGTCAAAAGCCGATCTTCAACAAAGTAGCGAACCCTCACGTCCAACCCGGCGAATCCCTGGTTGTAGAACTGCGCAATGATCTGCTGTGTGTTTTCGCCCTGAATGAGGTCGGCGCTGATCTCGGCCTGTCCGCGCGCAATGCGTTGCTCATTCAGCTCGCGGCACACCAGCGACAGAAGCGCGGGCTCAACCGAAATCTCTTCAAGTTGTCCGCCGCCGCCCCTCGCGGCTCCGCCAACGAACCTCACGATGCGCGCCGCGACAGTCTCACTCAGCAAGCCGCCGCCCGCTGTCTCAATCGCCGCCGCGGCGCGGTCGCCACGCATCGGCGTCAACCGCATCCGGTTTTGCATGATGGGGCGAATCACGGTCTTCAGGCTCTCGAACTCGGCCAGGTAATCTTCTCGGAAACTGAAGACCATTTTGATGTTCTGGCGCAGCAGATCGAACTGATCCAGAAGCTCCGGATGCACGGTCAATTCGCGTTCCAGTGCCGGCGGCAAACGGTTTTCGATCAGTTCGCCCAGTTGTTGCAGCAGCAGTTGCGTGCGCGCGGTTTGCTCCGGCGTCTGCCGGCCCAGCGTAAAAATCTCCTCAAACTGATCGAACGCCAGCACAGGCACAACCGGCCGTCCATGCGGATTGAGGAACTGAGTTTCCGGCCGGTGCAGATACTGCCAGAGTCCGTCGCCCGGCAGAATCTCGCTCGCGCTCACCTCGTGGTCCACGCATTCGCAGATGAGCGCATGCCACACCTGATCGATGAGCACCGGTGCCGTCGCATCCAGATTCAGGCGCAGGTACACCGGCAAATATCCGGCACGCCGAAGATTCGGAAATACGCCAGCATTCAGCAGCGATGATTTTCCCAACCCCGACTGGCCGAACAACACCGTAAGAGGTTCGCGCTCGATCAACCGGAACAGCTCGTCCGTCTCGGCTTCGCGGCCGTGAAAGTACATGCGCGAGTCTTCGCCGAACGGCAGTAATCCCGGCCACGGGCGTTCAGCATCGATCGTCGGCATCTCGATCATGGCTTGGCCTGCATGCGCGCGCGCATGGCGTTGAATGCCTTCACAATGGCATCTGCCTGATGGCTTTGCAGGCTGCCGGCGGGTGCTTGTTCAATGTGCACCAACTTGAAGGCCGGAGGAATTTCGTTGCTCGCAACCACCGGAGTATCGTCAATCACCAGCGGACATAGAAACGCGAGGCTGCTTCCGGTGAAGTCCAGATTTCTCTCACTTGCCCACGCCCATTCCTTGCGAAAGAATCCGGTGCGCTGTTCCGCCGTTCGCGAAAGCACGGGCACGAACAACGCACATTGCTGAATCGCGAGCCGAATGCGTGCCGTGTAGTCGCTGCCCCAATCGAGTTGCTGGCGATCGAGCCACACTGGCAGTCCTGCGTCCTGAAGTTCCGCCGCAAGCCGCAGCGCAGCCGGCCGATCCTCGCTGGCATAGCTGATAAATAGGCTCCCCGGCGGCATGGTTTCCGGCATCGGACCCGGCTCCGGTTCTTTGGCAGCGCTGTCGTCGCCTTTCCGTTCCTGCCAGCGCCGCGCAAGCTCGGCTACAAAGTCCGAAGGGTCCACCGACATCACCACGGTTTCCCGGCTGAAGCTGGTCAGGAACGAGACCAACGGCGAATTCGAATCCTCATCGGCATCAATCAAGTACTCTGAGAAGCCGCGCTCGGCCGACAGCTTGCTGTTCTTGGCCGTGCGCAGGATAAAACGCGCCAGCCAGTCGGGAAATCCGCAGCCGAGAAAGAGCAGATGATTATGTCCCAACTCGTCGAAGAGTCGCTCCGGCCGCTTTTCGGGAATCTGCAGCGCGGTCACCCACTCCAGCTCATCCTCTTCCGCAATCACGTACTTGGGCAGCACCGACATGCGTCCAAACAGGCTATAAACCACCGGCGCATCGCGCGCGCCATCTGGCAGGTCGCCGGCTTCGCTGGGATTGAATGCCAATTCGCGCGTCTCCGCGCGTCCGCCGAATCGCGCGGCATTGATCGCCTGGGCCAGAAGATTATCGGTGCAGAAGCTTGCGAAAAGATTCAGGTCACGAATGCTGGCGAGTTGCAGCAACGGCTCCGGGATCTTGACGGTGAGCTTCGCGGCAATGTCGCCCAGTTCGCGATAGACCGATTGCCGCCTGCTGCCGGGCTTGGCGAGGTAAGCTCCCACCACCTGGTCGAGTGTCGCGGCTTCGCTGCCAACCTTCAATCGCGTCGCAAGCTCGCGCGCCAGCAGCCGGTGGTAGGGCTCAAGCCGTCCCTCATGCTCCACCATGACAAGTTCTGGCCCAACAATGGGGATGACGCTATGCGCCTCGATGTAGGCCAGCAACTCGTCCCAAAAACTGTCCTGATCCGGCATCATGACCGGTGTCCTTAGGCCGCAAGAAATTTGTGCACTATGGTGAGTGTAAGTGTAGCGCAGCCGGTAAGTCACTCAGCCTAATACATTCTCGGCCGTCCTGCTTGCTCTTCGCAAGAAATCTGGATTTGAAATCTTTCCAGGCGCTTTCTCCATGTGTTCTGCCGTGCGCGATTGACCCCCATACATCAGCTTGATAAGATGGAACTGCGGGGTGGAGCAGCCCGGTAGCTCGTTGGGCTCATAACCCAAAGGTCGCTGGTTCAAATCCAGCCCCCGCAACCAAAGAATTCAAGATTCTAAACGGCTTCCGAGAGTGACTCGGAGGCCGTTTCTACGTTTGGAGGAAACTCAGGCAAATCCTGGGCAAAGAATCCCTTGTCCGAGAGTGTTCCAGGCTCTCCCGCTACCGGAGCCGGGAACCGGGAGGAGACAGCAGTGATGTTCGGTCGGGCAAGGTGTGCCTGCATGCGTGGGCGCATTCGCGGGCTGGATAGGACAGAAAAAAGTGACATTTACATCACTATTTCCTTGTATTTCACGCAAAAGTGAGATATATATCACCCATGCAGACTCTCCCTGAACTCGGCGAAGCGGTCGCGGCAAAGCGCAAGGCCCTCAAAATGAGCCAGACCGAGGTCGCCAAACGCACTGGGCTCACACGGGAGACCCTCGTGCGATTCGAGCGTGGACAGCTATCGGAGTTTGGTTCACGCAAACTGCTGGCTGTCCTCGCTGTTCTTGGGCTGGAGATAAGCTTTACCGAAGTTGGAAGGTCGGGCACGCTCGACGAACTGCGCCGTGAACGAGGTGGCACGCCATGAAGCTGAATGTCCACGTCCTCGGCCAACATGTCGGTGTCCTCGAACAAGTCGGCGACTTCAAGAGCGTGATGACCTATGTTCCGGAGGCCGCGCCTGAGAATCTTGTGTCTCTAACGATGCCCGTCCGAACGGAGTCCTATCCGTGGGATGACGAACTTCACCCCATCTTTCGAATGAATCTCCCGGAAGGGTACCTGCTTCAAATTTTGCAGGAGGAGTTTGGGCCGATCGTCGGTGCGAGTCCCATCGCTCTGTTGTCCGTCATCGGAAGAAACATGGTGGGAAGAATGCAAGTAGCTCCACCGGGAGCAGCGCTGAACGAACCGGCTAAACCGATTGAAGTCGCCAAACTCCTTAAGGGCGACAACTCTGAAGAAGCGTTCTCCCGCCTTGTCCGTGAACATGCAAAGAGTGGTGTTTCGGGTGTCCTGCCGAAGTTCCTTGACACAGAAGCGCAGCGCCGGCAGCAGAAAGGATTTGGGCCGCATAAGAGAGCGACCCTGTTCACGCATCAGCACATCATCAAGGGTTCATCGCCCAGGCTTCCGTTTGCCACGGCCAATGAACATCTCTGTATGCAGGTTGCGGCAAAGGTTACTCACTCTGCGAAGACAGAACTTTCGCAGGATGGCAACGTGCTGGTGGTGCATCGCTTTGACGTTGATGAAAACGGCAAATCCTTCCGGGCAATGGAGGATTTTTGCGCCTTGCTGGGCCTGCGGCCGCAAAACAAGTACGAGACGACTTGGGAGAGAATCGCAAAGGCAGTTCGCGACCATGTGAACGGTCGCTACCAATACGAAACGTTCCAGAAGCTCTCCTCGATACTGCTGATGACCTTCGCCCTGAAGAACGCCGATTGCCATTCGAAGAATCTGGCTCTGCTCTACACATCTCGGGAAGATGCGCGCCTTGCCCCCGTCTACGACTTCTTCACAACCTCTGTCTACACGGGGTATCGAGACAATCCTCCCGGCATCATGTTCGGCGGCAAGAAGACGTGGTTGCCGGGCAAGACTCTCGCGAAGTTCATCACGGCTACCTTCGGCATTCCCGACCGGGAGCAGAAGCGGATGGTCGAGAGAATCAGTGACGCGATTGCGGACACCGCTCCCGCAGTCCGCGAAATGATGGTGCACATTGATGGCTTCAAAGACACCGGAAAGCGTATGTTGGCGACCTGGAGTGAAGGAGTCAATTACTTGCGGGATTCTCGGATGTACGGGCTGAGCCTCTGGCAGTCGAATCCGGCCTTCGAGGGAATCTCCGACCCGCCGAAACTGGAGAATCAGCGAACTGTCATCGGGCGTTCCGAGCTGCTGGTTGGTACCCGGAAACGAAAGCTCAAGTAACAGCAGCAAGTGAGTGCAACCTGCTCGGCCTATAACCCAAAGGTCGCTGGTTCAAATCCAGCCCCCGCAACCATTTAGCTTCAATGAAAAAGGCCGCTAATCGCGGCCTTTTCTAGTTTGAGCTTCATGCGCTCCTGAATGCGCAATCGCAGTTGCGCCAATCTCAAATCCCGGCAAAACTACGTCACATCCGTCGCATCTTCGTCGGGCTCGCCTTCAACCGCGATGCGCAGCGAGCGCAGAAAGTGCAGGTCGTTGGGTGTGAATGTCCCCGGCTCCGCGCCGGCTTCGGCGGTGAGCTCGCCGGGTTTGTCGCTCTTGACCTGCGCCGCTACAACTTCGTTCAGCCCGATCGTGGCTTCCAGCATCAGCAACACATCGAATCCATGTTTGCGGATGTCCTGCACCACGCCGGCAATCTGTTCGCTCTCAATCACCGACTCATGGATCGCCTCGCCCAGTTGCTGGATTAGTTCTCGCAGACGGGATGTCACAAGTACCTCCATGAACGCGAACACGACCTGCACACCTGCGGGAGAGCTATGCGGGTCGCGGCGCGGAATCTATTAACCTTACTTCCATTTGGGATCGAGAGCAACTCGAGAATCGGGATTGCCGGCAACCACTGACCCGCGCCAAACAGCGAAAAGTGCCGTGAGCCGCTGCTACCATCATAAACGGTATGGATTCGCGAAACATCGGCCGCGCTCTTGGCATCGGCGTTCGCGTCGCCGGGCGAATTGCAGGCCGGCAAGTCATGGGCCAGGCGCCGGCCGCTGCGGCCACGCCCCATCCCCAGGTGCAGCCGGTTGCCCCCGCCGCTCCCTTCGTCGTCCAACCTCGTCCGCAGACGCAAGCCGCAGGTCGCACAGTAACGGAAACTGGCCGCAATGTAAGCAAAGGAATCGGCGGGTTTCTGCGCCCCTTCCGCCGCGTTGGCGGCATCGTGTGGCTTGAGGCGACAGGGACATTCTTCCTTTTGTTCGCGGTCCTCTTCGCTCTGCGCCTTTGGCAGAACTGGTCTGGAATCGGCGCAATCTCTCGCGATTTATCAATCGGCGCGGCCGCGGTCTTTCTCTACCTCGGAATCACTGCATTCTGGCGCGCACGGCAAAGATAGCGAAGCCGCCGCCGCGGTACGGAGACGTCAGAACAGCCCTCATGCACGGCATCGACAATTCGTTTCGCCACGCTTATCGTCTCAGCGGGCTCGAAGGAGGAAGCGTACCGCAGCCAAAGCGAGTAGAACTCAGGGAACTCCGTCTTGCATCTGCCGAGCAGGCGGTGAAGCGAAGTGGTCCATCTTCCTCGCACGCAATAGAACATGTACACCGAGTAAGCCACAAGCTGGTCGCACCGCATCCGTGCCAATTTCGCTGCTTCAGGGGAATCGGCAGACCGGAGACTCAGTCGTGCGGCCGAATCCAGAAGGCGGTGTAATCCCACCCGGCCAGCCTCAAGTTGTTTTTGCGTCAGCGGATGCGGGCCTTCCCTCCAAATCTCTTCCGCTGCCTCTACGAGCCGCCTCGCCTCTCCGTCGCGATCACCGTATAAGTAGCACCGCCGCAGCGCATTCAAAAACCATCGGTTATTTAGCCTGCCCCGAGCCCTCAGCCCCTTGAGAACCACATTGAAGCCGACGCGGGTGAGGTCAATCTTTACGCCTTGCAGTTGCACCGTCTCGTGCACAGGCGGCAAGTTGCGGTCGTATTCGATTACCAGAACGTCGAGGTCGCTACTCGCATCGGCTTCGCTTGAGACCCGCGATCCGTAGGCGACCAAAGCACGCCCCGGATATCGCAGTGCGAGTTTTTGCAGGGTCGCCCCTAACTCCGTGCCGACGCCACGGGCATACGCGTCTTCTTTGGACTCGCAAGCCGGCCCGGCGGGCTGAATGCGCGAGGCCGCGCCGTCAATCTCGGCGAGTTGCGATTCGAGCGACCGCTTCCAATGTAGCAACACACTTCTCAGAATTGCCCGCGGATTCCAACGCATTCGCCCAATCATCAAGGTCGGCGTTCCAGTCTTTCGGTCCACTAACAGCTGGAGTCGTCGTTTAGCCAGCAAGTGTAGCTGCCCCCGCCGCCCCCGCCCCCGTCGTCGGGGTCATAATAGCTGCCGCCCCCTCCGTTTTCGTCGCTGCCGCACGATTGTTCCTGCGTGTTCGTGCGCCTAAGATCAAGGAACAGCAGAGATGTCGAGACAAATGCAAGTGCGGTCTTGGTGAGCCGCCGTCGAGTCCAGTTAGCCATCCTAGTGTCCTCCATCATGAATCTCGGATTTTCTTGGTCGAATGCCGCCGCTCCGCTTCGCGAGTCTTCAATCCGAAGAAGAATAAAAGGCCCAGTGCACATGCGGAATCGCCGAATCGTACGCGGCAAGCTTGTAATCCGTGAGCTTCCAGCCATGGATCTCCGCAAAAAAGAGCTTGTCGTGAATTCGAAGCAGAACCGAATGGCCATCGAAGACGTGAACGATTTCCGAGTCGTCATCCGGGATCGCCAGGTCGATACGCCGGCCGTCGGCCAGATTCCATAGAATAATCCGTCGCGCGGACAGCTTAGCCACCTTGGGGGCCGTTCGCGGATCGACCGCGACTCCAAGATCGTCCCGCCGTTTTCCTGTCTCCACTACGGTCAGAACATTCGGTACGACGGTCTCTTGGATCGGGGTATTCGCCAGCAGCGCCGCCGATGCCGAAGTCACCAGCCAATCATCGAAGAGGCGATAGTACATCATGTCCTGGTCGGTTGCCGCCACCGGCAGAACAGGCAACTTCTTCCACATGCCATCGCTGAGCGTCTTAACGAACACGTTCGTGTTGTGATCGCGCCCGTCTTTATCGTGGATGCCAACGACGAAATAGCGATCGCTGGCAGCCTCTAAGCTCACTCCCCGAACTGCTGGCCCGTCGTATTCGGGAGGTGCGTTGGTAATCGTGACGCCCTGTCCCGGCATCGTCAATTGCATAATTTGCCCGGATCGAACGGTTAAGAGCCAGTATTCGTTGCTATGGACAAATCCATCAAGTTGGGGATTATTGTATTCATCCCATCGATCGGTTTCGAGAAATGGCGCCGCACCCGGTTTCTCGCATGCGCTGTGCAAAGTGGTGGTTTGGGGAAGCGGAACGCCGTTTTCGCCAGCGACAAGTTGCCACAAATCACAGACTGTACCGTCGGCATCCTTTGTCATGCTGTGATCGACTGTGGTTATCGAAAGACCCTTTGGATTGAAATCTAGGGATTGAGGGTGCAAAGGATCTTCCTTCGCGATAAAAATAGTCGAGACCGGCTCTTCGTACGGATAATAGAGAAGCAAATAAGAGCCAATCTCGTGAACAGAGTACACGCCAGCCGGAATTCGGTGATGCATCCCGTCTGCAAGTTCGACGCCTTGCAAGACTGTCAAACCAGAGGCCAATTGCCATCGGAAGGGGCTCTGTAAAGAACCACTGGCGTAGCGTGGAATCTTCCGCAGGTTCTCCGATTTCCGCCGACAGGAGATACAGCGATCGATGAACGGACGCACTCCGGGCACCGCTGTGCTCCACTGTGCAGATGGCGCGAAGAGCAAAACAAGCGAGAATCGCGCGCAAGAAATACGAACGCGCAGTGGCTATGTTTCTTCACTTGCCCCTCATCCCCGGCCTAGATCGTTTGTGAAGGCTGTGAGCACACATTGCTGAGATAGGTCGTTCGATAACTCCACGAACTGCCATTCCACGTTGCGAAATGGCCCCCGTTGTATTCCGTGATCCACTCGCCGTTGTAGTAAGCGCCGTTTCCACCCCCGGGATAGCTAAAGCTGCAGGCGCCGGCACTGAATGCGTTAGGATACACAGGGCCTATTCCCTCGAGCGCGACTGATTTATTCATGTTATTTATTTGCGTCTGCAAATAGGTTTGCGCCGGCGATAGAGCATCGTTCGCGATATTGATGCCGTCGAATAAGTTTTGCGTCCAATCCCAGAAGTCTCCGTCCGACAGAGTGTTCGCCCCCGAAGAGGCGTCGACCTGAGCGATCCCAAATCCGTCGGGCGGGCCGAAGACAGGTGCCCCATAGAAATCGCCGCTTAATACGCCGGCCGCGTCTGAGCCGTATCGGAACTGTTGGTTGGATGACTCCTGTGTAAGCACGTGACCGTACCACCACGGAGCACCAAAATACCTTTCCATCGCCGCCACGGCCCCGCTCGAGCCGAGGGAAGGGTTCATTCCGGCTATCCAAAACGCCGGCCCCTGATCGCCATTGTCGTCCCCGTTGATCTCATAGTTCACCTGCGCGATGCCCCCTTCATACATTGTGTTCGGGCCACTCACCGGTTCCAAGTTGTTGCTCCAGTCCACTATCCAGGGGTCATTTGCCCCAAGATCCCCAGATTCGTAATACCCGTAAGTGGACTGTGGATAGGTTGAGTTGGAGACGTTTGCTTGATTAAAACTGACGGTCAAACTGTAGTCGAAACAATCAGAGTCATTGTCATCCGACTCGACGATTTCCAGGGCGGGCATCAGAGGAAAATCCCCATAGGGCCCTGTTCCGGTGGGCCAGATGCATACTGCTTGCCCCTGCGATGGAGTTACAGTATAGAGGCCTCCAGCATTGGCGCACTGGGCGTGCGCGGGCCTGCAAAGTGCAAGGCCCAACAAAATCAGGACCAAGGTAGCGATCTTGCCGCTTGGGCACTTGGCCCCTAAGATGACGGTGATGAATCGAAGTGCCATCGCAATTTACCTCGCTCCGGAAGGGATGCGTGTTAGCGTCGCCGGCCTGGCCAAATGAATCCGCTAGACCGCAGCTTTCAGGTTCTCGTGGCGATAAAACTTCACCCTGTGGGCAACATTTGCCTCCAGGGCGCCGAGCCCACGGCTGGACAAGATGCCTTTCATGAGCGCGGCCTCCTGACCCCTCGCTCTGCGGTGAATGGCCTTTGGGTCCCCGCCCTGCGCAACCGCACCATATTGGAAGTCGCCTTCCAGGATGGTTGCAATCTGACCCGGATCCAAGGATTCCCCGGGACCAAGCCCCGCCCTCATCTTTTCCATCTTCCAGTACAACGAATACCCCTCGTTGTGCTCGGCCGCCCTGGTGGCGAGATACCTTGAGCGAAGATCGAACGCATCCGGTCCTGCGATGGTCCCGTTGGAATAAATAACGGCATCGATCCCCACCGAGATCACGTCGCGGTCCATAAATGGGAAGCTAGGCGGAATGCGTAAGCCCGCATGCTCGGGCCGAAAGGCGTAATCGGAGGTCGAATAGTTAAAGAACATCGAGACCAGCCGTTTCGATCCAGGCTTAATGTTGAGAACGGCGCGTCGCAACATGCAGTGCTTGCGAATGTAGAGGGCCGTCAAGAAACGTTGCTGAGTGGGCGATTCCTGGATGGTCCAAAGCACGCGATATGCTTTTGCGTCCGCAGATCCATCGTGGCGAAGCACAGCCATGAATTTCCGGGCCTGAGGGTAGAGCTCGGAGTTGGCAATCAGCGGATAGGTGCCGGAGACGTGGTCCTCGAACTCCTGATCGTCAGAGTTGATGAGTCGAAGCCCGCCTGCCATCTGCGTTGGAGTGCTGCTGGAGACTTGGGGGGGGGCAGAAAGTGCCTCGAGAATCGAACCGGCTCGTGTTAATGTCGGCAGCGCCATGAATCAACCTCCAGTGCAAGGAGTGAAGTGAGCGGGCGGCAAACGATTGGGGCCGAAGAGACGAAAGCAATATCGAACTGAAACGCATAGCGTGTCAAGCAGAAAATGATTGTGATGAGGAAAAATTATGCAAGGTAACCGGCTGTTTGCAAGAAGGTTAACAGGCTTTCCGACCGCAGCAGCGGTGACCTCGCCCGGCTTACCGCTCTTCGCTAAAGGCCTGCGGAGTCGATGTCCTCACCGCTCGCGACAATCGCAGTTCTCAATTGTCACCGATGGGGGAAATGGGGCGGTCGGTTCTCTTTTACAGACCTGTTGCGTCTATATCCGCGCCCGTCGCGAACACCGCCCCGTCAAACACGACCATCCGCTCTTTGCGCAGGTTAGCCACGTCCTCGAGCGGAGAGTGGTGAGTGAGAATAAACCGGCTGAGGAATCCCGGCTTGATCTGCCCAAACTTCTCCTTGAAGGCCAGCCGTCTCGATCCGGCCCCCGTGGCCGAGTTGATCACCGCCAGCGGCGAAAGCCCGGCTCGCTGCATCAACTCCAGTTCGTAAAGCAAGCCCAGCCCGTGCGCTACGCCGTAGGAACCGGCATCGCTGCCCGCGATCACCTGCACACCCATCGCATGAGCTTTCACAAGGCTCTTCGCGTGCGCGTCCAGAATCTTCTTCAGGTTTCCGACGATCTCCGCGTCCCAGCCCATCCGGTCCGCTTGATCTACCTGCATTTGCACGGGCACAAACGTTGGCACCCACGCAATCTCCTTGTCGCGCATCCTCGCCAACTGATCGTCGCGAACAAAAAAACCGTGCTCAACCGAATCCACTCCGCCGTCGATCACATGATCAATGCCGGCGTCACCGGATGCATGCGCCAGGGTCTGCCTGCCAAACTCCTTTGCCGCTGCGACAAACTCGCCCACTCGCTCCGCTGACATTTGCGGCGCAGATGTCACAGCGCCTTTCTTGAAGTTGATGATCCCGGTCGGAATCAGCTTGATGCGATCGGCTCCGGCCTCTACGCGCGCTTTTACGCATTGGCGTGGAGTCAAACAATCCTCAAACGGCTCGGCCATAAAGCTGCCGTAACGGCCGCGCTGATGAATTGCCGCGCCGGGGCTATCGACGTACGGCATCAGCGGCCGTTTCGCGCTCGAACAAAGCTTGCTCAACGCCAGCCCAACGCCGTCCTTGTCGCCGGCGTCGCGCGCAGCAAGGATGCCGAGACGCACCAGCTTCTCGAGGCGCTGCTTCGCTTGATCCAGGAGCTCTTCAGGAGTCTGCTTCAGATAAGCGGAGCGTTTGTCCGGATCGAGTTCTCCGCCTTCAAGGAATAAGATGCGTGTGCGCATCCGTCAATCCCGGCAGCAGCGTGAATTGGGGCAGATCGTGATCGGGCTCCGTCTGGCCCGCGTTCAGCAAATCTCTCGGCGGCAAATCCTCGCCTGCGAAAAGAATCGACTTCGAGTCGTAGACGACATTCGCGTGATGCAACGGCGCAGCGCTCACGCCGTCCAGCAGCGTTCCTACACGCATCCATACGCGGCGTTCACCGGCCGCAGGAGAAATGAGGTCAATTCGATGCATGTCTCACCGCCGCGCTTAGGAGTCGACGGCCTCAACCTCTCTGCAAAGATTCAGGATGGCCTCTGCCTGGCGGAAGCCGCACATTTCGGCGGATTCCCCTTCTCCACGGCGGCCCTGCTCCAGCGCCTCCCGCAGCTTCTCCACCATCGGATGGTCAATCGGCAGCGGCGCCGGGTTCTTCTCCGGATTCGCCAGCGCGAAATCCAAACCCGCTTCCATCCCCAGCGTCAGGTAAGCCTTTTCCAGATCCTCGCGAATCTCTTTCGGTGTGCCCCAGGCAAAGTTTGAAAGGCCCACAATCATGTGCACGCCTTTCAAGATCCGGATCGGCGCCGATCAGCCGCATCGCGTCCAGTCCGATGTTCACCAGGCCATAGGTATCCGCGCCCACCGGCGCAAGACCGGTATCGATGATGATCTGATCGTTGCGCCGGCCCGCCTTGGTCACCAGCAGCTCGACAAACTGTTTCGCCGCACGATAGGTGTCCTGCGGATTCAGGCATTGCGAAGTTCCACCGGCCACAAACATCTCCGAGGCCATCACCACGGCGAGCGTGTCGTAATGCTTCACCAGCTCCACCATCTCGTCCAGCCGCTCGCGCGATGCTGCCAGCGAATTCAGAATCGGCGGCCCGCTCTTCTTCCGGTCGTAATGCTCGAGCGCAACCTTGTGGTAGTCGACCGACGGATTGTCGAAGGCGATCGGCGTCGACGTGGCTTCCTGAATGGCCGGAATCACGTCCGGCAAAAAGTCGAGCATCTCCTGGCTCCGCACCTGAATCCGCTGCGTGCCATCGATATTAAGTGTCAAATAATCCGCGCCCAGGTCGGCCTGCAGTCTGGCGAGTCGCCCATAACCCTCAGGATCGCGCGCAGTAAACGCCTTGCGCGCGCGGGCATAAGAGTTGTTCATTAATTCGCCGACAATATGCAGTTTTTTATTCATTGTTTTTGTAGCTCCGGAATGGGAGTGGCCGACTCTGTTTTTGCGGCCTCCCGTTTTGAATTGTGGTCGCGCCCCAGCCAAAGATTTGCCCACGCCGATGTTCCTCGCAATCCCTGGTTCTGGATCACGGGAACATGGTCGAGCAGCTTCGCTTCGTGGCCATCGTGTTTCAGGCGCTCGTAAGCGCGCAGCCAGATGCAGTCGCCGTATCCGTCCACTTCGCAGCGGCCTTCGCGCGTCCCGCCGCACGGGCCATTGCGCTGGTTCTTCGCGCATTGCGATTCAGGGCAAAGATACGCAATGTCGGGCAGCGAGCAGTCGCCGCAATCCTTGCACTGATAGAGGACGGCCTTGCTCACGTGCTCCAGAGCGCGGAGCGCCTTCGGTCCCTGCATCGGGTCCTTCGAGTGCGCGCAGGCCTTCGCGCCCCAACGCGCAAACGCCGTCCCGCGCGCGAACATCGTCGCGTGCGACAGCTTCGAAATCTGATAAACCGCCGTCACATGCTTCGATGGATTTTTTGTCCGCGGCGTCTCTGTCGCAGGATTCGCCAACCCCGTCGCCGCATCTTCCGCGTAGAAGAAAAATTCTCCCGGCCGCGAGAACCTGATCTCGCGCGCGAATTGCTTCCAGTCCTCCGCCGCAAAGCTCCGCTCAATCTCCAGGATCCGCTCAATCGCCGCCAGCGTGTGCACCCCGCCCAGATACACGCCGCGAAACCCAAGCCCGCGATACACCGCAATCTGCTTTGCCGCAAGCTCCAGGAAAAATGCTTTGCCGCGGTCCGGCGATCCGCTCTGCATCCGGCAAAGCTCCCACAGCGCGTCGCTCACCACCACGCCCGGAATCCTGCCCTCATGAAATAGATCGGCCACGCGCGGGCTCAGCAGATAAACGTTGCCGATCAGCGGCGTCTCCTTCATCCCGTGCGCGTCCATGTAGCAGCGCAACTCCGAAATCTTCCGCGAGTCAAAACCAATTTGGTTAATCACAAACCGCGCGCCGCACTCCACCTTCTTCTCGAGCTTCTGGTATTGCGGAATCACTTCGCCTTCGCGCAGCTTGAAGTTGGTCGTCACCGCGCCCACGCAAAACTGCGTCTTTTCCAGTTGCTGCCGCTTGCCGTTCGCCGCCTCCGCGCCCAGCCCCTTGTTCATTTTGTTCAGCAGGCTAATCAAGCCAATCGAATCGATGTCGAACACCGGCCGCGCCAGTCCATCGTTGCCCGCGACAGGATAGTCGCCCGTCATCGCCAGAATGTTGTTGAAGCCCTCGCTGTTCAGCATCCAGGCTTCGCTCTCCAGGCCATTTCGGTTCAGATCCTTGCAGGTCAGGTGAATCACAACTTCCTTGCCCGCATACAAAATCGGCCGGCCCATCACCAGCGGCGCCAGTTGCGGATTGCCTCCCGCATTATCCGTAATCGAAATCCAGTCAATCTCCGGGCACGCCACCAGGTCGTTGGCAAAGTCGCGCGCCTTGATGGCATTCACTCCCGCCATCGATCCGCGCACCGACACCAGCTCCGTCGCGACCAGAAATCGCGCCGTGTCAGCAAGTTTTTCGCGCAGCGTCGCCATCCGCCTCAAAACGCTCCCGCTGGAAGGGTATCATGATTTTATTCGAGACGCGAAGTATAGACGGCAAGCAACCGGCATCTTATTGACAAAAAAGAGAATAGATTGAAGCAATTTCCCCGCAAAGGTGGCGGCGTAGGCGGACGACAGCGCTACCGTCGCAGCCCCGGCGTTCGCCCCCGCTCGCGCGTCAGGTGCCAAACTCCCATCGCCAGGGCCAGCGCGCCCAGCCCGTAAGCCAGAACCGCCGTCTCTCCATGATGAATCTGCCAGCCCTTCCAGAACGCGATGGCGGCTGCAAGAATCATCACAATGCCTCGAACCGGATTCATGCGCGCATCCTTTTGGCGCCGCCCGTCAAGCGAGCCGCGGCCGCTTCCATCCTAAGCGCCAAACCGCTCGATCGGCCCCGCCGTCCGCAGTCCTATGATGAAAGGGAACGCAACGCCGCTCGAATGGAGATTCCATGTCCGACCCTGCCGCCCCTCCCGCACCGCTCAAAAAGACCGCGCTCAACGCCACGCACCGCGCGCTCAAGGCCAAAATGGTCGACTTCGGCGGCTGGGACATGCCAGTCGAGTATCCCGCTTCCGGCTCCGGCCTCGGCGTTGGATTGATCGGGGAGCACCTCGCCGTCCGCACCGCCGTCGGCCTCTTTGACGTTTCGCACATGGGCGAAATCCAGTTTCGCGGCCCCGGCGCTCTCGCCGCCGTCCAGCACATCACCATGAACGATGCGTCGCGCCTCGCCGACAACCAGGCGCACTACTCCGCGCTGCTCACGCCCCAGCGGCACATTCGTCGACGACATTCTCGTTCACCGCCTCAGCGCCAACGACTACCTGCTGGTCGTCAACGCGGGAACCACTGACAAGGACTTCGCCTGGATCAAGCAGCAGGTCGGCGGCCGCCCCGGCATTCACCTCGCCAACTACTCGGCCTACTACTCGCAACTCGCGCTCCAGGGGCCGCGCGCGCTTGAGACGCTCACCAAACTCACCAAAGTCGATCTCGCGGCAATCAGGAACTACTGGTTCACGTGGGGCACAGTCGCCGGCATTCCCAACACCCTCATCGCGCGCACCGGCTACTCCGGCGAAGACGGCTTCGAGGTTTACATCCCCTCCGACGAAGCCACCACCGTAAAGATGTGGGACGCGCTGCTCGAAGCTGGAAAAGAATTCGGCATTCGCCCCTGCGGCCTCGGCGCGCGCAACACGCTGCGGCTTGAGGCGGGCATGAGCCTCTACGGCCACGAAATCTCCGAAGAGATCAACGTCCTCGAAGCCGGACTCGACCGCTGGCTCAAGCTCGACAAGGGCGAGTTCATCGGCCGCGACGCGCTTCTCGCCGTCCAGCAATCGGGAGGACCGCAGCGCAAAATCGTCGGCCTCGAAATGCTCGACCGCGGCATCGCGCGCGACGGCTACTCCGTGTACTCAGTCGATAGCGATCCCGCATCATCCACTTCCGCGGAATCCGCGGCCCGCGAGCCCATCGGCGTCGTCACCTCCGGCTCGCCCGCGCCGTTTCTCAAGACCAACATCGCCATGGCGCTCGTGCCCGCAGCCGTTGCCGCCAGCGGCGTCGACGTCATCGTCGAGTGCCGCGCCAACAAGGTCCGCGCCAAACAAGTCCCGCTGCCGTTCTACAAGCGCCCCAAGAAATGAACGGTAGGTCGGGGATTCATCCCCGACGCCATCCGATCTCCCACCCTAACTTCGGGCGCCCCACCTCACCTTCGGGTGCCCCACCCTTCGGGTGCTCGCGACGTTTCTGTTTTTGTCGCTAGGGTGGGTTTACTCTATCCACAACTCCGGGTGCCCAACTTCGGGTGCCCCACCCTCGGCGCGCCTTTGTTTTTGCGCCTAGGGTGGGAGGGGTTCACGCCCGGGGTGGGACAGGCCCCGTCGGCGCCTGGTAGTGCTCGGGGAGTTTTAGACCCGCCCGTTTCCCCGCCGTCCACGTCGACTCGACCTGGACGACTCCCTGCTCTCCGGTAAGGTAATGTCGAAAGCTTGAAGCTCTCCACTCGTCTGGCCGCGCGACGAGGCCACGGGTTACCGGGTTGCGATGGATGTAGCGCAGCTTCTCAGTTTGTTTCGCGCTTGAGCGCACATTGAAGTCGTAATAACGAATTTGCCAGAACGGTCTCTGCAGGGACTGTTTGGAAACGGAAGTCTTGAGCGCCTGAATGGCGAGAGAGAGAGTGCCACGCTTTGGCTCGGATACGAGCAGATGCACATGCTCCGGCATGACCACATAACCGAATACATGGAAGACGTACCGCCTTCGCGCCTGCTCCAGAGATCTCTCGAACAGGTCGCGAGACGACTCGCTGCCTAGGTAAGGAAGCCGATGGTAGCAACTGAAGGTGATGAAATGGAAATCACCTCCCAGTTGATAACGCTTAAGTTGTGAAGGCACGTTACGTGGAGTGTAACGCGGGTCAGTTTGGAACGACAGAAGGAAGTGACGATCCCCTCCCACCCTAGGCGCAAATACAAAGGCGCGCCGAGGGTGGGGCACCCCGGCCTTCCTCAAGACCAACATCGCCATGGCGCTCGTGCCGGCTTCCGTCGCCGCCAACGGAGCCGATGTCATCGTCGAGTGCTGTGCAAACAAGGTCCGCGCCAAGCAGGTGCCGCTGCCGTTCTACAAGCGCCCGAAAAAAACGATCCCCTAATTTCAATTTGAGCACCCAGCGCATCGATGTCGGTACCCCACCCTAACTTCGGGTGGGACGGGGTCGGTGTAAACCAATCAGGGTGCCCCACCCTCGCGACGCTTTTGTTTCTGTCGCTAGGGTGGGTTTACTCTGTCCACAATTCTGGGTGCCCCACCCTCGGCGCGTCTTTGTATTTGCGCCTAAGGCAGGATCGGTATAGTGGTCACCCAATCCCGGCTTCCTACCCTAACTATGGGTGCCCCACCCTCGGCGCGCCTTTGTATTTGCGCCTAGGGTGGGTTGGAGTTGTCTGTGCCGACGCTAGACGAGAAGCCGGTATTGCCCATGGCCTCGAAATTCCAGTAGCCCGAGGTCGCGCAAGACCTGAAGCTGCTGCCGTACCTTCGCTCTGACATTTCGGTTGTCTGGGTAGCGCGCGGCGAACTCGGATTCGCGCGCATAGACTTCGCCGAGCGAAAATTCCGATCGACCGAGAGCACGAATCGTCTTAAGAGTGAGAGTTGTCCAGCCGCGAACTCCCGGTGGGATATCCCTCAACGGCTGGAACTTGCGAAATTGCTCGCGAGCCTTCCTGCGGTCGACTGGCACTCCCGATTCGATGATCGGAATTCTGCCGTCCGCTCCAATTAGGTCAAGGCGGACATTGCACCCAACCCAGCCAGCTCTTCGCGCGGAGGGCGAAAGCGGCTCCCGCCTTTCAACAACCTCGGGCGTCAGAAAAAGGTGGTGTATTGCACTCAGGCTTTCAACTCTCCATTGAGGGTCACGCTTCATCAGCACGAGCGTCGGAACATTTCCACTATGGATTCTCGACAGGAGTGCTTCATACGCACCATCGACGAGTCGCCTCGCTGGCTCCGTCTTAAACGCCTTCAGCTCGTACCTTTCGGAACAGTGCTCGCAGGTGAAGTCCGACGCTTTCGAGTTCGCAGGCGTTGGTGAAAGCTGATCGCTTTCGCAAGAAAGGCAGTATCCGTTGCAAGAGTACCAGCCCTCCGATAGGACGCGCGCAATCTGAGTCGGGCTTGTGTAGCGCGCGGCGAGAGTTAAGTCGCACTCAAGTCTCATGGTTGAAGCTGCTCCCAGCGCCGGATCATACCACCATTGTGAAGAGCCGATAAATCGCCACTGGTCTGAGCGGTCTATTGAGGAGCACTCGAACACGGCCAGCCACTCAGCTCTTGTACGCACCGCACTCCCTCCGGAAATCCCTGCTCCGGCAACCAGTCAGTGCCCACGTGCAGCTTAGGGACCACATCGAGCTTTTCTCGGCTGGCATACGGTTCAATTTCACAATTGCAAATAGGGCACCTGTCGTCACAAGTACAGGACCATACGTCTCGCCATTCCTGACGGCAATGAATGTAGAAGTTAGTGAACCGCGCCAAATCTTCCTGCGCGCCATTCGGCGCGGCAAAGGCGTCGTTGGACCGCAACTTGCCGGAGTTGACCATATGGAACCTCTGAAAGAAAGCTTCGGTGTTCTGCCCAATGTCTTGAGGCAAAGTCGACCGGGAAATCATCCTACCTTCGATCATCGACAGGGTTGATAATACCAACACTCAAAAGCTGGGCTAAAAGCTAATGTGTTTTCAGGTAGTCGAGATGTCGGGAGGTCGCGGGCGTTTAGTTGCCATCTGCGGTGCTCCTGCATTCGCTCTCGCCACGCGGCGTCCACTGCCCGCTTTTTCCCCAGCTACGCTGACCCAGCTAACTCCCCACCCTCTCTCCCAGCTGGTTGATCACGCGATACGCCGAGAGCGCTGCGCCTTCCTGCCAGCCGACGAGGCGGCTGGTGTGGTCGCCGGCGAAGTACACGCGCCGATCGGGCGATTGCAGAGTTTCGAGCGCCTTCTCGTCGTTCCATGCAAGGCTGATCCAGGAGCCGAGATTGTGCGGGATGTTTCCCCAACTCACATAAACAGGTTTTGCCAGATCCTGGCCGTGACCGGGATGGAGCAACTCAATCGATCGGCGCGAGGCGTCGAGCTTGGCCTGCATCGACGGCAGATGTCCGAATGCATAGCCCTCGATCGTTGGCTGGCGGTACAACCGCTCGGATTTGCCGAGAATGTCGGGAAGCGCGCCCGCGGCCGGTCCGTATTCAGTCGAGTAGCCGCCGATGACGACGCCTTTCTCTGAAAAGAATCGCGCGCTCGGATACCAGACCAGATCGATGGGCTGCTGCAAGTAGGAGATGCCGCCGAAGATGTTCGTTTCCTTCTCCCAGAAGCGCGGCGCCTCCCACGCAATCTTGTACGCGGAGTCGTACTGAACCGTGTCGAGAATCGCACGAATGGGCGCGCTGAAATCGGCGTCGAGCGTGCGCGCGATGGTGAGCGGCATCGCGCAGATGCAGTAGTCGGCCTCAATGGTCTGGCTGGCGCCGGAGACCGTCGCTGTACGTGACGGTGACGCCGGAGTCCGACTGGCGAATGCGGGTGACCTCTGCGCCGTAGCGAATCACGGAATCGAGCCGCGATGCGAAGGCGAAGGGAATGCGGTCCATTCCGCCGATGGGCTGGAACATGGTTGGCTGCCACTCGAGAACTTCTTCAACGAGCATGCCCTGCCACAGATTGGCGTCGAGCAATTCGTCCATCGCAAGTGGATCGTTGACGACCGGCACTTGCCGCGTGGCGCCGGGCGGAACTTTAAAACCCGAACGATCTGTCCCGCGGAAGAGCAAATCGGGATTGAGATCGCCGTACTGGCGCAGAAACTCGATCATGCGCTCGCGATCGTCGGCGGCGATCTCCTGGTCGAGCGCGCCCTTCTTGATGCACTTGGCCAAAAGCTCGCTCACGTGGCCGCGCGTATCGTTGACCACGCGGCGCTCGGGAACGGCCACGCCGCCGTTCAGCTTGTCGCTCTGCATGAGCGCGCTGCGCGATGAGTTCACTTCAACTTCAAGCGCGACTCCGAGCTCGCGGCAATAACCGAGCATGGTGTGGTGCGTTGAAGGCAAGCGGGCGGGTCCGGCGTTGAAGTAGTTGGCCTTCTTCGAATGTCGCAGGTTTGGCGCGTGCCATCGGTGAAGTCGACTTGGGTGCCGTTGCGGATGCTCCAGTTGCGGCCACCGGGGCGCTGGCGCGCTTCGAGAATCGTGCACGACCACCCCGCTTTTCCGAGTTCGTAGGCCGAGACCAAGCCGGCAATGCCTCCGCCGAGAATCACAACCCGAGCGCCTTTGCCGTCGACAAGCCGCAGCGGGCCGGTTTCGCCCACCGCCTCGGGGATGGCCAGAAGGCCGAGGGACTGCATGAGGACGAAGGCGGCGCTGTATCCGCCTGTCTGACCGGCTCGCATCAGGAAATCGCGTCGCGTGAGGCTCATCTTGTTTGCCTTTCTGGAGATAGGGATTCGTCTCTGTGGTCTGGAAGCGGGGAACGGATAGTTCTTTATACCGCCGCGGGGCCGCCTCGCAAGCAGCTGCCGCGCCCCATCTGGAAAAAATCTGCAAAAAGTACTTGACACCATACACTGTTTGTCATACAGTGTGTTGTGTACAGTGTATGGGGTACAGCATGACCTTGACCGAGAATCTCTTCGAAAACCTTCGCCTTGAGCTCAGGCGGGGCTGCCTTACGCTGGCGGTTCTGGCGCAGCTCAGGCAGGAGCACTACGGATACACGCTGCGCAAAGCGCTGGCGGAGCGCGGCATGGAGATCGACGAAAGCACGCTCTATCCGCTGCTGCGGCGGCTTGAGGCGCAGGGGCTGCTGACCAGCGAGTGGCGCGAGGAAGAAAAGCGTAACAAGCGGTTCTACCAGCTCTCGAGCGACGGCCAGCAGATTTTTGCGCGGCTGCTTGAGGAGTGGAACGCGATCAACACGTCCATAACGAACCTTTTGTAAGGAAGAAAGAAATTCGCAAGGAACTGAGGAATGCCATGGAACTTCTCGACCGATACCTTCAGGCCGTAAAAAAGCACCTGCCCTGGCAGCGGCAGGACGACATCATCGCCGAGCTGCGCGCGAATCTTGAAGCGCAACTCGAAGACAAAGAGACGGAGCTTGGCCGTCCGCTGACGAAACAGGAAGCCGAAGAGTGGCTCAAGCAGTTGGGCTCGCCGATCCAGGTGGCCGCGCGCTACCAGCGCCAGCAATACTTGATCGGGCCCACGCTGTTTCCGACGTACTGGTACGTGCTGAAGCTGGCGTTCTTCTGGCTGACGGCGGTTTACGTTGTCGCCAGAGTGATCACCGTCGCGGCGCAGGGATCGAGCGTGGAGGCTTATGCGGGAATCGCGCTGGGGCTGCCTTGGATCTGGCTCGTGAATGCAGCGATCATCACGCTGATTTTTGCGGCGATTGAGTTGTCGGGCGCGCGATTTGGGGGAAAGATTGCGCAGATACCGCCGATGGGGGCTGGTTGGTCGCCGATGGATCTGCCGCCGGTTGGCGCGGGCGATGGCGAGGACAAGCCGTGGAGCTTTGCCAAGGCGATAGCCGAAGTGATCTTTGGATGCTTGTTCTTTGCGTGGCTGCTGCTGGTGCCGCACTATCCGTATCTGCTGTTCGGGCCGGGCGCATGGTATCTGGCATCATTCCCGTACACGTTGGCGCACGCGTGGTGGCCGTTTTACTGGTGCATGGTCGCCATCAACGGATTTGAGCTGATGTGGAAGATCGCGGACCTGACGGGCGGCGCGTGGCATAAGCGGAAGCTGTGGCGTCATTGGGCCATGCACTTGCTCTCGCTGATCCCGCTGGGGATTCTGCTGGCCGCGCCCGGGCAACAACTGTTCCTGGCGAAGAATGCAGCGGCGAATGCAAAGGCTCTGTCCGACGCGAACAAGGGGCTGCACACGGCCCTGATGATCGCGGTTGCGGTGGTGGCGCTGCAGATTGTGTGGCACGCAGGAAAAATGGTGGTGGAAAGCTATCGCAAGCGCGTGGCGGCGTGACGCGATTGGGGCTGGGAAGCCACCGAAACCGAGGAAGGTGTCGATGTTTTCCGCGGGGAAGTTCTCAGGCTCGGACCGAGTGTTGCCTGGCGGCACTCAACAAAATGCAACGGACCGGGCCCAAAGCAGGTCAACCCAATAGGCCAGAAGTGAATCGGTGCTTCGTTCGAAAAGAGGAGTTTCAAATGGACAATTCACGGCAAAATTCGAGCACACAGTTCCTCGTCGAAATCCGCGAACTGATTAAAGGCCGGGAGCAGGCGCTGCTCGAGGAGGTGAAGCCGATTGTGCGCGGGCAATCCGTTCGTCTCGACCTGAGCCGCACGGAACGCATTGACGCCGCGGGATTGGCGGCGCTGGTTTCGCTTTACTGCGAGGCACGCAAGGCGGGCCACGAGTTTGCCGTCATCAATCCGCGAGCGCGCGTGGCGCGAGTGCTGGCGCTCGTTGGGCTGGACCGGATGATTAAGCGAGCAACGCAGGAAGAAATACCGACAGGGATTTTGCCGCAGCGCACGCCGCTCAGCCTGGAACTGGTGGCATAGATGATGCGCGGCGGCGCACAGAGTGGAGTTGGTGGGACTCAGAGCAGCGCACGCGAGGGCGGCGGCTGGCTTCACACCTGCATCACTTCGGCTTCTTTCTTCTGCGAGAGCTCTTCCATGCGGCGAATTTCCGCGTCGGTCATCTTCTGCACTTCTTCAAGAGCGCGCTTTTCGTCGTCTTCGCTCACCTTTTTGTCCTTGGCGAGCTTCTTCAGGGCGTCATTGCCGTCGCGGCGCACGTTGCGGATCGCGGTGCGGTGCTCTTCAAGCACTTTATTGATGTGCTTGCAGACGTCGCGCCGCCGCTCCTCAGTCATGGGCGGAACGGGGACACGGATGACCTTGCCATCGGAAATTGGATTGAAGCCGAGAGCAGCGGTTTGAATGGCCTTCTCGATTTCCTTTAAGATCGTCGGATCCCACGGCGAAATGACGATGAGCTGCGGCTCGGGCGCGGATAGCTGCGCAAGCTGATTGATCGGCGTCTGCGTGCCGTAGTAGTCCACCTTGATCTGGTCAAGCATGTGCACGCTGGCGCGGCCGGTGCGCGTGGCGGCCAGGCTGGCCTGGAAGTCGGCTACCGACTGATCCATGCGCCGCCTGAGATCGCTCGAAAGCGGTTTGAGTGCTGGATTGCCGTCCATGAATGATGCCATCGGAACTTGCCCTCGCTACGCGAATTCGTTGAGATTCGCCAACGGCTATTCTACAACTCTTGCAGAGAGATGCGAATGTTTGCAGTGCTTTATGCGACGGTCGCTAGGCCCGTTGCCGCCGCTTGCTCGTGCGCATGATAGCTTGACCGCACCAGCGGGCCGGATTCGACATGGCGGAAACCCATGCGGAGTGCTCCACTCTTGAGCTCGGCAAATTCGCGCGGTGTGTAGAGGCGCGCCATCGGCAGATGGTCGCGCGACGGGCGCAAGTACTGGCCGATGGTCAGAATGTCGCAGCCCACGCTGGCCAGGTCGCGAAAGACATCAAGCAACTCGTGCCGTCTCCTCGCCGAGGCCCACCATTACGCCGGATTTCGTTACGCCCGTAGGGTTCAACTCCTTGGAGTAGCGCAGCAATTCCAGAGTCCGCTCGTACCGCGCGCCGGAGCGAACCACGCGATAAAGCCGAGGCACAGATTCGGTGTTGTGGTTCAGGATCTCGGGCCGGGCTTCGACGACGGTGCGGATAGACTCCTTGTCGCCCTGAAAATCCGGAATGAGCACCTCAACACGGCAGCCGGGGGCCTGGCGGCGAATCTCCTGAATCACAAGAGCGAAGGCGCGCGCACCGCCCAGGTTATCGTCATCGCGATTCACGCTGGTGATGACGGCGTGCTCGAGTCCGAGCTCAGCCACAGCCTGCGCCACGCGGCGCGGCTCGTCGAAGTCAATGGGCTCCGGCCGGCCTTTGGGCACCGCGCAGAACCCGCAGCGGCGCGTGCACAGGTTACCCAGCATCATGAACGTCGCAGTCTTGTGGTGCCAGCACTCGCCAATATTCGGGCAGTGCGCGCTTTCGCACACGGTGTGGAGCGAGAGCGAGCGCGCCAGACGCTTGAGGTCGTGGTAGTTCTCGCCCACGGGAGCGCGGGCCTTTAGCCACTCCGGCTTGGGCGCGGGCATGCGGCGCGCGGGCTCAATCTGCACCAATTCCATCCTGCTTATTGTAGCCAGATGCGCGGCATCGCGGCGTGCTACTCTGTGCACAATTGTCAGAAAGCCCAAGCGCAGAGCTATGCAAAGCCTTTCAGTGGCCATCGTCGCATGCAACGAAGCGGAGAACATCCGCCGCACGCTGGCCAGCGTCTCCTGGGCCAACGAGATCAACCTCGTCGATTCCGGTTCCACCGACAAGACGGTCGAAATTGCGAAGAGCTTTGGCGCTCGAATTTTCTACGAGAGCTGGAAGGGCTACGGTCCGCAGGTCAACTCCGCGCTGGATAAATGCACCTGCGACTGGATTCTGAATCTCGATGCGGACGAGTGGCTGACGCCCGAGCTCGCGCTGGAAATTCAAACGCTCCTTGGTGGGCAGCCTCGCTTTAACGCCTACATGATTCCCCGTCTCAACCGGATCTTTGGCCGATGGATGCGCCATGGCGGCCTCTATCCCGACCACAAGTTACGGCTCTTTCGCCGCGGCGCTGCGCGGCTGCGCGAAGATACCGAGCCGCATGCCACGCCCAAGACACAGGAGCCGATCGGCAAACTCAAAAACCACATGCTTCACCTGCAATACCGGAGCGTGGAATATTACATCGAACATATGCAGCGCTACAGCACTGCAACCATTCCGTTGTTTCTGCGCAAGGGCAGGACGAGCGAATCGATTTTCGCGTTCGTCGCGAATACGGTGCTCAACCCGTCCCTCACGTTCATCAAGAACTACATTTTTCGCGGCGGCTTTTTGGACGGCAGGGAAGGCCTGATCTTCCATCTGAATCACTCCGCCTACGTCAACTGGAAGTTTGCCAAAGCATGGGAGGCGCATCGATTGGCCGGCGTGAAAAGCGCCGAAGCCATCGCGCCCAACGACCCCGCCGGCGGTTCCGGCGCGCGATGATCTCTTCTATGGACTCGCACGCGGCATTGGAAAGGCCCAGATTCCTCCTGGTCATGACGGCCACAATTACGCCCGCGGGAAACGCGCAGATCAAGCGCTCTTCGCCGCAGATGCGGCATGACGATTACAAACGGGCGCTGCGCTTCTGGCTGAGCTATCCGCATCCCGCCGCCGAGCGCATACTGTTCCTTGAAAACTCCGGCACGGACCTAAGCGAGCTGCGCGCGATTGCGGAGAACGAAAACCCTCAGCGCCGCGAGGTCGAGTTTTTATCCCTGCCGGCCCGCGAGATTCCCGCCGGCACAAACTACGGCTATGCAGAGATGCAAACCCTCGACGAGGGACTCGCCGCGAGCCAACTTCGACTCGCCACGACGCACATGATCAAGGTGACAGGCCGGCTGACCTTTCCCGCGCTCGGTAAGGCGCTCGACCGCGTCCTCAATCAGGCTCCGCTCGAGCTCATGATCGATTGCCGTAAGCTCGGCCTTTTTCGCCGCGGCTACGACGCCCGGGTGCAGCTCTTCGCCTGTTCCCATGCTTTTTACGGTCATGTGCTGCGCGGCTCGAATCGCGAGATGAATTCGACCGACGTTCGTCTGCTCGAGCACTTGATCTACCGAAAAGTGATTCCGTTCAAGGGGCAGCCGGGCTACTCTCTGCGTTTCCCCTGCAACATCGATCCCGTCGGCTATTTCGGCTTCAAAAACCGCCGCTACGATTCCCCTCGCACTGCGGTCCAGCGGGGCGTGCGCGCGCTGCTGCGCATCGTCGCACCGGGTTACTGGTTTTAGCGTCTGACGGTGAGATGGGCGCGGATGGCAATGGCTCTGCGACTGCTGGTCCGGCTGCGCCTACTTCAGTTGCTGCCGCACCTCAGTGCGCACGAGATAAAGGAAGAAGAACAGATTCAAAATTCCCTGGACGAGCGACGAACCTGAGTGCTGCGTGGAGAATCCCCACAGGAAGGAACCCGATAGAATCGCCACGGCCGCGAGCGTAAGCGCCCACGCCCAGCGCTGCAGCAGCAGCAAGCCCAGCGCACCGGCGATGAAGAAAACTGCAAACACAAGATAGATAAATCCGGTGTGTTGCGCCAAGACCGACACAACCGTGACGCCAGCCAGCAGCAACATGTAAGCGCTGATTGCGACCAGGCCAGGGAGCTTGAGCAGCGGAGACCTCGCCGATTTTGGTTCCGCGGGCGGAGCTGGAGCGATTTCGGGTGCGGCATTGCTCGGATTGGCGTCAGTGCTCATAGCGTGTGCAAATAGGCAAGCAGGTTAGCAAGGTCTTCATCGTTGAGCGGCGTGGCGGGCATCATCCCCCGCCCGTCAAGAATCACCGCCGTCAGTCTCTCGTCGGTTGGGGGCGCTCCCGAGGGCATAGCCTTCACCTTGGTGATCGCCTGCAAGCCCGGCCCATGCAGCGGCGCGGTTGTTGTCGGATTGTGGCAGCGCGCGCACTTTGCCTGGAACACCGCCGCGCCTTGCGCCTCCTGGGGCGTCCACTCAGAGGAGGGCTTCGACGGCGGGAGCGGCCGGCAGCCGGCCATACCGAAGGCAAATGGGATTAAGGCAGAAGCCATCAGGAGATTCCGCGTGCGCATTGCTTTCCATGATAGCGCCGCTTCTTGTGCTTGTAGCAGACGCAATAAACTTCTGTAACCCGTTTTGCAACCGCGCTCTCGAAGGGGAGCGAGTTTTCAGAGTGAGGAGATTCCGCATCGGCTGGCCCTCACGGTTCGGGGGTGAAACATCCGCGGGCGCGGACCCGACGCCGATTACTCCGCCGCGGCGATGGCTTCGGTAATGCGGTCGATGGCTTGCTCTTCAACGGTGCTGCCGGGATAGCGCCCGTTCACGAGGATCGAGAATGCCACCACGCGGCCGCTTGCGGCGTTTACGTACCCAGAGAGCGCGTTGACCTCGCCCAGTGTGCCGGTCTTGGCCCACATCTGCCCCTTAACAGGCGATTTGGTAAAGCGGTGATCCAGCGTGCCATCCACGCCGGCTTCGGGTAGCGTCTCGCGCCATTCCGTGCCCCACGATTGCCTTGACGCATAGGCCAGCAGCCGCGTGAAAGCGCGCGGCGTGACCTTGTCATCGTTGCTCAGGCCGCAGCCGTCGACGAGATAGAAGTCCGCGTCGTCTACCCCCGCATTCACCATGAACTGGCGCACGACTCGTGCGCCCTCCTCAAAGCTGCCATCGGTTCCATAGAGCTTGCCCAGCAGGCGCAGAAGAAGCTCAGCGTGCAGGTTCTGGCTGGTCTTGTTGGTCACTGTAATGTCTTCCGCGATGGGCACCGACATATGCGCTCCCAGAATGCGACGGCCCTCCGCGGGAGCAGCGATCGAAGTGAAGTTGCCCGGCACAAGATTCAAAGGCGATGCGCGCTCGCCGGTAAAGTCGCCGGTTCCGGTGGCCTCTTTGTGGCGCGACTCCGCGTCGCCCGTCACTTTGATGCCGTGCAGTTCAAGCGCCTGCTTGAACGCATCCGCGGTAAACTGCGCCGGATCTTCGACGGCCATGGCAACGTGCATTCCGGCCGCGGGAGCTGTGCCCCATGCGCGCACCAGCAGGGAACCGGGGCGCCGCTCGAAGCCCGGGACAGCTTCCTGACCGGCCCCGGCAACCGTCATCCGGTTGTCGATCGTGTAATAGTCCACGTCGGGCATCCACTCGGCTTGGGTTGCGCCGGGTGTAGCAGGGTCGGCGGTGATTTCAACCTCATCCGTGTTGTCGTTGAAGGTGAGCGCGGAGACAGGCGCGCCATAGCTCCATTGCATATGGTCCCAGCTCCAGCCAAGCGGATACGGCTCGCTTAAGAAAAATGTGTCATCGCCGATCACGTTGCCATCCACCGTGCGCACGCCTGTCTGCAATACCTGCTCGGCAAGCAGGCCCAGAACGTCCATCGCAGTCTTCGGCTCAGAGGTCGGCAAATTCCCCTCGGAAGCGGAAGGCGCGGTTCCCGGCTCAACATACGGGTAGTGCCGCGCGCTGATCGTGGGATCGCCTACACCGAGCAGCACCAGGTTGCCATGCAGTGTGCCGCTTGCGTCCACTTCGCCATCGCCGGCCACGAAGGTGGTCCATGTCAGCGTGTCCACCGGAAGCAAAGCAAATGCCGCGGCAGTGGTCGTTAATTTTGCATCGGAGCCCGGCGAAAACAGCCGCGCGTCATTCAGCCCGTAGAGCGACTGTCCGTCGAGAGTGGTTACGCTGATGCCGAAGGTCGCGTGGCTCAGCGCCGCATCGGCGAGAATGGCCTGGATGCGATCGGCGAGCGGGCCCGTCCTGGGCACGCGCGGCGCAACGTGTTGCGGATTTCTGCGGGCCTGTGCGGGGGCCTGTATGCTCAGGCCGAAAGTGCAAGCGAGGAGGCTGCTCCATGCAAGGGATCGCCGAAGGGAAACCATGCCCCGCAGTGTAGCAAAGGCGCGCCGCATCGCGGCGTACCATCGGGATTGAGCGCTTATGAGAAGCACGGCAAACTGGCGGATGCGGACAAAGACCCTCGAACTTGGACGGCGCACGCTCGTAATGGGTGTGGTGAATATTACTCCGGATTCGTTCAGCGACGGTTTTTCCCTGGTCTTGGAGGAGAGCGTTGCGCATGCGATCAGACTGATCGAGGAGGGCGCGGACATTCTTGATCTGGGCGCGGAGAGCACGCGGCCGGGCTCGCGCGCGGGAGGCCCGGATGCAGCGGTGTCAGCCGCGGAAGAGCAGGCGCGGCTGCTTCCTGTGCTGGAAGGAATTCTGAAAAGGCTGCCCAACGCAGTCGTCTCCGTCGATACCTACAAAGCCGAGACCGCGCGCGCCGCAATGCGGGCGGGCGCTCAGATCGTGAACGATGTGAGCGGATTTACATGGGACTCTGCGATCGCTGATGTATGTGCGGAGTTTCAAGCGGGTGTCGTGCTCTCGCACACGCGCGGCCGGCCCGATGAATGGCGCGCGCAACCGCAGCTTGAGCCCGATGCTCTGCTGGCGACAGTGCGCGAAGGATTGGCAGCGAGTCTCGCCGCCGCCGAGCGCGCCGGAATTCAGCCCGATTCCATTGTTCTCGATCCCGGCTACGGATTCGGCAAACGCTTCGACGAGAATTACGTGCTTCTCAGGCGCCAGGCGGAGTTGCTTTCGCTGGGCCGTCCCTTGCTCGCCGGTTTGAGCCGGAAGTCGTTTCTAGGCCACACACTGGCGCCGCTCTTCGGCGGCGAGCCCGCACCCCCAGCCGCGCGCGAAAACGCAAGCCTGGCTGCTATGACTGCGGCGATTCTCCATGGAGCATCGATCGTGCGCGTGCATTCGGTGCGTGCCGCGGTCGAGGCTGCCCGCATCACGGACGCTGTCCTCGATCAGGTCGGAAGCGGGCCGGACGAGGATGCCGAATAGGCCGCTATTCACCTCTTAGTCGTATCCATTGCGGAAAGAGCGGATCCAGGAAGAAATATTGCCCTTTATACCGATCTAAAATGCCCTTTGAATTGAGGGACTCAATCGCCCGTTGAACGGTGGATGCGGGCCCGAGCCGGAACTCGGTCCTGATGGACTCGGAATAGATTTGCGCGGGGCCGCGTTGTGCCAGCGCCTGTAGCGCGGCCCTTTGCGCCGAGGACAACTGCTGCCAAAGTTGTTCGTAGTAAGTGGATTGCCCGGCCACGAGATCTTCGGAAACCCAGGTAACATCGGAAGCCCCAAGCGTGCGCTTTCCTGCGATCTCCGCGTAATCCCAGAGCTCATGAGCGATGCGCTGCACGTCGTACGGAATCAGATTCGCGATGGAGAGCAGTGCATCGAGACCCCCTTCGTCGACCTTCCTGCGCTTCTTGGCAAATTGCCGGACAATGAACTCATTCCACGCATCCCCCGGAATCTTGTCCAGGAACATGTGCGGGCCGGCTTTGTAGAAGGGGCGCTTGGTCGACAGCATTTCTTTCATGAATGAAGGCTGAGATCCCGCAAAAACGTATCCCACCTCCCGCTGCTCCTGAACCTGGTTGCGCAAGACATTTTCCACCGATCCGCCGTTAAATTCGGAAATTTGCTGAAACTCATCGAGACAAATCGCCATCCGAAAACCGCCATTCCTGGCCAATTCCCCGGGCAGAGCGAAGACGTCAGGAGCGATGGGCGCTGGATCAAACCCCGGTTTGGCGCCGAGCGAGAGGCTCACTTCGCCGGTCATCGTGACGTAATTGATTTCGGGTCTCACGCTCCGCGCAAAGCGCGTCACCCAATCCTTGACTCGATCCCAGGGGCCGGCGGCGCGCAGGACCTTTTCCGCGAACTTCTCTAGGAATTGCGTGTAGCTGGAGTAGCTGCTGACCGTCAGGCTGACAGTCCGAATGTGCCTCTTGCGCAGTTTGAGCAGCGCCATCGCGACCAGAGAGCTTTTTCCAAATCGGCGGGGAGACAGCAGGAACACCTTCTGGCCATCGGATAAGTCGCGGACCAACAGGTCCAGCTCCTTCGTCCGATCCACAAAATTCGGTTCACTGACGACTTCGCCGAAAACGAACGGGTTTTCGTAGTCTGTCATTACGCATATTAGCGTAACGCAAGTCCGCATAATTGCGCAAGCGGTCTTACGCGTTTATGCGTTACGCTTTTACGCGTAATAGGAATTCGGAACCATTTTAGAACGGCTGAGGGCTCTCCGCTATACGCTGATGCCCACCTTGTGGCGCGGCCACAGAGGGCGCAGGGCGCCGTGGTCAATTGCCGGCTCATCGTCGCACTCGACTTCAATGACGGTCGCAGGCTGATCAGGTGCAACCATTGGCAGCCCCGTCAATCTCAGGGTGAATTCGTCTTGCGTGAACTCGACCTTTTCGCCGGTCTTGACGAGCCGCGCCGAGAGCGCCTTGGGTTTCAACCCCGCGAAGGCTACGACCACTTCGGGCTTGTAGAAATCCAGCCACTCCGCCGCCGGTGTGTGCCCCGGCCAGGAGTACACATGCACATAAAGCTTGTTGCCGCGCCGCGTGAAATTTAGATTCGTTGCCCACTCGGCCTTCATGCGCTCGCTGCCGTAGATCGTCTTGCCGTTCGTATCGAGCCATTTGCCTACCGCTTCCAGAATCTCAACCGACTGCGGGGGTACCGATCCATCAGGTTCCGGACCGATGTTGAGCAAATAGTTGCCGCCGCCCTGTGCGCAGGTGATCAGGTTGTTGACGATGGTCTTCGGCGTCTTCCATGCATCGTCGCCGCGATTGAAACCCCAACTGTCGTTGAGCGTCATGCACGTTTCCCATGCGCGCCCTGCCTCAGCAGCCTCAATGTGCTGCTCGGGCGTGGAGAAGTCCCCCGGCAGCAGGTTGCGGTTGTTCACAATAATCTCCGGTTGCAGCGAAAAGACCATCTCGTTCATCCGCTCCGATTCCCACCCCTCCGCCGTTAGCGGCCACGCGACGTCGTACCAGAGAACGTCGATCTTCCCGTAGTTGGTCATCAGCTCGCGAATCAGCCCGTGCGTGTAGTCCACAAAGCGCCGCCGTGCGGCCTCGTCGGTCTTGCAGATGGCGCCGTCCGGGTGATGCCAATCCATCAGCGAGTAATAGAAGCCCACGCGCAGACCCTCGGCCCGGGCTGCCTCAACAAATTCGCGCACCAGGTCGCGCCCCGGCCCCTGGTCCATGGCGTTGTAGTCGGTCAGTTGCGTATCCCAGTTGCAAAAGCCCTCATGATGCTTGGTCGTCATCACCATGTACTTCTGGCCGGCGCTCTTGGCCAGCCGAGCCCAGTCGCGCGCGGCATTGGGCTTGGGATGAAAGTGTTTGGCCAGCAACTCGTACTGCAACAAAGGAACTCCCTCGTTCTCCTTTGCCCACTCGTGCTGTCCGATCACGCTGTAGAGGCCCCAGTGGATGAACATGCCAAACTTTGCCTCGTGCCACCACGCCATGCGAGTGTCGCGCGTGGCGGCCTGCTTTTGGTCGGCGGCTGTAGGCGCGGGTTGCGTCGCAGAGTCCTGTGGTGGCAATCCCAGCCCGTCTGCATTCGCGGCTGCCAACGCCACCGCGCCGGCCGCGCCAAACTGCTTCAGGAATGCCCGTCTTGTCCGCTCGTTCCAATCCATGGGTGTCTCCCTCTCGATGTCGCAGTGTCCGCAGCGCACCCCTCTTCGCTCGAAAAAACGGGGCCGCGCAGCAGGATTTCGCCCAACAGGCGCACGGACCATCCTAGATCAGATCTGCGTGTCTGCTCCAGCATCCATTTCAGCTTGAGCCGACTCACCTCGTTTAGAATCGAAGAGGTTGCGGTCGAGCAGGCCGCATCCAAATCTGCGCCCGTGCGCAACGGCACATTCAATGCCTGTTGCGGCGGGTATTTGTGTGGGATCGGACGGCGATGCGAGCAAAAACGGCTGTGGTGCTGGGCGCCCAGTGGGGCGACGAGGGCAAGGGAAAAATCGTGGACGTGCTCAGCGAGCGGTTCTCGGCCGTGGCACGCTATGCCGGCGGGCATAACGCCGGGCACACCGTCATCATCGGCGAGCACAAATTTGTGTTGCAGCTCATTCCCTGCGGCGTGCTTCGACCGGGCTGCAAAGGCGTCATCGGCAACGGAGTGGTCCTTGATCCCATCGCGTTCCTCAGCGAGGTCGGCCGCATTCGCGAGTTGGGTGTTCAAGTCGACGGGAATCTCTTCGTCTCCAACCGCGCGCAGGTCATCCTGCCTTACCACCGCATGATCGAGCTGGCCGCGGAAAGCGCGCCGGGACGCAAGAAAATTGGCACCACCAGCCGCGGCATTGGGCCGGCCTACGAAGACAAGATGGCGCGCAGCGGCTTGCGCGTGGTTGATTTGCTGCATCCGGCGCTGCTCAAGACGCATATTGAAGCCGCCTGCGCGGAGAAGAATGCGATCGCCCATGCGCTCTTCGGCACCGACCCCCTTGACCCCGAAAAAATGTATGAGGAGTACGCAGCAGCGGCCGAGCAGATCCGGCCTTTTGTCGCCGATACGGGCCGCATGCTCAACGGCATTCTGGCCAGTGGCGGCAGCGTCATGTTTGAGGGCGCGCAGGGAACCATGCTCGACATCGACCACGGCACCTATCCTTTCGTCACCTCCTCTTCGGCCACGGCCGGCGGCGCGGCCACGGGTACAGGAGTTGGCCCGACCGCAATCGGCACGGTTATCTCTGTCACCAAGGCCTACGTCACACGCGTCGGCGGAGGCCCGTTCCCCACGGAAATCCACGACGCCGCCGGCGATCTGCTGCGTGCGCGCGGCCACGAATATGGCGCTGTCACCGGACGCCCCCGGCGCTGCGGCTGGCTCGATATTCCGCTGCTCCGCTACTCCAATCAGGTAAACGGAGCGGAATGGCTCGTGGTCACCAAGCTCGACGTTCTCGATGAGCTCGAAGAGATTCCCATTTGTACCGGATACGAGATCGACGGCAAAATCACCGACGAAATCCCCGCGGATGTGCGCGGGCTTGAGGCGATCAAGCCGCAATACACCACGCTGAAGGGCTGGCGCCAATCCACCGAGGGCATCACCGAGTTTGACAAGCTGCCCAAAGCTGCTCAGGAGTACCTCGCCTTTCAGGAGCGCGAGAGCGGTGCGAAGATCGGCATGGTATCTACAGGCCCCGATCGCGGCCAAACCATCGTGCTGCCGGAATTTGCGGCCGAGCTCAAATCCATTACGTCCTGAGGCGCGCCTCGCTGGGCGGTTCATCTCGTTCAATTCGAGGTGGGCAGGTTGCAGGGAACAGACCTCGGATCGCTCCCCGGCACGCCTTCGTGCGATTTCCATTTGACCAGCGTATGGTTTCCGGAATACCGTGTACGCGTATGCAGGGATCAGCAAACGTCTTCTCAAGTCTCGCTTGCCGCCGCCTGCGTCCCGGACGGGCCATCGCAATGCTCCTCGCATGTGCCGTTTGCGCCGTTCCTCTCTGCGCCGCAATGTCCATGGGGCAAAAGCACGAGAACCGCCACGACATCGATCAGCTTGAGGATGAATGGCGCGATGCCATGCTGAGCTCAAACACCAAGGTAATGGACTCGCTGTTGGCCCCTGATTACATGGGCATCACCGCCTCTGGCACCCTGCAATCGCGCGAGGAGACCCTGCAAGGAATCGGTTCCGGCCATCTCCATTTCACTCTGCTCGACTTGTCCGACCGCAAGATCCGCTTCTATGGAACCACCGCTGTAGTCACCTCGCTGGCAAATATTCAAGCCACTACGCCAGACGGAAGAATCGTCGGCAACTACCGCTACACGCACGTCTATGTGCGCGACGCCCAGGGGAACTGGCAGATCGTGAGCTTTGAGGCCAGCCGTGTCCGCGAGCCCGGACCCCGCAAGCGCAATGAGTTCCACCCGGCAACGAAAGCGAAATAAGTCCCACGCGGCGAATTGAAGCCGACTCTTTTGAGGACCGATCCCCAACATATCTCCAATAGAATCAGCGGAAAAAGGCCATTCCGGCCGCCGCTTCCCCATCCCGGGACGCTGTGGATGCGATTGTGCCGACCTGCCCTTGAAAACGGCCCCATCTCGGGGTACACTAAATCTAATATAGGACTAAACAAGTCCTATATTGCGGGATAGCAGAGCAAGCATCCCCGCCCGGCCCAGATAGCCCTCAAAAAGCCTGTTTCTGGACCCCATCCCGTGACCAGTCCTTTGGAGGACGAATGAGTTCAAGTGTCGATACGATTCGCGGTCTTGCCGAGCAGGACTACAAATGGGGCTTCATCACCGACATCGCCGAGGACCGCGTCCCCAAGGGCCTGAATGAAGACATCGTTCGCCTCATCTCCGCGCGCAAGGGTGAGCCCGAGTTCATGCTGGAGTGGCGGCTGAACGCGCTGCGCCACTGGTTCACGATGAAGCGCGAAGAGGGCGAGCCCACGTGGGCCAACCTGACCATCGCCCCCATCGATTACCAGAACATCTCCTACTACTCGGCGCCCAAGAAAAAGCCGCAGCTCGACAACCTCGATCAGGTTGACCCCGAGATTCTGCGCACCTACGAGAAGTTGGGCATTCCGCTGCTCGAGCAGCAACGCCTGGCCGGTGTGGCCGTCGATGCGGTCTTTGATTCCGTCTCCGTGGCCACCACCTTCAAAGGCAAGCTGGCCGAGATGGGCGTCATCTTCTGCTCGTTCTCTGAGGCCGTTCAAAAGCATCCGGAACTGATTAAGAAGTACCTCGGCTCGGTGGTTCCGCAGACCGACAATTTCTATGCGGCGTTAAATGCGGCTGTCTTCACGGACGGATCGTTCGTTTACGTGCCCAAGGGCGTTCGTTGCCCCATGGAACTGTCCACTTACTTCCGCATCAACGCAGCGGAGACGGGCCAGTTTGAGCGCACGCTGATCATCGCCGACGAAGGCTCCTACGTGAGCTACCTCGAGGGCTGCACTGCGCCCATCCGCGATGAGAATCAGTTGCACGCGGCGGTCGTGGAGCTGATCGCGCTCGATAATGCCCAGATCAAGTACTCGACCGTGCAGAACTGGTACCCCGGAGACAAGGAAGGCCGCGGCGGCATCTACAACTTCGTGACCAAGCGCGGCAAGTGCCTGGGCGTGAATTCGAAGATCTCGTGGACGCAAGTCGAAACCGGTTCGGCAATCACCTGGAAATATCCCAGTTGCATTTTGCAGGGCGACAACTCCGTGGGCGAGTTCTATTCCGTTGCGCTTACCAACAATCGCCAGCAAGCCGACACAGGCACCAAGATGATCCACATCGGCAAGAACACGCGCTCGACCATCGTTTCCAAGGGCATCTCAGCCGGCTACGGCCAGAACACCTACCGCGGCCAGGTCAAGATTCTCAAGAGCGCGACCGGCGCGCGCAATTACACGCAATGCGATTCGCTCCTTATCGGCGACCGCTGCGGCGCGCACACGTTTCCCTACATCGAGGTGAGGAACGCGACCGCGCGCATGGAGCACGAAGCCTCGACCTCGAAGATCGGCGAGAACCAGCTCTTCTATCTCCGCCAGCGCGGGCTGACGGCGGAAGATGCAGTCTCGATGATCGTGAACGGATTTTGCAAGACCGTCTTCAAGGAGCTGCCCATGGAGTTTGCCGTCGAAGCGCAAAAGCTCCTGGGCGTGAGTCTTGAAGGCAGCGTCGGATAACTTATTGTCCGCCGCGTATCGGGCACGAGTCTTAAGCCTTCCCGAGCACGGCCGGAACGGCGCCGCGAACGAAAGTTGCTTTGTATCAGGGCACGACTTTAGTCGTGCCGCAAGCGAAACAAAAACTCACGGGGCTTTAGCCCCTGAAGGATTTGGGTTCCGAAGAAAGAAACAAACGGAGAGACGAACCAATGGCATTGTTAGAAATCCAAGATCTGCACGCCAGCGTGGATGGCCACGAGATTCTCAAGGGCGTGAATTTGACCGTAAATGCGGGAGAAGTGCACTCCATCATGGGCCCCAACGGCTCCGGCAAAAGCACGCTGGCCGCGGTTCTGGCGCGGCGCGAGACCTACGAGGTCACGGGCGGCCGCGTCCTGCTTGATGGCAAGGACCTGCTCGAAATGAAGCCCGAAGACGCGGCTCGCGAAGGCGTGTTTCTGGCCTTCCAATATCCGGTTGAGATTCCCGGCATCGGCAACGCGTATTTTCTGCGCTCGGCCCTGAACGCCATCCGCAAGCACCGCGGCGAAGATGAGCTTGACGCCATGGATTTTCTGCCCCTCTACAAGGAGCACATGAAGCTCCTTGAGATGGACGACAAGCTGATGAACCGCTCCGTGAATGAAGGTTTTTCCGGCGGCGAGAAAAAGCGCAACGAGATTCTGCAGATGGCCGTGCTCCAGCCCAAGCTCGCGATTCTCGACGAAACCGACTCCGGCCTCGACATTGACGCTCTCCGGATTGTCGCGCAGGGCGTGAACGCCATGCGCAGCCCCGATCGCTCTTTCCTGGTGATCACTCACTACCAAAGGCTGCTCGATTACATTGCGACGGATTTCGTGCACGTGCTTGTCGATGGAAAAATCGTGCGCTCGGGCGGTCCGGAGCTGGCGCTGGAGCTCGAAGACACGGGATACAGCTCGGCGGAAGCCAGTGTAGCCGCGGCTTCGCAGAGATGATGAGCACATTGAGAGACAGCGGAAACGAGAAACAAAGAGAAAGCGGAAGCGAGAAAGAGATGTCGAAGGTGACCGGAAGGCCGAATACATATCTCGAAGCGTATGGCGAACTGATCGCGCAGCGGCAGGAACGCGACCCGGTGTGGCTGCGGCAACTCCGTGAGGACGCCTGGACGCGCTTCCAGGACAAGGGATTTCCGACCACGCACGACGAGGACTGGCGCTTCACCAATCTCGCGGCGATGGCGAAGATTCCGTTCCAGCGCGCAGTCAAGGGCGCCGTCAAAGTTTCAGCGCGCGAGATTGAGCCGTTTCGCGTTCCCGGTGCGGCTTGCCAGCTTGTGTTCGTCAACGGCCACTTTGCGCCGGAGCTCTCAGAGCTGAGCGGCCTTCCCAAGGGCCTGGAGATTTGCTCGCTTGTGGGAGCGATCGATTGCGGCATGGGAGGCATCGCGCCCGAAGGTTGCGCTTCCGACGGTATTGAACAGCACCTTGGCCGCTACGCCGACGCTCGCCGCGATGTGTTTACCGCGCTGAACTCAGCGCTCTGGGAAGACGGCGCCTACGTTCGCGTTCGCCGCGGCGCCAACATCTCGCAGCCCATCCATCTCTTGTATGTTTCCGCGGGATCGGGCGCTGAAATTATGACGCACCCGCGTACACTCATCGTCGCCGAGCCAACCAGCCACGCGGCGGTGATTGAAGATTACGTTTCGCTCGGCAGCGAGGCCGCATTCTCTAACGCCGTCACGGAGCTCGTAGCCGGGCAGGATGCCGTGGTCTCGCACTATCTTGTCGAGCGCGAGAATCTGGCCGCGTTCAACGTCTCTACGCTGCGCCTGGAGCTGGCGCGCGCCGCCAACGTCTCCTCGCACTCCATTCTGATGGGCGGAGGCCTGGTCCGTAACAACGTCCACCCCGTTCTTTCGGGCGATGGCGCGGAGTGCCTCATCAATGGCCTCTTCGTTGGCGCGGGACACCAGCATCTCGACAACTACATGCTGGTGGAGCATGCGCAGCCGCAGTGCAGCAGCCGCCAGTTTTATAACGGTATTCTCGACGGCTCGGCTCGCGGCGTCTTCCATGGCCGCATCGTGGTCCACAAGGACGCGCAGAAGACTGACGCCAAGCAGACCAATCGCAACCTGCTGCTCAGTGACAATGCGCGGATTGACACCAAGCCGCAGCTCGAGATTTACGCCGACGACGTCAAGTGCACGCACGGCGCAACCATCGGCCAGATCGAAGAGGAGCAGCTCTTTTACCTGCGCTCCCGCGGAATCGACGAAGTCGCTGCGCGGAACACTCTGCTCTATGCCTTCGCCGCGGAGTGCCTCGACCGCATGCAGGAGCCGGCAGCGCGTGAGTTTGCCGAGGGCCTGATTCGCGACCGGATCAGTGAGCTGGCGCGCAACCGCCAGACTGCCCCCGCTACCGTTCCGATCGAAGAAGAAGTGCAGCACTGGGAGGAAGTCCGTTGACCACCGTCGCCCAGCCTGTCACTCGCGATCCGCAGCCGCGCACAGACTGTCGGCGGGCCTCGATCTCGCGAAGATTCGCGCCGACTTCCCCATCCTCGCTGAGCGGATCAACGGCAGGCCACTCGTCTATCTTGACAACGCAGCCACCTCGCAAAAGCCTCGCGTTGTCCTCGATGCCATCGCGAATTACTACGAGCACCTGAACGCCAACATTCATCGCGGCGTGCATACGCTCAGCGTGCGCGCTACCGAGGCCCACGATGCAGCGCGACTGACCGTCAAGCAGTTCATCAACGCAGCCGACACGCGCGAAATCATCTTCGTGCGCGGCGCAACCGAGGCCATCAATCTCGTCGCGCAGACCTACGGCCGCAAGCATGTTGGCGCGGGCGACGAAGTTCTCATCACGGCCATGGAGCACCACTCGAACATCGTGCCGTGGCAGATTCTCTGCGAGGAAAAAGGCGCGCACCTCAAGGTCGCGCCCATCGATGATCGCGGCGAGCTGATTCTCGACGAATTCGCCAGGCTCATCGGCCCGCGCACCAAAATCGTCGCCGTCACTCATGTTTCGAACGCTCTTGGCACGGTCCTTCCTCTGCGCGAGATGATTGAGCTGGCCCATCGTCGCGGCGTTCCCGTCCTCGTTGACGGAGCGCAGGCCGTTCCGCACTTCGCCGTCGATGTGCAGGCGCTTGACGCCGACTTCTACGCCTTCAGCGGCCACAAGGTTTACGGGCCAACCGGAATCGGCGTGCTCTACGGCAAGCGCGCGCTGCTTGGTGCCATGCCTCCCTATCAGGGCGGCGGCGACATGATTCGTTCCGTCACCTTTGAAAAGACCACCTACAACGATCTGCCCTGGAAGTTCGAAGCCGGCACGCCGGATATCGCCGGCGCCATCGCTCTCGGCGCGGCGCTCAAGTACATTACAGATCTCGGCATGGACAACATCGCAGCTCACGAGAACGATCTGCTCGTCTACGCCACTGAAGCTGTTGGCGCTATTCCCGGCGTGGAACTGATTGGCACGGCCCGTGAGCGTGTGGGCGTGGTCTCCTTCGTGCTCGACAGCGTCCATCCGCACGATCTTGGGACAATTCTCGACCGCGAAGGCATCGCCATCCGCACCGGCCACCACTGCGCGCAGCCGGTGATGGAGCGCTTCGGCATTCCTGCCACGGCGCGGGCCTCCTTCGCCGTCTACAACACGCGCGAAGAAATCGACGCGCTGGTCAAGGGAATTCGCGCCGCGCGTGAGGTGTTCGCATGAGCGCGGACCTGGGCGAACTCGGCGATCTCTACCAGGAAGTGATCCTGGAACACAGCAAGGCCCCGCGCAACTTTCGCAAGCCGGAGTCGGCCAATCATCATGCCGAGGGATTCAATCCCCTCTGCGGCGACAAGTGCTCGGTCTATCTCGACGTTGAAAACGGCGCCATCAAGGACATTGGCTTCCAGGGCTCGGGCTGCGCCATCTCGCGCGCCTCGGCCTCCATGATGACTCAGATTCTGAAAGGCAAAAGCACGGCAGAAGCGGCCAAGCTCTTCGAGGAGTTCCACGATCTTGTTACCGGCGACCCCGAGGCGATGAAAAACGCGGCCGACTTGGGCAAGCTGGCTGCGTTCGGCGGCGTCTCCAAGTTTCCTGCGCGCGTCAAGTGCGCCACGCTCGCCTGGCACACGCTGCAATCCGCGCTTGAAGACAAGCCGGAAACCGTCTCCACCGAGTAGCGCGAGGCTTTCTATGGCCGCACCCATCCCCACAAATTTAAATGCCGCTTCGGCTGCGGCGCCGTTCCCGGAAGAGCTGATCTGGAAGGCGCTCAAGACCGTGCGCGACCCGGAGATTCCTGTCGACATCGTGAATCTGGGCCTCGTCTATGCAGCTGCGGCGGTGCCGCTTGAAGCCGGCGGCCATCGCATCGATGTGCGCATGTCGCTCACCGCGCCCGGCTGCAGCATGTCCGATGTCATCAAGGCTGAAGTGGAGCGCAAGCTCGCCGCTTTGCCTGACGTGCGTGAGGTAAAAGTCGAGATTGTCTTCGATCCGCCGTGGAATGCGGGCATGATGTCCGAAGGCGCCAAGCTTCAGCTCGGCTTTGATTCCGACTACGGGTCGTCGCCCGCGAAGCCTGCAAGCTCCGGACCGTTCAACGTCATTCGCTGAGGTCGCGGCGGCGCCAATCGGGAAATCGCGAAAAATTATTCGTTCTCTTCGCCGCCCAACTTTTCTATCTGCCTGCGCCAATCGAGCGAATCGACAAATCCGCTTGAGTTGCGCCAGCCTGGCTCGACGATAATGTGCAGCTCAAGATAAACCTGCGTGCCCAGCAGCGACTCGATCTTTCGCCGCGCTCCGGTGCCAATCTCTTTCAGCTTTGCCCCGCCTTTGCCGATCAAAATCGCTTTCTGCCCATCGCGCTCGCAATAGATGACGGCAGAAATTCTCGTCAGTTGTCTTTTGCCGGGCCTCGCCGGCGCCTCGGGCTCCTCAAACTGCTCGATCACGACGGCTGATGCATACGGCACTTCTTCGCCGGTCTCGATCAGAATGCTTTCTCGAATCAGCTCGGCCACCATGAAGCGCATCGGCTGATCGGTGTACTGGTCTTTGGGGTAGTAGCGCTCGCCCTTCGGAAGCACGTCGACAATTTTCTGCACCAGAACGTCGAGTCCATCGCGCTTGCGCGCGCTCACCGGGATCACCTGCGCAAAGTTGTACTGCTTGGTGAGCGACTCGATCAGCGGCAAAAGCTGGTCCTTGCGCACCAGGTCGATCTTGGTCAGTACCAGGAAAACAGGGCAGTCAAGCTTGCGCACCAGCGAGAAAAGAAACTCGTCTTCGCTCGCCCATCCTTGCGCGCGTTTTTCATTCTTGCCTGGCGCCCCAGCTCTCTCCGCCGCGGCCGACGAAACTGGAGAGGCTCCTGCTCCGACCTGAATTCTTCGCGTCGCATCCACCAGCACCAGCACAAGGTCGCGCGCTTCAAGCGCCTCGTGAACCTCCTGCAGCATGCGCCGGTCGAGCTGCGAGGCCGGCTTGTGCACCCCAGGCGTGTCCACAAAGACGATTTGCGCCGCAGGGTGCGTACCTTTGTGCGCAGGCACCTCTACCACGCCAATGATGCGGTTGCGCGTGGTCTGCGGCTTGGCTGTGACAATGGCCACCTTCTCGCCCGTGAGCGCATTGAGCAGCGTGCTCTTGCCCACGTTGGGCCGGCCGAGAATGGCAACGAATCCTGATTTCACTTGGGCGAGTGCTCCTGACTGAATGGTACAGGGAGACATCGGTGCTAGCGGGACCAGCGCACGAGCGGAGCCAGGAATTTGTGAACTACGGACTACGAACTACGAACTGCGAACTGCGAACTGCGAACTACGAACTGCGAACTACGAACTGTGAACTATGAACTATGAACTACGAACTGTCTCTAGTGCTTCACCCGCCCGTGCATCCCTGCTTCAAAGCTGCGCCGGTCGAGCCGCGGCAGCGCACGCGCCACCTTGTCAGGAAACAGCGCGTAGTGCCGAGCCGCGATCAGCAGCTCCGGCACGCACCACACGTCTTCCTCATCGGTCATCCAGTGCTGGCCGTCCAATCGAGCCAGATTCACCGGCCTCGAATAGGATCGCAGCGTGCGCTCGCCGCGAAGATTGTAGTAGTTCTCAAAGTAGCTCAAAGCTAGTTCGCGCGGCGTGCGATAGATGGGCGCGCGAAAGCGCAGCCCTGCGAAGTTTGACTTTGCAATGCCTCCCCACAAGCCGTGCTCGCGATAAAGCGCGACCACGTGATCGTCGTCTCGCACAGATTCCAGATCCATCAACAGCGGCGGATGGCCGTTGACGCGCAGTGCAGCGGCCGCCACGAGCGCCCCCTCCAGGCAATGCCCCTTGCGCTCCCGTAACACGCGCGCCGGAGACCACGCCGTGTCGGCGTATTGGTACGTGAGCGCGTCGATGAACTTCTGGATCTGTGCCGGCGTCTTCAGCGCACGCAGCGTACGCAAATCTGCCGGCGACAAGCCGAAGCTCTCGCGCCCGTTCTGGCCATTTCTGTTTCCTCGCACACCGATCCCCGTCAAGATCACGACGACTGGGCACCTGTTTCCTTCGGAAACGGCAGCCGCGCCGTCGGCGGAAATAGCCGCACACGTTCTACCCGCCTGCCCGTTGCAGCCACGATCTCAACGCGCAAGTCGAGCGGCTCCAGTCGGACCACCTCGCCCGCCTTCGGGATCCGGCCCGCAATCTCGCTCACCAGGCCGCCGAGCGTCGTGGCTTCATGGTCCTCGCCCAGGTCCACCGGTTCGCCAATCACGTCGCCCAGTTGATCCGCGGGAAAGCTGCCGGGAATGAGCCATGAGCCGGAAGGTTCGCGCTGCGGCTCCTCGATCTGCGTGTCGGTCTCGTGCTCGTCGCGGATGTTGCCGACAATCTGCTCCAGCAAATCCTCAATCGTCACCAGGCCCGCCACCGCACCGTATTCGTCGATCACGATGCGCATGTGCTGTTTCTCGCGTTGCATCTCGCGCAGCAGCTCGTAGCCGCGCTTGGTCTCGGGCACGAAAGCGGCGGAGTGCAAAATTGTCGCAACCGTCCGCGTGCGCGCTTCGTCGTCAGTGATCTGCAGCAGGTCGTGGGCGAACGCGAGCCCCTTGATATTGTCAAGCGAGCCGGAGTAAACAGGCACGCGCGAGTAATTCTCTTTCCGCAACAATTCCAGGAAATGCTCGATCGTGGTCGCTTCGGGAACCGCGAAGACCTCCGGCCGCGGCGTCATGACCTCGCGCACCAGCATGTCGCCGAATTCAACGGCCGAACGCACCAGCTCGCGATCGCTCTGCTCCAGGATTCCCTCTTCCTCGCCGGCCTCAATGAGTTCTTCAACGCCGGGTGTGAGCGCTTCCTCTTCGGGGCTGGCCGGCGCCTCGGAAAGCGCGGCAATGGAAAAGAAAAATCGGATGAATACCGTGACCGGCGTAACCAGCCACAGCAGCAGACGGATGAGCCAGAGCAGCCGCGCCACCCACAGCCCGCGCGTGCGATTGAAGAGCAAATCGGGAATGAGCTGATACGCGAACACCACCACCAGCACTACGGCCAAAACGGCCTGCGCAATTTCAAGAGCGTTGGGTGGCCCGGGGTGTGTGGGCCGGATGAAGAGCAGCGCTCCGAAGCCAAGCGCGATGGTGCCGAGCGTAAGCTGCTTCAGCACCGATGAGCAAAGCGCTGCGTGTTCACGGCTCAGGCCGAGATGCGGCTCAATGCGCACCTCCCACGCGTCAAGATTCTCCTGCACTTCGCGGCTCAAGATCTTCCCGAACTCGGAATACACGCGCTGGACGTAAGAGGCCAGCGTGGCCACCACGATGAGCGCGATGAGCGCAGCAATTTCAAGCGGAGTCATGGCTTGCGCCCCCGCGTTTTCGTGCGTTCGGCGCTCGCCCGCTCAATCAGTCCCTGCGGCAGCCCAAGCTTTGCGCGCAGTTGGCGTTCACGCCGCTCCATTTTGCCCGCGTCCGTCTCGTGGTCGTACCCGGCCAGGTGCAGCAGCCCATGAAGAATCAGAACCCGGAGCTCAACGCCAAGCGCGTGCCCGTGCTCGGTCGCCTGTTTCCTCGCCGTCTCCACGCTGATCGCCACATCTCCCGCAATCTTTTCCGGACCCGCAGCAGGATTTGTCGAGGGAAACGAAAGCACGTCAGTCGCCTCATCCTTGCCGCGGAAGCGCCGATTCAAATCGCGGATCGTCTCGTCGGTCGTGAGCAGCACTGTCACTTCGCCGAGCAAGCCGACAGCAGCCTGCGCCTCGCTCAGGTACGGTCCCAGCGTGCGCTTTGAAGGGATGCGAAGATTCTTCTTCAGTCCAGACGCAGCAGACTGCTTCGCATGGGCGGATGCCAATGCTGAGTCAGGCTCCAGATCTGGGTCAAGGAGAATCATCGTGCTGCGGCCGCAAGCAGCGCGGTCCGCGGTGACTTCGATTCTACGTGAGTCGTCCGCCTACTGCGGCTTCGCCGTCTGCTTCGCCTGCGTCTCCGGCCGTTCTTCGCTCTCCTGGGCGCCGACCTGAATTCGCATCGCCCATCGTGAGCGGAAGCTCCTGCTGCCGTGGTTTTGCGCTCTCATACGCGCGCACCACGCGCTGCACCAGCGGATGGCGCACCACGTCGCCGTCGTCGAAGTGGCAGAATGCAATGCCTTCCACGCCGTTCAGCACGTTGATCGCGTCCAGCAGTCCTGACTTGCGCGGATTAGGCAGATCGATCTGCGTGATATCGCCCGTAATCACAGCTTTTGAGTTGTTGCCCATGCGCGTCAGGAACATCTTCATCTGCTCGACGGTGGTGTTCTGCGCCTCGTCCATGATGATGAAGGCGTCGTTGAGCGTGCGCCCGCGCATAAACGCCAGCGGCGCAACCTCGATGATGTTCTTTTCGAGCATCTTGTCCACGCGGTCCGGATCGAGCAGGTCGTAGAGCGCGTCGTAGAGTGGCCGCAGGTAGGGGTCCACCTTTTCCTGCAATGTGCCGGGCAAAAAGCCCAGCCGTTCGCCGGCCTCGACCGCCGGCCTCACCAGCACAATGCGGCCCATGCGCTTGGCATTGAAAGCCGCCACGGCCATCGCCACTGCGAGATACGTTTTGCCCGTGCCGGCCGGGCCCACGCTGAACACCATATCGTTCTGCTCGATGGCCTCAACGTAGCGCCGCTGGTTCAGCGAGCGCGGCTGCACCGTGCGCTTGATTCCCACCGACCGCTGCTTGCCGGCCTCGGCTACGGAGCGCAGAGTCGCCGCCTGGTCGGCCACCACCAGCCGCAGCATTCCGTTCAGCTCGCCATTGTGCGGATGGATTCCCTGGCGTCGCAGCGTCTCAAAGTCCTCAAAGATGCGCTGCACGCGCGAAACGCTCGCTTCCGCCCCTTCCACGTGTACGGCGTCGGAGCGCAAATCGATGCGCACGCCAAGCGAGTCTTCCATCAGTCTGAGATTTTCATCGCGGGTCCCGAACAGGGGCTCAAGATTCGGCGTAATCTCCAGGGCGATCTTCAAGGTCTTCTATGTCCTCCAGGACGGTGGGTTAAGTTTTTCCGGCAGCGATCCGTTTGGACTGCCGGCGAAGGGTTGGCAGATAAGTTATCGGCGATCGGCGCCACGTTGATCGAAGTCGCGTCCGCAAGCACCGGCCGTTTCCGCGGCCAATTGCGCGAGCACGCGCCCCCGCAGCGCGTGGCGATCCACGCTTCAGGGTAAACGGCAAGTTGAATAGGGAGCCAGACGGCGCGAGGCAAATCCAGGTCCATCGTCCTGGCCGCCCTGCGCATCCGCGAGTTGGAGTCGCGTACCAAATCCGGTATTGCGAGAGTAGCGCCAGTCGGGCGGCGCGTCAACCGTTGCATCGTTACTTTTGATGCAGCGGTTGTCTTGGCAGATACCTCGGCGCCATCCGGTACACTTCTTTCAATCTCAAACCGCGCCCGTTAAACTCGCCGAGGAAGCATCTTGTTGTCTACGCTCTACATCGTTGTGCTCGTTGCCATAGCCGCCGCACTGCTGGCCGTGGCCATCTTCCGCTCCATCGGCGTCAAAACCAAGGCCGATTACCTGGTCGCCGGCCGCTCGCTCCCAGCCGTGGTTCTCGTTCTCACGCTGCTCACCTCGTGGATCGGCGCGGGCTCGCTCTTTGCCGGCGCTGAGAATGCCTACAAAAACGGATTCGCCGCGCTCTGGCAGCCTGCCGGCGGCTGGCTCGGCCTGCTGCTCATCTACTTTATTGCGCCGCGCGCGCGCAAATTTGCCCAGTTCACGCTGCCTGACCTGCTTGAGGCGCGCTACAACCAGGGTGCGCGCGTGCTCGGCACCATCGCCATCCTCTTTGCCTACGTGGCCATCACCAGCTACCAGTTCAAGGGCGGCGGCAATGTGCTGCATCTCATCTTTCCAAGCACAGTCACTCCGGAACTGGGTACCTACATCATTGCAGCCTTTGTCATCATCACCACGGCCCTGGCCGGCATGTCGTCGGTCGCCTATATGGATGTGGCCATCGGCTCGCTGGTCACGGTCATTTGCATCATCGCTACGCCCATGCTGTTCTTGAAGGCCGGCGGGTGGCCCGGCCTACACGCCGCGCTGCCACCATCCCACTTCGAGGTTCTGGGTAACCTCACGTTCATCCGCGCCATGGAGTTTCTGGTGCCGACCATGCTGCTCATGCTCGGCAACCAGGTCATGTACCAGAAATTCTTCTCCGCAAAATCGGAAAAGGACGCCCGCTTCTCCGTCGTCGGATGGATTCTGGGCACGCTGCTGCTTGAAACGCTCATCGTTGCCATCGCCGTCTTCGGGTCGGCGCTCTATAAAACGGGAGAAGTCGCCGCGCAGCCCTACGAGATCATTCCCTACACGGCGCGCCATGGTTTGCCCGCGCTGATGGGCGCTCTGCTGCTCGGCTCGGTCTTCGCCAAGGTCATTTCCACGGCCTCCAATTACCTCTTTTCCCCGGCCAGCAATCTCGTCGAAGACGTCTTCGTGCGCTACATGGCGCCCAGCGCATCAAACAAGCGCGTGCTCATCGTCTCGCGGCTCGCCGTCGTGCTGCTCGGCGTATGGGCGCTCTACCAGGCCATCTACGCTCCCAGCATTCTTGCCAAGATGCTCTACGCCTACACCATTTACTCTGCCGCAGTCACGCCGGTGGTCCTCGCCGCGTTCTACTCCAAGCGCGCAACCGCGTCGGGAGCAGTCGCCGCCATCGCGTCAGGGACTGTAGTAACGCTCGTCTGGGACGCGCCCGGCTTCAAGCAGCTTACCTGCACCTCCCCGCGCTCCTCGCGGAGCGCGACGCGATTTTTCCCGCGCTCTTCGCCGCAGTCGCCGCACTGGTGTTGGTCAGCTTGTTCACGCCGAAGCCGTCCGCGGAACAGTTGGCGAAGTTTGCGGAGTGAGGTACGTTCAGCGCTGTGTCACCCGTTTCCCGACGATCTCAAACCCGGCACTGTCATCCTGAGGTCGCGCGCACGGCATTTGGCGCGAGTGGGGCGTGAGAAGGCGTCAAAGTTCGTTCGCCCGTTTTGAAAAAACTTGCTCCGCCCGCCCGCATCCGCCTTACACTGTCCGTGACAATTCCTTACCCTTATGCCGGTGGCGCAACTCACTCTCGAGATTCGCATCGAGCACGCCCAGTCGCTCAAGGACAGGCGCCAAGTCGTCCGCTCGATGAAAGACCAACTGCGGCAGGGTTTCAACGTGTCAGTCGCGGAATTGGATGAAGCCGTCGTGTGGCAGTCGGCCACGCTCGCCGTCGCCGCCGTCTCCCGCTCACGCGACTACCTCCACGGCCTCATGGAAGAAGTGGAGCGCGCCGCACGCCGCATGACCACCGAACTTGGCGCCGATCTTGCCGACTCCTTCTGGGAGTACATCGAGAGCTAGCGCTCAATCTCGTTCAATCAATGACTTGTCATCCTGAGCGGAGTCCGCCGTGGCGGACGAAGTCGAAGGATCTGCGGTTGTTCTTCCTATCCTCGCCCCACCACAAAAGAATGGGTGCCCCAGGTCCCTCGCATTTGGGGACCTGGGATCGCACGAATCCAAATCAATGGGTCTTGTATCAAGGCATCGCTTCAGTCGTGCCGCAGGATTCGTAAATGGTCAGGGCTTTAGCCCCTGAGGGAAGATTTCTCCAAACTTGTCCGCTACCAAACGCAGCGACGCCACCGTGCTACGCTGATTCTTGCCCCCGGGAGAAATCGCTCCGTGTCCACTGCCTTTGTTATCGGCATCTTCGAGTTTGTCCTGCTGCTTTTCTCTCTCAGTTTTCATGAGTGCGCGCACGCGTGGATGGCCTCGCGCCTCGGCGACCAGACGGCGCGATTGCAGGGGCGGGTCACGCTTAACCCCATGGTCCATGTCGATCCCATCGGCACGCTGCTGATTCCCGCTCTCGCCATCTTCGGCCCATTCGTCGGATTCACCTTCTTCAGCGGATTCCTCATCGGCTGGGCCAAACCCACCCCGGTCATCACGCGCAACTTCAAGAGGATTGTCCGCGATGATAATCTCGTCACCCTTGCCGGCCCGGTCTCCAATCTCGTGCTGGTCGGCATTGCTTTTGCAGCTCTCGCGATCATTTGCGTCGCCGTTCCGGGCGGGCGCTCGCTGGTGCACGACAATTTGTCTGGAGCCCTGGCCTTCGGCAGCGGATTGCAACCGCTCGTCCTGCTGGCGCTTTTGGCGATTGAGGTCAACCTCTCGCTGTTCTTCTTTAATCTCCTGCCCATTCCGCCACTCGACGGCAGCCGCGTCGTGCGCAACATGCTGCCCTACAACCTGGTGCAACAATATGACCGCATCGGCGGCTGGATCAGCTGGATACTGATGATCGTCGTAGGCAGCTTCATCCTCAGGCTGTTAATCGGTCCCTCCATTGGCCTGATCTTTTCGCTCCTCATGGGCATTTAGAATCGGCCCGATTTCCAACCCCTCCCGCTACAATGGAATGACGGCTTTTTAACGCACTTTTAAGAGAAGGCGGCAGGTGTTTTTGGCCGCCGAGGAATCCACTCGCCCCATGCCCGATCCCGCCACTTCATCGTCCCGCCCGCGCGTCCTCAGCGGCATGCGCCCCACGGGAAAGCTTCATCTGGGCAACTATATGGGCGCTCTGGCCAACTGGGTCAAGCTGCAAGACAAGTACGATTGCTACTTCTTCATCGCCGACCTGCACGCCCTCACCACCGACTATGCCGACACCTCCGGCATCTCGCCCAACACGCTGGAGGTTGCACTCGATTTCCTGGCCGCCGGACTCGACCCCGCAAAGAGCACCATCTTCATACAGAGCCACGTGAACCAGCACTATGAACTCCCTCTGCTGCTCGGTATGATCACGCCCCTCGGATGGCTTGAGCGCGTACCCAGCTACAAGGAGATGCAGGAGAATCTTGCCAGCAAGGACCTCACCACCTACGGGTTCCTCGGCTACCCCGTTCTGATGGCCGCGGACATTCTGCTCTACCAACCCGACTTTGTCCCCGTCGGCCAGGATCAGCAGGCGCACGTCGAGCTGACCCGCGAGATTGCCCGTCGCTTCAATCAGTTCTATAAGCTTGGCGACCGCGACGTTCTCCCCGAGCCCAAAGTCCTGCTCACGCCTTCGCCCAAGCTCCCCGGAACCGACGGCCGCAAGATGTCCAAGAGCTACGGCAACACCATTCAATTGACCGATCCCGAGCCGGTGGTTCGCCAGAAGCTCAAGGGCATGGTCACCGATCCTGCGCGCGTCCGCCGCACCGATCCTGGCGATCCGGATAAGTGCCCCGTGGGCGATCTGCATAAAGTCTTTTCTTCGCCCGAGACAATGGCCAAAGTCTACGAGGGCTGTCGTTCGGCGGGCATCGGCTGCATCGAATGTAAAGGCTGGGCTGCGGATGCTCTCGTGCAGATTCTCGCACCCATCCAGCAGCGCCGTGCCAGCTTCACCAAGGCGCAAGTTGACGAGATTCTGGTGGACGGCTCGACCCGCGCGGCCGTCCGCGCAGAACAGACCATGATTGAAGTCCGAAAAGCAATGCAAATGCGTTGACGACCGTCGCGCCCGTTTGAGGCAAACCCTGAAACGCGGCAGATAATCTAAAGAGCAAAAACCACGGGAACCGAAGGGGCTTGACGGGTCAGGAAAGTGCAAGTGGAGAAAGAAAGACTCCCGTGGTGGCGTAGGGCGCTCGATTTTGCGTTAGGCGGAATCCGCTCCGGATTCGGGCTCCTCCGCCGCAACGGAAAAGCAGAGCCCGGCATCGAGGCAACTGCACAGGCGGCAATTGCCGAGCACGAGAATGACGGAACAGAAGTCAGCACGGAGAGTAACTTCGGGCTTGGGGTCATAGAAGTCGAATCGATCGCGGAGAAACACATCGAGCCCCCAAGCAGCCTTGGGCTCGAGGTCACAGAGATCGAGTCGAACGCCGAGATATCCACCGATCCAGAAAACGGCCTCGAGCCCGAAAATATAGTCAGTGAGGTTGAGGCCGGCGCCGAGAAACCCGCAGAGGTCGAAGACAGCCCTGAGCAGGAGAATAGGGAGAGCGGGTCGGAACCGAGCGCGGAGGAAGCGGCAGAGGCCGAATGTGAAATCGCTCCACCGGAGATCACAGTCGCCGCCGGCGAGGTCACTGAACCTGAAATTGCTCCGATCCTGTCAGAGGATTTACCTGCGAACGACCCGGCCGAGTTGACGCTGGAAGAAACAACTAAAGAAGAAACTGCATTGACGAAGACTTCCCCACAATCCGATGAGAGCGTCACCCGGCCAGCGGCCGAGGAGGCACTTGCGCCCGAACCGTCCGCGCCAGCCAATGAACCTCCCGTGCCGGAGCCGGTCCCGCCAGTCGAAGAGCCCCCCGCGTCCGTGCCGGCCCCGCCGGCCAAGGAACCGCCAGAACCCGAGCCTGCTCCGCCGGCCGAAGTAGCCTCCACGCCGGAAGCAGCGCCCGCTTTGCCCTTCAACCCCCCCATGGCCCCCGAGCCTCCCACCCCCGAGCGGACCACTGCCGAGAAAGTCGCAGCCGCGCTCAAAGCCCGTGGCGTTGACGCTGAGCAGTCGCCGTTTTCCGTCATCGTCAACCAGGTCTACGACGGCCCGCTCGACCTCCTGCTCGATCTGATTCGCAAGCAGGACATCGACATCTACGACATCCCCATCGCCCAGATCACGGCGCAGTTTCTGGCCTACGTTGACCGCTTCCGCGCCAGCGACATGGATGTGGCCGGCGACTTCATCTACACCGCTGCACTCCTCATTCACATCAAGAGCAAAATGCTGCTTCCGCGCGCGCCGGTCGGGCCGGAGGAGTCCGCCGAGGATCCGCGCCGCGAGCTCGTCGATCGCCTGCTCGAGCACGAGCGCTTCAAGAACGCCGCACAGATGCTCCTTGACAAGCAGATGCTCGAAGCCAACACCTGGACCAATCCCGGTGTGCGCGAGTTCCGCGAAGACGCCGGCGCGGAGCCCGAGATTGCCGCCGACACCACCGATCTCGTTCGCATCTTCAGCGACATTCTGGAGCGCGCCCGCAATCGCCCCATCCTCAACGTTGAGGAGGACTCGGTCACCGTCGGCCAGATGATCCAATTCCTCACGCGGCGCCTCACCATGGAAGACAAGCCCGTTGCCCTGCGCCGCCTGCTCAGCCACACGCACTCCGAGCGCGCGCTCATCGCCATGTTCCTCGGCCTGCTTGAACTGGTGCGCCTGCAAGCCATCCTTCTCCGCCAGGACCGCCAGTTCAGCGAGATCTTCGTCAAGAAAAACACCGGCTTTGAGGCCGTCGTAAACGAAGGACTGACGACAGCTCACGACGACTGGCGCTGATCGTGTCGGTGAAAATGATCCTTTCCAACGCGCTGTCATCCTGAGCGAGTTCGCCGCAGGCGGACGAGTCGAAAGCCTGCCCTGAGCGAGGCTCGCCAGACGAGCCGAGCCGAATTGGGACCTGCATTTTCGTTTGTCATCCTGAGGCCCCTGAGCGTAGCGACGGGGACGAAGGATCTGCGGTTGCTCTTCTTCGACTGGTGCTACGCTCCAGCTTGTAAACTGACCGTGATGAGCTTCGTTCCCCGCAAACTGCACTGCATCACTCTCGTCGCCGCGCTGGCCGCACTGCTTTCCATCGCCGGCCGCACCTCTCTGCGCGCTCAGCAAGCGCCGCAGCTCTCGCCGGATGCCGAACTGGCCCTGGTTCCGCTACCCGAGCCCCCAGTGAACGCACTGCCGCTGCCCGAAGATCGCGGCGCTGCCGATCTTGAGCAGACTCTCAAGCGTCTCGGCACCACAGCCAGCGTGCTTTTCATCGTGCCCCATCCTGACGACGAAGACGGCGCGCTCATGACCTATCTGTCGCGCGGACTGGGCGTGCGTGTCACTCTGCTCACCTTCACGCGCGGTGAGGGCGGCCAGAACGCGCAAGGCGCCGAGAGCTACGATGCGCTCGGCCTCATCCGCACCAACGAGCTGCTCAAAGCCGACCGGTATTACGGCGTGCGCCAGCTCTGGGGCACTGAAGTCGACTTCGGCTTCTCCAAAACGCAGCAGGAATCCTTCGAGAAGTGGGGCCACGATCGCGTGCTCTATGACGCGGTTCTGGCCATCCGCAGGTTGCGCCCGCAGGTCATCGTCTCCACATTCGTCGGCGGAGTTACTGACGGCCACGGCCAGCACCAGGTGGCCGGCGAAATTGAACAGGAGGCCTTCAAAGCCGCGGCCGATCCCAATGTCTTTCCAGAGCAATTGCGGCCGGTGAAAGACGGCGGAGCGGGCCTCCAGCCGTGGCAGGCTCTGGCTGTTTACTCTCGCACCCCTTTCGCGCCCATCACCAACGGCCAGATGCTCGACTACGCTACAGGCAAGTGGGCGCCCGCGCGTTTCCACAATTACCTCACCGGCCAGTGGATCGAAGGCAATCTGCCATCCGATGTTACGATTTCCGTCGGCAAATGGGATGCTGCGCTCGGCCGCACCTATGTTCAGATTGCGCGCGAAGGTTGGGGCGAGCAGAAGTCGCAGTACGGAGGCGCCGATCCTGCGCTGAGTGGCCCGGATTCTTCGAGCTATCACTTGTGGGCCGTTGCGCCCGCGGCCGCGACAGAAGGCTCGAAGAAAGACTCAAGCCTCTTTCAGAATCCCAAAGTCGACATCGATACCGGTATCGCGGGCTTGGTCCGCCTCGCGGGAAGCGCGCCGCCTCAGTGGCTCACAAGCGGACTCAGCCAAATTGATAGCAGCCTGAAAGCATTCACCAGCGATTGCAAAAACCAGACCGGCGTTACTGCGGCGCACAATCTGGCGCCCATCTACCGCCAGACGCTCGACCTTTACGCGCGCGTGCAGTCCAGCGAACTCGACGCCCAGGCAAAGGCGGGCCTCGAGCTCGAGCTGGGCGAGAAGATTGAGCAGTTTCAAACGACGCTTAAAGATCTGCTCGGCCTGGATCTCGTTGCGTTCACCGCCAGCGGCGGTCGCGACCAGGGTCCGGGTGGCCGCGGAGCATCCGCCGGCGAAACCGCGCGCAGCGTTTGGCCGGGCGAGGACTTCAGCGTTCGCGTGCATCTCGCGCAAGGGTTGGATGCAGCAGAGCTGAGCCAGGCATGGCTTGGCAGCAGCGACGGCGCCTCATGGAAGATCGACGACGTCGACGGACCGATCGACGCGGAGCATGCCGCCGCACCCGCCACCGATCGTACTTTTCATGTCCACGTTCCAGCCGACGCCGTGCCGACCGAGCCCTACTTTACGCGCCCCACCACCGAGCAGCCTGTCTATGACATCTCGAATGAAGCCTGGCGTGAGCGCTCCTTCGCGCCCTATCCGTTATCTGCCTGGGCGGAGTTCGCTTTTGAAGGCGTTCCCATTCGACTCGGAATGGTCGTGCAAACGTTGGGGCACGTCACCGGTGTCGGCGGCGTTTATCAGCCGCTCGTGGTCACTCCTGCCGTTGGCGTGCGCGTGGAGCCCGAAGCGCGCATTCTTCCTCTCGATGGTTCGCCGCTTCCCGTCAACGTCACCGTTCACGCCGAGCATGCCGCCGACGGGTTCGTCGATCTCCAATTGCCTGAAGGCTGGCACGCCGATCCCGCGCAGCGCGAATTCCACCTGAAAGCCGCGGGCGATACCGAGCCGCTCGTGTTTTCGGTTACGCCTGCCGGCGACGTCGCCGCGCGCGCCTACGCCATCAAGGCCATCGCGCATGTCGGCGATCAGAGTTACTCGATTGGTTGGCAGAGTATCGGCTATACCGGTTTGCTTCCCTACAACCAGTACAAGCCCGCGGAGCTCCGCACGCGCAAAATCGACGTGAAGATTCAGCCGGGCCTCCGCGTGGGCTACGTGATGGGAACCGGCGATCATGTCCCCGAGGCCATCGAAGCGCTCGGCATCGTGCCGCATCTCCTCACCGACGACGAGCTCGCCACCGCCGACCTCTCGCAGTGGAACGTGCTGGTCGTCGGCATTCGCGCTTACTCCGCGCGTCCCGCGCTCGCCGCCGCCGAATCCCGTCTCGAGCATTTCGTTGAGCAAGGCGGAACGGTCGTCGTGCAGTACCAGGGCGACACGTTTCCCGCGCCGCTGCCCGTCACCATGGGCCGCTTCCCCGAGCGCGTCGTCGATGAGCAGGACCCAGTCAAGCTCCTCGATCCCGCGAGCGCACTCCTCACCTGGCCCAATCCAATCACCTCCGCCGATTTCGATGGATGGTTCGAAGAACGCGGCCACGGATTCCTCGATCACTGGGACGCCGGATACACGGCGCTCACCGAGACCGCCGACCCCGGTCAGGATCCACAGCGCGGCGGGCTGCTCGTCGTGCATCGCGGCAAAGGAGCCTATATCTATGTTGCGTTTGCGCTCTATCGCCAGTTCCCCGAGTTAGTCCCGGGAGCGTATCGGATTTTCGCTGACCTACTCAGCGCTGGCGGCGAACCCTCCGGCCGGTAAATCAACCTCATCGTCAAGCGCAGGCCACGTCTCTCTCGTAGTTGTGTTCCTCAAAATTCCCGCCTTTCCGTCGGTCGAGCGCCGCGCACGCAGCCTCGATTCCACTCGCGCATCTCTATCACACCGCCGCAACCTCCTCGCCGGAATTTCCCGCGGAATCGCGGAAGAAAAGCGAAGTGTTTGTAAATAGAGTTTGAATTTCGCTCCATCCTCTTTCATTGCCGCCGTGCATCTTCTCGCCACTGTGAATTCTGCGTGAATTCGTCAAATCTTAATCTTGCTCTGCGAGGCTTGGATGCGTAACGACAGAAGGAGTTTTGCCGGCGCGAGACTTCCTTCTCTACCACCCCCCTAATTTTTCGTGCCGATGGGAATACCGCAGATTTTACCTTTCATCAATTCGCCCGAGATGCGGAAGTGCTCTGTGTCCGCTTTGCACGTGGGCGCTGACACCTTCCAACACAATTCCATGAGGAAAAGAGAGGCCCAAATGAAATTGACAGTGAAAGCGGCTGCCATTGCATTTCTTGCAGCCGGTCTTGTTGTTTCTTACGCACAAACCAGCGGCTCAACGCCGCCGGCCAAGAAGCACGCGGCAAAGAAGCCCGCTGCGCCCGCCGGTCCAACGGTGCAGGAACAGATCGACCAGATGAAGCAGCAGTTTCAGGGCGAGATCGATGGCCTGAAGGCTGATCTGGCCACCAAGGACGATCAGTTGAAGCAGGCGCAGCAAACCGCAGCCGATGCGCAGGCCGCAGCAGCCAAGGCTGAAGCCGATGCCACGGCGCAGCAGCAGTCAGCTACGGACAATGCGGCGGCCGTTTCAACCCTGCAGAGCACCGTGAGCGACCTGAAGACGAATGCAGTCTCGCTCGCCACCACCGTCTCTGACGAGACCACAAGCATCAAGAAGGCGATCAACAATCCTGACACCCTTCATTACAAGGGCATCACCCTCTCGCCCGCCGGCAGCTTCGTGGCGGGTGAAACAGTGTGGCGTCAGGGCGCTACCGGCGGCGACATCAACACGGCGTTGACCGGCGTTCCGCTTGCCAATTCGCAGGCATCGCACTTGAGCGAGTTCTTCGGTTCGGGCCGCCAGTCGCGCATCGCCCTCAAGGGGATCGGCAAGCTCAATAGCGCAACCCTCACCGCCTACTACGAGGCGGATTGGTTGAGCTCGGGCACCACCTCCAACAACAACCAATCGAACAGCTACACCATGCGCCAGCGGCAAATCTGGGGCGATGCAAAGCTGACGAACGGATGGGATTTCTCGGGCGGCACCGGCTGGTCCCTGGTGGCTGAAACCACCGCTGGCCTGACGCGCGGCACTGAAGTCCTGCCTTCCACGATCGACGCGCAATACTCTGCTGGCTTTGTTTGGGCACGCCAGTACAGCTTCCGCGTCAGCAAAAACATCGGCAAAGCCGCTTTCATCGGCGCTTCAGTTGAAAATGCTGAGACGCTGAACGCGTCCGGTCAGAACACGCCAACCAATTACCTGCTTGGCTCAACGGGAACCGGCGGCGGCCTCTATGACAATCAAGCCAACTACTCCTTTAACTACACGCCTGACTTTGTGGTGAAGATGGCCTTCGAGCCCGGCTGGGGTCACTGGGAGATCTTTGGCATCGACCGCAACTTCCGCGATCGAATCTATCCCTGCTCGGCCATAACGGCCACCTGCACGGTGCCGACGACGGCCACGCCCACCAACAGCACGGCCACAGGCGCAGGCCTCGGCGGCGGCTTCCGCGCGCCGATTGGCACCAAGAAGTTCACCATCGGCCTCAAGGGATTGTGGGGCCAGGGCGTTGGCCGCTACGGCTCCTCTACCATCGCAGACGTCACCCTGCGTCCCAATGCGACGTTCTCTCCCATCCATGGCTTCTCGGCTCTTAGCACCATCGAGCTGAATCCCACTCCCAACTTCAACGCGTACTTCAACTACGGTGGCGACTATCTTGACCGCGACTACGTACTCAGCGGGACCACCCAGGTTGGCTACGGCACGCGCAGCGTCAACATGACGGGCTGCCTGGCTGAGCCCATCGCCCCCACAGTTGGCGCAACCGGTGCCGCACCCGTCGCTCCGGCCAATTGCGGCGGCAGCAACAAGGATGTCCAGGAGATCACCGCCGGCTACTGGTTCAACTTCTACAACGGTCCCAAGGGCCGCTTCCGCCAGGGCTTCACGTACGAAAACATCCGGCGCGACCTCTGGTCGGGTACCGGAGGCACTACGGTTCCTTCGGGCGCCGTCGGTGTCGCGAATCCCAACGGCGGCGCGCATGGCACTGACAACATGATCTTCACCTCGCTGCGCTACTACCTCCCGTAAACGAACCTCCGATTCATAGCGGAAAACAAAATGGGGCAGTCCATTGTGGACTGCCCCTTCTATTTGTTTCGCAAGATCGATTCAGCTTGCGATCTGCCAGCCGCTGCTGCTTACTCCGCTGTTTCCACTGGCGTGGTCTGCGCCACGGTCCAGTCCGTCGCGCCCACCTTGAACCGCGCAAACCGCCGCACCGTGATGTTCTCGCCCAGCTTGCCGACCTTCTGCGCGATCAACTCCTTCACGCTGATGGCCTGGTCCTTGATGAACGGCTGGTCCAGCAGGCAAACCTCTTCGTAAAACTTCGCCATCTTGCCGTCCACGATCTTCTCGATCACCGGCGCCGGCTTGCCCGTCGCCGCTGCCTGCGCGCGATAAATCTCCTTCTCGCGCTCCAGGTCTTCCGGGGTCACATCCTCGGGCTTCACGTAGCGCGGATCGCTGGCCGCAATGTGCATGGCCACGTCCTTCAGCAACTCCTGAAAGTCCTCGGTCCGGGCCACGAAATCGCTCTCGCAGTTCAACTCCACCAGCACGGCAATCTTTCCGCCGGCATGGATGTAGCTGCCCACCGCGCCCTCGTTGGTCACGCGCGACGACTTCTTCTGCGCCGAGGCCATGCCCCGCTTGCGCAGCACCACGAACGCGTCTTCCATGTTGCCCTTGGTCTCTTGCAGAGCCTTCAGGCAGTCGCCCATCGGCGCGCCCGACTTCTCGCGCAGTTCCTTCACCTGTTTTGCGTCAATCTTCTCAGTCACTGTCGTCATCTCTCTTTTTCCCTGGCCGCACGCGGCCTTATGCGATGCATTGCGTTTAAGATTTCACAATCGTGTTGCGCGCCGGAGAATTTCCGGCATAAGAAAAGCGTGGCGCTTATTCGGGCGGTCTAACAAGACTCGACCAAAGCGGCCACGCTCTTTTGAGTTCAGTGCGTGCTTCCTTGCCGAATCGCTACTTGGCGCTCTCCGCCGCCACTTCGTCCACTTCCAGCAGCGCCGCCACAGCCGCAGGCGCCTTGCGGATTCCGCCGCCCAGCGCTGCTTCCAGGTCCACTTCTTCGGCTGGCGCGCTCTCCGCTGAAATCGCCGCAACCACTTCGCCGCCTTCGCTCGCTTCAGCCGCTGCCGCTTCCGGCGCTTCTTCCGTGAAGGCCTTGTCCGTCAGCATGTTCACGCCCTCGGCCGCCGAGTCGGCAACCTTCGAGGTAAACAGCCGAATCGCGCGCAGCGCGTCGTCGTTGCCGGGGATCACGTAATCCACTACCGTCGGGTCGCAGTTCGTGTCCACCACCGCAACCACCGGGATGCCCAGCTTGCGTGCTTCTTTCACCGCGATCGTCTCGTTGTTTGAGTCCACGATGAACAGCGCGTCCGGCAGCCGCTTCATGCTCTTGATGCCGGCCAGATTGGCCTGCAAGTGCTTGCGCTCCCGCTCCAGCTTGATCACTTCTTTCTTGGTCAGCAGGTCGTAGCGGCCATCCGTGGCCATCTCATCCAGTTCCTGCAGCCGTTTCACACTCTTCTGCACCGTTACCCAGTTGGTCAGCAGCCCGCCCAGCCAGCGCTGGTTAATGTAGGGCATGCCCGCCCGCGTGGCCTCTTCGGCTATCGCATCCTGCGCCTGGCGCTTGGTGCCGACGAACAGAATCGTCTTGCCGCTCGCGCATAGCTCGGTCACAAACTTTGACGCGTCCTTGAACAGCTTCAGCGTCTTCTGCAGGTCGATGATGTAAATTCCGTTGCGCTCCCCGAAGATGTATTCCTTCATCTTGGGATTCCAGCGCTTCGTCTGATGCCCGAAGTGAACACCCGCTTCGAGCAATTCCTTCATGGTGATAGTTGCCAATTGTCCTCCTTCGTGGACTGCATCCGGGCTGGTGATTCTGTGGCCCGGATTTATCCCGCTCGCGCGGGAGATTTGTAAAACCAGCTTTCAGCCCTTAGCCATTAGCTCACTCGTGCCCGAACTCGTCGCTTCTGAAAACCGACGCATCCAGTAACAGCAGGAAAAAGCTAAGAGCTAATAGCTAAAGGCTAAAAGCTCTCGAAGCGCTTTAGCGCTTCGAGAACTGGAACCGCTTTCTCGCGCCCTTCTGGCCGTACTTCTTGCGTTCCTTCTGGCGCGCGTCGCGCGTCATCAATCCTTCGGCCTTGAGCAGCTTGCGCAGCTCAGGGTTAAACTCAACCAGGGCTCGGGCTATGCCCATCTTCACCGCGTCCGCTTGCGCCGCAACGCCGCCGCCCCGCACCGTGGTCACCACGTCAAAGCTCGCGCCGAGATCAGCCACCACCAGGGTCCGCTTGGCGCTCACCCTCTGCTGTTCGGTCACAAAGTACTCATCGAACTTCTTGCCGTTGACCTTCCACTCGCCCGCGCCGGGACGCAGAAAAACGCGCGCGATCGCCGACTTCCGCCGCCCCGTCCCGTAATACTGAACCAGATCCTCTGCCATTCGTTTCCTCTTAGCTCTCTGTCTTTCCTAGTCCCTTAGTCCCTACGTCCCTAGTCCCAATGCTTCTCGGTCCCTTGTTCCCTCGGTCCCTTGTTCCCTCGTTCCCTTGTTCCCTGCTTTAAAGAACCACCGGCTTCTGCGCCGTGTGCGGATGCTGCTCGCCGCGATAGACCTTCAGCTTCGTCGCCATCTGGCGTCCCATCTTGCTCTTCGGCAGCATGCCCTTGATCGCCTCTTCCAGAACCTTCTCCGGCTTGCGGTTGATCAGCCGCGTAAACGACTCCTCGCGCAGCCCGCCCGGAAAGCCCGTGTAGCGCCGGTAAAGCTTCGTCTGGTCCTTCAAGCCGGTCAGCCGAACCTTCTCCGCGTTGATCACAATCACGTGGTCGCCCATGTCGATGTACGGCACATACTGCGGGTTCGTTTTGCCGCTCAAGATCATCGCGGCCTTCGTCGCCAGGCGTCCCAGCGTCTGCCCGCTTGCGTCCACCACATACCATTTGCGGCTGATATCCTTGCCGCTCGGAATAAATGTCGACATCTCTTTGCTTCCCTCGAAAAAATTTACCGGCGCCTCAAAGATCGCTTCGCGCCTGAATCAAACTTGCGGGTGCCCCACCCTCGCCGGGCTTTTGTCTTTCCGGCTAGGGTGGGATCGCACCCAACAGCCCTACGCCCGGATCGAACCAACCCGCGCAAACCCTGTCGCCTTTTCCGTTGCCCCTGGGAACCCGAAAACACCCGGCAGGCCACGAAAAAGCTGGCGGCTAATAGCTAAAAGCTAATAGCTCGTTCAAACCTACCCACTGCCAAACAAATCTGTTCGGGTGAGAAGCTGCGTGAGTTGGGTTCCCATCGAAACCCTGGCTGCGCCGGACCACTTTCTGTCGGGTCCCGCAGCCGGTCGCCTGTTCCATTGGAGCCGCCAGAATCTGGCCGGAAACCCCATCAAACAAAGTCCGTGTGAACACACCCGGACCACAGGCGCAACACCGCGCAAGACCTATAGATTACTCAAAAATCAGCCCCAAGTCAACGAAAGACCGGCCTGTTGATCCTGTGGATCAAGCCCGGAACGTTCCGCCCTCAATCCCACCGTAGCAGCGCCCCCCCGGCGCCATCGCAGGGTAACTGTCTTATTCTCTATTGCGCTTTCAGCCGTTACACTATCTGCGCCCAGCCCATCTTCATTTTCGGAGAACCCAATTATGCTCGTCGCTGACGCTCAAACCCATGTCCGCACCGCTTTCATTGGCGGCTTTTGGGGTCAACTGACCTCGTCCGCAATCTGGCTCGCCTCGGCGACTCTCGCCACCTGGAGCACCCCGCGCGCTGCGATCTCAACCATCGTCATCGGCGGTTTCTTCATCTTCCCCGCCACTGTATTGCTGCTGCGCCTGACCGGCGCCCCGGCCTCACCCACACAAGGGAACCCGTTAAGCAGTCTCGGCATGCAGATCGCCTTCACGCTGCCCATGACCATGCTGCTGCTGGTCCCGGTCACCGCGTTCCGTTTGAACCTCTTTTATCCCGCTCTCCTCATTCTGCTCGGCGCGCATTACCTTCCATTTGTCTTTCTCTACGGCATGCGCATGTTCATCGCCCTGTGCGCCATCCTCGTGTCGAGTGGAGTCGTCATCGCGCTTTACCTGCCCCAGTCGTTCTCGCTCGGAGCCTGGGTTGGCGGCTTTACGCTCTTTGTTTTTGCCTGGCTCGGCCGCATCACGGTCCGGCGCGAGCCTCGGCTTGTACCGCCGGTCTCTTAGCCGGGTCGCCGTGGCGACTGCGGGTCTCCGGCCCGCACACGAGCGCTCGGAGCAAAACTTCTCATTCCGCAATTTGCGGTATCCTGTTGAAGCGCGCCCGTAGCTCAGCTGGATAGAGCGAACGCCTCCGGAGCGTTAGGTCGGGAGTTCGAATCTCTCCGGGCGCACCATCTCAAATCCTTACGCCTCATTGGACTATCTCCATATCACCCTGAAAACCGCAGCCGCGGCTCCCACGCCAAGGAGATATCACATGAAACGAATCATCGGGTCGGTTGCGACCTGTGTGTTGCTCGGACTTTCAATTCACGCGCAGGCTCCGCCCAAACCGGGCCCGGAACTGGCGCGGCTCGCTTATTTCGTCGGCAACTGGAATGAAGTGGGCAAGTCCACCGCTCACGGCATGGAAGGACCGGTGTCGTCAACGCAAACGTGGGAATGGGTGTCCGGAGGATTTTTTCTTGAGGGTCACTCAGACAACAAATCGCCCGCCGGCGACTTTTCGATCACGGCTGTTCTGGGATATGACCCGGAAAGCAAAATGTACACCTACAACGCGTTCGACAGTTGGGGCGAATCGATTACAGCCAAGGGAAGTTTCAGCGGCGACACCTGGACCTGGATAATCGAGTCGATGATGCAAGGTAAGCCAATGGAGACGCGCCTGACCGAGAAGGAAGTCTCCGAAACGCAATACACGCTCAAGTATGAATCGTCCACGGACGGCGGCAACACATGGTCGTCCGATCTGGAATCGACCTTTACGAAGGTGCCGGCGGCGCCCGCTGCGAAGTAGAGACTGAGAACGGATTTTGGGGCGTGTGGCGGATTGCCGCACGCCGGTAGCTCGTTTGGACGGAGGCTGCCGCGGCGACAGCGCCAGGTTGGCAGTTCCACGCCACGGCGGGTCCGGCAGCACCACTTCTGCGAACCTTCCGGGCTCCCTGTCTTTCGTTGTCAAGCCCCCTTGCCCAAAAATAATTTCTCTACCTCTCTTAAGTCCTTTTTCTCTAGTCTCTTAGCTCTCTTCTCTGATTTCCCCAAGTTTGCCGATTATTTCCCCAAAATCTCTACAATTGAACTTGTATGCAAATTCATCGGGAACATCCCGAATCGGCAAGCGAGTCCCGGCCCGCGCGAATTCCGTCGATTTCGGCGGCTCCGCTGTCCCCGCTAACTCTTTTGTTTTCAGAAAAGGGAAATAATATAAGAAAAATTTTAAGACGTTTCGCCGAATTTTCGCCATCTAACCCATTTAGAATCAACAAATCGTCTTCCGAGCTGCCGAAAAAACGCGTCCAATTACGACGTATTAATGCCCCACAACTCCCCTGGAATCAACACGCGCTCCCCTCAAATGCAAACAGCGCATTTTGGGTCTTCAAAGGTGAGCAGACCGCCGCTCCATCCCGGCCCTCATGTTTGCCTCGTCGCGTCTGTGCTGACGGCCCCCTCAGCTCAGCAGGATCTTCCGCGCCTCGCCCTCCGGATCGTCGACCATCCGAATCCGGTTGTCCCACACCATCGTCTTGTTCGTGTCCGGATCGGTGGGCGCCCACGCGATCCCCGGCTGGCCCGGATTGCCGGTTCTGGCAAAGTTGGCCCAGGCATCGGCCATCTTCGTCGCCAGCGCCTGCGCCTCGGGCGTATTGCCCGTGCCCTGTTCGCAGCGCTTGGTGTTGTCGAAGCAGAATTGCAGCTCCGCGGTGTGCCACGCGCCGGCAACGCCATCCAGCATCGGCGATTGCCACGTGAAGTAGTACGCATAGGCGGGCGCTCCCTTCTGCTCATGCTTCAACCGGGCCATCTTCACAATGTTGTTGCGCATGGCCAGGCTGTTCAATCCGAAAGCGCCGCTGCACATATAGGAGAGAGTCCTCACGCTCTTTTCCGGATGCGTCTTCTTCAGCGTGACTATCAGCGCCGTGGCCTTGTCTTCGCCGTACGCTTTCACCAGGTTGGCGTGCCACTGTTCTTCGGTGGGATTCTGCGCCATCTGGTTGCCCTCTTCGCTCACCGAGCCCAGCAGCATCGGCACGTTCTTTGAAACGTCCGGCGCAACATCGAAGAACGACCGCACGTTGATCACTTTCCCATCGAGCGTTGGCGACCAGCCCACGCGTGCCGGCCCTGAGAAGAATCCACCTCCGGGCTGGAAGGGTGGATTGATCTTCGCGACGGCCGCGTTGCCCGCAGCCACCAGCTTCGACCATTCCATCTTCTGCAGCGATGCAATGTCGTTCGGCCCGAGGCCCAGATCCTTCATCATCTGCCGCGCCACTTCGCGCTGCTGCTCTTTCGTCGGAATGTTGCCGCCGCCGCCCGACTGCACCGATGCGCGGTGAATCAGTCCTTTCGCCGACGGCATGCCCATCAGCGTGGTCACCTTCGACCCGCCGCCCGACTGCCCGTAGATCATCACCCGGTCCGGATCGCCGCCGAAGTTCGCAATGTTGTCGCGGACCCACTCAAGCGATGCGACCAGGTCCGTCATGCCCACGTTCACTGAGTCTTCATAAGCCGAGCCGCCGATCTCCGATGCATCGAAGAAACCCAGAATGTTGAGGCGGTGATTCACCGTGACCGAAACCACGTCGTGATGACGCGCCATCTGTGCGCCCTCCTGCGAGGGCAGCTCATACGACGATCCAAAGCTGTAGCCGCCGCCGTGGAAGTACACCAGCACGGCGCGCTTGCCCGTCAGGCTCGGCGTCCACACGTTCAGCTTCAGCATGTTCTCGTTTTGGTAGCCGTCGTCCCAGTCCTGCAAAAACGTCTGCTCAATCGCCGTCCACGGATGCAGATTCTGCGGGCAGTTTGCCCCGTAGATCAGCGCGGGATATTCGTCCGTCCACGGCGCCGGAGGCTTCGCCGGCAGCCAGCGGTTCTCGCCGCCCGTGTCCTGCCCATAAGGAATGCCCTTGAACGTGAAGACCCCACCGTCCAGGAATCCGCGCACCTTGCCGTATTGTGTATTCGCAACAGCGGAGCGCGGCGTGGAGCAATTCCCCGGCTCCTGGTGAACGCCGGTCTTAATGCTGTCTGAGCCGTGAGCATGCCGGCGCCAGGGCGATTCCCATTCCCGCGGCCGCTGAAAGCAGAACGCCTCGCGGCGATTGAGGCGAATTCCATTCGTGGATTCTTTGGTCATGATGTTCCTCTGATTGCGTTCTCGGGTTTTCGTTGCAGGGCGGATAGTAAGCGTATTCCGGAAAGGACACTAAAAGACATCCTCCCGGCTGTCAAGATACACCGGAAATCGCGGCGGCGATGCAACCAGGGCTTAATAGGGTGACGAAGTTCTGCGAGCGGTTGCTCAATGCGGCGGCAAGTTCTGAGGGGAAGTTCTGCGAGCGGCTAGCTTGCGCCTGCTCCATGCAATGGCTTGCCGAGCCGAAGCCCGGGAGGGCGAAGGCTGGTGGACGCGGTAGGAATCGAACCTACAACCTGTCGGTTAAGAGCCGAATGCTCTGCCAGTTGAGCTACGCGTCCAGAGGGGGTTCAAAAAGCCGCGCCATCGGCGTTCCTGCGCGACTTCCGGCGGAGGTGAAAATCGCTTCCGCACCTCAAAAAATATACCACAGAAGCAGCGCGCCCCCCAAGAGCGGCGGCGATGGCAGTAGCGTCCAACCTGGTTGGATTCTCGCCCGCTTTGGAGCATAATCGTGCCATGGCCACGCTCCCCATCGAGGAATCCCTTGTGACGGTCAAAGAGTACCTTGAAACCGTCTACGAGCCCGACTGCGACTACGTGGACGGGAGGATCGAGGAGCGAAACGTGGGCGAGTACGATCACGGATATCTGCAGGCGCTTTTGGCCGCTCTCTTCCTGAATAACCGCGACGCCTGGGGAGTCCGGGCCGTGACGGACGTCCGCACGCAGGTGAAGCCGACGCGATTTCGATGCCCCGACGTATCGGTCTTGCGCAAGGGCGCGCCCCGTGAGCCGATCCTCACTCACCCACCGCTGATTGCAATCGAGATTCTGTCACCGGAAGATCGCCTGAGCCGTTTTCAGGTGCGCATCGACGACTATCTCGGTTTCGGCATCGAGAATATCTGGATCTTCGATCCAGCAACCCGCCGCGCATGGACGGCGGACGCCGAAGGCCTGCACCTGGCGCAGTCTGGCGAACTCGGAGTTCCGGGTACGCCGATCCGAGTTGTGCTCAGCGAGCTGTTTGCTGAAATGGACCGGGTTTAACGCCTACGGCTTGCTAAGCGCTAGCTCTTCAGCGCCACGCGAATGTGCAATTCCTTCAACTGCTGGTCGCTTACTTGCGTCGGCGCTTCTGCCATCAAATCAATCGCCTTCGCCGTCTTGGGGAATGTAATCACCTCGCGCAGGTTGTTCGCGCCGGCCAGCAGCATCACAATGCGGTCGAGGCCCAGCGCAATGCCGCCGTGCGGCGGCGTTCCATATTCCAGCGCGTCAAGGAAGAAGCCGAATCTTGCTTTGGCTTCCTCCTCGCTGATGCCGAGTGAGGCAAAAATCTGCTGCTGCACGTCCTTGCGGTGAATACGAATCGATCCCGAGCCGAGCTCAAGCCCGTTCATCGCCAGGTCATAGCAATTCGCACGCACGCTCGCCGGATCGCTCTTGAGGTTCGCCATGTCGGCCTCGATGGGCGCTGTGAACGGATGATGCGCGGGCATCCACTTGCCTGAAGCCAGTTCGTACTCGAACATCGGGAAATCGGTGAGCCACATCGGATTGAAGGCCTTGCTGCCGTCAATCGGCTCAGCCCCAGCGTTCCGCGCCGCCGCGCTTGCTACCACCTCGTCCGTGACCTTGAACGCGCCGTGCCGGTCCGCATACTTCTTCGCCAGCTCCGCGCGAAAGTTGCCGGCCGCCGCATACACATTGATCTCGCGCTCCGAAAGCCTGCCCGGGAACTTGGTGTCGCTGGCCTTGATGTGATGCGCCGGATCGCCCGCGACCACAATCACAAAGTCCGCATCCGCCGCGCCCGCCAGTTCGCGCACCTTCACGGCCGCCTCGGGAAAGCTCTTCGCCAGCCGCTTGAAATCGTCAATGAACTTCGCGCCCTTCTTCTGGTCAAAGAGCGGGTGGTTGTCTTCGCGCTCCTTGCGGCTCAGCTCGCCCACGCTCGGAATGCGCAGCGCCACCACCGGCAGCGCAGGATCGATCTGCAGCGTCGCCAGCGCGTCGTCAGTAAACGCCGGCCGCACGTCGGTCAGTCCCGGCAGCCTCAGGTCAGGCTTGTCGCTCCCGAATTGCCTCATCGACTCGTCGTACGTAATGCGCGGAAATGGGATAGGCAAATCGATTCCCGCCGCCGCGAATCCCGCCTTCATAAACTGCTCCACCACGCCGAAGACCGTGTCCTGCCGCGGGAAGCTCATCTCAAGGTCGACTTGCGTGAACTCGAGCTGCCGATCGGCGCGCAGGTCCTCGTCGCGGAAACAGCGAGCGATCTGGAAATACCTGTCGAAGCCTGAGATCATCAGAATCTGCTTGAAGATTTGCGGCGATTGCGGCAATGCGTAGAACTCGCCCGGATGAACGCGGCTCGGCACCAGGAAATCGCGCGCGCCTTCAGGTGTGGATTTCGTCAGAATCGGCGTTTCGATCTCGAGAAACCCCTGCTTGCTCAGGCTCTCGCGAATGGCCAGCGTAATCTCGTGCCGCAGCTTGAAGTTGTGCTGCATCTCGGGCCGTCGCAGATCGATGTAGCGGTACTTGAGCCGCACTTCTTCGTTTTGGATCGCCTCTTCAGACGGTGAAAACGGCGCCAGCCGCGTATCGTTCAACACGCGCAGCTCCGTCGCCTCAATCTCTATCTCGCCCGTCGGCATTTTAGGGTTGATGGCGTCTTGCGAGCGCAGTCGCACCTTGCCCACCGCGGCTACAACGTACTCTGGGCGCACCTGCTCGCCTTTGGCGTGACCCTCCGGTGTCAGGTCCTTGTCCAGCACTACCTGCGCAATGCCCGAGCGATCGCGGACATCGAGAAAAATCAGGCTGCCGTGGTCGCGGCGCCGGTTCACCCAGCCCATCAGCACCACTTGCTTGCCCGCGTCGGCGGCGCGCAATTCGCCGCACATGTGGGTTCGTTCGAGGTTCCCTAAAAAGTCGAGCACAGTATCCGATCCTTTATCCCTGAAGAGCTGTCATTCTGAGCGAAGGTCGCCGCGGCGACCGAAGTCGAAGGACCTGCATTTTCCAATGGCTGTGCGTGCAAACTCATTTCGCCAGCATCGCAGCCAACTCGCTGCGCGCCACTTTGCTCTGCACGCCTGTGGAGAAGTCCTTCACCGTCAGGATACCGGATCGGTGCTCGTCTTCGCCCAGGATCACGATGCTCCGGGCAACCTTGTCGGCGGCCTCAAAGGACTTCTTCAGCCGGAAACTGCCTTCGCCAAGCTCAACGCGCAGCCCGGCTTTGCGCAACTCGCGCGCTAAAACGAGTGCGGCCGCGTTGAGGCTCTCACCGATCGGCGCGATATACGCGTCAACTTTCGTCGGGGCTGCCGCGGCAGCCCCTCGATCGTGTTCCGTGGCCTGCAGCGTCAGCACCAGCCGGTCCAGGCCCATAGCAAAGCCGATGCCCGGCGCCTTAGGTCCGCCGATCGCCTCGCTCAACCCGTCGTAGCGCCCGCCGCCGAGCAACGCGTTCTGCGCGCCCAGTCCGCCATGTGTGAATTCGAACGTCGTCCGCGTGTAGTAGTCCAGGCCGCGCACCAGCCGCTGATTCAGCTTGTAAGGCACGCCCGTCGCGTCGAGCGCCGCAAGCACTGCCGCAAAATGTGTCTTCGAGTCTTCTCCGAGCGAGTCGCCGATCTTCGGCAGCTTCTCAATGATCGGCTGGTCCTCGGGCACTTTGCAGTCCAGCACGCGCAGTGGGTTGGTCACCGCGCGCCGCTGGCAATCGCCGCACATCTTCGGCGCCACATCGATCAACGCCGTCACGCAGCACATCGTTATATCTAGCTCGATCGGCACCTGATCCAACAGAATTCAGCTCGAGCGTCCAGCCCGTGATTCCCAACTCTTCCAGCAGTGTCGCCAGCATCTCCAGAACTTCCGCGTCACGTAGCGGCGATTCGCTGCCCGACGACGGCGGCCCGATCACCTCCGCGCCGATCTGCCAGAACTGCCGGTAGCGGCCCTTCTGCGGGCGCTCGCTGCGGAACTGTGGCCCGATGTAATAGAGCTTCTGCAATTGCCCGCTCTCGCCCAGCCCGTGTTCGATGTAGGCGCGCACCACACCGGCCGTATTCTCTGGCCGCAGCGTCAGCGTCTGCGTCTTCTCCGACTGCGCGCGCGCGCGATCCTCCCACGTGTACATTTCCTTTGAAACAATGTCGGTATCCTCGCCCACGCTGCGCGCAAACAAGCGCCGTGTCTTCAAAGATCGGCGTGCGAATCTCCCCAAAGTTGTAGCGGGCAAAGACCAGGCGCGCGGCCGCCTCGATGCGATTCCACAGCTCCGTCTCCGGCGGCAGCAGATCGCGCGTCCCGCGCACAGCTTTCAGAGTGGCCATAACCTATCTAGTCTAAATGGCAAAAGGAGGGCTTTAGACCGCAGCTCAACGCAGGGCCTCGCCGCTCGCAGCGCTACCCCAGCACCCGGTCCGCAATCCTCAGCCACCACGCTGATGCGCTCGCGTACGTGTGAACGGCAAACATCTGGCAGACAACCAACACCGGCAGCGTCACCAGATACACCTTATGGATGCTCCGGTTCACCACCAGATCGCGCACCACGCCGAGCAGAATCACTCCGTCCAGGCACCAGAAGTAGAGGTTGTGATTGAAGATGTAGTCTTGCCGGCCAAACGCGGCATCGAGCAGGCAACAGGTGGCGATAAAAATGAGGCGGCGATGAAACTCCGGTTTCTTCCGCCACAGAACCGCCAGGCCAAAGAGCGTCGCAAACGCCGCCATGTCGTACCAGGGAACAATCAGAAACGAGTCGACGCCCGTCTCGCGCAGCGTATGGATATCGAATCGCCCCATCACGATGGACGTGCTAATTCCCAGCGCAACCATCGCCGTGCCCAGCGCCGCGCCAAACCACCCGAAAAAGCGGTGCCACTTCACGTTGTGCGTGCGCACCAGCGTCGATTGAAAGATAAAAAACAGCACCCACGATGAAAACGCGCCGCCGTGAAACCAGAGGATCAACGGCCGCGGCACTGCTGCATGGAACAGATTCTGGTCGACCGTATGGCTGAATCCCCACACCACGATCCCCGCCACCAGCAGCGACATCGCGAAATAGAAGTACTTGTCCACCAGGCCGCCGCGCCCGGCGAAGTGAAACGCCGGCCGCACCGCCGCACTATGCGACACAGTTGCCATCGTCAAAACCTCGCTCTAATACATCGGGGAAGTATCGGGCGCGCCCATGCGCCCGCAGGGAAGTAGCGCAAGGCTAGCACAGGCAACTTTGAGCCTCAACGGAAAAGCGCAGCTGCGCGTGAAACGCCTTTAGGCCTGCAACCAACATTTGTCTTTCGAAGGTAACTTAGGCGCCGATCCGGAGAGCCCGCGCTGATAGCTGCTAAGTGCAGGCAACGACGCCTTAAGACGCCATCGCCACCCAAAAAGGTACAAAGGTAATTCACTTAAGAGCACCAAAGATATAAGTACGACTATCGTTGTATTACCCTCGACTTTTAATCCATGCACAAAGGTAATTATGAGACGATAAGGCGCCGCTCTCGAAATAGGCCCGGAAGCTGCGCCGTCACTCTCGCTTCCGCAGGCTGCAAATCGGCAGCGCACCATCGCCAGTCAGGTTCGTTCCGACCGGTTTTGGCGTGCCGGGCAGAGCATTCCGGGTGGGAGAAGGACCTGAACGGAGCCGTGTATGCAACACAAGACTGGATCCCAAGAGATCGAATCGATTAGCCGCAATATTCTTAGTCGCGTAGCTTCTGGTGGCCATCGCAGCCCTTCTTCGGCCAGCTCATTCGTCCGGCGGTCCCTGCGCATCCGCGCCATCGTATGCGGCGCATCGTTTTTGATCGCCGCCGCAGGCGTGCATGCGCAATTCGGCGCGCAGCCGGTCGGGGCAACCACAGGCAATCAAGGCGTCACTGTTACGGCGACTACGGCGGGCACGGTCACGAGCGTGCAGATCCTCACCCTCGGTTCGCCGTCAGGAGATTTCGCCGCGGGCACAGGCGCAGCGAACTGCGCATCGGCCTCTCTGGCGCAGGGAGCCACCTGCACGGCATCGGTTACGTTCACGCCTGCGGCGCCGGGGCTGCGCGTGGGAGCGGTCGTTCTGGTCGGGAACCCCACAGTCGGCACCGGCCCGTCCGTTTTGGGCACCGCCTATCTTTCCGGCACAGGAACCGGAGGCCTCGGCGTACTCGTTAGTGGCAACCTGTTGCCGGTGGCCGGGCAATTCGGTCTCTACACAGCAGTGGGCGATGGCGGTCCTGCCACGCAAGCTGAGCTCTACCTGCCCAGCGGCATCGCGGTGGATGGAGCCGGAAATCTCTACATTGCCGACAGTCTGCACAACCGCATCCGCATGGTGTGCGCCAGTGCAACCAGCGCCACCATTCAGGGAACCACCTGCGTCGGCGCGGGAATCATCTCCACCATCGCCGGCAACGGCAACCCGTCCTACACCGGCGACGACGGACCTGCGGCAAGCGCCACGCTCAGTAACCCCGGCGACGTGGCTCTGGACGGCGCGGGAAATCTCTATATTGCCGACAGCGGCAACAACGTCATCCGCAAGATCAGCGCGGCCACTGGCGTCATCACCACCATCGCCGGCAGCAACCCGGGCGCCGTTTGCGGTTCAAAAAGCGATGCGGTGGGTGACGGCTGCCCGGCCACGCAGGCTACGCTCAACCAGCCGCAGGGCGTCACCCTCGACGCAAGCGCGAACGTCTATATCGCCGACACCAGCAACCAGCGCATTCGCGAAGTGAACGCGACCACGGGCAACATCGCAACCATCGCCGGCAACGGCTTCACCAACGGGAACGGCACGGGCGCCTTCAATGGTGACGGAATCGCGGCCACCAGCGCCGAGCTCAACTTTCCCTATGCGGTGGCCTTTGATGCCTCCGGCAACATGTACATCCCCGACTCCGCTAACCAGCGCGTGCGCGAAGTGATGGCTGTGGGCGGCGTCATTACGCCCGCCAGCACCATCTCCACATTTGCCGGTACCGGAAACGCAGGCGCCACGGCGTGCACCGCGACCCCGATTGCCGCCAACCAGGCTGACGTCTGGTCGCCCTCGGGTGTCGCAGTCGACGCCGCCGGCAACGTCTACATCGCCGAGACGCAGAACGCAGCCATCCGCAAAGTGAGCGCTGCCACCGGGCTCATAACAACACATCGCGGAAAACGGCTGCGGCTCGTATTATGCTGGCGGCCAATTCCAGGGCGTGCAGCTTTATGGGCCGGTCGGTCTCTACCTCGACGGAGTTGGCGACCTCTATATTGCCGACACGCTCAACATGGTCGTGCGCGAGATGCAGGGCAACTTCGCCGTGCTCGATTACACCGCGCCCGTCCGCCAGGGCAGCACCTCTGCAACCCAGGACGAAACCGTTGAAAACGACGGCAACGCCGCGCTCGACCTGACTGCCATCACTCCCCAAGTGAACGCCGCCATCGATCCCACGGTCGCAAACTCGTGCACCAATCCTTCATCGCTCGCCGTCAATGCCGATTGCACCATCGGCGCGGTCTTTGCGCCGGCCGCCACTCCCACGTTGACCAATAATCAAGCCGAGACGCCAAACATCGACGTCTACGAAGATTCCCAGCCGAGCATCGTCGCGGCTAACTCGCCCCTCGATATTGAACTGATCGGCACCGCCGAGCCGGTCAACTCCACCACCACGACCCTGGCCTCCAATCCCAATCCCTCCGGGTTCGGTCAGAGCGTTACCTTCACGGTCACTGTCGTCACGGGAGCCGGAACCGGCAACCTCACCGGAACCGTCAGCATTGCCGATACCTTCGGCGGCAACACCACAACCTTGGCCGCGGCCCTCGCTGTCAACGCGTCGGGCGTCGCCACCTTCTCCACTTCAACGCTCGGCGTCGGCCTCCACTCCGTCGTCGCCACCTACAACGGCGACACCATGCACTTCACCAGCACGTCGTCGGCTCTCATCCAGACCGTTCTTGAAGGCACCGCAACCAACCTGGCCTCAACGGCAAATCCCTCAGCTGTCGGCCAGAACGTCACCTTCACAGCCACTGTCACCATCTCCGGTGGCGGAGGCGTCACCCCGGACGGCACGGTCAGCTTCATGGACGGAGCCACGCTCCTCAGCACGCAAAACCTCAGTGCCGGCGGCGTGGCAATGCTTGCCACTTCAACGCTGACAGCCGGCGTGCATCAGATCACAGCCGTCTATAACGGAGACGCCGCAAAACAAATTCAGGGCAGCACCTCGACAGTCGTCAACCAGGATGTGCAGGCGCCGACTACGGCGACGGTGACCTCAAGTCTCAATCCGTCGTTCTACGGCAACTCGGTCACCTTCACTGCGACTATTCCGCCAAGCGGAGCCACCGCGCCCACTGGAACGGTGAGTTTTCTCGATGGCGGCATCCAGATCGGCACCGGTACGCTCAGCGGCAATCCAGGCATCGCTACATTCACCACCGCCACTCTCAACATGGGCACGCACAGCGTCACCGTGTCGTATCAGGGCGACTCCTTTAACGGGCCCAGCGTGTCTGCGCCGCTCAATCAGGTAGTCAAGCAGGCGCAAACCGCAACCACCGTCACAGCGACGCCAAGCCCGGGCATTGCCGGCGGCCCGGAAACCATCACGGCAACCGTAACGGTGACCGCCGGTTCAGGTACGCCCACGGGCACTGTCACATTCACGTCGGGCACAACGCAACTTGGCAGCGCGCCAGTCAGCAACACCGGCACCGCGACGATTACCCCGGCGCTGGCGCAGGGAAGCTATCAGATCGTGGCCACCTACAGCGGCGATGCCAATAACCAGGGCAGCGCTTCTGCGCCATTTCCTCTCACTGTGGTGCAGGCAACTACGCAGACCGCACTCGTTGTCGCGCCCAACCCGGCGTTGGTGCTGGCGTCCATCACCTTTACCGCAACCGTAACGGGTAATGGCGGTGCACCCACTGGCAGCGTGAACTTCCTCGCCAACGGCAATGTGATCGGTTCGGGGACCTTGAGCCCCGCCGGAGTCGCGACCTTCTCCACCGCAACATTGGCAGCTGGTACTTACGCCATCACCGCGTCCTACACCGGCGATGCCAATGACGCCGCGAGCACATCGTTGCCCGTCTCGCTTACGGTCTCGCTGGCCACTACAGCCACCGCCATTACAGTCACGCCCAATCCGGCATTGGTCGGGGCAGCCGTCACCATCACCGCAAAAGTCACAGGCAATGGCGGAACTCCCACCGGCAGTGTGAACTTCATCGCCAACGGCAGCACGCTCGCCTCCGCAAACCTGACAGCAGGCACGGCCAGCTTTACCACCTCCACATTGGCCCCCGGAACTTACTCGATCACCGTGAGCTACCAGGGCGACCCGGCTGACGCGCCCAGCACTTCAACCGCCATCAGTGAAACCGTCGGCCTCATTCCAACCACCACAAGCCTGGGCTCCTCCACCACCACCGGCACAACTCCGCAGGTGATCCTGGTGTCGACGGTTTTGAATAGCGCTACTGGAGTCCCGCCCACCGGCACCGTCACCTTCATGAGTGGCACCACCGCGCTCGGGTCGGCCACACTCGATGCGAGCGGCGTAGCAACCCTCACGCCGAATCTCACAGGCGGCGTGAACTACAACATCATCGCCAACTACAGCGGAGACGTGGACCATCTCCCGTCCTCCTCGCCGGCCATCGCCGTCTCCGGCACACCCACCCTGTTCACTTTAGGAGTGAGCCCTGCCGGTGTGACCATGGCAACCTCACAGAATGCAACGGTGACCGTCAACCTGACCTCGAACGGAAGTTTTACTGACACCATTGGCCTCGGCTGTGCCTCGCTTCCTGCGGGAGTCTTCTGCCACTTCTCCAACGCGAGTGTGAAGCTCACGCCAGGCTTATCTGCCAGCGTTCAGCTCACCATCGACACCAACAATCCACTGGGCGGAGGAAGCTCAGCCATGAACCGTCCGGCAGGCAGCTCGAAGATCTCTCTGGCCGGCTTGTTCCTGCCCTTCAGCGCTCTCTTCGGATTCGTTTTCTGGCGGCTGCGCAAGCGCAGCGCCGGAATCTTCACCACGGCCATGGTCCTGGTGCTTTCAGCGGCCGCGCTCCTGGCCACTGGCTGCAGCAGCTACTCCACCAACACAGCCACGCCCGGCAACTACGTCATTCAGGTAACCGGAACGGGCGCAACCAGCGACGTCCAGCAGTATCAAAACGTCTCGCTCACCATCACGAAATAGATCCGGAGGCGTTCAACGCCGAGCGGGCACGGGAGAAAGATGAACTTCTTGCATGATTTGAATTCTTTGCGGAACGGAAAGCCGGCCTTGCGGGCTCGGCCCGGAACGGCTCGTCTTTGGATTCAATCGGCCGCGGTTCTCGCGCTGGCAATCTTCAGCGTCGCACCGCGCATTGCCCAGGCTCAGGTTCAGTCTGCCGGCGACCAGGGTGGTCTCATCGTGTCGGTCGGCGGCATGGGTTCCGGATATTACCTTCAGTACGGCCAGCGGAAGATCGCAGGCATCACCGCATTCGTCGATGCCGACACCAAACGCCGCTTCGGTATCGAGGCGGAGGGGCGCTGGCTGGAGTTCCATCAGACGGCGAATGTCCACGCCGAAACCTATTCCGCCGGCGCCCGCTACCACTTCGATGTCGGCCGGTTCGCGCCCTACGCCAAGGGCCTTGTCGGCTTTGGCGACTTCAACTTCCCATACAACTACGCCTACGGGCGCTACCTGGTGGTCACAGCCGGCGGCGGCCTTGACTTCCGTTGGACGCCCAGAATCACGGTCCGCGCCGTCGACCTCGAATATCAGGACTGGCCGAACTTTACCTTCGGCAACATGAATTCTCTCGGCGTGAACGCGGGTCTTCGCGTCCGCATTTTCTAGAGGATTCCCTCAGGCTCCGCCGCGCGCCCGGTCCCCGCAACTGAAGAAATCAGGAGCAACACCGGCGCGGCCACAAACGCCGCAACGAGCCTCGGAATGCGGCGGAAATCGTCTCCCAGCGAGCATCCGCGTCCAGTCAGGAACACTCCGCGTCGCATCACAAACAGGTGAAACAGAGCTGAGACGCCTGTGAACACGCTCACCACGATCGTGGCCTTTGCGGGGACGGCCGCTCCCACGGCGCGATGGGCCAGCCAGTCGAGCGCCTGTGCCAGCGCGGGAACGCCTGCCGCCACCAGCACATTGCCGAGCACTCGGGAACGGAGCCCGAGCGCTCGTTGCTGCAAGGCCGCATAAACCCCGGCAGTCAGCGCAACGTAGCCAATCTCAACCAGCACGATCGATAGCCGCCCGTGCGGGCCTGCGCGCCTCATCGCCGCCAGGTACACGAGGGAGCGGGCAGTTGCGCTCAGCAGCGCGCATTTCCAGTTCCAACATGAGAAAACCTTCGCGTGAAGGGAAGATCTCGCGCCTGGGGGCATGACTCCATACTGACGATCCCTGGCGATCCCGGCATCAAAGCTTGATGACAAAACGGCTTCAGACTGTCTGCATACCGTAATCAGGTAGATTCTCTCCCGTCAGCGCTCTAAACGTGATTCGGATCACGGCCCGCATCGCAACTCTGCCGATAACCTCTATGCAAGGGTGCCAGACAGCGCGCCCGCAATCGAGGAGCAACGTTCCCATGGCTTATGTCGTCACCGATGCCTGCACCAAGGATTTTGTTTGCGTGGCCGAGTGCGCCACCGCCGCCATAGCGCCCGCCCAGAATGACCCTGCCGCCGCAACGGTCACCCAGGTCTATATCAATCCCGATGAATGCATCGATTGCGGCAACTGCGCCTCTATCTGCGCGCAGAACGCCATCTTCTCGCTCGACGAGCTTCCGGCCGACAAGGCGGATTTCGCCGAAAAGAACCGCAGCTACTTCAACTAGGTTTCCGCTCGCCTATTGATGTCCGAATGTGGCTGCCCAAATTACGCATGTGGGTGCCCCACCCTCGCCGGGCTTTTGTCTTTCCGGCTAGGGTGGGATTTGTATCCCCACTCTTTGGGTGCCCCAGGTCCCTCGCATTTGAGGACCTGGGAAAGCACGAACCCAGATGAAGCAATGTCATCCTGAGGTCGCCGCGGCGACCGAAGGATCTGCTTTTGCTTCTGGCGGCCTCCACCCACCACAAGAAATGGCCGCCCCACCCTTGTAGCGCCGATGCCTTTGCCGCATGGGCGGGAGGCACGCGTCCTCGCGGCCCCTCAGTTCTGCTTCGGCTCAGGTGCTTGAGTTTGCGCCCCCTCAGCCACCGGAGCCTGCGCGGCCGGAGTGGTCGGCGGTGCTGTCGGCGGTGCTGCCGGCGTCGTGGCTGGAGCTGCCGTCGGCGCGGGCCCTGCCATCAGAGTTACGGGCAACGTGAGCATCTCCGCGTTCGCCGGGTCGTCGCGCAATTTCAAATAAAGCACGCCTTTCGCGGGATGCGGCACAACCAGCTCCGTCCCGGTAAACTCCGGTGGAACATTCACGGCGCTGTCGAACGATGCCGAAGCTGAAATTTGCGTCGCCAGAAAAAGATCGGTTCCGCTCAGGATGCATGGCTTGGCCGTTGCGTGCGGGCAGCGCAGCTCTTTGAATCCGGGAATGCGCACAAGCGTTCCCAGTGGAACCCAGTCACCGGTGGCGCCGCCCGCGGAAATTGCGCGTACGCGCACCGGACCAAACGCCGAGGAACCGAATCGCGCCAGTGGCTCCAGGCTGGCCTCCGCGGTGTGCGCATCTTCGAGCATCAGGCTCCCATCGCTCAACGCAAGTGTGGTGTGAAAGCTCGAGTCGCCTGCCGCCACTTCGATCTTTTCATCGCGCGGAAAGTCGGCAGGCACGTCAGACTTGATGAAGAAGACCAGGCGCCCATCCACAGGCAAGTCCGCGGGGCTGCCCATTTCCACCGGCGACGGCGCTGCGCCATCCTGCTGGATTCCTTCGTTGAGCAGTGTCACCTTCGGGCGCGGCTGATCCACGATCACCGGCGCTTTCAGCGTGCGGCCGTCCTTCAAATCCACCAGGGCAACATAAGACTTGCCGGCTTCAAGGCTGTCCGTTGACCCAACGCTGTTCATCTGCAACCGATCCAGGTTTTCCACGCGGTCCAGCGTCGAGGGCGTAAACGTGACGCCGCTAACTTCGGCCTTTGCCACCTCATCGAGCCGCGTCCCCTTCATGAGCGCAATCTTGTCTCCGGAGTTCAGCGTCAAGCCATAAAGCGATGCGGCAGCAGCGTAGGCCACCATCTTCAAGCGGTCCGGCTTGGCCATTCCGTACTCGTCAATCCCCAGGTTGACTGCTCCCGGCTCTGCCTCTTTGAGCGGGAGTGTGACCTCCAGTTGGCTGGGCTTGGGCGATTTCCACGCGAGCGTGACGGCCGGTCCTTCATCGATCTGCGCAGTCACTTTCTCAACGCAATCAGAAGTCGCGCCATCGAGAACGACGGCATCGTCGCGGCCCACCACCAGGGCAGATCGGTCGGTCGCGTCCACGCTCCACTCGCCGGGCCGTGCGGTCACCAGGTGGTATTGCGGGCCAGCCCAGTCGTCGAATCCCCATTTGCCGCGAACAACGGCCGTGAATTCTCCGCTGGGCAGTGTGGCAATCTTTTCTTTTGGAACCAGCCCGCCCTTGTCCGCGTCGATTTTCAGCGGAAGGTCAATAGCTTTTCCCGTCGCATCCGCGGGCTCCAAGTGCAAGACCAGGTCGTGTGCCAAGCCGGTGGCGAAGATCAAGGGCGCTCCCACGGCGGGCAGCACCAATCCCGGCTTCAGGGCGCAAAAGTGATCGTCGGGATTCACGGGATGCAGCGGTTCCGGCCTCGCTGCTCCAACGGGAGGCAGCGCGATCACCACAACCGACATCGGATTGCGGAATGAAGGCGGCATATTCAGCCGCAGGTTCAGGCTGTCAGCCGTCGGCAAGGCCAGCGCCGGAATGTATTGGAAGTGCGCAGTGTGCAGCGACGAAAGAATCTTCGCCATATCCACCACCGCCCCCACGTACGGGCTATAAAGGCCGCCGCCGGCCAGGGTCGTGGAGCTGATTTGGTTCATCAGGTCCTGAGTGCTTCCATTCACAAGCTGGTTCACCAGCGATTGGGCGTTGGCGTCGTCCAGCACCAATCCCTCTGAGTCTTGCGACAGGCACGAAGCTTGTTCTTCAGCCGGTTTATCAAAGCAGCTCTCGTTAATCTTGATGCCCAGGCTGCGCGCCGCCATCTCCGTGCGCGTCTTCAACTCCTGTGGGTCGAACTGGCTGCTCACCTTGACATCGTCCAGATAGGCCTCGAGCCGCATGCGCTCCCAGCTGGCGGCGTGCAGATCTTGTGCGGCGCGCACAAACGAGCCGGGCCGTCCGCGAACCGCGTTGCGCAAGGTGTTAAAGTCGCCGCCCGTCTCCGGCGCCAGAAACAACAACGCCTGTTGTGCCCCTTCGGGAACCGTGACAAACACTCCTTCGTCGCGAGCTTCCCGCGTCCACGTTTCCACGCGGGTAAACCACTCCGGAGGCGGGGGATTGGTGGAACCGCGCAAAAACGCCACAACCAGCACAAAATTGGTGGCCTGGCTCTCCGGCAGGTCCGTATGAACCCATAGCCGGTCTCCGGGCATCAAGTTGGGCACTTCGGAGATCGGGAGCGTCACGTCTCCTCGCTTGACGTGAATATCTACCTTGGGTCCTGACAGATCGAAGGGTTGTCCATCGGCGTGCAGTGCGGAAATTGCGAGGCAGATACAAGAAAGCAACTGCAAACAGCGGCGCATGTACTCTATTTTACGAATCTCAGCGTCCGATGTTAGCAAAGCGCGGGTGCGCTGCATGTGGGCAGGTGTGCTCAGGATCGGGGAATCCGCGCCGCGCTGGGGCAATTGCCCTGTTTCCGGATAGATTCCTCCCGCAATATCCACGGCAAATAAATGTTGTCACGGTTGAGGGGCGTGCCTATGATGGATCATTAATCGTATCGTCTAGGTTTTCCCGTAGGCCTGTATTTCCTCTCGACTGGTAAGGTGCAGGGGCAAACATATCCAACCGCAGCCGCGTTCATAGCGCATTCTTATTGTTCTGGATTGAGGAATTGGAGCCCGTTTTCCTTGCTCCAAAGTGCGTCTTGGGACTCTTAAATCGATCGCTGCTGTTCGATGCGTGCGGCGCAGCTCCGAGCCGATAGGCAACTCGGCCGGTGAATGTGCTGGCTCCGCAAGCGCGGGCAGTTGTATAGGGAGAAAAAAGATGAAGGCGATGAGATCTGCGCAAAACCTCGCGGAGAACGGCAACGTGTCAATCCCCGCTGCTGAAGAAATTATTGAGGATGCATTAAATGAGTTGGCCTACTCGCAGGACCCAGGCTTGGTTCGGGCGCTGCGTTTTCTGGCCCCTCCCGGATACCAGGCCATCGTCGAGCTATGTAGCGAAAACGGTCGCAGCAAGCGCCGTAACGCCTCAGCCGACACCTGGTCTCCCGAGGACGACGAAGTGCGCATCTATTTTGAGCGGATCGACGGTGAGGAACCTGCTCCGCGCCTGACTCGCGTGCCGCGCGCCGGCCGCGCCGCGGAGGAAGAGGACGAGGTGGACGAGGCATCGCCCGCCGATCTGGATGTCCGAGTCAAAGAGCTTTGCGCGGCGCTGGCTGAGGCCGAGCGGGGCGGTCACGCCTTTATCGCTCTCAAGTGGTTTCGCGATTCCTTCCTTCCCCGCAAAGCTTTCCGCTGGAACCAGCATCCTGAAACCCGCCAAACCGTGCTGGCCGAGGCCATCCAGCGCGGCGTCGTGATCACCAGCAAAATCGCCAATCCCAAAACCCCTGCGTATCCCACCACGACGATTCGTCTCAATCGCGCCGAGGCCGGCATTCCCGAGGAAGCGCAGCGCTTCCATCCGGTTGAGGTGCAGGGTGAGCCGGTGACCGTCGCGATGGATGAAGATCGGGGGAGCTAGTGAGTTTTTACTTCCTTGAAGCGACAGCTTTCGCCAAGCTGTTTGTGCGCGAACCCGGTACCGATGCGCTGATCCGTCTGCTTGAGAACGTTGAAGACAATCGCAAGCTCATTTCTGCCGCAACGCCCCTCGAAGTGTATGCCGCCATCAGGCGGCGCGAGCGCTCCGGCAATATCGCCCCTGAAGCCGCCGCCACGGCCCTTGAGATGTTGCGCATTGAGGCGGGCCGAATGGTGCAGCAGCCCCTGAATCCCGGCGTACTGGAATCTGCGCGCCAGCTTCTCGACCGCACTTCGCTCCGTTGGCCTGAGGCCCTGCAACTCGGCTGCGCGCTCACCGCCCGCGATATGTTTCCCGGCACCGGAATCACCTTCGTTGCTTCCTCGGCGGCCTTGCTCGATGCGGCAAAAGCGGAGGGCTTCGAATCTCTTGATCCAGCCAACATCGTCTCGTCGAGCTTGTCCGCAGCCGGTACTGAAACCGCAACGGAAGCCGCCGGGGAAATTGTGTAGGCTCGCGCCAGCTGCAGCGGTCCGCATCAAACGTGTTCGCGCTCGACGAGTCTAATTCCCTGCACGCAACCTCAGCCAATGACCCTTCCCCGGCTTCGCGTATTCATCTCCCGGATTCTGTTTCTCGTCCTCGCCGCACTGGTTGGATATTCACCGCTCGCGCAGGCACAGTCCGTTCGCGCGCCGAATCCGGACCCCTCTTCTCCGGTGGGTCGATGGAAGACCGTCGACGACGCCACCGGCAAGGTAAAGTCCATTGTTCAAATCCGCGAAGAGAATGGAAAACTCTACGGAACTATTGAAGAGCTCTTTGACCCGCCCATCCCCCATCCCACCTGCTATGTATGCACCGGAGCCTTGAAGGATCGCCCGCTCGTGGGCCTGCAAGTGCTTTCCGGTTTTGTGCAGGATGGAGGTCGATGGTCCAGTGGGCAGGTCCTCGATCCCGAGACTGGCAAAATCTATAGCGCCTCGCTCTCGCTTGAAGACGGTGGCAAAAGGCTGCGCCTGCACGGTTACTTCATCATTCCCGTACTCGGCCGCACCGAGCATTGGCTCCGCGACGAGTAAAAAGACAGCCGTCAGCTTTCAGCCTTCAGCTTGTTCTGTGACGATTCCCTCAGCTTTCATTACCACGGAGCCAGCTAAGAGATGCTGAGGCTTTCACGCGGTTGACGCTGACCACTGAAAGCTGAGGGCTGAAAGCTGAGGGCTGAAGGCTGAGGGCTGAAGTCTGAAACCTGGCGGCTAGGAACGAACGCCTATTATCATCTCTCCATACCGTCTTCACCGCAGGTGATCTCATGACCCATCCCGCGTCCGACGCGCGCGACTCCAAACCGCAGTTGCGCAAAGCCATGGGCTTCTGGGATGTGATGCTCTTCAACATCGCCGCGGTGCTGGGGCCACGCTGGATTGCCGCCGCCGGCCACAACGGCACATCCTCCATCAGCCTGTGGGTGCTCGCGGCGCTCCTGTTCTTCGTACCCGGCGCGCTGGTCATCAATGAGCTTTCTTCACGTTTCCCTGAAGAGGGCGGCATCTACGCATGGGCGCGCGATGCCTTCGGCCCGTTTCACGGATTCATCGCCGGGTGGTCCTACTGGATCTACACCATCTTCTACTTTCCCGGCCTTCTGCTGGCCAGCGCGGCCATGTGCGCTTACATCTCGTCGGGAAATGGCGATGCGCTCGCGCAAAACGGTCCATTCCTGCTCTGGATTTCCGTCGCCATGCTGGTTGTCGCGGTCCTGCTCAACATCATTGGTCTCAACATCGGCAAGTGGCTCCAGAACGCCGGCGGTATCGGAACCTATCTGCCCCTGCTGATTCTGGTCGTCGTTGCCGTCGTCATTTACGCCCATCATGGCTCCGCCACGCATTTCACGGTCGCCAACATGATGCCTGTTTGGAACTGGGACACGGTCAACTTCTGGTCGCAGATCGCCTTCGCGTTTACCGGCCTTGAACTCGTTTCCTGCATGGCCGAGGAAGTTCGCGATCCGCGCCGCACTTTGCCCCGCGCGGTCTTCGGCGCCGGCGCTTTGATCGCTCTCATGTACATTGCCGGAACCTTTGCCGTGCTGGCTCTCGCGCCTTCCAGCGACATCGATCCCAAAAGTGGCGTCTTTCATGCCATCGCCGTGGGTTCTGCCACTCTCAAGATCGGATTCATCGGCGTCATTGCAGCCATCCTGGTTACGGCCGGCAATGCTGGCGGCGTTGGCACCACGGTCGCCGGTGTTTCCCGCGTGCCTTTCCAGGTCGGCATCGATCGCTACCTTCCAGCAGCATTCGGCAAGATTCACCCACGCTGGAAGACACCTTACATTTCAATCCTCGTGCAGGCGGTGCTTTCCGCCGTCGTACTTTTACTGAGCCAGATCAAAAATCGCGGGGTAATCGCCGCCTACCAGGTCCTGGTCGATGCGGCGATCATTCTCTACTTCATTCCATTCCTCTACATGTTTGCGGCCGTCATCAAGCTGGCCACTCGCGCGGACCGGCGGGAGAATCCGCACGCAGTTCTCGTCCCCGGCGGCATGGTTGGAGTTTGGATTTGCGGCTGTGTCGGATTCTTCGTGGTTCTGGTCGGAATTGCTCTGTCGTTCGTGCCCCCCGGCGGCACCGACGTTAAAGTGTTTCTCGTTGACGTGATCGCCGGAACCGCCGGCTCAATCCTCATCGGCCTCTTGCTCTATTGGCGCGGAGCAAGAGCCAACCGGTCAGTTGCATCGCGATAGATGGGTGAACCCCACAAAGCAAGGGAGCCCGGATCAGAGCTCCGCCTTCGCAGGCGTGTACGACGGATCGAATTCAACGCGGTTCCGGCCGTTGCGCTTTGCCTCATAGAGAGCCTTGTCGGCGCGGCGAATCAGATCGTCGATCGTGGCATGATCGAGACAGGGTTGCGTCACCGTCACGCCGAAACTGCACGTAATGTTGATCTCGGTTCCATTCCAGTCAAAAGGGTGCGCCGCGAGCACTTCCACCAGTTCGTGCGAGCGTCGAGGGTTCATCGCAGCGTCGTAGCTGGGTAAAACGATCAGGAACTCCTCGCCGCCATACCTGCCCACCGCATCGTATCCACGCATCAATTCCACCAGCCGGTGGGCGCTCTCGCGCAGCACATGGTCGCCACAAAGATGGCCGTAAGTGTCGTTGATCACCTTGAAGTGATCCAGATCGCCAACAATCACGCTGAGCACAGTGCGCTGGCGCGTGGCCCGATCCAGTTCGCGGGCAAGTTGGTCCAGAATGGCACTCCGGCTCCACAGCCCGGTGAGCGAATCGTGAGCTGCCTGGAACTGCAGCGCCTCTCGCGCTCTCAGAAGGCCCTGATTCTCGATCTCCAACTGCGCGGTTCTCTCCACGACCAAACGCTCCAACTCGTCGCGCCGCCGCCTCAGGCTGCGCGTTCGCATTTCCATCAGGAACCAGATGAAAAAGATCACTGCAAATGCATAGACGACCATGGCCGGCGTCGTCCCGTACCACCTCGCCGCTTCGGCAAAGGTCAGATCCTTTGCGGCACCAACGGACGCATCAACAGCCAACAGCTTCGCCGTGCCCCAAATCCGGAGATACGATTCCGCGCTCATGACTTTGAGTGAGTGTAGGCCAAACGAGCGTAAGCGCCTATGGAACGAATGGGGTAGCCCGAAAGTGAGTCCGCGTGAACACGCTCATTCGCTTTGACTTACCTGTTCGACTTTCGGTCAATCAGGCCCGCTCGCGTTTGACAGGGGATTGCACCGGTCGCGATAATTTTCTCCTCCCTTTTCTCAACGTTTTTGTGCGCTGGAGATAACGGTTCCACGGCCGTGCAGTCGCCGCTGGAAACACCCGAAAAGAAAGCGAGCGCCCAAGGTCGCCGAATGAAGAGCGGCGTATAATGGAGCCCTTTTCCAGTTCCAACAAGGAACTCCCCCAACCGAACGGGCGTTATACCGGCAAATGGTGGTCTTATGCGCATCGGTGCAATTTACGAAGGAGAAAGCATGAAAATCGGTTGCTGTACTAAACGTGGCGTTTCGTTGTTTTGCTCGGTGCTCTTTTGCGCGATCTTCTCACTTCTGCTCTTGGGAATTCGAACGGCCTACTCGCAATCATCTCTTGAGAGTGATGTTGACAACGCTCGGGTCATTGAAATGACACACAAGGGTCTTGGGGATGACGTAATCATCGCCAGAATCAAGGCGAGTCCGACAAAATTCGATCTTTCGGATGATGACCTAGCCGCCCTGAAGAAGGCCGGTGTATCCGATGCTGTCGTAGCTGCGATGATTCAATCAACCCAATTGACAGTTGACAGTGAAGATCGATGAAGCCGGTCGAACTGCGCGTGATCGGTGAGCAGAAGATGGAGGACGGCTGGGGCACGCCCTCACTATGGGAATCGAGTCCGTCAAAAACAAGGCATATTTGCAGGGACAGCACGCTTCTGTAATAGCCTCGCGAAACCCAGTTATCGAAATTGAGCTTCCGGCGAATGAGAATCTCGACAATTACATCATTGTCGAGATGGACGACAAAGGTGACCGGAGAGAGATCGAAATGGGCTCGGCTGGCGGTACCGTTGGCGAAAAGGTCGGCATTCGAGCCGATAGAATCGCCCGCACTTCTGCAATGCCACTTGGGGGTCGCCGATTTCGGATTACGGCGGTTAAGGAAATGAAGAAGGGGGAATACATCTTGTACTCGGTTGGTTCAGCCGATTTCCCTCATGGAGTTTATGGACAGGGATATGATTTCTCGGTTCAGTAATAGTCGACCATGAAAATAAAAAATGTCCGTTCGAGAATTTGTTTGGGCTTGGGTGCGCTTGGGGCTCTTCTCGCCCTGGTACCGATAAGCGTTTGGTGCCAAACAACGCCAGACCGGAAAGCTGACACGATCCTCTTGGTTGACGGTACACCAATCCACCTTGTCCTAATGGACGATCTGCAAGGGAAACAGCTAACGGCCAAGCAGACGGTTCACCTTAGGGTACGCGAAGATTTAGTTGTTGACTCCAAGCTGATCGTAAAAACGGGCACCGAGGCAATTGGGCACATCGAATCAGTGTCCAAAAGCGGTCTATTTGGAAAATCCGGAAGGCTCGTTATTCAATTCGATTATTTGGAGTCAATTGCGGGAACAAGAATTCCGTTGAGAGGGGGCGCTGGCGTCAGCGGCGGAAAGGGTGGCGCACTTACTTGGGAATCGGCCATGTGGTACGGGCCAAATGCAAGCCTGCCGGTCGGAACAGTGATCAACGCATACGTCAACCAAGATCAACGTGTGCCCGTCCCGTAGGCATCTCTCGCTCAGATCGAATAGACAACCTGTTGCAACATCACATCTAGGTCGGTGAGGAGGCGCTACTGATCTCGCCGGAACTTGTTGGCCTGTTCAAACTCATTGCGCAGCTCGGGAGTGCGCAGGTTCTCTCGCAGTTGTGCCAGCCGCTGTTCCAGCGCCAGCAATGCGCGCTCCACTGCTTCAGTATTCGTATGCGCAATGTCGCGCCACATTGAGTAAGGGCTCGCGCCCAGGCGCGTCATCTCGCGTAGCGCGCGTCCGCCCACATCCTTCAGTTCGGGCGCATCGCCCACTTCCTCTTCAAGCAGCGCGCTCAATGCCGTCGCCGTGAACTGCGGCAGGTGGCTCACCCACGCCACCAATTCGTCGTGCCGCTTCGCATCGAGATCGAGCGTCTTCGCGCCCATTGCGGCAACCAGTTCCCGCCAGGCCTTCACAAGCTGCGTTCCCTGTGAGGAGCGCTGCGCCGCAGCATCGTCCGTAAACAGCCACACCGCTCCACGAAAAAGATTGGCGTCACCCAAACTCGCGCCCCCGCGTTCTTTACCCGCCATCGGATGTCCGGGAAGGAACGCCGCCCGCTCTTTCGTGTTGTAGAGCCGCGCCGCCGCTTCTGTAATCACGCCCTTGGTGCTGCCCACGTCGGTAATGAGTTGCTCGGGCCCGAGCACAGGGGCAAGCTTCTCCATCCAATCGAGCGTTGCGTAAATGGGAACGGCAAGCACCGTCACCTCGCTCGCCCGCGCAGCTTCCATGCCATCGGCGGCGAGCGAATCCACTGCGCCCATCTTCAGCGCCGTCTGTCCCTGCTCTGCCCCGCGATTCCATCCTGTGATCGAGCCGCGAAATCCCGCGTCGCGCAGCGCCAATCCAACTGACGTGCCCAGCAACCCAGTGCCGAGAATGGAGATGCGCTCGATCACGGTTGCCTTTCAAAAGCTGAGTCAGTTCCGTTAGTGGCAAGTTGTTGGAATATGGCGTCATAAATGTACAGCCGTCCCGAAATGCACGGTCATCCTGAGCGAAGATTGGCCGAATCATCGGCCAAACGGAGTCGAAGGACTTGCATCTGATGATCTCGACTAACGATTGAGCTTCTGAAACATCACCTAGCCCACGGCTATCTTACAGCGTCCTTCCCACCGCCTGAGCAATCACCCGCAACTCTCCCACCAGCTTTTCAAACTGGTCGAGATACAGCGTCTGCGCGGCATCGGAGACAGCCTTATCGGCGTTCGGATGGATCTCGATGAGGATCGCGTCGGCGCCCGCGGCCACGGCTGCCTTGGCCATCGCAGGAACCATGTCTCGCCGTCCGGTGCCGTGCGAAGGATCGGCCACGATGGGCAGGTGCGAGAGCTTCTTGATCACCGGAATCGCCGCAATGTCCATGGTGTTGCGCGTCGCTGTCTCATACGTTCGTATGCCGCGTTCGCACAGGATCACGTCGTAATTACCGCCTGCGAGGATGTACTCGCTTGAAAGCAGCAGCTCCTCCACCGTCGCCGCAATGCCGCGCTTCAGCAGGATCGGCTTGCGCACCTGGCCCAGTTCGCGCAGCAAATTGAAGTTTTGCATATTGCGTGCGCCCACCTGGAAGCAGTCCACCAGCGGCAGCATCGGCTCAATCTGCGCAATCTCCATCACCTCGCTTACCACCAGCAGTCCGTTGGCGTCGGCGGCCTCGCGCATAAACTCAAGACCCGGAATCCCGAGCCCCTGAAACGAATACGGTGAACTGCGCGGCTTGTACGCGCCTCCGCGCAGGAATCCTCCGCCGGCAGCCTTCACGCATTTTGCAATGGTCAGGATCTGCAGGCGGCTTTCAATCGCGCACGGCCCGGCGATCACCGCAACCTTCTCTGCGCCGATCTTCGCGCCGTTGCGAAACTCCACCACGGTGCCTTCGGGGCGAAACGCTCGTCCTGCCAGCTTGTAAGGCGCGCTGATGCGGTGTACGTGCAGCACGCCGGGCAGCATCTCAAATTTCGTCAGGTCCAGGCCCGATGTGGGCCCAACTCCCGCCAGAATCGTCTGGAACTCCCCGGTCGTCCGATGCACGTTCACGCCGGCCTCTTCCATGGCGCTGATCACGGCATCCACTTGCTCTTCGGTAGCCTTCTCCTGCATGGCGACAATCATTGCTTTTTCCCTGTCTCGGACGTCTGCGCATCCGTGGCGAGGCCCGTGCGCCCGCTCTCTATTTGGGCGGCCTGGGCATTTCTTTGGCTGGCCAATTCGTTCCGCTGCAACGCCCGCATCACGTCAATAATGCGCTCGTAGATATGCGTCAGCTCGATGTCCGGCAGCGGCCCTTTGTTGGCCGCGCGCACGTTGGCGTAGATGATCTTCTCGCGCTCCGGCTCATATACCGGCAGCGAAGTCGCAGCCTTCAGGTTGCCGATGGTCTGCGCCGCGCGCGCCCGCTCGCTCAGCAGCTCCACAAGCTGCCGGTCCAGCGCATCGATTCGGATTCGCATTTCTTCGATGGTCATTGCATCCTCAAGTCAACAGGCAGCTCCTAGCCGCTGGCCTTTAGCTCCATCCTCCCGGAGCAGGCTTCAATGCCTGAAGCTCCCACTTCTGAAGCTAATAGCTAATAGCTAAAAGCTTTTGGCTGCTTCTCTCACCGGGCCGGCGCCGCGTCACGCAGGCGCAAGCCCTTGATAAATCGCGACACTTCGCCCGGCGCCGTCTCCGCGGTCGACTTTTCAATCAGCTCGACAATGGCGCTCCCGATCACCGCTGCATCCGCAAACTCTGCCACCCGCGCCACGTGTTCCGCGTTGCTGATCCCGAATCCTACTGCGACCGGCAGACTCGTGTGTCGCTTGATCCGATCGACCAGCGCTTTGGCATCGCCCGCTACACTTTGCTGCGTGCCTGTAACGCCCACGCGCGAAATCGCGTACACAAATCCTTTGGTGTTTTTCGCGATCGCCTCCAGCCGCTGATCGGGGCTCGTCGGCGCAGCCAGAAAAATCGGCGCAAGCCCTACCCTTGCCAACTCGGCCAGATACTCGCCGGCCTCTTCGACGATCATGTCCGTGGCCAGCACGCCATCCACGCCGGCCGCCGCGGCATCATCGGCAAATTTGCTTAGGCCGTAGCGCAGCATGGGATTCAAATAGCTGAAGATCACCAATCCCGCATCCGGCCGCGCGGCGCGAATCTCTTTCGCCAGCCCAAGCACATCCTTCAGCCGCGTCCCGCGCGCCAGCGCGCGCTCACTCGCTCGTTGGATGATCGGACCATCCGCCAGAGGATCGCTGAAGGGGACGCCAAGCTCAATCACGTCAGCGCCCGCGTCGATCGCCGCGATGGCAATCTCGCGTGTGGCGTTGAGGCTTGGATCGCCGGCCGTCAGATAAACAACCAGGCCCGGCTTGTGATCGAAATGAATCGGCATTACAAACTATCGTCCTCTACCCAAACTTATCGACAAACCTGAATGTCATCCTGAGCGGAGTCCGTCGTGGCGGACGTAGTCGAAGGATCTGCGGTTGCTTTTTCAAACTCTAGCGCGCCGGAGGTGCCCCGGGTCTCGATTTTGAGACCTGGGAAACCGAAACTGTCTGCTCAGCTACAACTTCAGCTCCCGCGCCAAAATCCCCATGTCCTTATCGCCGCGTCCAGAGAGGTTCACCACCAGTATGTCATTGGGGGCCATCGCAGGAGCCATGCGAATCGCCTCGGCCACAGCGTGCGCGCTTTCGAGCGCCGGCAGAATCCCTTCCGTCCGCGCCAGCCTCACCACCGCATCGAGCGCGGCCGCGTCATCGCACGAAACATACTCCGCGCGGCCTGAGTCGTGCAGCGCCGCATGCTCCGGCCCAATCGATGCATAATCCAGCCCGGCTGAAACCGAATGGGTGAGCGCAATCTGCCCGTCATCATCCTGCAGCACATAAGAATACGTTCCCTGCAGTACTCCCGGTGCGCCACCCTGGAATCGCGCCGCATGTTCACCCAGCGCCGGCCCGCGCCCTCCGGCTTCCACGCCGATCAGCCGCACCTGCCGCTCGGGAATGAATTCGTAAAACGCGCCGATCGCATTCGACCCTCCGCCCACGCACGCAATCACCGCCGTCGGCAGCCGGCCTTCCTTCTCCAGAATTTGCTGCTTCAATTCCTTGCTGATCACGCGATGAAAATCCCGCACCATTGTCGGATACGGGTGCGCGCCCAGCGCCGACCCGAGCAGATAGTAAGTCGTCCGCACGTTCGTTACCCAATCGCGCATGGCCTCGCTGATCGCGTCTTTCAGCGTCTTCGAGCCCGACGAAACCCCGCGCACCTCCGCGCCCAGCAGCCTCATGCGCTTCACGTTCAGTTCCTGGCGCTCCATGTCCACATCGCCCATGTAGACCACGCACTCCAGGCCCAGCAGCGCGCAAACCGTCGCCGTAGCCACGCCATGCTGTCCCGCGCCCGTCTCGGCAATCACGCGCTTCTTGCCCATGCGCTTCGCCAGCAGACCCTGCCCCAGCGCGTTATTGATCTTGTGCGCGCCCGTGTGCAGCAGGTCTTCGCGCTTTAAATAGATCTTTGCTCCGCCCAGTTGTTCCGTCAGCCGCTTGGCAAAGTAGAGTGGCGTTGGCCGCCCGGCATAATCCTTCAACAGGGAACTCAGCTCCGCCTGAAAAGCTGCGTCGGCCTTCGCTTCTTCGTACGCGCGCTCCAGCTCGTCCAGCGCCGCCACCAGCGTCTCCGGCACGTACCGCCCGCCGTAGACGCCAAAGCGCCCTGCTCGCGACTCGCTCGGATTTGCCGGAACAATCATCGACACCATACGCGACTCCGACACCAATTCCCTGGAAGATTGGGGAACCATCTAGTGTACTAGGACCGCAGGCCCTCAGGTCGCAGCTCCGCATCGGCTTCCTTACCGATCCTCACGATGAGCGGCGGCAGCGCCTCAACATCCGCTTGCGTCGTCCGGAAGTTCACAATGCACGCGCGCAACGCGAACTTGCCGCTCACAATCGCGTTCGAAAGGTACGCTTCGCCGCTGTTCTGCACGCGCGTCAGCAATTCGGTGTTGAGCTGGTCAAGGTATCGCTCAACTTCCTCGCCACCCGCCGTCAGATCCGTGGGCACGAACCGGAACGTTGTGATGCTGAGGCTCTGCGTAAGCGCTTCGAGTTCGGAGGCCTGCGCTATCTGCCGAAAGAGTTCCCCGGCCAGGCAAACATCTTCTGAGATGGTCTTCACATAGCCTTCGCGACCAATCTGCTGCAGCGCAAGCCACACCTTCAGCGCGCGAAACCCGCGCGAATTTTGTGGACCGAGGTCAAAATAATTGATCGCCTCTGTTTCAAAGTGGTAGTACGGCGGATGGTATGAGAACGCGTCGCGGAGCTTTTCGCGGTTGCGCACCAGCGCACATCCAGCCTCGAGCGGAGCATACAGCCACTTGTGCGGATCCATCGCAATCGAGTCCGCTTCGCTTAGGCCCGAAAACTCTGCTGGAGCGTCCGGCAGAATCGCCGCCATCGCCCCGTACGCGCCATCCACGTGGAACCACAGATCGAACTCGCGGCAAATTGCCGCCAGCTCGCTGAGCGGATCCACGGCGCCGGTGCTCACGGTCCCAGCATTTCCAACCACCAGAATCGGCCTTTCGCCGCCATTGAGATCGGCTGCAATCTGCCGCCGGAGCGCAGCGACGTCGATCTGCATTCGATCGTTCGCTGCAATCCAGCGGATCGCATCCGTGCCCATCCCTGAAATATCGGCTGCCTTTTGAACCCAGGTGTGCGTTTCCTTCGCGCAGTAGACGCGCAGCCGTGCATTGCCCAATCCGGCAGTGCGCACATCGCGGCCGGCCTTCGCCTGCCTCGCGGCGAGAAACCCGACGATGTTCGCCATGTTTCCGCCGCTCACAAACAATCCTCCGCAGTCGGCTGGGTAACCGAGCATCTCCGCGATCCAGCGAATTGTTTGCGCTTCGATTTCGCTTGCCATCGGCGAAAGCGGCCATGCACCCACGTTCGGATTGACCGCCGCGGCGAGCATCTCGCTAAGCGCTCCGATGGGTGCCGCGGATGAGGTGATGTATCCCCAGAATCGCGGATGCCCATTGAACAAGGAGTGGTCAATCAGCAAGTCCGCAGCGCGACGGAGCAACTCAGCTGGGTTCGTTCCGCTGTCGGGCAAAACACGATCGGCTTCAAGAGCCTTGCGAATCTCGAGTGGCGATTCACCGCGGGTCACTGGCTGAGATGGAAGTGACTCCAGCAGGCCCGCGATACGGTCGACCAATTCGTGACCCAACAAGCGGAATTGTTCAGGATCAATCTCCAGCGGCGAAACACGCGCGCGTCCGTTGCCTTCTTCCGCCATCGAGAACCTCCACGAGATCCACTCAATTTCTCAAACAGCGTGAGCGCTCGCCCCGCGCGCCTTCTCGATGAACGCCCGCACCTTCGCCGCATCTTTGCGCCCCGGCGCAGCTTCCACCCCGCTCACTACATCCACGCCCCAGGGGCGCAGCGTAGCGATCGCTTCGGCCACGTTTTCCGGCGACAACCCACCCGCCGCCACAAGTTTCAATTCCTTCATTGCGCCAAACACGATGCGCCGAGCCTCGCCCCAGTCGTAAGTCGTTCCGGTCCCGCCCACTGCCGTCGCCGTTCGCGAGTCGATCAGGATCGCGTCCACACTCGCATCCTTCGCGGCGGCCGTCGCGCGTTCCGGCGCACCGGCTTCAAAGTGCACCACGCGCAAAATCTTCAGTCCCGGTCCAAACCGAGCGCGCAATTTGGCCGTTTCCTCGACCGTCACATCTGAATGCAGTTGCACGCCAGTCAAACTGGCTGCTTCCACCGTCGCCGCGACCTCATCAAGCGTCGCATCCACAAATACGCCGATCTTCTCGATCTTCGCCGGCAACCCGCGCACAATCGCCGCCGCCTGCTCCGCCGTTACTCGACGCGGGCTCGGCGCAAACACAAATCCCACCGCATCGGCCCCGGCCTCAGCGGCAATCATCGCGTCCGCAAGCGAAGTGTTAGCACAGATTTTGATCCACAGATTCATAGGCGGCTAACGTCAAATCCTCTTCCGGGGCGCATCGGACTGAAACGGATTCATGAGCCGGGCCCCGGTTCCCGCAAAATGACTCGTGTTGCGAGTGACCACCGTGAGGTCATAGATCAGCGCTATGGCCGCAATCTGCTTGTCGATGCTGTGTTGTTCGTTTACGCCAATAAGATTTCCCCATGCCTTGGCACATTCCAGATCGAACGCGAGAAAGTGCTCTGAGAATTCAGTGAGTACCAACCGGAACCACTTCTCCAGATTGTGTGCCTGCGGATGATCGCCGCGTTGCCTCAGGCGTTCAATACCGCCTTCGATCTCGCCGGCGACTTGCACCGGAACAAAGACTTCGTTCTTGACGTTGCGAAAGAACTCCACCACCCCCGCATCGGCGTTTCGTCCTTTGCGTCTCTCGCTCAGCACATTCGTGTCGATTAGAAACATACCTATTTCCGGTCGAACTCGAAGTCGGAATCGCGGCCCACGTTTGGCATAGACGCCAGCACCTCATTGAAGGATCGTTTCCGCGGCCGTCGCAAAGCGGCCTCCAAAATCGCGCGGTGCTCCGCCTCTGCGCTTCGGCCATTCCGCGCGGCCTGCTCTTTCAGTGACTTGACGATCTCTGGTTCTACTTTTCTAACGATGAGGTTGGTCGCCATCGGACTCTCCTTCGATGATTGCAATGATTACATCCTACCCCTGGGTGTGCAATCATTGCAATCATCCCCGTAAAGCGGCGCCCTTCAGCAACTCCGCCAGCGCCACGCCGGGGTCGGGCTGCCGCATCAGGCTCTCACCGATCAGGAATGCGTCGAATCCCGCTTTGCGCAGCCGCGCAATGTCCTCGCGCGTTGAGATTCCGCTCTCCGTCACGCGCACCACGCTCGCCGGAATCCGTCCCGCCAGCGCCAGCGAAGTCTCCGCGCTCACCTCGAATGTTTTCAGGTCGCGATTATTTACGCCGATCGCGTCCGCGCCCGTCTCGCCCAGGGCGTCGAGCACGCCGTCCAGTTCCTCAGCGGTGTGAACCTCCACCAGCACGTCGAGCGCGAGCGACCGCGCGGCCTGGGCCAGTCGCTTCAGTTCAGCTCCCTCAAGCGCCGCGGCGATCAGCAGAATCGCGTCGGCCCGATGCGCCCGCGCTTCGACAATTTGATACTCATCGACAATGAAGTCCTTGCGCAGGCAGGGAAGTGGCGCCGCGGCCGACGCCATCTCCAGATTGCGCAGGCTGCCCTGAAAATACGGCTCATCCGTCAGCACTGAAAGCGCCGCCGCCCCGCCTGCGCGATACCGCCGCGCGAGCCACGCGGGGTCGAATGCGGAACGAATCAGCCCCTTTGAAGGCGATGCTTTTTTGATCTCCGCGATCACCGCCGACCCTGTCGCAGCCCTTTGGCGCAACGCAGCAGCCCATCCCCGCGGATGATGCTCCGCCGCGCGTCGTTCCAGGTCGGCAACGGGCACATCGGCCTTCGCCGCCGCCAAAGTCTCGCGCGTCGAGGCCAGAATGGTCGCCAAAAATGTGTCCGTTCGGATGGTCATACTCTCAGTCGAGTATACGAGGGACATAGATGGCCCGAAACCGAAGTCTTTAGCCGCCCAACCCACCACAAAGAGTGGGTGCCCCAGGTCCCTCGCACTTGGCGACCTGGGATACCACAACAGGTTCAGGCCGGAATTGGATCGGTCAAAACTTACGCATTTGCGCTGCTCATGGTGGCGTCCGCTGCCACCAGCTCCCGCGCCGCCTGCCGCCCCAGCCGGATGCAGTCCGGAACGCCGATCCCATCGTAAGCATTCCCCACCAGCCGCAGCCCCGGCAGCTCGGCTACGCGCGCGCGAACTCGCTGCATCCGGCCTTTGTGCCCCACTGCATACTGCGCCATCGCCCGCCGCCACCGCGAAACCTGCGCGTGTTCCGGCTCGACCGCCGCGCTGAACACACTCGCCCCCAGAATCTCGCTCATCTCGCGTCGCACCGTTGCAATCAGTGTCTCGTCGCTCTCTGCCAGCAGCGCCTCGCGATTCATTCCGCCCAGAAAAGCGCGAAACACCGCTTTGCCCGGCGGCGTCCTCCCCAGAAACTTGCGATGCACAAAGGTGCACGCCAGCATCGCACGGCCCTCAACTGCCGGAACCAGAAATCCGAATCCCTCCGGCAGCGTTCCGATCTTCGCCTCGTCGTAAACCAGATTCAATGTGATCGAAGACGAATACGGAATCCCCGCCAGCTCGCTGCCGAGCGCGGCGTCAACCGGCGCCAGCAAATCTCCCGCGGCCCATGCCGGCGCAGCCATAATGAGCCCGTCATACTCTTGCTGCGTCCCGCCCGCCTCCACGATCCACCCGCCAGCCGTCTTTCGAATTGCACTTACCGGTGATCCCGTTCGCAAACTCCCCGGATTGATCCGCGCCACCAGCGCATCCACAAGCTGGCTCATGCCTCCGCGCAGCGCAGTAAATATAGCTGGTGCCTCGCGCTTCGGCCCTCCCTGCGTTTCGGTCGCCGCCTTCTTCGCCGCGTCTCGCATCCGCTTATGCGCCGCCAGCATCCCGCGCGTCAGCGAGCCGTGCTTCGTCTCCATCTCCACCAGCCGTGGCAGCACCGTTTGCGCGCTCAATTGCTCGGCGTCGCCGCCATAAATCCCGCTCAGCAGCGGATCGGCCAGCCGGTCCACAGCCTCCTGCCCAAAGTGCCGCCTCACCAGCGCCGCCACCGATTCGTCGCCGCCGCTTGGCCGCGAAGCGTTCAGCAACTCAAGCCCCATCCGGATTTTGGTGCGCAATCCGAACAGCCGCGTCAGCGCTGTGGGCACCAGCTTCGTCGGCACCAGAAACATCAGCCCATCGGGCAGCGCCACCAGCCGGTTGCGCACCACAATATAGGTCTTGCGCGCCGCATCGTTTGAGGGCAGTAGCTCGCCGCCAAGCCCCAGCTCGCGGCACAGCTCCGCCGCCGCAGGCTTCTCGGTCAGAAATGAGTCCGGCCCGCGCTCCAGCACCGCCCCGTTCACTATCTCCGATGCCAGCGATCCGCCAAGCCGAGCCCGCTCCTCATAAAGTATGTAGTCGACTTGCGCTCCTGCCGCACGCGCCTTTTCCAGCTCATAGGCCGCCGCCAGTCCCGCTGTGCCTCCGCCGACAATCGCAATCCGCATCTTTCCGCCTCACTCCATCTTTACAGCAATTTGCGGCATCTACTCGACAGCAGAACGTCTCGCCTCACCGGAAATACACCTTCTCAGTCTAGAATCAAGCCGCGGCCCATGCGCTGGATGTGATTTAAGTCATTGGAAGAGCGCATGCATTTTCGGAAACACTCTAACCCGAATCCGCGACCCTGGAGTCGACGCGACCAACAGGGAGCGGCGACCTTGCACGACGTGAAAATGCCACTCATTTCCGAAATGCCGTAGAATCGGGTCGGAGTTCGAATCCATCTTCCCCGGCCCGTAAGACTGTGCCGGGTTTGCCATCATTTCTTCCTCGTTCCTGATCCCCGGGTGCCTCGCTCGTCCGCCATCCGGCCTTCGCCCGCAGCAGGAGACCTTGCATGACCCCCGAGATCATTCACCGGCTGCACTTCGCCTTCACCATCACCTTCCACTACTTGTTCCCGCAGCTCACCATGGGCCTGGCCCTGCTCATCGTGGTGCTCAAAACAATTGCCCTGCGCACCGGCAGTGAAACATGGGACCGCGCCGCCCGCTTCTGGGGCCGCATCTTCGCCATCAATTTTGTCTTCGGCGTGGTCACCGGCATTCCCATGGAATTTGAATTCGGCACCAACTGGGCGCGCTTCTCCAGGCTCTCAGGCGGCGTCATCGGCCAGCCCCTGGCCATGGAGGGCGTCTTCAGTTTCTTCCTCGAGTCGGCCTTTCTTGGCCTGTTTCTCTACGGCGAAAAGCGCATCTCCAAGCGGATGCACTGGTTCTCGGCGGTCATGGTCTGGCTGGGCTCATGGATCTCCGGTTTCTTCATCATCGTCACCGACGCGTGGATGCAGCATCCCGTCTCCTACGCCCGCATGCCCGACGGCCACTTTGAAGTGCTCAGCTTCTGGCAACTGCTCATGAATCCATGGGGTCTGCTTCAGTACATGCACAACATGACCGGCGCAGTCGTCACCGGCGCCTTTGTCATGGCCGCCGTCGGCGCGTTCTATCTGCTCGAAGGCCGCCGCGAGGACTACGCGCGCATCTTTTTGAAAGTCGGCGTCATCGCGGGTGTCATCTCGTCCATCCTCATCATCTTCCCCACCGGCGATCTCGCCGGCAAATACGTCGCGCAAAACCAGCCCGTTGCCATCGCCGCGATGGAGGGTCTCTTCAAAACCGAAACCGGCGCGGGAATCGTGCTCATGGGCCAGCCCAATGAAGAAACGGGCCAGATTGACAATCCCATCGTGGTCAACGACGTTCTCAGCTTTCTCATCTACGGCACCACCAAAGCCGAAGTAAAAGGCCTCGATCAGTTTCCCCAGGACCAGTGGCCGACTGCGCTGCCACTGCTCTTCTACGCCTACCACATCATGGCTGGCCTCGGGACATGGTTCGTGTTGCTCATGATGGTGGCCGCACTTCTGCTCTGGCGCGGGCGTCTCTTCACTGCGCGCTGGGTGCTGTGGGCGCTCTTGCTTAGCTTTCCGCTGCCCTACATCGCCAACACTGCCGGCTGGATGACCGCCGAGCTTGGCCGCCAGCCTTGGCTGATCTACGGATTGATGCGTACCAGTGAAGGTTTCTCGAGCACCGTCTCGGCAAGCAACGGTCTCTTCACTCTGATCGGCTTCATGGGCCTCTACGCTCTACTCGGCCTGCTCTTCACGGTGCTCATTTATCGCGAAATCGATCACGGGCCAGAGCAAAAAAAACCGGCCACTCAACCCGCTGTCGCAAATTGACCCATTGCAATCGTCGTGCGCGAATTGAAACTGTGAACTACGAACTGTGAACTACGAACTACGAACTGTGAACTGTGAACTCGAAACTGGGGTCTTCCTCATGATGGGCTTTATCTGGTTCTGGCTTGTTGCCGTAATGATCGTCGGCTACGTGGTCCTCGATGGGTTCGATCTCGGCGTGGGCGTGCTGCATCTCTTTCTCGTCCGCACCGAGGCCGAGCGCAGGTCCACGCTCGCCTCCATCGGCCCCGTGTGGGACGGCAACGAAGTCTGGCTGCTCGCCGGCGGCGGCACGCTCTACTTTGCGTTTCCGCTGCTCTACGCCTCGGCCTTCAGCGGCTTCTATCTTCCCCTCATGATCGTGCTCTGGCTGCTCATCCTGCGCGGCGTCAGCCTTGAACTGCGCAACCACATCGACGTCGGCGTGTGGCGCGCGCTCCTTGACGGCGTCTTCGGTTTCGCCAGCGCGCTGCTCACCATCTTCTACGGCGCGGCTCTTGCCAACGTCCTCCGCGGCGTTCCGCTCAATCCCGAAGGCTACTTCTTTCTGCCCCTCTGGACCAACTGGCAGCCCGGAGTCCTGCCCGGCATTCTCGATTGGTACACGGTCATTGGCGGCTTGGTTGCCTTCGTCGCCCTCACGCTCCACGGCGCGCTGTGGCTTTCGCTCAAGGTCTCTGGCGATCTTGAGCAGCGCGCACGCAGCGTAATCTCGCCGCTGTGGCTCATCCTTGTCGCGCTCACGGTGGTCAGCCTCTTCGCCACCATCGCCGTGCGCCCCGCCAGCCTCGACAACTACTTCCGCTACCCCGTTACCTTCATCGTTCCCGTTGGCGTCGTCGCCTCGCTCGCCGCCATCTGGCTCCTGAACCGGAATCGCCAGCCGCTGAAGGCCTTCATCGCCTCATGTCTCTATCTGTTCTTCATGCTTGCGGGCGCCTGCTGGGGACTCTACCCCGTGCTGCTTCCCGCCACTACCGGCTCCGCCAACGACATCACGCTCAGCCGGGCAATCTCCGGTCCGCATACGCTCGCCGTCGGCCTCGCCTGGTGGCTCGTCGGCATGACTCTCGCTGTCGGCTACGTCGTCTTCGTCTACAGCCGCTTCAAGGGCAAAGCAGACGCGGCGGCCGAAGGGCACTGATATACACTGCGCATCAGCCTCAGTTTTTCTCTGCATTTTCTCCGAACATCATGCGCAGTGTCATCCAGGTATCCAGCGTCCGCAAGAGCTACGGCAGCACGGTCGCTGTAGCAGAGGCCTCGTTTGAAGTGAACGAGGGCGAGATCTTTGGCCTGATCGGGCCAAACGGCGCAGGAAAAACCACCACAATGGAGTGCATTGAGGGGTTGCGCAAGCCCGATCGCGGCTCTATCGTCGTTCTGGGGCTCGACCCCTTTCGCGAAGTCTACAAACTCCAGAACCGCATCGGCGTGCAGTTGCAACAGGCGCAGCTACAGAAGCGCATCAAGGTCTGGGAGGCGGTTGACCTGTGGGCTTCGCTCTATCAAAAGAAGACCGTCGATGGCGATCGACTGCTCGATCAACTCGGCCTCACAGACAAGCGCAACGCCTGGTTCATGAATCTCTCTGGCGGCCAGAAGCAGCGGCTCTTCATTGCGCTGGCACTCATCAACGATCCTGAGGTCGTGTTTCTTGACGAGTTGACCACCGGGCTCGATCCGCAGTCGCGCCGCGCGATCTGGGATCTGGTGCGCGGAATTCGCGAACGCGGAAAGACGGTCTTTCTGACCACGCACTTGATGGAAGAGGCTGAAAAGCTGTGCGACCGCGTGGCCATTATGGAGCATGGGCGCATCATCGACATCGACACGCCCGCGAACCTGGTGTTTCGCCATTGTCCTGAACGATCCGTCGTGCTTGAAGTCAGCAATCCCGGCATTGCGGAACGCTTCAAGAGGCTTCAAGGCGTTGAAAGTGTGGAACGCAACGGGAATCAACTTACGATTTGCGGACGCGGCGATCTGGTGACTGAAGTGATTCACTGCCTGTCGGAAGATCGGGTGCGAGTAACCGATTTCCGTGTCATTCTGCCCAACCTTGAGGACGTTTTTCTCAAGCTGACCGGGCGCTCCATTCGAGAGTAGGAAGAGTTACGATGCTGCGTGGACTGGGTAAACTGACCTGGATTGAGATCAAGATCTTCCTGCGCGAGCCGCTGGGGGCGATCGGGACGATCGTCGTGCCTGTGCTGGTATTTGTAGTGGCCGGCCGGGCAATCAGTTCAAAAACACAGACACCTTCGATGAGCAGTTTTGCGCGGGTGGGTCTTCCCGTGATGGTGACGATTCTGATTGTGATCAGCACTGTGCTTTCACTGGTCACGATCATTTCAATCTACCGCGAGGGCGGCATCCTGAAGAGGCTGCGGGCCACGCCGCTGCGGCCGCAAACCATTCTGAGTGCGCACGTCCTGGTCAAGCTGCTGCTCACCGCTGCGTCGCTGCTGCTGATGTTTCTGGCCGGCAGGCGCTACATTCCGCCGGACGTCCACCCTCCGATCGTCTCTTTCACCCTTGCGCTCGCAATCAGCACCTGGAGCCTCCTGTCGATCGGTTTTGTCATCGCCAGCATCGTTCCCACGGCGCGATTCGCGCAGCCGATCGCAGCGGTGGTGTTGTACCCGATGGCCGGGCTCTCGGGATTGTTTGCGCCCGTCGCATCCTTCCCGCCCGCAATTCGCGCGCTGGCACACGCATTGCCCATGACCTACGCCGTGAGCTTGCTCCAGGGCATTTGGGTCGGCGACGCATGGTCGGCTCACCTTGGGGACGTGGCCGCGCTGATCGCGTTCTTCCTCTTGTTTACCGCGCTTTCGGTAAAGATCTTCCGCTGGGAATAGAAGACAGCGGCGACGCGCGTCATCTTCGTCTACGGCCCTATCAAACGGAAAGCGCACGCCCACGCCGGAGGCCGCTAAGCGTTTGCTAGGCCGGAGTATTTACGCAAAAAGCGTAAATATTTACGCAATTTGCGTATATAATGAATTCCGTGAACAGTACCGCTACGCTCGAAACCATCTTTCCCGCCGTCCGGGCCGGAATTCTCTCCGCCGTCCTGCTCGAGCCGCGGCGCTGGTGGTTTCTAAGCGAGTTGGCGCGGCACTTGGAAGCCGGGCCATCCAGCCTCCAGCGGGAACTCGAATCGCTCGTAGAATCGGGTATTCTGGAGCGCCGCGAAGACGGCCGCCGCGTCTATTTTCGGGCCAACGCCGGCTCTCCGGTCTTTGCAGATTTGCGCGGGCTGGTGGAAAAGACCGCCGGGGTCGTCCCTGCACTCGCCAAAGCCCTTGATCCATTTGAGGGGCGCATCGAACTGGCATTCGTATACGGTTCTTTCGCGCGCGGTTCGGAGCGCGCTTCGAGCGACGTGGATCTGATGATCGTCGGATCGGTGAAGCAAATCGATCTGGTACCGGTACTTCGCAAACTGGAAGACCGGTTCGGACGCGAGGTGAACGTTACGCTCTATTCGCCGCGGGAGTTTCGCGGCAAGCTGCTCGCGGGCGATCACTTTCTGAATTCCGTCCTGAAGGGCAGAACTATACTGCTGAAGGGTTCGCTCGATGAGCTGGACAAAGCTGCTGCAGGACGGAAGGGTCCATCGCCACAAGACAAGCGGAAGTGAGCTCAGCGAAATCCGCCGGTTGGTACAGCGCGATCTCGCCGACGCAGGCCTCCCCGGTCTCTCCGAGGACAGGCGCTTTGCCACTGCATACAATGCAGCTCTTCAAACCGCAAAGATGGCGATTGCATGCGCCGGCTTTCGCGTTGCGAGTGTCCCCGGCCATCACAGGATTACCTTCGAATGCGCGAAAATTGCGTTGGGCAAGTCTGCGGCACACCTGACGGACTACTTCGACGCCTGCCGCCGCAAACGGAACGAGATCGACTACACCGGGGCTGCAATCGCCACCACGACCGAGGCGGACGAACTTCTGTTGCACGCCAAAGCATTCCTGGCCATCGTTGAAGCTTGGATTGCTGTTACGCATCCTGCGCTCAAGCCGTAAAGAGCTTTCTGCTGAACGGAAAAAGCCTACAGCCTCACCAGCGTTCCCGCCGCCGCTACATGGCGGTACGTTTCGGCCTCGCTCTCCAGCGCCGGATCCCAGTTCTTCGGCTGGTAGATGCAGCAAAGTTCCTGCGCCAGCGGATCTCCCGTCACCGCGTAAGCCCGCGCCCTTGACCCCCCGCAGATCTCCTTGAACTCGCATGCGCCGCACTTGCCCTTGAGCTGGCTGGTGTCGCGCAGCGCCTTGAAGATCGGCGCGTTGCGATAAATCTCTCCCAGCGGCGTCTCGCGCACATTGCCCGCGTGAATCGGCAAAAAGCCGCTCGGATATACGTTCCCCATGTGCGAGATGAAGACGAACCCTTTGCCGTCGTTCACGCGCCGCGTGGCCCAGCTTCGGTTGCGCGTTGCTGCGTCGGCCGTCGGCGTGCCAGGCTCGTACGCCGTCCCATGCGGATGCCCCGCCCCATTTCCTGATCCATGTCCCATCCGCCGCTCTTCAAGATTGTGTTGCAGCAGATAGCGCCGATAGTGCATCGCTTCCGTCGTCTTGATCTGGAAGTTTGCCCGCCGCGAAAGCTCGTAGATCTTGCCGAAGACCTGCTCAAACTCCTCGCCGCTGAGCAAATCATCCAGTTGGCCGCGGCCCACCGGAACCAGGAAAAACACATTCCACATCACGATGGCCAGCTTCTCGAACAGATCGCATAGATTGTCCAGGTCATTCACGTTGTGGCGGCTCACAGTGGTGTGCACCTGGATCGGAATCCCCGCCTCGTTAGCCCACTCGATAGCCTGAATCGTGCGCGCCCACGCTCCCGGCAATCCGCGGAATGTGTCGTGAATCTCCGGCGTCGAGCCGTCGAGCGAAATGCCCAGCCGCACCAGCCCCGCTTCCTTCATCTTGAAGATCGCCTCGCGCGTCAACAGCGGCGTGGCGCTCGGAGTTACGGCAACATGTACATCCTTGCTGGCCGCGTAGCGGATCAGCTCAAAAAGGTCCTTGCGCTTCAGCGGGTCTCCGCCTGTGAACACAAAAATGGGAATGTGCATCGCGGCAATCTGGTCGATCAGCGCCTTGCCTTCCTCGTGCGTCAACTCGTCCGGGTGCGGAATGGGTTGGGCGGCGGCGCGGCAATGCTTGCAGGCCAGGTCGCAGGACTGCGTGATTTCCCAGATGGCGAGGAACGGAGATTCGTCGTAGTCGATCTCGCCTCGTGCGGGAATTTGGCTCATCGGCTGCATCGGCATGGGGACCTCCAGGTCGAGTCGTTGAAGGGGGACGGGAACCACTTAACGGCTTCAGAAGAACACCCTTTAGGTCGGTCAATCTGTGATTGGGATCACTTTATGGGCCACTTTCGGGGCCGTCGCCCGCGCTTTCTGGACAAAATCGGGAAACGGGACCACAATTCTGTCACCGGCAGGGCCACTTGCCTGGTCCCAAGCCGATAAGGACAGTGCGGGAGTGCGGCAGTCAGCTTCCGAAGCTCGCCAACCGCCGTAAGGTGAGGCCAATCACCTTCTCACGTGCGGCAAAACACCGCAAATGCAGCCCGGCCCTTGGCAATATTTGAACGCACCCAAAGGAGGCATCCATGGCCACCTTATTGAAGTCAGGTTGGACAAAACCCTCCACCATCCTCTTCGCCACCGAAGTGCCGACCAACGAAAAGGCCTTCTCGTTTGCGCTGGCTCAAGCCCGGGAATTCGGTTCCGATCTCATCGTCTTTCACGCCTATGACACTCTCGTAGCGTCCTCGTCGGAGTCCTCGGGCATTCGTTATTACGACTACGCAGCCGCCGCGCGGACTGAAAAGCAGCACCTCGAGCCGCTCGCCGCGCGCATTCGCGAAGCAGGCCTTAAATGTGAAGTGGTGGCGCGGCCCGGTCTACCCGCCGACGAGATTCTCGCCTTTACGCGCGAGCGCATGGTCGACCGCATCGTCATGGGCACTCACTCGCCCGGTCCCATCGGCAAACTTCTTGTGGGTTCGGTCGCCGAGGCCGTTTTGCGCACCGCCACCTCTCCGGTCTACGTCATCGGCCCTGAGGTCGTTGATGGCAGTTATCGCAACTTTGCCACGCGCTCCATCCTATGCGCCGTCAGTCTCCATGAGGCCAGCACCGTCGTGGCCGCGTTTGCCGCCGAGCTGGCCGTGCAGCATGGTGCGCGCCTCATCCTCCAGCACGTCATCCGCCCGCAGGATCGCGCTGAATTTCTCGCCGGCCGTTCCCTCGATGAGGTCGAAGCCGGCATGCTTGCTCTTGTTCCGCGCAATCTGCAGGGCCAGATCCCCATCCAGACCGTCGTGGTGCCCGGCGACCCCACTGAGGAATTGCTCTATCAGAGTCGTGCGCAGCAGGCCGATCTCATTGTCCTCGGCGCTCAGGGTGCGTCGGCATTCGCCGCCATTACCCGGCATGGCGTGGTCTACAAAACGTTGGCCCACACCCATTGCCCTGTCATCACGCTTTCGCCTGTCGTCCTCGCGGAATGTGGCTCAAAGGAGGAGAGCCTGCATCCCGCTGAAGCGTACATGGCTGGAGTCTTCTAGCTTCTTTCCTCTTAGCCGAATCGGGCATGTACCGCCGGGCTCCCGCCCGGCTGTCGTGCGGGCGTCCTCGCCCGCACAGTGGGCAAGCACATCTCCCGCCGAACTCGCGGTCCCTCCCTCTAGATCACCTTCAGCAAAAGCAGAATCAGAATGATCGTCAGGATCAGGCTGACGCCGCCCCCTCCGTAATAGCCCCATCCCGGACCCACTCGATAGCCGCCATATCCAAATCCGAAAATCAGCACAACCAGAATGATCAGCAGGATCATCTCGCTCTCCTTCGCGTTCCTTGATGAACGGCGCGCGATTGCACAAACATCCTGCTGTGATGCTGCTATCGACATTCCCGGCTGCTCGCCCGCGAAGAGATTCATCGCTCAGCCAATTCCCCAGTCCCTGCGCGCGATGCGCATCATCGCGCAGCGGTTGTATCGCATCGCTGTCGCACGATGATTACCGCACTGTTCGCCGTATTGAAAAAAGCGCAGCGAACAACCCGCGCACACGGTCAGGCGTCAAAGCCTGAGTGGTTGAGGACGAATCACCGGGAGGTGAACGATGCTTTGGACAATCTTTGTAATCCTTCTCGTGCTGTGGTTGCTTGGCGTTGTTTCGTCATACACACTCGGCGGATTCATTCACATCCTTCTCGTGATCGCGCTCGTCGTGCTCGTCATCCAGCTGATCACGGGACGCAAAGCCGCCCTTTAAGCGCGAGCTTGATTTGAAGGGCTGCGACGGCGTCTCTCTCGCCAGATTGGCCATAGGGGCATCAATAGATCCGTTAGATAAACCGAAGCAACAACCCACGGAGGTGGAATCATGGATAAGGATCAGGTAAAAGGCGCAATCAACGATGCTGCGGGACGCGCGAAACGCCAGGTCGGCGAGTGGACCGGAGACACCAACGCTCAAGTGGAAGGCGCCGCGCAGCAGATCAAAGGCAAGGTGCAGAAGGTTGTGGGCAACGTGAAAGACGCGGCCCGCGACGCGAACGCCAATCTTGACCGCGAGAACCAGCAGGAGAAGGAAAGGGAACTGGAGCGTGAGCGTCAGCACGCGCACCACGGCTGACCTTCTGCGTCCATCACGCGTCGCCAGTCAAATCCCTCGCTGACGATCTGATGCATTTCAATTCAAGAACAAAACCCCGTGGGCAGGCAGCCGAAGGAAGCGCAAAGCATTGCTTCTTTCGGATTCCTGCCCCGCGTCGTCTTCTGCGAACCTTTCGATCGCACTCTTCAGCCAACTCGACCACGCCACGTCGATTGCACGCGCAAACCACGCCGTTGAGCGGGAGTTTCTGCTATTGCGCTATACTTTCCCCATCGGGCTGCATCGGTTCGGCTTTGCCCCAAGCGAGGTGCGTCTTCTCAAGAGACACCGCCATCCGCGTGACCGACGTTCCCCTGGCGCAGACAGCGCGCTGGCGAGCAGTGGTTCGCGTGCTCCGAAGTCCAATCGATGGTTTGAGTTGCGCCCTTCTTCCCTCTTCCTGTGATCTTTGCGGCTCGCCCCTGCCGCAGCTCTCTTCCGTTCCAATTTGCCCTGTTTGCTGGTCGGAGTTCTCCGTCCAGACCGGTGCCGTCTGCGCCCGCTGTGGCGACGCCCTTATCGCCCCCGAAAAGCCCACGCATTCAACGCTTTGCCGCGCTTGCCGCCTGGCCCCGCCGCCCTTCGTCCGCGCCGTCTCCTATGGCCTTTACCAGGGCCGCATGCGCGAAGCCATCCACGCTCTCAAATACGATCGCCTGCATCCCGCTGCTGAAGGCCTTGGAGGCATGCTGGCCCAGGGCCATCGCGCAGCTCGCCGGTGAGGCTCCCGCCGAAATGCTCGTCGTTCCGGTGCCGCTGCATCGTTCCAAGTACGCTCAGCGCGGATTCAATCAGTCGCGCTCGCTCGCCGTCGAAGCGCTCAAGTTCTTGCACCACAGCCATCCTCAATGGCGCCTCACTCTGGCCCCCAGCACGCTCATGCGGCTCCGCGCCACCGATACCCAGGCCGGCCTCACGCCGCGTCAGCGCCGGCTCAACGTGCGCGGCGCATTTTCGGTCTCCGATCCGTCTCTGGTTGCGGCGCAGCACATCTTGCTCGTCGACGACATTCTCACCACCGGCGCCACCGCGCGGGCAGCGGCGCAAACCCTGCTCAAAGCCGGAGCAGCTTCAGTCTGGGTCGCAACGTTGGCGCGCGCTCAGCGCGCTGTCGCGTTCGGCCGATCGTCCGCGGATGCCAATTTGGAAGAAAGCGATCTCGAAGACAGCCGAGCGCTCGAAGACAACGAAGCACTAACCAACGCAATCGTGCACGCAACACAATCGAGTTCGTCAACCGTGGGTGAACAACCATCTTTTTAATCGGGGGAAAGAGATGTCGTTGGGAAAAGCCATGATTCACGCGCGCAAGCAGAAAGCGATTGCCAAAGCTGTTGTCCTGGCCGCCGAGCACGGCCCCGCGCCCTACGCGCACGCGCATATTTTGCAGATGCCGGTTCTGGTGCTCAATGCCTCCTATGAGCCCATCAATATCTGCGGCGCGCGCCGCGCCCTTGTGCTGGTTCTCAAGGGAATCGCGCGCACTGAGGAGGAGCACGGCCTCTCGCTTCACGCGCAGCGCACCATCATCGCCATGCCCTCGGTCATCCGCCTGCTCGAGTATCGCCGCATCCCCCACCAGACCCGCGCCCTCTCGCGCAAAAACATTCTGCTCCGCGACCGCAACACCTGCCAGTACTGCGGCGAGGCGTATCCGCCCAGCGATCTCACCCTCGATCACGTGATTCCGCGTTCGCGCGGCGGCAACTCCACATGGGAGAATCTCGTCGCCTGCTGCCACGAGTGCAACCGCAAAAAAGGCAACCGCCTGCTCGATGAAATCGACGACATGATCCTGCTCCGCGAGCCGCGCCCCTTCTCGCTCCACACCAGCCGCCAGATCATGCGCATGCTCGGCCGCAGCGATGACCGCTGGCGCAAGTACCTCTTCTATTAATAGGGTGTCCCATCCAAAACGCGCGTTTACGTTCAGGGTCGGATCGCAGAAGCCCGCCTTGCGCCCGCGTGATCATCGAACGGCCACCCGTGCCTTGTCATTCTGAGTGATCTCTGTCCGCCGCGGCGGACGGAGTGAGCGAAGAATCTGCGGTTGCATTTCGTGACTCTCGCTCTCCTACAAGAAATGGGTGCCCCAGGTCCTGATTCTGGGACCTGGGATAGCACGAGCCCCGCTCCGTTCTTCAACCCAGCTCCCTTCGTCTTTTCGTTGACTCCGCCCGTCGATTCCAGTATGTTCACTCTGCGCGGGTTGTGCTGAGGCCGCGGCTTCCCCGCTCCCCCCTCGCCAAACTCGCATTGCACTTGTCGCAATTCACGATGCGCGGCCCATCATCGAGCATCCCGCCCCTGCCCCTCACAACGGCGTGCTCACTCAACAAAACCGAAACGGGTCAATTGCTTTCTCCGAGGGAAGACTCAGATGAAGATTCGCAGGTCAACCGTAGCCTTATTGATTGCTCTGCCCGCAGTTCTCTCGAGTTTCTGCGCCGCCCAGAATCCCTTTACCGCCCTTGCTGACGCCGCCAAGGAAAAACTCGCCGAGCAAGCCATTGAAAAGCTGCTCAATGACCAGCTCCCGCTCACGCTCAATGCCAATGACGTGTATCCAACCGTCGCGAATCTTCCCGGCGGCCCCTTCAATCCCACGCCGCTCAAGCTCACCGCCGGCCAGCTCAATCAGCCGCTCGCTCCCGGCGACTACACCATCAACACGCTCGACTTCTGTTCCGAGTATTCGGTCCACGTGCCCGGCGCTGGTGTCGCCTACGTGCTCGGACCCTATGAAGGTAAAGCCGCAGGCGCCATCGGCGCTCTCATTTGGCGCGGTACCGTGCAATACAGCATCAATCCCAACTCGCTGCAGGCCATCTCCTGGGCCATCCAGTCCGGACTTACTTATTCCCAAATGCCGAAGTCGTACCAGGCCATCGTCGATCAGGTCATCCCCGACTTCAAAATCCGAAATCGCCAGCGACTTCTTCGTCAACCTTGAAACCACTTACAACAACTCCGCCAGCAGCGCCAAGCTGCCGCCGCTCGATACGATCCTCGCCAAAATGGGCGAGCCCGGCCAGCTCGCACTCAGCGCGGAGCGCCAGCGCGCCATCCTCATGCGCCAGGGCACAAACGATCAAATCAGAGATCAAACCCTGTTTCAGGGCCAGCAGAGCGGCCTCTACACGCCGGTCAAAGCGGAAAACGGACCATGGACCGAGCGCATCAAGGGCCAGGTCTACATGAAGCTGCTCATCGCCGGCGGCAACATGGCCACCAACAACGTCATGCAGATTCGCGTCATGCCCTCGCCGACCGCCAACGCAACCAACTCTTTCGGCAGCGCTCACCTTATCCGCGCCTCATACGGCGAACCCCAATCCGCGCCCGCCGGCGAAGGCTCCGATACAAGCGTCTCAGGCCTGATGCAGGGCATGATCGGCTACTCACAGGGCCGTGGCGCGCAGGCCCTCGGCCAGGTGCCCGTCGTCGGGCCTCCACAGGGACCTCCGGCTCCGGCGGCAGCGGGCACCGTGAAGGACATCGACGGCACCGCCTACGTGAAGCGCGCTGGATCCGATACCTGGACCAAGTTGAATCCCGGCGATTCTTTCAATATCAATGACATTCTTCAAGCCACGTGGCGTAGTGATATCGACATCGTGATGTCAGACGGAACCAAGTGGACGATAGGGTCGAACACCGAATGGAACGTCCAGAATTACCAATACAATCCCGCAAGTCTGATGGACGACATCGCCAATTACCAGGTGCTCCAGGGCACTTTCATGTACGTAGGTGGATTGATCGAAAAAGCTAGCCCGCCCAACGTGATTTTGGAGGGCTGCGAAATTTACGGGGGCGACCATTATGGATGCGGCAGTATCGGGATTCGCGGTACTGAGTTCATCTGGAAGGTTGACCCTACAGCCAAAACCATGGAGATCGACCTGATCAAGGGATCGGTCGCGGTGACGCCTGCCGGAAGCACCACAGCAGGTCCGGCGATCAAAGCACCGATGCAGATCAAAGTAACGCCACAAGGCGTAACGACGCTGCCACTGACGCAGGATCAGTACAACACCATCAAAACGCAACTGATTTCGGGTCCGCCCACTTCATAAGCGCTCAGTACGCCAGCGCCACCGCGTCGGCGCGCATCTCGCTCCCCGCCGCATACACTCGGTCTGCGCCCTGCTTGCGCAGCTCGATGCACTCGTAGCGCCCGAATCCGCCGTCGCTCTCGCCCATCGGCCAGCCCAGATCTTCGAGCGCCTTGCGCGTCGCCGCCGGAACTCCCGCTTCAAGCCGCAGCACGCCGCGCGGCCCCAGCCCCGGCCGGTCCTCGCCCATCGATTGCGATGAGCCTTCATGGTGCCAGCGCGGACTGTCGGCCGCGGACTGCACATCGAGCCCATAGTCCACGCGGTTCAAGATGATCTGCGTCTGCCCCTGCGGCTGCATGTCACCGCCCATCACGCCAAACGAGAGCCATGGCACTCCGTCCTTCGACGCGAATCCCGGAATGATGGTCTGGAACGGCCGCTTGCCCGGCGCGTAAATATTCGCATGCCCGTCCTGAAGTGAAAACAATTGCCCGCGATCCTGAAACATAAAGCCCAGCCCATCGGCCACAAGCCCCGAACCCATCCCGCGGAAATTCGATTGAATGATCGACACCATCATTCCGTCTTTGTCGGCCGTCGTAAAGTACGTCGTATCGCCGTGGCTCGGCGCTTGTCCCGGCGAAACATGATCGTTGATCGCATCCAGCCGGATCTGCTTCGCCCGCTCCTTCGCGTACTCCTTTGAGTTGAGCCACTCAATCGGAATCTTCGCAAAGTTTGGATCCGCGTAATACCTCGCCCGATCCTCGTAGGCCAGCCGCTTCGCCTCAATCTGCACCTGTAGCGATTGCGCGGATTGGAATCCGTACCCGCGCATGTCGAAGTTCTCAATCATGTTGAGCATCTGCAGCGTCGCCAGTCCCTGCGTGTTCGCCGGCATTCCATACACATCCACGCCGCGATATTTCGTCACCAGCGGCTCAACCCACTCCGCATGGTGCTCGCGCAAATCGTCGGCAGAGAGCCATCCGCCGATGCGCTTGAAGTACGCGTCGATAGTTTTCGCAATCGGCCCGTCATAAAATGCGTCGCGTCCGCCCGCGGCAATCATTTTGTACGTGCGCGCCAGGTCCGGATTTCGCCGCACGTCGTACTCGCCCGGCGCAGCACCGCCCGGCAGCATATAAGTCTTCATCGCGTTCGCAATCTCTTCAATCGCCGAGCCGGCGTGCGCAAAAATCTCCAGATTGCCCTTGATGTAGTAGCCGATGATCTGCGGCGTCGGATCGCCGGCCTCGCAGGCCGCAATCGCAGGCTCAAACAGCTCTGCCCACTTCAGCTTCCCGTAGCGCTGGTGCAGCGCCCACCATCCGCCCAGCGCGCCGGGAGTAGAAACGCTCACCGCTCCCACCGACGGAATGTGTCCGTGTACGGCGCGCGAACGCACCATTTCGAGCGAAAGCGACTTGGGCGACCGGCCCGAGCTGGCCATGCCCATCAGCTTCGCCGCCGTTGGATCCCACACAAACGCAAAGCAGTCGCCGCCTAGCCCGCTGCTGGTTGGCTCAACAAATCCCAGCACTGCATTCGCAGCCACCGCCGCGTCCACCGCGGACCCTCCGCGCTTGAGCATCGCAATCGCCGTCTGTGTCGCCAGCGGATGCGCCGTCCCCGCCGCGCCGTTCAAGCCCAGCGCAGGCGACCTCGTCGCAAAGCTCGCGCCCGAGGGCCGATCGCCGGCGTGCACATCGGGGCGAATGAACTGCTCCGCGCCCGCGGGCTGAAACTTCGGTAGCTCGGCAGTCATTTCCGGCCCGCCTTGGCTTAGCGCCTTTGCCGGGTTCTGAATCGTCACGGCTGACGCTGCGGCAGCCAGGGGAAGTGTCTGAATAAAAGTCCGACGGCGCATGGCATTGTCCCTCACCATCAATCTAAATGCATGCTCCCCCGAGAAATCGATCAGGGAGAGAATGAGAGCCCACAACCATCTGAATGAATTGAACTAACCTGACCTCTGTCATCCTGAGGACCCTGAACGCTGTGAAGGGGACGAAGGATCTGCATTTGCCTTTCGCCCTCCCAACTCAGCACGAAATGGAGTGCCCCGTCCAAGCTTCGCTTGGGCGGGATAGCACAATCCCCGACGTGGCCTCCGTCACCGCCCCGTCGAAACATTCTGCGTCCGCAGCGTAAAATGGCCGCGATGACTCCGAACCAAAAGCGGACGACCGCGAACCTCAAGCCCCTCTCTCTTGCTCTGCTGCTTTCGCTGGCGCCCACACCTCTCTGCGCTGCACCGCAGGCCCCCGACCTCGGCCCCAACGTATTCGTCTTCAGTCCCTCCATGCCGGCCGCCGCAATCCAAAATCAAATCGACAAGGTCTATGCGATCCAGCAGCACAGTGAATTCGGCCCGGCGCGCAACGCCTTCCTCTTCCTGCCCGGCAACTACAACGTCGACGTCCCCATCGGTTTCTACACACAGGTCCTGGGTCTCGGTTCGAATCCCGACGCAGTCCACATCACCGGCAATGTCCATGCTGACGCAAGTCTGCCGCGCAACAACGCCACCTGCACCTTCTGGCGCGCCGCTGAAAATTTCTCCGTCACTCCGTCCGGCGGCTCCATGCAGTGGGCCGTTTCGCAGGCCGCGCCTTTCCGCCGCATGCACGTCTACGGCAATCTTGTGCTTCACCAGAATCACGGCTGGGCCAGCGGCGGCTGGATGTCCGATTCCTTAGTCGACGGCGCCGTGGACTCCGGCTCGCAGCAGCAATGGATCGCGCGCAACAGTCAGTGGGGCAGTTGGACCGGCTCCAACTGGAATATGGTCTTTGTCGGCGACCTTTATCCGCCCGAAGGCAGATGGCCCGCGCTTCCCTACACCAAAGTCGCGCACGTCCCCATTGTGCGCGAGAAACCCTTTCTCTTCGTCGATGCGCGCGGACGCTATCTTGTCCGCGTGCCTGCGCTGCGTCTCGATAGCTCCGGCATTACCTGGAGTGGAGACATCACTCCCGGCCGTTCCATCCCTCTCAACCGCTTCTTCATCGCCCACCCCGGCGATAAAGCTGCTGCAATCAACGCGCAACTTGCGGCTGGTAAGAATCTTCTCTTCACTCCCGGCATCTATGAGCTCACCGAACCGATTCGCGTCACGCGGCGAAACACCATCGTCCTCGGCCTTGGCTTCGCCACACTCAAGCCCATCAACGGCACAGCCGCTCTCACCACCGGCGACGTCGATGGCGTGATTGTAGCCGGCCTGCTCATCGACGCCGGTCCCGTCGAATCCCCGGTGCTCGTCGAAGTCGGCCCTCAAGGCAGCCATGCCAATCACGCGCGCAACCCGATCTGCCTTGACGATGTTTTCTTCCGCGTCGGCGGAGCCGGCGTGGGCCGTGCCGTCGTCGACCTTCGCATCAACTCCAACGACACCATCGTCGACCACACCTGGATCTGGCGCGCCGATCATGGCTCAGGCGTCGGCTGGAATCTGAACACCAGCGCCAACGGCCTCGTCGTCAACGGCAACCGTGTTACGGCCTATGGTCTCTTCGTCGAGCATCATCAGCAATATCAAGTCTTGTGGAACGGTAACGCCGGGCGCACCTACTTCTACCAATCTGAAATCCCCTATGACCCACCCGACCAGGCCAGCTACTCGAGCGGGTTGGATGCGAAGGGCCACCGCACCAACGGATGGGCTTCCTACAAAGTCGCCGCCGAAGTCGTCAGCCACGAAGCCTGGGGCCTCGGTGTCTATTCCGTCTTCCGCCACCCCAATGTCGTGCTCATGCGCGCCATCGAAGTGCCCAAAGCGCCGAACGTGCGCTTTCACCACATGATCACCATCGCGCTCGACAACCTGGGCGAAATCTCTCACGTCATCAACGATGCCGGCGACGCTGCAACCGCGCAGCCGCACGTCGTGCAAAAACTTGCTGAATTCCCTTAGAGAGTTATCTGACACACAGACCTTCACGTAGCGCCGGCCTCCTGGCCGGCTGTACCGGCGGTTTCCCGGCCGCCGGAGTCATTGTCCAAAAGCACGCCCCAGCCTTCGAATCCCTGCACCCAAATCGCCTTTATGCGAATCTAGATAGAAGTACATCTGTTTGTACGCCGCACTTCCCCGGCCCTTACGCAAAATAAAGCTCCAACCAACCCCGGAGAAAACTGTTGTCCGCGATCGATTCCACATTGCCCGCACTGCCCTCTGGTTCTGCTGCCGCCGGCAGCGGATCGGGGACCGCGGCACGGCCTGCGCCGATTGAGAATCCCAATCTCGCGCTGCATGCCGCGTGGAAGCCGCGAGTCAATCCCTGGCTGATCGCCATGACCGTGGCTCTCGCTGCGTTTATGGAGGTGCTCGACACCTCCATTGCCAACGTCGCCCTGCCGCATATCGGCGGCTCTCTCGGCGCAAGCACCGACGAGGCCACATGGGTGCTCACCAGTTACCTTGTCTCCAATGCCATCGTGCTTCCCCTCGGCGGCTGGGCTTCTTCGCTCATGGGACGCCGCAACTTCTTCGTTCTCTGCATCACCATCTTCACCATCGCCAGTTTTCTTTGCGGCATCGCGCCGTCTCTGCCCATCCTTTTGCTTTGCCGCGTGCTTCAGGGCGCCGGTGGCGGCGGCATGCAGCCCATGGCGCAGGCCATCATGGCCGACAGCTTCGAGCCGCACAAGCGTGGCCAGGCCTTCGCACTCTACGGTCTCGTCGCCGTGCTCGCCCCGTCCATCGGCCCTACTCTGGGCGGCTGGATCACCGACAACTTCTCCTGGCGCTGGATCTTCTTCATCAACATTCCAGTCGGCATTCTCGCCTTCATTCTCGTTTCGCGCCTCGTCGAAGATCCTCCGTGGATCAGAGCCGACCCTTCCAAGCTGCGCAACATGGATTACGTCGGCCTAGGTTTTCTCACCCTTTCCATGGGCGGCCTTCAGATCATGCTCGATAAGGGCGAAGAGAATGACTGGTTTTCCTCGCCCTTCATCTGCGTCTTCGCCGCACTCTTCGTCGCCGGCATCATCGGCCTCTTCGTCTGGGAGTGGCGCCAGAAAGAGCCGCTCATCAACCTGCGTCTCTTTCGCTACCGAAATTTCGCCATCTGCTGCTTTCTCATGATGCTGGTCGGCGGCGTGCTCAATGCCAACACCGTTCTCCAGCCGCAATTCACGCAGCAGTTGCTCGGCTACACTGCAACCACTGCCGGTCTCGCCCTCACCTACGGCGGACTCACGCTCGTCTTCATGATGCCTCTTGCTGGCATCGCCACCGGCAGAATCTCTGCGCGCTACCTCGCCGCTTTCGGATTCCTGATGCTCGTCATCACCTTCCGTTACGCGGCAGTCGTTACCAACCTTCAGATGAGCTTCGCTGAGGCGTCGTGGCTGCGCGTCGTGCAAATGTTTCCCCTCCCGTTCTGTTTCATCTCCATCACCAACGCAGCCTACGTCGGAATGCCCAAGGAGCAGAGCAACCAGGTTGCAGGACTCATCAACTTCGTTCGCAACATCGGCGGCTCCATCCTGATTTCCATCACCAATGCACAGGTCACCAGCCGCGCCATGTGGCACGAACAGCACTTGCAGCAGGCCATGCAGCCCGGAACCATCGCCTTCGACCTTCACCGTCAGGCTCTCGTCGGCGCCTATAACCACGCTTTTGGAGCTTCCAATGGCGCGGCCCTGGCTCTGGCTCAGATGTACAACCAGTTGATAGCTCAGGCCACGACCCAGGGCTACCAGGATGTCTACATGGAGCTCTCCTACGCCTCCATCGTTCTCGTCTTCCTCGCCTTTCTCCTCAGCAAAAACAAGCCCGGAGAAGGCGGAGGCGGCGGAGGCATGCACTGAGTAATCGGTCGCCCAGAGCGACCGAGCGCAAAGCGCGAGGAAGTCGAAGGACCTGCATTTGCCTTTTGCACTCTCAACCCACCTCGAACATGGGTGCCCCGTCCAAGCTTTGCTTGGGCGGGATAGCACGAACCCACTTTCACCCGTTTTCATCCACCTCGAACATGGGTGCCCCGTCCAAGCTTCGCTTGGGCGGAAAAGCACAAACCTCAACCGATCCGGCTTTGTATCAGCGCACGGCTTCAGCCGTTCCAGCGCCGCCCCGCGTGGCATGTGTGCCCAATCACATATCCCCAGCCCCCTTTAGGGCCTATAATTCCTCCCAGATTTCCAATGAACTAAAAAGATGCCCGATCGTTGACATCTTCCGAGGAGGCTTTCATGTTGAAGTCCATTTTGCTCTTTTTTGCGGTGGCCCTTCTGGCCGTAGCGTGTTTACCGTTGCAGGGCCGCGGTGCGCAGCAATCCGCGCCCGCCCCAGCCCTTACTCCTCCGCAAACGGTCGCAACGCCGCCGGTCGCGGCCGTCAAGAACCCCGTCAAGCCCACGGCCGAATCGCAGGCCAAGGCGAAAGCGGTTTATGGGATCGACTGCGCCGTCTGCCACGGTGACAACGGAAACGGCAAGTCCGACGTCGCCACCAGCATGGGCATGACCCTCGCTGATTGGACCAAACCCGCGACCCTCGCTGGCATGCAGGATTCCGAACTGTTCAACATCATTCGCAACGGCAAGGAAAAGATGCCTCCCGAATCGGATGGCCGCGCCACCGACACTGAGGTCTGGAACCTCATCATCTACATTCGTAGCTTTTCCAAAGGACAATCCCCGGCGCCCGCTCCAGCTCAGTAGCACCGAGACCGCTTGATGCCGTAACGACACCATGTAGCGCCGGCCTCCTGGCCGGCTGTCGTGCGGGCGTCCCCGCCCGCACTTTGACGCGAGCGATTACCAATTCACGCGGTCTGCGTACCAGATCTGCCGCACCAACGATCATCCCCCCGGTCCTCTATCATCAGAACGATGGCCAGGACGACGGATTTTCAAAACAGATGGGCGCTCATCACCGGAGCCAGCTCCGGAATCGGCGTTGCGCTTGCGCGTGAACTGGCCGCGCATGGCGCAAAACTCATCCTCACCGCGCGCCGTCGCGATCGCCTTGATGCTCTCGCCGCCGAGCTCGCCGCCAACGGCGCCTACCCGCAAATCGAAACGCGCATCGTCGTTGCTGACCTCAACGATCCCGCCGCGCCGCAGCAAATCTTCGACGCCACTGAGGGCGCGGGCCTCGTCGTCGACATCCTCGTCAACAACGCAGGCCTCGGCCAGTTCGGCGCTTTCGTCACCAACAACGCCGATCAGGAATTCAGCATGGTCCGCGTCAACTGCGAAGCGGTCGTCCGCCTTTCGCGGCTCTTCCTGCCGCGCATGGTCGAGCGCCGCCGCGGCTGGATGCTCGTCGTCGCCTCCGCGGCCAGCTTTCAGCCGGTCACCTATCTCTCCACCTACGCGGCCACCAAAGCCTTCGACCGCTTCTTCGCGCTCGCGGTCGGCGCTGAAGTTGCCCGCTTCGGCGTGAAAGTCACAGCCCTCTGCCCCGGAACCACCGAGAGCGAGTTTATCCAGGTAGCTCACGCCAACCAGTTCCTCAACCGTAATCAGCAATCGGCTGCGGACGTCGCGCGCATCGGCATCGCCGCTCTCGCGCGCGGCCAGCACACCGTCAGCACCAATCTCATCGGCAAGCTCCGCTCGTTTCTCGTTCGCTTCCTGCCCGTCGACCTCATCACCGGCTTCGTCGAGAAAGTCGCCCGGCCCGGCCGGAACACCACGCATCATCAGGTCGACAACAGCTCGGGCGTCGGGCCCTCTGAAAAGTAAGAACCCAGGTAGAAGGAGATCCCCTCATGACATCGCGTCGTTTCTGGCTCCCGGCAGGCACATTCTTGTTGGCAATCTTAGCCGCCGCTGTTTTCATCCACTCCCAGAGCCCGAATCCGCCGGCTGAGCGCCTCACCACGCCCGGCCCGGGTCCCTTCGGCGTTCCGCAGATCATGTTCTCCGTTCATCGCCTCGGCACAGACCACGCCGAGGGCGTCACAACGCTCGACATGAACGGCGACGGTTATCCCGACATTCTCAGCGGAGCTTATTGGTATCAGAATCCCGGGCCAAAGGGAGGGGCATGGACGCGCCATCAATACCGCGAGGCTGGAATCGCTGATGAATTCGTCTCCGATTCCGGTGAGTGGACGATCGACGTGAATCACGACGGCCTGCCAGACGTGGTGACGGTAGGCTGGATGACGAATGGAATCTTCTGGTGGGAGAATCCCGGAAAACTCGGCGCCGTGTGGAAGAAGCACTTCATCACCGACAGCTATAACACTGAGGGCGGCTGGATAGCCGACATCAACGGCGACGGCAAGCCTGACCTGATCTTTGGCCACTACAACCCATCAAGCATTCTGTGGATTGATTTCTCCGGCCCCGAACCGAAAGTGCATCACGTCGGCGGCCGCGAGCAGGATGGCCACGGCGTCGGAGTCGCCGACATCGATGGCGACGGCAAGATGGACATTCTCACCCCGCATGGATGGTTCCGGCAAATCGACGCCGACAAGGACCAGTGGGAGTGGCACGGCGACTGGGAGTTGGGCGACGCGGGCTTCCCCATCATCGGCTATGACGTGAATGACGACGGCAAAACCGACATCATCTACGGGGAAGGCCACAGCTATGGGCTGTTTTGGCTTGAGCAACAGGGAGACCCTGCGAACCGCCATTGGGTCAAGCACGTCATCGACGAGTCGTATTCGCAGGCCCACGCTCTCAAGCTCGTCGACCTCGACGGCGATGGCCAGCCGGAGCTGGTCACCGGCAAGCGTTACCGCGGCCACTCCGGCCACGACCCCGGCTCCTACGATCCTCTCGTCGTCTACTACTACAAAATCGACCGCAAAACCGCTACCTTCACGCGCTACCCGATCTCGGTCAACGGCACCGCCGGCGTGGGAACGCAGATTATCGCCCAGGATATGGATGGCGACGGGGATATCGATATCGTCACTGCCGGAAAGACCGGCGTGCACTTTTTTGAAAACCTGACCATCGACCGCGTATCCAAGGAACAGCGCGAAAAGGAAATTCTGCTCGACACCAACTGGCCGTTCCCCGGCGAAGGGCCGGTCGTGCAAGTGGGACCAGTTGCCGAAACAATAGCGACGGACGGTGCGCACGCGCCATCTCAGCGTCCGTAATCCGGTAGCTTCCTGTTGGCCCGGCGCCGCACAAGAACTGTTGTCATCCCGAACGCAGTGAGGGATCTGCGGCTGTGCGACCAGAGTGCATAAAACTGCTGTCATCCCGAACGCAGTGAGGGATCTGCGGCTGTACGACCAGAGTGCATAAAACTGCTGTCATCCCGAACGCAGTGAGGGATCTGCGGCTGTGCGACCAGAGTGCATAAAACTGCTGTCATCCCGAACGCAGTGAGGGATCTGCGGTTGTTCCTCGTCACATTCCATTCGGCCAACTCGGCGTACGATCAGCCCATGCACGAGGGATCCTATTGCACCTACATGATGGCTAGCCGCAGCCATACGCTCTACGTCGGAGTAACGGGCGATCTCTTCAAGCGTGTCTTCCAGCACAAATGGAGGGAGCACGAGGGGTTCACCGCGCGCTACAACTGCGATCGCCTCGTCTGGTTCGAGCGCCACCAGGACGTGCAGAGAGCGATTGCACGCGAGAAGGAAATCAAAGGCTGGCGACGCTCGAAAAAGATCGCGCTGATCGAATCCGCTAACCCGGCTTGGATAGACCTGAGCCGCGAATGGTACGACGTGGAGCCTGCCGATTGCAGCCGGGCACTTGACCGGATGGATTCCTGAAAAGCAACCGCGGATCCTTCATCGCCCGCAGCGGCGGGCTCTTCAGGATGACAACTCGACTGGAACTATAGCCTTGACCCAAGCTCGTTGGGCCGCTCGTTGCCAGCACTCCGAATTGGACTTAACCCGGGGTAACTTCCGGACCGCAGGCGATACGGCTGGCAGAACACAAAAACAGTTGTCATCCCGAACGCAGTGAGGGATCTGCGGTTGTTCTTCGTCGCATTCCATTCGGCTGGGGGTAGGATTGTCGTCAGAGAGGAAGCGATGGGAGAAGAGCAACGCCAGTGGAAGCTTCTCGGCCAGCGGTATAGAAACTTTGAAGACCGGAAACTCGCCGGATCGATTTTCCGAGATCCACCACGGTGCGTTCGGATGGCTTCTGCATTGGTTTGGGCAGGGCCGGATACTCGATGAGTATTGGTTCGACAAGGGAGATTTCTTCGAGACCGTCAAGCTCGACAATGACGGCCAACTGGAAAAGCGGTAATCAAACTAACTTCGAAATCGATCCGTCCTTAGAGTCGTGCATGCGCGAAACAATGAGTCCTCACATTCGCGGTTTAAAAGGATGAGCGCGAGCGCAAAGGCTAATCGATTCAAATCGTGCATTTTCGGCCGACCCGGAATTATGAGCCGTAAACACCGGTCAGCTCCACCCAAATCGGACTATCCAGAATTCGGCCCTCGCCAAAAATCTGGCTCTTGGTAAGAATTCGAGATCCTGTCGGCTGGCTATTGCTGCTGCGCCTCCGTCAGCTTGAACGACTCGAAGAACCGATTCACGTCCTCTTCGCGCCACTCTTGCGTCCCGGGAAACGTCGCCATCAGCATGTACAGGTGCGTGCCCGCCAGAATCAGCCGCCCGTTCAGAATTCCGCCGCCCGCATTGCGCCCCACAAACTCCCGGCTTTCATGCCCATCGATTTCACGATGCGATTCGCTGACCAGGCTGGTCTGCGTTCTTCCCAGCGCCCCGTCTCGCGCCATATTCAGGGTCTTTTCTGCGTCTTCGCCGGCCGCCTGCTCCACCGGCGGATTATCCGCCCAGGCCACCGCGTAGGTCGTTTCGAGTCCGCCGTTCTGAGCCCCGCCGTTCGGACCATCCACCGTCGCTTCGATCATCGGCACCTGCTCTGCGCCACCGTCCGCGTTGTACGCCGGAATCTCGGTTTCGCTCACTGCCGCTGCCGGCATCTGGACCTTGAACCCATCCGCGCTCCTGTCAATGGTTTGCCACGCGGTCGCGCCCGCTCCGGGGTTCGTCCCGCCCCCAGTTCCGCCCAGCCCGAAATCCGCCCGGTACTCCCACACCAGGTACGCCACCACCCCGATCAGCAGAATCCCTATGACGAGGCTCAACGGTCGCTTCACTCCTCTAAGAGTGCCCAATCCGCCCCTGTGTTTTCAAGCAGATTCCCCTTTTGGGCCAAATTGTGTCTCAGAGAGGTAAAAAAACGGGCAACCCAGGCGAAATCCACACAAAGCGTCCACATCTCCGCGCGATTACCCTTGCAACCTTTTCCGGGATTAGGCATCCTAGAAAGTAATTAGCAGAGGCTTCCCCAAACGTCCCGCCAAAGAAAGGCTACAACTCTCACTTGAGGGTTCTTCGGAACCTCTTCCCAAAATCCCCCCTGGTTTCCCTCCCAAAACTGCCTCTCGAGCGGGCCTACCGGAAGGTAGGCCCATATGCTCTACTCCCTGCCTAAGACAGCTTTATCTTTTTAATTCATCCACAGAACTGTCATCCTGAGCGAAGTCCGCTTGAGCGGACTGAGTCGAAAGCCTGCCCTGAGCGAGGCTCGCCAGACGAGCCGAGTCGAATGGGGACCTGCATTTGTTTTTCTAAGGCATCGTTTCTCGCCGCTAGAATCAAGACTGAGCGATGCCCTCTCGATCCGGCAAGAAAAAGAAATCCCCATCGTCCGTCGAAGCCCTCGACGCCCGTCTGGCTCAAGCTGGCGTTGTGCGCAAGCGCCGCCTCAACACGAGTCCCCGCGTCCGGGCCCCGCAATCAGAACGCTTTTCTCCGGACGAACTCCGGCTGCCGCCCCCCGTCCCTATCCGCGCCGCCAATGGCGTTGTGTGGCTTCCCGTCCCCGGCTGGGATCTTCCCTGGCTCTATGCAGGATTTTCCACCCGCAAAGGCGGCCTCACCCGCGCCTACTGCGCCGACGATGTTGCGGGCGAGCCCGCCGTGGCGGGGGAACTCAACCTCGGCTTCACCGAGGCCGACAACCGCTCGGTCGTTAAACGCAATCGCCGCCTCCTCGCCCAGGCCGTCGCATCCGATCCCAAAACCCCGCTGATCGCTCTCCGCCAATTCCATTCCAACTTGGTCGTCCGCACCGTTCGCGCCGATGCTGTCCGCTCCTGCCCCCGCAAGGCCGACGGACAAATCACCGATGAGTCCGGCCTGCTCCTCGCTATCCAGACCGCCGATTGTATCCCCGTGCTCGTTGCCGATCGCAAGCGCCGCGTCGTCGCGGCCTTCCATGCCGGCTGGCGCGGAACTCTTAAACGTATAGTCGAGTCCGGTGTCGGCCAGATGCGGCTGGAGTTCGGCTCCCAGCCAGAAGACTTGATCGCCGCCATCGGCCCCGGCATCGGTCTTTGCTGTTACGCCGTCGGTGAAGAAGTCCTCTCCGAATTCGAATCCCAGTTCTCTTACGCGCGCGAACTATTCAAGGAAGTTTTCGATTCCGATCCCGTGCGCAAGAAATACCCCATGCTCTTTCTCACCCAGCGCGCGCCCGGCCACTCGCCTATCGGTCCCAGCCTTCACGTCGATCTCGTTGAGGCCAATCGCCGCCAGCTTCTCGCCGCCGGCCTGGAGTCTCGATCCATCCAGATCATCGGCGGCTGCACCCAGTGCCACACCGATCTCTTCTTCTCCCATCGCGCCTCGCATGGCCACACCGGCCGCATGATGGCCGTCATCGGCGTCCGCCGGCGCGTGGCCACCGATAAAGAGAAGTGAAGACCGCATTATCCGTCCGCAGTTCGCGCGGCGATTGTTCTCTTCTTCAATTGGCCGCGGTGGCCGAATGCTCGCTGATATTGATTTCGTATTTCACCACGCCGGGAGTTGCGCCGCGCACGGGAAACCCGAAATCCTCTCGATGCGTGACAGTTCCTCCGCTGTCCTCCACGCGCCACGACAGCACATCGTTCGTCGTGCTCACGCGCTTCAGTTCCATCGAAAAATCGGGCCCGTCCGCGATCTTCGTGCGCAAAACCTCCGCGCCATTGCGCGTCAAAATCAGCGTCGAGCCAACGGGCGCCGTTCCGGCAGCCCCGGCTTTTCCGTTGCTGAAGTCGAGCAGAGCGAAAGGGCCATCTTTTTCGACTGCGCGCCCTTGCCCGGGAAACACTACGTAATCGGGCGAGACGAAGAACTCGCCCACATCCCCCACATTCAATCCGATCAGGTTTTGCGGCTTGAGCAGGTTTAGCCGCCTGCGAGGGCTTGGCCGTTTGCGCTGGCTTGGCTCGCAGCGCCGGCTTTGCGGCCGGTTTTGATGGCGCATTCGATTTCGGGTGCGTCGCTGTCGTTGGCGGCGCAGTTTGCGCAAATGCAGCGGTCAGCCCAACCACCGTCACCACCAGAATGAAAGCGCCGCCGCGGCGCAAAACACAGATGACTCTGGAACGAAACTCCATGGCTCCTCCGGTCGGCTTCAATGGCGGGGGCGCCGTTGCCGAGCGTGCGATTTATTTGAAGGGCGAGAAACGGCCGATGCTCACTGTGAAAACGCGATCCTGGCAGGGGGCGCGTCAACGGTTCAGCGGAATCGGATTTCCGGGAACGCGAGAATCTTAGCCTCGGCAGGGCCGATTGTAAAGAAGTTGCTTCCGCGTTCTGCGGTCGACTTAGTCGGCAAAAAGCAACGCCCCGAACGCGGAGTGCGTGCCGGGGCATTGTCTGGATTCTGTTTTGGCCGCGATTGCGCTCTGTTACGCCTTCGCCTCGCCCGGGTTCACCAGGTCGCGCAATTCTTTTGAAGGCTTGAAGTAGGGAACCTTCTTGGCGGGAACATCCACGCGCGCGCCGGTCTTGGGGTTGCGTCCAATGCGCGGTTTGCGCTGGCGAATGCGAAACGAGCCAAAGCCGCGAATCTCGATCTTGTCTCCGCTTTGCAGGGCGCCAATCACGGATCCGAAGATGGTTTCTACAATCACTTCGCCGTCGCGCCGGGTCAAATCGCCCAGGCCGGTCACCTTCTCCACCAAGTCCGCTTTTGTCATCTCCCACAAACCTCCGCATCCAGCATAACCGGATTGTGCCGAGTCAAGCACGAAAATGCAAGCCCCTTTGTTGAAATTATCCTTTGCGCATCAGCAGTTTGGCCGGTTGACCCCCTCCCCCGGTCACCCAGCAGCCAGGGTACCGCCGGCGTCCACGCCGGCTGTCGTGCGGGCGTCCTCGCCCGCACAACACCCTTTTCCGCGCCCTCACCGCCCCCTCCGCCGCCCCAAAACCGGCCCGCTCGAGCCCCAATTTCCCTTCGTTCGGCCGCCATAGGGTAAATTGATCGATGTACCCCCAGCGGCCCAATGAGCTATCCGCAATACTCGATCGTCATCCCCGCCTATAACGAGGCCGCGCGCATCGGCGGCGCGCTTCAGGCCGTCATCGCCTGCGTCCATCAGCGCGGTTGGAATGCCGAAATCGTCGTGGTTGACGATGGCTCGCGCGACGAGACCGCCGCCATCGTAAACGCCTTTACAGCCAAGAACCCTGAAGTCCGCATGCTCCAGAACCCCGGCAATCATGGAAAGGGTTACAGCGTGCGCAACGGCATTCTTCACTCCTTCGGCGAAATCGTCATGTTCACTGACGCCGATCTCTCCGCGCCCATTGAAGAAGCCGACGGCCTCATCGCCGCCATCGCCGCCGGGGCCGACATCGCCATCGGCTCTCGCTGGCTTGAGCGCACGCGCCAAACCATTCGCCAGCCTCTCTACCGCCAGTTCTTCGGCCGCTGTTTCAATGCCGTCACCCGCGCCATCATGGGCCTGCCTTATGCTGACACCCAATGCGGCTTCAAGGCTTTCACCCGCGCCGCCGCGCAAACCGTCTTCCAGCTCCAGACCATTGAGCGCTGGGGCTTCGATCCCGAGATTCTCTTCATCGCCCGCAAGCGCGGCTACCGCGTCGTCGAAGTCCCCGTAAGCTGGGCCCACGATGAGCGCACCCGCATCAGCTACCTGCGAGACGGAACCAGGATGTTGCAGGATATCGCCATCGTCCGCTGGAACGCTCTCCTCGGCCGCTACAACAAGCCGGTGGAGCGCATCCACCGCGCCGACCTCGCCAAGTAGCCGGTCGACTCCAACATCATCCACTCCTGAGCGAACCCTCACCCACCTCAACGGCGTCATCCTGAGGTCGCCGCGGCGACCGAAGGATCTGCGGTTGCCTTTCTCGCCCTTCACCAAGCACAGGAAATGGGGTGCCCCATCCAAAAACCGCGAAGCGCAGCGGAGGGTTTTTGGGTGGGATAGCACGTCCTTGAGGCAGGGTCCGCCCTAATCGAGAAACGTTGATGCGAGCCGGCCTACAGCGGATCCTTCCGCGTCATCAGGCCGATCCGATCCGCGCCTGCCGCCTTCCCCATGTCCATCACCTTCGCGACCGTTGAGAAATCCAGATTGTCATCGCCCTTGACGAACATCACTTTGTCCGCGCGAAGTTCGAGAATAGAGCTCAGACGGCTCTCAAGGTTCTCAATGTTCACATCCTGCCGATTGATTTTGTAGCTCGGCTGTCCATTCCGAGCCTTCGCAATCTCCACCACAATCGGAGCTTCGGGCGCCGGATTCAGATTTGAAGACCGCTGAGGCAGCTTTGCACTCAGGCCGCGAGGTGCGACCGGCGAAATGACCATGAAGATGATCAACAGCACCAGTAAAATGTCGATCATCGGTGTCACGTTCACGTCGCCCAGCAGACGACCTGATCCCTGACCATTCTCGACCGTCATAGAACACCTCCTCGCCCCTTTCGTCTCTGGGAACCTTCCGCAGAAATCGCAACGATCCGCATTGCAACTTCCTCTGCTATAGACACCGCACCTCGACGAATGGTTCCCGCGAGACAGCCAACGGGTTCCCACACGCACTCGCGCGGGTGCCCCCGGTCCCTCGCCCTTGGGGACCGGGGTACCTTCAGCGGGGAACACGAATTCTCTCGAATCGCTTGGAACCCGCCACGAGCCGCAATCCCCCTCCCGTGCATCAGATCCAAAGACGGAATATCCTCAAGCTTTGGGAGATACGCAATGAAAGCAGTTGTCCTCGACGAGTACGGCAGTCCTGAGAATCTGAAATTTGAAGACAACGTTCCTTCGCCGCAGGTCAGCGGGAACACGGTGCTGATCGCCGCCGCCGCTGCCAGCGTCAATCCCATCGATTGGAAGCTGCGTTCGGGAATGTTGCAAAAGAATTTTCCCTTGCCGCTTCCGGCCATTCTCGGCCGCGATGTCAGCGGCATCGTGCGCCAGGTGGGCGCAAATGTAAAGCACTTCAAGCCCGGCGACCGCGTTCTCGCGCTCTCCAACAAGACCTATGCCGAGTTGGTTGCCGTCGACGACTCAGACGTGACTCACCTTCCCGATGGCGTCGACCTCGCCGACGCGGCCGCGATCCCCTTGATCGCGCTCACCGGCGATCAGCTTGTGCGCCTCGCCGCCAACGTACAAAAAGGACAAGTGGTTCTCGTCACGGGAGCTCTCGGCGGCGTCGGCCGCGCGGCAGTCCACACCGCGATGAAGATTGGCGCGCAGGTGATTGCAGGCGTGCGCGGCAAAGAGCTCGAGGCCGCCCGCTCGCTCGGCGTCTCCGGCGTGCTCGCCATTGACGACGATCAAGCGATCGAAAACTTCCCCCTGGTCGACGCAATTGCCGACACCGTTGGCGGCGATGTCGCAGCAAAGCTCATCGCGCGGATCAAGCCCGGCGGCACGTTTGGTTATGCATCCGGGTTGGCGGAGAATGCCGCGGCCACGAATCCGACAGTGAAGTTCGCGCGCGTGAGCGCCAAGCCCGATCCATCCAAGGTGCGCGAGTTTGCCGACGATGTGCGCGATGGCAAATTCATTCTGCCCATCGGCCGCCGCTTGCCCTTGCGCGACGCGGCTGAAGCGCATCGGCTCGGCGAAAAAGGCGGCATCGGCAAGATCCTCCTCCTCGCGCCAGATCCCACCAGCTAGCGAGTGCAGTCTTTCCTGAATAGCTAAACAAAAGCGGGTCATCCTGAGCGGAGTTTGCCGCGCTCTTCGCGGCAAGCAGAGCTGAAGGACCCGCTTTTTTTGATTGTTCCCGTCGATCGACGAATTCCCGCAACACTCCACTAGAGCCTGTTCACACAGTCGCGCCGGCATTTGCGTAGTCCTATCCGGACAGTCTCGTGTTGAACATCACAGTCGCCTTCCTCGCAGTGCGAACAAGCTCTAAGTGGGATGTGGTTTTCACCGGTGCTGGACCTGCATGGCCTGCGTTCCGCTAGAATGGCAGGCCGAAGTACGAAGGCGCCGCGGAGAGACTTGAAAGCTGCGCCGGTCATGCGGGTCGAAGGACGTCCTGCCAAATGGCGGCGTTGCTGAATATGCTTTTAAGCGTTTTGACATGGATCCATTCCATGCACAGGAGGGAAAGTTGGATCGATACAGCGTGTGCAAACGGGGACTAACAGCTGCGGCGTTGTTGCTTGGCTGCATGACGGTCGCGGCACAGGCCGTTCCCACGGTGACGGGGAATGCGCGAGTGGACGAGTTGCTGAGCAAGATGACGCTGGAAGAAAAAATCGCGCTGATTCATGGCGCGCATGAGGATCCGCAGGTGTATCAGGGGCAGGCGGGATATCTGGCGGGAGTGCCGCGACTGGGAATTCCGGGGTTGCGGCTGGCCGACGGTCCGCCGGGAGTGCTCACCCGGGTTCCGAGCCAGGGTGAGACCGCGACCATGGGCGTTGCGGCAACCTTCAGCGCCAGGGATGCGGAAGAGAACGGAGTGGTCATCGGGCGCGAAGACCGCGCGGCCGGCATCGATGTGAGTCTTCAGCCGTTCGTGAATATCGACCGGGATTTGGAGTTCGGCCGGGGATTCAACACGTTCGGCGAGGATCCTTACCTGACGAGCGTGATGGGCGCCGAGGAGATCAAAGGCATCCAGTCACAGCACGTGATGGCGATGGTGAAGCACTACATCGCCTATGACTCAGACAGCAGCAACATCTATGTGGACGACCAGACGCTGCACGAAGTGTATCTCGCTCCGTTTGACGCTGCGGTAAAGGCAGGCGTGGCGTCGATTATGTGCTCGTATAACCGCGTGAACGGAGCGTTCGCATGCGGCAACGAGCAAACGCTCACGACCATTCTGCGCGATCAAATCGGCTTCAAGGGTTTCATGACGTCGGACTGGGGCGCTGTGCACGCGGTCAACTTCATCAACGCTGGTCTTGACATGGAAATGCCCGGCGTCGGAATGGGCGGCCCATCGTTCTTCAGCCTGGATCCTCCTCCGGCTCCCGCGCGGCATTCCGAGCACGGCGAGATGTTTGGTGGGCACGTCCCAGAGGAGCCAGTGCCGGCACCGAACGCGGGCGGCAGTTTCGGGCTGAAGCTGAGTCCTGAAACGATGCAGGAGGCGTTGCACAGCGGAACCGTAAACGAGGCAGCAATTACGCGTGCCGCGGGGCGCGTGCTGCTTCAGATTGTGCAGTTCGGCTATATGGACGGAATGCAGATGCATGAGGTCACGCCGCAGGATATTGAAGCCAACGCAAAGCTGATCCAGAAGACGGGCGAAGATGCGGCGGTTCTGCTCAAGAACCAGGATCATGTACTGCCGCTGCGCGCCGCGGACTTGAGCGATGTGGTGTTGATCGGTCCCACGGCGGCACAGGTTGACTCGATTGGGATCAGCGGCGAGCGTAGCGTGGGATTGCCGTGGCGCCAGGTGGGTCCGCTCGCGGCCATGAAGAAGATTTCAGGGAATCCGCATATTCAGTTTGCAGTGGCAGACGACATGACGGGCGCCCCGATTCCGGCGAGCGCGCTGAGTCATGACGGCAAGCCGGGGCTCCTGCGTCACGGCGGAGCGGCGGAAGAAACGGATGCCCAGGTCAACTTCACAAACCAGAACAGCAACCCGCTGCCGCCGAACTCGGCGCTCACCTGGGAGGGGACTCTGACGCCTCCACACGCCGGGGATTACTGGATTTACCTGCAAGCGATGGGGACCAACGCCAGCATCTCCATTGACGGAGTGCGGGTCGGGCAGACAGGTGCGTTCCAGGGCGGCGTCCATGGAGACATTCTCCAGGCCAACCAGGACAACGCGATTCCAACCACCGACGGCCTCGACAATGTGCGCAGGTCCGTGCAACTCGCGGCAGGTCCGCACGCAATCCAGATCAGGACGACGCCAGACACTTCCGGCTCGCCAATGCAGTTGCGGCTCAGCTGGTATACGCCGGAACAGCGGGACGCGGATGAGCAGGCCGCCGTTGCAGCGGCCGGCAAGGCCAAGATCGCTGTCGTGTTTGTGTGGACGCGCCTCACTCCAGTGTTTGGATTGCCGGGCGATCAGGACAAGCTGGTTGAAGAAGTGGCGGCCGTGAATCCCAACACGATTGTCGTGCTCAACACCAGCCAGCCTGTGGCGCTGCCGTGGCTAAGCAAGGTGAAGGGCGTGCTTGAGCTGTGGTGGCCCGGCGATGAGGGCGGATGGTCGACGGCGAATGTGTTGCTCGGCAAGGTGAGCCCCGCGGGACGTCTGCCCGTGACTTGGGGCGCCAGCCTCGCGGATTATCCGGCGACGGCCCCGCTCCATCCGGAGCGGAGCGCGAAGGGAGTTAGCGGGCGCACCACATACAGCGAAGGCGTGGATGTGGGCTATCGCTGGTTTCAAAAAGAGCACATCCAGCCTCTGTTCCCCTTTGGCCACGGCCTCAGCTATACCACGTTTGCCTACTCCGGCCTCAAGACTGGCGAAGGCTGCTGACGGAGGCCTCGATGTAACGGTCGAGATCAGAAACACCGGGCCACATGGCCTCGGACGAGGTGCCGCAGGTGTATCTCGGCGCGCCCAGCCAGATTCCTGCCGGCGTTCAGTTTCCGGTACGCGCTCTGGCGGCCTTCGATCGCGTGCACCTGTCGGCAGCCGAAACCAGGACGGTCACCCTGCATGTGCCGCTTCGGCAACTTCAGTACTGGTCTGCCAAAGAACAAAAGTGGATGATGCCGGGCGGCAAGCGGATGCTGAGCGTCGGCCCGTCGTCGGCTTCGTTGCCGCTGCACCAGGAGGTCGATCCATGCGAGGATGTAGCGATGCCGTGAGGGTCGCCGTTTGACGCCCCCGGCCCTCACCGGCAGGCGGTCCGGTCAAGAAATAACCAGGAACCTCTGTGCCCCATTCATCCACGGTTTTATCGTGGATGAGTGGGAGACCACGAACCACAAACCCAGGGACAAAACCCAGGAAACCCAGGGATCGATGGAATATTCCCTCGCCCCCTCTTTTTCCTGTCAAGAGTCCACACAGCCCAGCAATCCCTCCACGCGGGACCTAACGCCTTCCCCCTCCATCTCTTACGCCCTCGCAAATAAATCCCCTCAAGTTTGCCGATTATTACCCCCAATAAGCGCATCCTTAAACCATGTGCATCACCACAACACCCACAGGAATCTCTCGTTCGCTGAATCTCGATTCATGCGTCGCTCGCGTTCTGAACTCCGTCGGCAACCACCGAAAACCGTTGACCGGCGAGGGCCAAAAAATAAATAAGAAAAAATTTGAGAAGTTTCGCCAAATCTTCGCCACTTAACTCCTTTGGAATCAACAAATCGTCTTCAGAGAGATCGAAAATGTGCACCAAAATCCGCCGAATTTGTGACCCACAACCCCTTTAGAACGGCACCTTTTCGGCTCAAAATCGCATGGCGCGCTGCGGGTCTTCTTTCGGCTTCTAAACGTCTCTTGCAAAGAGGCTTCTGGCTCCAGCCTCTGCGTCAAAAAATCGGAGCCCCGGTGGGAGAACTCTCATGATCAAGAAACTCGGAATCACGCTCTTATTTCTCGCGCTCGGCTCCGTCAGCGCGATGGCCGCGGACTTCAACGGCAAATGGACCGGCGATGTGCAGGGCCGCAACGGCAACACGCAGACCCTCACCTTCGACTTTCACTTCGACGGCACTACGCTCACCGGCAAAATCACCACGCCGCGCGGCGATGTGGATCTCTCCAACGGCAAAGTCGATGGCGACACCATCTCTTTCGATCAGGTGCTGAACTTCAACGGCAATTCATTCACCATCAGCTATAAGGGCACAGCCGCTGCCGACGGCACCATCAACTTCACGCGCACCTTCGGCGCCGACGGCGATCGTCCCCCGCAAACCTTCGTCGCCAAGCGCGCTCCCGCTGATGCCGCTCCCGCAACTCCGGCCACGCCCGCTGCGCCAACAGCCGCGACCGGAACCACAGTCCCGCAGTAGTCCAAACTTCTGGGTGCCCCCGGTCTCTTGCAGTTGGAGACCGGGGATCGGTTACTTCGTCTTCGAATTCAAACCTTGCCCGCTTGCCGCTCACCAGCTACACATCCGTCACGCGGATGCGTGCGGCGAAGTTGATGCTCGCCCACTCCATCGGCGTCAGCGGCCGTCTGCCGCCGCGCCCCGGCCACGGATCGCGGACGATCACCTGCTCGATCTCGTATTGCGAGGTGGCCGTGTCAACCTGCGAAATAATCGCCGTCAGAACGGTCGCATGGCCCAGCGCGCCAATGATCAGCGGGTGATCCTCGATCAGATCCTGGATCGCTGTGTTCACATTCACTGAGTACACATCGCCCTGGCACTGGAACGCTTTCCCCGCATCGTCGGTCCATCGCTTGTTGAGGTCGCGAAAGATGTCGCGCGGCATGCCCGGCATATCCGCCACGGTTCCCCACGTTTCCTTCACGATCCGCTGCTGATCCACGGCGTGATGGTAGTACTCAAACACCATGCTGATGCACGCCGCCCAGCACCACTCGTTCTGCTGCTGGTATGCCTGCTTGAGTGTGATGGAAGAGATTCCGGCCGTGCACATTTCAATCGGCTGCGGTCCCATCGGCGTCATCGTTGAAACCGGCGCTCCGCATTGTTTCGCCCCAAGCACGGTCCGCGACGCAGCGATAAATCCCGCGCCGGCCAACGCCGCGCGCAGAAAGGCCCGTCGTTCCATATTCAACCTCCAGGTTTTCTCGGGGGGACACAACGGATACGTTCGATGAAACCGAATCGTTCCGCGCCTGTCAAGCGCAATTCGCCAAACCAAAAGGGCCGCGCACGATCCGCCGCGCCTAATCAGCCTACGCTGTCGCCGTCTTCGCCACGTCTTGCAAGCCGCGCGCTTCAATCTCAAACTCGCGCATCTTGTACTTCTGGATCTTCCCTGACAGCGTCGCCGGGAACTCCTCAACGAATCGCACGTGCTCGGGCACCTTGTAATACGCAATCTGACCCTGGCAGAACGCTCTGATCTCTTCTTCGGTCGCTTCCACTCCGGGCCGCAACCGGACCCACGCCACCACAATCTCGCCCAGCCGCGCACTCGGAATGCCAATCACTTGCACTTCGCCAACCTTCGGGCAGGTGTAAAGGAACTCCTCCACTTCGCGCGGATAGATGTTCTCGCCGCCGCGAATAATCACGTCACGCGAGCGGCCGGTGATGTGGATGCATCCATCCTCGCGCATCACGCCCAAATCTCCGGTGCGCAGCCAGCCGTCCGCGCCGATCACCTGCGCGGTCCCTTCCGCATCGCCGTCATAGCCCTTCATCAGCGCATAGCCACGCACGCAAACCTCGCCCTGCTGCCCATAAGGCAATGTCTCGCCGGAATCAATAGCAGAGATCCTGATCTCGGTCTGCGGCATCGCACGGCCCACCGTCTTCACGCGCACTTCAATCGTGTCTTCGGCGTCGCTCATCGTTACCACCGGCGAAGTCTCCGTCTGCCCGTAGGCAATCACCAGCTCGCCGATATGCATCTCTTCAAGCACGCGCTTCATCAGCTCCACCGGGCATGGTGCGCCGCTCATCATGCCCGTGCGCAGGCTCGTGGTGTCGTAGCTCGCAAAGTCCGGCAGTCCAAACTCCGCCACGTACATCGCCGGAACTCCGTATACGCTCGTCGCGCGCTCCTCATGCACTGCCTTCAGCGTGGCGCGCGCGTCGAAGGTCCAGTTGGGCAAAATGATTGCCGCTCCGGAGTTCACCGCGCTCATCGTCCCGATCACGCATCCATAGCAGTGGAAGAGCGGCACTGGCACTACGATCTTGTCCTGCTCCGTGTAATGAAACCCCTGCGCCAGAAACTGCCCGTTGTTCACCACGTTGTGGTGCGTCAGCATCACGCCCTTGGGCAGTCCTGTCGTTCCGCTCGTGTACTGGATGTTGGCCACATCGTCGATCGCCACATCGTCCGGCAGCCGCCCCTCGGCCTCCAGCAGCGCCGGCCACTCCGGTGCGTCAAAGTAGATCGTGTGTTCGAGCTCGAGGTCCAGCCCGTGTCGCGCCCGCCCCAGAATCTCCTCGTAGTCGGCGCGCTTATCCTTGTGCCATAGGAACAGTGCCTTCATCCGCGATCGCGTCAGCGTGAATTGCAGCTCATGCGAACGGTAGGCGGGATTCACGTTCACCAGCGCCGCGCCGGCCCGCGCGCAGCCCATGTGCATCATCACCCACTCAATGCAGTTGGTTGACCACAGACCGACGCGATCGCCGCGCCGAATCCCCAGCGCCCAAAGCCCTCGCGCCACGCGGTCGGCTTCCGCGCTCAGCTCATCCCAGGTCAGCCGCTTCTCCTGGTGCCGCGACGCAACCGCCAGCCGATCCGGAAACCGGTCGGCCGTGCGTTTCAGCAGGTCGCCAATCGTCAATTCCAGCAGCGGCCTTGCCGGGCCACGCGCATAGCTCTTGGTCGAAATCCGCTCTTCAAGATTCGTCGTAACGGCGGGCATGGTTCTGCCTCTGTCTCCGTGATGAAGACGCAGTGTACGCCACCGGCTCACCCCCAAAAGTGATCCAGCCCACACAACTGCGCCGCCCGTGCCCATCCGAGCCTCCTCACCCGGACTTAGGTATCATCAATGCATGGCACCGCTTGCCCCCGAGACCGTGAAAACCAGGGATCAATCAGCCGGTCCGGTCCACGCCTTTCGGACCCATGCCTTTCGAGCAGATGACCCGCGCCTGGAGCCTATCGCCGCCAAGGTCCTGGCCCAGGCAGCGCCTTAGCGCCGAAGACGGCCTCGCTCTCTATGCCTCGTCAGATATTCTGGCAGTCGGCTGGCTGGCCAACCACGTCCGCGAGCGGATGCACGGCGACCTCACCTACTTCAACGTCAATCGCCACATCAACCCCACCAACGTCTGCGTCGCCGCCTGCAAGCTCTGCGCCTTTGGCCGCAAAAAGGGCGACCCCGCCGGCTACACGATGGCCCTCGACGAGGCCTGGGAAACCGCGGCTTCCGGCTACTCTGAGGCGGTTACCGAGTTTCACATCGTCGGCGGCCTGCACCCCGATCTTCCGCTCGAGTTCTTCCTCGATCTCATCCGCGGCCTCAAAGAGCGTTTCCCGAAAGTCCACATCAAAGCCTTCACCATGGTCGAGATCGCGTTCCTCGCGCGCCGCGCCAAATTAACCATCGACGAAACGCTCATCAAGCTTCGCGAGGCCGGCGTTGACTCCATGCCCGGCGGTGGCGCGGAGATTTTTGCCGCTCGCGTTCGCTCCATCATCTGCGATCACAAGATCGACGGCGAGGAGTGGCTTGAAACCGCGCGCGCGGCCCACAAACTCGGCTTCAAGTCGAACGCGACCATGCTCTACGGCCACATTGAGAACGACGCCGACCGCGTCGATCATCTGCTCAAGCTGCGCGCCCTCCAGGACGAAACCGGCGGCTTCCAGACCTTCATTCCGCTCGCGTTTCATCCTGAAAACACGCCGCTCGATCACCTCCCTGTCACCACCGGCCTCACCGACATTCGCCAGATCGCCGTCAGCCGCCTGCTGCTCGACAACTTCCCGCACATCAAGGCCTACTGGCAGATGATGACGCCCAAGATCGCGCAGATCGCGCTCCGCTTCGGCGCCGACGATCTTGACGGCACCGTGATTGAGGAGAAGATCTACCACGACGCCGGCGCCACCACCCCCCAGGGCATGACGCGCAAACAGCTTTGCCGCCTCATCACCGAGGCTGGCCGCGTGCCCTTCGAGCGCGACACGCTTTACCGCTCCGTCACCCGCACCGAAGAAAGCTTCACTGTCGCGGTGTAGCATGGATTCGATTTAGGAAACATCCCCCAGTTTCCCAAAACACCGGCAGAAAACCGCCTCGCATTGCATGCCTTTTCTGGCGCTCGTCCGTCAATCCATGAGCATCGTTGAGCCTATGATGAATCCTTTGCTTCGCTCCGGCCGTTGGATCTTCGCTTTCGCCATCTTCGCCCTTGGCGTCGAAAATATCCTGTGCGCCCACGGTTCGTTTCAGTCGCTCGGAGCAAACTCCCGCTCCATGCCGGTTCTTCCTTTCTTGCCGGCGATTCCGTGGCTCGTCATTTTCTTTGGCATCCTCTGGATCGCGTGCGCCATCGGCCTCCTAACGGAGCGCTGGCGGCGCGTGTCCGCTTACACGCTCGGCGTCACTTACATCTTCTGGACACTCGTCCACGTCCTTCCCTAATACATTGCTTCACCCGGCGACATGGGCCTGCGCACCGTGGTCTTTGAGCCTCTGTCGCTCGCCTGCATCGCGCTTCTGCTCCCCGGTCCGGCAGCCACGCCAAAGTCGCTCTCCATCGCCTGCCGCGCCGTCATTGCCATCGCGATGATTGTCTTCGGCGTCGATCACTTCATCGGCATCGGCTTCATCTCCACGCTGCTCCCCGGCTGGATTCCAGGGCACGTCTTCTGGGTTGCGTTCTTCGGCGTGGTGTTCATCGCCGCCGGCGTGGGAATCGGCCTGGGTGTTCTGGAGCGCTGGAGCTGGATCGCGGTTGGGCTGATGTTCGCCGTCTGGGTGATTACGCTGCACCTTCCGCGCGTGCTGGGCCTTTACGGAATTCCGGGCGCCCCGCGGAGCCCCGACGAGTGGTCGAGCCTCTTCATCGCCGTGGGATTGTGGGGTGGGTCTTGCGCGATTGCTCGTGTAGTGTCTCTTGAATAGCTACACGCAAGAGCTGGTCATCCTGAGCGGAGTTGGCCGCGTTTCTTGCGGCAAACGGAGTCGAAGGACCTGCATTTCGCATGGTTCGCATGTGTAACGAATACTGAAACGCTGCACGTGCGGCCGGGCATCTCTGCTCGCCTCAGTACGCCCCGATCCCCGTCAGATTCTGCCCCAGGATCAGCGTGTGAATATCGTGCGTGCCTTCGTAGGTCTTCACCGATTCCAGATTCATGCTGTGCCGCATGATCGGGTAGTCCTCCGTCACGCCGTTCGCGCCCAGAATGTCGCGTGCCAGCCGCGCGCACTCGAGCGCCATCCACACGTTGTTTCTCTTGGCCATCGAAATATGTTGATGGCCGGCCTTGCCTGCGTCCTTCAGCCGCCCCACATGCAGTGAGAGCAACTGCGCCTTTGAGATTTCGCTCGCCATCCACACCAGCTTCTCCTGTACAAGTTGATGGCTCGCAATCGGCTGATCGTGAAATTGCTTCCTGGTTTTGGAGTAGTTGAGCGCCGTCGAATAGCAATCCATCGCCGCGCCAATCGCGCCCCAGCTAATTCCGTAGCGTGCCTGGTTCAGGCACATCAGCGCGGCCTTCATGCTGTCCGCGCCCGGCAGCAAGTTCGCCGCGGGCACACGCACGTCCTCAAGCGAAAGGGAACTCGTGACCGAAGCGCGCAGCGACCATTTGCCGTGAATGTCGCTGGACTTGAATCCCGGCCGATCCGTCTCGACGAGAAATCCACGAACGCTCTCGGCCCGCCATCGCCGCCTGCGCCCTCCAGCTTTGCCCACACAATGGCCACATCGGCAATCGATCCCGACGTGATCCACATCTTCTCGCCGTTCAGGATGTACTCATCGCCCGATTTCTGCGCGCGCGTCGTCATTCCCGCCGGATTCGATCCGAAGCCCGGCTCGGTGAGCCCGAAGCAGCCAAGCTTCTCACCCGTAGCCAGCTTGGGCAGCCACTTGTTCTTCTGTTCTTCTGACCCGAACGCGAAGATCGGGTACATCACCAGCGCCGATTGCACGCTCACAAAGCTGCGCAGGCCCGAGTCGCCGCGCTCCAGCTCCTGCAACACCAGCCCGTACTCCACATTCGACATGCCGGCGCAGCCGTAGCCTTCCAGGTTGGCGCCGTAGAAGCCCATCTCGCCCATTAATGGCACAATCTCGCGTGGGAAGCGCCCCTCGCGAAAGCACTCTTCGATGATCGGAGTTATGTTTGAATCGACAAAGTCGCGCGCCGTCCTGCGAACGAGGAGTTCCTCCTCCGTCAAGCTCGCATCGAGCCCGAGAAAATCGAAACCCTGAAATTTGAAGGCCATAGTCGTACCTGCCTTCCCGGCGCTTCACCGGGACAGATGAGAGTACCAGCCCATGGCCCTCTTTTCAACGCGGGTCGGGATCGGCCGTCAGTTCGGCCGCTGCATCGGCTTTTCGTGAATCACCATCCAATTCACGCCAAACTTGTCGCGGAACTGCCCAAACCGGTGCGCGAAAAACTGCTCGCCCATCGGCATAAAGATCTCGCCGCCTTCAGTGAGTGCCTTGTAGATGCGCTCCGCTTCCTCATTGCTGTCGACGCTCAGCGACAGATAAGCGCTGCGCATCGGCTCCACTTTCGGTCCATCGCTCGCCATCACCGTCGTGTCGCCAAGCGTGAAGCGCGCATGCAGAATTCCATCGCGGTCCAGACCCGGAGGCATATGCTGTGGAGCGCCGGATGCGCTCATCTCCGCGAAAGTCGACTTCATCAGGATCTTTGCGCCCAGATGTTTCTCGTAGAAGTGCATGGCTTCCAGGCAGTTGCCGGGGAAATTCAGATAGGTGTTTACCTTCATCGCTTCGGTCTTCCTTTCGGGGAATTGGATTTTGATTTCATGCTTGATGTAAAGGGGGGAATCAGCGGCGTAGGGTCTCGCTGCTCCCAGCGGCGGTAGGCCTCGGCAATCACCGCTTCACGGTTTTGCTCCATCCCTTCAATCACCGCGCAGGGAGCATCTGTCTCCTCATGGTGCGCGCCCCAGATTAAGATCTCGAGAAGAACCGGGGCCAGCGCGATTCCCTTCGGCGTGAGCCGGTAATAGTTGCTGCGTCTATCTTCCTTCGTTGTCTCGCGCAGCACGATGCCGGCGGCCTCGAGTCTTTGCAGCCGGTCGGTCAAAATGTTGGTGGCAATGCCTTCCCCTGCGCGCTGGAATTCGCGGAAGGTTCGGTAGCCGCGCACCATCATATCGCGAACCAGCAGCAGCGACCAGCGATCGCCAAGCAGATCCAGCGAGACACTCACCGGGCAACCCGAGCGGCGCTTTGCTTGCGAGAGATTTGCCACAACGGCATCCTATGAAATTCACTTGCATTTTGCAATCGATGAGTGATGCAATGGAAATCGGTAGCCCGCCCGCCGGTCTTACAATTCAACGCCAACCAGGTGAACTGATGAGCGCACTTGAATACCCCTCGCGGATTACGCCTTTCTTGTGGTTCGAATCGAATGCTGAAGAGGCCGTCGATTTCTACTGCACTATCTTTCCCAACTCGCGCAAGATTAGCGAGTTCAGGAGCCCAGCCGACACACCGAGCGGACCGAAGGGATCGGTGCTCACCGTCTCTTTCGAACTCGACGGGCTCCACTTTACGGCGCTCAATGGCGGCCAGGCCCGCCCATTTACTGATGCGATCTCATTCGTCGTCCGCTGCGAAACGCAGGCCGAGATTGATTTCTACTGGTCGAAGCTCACCGCCGGCGGCAGTGAAGTCGCCTGTGGTTGGCTCAAAGACAAGTTCGGTCTCAGTTGGCAAATCGTTCCTGCGCGCTTGGGAGAGCATTTGAGGAATCCCAAAGCCATGCAGGCCATGATGAAAATGAAAAAGCTCGACATCGCTGAGCTGGAGCGAGCCGCGCAAAGTTGACGCGAAAATGGATTTGTCATCCTGAGCATAGCGAAGGATCTGCGGTTGTTCTTCGTTGCTTTGAAAGGGCACGGCTTTAGCCGTGCCGTGAAAGCCGTATAAACATGGGGGCTTTAGCCCCTGAGGGGAGCTTCTTCGTCTCTCAGACAATGGATGCAACCATTTCTAGGAATCTGAACGAGACCACTGCGATCGCAATCGCCGCGGTCAGGAGTTATGCCCGATGAAGACTCTGTTTGAGGCGCCATGCGTCGAAGAGATAAAGCAGCGCCTCTCAGCGTTGAGCCCCGACAGCACGCGCCAATGGGGAAAGATGAATCCGGCGCAAATGCTGGCGCATTGTTCGTTGGGCCTGGAGATGGCTGCGGGAGAAATCCGTCCACCGCGTGCGCTGATGGGGCGCATTCTTGGGCCAGTCATCAAGCCGATAGCCCTCCGCGACGAAGAGCAGATGCGTCGAAACTCACCAACGTCAAAGGAACTCGTTGTCATCGGCGAAGAGAGAGACTTTGAAGCCGAACGGAAGCGCCTGAGCGGCCTCATCGATCGGTTCGCTGCAGCGGGTACAGCAGGTTGCACTTCGCATCCGCACGCTTTTTTCGGGTCTCTCACGCCGGACGAATGGGCAATCCTGATGGTCAAGCATTTGGATCATCATCTCCGTCAGTTCGGCGTGTGAATTAGGCAAGCGAGCAGCGCAGTTCGTCTGCCCTCCGACCCAAAACCAAGCCGGCAGTTTTCTCAAGCCGCCTCAACGTGATCCAATGGCGGGGTTACGGAGGGGCAGCCTATGGGCACCCGCAGAGATTTCGTGAAAGGATCGGCGCTTGCGGTGACCGCGAGCCTCTTGCCGGCGGAGGCAGCTCTGCTCACGTCCGCAACCGCCGCGGAAGCGCCGCACGCCACAACCGGCGCAGACGGCTGGTACGACCGCCCCATGCGCTGGGCGCAGCTTGCGTTCGTCGAGGACGATCCCGGCAACTACGACAAACAGTTCTGGCTTGACTACTTCCGCAGCGTCCGTGCCGATGCAGCCTGCCTCAGCGCGGGCGGCGTCGTGGCGTTCTACCCCACGCAGATTCCATTGCAGCAGCGTAGCGCATGGCTCGGCGATCGCGACGCCTTTGGTGAAATGCTCGCCGGCTGCCGCGCCATGAACATGAATGTGATCGCGCGGACCGACGCGCACGCCTGCTGGCAGAAGGTCTACGACGCGCATCCAGACTGGATCCGTGTCGATGCCGGCGGCCAGCCCGTGCGCCATCCCTCCGATCCCCGCTATTGGGAAACCTGCGCTCTCGGCCCCTACAACTTCGAATTCATGACCTCCGTTCACGAAGAGATCATGCGCATGTACAGGCCGGATGGCATTTTCACCAACCGTTGGGCCGGCAGCGGCATGTGCTACTGCCAGCACTGCCGCGAGAATTTCCGTGCTGCATCCGGCCTTGACCTTCCTCGCACCAGCAACCCACAGGATCCTGCGCGAAAGCAATACATTCTCTGGCGCCAAAATCGCCTCTTTGACCTCTGGCGCTTCTGGAACGAAAAGATCAGGGCGATCAATCCCGGCGCGAGCTATCTCGCCAACGCCGGCGGAGGAGCGCTCAGTGATCTCGATATGAGGACCATCAACGAACTCGCTCCCACCATGGTTGCCGATCGCCAGGGCCGCCACGGCCTCATGGCTCCGTGGGCCAACGGCAAAAACGGCAAGGAATATCGCGCAACCATGGGCAACAAAGCCATCGCAGGAATGTTCAGCGTGGGCATCGAAGACGAGCATCGCTGGAAAGATTCCGTGCAGAACGGTGACGAGATTCGCCTGTGGGTTGCTGACGGCATCGCTCAGGGGCTTCGTCCGTGGTTCATCAAATTCAATGCGAAACCCAACGACAAGCGCTGGATGCCGGTGGTGAAAGAGATCTTCGAATGGCACCACACCAACGAGACCTATCTGCGCAATCTCCGGCCGCTGGCGCGTGTGGGCCTCGTCTACTCGCAACAGAGCGCTACGTTCTATGGCGGCGAGCAGGCTCGAGAAAAGATCGACGAACCCGCGCTCGGCTTCTACGAAGCACTTGTCGAAGCGCGCACTCCCTTTGAGATGGTTCACGACCGCTGTCTCGACGCCGAGCATCTCGCGCCATTCCGGACGCTGATTCTGCCTAACATCGCGGCGCTCTCTGACGAGCAGTGCGCCAGCCTGCGCAAATTTGTCGAGCGCGGAGGCGGTCTCGTCGCCACGTACGAAACATCGCTCTATGACGAGTGGGGTGTGCGGCGCAACGATTTCGGCCTGGCCTCGCTCTTCGGCGCATCCTACGCGGGCAAGCTCCAGGAAAACATGCTCAACTCATACTTGAGCGTCGAAAAAGATCCCTCAGCCAACGCAATTCATCCACTTCTTCGCGGCTTTGAAGACGCCGGCCGCATCGTCAACGCGGTAAATCAGGTAGACGTGACGCCCGCCGACCCCAACCTGTTTGCTCCGTTGCGCATCGTTCCGTCCTACCCCGACCTGCCCATGGAGTCGGTTTTCACGCGACCCGGCGTTGCTCATCCCCCCGGAGTCTTTATGCAGCAGGTTGGTAAGGGGCGCGTGGTCTACTTCCCCGGCGATATCGATCGCACCTTCTGGCAGGTTCTATGCGTCGATCACGGCAAGCTGCTGCGTAACGCAATCGAATGGGCCACGAACGAGCCGCCATTTGTCACCGTCGAGGGCAAGGGCATTCTGGACGTGGCCGTCTGGGAGCAAGAGAATTCGATGACCTTGCACCTCGTCAACCTCACCAATCCCATGATGTTGAAGGGCCCGGTGCGAGAGATCGTTCCGATCTCCGGGCAAAAAATCTCTCTGAGGATTCCGGCCGGCAGGCGCATCAGCCGCGTTCATCTCCTCGTCGCCACCAGAGACGTCCCATACCGCACCGAGCGCGACACGATCTTCCTCGAGACCCCACCGATCGGTCTCCACGAAGTGGTCGCGTTTGACTTCTCTTCGTAGCGCCCGGCGAAGCGCGACCCCTCACGCTTAACTTTCGCCTCTGTTATCCTTAGGGGTTTGGTTGAGCCCGTAGGGGTCCCGCGGACAGGCCTTCGCCGTCGGGAATTAAGGAGGCAGCCATGCCGGAGCATCGAGCAAGAAAGCATCATCAGGACCGGGTGGCCGAGGCGCTGAAAGATGAAATCGGCGCCATGATCGAGGGCGAGCTCTCCGACCCGCGCATCGACTTTTGTCACGTCAGCGAAGTTGCCCTGAATCCGGGCGGAAAGTCGGCGCGCGTATACGTTGCCCTCGATACGAACTCGAAGGACATCGCCAAGGCCGAGGAGGAGACCATCGCCGGTCTTGAGGCCGCAAAGGGCTATATTCGGCGCGAGTTGAAAGATCGCATGGGTGTGCGCCACGTGCCTGAGCTTAGTTTTCTGGCCGATCGGTCCGGGCGCTTCCAGGCGCGCATAGAACAGTTGATGAGCCGGGGCCGCAAAACCAAAGCATCAAGCAAGACCGCTGAGCCGCCGCAAGGCGAGCTGCAGCCTGAGCAGTCTTGAGATTCCGCCGGAATCTGTTAGCCTTGACCACTGAACGATCTCCGCGCTTCTTCTTGTTGAGTGCGGAAGGCGAGCAGGCTTGGCCTGAATTCCCCTCCGCCTTGTAGGGAACAACGAACGTTGTCCTGCGCAATGCAGGCTGCTGCGCTTTGGAGTATTGCCGGAGATGGAGAATCCCGTGGAACCGCCGGTTCCGGATCAAGCTGCACGCCGGCTCTGGCGGATGCCGCGTCGGAGCCATCATCGTCGAAGCGGCGGTTTTTCTTGCATTCAGCGTCTTTTTCATCGTGTATGGCGTCACGCCCATCCTGGGCGGCGATGGCCTCGGCCTGGTGGGCGCGGACGAACCACGCTATGCGCAGATCGCGCACGAAATGCTGGTGCGCTTCGACGCCGCACCCACAATCAAGGACCGGTTAAGCGCCTGCGTCACGCCCTATCTCTATGGGCACCCATGGCTTGAGAAGCCCGCGCTTTACTACTGGCGCGCGATGTTCATCTTTCAGGACTTCGGAGTCCACGACTGGGCCGCTCGTCTGCCCTCAGCCACCTTCGCCTTCATCATGGCGGCGCTCATCTACCTCCACATGAGGCGCTTTCGCCCCGGCGGGCATCTGGATGCGGCGCTCATCACCGTGTCTTGCGCGGGCATGCTGGCCTTCTCGCGCGGTGCGTCCACTGATATGCAGATGGCCGCTCCGCTCGCCATCGGGTTGCTCGGCTGGTATGCCTGGTATGAGACCAACTCCAAGTTCTGGCTCTATGACATCTACTTCTTCACGGGCTTGGCGACGCTCGCCAAGGGGCCGGTTGCGCCTCTTCTCGCGTTCCTCATCATTGCCGCGTTTGCTTTTCTGCGCCGCGAGTGGAGCATCATTCGTCGCTCATTCTGGTGGCCGGGCGTCGTGCTCTACTTTGCCATGGTGCTGCCCTGGTTCATCGCCGTGCAGCATCAAAATCCCACGTTCTTCCGCGAGTTCTTCCTCGAACATAACTTGCAGCGCTTCGCCACCGATCGCTACCAGCACAATCAGCCATTCTGGTACTACTTTGTCGTTGTGCTCCTGGGCCTCATGCCTTGGGCCGTCATTGCAGTTCGCGCGCTGATTGACGGCATTCTCACCTCCGTCGCGGAGTGGAGGCTCCGCCGTTCCCGCGCAGGAAAGCCATTGCCCAAGCGTCCCGGCGACGCATTCCCCGAGTTTCTTGTGCTATGGGCGCTCATTCCCGTCGTCTTCTTTTCCTTCTCCCAATCCAAGCTGCCCGGCTATATCCTGCCCGCTCTCCCGCCCATCACGATTCTCACCGGAGATTACCTCTTCCGGCGGCGCCAACCGGGTCTCAATCGATGGATACTCCTTGGTCATGCTCTGCTATGTGGCGCCATGACCATGGTGGCTTTGCTCTTGCCCTGGTTTGTGGTTCATGGCGCAGCTATGCCGCTCGCCGATGGCGCGGCTATTCCGCCCGCCCACGCGCTTGTCGCTGCTGCTTTGGCCGCAATCGGTGCGGCGCTCCTGATCCTGGTTGTCACCAAGGGCTATGGTGTGGCCCGGCTCCGCCCGGCAACCTGCTGGATTCTCGTGGTGCTTGTTCTCTTTGTGTATGGCGTCGGCCCGTTCTGCGGCATTCCCGGAGTTGATTCCACCAAGCGTGTCATCCATCTCCTCGACCGCACCTATTCGGCGCGCCCACTGGCTCAGCGAATTGCAGATTTGGTTCCCGCAAATGAGACCATTGCCGTGTTCCGCGTTCGCCGTGACGCCGAGTACGGGCTCTCGTTTTATCGCAATCACGAGGTGGTCAATTACGACGAGAACGGCGTGCCCGGCGAGCAGCATATCCTTGTGGCTCGCATTCAGGGCCGCGGTGTGGATCCCGATACACAACTGGTGCTGAGCGAGCTTCTTGAAGGCCGCCAGTACGAGCCGCTCTTCACATGGCCGGAGCAAGGGCTTGAAGTCTATCTCGTCGGCGGAAAATAGGCGCTCGTCAACTTGCGGCGGAGCGCGAACTCGTGTCAAAGTTGCCGAAAGGGCTTTTCCGCGCATGCGCGTCTTCGAAACTGATTTTTGTCTAATGTTTTCTTGATTCGAATCGTCGACAACCGGCGCGCACCTCGCAATTCGAACATGGTTCCGGAATCCAAGGCCGCCGGCACGTTCATCGGTCTTGAGCTAACCAAGCCGGGTACCACGTAGAGGACAAATGCTGAACTCGGGTGGTTCCATCGAGATACTCGATCTTCGGCACTTCGCAGCGCCGGTCCTTCGGCCGGTGCTGGAGGCGGAGGGTGAGTTGTGGGTGGCTCGCCTCCACTGGGACTACCAGGCCTCGGCGCGCCTCCTCATGCAATATCTTGACAACCACATGCTGCCCGGCTACGCGGCGCTTTCTTCGGGCCGCGTGATTGGCTACGTATTCTGTGTCTACGAGGAAACCAAGGCCGTCATCGGCGACGTATTCGCGCTGCCCGGTGAAGGAGATGCATCGACGACCGGGGAGACTCTGCTTCGCCATCTATTTGAATTGCTGCTCAATTCACCGCATGTCGAGCGCATTGAGGCGCAGTTGCTTCTGCATCCCTCCGGCACGTTCGGCCATATTTTCCGCGATGCTGGATTCGAGATCTTTCGCAGGCTGTTTTTGGTGCGGCCCTTGCAGGGGCACTTGAAGCCGCCGGAGATGGACCTGCCCGCCAACCTTGAGTTTCGCTCGTGGCGCGAGGCAGATCTTGCGCCGGCCGCTCGTTTAATCTGCGAGGCCTACCGCGACCATCCCGACAGCTTGATCAACGACCAATACCGGTCAGTTCACGGCTCCATGCGTTTCTTGAACAACATCGTGCATTACGCCGGCTGCGGCAGTTTCTCCCAGCAGGCGTCCTACGTAGTGGTCGAAAAAGCCAGCCGCGAACTGGCCGCTCTCGTCCTCGGCTCGCGCGTCAGCGGGCAAAGCGGACACCTGACCCAGGTCTGTGTTCATCCCGCCTTCCGCCGCCGCGGGCTGGCTCGAATGCTGCTCTCTCAGGCCGCGCACAGCTTCACGCGCCTCGGCGCAGCGGAGATCTCCCTCACCGTGACGGAAGCCAACGCGGAGGCAATCGAACTTTATAAGGACGAGGGCTACACCTGCGCGCATAGCTTCGATGCGGCTGTTTGGCAAAGGCACTCGCACGCCTGAAGTCTTTGCGAAAGCCCTGATGGGCTCCTTTTTTCCGAGTAGACGGTGAGCAGAGCCGCCGGACCAAAATCCGGCTCTCTGCAAGTGTTTACGCTTTTGCGCTCGTCAGCGCGCCCAAATCGGCCGCCAGCTTTTCCGTGCTGAACGCCTCGATCAGGTCGCCTTCCTTCACGTCGGTGAGGTTGGCAATTCCGATGCCGCACTCCATGCCGTTGGTTACTTCGCGGGCATCGTCCTTGAACCGTCTTCAGCGAGGCGATCTTTCCCTTGAAGACTTGCGCCCCATCGCGCATCACCCTCACTTCCGCGTCGCGGCGGATCACGCCGTCCTGTACGCGGCAGCCGGCAATCGTGCCCACCTTGGGAATGCGGAAAACATTGATGACTTCCGCGCGGCCAGCGTAGTTTTCCTTGAACGCCGGTTCGAGCAGGCCCAGCATGGCCAGGCGAATCTCGTCCTGCAACTCGTAAATGATGGAGTGCAGACGAATCTGGACGTTTTCCTGCTGCGCCAGTTCTGCCGCCTTGCGCTCTGGCCGCACGTTGAAGCCGATAATGATGGCATTCGAAGCGGTCGCCAGCAGCACGTCGCTCTCGGTGATGGAGCCGACGCCGGAGTGCAGCACCTTGACCCGCACCTTCTCTGTCGACATTCTCACCAGTGAGTCGGCGAGCACTTCCACCGATCCGGTCACATCGCCCTTGATAATCAGCGGCAGATCCTTGATTCCCGACTGGCGAACCTGCTCCGCCAATCCTTCCAGTGACACACGCGAGCTCTTGGCCAGTTGTGAGTCGCGCTCCTTCATCTTGCGGTATTGGGCAATGCCCTTGGCCTTGTCTCGGTCGGCGACAACCAGGAAGGTGTCACCCGCGTCGGGCATACCTTCGAGCCCCAGCACTTCAACCGGAGTGGACGGGCCGGCCTCTTCCAACGGGCGGCCAAGATCGTCGAACATGGCGCGAACTTTGCCGAAGGTGTTCCCGACGATGTAGCTGTCATTCAAGTGCAGCGTTCCATCCTGGACGAGCACAGTAGCGACGGCGCCGCGCCCGCGATCCAGCTTGGCTTCAAGAACGCTGCCGAGGGCCTTGCGTCCGGGCGTGGCCTTGGGCGCCTTGATGTCGCTCACCAGGCAGATCATCTCCAGCAGCAAATCGAGATTCACGCGCTTCTTTGCGGAGACCTCGACAAATACCGTGCCTTGCTGGCCCGCGCCGGCCCATTCTTCCGGAATCAGGCCGCGATCCGCCAGCTGCTTCTTCACGCGGTCGGGGTTGGCCTCCGGCTTGTCGATCTTGTTCACGGCTACGATGATCGGAACCTCGGCAGCCTTTGCGTGATCGATCGCTTCAAGCGTCTGCGGCATCACGCCGTCGTCTGCGGCAACTACGATCACAACGATGTCCGTAACCTTGGCTCCGCGTGCGCGCATGCGTGTAAAGGCTTCGTGACCCGGCGTGTCCAGGAAGACAATCTCGCGCCCTGAGGCAGGTGAGCCTTCCTTGGCAAACTTCACCTTGTAGGCGCCGATGTGCTGCGTAATCCCGCCCGCTTCGCCCGCCGCAACGTGCGTCTCGCGGATCGCGTCCAGCAGCGACGTCTTTCCGTGATCGACGTGGCCCATCACCGTGACGACCGGCGAACGCGGCACTTCGAGCTCGTCGGAGTTTTCGGCCTCAAGCACTTCTTCAATGGCCTGGTTGGCGATCTCTTCTTCGTAGCTGATGACGGTGGCCGCTGCGCCGAATTTGGCCGCAACGTCCTTCACCATCTCGGCATCGAGCGATTGATTCACCGTGACAAATACGCCTCCCATCAGCAGCGTCGCGATCAGGTCCTTGGCGCGCACGTCGAGCTTCTCGGCCAGATCCTTTACGCTGATGCCCTCCGTGACGGTGATGTCCTTGGTGATGGGCATCGGCTCCATGCTGTATTGCGCGCCGCCATAGCGTGGCGGCGGCACAAAGCCCTTCATCGGGCCTTCTTTGGTCTTGGGATACTGCTGCTTGCCTCGTCCACGGCCTCGCGAGCTCGCGCGCTGCGGGCGCGGCGCTTCACCAGTTGGCGGTGCGCCACCTGCCCCAGGTCGTGCTCCAAATCCTGGACGTGCGCCGAATCCGGGGCGTGCGCCAAAGCCCGGACGTGCGCCAGGCGCTGCTGAGCCGCCGGGTCCCGCAAATCCACCTGCGCCTGCGCGCGTGGGATGCTTGGGACGCGGGCCTCCTGCGAACTGGCCGGGCGTGGATGGTCCGCCGGGGAATCGCTGTCCCGGACCTGCCGGTCCGCTTGTCGGCCTACGATCGAAAATCGGCTTTCCGCGCTGTAGCCCGGTTCCAGTGGCGGCAGCAGGAGGGGCTGAAACAATGGACGCTTTGTAGACGGGCCGCGGTCCGGTTTGCGGCATCACCATGCGCCGCGGTGCGGGCACAATCGGCTTCGCGGTCTTCGCAGCCGCCGACTCCGCGGCGATTGCGGTCACAGCACCTGCTGCTCCGCCACCGGGAGCTTCGCCGGTACGCGGCGCTGCCGCGGCTTGTTCTGTCACAGCTGTAGGCGCTGCCGGAGCCTCAGCAACTGGAGGTGCGGCAACAACCGGCGCTTTAACTGCGATCTTCTCTTCGCGCGCAGCCGGTGCCACCGGCGGCTTTACAACAACGCCAGCCGGAGGCGGCGCAACGACAATCACCGGGCGCGCGGGAGCAACCCCTGCAACGGGCTTCGCGACAACCGGGCCCACGGGCGGACGTGACGCAATGGCTGGGGTAGACGGCGGAGGAGCGACGATCGGCGGAGCCGAGCGCGGTTGCGGAACAATCTTGCGTGGTTCCAGCTTGGCCGGCAAAGCAGCAGCTGGCTTCGCGACAATAGGAGCAGCGGCGGCGGGCGCGGCAGGTTTGGCTGTCGCAACCACTGTCGGCTTTGACCCCACGCGCGGGCGACGCGCCTCTTCTTCTTCTTCCTTCTTCTTGGCCAGAAGAGCCTTCATCACATCGCCGGGCTTGGAGATGTGCGAAAGATCGATCTTGGGGACAATGGCTTCCGCGCCGTGCCGGCCGGATGCCGCGCCGCCATGCGAGCCGGCGTGCTTCGACTCCCGCGCAAAGTGCGCGCGAACCTTCTCCGCCTCGTCCAGCTCCAGCGAGCTGCTGTGCGTCTTCCCGGCAGGAACGCCGACTTCCGGAAGAACGTCGAGAATCGCCCGAGACTTGACTTCCAGCTCTTTCGCGAGATCGTTGATACGAACCTTACTCATCCGCCTCTTTTCAATTTGTGCCGCCAAAAGGTCTTCAGTCGTTCATGACTACCTCATGGCACTGTCCGCTCTCAAAATACCCGTTGTCGCGTACCCGCAATCGGAGAACTCGGTGCATCTTGCGCTCCGGCCTCTTTGGCAGGCATATCTTCTTCAATTCCGCTTTCACTTTCATCAGCGTCAAGTTCGTTGGCGCCTTCGTTGCCGAAAGCTTCAATCCCATCCCGCTCGGCTTACTCAGATCCTTCTTCGGCTTCCGCTACGCCTTCAGCCTCTTCAATCACCTCGGCTGAGTTCTCCGCCTCGGCTTCTTCCGTAGCCATCTCTGCCGTTTCCTTGCCGGCCAGCGGCGGTTCAGCGTCAACCAGCGAATCCTTTGCCAGCTCCGCGCCAGCCAGAGCCGTTTCGTCCGCCCCAGGCTCAACCCCGGCTGCGGCCTCGGTTTCCACGGACTCAGTCGCAAGTGCTGCCTCGGCTGCGGCTTCCGCATCCGCTGCTTCAGCCGCGAGTGCTGCCTCAGCCGCCTGTGCTGCCTCAGCCTCGGCTTCAAACCGGCTGAAGTAATTCCGCACGGCAACGCCAATCTTCTCCAGCGTCTTTTCGCCGATGCCAGGAATCTCCTCCAACTGCTCGGGAGTCATGTCGGCCAGGCCCTCGACCGTCGTGATTCCCGCCGTCACCAGCTTTTGAATAATGCTTTCACCCAGCTCGGTCAATTGCTCGATCGGAGTCGTGGGAGGGCCGGCCAGAGCCTGCATCTGCTGCTCGACCTCCTGGCGCTTCTCCTCTTCGCTCTTGATGTCGATCTTCCAACCCAGCAGTTTCGCAGCCAGGCGCACGTTCTGGCCCTTCTTGCCGATGGCCAGCGAGAGCTGCGTGTCGTCGACGATCACTTCCAGTTGCTTGTCGGTTAGGTCTGTGATGGAGACGCGGCTGACCTTTGCCGGCTGCAGCGCTTTTTCCGCGAAGGTCGTAATCTCGTCGCTGAATTCGATGATGTCGATCTTCTCGCCGCGCAGTTCGCGAATAATCGACTGCACGCGCATGCCCTTCATGCCTACGCACGCGCCCACAGGGTCCACGTCCTTGTCGCGGCTCTGCACGGCGATCTTGGTCCGCTCGCCGGCCTCGCGCGCAATCGCGCGGATCACCACCGTGTTGTCGTAAATCTCTGGAACCTCAGATTGAAATAAATTCGATACCAGCTCCGGCGCTGCGCGGCTCACAATCACCTGCGGGCCCTTGGCTGCGCGGTCTACCTTGATCAGCACCACGCGCACGCGCTCGCCCACGCTGAATTGCTCCAGCCGCGACTGCTCGCGCTTGGGGCAGCGCGCTTCGGCCTTGCCCAGATCGAAAATCACGTCCTGGCCCTCGAGGCGCTTCACCGTCGCGTTCAGTACTTCCTTCTCGCGGTGCGCATACTCCTGGAAGACCGTGTCGCGCTCGGCCTCGCGCACCTTCTGGAAGATGATCTGCTTCGCCAGTTGCGCGGCAATGCGGCCTAGCGGGCTGGTGTCCCGGTAAATCCGGATCTCGCTGCCCACTTCCACGCCCGGAGCCATTTCATTGGCCTCCGTAAGCGTGATCTGGTTCACGGGGTCTTCGATCTCCTGGTCGTCGGCCACCACCGTCTTGTAAATGTACGCGGTGATCTCGCCGGTATCCTTGTTCAGTTCCCCACGCATGTTCTCCTGGGTCTTGTAGAACTTGCGCGTCGCCAGGGCAATCGCTTCCTCGACCGCGCCCACGACGATGGCGGGATCGATACCCTTCTCAGAACTCAGAAGCTCGATACTCTGATACAAAGCGCTGGTTGCCATACTCGTTTTTTGACTCTCTTGTTCGTTCCGCGCCGCCTGGCCTGTTTCTGGCCTTGTGACAGCGCTGTTTTTCTTGGTTTCATGGCGGAAGAGCGCAAACTTCGGCTCACCCACAATCAAGCTAATAGCTAAAGGCCAATAGCTTGTTCTTCAGATCTCCGGCACCAGATTCGCCTTCTCAATATTGCTGAGGGCGATCTCCACCGCGTTTACGCCCGCCTTGCGGCTCTTGCTGTTCTGCTTCACGGCCGCCAGGTCAATCGTTATTTTCTTGGTCTGGGAAGAGGGTTGTTCTCCCGCCAAAATTCTTCCCTGCCAGTGCCGGTTATTGCGGATCGGTTCAAAGGTCTGCACTTTCACCAGGCAGCCGGCGAACCGCTCGAAATCTTCGGGCCGGCTCAACTTCCGATCCAGTCCGGGTGAGCTGGCCTCCAGCGTGTAGTCGCTGCCGGGAACCAGATCCTCCACATCCAGCAAAACTCCAAAATCGCGGCTGAACGCCGCGCAATCTTCGTGCGTTATGCCGGAAAGCTGCTCAATGCTGAGAGAACCTTCCTTCAGTCTCTCCGGCAACCCTTCCGCTCCAGCCGCTGCGGCAGCCTTCAGTTTCGCTCTGCCCTCGGCGTTCTTCTCGAGAGCGACCCGCAACGCGCGTTCCTTTTTTGAACCGGTGAACTCGATGTCGACCACTTCGAGTCCATGCGAAGCGGCCACTCGCTCCGCCGCCTTCCGGATTTCGTCCAAGCTAACTGCCATCGACCCTGCTGCCAAACGGCGGCCATTCCGCCCGTATCCCGATGATTTCAGGTGATTTCCGGGTGCAATTTGCCGCAAATAAAAAGTGGGCCATTAGCCCACTCATCTCTCCGCCAGCCGGTGCGCACACGGAATACCCTGACGGACAAATTCGTCTGCATGGCTAGAATACCGCGAAATGGGCCGAATTTCAATGGGCAGATTTCGGAGCAGGGCGATGGTGACTGGCATTCCTTCCGGCCCGGACTCACTTACACCTGTCGTCCGAAGCGGCAGTGAAGCCCTGCGCGCTGATGTTTCGGCAATAGTTTCGCGCCAGGTTTCAGATCGTCAAGGCAACCTCGCTCAGTTGACGCATCAACCGCGAGTCGGCGTCGTTTCTGAATTGACCGCCCATTACTACCGTTTGCATCAAGCCGTTACCGGCGCTCGCTGGTTCGCGGCCAAAGTTGTATCGAGCTCTCTCGATTTGCTTTGCCCCGGCACGCAACGAGGCGAGACAATAGCGGAATGAAACGGCTTCATCTTTCTGCCCTGGCTCTGCTTGTTTCCTTTTCCGCATTGCAAGTCCACGCACTGGACAAACAGCCCGCCGGCGTCTTCCACGCCCGGCGCGTTGCGCTGGCGGGCAGGCTGAACGGCGGCGTCGCAGTCCTCTTCGCGGCAGAAGAATCGCAACTTGATTTCACGCCCTACCGGCAGGATTCGGATTTCTATTATCTAACTGGCTGGAATGAGCCCGGTGCGGCCCTGATGATCGTCAGCGACGCACCCCAGGCCGCCTCGCCTCGCACGTACAAGGAAATTCTCTTTCTCCCCGCGCGCAATCTGCGCATGGAAAAGTACACTGGCGTGAAGATGGACGCGGTGACTCCGGGCGTAGAGGAGGCTTCAGGCGTCGATCAGGTTGAGCCGATGGCCGAATTGCCCGCGGAGTTGAATCAGCTTGTTTCCGCGGACCGCTCGCTCTTCAACAATCTGTGGACACAGCCGGATTCAGGCCAGGCCAAAGCACTGCTCGGGTTTGCCAGTGTCGCGCTGGGAACGTCAGCCACGCCGCCGCAGCATGACGCCACCAGCCTGGTCATGCCGCTGCGCCAGATAAAGGACGAAGGCGAGATCGCGCTCATCAAGAAAGCTTCGGCGGCGTCCATCCTCGCTCAGCGCGTGATGATGCAATGGTGGGTCAAGCCAGGCATGACCGAGCGCGCCATCGCTGGCGCCATGACCGCGGTCTGGATGGAGAACGGCTGCGAGCGGCCCAGCTATGCCCCCATCGTTGGCTCGGGGATCAACTCCACGACCCTGCACTACTCCGCCAACGACCGAACCATGCAGGACGGCGATGTTCTCCTCGTCGACGCAGCCTGCGAGTATTCCATGTACGCTGCCGACATCACCCGCACCGTTCCTGTGAACGGCCATTTCACCCCGCGGCAGCGCGAAATCTACTCCATCGTGCTCGGCGCTCAGCAGGCGGCCATCGATGCTTTTGTGGCCGGCAAATCCACCATCAACGATCGCGACCGCCAGGACCCGAACTCGCTCGACACTGTGGCCTTCAACTACATCAATACCCACGGAAAAGATCTGCACGGCCAGCCACTCGGCCAGTATTGGCTGCATGGGCTCGGCCACATGATGGGCATCGATGTGCACGATCCCGCCACTTACCCTGTGGTTCTCAAACCGGGAATGGTCTTCACCATCGAGCCGGGTATTTATATTCCCGAAGAAAGGCTCGGCGTGCGCATCGAATGTGATTTCCTGGTCGGGCCGGATGGCAAGCTGATCGATCTCGATGCCGCGCTGCCTCACACCGCCGACGAGATCGAAGCCGCAATGCACGCAAAATAAAATCCGGCAAAATGAATGGTGGAGCGGGGCACGGCCTTAGTCGATCGGTAAGAAAGATCCCGTAGGGATCGAGGAAAATAGCCCAGGACAAGTCCGCCTTGGCGAACGCAGTCCTGGGAATGCAGCAAGAAGGGTGTAAAGCCCCGTAGGGGCGACAGAACCAGATCGACGAATATTGGGATCAGTTTTGTCAGGGCACGACTTCAGTCGTGCCGATAAAACGAAAAAAATGAGCGGGCTTTAGCCCCTGAGGAATCGTCCAAAAGCAAAGCCATGAATCTCGACCCGCGCGACGCCATGCCATCCGATCAACTCGAAGCACTCAGCCGCGTCTTCAGCGAACAACTGCTGGCCTGTCTTGACGAGTGTGCGCACGGCCGTACCGGGCTTTTCTCGGAGCTGATGGACGAGGACGAAGAGAATTCCTGGCCCGAAGCGGCCCGCCTGCGTGAGCTTGCCGTCGCGCTGCAAAACGTCTTTGCCCAGCACGAAGAACGGAATGCCCTCTGCGACGAGTTCCTTGACCTCTGCACCATTCATGGCGAGAGCCACCCAGGTGAGCGCAAACTGGCGCGAGCGTTTCTCGAGCGGATTGAACGCGGCGAAGTGGGCTTGCCAACAGAAGAAAAAAGGCCGTGGTGACTGCCTGCGCCAGGCGTTCTCGAGATTCATGAATTTCTGTTGTCAAGCCCCCCAAGTCTGCCACTCTCGCTCACTCATTTACTAACTCACTGATTTCTAATCGACTTATTCACTCTTTCGCTTCTTCACTTTTTTCCCTCAAGTTTGCCGATTATTTCCCCAAAATCTCTACACTTGTCTTATGTGGGCAAATCGCTTGTGGGCAGACCGCTGGGTTCGAGACTCTCCACCACTTTGGAGGGCAAAATCTGGCGGTGGAGTGATTTTTATACCCCCGGGGGGTATATTTTGCCACATAACTCATTTGTTTTCAGCGAATTCAACTTAAAACCGTTGACAAATTTTGTCGAATTTTGTCGAAATTATTGCCCTGGCCGCCCCACTACACCGGTTCCTGCGTTGATGTGGCCCGAAGCTGTTGCACTCAAGGTCTCTTTCACCGAGAAAGAGACCCAACACAATGTTGGAGGGGTCTTTGAAAACTCAGGAGCCGGTCTAGAAGCGCACGCCCACCGTCACCGGAATCAGCTCCGTCGTTCCGAGTCCGTTGTTCTGAGAGATGGGGGGAGTGTGCACATACAGGTAGCGAGCCTCTGCGAAAATCTCGGATGTACCCGCCGTATCGGGCCCGTACATATCGCCGCCCAGGCGGTGATAAAACCCTAAGCCGCCGCTGCCGCCCCACTGATTGGAAGTGATCGAGAGGACGTTCTCCGGCTCACTGTATCCATAAAGGTCGCAGCACACATAATCGCTGAAGTTTGTCGACTTGTGGTAAAAGCCGAAGCCGCCAACCAGGTAGACGCCGTTATGCCATTTCGGAGTGAGATCGATGACGGGAGAGCCGGTAATCGAGTTGAAATGGGCATTCCCCGCCTGAGTGCCGACCGCCGAAATAAAGGCGCCGGGCAGCTTGTCGTCGATGAATTGATACTCCAGCAGCGTGGAGAACATCCTGGAGAAATGGAAGCCCGCGCCCACGGTGAAGTTCCCGCCCCATGTGATGTATGGCGTGTCGTTTCCGACGGGTCCGTTGAATCCGCCTCCTGCCTCAAATGCGAGAGGATGGTGAAAAACACCGCGATGGCCGCCGCCCGATCCGCCACCCTGGCCGTATTGGCCACCGCCGGCCCCGCCGCCAAACGACGCACCCGAAGCTGGGTTACCGGGCAACGAGAACTCCGCCATCTGCAATCCCGATGCGCTCAGCCCCGCCTGGCCCAATCCGTCCTGACTCGACGAGGAACCGGTGCCGCTAAACGGGCTATGTGTAAATTGATCGATCGTCGGGGAGGGGGATGCGGCGGCCGAAGAAGCAGACTGCGCAGCCGCAAAACCGGCCGCGACCAGGCTCGCGACAACCAACAGACCTGCGCGCCGGATCGGCGTTATCAAACGGGGGGAGGACATGGAAACTACCTCAAACTACTGAATTGTGTGCAACTTCCGGGAAGGGAATCGCCTGTCAATTGATTTAGACACCGAAAATCGCCAGAGGTTGCTCCAATCGTCATACGTTGCGTGGGACATTCGTTCCAGGTGCCACTTGCATTCAATGGGCCACTTATGTAAACTTGTGTCACAATTGACAGGAGGTGGCACATGGACCTTCGGGCACGGGTTCAGGTCGGCGAGAAAGGTCGGGTTGTGATTCCGGCCGAGATTCGGGAGGCGCTCGGAATCAAGATCGGCGACACGGTGGAAATGCACCTCGAAAACTACGAAATACGCGTTTCAACGCGGCGGGCGAGAATCCGGCGCGCGCAGGAGTGGGCGCGCAGAGTCATTCCGCCGGGCGTATCGCTGGCCGACGAACTCAGCGCAGAACGGCGCGAGGCTGCCAAGCATGAATGAGGTCGTGTTCGATTCCTCGGCAATGCTTGCCTTGATCCAGGGCGAACTGGGCGCGGAAAAGCTTACCGATGAGATCCTTGACCGCGCTGTCGCCAGCACAGTGAATCTCGCTGAGGTGCAGTCAAAGCTCGTCAAGGCGACCAACGATCCCGATAGCGCCTGGGCAGCGGCTCTCTCAACGATCACAGATGTCGAGCTTTACACCGGCGAACAAGCGAAGATCGCGGGCAGCTTGATCACGGCGACAGAAAAGTATGGTCTCTCGCTCGGCGATCGCTCATGCCTGGCGCTGGCCATCGCGCTTAAGGCGCCCGTCTACACCACAGAACAAGCCTGGAAAAACCTGAAGCTCGGCATTCCGATTCACGTGATCCGGTGAATCGCAGGCTCTGAGTCATCGGCGTTTGATTTCTTGATTCTTCGTTCCAAATAGAATCGTATTTCCACTTAGAAAAGATCAAAGGCCGAAGCACCTGCCCCGGCCTCTGCTAACTCCGCTAGCTCCGCCAACTCCGCATGCTCCGCTATCCCTGTATGTCGAACTGCTCCGGATGCAAGGTCGGATCGCTCTTCACCAGCACGTTCTTGCCAACCAATTCCTCTAAGTCCGTCAGCCAGCGATTGCCGTTCGCCTTCAGAACCTTCACCGTCTCGGGGTTCACGCGCAGCATCACGTCGGCGCTTTCAAAGTGCTTCCGCATCTTGCGCATCTCGATGTAGATCTCATTGCATACGGTGGCCGAGCTCTTCACCATGCCCGTCGCCTGGCAAGTTGGGCAGGGCACGCTCAGCGTCCGCTCCAGCGACTGCTTTACGCGCTTGCGGGTGATCGCCACCAGTCCAAAGTCGTTAAACTGCAGCACCTTGGTCGGAGCGCGATCGCTCTTTAGCGCCTCTTCGAGCGCGGCCATCACTTTGAACCGGTTCCTGCGCTCGTCCATGTCGATGAAGTCGATAACGATAATCCCGCCCAGGTCGCGCAACCGAATCTGGCGCACAATCTCCGGTACCGCGTCGAGGTTGGTTTTGAGAATCGTATCCTCAAGCCGCGCCGACTTGCCCACGTATTTCCCGGTGTTGATGTCGATCGCGACCAGCGCTTCAGTCTGGTTGATCACAATCGATCCGCCCGACTTCAGCCAGACCTTCGAGCGCAGCGCCTTCGAAATCTCTTCCTGAATGCCGAAGTGTTCGAACAGCGGCACTTCTTTGGTGTAGAGCTTTACGCGCCGCACCAGCGAGGGCGAGAAGCGATTGAGGAACCGCACGATGCGCTCGTAATCCGATTCCGTGTCGACCCAGATGTTGGCAAAATTCGAGCTCACCTGGTCGCGCAAAATGCGCTCGATGAGCGATAGATCGTGGTAGATCAGCGCCGGCGATTTGGAAGACTCCGAGCGCTGCTTGATATCGTTCCAAAGGTTCATCAGGAAGCGCAGGTCGGCGCGCAACTCATCTTCTGAAGCGCCTTCAGCGGCCGTCCGCACAATAAAGCCGCCGGGAGCCTCGCCACGCTCGTTGGTCAAGATCCGCTTGAGCCGATGGCGCTCCTCCTCGGAAGCGATCTTCCGGCTCACGCCTACGTGAGTCACGGTCGGCATAAAAACCAGGAATCGGCCCGGCAGCGCGATGTGACTGGTAATGCGCGCGCCTTTCTTGGCGATCGGCTCCTTCGCAATCTGCACCAGGATTTCCTGGCCCGACTTCAGAAGGTCGGAAATGATCGGAAGGTCCGAGGTCTGAGCCGAGCGGCGCGAGGGTCCACGCCGATTGCTCGGTGCCCCACGGCCACGCTGTCCGCGGCCTCCCCGGTCACGGCGTTCACGCCCCGGGACCGCCGGCGCACCTGTCGAGGTTTCTTCTCCCTCGACTTCGTCTTCCTCTACGCCGCCTTCGTCAAAGTTCTTCTGGATGCGATGATCCAGATGAGCCTCCTGCAGCATCTCGCCCAGGTCGCCGGTGCGCAGGTGGCTGGGTATCGTCTCTTCTTCGTAATCGTCCCCATCGTGCATTTCCGGCTTGTGGCGGCGCGCATGCGGGGCGGCGTCGAGCTCCTCGCCCTCGATGACTTCTTCTTCAACCAGGCCGCTGCCGGGCGCATACGTTGAAGCCGGAGCAGTGGTTGCGGCAGTTTTCGTGCCTTCCGTTGCCTCAGCGTCCTTCTTCTTCTTGCCGAATCCGAAGAGCTTGAATCCTGAAGGCGCCGACGGATCGATGCGATGAGAAGCATCCGCATCTTCCTCCGGCTCCGCCGAAATGTTGCCAGACTCTGACTCGGCCTCGCCGCCATCGGGCGCGGGAAGTTCATCTTCGGTGAGCGTTTCGAGAGCGTTTGAAGCGAGCTCCTCCTCTTCGAATTCAAAAGGAGCTTCCTCCGGATCTCTCAACTCACTTTCATGAAGCTCTGCCACAGGCGATTCTGTCTCTTCCAGAAGCTCTTCCTGCCGAGATTTCTCCAGGGGTTCTTCGGCCAGGTCGTTCTCCGTCTCGTGCGCAGCTTCAACCGGGGCTTCGGCCCCATGGCGGCGCAATGAAAGCGACTCGCCCGGTAACAGCCCGCTCCCATCCCACGAGAGGGGTGCCTCGATCAGCGTGGCGGGCTTGAATGTGCTCGCGGGGCGGCGCGGTGCCGGCGACTCCGGCGTAGTCTTCGGGGCTTCAGCACCGGGTGTGCTGCCATACTTTGAAAGCGACTCCCCGGGCAACACAAACGGCTCCGGAGCATGATGGCCACGCTGTGCCGGCGCAGCTTCTGGAGTCTGAATCGCCGCAGGGCCGCTCCGCTGCTGGCGGCGCTTCTGCGCCACGATCGGAAACCGGCTCGAACTCGCTTCGAGTTGCAGGCGGGGCACCCTGCTCACGGCCCCCACGCCGGCGGCGTCGGCCACGGAAGCGGCGTGACCCTGCTTCATCCGATTCCTGCGCGAACCCTGACTGTTCTTGTGCACCCGGGGTTCCTGAATGGGATCGATTCGATCGATGGCGTCCGAGCATCTTCCGCCGGCCGTTGTTCAGGTCGCGGCTCGCGCCTTATTGGATCGCGACGCGGGCCGCGCTCTTCCTGGCGGCCATCGCTTTCGATTCCATGTGGATGCTTGACTTCGCGAGGCGCCTGTCCGGCTCCGCTCGCCGCAGCCTTCTCCAACTCGTCGGTCTCTTCCTGATCTTCGAGCTCGATGAAGTCGGTTACGTAAAGGAACGCGTCGCGCTCAAGCCCCAGATCGACAAACGCCGACTGCATGCCCGGCAATACGCGCGTAACGCGTCCGTTGTAGATGGAACCCGCTAGGGTGTATTCGTTTTCGCGTTCGTAGTAGATTTCCGCGAGTTGATCGTCTTCCAGAATCGCAAGCCGCGTCTCATGCGGCGTGCTTGAAATGCAAATTTCTTTTGCCATCGTACCTTTCCGTCCGGCAGCCTATGGCTGTCGGTACACTCGGCAAGGTCCAGTGGGGCGCGCACGATCGGCATAGGAATGGATAGACGGATAACCGGGGAATTGCCCATGGAATGGCCTCAGCATCGAGGTCCTCCGTTCGGGCGGCGAACCAATGCGGATGTCAATGAAAACAAGCCGAACGGGCTGCTGGTTGTGGCGATCCGATGGCAGAGAGTTTGTGGCCGTCCGGGCCGGACTTTCCGGCGGGGCCGTTCGACCTGCGGCTCTTGCAAAAGTGTCCTCGCGCCGGCGAATACAGGAATCTGTCTCCCGAATTCCCCGCGCGATTGCTTGCAATGAGCGAGCCGCAAGGGTGCTTCCCGTCTCTGCGTACTCATAAACCCAATCCTGCCGGGCGCGATCCATCATGACCATGCCGGCGAAGTGCTTTTCAAAATGCCTCTCTTGCGGCCAGAAACGATCCCGGACATCGATCGTTTTCGGCCTTGCCAAGAGCCAAACCTTTAGGGCTGCACCCCAATCCAAAACCGGATCGAAATGCGTCAATTAACGAACCGGCGCATGCGGACATTCATCGCCACGCCCAGCGCCAGGAACGTAAACAGCACCGAAGACCCACCATAACTCATTAAAGGTAAAGGGATTCCGGTGACGGGCATCAGCCCGATGACCATGCCAACGTTGACCGCGATCTGAAAGGTCAACACAGCCACTATTCCCATAATAATGAGGGAACCGGGCAGGTCGGCGGCTGTTTGAGCGTTTTGAATCAAACGCATCAATATAAGGAAGTATAGCAGCAGGACAAAAAACGCTCCCACAAAGCCGTGCTCCTCGCTGAATGCGGCAAAGATAAAGTCCGTATAGGGAATAGGCAGGAAGTAGCCCTGGGTTTGCGTCCCTTTTTCCAGGCCTTTCCCCCAAACGCCGCCAGATCCAACGGCAATCTCCGATTGCAGCACCTGGTAGCCAGACCCATGGGGATCGTTGCCCGGATTGATGAAACTTGTGAGCCGCGCCTTTTGATAAGGCTTAAGGATTTTGCCGCTCGTCCACACTCCGCCCACCAGAACCGCGCCCACCGTAATCAGGATCAAACTTTGCCGCCAGTTGATCCCGCCCAAAAACAATCCGGCGACCAGAATCGGCGCATAAGTGAGCGTCGTGCCCAGGTCTGGCTGGACCAGCACCAGGATCATCGGAACTCCCACCAGCCCAAAAGCTTTGAAGATCTCCGTCCAGGTCAGGTTGCGCCCTCCAATATTGGCGATGTAGCGTGCCACGGCCAGGATCAGCACCAGCTTGACCCATTCTGATGGTTGGAATTGGATGGGCCCGACGCTGATCCAGCGCCGCGCGCCAAGGGCTTTGTGGCCCACCGCCTTCACGGCGATCAGCGAGACAACAAAAATTCCGTAGAGCCACGGCGACAAGTCGATCAGGCGGTGATAGTCGATCTTGGCCAGGACAAACATGCCCACAAGGCCTGCTGCGATAAACAGGATTTGCTTGTCGCCAAAGCTGGCAAACTTCGTATGCACCGTGGCTGAGTGGACCTCCAGCACCGACAGGCTGCAAAGCAGAAGCACCAGGCCCAGCAGAGCCCAGTCAAAATCGCGAAAACTGAGGAAGCGGCGTAAGGGCATGGCGGCTACTCGCCCTTCTGGCGAGCGGTCGACAACTCGGCATCTTGCGGCGAACTCCGCGCGGAGTTGGCTGCCTTGGGAGTCGTGCGGCCGGCCGCATGCTTCGGCGCGGCGTTTGCACCGTCGGCATCTTCCGCCACAATTCCATTGCCATCCACCAGGAAGTGCCCGCTATGGATCCGCGCACCCATCCCGTCATTGGCAGTCGGTTTGGCGTCGGGCGTCGTCCACATCGCGCCAACCTCGACCGGCGCCGTGGCCTTCTCCGGTGGCAAGTTGCCCGCGAGGCGTCGCTTCTTGTTGACATACGCTTCCACCACTTTGGAGCCGATCCGCGCCGGAAACCAGCTCTTATTGCCGTTCTGCCAGAGCACCGCAACCACAAGTTCAGGATTCTTGGTCGGCGTTACGCCCACGAACCATACGTTGGGATTCGTATTGCCGCCTTTTGCGGTCTTGTCCAAAGCTTCGTGGCTCATCACCTGCGCGGTTCCGGTCTTGCCGCCGAAATCGATTCCATCCAAATGTTCCCCGCCTGCGGTGTGGTACAAGCCAGGCTGAGTCACCTGGTACATCCCGTCCGTGATGATGTCCCAGTTCCCCGGATCGATGGGGACGTACGCTTCGCCTGTTCCCGGAAAACTATCTTCGAGCGATTTATAAAAGTCGCTGGAAAGTTCGTTGGGGAAAACCACATGCGGCCGAACCATATGACCGCCAGACGCAATGCCGCCGATAATGCGCGCAAGTTGGATCGGCGTTGCCTCAACCGCGCCTTGCCCGATCGACACGTCCAGCGTCTCGTCCGGGTACCAGCGGTGATGAAAGTTCTTGATCAGCCAATCCGGTGAGGGCATCAATCCACTCTGCTCTCCCGGCAGATCGATTCCGGTCTTCTGTCCGTATCCGAATTCCGTCGCATACTTCACGATGCGGTCAATGCCCAGCTTGTCGCCGAGCATGTAATAGAACGTGTCGCAGGAGTAGGGAATCGCGTTGTAGATATCCACGGCGCCGTGGTGTTCGTCGCAGTGATGGAAGTAGCCATACGGGCCCCAGCCGCCGTTGCACACGATGTGCATGTTCTGTGCGATGCCTTCCTGGAGTCCCGCTACCGACATCATGATCTTGAACGTCGAGCCCGGCGCAAGCTGTGCCTGGATAGCCTTGTTCATTAACGGATGGTCGGGATCGGTGATCAGCTTGTTCCAGGCATTCCGATCGATCTTCACCGCAAAGTCGTTCGGGTCGAAACTGGGCCGCGACACCATCGCCAGAATCTCGCCGTTTCGCGGGTCCATGGCAACGATTGCGCCGTTGCGGTCGCCCAGGGCGAGTTCGGCTGCGCGCTGAAGATCGTTGTCGATTGTGAGCCGCAGGTCCTGCCCGGGCACGGCGTGCTGGATGCCGAAGTAGCCCACCTCGCGTCCGCGGCTATCGACGACCACCTCTCGCGAGCCATCCTGTCCGCGCAAAAGTTCGTCGTAGGTTTCTTCCACGCCCGCTTTGCCAACCACGTCCCCCGGCTCATAGTAGGCAAAGCGCGGATTATTTAAATCGTCCTCACTCACCTCGCCGACGTAGCCGATCAAATGCGCCGCAAAACCGTCGCGCGGATACAGCCTGCGCTCCTCATCGATGGTTTCAAGCTCCGGCAGCTCGTTACGATGCGCCGCGATAAACGCCTGCTCGTCGGCGGTCACGTCCTGCTTGATCGGTATCGGCTGATATCCGGGCTCGGAGCGATAGCGGTGCAAGGTCGCGCGCAACTGATCCAGATCGAGATCCAGCCCATGCGCGATCAGCGGCAAATCGGCGTCAACATTGTGGCTTTGCTCGCGAACCAGGAAGCAAGTGACAGACGGGTAGTTGTCGACCACCAGCCGGTTCTCGCGGTCGAAGAGTTTGCCGCGCGGCGCCAGAATCGGCTCCTTGCGGATTCGATTCTGTTCAGCCAGCACGCGGTAACTCTCTACGTTCAGCACTTGCAGACGCCACAAGCCCGCAGCCAGGCCGAGCATCATCAAAAGAATGCCGTACTGCACAAACGTCAGTTTGATTGTCGAGAGCTTTTCGCCGCGGCTGCCGATTGAGACCATGGTTCTACCCTTCAGAATACAGCCGATTCAGTTCTTGCTTTCCGACTCCTGATCGCGCTTCTTGTTCTCTCGTTCCCTTGTTCTCACGTTCCCTGTCTCTCAGTCCCTCACTCGCAGACGGTCTAGCAGCGGAAACAGTACCAGCGCAATCACTCCGTTACCGACGGCGCGCAGCAACTCCGTCAGCCAGTTCCAGTCCGCCGCCAAACCGAGCAGAAAGCGAGCCACGAAAAGATAAATCGCGCTCGAGAGCAGCGAAAGCCCGAAGGTGAGCAGTACCCTGATGGTGAAATTATCGACATCGATGCGAATTCCCACGGAGCCGGCCAGAAAGCCCACGACAGTCTTGGCGATGCCGTTGATGCCGATGGCGTTATGTGACAGAGCATCCTGAAAAAGCCCCATCACCGCGCCCATCAGTGTTCCTTGCAATGGATTCCGGCGGCCCAGCGCGAAGAAAACGGTAACCAGGAGCGGCAGGTCAAACCACTCGTAGCGCCCCGCAACGCGCGGTAGCCATGCCTGTAGCACCAGCGCGCCAAGCGGAACCAGCGTGTAAACAAGCAGCGGATACCGGCGGATTTCCATATCGCGCCGGGACTGGGCGCTGAGCACAGACATGGCTATGGATTCCTCGGCAGTGGGGTTTGCGGCTTTTCCTTTGGCGACGGCTTGGTCCCGCTCCCTGAACCCGCGGGAGCAGTGGGGGGATGGTTCGTCGCCGGCGTCGAACTTGCTCCTGGAGTCGCGCCGGAATCATCGTTGGCGCGCGGCGAGAACTCGTCTGGACGCAGCGGTCGCGGCGGCTGGGTCGCTGGGTCCGGATTGCTGCTGTCGTGCAAGGGCTGTTGATCCGGAGGCAGGTTGGGGTCGATCAGTCCCGGCAGCTTCTCTGCCATGATCTCCGACGCTTTCATCTGATCCTTGATCGCTGCGGGCACGGCGGATTGTTCTGTCGCGCTCGTTGATAGATCCTGCTCCTGCTCGGGCGAGAAGCGCGGCTCGGTCGAGGTGATCACCAGCACCTCGTCCAGGCGATCCAAAGGCGCTGCCGGCTTAAGGATGATATCCACGAGTCCGTCGCGATCGGGGTCGGGAACCACCTTCTTCACCACGCCTACTGCCAGCCCGCGCGGGAAAATCAGATCGCCCCCGGCAGTGAGCACGTGCTCGCCGGGTTGAATGCGCTCGTCGGCGGTAACGCCCACCACTTCAAGCTGTCCCACCGCATCGCCGCGAAGCACTCCCCGGATGCGCGTTGTCTCCAGAATCACTCCCGCGCCGCTTGTCGAGTCATTTACGGCCAGTATCTGCGCGGTATGCGGAAACACATCCCGCACTTTGCCCACAATGCCTTCGGCGGTAATCACCGCCATATCCGGCTTCAGTCCCTCGTGCCAGCCCTTGTCGATGTAGAAAACATGTGAGCGGTCGCTGCCGCTCGAACCATAGACCTGCGCAGCCAGTGTCGAATAGATGTACCGTTGCTGAAAGCCGAGCATGGCCTGCAATCGCTCGCCTTGGCGCGCATCTTCCAGCAAGGCCGCTTGCTCGAGCCTCAACCGGTCGACAGTGTTTACCAAGATTCTGATTCTGTTGGCGGACATGGACCAGATCGACGTAGTTCGACCACATCGTCGCCATCCCCGTTGTGCTTGAGTGAATCAATCGCTCCGGTGGAGAGATCACAGCATTTGCCCAAAGCCGGATCAGCCGTACGCCGCCAGGATCGGTGGGTTCAAGGGTGCTTTCGCCGCCTGAGCTCCGTCGCACTTGCACCGCAAGCCCGATGAGCTGCAGCATCAGCAGCGCCAGCAGCACAACGAGATTCCGATAGCGGGAGAAGAGCGATTCCATAAAGAATCAGGGAACAAGAGAACAAGGGAACGAGGGAATAAGAAGTTGCGAACTACGTGTGCTGATGATCACTTTGCCTTCCTTGCGGCTGCCGTACGCTTCCTGAGGGCTCTCCAGCCCCTATTGATGAGAGGAGACGAGCATGGCGTCCTTCAAAGACCTGGTCGTCTGGCAAAAAGCAGTGCAACTTAGTTCGGAAATTTATCGCCTTACTGCCTTGCTTCCTTCTTCCGAGCAATTCGGTTTAACCAATCAAATGCGGCGCGCTTCGGTGTCCGTTGCTAGCAACATCGCCGAAGGCAATGGCCGATCTTCGAGAGGCGAATACCTTCAATCCCTTGGACATGCGAGAGGCTCGAATTGCGAATTGCAAACGCAACTCACCATCGCAGGCACTCTCGGGTTCTGTCTCAAGGAAAAATATGAGCCAGCCGAAAAGCTCTCCGCCGACATTAGCCGTATGCTCAACGCGCTCATGAAAAGTCTCAAGGGCTAGGCGGACGGTTCCGGTATTCCCTCGTCCCCTTTTTCCCTCTTTCCCTTGTTCCCTGTCTCTAATCGATCTTGATCTTACGCAGCAGCCGGAAGTCCGAGAGCATCTTGCCTGTGCCCAAGACAACTGAGGCCAGCGGATCGTCGGCCACGGATACGGGCAGCCCGGTCTCCTCGCGAATACGCTTGTCGAGATTCTTGATGAGTGCTCCGCCGCCGGTCAGCACAATGCCGCGATCGCTGATATCGGCTGAGAGCTCAGGCGGAGTGCGCTCCAACGCCACGCGAATCGCATTCATGATCACAGCGATGCACTCGCCCAGCGCCTCGCGAATCTCGCTGTCGTCGACTGAGATGGTCTTCGGCACTCCCTCAATCAGGTTGCGTCCCTTGATCTCCATCGTCAGAGGTTTATCCAATGGGTACGCGGAACCGATGTCAATCTTGATCTGTTCCGCGGTGCGCTCGCCGATCAAGAGGTTATATTTCCGCTTCAGGTAATTGATGATGGCCTCGTCCATCTGATTGCCGGCCATGCGCACCGAGCGCGAATAAACAATGCCGCTCAACGAAATCACCGCGATATCGGTCGTGCCTCCGCCAATATCCACCACCATATTGCCCGAAGGCTCAGTGATCGGCAGTCCGGCGCCGATGGCCGCCACCATCGCTTGCTCCACCAAATAAACTTCGCTCGCCTTGGCGCGATACGCGGAGTCTTCCACGGCGCGCTTCTCAACCTGCGTAATCTCTGAAGGCACTCCGATCACAATGCGCGGATGCACCAGCATCTTTCGGTTGTGCGCCTTCTGGATGAAGTAGTTGAGCATCTTCTCGGTCACCTTGAAGTCGGCAATCACGCCGTCCTTCATGGGCTTGATGGCCACGATGTTGCCAGGTGTCCGTCCCAGCATGTCTTTCGCTTCTTTACCCACGGCCTCAACTTCGCCCGTGGTCTTGTTAATGGCCACGATGGATGGCTCATTGACGACGATGCCTTTGCCGGCCGCGTACACCAGAGTGTTGGCGGTGCCCAGATCGATGGCCAGATCGCTCGAGAACATGCTGAAAAGCGAGCGGAACCCATGGGACCGTGAGGAACGAGAGTGATATCCGTTCAATGACATGGAGAAACTGGATCGACCTCAAAAAGCTGAATTTTTGGATGTGCCTCAAGGCCTATTGTACGGCTACTTGCCCTCGACCGTTGGCTTTGGTTCATAGCACGAAGGACGCAACTGCTGTCAGGCGTGCCGCCTTAGTTAACGGGAGTCCTCGCGAGGCCCGCAAAGCTGCCCTGGGTGCCGCGGACGAATGTCCGGGATTATGCTGTTCTGCGGGTCGCGGAACGGCCTTCGCGGAACACGGTCCGCGGAGCATACTTCTCGCGGTTTCATGCGAGTCCGGCTTCGCCTGCTGCGGCGGTCGCTGGTGGCGGGGAAGGCGGCTAGGCGCTCGCAATCAGGTAGCGAAAGACTGCTTGAATGCGGTAGGTGCCGTCGGGCTGGCGAAACCCGCCCAGCACCTCGGCGTGAGCGCGGTCCACTGCCTCGTTCCCTGACGCCTTGCGCGCACGCTCCGCCACCCCCGACGATCCCAGCCCGCGCATCGCTTCCTCCAGGCTGGCATACGTCCACGGGCTCTCCACGTCGAAGACGGATTCCGGCTTGAGTCCGGCAGCTTCGGCGAAACCCGCGCAGTGCCGCCTCATTCGAAAGCGCAAACGGCCCCGGAGCGCCCGGCGGCGGCGCGGGGAGCAGCGGTCTAAGAGCGGCGACGAGTGAGGCCGCCTGCATGCCCTCAGGCGGTCCCCACGTCGCGATCGCAACGGTTCCGCCCGGCTTGGTCACGCGCCGCGCCTCAGCCAGCGCCTTGCCTGGATTCCCTGCGTACTGGAAGGAGTTGAATCCTGTCACAGCGTCGAACGACGCGTCCGCAAAAGGCAGCGCCTCCAGTTCGCCGGTCATGAAGGTTCCTGTCGGCACGCGCCGTCGCGCGATGGCCAGCATGGCTTCTGAAGCGTCCAGCCCGGTCACGCGTGCGCCGCGGGATGCAGCGATCTGCGAAGCCATCCCCGCGCCGCAACCGGCCTCCAGCAGAATCGTGCCCGGCGCCACCTTCAGCCGCTCCAGCACCTCCTCAAACACCGGCCTGCACTGTCCTTCCTGCAAGGCTGCCCAATCGTCGACACGCGACCCCCAAAGAACGCCATTAACCTCTGCGGTTGGCTTTGACTCGCTAGCCATCTTGACCTCCGTGATGTGTGGGGAAAGTTCCGGAAACTGCGGGACCAGCCTACCATGTGATGCGCATCACGCGAAACCAGTAATTATGGGCTCGTCCGTCTCTCCGGTTCAAACGTGCGAAGCCACAGCCGTCCACGGCCCCCATTCGTGTGCGGTCTCCGCCATGCCGAGGATCCCGGCAATGAGACCGCAAGCTAAGGCATTGAAAAACCCACCCTGTCCAATGGATCGTTACGCCCGCTGCTGGTTCTCGAACCACGATTAGGATTATGCTGTTCTCCGGACTATTGCCGATTGGACGTGACTGCGGGTGGTGGTAAGCCTTTCTGACCGCCGTTCACCGTCCACCCCTCACGAGGCTTTCATGACCTATCCCACCTACCACAACCTGATCGGCGGCCAATGGATTCCGGCTGCGAACGGCAAGACCATCCTCAACCTCAACCCGGCCGACCATTCTGACGTCATCGGTGCGTTTCCGTCCTCCCACGCTGAAGACGTGGCCCTTGCCGTCGCCGCCGCTAAGAAGGCCTTCGCCTCCTGGCGGCTGGTTCCAGCGCCCAAGCGGGCCGAGATCCTTTTCCGCACTGCCAATATCCTCCTCCAAAACAAGGAGAGGTTCGCCAAAGACATGACCCGCGAAATGGGCAAGGTGCTGGCTGAAACCCGCGGCGACGTGCAGGAAGCCATTGACGAAGCCTTCTACGTGGCTGGCGAAGGCCGCAGGCTCTTTGGCGTCACGACCCCCTCCGAACTCCAGAACAAGTTCGCCATGTCGGTCCGCATGCCCGTCGGCGTCGTCGGTCTCATCACGCCATGGAACTTTCCCATGGCCATCCCCAGTTGGAAGCTCTTTCCCGCGCTCGTTGCCGGCAATACCTGCGTCATCAAGCCCGCGACTGACACGCCGCTCTCCACCTATAACCTCGTCCAGGCTCTCATCGATGCCGGCCTGCCGCCGGGCGTGGTCAATATCGTCAGCGGCACCGGGTCCACGGCCGGCGCGGCGCTGGTCGAGCATCCTGATGTCCGCGCCATCAGCTTCACCGGCTCCAGCGCCGTCGGATCGCTCGTCGCTCAGCGCGCAGCCGCCACCTTCAAGCAGGTCTCGCTTGAGATGGGCGGCAAGAACGCGCAGATCGTGCTCGACGACGCCAACCTTGACCTCGCTCTCGATGGCGCGCTCTGGGGCGCATTCGGAACCACTGGCCAGCGCTGCACAGCCACCAGCCGGATTCTCTTGCAGAAGGGGATTGCGGCGGAGTTCACTGACAAGTTTGTCGCTCGCGCCAAGAAACTAAAGATCGGCAACGGCCTCGATGAATCCGTCGAAGTCGGCCCGCAGGTCAACGCCAATCAGATCGAAACCTCGGAGAAGTACGTCAGGATCTCTCAAGACGAGGGAGCGCAACTCCTTTGCGGCGGCCACGCGCTCACTTCCGGGGCTTATGCCCACGGCACCTTTTTCGAGCCAACCATCCTTGCCGGAGTCACGCCCGCCATGCGCATCGCCCGCGAAGAGGTCTTCGGCCCCGTCATCTGCCTCATCGAATTCTCCACCTTCGACGAGGCCATCGAAATCGCCAACTCTATCGACTACGGCCTCTCCACTTCGCTTTACACGCGCGACGTAAATCGCGCCTTCGCGGCAATCCGCGATTTAGAAGCCGGCATCACCTACATCAACGCGCCCACAATCGGCGCCGAAGTCCATCTGCCCTTCGGTGGCGTCAAGCACACCGGCAACGGCCACCGCGAAGGCCTCGGCGCCCTCGACTTCTTCACCACCTGGAAAGCCGTTTACGTGGACTACTCTGACAAACTCCAGCGCGCGCAGATCGACAACGCGGAGTGAACTCGACTATCGCAACGGCTCTGTCATCTTGAGCGACCGTGCGGTCGCCTTGTCCCGATCTCAGGCAGACCGTCGTACCACTCAGAATCGATTGGACTCTGCCTCTTGCAATGCTCGCAGCGTCTGAATTTCCGAACGCCAATTCCCCCGTCAGAATGAAGCGACACACAAAGATTGGTATATGCCACGAGGGACCATGGAAGGGTCTCCACACCCGTCCAGACGCCCTTCTTCGCGCTCTTAATCACGCGACTCCTCACAATCGCATCCGCAGGCACGACCAGCAGGCCCCAACAGTCCTGGCACGTCTTGCCCGAGTCGCGCTTAGAATGCTCAAGAATGAAGCGGATGAAATCTGCTTCATTACAAGTAACGATCATCCGAGATTCCTCCCACGCTTCATGCACGGTCTCTTCATCTCGTTTATGTGAAGTGATTCTCGCCTTCCTTCCAAATAACGGCAGCGTGTCCCGAACATTTAAATCGATGAGGAATCCGCCCCAAGAGAGCTTCGCCTCACTGGTTATGTCAGCTTTACCTCGAGCCATAGTTCACCTGCCAGGCATTTGCAGAAAGCATAAACTAGACCGCGGTCGGCACTCAGCGCCGTCCTAACGATTATGGGGTCTGAGGCGGAGACGTCAATGGAGCCCGAATCGCTTTCGCGCTACAATTCTGTCATGAGCCCGAAGGCGCAAGACATCCTTGAACAAGCGCGCCAGCTTTCTCCGGATGAGCAGGACTGGCTGGCCGAATGCCTGTTGATCAAGGACGATAACATTGGTTTCGACGAAGCCGAGGCTGCATGGAGCGACGAGATAAAGCGACGCCTCGATGAGATCGACGCGGGAGAAGTGGAAATGATTCCGGGAGACGAAGTTATGGCTAGAATGCTCGATCGGCTCTCACCCGAAGCACGCACAAGACTAAAGAAGTGAAGCCGCTTTCGTACCATCCTGCAGCTCAACCCGAGATCGAATCAGCGCACGACCGGTATCGCACTCAAAGTCTTCAGGCCGGTGATCGTTTTTTCGAAGAACTGATTCCTGCCCTCGACTTCATTCGGGACCATCCGAAAATATGTCCTCTCTACTTGCATCGAACCCGCCGAGTGATCCTCAACCGCTATCCCTTCTCTGTGGTCTTCCGCGAACGCCTGCACGACATCCAGGTCATCGCCATTGCCCACGCCAAGCGGCGCCCTGGCTATTGGGCTAAACGGCTCTAGATAAAGCACCGAATCCCCCTCGACCTGTTCGCCGTCCTTCGGAGGGAATCTCCCCGCCACCGTTCAGGCGGTCCACCCTAAGCCTTGTCAAGAGGGCAAACTCCAATATTTGTTGTAACTCCTTTATTTGTCATCCACTTGCAGCAACGCCAAGTTTGCCGATCATTTACCCTCATTGCGCTATCCTGATCTCACAATTCCATAAAAAGCCGCCCTCGGCCGCCGGTATCGGGCCTGCGATCCTCATAAACCCCGTATTCGCACGAACTTGAGATTCAGGTTCGTGAAAAGGCGGAACTTACTCCGGATCCATGCCGGCAACCGCTTTTCAACGAGCAATTTGTCGAAAACACCCAGGGGGGTGGCGGGGGTACGGGGGTATCCCCGGAAAGGGAAGATCCATGTACGCAACCTGCCGTCACGTCATGCCCAGCGGACTCACCTGCCAGTCGCCCGCCATCCGGGGCACTGCCTTCTGTTACTTCCATGGTCGCCGCATTCCGCCTCAGGCCAAAAGTCCGTCAACCGAGCATCGCGTCGAGATACCCATAGCTTTCGACCAGAACGGAATCCTCCACGCCCTCCACAGCGTCCTTCAGGGTCTTGCCGACGGCCGCATCAGTGCTCGCCGCGCATCCATTCTCATCATGGGGCTCCAAATGGCCATCAACCATCCCGAGCCTTGCGATCCCGCACCCACCGCTCCAAGTTCAAATCCCGCTCTCGACGAGCTGCTCTTCTCCACCGACCCTTCTGACGAAGCCGTCTCCCTGATCAATGCGCTCGCAGAAAAATTGGGGCTCGACTCAGAAACCGCACCGCCCAGGGTGCCCGGACCGAAAAGGCCAACGCAGTAACCCCGCGCAGTAACATTGAACTGCTATGGAAACCGCCTACGTTCCCGCCCCCACTCGCTACGACCACGCCAACTTCCGCCGCTGCGGCAACTCTGGACTCGTGCTCCCCGCCATCACTCTCGGCCTGTGGCAGAACTTTGGAGGTGCCGACGTCTTTGAAACCGGCCGCGCCATGGTCCGCCGCGCCTTCGATCGCGGCGTCACCCACTTCGATCTCGCCAACAACTACGGCCCTCCTTACGGCTCAGCCGAAGAAAACTTCGGCACGATTCTGCGCAAGGACTTCCGCGGCCTGCGCAACGAACTCATCATCTCCTCCAAGGCCGGTTACGACATGTGGCCCGGCCCCTATGGCATCGGCGCTTCGCGCAAATACCTTCTCGCCTCGCTCGATGACAGCCTCAAGCGCATGGACCTCGACTACGTTGACATCTTCTATGCTCACCGCCCTTGGAAAAACTGCCCGCTTGAAGAGACGATGGGCGCGCTCGTTACCGCCGTGCAGCAGGGCAAGGCTCTTTATGTAGGAATCTCGTCCTACAGTCCTGAGCGCACGCGCCAGGCCGCGAAGATCCTCAAGCAGGCAGGTGTCCCTTTGCTCATTCACCAGCCCTCTTACTCCATGCTGAATCGCTGGATCGAGAAAGGCCTTCTGGATGCGCTCGAAGAAGTTGGCGCCGGCTGCATTGCCTTTTCGCCACTCGCGCAGGGCCTGTTAACCAGCAAGTACCTCAAGGGCGTGCCCAAAGATTCGCGCGCCACGAGTGAAGGTTCCTCGCTACTCAAGGAATTCCTCAACGAGAAGAATCTCAAGCATGTCCGCGCACTCAACGACATTGCGCAAACCCGAGGCCAGACTCTCGCACAAATGGCCATCGCCTGGGTACTGCGCGACGCTCGCGTCACATCGGCTCTTATCGGCGCGCGCAACGTCGAGCAGCTTGACGACTCGCTGGATGCGCTGAAGAAGCTCAAGTTCACCGCTGCGGAGCTAAAGGCAATCGACCGTCACGCGCAGGAGGGCGACATCGACCTGTGGCGTCACGGACGCGAGCAGATGACCTAGAACGCACCAGCTTCTAGAGCCGAAAACATTCTGATATGCATCGAACCACGCAAGGAGCGAACCATGATCGTCGGCGTTCCTAAAGAAATTAAAGACAACGAAGCTCGTGTCGGCGTAACGCCGTCGGGCGTCAAGGCGCTCACTGAAGCCGGTCACAAAGTGCTCGTTGAGACACTCGCTGGCGCGCAGTCCGGCTTTCCCGATGCTGAATACCAGAACGCCGGCGCTGAGATTGTCGGCGATGTGGGTTTCGTTTGGGGCAAGTCCGAGATGATTGTCAAGGTCAAGGAGCCCATCGATCAGGAGTATGTCTACTTCCGCGAAGGCCTGGTTCTTTTCACCTACTTGCATCTCGCGCCGCTCCCCTCGCTTACTGACAAGCTTCTCGAATCGAAAGTCATCGGCATCGCCTACGAAACGGTGCGCGACCGTCAGGGAACATTACCTCTTCTCACGCCCATGAGCGAGGTTGCAGGGCGCATGAGCGTCCAGGTCGGCGCGACCTATCTCGAAAAAGAGCGTGGAGGGCGCGGCATCCTGCTTGGCGGCGTCCCCGGCGTTCCTCCCGCGCACGTTACCATTCTCGGCGGCGGCATCGTCGGCACCAACGCCGCGCGCATCGCTCTGGGCTTCGGCGCCAAGGTCACTCTCATCGACGTGAATCTGAACCGGCTGCGCGAGCTTGACGACATCTTCGGCGGCCGCCTCTACACTCTCGCCTCAAATAGCTACAACATCGCTCAAGCCACTCGCGAGGCGGATCTCGTCATCGGCGGCGTGCTGATTCCCGGTGCCACAGCGCCCAAACTGGTCACGCGAGCCATGGTAGCCCAAATGAAAAAGGGCGCTGTCATCGTCGATGTAGCCATCGACCAGGGCGGTTGCGTGGAGACGGCGCGGCCCACCTCGCACTCCAACCCCAGCTTTTTGGTCGATGGCGTGGTGCACTACTGCGTCACCAACATGCCTGGCGCAGTACCGCATACTTCCACGCTGGCGCTCACTAATTCCACCTTCCCGTATTTACTGCGGCTGGCAAACCTCGGCGCGCGCCAAGCACTCCGGCAAGATGGCGGATTGGCTGAAGGCTTGAACACCTGGCTCGGAACGCTCACGCATCGCGGCGTGGCCGAAAGTCAGAAACGACCCTGGACCGCCGCAACAACCCTCATCGGTTGATTCAATGCACCCGCCGAAATTCCGTAATCGCTGCACCGCCCGCCGGTGTCGGATTGTCCTTGACACCATGCTTTCGCCTTTGTTAGCTTCCTCTCGCGGAAAAAGACTTAGAGAAATCCACCGCCAAATACAGCTTCCCTGAACTGGCTGACCCATCGCGGGGCCGGTTGAGAGGCTCGTGTTTGGAGGTGGATTTTTGTCTTTGGCAGACTTTTAACGCTATATTCCTCGAATGTTAATGGAAGTGGCCAAGGATGACTTTGAATCGTCTCGAATTCAATGACTCAAGGCGCCTGCTTGAGGCTGGAGCCTTTCTAGTTATATGTCCGCGGTCGCGGGCTGCATGGATTTCTCTCTCCGATGACACACGTGTGTCATCGGAGCCTGGCTCTGCCATCCAGTTCAAATAAGCAATCGGTCTTTTCAAAGATTGTGCCTGCGATGAAGTCAATAGCCCTGGCGAACAGGTAAGAATTTTAACCGCATTTGAAACAGAAACACTGGGAGGCAATATGAATTCCTTAAACCGATCTGTGGGCCAACAAGCTGGAAACGCCCGTGCGGCGAAATATGAGAATCGGCGTTCCAAATGGTTTCTTCTGGCAATCGCGCTCTTGTTGATGTTTTCATCACGCGCTACGTTTGCTCAGTACGATACTGGGAGCATAGTCGGCGTCATCCAGGACTCCACGGGGGCTGTGATACCCGGAGCAACCGTGAGCGCGGTCAATGTTGCAACTGGCGTTGCCTATACCGGCGTTTCAAGCGGCTCGGGCGAGTATGAAGTCCCCAACCTGCAAACCGGGACGTATAAAGTGACCTGCGAGCATCCTGGGTTCAGCTCTGCCGTCGCCAACGGCGTTCTGGTCTCAGTCGGCGTACGGCAACACATTGACTTGACTCTCAGGGTCGGCGAGGCAGCCACCACAGTCGAAGTCAGCGACGTCTCGCTGACGGTGGACACAGAGGACAGTCAGCGCGAGCAGACCATTACCGGTTATCAGAGCTCGGCGCTTCCGCTGGTGAGCCGAAACTACACCGATCTGCTCGCCCTGGTGAGCGGCGTCCGCCAGGCGCCAACTCAGGCCACCACGACCAGCAACATTAATAGCCCTGTCCGCGCGGGCGCGTACAACGTGAACGGACAGCGCTCGGTCTTCAATAACTTCATGCTTGACGGCATGGACAACAACTCCTATGGCGAGTCCAACCAGGGCTTCGACAATCAGATCATCTCTGTCCCCCCGGATTCCGTTGCACAGTTCAGCGCCGTCACCAACAACGAGAGCGCGGAGTACGGCCGCAGTTCCGGTGCAACCATCAACGTGGCATCGCAATCCGGCGGCAACAAGTTCCACGCCACGCTCTATGAGTTCGTTCGCAACACCGATCTGAACGCTCCCGGCTTCTTCAAGCCGACCACGATCACTACCGCGGGCCCTGTTCCATTCGTGAAGCCCCCTTATCATCGCAATCAATACGGCGGCAACTTTGGCGGCCCCATCATAAAAGATAAGATGTTCTTCTTTCTCGACTATGAGGGCCTGCGGGCTATCAACAGCCCACTCTTTGTTCTCACTCTGCCTACACAGAACGAGTTGAACGGCAATTTTGTCGTGCCGGTCCGCAACCCCACCACCGGCACCGTTTATGCTGCCGGCACAAACATCTCCTCCATCCCCGGCGCCATCGATCCGCTGTCTGCTCAAATCGTCGCCGCGTTTCAACAAATCAAGGGTCTGCCCACTGCGGGGCTCGCGACTACGGGCGTGAACAGTGGCGACTACCCAGTGCTGATCCCTTTCCGCGACTACTCAGACAAGGGCGATCTGCGCCTGGATTACGCTGCGAGCGCTTCTGCGCGCTACTTTCTACGCGTCAGCGACCGCAAGGAAACAGAAATCAACTTTCCCACAATTCCTCTCCCGCTCGAAGGTCAAACCGCCGGGCCGCAGCGCATTCTGGACCAGCAAGTCGCCATTGGCTATACGGGCACTTTCGGCTCCAACCGGATCCTCGATCTGCGCCTCGGTATCTCCAAGACCAAAGCCGGCAAGACACCTTTGAGCGAGGGAACAGCGCCGGTCCTGGTCAATGGTTCACCGATCCCCGGCTTGCCCACCGCGTCCAACATCGCCGGCGGACTGCCTGCTGTCAGCATCACCGGAGGATTTACCGCGTTCGGTCGTCAAACCACCAACCCTCAGTTCCAGAATCCCTCGCTCCTTGATCCAAAGGCCAACTTCACCTGGGTCAGAGGCAGCCACTCCCTCAAATTTGGCTACGAATACGAACATATCTGGATGGGCGTGCTAGACAACAACCCGCTTTACGGCTCGTTTACCTATGGCGGCGGCTACAGCGCATGCCCCAACGGTACATCCATCCCGGGCGGTGGCACCTGCTCTTCCGCAACTGGCACACCCCTGAACGAATCTACGGGCAAAGTCGCCGATACCTACTTCGCGGACTTCCTATTCGGCACGACCAGTGCTTACGCGCTGGCAAACTACTTCGAGGCTCATCTGCGTCAGACGATTCAAAGCGTCTACGCCCAGGACGATTGGAAGGTGACGCGCGACTTGACCTTGAACCTGGGTCTCCGTTGGGAGTACGGCTCGCCTTATTCCGAGCAGCATAACGATGTCTCCAACTGGGATCCAGGCTCGCAAACAGTCATCACCATCAATCCCAATGCAACCGCGGTCACCGGCATCACACCCAAGTCTGTTGGCAGCGGCGCATACGGCAAAACCCTTGTCAATCCAGACCTGTCCGACTTTGCGCCGCGCGTAGGCTTCGCCTATTCGCCTGTTCCTAAATTGTCCATCCGTGGCGGATTCGGCACCAGCTTTGTTCACTACACACGCGCGGGTTCCGGTGACATCGCTGCCATTAACGCCCCGCAAGCGCAATTTGCCTCTGTCAGCCAGATCTCGCCAACTACAAGCAATCACTGCTCTACGCCGCTTCCTGCCCAGATCATCACGACAGGAACAACCACGGAAAGCTGCTATGCGACGGCGGCACAGGGCTTCCCGTCTGGGCTGGTCACAAGCTTCAATTACGCCACCGATAACATCACCTGGGTGCCGAAGAATACGCGAGATAGTTATGTTGAGAGCTTTTATCTCGCGGTGCAGCAGCAGATCACGAAGAACGGCCTCTTCGACATCGCATACGTGGGCAACCACGGCCTAAAGCTGCAAGGCTTTATTAACGGCAATCAGCGCAATATCTCCGCCACGGGTACTTACTCGCGTCCCTTCGCCAATTGGCCTTCGGATATCACGGAAGCCCTCAACGAGTTCAATTCCAACTACAACGCGTTGCAGGTGCGGTATGAGCAGCGCATGGTCGCAGGCTTGACCTTGCTCGACTCATTCACATGGGAGCACTCGTTGGATAACGCCAGCGCCTCGCTGGAAGGAAATACGCCTTCGGTGCAGGATGCCAACCATATCAGCGCCGATTACGCGCAATCGGACTACAACCTGCCGGTTGCGAATATTGTCAGCCTGGTCTACGATCTGCCGTTCGGGCACGGTCGCACCTTTGGCCAACATCTCAATCCGGTGTTGGATGGGATTCTGGGCGGGTGGCAGGTGAGCGCGATCGACACCGCGGAGGCCGGTACGCCCTTCAACCTCGAGTACGGGCCGAACTCTGCCCAGCTAGCCTCCACTCAAATCCCGTCAAACCAGAACTACCGCGGCGCCAACCTCTATCGCCCCAACAAAGTGCCAGGCGTGCCCCTCACGCAAGGGCGCAGTGTGCGGGTGGCCAACTCGGGCGCGGTCCAGTACGTCAACTTCAATGCAGTCCAGATTCCTGCAATCGATAACGCCAGTGGCATTCTTCAGTCGCCATTCGGCAACATGTCGCGCAACCCGGGCCGCACTCCACCGCTGTACCAGACCGACCTCGACTTCAATAAGCGCTTCAACACGCCAAAAGAAGGCATGCAGATCGAGTTCCGTTCTGAGCTCTACAACATCTTCAATCACACCAACCTCTATCTGCCAGCGACCTCCAACCCCGACATCTCCGGCACGCAGGTCGCCAACGCCTCGTTAAATCTCGCCAACGCAAGCGGTGGCGGCCAAATCTCCAGCACCTTCACTCCGCGCGTGATCCAGTTCGCGTTGAAGATCATTTACTAACACGGAGCATGTGCATGCGCCAGTCACTTCCAAGTGCCTGGCGCATCGCGCTCGTTGATCAAATTACTTTCGTGCGGTGACCCGGCTGCTCGTGCAGAGAACCCGAACTCCACACTGCTAAACTGGAATCCGCAGCACGCCCACAACATTGGTTCGGCGCTGTTGCAAAAAAGTCCGCGGCGATTCGGCTCGCGGATATCGCCCACTGAGAGACCAGAGCCTGGGCGGAAAAACAGCTATTCACCTTGATCGAAGGCGGCGTTTCGGTTTGCGGCGCATCTCTCTTTGCGTCCATTCGTGCCGCGCCTCCGACCGTGCTATTTTCCGTCATCCGCCCGTTTTGAAAGGAAGACATAGGCGTGGTCTCAAGACAGGAAATCCTCAGCCAGCTGGGTGCTACGGCGCCGCCGTGGGATGTGTTGGTGATTGGCGGCGGAGCCACCGGCTTGGGCGCTGCGGTTGAGGCTGCCGCGCGCGGCTACCGCACTCTGCTCGTAGAGCGCTCCGATTTCGCCAAAGAGACTTCCAGCCGCAGCACCAAGCTGGTGCACGGCGGCGTGCGCTACCTCGAGCAAATGAACTTGACGCTGGTCCTTGACGCGTTGCGCGAGCGCGGCCACATGGTACGCAACGCACCGCATCTGGTCCACGATCTAAGCTTCGTCGTTCCCGCTTATAGCTATTTCTCACTTCCTTACTATGGCGTCGGCCTCAAAGTTTATGAACGGCTTTCCGGCAAGTTGTCGCTGGGCCGATCGGAACTACTCTCTCGAGAAAGCACACTGGAAAAGCTACCCGGAGTGAAGGAGGATCATCTTCGCGGCGGCATCCTCTATCACGATGGCCAGTTCGACGACGCCCGGTACGCCATCGCACTGCTGCGGACCCTCCAGGACCTCGGTGGAACTGCCATCAACTACGTTGAAGCCACGGGTCTGATTGAGCGCGCGGGCAAAATCGTCGGCATCCAGGTCCATGACCGCGAAGACGGTGCTGTCTTCGATCTCCGGGCTAAGGCAGTCATCAATGCCTGCGGCGTCCACGCCGAGGAAACACTCGCGCTCAACGGCCATCAACGCGATTCTTTTCTGGCCGTGAGCCAGGGGTCGCATTTTGTCCTGCCGCGCACCTTCCTTCCCGGAAATACCGCGCTCATGATTCCCAAAACCGAAGACGGGCGCGTACTTTTCGCCATCCCATGGTTGGGCGCGTTGCTCGTCGGAACCACTGATGTGCCGGTTGAAAGCACTTCGCCCGAGCCGCGGGCTCTTCCCGAAGAAAAGCAATTCCTTCGTGCCCACATCGCTCGCTACCTGGGCCGCGCGCCGCGCCCCGAGGAGATTCTCAGCGTGTGGTCGGGCCTGCGTCCGTTGGTCCGCAAGAGCGGCGTCAAGACCTCAAAGCTTTCCCGCGATCACACCATCATGGTTTCCATCACCGGCCTTATTACCGTCACTGGAGGAAAGTGGACAACCTACCGCCGGATGGGCCAGGACACAATTGATCGCGCCGCGCAGGTAGCTGCGCTCCCCAAGCGTTCCTCGCCAACGCTCGAATTGAAGCTTCACGGATGGACTCCTGAAGCAACCACTGCGACTTCCACTTGGGAGAGTGTCTATGGGTCCGACCTCCCGGCGCTTCGTGCTCTTTCCGCCCAGAACTCAAGCCTGGATACTCTGTTGCACCCGAGGCTGCCCTTTCGGCTGCGCGAAGTCGTGTGGGCAGCGCGTTACGAAATGGCGCGATCGGTCGAGGATGTGCTCGCACGACGCACACGCGCTCTTTTTCTCGATGCACGCGCCGCCATCGAAGCCGCACCCGTAGTTGCAGAGCTCCTGGCTCGCGAGTTGCATCGCTGCGACGGCTGGAAGGAAAACGATCTACGGAAATTTCAGGAAACTGCGAAGGGCTATCTCTATCAGGATTGAGGCTTCCGTCGCGAAGTCATCACGGCTGCACGCCCGGGGGAATCAAAAGCATCAGCGAGTGCGGCACGACTTCGAGACGCACAGGCAGGTAGCCCAGTACCTCTCCGTCTGCTTCAACAAAATGTTTCTCGGCCGAGTCGTCACAGGCCCGGCATTCAATCGACGGCGAATCCATCAGTTCCACTGATCGGTTGAACGTGTGCCGTCCGGCGATCACTGCGAGCAGGAACGACATGTACTGCAACCGGCTTTGCGTCTTGAACGCGAGCATGCTCAGGCTGCCATTCCGCAAACTTGCGCCAGGGGCAAGTGTCCGTAGGACTCCGCCGAATGAGCGCACCCGCACGGCCAGCAACTGTGAAACTTCCACCACGCGCCCGCCGCCATTACCGTTCGACGGCAATTCTGCCTCGAAGAGTGGAAACGACGAAGTAGCCCAGATCCGAAATGCCTCGATCAGATACAGAACGTATCCCAGGCGTCGCTTCAGCCGTGAGTCAAGCCGCGACATCAGCAGGGCATCCGCGCCGACCCCCGCCGCAACAACAAAATATCGCGAGCCCGGATTTCCATCCTTGTCCGCGTAGTGAATGCGCCCTACCGAAACTCGCGCCGGTACCGATTCGAGCAAGGTGCGTGCCACCTTGGCTGGCGTCGCAATCAATCCCAAATCCGCAGCCAGCGCGTTTGCTGTGCCCAGTGGAACCACTCCGAGAGCCACATCGGTGCCCACAAGGCTTTGCACGGCCTCATGAACTGTGCCGTCTCCACCGCAAGCCAGCACCGTATCGTAACCTTGTCGGACTGCCTCTTCTGCGATCGTCGTCGCGCTTCCCGGCGCGCCTGTTTCGAATGCTTCTGAGTCGACACCCGCTTCACGAAGCACCGCCTTGATCTCACCAACGGCTGCCTTCCGCCGAGAGGAATACTGTCCTGAAGCCGGGTTGTAAATCAGCGCCACGCGGCGCATTGCGGGTTTCACTTGGGCGGTGGGTCCTATCTGTTCAAAGTGCCCATTGGCACATCCTGCTATCATCGCAGATTTTGAAGATGGAAATGGGTTTGGTCCGCTCCAGATCACACAAAATATGTATAGAGACTACTTAGATTGCAATTGCCGGCTGCACAACAACGTCTGCGCAACTGCCCCGCCCCAGCATCCGGATTACAGCGAATGTGCGCCCGGTGATGTCCTTTCGAAATACCGGGTGGTTTGGTTTTGACCTACGGCCGAAAATGCCAAACAAACCAGATTGCGTATAGGCACATTGCCGCTACGCCTTCGATGCCGAATGCCCAACCGACTCCCTTTCCCAAAAGCCGGAGGTTGACGACCGCTTCGGGATGCCACTCTCCCTGCGCGCGAAGCCCCTGGTTCACGACCGTTTGGGTACTCGCGAACCTGGCGGCAAAGCTGGACATTTCCATCCGAAGCGGGAGCAGGGAAGGCGAAGCAGCCAGGAGGTGATCGACGTCCAGTCGTTGGGCTGCCATGGCGGCGTCCTCCTTCGACTCCTATCGGCATTGCGCCGAACAGAATGAGCCGAGGTTGACAACGAAGTTGCTCGGTAACATGCGGAGCTTCGTAATCAATGCCTCATTATCCGTATGCGTTAATTTTGTAGCGAGTAATTTGAAGCACTCCTAGTCCCAAGAGTTCCAAGGTGGTAACCGGTTGCCGGAACCGGCCCAATTTGGCTCTCTGGCATCCTGTGGCCGTCGTCACACTCAAATCGCGCGGCCCCGTTATCATGCGAGTCAGAGGCGCTTCTCTCATGAATCCCAGCGGCAGCACCATCCTCATTACTGGCGGCGGCACCGGCATAGGCCGCGGACTCGCTGAGTCCCTCCACGCGCTTGGCAACCAGGTCATCATCGCCGGCCGCAGGCGCCACGCTCTCGACGAAATTGCAGCCGCGAATCCCGGCATGAAGTCGCTTACCGTCGATATGCAGGATCCAGAGTCGGTCCGCGCCCTCGCCGCACAGGCCGTTGCTGAGTCTCCCTCGCTGAATGTCCTTATCAACAATGCCGGCATCATGCGCCGCGAAAGTTTTCTCGACCAGCAAACCGACCTTGCCGACGCAGAGGCCATTGTCGCTACCAATCTGCTCGGCCCCCTCCGCCTCACCGCCGCACTTCTGCCGCATCTCCAAGAGCAGCAGCACGCCACAATCATCAACGTCTCGTCCGGACTGGCGTTCCTGCCTATGGCGCAGACGCCCACCTACTGCGCCACCAAGGCCGCCCTCCACTCCTATACGCTTTCGCTGCGCGCGCAGCTTCGCAACACGAGCGTCGAGGTCATTGAGCTGATTCCTCCCTATGTCGCCACCAACCTGATGGACGGCGCCGAGAATCCCCGCGCCATGCCGCTCGATAGATTTATCGCCGAGGTTATGGAAATCCTCAAGACCCAACCGACTCCGCCGGAAATCTGCGTCGAGAATGTGAAGACCCTTCGCTTTGCCGCCGAAACCGGCAATTTCGACACCATCTTCCGGCGCATGAACGGTTGACCCGCTGCCGAAGCGAATAGCTTCAGCCTCTTTTTCCTCATCTTCCACCTGTGGGGAACCTTGTCCACAATCTGCGGTCGACCCGTTCTGGCCTACACTCTTTCCTATGGCCACCGTCCCCGACCTCACCCTCGAAGCCGGCCTTCCCGCGAATCTTGACGCGGAAAAGACGATCCTGGGCGCGATCCTGCTCGACAATGCCGCCCATGCCGAGGCTGCCGAATCCCTCAAATCTGACGACTTTTCGCTCGACTCGCACCGTCGTATCTTCCTGCGCATGACCGAGTTGATTGACACCGGGCGTACGGTCGACATCGTTACGCTCTCCAACGAGCTGGCGCGCTACAAAGAGGTCGAGTCCGTCGGCGGCGTAGCCTACCTTGCCTCACTCACTGAGGGTCTGCCGCGCCGTCCGGTCATTGAGGACTACATCCGCATCGTCAAAGACAAGAGCATGTTGCGCCGCCTCATGGGCATCTGCTCGGCCGCCATCGCCAGAGCCGCAGACCAGAGCCAGGACGCCATTGGCGTCCTCGATGAGACCGAGGCGCAACTTCTGGACGTAAGCCAGGACAGCCTTAACCAGGGCTTGCAATCGATTGAAATCATCGTTCGCGACTCCTTCGGCTCCATCGACAATCTCTACAAGCAAAGCCGGGAAGTCAGCGGCCTGGCGACGGGCTTTACTGACTTCGATCGTATGACCAGCGGGCTGCAAAAAGGCGAGCTGATCATCATCGCCGCGCGGCCTTCCATGGGCAAAACTGCACTGGCCATCAACATCGCCGAGAATGCAGCCCTCCGCTACGGTTCAGTGGTCGCCATCTTCAGCCTGGAAATGAGTCGCGAGTCCCTCCTGCGCCGCATGTTGGCATCTCAGGCGGGCGTGGATCAACAGAAGATCCAGAAAGGTTTCATCGGGCGCGTGGAGCAGGAGCGGCTGCAGACCGCGCTGAGCCAATTGGTGGAGGCGCGCATGTTCATCGACGACTCCGCCGGATCCACTGTGTCTGAAATGCGTGCCAAGGCGCGGCGCCTCAAGCAGAACAACGGTGGCCTCGACTTGATCATGGTCGATTATCTCCAGCTTATGTCCGCTACATTGCCGGGCGCCAGTCGCAAGGGCTTCGAAAACCGCGTTCAGGAGGTCTCAGCTATTTCGCGCGGCCTCAAAGCCATGGCCAAGGAACTCAAGGTCCCGGTCATCGCCCTCTCCCAGCTCTCGCGCAGCAATGAAAAACGCGATGATAAGCGTCCCATGTTGAGCGATCTCCGTGAGTCGGGCTCCATTGAGCAGGATGCCGACGTCGTCGCCTTCATTCATCGCGAAAGTTATTACAATCGCGACGAAAACATGGCCGATGCCGACAAATCCAAGGCGGAGATCATTATCGCCAAGCAGCGCAATGGCCCCACCGGCATCGTCCAGATGCACTGGAACTCGGCCTTTACGCGCTTTGACGGCGTGGATATGGGTCATCAGGCGGAGTAACTCCGATCGGCGAGCAGCGCGCCTTGCATCCGCTTCACCGCGTCGCTATCTTTGTCGAAGCACCGTAAGCAGTTCTGTCGACCTTCATGGAAGTTCTCAAACACCTCTTCGAGCAGCACTTTCACTCGCCGCCGGAACGCGTTCAGCCGCTTCAGGGGCAACTCGGCGGCTCCGGGCGCGTGATTGTGCGCCTCGCCGGCGCCGGGCAATCTGCCATCGGCATTCTCTATTCCGTGCGCGAGGAGAATGTTGCTTTTCTCGAGTTCTCCCGCGATTTTCGCCGTCATGGCCTACCGGTGCCGCAAATTTATGCGGAGGATCTCAATCACGGCGCATACCTCGAAGAAGACCTGGGCGACACCACGCTCTTTCAATTTCTCAGCGCCAATCGTTCCGGCGATACCATCGCTCCTCCGGTGGTTGAGGCTTACCGCAGAGTCGTCTCAACCCTGCCGCGTTTTCAAGTCGAAGCCGGCCGCGACCTGAACTACAAGGTCTGTTATCCGCGCGCGAGTTTCGACCGACAGTCGATCGCCTGGGATCTGAATTATTTCAAATACTACTTTCTTCGCCTTGCCGGCATTCCGTTTAACGAGCAGGCTCTCGAAGTCGATTTCACGCGCCTCACCAAATTTCTTCTCGGCGCCGATCACGACTATTTTCTCTATCGCGATTTCCAATCGCGCAATATCATGCTGCGCGACGGCCAGCCCTGGTTTCTCGACTATCAGGGCGGCCGAAAAGGCGCGCTGCAATACGATATCGCGTCGCTTCTTTATGATGGCAAGGCCGATCTACCGCCCGGCCTGCGCCAGCAACTGCTCGACCACTATCTTGACAGGCTCGCAGGGTTCATCGACCTCAAGCGCAACGCATTCATGGAGCACTATTACGCATTCGTCTATGTCCGCATCCTGCAGGCGTTGGGCGCGTACGGTTTCCGCGGATTCTATGAACGCAAAGCGCATTTCCTCCAGAGCGTTCCTTACGCACTGAAGAACCTGGGCTGGCTCGCGGAGCATGTCAAGCTGCCCATAGCGTTGCCCGCGCTTCTCGAGGCGCTTGAGAGGGCGTCGTCCAACGACAAACTACAGCACAATGCCGCTCCCTCCGCAGGCCTCACCGTCCAAATCTTCAGCTTTTCCTTCCACCACACCATGCCGCTCGATGAGTCGGGCAACGGCGGCGGATTCGTCTTTGATGCCCGCAGCCTCCCCAACCCTGGTCGTGAAGAACAATTCCGCGCCCTCACCGGCCGTGACGCGTCGGTGATCGAATATCTCGACAAGCATGAAAGCGTCCACGAGTTTCTTTCGCATGCGGTCTCGCTGGTCGATGCCAGCGTAGCTAACTATCGTCAGCGCGGCTTCTCCAGCTTGATGGTTTCCTTCGGCTGCACCGGGGGCCAGCACCGCTCGGTTTATCTGGCGGAGCAGTTGGCAAAACACCTGCGTGCCTCCGCCGGTGTTGGCGTTACTCTCCGCCACATTGAGCTTGAGAAGCTAGGCATGTCCGGAGAGGTCATTTAAATGAAGGCGATGGTTCTTGCTGCCGGCCTCGGTACGCGCTTGCGTCCGCTCACGGCCGACCGCCCCAAGGCATTAGTCACTCTCGCCGGCCGCACGCTGCTTGAAATCACCCTCGTCCGTTTGCGCTCGTTTGGCGTCGACGAAGTGATTGTCAATGTCCACCACTTCGCCGACACTATCGTCGATTACCTTCAAGCCAACCGCAACTTTGGTATGCGGATTGAAATCTCCCGCGAAGAAGCTCTGCTCGATACCGGCGGCGGCCTGAAGAAGGCCTCCTGGTTCTTCCTTGAGGACGGCGAACGCAAAGGCGAGCCCTTTCTCGTCCACAATGTCGATGTTCTCAGCGCCATCGATCTCGCCCGCATGGTGCGCTTTCACACCGAGCACAACGCTCTCGCCACGCTTGCCGTTCAGCAAAGAGACACTTCGCGACCCTTGCTGTTCAACGAGCGCGGCCAGCTATGCGGCCGCCGGGCAGGCCGCGATGCAGAAATCGAGTGGGCCGTCCCCGCACAACAGGTTCGCGCGTTAGCCTTCTCTGGAATTCACGTTCTTTCACCGCGCATCTTCGGCGAACTGTCAGAGGAGGGCGCCTTCTCCATCATTCCCGCCTATCTGCGCCTCGCCGCTCAAGGTGAAGCGATCCTCTCGTTCCACGCGGACGAATTTTACTGGCGCGATCTCGGGCGGCTTGAGGACATCGCTAAAGCCGAAAGCGATCTGGCGAGCGCAAAGTTCCCCGCAAACTGAAGCGGTAACACAAAGCCCCACGACTCTTTGTGCGCGCATGGGCCATTTCTCAAAGCTCATTCAAAATCAGCGCAATCCTTCCCACCAGCAGTTCGTTCGGAGACTCTCCCGGATCCACGTCGATCAGGTCCACGGGAAAAGCCAGGTTGTGGGGACGCAGCACAAGACGGCCCGCGAGAAACTCCGCGTATCGGAACTTCAAGTGTGAGCCGTCCCGAACCGCATAGAGATTCGCGCGGTTTGGGCGGTAGGGGAGTAGCGAGTTGTAGTGCCGGTCAATAAGCGCGATTGCCTCAGGTTGCAGGAGTGGGTCCATTGCGGGAGCATCGACCGCCGGCACACGAACAGCAGCGAACCGCTCCCATGCGCGGCGGGCGGCCGATGCGCGCGAATGGACTGATTCGAGCGCATCGCCAGCCAGGTAAAGCAGTGACTGAATGGCGGACGGGCGGATTACCGGCTCGAACAGTGCAACAGCGTGCGATACCACTGGGACGGCGCACACGTCATTGCCTTTGAGCTCCGGCGTCAACTGCTGAGCGGAGGGCAGTAAATCGGCGACGGTAAGATGCTGCACCGTCAGGATGCGGTCCATGGCCTCCAAAGAGAGTTGCCTGCGGCTGTGCAGAAAATTGGATAGATGCGCCTGTCCGAACCCCGTCTGACGGCCCAGGAGCGAAACGCTGACCGTCCCCCGCTGCACTCGGCGCAGCAGTTCCAGGCGAAGGCGCTCGTGCATTTGTGTGAAATTCATCTGTGGAAAATTTACCGCCAGCAATGAGACCGATTCATGTCTCATTTCGCATGGAAAAGTCACAAGGGTTCGCTGGCCTTAATTCTGAGCGTCCTGTCGGGGTTTTAAAAGAGAATCACCGGAAAGTTGTAGTCAGATATTGACGCAGAGGAAGCGCAATCTTACATTTGGTTAACTAAACCAAGCATTGACCTGTGGGAATCTTTTGGGAGTTGTTTCGTCGCCATCAGCTTAGACCAAGGCGGAAGCCTGCCCTTTGCGAGTGCGATTGAACATTGCTGGAAGGACTTGTTTGAGCCGGCATCTCCGTTCCCGCACTGGAGCGCTCTTTTAGGGCGCCGAAGAAAAGTCATTCAAGGAAATTCCAGGATCTGCGCGCCAATGGTCATGACAGAAAACAAGAGAGCACGGGCGGCAATCCCCCATCAGGACACAAGAAACCTGAGTTGTTCGGCCTGGTTCTCTACACCCCGAGGAACAACATGCATCGCAAAATTCCGTCGGGAGATGAAAGATATGCGGAGAATCGGTCATGGATGTGCGCGTGCAATTGAAGATTTGCGAAGGGTGTGGTTGCCTATGGTTCAGGGCCCAGACTCAAGGGACTGTTTATTGCAGGGAGTGTGAATCCAAACTGAGAGATTTTCCATCGCCGGAAAGTCGCAAGCCGCGCGGACGCCCGCGCCTCACGCAACTTCCTAAGGTTTGGGCGGTGGCTGAGGCAACAGGGGGTGTGCAATGAGCGCAGCCTTTCAGTTGCCAATGCAATGGGAAACCAGCGCCGCTGAGGCCGCCGGGCAAATCGAACAAAGGAGATTGAAACGACAATCCGCTGAGCGGCAGCAATTGGGGCTTGAGAAGCACGATAACAAGCCTCCTGCCAGCCTGGCGTTCTACAGGAAGCACACAGAGAGCTTACTGCGGCGTTATCTTTACGCGTCCACGCAAGTGGGCAGGGCGCCATCAATCCTGGGTGATCCCGTCGGCCGCGGTTGGGCCTCAAGCCGGCCGATTCGAACCTTCGAAGACGCGGTCATCTTCGTACTGGATATTGAGAACTGTCTGGGCCAGCTCAATAGCCTCGATCGGGAATTGCTAAGCCGGGTCGTGCTCCAGGACTACACGCAGGAAGAAACCGCAATCATGCTTGGCTTGGGCATGAGGACAATCGGTTACAGGGTCCCATTGGCCCTTGATCGGCTTACGGAGAAACTACTGGCCGCCGATCTTCTCGTCTTACCGCATTAATACGAAATGCAAAATCGACATCCGGCATGGGAAGCGCTCAACGCTCACTTGTGCCGGATGCTCGGCGTCCCGCCTTGCATCTAAACCACCGCGTTCCTTCGAATCGCTTCTCGATACCACGCCGCGCTCAGCTTCGGCGTGCGCTTCTCTGTCTTGAAATCCACGTAATGAATTCCAAAGCGCTTGCTGTATCCGTCGGCCCACTCGAAGTTATCCAGCAAACTCCATAGGAAGTAGCCCTTCACAGGGAACCCTTCGGTCGCAGCCCGGTGGAGATGAGTCAAGTGATTGCGCAGGTACATAACGCGATCGGTATCCTCGATGCGCCCGTCCGCCGTCACCACATCGTCGGCTGAACATCCGTTCTCCGTGATGTAAATCTCCCGCGGATGCCACAATTCGCAAACGTTGCGCACGGCCCAGTACATGACTTCGGGTCCCACAGCGATCCATGGCGAAGCCATACGCGGATACGATGTTTGCCGTGGCACGATCGCGTACTCCGCCGCTGAATCGTCCGCCCGCACATAAAACGGCGCGTAAACATTCAAGCCGAGAAAGTCGATCGGGCTTCCGATAGCTTTCATGTCCCCTACAGCGATCCGCGGCGCATTCCTTCCTTCGCGCTCCAGATAGCCATCGGTGTACTTGCCTTCCATCACCGCAGTCAAGAATGCGGCGTTTTCCTCGCGCGTCGCCCGCCGCGCTGCCCCGATGTTTCTTTCGTCCTCGATCACGGGCACAAAAGACGTCGGATTCTCCGCCAGTCCCACCTTCGCTGCCGGCGCGCTCGCGCGAATCGCCTCGACGCCCAGCCCGTGCGCGAGAATCGCGTGATGGCGTACCTGATTCACCTCGGCTGCACCCAGCTTCAATCCTGGCGCGAACACTCCGCTCTTGTACCCAAGGTTGGTAAAGGAATCGAACTCGTTGATGGTCATGAAATGGTGCACACGGTCAGCCAGCCGGCCCGCTACAAAACCCGCGTAGTCGGCGAATGCCTTCGCTGTGTCACGCGACTGCCAACCGCCCTCCAGCGCAGCCGGAAGATCCCAATGGAAGAGCGTGACGTAAGGCGTAATTCCGTTCTCGAGCAGCTCATCCAAAACGCGTTTGTAATGGTCCAGGCCGGCCTGATTCGGCTGGCCTATGCCGTCGGGAAAGATGCGCGGCCAGGAAGTCGAAATCCGGTATGCGCCCACGCCAAGATTCTTGAGCAGCCGCGTGTCCTCTTTGTACAAGTGATACGAATCGTCGGCCATGTCGCCCGTGTCATCATTGGCGATTTTGCCCGGAGTGTGTGCGAACACATCCCAGATCGACGGCTTCCGCCCATCCTCTTTCACTGCGCCTTCAACCTGGTACGAAGCAGTTGCGCAGCCCCACACAAATCCCCGCGGGAATTCGAGGTCCTGCGCCGCGGCTGCCGATTGGCCCGGCGACTTTTCGGGCATCGCAATGTTCGCCAGCGCGGCAGTCGCGGCCACAGTCTTACCAAACTGCCTGCGGGTGATACCTTTCATCTGGAAACCTCTTTGTTTGAAGCAGAAAGAGCGCTAGTGGGCGGGTGATCCAAGAAAGCAACAGAGTCAGAATCAAGCGGAATTCTATCAGAGAGATGCGATATCGGGGCGGACGAGCTTGCACGCAGAGGTACTCGACGACAGGAAAGCAGTCGCGACCGAAGCTCGTGTGCCCGGTATCAGGCCCATGAATCTTCCGTGAAAAATCGGCTTCATCGATTGACGCACCGCCGGATCGTTTTTACCTTCACACTCATGGACAATTTGGATTTCGACCAGCTACTGAGCTCGTACAAGCAGGCGGTGGATCGCTGGGTTGATGCGATCCGCGCCGAAGAATCGCTCGCCACGCAGGACCACTCCATGGTTCAGATGGAAAAGTGGGATGACGCCGGCTTCAAACTCCACGACGCGGAGCTTACAGCCAAAAAAGCACGAGACGCATACAAGAACGCTTTGCGGAAGAAAAACTACGGTTTCTAGATAATCTGGGTGCTCCACCAGCCATCGACGCTGTGATGCATGCAAAAAGGCCGCGGCTTCGTTTGGAAGCTGCGGCCCATAATGGCTGGATTCCAGCCGAGTGGTTACATCTCTTTCACGCCCTCAACAAACGCCTTCAGCTTCCGGCTCCGGCTTGGATGCCGCAGCTTGCGCAGCGCTTTGGCTTCAATCTGCCGGATGCGCTCGCGCGTCACCTGGAAGCTCTGACCGACCTCTTCCAGTGTGTGCTCGCTGCCATCCTCGAGCCCGAATCGCATCTTGATCACCCGCTCTTCACGCGGCGTCAACGTGCGCAGCACCTGCGACGTGTACTCCTTCAGGTTCACTCCAATCACTGCTTCCGAAGGCGATACTGCCTGACGATCCTCGATAAAGTCGCCGAGGTGCGAGTCTTCCTCTTCGCCGATCGGCGTCTCCAACGAGATAGGCTCCTGCGCGATCTTCAGCACCTTGCGCACCTTGGCCACCGGGATGTCCATGCGCCGCGCAATCTCTTCGCTCGAAGGCTCGCGGCCAAGCTCCTGCACCAGTTGCCGGCTCGTACGGATCAGCTTATTGATCGTCTCGATCATGTGCACTGGAATGCGGATCGTGCGCGCCTGGTCCGCAATAGCGCGCGTAATCGCCTGCCGGATCCACCACGTTGCATACGTCGAAAACTTGTAGCCGCGCCGGTACTCGAACTTGTCCACCGCCTTCATCAGGCCGATGTTGCCTTCCTGAATCAGATCAAGGAACTGAAGTCCGCGATTGGTGTACTTCTTGGCAATCGAAACCACCAGCCGCAGGTTGGCTTCGATCAGCTCGCGCTTCGCCTGTTCGGCGTCCATGTCGCCCTGGATCATCTCCCGCTGCGTGCGCTTCAGTTCCACAATCGACACGCCCGCGTCGCCTTCGATCTTCTCCAGGTCCGTCCGGCAATTCTTCTGCTGGCGCCGGTACTCCTTTTTCATGTCCTCGCTTTTCGAGGCTTCGTACTTCTGGTCCAGCGAGCGAATCTGGCGCTCCAGCGTGCGCATGGTGTCAACGGTCTTGTTGACCTTGTCCAGCAGGCGCTTGCGCTCCAGTGCCGTGTACTTCAGCTCGCGCACGATGCGCGAAATGAACACCTTCTCGCGGCCGACCGCCCAGCGCAACCGCCGCGCCTCTTTGACCTTCGCTTTATTGGTGGGTGAGATCGCCGCCTGTTTCTCTTCGATCTGCGCGACTTTCTTCTGGTGCTTCACCAACGTGTCTGTCTTCGCTACAGTCGCCTTCACGCGGGTCTGCACCACCTCTTCGGTGAGCTCCTCCTCGTCGAAGATCACGACCTCTTTCACGTTGCGCACGCCGCGCTTCAGGTCTTCGCCCAGCGCCGCTACTTCGCGAATCACAATCGGCGAGCGCGAAATCGCCTTGAGCACGCGGTTCTGCCCGCGCTCGATGCGCTTGGCGATCTCGACTTCGCCCTCGCGCGTCAACAGCGGCACGGTTCCCATCTCGCGCAGATACATGCGCACCGGGTCGTTCGTTTTCTCGAGCGTTCCCGGTGTCAGATCCAGCTCGACGTCTTCGCCTTCCTCCAGCTCAAAGTCTTTGTCGCCGGGGAACTTCGGAGTGTCGAGCAGGTCAATGCCCTGCGTTCCAATCGTCGTGATCAGATCGTCAAGATCGTCAGGAGAACCGATCTCTTCCGGCAGCGCATCATTCACTTCGCCGTAGGTGAGATAGCCTTTCTCTTTGCCAGTCTCGATCAGTCCGTGCACATCCTCTTCAAACTTGTCTTCAATCGCCAAAATATGCCTGCTCTCTTCGGCAAGACTCGGTCGTTTCGACCGTCTCGCCCGATTTCATCCCTGGCCCCGCGGCCTTCCAATCAGCCGCGCCCATTTACGTGTCTGCGCGCATCGGACCGCGTCCATCGCAAAACCGCATCGCGCCCAATTGCAGGCACGCAAAATAAAGACTCCACATGGGGAATCCTCGCTTGCATACACATCCGCAAGCCGCGCAATACGCGGTGATTATTTTCTCGGAACAGGATGGCAGCGCTTCAGGTTTCGCCTGGGTCGCCCGCGAGCCGGAGCTCATGTGTGGGGCAAAGGGGCGCGCATCCTCACTGAGATCAATAGATTACCACAACTTCACTTGCACTCGCCAGCAAAAACTCGGCGGATAACTCGGCCCAGCGCCGTCAGCCACAATCGCTTCGTTGCCCGCTTCCAGCCACTCCGTTCCGATTGCTTCCTGCTTATTTAGACGCTCGGAAGGGCCTTTTCGACGCATGATTTGACCGCATGAAAGCCCTTCCGGCCCGCGCCCAAAACCCCTACAGTTCCCGCGCCTTCTGGCCGTGCAAACGCCGCAGTGCCGGTCGAGGTTGACGTCAGGATGCGCCCCGCTCTTCCAACAGCCGCTTGACGTCCCGCTTTGCATGCAAAACGGCAATAACCTGGAGCGGTGTGGTCTCTGGACGTTAGACGACAACGAAATTGGAATAGCGGGTCACAACCCAGAATCGGACCGGTAGAGGGGTGATTTCTTTGCGCTTTGATCCCAATAGCGGATGCCTCGCAAGGCCCTCGGAGGCTTCGAAAATTGTCGACTCTACTCGATTTGCCACATCGACGCTATCGGCGGCGATATAGGTTCAAATGTCGTCAAGATCGTCGAGGGCTGTCGGCGTGAGTCGATAGGCTGGGGGCATCTTTCAGGCAATCAGCCGCTTTGCCCGCCTTTCACGCAGGATGCGAGCAGCCTCATCCGCGTCCACAAGTTCGCCGCGCTCCGCCTGGGCAAACCCCTCTGCAACGTGTGCGGCAATAGCGTCGGCCTGCGCGAGCATCCAGTCCCCATTCCTATGTTGTTCGCCGATCACCGCGAACGCCTGGTCGAGCAACTCATCCGGGCTCATCCCAGACCGGGCGGCCCGATCAAGTACCTTTTGCTGTTGGGGTTTTAGTTCGATCATCATCGCGGAAACCGATACGAAATTGTTTGGTGAAATTATGCCGAGTTCTTGCTATTCCCATGCAAACGCCGCAGTGCCCAGTCCAGTTCCAGCTTTTTCTGGGTCAAGAGCGCCAGCCCAGCCGAGTCGCCCTTCCGCTCGGCCTCAGCAATCTGCGCACGGAGATCGCGCAGCCGGCCTTCAAGCGCGCGCTCCTCAACCTCCTGCACCGCGCTCTCCACCTCATTCGCCCTTGGCGGCCCGCTCTCGCCAAGCAGCGCCTCCGCCAGTAGCGCCTTCTGGCCTGGATCCTCTACCGCGTCCAATGGGTCCCTGGCCGCCCGCACTGCCAACGCTTGCATTGCCCCGAATGAGCCCAGGTGCTCAAACCAGGCCGCGTTGTTTGTCAAAGCCTCTGTCGCCAGCAGTCGTGCTTCAGCACCTTCGAAATCGGTAACAGCCAGTGCCCGCAGCAGCACCTTTTCTACCTCGTTTAACTTCGCCGCTCGTTCCTCTACCCGATCTCGCCTCCGCAGCGCTGCCAGCCGCAATTCCTCGCGCAGCACCGTCGAGCCGAACCCCAGCTTCTGCGCGGCATCGGCTGCAAACTGCTCCCTTGCCAGAGGCTCCGGTTCGCGCCGAATATGCGGCAACAGAAAATTCATCTGCTTCACCTTCTGCTCCGCGCTCGCTCCAGGAAAAAGCGTCCGCGCCCGCTCGATCAGGTAATCGGCCCGCCTCCTCGACTCGCGCAGCGCTTCCTTGTACGCCTCCACACCCCGCTCCCTGATGTACCGGTCGGGATCGAGCCCCCCCTCGAGCGTCACAATCTTGATCGAAAATCCCTCTTCGGTCAGCAGAGCGATCGACTTTTCCGCGGCATTCGCGCCTGCCGTGTCGGGATCGAAGTTCACGATCACGTTCGACGTGTGGCGCTTGAGGATCGTCACCTGCTGCTCAGTAAAGGCCGTGCCGCTTGTTGCAATTACGTTCTGAATTCCCGCCAAAAACACGCTGATGCAATCCATCTGGCCCTCAACGAGCAAAGCAAACTCCATTGCGCGAATCGCCGGCTTCGCCTTGTCTAGATTGAAGAGCACCTGGCCTTTCGAGTAGAGCGGCGTCTCAGGCGAGTTGATGTACTTCGCTCCCGCTTTCTCACCCGTCTCCAGGGTGCGCGCGGTAAAGGCAATCACCCGGCCGCCCTCGTTGCAGATAGGAAACATCACCCGTTTGCGGAATCTGTCGTAGATCGGCCCCTGGCTTCCGTCCCCCTGTTCCTTTGAACTGAACAGCCCGCTTGCGCGCAGCGCCTCCTGGTCCGCCATTCCGCTTAGCCGGTCGCGCAGTGCGTTAAAGCTGTCCGGCGCGTACCCGATTCTGAACTTCTTGATTCCTTCATCCGTCAGCCCGCGGCCGATTAGGTATTCCCGCGCCAGCGCTCCGCCGGGACCCCGCAACTGCTCCTCAAACCACGCAGCGGCGGTCTCATGCAGGTCCAGCAGTTTGGTCCGGAGCCGAGCACCGGCCGCCTCTTCCGGCGACGAGAACTCCCGCTTGGGCAGCGGAATGCCGCACTTTTGCGCCACAATCCGAACGGATTCGGGGAAGCCAACATTCTCAATCTTGCCCACGAAGCTGAACACGTCGCCCGTAGCCTGGCAGCCAAAACAGTAAAAAAACTGCTGCCCGGCGTGCACGCTGAACGACGGCGTCTTCTCCTTATGAAACGGGCACAGCCCGGTAAACCGCTGCGCTCCCGCCTTGCGCAGCCGGATATAGCTCTCGATCACCTTCACGATGTCGGCCTGCTGCTTCACGGTTTGGGCAAAATCGCTCACGGGAAGTCTGTTACCAAGCATAAGGCTTCACATCTGACCGGCCCGCCGCCATGTCCCCGCAAATACTTGTTGCAACGAATATCTCCCTTCTGCATCCAACATGATGAAAAGGAGCTACCACCATGACCCCAACCACCGACACCTCCACCTGGAACATCGATCCGGCCCACTCCGGCGCCGAGTTCAAGGTCAAACACATGATGATTTCGAACGTCCGAGGCAAGTTCAGCGGAATCAGCGGCGTTCTGCATCGCTTCGAGGCCGATCACACTCAATCCACCCTTGATGTCTCCATTGACGTGAGCACCGTAAATACGCTGGATGAAAAGCGCGACGGCCACCTGAAGAGCGCTGACTTTTTCGATGTGGAAAAATTCCCCGCCATGACTTTCAAATCAACGCACATCGAGAAAAAGGGCGATGGCTTTGCCGTCACCGGCGACTTGACCATCCACGGCGTGACCAAGCCTGTGATTTTGAATGTGGAGGAAGTGAGCGAGCCCGCAAAGGATCCCTGGGGCAATACGCGCATCGGCCTTACCGCGACTGCGAAGATCAACCGCAAGGACTTCGGACTTGGTTGGAATGCACCTCTCGAAGCAGGCGGCGTGTTGGTTGGCGAGGAAGTGTCGATCACGCTCGACGTACAGTTCATCAAGGCCGCGTAAGCTGGTCCGCTGGCCAGGTCCCCCTGGCCAGCAAGTGGTCCGCTGGAGCGAATGAATCCGCGGCGCATCCAATTTATGTACCCTGCAAGTGGAATCAAAGGGGCACTTTCCCAGGCCAGTCCCCGGGAGAGGCGGTCGCTCGCCTCGCTTTTGATTCCCCGATCGGAGATGCACCATGTCGCTGAGAGCCGTCAAAGACATTTACCAAACCAAGCCCACCATTGAGGGAGCAGGCGTCAAGCTTCAGCGCGCCTTCGGCTTCGGCAAAACCGCTGAGTTCGACCCGTTCCTTTTGCTGGACGACTTCCGCAACGAGAATCCCGCAGACTACCTGGCTGGCTTTCCCTGGCATCCGCATCGCGGCATCGAGACCATCACGTACGTCCTTGCTGGCGAGGTTGCTCACGGTGACTCGCTCGGCAACAAGGGCCGCATGACCGCTGGCGACGTGCAGTGGATGACCGCCGGCAGCGGCATTCTTCACCAGGAGATGCCCAAAGGCGACGAGCGCGGGCGCATGCACGGTTTTCAGCTCTGGGCGAATCTGCCCGCGTCGCTCAAGATGACCGACCCGCGTTACCAGGACATTCCATCGAGCGCAATCCCAGAGGTGACTGAAGACGACGGAACGAAGGCGCGTATCATTTGCGGCGAGTTCTGGGGCAAAACCGGCCCGGTCGAGGGAGTCGCAGCCGGGCAATATTCGGTCGATGCGCGCTACGTCGACATTTCTGTGCCACCTTTCAAGCGCAAGCGGATCAAGGTCGAGACCACGCGTAATGCCTTCGCCTATGTCTTCGCCGGCGCTGGAACCTTCCGCGACGCGTCCGAGCCAAAGGCCGTGCTCACCGAGTCAGCTGCCGACCCGAACGCCGAAGCGGTCTACGATGCGAAGAACCATTCGCTCGTTCTGTTCGACCGCGGAGATGAGATCGTGGTTCAGGCCGGCCCCGAGGGTATTCGCTTCTTGCTCGTCTCGGGCAAGCCGCTTGAAGAGCCTGTTGCCTGGTACGGGCCCATCGTGATGAACACCCAGGAAGAACTGCGCCAGGCCATGGCCGAGCTGCAAAACGGTTCGTTCATTCGCCACGGATGAGGCGCTCTAGGCCGGCCTCCTCAGTCCGCCGCAACCGCCTCCACCGGCCATCGTCTCGTAGCCCTGCCGCAACGGTGCGGGGCGCAGCGCGCCTTGCCTTTTCGTGGCTCAGCGATCCTGTTAAACTAACTACTGCCACACCTTAGGCGCGTAGCTCAGTTGGTTAGAGCGCTTCCTTGACACGGAAGAGGTCGTTGGTTCGAATCCAATCGTGCCTACCATTCACACCTTCCCCTCCATTGTCCCCACAGCCCATCCTCGCGCATAAACATCAGCCCGTCTTATGTTTGACGCCGTGATATGCTCAACCCAGATTTAACGCGGTTCTCCAGTCAGAATGCGCCGTCTCCAGTGCTGAGAAGATGGCTTTTTCTTGATGAAAAGGCCACTTGGCAGTTGGCGCTTCGCCTGACAGCGACTGGAGAACCGGCAAGGGAGTACAAGTCCATCACCACGCCATGGCCTCTCACGAATCAAGTTCGCCGCCGCGGCCCCGCCTGGTGGTTCAGATCGGCGTAACGGGCCATCGGCCCAACCGGATATCCCCCGATGTCGCCGCCAGCCTGCCTGGTCAATGCGAACAGGTTCTCAAAGCCATAGCCGTTTTGGCCTCGGATGCGCGCGATCCTCTCCTTCATTCGCGCGAAGCCCCGCTCCTGCGCATCCTCTCTCCGCTTGCTGAAGGCGCGGACCGCATTGTCGCTCACGCCGGTCTTGCCCTTGGCGCGGATCTGCAGTGCCCCCTCCCATTCCTCGCAGCCGATTACTGCCACGATTTCGAAGGCGCCGCCTCCCGCGACGAATTCCACGATCTCCTTGCGAAAGCGTCCGCGGTTTTTCAGATTGAAGGTTCGCGAGCCAGAGAGAACGAGTCTTACGAACGTGTCGGGCGCATGGTTGTGGAGCAGTCCGATCTGCTGATCGCCATCTGGGATGGTGAACCGGCAGCGGGTAGAGGCGGCACCACGCAGATTGTGGAAGAGGCCTTGGCGCGGCATACGCCGGTCGTCTGGCTCAATGCTTCCGAACCGAAGGACCCCTGCATTCTCCGATCCGATAAGGCGGGCAAGCGCCAAACCCGGCCATTGGATGAGCTGAAGTCGATCTTTGACGCGCGCTTTTCTGATTCCGGAGACAGCGAGAACGGCTTCAACTTCAGTCACGCCTATTTCGCTGAGAAGCAGCCGAAGTTCGATTCGGGACGGATCTTCCGTATCTTCCGCGATCTTGTCGCCCGCGGCCGTATTCGCATTGGATCGTGGCGCGTTCCGAATTTCGAAAAGTCGTCGCGCGATGAATGGGAGAAGATGATTGCCAACTCCCCCGGCCTGCCCGAAGACGCGCAATACTACCTGCTCGACCGGCTTTGCCCGCAATATGGCTGGGCCGACGGACTATCCACTTACTATGCCGGGGTTCTTCGCTCGACCGCGCTGGCCACCAGCCTCATGGCTGCTTTTGCTGTCCTGGTTCCCATGGCGGATTACGTCTGTGGGCGAAACGGCATCGACTTGGGAAGAATTCCCGCGCTTATCGAATTTTCTCTGATCCTCATCATTCTCGCCATTACCTGGCACGGCCGCCGGAGACGCTGGCATGAGCGCTGGCTCAACCTGCGCCAACTGGCCGAGCTCTTGCGCCAATACTGTTACCTGGGCCTGCTCGGCTGCGCGCTGGCCGCACCACCGCCCCCGGCTCACTTCCGATCCGGTCTCGACCGCTCCTGGGTTGACGGCATGTTTCGCAACATCGCGCGCGACCTCGGCCTGGTAAACGCTATCGTCAGCCAGGCATATATCTCCTCCGTCGCCAAACTGATCGCGGACATTCTCGAGGGCCAGGTAAAGTACCACGAAGGCAACCACGAGACGATGCACAAGTTAAGCCATCGCCTCCATCTCATTGGCACAGCTTTGTTCATCGGAACGGGGCTTGCCTGCGTCTGGCACGTGATCTTCGGTGAATCGCCTTGGCTGCTTTTGCTGGCAACCGTACCGCCAGCCTTCGGCGCCGCGTTTTACGGCATCGCAAATCACGGCGAGTTTTCGCGCAGCGCCGACCGCTCGCTGGCCATGGCGCAAGAGCTGGAGGCGATTCGGTCGGCAGGGCTGGACAAGGCGCTCGCTTCGCCCCACGAGACCTTCGCCGCGCTGCGCCAGACCGCCGAAAAACTGGCAAGCGTTATGATTGCTGAAACCATGGATTGGAGCTTCGTCTTCCGCTATCGCACGTTGAATCTTCCCGGCTGATCGTTGCCGCTGTTTGCAGGGATGAACATGGAAAAGCGCTTCGAAAAAATCTTTCTCATTAGCTTCGCCGTTTTTGCCGTTGGGCTCGGCTTCTGGGGATACGCCATCGCCGGCAGCAACTACACCGGCGGCGCCTGCCTCTCTCATCCGCTCCCTTGCCCCAATCCAATTCGCCCATTCACTTGGATGGAGGGTTTGCACTGCCTGATTGCCGCAGTCGGCCTTCTTCGGCTTTACGATCTCTTCCAGCCCGGAATCGATCCCTGGCAACTCGTTGTCGCCCAGATTTTAGTGCCCGGCATAGCACTCTTCTCCGCCGGGCAACTTTTTCTCACAGGGGTTAGAAAGAACCTCCGCACCGCAATGGCACGCCGCAAATCAAACCATTCCATCGTTTGTGGCATTGGCGACGTGGGCATGCAGATCGTGCAGAATCTTCGCGCCGCGCATCATCTCATCGTCGCTATCGATCTGCAAGGCGATTCGCCCAACGCTGCAACCTGTGAGAAAGCCGGTGTTCCGGTGCTTCAAGGCGACGCGAAGAGCCCTCATGTGCTGCTCGCCGCGGGAATCCGCCGCGCGCAAACGGCCATCGTCTGCACGGGATCTGACAGCGAGAATATGGATATCGCGCTCCAGATCAACGCGATCCATTCCCAGCCGCCACTTCGGAAGTCGGGCTCAATTCAAGTGTTGGCCGAACTGCGCAATGACTGGATGCACAAGCGCTTAATCGCCAGCGATAAGCGATCTCTCGGCTCGGCGCATGTCGATCTGCGCCTCTTTAACTCCTTCAACGCCACTGCGCGTATGCTCATCAAGCGACTGCGTCTGCCGCCCAACCCCGAGTTCGAGGCGCGCACCTTCGTCCTGATTGGCTTCGGCGCCTACGGGCACGAGATTGCTCTTCATCTCATTCGTTCTTCTCCGGTGGCAATGGGCGAGAGACTCAAGATTGTTGTTTTCGACCAGGAGGCGGACGCGGCGAAAGAGAAATTCCTCATTACCAATCCCTCAGCGGCAGAGGTGGCCACCCTCGAGTTCGTTGCCGCAAACGTTGCGCCCGGATCTCCCGACCTTGCCCGCCTTGTTGAGCCGGCGCTTGAGTCGGCCGGGCCTTTGCTCGGCATTGCGCTCGCCCTGGGCGACGACGAAATGAGCTTGTGCGCTGCGCTTGAAATGCGCTCCCTGCTTGATCGCAACGGCCATCTGCACGTTCCTGTCTACGTGCGCCTCGAGCACTATCGCCGGCTGGGCGAGGTGGTGCGCACCATCGAAGATATTTCGGCCTTCGGCGATCGCCTGCAAGTCTTCGGAACCCTCGAAGAAACGCTGAGCGCCGATGTGCTTCTCGGCTCTCGCCTGGACGCATTTGCGCAGGCGCTTCACGAGGACTACCGGCAACGCTCTCAGGGCGCAATCAATCCCCAGGCCAACGTCCCCTGGCGGGAGCTTCCTGAGTTTATGAAGATGTCAAACCGCTGGCGGGCGGATCACACGCCTTTGCTCATGGAGCTTGCCGGTTTGCATTTGGAACCAGACGTGCCGTCGCCGGCCATCCTGAAACTGAGCGAGGAACAAATCGAATCGCTCGCAAAACTCGAACGCCGCCGCTACACCATCGAGCGTGGCCTCATCGAGCGGCGCTTCGGCTCGGCACAGCGCCAGAGCATACCGGACTGGGACGAACTCAGCGACGATCAGAAGGATTCGGAGAGGAAAGAGGCAGCCCGTTTGCCCGAGATCATGGCGAGTCTCGGCATCCAACTGCATCCCGTTCGCACAGTGCGCCTTTACGGCAAGTGGTTGGCGAGCGCTCCAAAGGAGCTCGAACAGATCCATGCTGCTTCGGGTGCTGAACATGGAAATCTGATTGTCGATCTCGACGAGCCAGACGCGGTGCGCACCGCCGCGCGCGCTTTGTCTCTGCCTTCGTTCAGTCTCTGGCTTTTCTCGGCTGACGAACCCCGCGAGTTCTGGCTGCGCAAGCCGCAGGACCAACCCCCGGACCGCGCTCTCCTTATTCAGCGCGCCAACGGCTGGTCGTTTCGCAGCCGCGTCACTCCAGACGCGTAAACACTCAGGAGGGTTGGGAGTTTTATGGTCCAATCCTGCCGGCCTCGTCGGCTACGCGTTGATCCAGGCCTGATCGGCATCCGCGGCTCCGAAATCCATTGACGTGCTCCGCCCGTTCCTTGATCATGGAGGCACACCAGCGGTTCCGCGGTTACTTTGTCCTCAAGCTATCGGCGTCAGGTGGTTTTCCTGAAATACCCACCCTTCGTCAAAGCTGAAAACGGCTACAACATGTGCGGAACCCCTTAACTTTAGGGCAAGTTTCCCAACGCAATTCCCTGGAGGGCGCTATGCATACACCCTTGTCGTTCGTCCGTTGCATTTCCCCGCTATTCTTTGTCAGCGCACTTTCGCTCGTGGCTCCATGCGCCCTCCAGGGACAAACGACGTCAACGCAGATCGACTATACCGGCAGCCTCTATGGCTACTACAGAATGGAATTCAACGAGCCGGATCAGAAACATCTGCCTCCGGTGGCGAGTTTTCTCGCCTTTCGCAAGAAAGATCCGAGCCGGCTTCTACTCGGGCTGGGCGACAACTTCGGTCCTGAGTTTGGCGCTTCCATTCAGATGGAAAACCTCAACACACCGGACCCGTCCAAGGGCGGCTGCAATTTGCCTCAAAGCGTAGATCCAAGAACCAAGGAGACCCGCCCCGAGAGCCTCTACAAAGACGATGGTCGTGTCGCTCCCAGAGCCAATTGCGATAACGTGCTCAATTTCCTGATGCATGCCGGTTTCCGCGCTGTCGTGCCCGGCAGCCAGGACTTTATGTATACCGCGCAATGGCTGCGCATGTCGGCGCTGCTGCTGTCGGATGCCGCGGGGGATTCGCAGCAGGCTCCGGACATCGACAATCCCGATCACGCGACGTACCTTCTTGGCGCCAACCTGCGCATCGCTCTTAAAGGTGATCGCTGCCCCCTGCTTTTCAGCCCAAATCCCCTCGGCAAGGACACGATCCACTGCGTAGGCGATGGCGATCAGCGTGAACCCGAGTCTCTCGACTGGCTTACCCGACTCGATCGCCTGAGTCGCCAGTCATCAGGTGGGTCAGTTAACCCTACGGTCCTGGCCATTCAACAGTTGGCCTCCGATAGCACGACCAAAGGTGCTGGAAGGCAATCTGTTCTCGATGAACTGGCACGCGATGAGCTCAAGATCCTGCAATCGGCATGGGGCCCGCGCCTTCGCTCGCTTGACCAGTCCGAAAACGACGCATCCGGAAGACATAAAACTGGCCCTCAGGGAGTCTTCGGGTTCCCTGCGACCGGTTTGTTAACTCAGCCTGTCCTGGTGCAGATCCTGAACGTGCTCGACAAACTGGATCTGCGCGATACACAGGAGTACCCGCATAACTCCGCCGATCGCGCCGACTTTAATACTTACAAAGCCTCATTAGAGAGTGTTCTGGGCAATCTGAACAAGGTTGCCGATCCGAAAGTTTCTCCAACCGCCACAAAGGCAGACCTGCAGAGGATCCTCGGCGATTGCGCGAAGGACAGTATTGGCACATGTTTCGTCCTCACGGCGGATGCGCGTGTTGCGGCGGAGAATGGCCTCCTGCGCACCATAGCGACGGAAGAGAAGAACATCGGCTACACGGTTGCGCATTCGGCAGATGGCAGCAATGTCCTCGTTATTGGCGTCACCGGCCAGAACACCATGAAGGCGGTATCGCAAACCAACATCCGACTCTGCGCCGTCACTGGAAAGGACGCCGTGGATTCATTCGGCGCCTGCGGCGACCGCACGACTACCGGAGATGGCTCTGCGGTTGCCGTCGATCCGGTTCCGATAACTGAAGCCGTCGTGCGGGCAGCCGAGCTCGTGGCTGCCGACCAGAACCAGCGCCCATTCGACAAGATCGTGGTTATGGCCCAGATGCCTCACACTGAAGCGGAGGTTCTGTCGGAGCGCGTCTCGTCGCTGCTACGTCTTGACGATGAGCCGTATCACGTTGACGCCGTAATCAGCCAGGCGGAGTCCGGATTCGGTACCCTGCACGTCGCGCTTAATTATCAGGTGTCTGCCAAAGACCCGTATTCCGCTCCTGTCGTAGCTCCTATTCCCAGCTACAACTCCCAGACCGGTGACTACCCCGGTCGAGTCTCGCGCCTCACCATTGACTCTCCGGCTGAATTCCCGGCAGACTCCCCGGCCGTTCAAAGCTTCTCTCTGAAAAACGATCCGGATAGTACCTTCAAGCCCGATCCGGTCCAGGGCAGCAATCCCACAACCATCGACCTGCTCTCCCAATTAATAACGGAGCTGCAAAACCCGCCCACGCAGAACTCGGTGGTGCAGAACGTTGGCGGACGGGAGCAGGAAAGCAAGGCTGAGTTCATGCTCCTCAATGACCTGGAGAAAGCGGCACGCCCCAACGCAGACGTGGTCCTGTTGCAAAGCCGCGACGTAGAACTGGACGCAATGGGACCGGGCTACCAGGACTATAGCGTATGCACGGGTGAAGATCCCGACCGCCTCAATCTCTGCAAGTTGCGCGTCGCGCTCGACCGCATCTTCTGGAAGGGCGACTACCTGGAATATGTCGCTGTCACCGGCAAAAGCCTGAAAAATATGATCACAACGTCAGAAAGCGAGATGGCCCAGCAGTCTCAATTGTCCGATACCGGGATCACGCAGGAGTGGCTCATCTCCTACGGCATTGTTCAGTCCACTCTCGCCAACATTACTGAAGTCAACCAGAACAACGAGCCTTTGTGGATTCCGGTCGATCCATCGTGCATGGGCGACTCCACCACCCAGAGTACCTACTGCATCGGCGGAACTCCTGTTCAAGACGATGCCTATTATTGGCTGGTCACAAGCGATCAGTTGGCCCAGGACAAGTCCGTCTACGATACGCTTGAAACCCTTCCGTCAAAGAACCACCAAAGGACAAATCTTTACATTACCGCTCCCCTCTCGCACTATCTTCTGACGTCCCTGCAACGTCCCAGCCCCATTCCAGGCGCCAGCCCAAACACCAGCACTGCCCAGGTCGCGTCCCTGGTCACGTCTTCGAGTACTGCTGAAAAGGTCATTACGAACCAGAACGAAATCTTTCAACAAATGCCGCTTTGGCAGATCGATTTTGCAAAGGTGATCGCCAGCTTCAATTCGCGGGCGCCAGTGGGCGGAAATTCATTCGTCGGCAGCTACTTCCAGGGAGTCTCCGATCCGCGTGCCTATGCGCCGGCCTCGCAGGAATTGGATCTGGAACTGGCCAACAGAATCACCGGAACCTTTTTCCGTCCCGGCGACGCCAAAGTCCTTACGCCCATATCCATCGGTGAACAGACCAATTTCGGTTACGACCGCGCGGTCATCGGGAATCTTACCGGCAAGCCGATCAACGGGTCTTATGTGCAGAACAATCTCACCGAAGCCGCATTCTTGCAGATACGGCTCAACTCAAGAAGCAAGTCGGGAGGCGCGCCCAGAGTGTGGTCCACTCCGCGAAGCCTGCTGGTCCTTACACCGCTCCAATATTCGGTGAACATCGACACCCCGTACCTGTTCTTCCCATTCTCGGCTGGACAAGTCCCGTCTGGCGAGCTTACCGTCCAGCTTCCGCGCGTCTCGGGTTGGAACGAACGCGCGGGCTTCAGGGAAGAGTTCGGCTCTAACCGCCCCAAATCCTTCTTCATGAACGGCAGCTATTTTGAGACGGGCATTGAGTTCAGCACCCAAAACGGCAACTTGTCCTCGATCACGCTGCAAACCACTCCGACGACCGGTCCGCCCGTGCAGAAAACCTGTTCTGCCAATTCGAACATCACCCTCCAATCCTGTTTCAGCTCTCCCACAGCCGGTACGCCCGCGAAGACGCTGACCATCAACAGCACCACCAGAGTCGTCGGCACGCCGGCCGTGAAAACACTCTTTACTCCCGGCTACTACTGGACGCTTCACTTCCAGAACCATCTTTTTGGTAAAAGTCCAGCGAGTCAGATCAACCTTGTCACCGATAGTTCGGGCGATTACTTCTTCGGCCGCCCCCCTTCAGCGGAGCTGCCTACGCAAACGGAGTACGCCATTCCATTAAGCGTGGCGCTGGTTCTTCCCTCCAAAGGCAATCTCACGTTCGCCCCCACCTATTCCGGCTTCTACTACAAATCCCAGGAGAGCAGCCAAAACCTGGTGGTGAACTCCTTCTCAATCGCGGCGCGCTGGTATTTCGCGCGCGATGCCCGCGTGCCCCTTCGCCGCCAAATTCAACTCTCCGGGCCCAACTCAGCGGATCAGACCCATACCGGTAAAGGCCACTGAGAATCGGGCTTGAACGGGTTGTCCGCGCCGTCAGGCAGGCTGCACGTGGTTGTGCGGCCTGTCTCGAAGGAATCCGTTGCCCTTGGTGAGCCATGCGATGCCAAACGCGATCAGCGCCAGCGACTCGCATGTCAGCAACGGATTGATCGGCCTGAGCAATCGCTCGGCGCCATCCAGATTCAGGCTGACCATCACGACGTCGCAGACCAGGATCACCGTGCCGCACACGGCATAGACGGCATTTCTATGTTGTTTGCGTCGAGTACGGCTTTTCCCCGGCGCACCCTTGCGGAACAGCACCAGGCAGAAGTAGGCGAGGACGAGAAAAAGCTGCGCCGCGAAAACGGTGTGAACCGTGTTCAACTCCAACTGCAACGGTGTGTGCACGGGATCTCGCGGATTCACCGATGGGCATAATGCCACGCCCAGTGTGAGAAAACCGGCCAGATATCCGGTGATCTCATCGATCCAGTCGTAGCCCCGGGAGCAGATCAGGAATGCCGCGATCGCGCACAGGCCTCCCACCTGGCAATCCCTCATCGAGGTGTAGCGATAATCGCTGATCGATCGTTGCAGCAAGGGGTGGGGCAGAGCATGGCTGGGTCCGAGAAGCGAGAGCAGAATCGCCCCACCGGCGAGAACAAAAGGCAGCAGCAGCGCGATGGTCCCAACCATCCTGCGCATCGCGTGGTGCGACAGGACCGCGGGATTCTTGTAGGTCGCATGATCCGACATCGAGCTCGTCACGGCGGGATTCCTCAGGACGAAGCAGAATATCGCATTTGCTTCCCGCGCTGCACCCGCCGAATCCCTGAAGACACCCCTTCAATCTCACTCATCGGCGCGATGCCTGCGTGCATTAGCCTTGTCGCGCCTCCACCCGCGGAGCGAATGTCCAGTTGCTCCCCAGGCAGAAATTAAGGATCGAGCAGCAGAGAATCGCGATCGCATTCGATGCCACAACCGGAATGCGTGCGCCGTGCACCAGAACTGGCATCAATGCCAGGTTTCCCGCCATTGAAACCAGCCCATTCGAAAGATGAAAGCGCAGGAATTGACGGGCCAGCGCGCTTCGGTCGCGGCGGTCTCGCCATGTGTAGTGCAGGTGCCACACGAAGTTGTGCACAAGGGTCAGCTCCAGCGCCACAACAGTAGCCAAAAGATACCGGCCCCCGGTCATTCGATTCAGGAGCGCCAGTGATCCGAGTTGTACCGCCATGCCCATGGCTCCCACTACGTTGAACTTGCACCAGCGGATGAATTCGTTCATCGCAACGGCTCCTGCCGGTAGAGTTGCGCTGTGTGACGGACCGTCACTGCAAGCGCCATCCCGGCCATTCCGAACGTCGCGATCACTCCGCCCAGGTCGAAGAGCAGTATTCTGTGCCCGAATACCGTCGAATAGGGGCTGCGTATCGCTGCCAGGCTTCCCGCCGCCAGCAGAATCCGAATCTCCGTCGGACCAAAGATCCCCTGTGAAAGCTCGAAGCACTTGAGCGTGTATGTGGCCAGGTAGCTCTCGCTCGAAAGCACCAGGAACGCGATCAGCATGGCCATCGCCGTCGCCCAGTGCAGCAAGCCGCTCCAGCCGAGGCCGCACATCAGCGCCACCGAGCCCAGAACGTCCACGATATGGTCCACGTAGAATCCGTACCGCGGCCGCTCCTGCCGGCGCACACGCGCCAACGTGCCATCCAGGCTGTCGCCCAGCCAGTTCAGCGCCAGGCATGCAATCGCCAGTAGCAGGATCCGCCGGTCATAGCGCGAAAGCGCATAGCATACGCCCGCCCCAATCTGCGCGCCCAGACCCAACACTGTGAGCTGATCCGAGCTCACCCACCGCGGCGCGCGCTCGGCCATCCACTGTAACGCGCGCTTCTCCATCCGTGCCGTCAGCGCCTGGTTCACTCGTCGCGCATTTTCAAATCCTGCTGCATTCTTCACTGTGGCAATCTGTGTGCTCATCTTCGGCTCCTTCCCCGGATATTTCGTGTCGCCGCGACGCTATTTCTTCAGCGCATCCCGCGTCGCGCGCAGCGTGAATTCGAGCGACTCCCGCGGAATGCTCTCAATGAACGGACCGATCGCCCAGCCAAGCCCTGTGGGTACGGATCGAGTGAGGGTGATCGACTCAATCTGGACGTACAGCCCGCCGTCCTGTTCTTCGTAACTCCAATACGAATTCATCCGCCAAAGGAACCCATGCTCTTCGCCTGGAGTGAGCGCACGCTCCCTGGCCGTTCCCGGCGCCTCGATCTCCGCAATTTTCGTGCTGCGCGAAACGCTGTACCCATGCTGCGCATCCAGGCGGTTGAACTTTACGTCGTACGTCGCGTCCAACACTACCGTGAAGATGTGGCGCTGCATCATGCGCATCGCCACCTGGTAGGAATCGCCATCCTGCCGCAGCACGCTTGCCCGCACCACTTCCGGCGCCCAATGTCGCGGATAAGTCTTGAAATCTCGCAACACGCGCTCATAATCGGCAAGCGTCACTCCCGGAAGAAACGCGGTACCCCGCCAGTGGTGAACGAGCGCTCCAGGTAGTTCCAGGCCGTTCGCCGGGGTCAGTTGTTCAATGACGAACTGACCATTCTCGAGCCGCGCCCGATCCGTTGAAGCGAGAAAGCCATTCGCCGACCCGTGCTGTTCAGCCAGCCGCGACTCCACACGCGCCGCATAGCTGTTGAATCCAGCGACAGCCGCAGGCGTCGGTTCTTCGGCTGCCAAAATCGATGTCGCTAGAAACAACATCGCCACGCAGCCAGCCAACCATCTCGGAGATCGCTTTCGCCTCATGTTCCGCACCATACCCTTTCGACGATCGGCGGGCAATACACGCTGCCTCATTCGGAGGCGAATGTTTCTCACTGCGCAATGCCTTCCAATCCTTGAACTTCCGGCGAATTGTCGTTTGCGCCAGCCGGTCTTCGAGCCAACTCTCCATCGGCTAAACTGATCGAAAGACATGGCAGACTTGAGAAGCGACCTTCGGCCGGCACAGCGCTATCGCTTTGGAGTCTTTGAAGCGGATTCCGCCACCGGCGAGTTGCGCAGGCAGGGAATGCGCGTCAAGCTCAACGCCCAGCCTTTCCAGGTTCTTCTCATGCTGCTCGACCGCTCCGTTGACCGGCCAGGCCAGTTGCTTACGCGCGACGAGATTTCCCGCGTGCTATGGCCAGAAGGCACCTTCGTCGACTTCGAGCACGGCGTCAACTCCGCAATCAACCGCATCCGCGAGGCCCTCGGCGATACGGCCGGCAGTCCGCGATTTGTCGAAACTCTTGCTCGCCGTGGCTATCGTTTTCTGGCGCCGGTCGAACGGATCAGTTCGAGCGACACTGCGCAGCGTGTGCTCGACGAGTCCGAGGCTCCTCCGTCGGTTGACGCACTCGAACGATCCGCCCAGCATGAGCCGAAGCCGCGCGCGCGTATTCTCTCCACTGCGGAGGACCTTCCCAAGACGCCCTTTTGGGTCGTGCAAACTCTCTTCGTCCTCTTTCAGCTCATGTATCTGGGTTTTTATATTGGAGCGCTTGCGAATCTCGCCGAGATCGAAGATCTCCTCTCGCCACTGCCCGCTGCCGCGCTGGTCTTCCGCATCGTATTCGTTACGGCCGCCATTCTCATTCCGGCCCGCGCCTTCGTCCTATGCGCCGCACTGTTCAATGCGCCCGGATTTCGCGCCAAATTCTTCGCGCTTTGGCCGTTTCTGCTCCTGTTCGACGAGCTGTGGTCGCTATCGCCCTTCCTTCTGATGCACCACATCAACTTCGGCGTGGCTCTTGCCTGCACCGCACTTCTCGTCTACTCGCCGTTCGCGCAGCGGTCGATCGTCCTTATGGGTGCGGGCGTCGCGCCATTCCGCCCCAGCTAACTCTCTTTCGTCAATTTTTTCAGAATTCCGTATGGAACCGGACTGCGGAAACCGCAACGGGCCCGCGCGCCTGGTTATAGCCCGGATTGGTCACGTGCTGAAAGTCGTAGGACATGGAGAAACCGCGCCAGAGGTGAGCGGTGTAGAAGGCCTCAACGATCTTCTCGCTGCCGTAGGTCAACCCGCCGTCGCCCAGCATGATGCCCACCCCGCCCAGCGCAAGGTACTGCTGATGCGCGGCCACGATTCCGTTCGCTACAAACGCAACTCCCGCGCGGTCGCTGCTGCGCCGCCACGAGCCGCCCTTGATCAGCCCGCCGATCTGGAGCGTCCGATCGTCTTCGGTGTAGCAAAAGGCTTCATTATGCCCATCGCTCCAGCCCAGGCGTCCAAACACGCCAAGATTGCTCGTGATCTCCTGCTCCATGTTCAAGCCGAACCCGTACCGATGCCTGCCCTCTCGCCGCGTCGCGGATACGTCCGGCGCAGCTGTTGTGTTGTTAAGAAACTCTGCGTTGGCCACGCGATAGCTTCCCATGTTGGCCTGATTCAGGAAGCCCAAAACCCTTACCACGCCCTGACGATGGAGAATGTGTTTGCCCCGTGCTTCGAATTCCAGATTCTCCGCTCGCGACCGGGCCAGGTCCGCATCAAGGAACTGCCCAAATGGAGTCTTCGGCATCAGCGCTTCAGCAAAGCGCGCGGAGTGCGAGCGGTCGTCGTACTCAACCACCACTGCGTCGGTGTACCCGCGAGCATTTGCGGCCACGTCATACGTGCCATTGTCGTCCACGCTCCAATTTAGAAACTGCAGGTTGCTGTCGGAGCCGTATGTGTTCACATCGAAGAAATCCGTCAGGTCCATCTTTCCCAGCCGCACTTCAATGCGGCGCGCGGGCAGTGAAGTTGCCAGATCCTGCTCGTCGCGGTCGGCATCCACGCGCTCAGTCGTCAGCGGGATAATCTCGCGCAACATGAGCTGCGCCAGATAAGGGGCTTGGGCACCCGGAACGTTCTGACGAATGCGCACCACGTCCAGATTGACGTATCCCGCCAATCCGTCCGCGTTTCCAACGCCGTTACCGGTCGCATCTTCGATATCGGCAAAGATTTCGGTCGATTGCGAGAGCTCGTAGCCGGTGTAGAGCGTCAGCAGGTGGGTTGTTGCGCTCTGAGCCCAGTTCGACAGGCTGTTCGGCCCGCTGTATTCGGCTTTGAACGCTCCGTATCCCTGCAGAATGACGTTAGCTTGTCCTGAAATCCAATACCGCCCTGCCTGAGTGTGCGGAAAGACCGTTTCAACGTCGCCGCTCGCGTCATCTCCACTCGAGTCTTCACTCGCAGCCGGTCCGGAGCCCACTCCATCTGGCTGCGCTGGTGCAGCTTGTCCTTTGTCCGCTTGAGGAGGTTCCGCGGCCTGCGCGGCGGCCGGCGCCGGCCGCCAGCAGACTGCTAAGGCCAGGACGCAAAGAAAACGCACGACAGTTTGCTGGAGGGAGCGCCGCATCTCTGCCTTGAACGGGTGCTTAATACAAGCTTTCCGTCATGCATGTAGTAGATCATCCGGCCGCCGCGTCCGTCGCCATCAGGAACGCTGTACTTCCCGCTCTGGCATACATTTTGCTAACGCCGCTTCGTTCGTCCTATTTGCCGCTATCAGGCGGGGCATTTGGCGCCGGATTCGGCTGGGTCCCGTCGTTGTTGACTTCTTGCCCGTTGTAAAACACCTTGCTCGACGACCCGAACCGTTTGTAGTCGGTGTATTTGATGACGTCGCGGATGTGCACATCCTGCGCCATGTAGCCGTAGCCGCCGCTGAAGTGCAGCATTCCTTCGCCTTTGGTGTAAACAGGGAACCAGTAATGGCCATCGACTTGTTGCCGCCATGTCATGAACGGCGGGTGCAGATCTTCCTGGTTCTTTTTCGTGTCATCGGGCACCATGCGGCCGTCAGTCACCACGATCTGAAGGTCAGTCGAGTCGACCCAGATGCGGCCATCCAGATACCGCTTGCCCTTCTCGATCGTCTTCGGGGATACGTCGAAAACGTAGCAGTTCACGTCATCCACTTGCTGCCGCCCCCCGTATTTGATGTCGTACTCAGGGAGGTCCGCCGTGGTCAGCACAAACGGATAGCCATGCTGGATGTCCTGTAGATCTGAAGGCGACATCATGATGCCCGCCTGCTCCAGCGTGCTGGCCGGCGCGAAAACCACTTTCTCCGTGCGCCTGCCACTGGGATCGAAGATCACATCGTCAACCTCATACCACTCGCCCTTCACCTTGCCGGTGTCGTCGTCGATGACCTGCACCCGTGCATCGCGGCGGTATGTGTAGTGGTCCAGCGCCTCGTGAAACTCCGTCTCCTTCGCCGAAAACTCTTTGATGATCTGTTCAGGCGGAACCGGAGGGTCCGAGAGATCGATGCGGCCGAAGCCGGAGTCGAGCGGCATCGGTGTGAAGGATCCCTTGTCCTGCGCCGCGGCCGTAAGGGCGCAGCCGGCAATCGCGATCGCCGCAAACATTTTTCGATGATTCACTCTAGCTTGCCTCCTGGGGTGTTGCCCGCATCGGCGCATAGGGCGGGGAATTCCGCACCTCAATACTCGCATCCCTCTGCAACTTTAGACGGATGTTCTACCCATTGGGAAGGCCGCGATACTAGCCATGGAACGCCCTGTCATGGCGCGATGAGCCGGCGAGCCATCTCGCGGCCCGAGGCTCTCAATTGATTGCCCGGGCTCGGATCCGCAAGCGTCGATGGATCTGCACTTTCCGTTGATAGGGGAAGGAGACTCGCGGCTTCCATGCCCGATTACTATCACCTTCCGGCACTCGCGCTGACGGCGCTTCTGCTGCCCGCCTTCGGCTACCTCTATCTGCGCTTCCGCGACGCCCGCTCGCTCCTCTGGTTTCTGGGTTTTCTCTGCTCCATCGTTGCCATGGTCCTTCTCTATACGATGAATGGCTACCCCGGCGGGGGTTCGCCGTGGTTGGTAGCCTCCGGTCAAACGTTCATTCAGCTCAGCGCGGCGATGTTCCTGGGCTCGCTTTCGCCACTGCGGTTCCGCATTGGGCGAGTTGAGGTCCTTTTTGTGGTCCTGTATGCCGCGCCACTTGTCCTTTACGCCATCCTTCTCTACGGGGTGCTCGGGGGCGTCCAGCCTCGCGGCCTGGCATTTCTCATCTTTCCGGCCTTGTTGTGCACGAGCTTTGGTGTCGGCGTCTGCTGGGGAATGACCAAGGGCTCGGTGCCGATCTGGGTGGGAGTTTCGTTCTGCGCCGTCCTGGGCACGTTTGCTATCTGGGTCTGCTGCCTGTTGGGAGCCGGGGCTGGGCTGACCTTTGTCGAGTGCGTCAACCTGCAAATGACGGTTTTGCTGATCGTCTTTGTCTCGCGCCGATTCTCTCCAGGAGTCTTCCTGAGTGTGCTCGGCTTCTTAGCCTGGTCGCTTGCCTCTGTTCATGTTCTTCTCGAAGTCGGCCATTATTTTCCGATCAACATCAATCTGACCCGGCTCATTGTCATGGGCAAGGTGGTCGCCGCCGCGGGCATGATCGTGCTGGCCCTCGAGAACGAGTTGATGAGCAATCAGGCTGCGCAAGAGCGTGAGCGCAGCGCTCGCCGCCAGCTTGAGGCTTACGCCAACCTGATGCTCACGCGCCGCCGCGTGGATGACTTCGACCGCCAGGCCACCGATATCTGCGAAACCGTCGTGAGAAACAGCCGCTTCGCGCAGGTTGCTTTGCTGCTTGAATGTGGCGGGCGGTACCAGCTTGCCGGCTCCTCGGGTTTAGGGGTTGCCATCGCCAGGCCGCTCGGCCAACTGGCAAGCCGAATCCCCGTTGAAGGCTTTCTCGTTCCAGGCTCGGCGCCGATCGCTGTCGAGCACAGCAAGACGGTTCGTCTCGATCTCACGCCCTGGCTCATTCCCGGTGACGACCTCGTGCGGCTGCGCTTCACCTCTGTCCTGGCCGTTCCGATGGTCGGACGTTCCGGCGCGGATGGCGCATTGTTACTCAGTGGAATGCGCCCCGATCGCGGCGCCGGCAGTGAATCCGCCAATGCTCCCCGCCTCGACGACCTGCTCCCCATCGAGATGCTCGTCGCCCGCCTGCAGGCAACGCGCAGTCAAACCATGCTCTTTGAAAAACTGATCGATTCCGAGCGGTTCGCCGGACTGGGCCAGCTATCCGGCAACGTCACGCAGCAGTTGAACAGCCCGCTCACGGTCATTCTCGGTTATTCCTCACTGCTCCAGGAGTCGCCGTCGCTGGAAACACACGATCGCAAGGCCGTGGAGGCCATCGTGAACGAAGCGCGAAGCATCCGCTCCACGCTCCAAAGCCTCTCTCGCGTCTCTCACGCTCCCTCAAGCCAGCCCGCTGCCATCTCCGTTACCGAGCTGCTATCCGACATGGAGCAGCTCTATCGGCCCGAATTCCTGCAGCGTTCTATTGAGTTCCAGGTCAATGTGGCGCCGGGAATGCCACGGATCCTTTGCGGTTCACAACAGTTGCGCCAGGCCCTTCTCCATTGCCTACAGTATGCGATTGGCGCCGTTGACCGCGAAGGCCCTTCTTCAGCGCCCAAAGAGTCCAAATCTATTCGCCTCGAAGCGGCCCGCGAGGGCAGCCTCGTGCACATTTCCGTCACCCACTCCGGTCCGGGTTTTCTTGATCCTGAGCGCGCATTCGACCCTTTTGTTCCCGCGCGTGCCGGCGGCGAGACTGCCGGAATGGGGCTCAGCCTGTGCGCTACCATCTTGCGCGACCAGAACGGACGCGCCTCTGCCGTGAACCTTCAGCCGCGCGGCGCGGCCATCATTCTTGAGTTGCAGGCAGCGTGATGGTTTCCTCGGCCTCGCGGATTCTCTTCGCGGCACTGCTGGCCGGCGGTGCGGTCAGCGTTTCTGCCGCCCACTCGAAGCCCGCCTCCGTCGAGGCCCTTGACGCCGTCTTCCAGATTGGAACTTCCGGCACAATCGAGGCGAGCATCAATCCGCCCATTCAGGGCGTGCTGCGCATTGTTGTGCGGAATAGCGCAACCGCCGGCACCCGCCACTCACAAAACGAGCGTCAGCCCCTCACGCTCGAAGTGACTCAATGGGATCGTACCGTTCCTTTCCGGCTCATCAGCCAAGGAGGCCATTATCATCCGTTCGGCGGCCGGCCCTCCTTGCTCATTGCCGAGATTGACGTCAACGACCTCACTCCGGGCGTGCCGGTTCGCATCTGCGTTCACTCCAATCTTGCAGCCGAGTCAGGTTCTGCCCCACCTGATCTCGAAGCGCGCGCTTACGCAGTCGTCTATTGATTACGGAGCCCTCACGCCGAGCGCCGCACCGATCCGATTCCACCCGTAAAATAGAGCTGGATGGCTTTCACCGAACAATACGATGTCGTAGTGGTGGGCGCAGGTCATGCAGGCTGCGAGGCTGCCATGGCTGCCGCGCGCATGGGCCTGAAGACCGCGCTCATCACCATGAACCTGGACCTGATCGCGCAGATGAGCTGCAACCCTGCGATTGGCGGAGTTGCCAAGGGGCATCTGGTCCGCGAAGTTGACGCGCTCGGCGGCATCATGGGCGAAGTTGCCGACGCTGTCGGCATCCAGTTCAGACTCCTCAACGCCTCGCGCGGCCCTGCCGTCTGGAGCCCGCGCGCACAGTGCGACAAGCAGCTCTACCGCGTGAAGATGCGCGAGGTTCTCGAGTCCCAGCCCGACCTCCACATTCGACAGGCTGAGGTCGTCGATCTAGTGATCGAAGAGCAGGGAACAGAGGAGCAGGGAACAAGGGACCAAGGGAACGAGGGGGCGGAGGATGAGTTCGGTGAAGTCTCACGCCCCGTTCGCCCGCATCGCCGCGTTCTCGGCCTCAAGCTTCGGGATGGCCGGCAGCTCCTTGCCGGCGCCACCATCATCACCACCGGAACCTTTCTCAACGGTCTCATCCACTGCGGCGAAGAGCGCTACCCCGCCGGCCGCTCGGGCGAGCCCGCCAGCGTTCTGCTCGGCGAGGCCCTTCGGGCTTTAGGCCTTCGGACTTGCAGACTCAAGACAGGGACGCCACCGCGCCTCGATGGCCGGACCATCAATTGGAAAGTCTTCGAGGAGCAGCCCGGCGACGCCGACCCCACGCCGTTCAGCTTCCGCACGAAGAAGATCGTTCAGCCGCAGGTCTCCTGCCACATCGCCTTCACCACGCCGGAGACGCTCCGCCTTATCCGCGAGAACGTGCATCGCTCGGCCATGTACTCCGGCCGCATTCAGGGCATCGGCCCGCGCTACTGCCCGTCGATCGAAGACAAGATCGTCAAGTTTCCTGACAAGACTCAGCACCAGTTCTTCCTGGAGCCCGAGGGCCTGAACACGCATGAGGTCTATATCAACGGCATGTCCACCTCACTGCCGATGGAAGTGCAGTGGCAGATGGTTCACTCGATCCCCGGCCTCGACCAGGCAGAGCTGCTGCGCCCCGGCTACGCGATTGAATACGACTCCGTGGATGCGACCGAGCTCGACCGGACCCTGCGCGTGAAATGCATGACGGGCCTCTATCTCGCAGGGCAGATCAACGGAACGAGTGGCTATGAGGAAGCTGCCTGCCAGGGCATCATGGCCGGCATCAACGCCGCGCTCTGGCTCAAGGGCCAACCGGCGTTCACCATGGACAGGACAGAGGGCTACACGGGAATCCTCATCGACGACTTGATCTCGAAGGGGACGAACGAGCCTTACCGCATGTTCACTTCGCGCGCCGAGTTCCGCCTGCATTTGCGCATTGACAATGCCGATCGCCGCCTCACGCCTTATGGGCGAAAGCTCGGCCTCATCAACGACGGAGCGTGGGCCGAGTACGAGCAGAAGCAAGCACGCATGGCCGCTCTCGATCGCCTGCTCACTTCTGGCAAAGTCGATCAGGAGAAGCTGCGGCGCGCAGGATTTGGAGAACTCCCCGCGACAGCCGGCATCACGTGGGCACAACTGCTCAAGCGCCCTGAGGTGACCATTGAGCCGCTTCTCGCGGCGCTTCACGATGAGATTGCGCGCGATCCGTTGCTCGCGGAGTTTGAGGCTGTTTTAACCGCAGATCCCCGTTCGACTCCGATCGCTCCAGCGATCTCCGCTCAGGGCAGGCTTTCGACTGCGGTCGCCGCGGCGACCTCCGCTCAGGATGAAAACACGGATGTGCATATTGCGCGAGCGATGATGCGGAACGAAGCGCGCGCTGTCGAAACCGAAATCAAGTTTGCTGGCTACCTGGAGCAGCAGAAGAAGTCCATCGAACGGCTGAAGGCCGCCGAGTCCGTTTCCATTCCCGAGTGGATCGAGTACGGCACGATCAGCGGCCTCTCGCGCGAGATGCGCGAAACCCTCGAGCGCATCCGCCCCATGACGATCGGCCAGGCCAGCCGCATCCCCGGCGTCACGCCCGCGGCGCTGACGCTGGTGCATGTGTCGATAAAGTTGCAGGGCAAGCTACAGGGCAAGCAGCAGGACGCGAATCGCCGAGCCACCGCCTGAGTTAGCGGGGCTCCCACCCTAGGCGCGAAAGCAGAGACGCGCCGAGGGTGGGGCACCCAGATCGCCGCCAACTCCGCTAACGACGCCAGGCCCGCGCGCGTATCCTATTCCGTGATGAATCTCGACGCAATCCAAACAGCCCTCCGCGAATCCGCGCTTGACGGCTGGCTCTTTTACGACCACCACCACCGCGATCCGATAGCCGCGCGCATTCTCTCGCTCGATCCCAACGCTCACATCACGCGCCGCTGGTACTACTTCATTCCCGCCGACGGGCGAGCCGCGCAAGCTTGTGCATCGCATTGAGCAAGCCCGCCTCGATTCGCTGCCCGGAGCCAAAACGCAGTACTCAAGCTGGCAGGAACTGCACGCGGGGCTCAAGGATCTGCTGCAAAACCAGAAGAAGATCGCGATGCAGTACTCGCCGAACAACGACATCATGTACGTCTCCATGGTCGATGCCGGCACGGTCGAATTTCTGCGCGGCCTGGGCAAAGAGATCGTCACTTCGGCCGATCTGGTCAGCCAGTTTGAAGCTGTCCTCACCGACGATCAGATTGCCAGCCACTCCGCCGCACAGCGCGCTATCGACGTGATTCTCGTGGGTGCATGGGCCGAGATTGCGCGCAACCTGCGTCCTCCTTCCGGTGGCGGTACTGGCCACTTTACCGAGTTCGATCTCGTCGCCTGGCTTCGCGAAGCGATGCGCCGCGAGGGCCTGGTCTGGGAAAACGGTCCCGACGTCAGCGTCAACGCCAACACTTCAGACCAGCACTACGAGCCCACCGCCGAGCACGCCTCGCCGATTCGCGAGGGCGACTTTCTGCTGATCGACATCTGGGGCCGACTCGATACGCCAACCAGCGTGTTCTACGACGTGACGTGGACAGGCGTCATCGGCCGCGAGCCTACGAAAAAAGAGCAACTCGTTTTTGACACCGTTCGCCGCGCACGCGACGCCGCGATTGAAACCGTTGAAAAAGCCTTCGCAGCGAACCGGCCGATCGCCGGGTTCGAAGCTGACGACGCGGCACGCTCGGTGATTCGCGAAGCCGGCTTCGGAGATTTCTTCGTCCATCGCACCGGCCACAACATCGCGCACGAGATTCACGGGTCAGGAGCGCACCTCGATAACCTTGAAACGCACGACATCCGCCGCATCCTGCCGCATACCTGTTTCTCGGTCGAGCCCGGCATCTACCTGCCGGAGTTTGGCGTGCGCAGCGAGATCAACATGATTACGGCTCCGGGCAAGGCGTGGGTCACCGGCCGGATTCAGCAGGAGCTGGTGCAGATCTAGAGGCGCAAGTTCGTGCGATCCCAGGTCTCAGAAGCGAGACCTGGGGCACCCGCAGATCTAGCAGCGACGCGCTCAGCCGGGGAAATCGGGCCACTTCGAGGCGTTTTGAGCCATAAAATCGACGAAATTCGACGAAATTTGTCGACGGTTTTGACTAAAATATATTGATTATAAAAGAGTTAAGTAGCATTTGCACCACTTCTGAGGCAGGAAAATCACTCCTTGTCGAATCTGGCCTCCCGGCGGCGGGAATTCTGGAATCCGACAGTTAGGCCACCTAAGACAAGTGTAGAGATTTGCGCGAAATAATCGGCAAACTTGGCGCACGATATTTGCGCGGTGTTTTCAATGGCTTACGGCGAATCGGGGGCGGGAGCCACTTGACAACGGCACTGCGCGGTTCGCGAGAGATGCTGCCCCTGCTCTTGTATAGTCGATAGAGGAATGGCCACCACCCCGAACAAGCCCACCCCGGCGGGCAAGCCTGCCGCGGCAAAAAACACCCAGCAAGGATTCGTCTACCTTCCGCTGATCGCGGGATGGCTCGTTCCGGGCGCGGGACATTTTCTCGTTCGCAAGCCGATTCGCGGCGCGCTGCTCGCGGTCTCCATCATCTCCATGTTCGCGCTCGGGCTGGCCATGCAGGGCAGGCTTTACACCAGCGCGCAGGACATTCTGGACATGCTTGGCGTGGCCGGCGACCTGGGCAGCGGGCTGCTCTACTTTCTGAGCCGCGCGGCAGGCCTGGGCGGAACGCCGGTGCAGACGACGGTCGCCGATTACGGCACCAAGTTCATTGTCGTGGCCGGGCTGCTCAACATCATCGCCGCGGTTGACGCGCACAATCTGCGCACGGGGAGGAAGTCCTAATGCATCCCTCCCACTTCACCGCGGTGTTTCTGTTCGCGCTCTTTGCATCGACCGTCTTCGGCATTACCATGCGCGATACGCCGAAACGCATGTTCCGTTACGGGGCTTATTGTTTTGCGCTTTTCATCGGCTCGGTGATCGTGTTCAGTTGGGTCATGTTCTTTATTGCGCGATAAGCCGCGCGACCGCGAACCCCTGGGAGAAAAATCAATGACAAATCGAAATGCTCGCCAATCAGGATGCCGCGCCGAAAGAGTCAGCGGTTACTTCAACGGCTTGCGCTTTATCGCTCCGCACGGCGCGCTGTTTCTCACGCTGCTGTTGGTTGCCCTGCCCGCCGCGGCCCAAACTATCAACTTCTTTCCGGCGAATGAGCAGGACGCATGGACGCGCGTGGCCATTCCGCCCGACCACCCGGTAAGTCAAATCGCGCAGTGGCACATCGATTCAGCCAAGCGCCAGATCGTCTGTGACGGCAATGGCGGCCATGAGTGGCTGCGCTTCAACCACGAATTCACCAACTTCACCTTCCACGTGAAGTGGCGCTTTACGCCTGTCTCCACGCCCAAACCCAACTACAACAGCGGCGTCTTCTTCCGCAACAATCTCGACGGCTCCATCTGGCACCAGGCTCAAACGCAGCTCGACGGCGGATACATCTTTGGCCAAACTCCGATCGACGGGAAGCTCACGTGGTTCAACCTGAAAAAAGACATGATTGAAAACCGCGTGAAGCCGGCCGGAGAATGGAACGTCTACGACATCCGCTGCGTTGGCGACACGTGCACACTGGCCGTAAACGGCAAAGTTGTGAATACGACCAAAATCGGCCTCGACAAGGGCTACGTCGGCCTCGAATCCGAGGGCTACCTGATCACGTTCAAGGATCTCAAGATTCGGGAGCTGCCCTAGCCCGAATCGCATGAGCAAAAAATGCCGCCGTCCTTTTGGGAACGGCGGCACAGGTTTCGGCGGGAGTGCCGAAAAATCGTCGAAGCTCCGCAGAGCCACTGGTCTTCAAAAACACGATTGTGCCGGGATAGTTGCGGTTTTTTCGTCCCGGGCCTGAAGGCCTGACGGAATTTGCTGCGTTGACTCGGGGGCCTGAGGGCCCCTCCACGTTCCGGCGGGTACAATCGCTTTCGGGGGACCGAGTGAAACGCCGCAGTTTTATCGCCGCATCGATTGCCGCATCAACTCTGGCCGCAGCCGGCGAAGCGGTCGGCCAGGTCCCGTCACCTTCAGCCGCCGCACCCGAGGCCTCCGCCGGTCCGCACCGCGAGTACTACCAGTTGCGCCGGTACAACCTGGTCAGCGGGCCGCAGCTCAAAGTCATGGAGAGCTACTTCTCCGGCGCGTTGATTCCGGCGTTGGCCCGCATGGGGCTGGGGCCGGTGGGCGCATTCAAGCTCGATATCGGACCTGAGACGCCCGCTTACTACCTGCTCATTCCGGGCCCTTCCATTAAGGCGCTTGCGGAACTCGATTTGCACCTGGCAGAGGATGCGGAGTTTCTGAAGGCAGCCGACACTTTCTGGAATGCCACTTCAGTAGCGCCGGCCTTTCAACGCGCGGAGATTTCGCTGCTCGCCGCTTTTGCAGGCTGGCCCAGGCTCACGCCGCCCGCTGCTGCCGCTACCAAAGCCAAACGCATCTTTCAGCTTCGGACTTACGAGAGCCCCAGCGACGGAGAGCACGTCCGCAAAGTGGAGATGTTCCACTCCGGCGAATTCGAGATGTTCTTGAACGCAGGATTCCATCCGGTGTTCTTCGGCGATACGCTCATTGGCTCGCGCATGCCCAACCTTACGTACATGCTCAGCTTTGCCGATCTGGCCGAGCTTGATGCCAAGTGGGACGTCTTCCGCAACGATCCGGCATGGAAGAAGCTCTCCGCCGATCCGCGCTTCGCTTTCGACGCAATCGTTACCAACATCACCAACCTGATCCTGAGCCCGCTGGATTGCTCGCAGATCTAGAAGCAGGGAAACAGGGAACAGGGAACAGGGAATAGAAATCCGATGGAATCTCGCGGCGGCGCCAAACCAAGAGGGCGGCGGGCTGGGCTCCGATTTTATGAGTGAGTCAGTTTGAAAAAATTCCCGCAGGGGCTAAAGCCCCACTCATTTTGCGGACCTTAGCGGCACGACTGAAGTCGTGCCCTGATACAAGGCAGTAAAGTCGTGCCCTGATACAAAGCTTCTTGACGATCGGGTCTTCCGCACGCTCTGAAGCCGCGACCCATCAAAAGGGCACCGTCCCTACGGGACTCCTGGAAATAATTTCCCATCGCGTTCCCCACGCTCAACCACCCCAACGACGAAGACCTGTTGTTGGGGCCCCGGAGAAAGCGCGGGGCTAACCTCCTCTTGCGCCTACGGCGCAAGAGTTTCGCCCTTTTCACGAGCCCCGGCTGTGTGGATGGGATGTGCGGGCGAGGACGCCCGCACGACAGCCGGCGAGGACGCCGGCGCTACAAAAACGCCAATACCCGCTTCCCTTTATTCGCTGCTGCACATTCTCCATTGCTTCTATAATCGCCGCATGCGTTTCCTCGCCGATCCGCGGCGCAGATCGATCGCTCTGCTCACAGGCGGAGCGGTGCTGGTCTTTGTTTTGCTTGGAACGCTGAACTGGTTCAACACCACCAGCGTCAATTTCCTCAATCCAGAGACCTACGGGCAGACGATGGCGCTCACGGTGCTCGAGGTTCTGCTCTTCCTGTTGCTGCTGTTGCTGCTTTTGCTGCTCTTCAGAACTGTCCTGAAGGTCTATGTGGGGCAGGGGAGCAGCGGGGTGGGCGCGCGCCTGCGTTCACGCATGGTGCTGGGCGCGATCATTATCACCCTCATGCCCGCCGCGCTCATGTCCATCTTCAGCTATCTGCTGCTTAACCGTTCACTGGAACGCTGGTTCTCGCCCGACGCTACTCAATTGCGCGATGACTCGACCCGAGTGGTTGAGGAACTGGTGGAATATGTGGCCAGCAATGCGCGCACCGAGGCGCAGTCGGTCGTCGAAAGCGGGGCGGTCGACGGCACTCCGCAGGCTTTGCAGCAGGTGATGATCTCGCGCCGTCTTTCCTTGCAGGGCGGCTTTTTGCTGGTCTATGGCGGCGACAAGCGGATGTTCGCGAGCTTCAATGCTCCGCCCGAGTCGAGCCGCGTCTCTCTTCGCGCGTCCAGTCCCGAGTCTGAATGGAGAGAAACACCGCTCCTCGGACCGCTCTCGGCGGCTCTCCTCTTTGCCGCGCAGCGAAACAGCAACGCGGTGGTCAATGTTGCTGGGGCGGAGTACGCGGTAGGCATGGCGGCCACTGCCTCGGGCAAGATCGTGATTGCTGCTCTGCCCATTCCGCCGGGGCTGAACGCGAGCACCGCTCGTATTCGATCGGGCGCAGACGAGTATTTGCAGCTCTATCGTTCTCGGAAGATCATTCGCGCCACCTTGTCGCTCACGCTGCTCCTGGTCACGGTCTTCGTCTTCTTCTCCAGCGTGTGGCTCGCGGTGTTTCTCTCCAAGCAGATCACTTATCCGGTTGAAGCCCTGGCCGACGCCATGGATGCCATTTCCGCCGGCAAGTACGAGCAGCGCGTGGCGGACGTTGCGACCGGAGAGATGGGCGACCTGGTGCGTTCGTTCAATCACATGGCATCGGACCTTGAGACCAGCCGTCAATTGGCGCAAACTGCGCAGGCGCAACTGACCGCCGCCAACCTCGCCCTGGAGGAGCGGCGGCGCGAGCTGGAGACGATTGTCGAGACCATTCCGTCGGGCGTCGTTACGCTGGATGGGGCCGGCGTTGTGCTCCAGTCCAACCGGGCCTTTGCCGCGCTGATGGGGCTGAGGCTCGACGTGCCGCTGGCCGGCGAAAGCATCGCGTCGCTGCTGCCTGCCGATTGCGCCGAGGAGCTGGCCACGCTGATTCGACGCGCCAGCCGCATGGGCGCAGCCTCAACGGAGCTGGAGTTTCACGCCCACGGGCGCACTCTCCATTTGGCCATCACCAGCGCACGGCTTAATCTTGGGCGCGGGAAAACCGGATCGGTGCTGGTGGTCGAAGACACCACGGATTTTCTGCGCGCGCAACGGCAACTGGCATGGAAAGAAGTTGCCCAGCAGGTGGCGCACGAGATCAAGAATCCGCTTACGCCCATCGCGCTCAGCGCCGATCGCATCGCGCGGCATCTCGATCGCGGCAATCCCGATTCGCCCAACATCATTCGCAAGTGCAGCGAAGTGATTCTGGGCTGCGTGGCCACGCTGCGCACGCTGGTTGACCAGTTCTCCGCTCTGGCGCAGTTTCCCGCGCCGCAACCACGGCCTTGCAACATGAACCAGATCATCGAAGAAGCCATCGCGCTGTTTGGCGGCAGGCTGGAAGGCATTACGGTGCAGCGCAATCTGGAGCGCGATTTGCCTCCCGTGCTTGCCGATCCCGAGGCCATCCGCCGGGCTCTCGCCAACCTGATTGATAACGCCGCCGAAGCCATGCAGGGCAGCTTGCTGCGCGTTCTGGGCGTGCGCACCGCGCTGAGCGAAGACGGCACCGCCGCTGAAATCACTGTCTCCGACACCGGGTCCGGGCTCAGCGACGAAATCCGCGAGCGGCTTTTTTTGCCCTACTACTCCACCAAGCGCCGCGGGACGGGCCTCGGCCTCTCCATCGCCGCAAAGATCATTCAGGAGCACGGAGGCACCATCAGCGCTGAATCGAATGTGCCCAAGGGCGCGCGATTTCTGCTGCGCCTGCCTCTGGTTGAGCCGGCGCCGTCGCATGCAGCCGGCGCGGAAGATGCTGAAACAGTGAAGGGCGCGGCCTCATGAATCACATCCTGGTGGTTGACGACGAAGCGGAGATTCGCAGCTCACTCGAAGAGATTCTGCGCGAGGAGGGCTACGGGGTTGCCGGCGCTGCCGACGCCGATGAGGCCATGGTTCTGCTGCGCGACACGCCCTACGACGTTGTTCTGCTCGACATCTGGCTTCCCGGCCGCGACGGTCTCGAGCTGCTGGCCGAACTTCGCGATTTTTCGCCGGAGATGCGGCCTGAGGTCGTGATCATCAGCGGACACGGGACGATCGAAGCCGCCGTAAAGGCCACCAAGCTTGGCGCTTACGACTTTCTGGAGAAGCCGCTCTCGCTGGAGCGCACCCTGATTGTCCTCAAGAACGCGGTCGAAGCCCGGCGCTTGCGGACGCAAAACGAGGAATTCAAGCGCCAATTCAGTGCGGCCGCGGTTCTGACCGGTGAAAGCGTGCCGCTGAAGGCGCTCCGGCAGCAGATCAAGCTGATGGCGCCAACCAACGGGCGCGTGCTCATCTATGGCGAGTCGGGAACCGGCAAGGAGCTCATTGCGCGATCCATCCACGCCGAGAGCCTGCGCCGCGACGCCGTGTTTATTGAGCTGAACTGCGCCGCCATTCCTGAAGCGCACATTGAAGCCGAGCTTTTCGGCTATCGGCATGGCGCGCAACCCGGCGGCCCTCCCGAGCAGCGCGGCACTTTGGAACGCGCCGACGGCGGAACGCTGTATCTGGATGAAGTGGGCGACATGAGCCTGAAAACGCAGGCCAAGGTGCTGAGCGCCCTCGACGACCAGATGTTCACGCCGGTGGGCGGAACACAGCCGCTGCGCGTGGATGTGCGCGTCATTGCTTCAACGAACAAGGATCTGGAAGACGAGATTGCCAAAGGCAATTTTCGCGAAGATCTTTTCTACCGCCTGAATGTGGTGCCGTTTTTTGTGCCGCCGCTTCGCGAGCGTAAGCAGGATATTTCGCTCCTGGCGCGCGAGTTCCTTCTGGAATTTGGCCGCCAATACGGCCGCCCGCGCGTGGAGATCGGCGACGAGGCTCTGGAAGCCCTGGCGCAATATCACTGGCCCGGCAATGTGCGCGAGCTCAAGAACCTGATCGAGCGAGTTCTGATTCTGAATCCGCGCGTCCAGCGCATCGAGCGCAAGCACCTGCCGCCGCTTACGCACAAGGCAGGCTCGCGCTCGACGGAAGAGTTCTCAAGCCTGCAACAGGCGCGCGACGCGTATGAGCGCGAATACATCCTTAAGAAGATTGAAGAGGCGCACAACAACATCAGCCATGCCGCCGAGTTGCTGGGCCTGGAGCGCAGTCACCTTTACCGCAAGATGAAGGCCTTAGGAATCGCCGCTCGCGAGTAGGGGAGTGCCGGGCGTCAGGGTAGTGACTGGCAATTCCTCTCGCCGATCCGTGAAGTGAAAACGGCGTTCCACCTTTTTATCGCGTAGATCGGGTTTGCCGACGCGGCGGTCGGGCCTGTTCAGGCGACGCCGGTCCTCAGGCTGGCTCGTCTGGCTCATGGACGAAGGCAGAATGATCGGGCTGGAAGCGCGCACCGGCTGGTATCTCCCGGCGGGCTGGGGTTCGGGCCTTGCATAGACCGGCCTTTGCGGAGCGGCGGGAGGCTCGGGCGCCGGCGCCTCTTTGCGTGGCGCGCGGGCAAGATCTTCGACAGACGATCCTGAACCACTGGTGAGCAGTTTGTGCAGGGTGGGAATGTTCGATCGTTGCGTCTCAACAAAGTCAACGCCGTCAACCGAAAGCGTGTATTGCGCGTTGTCCGCCTTGGTGACGTAGCCCTTCCTCTGCAGATACCACAGCGTAAAGTCCAGGTAGTCGCGCGGAAAGCCCATGCGATCTTCAATTTCCTGGAGAGGAACTTCGGGGAAAGTTGGGTTGGTGCGCCGGCGATAGTAAAGAACTGCCAGCACCGCCAGCCGGCGGTTGAGCTCGCCTTCCATCACATCCATGAAATCGATGGTCGCGGCGAGCGGTTCCGGGGCCGCCTGGGTTTTTGAGCGGGCTGTGTCGTACTCCGAGCGCCGCCGCGGATCCGCCAAAACGTCATAGGCCGCCTTGAGCAGGCGGAAATTTTCTTCGTCACCGGTTTCGCTGTTATCGGGGTGCAGCCGCGCAGCCAGGAATCGATAGACGCGATGGATCGTCTCAGCGTCGGCGTTGGGGCTGATTTGGAGAAACTCGTAGTAGTCGAGGAGGGGCGCGCTGGTGCTCATGGTTCTCCTGCGTTAATCGACTGAGCTTAGCCTACCCATGAATTGTTTTGGTATCCCGCAATGGTGGGAGGCGGCGGCAGGGCGCCATTGTGGAACGGCCCCGCTTTTGATTCACGATTGCGATTAAGTCCTTTTTATAGAAAGGCCTACGTCGAAAATCCGGGCGCGGCGGATCGTCTCCCAATTCGGCCCGAATGCTACGCTAAGACCGGATCAGGAATTCACGAGAAGGTATTGCGCGTCGTGCAAGGCGCCGTTTTCCTTGGGGAAAACTGCACTTGAGGGCATCCACTCTTCCTGCTCCAATTCCTAATCCGGTGACCTCTCATGCCACCAGCGGCAAGGCCGGAAGTCGAGACCCAATCCCCGGCGACGCCGCACGACCGCCCATGGCTCTTCGCCTTCCTCATCACGCCCGAGGCGGTCATCGCGCTGGGCCTGGTCAGCGGCGCCCTCACCTATCTGCTGCGCGACGAAGGCGTAACCCCAGGGCGCGCGGCCAGCATTGCCTCGCTGCTTTCGCTTCCCCACGCCATCTACTTTCTCTGGGGTCCGCTTACCGATTTCTGGATGCGCCGCCGCACCTGGCTTTTGCTTGCGGCAGCCGCTGCCGCAATCTCCCTCGTGGCCGCCTTCCACCAGTCCCAGCTTGCGACTCCGTGGGGAGTCGGCCTCTTGTTCTTAAGCGCCTGTTTCGGCGTTTTTGTGGTCGCTGCCTGCGGCGGCATGCTGGGCACGCTCAAGAGCGAGCTGAGCCGGAGGCGTGCCGGAAGCTTTTACCAGACCGGCTCGCTGGCCTTCGGTGCTGTCGCAGTGTTTGTGCTGGTCACATGGTCCGGCCAACTCAAGCTCGAGTTCGCTGGGCTGGATCATTGCCGCCATGATCGTTTTGCCTTCGCTTGCCGCCTTCGGCGCGCCCGCACAGTCCATGATCAGGGAACACGGCGCGCACCAAACAGCCGTGCGCGTCTGGCACGAATTCAAATCGACTTTTCTACGCTGGGAAGCCATTCCGTACACGCTTCTCGTCGGCTGCCCGTGCTGCAGCGGCGCCATGATTGGCCTGCTCCCGCAACTGGCCCGCGATTACCACGTTACCGGTCATCAAGTGGCGTGGATCAACGGCGTGGCCGGCGCGCTGCTCACATCGGCGGGAGCGCTCGCCGCGTCGCTGATTCCCATCCGCGTGCGCGCGTCTGTGGCGTTTTTGTTGGCGGGGTTGGTCAACGCCGCGACGCTGGCGATCTTTGCTATCGGCCCACTGCGCCCGACGGTTTACTTCACAGGCACGGTGCTTTTTCTCTTCACCATCGGCACAGGCTACGCGCTGTTCACGGGTGTCGCGCTCGAGTTTCTTGGAGGCTCAGGCAAAAGCGGCAGCTCGCGCTACGCCATCATCAACTCCGTCGGAAATCTTCCCGTAGCCTATATGATCTATCTCGATGGCCGCGGCTACGCGCTTTGGGGTCCGCGCGCCATGCCCGCCGTAGACGCAATCATCACCGCGACAATTTGCTCGATCCTGCTTGCGCACTTCGCCGTCAGCCGGCGGCGCAAGCAAACAACGCCGGGCACTTGACCGGATGGATTCCTGAAAAGCAGCCGCAGATCCCTCGTCGCCTGCTGCGGCCGGCTCCTCGGGATGACAAGCGGAGGAGAGGTACCTATTGGCTATTCCTGACTGGCCACCGGCTACTACCTGCTGCCTGTATTCAGGATCGGCCCGATCGCGTCGGGATTGTCGCCCAGCCGTGGGTCAACGCGAAAATCCCACACCGATTCGCTGATGTCGGAAGGAGAGATGATCTCCACCAGCGCGTACTCGCCGATGCTGAGCGTCTGCGCCGGTTCGATCTTCAACCAGTGCTTGCCCGGCAGCACTTCAGCTTTGGTGGGAATGGTGTCCTCATCTTGCGTGACGGTCCCGGTGGGACTCATGTGGATTGCTCCTACGATGCGCACTTGCTGCCGCTCGTCTGCGCGGACGATGACAAAGCCCGACTGCGGCGAATGCGCGCCGTGCTTTCCGCCGTTCACTGCCTTCGCGCCGCCTGTATCCACGGTGAGCGGGTGCGTAAGGGCCGGCTCGGTTTGATCTTCGATATCCAGCGAGAGATAAATCGCCGGATCGTCCACGTGGAGATGCACTCGGGCGTTCGCGCCCTGCATCTCCAGGCTTGCACGCTGCGTCGCCAGCGGATTCAACACGGCAATTCCCTTGCGGTTTTTGGTGTTCAGCGAGAGGTCATTTGCTTTGAGCTCCACCAGCTCGGGTGTGCCGTGGAACGTGTCCAGCACAAAGACGCCATCTTCGTCAGGGAGCTCCACCCCTGGGGCCACTTGCGGCCTGCGGGCCTGTTCGTCTTTGCGCACCTCGGTTTCTTCGGCGTCGATGTCCGCGGCTTCTTTCATCGCCGGCGATGCGTTCTCGTCTGCCAGCTCGGCGTGTTCCCTGGCCCACTTGTTTGTTGCGTCCCAATCTACAAGGTCCGCAGGAAGCTCCTCCCACTCGCCGCGCTCCTGTGAGAGATAGCGGACGCGATCGCCCACGATCTGGTAATCGCGCACCAATTGGTAGGAGCCGTCTTTCAGAACCAGCCGCAGATTTCTTCCCGTGCCGGGAACCGCGGGCTTCAAGGGCAGCGGCTTTGAGCTTTGATCGGCCGGCGCGTTCGGCGCCACCTGGATCGTTACGCTCTGCGGGGCATCCTGCGCAAAAACGACCGCGGGCGCGAGGAGGAGAATGGCCAGCGAAAGCGCCGGTACGCGCCGAACTTGCAGATAACAAACCATGGCAACCTAGTTTAGACGCTTTCGACACGTCGGCGTTTTCCTGCTGATCCGGCCGAAATCGTAACTTAAGTACAACCCCGCCAAGCCTGGAGCGTCCAACTTGGTGAAGGCTTTCTGTAGAATGGAAGTGGAAGGTTCGAGCGATTGACAGGACTTAGGACAGATTTCCGCCAAAGGCGCGGCGCCTGGCCCGGCTTCATGCCGGCCGTGGCGATGCTCTGTCTGGTCCTGCTAGCGATGCTGGCCGTCGCTCAGGTGGCGCACCTTCACTCGAACGATACCGACGCGGATCATTGCCAGCTTTGCATCGTGATGCACACGGTGGTCCCGGTTGCAGCCGCGGCGGCTGTCATTATCATCGTGCAACTGGGAGCCTCCACTCCCCAGGCCGAGCCCATCGTAGTCGCCCGCCAGCGGCAGATTCGCCTGTTCATTCGGCCCCCTCCCGTCTCCTGCTAGAGCATCTTTCCGTTTTCATTTGAGGCCTTCGCATCGACCCAGTGGTTTACTTATCGGGCGATGCACGGCAGCATCTGCACATCCTGATCCTGAAGCGGACCGATGCTCTCTCCAATGCACTGAGGACCGCGCGGCGATTTGCCCACGGAGATCATTCCCCATCTTTCAGCCATTGTTCAGGAGATTTTGCCATGACGTTATCCCGCGGCGCGATGATGCGCCTTCTTCCCCTGATTGCCCTCGCCTTCGCCGTGATCTCCGCGCCGGCGCAGAGCGGCAGCGCCGGAGCCGTGCGAGGCTCCATCACCGATTCCAGCGGAGCCGTGATTCCCAACGCAACGGTTCATCTTACCGACAAAGTCAGCGGATTTGACCGCACTACGACCACTGACGCCACCGGCCAGTTCATCTTCTCCAACGTGCCGTTCAATCCGTACATCATCGACGTATCCGCCAAAGGCTTTGCCTCACTAAACCAAAATGTGGAGATTCGGTCGTCGGTCGGCATCAGCTTGAGTCTCGTTTTACAAGTTGCCGGCGCCAGCCAAACCGTTACCGTTGAATCCGGCGGTGACCTCATTGAGAATGACTCAACCTTCCACACCGATGTCGATCGCGACCTCTTCACGAAGGTGCCGCTCGAAAGTCAGTCTTCGGGCCTGAGCGCGCTTGTGACTCAGACCACGCCGGGCGTTTCAGCCGATTCCAATGGCCTCTTTCACGGCCTTGGCGACCACGCTTCGAACTCTTTCTCCGTTGACGGCCAGGCCATTACCGACCAGCAAAGCAAGGTTTTCTCCAACCAGCTTCCGTCCAACTCCATTCAATCCATTGAGGTGATCAGCGGCGCGCCGCCGGCCGAATACGGCGGCAAAACGAGTCTCGTGATTGTGGCCACTACGCGATCGGGCCAGGGCGTGACCAAGCCGACGGGAAGTATCTACGGTTCCTATGGCAGCTTTGGCTCAGCCGAAGGCGGTGTGGATTTGTCCTACGGCGGCGCGAGCTGGGGCAACTTCATTGAGGCTGACGGCCTGAATACCGGCCGCTTTCTCGATCCGCCCGAGTTCACCGTTTTCCACGACAAGGGGAATGAGGAGAACGTCTTCGATCGCGTGGATTACAGCCTTACGCAGGCGGATTCCATTCATCTCGATCTCAACTACAGCCGCTCCTGGTTTCAAACGCCGAACTCATATGACAATCTGAACGTGCAAAACGTGCAGACCACTGGCCCGAATAGCGGCACCAGCGCCAGCCCCATCTTCGTCGGCGTGGGAAACGCCGACCAGCACTCCAAGATCGGCACCTACAACATTTCGCCCACCTACACGCGGATCATCAACGACCATTCGGTCTTCAACCTGGGTGCTTTTGTCAGAAGAGACGGATATGACTACTATCCCAGCGGCGACCCGCTCGCCGATCTCGGCCCCTCGAATCTGCAAACCTCATCCATCTCCCAGTACCGCACGCTCACCAACACTGGGCTCCACGCGGACTATTCCTACGTGAAGGGAATTCATAACCTGAAAGTCGGCGCTCAGTACGAGCAAACTTTCCTCCGTGAACACGACAAGCTCGGCGTTGTCGACTCCACCTACAACTCGCCGTGTGTCGATGCCGATGGAAACCCGCTGCCGGGGTACGCCAGTCAGGAAGACTGCGACGGCGAAACGTCGTTCCCAAATGAAAATTATCTCCCGGTTCTGGCTCCCTACGACCTCACCCGGGGCGGCGCCTTCTATGGCTACTTTGGGCACACAGACGTAAAAGAGATGGCCCTTTACATCGAAGACGAGATCAAAGCCGGTAACTGGGACTTCAACCTGGGTCTCCGCGAGGACCTCTATAACGGCCTCACCAAAGCTAACCAAACGGAGCCTCGCGTAGGCATTGCCTACAACATCAAGCGCACCGGCACGGTGGGCAGCATCTCGTATGCACGCACGCTTGAGACGCCCTTCAACGAGAATCTGGTCCTGTCGAGCAGCGGATGCTCCAATCCAGTTCTTTCACCCCTGCTTCTCTGCAACGCCGGCGTGTCTGGAACCCTGGACCCCGGGTATCGCAACGAGTTCCACGCCAGCTTGCAGCAGGCCCTGGGCAAGAACGTCGTCTTTAGCGGCGAGTACATCTGGAAGTACACGCACAACGCCTTCGACTTCAGCGTGCTCGGCAATACGCCGATCACGTTCCCCATCGACTGGCACAACTCCAAGATTCCCGGCTACGCTCTGCACGTCGAGGTGCCAAGCTACCACAACTTCAGCGCCTACACGGTCATGTCGTCGGTGGCTGCGCGGTTCTTCCCGCCGCAGGTGGCCGGCGCCGGCGCGACAAGCGGAGCCACTCAGGGAACGCTTTATCCATTCCGCATCGATCACGACGAGAAGTTCAACCAGACCACGCACGTTCAGTACACGATTTCCCACGACGGCAGTTGGGTGAATGGCCTGTGGAGCGGCTTTAATTGGCGGTATGACTCAGGTCTCGTCGCCGGCTCGGTGCCTTGCTATGGCGTCACCGATCCCAACAGCCTCTGCGGTGGAACCTCGATCACCCTGCCCGGCAACGTCCAAGGTGTCGACCTGAGCGGCCTCACTGCCGACGAACAGTTCGAAGCCGGCATTACCTGCAATGGCGTCACGGCGACCCCCGCGTCGGGATTCACATCGTGTCCAGCGTCGGAATACTCCTCGAAGCTCGTGCAGATTCCCGCTCCTGGCACCGAAAACGACGATCACAATCCGCCGCGCATTGCGCCGCGCAGTCTTTTTGACGTGTCGGTCGGCAAGACCAACGTTTTCAAGACAGAACACTTCAAGACCGATCTCGACCTGACGGCGATCAACGTGACCAACAAGTACGCGCTCTACAACTTCCTGTCGACGTTCAGCGGCACGCACTACGTGACGCCGCGCGCGCTAACGGCGAAGGTTACGTTTAACTTTTGAGGTGATCGGACCTCGAAGCTGGAAACACGAAACGGGCAGGCCGCCAAAGCCTGCCCGCTTTGTTTGTTCCGTGTGTGACTATGAAATGCTGTCCACCACGCGCTCGTACGCCAGAAAGATCTCATCTCCAAAGCAGGCGAAAATCACCTTTTGAATCGCGTCGCTCGAGATAAGCTCGGCCACCGTTTCGGCGACGGCGATCTTCACGGCACGATCGACAGGGAAGCGATAGACGCCGCAGCTGATTGCCGGAAACGCCAGCGACCGAATCCCGTTCTCCCGCGCAATCTTGAAGACCGACTGGTAGCAACTCTTCAGCAACTCCGGCTCGTTGCGCTCGCCGCCCGTCCAGACCGGCCCCACCGTATGAATCACGAACTTCGCCGGCAGCTTGTAGCCCTTCGTCAGCCTGGCCTCGCCGGTCGGGCAGCCGCCGAGAGTTCGGCACTCGGCCAGCAGCTCCGGTCCGGCCGCGCGGTGAATCGCCCCGTCCACGCCGCCTCCGCCGAGCAAGGACTCATTGGCGGCGTTCACGATCGCGTCGACTGCGAGCGTCGTAATGTCGGTCTTCACCACCTCGATCTTGCTGGTCATTGCAGTCTCGGCCTTCTGATTCAGTCCTGGAGAGCATCGTAAACCCGCGGGTGTACGGCTCGGCAATCGGCGGCCAAACAGAACATTCCGGTATCGTTAAGCGGGACGCGATCCCATTCAACCCTAATTCGGCCAAATTTTCCTCTTTCGCCGCGACCCGAATCTCTGCCATACTTGAATGTGCCCACCAGGTACGGCCAATCCCAAAAACTTAGTGACGAGGTTGCAGCGATGTCGGCAAAGTACGTCTTTGTGACGGGTGGAGTTGTGTCCAGTTTAGGCAAAGGACTTGCAGCGGCGTCGATCGGATGCCTGCTTGAGAGCCGCGGCCTTCGCGTCAACCTGATGAAGTTCGACCCGTACCTGAACGTCGATCCCGGCACCATGTCGCCCTTCCAACACGGCGAGGTCTTTGTGACCGACGACGGCGCTGAGACCGATCTCGACCTTGGCCACTACGAACGCTTTACCCACGCGCCCCTTTCGCGCGACAACAACTACACGACCGGCCGGATTTATGAACAAATTATTTTGAAGGAGCGCCGCGGCGACTACCTGGGCAAAACCGTCCAGGTTATTCCGCACGTCACCAACGAAATCAAGAACGCCATGCGCAAAGTGGCGTCGAATGGCGCCGATGTGACCATCGTCGAGATCGGCGGCACGGTCGGCGACATTGAATCGCTGCCGTTCCTCGAGGCCATCCGCCAGATGCGCCAGGAGCTGGGCCGCGAGAGCACGGTCTTTGTTCACGTAACGCTTGTCCCGTGGATCGCCGCCGCGCAGGAGCTTAAAACCAAGCCCACGCAGCACTCCGTCAAGGAGCTGCTTTCGATCGGGATCCAGGCCGACATTCTTCTGTGCCGCTCCGATCGCGCGCTCAGCCGCGACATCAAGCAGAAGATCGCCGCCTTTTGCAATGTTGAAGAGAAGGCCGTCATCGGCGCGAAGACCGTGCCCTTCATCTACGAAGTTCCGATCGGGTTTGCCGAGGAGGGCGTCGATACGCTCGTTCTCAAGTATCTGCACAAGGAAGCGCCCGACGCCGACATCACCCTTTGGCGGGAACTGGTCGACCGCTGCTACCACCCCAAGGACGAAGTCAACATCGCCATCGTCGGCAAATATGTGGAGTACGAAGACAGCTACAAGTCGCTCAAGGAAGCGCTGACGCACGGGGCGATTGCGGAAAATTTGAAACTGAAGATTCACTGGATCGAGGCCGAGGGGCTGGAGTCGTCAGGGCCGGACGATCGCAGCTACGAATCGCAACTCGAGAGCTTCGACGGCATTCTTGTTCCGGGCGGATTCGGCAAGCGCGGCATCGACGGGATGTTGAACGCCATCCGTTACGCGCGCGAGAAGAACGTGCCCTACTTTGGGATTTGTTTGGGCATGCAGACGGCCTGCATCGAGTTTGCGCGCAACGTGTGCGGGCTGAAAGACGCGAACTCCAGCGAGTTCGACCCGGCAACCGAGCACCGTATCATCTACAAGCTGCGCGAACTGCTTGGCGTGGAAGAGATGGGCGGGACGATGCGATTGGGCGCGTGGACCTGCGTTTTGCAGGAAGACTCGCTGGCGGCCACCGCGTATGGGGGACAAAAGGAAATCAGCGAACGCCACCGTCACCGCTACGAGTTCAACCGCGAATACGAAGCGCTGCTTACCGGCGCCGGCCTGCGCATCTCCGGCACAACGCCCGACCAGACTTACGTTGAGATCGTCGAGATCCCCGACCATCCCTACTTCCTCGGCTGCCAGTTCCACCCAGAGTTCAAATCGAAGCCGCTCGAGCCCCACCCGCTCTTCCACGAGTTCATCAAAGCCGGCTACAGGCACCGTTTGCAGCGGTCGCAGATTGAGTCGGTGGCGAGCCAGGTTGTGCAGTAGAATCGCGGGCAAATTGAGATTTGATTTGGCATCCCGAGCGACTGGAGTCCGCCGTTGCGGATGCAGGGGGTCGAAGGATCTGCGGTTGTTTGTCGAAGCGCCCGAGGGACGAGCACTGTGAAGGCACAGTATGTTGGCGATATCGGTGATTTTGGTAAGGTTCTCCTCCTGAAGCACTTTGCCTCGCGCGGTTTCAAGCTCGGCATCAACTGGGTGCTGACCGATAACGACAAAAGGTCAGATGGAAAGCATAGAGATTATGCCGAATACTTCGGCGAGGACTGTCTTTGTTGCTGCGATGAAGAAATCTTCAGCCGTATCCTCCAACTGGCAAGGAACGGAAAGGATGAGCGTGCAATAGAGGATCTGGAAGAAGTTATCCGCAGCTTTGCACCTAGCGGCGTCTTCTTTTCGAAGAAATACGAGGGAGGGAGGGCCAGAGGAAAGGCCGAGGCGGAAGCGTTTAAAATGTTGATGCCCGAGTTGGCGGATTTGGTCTTCTTCGACCCTGACAATGGAATCGGCCCTGAGGGCGGCACGTCTTCAAAACACGTTTACTATTCCGACCTGTGCCGTTACTGGGAGCGCGGTCAATCGATACTCGTTTATCACCACTTGAGCCGTGGGGTTCCACACGCTGTGCAAATCGATCTGAGGAAGTCGGAGTTGGAAGGAGAACTCTCCCGCTCGAAGGTCCATTCGTACCGACTTCGCCGTGGCACGGCACGAGCCTATTTCCTGTGCATCCGACCAGAGCACTTAACGAGAATCCGTGAACATTTGAATATTGCGGCAATCGAGCCGCTGATGGTGCCAAAGGGCGAGTGGAGACGTCGAGATGCCTGCCGCGTTGTCCACTAGCCTCTAATCAAAATCGCCCGGTATTCTCACGGAAACCCGATGAGGTCATCGTTCGTCTCGTGGCTGATCTCGAGGCCGCCGAGTTCGACGCGCGGCGACTCCGGCTCGCGGCGGCCCGGTTTCCCGGCCCGCATGACCGCCTCCAACCCCTCAAGAACCAGCTCTCGGACGGTGGTGCCGCGCTCGGCGGCCAGGATCTTGGTTGCCCGATACAAGTCATCTGGAATGTCCACGGTAGTACGCATAAATACACAATAGCATATTTATGGATATATAGATGATGCGAAGGGTCGCCCAAATCAGCCGGTTACTGTTCTTCGTGAGCTGCTTCTGCACATCACTGCCGTCACCATCGGTCACGGCTCCAGGATTCGTTCGGCCAGATCCGGTGCAACCATCTGAAAATGCTGCACGTTCCAAGTGTAGATACGATCCGCATTCACCTTGCGCGCGCAGGCCAGCAGCAGCGCGTCGTAGATGATGCCGCCGGACAATCCCAAGCCGGCGAGCCCGCGGGCTGTCTGAAGGACCTCGTCCGCGGTCAGTTCAACACAGCGGAACTTCCTGCGGAATTCATCCAGCAATTGCATCGCCTGCGCTGGACGGAAGCGGTTCGGCGGCCGCATACCCGTGAGGCTGGCATAAACCTCGGCCAGGGTATGCGCGGCGCAGGCGGCATTTTCGGGTCTGCACGTCTGGACTAGTTTGCCGCTGGCTCGATGGCGTAGATCGGCGGTCCTCACAGCTGCGATCAAAACTGACGTGTCGAGAAACAAGCTCACTCCAGCCCGCTTCCTTCCATGATCCTCTTGTGGCGCTCTTCATAGCCCTGCCGGATCAACTCGTTCACATCCTCGACTGTCAACGGCGGTCCGCCAACCATAACCAACAGACCGTCACGCATCTCGAGCCTCGGTTCCGGGGAGTCCTGCTCCAGAACCAGCCGCTCGCCCGCCTGCTCAAGCTTTAGCCGCGTTCCCGGCTTCAGCTGCAGCGCATCGCGGAACTTCTTTGGAACCACGATCCGGCCCGATCGGTCGATCTCCACAATGGTATTCATAATGCCATTTTACCATAAGAAATGGCATATAAGTTAACGTCATTATTTTGAGGCAATTAAGAGCACGAGGTCGCCTGCTTTGGTCAATCTGCAGCGCAGCTTGCGCCACCATAGCCTCTTTTCGCGAAACATTCTTCTTGAATCCAACCAGTCTTGAAGCGAATTCATCGAAGGTTGCGTCTACTACCAACGGAGCGCATAAATTCGAGCCAAGATTTGATGAAAAAGAGCTTCTTCCACAGCCTCGCCCTGAACCCCTGCCCCGGCCGCAAGAGTCTCATGGACCAGTCCGGTACTCGGCTAGAAAAACTACCCTCCGGGTTATTGACAATGATTTCGCGGCGGGCCTATCGTGTCTAAGTTTTGGGCATAAGAATCGAAAGGATGGCAATCAAGATGGTCGCCTATTTCCAGCTTCAGCCTGCTGAAGCGGAGTTGCAAGACTTGGCAGAGCAATACTGGCAAACCGCAGGCGAGAAGGAGCATGAGCTTGAAAAGGCTGCCTTCGAGGCCGGGGAAGCTATTCGCAACGGAGATTACTCGCTGGCCAATCTGGAAGCGATCGTGCGCTGGAAGTCAGAGCGCGCGGTGCAGGTTTTGATCTGCAACAGCAATGAGAAGATCCGCCAGGTGCTGGCTGTCGCAGCCGCGCCCGACGCTTCAACTGAAGCCGCCGTCAAGGCCTTGCTTGAGCTGCATGGCGTGGACATCGCGTTGGCGTCCGCCGTTTTGGCTGCGATCTTCCCTGAGCGCTACACGGTGCTGGACTATCGCACGCTCGAGGCTCTCGGCCATGCGCGGCACGACGTTCGCTTCTATGAGGAGTATCTCGACTTCTGCAAGCGCCTTGCCGAAAGCAACGTCGTTAAGCCGCTAAACGAGCTTCCAGCCCCTACGCCACTGCGCACGCTCGATCGCGCCCTGTGGGAGTGGTCGCGTATCCACACTGGCTGACAGCGGCACGCTGACTCCGCAATCGACCGATTGCGCACTCCGTCCCTGTTCAGGGGGGAGTGCGCATGGCGAACTCGGATTTGGGTGGCATTGCCGCTCAACCTCGTACTGCAGCTCGGGGGCTTCCTCGTTGTTGCCCACGGTTTACGGTCCACGACCCACGACCGACAGTCCACGGTAGAATCACTTCGTGAGCAGTTCGTTTGAAATCGGGCCAGTCGAAGTGGGCTCAGGCCGTCTGTTCCTGATCGCCGGGCCCTGCGTCATCGAGTCTGAAGCCCACGCCTTCTCGATCGCTGAAGCTGTGCAGCGCATCGCCGCCGATCTCGGAATTCCCTACATCTTCAAAGCCAGCTACGACAAAGCGAATCGCACCAGCGCGAAAAGCTTTCGCGGTCCCGGCCTCAAAGAAGGCACGCGCATCCTGGGCCGCATCGCCAAAGACACGGGCCTGCCTGTGCTCACCGACGTTCACGAGCCGGCACACTGCGAAGTCGCCGCTGAAGCGGTGGACGTCTTGCAGATTCCCGCGTTTCCTGTGCCGTCAAACTGACCTGCTCATCGCCGCCGGTAAAACCGGACGCGCGGTCAACATCAAGAAAGGGCAGTTTGTCGCTCCCTGGGACATGAGCCATGGCATCGAGAAGGTCCGCTCCACGGGTAACGAGAGGGTCTTCCTCACCGAGCGCGGCACGACATTCGGCTACAACAATCTCGTAGTGGATTTTCGTTCGCTGGCCATCATGCGCCGGCTTGCGCCCGTCGTTTTTGACGCTACGCATTCCGTACAGCAGCCCTCGGCGGCCAATGGCATCAGCGGCGGCCAGCCGGAGTACATTCCGTTGCTCGCGCGCGCCGCAGTCGCAGCCGGTATCGACGGACTCTTCGTCGAAGTGCACGACGATCCCGCGAACGCCAAGTCCGACGGCGCCAATGCCCTCGACTTGAAGCTGCTCAAGCCGTTGCTGGAATCGCTGCTGAAGATCCACGCCGCTGCGGGGCGGGCCGGCTGAAGATTTAGACCGCGCGAATCTCCATCGTCTTTCCCAACGCCTTCAATGCCCCGGCGATGCCGTCGATCTTGGTTGTATGACGAAGGTCGATCAATCGCGTCACTTCTTGCGGCGTTACGCGCAGTCGCCGCGCCAATGCGGCAGGGCGCACCTTTTGAGAGATCATTTCATTCAGCAACAGAACTTTCGCTGAAAGGCTGGCAGGCAGTTCGATCACTTGTTGGCCGCGCTTGGGCCGGGAGGGCAGCGGAACCGTTCGCGCTGCTTCAAAATAAAAGTCGAGCGCCGACTCAAGAGCGTCTGCAGCATGTTGCAGTGCGTCTTCGACGCTGGTCCCCTGGGTGATCGCTTCGGGAATGTCGGGAAAGGTGACGAGGATGAATTTTCCGTCGCGTTTCAATCTCACCGGGTAGCGCATCAGTCCTCCTGTCTGAGCCCAAGCTGTTTCTTGATTGCCTCAACAAGACCCTTGCCAAGGTCTCTTGAGTGCATGGGAAGAACCGAGACCTTGCCATTCAGTTCTACCCTTAAGTGGGAGCCTTTCGCGGGCTTGAACGTCGCTCCCCGCGCCGCGAGCCATCTCTTGAATTCAGCGCTCTTCACTTGCCTTCCTCACTATAAGCAATTTTGCTTACAAAGTCCATCGCCGGACGGATCGTCAGGGCATCATCGCCCTTCGCACCCCACTGATCCCGTCGCCGTCTTCCCATCGAGCACGAAGCACGAGATGCCCTGTATGTCGGTGCGGAAGGTTCGCACATGCGCCTCCTGCAATTCCTTGAGCACTTCCTCGCGCGGATGCCCATACCGGTTGCGGAGGCCGCAACTGATCACCGCCCACCGCGGCTGAACGCGCGCGAGGAACTCAGGCCGCGTAGACGTGATGCTGCCGTGATGCCCCACCTTCAGCAGCGTGCTCTGGAGGCCAGGCTCGGCCAGCATTGCCTGCTCGATCGGCGCTTCCGCGTCGCCCTCGAGCATCACGGATGTTGCGCCGAACGCCATGTGCAGCACCAGCGAATCGTTGTTCGTGGGCTCCGGGCCTGGCACGTAATTGCGAAACGGCGCCAGCACATTCACCTGCGTGCTGCCAAAGGTGAACGCATCACCGGCGCGAAAGCTCTTCACGTGCACATGCAACGCCTCAGCCTCTTCCAGCAGCGCGTTATACGCTCCAAAGCGCGGATTGTTACCCACCCAAAGCACATCGGGATGGAAGTTGCGCAACACGGCGAACAGACCACTGATGTGATCGGAGTGCGCATGGCTGAGCGCCACTGCGTCCAAGTGGCGAATGCCGCGCGCCCACAGGGCCGGCGAAACGACCTCCTCGCCGATATCAAAATCCTGGGGAGCCTGCCGGGGGCCGCCGCCGAATCCACCGCCATCCACCAAAAGCGTCTTTCCGTCCGGCGTGACGATCAGCAGGGAATCGCCCTGGCCAACGTCGATTGCCTCAATCAGCATCGCGCCGTGCGGCCGCTCCACGGGCCGCGGCACGACCGCTGCCAGCGCGGCCATCGCAAGCGCAACCCACGCTCCGCGCCGCAACCAGCGTGCCTCGCGCGCAAGGCTCGCGTGCGCCAGCACAATCGCCGCGGCCAATAACGCGCAAAACGCGGCTGACTGACCCAGCAGCGGATTGGGAATTCTGAAATCTCCGAGCGTCATGGAGCCGAACAGATGGACGAGCCCGACTCCAATGTGCATCACCAGCGCCACCAGCATCGCTGGGACCACCGCCGCTGAAGGCCACACGACCAGCAACAGCAGCGTCAGCAGAGCCGCCGGCATCAGCACCACCAGCAGCGGTAGAATCAGCAGATTCACGGGCAGCGCAAAGATCGTGATGCGATGGAAGTAGACGGCCATCGGCAGTGTCATCGCCAGCTCGACAACGCACGAAACCACGATCAGCTCGGCGAAGCGGATCGCAAATCGTACGCACCATGGAAAGAAGCGCCACGCAATCAAGCCATTTCCGGCGCGCTCCAGGCGCTCCCCGATCATCCGCATCATCAAGCGGAACTCGGCCAAACGCGGTGCGAGCTTGATGTCCACGGCCACCAGCCGCAGGTCGCGCATGGCGGCGCCATATGGATGAATGGTTCCCTGGAGCAGCGGCGCCGCGACTCCGGCAATCGCAAGCACGGCCAACAGCGTCATCTGAAGGCTTGAATCGAACAGGCTGCGCGGGTTCACGACCAGCAGGCACAGCGCGGCAAAGCCAATGGTGTTCAGCGCGTTTCGCTCGCGGTAAACGAGTCGTCCCAGCAGATAAAGACTCACCATCCAAAGCGATCGTTGTACCGGTGTGGCGAATCCTGTGAACAGTGCGTAGGCAAATGACGCCGCGATTGTGAGGATCGTCGCCGGCACGCGCGGCATGCGCAGCCTGCGCGCGATCCAGAAGATGCACGCGGCCACGATGGCCAGGTGAAACCCCGAGACCACCAGCATGTGGAATGATCCGGTGCGCTCAAAGCCCACGCGCAGCGCATGAGTCAAATAGGTGCGATCGCCGGCCACCATCGCCGCCAGCATCACGGCATCATCCTCGCTCAGGCGCAGCGGCGCTGGCAGATTTCGCATGACCGCTGGCAGCGCCAGCAACCGCGTGGTCGAAGCGTGTTGCAGCCCGCTCACTCGGCACGCGAGAAACGCACCCGGCGCCTGGCCGAGCCGGTCTACGTGGTCAATTGCCACCGACGCTGTCGCTGTAATTCCCTGGTCCAGCAGATAATCCGCCCGGCTCCAAACGCCCTGATCGTGATAGGTTTCTGGCGGAAGCAGGCGAACCACCGCTCGGACGCGCTCGCCGCATCGGAACGCCTGCACGAGGCCGTCCTGCGCATTCATCGGTGCGCCTGCCGCTGCGGGCCAGCGCACCGTGAGCCGCACACCGCCTGCTGCTGGCGCCTGCACATCGCTTTGGTCGTCTACCACTTCAAGGGTCGCCACGCGCAGATCGATCCGCTGCGAAGGCGCGGTTGCCGAGGACTCGTCGACATTCTGCTCCAGCTCGGTGCGGACAGGCCCCGCGTCCACGACGGTCCCTTCAACGGTTCGCGTCAAACCGTCGGAAAGCGCGGCTAGCTCTGGCGCAGGCGCCGGCTGCGGCTGCATTTCCCCGCACCACGCGCCCAGCAGGAGCCATAAAACCGCCAGCGGCAACCAGACGATTCGCTGTGCGCGCAGCGCCGCCACGCCGCAGAGCACGCCAACCAACATCAGGAGAATCAGGACCAGCGGGGGAGAGAGCCAAGCCCGGCTTGCAATAACGATCCCCGCCGCGAACAGCCATGCCGCATGAAACAACGGCACGGCAGTCAAGCCATGCGTGCGTTGCGCAGGGTTGGGTCGATCTTCTTGCATGGGGCCCAGAGTTGAAGAGTGAATTTGGCATCAAGCCTAGCAGGAATTGAGAATTCCAGCAGTTCTTTCGGACACCTGGCCCGTCACCGGCGTAACCGCACCACCGTCTCCAGGTGAAACGTCTGCGGAAACAGGTCAGCGAGCGTCAGGCGCTCGATTCGATAGCCCGCACCTACCAGCTCGCGCAGATCGCGCGCGAGAGTCGCAGGATCGCACGACACATACACCACCTCTGGCGCGCCGATTCGCCCCAATAGCTCCGTCGTCTCGGAGCCCAATCCAGTGCGCGGCGGATCGACGACAATCACATCCGGGCGCTCGCCTTTCATCGCTCCACGAAGGAATTCGAGCGTGGTTGCCTTCATGGTAGTCGCTTGCGTTCCGGCCAGATTTTCCTTAAGCGCAGCAATCGCCGGCAGTGCAGACTCCACAGCGACAGCGCGCTCAAACCGCTCGGCCAGCTTCCGCGCAAACAACCCCACACCGGCAAACAAATCCCAAGCCAGTCGGCCGCTCAGCTCGTTCGTAACGCACTCCACCAGCGGGTCCACCAGCCATCGATTGACTTGAAAGAACGCGCCGTGATCCACACGGTAATCAAATCCAGCCGCACGGTAAGCAATCGACTCGACGCCGCGCCGCGCGATTGTCTTTGACTCGCCGTTGTGAACTTCCACCAGCTCCACGCCGCGAAGCGAAGAAATCTGCGAGAATAACGCATCAAAGTAATCGGTGAGCGGAACCCGGGCCGAGCCATCCGTGAAGACGCTGGCCAGCATTGATTCTCCAGCCGCGTCGCAGAAGAGGGAGAGTTCAGCGGGCCGGCTTGGAACGGCGAACTTCCTGAATAGTTCCGCTGCGCTGAACGCAGCCTCGACCAGCACGGGCGCAGCGATCGGGCACTCTTCAATCGCAACTACCGCGTGCGACCGACGCCCGCGATATCCGGGCCGGCCCTCGGCATCGAAAGCAACCCGGATTCGATTCCGGTAAGCCCATGGCTCGCCCGCCAGCACAACCATCTCATCTGGCGCGCGCACGCCGCCTCGCTCCAGCGTCTCACGCAGAATCGCTTGCTTCATCTCGAGCTGCGCTTTGTAGTCCGCGTGCTGGTACTGGCAGCCTCCGCACGTTCCAAAATGTTTGCAATTCGGCGTGACCCGATCTGGAACAGAAGCGACAATCTCTTCCACTTCGGCCGTCGCATACCCGCGCTTCTCTTCGACGACGCGGACCCGCACCTCTTCGCCGGGCAGCGCGAGCGGCACAAACACCGCCTTGCCCTCGACGCGCGCCAGAGACGCCCCGCCATAAATCGGCTTTTCGATTTTGACGAGCTGCGGGGCCGCAGCATTCCGGCCGGAATTTGCCGGCGCGCCCTCCTTTTGCCGCGAGAACGATCGCGATCGCTTCTTCATTGCTGGCTCATGTAGAACAGGCTCAGGCGCGGCAGGTTGTAGTGCACCAGCAATTGCTTTCGTTCAAACTGCTGCTCCACCTGCCGCAACTGCACAACCCCCATGCGGCTGCGATAGGGCGCAAGCTCGAGCGCTGCGTGCTCCTTCAGGCCCACCAGCAGTGCCTCGGGCGCCGCAGCCCTGAGCGCCGCATACAGTTTTTCTTCGAGCACGGTCAGCGATCGCTCCAGCCCTTCGAGATTCACGTCTGCAGCTTTCTCATCGCCGCCACCCCGCACTTCGGCTGCCAACTCTCTCAACCGCGCGGCCGTTGCGCGGCAGGCATCCTCAGCAACCGTTGCACGATCCAGCGCCTCGGCCGCCGCCGCCAAATGCGCCGCCACGCGCTCATGCTCGAAGCCGGAGTCCTCCGCCGCAGTCGGGGCCGAGGCCGTAGCCGACCCTGTCGCGGCTTCGCTCATCTCCATCGCCGCCTGCATCACCGCTTGCGCGCACCATGCCAGCCCGTTCACGCGCTGCATGCGTGCACGCTTCTGTCGCGTATCGTACTTGTCGAACGCATCATCGATCCCGCGCAACACGGCCTCCAGCGGAATCCCGGCATCGCGCCACATCTCGATGAGAGACCAGTCCAGCGTCGAAAGCAGCAGAATCGTTCCCCGCCGCTGCTGGAAGCGCTCCTCAATCTCGGTGAAATAATTAAAATAGTTGCGCACCACTTCATCTTAAATTCCTCGCGCGGAGACGAACGATGGCAACCGTTGGATTTATCGGCCTGGGCATCATGGGCCGCCCCATGCTCAGGAACCTCCTCAAGGCCGGCCACACCGTCATCGCCTTCGGCCGCACTCCCTCCAAGCTCGATGCAGCCGTCGCCGATGGCGCCCAGCGCGGGGCATCGAACGCCGACGTCGGCGCGCGTGCCTCCATCATCATCACCATGCTGCCCGACGGCCCTGAAGTCGAGGAGGTCGTTCTTGGCGCGGGCGGAATCCTCTCCGGGGCAAAGCCCGGCACGCTCATCATCGATATGAGCTCCATCAGCCCGCTCGTCTCGCAGAAGATCGCCGCGGCCTGCGCGCAGAAGGGCGTCGATTTTATCGATGCGCCCGTTTCCGGCGGGGAGCCCAAAGCCGTCGACGGCACGCTAGCCATCATGGCCGGAGGCAAGCCCGAAGTCTTCGCCAAAGCCGAACCCATCCTCAAGTGCCTCGGTTCAAGCGTCACGCTGACAGGACCCGTTGGCGCGGGCAACACTACCAAGCTCGCGAATCAGATTATGGTTGCCTGCAACATCGCGGCCATGGGCGAGGCGCTCACCCTCGCTACGCGCTGCGGCCTGAATCCTGAAGTGGTCGTCAACGCTGTCAAAGGCGGACTCGCAGGCAGTGCCGTGCTCAATGCCAAGGGGCCCATGCTCATCGCGCGCAATTTCAAGCCGGGTTTTCGGATCAGCCTGCACCAGAAGGATCTGCGCAACGCGCTTGCAGACGGCGGAAGCCAGCCACGTTTTTCTGCCGCTCACTGCGCAGGTGCAGCAGATGCTTTCGTCACTCATCGCCGATGGCAAAGGCGATTTGGACCACTCCGCGATCGCCACCTTTGTTGAGAGTGCTTCACATGTCGAAGTGAAGGCGCTGTCGGTATAGTGGTGCCTCGTCGCGAAGCCAGGGGTTGTGCGCCCCCACCCTAGCCACAAAAACAAAGACGTGGCGAAGGTGGGGCACCCGGCAAATACGGGTGGTGACGCGAGTCGTTCCCCAATCGAGTTCCGGTCCCAGTCACGAACACGACTGGTCACCGTTCATCGTCCACCGTCAACTGGTTTTCCCCACCCACCGCCGCCCGGCGTCTCGATCCGCAGCACGTGGCCCTTCTTGAACTGGCGGCTGCATTTACCGGGCAACTCAATCTCTTCGCCGCCGGCGCCTTTCAAAACCAACGCGCGTCCCAGCGCGCCGTCGTTGCCGCCTTCCAATCCATAGGGCCGGAATTTTCTTCGATCCGCGAGCAGCGTTACCTCGGCATCGGCGAGCAACTCCACTTCGCGAATCAGTCCATCTCCGCCGCGAAATTTCCCTTCGCCGGCCGAGCCGTAGCGATATCCATACCGCCGCACGCGAAACGGGTACGCATATTCGAGCGCCTCAACTGGCGTGTTCAGCGAGTTGGTCATATGCGTATGTACGCCGCTGATCCCATCCATCCCTGGCCGCGCGCCCATTCCGCCTGCCGCCGTTTCGTAGTACGCAAACGCTTCGCCGGTCCTCGGATCGACCCCGCCGATCGTGACATTTGTCATGGTTCCCGCGCTCGCCGCCGGAACGCGCTCTGGCACAGCCTTTGCCAGCGCGCGCATCAGCACATCCACGATGCGCTGCGATGTTTCAACATTCCCGCCGGCAACCGCTGCAGGCGGCCGTGCATTCACAATCGACCCCTCGGGCACATGCAGCGTCAGCGGTCGCACGATTCCCTCCGTCGCCGGCGCGTCCTCTGGAAGCAGACACCGCAGCACATAAAAGCAGGCCGAAAGCGTGATGGCGCGAACCGCATTCACCGCGCCGGCAACCTGCCCGGACGAACCCGCAAAATCCACGTCGATTTCACCAATTGCAGGATCGATCCTGAGCCGCACGGCAATCCGGATCGGATTGTCATTCACGCCGTCGTCATCCAGCCAGTCGTCTGCGTCGAAGATGCCTGCGGGCATTTTCTGGAGTTCAGCGCGCACCAGTCGCTCTGAGTAATCGAGCAGCTCCTCGCCCCACGCCGCCAGACTCTGCATTCCATACTTCGCCGCCAGCTCGAGCACGCGCTGCTCGCCCACGCGGCACGCGCCCATCTGCGCGTCCAAATCTCCCTTGCGCTCTTCGGGCGTGCGGACGCTGCGCAAAATCCAATCGAGCACTTCGCGGTCCACCGCCCCGCCGCGCACGATCCGCACTGGAGTGATGCGAATTCCTTCGTCCTCAATCGTTGTCGCCGGGCCCATCGATCCAGCAAACTTTCCGCCCACATCGGCGTGATGTGCGCGATTCGCAACGTAAAACGCCGGCCCAGCCACACCGTCAAGAAACACCGGCAGCACCAGGGTGATGTCGGGCAGGTGCGTTCCGCCCGCGTAAGGATCGTTGAGGATCGCAATGTCTCCCGGAGCAAAGTCGATTGCCGCAATTGCCGCCTGCACGCTCATCGGCATCGATCCCAGGTGCACCGGCATGTGGTCGCCCATCGCGATTGCGCGCCCTTGGCCGTCAAACACAGCGCACGAATAATCCCGCCGTTCCTTAATATTGGGCGAGAGGGCGGTCCTCCGCAGCGCCGCGCCCATCTCCTCCGCGATCGAGTGCACCGCAGATTGAAAGATCGCGAGTTCCACGGGGTCGGCCGATTTTGTCTTTAGACGCGCCTCCACACTCGGGGCTTCGCCGAGAACCCCATCTTCCTCTCCAACATCGATTACCAGGTTGGCGAGCCCATCTACGCGCGCAGTGCATCCTGGTGGCAGCAGAGTGGCTGCGGTGTACTCGGTGATCATGGCCGGACCCGCGATCGCATCGCCCGGCCGAAGCAGTTCGCGTTTGTAGATTCGCGTCGGCCGCCATCCGCCTTCGAACCATACGTCGCGCTCGGCAGAAATCGCCGCATTGCCATCGCCCGTGACCACGGCTTTCCGCTCCGGCTCATACGGCTCGCTCGCCGCGATCAATCGGACGCGCACGTTCACAATCTCCACTGGGCGTGCTTCGTCCGCAAAGCCGTACCGCCGGCGATGCAATTCGTGGAAGGCTGCCATCGACTGCTCCGGCGCGAGTGGATCGTAGTGGGCATTGAGCTCGTACCCCTGTCCGTGGTAACGCAGATCCAAACTCCGCTCGACTACGCCGTTCAAGCCCTCCGCCGCAAACTCCGCCGTACCCTGCTTTTCCAACTCGCCGAAAATCTCCGCCGATACTCTTCATCGCCTCTCCCGGCAGCATCACCGTCCGCGAAAAATCCCGCACGGTGTCCGCAAGCAGAATCCCCACAGCCGAAAGCGCGCCCGGCAGCGCCGGAACCAGCACGCGCGGAATGCGCAGCGCTCGGGCCAGCGAGCAGGCGTGGAGGGGCCCTCCGCCGCCAAACGCCACGAGCGTAAAGTCGCGTGGATCGTGCCCTCGCTCCACGCTGATGACGCGAATGGCTTTTTCCATCTGCGTCTCGACCACGCGCACAATCCCCGCCGCAAACTCCTCCACTGTCGCGAGCGCGCCCATTTGCTCGCCCATCATTCGCCTTGTGCGCTCGCCGTCCAGATGCACGCCTCCGCCCAGAAAGCTCGCCGCATCCAGACGCCCCAACAGAAAGTTCGCATCGGTCACCGTCGCCTGCTCGCCGCGCCCAAAACAAATGGGTCCCGGATCGGCGCCGGCCGACTCGGGGCCCACGTGCAGCATGCCTCCCGCGTCAAATCTCGCGATGGACCCGCCGCCGGCACCCGCCGTGTGAATGTCCAGCATCGGCACGCCAATCGGCACTCCCGCGACTACGGACTCCCGGGTGCGTTCAGCGCCCTTCGCCGCATTGGCCACAAAAACATCGGTCGACGTTCCGCCCATATCGAATCCGATGATCTTGTCGAATCCCGGCCCACTGCGCCATGCGGCACGCGCCCACCACGCCGCCCGCCGGCCCGCTCAGTACCGTGCGGACGGGTTCGGCCGCCGCCACGCGCGCAGCGACGATTCCGCCTGAGGACTGCATCACATCAACACGGCCGCCCTTATGCTCAACGGCCACGCGCTCTTCAAGCGCAGTCAAATACTGGGCCATCCGTGGCGCGAGGTACGCATTCACGACTGTCGTCGAGGCACGCTCGTACTCGCGAAATTCCGGCAGAATCCGGTGCGACACTGAAATCGGAATTCCCAGTTTGCGCAAAGCCGCTTCCACGCGCCGTTCAGTTTTAGGATTTGCAAACGAAAACAGGAGGCTGATTGCGACAGCTTCAGCGCCGCTCGCTCGCACTGCCTCCGCAAGTCGCGCAAGTTCATCGTCCGTCGGCTCGCGCAGAATCTCGCCTTCGGCGCTGACGCGCTCCGCCACGCCGAAGCGCAGCTCTTTCGGGACGAGACACACTGGCACCGGCGCAAACCAGTCGTAGAGCCTCGCCCGCGCCTGCCTTCCAATGGCAATCGTGTCTTCAAATCCGGCCGTCGTTACAAACGCCACGCGCGCGCCGGTCCGCTCCAGCATGGTGTTGGTGCCGACGGTCGTTCCATGGCGCACTTCCACATTGTCCGTGCCGCCAAGTTGCCGCACGCCGTCAAGGACCGCGCGCGAGGGATCCGCTGGCGAGGAAAAAATCTTCTTCACGCGCAGCTTTCCATCCTCGAGACAAACGCAGTCAGTAAACGTGCCGCCGGTATCGATTGCAATGCGCAAGCCCGCCCGCTCCCATTGTGTGGAGTCGCCAAAAAGCGCTTCAGTTGTGAGTTGAGTCTAAATCCAAGCTACGACAGGAACTCCGCAATCGCCACGGCCACTGCGTTCTGCTCGTCCTCGTGCAACTCCGGAAAAATCGGCAGCGCAAGCACTTCGCGCGCGGCACGCTCCGCTTCAGGAAAATCGCCTTCGCGGTAGCCGAGCGGTTTAAGAGCTTCCTGAAGGTGCAGTGGAACCGGATAGTAGATCTCCGATCCAATCCCGCGCGCCGTCAAAAACTCTCGCAGCGCATCGCGCCGCGCCACGCGAATCACATATTGATGCCACACATGTTTTGTCCCCGGCGCTTGATGCGGCAGAACCAACCCATTCGCCGGATACGGCCCATTCTCGGCAAGCCCAGCCCTGGTGAAAATCCTGCCATATCGCGCCGCCAGCTCGCACCGCGTCTCATTCCATGCGCCGATATGTTTCAGTTTTATCGTCAGCACCGCGCCCTGGAATCCGTCCATGCGCGCGTTCCAGCCCAGCTCATCGTGGTGGTAGCGCCGCCGCATTCCCTGGTTGCGCAGCATCTTTACCCGCTCCGCCACATCGTCGCGGTTGGTCGTCACCATCCCCGCATCGCCCGCCGCGCTCAGGTTCTTCGTTGGATAAAAGCTGAACGCAGCCGCATCGCCGAGTCCGCCCGCCTTAACGCCATTCCACTCCGCGCCCCAGGCCTGCGCGGCGTCTTCGACGATCGTCAGTCCACGCTCTCGTCCAAAACCAGAAGAAAAGTCGGCGCACTGCCCATACAGATGCACCGGCAGAATCGCCTTCACGCTCGCTCCGCGCTCTCCGGCCAGAACCGCTTCCACCGCCGCCGCCGAAAGATTGAATGTCACCGGGTCGATGTCCGCCAGCACCGGCGTCGCGCCGGCGCGCAGAATCGCGCTCACCGAAGCGAAAAAACTGAAGGGCGTGGTCACGACTTTGTTGCCGGCCCCGATGCCCGCACCCGCAAGCGCCAGCCAAAGTGCGTCCGTCCCCGACGAGCAACCCAGCGCGTGCTTCACTCCCAACTGCTCTGCCGCCGCCCGCTCAAACGCCGCAACATGCTCGCCGAGAATGAACTGCTGCGTCTCCAGCACCTGGCCCAGCGCTTCAAGCAACTCGCGTTGGATCGGCTTGTACTGGCGCTTCAAGTCCAGCATTGGAACCGGAGTTTGTGCGACTCCGCCGCTTTTTGTCTCGATCCGCGCTGGGATGGCAGTCTTTTCCATGCCGCCTTCTTTCTCATAGAAATGCTATCAGCCGCGGAATCTGCACGGTCCCAGCCTGGAAAACGGGCTTCTCCGGGCCCAACGGGTTGCCCGGTTCCGTCTGCCCCATCCCTTCGCCTATTCCACGGCAAACACACAGGTTTACCCCAAGACTTGCCCTCCGGCTCGCGCAAAACCGGGTTTCGCGCGCGAGATTACCCGGCCGTGGAGTTGAAATAGGCCGGAAATCTCTATAAAGTTGACCCATTGCGGGGTTTGCCGGTTCCGGGCGTTCCGGAGCGGTTCCCGCGTATCTGAAGCGCGAAGCAAGAGCAGTACCACACAACTTCACAAGAAAGTAGGAGATCGGCACATGGAGAACAAGCCGGCACAAAATATTCAGGACACCTTTCTGAACACCGTTCGGAAAGACAAATCCCCGATTACGATTTATCTGGTCAGCGGAGTCAAGCTGACAGGGAAGATCAGGTCGTTTGATAAATACTCCGTGCTCCTGGAAAACAACAGCCAGGAACAGTTGATTTTCAAACACGCGATCTCAACCGTGGTGAGCAACCGGAGCGTGATGCATGAGCATCGGCCGGCTGCTGTATCAGGTGGCATCGGTCCGTCGGCGGTTCCGGCGCCCGTGCAGTCCATATCCCAGGCGACCGCTGAACAGCGTTAGAGCGGGAGCGTCTTTGATTGGTTCGCGGGACGTATAGGTCGGGCACCGTTCGTGGCCGGTCGCAAACCTCAACGGCCGATCCAGGCCGCGGGGGTGGTGAGCCCGAGCATGCCGTCCTGGTCACGGTGGATCTCGATTCCCGCTCGTCAATCAGCCGCGCTCGACGCAAAGGCCTGGCGACACCGGGTGAGCGCTTCGGCGCTGGCCCGCCGGATGATTCTGCGCCGGAAACGGCGCCATCACTTTCTGGCCGATCTGCGCTTTCTTCAGTCTCTCCCGGCCTCGATGCTCCCGGTCTTGATGCTCAGGAGTCTCTCGCCGAATTTCGCGAACTGCTGCTGAGCGCAGGCGGCCAGGTGGCTGCCGAGATCATTCAGCGCCGTCCTCGCCCCGATCCTGCCACTCTCATCGGCTCCGGAAAAGTGGAAGAGATCGCCGCTGTCGTTGCATCAACCAACGCCGATCTCGTTGTCTTCGATCACGATCTTTCGCCCACGCAATTGCGCAACCTTGAAGCCGCGTTGCCGTGCCGCGTTCTGGATCGCACGCAGCTTATCCTGGACATCTTTGCCCGCCACGCCCGCACGCGCGAGGGCCAGCTCCAGGTGGAGCTTGCTCAGCTTGAATACATGCTGCCTCGGCTCACGGGACGCGGCAAATCCATGTCGCAGCTCGGCGGCGGCATCGGCACGCGCGGGCCCGGCGAAACCAAACTCGAAACCGATCGCCGAAGCATTCAACGCCGCATCGATCAGCTCAAGCGCGATCTTGACTCAGTACGCCGCGTTCGCCGCCAACAACGCCAGCGCCGCGAGGCCGTTCCCGTGCCTACCGTCGCGCTTGTCGGTTACACCAACGCCGGCAAAAGCACGCTGTTCAACGCGATCACCGGAGCGCAGGTGCTTTCATCGGCGCGCATGTTCGCAACGCTCGATCCGAAATTGCGGGCCATTGAGCTGCCTAGCCGACGGCGCGTTCTGCTGTCTGACACGGTGGGTTTTATCCGCAATCTGCCGCACACGCTCGTGACGAGCTTTCGGGCGACGCTCGAAGAAGTTGCGCAGGCCGAGATTCTCATCCACGTCCGCGATGCGTCGTCAACGTATGGGGAAGAGCAGAAGGCTCAGGTCGAGAAAGTTCTCGGCGAGCTCGAATCGCTCTCCAAGCCGCGGATTGAAGTTTTGAACAAGATTGATTTGTTGCCGGAAGACGAGCGGGTGGCTTTGGGGGCTCGCGCAGAACTCAGGCCAAAGGATAAAAGTGCCCATGGCACCGGCGCGGCGGAAGTGCCCGTGTCTGCGCTCACCGGCGAAGGCATTCCGGCTCTGCTGGCTGCTATTGACGATGCGCTCCACTCCGATCCCATTGTCGAAGCCGAGCTGCGCGTTCCGCAGCATGAAGGCGCGGTGCTCGCCGCGATTGAGGCCGGCATGATGGTTCACTCGCGCGAGTACGAAGGGAATTTGGTTAGGCTGGCTGTCAGCGGTCCCGCGTCGCTCGTCGGCCGCATGCGACGCTTCCGTCAGCGCGAAAGCTGATCAAAGCGCCCCGGCGTGAGTCTACATCTTCAGGTTGTAGATCAGCCCGTACGGATCTTTCACGTAGCAGCGCGGAAACTCCGGCTCGTCTTTCACAATCTCGCAGCCGCTGGCTACAAGCTGCTTCTTTGCTTCTTCAACGTTCTCAACCGTCACTTCAAGAATCGGACCCAGCGCCGGTCCCTCCTCGATGAACAGGTTGATGCGCTTCCCGTGCAGGCTGACCATGTTGTGGTCTTCGCCGCTGATTTTGAATCCCAGTTGTTTTACATAAAACGCCGCCGCAGCCTTCGGGTCCGGCGCCTGAATCAGAATGTCCGTGCCAAATTTATTCGCCATTCCAAGGCCTTTCTATTTGAGAATTACCGTCCGCCCGGCCGCTTGCCGCTAAACCGGGAGCCACCGCGATTCCCGCCGCCGCCCGGCCTGCCCGGCTTTGAAAATCCACCTGGCCTCGAACCACCGGGTCTTGAGAACCCTCCCGGCTTGCCCGGTCTCTTGAAACCACTTGCGCGTGCGCCGAATGCGGGCCCCGTTCTTCCCGCGTCCGTCCGCCCGGCTCCTTCGCCCCCGCCGAATGCAGGTGCGGGACGTTCCCCACTGCCCGTCCGCGCGCGTCCTTCTGCATTGCCTGCGCCACCCGGCCTCGGAACCCAGCGCGCCTTGCTTCCCGTGCGCCTGTCAAAACTCTTGCCCGCGCCCGGCCCTGCACCTCGTCCGCCCTCGAATGGCTTCTTCGGGCCGTCGCTCGGCTTGAACGAACCCTCGGGCCGACCGAATGCGGGCCTCACAAAGGCGCCTTGCGCACGGAAAGGTTTCCGCGGCGCATTCTCAAATCGGCCTGCTGGACGCTCGCCCGGCTTCGCGCCAAAATCCTGTCCGCGCGGCTTCCATTCCTTCTTGTCGAACCGAGGCCGCTCGCCACCCCGTTCTCCACTTCGTCCGGCGCCACCTTCGCGACGACCTTCTCCGCCTTCGCGTCCGGCGCCAAATGCTGGCTTTGCGCCAAACGGTCTGCTGGGCCGCGCGCCAAATCCCGAACCCGTTCCTGGCGGTCCGCCAGCGCGTTTGTCGAACCGGGCTCGTTCTCCTCGGGGCCGCTCACCCGTGCGTTCCGCGCCGCCTTCGCGTCCGCTGCCAAATGCCGGCTTCCCCGCAAACGGCCTGCTGGGCCGCGCGCCAAACCCCGAACCCGTTCTTGGCGGTCCGCCAGCGCGTTTGTCGAACCGGGCTCGTTCTCCTCGGGGCCGCTCACCGGTTCGTTCCGCGCCGGCAGCGCTCGCGCCGCCAAATTCGCGCGGCTTCCAATCTGTCCGCGGCCCGCGATCTTCGCGCTGGCCGAACGGCTTTCCGCCGCGACTCGGAGCAGCTCCTCGCGGGCCATCAAATCGCTTTCCAGCGGGCTTGTCTCGCCACGGTCGCGCTCCTCGGTCCCCAGGCTTGCCCGAAGTCCTTCCCGCGTCCTTGGGCAGCGAAATATCTACCTTCAAACGCCGTGGCTTGATCTTTCCCTCGGCCGTCAGCCGCAACGCTTTCACTTCGTCCGCTGTCAGCTCGCGCAGCTTGCCTGGTTCCACGTCGAGCACGAGCGGTCCGTATCCCACGCGGCGAATCTTCTCTGCAAAGTGACCGATGGCCGCGAACATCTTGCGCAATTCGCGATTCCGTCCCTCGGTGAGCACGACTTCGTACCACGGATTGTCGCCGACACTTACCAGTCGAATCCGTGCCGGCGACGTTCGCACGCGCTCCGATCCCGCCTCGCCGCGCTCAATCGCGATGCCCTCGCGCAGCCGGTCCAGTTCCTCTTCGGTCGGCTGCCCGGCCACTTTCACGAGATAGACTTTTTCGACGCCCGATTTTGCTTTGGTCAGCAGATTGGCCAGCTCGCCGTCGTTGGTCATCAGCAGCAGGCCTTCGCTCAAATAATCCAGCCGGCCGACCGGATACAGGCGCTCACTCGCCTTGGCAAAAAACTCCATCACCGTCGGCCGCTTCTCGGGATCGCTCACCGTCGTCACGTAACCCTTCGGCTTGTTCAGAACAAAATAGCGGTGCCGCTCGGCGCCTTTGAGCAGCTTTCCGTCCACGCGGATGTGGTCGCGCCCCGCATCGGCTTTGCTTCCCAGCTGCGTTACCGCCTGCCCGTTCACCATCACGCGGCCGGCGACAATCATCTCTTCGGCATGCCGCCTGCTCGCAATTCCGGCCTGCGACAGAATCTTCTGCAGCCGCTCGAGCTTTGCCGGCGGCCGCTCTTTCGCGCCGGTTTCGTCCTCGTCTTCATCTGCACCGGCGGTTGCGTCAGCACCGATCGCCGCCGACATCCCGGGTCCGTCTTCAAGCGTTCCATCCGCCGCTGAAGACTCCGTCTCCTCCCGGTACGCTTCCATTTCTGCTTGCCCCGGCGCCTCCACCTTGCCCTGCGACTCAACATCGCCCAGATACGTGCGCGCCTCTCCGCTGATCACATCTCCAATCGGATCGAGCACCGGCTCGCCGATCCGGATCGCCGGCGTATCCTTCGCCTTGCGAACTTTCGCGCCTGTCGCTTTCGGCTTCGCGCCTTCCGTCGTCGGCTTATCGCTGCTCGCCGCCCGCTTTGCCGCGGTCTTCGCTGCCGGCTTGGCCTTCACCGCTGAGGTCTTTACGGCTGCTGTTTTCGCCTTCACCGTGGACGCCTTTGCCTTCGCGCCCTTGCTTGCGACTTTGCTCGTGGCCGCCGGTTTTGTGCTCGCCACCGCGTCTCTCGACGTGGTTTTTGGGACGCTCTTGGCCACCGGCGATTTCGCCTTTGCCTTCAACTCTTTTTTCATTGGGGAACTGCCTCGGTTTCTTCTTACTCGTTGCCGCCCGCTGTTTCTCTTTATTCCTGAGCGGCTGCTGGGGTGTTATCTTTCGCGTCCGCCGGCTCTTCGCTCGCGGCCTCGTCGGTCTCCGCGCTCATATCCGCGTCGAACTCCGCTTCGGCTTCCGTGGCCGGCTCATCTCCGCCTGTCTGCACTTCTTCTTCAAACTCGCTCGCCGCTATCTTTTCGAACTCCTCCATCGATGGCAGCTCCGTAACATCCTTCAATCCAAAGCGCAGCAGAAACTCCCGCGTGGTCTTGTAGAGAATCGGACGCCCCACAACCGGCTTGCGTCCCGCCGTCGTAATCAGCTTTCGTGCCAGCAGCGAACCGAACACTCCCGACGAATCCACGCCGCGAATCTCGTTCACCTCCGGCGCAGTCACCGGCTGCTTGTAGGCAACCACCGCGAGCGTTTCGAGCGCAGGCAACGACAGCTTCAGCGGCGGCTTCAGGCTCTTCACAAATTGCCGCACCGCGTCGTGGCACTGCGGCTTTGTCGCCATCCGGTATCCGCCCGCAATCTCGCGAATCTCGATTCCCCGATCGTCGGAGGCATACTCCGCCATCAACTCGTCGAGCGCCTGCTTGATGGCTCCGCGCACCTCGCGCTCGCGTAACTTCGCAGCGCGCCTGGCCTCCGCTTCGGCTGCGGCCTCATCGACTGCGTCGTCTTCGGCCGACGCCGCCGGCTCTGTAACGCCGGCCTCCTGGCCGGCTGTCGTGCGGGCGTCCCCGTCCGCGCTCTCGCCGCTTTCAACCGGCTCCAACCCGAGGTAGGGAAACGCCTCATTCAGTTGCGACGCACTCGAGCTATCCGGCGCACTCTCTCCCGCGCGAGCAGCCGCGTCTTGCGCCGCCTTCCACTCCAGCGCCTCGTCGGCAAACAATCCGGCCATTTGGGCCAGCGTTACCGGCTCCTCGGCGGCATAAATCACAGCTTCCAGCTTGGCTTTCAGGCTCATTCCTCTCAACGCACCATTCTGTATGGTACCGGATGCGCCTCTGCTTTTGCCCGTTCGCCTCCACTACTCCTTTTCGCGCGCAAAAAAAGGCGCCCGGCCTCGCCGGACGCCTCCCATCCGTACAAATTCCGAAACTAGTGGGAAATCTGCCGGAACAGCCAGAACAGCGATCCTGAAAGCAGCGCCGCCACCGGCAGCGTAAACACCCACGCCGCCGCGATATTGCGAATGGTCGAGAACTGCAGGCCGCTACGGTTTGCGGCCATGGTTCCCGCCACGCCTGAGTTCAGCACGTGCGTCGTGGATACCGGCAGCCCGAAGTTATCCGCGGCCATGATGGTTCCCATGGCCACCAGCTCCGCGCATGCGCCCTGCGCGTAGGTCAGGTGTTCCTTGCCGATCTTTTCGCCCACCGTCACTACGATGCGCTTCCAGCCGACCATGGTTCCCAGTCCCAGCGCCAGCGCCACGGCCACCTTCACCCATCCGGGAATGAACTTGGTCGCCTTGTTCACCTGGGTCTCATATTTGGTGAGCGCGGTGGTTTCGTCGGCGGTGAATGCCGGATTCTTGCTCTTCAGCATCAGCCGGATCGCCTCGCTGGCCACGTACATGTCGTTGCGTACGTTGGTCTGCTGGCTCGCCGGGACTGACTTGTACTCCTTGTAGATTGAAACTTCGTTGCTCAAGTCGTTCACCAGTTCGCGCAGCGCGAGCATCGTGTCCGGCTGCATCTGCTTGCTGGCGATGTACTGGGTCACCGTCGCTCTGCGCATCCGCGCCCATCACGGCACTCTGGTCCGCGTGCGCGTTGATCGCCTTGTCAGCGGCCTGTGACGACGCGACAAATGTCTGAACGTCCTTTGCGGTCACCGCATGGTTGAGCGCATACGCTGTGGGCACCGTGCCGATCAGGATCAGCATGATCAGGCCCATGCCCTTTTGTCCGTCATTGGAGCCGTGCGCAAAACTCACGCCTGAGCAGGTGAAGATCAGCAGCGCGCGAATCGGCCACGGTGGAGGGGCACTGCCTTTGGGCGCGCTGAACAACACATCCGCATTCTCGATCACGATCTTCGCGAACAGGGCTACCGCGTACCAGCCGGCGATGCCCACCAGGATCATCGTGGCGATCAGGCCCGCAGGCGGATTCCAACCGGTGAAGTATTTGATGGGCTGCCATACCGCCATCCCCGGTGTGCCAAAGAGACCGAAGACCATGGGAGCGACCCACAAAAATATGTAGGCCCCAGGGATTCCCGCAATGGCAACCGTGGGAATTAACCAGAGAGGCTTTTTGTGGTTGGCATCGAACAGGACCGCAAAATGCTTGGCCCACTGTGTGAGGATAAAGACCTTCGAGAGCAGCAGCAGCGCGCCGGCACAGACGAAGCCAACGATGGGCGAAATGAGCAGCACCTCGAAGACCTTGGTGGCCTGTCCCCAGTCAACGCCCGAAGTTCCGGAGTGCACGTTCATCAATTGATTCGCTACGCCCACGCCGATGATCGATCCGACCATGGTGTGCGAGCTGGAGGCCGGCAGCCCGAACCACCATGTACTCAGGTTCCAGATGATGGCCGCGATCAGCAACGCGAATACCATCGCGAACCCTGCGCCGTAACTCACCTGGAGAATCAGCTCCACCGGCAGCAGCGTGATGACGCTGAAGGCCACTGCGCCGCTTGAAACCAGCACGCCGGCCAGGTTGCACAGCCCCGACCACACCACCGCGATATTCGGATCGAGCGAGTGCGTGTAGATCACCGTCGCCACAGCGTTCGCCGTGTCGTGGAACCCGTTCACGAACTCGAATCCGAGCGCGATCAACAGCGCGACGCCCAGCAGCAGATAGGGCCAGACGCTGACGACAACCACGTTGCTCAGGTCCTGCTGTATGTGGAAGCCGATGTAGCCTAATCCGCCCAGCAGCGCAATCCCGACCACAACGCCACTCACCCAGGCGGAACTTTTCTTCATTTTCTTGTCAAGAAGAGACCCGCCAGCTTGCGGGCTATCAACCGTCGTAGCCAGATCGGCCATTGTCGAACTCCGGATTTGAATTTTTAGGATCTCGGAGCTGGAGGAATGAGGAAACTCCGAACCTCAACAGGGATAAACCACCCGCGTGAATGGAACATCAACGCCCTGTGAATTCGACACCGGGACCGGTCCGGTCAGCCCGGCGAAAAGGGCGCGCCGCCATCATCCCGTGGAGACTCCACATCCAATTGTTTCTAAATTACTTATTGAGAAAGCACTCGCGCTCTCGACGTCCCACATTCGCCCTAACTTGCCGCCCTGGTTAGAGGATCGCGAGGCCGCCTGCCTCGCGCTTCGGAGCGGGATCGGGCGCCCCGGTTCGATACGCGCCCAGCCCTTCAACCATCTTTTCCAGCTCTTCAGCGTGCGCGGAGAGCCCGCACGGGTGGCCCTCGGTCTCGAGCAAGTGGCCGTTTTCCCGAATCATCGCGAACAGCGGGCTCGCCAGGGCTTCTTCGAGATTCGACTTCCTCACGTTATGCGTCGCCAGCGCGGAGACCGGGCAGGCCGTCACATCGCCGCGCGGATTCACATGCACGAAGCCGCGCCCGGCCGAGACGCAACCGCCCAGCGATTCCTCATCCCCCGGTGAGTGGATGATGTAAGCGCCTCCCGTCTGCCGGTCCCGGTACTCGACGACCACCTTCCGGAAGCGCACTCGCTGCTCATCGGTCAGCACCGCGCCGTTTTCGCACCCTGATGTAGGAATCTGCTCGATGAACATGGCCAGCGGACCGCTGTGGGCGATCAGCGCGTCGATATTCTCTGATTGCGACCAATATTCGACGTTTGCCGAACCGATGGTGACGGCGATGCCGGTCAGGATGCCCGCCTCGCGAAGCCTGTCGAGCGAGCCCATGGCCTTCTCAAAAACCCCGCTGCCCCTGCGCAAATCTGTCAGCTCGCGATCGCCCTCCAGGCTCACCACGACCACGGTGTTCGTCGATCGCTTCAGGATTTCGTAGTCGCTCGGCCGCAACGCCGTTCCATTCGTGAAAACAAGAAACAGCCGGTCAGGATAGTCGCGGAAAAGTTTGGCGATGCCGGGCAAAAGGAACGGCTCGCCGCCGGCGATCATGAATGCCATTACGCCGAGCCGAACCGCTTCGTCCACTACTCCGCGCCATTCGCTAGACCGAAGCCCCGGTTGCGCGGGCGCATTCGTCACTGTCCCCACAGCTCCCGCATAGCAGCCGGCGCAGCGAAGATTGCATTTGGAGGTAACGCTGAGAACAAGAAATGGCGGAACGCGTACCCCGCGAGCCAGCGAACGCGCTCGAACCCGGCTGGATTGCGCAACCGTCCGCGCAAGCCGCAGGAATCCGGGCAGGTAGCGCGGATGCTGCAAGACCCAGGGAACTAAGACCCGCGTCAACTGCGGGTCAATCCCCTTGATCCGGCTCGTGAGATCGAACAGCCGGTTCGGCAGAAAGTCGCCGCGCCGAACGGGCAACTCTTTTTGCGTGGGCATTTGCTCAAGCATACGCGGTTCGCATTGCGTTGGTTCCCGCGTGCGCTTGTTGCGTGCGCCACATCACCTATTCCGGTATCGCCACCGTTCCCTTCACGTTGAGCGTCCCACTCACCACCGGCGCTCCGGTGTCCGGTTGGCCACCGCCGACGCTGACTGTGTACGCGCCTTCGGCCTCGATCAGCTTGCCTAGATCCGTCACCATGCTCAGGTCGCGTGGATTCAGCTCAAAGTGAACTTTGGTCGATGCGCCCGGCTCCAGGTGAACGCGCGTAAATCCACGCAGCGCGATTCGTGGCGCGCCCGCCACATCGGGAAACTTCAGGTACAACTGCGCCACTTCATCCCCGGCCAGCGAGCCCGTGTTCGTCACTGTTGCTTCAACCACCGCCGGATCGCCGGCATTCAGCGTTCCCGCCGGAACCGTCAGCCCGCTGTACGCGAACTTCGTGTAGCTCAATCCGTACCCGAACGGATACAGCGGCGTTCCAGTGAAGTACCGGTAGGTCCGCTTGCTCATCGAGTAGTCTTCAAAATTTGGCAGTTGATCGAGGCTCTTGTAGAACGTCAAAGGCAGCCGTCCCGCCGGGTTGTTCGTACCCGAGAGCGTTTCGGCCACCGCGTCGCCGCCCTCTTCGCCGGGATACCAGGCATCCACAATTGCATTTGCATTTTTGTCGGCCCAGTTCACCGCCAGCGCGCTGCCGTTCGTGAGCACAACCACCAGCGGCTTGCCCGCCGAGGCCGCTTCCTTGAGCAGATCCTCTTCCGGTTGCGGCAAATCCAGGCTCGTACGGTCGCCTCCCTGGAATCCAGGCTGGCTCACATTCATCTCTTCGCCTTCAAGCTGGCTCGTGATGCCCACCACGGCCACCACCACATCCGCATCTTTCGCCGCCGCCACGACTGCCGGGTCGACGCTCTGGTCAATCTTGCCCCACATCAGCTTCAGGTGCAGCGGCGTTTTGCCCGTCCGCTGGAACTCCACCCGCAGCGGATACGGTTTTCCCGCTTCCAGGTGAACTTTCCCCGTGATCGTCTCCACGCCGTGGGGATAATTCGCCATTACCACCGGCTTGCCGTCAAGGAACACGCGGAAAAATCCGTCGGTCTCGACACCGAGGTTGTAATCACCCGGCTCGTTGGCGGTGAGCGTCGTCTCCCACTTCACGGTCAGCGGATCGGCATGTTCCGCAACGTCCGGTATCGGTTGCGCCGCAATGTCGATGCCCGGCTCCATGCGTGTCGTCAGCGGCTGCGTCACATAGGTCTGCGCGCTGGCGAAGCTCACGATGTTCTCGTTCAGATAGGTCGCCTTTACTCCCGGCTTTCCATCCACCGTCAGGAAAGCGTTCGGAACCGGCGCAGCCTCCCTGCTCAGGAATCCTGTTCCCGCCATGAAGGTGATCGTGTCGCCGGCGAACTCCTTCTTCAGTCCCTCCAGAATCGACACCGTGTGCGACGGAATCCCGTTGTAGTTGCCCAGCAGCACATGCGTCTGCTCGGCCAGCGGACCAACGACGAGCATCTTCTGACCGGACGTCTTTAACGGCAGCGCGCCATCATTCTTCAACAGCACCATGGCTTCGTTGGCCAACTTAAGCGCGAGCGCGCGGTGCGCGGCGCTATCCAGTTCGCTGGGGTCGGTCTTGGCGTACGGCACCATGTCCGGCGGATCGAACATGCCGAGCTTCATCCGCGCCGTAAATAGCCGGATGACCGCCGTGTCGATCTCGCTCTCTTTCAGATAGCCAGCCTTTACCGCGTCCACGTAGGGCTTGTAATCGTGATCGTCCAGCACCTTGGCTCTGAAGTCCACGCACTCGTTGTCCATGCCGCGTTGCAAACTGATCGCCGAGGCCTGCGCCTGCGTCGGCTCGTAGCGGTGGCCTTCAAAAATGTCACGCACCGCTCCGCAATCTGAAACCACGTATCCCTGGAATCCCCACTTCCCGCGCAGTTGGTCTTGCAGGGTGAACTCGTTTGCGCAGGCCGGTTGCCCATTGATGGCGTTGTAGGCGCACATCACGCTGTCTGCCTTGCCTTCCGTCACCGCCGCGCGAAATGCCGGCAGATACGTATCCAGCTCGTCGTGCCTGCTCACGTCCACGTCGGCAAAGTGCCGCGTCGGCTCCGGTCCCGAGTGCACGACGAAATGCTTGGGCGTCGAAATCACGCGGTAATAACGCGGATCGTCGCCCTGCATCCCGGTCACGTAAGCCACGCCCATCCGCGCGGTCAAGAACGGATCCTCGCCGTACGTCTCCTGCCCACGTCCCCAGCGAGGGTCGCGAAAGATGTTCAGGTTCGGCGCCCAGAAATCCAGCCCTCTGAAAATGGGAGTGTCGCCGTTCGCTTCCACGGCCTTGTCATGAACCACCCGCGCTTCAGTGCTGGTGGCCACGGCCATCTCGTGAACTCCGGGCGCGTCGAAGGTCGCCGCCAGGCCGATCGGCTCAGGAAACGACGTGACGCCGCCGGTGTTAGCCACGCCGTGCAGCGCCTCGCTCCACCAGTCGTACGCCGGCACGCCCAGCCGCGGAATTGCGCGCGCCTGGTTTACCAATTGGCTTGCCTTCTCTTCCAGAGTCATCCGATGCACAAGGTCGGCTGCACGCTGTTCGGCGGGCAAATTCGGATTCAGATACGCCGGCTTATCCGCGTTTTGCGCGCACGCCGCGCCCACCGAGCCAACCACCAGCAACACTCCCGCAACCATCCGCAGCCCAACCATCGAAATCATCTCCTTGGTAAACCTTTCCATTCACGCCAACAGCATTCATTCGAGGTCCGAAATTTCTCAGCCCTCAGCGGCTCACTTTAATTGCCGCCAAACTTCTCTGTCAATGAACGCCGCGGGGAGGGCGTTTTACAAAGAGATTGTCTCACTCGGTCCCCGCGCCATCGTCCCTTGCTCCATGTCTTCTTGATCACGCAGTCCCATAGCCCGCTTTCTTGTTCCCTCGTTCTCTCGTTCCCTCGGTCCCTGCTTTTTCGTGTAACCTTTCTGCCGACACCCGCGTAAACCCAGTCAGGAAGGGAAGTCAGATGCTCCAGGGTTCGGACATCGTTCGGTCTGAAGACGTACTGAACCGCTTCCGGCTCGGCGATCTCGATGCCTTTGAATCACTCTTCCGCGAGCATCAACGTTCCGTCTACGGCTGGATTCTGCGTATTGTCCGCGACACCTCCGCTGCCGAGGACCTCATGGTGGAGACTTTCTGGCGCATCCATCGCGCTCATGCCCGCTTCGAGCCGGCGCGCTCCTTCGAGCCCTGGGCAAGGCGAATCGCTACCCGCGCGGCGCTTGACTGGCTGCGGGCACGCCGCACTGAATCCGGCCTGGTCGCTTCGAACTTCGACCAGGACGTTGCCGATCTGCCTTCAAAGTCAGCGCCCGATCCCGGTATCGCCGCCGAAATTCGCTTGAGAACCTCGCAGGCCTTTGCCCGTTTACCGCCCGGCCTGCGCATCGCGGCTGTTCTTTCGGTTGTCGAAGAGCAGCCCCACAAAGACGTCGCCGCAGCTCTTGGCATTTCGGTCGGCGCCGTCAAACTGCGCGTCTTTCGCGCCATTCGATTGTTGAGAAAGGACCTGCTGGGGCAGGGAATCACGCCATGAATGAACAAGACGAGAAGCGCATCAAGCAACTCTTGCAGCAGTCGCTGCCGCCCGTTGATCGCGCGGCCGAGCCGTCCCGCGACCTATGGCCCGCAGTGCTTCGCCGCATCGACGCCGAACCCGCCGCGGCTCCAGGCCTTGCTCGCCAGAACTGGTTTGACTGGGCGCTTCTCGCCGGCCTCGTCGTCTTCGCGGCATCGTTCCCGGCGACGATCCCGGTGCTTCTCTACTACTTATGAATCACGACCCACGACTCACGATTCACGGTCCACGATGCCCAGAAAGGAATGAACCATGACCCCGTACCCTTACCTTCGCGCTTACCTCGCCGGAGTCTTTGTCACGACGCTGATCCTGCCTGTCATCCTTACGGCGTTCATCATCATTCGTCTTGTGCTGCAGCTGCCGGTTCCCATCGAGCGCGGGCTCATCTTCCCCATGGCCCTCGTACCGGCAGTCTGGGGTCTTTGGAACATGCTTTGGCTGGCCTCGCATGAGCGCACGCATCTTGCCGTCGGCGTGCACGGCGCGGTGCTGCCCTTTCTGCTGCTGCCTGTCGGAGCCACCTTCGCCCGCTGCTATGGCATTCTCGCGTTCGGCGCCAGCGGCGCCACCTGGTTCAACGCGTGCTCAATCCCGTACGCCCTCATCGCCGCCGGCTTCTGCTTCGGCGTCGCCGCGTATTACCTGGTCTGGAAGTACATCGTCGGCTTCATCAACAGGACGCTTGGCATCGCCTGACGAACTCTCCCGCGGCGGTGACGCGGGCAGGAGTGTCATCGCCGCGGCTCTTGCGGTCTCTCGAATGATTTGTGCAAAGTTGAAAGCTAGAAGCTGGGCGCCGTCTCATCCTCATGCGGCGCGCGCACAATCTGCATCAGCATTCCACCGTCGAGCCAATGCAGCTCGCACGTCTCGCAGCTCGACATCACGGCATGGCCGCCGCCGAAATAGTAGTGCGTGTCCATACCCTTGTGGCATTTTGGGCACGTCACCTTCCGGTTCAAATCGTCCGCATCAGCTTGCATCGGGATCATGGTGTCCGGGTGCTTGGCGCGCATAGCTTCAATCAGCGCCTCAAACTCGCCCATCTCCACCAGCATGCCGTGGCACTGCTTGCATGCGTGCAGGCGCAAGCCAACCAGCATGGTTGCCCACAACGAAACGGCGCAGTTGGGGCAGGTCAGATCGGCGGCTTCGTCTACAAACTGCATGCCCGTCTCGTCGCCCTGCGCCATCACTACGCTGTGGCAGTAGTCGCAACGCAGACTGCCGTTGTCCGTCGCCATCCGCAGCGGCGCTCCGCATGAAGGACAGTTCATTGTTCCCGCCCGCACCCAGGGCAAAACTTCGCCCGCTCCGGCATCGGCTTGCCGCAATCGATGCAGAACTTCGTTGCCGCTTCCGGCGTTGCAGCGGTTGAATCCGCTGCCGTCGGTGCAGCAGCCGCGCCACCAAGAACTCCCGGTCCGGCCGCGGTGCGACCGTACATCGCCTGTGCCATCGCCGCGCCCGCGCCCAACCCCACGCCCATGCCCGCCGTGCCGCCTGCGTTCTGTGCCGCCTCTTCCAGGGATTCGGCAGTCTCAAATTGTGTCAACCGTCCCAGGTCGCCGGCCATGTTCACGCCGATCCGCTGGTCCATCACCTTTTGCAAATCGTCGGGCAGCGACACGCTCTCGACGACAAACTGGTTCAGCTCCAGCCCCAACGCCGCAAAAATCGGCTTCACGTCTGCCGCCACCTTATCCGCCAGCGTGCCCAGGTTGGCCGCCATGTCAACAAACGACACTTCGCTGTTGGCGAAGATCGCCGTCATTCGCGCCACAATCGTTGTTGTAAGCTGGCCGTCCAGATCGTCGGCCACAACTTCTTCCCGCGTGCCTGTTACTTCAGTGAAAAACTGCTTCGGGTCCGTGATCCGGTACGAGTAGTTTCCGAATGCACGAATTCTCACCACGCCATATTCCTTGTCGCGGATCGTGATCGGCGCCGGCGTCCCCCATTTCTGGTTTATCTGCAGCCGCGTCGAGAAGAAGTACACATCCGACTTGAACGGCGATTCGAAATCCTTCGTCCAGTTCATCAGGTCGGTCAAGACCGGCATATTCTGCGTGGTCAGGGTGTGCAGTCCCGGCCCGAACACATCGGCAATCCTGCCCTCGTTCACAAACAGCGCCAGTTGCGATTCGCGCACCGTCAACTGCCCGCCGTTTTCGATTTCCATATCCGCCATGGGGTAGCGGTACGACAGCGCGCCATCCCCGCTCTCATTCCACTGGATGACGCGGACAAACTGCTTACTGATGAAGTCGCTAAGGGACACGGTATTCTCCTTGCACGCGAGATTAGCACCAGTCACCGGGGCGGTATCTCCCACATTTGTTGAATATAGTGACTTTCCGGGTGCTTTTTGCCGTTTTGGGCAGACGCGGCGAACTCAGGCGGCGCATGAAGTGTTGCTCGACGCGCCTGCGCGTGTGAAGCGCATGGCAAGATGTTTGCGATGGTCGATGCTCAATTGGTGCCCGCGCAGGAGAAATCGTTTCGCTGATCGTGGATTCCGGTCATGACACACTGCCGTCCACTGACCGATGGACAGATGTGCATGCTGTTTCCCTGGGTAGAGCCATTCGCGTCAAGGAATGGGCTGCCGAGCGAGACGCCGTTCGCGCAGATGAGCCAGTTGTTGATGGCGTGAAGTCCGCGCATGTACATGCCCGACGGACAGACGTGCATGCTGCCCCGGCCGAAATTGGCTTGTGTGCCCACATCCAGAATCGAACGAACCTGGCTTTCCTGGCCCTGCGGCACCATGCGCAGGCAGGTAAAGCTGTTGGCGATGACCTGGGCGCCTGCCATTCCGTACCCCGGCGGGCACACGTGCACGGAATAGCCCTGCCACACCTCCTGCTGCCCCGGCGGTACGTCGACGAAGCTCTGCTGTGCAGCCGGAGCTGTGTGGCACGGCCAAAGATCGTCGATGGCGAACGGTGCGACGTCCTCAATGTCGCGGCCGAGCATATCGCTGCGACCCTTAAGCCAGCCCATGACCTGCATGAGCGCGTCCTCGCTTTTCACGGCGTCGGGAATGGAGCAATGGCCTTGCTCGCCGTTTTTGAAGCCGAGCGACGCCGCATAGGCACGCAGGCTCGCCGTGTCGGTTACGTCGGCGCAGACTGCATGGTGGGCGCTGTCGGCGCAGTAAGAGAGGAACGAAGCGGTATTCTCCGGCGCGCCGTTGTAGGTTTGGCCATTGGGGATTTCGGTGACGCAGTTCCAAATGGCCCGGATCGCGGCGCTCACTCCGTCGGACGTGGACGATGCGGCGAGCTCATTGTGTTGCGCAAGCCAGTTGACGATCTGATGATCGGCGGAATCGTCGGCCACGCCACGCGGCACCAGGCACACCGTCTTGTCCTGTTCCTGCGACAGGGACGAGATGGCCTCGTCCGTCGCAATCTCGCCTTCGCAGCCTTTAAAGTTTGTGGCGCAATAGGCCACGAACGGCCCCACCGTTTTCGGCACGTTTGACGTATCCTGCGCGGAGCTCGCTACGCCCGCTGCAAGCGCGCATCCGAGTGCAAGCGGCAATACGAGTGCGATTTTGCGCTTCATCTTCATTTCCAATAGGACCATGGTATGCGCTAATCCTGCCACGGGCGAAGAAACTCCGGCAAGTCACTTGTTGCATAACCCGACGGCAGCGCCGCCTGGCCGATGCCGCCGATCTATGCGCCGGGCCGGAAGAAATCTCCGAGCCCCGCCCGCTCCGCATGGGCCGCCATTGTCGACTGAATCGTCAGCGCCAGTTCCAACGCCGCACGACCCTGGCGCGCCGTCACTTTGGGTTCTTTCCGGGTCCGCACAGCATCGAGGAATGAAAGAATCTCGAGCTTGAGCGGCTCGCCTTCTTTCACCTCCGGCTTCACAAAGGTTAAGCCTGGTGCTGGGCCAGTCGCCGGTTCAGCCTGCGGTCCGGCCAGCCCCTTCGCAATTTCCTTCAGTTTTTCAGGATCGTTTTTCGCTGCCGCAATCTTCATTGCCAGCGTCATTGGAATCTTTCCCGAAGTCAGCAGCTTCTGGATAACGGCCGAGTCGAGTTTCCCGGTGGCCAGAAATTCGGCCGCCGCAGCTGCCACGGATGTGTCCGACGAATCTTGTCCAAGAGTCTGCCCCACCGCAGGAGGGCTGTCTATCTGTATCACCAGCACATCGCGCCTTGCGTAATCAATCGAGACGTATTGTCGAGGCTCAAAGAACCGCAGCTTCCGCACCCGCTCGGTCGACACGCGCGACGCCGTAAAGTTCGCCACGCAGCCGCTAATCGAATTCGACGCGCACATTGGCAATGTCGACTTTGGGCGACAGAATCGGCAGCCCCACGGCGCGCACCTCGCGCACCGCACTCTTCGCGAACGTCAGCACGATGTCCAAATCGTGGATCATCAGGTCCAGCACAACGTCCACGTCCAGCGCCCGCGGCGTAAAGATGCTCAGCCGGTGCGCCTCAAAGAACATGGGCCGCTTCAGGTTCGGTTCCACAGCGAGCACCGCCGGGTTAAACCGCTCCAGATGTCCCGGCTGCACGATGCGATTTCCGCGTTCAGCGCGCGCAATCAGGTCGTCGGCTTCGGCGAGGCTCGCCGCCAGCGGCTTTTCCACCAGCAGATCCAGGCCCGCTTCTAGTAGCGCCGCAGCCACCTCATGGTGCTTTACGGTCGGCACAGCCACGATCGCCGCATCCAGCTTCAGGTCCGCCTTCAGCAACTCGGCGACGCTCTTGAAATGCGGAATCCTGTACTGCTTCGCGGCCTCTTCCGCGCGTGCCGTATCGGGATCGACAGCGGCCACAAGGGCCACGGCCTCGCCGGCCGTCTCCAGTTCGCGCACCACTCTCAGGTGATTGCGCCCGAACGCTCCCGCGCCGGCCACCGCAACGCGTAACTGTCGTTCGCGCGCTATTTCGCTGCCTCTTTGTCCGGCCCTTTCCCTTCCACGGCCTTCAGGCACCGGCTGTAGAGCGCCAGCAGTTGGTTCACGTGCTCTTCGGGTTTGGTCCCGCCGGCCCCGGTAAATCCCGTTGAAGGCGCAGCCGCCTTCCCCACGCCCGCCGTTCCCGCCACAAACTTCATCAGGTCCAGCGCGATATCTTCATTGCGCCTGGCTCCAAGTCCCGCGCCATTCAATGTGTCCATGAGCATTTCTCCGAAAATCGATGCTACCAGATCAAGCGATGCCAATTCCGCCGCTGTCTCCTCTGGCTCCGCTACCCTTAGAAGAGCATGCCCCTCACCCACATCGCTCTCGGCGCAAACCTTCCCAGCCTCGCCGGGCCGCCCGACGCTACGCTCGCCGCTGCCCTTGATCAAATTCGCTTGCTCGGCCGCATCGCCGCGTGCTCCTCTCTCTATTCCACTGAGCCCGTCGGCTTCGCTGATCAGCCTCGCTTCCTCAACGCCGTCATCGCTCTTGAAACCGATCTTGCGCCGCGCCCACTTCTCCACGCTCTTCTCGCCATCGAGCGCTCCTTCGGACGCGATCGCTCCGCTTCAGTCCCCAACGGACCCCGCACCCTCGACCTCGACATCCTCCTCTATGGCGGTCTCATGCTCACCGAGCCCGGCCTTGAAATCCCTCACTCGCGGCTCACTAAGCGCCCCTTTGTCCTCGTGCCTCTCGCCGAGATCGCACCCGGCCTACGCATTCCTCCCTCCGGCCTTACACCTGTCGAACTCCTCGCAAACCTCCCGCACACGAACGAACCACGCGCTCCAGCGGTCCTCCCCATCCAATCCCCACTCTGGCGCACCGAATTGGGCTAACGGCCCGGCCTTCACAGCAGAATCGTCCGCGCAGTGTTCGGCCGCACAACCTGAGTCAGTGCTGACGATCAGGCCTTGATTTGAATCTCTATGCTTCTTATTGCCTGTCGAATGTGGGTCTTGTTTCCCCGCGGCCGCGCGACACAATTTGAGCCGGGGATGTGAATCAGGCAGTATGCGATGATTCGCTGGACATGTTTCAAATTGGTGTGAAATGATCCAACCCGTCGGCTCGCTGGATTTCACCGGCGCCGAATGGAGAACGTACGATGAAGAAAGTTGTCAGCCTTATCGCGCTGTTCGTTGCGCTTTTAATTCCCCAGCTTTGTTTGGCACAGGCCCCTGCCGGTGCCCCAGCTGGCACAACCGGACTTTGCAATGATGGATCGTATTTCAAAGGATCAGTAAAGATAGGCGCCTGCACTGGTCATAAGGGGCTCAAAACCTGGTGGGGCGCGCCCAAGGCCCCTGCCAAGACCACTCCAGCGAAGACCGCTCCGGCCAAGACTACTGCGCCGCCTAAATCGACTCCGGCCCCGGCCGCAAAGACCACCCCGCCTCCCGCTGCTTCAGCTCCCGCCCCAACGACCAAGCCAAGTTCGCCGGCGACTCCTGCGAAAACTTCGCCATCCAATTCCGCTGCCGCGCCAGGAGGCGGACCTGGACTCGTCTGGTTGAACACCGCTTCCAACGTCTACCACTGCCCCGGCTCCACATACTACGGCAAGACCAAAGCCGGTGCGTACATGACCGAGCCGGAAGCGAAGGCCAAAGGCGCACACCCAAATGGAGGCAAGGCCTGCAGCGCAAAGTGACAATCTTAGCGTGAGTAACTTGTGAAGGATTGGGCTGGGCCGAAGGCGGCTCAGCCTACCCGCCCGCGTGATCGTCGTGAGCCTCGGGCGGTCGAGCACTTCTTCACTGGTTGTTCATGATGACCCCTCGGATGATGATTTACCGTGGCCGTGCCGAGGCGCGTCTACGGCAGTCTTCCAAACCTGGACAAACAATCACGGTGTGCGAGTTGGGCGGGCAAGAATTGCCTCTTTCGGCACATCAAACTGAAAGATCGCAAGGAGGTTTTAAGAGATTTATGAGTGTGATTGCCGATTTATTGCAGCAGAAGGTTGGACTGAGCCCAGACCAGGCCCAGCAAGCGGAACAAGTGGTTGTGGAACACCTCACATCGAGAGTCCCGCCGGAGTTTCAGGGCGTGTTGAGCTCTGTGCTCGGCACGGGATCAGGCGCGGACGGATCTCAACCAGCGGCCGGAGATTCCGGCGGCATGAGTGGCCTGCTTGGCGAAGCGACCAAGCTGTTCGGAGGCTAAAGGTTGAATGCCCCGCATTCGCCAAACCTCTCTGCGGCGCTTCAATCTGCCGAAGCCGGTTCCTCAATCAGGCGATTCGGCAGCGGCACAGAGCCGGTTCATCCGGCAAGAATCGAAATCAGAAAGCACAAGGAGAAAGACATGAAAGCAAATCGCCTTACAACTGCCCTCGTGGCCCTGGCCGCTTCCGTCCTTTTCGGAATCCTTCCGGTGGCCATGGCTCAAACCAAGCCTGCTACCAAGCCAGCGACTCCTGCGGCGGCATCCCATCTTGTGGACCTCAACACGGCCACACTCAGTCAGCTCAAGGCTCTTCCCGGCATCGGTGACGCATACGCCCAGAAAATCGTCAACGGGCGTCCCTACGCCAACAAGACACAGTTGAAGACAAAGAACATCATTCCTGCGGCCACCTACAGCAAGATCGCGAGCCTGGTCATCGCCAACCAGCCGGCCAAACCTGGAAAGTAGCTGGTTTTCTTTTTCAGTTCGGTTCGCGTCGAATTTTCCGTTTGAATGACATCGGGGTACGAGCTGCGGCCCGTACCCCGATGTCTTGTCTTCAATTGACGTGGCTTTCCAAATCGCTCCTGAAAGAGGAGTTCATCGGCGGCTCTGACTTAGCCCTGCTGGTCGTTCTTCTCTTCTTCCTTTTTCTCGATCAGCTCGGTCACATCTTTTGTGCCTTCAAAGCCAACCACAGCGGCAATTCCATCCGTTATGATTCCCGCATTCGGATCCAGCTTCTTTGCGCCTTCAACCGCGACCGCAGCACCGGCCAACTCTTCGAGTATTCCCATGATTTCCTCCTTTTGAGCGTCAGGAGGCCAGATTTTGGTCTGGGATCTCCGGATCGATTCGTCGAATCTAACCGCGCCGTGAAAGGTATTGCAAGGCCAGAGCAGAACTTTCGGTGGAAAAAACCAGACAAGGACTAGAATCCGGCGAGCAGCGGCGCTTCAGAGAACTCCTGACCCAAACGGCGTGAATGCCCCTATGAGACATTAACCGTATTGGTTCTGAGGCCACGAGTCGGGGCGCCATTCCAATTAAGATGAGTCCATCCTTCTGGCGCCGCTAGAGCTTTTCAGCTCGCGGTGTACTGGTGCTTGCAGCACCGCCGTAGGTTGGAGGTTCGCAACATGTTGTCGCGCTATTTCGGATTCAAAGAGGAACCGTTCGGCATCAGCCCCGATCCGCGGTGCTTGTTTCTTAGCCGCACGCATCAGCAGGCGCTTGAGGCGCTTGAAGACGGCTTTATGAGCAACCGCGGTTTCACAGCCATGATTGCGCCCCCCGGTATGGGGAAGACTACGCTGTTGTTCCGCTTTCTCGAGGACGTTCGCGAGTCCTCACGCGTGGTGTTCCTCTTTGACCTGGATGCCACGTGCGAGCCGCGCGAGTTTGTTGCCTATGTGCTGCGCGATCTCGGCATCACGCCTGCGCAAAGCAGCGCTGAGATGCACGATCAGCTCGGCGAGGCTCTCATTAAAGAAAACATGGCCGGCCGCAAATTCGTCATCGTGATTGACGAGGCCCAGAATCTGTCTGAAGCCGTGCTCGAGCGCGTTCGCCTCCTCACCAACTTTGAAAACTCACGCGGCAAGCTTATCCAGGTCGTCCTCTCTGGCCAGCCGCAACTATCCGACAAGCTGCTCCAATCCTCTCTCGTCCAGCTTCGTCAGCGCATCTCCACGGTTTGCCACATTGAGCCGCTTTCGGCTGATGAGGTCGCAGCCTACGTCGACTACAGGGTCAAGATGGCGGGCTATCTTGGCCGGCCGCTCTTTGCTGAAGACGCGATCAGGTTGATCGCCGAGGCCAGCCACGGCACTCCCCGCACCATCAACAACCTTTGTTATAGCGCGCTCTCGCTGTGTGCCAGGCTCAAGCTGAGTCAGGTTGACGCGGCCATGGTGGCCAAGGTCATCACCTCGCTCCAGTTGGTTCCGCAATCGAACGCGCGCGCCGAGGCCGCTGTCGACATTCCCGTCGCAGCCGCCGAAGCCGTTGAGCAGCCCAGGCAGCGCAGAGAATTTGGCGGCCTTCGCCTGGCGCCGGAATCGGACAATCCGGCCCCGGCGGAGCGGAAGAGACCCGTGGCCGAGCCCGCCGGGCCAAGATTCTGGGAGCGGACCCGATTGCGGCTCGTGAGCTTCGCCGCGGCAACCGCAGGCAGCGTAATGATCTGGGTTCCGGCCGCCGCGATCATCCTCGTCATCAGCTTCATTGGCGTCGTCCGCATCACTGAAGTCCTCTCGCCGCCCTCACATGCAAACAGCGCTGACCAGACCACGGATCTCTCGGCCCCGCCGCCATCGGAGACCGACGATCCCGGCGCGACCGAGTCCACTTCGCCAGCCGACCCCGGCAATCCGGCTTCAGTTCCCGCGTCTGCTCCCAGGCCCGTGCAGGCTGCCTCCGTTCCTAAGCCCTCGCCAATGAATCCGCGGCCCGCGGCTTCCGTTCCGAAGCAGCCGGCATCCTCAGGCTCAAGTCAAAAATCGCTCCAGGGCAGCGCAAGCATCCCCGCGCCCACTGCGGCTGCGCAACCTGTCGTGATGGCTCCAAAGGCAATGGCCCAGCAGCCAGCGGCGACATCGAACGCAACTCCACCCGCTCCGCATCAAGCTCCCGCAGCGCCTGTCGCATCCGCGCCCAAGCAGGTGCACGCCGCGCTCGGTGGTGACGCAACCCAGTCCGTCGCGCATGACACAACGACGCCAAGCGTGCGCCCCGCACTGCCTCAGCGTTGAGTCCTGATCTTCTTGCTCGCTTGGCATTCCGGAGGCTTGCTGCGTCCGCTGCGCGCTATTCGTCGCCCTCCGCGATCCAATAGCGCAGCACCTTGTTGTTCTCGCTGTCGTAGCTGCAAACCAGTTCGACGCGCTTGAACACGCCGCCCGAATCCTCCAGCAGCAGCTTGTCCGATACGCTCGTCGTAATTCCCGGCGCCACGTGAACCGCGACCTGGTCGCCAAATCGCTCATCCGGCGTTGCGCCGTAAGCCCATCTGAATCGATCGTTCGCAATCGACTTTAAATATCCGTCCGCTCCCCTTGAGCACGCCAGCTCCGCCGGGGCTCCATCGTCTTCCGGCGTTCTTGTCTCAGCGCCAGGCTGTTGCCGAGCCGCCGCCGCCACCCCGCCGGCGTGCCAGGCGGCCCATGCTCTCAGGCCAAAGTAGAGCGCGATTCCGCACACGGCAACAATCGCAACGGCCGCCGCGGCAACCTTCCACTTTGTGCTTCTTGTTCGCGTCAACTCCCAGTCGCGCGCAAATTGATCGATGTCATAGAGCAGCGTCCCAGTCTCATCTTCTTTTTGCCAACGCACCGCGACCAGGTCGGTCGTCGGGCTGCTCACATACACCTGTCCCGTCAGGCCGTCTTCCTTGCGTCTTACCTGCGCGTCCTTCGTGGGATACTTTCGCGAACTCACTTCGCATCCCTCCCCGATCGCATCCTCGACCGCCGCGCATCCTTCACGTTTGGAACCCCATTTGTTTCCCGGCTGAAACGGAATATAACACCGCTCGCTCTGGTTGTGAGCCGCACTCAGATCGCGCGGAAAACCCCTCGTCCCGTGATGAGTTTAGGTCTTCATGAACGGATCTTCGCAGGCAGCTCGCGGTTGACGGCTCAATGCTGGAAACAAATTCTCAAACCCGTCATTTTCTGTCTTGACAGACCCTCCCCGCGCACCGAATCATGTTGCCGCATACTCCCTCAGGGTTATCGCTGCACTCTATTTGGCTTTTTATCACCGGATCAGGCTTCTCAATCCGGAGCCACTGCGCTCCCGCGCATCTTTCGCTCCGCCGTTGGCAGCCGTCCGAGTCATTTCTCAAGAGTGGAAAGAGAGGGCAATCGTGTTCAATCCCATCATCATTGTGGCCGTCCTGATTCAGGGCTTCATCGGACGCGCCAACAAAATGGCCGGCGCCATCGCCGGCTTCCTCATCACCACGGGAATCCTTGTCTGGGGCCTCTCCGTCTACAGCGATGGCGACCAGATCTCCTTCTTCGGCTCTCCCATCGACCAGGGCTTCTTCATCATCCTGTGCATGGCCTGGTATGGCTTCGACGTCTACGGACTCATCAAAGCGCGAAAGCTATCCGCGCTCGACGCAGAAAACCGCCTGGCTCTCGCCGATCCCGCCGCCCGCGCCATCTGGTCCTCAACCTGGCGCGCCTGGCGCCTCGGCAACAATGTACCCGCGGTTGCCACCGCTGAAGCCAACCGTCTCTCTGAAGATGCCTTTGTCGACGGCTACCTCAAGAAGACGGGCCGCCTCACACAATCCATCGCCTCTCGCGGCGGATTTCAGTCCGACGATTTTATCGTTTACATCACCATCAATCCCGCGCACGACATCTCCGTGCTCACCAATCGCACCCTCTATCTTTTTGCCAACAAGGACATCTCCTCCGGTCCTGCGCAAACCATCCCGCTCGCCGACATTGAGAACTACCGTTTTGACACATCCGGCCAGGGCCGCCTCCATCTTCAGCTCCGCAGCGGCCAGGTCATCGACGAGCAGCGCAACGCCGGCCCCAAAGCAGAGTTCCTGAACAAATTTCTCCCTGCCCGCCAGCTCGCGTAGCGCCGATCGCTCACCTCGGGCGCGCTTCAATCCAGGCGCGCCCTCAGCCCAGGGACATTCGTTTTTCTTCCCGCCGCTAGTCCGCTGAATTGCCTTGACTCCCGCACTGCTGCCTCAAATTCCGTTCGGCTGCATCAAAATGGTTGAGTAGCCTTTTTCCCCAACCTTGAGAGCCCAACGCATGCGGCGGTTCCCATTCAAAACGATCGTTTGCGGGGCAGCGCTCTCCGTCGTTCTCCCGACACTCGCCGCTCAAACTCCAACGCAGGCTCCAACCGCATCCCAGCCCGCGCCGAACGCCAAGCCTGCGCCGATCACGAACGTCGACCAGGTCACCGTGACCGCTTATCGCGCTCCGCTTGGCGTTTTGGAGAGCCCTGTCACTACGCGCCTGCTTACTCAACAATCTCTGCGCTCCACCGCCGGCCTCACCTTCGATGACCAGTTGCGCCAGCTTCCCGGCGTCGAGCTTTTCCGCCGTTCCAGCTCGCTCGTGGCCAATCCCACTTCGCAAGGCATCAGCCTTCGCGCTCTCGGTTCCACTTCCGCCAGCCGCACCCTCGTTACCGAGGACGATGTCCCGCTCAATGATCCGCTCGGCGGATGGATTCACTGGCAGGAGCAGCCCGAGCTCTCCATCCGCGACGTTGAGCTTGTTCGCGGCGGCGTCAGCGACCTCTACGGATCGAGCGCCATCGGCGGCGTGGTCAACATGGTTCCCGTACGCCCGTCGACCAACCAGGTCGAGCTCAGTTCCACAATGGGTGGCGAAGGCACCTACGACAACAGCCTGCTGGCAACGGCTCATCATGGGCCGTGGGATTTTCTTGCCGCCGGCGGCCTCATCGGTACCGACGGCTACATTCAGGAAGCGCCAACCCAGCGCGGGCCGGTCGACGTTGCCAGCAACGTTCACAGCCAGAACGCACTCGTCCTCGCCGGCCGCAGACTTCGGCAATCTCAAGTTCTTTCGTGCGCGGGACGGGTTTCGATGAGTCCCGCCACAACGGAACTCCCTACCAGAGAAACGCTACGCGCCTCATCCGCTACTCGACGGGCGCCGATTGGCAAAACGCGCACAGTGCCGCGTTTGCAATTCGCCTCTACGGATCGGACGAGCGCTATCGCCAAACATTCTCGAGCATTTCGAATCTTCCCAACTTTGGCGACTCGGCATGCGCTTATCGTTGCGGCGAAACTCCGAGCAAATTCTCCTATGTCCCCGACAACGAGCTCGGCGCAGCCGCGCATTGGAGCCAGCCCTTCGGCTCGGGCCTGTTGCTCGTTGTCGGGGCCGACGCACACGACGTTCGCGTCTGGGATCGCGAGCAGTCGTACACCGGCGCTGACGCGCTCACCAACCTCGCTGATCATCAGCGCGATTCGGCCACCTACGCTGAGGCCATGTGGGAGCACAAGGCGTGGACGATCGTCGCCGGAAGCCGCATGGACTGGTTTCAAAACTACGATGGCCACGAAACGCAATTCAATGGAGCGACGTGGCTACCCACCGCCGCTCAGCCGCCGCAGCGCGATGAGCGCATATACGACCCACGCCTCGGCCTCTCGCGCAAGCTCTCCGCGCACTGGGCACTCACGGCCTCCGGCTTCCGGGCCTATCGCGCGCCCACGCCCAGCGAGCTCTACCGCTCTACGCAGGTTGGCAGTCAGCTCACTCTCCCCAACGGCAGCCTGCTCAGCGAGCGCGCCACCGGATGGGAAGCGGGCGTTGCCGCCGAGCGCTCCTGGGGCAGCATCCGCTCCAGCTACTTCCTCACCCAGGTCAATCGACCCATCGTCGCTGTCACCACGTGTGCCACTTGCTCGCCGATTCTGCTCATGCGCCGAAATCTCGGCCAGATCGAGAGCCGCGGATTTTCACTCGACTATGAACTTGCTCCCCGCTCCTGGCTCGCGGTCGATGGCGGCTACCAGTACGCCCACGCAGTGGTCTCGCGCGGCTACCAGTTAGATAACCCCGCCGCCTCACCTGACGCGGGGGATCTCGGCAATTGGATCCCGGAAGTCGCACGCAATCTGGCCACGCTCAACCTGCGCGCATCGCGCCGGCGCTCGGGACCATCAGCCTGCAAAGCCGCCTGAGCGGCCATCAGTTTGACGACGACGCCAACGCCAATCTTCTCCACGGCTACTTTCGCCTCGACGCCTACGCCTCGCACGACTTCGGCAAGCGATTCGAGCTCTTTGCCGCCGGCGAAAATCTCTTCAACCGCTCCATCGAAGTTTCGAAAACTCCGACGACCACGCTCGGCCAGCCGCGCACCGCCCGCGCCGGATTCACGGTTCACCTCGGCCGCGCTGGCGAATAAAACCGGCCGCGGTTTCGCCTCACGGCATTGCCCCTCCGGTTTTCGCCTCGCCTGAAACCCGGATCAAGGCAGACGATTCCTCGTGCAGATGCGAGCCGGGATTTCTCCCGACTCGTATCAGCATTCCCGGGGGAGGGACTCAGTACAGATTGTTTTGAGCGGGTGTTTTGAACTGGTGCTTTGCGGAGTCGTTGCAGGAATTGGTGCTGAGACAACATTACAAAGTTCCGGCCGGGAAGGATGTTCAATATTGCACACCTCTCAGTTGCGCCTATTACCTATTGGTGGATGGTCCGGCCCTCCAGTCGACTCCGGAGAGCGTTCCGCACATGAAAGGTGGTCAGAATTGAGCATCGTTGCAGGCCGAAGAGGAGAAGAATGCGGGAATGGTCAATTCTTCTTCGCTCAATTTCGATTGCCCTGCTTGCGGCGCTATGTCAGGAGAAAAGTGTTTCAACCTGGTCGGATATTCCCGCTTTGATTCTCACGTTGAGCGCAAGTGGATCGCTCAGGGTCGGCGCCTGGATCATTCACCCAAAGGAAGCGCCTCAGCGCAGTCAGCCGTCGGCGAGCAACACGGCATCAGTGAATGGTGAACGACGAACTGTGCAATGCCCACTGCCCGATAGAATGACTGGGTGCCCCCGCTCTTCCAACTTCTGGCCTCATCCGCCACCGGCGGTCGCCGCAGCCGTCTTCTGCTGCCCCATCAAACCGTCGAGACGCCGGTCTTCATGCCCGTCGGCACGCAAGGCACGGTCAAAGCCGTCCCCCAGGACACGCTCGAATCTCTCGGCGCGGAAATCATCCTAGGCAATACCTACCACCTCTATCTGCGTCCCGGCCACGAACCCATTCGCCGCATGGGCGGGCTTCACAAATTCATGAGTTGGCCGCGCGCCATCCTTACTGACTCCGGCGGCTTCCAGGTCTTCTCGCTCAGCTCGCTCCGCAAAGTCACGGACGATGGCGTCCAGTTTCGGTCTCACCTCGATGGCAGCTCGCACTTCTTCACCCCCGAGCACTCCATCGACGTTCAGATCGCTCTCGGCGCCGACATCGTCATGGCTTTCGATGAGTGCACCGAGTATCCGGCTGATCGCGCCCGCGCCGAAGAAAGCCTCCGCCTCACTATGGCGTGGGCGCGCCGCTCGCTCGATCACTTCCGCGCACGCAGTCACGATGTCCCATGGTTCGATCCAAAAGTCAGCCGCACGCAATCCCTCTTTGGAATCGTTCAGGGCGGCATGCATCGCGATCTCCGCCGCCAATGTGCGGAGCGCCTCGTCGAGATGGACTTCGACGGCTACGCCATCGGTGGCCTCTCGGTGGGCGAGCCGCGCGAGCTGACACTTGAAATGATCGCGGAAGTTTTGCCGCTGCTACCTAAAGACAAGCCGCGCTACGTCATGGGCGTCGGCTACCCCGACGAAATCGAGCAGTACGCTCGCATGGGCGTCGATATGATGGATTGCGTTCTTCCCACCCGCGCCGCGCGCCACGCGCTGCTCTTCACCAGCGAGGGCCGCCTCAACATCAAGAACAAACAATTTGCTGAGGACCAGTCCCCGCCCGATCCCAACTGTTCCTGCCCCGTCTGTCGCCGCTACTCGCGCGCCTATCTGCGCCATCTGGTGCAGGCTGGCGAGCCGCTCTCAGCCACGCTCAACTCCATCCACAATCTCGCCTACTACCTCGGCATCATGCAGCGTGTGCGTACATCGCTCGATCCAGCACCCGCCGCCTGAGTGCGATCCGAAAGCGGCCAATCGAACGCAGTCACTCGCTCTGCGCAATGGCAGGTTCGGTCTTCGCTGGCAGACTCTCCAGATTCTTGCTTAGAGTCACCATTGCCGTAATCCACAACGCAACGCCCGTTCCGCCAGCGCAGATAGCCGAGCTAAGCGGAGCCCCGGAAATTAACAGCGAACCAAAAGCAGCCAGCGAAATGGCCGCGCCCGTCCAATAGTACAGAGGGATTTTGAAGAGTTTGCCGAGCGGAAAAAAGTGGATCCCAACGATCGCGCCGATCCATTGCCCGAACAGCTCAGGCCGGTGGAAGTGGCCCAGGATCGGCCCTCCAACAGATATCGCAGCGCCTTCTGTCGCAACAATGATCGCGTATCCGATTCTGTAATACCTTGCCATTCGCCTGTCTAATGCAACTCTCGGCGCGCGGCGCAGCGCAACAAGGTTCGCAATTGCCCAAACCACCAAAGCTGCCCCGCCGGTCGCGATCGCGCCAAACCACAATCTTCTGTCGCCCTGGATCGCATCCTCGGCCCACCAAAACAATGCATACGCGCCGAATCCAGCGCACACGATGGCGCCAACCGCTCTGCCGCGCATGCGAACCAGCAAATCCGAGCCGCCTCGCGGACCAAGAATTCCGCCTGCTCCGCTCATTTCATTCTCCGGTCCGATTCTTCGCCAGCGAGAATCACTTCGCGCAACTCTGGCCCATCAAATTGCAGAGCCCAACAGTTCCTTCAGCGCCGATACATACTCCGCCATCGCCGCGCGCCCCGCTTCCGTCATGCGGTAGAGCGTCTGCGGCTTGCGCAGCACAAACTTTTTCTCCGCCGCGACGTATCCCGCCTCTTCCAGCTTCATCAACTGCGCGCCCAGGTTTCCGTCCGTCGAGCCCGTCTTCTCCCGCAGCCAGGTAAACTCCGCCTCTTCCACTCCCATCAACAGTGAGAGCAGCGCCAGCCGCAGCTTTCCGTGGATCACAGGATTCAGCTCCGGCAACTCAGGCATTCGCCGCCCCCTGCCTCCGCCCGCGCGACTCCAAAATCATGGCGTAGATTCCGAACACGATCTGGCAGAAGAAGATGGCCACCATGAACGCGATCAGGCTTTGCGTATCGGTCCCGAACAACGCGGCCGCCGACGCCAGCCACCACACGAGCGCACACGCAAATTGCGCCTTCCACTTCAGCAGAATGCCCGACGCGGCATTGGCGGTTCCCAGCAACGTCATCACCACGGCCACGCATACCTGCTGGTCAGCTCTGCCGCTCAATCCCAACGGCACCAAAAGCGCGAACATCGATATTCCCATCGCCGTCCAGATAGACAGGATTGCCCGCTTCACCGTGGTCATCGGCGCCTTTGCGCTTTTGGCCATTCGCGAGGCCAGGCCCCAGCTCAGCAGCCAAGTGCCGATCATCGTCACCGGCCACGCCAAAACGTGCTGCCCCCAGATGGGCCCGCCAAACAGCCCAGTCGACCATGCGATGGCCACGTAAAGCGCCACGCCCCACAGCACAATCGTCCAAGCCCAGCGCGTCGTGCTTCGCCGCCCCTCGGCGATCATGCTCTCAATCAGAGCCAGCCGCTCCGTCAACTCCGGGTTCGCTTGATTCTCCATTTCCTCACCTCTCATAACGCCTCTAACCACGCTGTCTTTCTGTTCCCTGTTCCCTATTCCCTGGTCCCTGCTTTTCTCACGCGTACTCCCACCGTCTTGCGATGCGCCGTGCCACGACGAAGAGCACCACGCCGATCCCGACGAGCACCGACACCTGCGGCCACAGCGCCGTCACCGGCAGATCGCGCCAGAACACCTTGGTGAATCCATCGATCGCCCACGCGTTGATCGTCAGCAATCCCGCCCTTTGCATCGACTCCGGCATCAGGAACCGCGGAAACATGCTGCCGCCGATCGACGACATAATCAGAATTACCAGCGTCGAAAGCGCGCCCAGTTGCGCCCGCGTTTGGCACGCGCTCGCCAGCAGCATTCCAAACGCCGCAACCGCAAACGCCGTGCACAATCCCATCACCACAAACCCCGGCAGATGGCTGAAGAAGTCCAGCTTGAACGCCGCCCATCCCCACAGGAACATCGCCACCAGTTGCACAAACGCCAACAGCGTGTTGAACACCAGCTTTCCCGCCAGCAGCCTGGTCATCGTCACGCGCGTGCTCAGCACTCGCTCCAGCGTTCCGCTTTCGGCTTCGTCCAGCAACGCTCCTGCCGATCCGCTCGCCGTGAACAGCAGGAACATCACACCGATCGCCGCCGCGTAAAACGAAATCATGTTCTTGTTCTGTCCCGCGCTTTTTCCCACCACCGCGCGCACGTTCACCGCGATGATCCCCGCGCTCGCCGAATTTGATCCGCTCCCGGAACTTCCACTCCCGGCGCCTACTTTTCCGTCTGCCTCCGCCTTGTGTAGCGCATTCAACTCGCCATCAACCTTTGCCTTCTGCGCCGGAGTAAATCCGCCCATGTACTGCTCCGCGTCCTTCATCCCCTCATCCGCCATCGCCGAAGGCATTGAAGTCATTGCCGCTTTCTGCAGCAGGCCCACAACAATCTGTGGAGCGATCGAGTCGCTCTGGTCGTTGAGCAGCTCCAGGGTGCTTCCCCCGGCATCCGGCCCAAACGCAATCGGATGCTGCCCGAATCCCGCAGGAATAATGAGCGCCACCGGCGCATCTCCCGCCTTCACTGCCGCTTCAGCCGTCGCCGCAGTGTAATCAGGACCGGATCGCACTCCTTTATCGGTCACCGGACTGAGATGGACCCAGAGCGAGCCCTCCTGCTCCAGCGCCTTCACAAGGTTTTCTGAAGCTCCGGACTTATCCTGATCGACAACGATTAGAGTGACCTTCGGAGTGGAGTTGTTTTCCTTCCCGAAGATCACCGCGAAAATGGTGAAAAACGCCAGCGGCAGCACAAAACTCAACACCATCGCTCCGCGGTCCCGCCGCAATGCAATCAACGCCGTCCTTGCCACATTCCAGATCAATCTCGTAACTCCCTTCCCGTCAGGTGGAGAAAAACCGACTCCAGGTTCGGCCTCCGCAGCGATAAATCCACCAACTCAAGCCCCGCCTTCGTCGCGTCCTCCAGCAGCGGAGCAATCTCGCCGGCCTGCTCGATCGTGAACTCCGCCGTTTCCTGCGTTGCCCGCCCACCGTTCCGCTTGGCCCACGCTTCGATTTCATCTTTGCCGCCCGCAAACCGCGCCAGCACCTGGCTCCGCCTTCCAAACGTTCCTTCCACGAGCTCTTCCTTCGTGCCCTCGGCAATAATCTTTCCGTGATCGATAATCGCGATCCGGTCGCACAGCCGCTCCGCCTCTTCCATGTAGTGCGTCGTATACACAATCGCCGTCCCCGCATCGCGCAGCGCCTCAATCATTTCGAAGATCCGGTTGCGCGACTGCGGATCGACGCCCACTGTCGGCTCGTCGAAAAGAACGACCCGCGGCCGGTGGATCATCCCCGCCGCCATGTTCAGCCGCCGCTTCATTCCGCCAGACTAAAGTTCGCGCCACATCGTTCTGCTTCTCCTCGAGCGCTGCCCAATGCAGGCACCACGCAATCGCTTCCTTTAGCGCCTGCCCCTTCAGCCCGTAGTAGCGGCCAAACGATCCCAGATTCTCCCGGCAACTGATGCGCGGGTAAATTGAGAGCTCCTGCGGAACCCATCCCAGCGCCATCCGCGCCTCTGTCGATCCCGCCGCCTGCCCCATCACCATCACGCGGCCCGAATCCTGGATCACACGACCCACCATCGCCCTGATCAGCGTGCTCTTTCCCGCGCCGTTCGGCCCCAGCAGTCCCAGGCATTCGCCCGCGCGCACCTTCAGGCTCACCTTGTCCACCGCCGTCAAATCGCCGAACCGCTTCAGCAGCCCGTCAACTTCCAGCGCCGGCCGCTTTTCGATCGTTTGTGTACTCGCCGTCATCGTCCCTCTCTTCTAAGCGCTCGGCGCTTTCTTGTTCCCTTGTTCCCTTGTTCCCTTGTTCTCTTGTTCTCTTGTTCCCTGTTTCCAAGTGAAGAGTACTCTATAAAATAGAGTAATTGATGTCAAGTAAATTCTTCCGCATATCCGGGGATCTGGTAGGAGCGCAACCTAACTATCTGATTTTAAAGTTGATTGTACGCCCGCCTCGTCTACAGATGCAGCAGGAACACCGGAGCCACTGCCGCCAGAATCGCCGTAACTAGCAGAGCCAGCACGCACATCGCCTGCTTCGGCGCTTTGGGCAGCCAGCGGATGCCGAACACCGTGAGAGCCGGAAGTTGCGCCACCATCAGCAGTTGCCAAATGTGCGCCGTAGGCCCTTCGTCTGCCTCACGCGCCGCCCCATATACCGCGACGTGCACCAGCACTACGGCCAGCGCCGTCAGCGCCATCGCCAGGGGAACCAGCGCGCTCGGCTGTCTCACCACTGTTCCAAACGACGTCCGGTATTCATTCATTGCGCCTCCCATTGTCGGATGAATATGCTCGCCTACCGCGCCTCTCATCACGTCCATCCAGGTCTTCAGACTCCCGCGGCTATCCAGCAGAAACTCTTCAAACTCTTCGCCATACCGCTCTCTCCAGCGGCGCGGATAGAGCCGCGTCAGCAGATGCGCAAGCCTGCGATTCATCGCGCCTCCAGCCTTTTCAGCCCTGCCTTCGAAAAATCATGCAGCTTCGTCAGCTTCGCGCGCAGCACCTTCAGCCCATCGGGAGTAATCCGATACGGATGGCGCCGCTCCTCCGCGGGCAGCGGCCTGATCCATCCCTGCTGCTCGAGACGCGCAATCGCACCATACAGCGCCCCCGGCCCCAGCCGCGTGCCGCACAGGCGCTCAATGTCCTCGATCATCGCGTGCCCGTGCTTGGGCCCGCTCGCCAGGCTGGCCAGCACCAGCAGCGGCGGATCGGAATAGTATCCCGGATCCATCTCATTTTCTGTGTCTACTACGTCTCGCGTACTACGCATGACGTAGTTATCGCACAATCCGAGATCCGTTGCAAGCAGATTCTTTGTTTGCGGGATTCGAAAGGAAGAGTCATCGCCCGCGCTGCTCCTGTGGAGAACCGCCCGACCTCAGTGCATCATCGCCGGAGCCGGCGTCTCATCGGACCATTTTCCAATCCAGCAAAATCGTGGTCAGTCCTGGCAGCTCCCGGAGCGCTGCCAGACGCTGATCTGCCGCCAGCTCCTGGGAATGAAGCCATCTTGTTTGGGTGGCCATTACTGGCTCATCTAACTCGGATCGCCTCTTCCAGGCCCTTTTCGTAGCCGTCGATGATTCTGTCCCACGCCGAGTTTGCCTCTTCATCGATCACGCGGCGCTCGGCTTCGGCGTCAAACCAGTCGACGGTGCGCTCGACGCCTTCCTCGAATCGGACCTTGGCGCAGTAGCCGGGCACAAAGCGCTTGATCTTGCTGTTATCGAACACAACGCTCGAAGATTTGTCCCCCGTCAGGCTGCCAACAAGATCGGGCATGCACGCGCCGAGATAATCCGAAGCGATGTGGACGATCCGCGGTTCCACGCCGGCGGCATGCGCGGTCATTGTGTAGATCTGGTCCCAGGTCAGAACTTCGTCGCTGGTGATATGAAAGGCATGGCCTATGGCCTGGCTCGCCCCAAGCAGCCCCACCAGTCCGTGAGCGAAATCGCTGTTATGCGTGACCACCCAGAGCGATGTGCCGTCGCCGGGAACGATTACCCTTTTCCCGCGCCGCATGCGATCGAGCGCTGTATACGACTTCTGCCAGCTATTCACAGCCAGAACGATTTGTGTGTCTCCGTACGTGAGCGACGGCCGCACGATGGTGATGGGAAAACCGGTTTCGCGGTACTCACGCATCAGCCGTTCTTCGCACGCGATCTTGTCGCGCGAGTATTGCCAGTAGGGATTGGCGAGCGGCGTCGACTCCGTAATGAGATAGTGACTCAGTGGCTTCTGGTACGCGCTGGCTGAGCTGATAAAGATGTATTGATCCGTGCGATCGCGAAAAAGCCGGATGTCTCGTTCAACCTGGTCGGGAGTGAACGCAATCCAGTCGACAACAGCGTCAAATTTCCGGCCGCTAACCGCCTCTCTCACCGCCGCCTCGTCGGAGATGTCAGCCACGATCGTGTGAACTGAATCGGGAAGGCTTGCGGCCCTTTGCCCGCGCCGCAGCAGAGTCAGCTCGATGCCTCGTTCCGCCGCCAGCCTGGTGCAAGCTGTGCTGATGATCCCCGTGCCGCCGATAAAAAGAACCTTCATGCGCCCTCCGCGGAGTGACTCATTCGCGAAGAATCAGATTAAATCCTCGCCGGCGGATTCCCCTCTTGCCGGGTCGCCGGGGCACCCACACATCCATTGGCGCTCATTGTGCCGCGAAGCAAACGAGTGGTTTTTCGTTCCATTCGCGCAACTCGCCGCTCACTTTTTCCACCACTGCCGCCCAATCGCCCGGCGCCTTCTGCCGGAACAGCCGCGCCGTCGGATACCACGGCGTTCGCTCTGTCTCTTCCATCCAGCGCCAGTCGGAAAGATGCGGCAGCAAAATCCAAACCGGCTTCCCCATGGCGCCGGCCAGGTGCGCAATGCAAGTGTCTGTCGTGATCACCAGGTCCAGCGTCGCTGTCAGCGCCGCGGTCTCCGCCAGATCGCGTTCGCCGCTCGATCCGTCGAGCACTCGCACATCGTCTGGCAAACTCGCCAACTGCCTCGCCGCCTCGCCCTTCTGCAACGAGATCCAGTTCGCATCCACCGCGCGCAGCAACGGCACGAGCGTTCTCAACCGCATCGATCGCACAGCATCTGCCTTGTACCTCGGATTTCCCGCCCACGCGATGCCCACACGCAACTCAGGATCCCCATCGGCCCTAACGGAAGGGAACTGCCGCCACTTCTCGCGGACCAACTCCTCATCCGCGCCGAGATAGGCTCCAGTCCACGGAACCGTCTCCATCGTTGTTCGAAAAGCCGCAGGCAAGCTCATCAGCGGGCACTCCAAATCGAACTCGAGCCTGCTCGCGTCCATCACCGCCGTCTCTGCCAATCCCGCGCGCGCCACGGCAAGCGATCGCATCAGCCTCTCCGCCGCCGGCTGTACCTCCAGCACCGGCACGCCGCCGCGCGCCGCCACCAACGGCGCATAGCGGCAAAACTGGATCGTGTCGCCGAGTCCCTGTTCCGCATGGAGCAGCACGCGCTCTCCGTGAAGCTCCTCACCATTCCACCTTGGTTTCGTAAATGCGCGCGGCCTGCGGTGCACTTCACGAAACTTCCATCGCGCCTCGTATGCCACCCATCCGCGCTTCCAGTCGCCCAATCGCAACTGCGTGAGCGCAAGGTTGTACTTCGCTCCCGCGCTCTCGGGATCCAGTTCGACTGCACGCTCTTGCGCCTTCAAGGCTTCCTCCGTCCTTCCCAAATCGAGAAGCGAGTTTCCGCGGTTCGATGCCGCCGCACGACTGCCGAGCGTCTCGGCCCGCTCGAACATTGCAATCGCCTCCTCAAACCGCCCCTCGAGATGCAGCACAATGCCGTGCATATTCACGCCCTCGTCGAGCTCTTCATTCCGCGCGAGCGCCCAGCGCATCCACTCCCGCGCGCCGGCCACATCACGCTCCGCTGCGCGCAACTGGCACCACGCCACGAGCGTTTCCACCTGGTTCGGGTTCAGCGCCAACGCCCGCCGCAGATTTGCCTCCGCAGCCTCCGGCCTTCGCCTGTCCCGCTCCAGCAGCGCCAGGTTCACCCACCCTGAAATCAGGTCCGGCCGCAACTCCACCGCGCGCTTGAGCGCCGCCTCGGCCTCAGCCCCCCGGCCTTCGTCGCGCAGCAGACTTCCCAAGTTGATCCACGCCGCCGCAAAGTTTGGCCTGGTTACGAGCGCGCGCCGGTAGCGCTTCTCCGCTTCTTTCGTCCGCCCCAATCGCGCCAGCGCAAACCCCGCCGCAAACTCGCCCTCGGGCAATCGCGGCCGCAGCGCCAGCACGTTCTCGTACTGCTCCAGGGCTTCTTCGTTCCGTCCCGTCAGCGCGAGCGCGTTCCCCAATCCCAAATGCGCCGCCACCAGTGCCGGCCGCCGCTGCAACGCCAGCTCAAAATCCCGGATCGCTTCGCCGGGCCGTCCCGTCGCGATCTTCAGTTCGCCCAGTCCCATCCGCGCCAGCGCATCCATTCCATCCAGCCGGATAGCTTCCGCGTACGCCCGTTCCGCGTCTACCATTCGTTCGGCGGCCTTGAGTGCCTGCCCCAGCACAACCCACGCCGCGACCATCCGCGGCGCCGCTGCTGCTCCAGCCGCTGCCATCTTCACCGCGGCTTCAGTCTGGCGGCTGCTCAGCGCCACCAGGCTCATGCCCAATAGAGCCTCTGGCTGTTGCGGATTTCGCTCGAGAGCCCGCTGATAGCAGAGCGCGATCTCGGCCAATCGCCTCGTCGGCCCGGCTTTCGAGGCGTCCTGACTCAATTCCCGCATAGCGTGGCCCGCATACTTTCCGAACCTATCTCTGCGCAGGCGCGCACTCAAGGGCCGAAGTCCGGCACCCCAGCCCCGCCGCGACACGGATTCCCATTCTTTCCGCCGGTCCCAATTCGAAACAGGGCATCGTCGGTGCGTCCAGCAATCCCGCAGGTCCGCTGCGCCTCCTTCGCCCGCTCGTTCACGCGCACTATCATTCACCTGTGCCCTCGCGCGCCAACTTAAGCGACCTCCTTGCCAACGCCATCACGCACGGCATTGGCCTCGGTTTAGCTCTGGTAGGGGCTGTTTGCCTCATCGCCGCCTCAACGCGCGGCTCGGCGCTCGTCGTCGTCAGTTGCTCTGTCTTCGCCGTCGCGCTCGTGCTTCTCTATCTCTGCTCTACTCTCTACCACTCGCTTGGCCGCACCCGCGCCCGCCACGTGTTGCAGGTCCTCGACCACTCCGCCATCTACGTGCTCATCGCGGCAACCTATACGCCCTTCACGCTCGTCTCGCTGCGCGGGCCTGTGGGCTGGACTCTCTTCGGCGTGGTCTGGTCGCTGGCGGTGGCGGGCATCGTCTTCAAGAGCCTTGCCATCGGCCGTTTCCCCGTGGCATCGGCCCTGGTTTATCTCCTTCAGGGCTGGCTCGCCATCTTCGTCGTGCGCTCGCTTCTCCATGCCATTGGCTGGCACGGACTTCTCTGGCTCGGTGCAGGCGGCATCGCTTATTCGCTGGGCGTCATCTTCTTCGCGCTCGACCATCGCCGCTTCTTCCACGCCACATGGCACCTCTTCGTCCTCGCCGGCAGCGTCGCCCACTACTTCGCCATCTACTTTTACGTTGTGCCCGCGCGGGTCTGAAAACGCTCGTGGGGCTCCTTGCAGGCAGCCTCGCAGAGCCTCGCACCTGACTGCTTTTTGCCGCTTGGGTATGCGTAGCTGCTCGCGTAGTTGCCCCGAGAGACTTTACTTGATCTTTCGTGAGCGGTCACGTATAATTCTTCGTATGGGCGAGAAGAAAAAGAACCCCTATGCCGTTGCGCTAGGAAGGAGAGGCGGTCGAAAGGGAGGGCCTGCGCGAGCAGCCAAAATGACGCCTGAGGAGAGAACAACAAGCGCAAGAAACGCAGTGACGGCGAGATGGGAGAAATATAAGAAGGGGCGAGAAGTTCAGGAACCTCAAGCGCAGAACGATGCTATGCTGGGGACCAATGGAAGATCCCCAATGGGGTAATAGAATGACCGAGCGAAAGACCACAATTCCCTTTCCGACACCAACCAGCCCACCAAGGAGCGGAATGGAAGTTCCCGTCAAAGAATCAACCGAGCGTTGGACCGAGATCGAGCTTGAAGATGGATCAATTATCCGGCTCAAGACCACAGTGTTGTCAGCGATTCGAATCGATGGGGAATGGGACCCAGAGGGAAACCCGATGTACGTCCTAAAAGCAGGTCAGGTGATGGTTGTGGCATCAACCCCTGATGGTCTGCGCAAACCGCAAGCCGCAGAAAAGAAGGTGCAGTGACATGGCTTCAGTTCGAACATCGACGCCAATGACACTTTGCTTTTCGCTTGTGTTCACATCTGTCACGCTTATTTACTCCGCATCTGACGCGAAGGCAAACGAGCAAGTCTTCAGCAACAAAGAATGCCAAGTCGCCGTCGAAGCGCCGATGCGCTTTGAAGGCGCATATATTGTGGATCAGGCCGCCCAGCGGGCGAAGAAGTTTGAGCGTCTCACCGAGCAGTGGAGGCGCGACAGAGGTGCATCTTCTTCCGTGACAAAATCACTCATGAGCCGGTACTACCTAGAGATAATCGGCATGGGTCCACCAGCAGTGCCTTTGATTGTGGATGAGCTGCGCGCAGAGGGGGACGACCCAGATATGTGGTTTTGGGCACTCCAATGCATTACGGAGAACGACCCCACCACTCCGGATGACCAGGGCGATTCAGTCAAAATGGCTGCGAAGTGGTTGGCTTGGTATGACGAGAACTATTCCGGGTAGCTGGCCCGTTCAAGACTTCCCGTTTTTGAATGAGCTAAATTGCGCGGAAACTAGCAGGTTCATGCGGCGTTACAACTGCATCGCTTGGGCCGCTGGAGACACGACGCGCAAGTGGTGGCCCGATTTTGCACGAATAGGCTATTGGCCCCCGGGGGCGCCAAGGGAGGAAACAATAGCCGCATTCATGGATGCATTTGCAACTCTTGGGTATCAAATTTGCTTCGATGAGCGCTTCGAAGACGGAATAGAAAAAGTCGCCCTTTACGGTACTCAAGAACCAGATGGAACAATTCTTCCAACGCACGCTGCTCGGCAGCTTGAATCGGGGAAATGGACGAGCAAGCTAGGTGATTTCGAGGATATCTCTCACGAGACCGTAAACGACGTTAGCGGCCCTGTCTACGGACGCATGGTGTGCTGCTTAGCGAGGCCGCGGAAGAAACAATAATCTAGCTTATCCCCTGCCGCCCGGACCATCCGCACAGCGGCATAGCCAAAATCTCCTTGCGGCGGTCCATGGCTGGGTTCCTCGTTCGCCTTTTCATTCCGTCATAGTCCCGCTGGCCTCCCAGGCGCGCTGGCTCTGCGAAAATGCAAGGTCCAGCCCCCACGCCGCGCCGCGTTGACCCAACCCCGGTTTACCGGTAGAATCAAAGAGTTTGGCGATGCACCCGGTTGCCGGGTGCCCGGGAAGCTGCCGCTGGGTTCAGCGTGTGTGTGCAGTTGGCCTCCCGATGCAGTTACCGTCTGTATCCGCCCCTGTTGAGCACACGATTCGTGTTTTTGCGCCCGGTCCTGGACCTTCGGCGCTGGAGGCTTTGTTATGTACGCAGTCATTCGCACCGGTGGAAAGCAATACCGCGTCGCCCCCGGCGATGTGTTGAAGATTGAAAGCGTTCCGTCGGGCAGTCCGACCGTCGAGTTCAGCGATGTGCTTGCCGTCTCCGGCGAGGCCGGTTCGATTGCCAAGCCAGCCTCGGCCAAGGTCACAGCCGAAGTTCTCGGCGAAGGCCGCGGCGACAAGATCCTGGTCTTCCACTTCAAGCGGAAGAAGCAGTACAAGAAGCTCCAGGGCCACCGCCAGAACTTTACTGAGGTGCGCATCAAGGCCATCGTGGCTGACGGCGTCACCTACGACGCGGACAAGAAGTAGCGCGGGGATTCGTTCAAAGGCACCAGGCTTGATTCCCGCACGGGACAGGCTAAGAGCTAATAGCTAAAGGCTAGTAGCTGCTGTTAGAGGAGATTGAATCATGGCACATAAAAAAGGTGGAGGCAGTTCCACAAACGGGCGCGACTCCAATGCGCAGCGGCTGGGCGTAAAGGCCTTTGCCGGTCAATTCGTCACCGGCGGCTCCATCATCAGCCGCCAGCGCGGTACCCGCATCAAGCCTGGCCCCAATGTGGGCATCGGCTCTGATGACACGCTCTTCGCCAAGGTTTCCGGACGCGTCAAATTCACTGACCGTGGCAACCGCGGCCGCTTCGCATCCGTCGAGCCCGCCACCGAGTAACGGGCGCAAGATCAGCGCCTGCGCGCGCCCCATGCGCGCACTTCACAGCAAATCAAAAAGGCCACGGCGTTTGCCGTGGCCTTTCGCTTTTCTTGTCTCCAATGGATGCTTTTTCGGTCCCCGTCCCTTTGTTCCCTGGGTCCCTTGTTCCCTTGGTCCCTGCTTTTACGTCTCCGACTCTCGGCCCTTCATATTCCGCGCCAGCACCTTCTCCACCACGCGCTCCACATCCGAAAGGAAGAAGCTGTTGGCTGGCTGCTGCACGGCCACCTTGGTGCCCGTGTGGCCCAGTGCGGAGGCGATTTCGTTCCACCGGTAGATCGTCGAGCTCGCCGGCATCAACACCGGTTTACGGGCCGGCTCCGGAACGATGCAGTAGACCATCCAGATGGCCAGTGTCCCGAGAATCAACGATTCATAAACAAATTGCAGCGGATCGGTGAGCGAGGCAGCGCGAGAGATCCAGGACGAGAGAATAAAGTCTGCCGAGGACATGATGCCAAAGCCCAACGCGATGCCGAAGGACAGATCGCGCACCGTAAGGCGTAGCGCACTCATGCTCAGGCAGAGAAACGCAAGCAAGCAAAGTTCAAGAACGCTCACCGAGCGCATCAGGCCGTAAGAAATGTCCGCGATGATGAAGATTCCCCGGTGTGCGTAGGAGATTGAGCTCAGGCTCACAATCATCGAAACCACGGCCGCCCAACGGAAGATCACGATCGCCAGCTTCGCGATTCCGGGAAACGCGGCCAGCGCTGAGCGGAAGACCTCAATGCAGATGAAGAACAGCAGAATCGTGCCAGCGAGATACGTCGCGAAAAATCCGAATGAGTAGATCTGGCCGACGTGGTGATCGATTCCCCACGGACGCGACTCCTCGTAGAGAACCGCCATCAGCACGGGTGTGGAGATTGCCCGCAACGCGAGGTAGTAGCTCATCGCCCTGAAGCGGCGATGCAGCCCCTTCCGCCAGAAAAGAACGGCGAGCGCGGCCCAGAGGACAAGTTCAGCCGCGCTCATCGCCGACATTGCAAAGTTTAATGGCATAGACGCTGGTATTGCGATCGTTACGAGCGTCTTAAGAATAGCGCCGATATACCTAACGGCTCAAACACAAAAGGGTAACACCCGGTTGGCACTTTCGTGCTACGCGGCACTCTTCGCCGCGTTCCCGCTGGATTATCGCCAAGTTGTCGGTGTTGACATCAAACATGAGCCGTTAAATTGGCAGGGAAGAGGCCCCGGAAGATTGACGAGCGGCCCCGGATCAGTGGCGGCCACCGAATTGAACGAGACACGAGCCTGGGTGTTGGCTGGCGCAAGCGACGCGGAGGCAAGACCGGCGATGGCAACAAACAAGGCAAAGAACCGAATGACGGTTTTCATCTTTGGTAACCTTTCTGATTCAATTTTTGAAAGGAGAATCCTCTCCATTTCAGGCACGATGTTATCGCATAAATCGAATCAAGTCCAGTTTTTTCAACTAGATACTAAACAGCAATCCTTTTGAGTTACCATCGTAATTCAAGCGCTCATTCTGTCCGTAAATAGTAACCGCTTTTGCAACATCGCTGCATCCCTCAGCCGAACGTTCCCGCATGGTAAAATAGTTGTAGGTGAAGCGCTTGTTAGCTCCCCTCTTTTCAAGCGGTTACTCCCGCTTCAGGGTCCGGCTTCCGCGTCCGAATTGACCCCCGGCGGCCCAACCCATCACGCATCATTGTTGCGAACGGAATTCTATGGCGACTGAACCTCTCGGCTCCTCCTCCATTCACGGCGATAACGACAGCTACACGGGCGAAAACATCAAGGTCCTTGAAGGCCTCGAGGCTGTTCGACTCCGTCCCGCCATGTACATCGGCTCGACGGGCGAGATCGGATTGCATCACCTGGTCTACGAAGTGGTCGACAACTCCGTCGACGAAGCTCTCGCCGGCTACGCAAAGAAAGTCGATGTCATCATTCACGTCGACAACTCCATCACCGTCGTTGACGATGGCCGCGGCATTCCCGTCGACATGATGGATCTCGCCGACGGCGAACGCATGCCGGCCGCACAAGTCGTCCTCACCAAGCTGCACGCCGGCGGCAAATTCGACGCCTCCAACTACAAAGTCTCCGGCGGCCTGCACGGCGTCGGCGTCAGTTGTGTCAACGCGCTCAGTGAAGAGCTCGAAGTCGAAATCTGGCGTCCGGAAAAACCCGGCGAGCCGTCGCACACGTACGAGCAGAGCTACTCCAAGGGCGTTCCCACTTCGAAGCTCCAGAAAACCGGCACCAGCAAGCGTCGCGGCACCAAGGTCCACTTCCTGCCCGACCGTTCCATCTTCACCGCCACCGAATTCAACTACGACACGCTCGCCCAGCGCCTGCGCGAGATGGCATTCCTCAACAAGGGCCTCGAAATCACGCTCACTGACGAGCGCACCGCCGATCCCAAGACCGGCGAAGCGCGCCGCGCCGAGTTTAAATACGCCGGCGGCATCGCCGAGTTCGTCAAGCATCTCAACCGCGGCAAGGCCGTCCTGCATGACAAGCCCATCGTCATGGAAGCTCTGCGCGACGGCGTCGAGATCGACATCGCTCTGCAATACAACGACAGCTACTCCGAGTCCGTCTTCAGCTTCGCCAACAACATCAACACCGTCGACGGCGGCACGCATCTCTCCGGCTTCCGCGCCGCGCTCACCCGCACCATCAACTACGTCGGCCAGCAGATGGGCCTCTTCAAAGACCTGAAGGAGTCGCTCTAGTGGCGACGACGTGCGCGAAGGTCTGGTCGCAGTCGTCAGCGTCAAGCTGTCGCAGCCGCAGTTTGAAGGCCAGACCAAGGGCAAGCTCAACTCTGACATCGCCGGCACCGTGCAGGCCTTCGTCAATGAGCGCCTTGGCATGTTCCTTGAGCAGAATCCCCCCGTCGCCCGCAAAATCATCAACAAGGCAATCGAAGCTGCCCGCGCGCGCGAAGCTGCACGCAAGGCTCGCGACCTCACACGCCGCAAGGGCGCGCTCGATGGCGGCGGCCTGCCCGGCAAGCTGGCCGATTGCAGTGAGCGCAATCCCGAGCGCTGCGAGCTCTACCTCGTCGAGGGCGAGAGCGCCGGCGGCACCGCCAAGCAGGGACGCGATCGAAAGTTCCAGGCCATCCTTCCCCTCAAGGGCAAAATCCTCAACGTCGAAAAGGCGCGCTACGACAAGATGCTCGGCCACGAGGAAATCCGCGCCATGATCACCGCGCTCGGCTGCGGCATCGGCAAAGACGACTTTGACGCCGCCAAGATCCGCTACGGCAAAATCATCCTCATGACTGACGCCGACGTCGACGGCTCGCACATTCGCACGCTGCTGCTCACCTTCTTCTTCCGCCACATGACCGAGCTCATCAAGCGCGACCACATCTACATCGCGCAGCCGCCGCTCTACAAAATCAAGAAGGGCCGCTTCGAGCAATACATCAAAGACGATCGCGAGTTCGTCAAGGTCATGGTCAACCGCGCCGCCGAGGGCATGATCGTCCGCCACGGCGAGACCGCTGCAAAAATCGAGGGCGCCGACCTCACCCGCTTCATGGCCACGCTCAATGAGTATCTCGGCTTCGTCGAAAAGGTCGACAAGCGCATCCGCAACGAGCGGCTCACCGAGCTGCTGGCCCGCGCCGAGCTCACCCACCGCACTGACTTCGCTTCGACCGACGGCAAAAAAGTTCCTGAGAAAATTGCCGCCCTCCACGCCAAGCTCACCGAGCTCACTGACGAGTTCCAGTTCAAAGTCGCCAAGCCCGTTGAAGACGAGGAGCACCACACCTGGTCGGTTTGCTTTACCGATGCGCAGGGCGCCACGCGCTGCATCGATTGGACCCTCGCCTCAAGCCCCGAGTTCCGCCAGATGATGTCGAAGTATTCGCTCATCAAGGAATTCCTTGAGCCGCCATTCCTGGTGGAATTTGCCCCCAAGGGCGCAGCCGCAACCACCGCCGAAGACGAAGAAGAAAGCCGAAGCTGCCGAAACCAAGTCCGAAACGAAAACCGAAGCCAAAGCCTCCGCTCGCCCCGCGCGCGCGCTTCGCGAGCCGGTCGAGAAGCAGACCGCACGCGATCTGTTTGCCTACATCGTGGAGCAGGGCAAGAAGGACTACCAGGTGCAGCGCTACAAGGGCCTCGGCGAAATGACGGCCACGCAGCTCTGGGAAACCACGATGGATCCCGAGCGTCGCACGCTGCTCGTCGTCAAGCTTGAAGACATCGTCGAGACCGAAGCCATCTTCATCACCCTGATGGGCGAAAACGTCGAAGCCCGCCGCAAATTCATTGAAGACAACGCCCTCGACGTCAAGAACCTCGACATCTAAAAGGCAGCTCTTAGCTTTTAGCCATTAGCTCCATCGTGCCGGAGCCCGCGCCGCGGGGTGCCCCATCCAAGCTTCGCTTGGGTTGGGGGATGCTGTATGTCAGGGCACGACATCAGTCGTGCCGTAGGTCCAACCCAGAATTGTCATCCTGAGCGAAGGTCGCCGCGGCGACCGTAGTCGAAGGACCTGCATCTGACGGGGTGCCCCACCCTCGCGACGTTTCTGTCTTTGTCGCTAGGGTGGGCCAGCCGCAACACCCCCCTCACCGCTTCAAAATCATCCCCGCCCAATCCACCCACACGTTCGTCGTCGCCAGCCTTCCCGCCACCAGCGTCACCACCGTCATCACGGCCAGCCCCATGGCAAACGGCCGATCGAAGCTCCGCGTCATCGCCGCCCGCACCGCCAGCAGCAGCACTCCCAGCGTCACCACCGGCCCAAAGATCGCCATCCAATGGTGAAACCCGAAGATCGAATTCACCTGCGCGATCCGCGCCGTCGCTCCGCTCACGATCGCCAGCGAGGCCATCAGCATCATCGGCCTGTGAACGCGCGGCCGCTTGCGCGCCAGCACGCCGAGCGTCACGAACACCGCAAACAGCGCAATCTCCGTATACATCACCAGCAAAAACTGCGGGCCCGGCCAGTCGAAAACCGCGCTCGGGTCTGTGCGGATTGAGCGCGTGGCCACCAGCGGCCCCGTCACCACGACCAGCGCGGCAATCCCCGCCACGCCCCAGCCCAGCGTCATGTGCACCCGGCGATTGTGCGTCGCAGATCAGCAGCGCCTGCACAAGGAACATCACGAACCACAGAAAGATGGCCGTCGAGTGCGCCACCACGATGGCCAGCATCACCGGCGCAATCGGCGAGCCGTCAACGTGCTGGCCATGAAAGATGTACTTCTGAAAGCCGAGGACGATGAGAACCAGGAAGATGGCCCCGGCGGCAGCGTAGAAAAAGCGGTCAGGCTTCATCCGCAATCTCCTCTATTCGAATTTCAGAAACGATTTTTCCTTTTTCACGAACGAAGGGGAAGTGCGATCACGAGCGCGGGCGAGTCGACCTGTTTCGAAAGCCGCGCTCAAAGCTCAAGGGGTCCAGTGGTCAGCAACATCATACGATCCCGTCCACCGGTTTCTGCAAGAGAAAATTTGGATGGAGCCGACGCGTCAAATGCCGCAAAGAAATAGGCTGAGCTAGACGAAGCTGTGCCCCGTTCATCGCGTTCTTGGCGATGAGCGGGCGGCCCTGTGAAATGCCCCAAAGAAGCAGGCTGGGCGAAATGAAGCTGTGCCCCGTTCATCGCGTTCTTGGCGATGAGCGGGCGAAACCGGACTAAGATGGGTCCATGCCGAGCGGATTGAAACGGTTCCAGCAAGCGGGATCGCTGCATTTCGTCACCTTCAGTTGTTTTCACCGTCTGCCCCTGCTTGAAGTTCCGGAGGCCGCGGAGACCGTAGAGGCCGTACTGGAAGCGACGCGCGCGCGTCACCGAGCGAGGGTCTACGCATACGTGCTAATGCCCGAGCACGTCCACCTGCTGATCAATGAACCCGAATCGATTCGGCTGGCGCAGTTTCTCAAGGCGACTAAGCAGGCTGCATCGCGCAAACTGAGAGGACCGCACGAGAAGTTCTGGCAGGACCGCTACTACGACAGCAATATAAACGGTGAGAAGGCCCGATCCGAGGTGATCCGCTATATCAATCGCAACCCGGTGGTGCGCGGGTTGGTCGAGAAGCCCCAAGACTGGGCGTGGTCGAGCTTTCGGCACTACACGACCGGCGCGAAGGGGACAATCGAGATCGAATCGCAATGGACCGCGCTCAGGCGAGGGAATGAGTTGCCTGACGGGGTGCGACTTAAGCGTGGCAAACGATTGTGCCTTCCCACCCAAGCCGCAAACTACGCGGCTTGGATGGGGCACGGAAAGTAACGCGATCACGGAGTGTGACGAATCTGACCGGGCCACCCGCCGCTTAAAGCTCAAGGGGTCCAGTGGTCAGCAACATCATACGATCCCGTCCACCGGTTTCTGCAAGAGAAAATTTGGACCGATACGACGGATCAGAACCCGCAACCGGCCGTTGTTGGGGGTATAATCCCTCTGATCTCATGGATTAGCGGGGCGATCATATGCGTCGCGCGTTTGCTCTCGTTGTGCCAGTCTTTCTCGTTGCAACTTCTTGTGCGGCCCAGGAGTGGACCTACCAAGGTAACTCGAGTTGTTTCCGAACCGGCGATAATGTCCAGTGCTTCGACCAAGGTACGTTGCAATCCTATGCGGCGGATCAGCGCTCGTTCGACTCTGCCTATCAAAATGGGCAAGCGATCGGGCAAGGTGTTGCTTTGCTCGTTCAGGTGTGGATGCAGCACCACCATCAGTTGGAAGTTGAACGCACCGACCTGAGAGAGCAAATCAAGAGCTACTACGAAGCAACTTTTTCTCTGAATGACGAAATAACCGGTGAATTGAATCAGGAGATTGACTCGCTCCGAGTTCTTTCGCGACTTGACCCCTCTCGGTCCGCGGCGTTTGAACAATTGAGCCAATCCTCGGCCACCCTCATATCGAACTTGTCACAAATGAGGCCGATGACAGAAAAGAACCTTCCCGGCATTCTGGCGGCAAAAGACTTGAAGTATCTGACAAGCAACCGCGATCTGGCTCAGAAGTTCTATTCGCAAGCCGGAGAAGCATCGAAAAGGCAATATGTGTTTTCCCAGTTTCTCGTTGGCTATGCCGGTCTGCTTCAGTCCGAGCAGACTACCTCGCTGCTTAACAGCGCACCTGCCGAAAAGAGCGTTCCTGACGTTCCAACTATTAGTCGATTGATTGCCCAAGCCGAAGCGGGAAATGCTGAATCGCAGTTTCAACTTGGAGAAATGTACCGGGAGGGGTCGGGTCTGCAGCAAGACCTGCCGAAAGCAGCAGGACTGATAGAGGCCGCTGCGATGGCAGGGTACGGTGAGGCAGAATTCAGTTTGGGTGAGATGAATGAGGAAGGAGAGGGCGTCCTTCAGGATTACGTTTCGGCTCATGCTTGGTACAATCTTGCAGCCCTTCACGGCATCAAACGTGCCGAAGAACGGCGCAACACCCTGGCGTCGCATATGACGCCTGAACAGATTTCTGATGCCCAGAAGCTTGCTGCTCAGCGACAAGCGAAAGAGGCCGAGCTAAAGCAGCAGGCTAGCGCAGCGAGTCCAAACGCTATTCAGGCCGTTTCAGAGCAACAGCCCGCTGCGTCACCGGTTAGAACGGCGAACGTGCTTTCATCGAAGGTGGTGACAGAATCCACTGGGACGACTGTCACGCACAATCCGGCATGTGACAATCCACAAACCGCATTTATGAAGGGATTTTGCTCCACTGCCGGGACGCAGGTGCATAACAACACGCGAAGCTATGTTCAGGTCGTTGCCGTGATTGGGGATAAGCAATATACGCTGGTAGGCGATAAGATGCCGCCGCCGGGCGTTTATGACGTGCACTTTATCAATTCTTCAGAATTGGACCTGACCGGAAAAGCTGCCAACGGAGAACTTCATTCGCACAGATTTAAAGTCGTAGCAATTGATGCAGCGCAGTGAAGGGCATTTTCAATGCGGCCTAGTCGAGTTCATAGGATTCGAGGTGGTTTCGGAATTTTTCGTCGACATGCTCGCCTCTAAGAATGCGCTTCATTTCCTCTATCTGCTTTAGGACCGCTCCCTTATCTACTGCCGACGCATGGTGAAAGATGTTGAATGTTGCCCCGCATCCATTCACTTCGCAAGTGACGCGTGAGTCCATCTTACGAAAGTCTTCTGGCATCTTCTCGCCAACCGTAACAGCCAAATAGTTACTCATCGCAGACCGCCTCCTCTCAGCATAAGGCACGGGTGCACAGCAAGAAACGGAGCACAGAAAGTTCTTTTGGTGCGGAGCACTTACTGATTAGATCAGCACTGAAAACTTGGCATTGCCTGCGGAATCCTAGCCCGGCGCCAGGTCAGGATCGAAGTCGCAAAAGGCGTTCTACCGGGATCCATCCATCTCACCCACGAGCTTGGCGACCCGGTCGGCATCTGTCTCTACCCCCTGTTCTCTGCTCTCTGCTTTCCTTGTCAAGCCCCTGGAGCCAAAATAAATCTGCCACCTCCCGTAAGTCGTTGGTCCCTAGTCCCTGGTCCCCGGTCCCTGCCTCTCGAAGTTTGCCGATAATTATCCCCATTTGGCGCATACTCATTCCATGTACACGAAATCAGCGCACGCGTCCTTGGAATTTGGTATGCAAGGTTTGAGAGGTATGTACGAGGTATGGACCGAGGGTTGAGTCGGCCCGTAACTCCTTTGTTATCCGATATGGAGGTATGGCATACCGGGGAGAGGGGGCGGGGATGTACCAGATCGTTAACATCCGTCCTGTCGCGATCCACGGCTCACGATCAACGAACCACGACTCGCTGTTCACTCTCCTCACTTTTTCACTCTTTCACTGACTTCACTTCAACACCTCTTCACTCGCGAAAATAATTAAATAAAAAATATTCGCGCATTTCGCCAAACTTTCGCCAATTAACTCCTTTATAATCAACAAATCGCTCTCAAAATCGTCGAAAATGTGCCTCAAGAAATACCGAAATTGCGCCCCACAACCCGTTTAGAATCAGCAGAAAGATCCCCAAAACGGCAAACAGCTTGTTGGGCCGCAAATGCCTATTTATAAAGGGGTTACGCGCGATAGCGGCAGCCAAAGAACGCGGGCGGCGGGCCTCGACCGGACCACGATCCACGAACCACCGGAACTACGAACTGCCTTCAGCTGGCGCGGACATGCCCGCGGCCGTGGCGTTTGACGGCGTACATGCGCGCGTCGGCGGTGCCGATGATCTCGTGCATGTGTGTGCCGTCGGCCGGCGATGCGGACAGGCCCACGCTGGCGCAGACCTGGATCGAGAGGCCGCTCTTCATCCCGAACGGAGTTTCCATGAGCGCGGCGTGCATTCCTTTCGTCAGCTCCAGCGCCTGTGCGGCGGGGGTCCTGGGCATCAGGATCACGAATTCGTCGCCGCCATAGCGATAAGCCGAATCCTGCGCGCGGCACAACTTCTGGAGCCGCCGCCCGGCGCGGGTGAGCAGCTCGCTGCCGATCATGTGGCCGTGCGCATCGTTGACCAGCTTGAAGTGGTCGAGATCCCAGAAGGCGAGGCTCAGCGGCTGCTTGTGTTTCGTTGAATGCTTCAGCTCGCGATGCAGAACATCGTAGAGGTGGCGCACGTTGAAGAGGCCGGTAGTGTCGTCGGTGATGGTGAGCTGCTGGATGCGCGCCATGTCTTGTGCATTCTCAATGGCGATGGCGGCGTGGTCGGCGAGGATGTGCAGGAAGGCGATGGAGTAGTCCGACATCTCCGCGCGCGGATTGAGGATCTCGATAACGCCCTGTATGCCGGTGCGCCCGCGCAATGGCATGGCGATGACCGATCGCACGCTGCTGATGCCGGGAGTGGCGGATTGCGCAGCGCGCGGATCGCCTTCCATCTGCGGCACGAGAAGCGTTTCACCGTGCTCCAGAACCCATCCGGCAACGCCCTCGCCCCGCTTGACGCGAAGGCCGCGCAGAGTTTCCTGCTCCTCGCCCGCAGCGATGGCGTAGTAGAGATCCTTTGTGGATTCATCGAGCATGAGCAGCGCCCAAAACTCCGCCTCCACCATCTTCTCCATTTGCTCAAGGATGGTGCGCAGAATCGTGTCGAGATCAAAGCTCGAAGTGAGCGACCGCGTCAGTTGATGAAACACAAGTAGATCGGCGAGCGGGATGCGCCCTTCCGTCTCGTTCGGCATAATTAGCCCTGGGGGAAAAGCTGACCTCATTCTTGCATAGATCGCCCATTGGAAGAACTAAATCGAATTTCCGGCGTTTGTTCTTCCAATTCTTTGAAGTCCGCTCGTCATTGCCGCGATTGCTTGATGGTCGCAGTCAGCCGCCGGTGCGGACCCGCAGCTAGCCGCCGATATGAACCATCGACCGGGAGGGCTTGAGGAAGCCCGGCTCGCCAATGTGATGGCGGGCCTCCTTGCCTTGGATGGTGTCGACAATGTAGGCGCGCAGTTCGTCGTTGCCGGCGCCGGAGCGGAGACGGCCATAGAGGTCGTGCTCGACTTGCGAGAAGAGGCACGTGCGTATCTTGCCGTCGGAGGTGAGGCGGACGCGGCTGCATGCTCCGCAGAAGGCCTGGCTGACGGGCGCGATGATGCCGATCTCGCCCACGCCGTCAGAAAAGGTGTAGCGGCGGGCTGTTTCGCTGGCTTCGCGCGGCGGCAGCTCCACAAGCGGCATCGTGCGGCCGATACGCTGGACGATTTCGCTCAGCGTGACGACGATTTCGGGCGTCCATAGCCGGCCTTCCTCAAGAGGCATGAACTCAATGAATCGGACCACGACATGCTCTTGGCGGGCGAAGCGTGCAAAGCCCTCGATCTGGTCGTCGTTAAAGCCGCGCAGCAGCACGCAATTGATCTTGAGAGGCGTAAGCCCGGCGGCGCGGGCGGCGCGAACACCTGCGAGAACCTTGGAAAAGCTGCCTTCAATGCGCGTGATGCGCTCGAAGACCGCGGCGTCCACGGCGTCCATGCTGACGGTGATGCGATTCAGGCCGGCATCTTTGAGCGGCTGGGCCAGCGACTCGAGCAAATGGCCGTTGGTGGTCAGCGCCAGGTCTAACGGCTCGCCATCGAGCGTGCGCAGGCGCTTGAGCTCGCGAACCAGTTCGACCAGATCGCGGCGCAACAGCGGCTCGCCGCCGGTGAGGCGGACTTTGGTGATGCCGAGACCGACAAACAGCTCGATGAGGCGGAGATATTCGTCAAGGGCCAGCTCGGGATACTGAGCGCCCATCTCGCCGGTGCGGCAGTAGACGCATTTGTAATTGCAGCGGTCGGTGATGGAGACGCGCAGATCGTGAATCACGCGGCCGTGGCTGTCGGTAAGCGGCGGATTGAGCGCCGGCGCGGGGATTGCGGAGAGGGAAGGGGCAGCCATCGGCACCTTCAAGCGTATCCCTTTTCGCAGCCGGTTGAAAGGCCCCGCCCTGAGGCGCGAGCGCGGGCGCAAAGGAAGCGATAGCATGATGAAGCGAGCATGCTGCGACAAGGCTCGCGAATTGCGCGATTGGCAATGGGACGAGCCAACGAAGGGACAAGGCAGATGCCAGCAACGGGAGCAAGACCCGCGGGTGCGGCGGACCAGGCAAGCGCGGCGCTGGCCGTGCGGCAGATGTTCGATGCAATTGCGCCCCGTTATGATCTGTTGAATCATGTGCTCTCAGCCAACGTGGACCGGCTGTGGTGGCGCAGGGCCGCGCGCAGGTTTGAGGCGGTTCTGGCCCGGCCCGAGGCGGCGGTTCTGGATATTTGCTGCGGCACGGGCGATTTGACCATGGCGCTGCTCAAGCGGCGACCCAAAGGAGCGAATCCGATTCTGGCCGGAGATTTTTCGCCCGCTATGCTGCGGCGCGGTGCGGAGAAGTTTGGACCGAAGAATGCCGGCGCGCCCTACGCGGCAGCAATCGAGGCCGATGCGCTGCATTTGCCGATGCGCGCGGAGTCACTCGACTTGATTGTGACGGCGTTCGGCTTCAGGAACCTGGCGAACTACGAGGCCGGACTGAACGAGTTTCATCGCGTGCTGAAACCTGGCGGGCAGTTGGGGATCCTCGAGTTCAGCGAGCCGGGCGGCATCATGGGGAAGGCCTACGCGGTGTATTTCCGGCGGGTGTTGCCCGCCATCGGCCGCATGATCTGCGGCAAGGATGGGCCGTACAATTATCTGCCCAGCTCTGTCGGCGATTTTCCGCCGCCCGATGCGATGGTGGAGATGATGGGGCGCGCAGGCTTTGCAGAGTGTGCGTGGCAGCCCTACACGTTTGGCATTGCGGGGTTGTACACCGCGACGAAGCCCACTGCAGCTTAAGAACCCAATGACGATCGCCGCATCCAATTCGCGAGTGAACGAGCCTGCCTCAGCAAGTTTCCCGGCGGAAAAGCAGCGCGTGGCGCGACACTCGATGGCCGCCGCGGCAGCGATGACTGTGCTCAAGATCGCAGCCGGTTTGCTCTCTGGCTCGCTGGGCGTGCTCTCCGACGCAGCGCATTCGGGGCTCGATCTTGTGGGTGCGGCGCTGACGTATTTTTCCGTTCATGTGAGCGACAAGCCGGCGGACGAGGATCACACATACGGCCACGGAAAGATCGAGAATCTCTCTGCCTTCAGCGAGGCAGGGCTCATGGCTCTGTCGTGCGCGTGGATCATGTGGGAGGCTGTGGAGCGCATCTTCTACCACCCGGTAGAGGTGCACCACTCCCTGTGGCCGGTGCTGGTTCTGGTCACTTCGATTGGCGTGGACATCTGGCGCTCGCGCCAGCTACGCGCGGTCGCCGTGCGTACCGGGTCGCCGGCCCTGGCGACCGATGCATTCCATTTCGCCTCGGACATCTGGGCGACATCCGCAGTGCTCGTGGGGCTTGGAGTGTCGTGGGCGGGCGAGCGATTCCAGATCCCGTCCTTGCATTATGCCGATCCTTTGGCGGCGCTGGCGGTATCGCTCATGATTTTGCGCATGACGGTGCGGCTGGGGCATGAAGCAGTGGCCGCGCTGGTGGACGAGATTCCCGCGGAAACTCGCCGCAAGTTGGTGCGCGAAGTGGAGCGCGTGGATGGAGTGCTGGCGGTGGAGCGGGCGCGGGTGCGGCGCGCCGGAGCCGGATACTTTGCCGACGTTACGCTGGCGCTGCCGCGGCGATTTACGTTTGAGCACACCAACGAGCTGGTTGAAGCGGCGACCTCCGCAGTTCAACGCGCTCTTCCCGGCGCCGACGTCGTGATCCACACGGTTCCACGCGAGACCAAAGCGGAGAGCATCTTCGACCGCGTGCGCGCCGTGGCCGCTCGCAACAACGTTTCAGTGCATGAGCTCAGTATTCAGACCCATCATGGACGCCTGCAGGTGGAGCTGCACGTGGAGCTTGAAGAGCACTTGACCCTCCGGGAGGCGCACGGCTTTGTCACCGCCCTTGAAGCGCAGATTCTGCGCAGCGTTCCGGAGGTTGACTCGGTTTTGACGCACATTGAGAGCGAGCCGGGAACGATTGAGCAGCCGGAAGAAGAACTTGTGGAAGACCGCAGGCTGGAGCAGGCAATGCGATCGGCGGCGGCGGCCTTTCCTGAGATCGCCGACGTGCACGCCATTAACGTGGGCCGGACGGGGGAACACATCTCGGTTAGTTGCCACTGCACCTTGCCTGACGAACTTCCCATGAATCGCGTGCACGAAATCATTACTGCGCTTGAAGACCGTTTCAAGCTGGAGTGCCCGGAGGTATACCGGGTGACTATCCACCCAGAGCCGGTGACGGATAATACGCGATAGAGCGATTTTTCCTGGTCTCGGATTGAGTTCGCGATGATCCCAATTTCCAGATTCTTCCGCATTGCCTCGCTGCTCATGGTGCTGGTAGCCGTCTGCCTGCTCTCGGCGATCCTCACGATGCATTTCGCCATTCATGGCGCCGAGGTCCAGGTGCCGGAACTGAAAGGGATGACAACGGCGGACGCGCGCAGCGTTGCGGCGGGGCTGGGACTCACACTGGACGTGGACAATCGCTACTACTCGGCGGACGTGGCTGCGGGACACATCCTGTCGCAATCGCCCGAGCCGGGAACGGTGGTGCGACGCGAATGGCGCGTGCGGGTGGCTGAAAGCCTTGGCGCTCAGCGGGTCGATGTCCCCGACACGGTGGGCGCAAACGAACGCGTGGCGGAACTGGAGTTGCGGCGCGCTGGCCTCGAAGTGGGCGAAGTAGCGCACCTGCCCACCAGCACAGCCGAGGAAGGAACCGTGCTGGCACAGGATCCGCCGCCCCACGCACAGGGCATTGAGCAACCCAGCGTGAGCCTGCTTGTGGCAGCACCAGACGACGAAACGGCGGACGGGTGGGTGATGCCCGATCTGACCGGTTTGCCTTTGGCGAGCGCGGAGGCGGCCCTCAACAAAGTCGGAATCAAGACGACGCCTCCCGTTTATATGAGTGAAGCGGTGCCGCCGGTGGGAAGCGGAGATGCGCCGATCAAACTGCCGGTGAAGCCGGGCGACGTGGTGGCGCAATCACCGAGCGCGGGTACGCGCGTGGACCAGACCACGATGGTGAAGCTAACGGTGGCGAGATAGCAGAGGACAGGAGACGAGATGGTATGGGATTGAGCGAGGATTTGGAAAAGATCGCGTTGCAGGAGCGGGAGCTGCGCCTGCCGCGCCTGGATGCAAGCGTGGCGTGGGAGCTTGGATCGAAGATTCGAACGATGGCGATCGAACGCGGGCTGACGCTGGTGGTCGACGTGCGGAGATTCGGGCAGCCGCTGTTTTATGCGGCCCTTGACGGAACCACGCCGGATAATCCCGAATGGGTGCGCCGCAAGAGCAACGTGGTGGCGCGCTTTCATCGTAGTTCGTACGGCGTTGGAATGTGGCAAAAGTTGAAGGGCACAACGATCTTTGAACGAGAGGGGCTGCCGGTGGCGGATTACGCGACGGATGGCGGATCGTTTCCGCTGAACGTCGAGGGCGCGGGAGTGGTGGGCAGCGTGACGGTTTCCGGGCTGCCGCAGCGCGACGATCACAATTTGGTGGTGGAGGCGCTGTGCCTGACGCTGGGAAAAGATTGTGCGGCCCTGAGGCTTGAGGCGGAGACGGCATAAAAGCGAATCCGCGCCCACCCTAGCCGCAAGGACAAAGCGCGGCGAGGGTGGGGCACCCTGCGCCGGCAAAAAAGCAACTGCAGGTCCTTCGGCTGCGCAGGTGCAAGAAACCGCACCTGCTTCGCTCAGGATGACAATCCCTTCTGTCTTCGGCTTTCCAATATGTCGATTCAGACTACAGGTTCTTCTCGATCAGCGCCACATGGAAACCATCGGTGGGCAGAGCGCCGGGAAGCAGGCGGAGCGCGCCTTCGGGCGTGAGGCAATTGCGGAGATGCGCGGCGCCGGGGACGGTGAGGATTCCGGATTGTGCGAGCGCCGCAATGCGCAGGTCAAGAGAAATCTGCCGCGCGTTTTGATTTTCCGCGAGCACGGCGGCGACGACGTGCTCATTTTCTTCTGGCTCAAGCGAACAGGTGGAATAGACGACGCAGCCACCCGGGCGAACTGCGCGCAACGCGGCGGATAAAATTGCTCGCTGACGTTCAGCCTGACGCGGCAAATCTTCCAGGCGCAGGCGGTGACGAATTTCGGGATTGCGGCCGAGGGTTCCGGTGCCGCTGCATGGCACGTCGGCCAGAACAAGATCGAAAGCCGATTCTTCATTCAGCGCAGTTGCATCGGCAAGGCGGCACTCCACTCGATCAGCGAAAGTGGAAAGGCGCTGGCGGAGCTCGGAAAGGCGGTGCTGGCTCGATTCGCAGGCCAGAACGCGTGCCTCGGGGTTGCGCTCGGCGAGGATGAGCGTTTTTCCGCCGGGCGCAGCGCAGGTATCTAGGATACTTCTTACCTTTTGGTCGAGATCAGTCGAACATGCCGCCAGCTCGGCGATCAATTGCGATCCTTCATCCTGGATGCGCACGCGGCCCTCGCGATAGGCCGCAGTTGCAGTGATGTCGCCGGAAACGGCCGTGCGCGCAGCGAGGAGGATGGTTGAGGGTTCCAGCCGAACGCCGGCTTCATTCAGTTCTGTTTCGGCGGCCGAGTTCACGACGCGGATGGTCCGGGAAGGCTGGGCCTGGCCGTGGCGGCAGATGGCGCGCGCAGCCTCGAGGCCGTAGATGCGCGTCCAGCGCTCGACGAGCCATGCCGGATGAGCCTGGGCCAGCGCGAGCTCCTCAGCGCTTTCTTCCGGAAGGATTTCTGAAGAACCAGCCGCGGCGACTTTGCGGAGGACGGCGTTTACCAGCCCGGATGCGAAGCGGTGGCCGGACCGCTTGGTCAGCTCGACGCTCTCATCGATGGCGGCATGGGCAGGAACGCGATCAAGGAAGCGGAGCTGAAAGGCTCCCATGCGAAGAGCGATCGAGACCTCTGGATCAAGTGTTTTTCTGGTTCTGGTGAGGAGTTTCAATTGGCCATCGAGGAGGATCTGCCAGCGAAGCACACCGAGCACGAGTGTTGTGGCGAGATGGCGGTCGGCGGGCGAGAGCGCGTCGACCGCCTTCGAACGCAGCAGGTCATCCGCGTGCGCGTTGCCGCGCTCGATAGCCAGCAAAACGTCGAAGGCGGCTTTACGTGCGGGCGATATCGTGGGCAAGGCGGTCAACCGAGGCGCGCATCCGCGTGGAGCGGATTTCCGCGAAGAAACTCGTCGGTGGTCATGCGTTTCTTGCCTTCGATCTGAACTTCGAGAAACTCGAGCCAGGTATTCTCGGCGCACGCAGCCAGCAGGCGATGGTTCTCCACGACCACCCAGCCCGGCTCGGCAAAGCCCAGGCCCTCGGCGTAGCTGCCTCGCGCGATGGCCATTTGATGGACGATCAGTTTCTTGCCATTGAGAGTAGTGAATGCACCGGGCCAGGGCTGAAAACCGCGCCAGCGATTGTAGATTTCGTGCGCTGTGCGCGCGGCATAGTCGATGCGGCCATCTTCGCGATCGAGGAGCGGCGCGAAGGTTGCGGATTCGTGACTCTGCGGCTGAGGGTGAATCGTGCCGTTGGCCAGACCGGCGAGGGTCTCGACGACCATCGGGGCGCCGGCACTGGCCAGCAGAGGGAAAAGATCGGCGGCCGTCTGGCCGGGGCCGATTTCCACGGTCTGTTGGAGCAGAATCGGCCCAGTGTCGAGGCCCTCTTCCAAAAGCATCGTGGTATTGCCGGTGTAGGCATCGCCCATCGCGATGGCCCACTGGATCGGCGCAGCACCGCGGTACTTGGGCAGCAGGGAGGCGTGCAAATTGATGCAACCGAGTCGAGGTAGGGCGAGCATCCAGAGCGGAATGATGCGGCCATAAGCCACAACGACGATGGCGTCGGGGGCGATGGATTCTAGCTGCGCGCGAAACTCCGCATTGCTGCGGATTCTTTCTGGCTGAGTGACGGGAAGGCCGGCAGCAAGCGCGGCCTGCTTGACTGCTGGGGCGGTGAGTTGCTGGTCGCGTCCCGTGGGGCGATCAGGCTGCGAGACGACGAGAGCGATTTGATGGTGGGCCGCGAGCAGAGCTTCGAGCGTGGGAACAGCGAACTCCGGAGTGCCGCAAAAGACGATCTTGAGGCCGTTCGAAGCGTCGCTCATGGCATGGCTACCAGGTGCCTTCCTTTTGCATCTTGCGAATCTTGCGCAGGTTCAGGCTGCGTTTGAGCGCGGTCATGCGAAAAAGAAACAGGACTCCGTCAAGGTGATCGATCTCGTGCTGGAAGGCGCGCGCGAGAAGCTCATCGCCATCCAGTTCAAACCATTTGCCGTTGGCATCCTGCGCGCGGATGCGAACCTTGGCGGCGCGGACAATTTTCTCGCGAATATCGGGAAAGCTCAAGCAGCCTTCTTCTTCGTACTGGCGGCCTTCGCTCACGATGATCTCGGGATTGATGAGCACGAGCTTCTGCTTGGGATCCTTGCCCATGCTGAGATCGATGACGGTGACGCGTTTGGAGACTCCGACCTGAGGCGCAGCCAAGCCAATGCCCTGCGAAGCGTAGGTGGTCTCAAACATATCGGCGACCAGCTTGCGCAATTCGGCGTTGAACTCGGTGACCGGTTCGCCGGGCTGCTCCAGCACCGACTCGGGATATTTCACAATCGTCAGAATCATTGCCGCCGCTAAAAGCTCCGTATCTGTTCGATATATCCGTCGAAATTCCGTTTTAACTCCAGCAAGGAGTCGCCGCCGAATTTCTCGCGGGCCAGGTTGGCCAGAACGAGTGCCACCATGGCCTCCGCGGCCACGCCCGCAGCCGGAACCACGCAAATATCGCTGCGCTCGTAGCTTGCGCTCGTGGGCTCGCGCGTGTCAAAGCGCACGGATTCGAGCGGCTGGCGCAGCGTTGAGATGGGCTTCAAGTAGCCGCGGACGACGATGTCCTCGCCGTTCGAGACGCCGCCCTCGACGCCACCTGCGTTATTGTGCGGGCGCGTAAAGCGCGTGGGCTTTCCCGGAAGGTTTTCGCCGGCGTAGTGGATGGGATCGTGGACGCGCGAGCCGAAGGTTGCGGCGGCAGCTACTCCGCGGCCAATCTCCACGGCCTTCACAGCCTGGAGGCTCATGACCGCCCAGGCAAGCTGGCCGTCGAGCCGCTCATCCCAGTTGGCATAGGAGCCGAGGCCAGCGGGAACCGCGTGGGCGACGACTTCGAAGATGCCGTTTACGGTGTCGCCGGCTTTGGAAGCTGCGTCGACTTCATCTTTCATGCGCGCTTCGGCAGCGGGATCGACGCAGGCGAGAACGACATCATCCTTCGCAGCGAGAGCCGCAATCTCGTCCCACGAGGCGTCACGATCAAGCTCGGTGCTCCCCACGCGAACGACGTGGCTCGCGACTTCGATGCCCAAGCACCGCAGGAGCAGCTTGGCAAAAGCTCCGACGGCCACACGGGCTGCGGACTCGCGCGCGGAGGCGCGTTCCAGCACGTAGCGAGCGTCAGGAAAATTGAACTTGAGAGCGCCCGCAAGGTCGGCGTGGCCGGGCCGCGGCGAAGCCACGGCGCGATGCTTGGCGGGATCGCCTGCCTCGACCGGCAGTTTCTCCTGCCAGTTCTTCCAGTCGCGATTGACGAGTTGAATGGCGATGGGCGAGCCGATGGTCTTGCCGTGGCGCACACCGGAGATGATGTGGGCTTGATCGGTTTCGATCTTCATGCGGCCGCCGCGGCCATAGCCCTGCTGCCGCCGCCAAAGCTCGCGGTTGATAAAGTCGAGGTCGACGGGAACGCCGGCGGGAATCCCCGAGACCAGGGCGACTAGGGCTTCGCCGTGCGATTCACCGGCTGTGGAGAAGCGGATCATACAGATTCGATTGTAAATGCGCGCAGGCGTGGAACCACATTTTTAGGAAGTCCCGAAGTTCCTGAGGGGGACGCAGCCAGACATCGGCGGCGGTTGAGCGCGGCAGGCGGCGCACCAGCACGCCGAGCCCGCGCCCCTTGATCGCGCGGAAGGCTGACTCATCGGTCAAATCGTCGCCGAGGTAAGCGGCGGGGTGATGTTGGGGGCCGGAGGTCTCTGCAAGAATGGCGGCGACCGCTCCGCCTTTGTCGCGACCAGAGCGCAACTCGAGGCCAGCCTCGAATTCGAGCAGGCTGAGGTCGTTCATCCGGGTAGCTGGCTCGAAGAGCGCGCGTGTTCGCTTTTCGATGGCTTTGGCACGCACCGGCGGCACGCCTCGCCAATGCATGACGATCGCGTTGGGCTTTTCTTCAATCAGGCCGCCGGTTGCTTCGCGCTTTAGCTGCGCGCTAAGCGCGTCGAGCTCGGCGCGGACTGTGGGAGAGAGCTGCTGGAAATCGCGGCGGCCATCGACATGTAGCCGCTCGGCACCGTGGAGGCCCCAGACTTCTGGCGCGGGTTCGATCCTCAACAGCGGAAGAATCTCTTGAGCGGGGCGGCCAGTGACCACGACCAGGCGCGTCCGGCCCTGGCTTTGGATCTGATTCAGGAGCTCGCGGACACCCGCCCAGGGTTGCGCCTTGAAGCGGTCGACGCGAAAGGGCGCCAACGTCCCGTCATAGTCAAGCAGCAATGAAGGCCGCGCCGCGCCGGCGAAACAGCGGAAGAAATCATCGAGTTTCGATTGGGTTTCGTTCGTCATTCGAAGTTCGTATGCAGGGGGTTCACTTTCATGCCAACTTTTCTGCCGGGATCTCCTCTATGCGCACGACCGATGGCGCCACAGGGTCGGGCGCATAGGTTTCGACTGGTTCCAGCCGCAGTTCGCGCAGGTCGCCCAAGATATTCGCTGCCCACATATAAATGTTGTATTCCATCACCTGGCGTCGCATCCGCTGCATGCGCTCACGGCGCTCCGCGCGGCTCATTTCCAGGCCGGTGTGGATCGCATCGGCGACACCGACGACGTCGTAAGGATTGACGAGCAACGCTTCGCGCAGCTCTACGGCCGCGCCGGTGAATCTGCTTAGCACGAGCACGCCGTCATCATCGTCACGGGCAGCCACAAATTCCTTGGCCACGAGGTTCATTCCATCGTGCAGCGAAGTCACCAGGCAAATATCGGCGGCGCGATACCAATGGTTCACTTCCTTGTGATCGCACTGACGCTCGATAAGAACGATGGGTTTCCAATGGGCGGTCTGGTAGAGAGCATTGATGCGAGCCACGGTTTCTTCAACGCGGCGGCGAAGTTCCGCATAACTAGGGATGCGCGTGCGGCTGGGAGCCGCGATTTGCACCATCGTGAGCCGCTCGCGATGCCAGGGGTGATCGCGGAGGAGCTGGCCAATGGCTTCGAGCCGCTCAACGATTCCCTTGGTGTAGTCGAGCCGGTCGACACCGACGGCCAGGGATTCCGCCCGCACGCCGTAGTCGCTCAGCAGTTGCCGCCGCGCAGCGTCACGCACTTCTCCCATCGTTTGGCCGTCCCAACTGGCCGCGGACCGCATTGCACCGTCGAACGCAACGCTGACTGGATACGGGCGGATCGTGCTGGAGTGGCCATGACGGAGCACAGTCATGTGATCGCGGTCAGTGCGGGCCTCCAGAGCGCGATCCACCGTGGCAAGGAAATTGTGGCAGTGGAGCGGAATATGAAACCCGATCAGGTCGGCGCCGAGGAGCCCGTCAAGCAATTCAGTCTGCCAGGGGCAAATCCCGAACGCTTCGGGATTCGGCCAGGGAATATGCCAGAAGATCGCCACACGCGCATCGGGCCGTTCCTTTTTGATGAGGCGCGGCAGCAAAGCCAGATGATAGTCCTGCACAAAGACTACGGGGTCCTTACTGTCGGCCATCTCTTCAAGCAGCGCATTGGCAAACCGCTGGTTCACGAGTCGATAGCACTCCCAGTCTGCCGCGCGGAAGATGGGCCGCGTATGCGCGATGTGGCAAAGCGGCCAAAGGCCCTCGTTGGAGAAGCCCTCGTAGTAGGACGCCTCCTCCTGCTCCGAGAGCCAGACACGGCGCAAGGTATAGCGCGGATCGTCGGGCGGCACGCGCAAACGGTCGAACTTGTCCACCGCGGCTCGATCCGCATCGCCGGTGCCGCTGGCTACCCAAACGCCGTCACATGCGCGCAGAACCGGTTCCAGCGCGGTGACCAAGCCGCTGGGCGGCACCACGCATGCGATTTCTTTTCCCTGGCGCACGTGCATATAAGGTTCGCGGTTCGAGACCACGAAGATTTTGCTTGAACCTGCGCGATTGCGGATGTGGACCGCCAGGCGCTCGGCGGTCCACAGGTTTGCGCCGGCTTCGCGAAGCCGAGCTTCGGCCGCAGCGGAAGCACGCGCCGCTTTCAGGCTGGCAGCCATCGTCTCCACTTCGCGCGCCAGAGGCGAAAACAGGCGCAGCGCTCCCAGTTCTGCCTCCCCTGGGTCCTGGGCGTTCCCGGCGCGCAGCAGTCGCAGGCGCTCAACCGCGCGCGTCATGGGGCGAAGAAGGAACCAGCGCACCATGAGGAAGGTGATTCCGACAATCACAATCACGAACGCGACAATGCGCCAAAAGCTGCGCCGCCAGAGAGCGATCCCTTCGGAGCGGATATACCCGGCATCCACCACAAGAGCCATGGAGCCTTCCAACTGGTTTCCATTGTGAATGGGGAAAGCCTGCTCCAGCCACTGCCATTGCCCCGCATGTCCGAAGGCGCCGGCCTCAACGCCCCGCTGCAGCGATTTCTCCACGACCCCTCGGCCCAGCGCCCCCATCACGTCAGGCGGACCGCTGCCTGCGAGCAGATCGCCGTGCGCGTCGTAGATTGCCAATCCCAGCGCGCCGGTCCCGTTCTTGAGGAGCTGCGTTAAACCGGGAAGACCAGACAAGTCACCCGTCTCGAGTGCGCTTTGCACGTTCGGCTCGATGCTCATGCCCATCCACGTGGTGCGGCGCTCCAAATCCTCGCGCAAGTTATGCCGGTGGGCTAATACATCGAAATAGGTTGAGGCAAGAGATACCAATGTAACGCTTGCAATCAGAGCAACGATCAGGCGCACGCGGAACAGGTGCATAGGTACCTCCCGATGATGGGTTAGATGCGGTCGGCAGCGAAGGCGCCGTGCCGCGAGCGCAACCAGGGCCCGGCCACAACGATGCGTTGAGAGGAAAGCCACTTAGCTCGGTATTTGGTTTTGAGACGTCCCTGCGACCCGATTCGCGAGAGTAAAGAGGCATGCTCAACGCAAGAAATCTCTTTCCCATTTGGAGCCGCGCACTCGGCGTGAAAGGGAGAACGATTGTCCCGGGCGTGGCCTTTAGAGATCGCCGCAAATGGCGCGGGCTTTTAGGCCGGGCTGTTTTATGCGCTATCCTGTCCTCTGAAGCGCGTAAATTTCTTCTTCGCAACACCCGCAGCCATGGCGATCATCGCAATCGACCGTACCGCCAAACAAATCGTGCTTGCCGTGCAGGAGTATTCCCTGTTCGCGTGGCAGTCGCTGCTCAATTTGTTTCGCCCGCCGATTTACTGGACCGACTTCCTCATGCAATCGGACGTGATCGGTGTGGGATCGCTACCCATTGTCATCCTCTCCGGCTTCTTTACCGGCGGCGTGCTTGCTCTTCAGTCCGCAGCTACACTGTCGGAGTTTGGCGCCACGGCGGTGACAGGCCAGTTCGTCGGCCTCACCATGATCCGCGAGCTTGGCCCGGTGCTTACCGGGATTATGGTGGCAGGCCGGAACGCATCTTCAATGGCCAGCGAGCTCGGTTCCATGATTGTGACCGAGCAGATCGATGCGATGCGGGCCCTGGGCGTAGACCCATTGCGCAAGCTCGTGACTCCGCGCATTTTTTCCAGCATCGCCATGCTGTTGCTGCTGACCATCGTGGCCGATGCATTCGGAATCCTCGGCGGCGCCGCGGTAACGGTTTTAATCAGTCACCAAAACGGAACGCAGTACCTGAACTCGGCTTACGAGCATCTGCGTTATTCCGACATCATCCAGGGACTGGTCAAGCCTCTGTTCTTCGGCTACCTGCTCGGCTCTATCGGCTGCTTCTACGGCATGAGAACGACCGGAGGGACCGAGGGCGTTGGCCGTTCCACAATTTCGGCAGTCGTCACGTCATCGGTGCTGATTATCGCCGTAGACTTCATCATCACGCACGTGTTGCTATCCGTATTCCCCACATGAGCCACGATTCAGCGCCTGCGCCTCAATCTACGGTTCCAGGGCAGGATGCCGCTCCGGTCGTCTCCCTGCATGGCGTTTCGGCCGGGTTCGACGGTCCGCCGGTGCTGCAGGACATCAGCTTTTCCGTTGCTCCCGCCGAGACGCGTATTCTGCTTGGCCCCGCAGGCGTGGGCAAGAGCACCCTGCTCAAACTCATCATTGGATTGCTTCGTCCGTTGGGAGGTTCCGTTCGGCTCTTCGGCGAAGACATTTCAAATTTGCCCGAGGAGCGCCTTTTCACCTTGCGCGCTCGCGCCGGAATGGTTTTTCAGGAAGGCGCGCTCTTTGATTCGCTGACAGTGCGGGACAATGTCGCCTACCAACTGATCCAGGAGCGGGTTCCGGATGAGGAGATTGATAGCAGAGTCCACGAGGCGCTTCGATTTGTCGGACTGGAACAAACCTTCGATCTGTATCCCGCAAGCCTTTCGGGTGGCATGAGGCGGCGCGTGGCCATCGCCCGCGCACTCATCCACGACCCGGAGCTGATTCTCTACGACTCGCCCACAGGCGGCCTCGATCCGGTCACATCGACCACAATCATTGAACTCATTGTGAAGCAGCGCGATGTTCACGCAACCCCGGCGTTGCTGGTGACGCATCGGCTCCAGGACGCTTTCACATTGTGCACTCACCGCTTCGACGCAGAGCGGAATCAGATGGTCCCGCTTCCCGAGGGTCAAATCAACCACAACACGACCTTCCTGATGCTTGAAAGCGGCCGCCTCATTCTGGATGGTTCACTCCACGAACTCCTCCACAGCGACAATCCCTCTGTCCGCGAGTTTCTTGAATAAAGACGTTCTCTGGCGAGAGACCAGAAAGCCACGGCTGCCGGTTCCGGCTTTTCCCGCTACAATCTGATGCGTGACCGCGAGTCTCTTCGATCTGTACAAGGTCGGCGTGGGCCCCTCCAGCTCGCATACGATGGGGCCGATGCGCGCAGCCTGCCGATTCGTGCGCGATCTTGAATCCGCCGGGTCGCTCGACCGAGTTGCGCGTTTGCAGGTAGACCTGTATGGCTCCCTCGCGCTGACGGGCCTGGGCCATGGAACCGATCGCGCGATTCTCCTGGGTCTCGCCGGAAACGAGCCGGGCTCCATCGACCCCGCCGCAATCGAATCCACAGTGGCTGCGATTCGCGCTTCCCGGAACATAGAGCTTGCGGGGAAGAGAAGGCTTGAATTCGACGAGGCTCGCGACGTGGTTTTCCACCGCGACGAGATGTTTCCCCCCGATACACATACGCGACATCCCAACGGCGTGCGATTCACTGCGTTCGGTGCCGGCGGTTCGATCCTCGTGGAGCGGACGTTCTTTTCCATTGGAGGGGGATTCGTCGTCGAGGACGGAGCGGAAGGCGGGGCGGCGGATCCATCCGAGGTTCGTCTTCCCTACCCGTTTCACAGTGCTGCCGAGCTGCTTGAAGCGGCAAGCAAACACTCGCTTTCGATCGACAGGGTGATGCTGGCCAACGAGTGCGAGCGACTGCGCGCGTCCGACCCCGATGCTACAGCGGACTCGCTGGAGAGTCGCGTACGATCCGGCATTGAAGCAATGTGGCAGGTTATGCAGGCATGCGCCGAGCGCGGCATGGCTACGGAGGGGATTCTGCCCGGAGGCCTGAACGTCCGCCGCCGCGCGCACCGCCTGGCGGAGCGTTTGCGCGCGCGCGATGCAAGCGGACGGCAGAGCGGGCAACAGGGCGATCCGCTGGCGCCGCTCGATTGGGTTACGGTCTACGCCATGGCGGTGAACGAGGAGAATGCAGCCGGCGGCCGCGTTGTAACGGCGCCGACTAACGGAGCCGCGGGGGTGATTCCGGCGGTCGCGCTCTACTATCGCCGCTTCGTTTCCGAGTCAAGCGATGAGGGCATTTTGCGCTTCTTCCTCACTTCCGCGGCCATCGGCGTTCTCTACAAGGAGAACGCATCCATCAGTGGGGCGGAGGTCGGGTGCCAGGGCGAGGTCGGCGTCGCTTGCTCCATGGCGGCCGCGGGGCTCGTCTCGGCGCTCGGCGGCAACGATGGCCAGATCGAGCACGCCGCTGAGATTGCGATGGAGCACAACCTGGGGATGACCTGCGACCCTATCGGCGGCCTGGTGCAGATTCCCTGCATTGAGCGCAACGCCATGGGCGCCGCAAAGGCCGTGCAGGCTGCGCGCCTGGCTCTTAACGAGTCTGAAGCGCACAAGGTTTCTCTCGATCAGGTGATCCGCACCATGTATCTGACCGGCCTCGATATGCAATCGCGCTATAAGGAAACGAGCCTCGCCGGCCTTGCGCTGAATGTGATCGAGTGCTGAGTGCGACAACGAGGACGGACACGGATCGCGCATTTCAATTCACTCGCGCAATCATTGAATGCGATCCGATTGTCTGCGCATTTCACTCCGCGCGATCCGAATTTCGAGTTCAATTTCTCTCTGGACCTGAGTTCGCGACGGAATTGGTGTTGATCTTTTTTTCACTTGGATGTCGTTTTTTTCTTGACATCGATGCTGCGCGATTCTATACATTCTTCAACTGCAGTTTCTAATTGCAGAATCGATGCAACCCATCGAAAAGGGAGAATAGAAAAATGGCAACCAAGAAAGCAGCCAAGAAGCCAGCGAAGAAAGCCAAGAAGACCGCCAAGAAGGCCGCGAAGAAAAAGTAACGGTCTGACAACCCAAAAGGCAACACTCTAGGGGGACGCTCAAAGCGTTCCCCTTAGTGTTTTGGGCGGAGAAAAAATGCCGGGCGCCACGAAAGGACTCATTGCGGAATGATGAAATCGCTAGAACCCTCTCTGGGCGCGGTGATGGGGCCCATTCGACAGAATTGCGAATGCGCGAGAGCTGCGCGCGACGCCGTAGACTTTAGATGAAGAGAGGGCCTGCACGATGACGCGCCGCCGATGGATTGCCGAGCATTGGGATGAAGCAACTGCCACGATCGAGGGTGCGCAGGCTGAACATTTAGCGCGCGTGCTGCGCGCGGAACCTGGAATGGAAGCGGATGTTGTGGCCGGCGGCCGCGTCTTTCACGCCGAGGTTGCGGCGGTGAGCAAGACGGGAGAGGCCAGCGAAGTCCGGTTTAACCTTGTTGCCGAACTCGATGCCGACCCTGCCTTGCCGGTTACTTTGGTGATGGCCGTCTACAAGTTCGATCGCATGGAGTGGGCCATCGAAAAAGCCACGGAACTTGGTGTCGCGGCCATCGCGCCGGTCATTGCGCGAAGAACAGAAAAGCACCTTGCACAGGCAGCGGAGAAGCGCGCGGAACGCTGGCGGCGCATTGCGCGCGAAGCATCGCAACAGGCGCGCCGCTCCGATGTTCCGCTGATTCACGAGCCTGTTGATCTGGCCGAGCGTGCACGCGCCGCGACTGGAGCTGCGCGGATCGTGCTTGCCGAGCAGGAGCGCACGACCACGCTGCGCCACGCGATCGAGGAGGCCATCGATGCGGCCAAAGAGGAGATGCCCACGCTCGAGATTGCCATTGGTCCCGAGGGCGGATGGGCTCCCGCTGAGGAAGCTCTCTTCGACGCCAACGGCTGGCGCGCCACGTCGCTTGGTCCGCGCATTCTGCGTGCCGAGACGGCGGCAATCGCTGCACTGGCAGTCCTCGCGTCGTGCCTGGAGTGACTGCGCCGTCTCAAACAGAACAGAGACACGACGACTTGCGACTCATGTGGAAAAGTCGGCACGAATCGGCGATGTTTCGGCAACTACAGGTGCGCGAAGCGCAGCAAAAGACCTGCGAGAGCCCCGCCGGCGAAGTCGCCAACGATGGGGATCCACGCGTAGCGCCAGTTCGATCCGCCTTTGCCGGGAATGGGTAGCAGCGCGTGAACGATGCGCGGCCCCAGATCGCGCGCGGGGTTGATGGCATAGCCGGTAGTGCCGCCGAGCGAGAGTCCGATGCCCCACACCAAACTGCCGACAAGCCACGGGCCCATTCCCGCAGCAGGGCCGTTGATGGCCACACCGTGGGAGAAGATGGCAGCCGCGATCACGACCAGCACTGCCGTGCCCAGCATCTCGCTGAAGATGTTTGCCAGGGGGCTGCGCACGGCGGGACTGGTTGCGAAGACGGTGAGCTTGACTGCTGGGTCGGGCGTTAGTCTCCAATGGGGCGCATAGTGCAGGGCGACTAATACGGCGCCGCCCATCGCGCCCAGCAATTGCGCGGACCAATAGAGGGGAAGCTGCGCGTAGTTACCGGTGACGATGGCGCCGGCGAGCGTGATGGCGGGATTCAGATTCGCGGCGCCACTGCCGAATGCCTGCGCAACCAGCACGCCGCACAAGACGGCGAGGGCCCATCCGGTGGTGATCACCATCCAGCCGGAATCTGCCGCGTATGACTTGCGCAGCAAGACGGCGGCGTTTACGCCGTTGCCGAAGAGGATGAGAACGAGAGTGCCCATGAACTCGCCAAACCAGATGGAGTGCATCAATCTTCCTTTTGGGCTTCATTGCCCGAATAAGCTTTGCCGGCCTTGGTGGAACGAATTGGGGCGCGGCCCGAATGCAATTTGAGGAACCCAAGCATTGTGCCCTGCCGGACATGGGCTCGCCAAGAGCGAAAAACGCGAATTCGGGCGGAAGCCAGCCCAAGGCGCGATAAGCGAATCTAAGATGATGATGGCAAGTCATCTTCATAGGGAGCAACCGAACCATGGCGAGCGGCGTTTTTGTGGGATTGTCGACGATTGATGTCGTCTATGGCGTCGACGAGTTTCCGGCGGCGAATACGAAGGTCGAGGCGCGCAGCCAGGAAGTCTTCGTCGGCGGTCCCGCCACGAACGCTGCGGTTACATTCGCCCAACTTGGTGGGGAGCCTGCGCTGGTGACAGCCGTGGGGCGCAATACCCTGGCCGCCGTGGTCCGGGAAGAACTGAATAAGCACAAAGTTCAACTTGTCGATTTGAATCCGGAGTTTGAAGGCGTCCCGGTGCTGTCGTCGGTCACCGTTGACCGAAATGGCAACCGGAATGTGGTTTCGGCGAATGCGATTCGAGTTGCGATTCCGCCAGTGAAGGTGGAAACGAGTCTTTTCGAGGGTGCGCGCGTGGTGATGGTCGATGGCCATTTCATGGAGGCGTGCCAGGCATGGGCCGGCGCAGCGAAGGTTCGAGGCAAGCCGGTCGTTCTCGATGGAGGAAGCTGGAAGGACGGAACGGAAGAACTGTTGAAGAGCGTTCACACGGCGATCTGCTCCGCGGATTTTCTGCCTCCTGGTTGCGCTTCGAGCGATGAAGTCATGGCGTTTCTGAAAAGCCGGGGAGTGGCGAACATCGCCATTACGGGCGGAGCCGAGGCGATTCATTTCATCTCCGGCCCGTCTTCGGGAACCATCGGCGTCCCTCAGGTCGAAGTGGTGGACACGATGGGCGCGGGGGATATTCTTCACGGCGCCTATTGCTTTTACGCGTCGACCGGGCACGGCTTTATCGAGTCACTGGCCGAGGCGGCGAAGGTCGCGTCGGAATCGTGCCGGCACGCGGGAACAAGAGAATGGATCAAGCACGTTCCTACTGAACCTTCCTGATTGAGCCTCATTGAATCCGGCGCGGAACGGAAGCGACCGCGGCGCGCGACGGCGGTACCATGAAAGTCGATGGGAGGGCCGGCGCGTGCAAACGAAGATGGCAAGACTCATTTGCATCCTCGGCGCATGGGCCACCCTTATGGGAGCAACAGTTATGGGAGAGCAGGCGAGGCACTGGGCGATCGTGGTGCACGGCGGCGCGGGCGACATTAACCATGCGGCGCTCGGCCCGGAACGCGACAAGGTCTATCGCGAGGCGCTGAGTGAAGCAGTCAAGGCCGGCGCCACGGTGCTTGATCGCGGAGGCTCGTCGCTCGATGCGGTCGAGGCCGCGGCTCGCGTGATGGAAGACGATCCGCACTTCAATGCAGCGCGGGGAGCGGTGTTTACCGCAGCCGGCACGACGGAGCTTGATGCAGCCATCATGGATGGAGCAACGTTGCATGCGGGCGCAGTTGCCGGCGTGTCGGGCACGCGCAATCCGATCACCCTGGCGCGGGCGGTGATGGAGAAGACGCCGTACGTTCTGCTCGTCGGCCCGGGCGCCGACGCATTTTCACTCGAGGCAGGCATGGAACAGGAAGACGCCGCCTTTTTCTTCACAGAGAGCCGTTGGCAGTCGCTGGTCAAGCAACTCCAGAAAGAGGGCAAGCCGATTCCGCCGCGTCCGGCAGGCGCGCCCACCGCGGAACGGGCCGTGCCGCTGGCGCAATGGCAAGAACCCGCCGACTTGCGCCGCTTTGGCACGGTGGGTGTAGTGGCGCTTGACCGCCAGGGCAACGTTGCAGTAGCCACATCGACGGGTGGGCTGCAGGGCAAGATGCCTGGGCGCGTGGGCGATTCACCGCTGATCGGCGCCGGAACGTACGCTTCGAATCAATCCTGTGCTGTCTCGGGCACCGGCGTGGGTGAGTTTTTTATCCGCTACACAGTTGCCCGCGAGATCTGCGCCCTGGTTCAGTTGAAGGGCCTCACGCTGCAAGAAGCCGCAGATGAAGTCATCCACAAACAGCTTGCGCCGATTCATGGGGACGGGGGAGTGATCGCCATCGCCCCCGACGGCCAGCTTGCCTGGAGCTTCAATACGTCCGGCATGTTCCGAGGGCGGCAGGTTGAAGGCGGCAAGATTGAAGTGCACATTTACAGCGATGAGCCGTAAAGACCGGGACCAAGGGAACAAGGGAACGAGTGAGAGCATGGAATGAGTTCTTCAGTTAGCGCAAAACAAGTGCGATTCGATCAGAACTGCATGTGGGTCGATTTGAGTGACGGGCGAACGATCGGCGTCCCGCTCGCGCGTTTTCCCCGCTTGTTGCGTGGCGCCACGGAGCAGCGCGAACAAGTCCGAATCACGAGCCAGGGGCTGCATTGGGAAACGCTGGACGAAGATATCTCGATTGCGGGTCTCCTCGATGGGCTAGTCGATCGAAGCTAAAACAACAAGACGTTCGCGGCATAAAAGCTGCCGGACTTCGCCCTTCATTTCTCGAATACACTGTTTCCATGGCGCTCGAATTCACAACTTCGTACATTGAAGACGCGGTCGCGGTCTTCCGTTACTACAAGCGGTTGGCAGAGCGCGCCATGGAGCAGGTGACGGACGAGCAGCTTTTTGTTGCGATTGATCGCGAGGCCAACTCGATCGCCGTCATTGTGAAACACATGGCGGGCAACATGCGCTCCCGCTGGACCAACTTCCTGACAACGGATGGCGAGAAGCCAGACCGCGAACGAGACTCGGAGTTCGTCGAGCCTCCTGCTACGCGGAAGGAGCTGATGGCCGTGTGGGAAGACGGGTGGAACCGCGTCTTCACCGCCATTGAGCCACTGACCGACGCCGACCTTGGCCGCACCGTGACGATTCGAGGCGAGGCACATTCGGTGATGCAGGCCATCAACCGGCAGTTGGCACACTATCCCCATCATGTGGGGCAGATTGTGCTTCTGGCGAAGCATTTTGCGTGTGACCATTGGCAGTCGCTCAGCGTGCCGCGCAACAAATCGGAGGAGTTCAATCGCAAAGTCAAAGCCGGGGAAGCCAGCCAGCGCTGACTTCGGGTGAGCGTGAGCACTAGCGCGGCTTCGCGCGCCCTGTAAAATGTTGCGCATGGAAACAATCCAGTACAACCTGCCGCAGAGCCGCATTCCGCAAGCCTGGTACAACATCCTTCCCGATCTGCCCAAGCCTCTAGCGCCGCCGTTGCACCCTGGAACTCTACAGCCAATCGGTCCTGACGATCTGGCGCCGCTGTTTCCCATGGGCCTGATCATGCAGGAAGTTAGCACCGAACGGGAGATCGAGATTCCCGAAGAGGTGCGGCAGATTTACGCGCAGTGGAGGCCGTCGCCGCTGATGAGAGCGCGGCGCCTCGAAAAGGCGCTGGATACGCCCGCGCGAATCTATTACAAGTACGAAGGCGTGAGCCCGGCAGGCTCGCACAAGCTGAATACCGCGGTTCCGCAGGCGTATTACAACAAGCGCGAGGGCGTTCAGAACCTCGCCACGGAAACCGGCGCCGGACAGTGGGGCTCCGCACTGTCAATGGCCTGTGCCTTTCTTGGCTTGCATTGCAAGGTCTTCATGGTGCGCGTGAGCTACGACCAGAAGCCCTACCGCCGCGCACTGATTGAAGCTTTCGGCGCTTCGGTCATCGCCAGCCCAAGCACTGAGACGGAATCTGGGCGCGCCATTCTTGCCAGGCATCCAGATTCGAACGGCTCGCTCGGCATTGCCATCTCCGAGGCCGTGGAAGTTGCCGCGAAAGACCCGCAGACCAAATACGCGCTGGGCAGCGTGTTGAATCATGTGCTGCTGCACCAGACGGTGATCGGCCAGGAAGCCATCGAACAGATGGCGATGGCCGGCGAAGAGCCCGACGTGATCATCGGTTGCACGGGTGGGGGGTCGAATTTTGCTGGACTCGTGATGCCCTTCCTGGGACGCAAGCTGAAAGGCAAGTGCAACGCGCGCATCGTGGCCGTTGAGCCTGCCGCCTGCCCCAGTCTCACCAAGGGAAGATTTGCGTACGACTTCGGTGACACCGGTCATCTGACGCCGCTGGTCAAGATGCACACGCTGGGCAGCACGTTCATGCCTCCGGGGATTCACGCCGGCGGACTGCGCTATCACGGCATGGCGCCGCTGGTTTCGCATGTGATCGACCTGGGCCTGGCCGAGGCCACCACGGTGCAGCAGCTCGACGCGTTCGCGGCCGGCATCCGGTTCGCCCGCGCCGAGGGCCTTGTGCCCGCGCCGGAGGCCAATCACGCGATTGCCGAGGCCATTCGCCAGGCTTTGGAAGCCAAGGCAGAAGGCAAGCCGCGCACCATTCTCTTCAACCTGAGCGGGCATGGTCATTTCGATATGCAGTCCTATATCGACTACCAGGCAGGTAAACTAGAGAATTACGAGTATCCGGAGGAAGAGATCGCCATGGCGCTGGCGGGACTACCAGCGGTTTCGTAAGTGTGGAAGTTTGGTTCATTGCGTAGCCCAGGGCGCCGCATGGACCCAGAACTATCCGTTGGGCCCGTCTAAGCGTCCAAGTGCGTTGAAGATGGCGCAGGCTGGCAATCGAAGAAAGCAATCAACCCAGGAGGCTGTGATTCGGATGAAGATTTGGATGCAAGGCGCGTTCGCAGTGGCCGTAGCGATTTTTTGGGGTGGCGCAATGGCCCAGGCGCAGACCGATGTGGCGTTGAGCGGATACCGGACCTTTGCCAGCAGCACGACTGGCTCCGGCACCAAGCAGACGCCAACCGACTCCGAAGGCGGGCTTTTCGAATTGCGCCATATCGCGAATCCACTGGTTGGCTTCGAATTTGAGGTCGCATTTAACCCGGCGAACCAGTCTTATATCGCTACCAATGCCACTCCTCCAACCTGCTATCCCACCGGTACCACCGGATCCACGTGCCCACAGCTCGAGGTCTCGGGCGGTGCTACGGAATTCGGAGGTACCTGGATCTTCTCAAAGAAGATCGGAAATGTGAGACCGTTTGCGTTGGGAGGCGCCGGCTTTATCGTCACTGTGCCCGGATCAAGCCCATACTCGGTGACCACGGTCATGAGGCCGGACTTCATCTATGGTGGCGGCGTTGATTGGAGTTTTATGCCGCATCTCGGTCTTCGACTGCAAGTCCGAGGCAATATGTCGAAGGCGCCGGATTTGTCTAATCTCTTTAATTCGACGACCAAATATACCCAGGTCTACGAGCCCATGGGCGGCGTGTTTTATCGTTTTTAGATTCGCTTGAGCTCGGAGTTCGTCAACGCACAACGAGTTCGCGCGAGGCATCAGCGGGGCGGTTGGCGCTGTGTTACCGTTTCATTACGGTGTTCCCGCGCCGGAACTGCCTGCCGCGTCAAGCTTTTGGCGGGGCAATGGGTGCGAGCGGTTGAATTGCGCGGATACCAGGGACGGCGGACAGAAGCACAGGAATGCAGCAGCAGGAATCGACCTCAACGACGCTCACTGCAGGCCCGAGGCTCACTGCGAGCCCGGCTCTACTCTCCGGCATGCCATCGGATTCTGGGTCTGATTCGGAACCTGGTTCATCCGTTGCAGAGCAACCGCCGCACCGGGTTCCCCGTTGGCTGGAGCGAGTTGAGTTGTTCTTGCGCGTTATGCTGCGCATGTACATAGGATTAGCCATCTGTTACGCGCCCTGGTCGCACAACTTCTGGGATCAGAATCCGATCTTTCTGCAATCCACGGCGCTGGCGGATTTCGTCAGGCTCGGGGCGGTGCGCGGCATCGTTTCCGGCCTCGGGTTATTGAATCTTTGGATTGCATTTCAAGACGCCATTCGACGTCGTGACGGTTGAGTGATGAAAAACAGGGAACAGGGAACAGGGAGCAGGGAACAAAAGCCCGAGAAAGCCGGGAAGCCGAAGAATTCTGACGGAATTCTTCAGGAAGCAACTGCTCAGGGCGCAGCTTCGGAGATCGCGCGACCTGCGGTCATTCCCGGCAACGGAGCACCACCTCTCCTCGAGCGCGCGCCCCTCGCGTACGAAAATCTGGGATTCCTGAACAGCGCCGACGGACGACTGATCAGGATTGTGTCGGAGTTTTTGGAGCCCCTGGCGCGATTCCGTCGCGAACAGATTCAAGACACGGTGGTCTTTTTCGGCTCGGCGCGTTTTCGCGGGCGCGAAGAGGCCGATCATGCCCTGGAACTGCTCGATAACACCGGTTCCACGCAGCCCGCCCCCAGCGAAGAGCAGCCCGCCAAACCTGTCGAGATCGCGACGGGGACAGCCACTGACCTGCAGCGCAAGCGCGCTGTGGCCGCGGTGGAGATGGCTCGCTACTACGAGGATGCGCGACGGCTGGCGCAACTCCTTACGCATTGGGCCAAGACAATCCCGTCGCGCAAGCATCGCTTTGTCGTTACCTCGGGCGGTGGTCCGGGAATTATGGAGGCGGCCAACCGCGGCGCGTACGAGGCCGGAGGAAAGACGATTGGCATGAACATCCTTCTGCCCTTCGAACAGCGGCCGAATCCGTACATTACGCCTTCGCTGAATTTTGAGTTCCACTACTTCTTTATGCGCAAGCTTTGGTTCGCATACCTGGCCAAGGCCCTGGTGGTCTTTCCCGGAGGATTTGGGACGCTCGACGAGATGTTCGAGATTCTCACACTCGCTCAGACCCAGAAGTTGGCCAAGAAGATCACAGTGGTCATCTACGGCCCTGAATACTGGAAGAAGGTGTTCAATCTCGATGTGTTGGTGGATACGGGCGCAATTTCTCCCAAGGATCTCGATCTCTTCCAGTTCGCGGATTCACCCGAGGAAGCCTTCGAGCTGTTGCGCCAGGGCCTGACCCAGAACTACCTTGCCGCCGAAGCAGCATCGGCCCCGAGTGCGCACGGAGAAGCCAGGAAACCGAATCACGACGAGGATCTGATGGCCGGCTGGAACATGGACGATTTTCTCGGTCCTGAGCTTGCCAAGACCCGGAAGTGAACCCGGCCGGAAACTTTGTCATTCATTGGCACCTTTCGCCAGAAATTCACGTGAATTTCTTGACGCAACATTCCAATTGGCTTACCACTTGCTCTGAACGCCTCCTGAACAGCGATCTCCGAATCGGGAGCCGTCCCCGTCATAGAATGGAAGTGTTGGGAAATTACACGTGTTCTATCTGATATTTTCGGTATTTTCGTAACTCCCTTGATTCCGTTGCCGCCTTAATTGAAGGGCATTTCGCACGGTCTTAACTGGAAATTCATGGCAGCCAACGGATACTGGCTGTGGAAATCCGCAAAACCGAGGAGTGGATATGCCGAGTTCAGCGATCTCATACTTCTGGCGCGACAAGGATGCTCCCAAAGGCTTCCGGACAGGTATTTCCTTACACAGTCACACCAACCAGTCGCGCGAGACTCTGGATTTCCTGGCCAACTTTGGCAACCAGTTTCCGGTGATGCGGCCGCTGCTGTCGCGCATGGAGCGGCGCGCTGAGCAATATCACGGTATCCACGTCGACTACTCCGCGAGTTACTGGACTCCGCCCATGACGCCGAAGCTGGCATTCGATCTGGAAATGCGGCAGATCGAGAGGCTGGGCCTGGCACCGATGGTTTCGATTACCGATCACGACACCATCAAAGCGCCGATGCTTCTGCGCACGGTGCCCAGCGCGCGGCAGATTCCGGTCTCAGTGGAGTGGAGCGCACCTTATGGCGGAGCGCAATCTTTCCATCTGGGCGTCCACAACCTGCCCAGCGCCCACGCTGCAGAGTGGATGGCGACGCTTGAGGACTACACCGCTCATCCGAGCGATGCGCGGCTGACCGAGATTCTTGCGGCCCTTGATCGCGAGCCGAACGTGCTGGTGGTCTTCAACCACCCGATGTGGGATCTGTATCTGATCGGCAAAGAAAAGCATCAGTTTCTGGTCAATGAGTTCCTGCAGAAGAATGGCGCTTTTATTCACGCGCTGGAACTGAACGGCCTGCGCAATTGGGACGAGAACCGCGCGGTGCGGCGCCTGGCGGAAAGATGGAATATGGTGCTGCTCTCAGGCGGCGACCGCCACGGCGTGGAACCGAACGCCAACGTGAATCTGACCAACGCCACCAGCTTTACCGAGTTTGTGCACGAAGTTCGCCGGCAAAAGCGGAGCAATGTGCTCTTCCTTGAACAATATGCTGAGCCCTGGAAGCATCGGATTCTGCAATCGACCATCGATGCGATCCGTTATTATCCCGACTTTCCGCAAGGCTCGCGCTCATGGGACAACCGCGTCTTTCATCCCGATGCGGCAGGGGTTGTGAGGCCACTGAGCGAGCTTTGGCCGAAGGGATCGGCGCCGCGCTTGATCGGCTTGGGGCTCGCACTTGTGCAAGCCATGGGTCAGGGGCTCGTGGCAGGCGGGCTGCGCCTCGCCTGGAGCGAATCGGACCAGATGCGGCTAGCCCTTGGCGAGCCCGAGTTCTGAAAAAGGCAGCGGAGTTAGCGGTGCTAGCGGAGTTAGCGTGAGGGGCCTTGCCAACGCATCCGGCGTCGCATCAGAGATGACCGCATCGCTGCCGCGCGTTGCATACTTTCCAGACTCTTTCCACGAAGTGAATGGGGTTGCACATACCAGCCGCCATTTTGAAGACTTCGCGCGACAACGCAACCTGCCCTTTCTTTGCGTGCGCGCAGGCCATCGCACTCCTGCCTTGATCGAGGAAGGTAGCGTATGGACCCTCGAGTTGCCGCGCAGTTTTCTTTCTTTCGTTCTGGAAAAGGATTTGCGCCTTGATCCGGCGTTCTTTCGTCACATTCCGCTGATCGGCGACGTTCTCAAGCGTTTCCAGCCGGACTTGATCCACATTACCGGGCCCAGCGAGATCGGCATCCTGGGCGCGGGCCTGGCGCACCATCTTCATCTGCCGCTGGCCGCGAGCTGGCACACCAATGTTCACGAATACGCGGCGCGTCGCGCAGAGTGGCTGCTGCGGCTATTACCTAAGCAACAGTCCGCTTCAACGGGGCAGACGATCGAAAACCTGGCATTGGCGACGGCAGCGCGGTTCTACTCCTTGGCGCAGGTTCTGTTCGCGCCCAACCCCGAACTCTGCTCCATGCTCGAGCGCAGCACTGGCCGCCCCTGCCATCGGATGCCGCGCGGGGTGGACGCGGAGCTCTTTCATCCCTCGAGACGCTCGCGCGATCCAAACGACCGCAATCGCATTCTCGGCTTTGTTGGTCGACTCTCCATCGAGAAGAATATCGGCCTGCTGGTACGGATCCAGGAGGAACTCGATCACCTGAGCGTGACGGACGTCCGATTCCTCATTGTTGGCCACGGCGGAGACGAGGCGTGGCTGCGCGAACGGCTGCCGAAGGCAGAGTTCACGGGAGTGCTGCGAGGGGAAGCGCTGGCGACCGCCTACGCCAACATGGATCTGTTCGTTTTTCCCTCCCATACCGACACGTTTGGCAATGTTGTGCTTGAGGCGCTGGCCAGCGGCGTGCCGGCCATCGTGACTCCCGATGGCGGCCCCTGCACGATTGTGCGCGACGGCGAGACCGGGCGCATCGTGCCCGACGATCACTTCACTGCGGCCATCGCCGGGTTACTTGCCGATCCTGCCTCGCTCGCCCAGATGCGGCGCGCGGCGCGGGCATACGCCCTCACCGCCAGTTGGGATTCAGTTTTCGAGGGCGTCTACGCCGAGTATGAAGCGATCCTTCCCCGTATTGCTCTGGCGGAGAAGTAACAGTGGTTGTCCAATCATTTGAAGAACAAGCCTGAGGCTCTCGGCGTGGTTGTCTCATCGAATTGTCGGGCCGGGACAAACTTCATTATCGGCCTTGTGGTTTCAGGCACCTTCAGTAAATCCCTGGAAAGAGCCGCTTCGTCGTCTTGCGGTAATTGAGATACTGCTCGCCGAATGCTTCAGTCAGCGCGATCTCCTCCACATGGATTCGATAGAGCAACGCTGCCGTGGGAAGAATGAGCACAACCGCCAGGCTTATCCAATTGCGCTCGTAGAGACCGATGGCGGTGAAGATGACGAGCATGCCGGTGTATGAAGGATGGCGCACCCAGCGGTAAGGACCCGTGGTGCGAAGGGTCTGCGCGGCGTGGATCGCAACATTGGTGCTGAATGTAGTTCCAAGCGTGAGGATCGCCGTCCAGCGAATGGCCAGGCCCAGAATCAGCAACGCGAGGCCTGCCAGTTTGAGCCAGTGCGCCCCGCCGAGCATCGTGTGCGGGTGCGTATCGCCGTACCACATAGCCCACCAGGATGAGGCGAAGACCACCGGAAACAAGATCAGCAAAGACCCGCGATCTTTAGTCTGGCCGGTGCTCCGGCTGGTGCGCGTGACCAGTTGAAGCAGAATCTCAGACCCAACCCACACCCAGATCAAGTACTCGAATAGCCTCGATATCGTCATCGTTTCCTCAAACGCAGATCAGGCGCGGCTGGTCGCGCCGGCTTCTTGAGTGATCTTTGTTACGCAACACGAGGGGCGATCGTTCCAGCACGCTTTGCCGCGATCACTGTTCATGCGGGGCGCAAGTCCGGCAAACGCACTCCGCTCCGCAGGTCGAGGGTGAATGGCCTTTCGCGATCCGTCTTCATCTCCCAACCGGTTCCGCGCAAGACGCCACTATCGATGCCGGTGATCGTGACGCCTTCGTCCGAGAGTTTTTCCGACTCCCACGCCTGGCCGTCGCGACCCCAGGCAAGAATCGAATGATGGCCGACGAAGAGCAGCAGATCATCCTGCACAAGCGGACGAATCTCGAGCACCGGCCGATAGGGAATCATGGTGAAGCGCTCTGGCGCCGCGGTGTCGATGAGATACGCGTATCCTCCCGCGACGGCGCAGAGTTCTTCTGGTTTTGGAGTAGACCATAGGCCGGTAGGGACCACTGGATCGCGAAAGCCGAGCGCGCAGGTGGCTAGGAAGGGTTGCGCCCCCGGCGAACGTCTTGGATCAGAATCTGGGGCGATTCCACCGGGCCGGATGAGCACTTCAAGGGCGCCGCGCTCGACTTCTTCAGCCGCTTGCGGATAAACGAAGTGACACGGGGGCAGAATGAGCGGCCGCGCGGCCAGTACCTGCGCCTGCCAGCGATGCGGAAAGCTAAGGTCGACAATCGAATTTGGGATCGGCTTTGGCGCTGTCGCTGTCATGGTTCATCTAGCCCTTAAGGGCCCATCGCAATTGCCCGGAAACCGCTTCGACAACATGTTCTCCGGATCGATGATAGCTGGTTGGCGCTCATAAGGATGCGAGAATAGAACCAGCGTCGGGTTCTGGAGTCACGGGCTCCTGTCGCGCCATGGGTCTATCGAAGATGCTGCGCGTCCTTTCGACTCACTTGTTCCTGAACCATCGCTTGCATCCCGGTCTGCTTGAGCTCGCGGATCGCTCAGGAGCGCAGGCAGTGGAGATCTTTGCTGCGCGCCAGCACTTCGACTACACCAGCCGCGAGGATGTTGCTGAGCTGGCGGAATGGTTCCGGTCGAACGCGCTGCAGCCGTTTTCCATGCACGCACCGATGTATCCCGACCGCGAGATGGGCCGCGCCGGCGCGCCGGGTGTCAATGTGCTGCACCCCGACAAGACTCGCCGCATCGATGCCATGGACGAGATCAAGCGTGCGCTGGAATCGGCCGAGCACATCCCCATCCGCAATATGGTTGTGCACCTCGGCGAGCGGGACGATACGTGGTCGCAGCGCACCATCGAGCTGGCGCTCACTGCGCTCGAGCATTTGGGCGCGTTTGCAAGCCCGCTCGGGGTTCGCCTGCTGGTGGAGAATCTGCTGAGCGAAGCCACCACGCCCGAACATCTGGTGCTGATTCTTGAGATGGGTCACCTGAACAATGTTGGCGTATGCCTCGATCTTGGCCATGCGCATGTCACCACTGGAACCGCGGCCGCGATCGCCACTCTGGGTGCGCGAATCGCCTCCGTTCACGTCCATGACAATCATGGATTGAAGGACGAGCATCTATGGCCCGGCGACGGAACGATTGACTGGCCGGAAACAGTGAAGGCGCTTAAGGCGCTCGCCACCCCGCCTGCAACCGTGCTGGAAATCAACTACACGCTTGCTGAACCTCATGCCGAGCTGCCGGCGCAGATTGAGAAAGCTTTCGGGCCTTTCAGTTAATCGCTCCTGCCATCCAACGAAATGCAAATAGCATGCGGCTTCAGCAGATGCGGGGCAACTGCTCGCCGATCATGACGGGGATGACGCGGTTAGCGCCCATGGTGGTGCGCGCGACCAGCATTCGCTTGTGTTCGGCGGTGGCGCGGCCGATACGCGCGGCGTCTTGCCCGAGCGGATGGGCGCGGAGAATAGAGAGCACGCGATCTGCGGATTCGGGCGCGACGAAGAAAACCACTTTGCCCTCGTTGGCGACGTAGACCGGATCGAGGCCAAGCAACTCACAGGCCGAATGCACTTCATCGCGGACGGGGACCGAGGCTTCGTCGATGACGATGCCGACATTTGAGGACTGCGCAATCTCGTTCAGCGTGGAGGCGAGGCCGCCGCGGGTGGGATCGCGCATGGCGTGAACGGACACGCCCACGGCATCGAGGACTTCGGCGATCATGCCGTTGAGCGCGGCGCAGTCGGAGCGGATGGGGCTCTCGAATTCGAGACCTTCACGGACGCTCATGATGGCCATGCCGTGGTCACCGATGGTTCCCGAAACAATGATCGTATCGTCGGGCTGGACGCGATGCGGGCCAACTTGAATTCCTGCGCGAAGAACGCCAACGCCGGCGGTGGTGATGTAGCAACCGTCGCCGTGACCTCGCTCGACAACTTTTGTGTCACCGGTGACGATTTGGATTCCAGCGGTCTCGGCGGACTTGGCCATTGCGTCGACTATGGCGGCGAGTTGAGCGAGCGAGAATCCCTCTTCGAGGATGAAGCTTGCGCTGAGGAACTTCGGCTCGGCGCCGGAAACGGCGAGATCGTTGACGGTGCCGTTTACGGCGAGCTCGCCGATTGATCCGCCGGGAAAGAAGAGCGGCTGGACAACGAACGAGTCGGTCGAGAGCGCGAGACGTGCGCCACCCGCTTCGAGCACTGCTGCATCGCCGAGGTTTTCGAGGGCGGGATTGCGGAAGGCGGGAAGGAAGAGATGCTCGACAAGCTCCGAGCCGAGCTTGCCGCCGCCGCCGTGGCCCATGACGATGGTGGGATAGTCGGCGAGAGGAAGCGGACACGTCCAGTTGGAGAAGTCGGGCTCGGCGCTTGGTTTGTTCGACTCGTTCATTCCGGAATCATTCTCCTTGCGTCCTGCCTCGTGGCTCACCGCAAAAAGCAACCGCAGATCCTTCGCTCCGCTTACCCCACAAGGGTGGGGCCCCAAGCGCGCTCCGCTCAGGATGACAATGCATAGGGTAGGTTGGGTTCTGAGGGTTCAAATCAGAATGAAGGCACTCGGGATTTGGAAGCCGTGTGCGCAACATTAGAGGCGACCTTTCCCGGCACCGGCGAGATCTTCGGCGGAGAGGAAGCGGCCGTAGTTGTAATAGGCGGCGCAGGCGCCTTCGCTCGAGACCATCGTCGCGCCGAGCGGGTGGCGAGGGGTGCATTCTTTGCCGAAGGCTGCGCACTGGGCGGGCTTGATGGCTCCGCGCAGAACGTCGCCGGCACGGCAGAGCGCCGATTCCTCGGTGTGAATGCCGGTGATGTGGAAGCGCTCTTCGGCGTCGAAGTCGCGATAGCCGGCGCTGAGCCGCCAGCCGCTTTTGGGAATGACGCCGATGCCGCGCCAGGCGCGATCGGTGACTTCGAAGACTTCAGACAAGAGTTTTTGCGCGGCTTGATTACCGTCGAATGTGACGACGCGGCTGTAGGCGTTTTCGACTTCGTGGCGGCCGGACTCGAGTTGAACGACGGCGCGACGGATGCCTTCGAGCAGGTCTAAAGGTTCGAAGCCGGTGACGACGATGGGCACGCGGAACTTCTCAGCAAGCGGCGGATATTGCCAGTAGCCCATTACGCTGCACACGTGACCGGCAGCGAGAAAGGCCTGCACCTGATTGCCGGGCGAAGACATGATGGCCGAGATTGCGGGGGGGACGAGAACGTGCGAGACGAGGAGCGAGAAATTGGTAAGGCCGCGGCGCTTGGCGAGGTGGACGCTCATGGCGTTGGCGGGGGCGGTAGTTTCAAAGCCGACGCCGAAGAAGACGACTTGCTTGTCAGGATTCTTGACGGCGAGATCGACTGCGTCGAAAGGTGAATAGACAACGCGGACATCGCCGCCGCGGCCTTTGACCTGAAAGAGGTCGCTGTCGGTGCCGGGGACACGGAGCATATCGCCGAAGGAGCAGAAGATGACGCCGGGCTGCGAGGCGATGGCGAGAGCCTTGTCAATGAGCTCGAGCGGCGTGACGCAGACGGGGCAGCCGGGGCCGTGAATCATTTCGATTCCGGGCGGAAGCATCTGGTCGATTCCGTTTTTGATGATGGAGTGCGTCTGGCCGCCGCAGACCTCCATGATCTTCCAGGGGCGCGTAGTGATCTGGGCGATTTCGCGGGCAAGCTTACGAGCGATTTCGCCGTTGCGGAATTCGGTGAGGTATTTCATTTATTGCCGGAAGCAGGATCATCAGTTTGGCGGGTTGGCGAGTTGGCGTGCGCTGCGCGCACATGGCCAGTTGGCGGGTTGGCGGAGTCAGCGGAGCTAGCGGGGTCAGGCTTCGTGCGATCCCCGGTCCCCAAATGCGAGGGACCGGGGGCACCCAGGGAATTGGTGGATTTGGAATCGCAAGCGCAGGTTTGGTTGGAACAGCTCCCATCGGGGCAGCGGGATTGCGGCGATCTGGCGGCGCGGAGAAAAGCCTCATCTTCGCTGGCCAGTTCTTCGTCGAGGACGCCGAGAGCGCGGAAGTCGGCGAGGGTCTGCTCGGCGGTCTCCTCGTCGATTTTGGAGATGGCGAAGCCGACGTGGACGATGGTGTAGTCGCCGACGACAACCTCAGGCACGTAGTCGAGGCAGACGTTCTTGACCACACCGCCGAAATTGACGCGGCCGACGCGGATCATGCCGTCGGATGTGATCTCTTCGACTTTTCCTGGAATGGCGAGGCACATAGCAACCTTGTTATACCCCTGTGGCCCGACGGTCAAATGTGATTTGAATCACGTGGTGGGTGCGAGGGTGAAACAGCGGACGGTGAACGGTGGTCATTGGCCGGCGATCCAAAGACCGTTGCTGCTTAGCGTAACTTCTTTTGGGAGAGACGTTTGCGGGCAATCGAGTTGCTGTCCGGTTTTGCGAGATTCCCTGTTGATTCCAAAGGGGTTGTTTGGCTAGAAATCGGTGTTCTTGCCCTTCAATTTTCCCTTTCATCCGCATGTGTTTACTGATTCTAAAGGAGTTATATGGCGAAAATTTGGCGAAATGTGCTGATTTTTTTTATTTGATTATTTTCCAGCTGCTCGTGAGCCGTGGAACGTGGTTCGTGGATCGTGCGGAAGTGAACCAGTGAAAGGGTGAATAAGTGAACCGCGAGTCACGGTTGGTGGATCGTGGTCCATGAACGCCGATCTGGTGCAGTCGAGCGCTGGATTTCGATTTGTTTCCAGTATGCACCGAAAGGCGGTAATTATCGGCAAACTTCGTGAGGCAGGGACCGAGGGACCAAGGGACTAAGGGACCAACGACTTACGGGAGGCGGCCGGATTTATTTTGGCTTAGGGGGCTTGACATGTTCGATGGAGGTTCGCGCGATCTGGCAAGTTCGCGTGCGCCCAAGCGCACGTTCGCGAGTTGGCAAGTTGGCGGGATTCGTGCTTCCCACCCTTCGCAGAAATCGCGAAGGATGGGGCAACCTCGTTTCATAGCGTGTGGAAACAGGTCAGAACGAGGTTCGTGGTATCCCAGGTCTGAAAATCCAGATCTCCACCCCACGGACGTGGACCTGTCCGCGGGGACCCCGGGACCTGGGGCACCCAGGATTTGTGATGGGATGATTGAGCGACCAGGCTAGTCGGAGGCCATGAGCTCGCCGGAGAGGATGGGGCGGGTGCGGGGCAACTGACCGCGCGAGGCGGCCAAGCCGAATGCCGCGAGAACCGCGCCGAAGACGACCAGCTTGGCAAAGTTGCCGGGACGCGTCTCAGGAAGGACTCTCCACATAAGGAGAAGGACGACGTGGGCGGCAGCTGCGGCCCAAACCGAACCGTAGAAGTAGCGGCGCTCAACGCCTTCGCCCTTGGTGGACGGCCCGACGCGGGGAAGCTTGCCCATGATCCCGAGCAGCAGAATGATGGCGCAGAGCGGCGAGTAGGCGTAGTAGTAAATCTGCTTGAGATGCCAGATGCCCGTGGCCGAAGCCATCACGAGGCCGGTGAGATTGAGCAGCGTGTAGTTGAGAACAGCGTTCCACGCGAACGTGTAGCAGACGCGGCGGTAGAGGGGGTTGGGCCGGTCTTCGTCGAAGCGAAGGATATAGGGGCAGGGCTCAACGCCGGGAAGGCGGCCACGCAGGCCGGCGATTCCGGTGCCGATGAGAACGGCGGCGAGCCAGGACCAATTAATCCAATGGAAACCACGGGAGAACACGGTGAAGGTGAGCGGCCCGGGGGCAATAAAAAAGACCCAAATCCAGATGGGCCAATGCGCCAACCGGTAGATGCGCGTGTTGCGATCCCGGAACCTGCGCTCCGCAGCGAATTCAAATTTTCCAGTGTAGGACATCTGGCTGAGTCTCGCAGACAAGATGGGCAGGCGTCAAATCGAATTTGGACCGGGGAAGTCGAGTTATTACTGGAAGAATTTCAAGGCCACGGGGTCCATTTCAGCGCTGCACTGCAGAGGGACCATGTGCCCACAGCCAGGGATGAGCTGAAGCTGGGATTGGGGAATGAGATGGTGCATGGTCTGGGCTTGATCGACGGGGGCGATCTGGTCGAGCGAACCCCACACGATGAGGACCGGCATCTTCAATTGGGGCAGCAGGTTGTCGGTAACGTCCGAGGCCGTCATCATGGTGGCGAGGACGCGTTTGATGACCCAGCCGTTCAGGCGGAAGCGTCGCAGATAATCGCGCGCGACGAAGGGCGGAATCCGCGGAGGGTTGGGCATGAGCAGGGCACTGAGTTCGTCCAGCTCGCGGGGAGAGGTGGGGACGAAGAGGTTGGTGTCCCATAAGGGCCTGATGTTGAGACCGACGGAATCGATGAGGATGAGGCGGGAGACACGCTCAGGATGGTTGAACGCGATGAGTTGCACGATCCATCCGCCCATGGACCAGCCGGCGACGTCGGCTTGCTTGACGCCAAGGGCGTCCATGAAGTGCACGACGATTGCGGCCTGATCGTGGACGGAGTAGGAGAAAGCGGCGGGCTGCTGGCTGCGCCCGAAGCCGAGCAGATCGGGCATGTAGACGCGGAAGCCGGCTTTGGCCAGAACGGGCGCGACGTTCCACCAGTCCTCAGCGCGGCCGCCGAGGCCGTGAATGAGCAAGACGGGCGAGCCGTTTGCAGGTCCCATGGCAAGGTAATGCATGCGGTAGCCGTCGACATTGATGTTGCGGCTTTCGATTCCGACGAAATGCTCCTGCATGTAGACATGCGCATTGAGGTAGCTGACGGGTCGCAAATAGAATCCGAGCGCGAGGATTGCCGGCAGGGCGATCAAGGCGAGAAACAAGCGCGGCACCCATTTCATCGGACTAGTCATGGGCGGGGCGCCTTTCGGTGCGGAGCTGCTCGGCTCTCTGCCAGCCTTTTTCGATGACGCGCACGGTGATGGGATCGAGGACGAGGGCGCTATGACTATTCCATTCGGAGCGCTCGACCCAGCGGACGGCGGCAGCGTCAGAGGCGGCACGCAGGTCGCCGCCGGTGACGCGGCAGAGGTAGTCGGCGATGACGTAGTGATAGCGAACGCGGCCGTCTTCGCGGTGAATGCGGTCGAGAAGCTCGATCAATTCGATGGGCTCGACGTCGAGGCCGGTTTCTTCGCGGACCTCGCGAACGACGCCGGTTGTGAGGGACTCGCCGACCTCGAGCATGCCACCGGGGAGGGTCCAATGACCTTTGAGGGGCTCGGTGCCGCGGCGAACCAGGAGCACGCGAGAGTTCTGGACGACGATTGCGCCGACGCCGACGAGGGGCGTTGATGGGAATTCGCGGTCGATGGGAGCGCTCATGTAAGGTCGTCGCGGAGTGCAATTCAAGGGTAACTCGCGCGCTCGGAATGTGCGGGCGGGGACGCCCGCACGACAGCCGGCGAGGACGCCGGCGCTACAGCCAGCAGGGTGCACACGACAGCCGGCGGGGACGCCGGCGCTACAGCCAGCAGGGTGCACACGACAGCCGGCGAGGACGCCGGCGCTACTCTGCCTCGTGGCGGTTGGCTGGGCGCGAGGCGGAGTGAAGCGAATCACCCGCGAATCGCTTGCACGCAGCTATCATCAAACAAAGACGCGAGGGAGAGAAATTGGCTGAATACACGCTAAGGATCGATGGGATGCACTGCGGGTCGTGTGTGCGGCGCGTGAGCCAGGCGCTGGCGGCGACGCCGGGGATTGTGGTGCAACAGGTTGGGCTGGGCGCAGCGAGGTTGAGTTCTGACGAGGATCCGCCGCCTCTCGGATTGGCGATTGCCGCTATCGCAAAGGCGGGTTACACGGCGTATTTGGAATCGAGTGCCGTGGACGAGGCTGCATCCTGAGCGGACTAGCCCTCTAAATACTCACCGGATCGGATCGACCTGTGGCTGCACATACGACAGAATCGCTGACGCTCCCCGTCCTGGGGATGACGTGCGCCAGTTGCCAGCACCACGTGGAGGAAGCGCTGCGCGCGACCGCGGGCGTGGAGGAAGCGCGCGTGGACCTGATGGCGCATCGCGCGAGCGTGGTGTTTGACCCGGCTGTGGCTTCGCCGGAGCAACTGGTGGAGGCAATTCGCGAGGTTGGCTACGATGCGGTGCTGCCGAGGGCGGACGGAGGCAGTGGGCATGCCGAGCATGCTGTGGCGGGCGCGGACCTGAAGGCGTGGGTGACGCTTGTTGCGGGCGCGATGGCGATGGTGCTGGCGATGCCGCTGGGAAGCGAGATGGGCGCAGCCGATCGCGCGGTGATGCGCGTGTTGCCGTGGCTCTATGCAATCCCAGCGGATGGATTGCGGTGGTTTCTGCTGGCGATGACGGCGGCGGTTGTGGCCTGGGCGGGGCGGGGGATTTTTGTGAGCGCCACGAGCGCGCTGCGCCACGGCACAACGAACATGAACACGCTGGTGAGCCTGGGAACGGGCGTGGCGTTTGCGTATTCGGCTTACGCGACGATTGCGCCGGGACCGGGGCGCAATGTTTATTTCGACGCGGTACTGCTGATTGTTGGATTCCTGTTACTTGGCAAGAGCCTGGAAGGCCGGGCGAAGCGGCGGGCGCTGGCGGCGCTGGATTCGCTTTCGCGGCTGCGGCCGGTGAGCGCGCGCCGAATTGTGGATGGCGTGGAGACCGTGGTGCCGCTCGAAGAGGTGAAACCAGGCGACAGCATCGCGGTGCTGCCGGGGGAGAGATTCCCGGTGGACGCGACGATTGTCGAAGGGCGCACGACGGTGGATGAGTCGATGCTGACGGGCGAATCGACGCCGCTTGCTCGCGAGGTGGGCGGGCGCGTGCTGGCGGGGTCAATGAACTACGACGGAGCGGTGGTGTGTAAGGCGGAATCGCTCGGCGAGGCCACGGTGCTGGCGCAGATTACGCGCATGGTGGACCAGGCGCAGAGCTCGCGCGCACCGATGGAGCGGCTGGCGGACCGGGCGAGCGCGATTTTTGTGCCGGTGGTGCTGGGGCTGGCTTTGATCACTTTTGCTGCGTGGCTGATTGCGGCGCACTCATTGCCGCTGGCGCTGGCGAATACGGTGGCGGTGCTGGTGATTGCGTGCCCGTGCGCGATGGGGCTTGCGGTGCCTGCCGCGCTGACAGTGGCTGTTGGGCGCGGCGCGCAACTGGGAGTGCTGTACAAAGGCGGCGAGGCATTGGAGCGGCTGGCTCATGTGGACGCGGTGGTTCTGGATAAGACGGGAACGATTACGGTGGGAAGGCCGGTAATGAAGGGGATAGGGATCAGGGAACAGGGAACGGAAAAGCAGGGAACGGAAAAGCAGGGAACGGAAAAGCAGGGAACGAGGGAACAAGGGAACGAGGGACTGCGGGACGAGTGGGAAGATGCAGGTCCTTCGACTTCGTCCGCCAAGGCGGACTTCGCTCAGGATGACAGCCGATCTTTATCCGCTCAGGGTGAGAGCCGACTCTCGGTTGCTCAGGGTGACAATCACGAGGGTGAGAACAAACTGCTGCGGATGGCGGCGGCGGCGGAGGAGCGATCGAATCATCCACTGGCGCATGCGGTGATCCACGCTGCGAAGGAACGGGGGCTGAATTGGCAACCGGCGGAGGACGCGCAGGTTTTGCCAGGGCGTGGGCTGACGGCGCGCGTTGAAGGGCACGATTGCATGCTGGGGAATGAGGCGCTGTTCAAGGAGTCTGGCATCGCGCTGCCGGGCGATGTTGCTGCGCCGGAGCAGGGAGTGACGCGGCTGTGGATGGCGCTGGATGGCACGGTGGCCGGATATTTTGATGCGCGCGATGCATTGCGGCCGGATGCGGCGGAAGCGATTGCGGAACTGCGGAGTGAAGGGCTCCGAGTGTTGATGTTGACTGGCGATTCGGCTGCCGCGGCTGCGCCGATTGCCGAGCAGGCCGGAATTACGGAAGTGGAAGCGGGACTGGATCCGGCGGGGAAGCTGAGACGGATTCGCGAGCTGCAAAAGTCGGGGTTGAAGGTCGCGATGGTGGGCGACGGGATCAACGACGCTGCGGCGCTGGCACAGGCTGATGCGGGCATCGCCATGGGAGGCGGAGCGGATTTGGCGCAGGAGGCAGGGGATGTGTTGCTGCTGCGCGCGCAGCCGTCGGCGATTCCGGCGGCGCTCGAACTGGCGCGCGAGACGCTGCGCATCATGCGGCAGAACCTGGGTTGGGCAGTGGGCTACAACGTAGTCGGGATTCCGCTGGCCGCGGGGCTGCTGTATCCAGCGTTTCACATTCTGCTGACGCCGTGGCTGGCAGCGGCGGCGATGGCGCTGAGCTCAGTGTGCGTGCTGGGGAACAGCTTGCGGCTGCGGGGATGGCAGCCGAGGAGCAGCTCTTAGCTATTAGCTTTTTCGCCACGCTCCTGCGAGACCGCCCTGGTATGAGACGCAATCCACCCTAAACGCGAAAGCGCGTTCAGGATGAGGCAACCAAGTGATGCGCGCGCACGCTCGGGAACGACACGGTAAACTGAGCGCAGGTTCTGTTTGTGCGCATCCTGACTCGGTACATTCTCGGCGAAATTCTCACGCTCACGCTGATCGGATGCGCGCTCTTCACCTTCATTCTGTTCATGCCGCTGCTGCCGCACATTCTTGAGGTGGTGGTGCGCAACAGCTCCACGCTCACGGATGTGGCAGAGGTGTTTCTTTTCACGCTGCCCAATCTGTTCAAGGTGACGATTCCCATGGCGGTGCTGTGGGGAATTCTGCTGGGACTGAGCAGACTGGCGTCGGACAGCGAAATCATCGCCATGCGCGCATGCGGGATGGGCATTGGCTACTTTGTGCGCGTGGCTTCAATTGTGGCCATTGGGGGCACGCTGCTGGGGCTGGGGAACTCGCTTTATCTGGCGCCGAGGGCGAACCAGGCGATTGTGGAGATGGAGCAGTCGCTGGAGACGTCGCAGGCCAGCTACGAGATTGAGCCGAGGGTCTTCTACGAAGATTTTCACAATTATGTGCTGTACGTGCAGGACGTGCGATCGGGGACGGGCGCGGCCAACTGGCGTCAGGTGTTCATGGCCGACGTCTCGGACCCCAACAATCCACTGATCACGACCGCTGCGTCGGCGACGGTGGTGACGGACAATACGCAGGAGCTGCTGATGCGGCTGCGCGACGGCGTGCGCGACGAGACTGTTGCGGACCAGCCGGAGCAATCAAACATTTCAACGTTTACGACGACCGATTTGCCGCTGATGCTGGGCCAGCAGAGCGAAGTGCACCTGGGGCGGCTGGATACGAAGCTGTATGCCACGCCGCTTCCGGTACTGCTTGAACGAATCCGCGAGAGCAAGAATGCGGCTGATGCAGAGCAGTACAAGATCGAGCTGCACAACCGGTTTGCGTTTCCCGCAGCCTGTTTGGTTCTGATGCTGGTGGGCGTGCCGCTGGGCGTGGCATCGCGAAGGGGCGGCAAGAGCTCGGGGTTCGTCTTCACAATTCTGCTGGTGTTTGTTTATTACTTTCTCTCGTCGACCGGGATCGCGCTGGGCCACCAGAACAGGCTGCCGGCATTCCTGGCGGTGTGGGCGGCGAATTTGATCTTTGCCGTGGCAGGTTCGTTTCTTCTGTGGCAGATGGCGACCGGCGGGCGGATTTTAGGCGCCGTCGCGGCATGGATTGCGCGGACACCGAAACCAGTGGCCGTGGCGAGACGTGGGGGATTCGCGCTCACGGAGTTTGTGGAGAAGCTGTGGCCGCGTGGAAGCAACGGGACGAAACACAGACCGCGGGGCATCATCCCACGGATCATCGACGAATACATCGTGCGCGAATTTGCGACACTTTTCGTGCTGGTGCTGGCGGGCTTTGTTTTGCTGTTGATTGTCTTTACGTTTTTCGATCTGCTGGGCGACATATTGCGCAACCACATCGCGCTGGCCATTGTGGGCGAATATCTGCTGAACCTGACGCCGAGCATGCTCTACCTGACGGCGCCGCTGGCGGTGTTGATTGCCGTGCTGGTGACCTTCAGCGTGCTCAACCGGAACAGCGAGATCATCGCCATGAAGGCGACGGGCATCAGCCTCTACCGACTGGTGATTCCCGTCGTCAGCCTTGCGGCTTGCCTGGCCGTCTGCCTGTTTCTGTTTGACCAGTACTACCTGCCACAGGCAAACCGCAGGCAGGAGTCGCTGCGCAATGTGATCAAAGGCCGGCCGCCGCAGACTTACTTCAATCCCGAGGAGCATTGGATCTTTGGACCGAGAGCCGCACCCAGCGAACCGGGCTGCATTTTCTACTACGAATTCTTCGATCCGGATACAAACGAGTTCGCGAATTTGTCGATCTTCGAGTTTGAACCCGCGACCTTCAAGCTGACACGGCGGATTTTCGCCAAGCGGGCTGTATGGGATGAGGATTCCGCCGCGTGGCACTTCGAGAACGGATGGGTGCGCGACATACAGGGCTCGAATGTGACGGGGTACCGCACGTTTCTTGAGACATCATTCCCGGAGATGCGCGCTGCGCCGGACTACTTCAAGAAAGAGGCCCTGGAGTCGCAGGAGATGAACTTCGGCCAGCTTGACCGCTATATTCGCGACCTGCGGCAGAGCGGATTCGACACCAAGCGGCTGAACGTTGCGCTGTGGCAGAAACTTTCGTACCCGCTGGTGGCGGTGGTCATGGCTGTTCTGGCCGTTCCGTTTGCGCTCTCCATGGGACGGCGCGGATCGATCACAGGGATTGCGGTGGCCATCGGCGTGGCGCTGGCGTACCGCGTGATCGACACACTCTTTGGCGCCATGGGCAATGTGAATTACCTGCCTGCATCGGTGGCGGCATGGTCTGCGGACATTCTGTTTGCGCTGGTTGGCGGGTATTTGCTGTTGAAGACGCCGACGTAGAAAAGCAGGGAACGAGGGAACAAGAGAACGAGGGAACAAGGGAACAAGGGAGAAAGGGAACAGAGAACGGGGGCCAAGCAATCAGCAGACAATGGGCTGTGCTGCTTGGAATTCTCCTCGCAACCAGAATGGGCCGTCATTTGCGGCGAATACAACTTCTGGCGCATCAATCGTAAAATAGAACTATGCTTGGCGACCTCGGTCCCCTTTACAGCTACATGCGCCGCTACCGCTGGCAGTACGTGCAGGGGACGCTGGCGTGCGTGGCCACGAATATTGTCGCCGTGCAGTTTCCGCGCGTGCTCGGAATGGCCATCAACCGGATTCAGCAGGGGACGACGCGGGAACTGATTCTGATCTTCGCGTTGATTCTGGTGGCGATCAGCCTGGTGAAGGGCGTGTTCCTGTACGCGCAACGCTGGGTCCTGATCGGCATCTCGCGCGAGATCGAGTTCGACCTGCGCAACGATCTGTTCCGCAAGCTTGAAATCCAGGATTCGGGTTTTTATCAGCGCTACCGCACCGGCGACATCATGGCGCGCATGACGAACGATCTGAATGCGGTGCGCATGCTGCTGGGGCCGGCGTTGATGTACAGCGCGAATACGATCTTCCTGAGCGTCTTTGCGCTGTTCTTCATGCTGCGCATCAGTCCCTACCTGACGCTGGTGGCGCTGGCGCCGATGCCGCTGGCGAGCATCCTGGTGCAGTATCTCGGGCGCAGGATTCACGAGCGCTTCGAGCGCATCCAGGCCAGCTTCAGCGATATCTCAGCGCAGGCGCAGGAGAACTACTCCGGCGTGCGGCTCATTCGGGCGTTCGCACGCGAGGAGTCGCAGATCGGACTGTTTGAGCGGCTCAACCGCCAGTACATCGGGCGCGCGCTCAGGCTGGTGCAACTGATGGGCATGCTTTGGCCGACGCTGGAGTTCATTCTCGGCATTTCCATGGTCATCACGTTGCTGGCCGGCGGACATCTGGTCCTGGCGCACCGCATCAACGTGGGCCAGTTCGTGGCGTTCAGCACGTACATGATCATGCTGATCTGGCCGATCATCGCCGTGGGCTGGGTGATTAACATCTTCCAGCGCGGCACGGCTTCAGTGAAGCGCATCGATGAAATCCTTAAAGCCGAGCCCGCCATCGCCGACAGTTCCACTGTTTCTGGCGTTGGACCGGAGACGGAGGGGCTAAGGGGAGAAATCGAGTTCAGGCACTTGAATTTCAGCTACGGCGAGACGCCCGTGCTCCGTGACATTGCGCTGAAGATTCCGGCGGGGTCGAGCCTGGCGATCGTGGGGCCGACGGGTTGCGGCAAGTCGACACTTGCAAATCTGATTCCGCGGATCTACGACGCGCCGGAGGGCACGCTCTTCATCGATGGCCGGCCCATACGCGAGTATCCGCTGGCGGTGCTGCGGCGCAACATCGGCATGGTGCCACAGGAGACGTTCCTGTTCAGCGAGACGATTCGCGAGAACCTGGCATTCGGCGCTCCGAACGCAAGCGCAGAGGAGCTGCTCGAAGCGGCCGAGGCAGCGCATATTCGCCGGGAGTTCGAGGAGTTTCCGCAGGGCTTTGAAACCATGGTGGGCGAACGCGGCGTGACACTCTCAGGCGGGCAGAAGCAGCGCTCGGCGATTGCACGCGCGCTGCTGCGGAGGCCGGCGATTCTGATTCTGGACGATGCGCTGGCCAGCGTGGATACCTACACGGAAGAACGCATCCTGGGCGGATTACGAGGCTACACGGAGACGGCCACGACGATCCTGATTTCGCACAGGGTGTCGACGGTGCGAAATGCCGACCGCATTGCGGTGCTGGACAAGGGACGGATTGTCGAGGTGGGAGGGCACGAGGAACTACTGGCCCTGGACGGCTATTACGCCAGCCTCTACCAGAAGCAGCAACTGGAAGAGGAACTGACGGTGGCGGGATGAAAGGCAGCCTTTAGCTATTAGCTTTTAGCTCTTAGTTCGTCGAGGCGAGTGGGCGGATTGCGGTTCACTCCGCGCAGAGGGCTCTGTGTCGGTGAGTTGGCGAGTCAGCGAAGGAGCGAGTCAGCGCCGATGTAGCTGATGTGGTGTCCCCGAAAGTCCGCGCCATAATTGGAATCCAGAGATGCAGGTCCTTCGACTGCGTTTGGCTCAAGAGACGAGCCAAACTCCGCTCAGGATGACCAGCTCTTACGTGTAAGTATTTAGGGAATACTGCTCCGTTTGCCGCAAAGAGCGCGGCAAACTCCGCTCAGGATGACCGGCTGTTATGTGTAGCTATTTAAGCGATACTGCACTACGCGGTCCAGGATGAGCCGGACGCGGTCTGCGAGGGCTCTGGGGCGATGGGCGCCGGCTGTGAAGGTGCGAAGTTTCCCTGCGAGGCTGGAAGGAAGTTTGGATCCCTGGCCACCTCACGCCAGGCATCGCGCACATTCCTTACACAATCGATAGCATGCTCAAATTTGGCCCTGGACGCCGACTGCGATGCTTGCAGGATCTGGGCAAGAATGGCGGCATAGAATTCGCTGAGCGTTTGCGCGGGACGGCCGCCGACGTCCATACGCAACCGTGCCTGCAGATGAAAGATGATGTCCATGGCGCGCTTGACGGTGGCCCGGCGGGCATCGGCGTCGCCGCGCTCGACGGCGGCGATGGCAGCGTAGAGAAAGCGGATGATGCCGTCATAGAGAGCGACAACAAGATCGATGGCTGAAGCTCCTTCGAGCGCGTGGTCGCGATAATTTGCCATTCCAGATTCCTTATCCGTTTGTGTTCTGGTTGTAGCCGGTGATCGCTGAGTAGAGCTCGTTGATTTCGCTGAGCTCCGTCGGCAACTCCTGCAGGGTTTCGTTGGCGTTGTTCAACTCCGTGGTCAAACTCGACGACTCGGAGGAGATCAGGCTCTCTTCCCTGGAGATATCGGCATTGAGCGTGGATTCAATACTGCTGTTCGAGCTTTTAGCCAGGGACAGAATGCCTGTCGAAGAACTGGTTCCGGAATTGGTGAGCATGTTGGAGAAGGTCTGACCCCAACCGACGGAGTTCTGGAAGAAACCGGTGACGCCGCTGAAGTCGGAGTTGAGGACGGAATCGAGGGAGTTGGAGTCAAAGGTGAGCGTGCCGTTGTTGTTGACGCTAATGCCGAGGGAGGTCAGGCTGTTGACGTCGGAGGCCGCGTTGTAGCTCAAAGTCTTCGTGGTCGGACTGGAAGTGTCGTATATGTTGGAGGTCACCGTCAGCGCCCCCGAGGAACCGTCGGCGCTCGAAGTGAGGGTCAGCCCGGTTCCGGCTTGATCGAGCGCCGCCGAGACGCCGGACAGGCCGTTGATGGCGCTTAGAAGGCCGGAGAGGGTGTTGTTGGAGGAGTCGAGGGTGATGGTTTGCGCCGTGCCGCTTCCCACCTTGATGGTGATGGAGCCGGAAAGGGTGTCGCCGGAGCTGGCCACGGCGCCCAGCGTGCCGGTGTCTTCGGTGCTGCTGGTATAGCTCCCAGTTTCGGAGTAGCTCAGAGCCGACGGTGTGCTGGCCGCAATCGCCGAGGTTACCGTCAATGCGCCGCTGGAACCGGCGGTTGGCGAGGTCAGCGTCAGAGTCGACTGGCCGTTGCTGGTGACGACCGCAGCGGTAACGCCGATGCCGGCGGAGTTGATGGTGCTGGCCAGATCGGCGAGCGTGTTTTTGCCGCTGCCCGTGTAATAGGTGTCGCCGGAGGAGGTTTCGTCGCCGACATCGAAGGTGTAGGTGGAACCGCTGCCGACGGCGATGGTCATGGAGCCGGACAGCGTGGCGCCAGCGGTCGACGAGACCGAATCCAGATAGCCGTTCGGGCTCGCCATGTTCAGGTTGTCGTAGAGCTGTTGCTGCAGGAGGCTGAGCGTGGGCGAGCCGAAGAGAGGCTCGGGATTGCCGGAGCTGTCATTGCCTTCCTGGGTGTTGATGGCGCTGACCAGCGAGTTGTAGTCGGTGACAAATTGATTCACCGTGCTTTCGACGCCGGAGTTGTCGTTGGCGATGACGACGTCGACCTCGGCGCCGGACGCGGTGGTGCCCAATAAGTCGAACGTGACGCCGGGGATGACGCTGCTGACCGAGTTGGAGGCGGCCGAGTACGAGACGCCGTTGACCGTAAAGGAGGCATTGGCGCCGGTGGCGAGGTTGGAGTTGTAGCCAAGGGAGGTGCTGGTGGTGCTGTCGGTGATCGAGGAGGTGACGCTGAGGCTGCCGCTGGCGCCGGAGGTGCTGGAGACCAGGCTCAGGCGGGAACCGTTGGCGTCGGTGGTGACGCTGGCGGTTACGCCAATAGAGGCCGAGTTGATGGCCGAGGCCAGGCTGGAGAGCGTGTTGTTGCCGGAGGAGGAACTGAGGAACGTCGACGGTGTTGCCGTTGATGACGATGGAGCCGGTAAGGGTGTCGGACGATTTGGCGATCGCGTCGAGATAGCCGTTGGCGGTGGTGGCCAGGGACGCGACGGTGACCTCATAGGTGCCGGCGACGGCCGAGCTCGAGGCGGACATCAACTGCAGGACGCTGTCATCGGAGCTGGAGCCCGCCTTCTGCGCCATGACGCCCTGGAAGTCGGTGAGCGAGCTCATGTCATTGGAGAGGTTCGAGAACAGCGTGCCGAGATTGGAGATCGCGGTGTCCTGACTATCGAGCGAGGTGAGCTGGCTTTTCCAGGGGGTCTCGACCTTCTGGAGATTGGTGACGATCTCGGCGACAGTGGAGCTTACGTTGAATCCCGTTCCGCTGGTTGGCGACCCGAAGCTCAATCCGACAGTGCCCATAGGATCCTCCATCGAAAGTCGATGCAGCCCACGAGCCAACTCTGCTGGAAGCCTGATTAAAGACTTCTCAGGACCGCGTGGGCATTTACCTAAGCAAGGAGGGGCGCCCACTGGACGCCCCTCTTTGGCTATCGGCATTGCTGCCTATTCGATTACTCCACCCCAGCGACGAAGACCTGTCGCCGGGGACCCATACTTCCCTCCTGTCGCTGGGGACCCCGGTTACTGCAGCAGCTTGGTCACTTCCTGCTGGACGCTGTTGGCCTGTGCCAATGCCGAGATGCCTGTCTGGCTCAGGATTTCGTACTTGGACATGTTGGAGGATGCGGACGCATAGTCGGTGGCCTGGACAGTATTCTGGGCCGACTGCACGTTTTCAGCCTGCGTGCTGAGCACATTGCTGACTGCGTTCAGCGTGTTGATTTGGGCACCGATGTAGCCGTCCTGCGCGGCGACGTCGGTGATGGCCGCATTCAGTTGGGTCAACGCAGTCTGAGCATCAGCCGAGTTGGTCAGGTCGGTTGCGGCCAGCGATTCGCCGGCTTTGTCGGTGTATTGGATGGTGGCTACTCCGCCGGAACCCGACGGGGCAACGCCCGCAACAAAATTGCCTGCTGCGGATTGACCGGAGGTTTTGTCGTATGCCGTGTTGGTGTTGATGCCGTCGGGATAAGCAGCCGTGGCTGAGTAGGTTAAAGGCGCCACGGAAGCCGAGGCATCGGTAAGGTTGGTGGAGACAGACAGGGCATCCTGGTTTGCGGTATCCGCCCCGGTGGCGCTGGTCAGGGTCAGTCCGTCGACGCCGATGGCGGCATGTACGCCGAAGACATCGGTTTCTGTCGTATTGTTTGCCGTGGTGGCTGTAGTCGTGATGATGTAGTTGACCAAGCCCGCAAGATGCGGTCGAAGGTATTGAAGCTCCCGCGAGGCCGGACCTTCGGTACTGCCAGCAACCTGCGCCATGCTGATGGTTTGCGATTGAAGACGATGTCGGCATTGGTGGCGCCGACCTGCGCGTTGTAAGTTGCCCCCGCTGCCAGCCCTGGGTGGTGAGTAGGTAGCCCTGCAGGGTATCGGTCAGTGCGGTGCCAGCGACGGAGTGGGCAACCCACCCGAGCCGGCGATGCTGAGCGATCCGCTAAAGCTGGATGTGGCCGGCGTAGCGGCCCGGAGACCGACGCGCGCCCTTGATCATGATGCCGCTGTCCTGGCCCGCTGCGCCGTCTCCGGCCGCAGTTCCGGTGGTGAGGCTGGCGGTGAGAGCCCAGGCCGGAGTTGTTGATGGCGTTGATGAGGCCACCGACGGTGTTGGCATAATCCTTGCACTGTCGATGAGTGCCGGTGGAGATTGCGTTGCGGTGCTGTGCCGGTGGACGGAGAGTGTATCGACGGTCAGGCCGGCAGCGGCGCCGGCGAAGTGGCTGCGTTGAGGAAATCGCCCAATGCGACGGCCGACCCGTTGTGCGCCAGATCGAGGAACACATCATCACCGCCATTGGAGGCGCTGCTGGTGTAGGACATCTTGCCGCCGGTGTCACCGACGTTGGATGACGAAAGCGAGCTGATGTTGAGGTTGTCGATCGCGGAGCCGGAGGTCGAGGAGTCGCCGGTGTAGATGCTCGTCGTCGGAATTGAAGACAGCCTGATTGTTGTAGGTGGTCGTCGAGCCGATGTTGGAGATTTCCGACAGGATCGACTGGTACTCCTGGTTGGCCGCGGTGTCTTGCGAGCTGTTGAGGGTACCGTTAGAGGCTTCGGTCGCCAGCGTAACAGCGCGGTTGAGCAGGGTTGTGACCTGCGAAAGGGCGCCGTCGGCAACCTGAAGGAGACCGACGCCTTCAGAAGCGTTGGTTTCAGATTGCGTGAGCGCCGTCTGGTTAGCTTCAAGACCGTCGACCAACGACAGACCAGCGGCGTCGTCGGCGCCGGAGTTGATCCTGGACCCGGAAGACAACTGTTGCAGTGTCTTCGAGAGGCTGTTGTTGGTATTGGTCAGGTTATTCTCCGCATACACCGCGGAGAGGTTGTTCAAGACACCCAGGGACATGGGGTTCTCCTTGTGGATGCGGTGATTTGCGGTTTCAATTCCGGTTGCGCATCCCTGTGTGTTGACGTGGGTTGCTGCTCGCGGTCTGGAGCCGACGCATCTGGACCGTATTTCGGCGGGGTACCTATGGACTTTACGAAAGCGCAGTTTGTGTCCCGCGGGAGGACAGTTCTGTGTCATAAGTTTTGTTTTTTTAACGTTCAGCAACAGTCGCCGATAACGGACTTGAAGGAGATGGGGCAATGATCGAACTGACGCGGCTGAATGGCCGGCCGATGGTGGTCAACAGCGATCTGATCAAGACGGCGGAAGCTTCTCCGGATACGATGCTGACCCTGATCAATGGAGAGAAGCTGATTGTGCGCGAGGAGATCGCCGAGGTTGTGGAGAGGATTCTGGTTTATCGCGCGCGGCTGCTGGCAGTCGTGGCGCGGAGATTGCACCACTTTGGCGATCTGGAGCGCGCAGCGGCGCTGGTTAGTCTCGATGCTGCTGGCTCGCCGGGCGCGCCGCCGGAGAAATCGCAGCAAGACACCGTCACTGGGCAGTAGGACCTGCCATTGGATCCTCTCAGGAGCTGCACATGGACAAAGCGAGCGTCGGCGGAGCGATTCTGGCTATAGCGGGGATTGTTGCCGGATTGATGATTGAAGGCGGCAACATAGGCCAGATCCTGCAACCCACGGCGGCACTGATTGTGTTCGGCGGCACGATGGGCGCTGTGCTGCTGCAGTTTCCGTTGACCACGGTGGTGGCGGCGTTCAGGAACCTGGCGCACGTTTTCGCCGCGCCGCGCAAGGAGGACACACACCTGATTCGCCAGATGATTGCGTTTGCTAACAAAGCGCGGCGTCAGGGAGTGGTCTCGCTGGATGCAGACCTGGAGGCGATCCGGGATCCGTTTCTGAAGCAAACGCTGATGCTGGCAGTGGACGGCACGGAGCCGGCGGATCTGCGCAAGATCATGCGCGTGAGTCTGGATTCGATGACGGAGGATGAGGAGCGGCTGCCGGCGGTCTTTGAATCGGCAGGCGGATTTTCACCCACGATCGGGATTCTGGGCGCGGTGCTGGGCCTGATCCAGGTGATGCAGCATCTGGACAACATCGCGGAGGTTGGGCGCGGCATCGCCGTGGCGTTTGTGGCGACGATTTACGGCGTGGGCATCGCCAATCTTTTCTTTCTGCCCTTTGCGGGCAAGATGCGGCTGCGCATTCGCAATGGGCATCGGCGGCGGGAGATGGTGCTGGAGGGCGTGATTTCGATTCTGGAAGGGATGAACCCGCGCATGCTGGAGATTAAGCTGGCCGGTTTTGTGGACGACGCGGATCGCGATGACAGGGAGCGGGCAGCATGAACGCGCGCGTTCCTCGCAGCCGCGTGACCCATGATCGCTGGCTGGTCTCGTACGCCGATTTCATCACGCTGCTGTTCGGATTGTTCGTGGTGATGTTCGCGTTTGCAAGGGCCGACCAGAGAAGGCAGGCGCAAGTTTCGAAGGCGATCGACAGCGCATTTCGCTCGATGGGTGCTTTGCCGGATGCAGCCAACGCGGAATCCGGCGCGAACGATGCAGCGACGCCCGCGAAAACGGTGATGGACGAAAGCGTGGTTGCGCCAGCCAAGGTGAAGGAGGATCTGGACCGCATCCGGCGCGATCTTGCGGCGACGCTGTCAACGCAGATTGCCGCGCACGCTGTTTCTCTCGAGATGGGCCGCGATGGCCTGGTGATCAGTTTGCGCGAGGCTGGGTTCTTCGAATCGGGATCGGCGACACCCAAGGCGGAGGCGTTGCCGACACTGCGACAGATCGCCGGCAGGCTGGGGCCGACGCCCTACGATCTTGAGGATCGAGGGCCACACCGATAATGTGCCGATCCACACCGTGGAGTTCGATTCCAACTGGGAGCTCTCGACGGCGCGCGCGACGCACATTGCGCGGCTGTTTCTGGAAATGAAGGCCATTCCTGCCGACCGGCTTTCGGCAGCCGGGTATGCGGAGTTTCATCCCGTGGCGAGTAACGATACGGCGGAGGGCCGCGCGGAGAATCGGCGCGTGGACCTGGTGGTGATGCCACGGACGAAGATCAACTTTGCTGCACCGACGAGCTCAGTTCCGTCGGGTCCGTGGCGGAAGGTGACGGACGAGTAAGACAGCGGGGCTAGCGGAGTTGGCGAGGCAGCGTGTAGTGGGTTGGGGATTTGCTGTCCCAGGTCCCCAAATGCGAGGGACCTGGGGCACCCCAAGTTTGCGGGTTACTCGACGCCGAGAACCTTGACGATGACGCGCTTACGGCGCTGGCCGTCGAATTCGGCGTAGAAGACGCGCTGCCAAGTGCCCAGGTCGAGCTTGCCGTTGGTGACGGGCAATGTGGTTTCGTGGTGGAGCAGCAATGATTTGAGGTGCGCGTCGCCGTTGTCTTCGCCGGTGCGGTGATGTTTATAGTCGGGCCGCGCGGGCGCAAGCTCTTCAAGCCACTTACCAATGTCTTCAATGAGGCCGCTCTCGTGGTCGTTGACGTAAACGGCGGCTGTGATGTGCATGGGCGAGACGAAACACAAACCGTCCTTGACGCCGCTACGCTCGACGATCTGCTCGATTTGATCGGTGATGTGTACCATCTCCCGGCGCTTGCGTGTTTCAAAGATCAGGTATTCGGTGTGGCTCTTCATAAAAGCTCCTTGAATGTGCCGGAACGTCGAGAATGCATCGGAACGCTCTCGCACTTATCTTATCCGCGCTTATCCTGCCCGCCTTTATCGTGAAGGGAGCCCGCGAACAAAGTTGAGGGCTGAAGGTTGAGGCCTGAAAGCTGTAATCTGGTTGAATCATGAGCCAAACTCCACAGCAACCCCAACTCAATCTTGCCCAGACCGCCGACTACCGCGAGTCCTACGCCAACAGCGTGCAGGTGCGCGTGAGCGTATGGGATTTCCAACTGGTCTTCGGCCTTGCCTCGAGCGAGAGCCCCGACCAGGTGACCATCCGCAACCACCAGGCCATTTTTCTGAGCCCGCAACAGGCCAAGGCGCTGTTTAACATTCTGGGGCAGAACATCGCGCAATACGAGCAAGCCTTCGGAACGCTCAACCTGGAGCCGAAGGGGCAGAGTTTTCCGCAAGGGCCGGTGAACTGAGGCAGGGACCAAGGGAAAAAGGGACCAAGGGAACAGACGGCTTGAGCGAGCAACGACCGCTCAAAGGGGGCCTAGGCATGGGTCACGGATCAGGGATCGGGCCGCGGTCGTGACGCGCAGTGCGGAATTTTTGCACGCAGTCCCGGCTCGAGTTTGGAGCGGGGAAACGTTTGTGAGCTGGGAACAAAGCGGCGGGGCCGGATTGGCGATTAGCGCAGCCAAAGAGATCGAGGATCGCGCAGGAGCGAGCTCGTGCGGCTAAAGGGAATACTCAATCCGCGGCTGGACGCGCCGTTGCCCATCTGGATGATTTTCCCGGTCATCTTTATGGCGCTCTACGCCAGCCACTTCACGCTGCTGCGCGTTCCTTATTATTGGGACGAGGCCGGCTACTACATTCCTGCGGCGTGGGATTTTTTCCGTACCGGCTCGCTCATCCCGACTACTACTTTGAGCAATGCACATCCGCCGCTGCCCAGCATTTACCTGACGCTTTGGTGGAAGATCTGCGGCTACTATCCGGAGGTGACGCGCGAAGCTGTGTTGATGGTGGCCTCGCTGGGACTTTTAGCCGTGTGGCGGCTGGCGATGCGGCTGGTAGGCGTGGGCTCGGTTGCGTTCTGGACGGTGGTGCTGACGGGGCTTTATCCGATCTGGTTCGCGCAGAGCTCGCTGGCGCAGGCGGACATTTTTGCCGCGGCGTGTTCGCTGTGGGGACTGGTGTACGCGCTGCCGAGCCGCGGGCGCGTGCCTTGGGCTGCCGCTTTGTGGTTTTCGGCGGCCGCGCTGTCGAAGGAGACAGCGATCGTTATCCCGCTAACGCTGGCTGCGGTGAACGTTGCGGAGGGTTTCAGGCTTGGCGGCACGGCGCGCGGAAAACTGTGGCGCGAAGCGGCGTGGTTTTCGAGCTGCGTTGTGCCGTTGGCCGGCTGGTATGCGTATCACTACGCGAAGACGGGATTCTTGTTCGGCAATCCGGAATTCTTGCGCTACAACGCGGAGGCGACGCTCACGCCGTTGCGCATACTGGCAGCATTCGGCCATCGCATTTTGCACCTGACCGCGCACATGAACTTGTTTGTGCCGGTGCTGATGGCCTTTGCCGCGCTGCTGCTGAGTCCGCGGCCTGATGCGAACGGCCACGACCGCGCGGTGATTGCACCGGTGGCGCAGATGAAGATCTTTTTTCTGTTGCTGGCAAATGCGGTGGTCTTCAGCGTGCTGGGCGGCGCGCTGCTGACGCGCTACCTGCTGCCGATGTATCCGCTGGTGCTACTGGTGGCGGTGACAACTTTTTACCGGCGCGTGCCCTATTGGCAGGCTTTGGCGCTGATTTCGGCGGCGGCGTTTTGCGTGGGCCTGTTCGTGAATCCCCCATACGGATTTGCTCCCGAAGACAACCTGGCGTATGCGCGCGTGGTGCGGATGCATGAATCGGGGATCGTGGAGCTGACGAAGCTTTACCCCGGCGCAACGGTGCTGAGCGCGTGGCCTGTGACAGATGAGCTGTCGCATCCGGAGCTGGGGTACGTGAAGCAGCCGTGGGACGTGGTGGCGATTGACGATTTTTCTGCGGGGCAGATCGTGCGGGCCGCTGCGGAATCGCAGGCGTACTCGACGGCGCTGGTGTTCTCAACGAAATACGATCCGGACTCGCCGCTGGAGAGACTGAGCGGCGAAGCTCTCGACGAGCGCTACTTCGGCCTGCACCACGATCTGCCGCCGGAGTTGATTGCGCGTGAATTGGGCGGGGATCTGGTTTGGAAGCGCGACGACGATGGCATGTGGATCGCGCTGATCCACTTCAACCACCCGGTTGAAGCGCTGCTGGAGCCGGGAACAAGCGGCCAGCCAGGACAGTAAACGCAGAAAATCCGATCGGCAAACGTGTGCAGAAGTTTTTCTCGCAACGTGCGGGAACAGTTTGCAAACATGCGGTGTCTACACAAGCACAGTGGTACCGAACGGGATGATCGGCGAGACATGAATCCCGCTCCCCGCCGCAGGCTGCGTGGGGCGGCCTGGGCGCGTTCGCCCATTTGATCTTTGCGATCCTCCCGGCCGGCGCGGCTGAATTGAAGTTGGGGGAGGCAGCCATGTTCGAAGACTCCACGTTTGAAACCATGGGCAGAATCCACACCCGCAGCCGGGGCTGGATGATGGCGACATTGGCCTTCAACAGCTCTATTCTGCTGGCGCTGGTGATCATTCCGATCATTCACCCGGAGATGCTGCCGCAGATTACGAATGCGATCCGGATGGATGCGCCGACGCCGGTGGAGGAGCAGAGGCCGGTGGTGAGGACGGAGCAGGCGCCGGTCGCGCGGACGGAGATGCCGGGTGGCGTGATTTTGGTGCCGCGACAGATTCCGAGCAAGCCGTGGATTCCCGGCAGGGGTGACGATCCGGGCCCGATCGGGCCTGTCGATCTCGGCGCCGGGCCGGGTGTGACGGGCAGCCCGGACAATCCGTTCAACGGGCGTGGGACGCATCCTGACGTGCGGCAGGCAATGCCCGCGGCGACGCAACATGTGTCGTCAGGCGTGATGCAGGGAATGCTCATCTACAAAGTGATCCCGACGTATCCGGCGGTTGCGCAGGCGATACGCGCTTCGGGCACAGTGGTTCTGCAAGCGACGATTTCTCGGACGGGAGCCATTGAGAATCTGCGCGTGGTTGAAGGGCCAGCGTTGTTGCAGCAAGCGGCGCTCGATGCGGTGAAGCAGTGGCGCTATCGGCCGTACATGCTGAATGGCCAGCCGGTGGAGGTGGAGACCACTGTGGATGTGCAGTTCAAGCTGGAGTGAGAAAAGCGGCGGGGTTCGCGGCGCTAGCGGTGTTAGCGGGGCTAGGGGGTCCAGGCGATCACTCAAGGTCGAGGCGGAGCATCAAAGGAATTGACGGTGGCAAGAGAACAGGCCGGTCGGTGACAATGGCTTCTGTTATGACTGAGACGACACGCCGCGATTTCGTGATGCTTGCCTCGACCGCAACTCTTGGTGCTCTTGCCACGCCCGATGCACTGCGAGGCGCTGCACCTGTTTCCACGCGGCGACGGCGTGTGCTTGTCGCGTCTCACACGCCGGATGGGATTCTGGCGTTCGATTGGGATGATGCAAGCGGGTCGCTGACGCGGGTGGGTGTGGCGGCCAAGGTGCCCAATGTGGCCTGGATCGCATTTTCAGGCGGATTCGTTTATTCGGCGTCGGAGCTGGATTCGTTTGAGGGCAAGCCGACAGGGGAAGTGGCGAGCTTTCGTTTGACGGAAGGAGAGCTGCAACCGCTGTCGGCGCGCAACTCGGCCGGCACGGGCACTTGCCACGTGGCAGTGGACGCGACGGGACGCATGCTCGTCGCCGCCGACTACACCGGCGCGAGCGCAGCCAGCTTTCGCATAGAAGACGGCAAGCTGAGCGAGGCGGTGTGGACGGAGCACTACACGGAGCACGGGCCGAATGCGGATCGGCAGCAGACGGCGCATGCGCATTTTGCGTCGTTCTCGCCGGACAACCGATTCGCGTACGTAAATGATCTGGGTGGAGATTGCATCCACATTTACAAAGCCGATCCGGCGACGGCGCGGATGGCGGCGGCGGGGACTTATCGCGGAGCGCCAGGCTCGGGCGCGAGGACACTTCACTTTCATCCGAATGGGCACACGGCCTACTGCATGAATGAGCTGACTTCGACGGTGGACGTGCTGGATTGGCACACGGCCGACGGATTCCTGAAGTTGATTGATCGCATTGAATTGCTGCCCGCGGATTATCACGGCCCGACGCGCGGCTGCGACACCGTGATCACGCGCGATGGGAGATTCGTTTATTTCGCGAATCGCGACGACGATTTCTTGTATGCGTTCCATGCGGACGCGAGGACCGGCAAATTGACGCCGATGAAGCGATCGAATTGCGGAGGAAAGACGCCGCGGAATTTCACGCTCGATCCGACGGAGAGGTGGATGCTTGTCGCGAATCAGGATTCGAATGGGATCAGCGTGTTTGCGCGCGATCCGGCGACGGGCGAATTGGGCGATGAGGTGAAGAGCAGTGTGGATGTGGAAGCGCCGATGCGGATTCTGTTTTTGTAGAGTCTGTTTCAAAGCCGCCGTCCTGCAGGGGCTAAAGCCCAACTTCTCGAGTACGCTTTCCGGCACGACTGAAGTCGTGCCCCGATACAAAACGAAAAGCAACCGCAGATCCTTCGACTGCGGTCTTTCGCCATGGCGAAAGACCTTCGCTCAGGATGACAAATCTCAAAACTGGGGATAACAAGGTCTGTGCTATCCCGGGTCCCCAAATGCGAGGGACCCGGGGCACCCAATCCTTCTATAAAGGCGAGCGGTTGCGGGAAGCGATTCAGGCGGCCTGGGTTTCGCCTTTCAACTGCTCGGCCTGGTAATGGGCGATGAGCGCGTCGACGATGGGCTGGAGGCGGCCCTGCATCACGAGATCGAGCTGGTGCAGCGTGAGGCCGATGCGGTGGTCGGTGAGGCGATTCTGCGGAAAGTTGTAGGTGCGGATTTTCTCGCTGCGATCACCGGAGCCAACTTGTTGTTTGCGGGCCTGGGCGAGTTCGGCGTTCTGCTTTTCCATTTCCATTTCGTACAAACGCGAGCGAAGCACACGGAGGCCTTTTTCGCGGTTCTTGATCTGCGACTTCTCGTCCTGGCAACTGACCACGGTGTTAGTGGGCAGGTGGGTGATGCGCACGGCGGAGTAGGTGGTGTTGACCGACTGGCCGCCGGGGCCGGAGGAGCAGAAGGTGTCAATGCGGAGATCCTTGGCCTCGATCTTGATGTCGACTTCTTCGGCTTCGGGCAGCACGGCAACAGTAATGGCGGAAGTGTGGACGCGGCCCTGCTGCTCGGTTTCGGGCACGCGCTGCACGCGGTGCACGCCCGACTCCCATTTGAGCTGCGAGAAGACGCGGTCGCCTTCGATGATGGCGATGACTTCCTTGTAGCCGCCAATACCGGACTCCGACATAGACATGACTTCAACCTTCCAGCGTTTCTGCTCGGCGAAGCGCGTGTACATGCGGAAGATTTCGGCGGCGAAGAGCGAGGCCTCGTCGCCGCCGGTTCCGGCGCGGATCTCGAGGATGATGTTTTTCTCGTCGTTGGGGTCCTTAGGCAGCAGCATCACTTTGAGCTCTTCTTCAAGGGCCTGTTCGCGCGGCTCAAGCGCGGCAATCTCTTCCTGCGCCATGGCGCGCAGGTCGGAGTCAGTTTCAGCCAGCATGGCGCGCGCTTCAGCGAGGCCCTGGCGAACTTGCTTGAGTTCGCGGTATTTCTCCACGGGAGTTTCAATTTCGCGCAGGGCTTTAGCGATCTCTGGTCGATTTTTCGTGGTCGTTCAGGACCTCGGGCAGGGCGAACTGCGATTGCAAGTCGTTGTAGTGCTGCTCCATTTGTTCCAGGCGATCGAAGATCATGGCCGCTCCGCGGTTTCAGGTTTTGGAGGAGAGAAGCGATAGAGAAAAGAGATCAGAGAGAAGAGAAAAATGCGCAGGTGCAGTGTATGCGGCGGGAGCCGCTAGAGGAGGGCCGGAATGGGCTCGTGGAGGGTCATGCCAATTCCCATTTTAGCGCGAATATCCAAAAGGCAACCGCAGATCCTTCGACTCCGTCCCGCCGGGGCGGGACTTCGCTCAGGATGACACCTGCAATCCGGGTTCGTGCTATCCCACGTCTCAGAATCGAGACTTGGGGCACCCATCTTCGTGCTGAGTTGAAAGAGGCTGATCGTGGTTTGTGCTATCCCACCCTTGCCGCAAAAGCAGGTGCGCGGCAAGGATGGGGCACCCCAATTTCGTGCTGAGGAGGAGCGAAAGGAACAACCGCAGATCCTTCGACTCCGTCCCGCCGGGGCGGGACTTCGCTCAGGATGACAGATCAGTTAATTACACTCCGCCTTTGCCGAGCAGGATACCGATGCCGTAGGTGACTGCGCCTTCGACAGCGCCGACGACGGTCATTTCAAAGCCGGAGGACCACCAGGAGCGGACGGTGATGAGGGACTTGGCCGCGCCGACGGCGAAGTGTGCGGCGAGCGAGACAACGGCGGCGGCGATGACCGCAGGGATTCCCTGCATAAAGAAGAAGGGAATAACGGGAATGATTGCGCCGACGGCCGTGGACAACGCGCCGGAGGTAGCGGAGACGAAGGGGTTGGCCAAGGATTCTTCACTGGAGCCGAGGCGCTCGGCTGACAATGCGCGCAGCAACTGTTCGGGATCGCTGGCGATGTGGTTGACCATGTGAATGGCGTCTTCTTCGGGAAGACCCTTGACCTGGTAATAGAGCGAGAGCAGCTCGCGAGCTTCAGGGCCGTTCAACTGGATGGCCTCGCGTTCGCGGGCGATTTCAGCGTGATAGATTTCGCGCTCGCTTTTGGCGGCGAGGTAAGCGCCGGAACCCATTGAGAGCGCGGAGGCGATCATGCCGGAGAGGCCGGCGAGGAGAACATACTTGGAGTCGCCCGAGGTGGCGCCGGAGACACCGGAGACGATGCCGAAGATGGCGCCGAGGCCATCATTGACGCCGTAGATGGCGTCGCCGATCCATGCGCCGGGCTGCCTGCGGCCCTGATTGCGCTTGGCCAGCATCTCTTCGAGCACGGCTTTGGCCGCGATTTTTGGCGCGCCGCCGGGAGCGGTGTAATGGCCGCGGATGAGCGAGCCAAGCTCCCGATAGTGGTCCCTCTCGTCCTGAATAACGTGCTCGAGGATGGCGACAGAACCCTCGTCGCCGAGAGCTTTCAACTGCTCGCCATAGCGGGCGATGTCGCGGCTCTCTTCAATCTCAAGCCGGCGCAGGGCCATGCGCATGCCGCCGGCGCGGTTGGCCAGCGAATCGGCCTGGCCGCCGGGGCCGCCGGAGTAAACCGGGTCAGGACCGGCGAGCTCCTTGATGCGGCCCTCCCACAGGTGGGCGTGCTCGATCTCGGCCTGGGCAAGGTGGCGCAAGACCTGGGCGCGCACGGGGTCGGAGTCGCGGTCGGCGAGGGTGTTGTAGGTGTGGTAGCCCTCCATCTCGGCTTGCCAGTTGCCTTCGAGGGCGGCAAGGATCTTTTTGTTTCGTGCGCCGCTCAGAATGGCAATGGGCATGGGTCGTATCTCACCTTGAAATGAGGATAACGGATGGCACGGTCCGGAAGGGTAGAAATGTCCCGGAGCGCATGGACGCCTTAAGCCAGCCAGTTGCCGTCTCCCGTATAGTGTTGTGTGGGCTGGGGAAGGCCAGTAGCGGATTTGCTGAACGCCGGCCCGCGGAAGACCTTGGCGTGTGCGTGGGTCAGCGGGCCAGGCAGTGGGCCTAGGGCAGGAGAATCACCGGAATACAACGAAAGAAACGTCAATATCGGGAAGGCGGGAAACAACATTTATGGCAGAAAACTCAAAACCGTCGGCGCCGCTTACCTCGCCGGGATACTTTGTTCCGTTTGTCACCCTTACGGCGCTGTTCCTGACGTTCGGATTCGTTACGACGCTGAACATGTCGCTGGTGCCGCACCTGCGGTTGATCTTCAACGTCGGCTACAAGGCGGCGATGCTGGCGGAGTCAGCGTTCTTTCTCGCCTACTTTGTCTTTTCCGCGCCGACGTCAAAGCTGATTGAATGGATGGGCTACAAGAAGACGATGGTGGTCTCGCTCTTCATTCAGGTGGTGGGCTGCCTGCTCTTTATTCCGGCGGCCAAGCTGGTGAATTTTCCGCTGTTCCTGACTGCATGCTTTGTTGTGGGCGCGGGTGTGACAGCGCTACAGACTTCAGCGAATCCGTATGCCGCGATTCTTGGTCCGGAGGCGAGCGCGCCGGTGCGGCTGACGCTGGCTCAGGCCTTTAATTCGATCGGCACTACGGTGGCGCCGATCTTCGCCGGCGCATTCATCCTGACCGATCCCACGAAGTTTGCCACACCGGCGGCCATTGCGAACACGGTTCGCGCGCCGTATATCGCGATCGCGGGCGCGCTGCTCGTGCTCGGCATAGCGGTGGCTTTTTCGCGCTTACCCCACATTGACCAGCCGCCATCTTCGCACGTGAGCGAAGGCGCGGTGGCGAGCAAGAGCGTATGGAGCTACAGGCACACTGTGCTGGGAGCGCTGGGAATCTTCTTTTATGTCGGCGTGGAAGTGGGCCTGGCGTCGATTGCAGTGAATTACTTCAAGTCGCAGGGCGTGAGTTCGTTCAAGACGGCGTCGGACCTGGCGTCGCTATATTGGTTTGGCGCGCTGGTGGGTCGTTTGGCGGGTTCCTGGATCTTGACCAAGGTCAAGTCGGGCAAGTTGCTGGGGATTTTCGGATTCGCGGCTTCCGCGCTGCTGATTGTGTCGATGGCGACTTCAGGCAACGTGGCCATTTGGAGCCTGGTGCTGTGCGGCTTGTTCAACTCCATCATGTTCCCGAACATCTTTACGCTGGGCATCGCGGGGCTGGGACCGATGACAAGCAAAGGATCGGGATTGATCATGACGGCGGTTGTGGGAGGGGCGGTGATTCCGGTGCTGCTGGGCGTGGCGGCGGATCGATACGGCATCCAACACGCGTTCGTGATTCCGCTGTTTTGCTATCTCTACATTGCGTGGTACGGGCTGTGGGGATCGAAGCCCGAGAAGACAGCTGTTAGCTCTTAGCTGTAAGCTTTTCGAAGGTCCTCCAGCATGCGCTGGAGGACCTTCCTTTTTCTCCGGCAGCGAACATCCTCATGGGATGGGGACGATCGGAGCCTGTTGGCAATGAAGCGCAAGGCAAAATCGGCTGCGGCGAAGAAGAGCAGCGGAACCTGGCTGATTGTTGCGGCCGCAGTGATCTTTGTGCTGATTCTGCTGCTGCGGATGCTCGTGTTTGTGACGCCACACGGACGGCATCATTTCTGAGGAGTGATGTAGCAGCGGCGCGGGAGCGTGTTCAGTGAGTTGAGATCCTCAAATGCGGGGCCTTCGACTGCGTTTGGCCGAATTCCGGCCAAACTCCGCTCAGGATGACCAAACAATCAGAGTGCGATTTGATGGACTGCACGCTAGCGTGCGCTTGCGGCAGCTTCCACATCGCGCCACTCTCCATCCGGGAGCTTGATTGCGGCTGCGGCGACGTTTTCTTCGAGGTGCGCGACCTTTGAGGTTCCCGGGATGGGCAGCAACACAGGGGAGCGGTAAAGCAGCCAGGCGAGAGAGAGCTGCGAGACGGAAACAAGATGGTAGCCGGCGATGCGAATGAGTTCCTGCGCGGCAGGGTGATCGGGTTTGAGGAGCTTGCCACCTGCGTTGGGGTACCAGGGCAGGAAGGCGATGCCGCGGCGCTCGCAGTAGTTGAGCGTTTCTTCGTGACGGCGATCGGCGAGCGAGTAGCGGTTTTGAACGGAGACAATGGGGACGATCTTCTCGGCTGCTTCGATTTCGGCCGGGGTGACTTCACTCAAGCCGATGTGGCGAATTTTTCCCTGCTCCTGCATGCGACGGAGCGCACCGAGTGATTCTTCGAGCGGGGTTCGCGGATCGATTCGGTGAAGCTGGTAAAGATCGATGCGTTCGAGGCGGAGCCGGCGCAGGCTCATTTCGACACACTGGATTAAATATCCGGCGCGGCCCACGTATTCAGTTTTGGCGGGGCCCTGGCGGGTGATGCCGCCTTTGGTCGCGATGACCACGCCATGCGCGTAAGGCGCGAGCGTTTCGCCAATGAGCCGCTCGGCGATTTCTGGGCCATAGGCGTCGGCGGTGTCAATGAGGTTGATGCCGAGCTCGACGGCGCGGCGCAGTACGCGGCGTGCTTCGGCTTCGTCGGCGGGCTCGCCCCATGCGCCTTCGCCGACCAGACGCATGGTGCCATAGCCGAGACGATGGACAGGCAGATCGCCGCCGATGAGGAATGTGCCGCTTGATGCGGCGGAGATGGTTTGCGGGCTCATGGCAGATTTGATGCTAACGGCAGGAGGCGCGTGGGACAATGGCTCCGGCGAAGCTCGCCCTCTGTATCGATGAGTGCGGGCGAGGACGCCCGCACGACAGCCGGCGGGGACGCCGGCGCTACAAGTACAAGGGGACCACCGGAGTTATAGCGGGAACTGCGGGGTTGAAGCTCGCGTATCCTTGAAAGACCGCAGGCAAGGAGACACAGGAAGATGAGCGCGTACACATACCCCAACCCGGAAGCGATCTTTTACCAGCAATACAACGCAGCGCGTCGTGATGAGGTCGTAGGCATTTTGCTGGCGCTGTTCCTGGGCACATTTGGCGTGCATCATTTTTATCTGCGGCGCACGGGGCTTGGAATCCTGTATGTCTGCTTCTTCTGGACCGGTATCCCCGCGTTTCTGGGCTTTATTGAGTGCTTCTTTATGCCGGGGCGGGTGCGCGAGTTCAACGCAATTCAGGCGGCGGCGATTGCAGCGTCGCTGGGGATTCCGGTGCCGGGGTGGGGACAGGCGCCGGTGAATGTGGCAATCAATGTACAGGGCAATATGCCGGCCGCGGGCGTTATGCCGCCGGCGGGTGCGATTCCCGGGCCGGTGATTGGCGCGTCGACGTACGTGCCGCCGACGCAGACTGCGGTCGCGACTTACCCGCCGCAGGCCCCTCCTGTAGCGGCGTGCGGCAACTGTCAGCGCACCAATGCGGCCGGCGCGCGGTTCTGCTCGGGGTGCGGGCAGGCGTTGTAAAGGGCAGGGACCGAGGGAACAAGGGACCAAGGGACCAAGGGGACGAGGAAGCACGACCACACGGAACTACATGTTCGCGTGGCCGGAGCGCATGCTCTCGTTGAATTTGGGCTTGGAGAAGTCGAGCGCGGCTTCGAGAGCTTCCTTATAGTCGGCGGCGCGTTCCATGAGCGCGGGCGTGGCGGCGGCAAATTCGCCTGAGAGCACCATCAATCCTTCTCCGGCCTCGTCGCCGGCCGTGCGCAGCAGGTCGGCCTCGGTGGTGTTGAGATACTGCGCATCGCGCGGATCGGCGATCCAAACCGGCTTGCCTTCACCGAGCACTCCCGACAGCCAGTAAACCTTGCTGAGCAGATAGCGGAGCCGCTCGCTGTCGTCAGTCTCAGTAAAGATGAATTTCTTTTGCCAGCGGCTGTAATAGCGAGTGGTGACGGGAACGGGCTGGCGGTTGCCGGACTTCACGAACTCGAGCTGGCCCATGTCGACCGTCTTGCGAATAGCGTTGTAGACGAAGGTTTCGGCGTAGGGCTGTTCCATGGCTGGGACGATTTCAGCGAACGTGAGCGTGACTGCGGCGGAGATTTTGGCGTGCAGGTTGTGGACCCCGCCGTCGGCCACGTGAATTTCGCCGTGGACGAGGTGGGTATCTGCGCCGGAGGTCGAAGTATGAAAGGGCCAGCGGAAATCTCTGAAGGATAGGGGCACGCCGCCGAGGGTGACATAGCAATCGGGGTGCGGATTCTGGAGCCGCTTGGCTTCGCCCGCCAGATGGGTCGTCATTTCGGGCAACAGATTCGGCTTATCAAAGTCAAAGGCGTCGCTCAACTGGAGCTGGAGCGAGCGGCCGAGGGATTCGGCGCCGGGCAGGCCCAGCTCGAAGACGGCGGTGGGATGGCCGCTAAAGTCTGCGCCCTGCTTGACAGAGATAAGGACCAGGCCGGCCTTTGCGGCGGCCGATTCGAGCGATGAGACGAGCGAAGTTTTGAGATCGGAAGACATGCGTTGGGAATCCTGGGTGGAAGATCGATGCAGGACTATTGTAGCTTCTGAGAGCTAGCCTCTAGCTCCTAGCTTCTAGCTCCAAGCTAGAGAGCGGTCGAACAAACGGATCCGGCTCCTCGAACAGGGAAGGTGGATGTGACGGGCAGGCAATCTCTTGTCGCTTGCCGCGTTTACAATGGCAGTCGTGACGTCTGAAGGCTCGAAGCATATTATTCTCGCTGAAAATCTGACCAAGGTGTACGCAGCAGGCCGCATCCAGGTACCCGCGGTGCAGGGCATTTCACTGGCGGTTGAGCCCGGTGAGTTTGTGGCCATCGTGGGGCCGTCGGGGTCGGGTAAGTCCACTCTTTTCTATTTGTTAGGCGGGTTGACTCGGGCTACTGAGGGACGCGTGGTGATTGACGGCATCGATTTTGCGTCGCTCTCTGATGCCGAGCGGACGAAGTTGAGAAAACACCGTATCGGCTTTGTTTTCCAGAAGTTCAACCTGCTACCGACGCTTTCGGCGATGGGCAATATCGAGATTGCCTATACGATCAGCGGGCGAGCCTCGGGTCCAAATGGAGTGCCGATGGACCTGAAGTATCTGGATCATCTGAGCGAGATGCTGGCGATCAAGGGAAGGCTCGATCACCGGCCGTCGGAGTTGAGCGGCGGCGAACAACAGCGGGTAGCGATTGCGCGGGCGCTTATCACGCGGCCGGCAATCGTTCTGGCCGACGAGCCGACTGGGAACCTGGATACCAAGAATTCCGATGCGGTGTTGCAGATGCTGCTCCGGTCGAACCGGGAGCTGGGCCAGACGACGCTGATGATCACCCACAATCCCGAGGCGGCGGCTATCGCGGGGCGAATCTTATATATGCGGGACGGGCAGATTGTGAAGGAAGCAGCTGGATCGGGATCGGCAGCGGTTCGGTAGTCTGTCCTGTCCGCCCACTTCTGCGCTCATTCGAGCGTTGACTCTTGGGTTTTTTCTTGATATCTTTGAAAGGTTCGCAAGAACACCGCCTGACGTGTGTGTGAACGTGGGCGGGGTCAGGAAGTTCTCCGGGCAGGTTGGGCAGGCTCGAACGGGGCAGGCCGGGACAGACGGAGAGATTTCCAGGGCCAGGTGAAGTCGGCCGGCCAGACAAGTTTCCGGAATGGCTCTCTTCTTGCGGAGGGCAGGAAACATTCGGCAGTACTTGCATCGGCGGTCCGCGCGTTCCCCCACCTTGGAGGGCTATGCGGGCCGGAATCGACGAAACGGAATTGGCTCCTGTTGTAGAGGGACGACCGATCACCGTCGCGGTTCTCGTCTGAGAGTGGAACGAAGACAGACGCGAAGCAGCTACCTGAGGCTTCTCTGTGTTTTGCGGGCGAAAATGCCTTCCAAAACCAGAACGGCCCGCAGGGCGCGTGTGCGGCTGTGGAGCGGGAAGTAACGGTTTTTGAAGTAAGGAGCTGCGGTTTGCCAACGTTTAATCAGCTGGTTAAGAAGGGCCGTACGGCCCCGCGGTATAAGACAGCGTCGCCGGCACTACAGGGTTCGCCGCAGCGGCGCGGCGTGTGCACGCGCGTGTACACGCAAACGCCCAAGAAGCCGAACTCGGCGCTGCGCAAAGTGGCCCGCGTGCGGCTGACCAACGGGATTGAAGTGACCACGTACATTCCCGGCATCGGCCACAACCTGCAGGAGCACTCGATTGTGCTCATTCGCGGGGGCCGTGTGAAGGATCTGCCGGGCGTGCGCTATCACGTGGTGCGTGGAACGCTGGATTCAGTGGGCGTAACGGCCCGCTCGCAGAGCCGGTCGAAGTACGGCGCCAAGCGCGCGAAGGGCGCGGCGAAGTAAACGGAACGAGCTTTTAGCTCTTAGCTTTTAGCTTTGGCCTCGGTAGATCGAACAGATGCGGCCTGAGCGAGATAGAGCTAAGAGCTGACGGCTAAAAGCTAACAGCTATTTTTTTTTGAGGATTTATGCCGAGAAAAGGGCACATTGCGAAGCGGGAAGTGGCGGCGGATCCGGTGTACGGATCGACGCTGGTGACGAAGTTTGTTAACTCCATGATGTGGGGCGGTAAGAAGTCGACCGCCCAGGGCATCTTTTACCAGGCGATGAAGAACCTGGAGGAGAAGGGCGGCGGAGACGACGCGCTGAAGCTCTTCAAGAAAGCGGTAGAGAACTGCAAGCCGCTGCTTGAAGTGAAGACGCGGCGCGTGGGCGGCGCCAACTATCAGGTGCCGATCGAAGTGAATGCCGACCGCAGAACCTCTCTGGCCATCCGCTGGCTGATCACCTACGGGCGCAGCCGCGGCGAGAAGGGCATGACGGACAAGCTGAGCAACGAGCTGCTGGATGCGGCCAACGGGCGCGGCGCGGCCATGAAGAAGAAGGAAGACGTACACCGCATGGCTGAGGCCAACAAGGCTTTTGCGCACTACCGGTGGTAGAAAAACAGCTTTCAGCCATTAGCTCTTAGCTTTCAGCTGATTCGTGGTGGGAAAAGAATTGGGGCTGCCCGAGGCGGCTCTGGAAACGAAAAGCCAGGGGCTAGGAGTTAGTAACTAGCAGCTGGAACTAACGGCGGGGAGATTTCCCGCAAGGAAATGAAACCGTGGCTCGCACCGTACCTTTAAATCGCTGCCGGAACATCGGGATCATGGCGCACATCGACGCCGGAAAGACGACAGCGACAGAACGCATCCTGTTTTATACCGGCATCACGCACCGGCTGGGAGAGGTGCATGAAGGCACGGCGACCATGGATTACATGGAGCAGGAGCAGGAGCGCGGCATCACGATTACCTCGGCGGCGACGACCTGCACATGGCGCGACGTGCGCATCAATATTATTGATACCCCCGGCCACGTGGACTTTACCGCCGAAGTGGAACGCAGCCTGCGCGTGCTCGATGGCGCAGTGGCGTTGTTTGATTCCGTCAGCGGCGTGCAGCCGCAGACGGAGACCGTGTGGCGGCAGGGCGACAAGTACAAGGTTCCCCGGATCTGCTTCGTCAACAAAATGGACAAGAACGGCGCGGACTTCGAGCATGTTCTGGAGACCATCCGCAAGCGGCTGGGCGCGCGGCCCGTGGCGCTGCAGATTCCCGTTGGCGCCGAGGCGAACTTCAAGGGCGTTGTGGACCTGATTGAGATGAAGGCGATTCTCTGGCACGACGAGACCCTTGGCGCCGAGTTTTCGATCGAGCCGATTCCCGCCGATCTGCTGAAGAAAGCTGAAGCGTTCCGACTACAGTTGATTGAAGTCATCGCCGAGACCGATGATGTGCTGCTGGAAAAGTTTCTGGAAGGCGAAACGCCAACGGTGGAAGAACTGAAGGCCGGCATTCGGCAGGCCACCATCGATCTGAAGGTCTTCCCGGTAATTTGCGGAAGCGCCTTCAAGAACAAAGGCGTGCAGACGCTGCTCGACGCGGTCGTCGATTACCTGCCCAGCCCGATTGACAAGCCTCCGGTCGAGGGCATCAATCCCGACGATCACTCCAAAATTGAAAAGCGCAAGCCGGACGACAGCGAGCCGCTTTCAGCGCTGGCCTTCAAAGTCATCAACGATCAGTATGGGAAACTCTTCTTCGTGCGCGTCTATTCCGGATCGCTCAAGACCGGCGATACGGTGCTGAATCCGCGCACCGGCAAGACTGACCGCATCGGCCGCCTGGTGAAGATGCACGCTATCAAGCGCGAGGATGTGACCGAGATTCTGGCCGGCGACATCTGCGCCTGCCTGGGCGTCAAGGATCTGAAGACCGGCGACACGCTTTGCGATCCGCATCATCCCATTGCACTCGGCGCGATTACTTTCCCCGACACCGTGATCTCGGTGGCGATTGAGCCCAAGACAAAAGCTGACCAGGAAAAGATGGCGATGGCGCTGTCGCGGCTGGCGGACGAGGATCCGACGTTCAAGGTGCGGACCGACGAAGACTCGGGCCAAACGATCATCAGCGGCATGGGCGAGTTGCATCTCGAGATTCTTGTGGACCGCATGAAGCGCGAATACAAGGTGGAAGCGAATGTCGGCGAGCCCAAAGTTGCTTTCCGAGAGACCATCCGCAAAAAGGCCGAGGCCGAAGGGAAATACATCCGCCAGACCGGCGGCTCAGGCAACTACGGCCACTGCAAGCTACGCGTAGAGCCGAACGAGCCCGGCAAGGGCTACGAGTTTATCAACGACGTCAAGGGCGGCTCGGTGCCCAAAGAGTACATCAAGCCCATCGATCAAGGCGTGCGGGGCGCGCTGGAGCTGGGCATTCTGGCCGGCTATCCCATCGTTGACGTGAAGGTGACGCTTTACGACGGGAGCTATCACGAAGTGGATTCGAACGAGATGGCCTTCAAGTTTGCCGGCTCAATCGCGTTCAAGGAAGCGGCGAGGCACGCGTCGCCCGTGCTGCTGGAGCCGGTGATGGCCGTGGAAGTGACGGTGCCCGAGGAGTTCATGGGCGTGATTATCGGCGACATCAACTCGCGCCGCGGGCGAATCGAGGGCATGGAGCACGCCGCCGGCTCGCAGGTGATCCGGGCGATTGTGCCCCTCAAAGAAATGTTTGGCTACGTGAACGAGATTCGCTCGTCCACGCAGGGCCGGGCGTCGTACTCAATGCAGTTTGCGCGCTACGAAGAGGCGCCGCGCATGATCGCCGATGAGATTATCGGCCGCGCGCAGGGCAAGTAAGGTTTTGGGGCTGGAGCCGGACCGCCGGCGCTCCGAGAAGCAACTGAGCAGTAGAAGCGATGAAAGGGATTTGGGAGCTTTATGGCGAAGGAAAAGTTTGATCGTTCAAAGCCGCACGTGAACGTGGGGACGATCGGGCACATCGATCACGGCAAGACGACGTTGACGGCGGCCATCACCAAGGTATTGCAGAAGCACAACCCGAAGAACGTGTATCGCTCGTTCGACTCGATTGATAACGCGCCGGAAGAGCGGGAGCGCGGCATCACGATCGCGACGGCGCACGTGGAATACGAGACGGCCAACCGTCACTACGCGCACGTGGATTGCCCCGGCCACGCCGACTACATCAAGAACATGATCACCGGCGCGGCGCAGATGGACGGCGCGATTCTGGTGGTTGCGGCGACCGACGGTCCGATGCCGCAGACCAAGGAACACGTGTTGCTGGCTCGCCAGGTTGGCGTGCCGTACATCGTGGTGTTCCTGAACAAGTGCGACGCGGTCGAGGACGAAGAGCTGACCGACCTGGTGGAGATGGAAGTTCGCGAGCTGTTGTCGAAGTACCAGTTTCCGGGCGACGACGTGCCGGTGGTTCGCGGGTCGGCGCTGGGCGCGTTGAACGGCGAGGCGAAGTGGGAAGCGAAGATCGACGAGCTGATGGAGGCGGTGGACAAGTACGTACCGCGGCCTGACCGCGCGATCGACCTGCCCTTCCTGATGCCGATCGAGGATATCTTCTCGATCTCCGGACGCGGGACTGTGGTCACGGGCCGCATCGAGCGCGGCAAGGTGAAGGTGGGCGAGGACGTGGAGATTGTGGGCTTCCGCGAGACGCGCAAGACGGTCTGCACGGGCGTGGAGATGTTCAAGAAGCAGCTCGATGAAGGGCTGGCGGGCGACAACGCGGGCATCCTGCTGCGCGGCACGCCGAAGGAAGACGTGGAGCGGGGCATGGTGCTGGCCAAGCCGGCGTCGATTACGCCGCACACGAACTTCAAGAGCACGGTATACGTGCTGAGCAAGGAAGAGGGCGGGCGTCATACGCCGTTCTTCAAGGGCTACCGGCCGCAGTTCTACTTCCGCACGACGGACGTGACGGGAGTGGCAGAGTTGCCGGCGGGCGTGGAGATGGTGATGCCGGGCGACAATGTGGAGCTGCAAATCGAACTGATTACTCCGGTGGCCATGGAGAAGGGACTGCGCTTCGCAATTCGCGAGGGCGGCAGGACCGTGGGCGCGGGAACGATCTCGGAAATCATCAAGTAACAGTTCACAGTTCGCAGTTCGTAGTTCACAGTGAAAAGCGGCGGCACCTCAAAGCGAGATGAACGGCGCAACAGAAACTGAGAACTACGAACCAAGAACTACGAACTGAGGACTGAAGGGACGTCATGGTAGGACAAAGGATTCGCATTCGGTTGAAGGCATACGACTATCGCGTGCTGGACACCTCGACCGGCGAGATTGTGGACACGGCGAAGCGCACCGGAGCAACGGTGGCGGGGCCGATTCCCTTGCCGACGATCAAGAACAAGTATTGCGTGCTGCGCTCGCCCCACGTGGACAAGAAGTCGCGTGAGCAATTCGAGATCCGCACGCATAAACGGCTGATCGACATTCTGGAGCCGACGCAACAGACGGTGGACGCGCTGATGAAGCTCGATCTGCCCGCCGGCGTGGATGTGGAGATCAAGGCGTTCGAGAAGTAGGACTGGCCGTCCAGGCCGACGCGCGCTTCGCGCGCATAAGCTTGGTGGCGGTGACACGAAGTGGTAGGAAGCCCGAGAAGGGCCCGGCAGTGCGGGAAATTGAAGGCCGCATGATGAGGTGAGGGAAAGATGGCAGTCACAGGGATTCTGGGAAAAAAGATCGGCATGACGCAGGTCTTCGACGAAAAGGGCGATGTGCACCCGATTACGGTGCTGCAGGCCGGCCCATGCGTCATCACGCAACTGAAGACGGCGGCCAAGGACGGATACGACGCGGCGCAGATTGGCCTGGTGGAGTTCGTGAAGGCTTCGCGGCTGACCAAGGCGCAGGCCGGCCACTTTGCGAAGTCCGAAGCTCCTCCGGTGAAGGTGATCAAGGAAGTGGACGTTGAGGCGGCAGCCGAGGGCACCGCAGAGACCAAGGCCGGTGATCGCGTGCTGGTGGACATCTTTACCGATGCGAAGTTCGTGGACGTGATCGGGACCTCGAAGGGCCGCGGGTTTGCAGGCGTGGTGAAGAGGCACAAGTTTGGCGGCGGACCCAAGTCGCACGGACACATGTTCCAGGTGCAGGGATCGATTGGCGCATCGAGCTTTCCTTCGCGCGTCTTTCCCGGCCAGCGCATGCCCGGCCATTTCGGTACGGACCAGGTGACGGTGCGCAACCTGCGCATTCGCGGCATCGACGTGGACGAGAATCTGCTGATGGTTGAAGGGGCGGTTCCGGGACCGCGCGAGGGTTACGTGCTGATCTCGAAGGCCAAGGCTCCGCCGCGCGAGCGCCGTGGCTTTGCCGGATTGGGCACTGTGGATCCGTTGAAGGCGGCCAAGAAGGCAGCGAAGAAGAAGGTTTGAGTTCGTAGCTAGAAGCTGATTGGAAAAGACGATGGCAAAAGTGGATGTATTGAATTTGAGCGGCAAGAAAGTGGGCTCGGTGGACCTTTCCGACGCGGTGTTTGCGCCGGAGCAGGTGAACGAGGCTCTGTTGTGGGAGGCGGTGAAGCACTTCCGCGCCTCGCAGCGCCAGGGCACTGCGGCCACCAAGAACCGCAAGCTGGTAGCCGGGTCGGGCAAGAAGCTGTGGAAGCAGAAGGGCACGGGCAGGGCGCGCGTGGGATCGGTTCGATCGCCGCTGTGGCGCCATGGCGGCACTGTGCACGGGCCGCAGCCGCGCAGCTACGAGTATCCCTTCCCCCGCAAGAAGCTGCTGGGCGCGCTGCGCTCGGCGCTGGCAGCGAAACTGGCCGACGGCAAGCTGACCGTGGTGGATTCGCTCGAGATCAAGGAAGGCAAGACCAAGCTCTACCGCGATGCGTTGAACAATCTGGACGCGAAGCGGACGGTGCTGCTGGTGGAAAACGGCAAGACCCTGGCGCAGTCGCTGGTGCTGGGCGCGCGCAACCTCAAGGGCGTTGAGCTGGTACTGAACAACGAAGTTCACCCTTACGATCTGCTGCGCTACGAGCGGGCGATTTTCTCCAAGGCCGCGATTGAGCAGCTGACGGAAGCGCTGGAGAAGACCGCGTCGAAACGCAAGCATGAAGCGCGCAAGGCTGCGGCCGAGAAGGAGGTTGCGTAATGCCGACTCTGCACACAGTCATTCGCCGCCCGGTGATTACCGAAAAGGGATTGGGCGTGAAGGAAGCCGAGAACACGCTGGTCTTCGAAGTGGCGCCGAACGCGACCAAGACGGAAGTGAAAGAAGCCGTGGAAGCGCTCTTCAAAGTGAAGGTGGACGCGGTTCGGACGGCAACCTTTGCCGGCAAGGAGCGCCGGCGGGGCAAGTTTGCCGGCTACAGGCCGGATTGGAAAAAGGCGTACGTGAAACTGAAAGCCGGCGAGAAGCTGCCGGAGTACGCGAGCAATTTGTAAGGCAGCTTTCAGCCGTCAGCTCTCAGCCTTCAGCTTTGGAGGCGGGAGAACGGAACGAAAAGCTGAAGGTAAGAAAGAGAAATTGGTTTGAGCAGGATGGGCTGAAGGCTGACGGCTGATAGCTGAAGGCTCGTTAAGGAAAAAGAATATGGCAATCAAGACATACAGGCCGATCACACCGACGTTGCGGTTTCAGACGTCGATCGAGACCGGCGATCTGACGGCCCAAACGCCGCACAAGCCACTGGTAACGACGCGCAAGCGTACCGGCGGCAGGCGCAACTCGGGCGACCTGACGATTCGTCATCAAGGCGGCGGGCACAAGCAGAAGCTGCGCCTGATCGACTTCAAGCGCGAGAAGTACGGCGTGCCAGGCAAAGTGGCGACCATCGAGTACGATCCAAACCGGTCGGCGCGCATCGCTCTGGTGAACTATGCCGACGGCGAGAAGCGCTACATCCTGCAGCCGGTAGGGCTGAAGGTTGGGGCGACGGTGACTTCAGGTCCCGAGGCCGACATTCTCATTGGCAATGCGCTGCCGCTCAAGAGCATTCCCGCGGGCACCACGGTGCACGCCATTGAGCTCAAGCCTGGCAAGGGCGCGCAGATGGCGCGATCGGCCGGCGCGCAGGCGCAATTGGTGGCTAAAGAGGGCGACTATGCCCTGCTCAAGCTGCCTTCCGGCGAGACGCGCAGAGTGCTTGTCGAGTGCATGGCGACGATCGGTCAAGTGGGCAACACGGATCACGAGAACATTTCGATCGGCAAGGCGGGACGCAACCGCTGGATGGGCATCCGGCCGACGAATCGCGGCGTTTCAATGAATCCGGTGGACCATCCGCACGGCGGCGGCGAGGGAAAGACTTCAGGCGGACGCCATCCGGTTACGCCGTGGGGCCAGCCGACACGCGGCTACAAGACGCGCAACAACAAGCGGACGGACGCGTTCATCGTCAGCCGCAGAGCGAAGTAGAGGAGCTGGTTTTTATGGGACGTTCGACGAAGAAAGGGCCGTTTGTGGATGCGCACCTCATGGTGAAGATCGAGGCGCTGAACAAGGCCAACGACAAGAAAGTGGTGAAGACCTGGACGCGGCGCTCGACGATCTTTCCCGAGTTCGTGGGCCACACCATCGCCGTTCACAATGGCAAGAAATTTGTTCCCGTGTACGTGACCGAGAACATGGTGGGACACAAACTGGGCGAGTTTGCACCGACGCGCACATTCAAGGGCCACACCGGCGGCTCCAAGGCTTCAACCGAGACAGTCGCCAAGCCGGCGCCGGCGGCGTAAGAACAGCTATTAGCCGTTAGCTATTAGCCTTTAGCTCCATCGAGGCGATACCGACGGCTGAAGAATGCAGGAGTCCAGGGCACGAGGAGTAAGAAACGGCTCGGATGTGAATGAAGCTAAGAGCTTATGGCTAACAGCTAATAGCTCACGGTTGAGGAAGGCATGAGTATGGCAGTGGCAGCAACAAGGGAATACAGAGCCGAGGCAAGGTTTCAGCGCGTATCGCCGCAGAAGGCGCGGCTGGTGCTGGAGCTGATCAAGGGGCGCGGAGTGCAGGAGGCGCTGGACACAACGGCTTTTGCTCGCAAGCGCATCGCCCCGGTGGTGCACAAGCTTCTGACTTCAGCGGTTGACAACGCGAAGTACGTGGCCGGCGAAGAAGGGATTGACCTGGACGTGGACAATCTCTACGTAAAGCTGGCGGTGGCCAACGACGGGCCGCGCATGAAGCGGATTCGTCCCGCGCCGATGGGGCGCGCGTATCGTTATCAGCGCAGGCTGACGCACATCATTTTGTCGGTAGCGGAGCGCGAAGCAGCGACGGGATTAGTGACAAAGGTTGAGGAGCCGGCGGCTGCAGCGGAGCTTGCGAAGACGGCCAAGGGGAAAAAGGCTGCGCCTAAGGCGGCGAAAGCCAAGCCCGCAGCCAAGAAAACTGCGGCGACCAAAAAGAAGTCCGGCAAATAAGCCGGGAGATTTTTGAGAGGAAGTTTATGGGACAAAAAGTCCATCCTTACGGATTCCGGCTGGGAATCAACAAGCCGTGGCGGTCACGCTGGTTCTCGGAGCGCGAGTATGCAAAGCTGCTGGTCGAGGACGTAAAGCTGAAGGCCGAGCTGCGCGAGAAGCTGAAGGCGGCGGGCGTGAGCTCGGTAGAGATCGAGCGGCCGGGCAACAAGCTGCGCTTCCTCATCCGCACCGCGCGGCCGGGCATCGTGATCGGGCGCAAGGGCGCGGAGATCGAGAAGCTCAAGACCGAGCTGGGCAAGCGCACCAATCGCGACGTGTTCATCGACATCATCGAAGTGAACAAGCCGGAGCTGGATGCGCAACTGGTGAGCGAGAACATTGCTCTGCAGTTAGAGAAGCGCGTGAGTTTTCGCCGGGCGATGCGCAAAAGCGTGGATTCGGCGCTGCGCTTCGGCTGCAAGGGAATCAAGGTGCGCGTGTCGGGCCGTCTGAATGGCAACGAAATCGCGCGCTCGGAATGGTATCTGCAGGGGCGTTTGCCGCTGCACACGCTGCGCGCCGATATCGACTATGGGTTTACCGAGGCGAATACGACGTATGGCGTGATCGGCGTGAAGGTGTGGATTTACCGCGGCGATATTTACGAGCAGAAGCGCCGCCAGGTACCGCCGGTTGGAAAGACGGCGTTTTAGAGGCAGTTCACAGTTCATAGTTCTTGATTCACAGTGGCGATGAGCCGGACGTGACGCAAGGGAACTGAGAACTGCGAACTTCGAACTGCGAACTGGTTCTTGAGGGTTTTCGTTATGTTGATGCCAAAGAAGGTGAAGTTTCGCAAGCAGCAGAAGGGCAAGCGCCGGGGCAAGGCGTGGCGCGGTTCCACGCTGTCGTTCGGCGAGTACGGCTTGAAGGTTATGGAGTGCGGTTACATCACGGACCGGCAGATCGAGGCCAGCCGCATCGCCATGACGCGTTTCATCAAGCGCGGGGGCAAGATCTGGCTGCGGCTTTTTCCGGACAAGCCCATCACCAAGAAGCCCGCCGAAGTCCGCATGGGCTCGGGCAAGGGCGCGCTGGACCATTGGGTAGCCGTAGTGCGGCCGGGCAAGATCCTGTTTGAGATGGAAGGCGTGACGCCGGAACTTGCGGCCGAGGCCATGCGCCTGGCGTCGCACAAGCTGCCGCTCAGGACGAAGTTTGTGCAGCGCCCGGGAAGCGAAAAGACCGCGGTCAAGGCCGCCGAGTAGAGAAGCTGAAAGCTGGAGTTTAGGAAAAGAAGATGGAACTGACAAAGATTCGCAATTTGAGCGACGAAGAGCTGAAGCACCAGGAGAAGACCTCCTCGGAGCAACTCTTCCGCATCCGCTTCCAGGTGGCACTGGGGCAGAACGACGGAGTGAAGAAGCTCCGCCAACTGCGCAAGGAGATTGCGCAGATCAAGACTGTGGCGCGCGAGCGCGAGCTGGGCATTCACGGCGAGACCGGGGAAGACGATCAAGCTGTGCCGGCCGCGGAGAGCAAGGCTGCTAAGGCGAAGGAAGCGACGCCGGCGGCAGAAGCGGCAGCTCCCGCAGCAAAGGCTTCGAAGGTGAAAAAAGCGATTTCGAAGGCCGCTCCAGCCGTGAAGGCCAAGACCGGAAAGACGAAGAAGACCTTGGCGAGCGCGAAGAAGAAGACAGGGAAGGCGAAGGGGGCGAGCAAATGACGGCGACCAAGACCCAGGCACAGGCGCCAGCCGCGGCAGGCGCGCGGCGCAACGAAAAGGTTGGGCAGGTAGTTTCAACCAAGATGCAAAAGACCATCGTGGTCGCGGTGGAGATGCGGAAGGCCCACGCCAAGTACAAGCGAATTGTGCGCTCGACCAAGAAATTCTACGCACACGACGAACAGAGCTCGGCGCGCATGGGCGATGTCGTCCGCATCCGCGAGACGCGGCCGCTGAGCAAGCTGAAGCGGTGGTCGCTCGAAGAAATCGTACGGCGGTCGGCGCTCGGCCAGATTGAAGATGCCGTGCTTCCGGGCGAGCCAGTTCCCGCTGAGAAGTAAAGCTGCCGAAAGGAGGGCAAAACGATGGCTGTACAAATGAGAACGATGCTCGCGGTGGCCGACAACTCCGGCGCACGCAAGCTGCAGGTGATTCTGCCGCTGGGCGGAGGACTGGGAGCCAAGGCTGGTCTCGGCGACGTAGTGACCGCTGCGGTCAAGGAAGCCTCGCCCGACGGCACAGTGAAGAAGGGCAAGGTGGTGAAGGCGGTCATCGTGCGCACGCGCAAAGAGTACCGGCGGCGCGACGGCACCTACATTCGCTTTGACGAGAATGCCGCGGTGGTGATCGGCGACGATCATGAGCCCATCGGCACACGCGTTTTCGGGCCGGTGGCTCGTGAGCTGCGCGAGAAGAAGTTTTTAAAGATTGTGTCGTTAGCACCTGAAGTTGTGTAGGGCAGGTGCAAGTTCACAGTTCGTAGTTCGCAGTTCGAAGTGGCCGTACAGGAAGAACTGAGAACTGTGAACGAAGAACTACGAACTGGTTTTGGAGAAGAAGATGCCGAGTTTAAGTATTCATCGCAACGATACGGTCAAGGTCCTCACGGGATCCGACCGGGGCAAGACGGGACGCGTACTGCGTGTCTTCCCTGAGAAGGACGCGGTGCTGGTTGAGCATGTGCGCGTGGTCAAGAAGACGGTTTCAAGCAAGCAGGGCCAGCGGACCAAGGGTGGCATTGCCGAGCAGGAGTCGCCCATTCACGTGTCAAACGTGGTGCTGGTGTGCTCCAACTGCGGCGATGCGCGTGTCGGCTTCAAGGTCGAAGGCGAAACGCGGGTGCGGGTTTGCAAGAAGTGCGGGCAGGAATTGCCCACGAAAAAATAAGTTCGTAGTTCATAGTTCTCAGTTCGCCGTTGCGGCAGTGAGTTTGCGAGCAGAGTGGCAACCAACAAAGAACTGCGAACCGTGAACTGAAGGGTGAAGCGAAATGGCAGCAAGGTTGAAAGAGAAGTACCAGAAAGAGATCAAGCAGGCGCTCCAGAAGGAACTGGGCCTGGAGAATGCAATGGCGGTGCCGCGTCTGGACAAGATCGTGATCAACATGGGTCTGGGCGAGGCGACGCAGAACTCGAAGCTGCTTGACCCGCTGGTGGCCGATTTGGCGCAGATTTCCGGCCAGAAGCCGGTGACCACGAAGGCCAAGAAATCGATTGCGGCCTTCAAGGTTCGTACGGGCAATGCCATCGGCGCCATGGTTACGCTGCGGTCCGATAAGGCATACGAGTTCCTTGACCGGCTGATTTCGATTGCGTTGCCGCGCGTGCGTGACTTTCGCGGAGTTTCGACCAAGAGCTTCGATGGCCGCGGAAACTACACGCTAGGATTGCGCGACCAGTTGATTTTTCCGGAGATTGACTACGCGAAGGTCGAGAAACTGAAGGGCATGAACATCACCATTGTGACCACGGCGAGGGACGACAACCAGGCGCGCGCGCTGTTGCGCCACTTTGGAATGCCCTTCCGCCAGGGCGCGTAAGAACAGTTCATAGTTCGCAGTTCACAGTTCGCAGCCCTGAGGCTGACAACTGAATTACTGAGGACTAAGAACTACGAACTGGGAACTTTTGAGGGTTTTATGGCAACTACTGCAAAACGAGTGAAGGACGCGCGGAAGCCGAAGTTCAGCAGCCGCAAACATAATCGCTGCCAGCTTTGCGGGCGGCCGAGGGGTTTCCTGCGTAAGTTCGGCGTGTGCCGTTTGTGCTTCCGGGCGCTCGCGCTGAAGGGCGAGATTCCCGGCGTCAACAAGTCGAGCTGGTAAAGAGAGACGGTTCACAGTTCGTAGTTCGCAGTTTTTATCTACAGCGAAGCAGGGACTGTGAACTTTGAATTAAGAACTGTGAACTTTTGAACCATTCCCGCTGGTTTCCGGCAGCAGGCGGACGAACGGGGAATGAAGGAGAAGGAATGAGTCTGACGGATCCAGTAGCAGATTTTCTGGCGCGCATTCGCAATGCGATTCGGGCGCGTCATCAGAAGATGGATGTACCCGCTTCGAAGCTGAAGACCGAGATCGCCCGCATCCTCAAGGAAGAGGGCTACATCTCGAATTACAAGGTCCAGGACGAAGAGGGCAAGCTGGTGTTGCGCGTGTACTTGAAGTACGGCGGCACCGAAGCGGCCATCCGTGACCTGGCGCGGGTTTCGCGTCCCGGCTGCCGCGTGTACGTTGGCCGCGACGAGATCAAGCGGGTGCAGGGCGGGTTGGGAATTGCGATTTTGACCACGCCCAAGGGCGTGATGACGGGCCGTCAGGCGCGCCGCGAAGGCGTGGGCGGCGAACTGTTGTGCGAAGTCTGGTAGGACGAGTTCACAGTTCTTAGTTCGTAGTTCACAGATGTTCGAAGGCGAGTGAGCTTTGGCTGCTGTGAACTAAGAACTGCGAACTACGAACTGTTTTTCGGGCTGCAGTGGAACGCGGAGCGGGACGCTCTCGCGGGACTCGCAAGCCAAGAGAAGGATTTGAAAAAGAATGTCGCGCATTGGAAAAAAGCTGATCCCGCTGCCCGCGGGAGTGAAATACACGGTTGACGGCAATACCGTGCTGGTGGAAGGGCCCAAGGGCAAAGTTACGGCGCTGATCGCCGATGGCATCACGTTGAAGACCGCCGATGGCAACCTGCAACTGGAGCGCTCGGGCGAAGACAAGGCTGCGGTGCATGGGCTGACGCGCGCCCTGGTGAATAACGCGGTGCACGGCGTGACCAAGGGATGGACCAGAGAACTGGACATCGTAGGCATCGGCTACCGCGCAGAGTTGAAGGGCAAGGCAATGGTGGTTTTCACGCTGGGCTACTCGCATCCGATCGAGGTTCCGCTGCCTTCGGGCATCGAAGTGACGATCGATCCCAAGCAGACGCACCTGGTCGTCATGGGCGTCGACCGGCAGAAGGTGGGCCAGGTGGCGGCCGACATGCGTTCGTTGCGCAAGCCGGATCCGTACAAGAACAAGGGTGTGCGCTACTCCGACGAGCGGCTGAAGAAGAAGGCCGGCAAGACGGGAGCCAAGTAGCAGTTCTTAGTTCGCGGTTCGTAGCTCACAGTTGGAGCGAGGAATGGCAAGCAACACTGCTACGAACTAAGAACTACGAACTGTGAACTAAAGAAATCCGAACGGGGCCGCGGGGCGGTTCCGCTGATAGGTGAGAGAAAAACATGATTACGCAACACAAGAGAAACGCAATCCGGCAACGCATTCACGATCGCATTCGCGAGAAGCTCGCAGGAACCACGGAGCGGCCGCGGCTGAACGTGTACCGCTCGCTTAACCACATTTACGTGCAGGTCATCGACGATCAGACCGGCCAGACGCTGGTTTCGGCTTCGAGCATCAAGCTGAAGAGCGGCGGCAACGTGGCGGCGGCGAAAGAAATTGGCAAGACAGTGGCGGAGCAGGCCGTTGCCAAGGGAATCAAGCAGGTGGTCTTCGATCGAGGGGGCTATCTGTATCACGGGCGCGTAAAGGCGTTGGCCGATGCGGCGCGCGAAGCAGGGCTGGAATTCTAAGAACAGCTATTAGCCTTTAGCCGTTAGCTATTAGCTCCCATGTGCGAAGTTGATGGCATTCAATTCGGCAAGAAGAAGCTAAGAGCTAAGAGCTAACAGCTAGAGGCTCAGAGAAGAGACAAGGGCAATGACAATGTTGACAAAGAAACTCGATGCCAACCAGTTCAACCTGAAGGATCAGGTGGTGGCCATCAATCGCGTGACCAAAGTGGTGAAGGGCGGCAAGAACATGTCGTTTGCCGCACTGGTGGTGGTGGGTGACGCAGCCTCGGGCGTGGTGGGCTACGGATCCGGCAAGGCCAAGGAAGTTCCCCAGGCGATTCGCAAGGGAATCGAGAGCGCCAAGAAGAACTTGATCAGGGTGCATCTGACAGAGACCTCGATTCCGCACCAGGTGCTGGGGCGTTTCGGCTCCGGCCAGGTGCTGCTGAAGCCGGCGCCGGAAGGCACGGGCGTGATTGCCGGCGGCGCGGTGCGCGCGGTGATGACTTCGGTCGGCGTGCAGAACGTTCTGACCAAGAGCCTGGGCTCGCCGAACCCGCACAACGTGATCAAAGCGACGTTCGACGCGCTGACGCAGTTGCGCGACAGGGCCGATGTGGCCACGGCGCGCGGCAAGCAAGTGGGAGAACTGTAATGGCGAAGACCAAAATGATTCGCATTCAGTATTACCGTTCCAAGATCGCCACGCCGACCAAGCACAAGCTGGTGATCAAGGGGCTGGGCTTTACGCGTCTCAATCAGATCGTCGAGCGCGAGGACACGGATTCGGTGCGTGGCATGGTGAAGGCTGTGCCGCACCTGGTGAGGATTCTGGAGAACTAGTTCTTAGTTCTTAGTTCGTAGTTCACAGTTCACAGAGTTTAGCCTCGGATGGAAGACTTAGAACTATGGACTACGAACTGTGAACTTAGAAAACGCGAGTCGGTGGGAATTAAACCCACGGGCGCTATAGCGAGGGGAACATGGCGAGAAATCTATCGAATTTGAAGGCGCCCAAGAAAGCCAACACCGGGCGCAAGCGCGTGGGCCGGGGCATGGGATCCGGCATGGGCAAGACATCAACCCGCGGCCACAAGGGCCAGCGTTCGCGCTCCGGCTCGCACATGATGCGCGGTTTTGAAGGCGGCCAGATGCCGCTGCACCGGCGGCTGCCCAAGCGCGGCTTTACCAACATCTTCCGCACCGAGTACACGGTTGTGAATCTGGACCGGATCGCCGAGCTGAGGGTCGCCGAGATCGGTCTCGACGACTATCGGAAGCTGGGCCTGGCGTCGGGCAAGAACGCGCTGATTAAGGTGCTCGGCTCCGGCGAGCTCAAGAAGGCCATCACCATTCACGCGCACAAGTTTTCCAAGTCGGCGGCGGAGAAGATTGCGAAGGCCGGCGGCAAGGCCGTAGTCGTGGGCGGCGAGACGGCGCCCGCGGCAGCTTAAGGTTTGCCGTGGCACATTCAAAATTGGACCGTAAAGGCCCACTTTTGAAGTGTGACGCAACGCATAGTCCGCGTTTCCCGGGATTCGATAAGCTGAAAAAACCGGGAATCGCCTTAAGAAGGGTTCATTGCACGAATCGACCGGCGCTTCGGGCGCCTGAAGCGGATTAACACCTATGTTGGAAAAGTTTCTCAACATCTTCCGGATTCCCGACCTGCGCAAGCGAGTACTTTTCACGCTGGGCATACTGGCCGTTTACCGTTTGGGTGCGTGGATTCCCACGCCGGGCGTGAATTACCGCCAACTGGAACTGCTGTTTAGCCAGCAGGGCGGATCTGCGCTTGGGCTGATGGACCTGTTCAGCGGCGGCACTTTGCGCCGCATGACGATTTTCGCGCTGGGCATCATGCCCTACATCACCGCGTCCATTATCTTTCAGCTTCTCACCGTGGTTTATGAGCCGCTGGCACGCATTCAAAAGGAAGGCGAGCTGGGCCGCCGCAAGATCACACAATGGACTCGGTATGTGACTGTCGTTCTCGCGGCGTTGCAGGCGATCGGCATTGCGGCCATTCTCACCAAGCAGGGCGTGGTGATGAATCCCGGCCCGGGCTTCATCCTGATGACCGTACTCACACTGACCACGGGAAGCGCGTTCATCATGTGGCTGGGCGAGCAGATTACCGACCGCGGCATCGGCAACGGCATGAGCTTGCTGATTTTTGCCGGAATTGTTGCCGGCTTGCCGCGCGGCGTCATCGATCTGTACCAAAAGGTTCAGACCGACGCGTGGGGCCCGATGACGTTTCTGGTGGTGCTCGGCCTGATTGCCGGAATGGCGGGAGTGGTAGCTTTCATCGTTTTTGTGGAGCGCAGCGAGCGGCGCATTCCGATCCAGAGCGCGAGGCGAATTGTGGGCCGGCGCATGATGGGCGGAGCATCCAGCCATCTGCCGTTGAAGGTGAACTCCGGCGGCGTGATGCCGATCATCTTCGCCAGCTCAATTCTTTCGGCGCCGTTGCTCTTTGGCCAGTCGGAGTGGGTGCAGAATAACCGCGCTCTCAATTCCATTATGCAGGGGCTGCAAGCCGGCATGCCCTGGTATGAGCTGCTGAACATCCTGTTCATCATCTTCTTTGCGTATTTTTACGTTTCCATCGTGATGCGGCCGGACGACATCGCCGACAACTTCCGCAAGTCGGGTTCATTTATCCCCGGAATCCGGCCCGGCAAGCGCACGTCCGACTTTATCAACGACATTTTGACGCGCATCACGCTGGTTGGCGCGATCTACCTGATTCTGGTTCAGATGGTGCCCACCTTCCTCATTTCGGGCATCCGCTTCGACAAGATTTGGCTTATCGGGAGGTTATTCGAGAATCTACCTAACTGGGTGATTCACGGAATGAACGTCAACTTCTACTTTGGCGGCACATCACTGCTGATTGTGGTGGGTGTGGCCATGGATACGGTAAACCAGATCGAATCGCAGCTGATCATGCGTCACTATGACGGCTTTTCCCCGCGGTCCGGTCGCATCCGCGGAAGGAAAACCTGGTAATGTCGTCCTCTCTTTCATCAGAGACTGCTACGGAATCTGGCCGGGAAACGGAATCTGCCACCGTTCCCGGCCCGATTCTTTTATTGGGTGCGCCGGGCGTGGGCAAGGGAACCCAGGCCAAGGAGCTCGTGAAGCTTTGGAATATCCCGCAAATCTCGACCGGAGACCTTCTCCGCGGCAACGTGGCTCGGGGAACCAACCTGGGCAAGACAGCCAAGGAGATCATGGCAAGGGGCGAACTAGTGCCGGATTCCCTGGTAGACGAAATGGTCGCCGCAAGGCTGCTGGAGCCGGACACGGCCCGAGGCTACATTCTGGATGGCTTCCCGCGCACGCTGGGGCAGGCCCACTGGCTCGACGGCCGGCTGGCGGCGCAAATCGAGTCATTGCCGGTAGTTGCGGTCAGCATCCAAGTGAACTATAATCAGTTATTGCGCCGCATTACGGGGCGCCGGAATTGTCCTGTTTGCCAGACCATCTACAACGTCTATATGCGCCCGCCGCAGCGGGAAGGTTTTTGCGACGTTGAGGGTGCGGAGCTGGTCCAGCGAGCCGACGACACGGAAGAGGTTTTCAAAGAGCGCATGCGCGCTTACGAGGCCCTCACTCGTCCCGTCGTCGAACACTACCGGGCTCTGGGACGATTCGCGGAAGTTGATGGAGACCGGCCGATCCCGGAGATCGCAGCCGGAATTGTTTCAGCCGTTGAACGATTGCGCCTGGCGGCGTGAACGTCGCGGCGAGTTTGTGTGTGAAAGGCAGTTCGTAGTTCTCAGTTCGTAGTTCACAGCGCATCGCACTGGAACCGAATCTGAAGACTGCGAACTACGAACTCAGAACTGTGAACTGGTTTTCATGGCTGTTGTACTGAAGTCGTCGCAAGAGATCGAAAAGATGCGCCGCGCGGGCCAGATGGTCCGTGAGGTTCTGGAATTGGTGCGCAGCAAGGTGAAGCCGGGCGCCACCACCTACGATCTGGAAAAAGCCGCCGAAGCGCGCGTGAAGGAACTGGGAGTGAAGGCAGCGTTCAAGGGATATCACGGTTTCCCTTGCGTGCTTTGCACTTCGGTCAACAGTGAAGTGGTGCACGGCATCCCGTCGCCGAAGCGGGTCCTGAAGGAAGGGGACATTGTCTCGGTCGACTTTGGCCTGGTGGTCGATGGTTACTATGGCGACGCAGCCATCACGGTGCCGGTGGGCTCGATCGACGCCAAGGCCGCGCGGTTGCTGAAGGCCACTGAAGACTCCCTTAAGGCCGGCATCGCGGCGGTTCGGCCGGGCGCGACTCTGGGCGATGTAGGAGCGGCAGTACAGAACGTGGTCGAGGGTGAAGGGTTTTCGGTGGTTCGAGACTTTGTGGGTCACGGGATCGGCGTGCACATGCACGAGGATCCGCAGGTACCGAATTTTGGTGAAGCCGGCCAGGGCATGAAGCTGAAAGTGGGCATGGTGATCGCGATCGAGCCCATGGTGAATGCCGGAAAGCCGGATGTGCAGGTGCTGGACGACGGCTGGACGGCGGTGGCCAGCGATGGAAGCATGAGCGCTCATTTTGAGCACACGGTTGCGGTGACTGCAACCGGAGCAAGGATTCTGACGGAGTAGTCATACTCTCGTCAAAAACCTGAAGGCGCAGGAAGCGCCAGAAGTGGACATTGATTGTCGAAGGAAGATGCGATTGAGGTCATGGCAACCGTCCTGGAGACGCTGCCAAACGCCATGTTCAAGGTGAAGCTCGAGAATAACCATGAGGTTCTGGCGCATGTCTCGGGTAGGATGCGCAAGAATTTCATCCGGATTTTGCCGGGCGACCGCGTGGCCGTTGAGCTAAGTCCATACGACCTGAATCGCGGGCGGATTGTGTACAGGTACAAGTAGTGAGCGGCGAAGAGCCGAAGATTTTTCCGCGGCTTGACGATTGCGCGGAGAGGGATAACAGCAATGAAGGTTCGGGCATCGGTAAAAAAGATTTGCGTCAAGTGCAAGGTGATTACTCGCAATGGCGTGGTTCGCGTGATTTGCGAGAATCCGAAGCATAAGCAGCGTCAGGGATAGGTTAGGCCTGGCAAGGAGAGGGAGACTTCCAAAGAAAGTTCGCAGTTCTGAGTTCTTAGTTCACAGAGAAACGCATTCGAGCGGTAATTCGGGACTATGAACTGCGAACTACGAACTTTCCAAGAGGCTAGTTAGCCGGAGTCAAGGCTTGCGATGAACCTCGGAAGTTGATCCCAATAACCCGTGCGAGCCGGTTGAGGCCGGGGGCACACAACAAGAGAAGGAAACCGAGAATGGCACGTATTGCTGGCGTCGATCTGCCCCGCAACAAGCAGGCCCGGATCGCGCTCACTTATATCTTTGGGATCGGGCAGCCCCGCGCACTGAAGATTCTGGACAAGGCGAACGTAGATGCCTTCAAGAAGATCCAGGATCTGGGCGAGGAAGAGGTCAACCGCATCCGCCAGGTGATTGAGGACGAAGGCGACGTCGAAGGCGACCTGCGCAAGGACGTCTCGATGCACATCAAGCGCCTCATCGACATTCAAAGCTATCGCGGCTTGCGGCACCGGAAGTCGCTGCCGGTGCGCGGCCAGCGCACCCACACCAACGCCCGCACTCGCAAGGGCCCGCGCAAGGGCACGATTGCCGGCAAGAAGAAAGCGAGCGCGAAAACCTAATGGCGAAACCAGAGCAGAAGCCGGAAGCGGGCAAAAAAGGCAAGACCAAAAAGTTCAAAAAGCGCGAGCGCAAGAATGTGCCGTTTGGTATTGCGTACATTCAGGCCTCGTTCAACAACACCATCGTCACCATCACCGACCAGATGGGCAACACACTGAGCTGGAAGAGCTCGGGCTCGCTTGGATTCCGCGGATCACGCAAGGGCACGCCTTTCGCGGCCCAGCAGGCGGCTTCAAACGCCGCCAGCATGGCTCGCGATCACGGTGTGCGCGCAGTGGAGGTTAGGGTCGCCGGTCCGGGTTCAGGCCGGGAGTCGGCCATCCGCGCGCTGGCCGCCGCAGGCATCGAGGTGAAAGTCATCCGCGACGTAACGCCGGTACCACACAATGGCTGCCGGCCGCCGAAGCGGCGCCGCGTCTAACGAAGTAGTTCACAGTTCGTAGTTCTTAGTTCGTAGCCGATGAGTATGAGGCGAAGCAAGACTAAGAACTGCGAACCAAGAACTGAGAACCTTGAATTGGGCCGGGACGAAGTCCACTACGGACGTAAACCGGCCGACATCCGAAGTCAGGAGAAGAAATGGCACGTTATACCGGAGCAGTTTGCCGCCTTTGCCGACGTGAAGGCACAAAGTTATTTTTGAAGGGCACCAAATGCACCTCTGACCGTTGCCCGCTGGAGAAGCGCAACTTCCCGCCGGGCCAGCACGGCAAAGACCGCAAAGCCAAGATCGTGGGCTATGGCCTGCAACTGCATGAGAAGCAGAAGGCCAAGCGTATGTACTTCACGCTGGAGAGCCAGTTCCGCGAGTACTACGAAAAGGCCAACCGCGCGAGCGGCGTCACCGGCGAGTTGCTCATTCAGCAATTGGAGCGGCGCCTAGACAACGTCACGTACCGCCTGGGATTCGCCATCTCGCGCCGCCAGGCACGGCAGTTGCTTCGTCACGGGCATGTCACGGTGAATGGCCGCAAGGTAAACATTCCCTCCTATCAGGTAAATGCCGGCGACGTGATCGCTGTCCGCGACAACGCCAAGAAGTTGCTGATTGTGGAACAGGCCTCGCAATATGCCGCGCAGAACCCTGTTCCGAGCTGGCTGGAAGCGAACTTTGAAAATCTGTCCGGGCGCGTGCTGCACCTGCCCAAGCGCGCTGATGTTAACCTGCCGATCAACGAACAGTTGATCGTCGAGCTTTACTCGAAGTAAAGAAGGCAGTTCACCGTTCGCAGTTCGTAGTTCGCAGTCACGCAATTTGGTGGCAACCGGACTGAGAACTGTGAACTACGAACTGAGAACTCAAATCCAAAAGGAGAACTTGCGCGGCCGCCGCAAAATGCATCGCGACGTACATGCCGTGCGGGAAACGAGAGATAGATATGTTGTGGAGAGGATTTCAGAAACCGAAGCGGCTTGCAGTCGATGCGGAGACGCTTACCGACACCTACGGAAAGTTCAGCGCCCAGCCCTTTGAGCGGGGCTTCGGCACCACCATCGGGAACGCCTTGCGGCGCACGCTACTCAGCTCCATTGAGGGCGCAGCGGTCACAGCGGTTCGCATTGAGGGCGTGCTGCACGAGTTCCAGTCCATCACCGGCGTGGTTGAAGACGCCACCGACATTATCCTCAACCTCAAGCAGATTCCCTTCAAACTGCAGGGTGAGGGCCCCAAGGCGCTGTATCTGCGCGCCGACCAGCCTGGCCCGGTGACCAGCGGGATGATCGAGGCCGACAGCGATGTCGAAATCCTCGACAAAAATGTGTATATCGCCACTCTTTCAGAGAGCGGCAAGCTGGACATGGAGATGCGCCTCAAGCGCGGACGCGGCTATGTCTCGGCAGACAAGAATTTTGATGCCGACCTGGGACTTGGTTTCATTCCCGTGGACTCAGTGCATTCGCCGGTACGCCGCGTGAATTACGCGGTCGACGCTGCGCGCCTGGGCCAGATCACGGACTTCGACAAACTAACTCTCGAAGTGTGGACGAACGGCGCAGTGCTGCCTGCCGACGCCATTGGCCTGGCCGCCAAGCTGCTCAAGGACCACATGAACATCTTCATCAACTTTGAGGAAGAGATTGAAGCGGAAGCTCGCGGCGATGAGGGCCGCATCCTGCTTCGCAACGACAATCTCAACCGCTCAGTTGAAGAGCTTGAGCTCTCGGTTCGCAGCTACAACTGCCTTAAGAATGCCAACATTCAGACCATCGGCGAGTTGGTGCAGAAGACCGAAGCCGAGATGCTGAAGACCAAGAACTTCGGCCGCAAGAGCCTGAACGAGATCAAGGAAATTCTGGCTCAGATGGGCCTCTCGCTGGGCATGAAGATCGATGAGCAGGGCAACGCGGTTCCGGGGCCAACCAGCATTCCGCCACAGACGGCACTGGCTGCGGGCTTTGGCCGTTTCGACGATGAAGAGGAGCCGCTGGATTCGGTGGATCTCCAGTTGCCGACCGAAACGGAGAATTTCTAAGGACAAGCTTTCAGCTTTTAGCTCTCGGCTTTTAGCTCCCTCGCGAAGGACAAGAGAATCAAGTTCAACGCGGGGAGCTGAGAGCGAGCAGCTAAGGCGGCAGGCCAAAATCGAAAGAGAGTTTTATCATGCGCCATCGCAATGCAGGTTTTAAACTCGGACGCAACACCAGCCATCGCCGCGCGCTTTTGCGGAACCTGGTCACGTCCGTCATCGTTGAGGATCGCGTGCAGACCACCGTGGCGAAAGCCAAGGCCGTGCGTCCGCACATTGAAAAAATGATTACCCTGGGCAAGAAGGGCGACCTGCACGCGCGCCGTCAGGCGCACGCCTTTCTTTGCACCGACGACGCCGTAAAACGGCTTTTTGATGTCGTGGCGCCGCGCTACGGCGACCGCAACGGCGGCTATTTGAGAATCATTCGCACTGGCTTCCAGAAGGGAGACGGCGCCGCCAAGGCGTTCATTGAATTGCTGGGCGCCGAAAAGCAACTTGAAGTCAAGCGCCAGAAGCGCGAAGATCTCAAGGCCAAGAAACGTGCGGAACTCGAGAAGCAGCTCGAAGAGCAAAAGAAAGACGGAGAAGAACCCGAGGGCGGCGAAAAGGCCGCATAAGAGCACTTTCTCGTCTGGCGGATAAAAAACAAGCGGGCATATCTCATTGAGGTATGCCCGCTTGTTTATGCACTTTGCAGCTGAGCGGCTAAGAACGGAGCATTGCTGATTTGCTTTTTTCTTCAATCGCTTCCCTGGCGACCGTCTTGCGCAGGACCTCGATGTCATCGAGATCCACTTCCAGCGAGAAGCTCTGCTTGGTCGCAGCGAGGGTGATGACGACTTTGCATTGATGTCGAAGCTCGGTCACGATTCCCTCCGCCCCCTCGAATACGCCGCGCTTCACGCGCACCACTTCTCCGATGGAAACCGTGGGATGAGGCCGCAAGATGCATCCAGTAGCCAGGCCTGCGCGGATTCTCTCGATTTCCTGTGCACTGACTGTTTCGCCTACGCCACTTCCCAGAAGGCGCAGAACGCCGGGAGCGCTCACGACCGAAATCCGCGCTTCGCACGCGAATCGGACAAAAACATATCCGGTAAAAAGAGGGCGCTCCAGATCGACCACGCGGTCAGTCCATTTCGAACGCACCGAGTAAAGCGGAAGGTAGTGCTCCAGGGAGCGGGCTGTCAAATGTTGCGCGACGCGCTTTTCGTGGTTTGCGACGACGTGCAGAACACGCCAGGGACTATCGAACATCGCACGCTCCGATGAATACTTCGCAGATCGGGAAAAGCTTCAATGGATCCACTCGCAAAGGCGGCTGCGCCGTGCTCGTTGGCTCTTCGGTGTGCCTTCAATCTCTATGGAGGATCTTAAAGCAAACCGATTGAGCAGCGCCGCAATCGATATTATCGTGGCGACAGAGCAAGTATATCCCAGGATCCCTTGCAGAACGATCTTTGCCCAAAGCAAGCCTTTAGAGATTCGACAGTCGACGGCCGTGCGGACCCCCACAGTTCGCTGAGCGTCAAAGTTGCCGTTAAGCAAAAGTTGGCCGATGAGTCGCCGAAAGAGTTGCGGCGAGCCGTCGTTGATCTAGTTGAAAGGGATTAGGCGCGGACCCCGCAGGACGCAGAGCCTCAAGAGGCGCAGAAGAGAAAATAGGAAACGTCTAATTTATCTAACGACTTGCCAGCCGGTTGGATGACAAATCTCACTAAAATTGAGCACGCGTTCAATGAACGCAAAATCAATTTGTCCCAATTGCGGTGTGTCGGCGCTCGTCATGTTCCGTAATGCGTTTAAGCAGTTGGACGCTTGGACTGTAGTCCGGAACAAGCTCCTTGAGCGCGATCACCAGGCGACCGGTGTCACGGGCCTCGCAGATTTCGTGCAGCGTTTCGAGCCAGGTCCGCATGTCTTTTTCCGGGACGCCATTGCCGACGAAGATTCGAATTTTGTCATGCTTCGACGGCACCGTATCTTCAAGCATCGTGGTGAGTTCTTCAGAGATTTTTTCGCCTGGGCGCGTGCCGGTAAATTCGATCTTGATATCTTCGTCAGGACGGAGCCCTGAAAGAAGAATCAGCTGTCTGGCAAGATCGACAATCTTTACGGGTTGCCCCATGTCGAGAACACAGACCTGGCCACCTGTGCCGATTGCCAAGGATTGGAGTACAAGCTGGCAAGCCTCGGGAATGGTCATGAAGAAACGGCGCATGTCGGGATGCGTAACCGTGACTGGACCACCGGCCGCGATCTGCTTTTTGAAGATCGGAATCACACTGCCGTTCGAACCCAACACATTGCCGAAACGGACGGCCACGTATTTTGTGCGGCCATTCTGAAGTGCCATCAGGATCAGCTCGGCGACTCGCTTCGTAGCACCCATCACGTTTGTCGGCCGGACTGCTTTGTCTGAGGAGATCAGCAGAAAGTCTTCGACGCCATACTCTGCGGCCGCGACGGCTACGTTGTAACTTCCGAAAATGTTGTTTTCGATCGCCTCAAATACGTGACTCTCCATTAAAGGAACATGTTTATAGGCTGCGGCATGATAAACCACCTCTGGTTTGTAAAGCTGGAAGATTTCGTTGAGGCGGTCGCGACTCTGGATGCTCCCAATCTCAGGGTAAAACGAAACGTGCGGGAAAGATTGATGCATTTCGCGATCTATTTCGAAGAGAGCAGATTCCGCAATCTCAAATCCGACGATTCCGGCGGGTTGGAAGCGCGCGATTTGGCGGCACAGCTCGAATCCGATCGATCCCGCCGCGCCTGTAACGAGGACGACCTTCCCCTCCAAAGTACCCCTAATCGAGCCCTCTTCCAGGTGCACAGGCGTACGCCCCAATAAATCTTCAACAGCCACTTCACGGATCTGGCCGGCCAGGCCGCGCTCTTCAATCACTTCTCCCAAACCCGGCACGGTTTTGAACTCGACGCCGGTGGATTGGCACAGCTCCAAAATCCTCGTCATCTCAACGCCGGTCGCCGACGGAATAGCGATCAACACGGCAGCTATTCTATGCCGCGCAACAACTGCGCCTATCGTCTCGCCTGTTCCGAGCACCGGCACGCCGGCAATGCGCAGGCCCACCTTGTTGGAATCATCGTCAACGAAGCCGCACACTCGATAAGCCAGTTTCGAGTTGTTGCGAATTTCTCTTAGAAGCGTATTGCCAGCGTCACCCGCGCCGTAAATCAGAGTCCTTTTCAGGGAAGCTCTGTTAGCCCTGTTCTGTGAGCTGAGCCTCGATGTTGCTCGTGCCAAGAGCCGGAGAGCGCACGTTCCGAAGAAACAGACCATCAAATCGAGAACGTAGAGCGACCGAGGAAAGCCCGGAGGCGCCAGCCAGCGAATTGCTAAAAAGCCAATGATGGAGGCGATGACATTTGCAATCGAAATTCGGACCAGATCGATCGCGGAGAGGTAACGCCAGAAACCCCGATCGAGCTTCGCCGCATAGAATACAGCGAATTTAACAGGTAGCCATATGGCAAGTGCGTAAGGAAGATAGCGGAGATAGAATGCCGGCACGCTGAAATCGAATCGAAGCAAAAACGCCGCAAGGGTCGAGGCCGCAAAGATGACGGCCTGCGTAGCCCAGATAAGAACCCGGCGCACAGCGATGTTCCGAATAAGAAATCCAGTTTCCTTCTTCATCTTCAATGACTCACTTTCGGAAACACGCAACTCGGAAAGAGGATTCAGAAAAACAATTCATGAAGAGGATCGGTTGAGTTGACGATCGACTCAATCTTGAAAAGGGAGTCTGGGAGTAGCCAAGTCCCGGCCCGCTTCAAATCGAAGAGCCAGGAAAACGAGCGGCATGACCGCAACTACGGCGATTATGGGAGCGGCTTTGCAATACCACGCTGCGGCCCATGCAAGCGGAAACAACCAACCAATGTTCATAGCCGCTACTGCCAGCGTCACCTTCGCATGACTGCCAGAGGCCCTGGCTGCATGCTGATACGCGTGACTGCGATGAGCCTCATACCAGCGCGCGCGTCCGGATATGCGACGCAGCAGAGTTACGGTGGCGTCCACGAGAAATGCAGCCAGCAAGATCAGCCAAGGCCAAACGAGTGTGGAGTCTGTTTTCGAGGAGAAAAGCGCGAGCGTGCCCAGCGTGAAACCGAGGAATCCGCTTCCCACGTCACCCATGAAAATTTTGGCAGGCGGCCAGTTCCAAACAAGAAAGCCGAGACTCGCGGCGCAGAGCATCAAAGAAAGCTGCGCACCACTGAGCATATCTTTGCGGAGCAACAGGAATGCGCCTAGCCCGCTCACACTGATAGCTTCCATGCCGGCTAAACCGTCGATACCGTCCATGAAGTTAAAAAGGTTTGTAAGCCAGACCAATGCAGCGAATTCGACACACCTGCGAAGCCACCCCCAAAGATCGCCGTCGCCACTGAATTGCGCGTGACGCATTGCATCAATACACCAAACGGCCCATGCGGCGGCGAGGGAATGAATAAAAATGCGCGGCCAGGCAGACAACTTGAAGCGATCGTCAAGAAAACCGACAATGGCGATTGCGAGGCCGCCTCCGATGAGCGCCCAAGCCAGCTGGTCAGGAATGAGATGCCTCTCGAGAGCCCAAACAACTCCGGACAAGAAGGCTACTACGATTCCAACTCCTCCGCCGCGTGGAATGGGGACTGAGTGGGAACTGCGAGCGTTGGGAACATCCATCAGACCGTGGCGCCCGAGAAGCGTACGAACGCCAGCTGTGATAAGAGCTGAAATGGCAAACAGCAGAACGAAGACTCGCATCAGGCGGCCTTCGTTCGTGCCGGCCGAACAAACTTCTGATACCACTGGGCAGTCGCGGCCAACCCACAGTCGAGAGTCATGGGCGCAACCCAACTGAGCAACTCTTGCGCACGACCGGAGTCAATCACAAGGGAATCTAAAACCCTGCTCGCGGCATCCTGCTTTGATGCCAGTTTTGCGGCGAAACGGATTAACGGCTCTGGGAAAGGAAAAAGCCTCGAGGGCCGATCCAGAAACCGCGCCAGCCGAGTCATCAGCTCGCGCGTCGATAGATCCTCGGAGTCTTTCACCAGAAAACACTGACCGGCAGCCTCAGGATGCTCAACACACCGCACCAGGAAGTCGGCAAGATTGTCGACGCCAATCATGCTGCGGCAGTTCGGTCCTTTAGGCCAGGGTAAGGGCACAGCGAGATCGGCAAGCTTGATAAGCCGGAGAAAATTTCCACGAACTCCGGGGCCGTAGACGAGTGGCGGACGGACAATGACCACCTCGAGTCCGGTTTCCGCCGCAATGGCGCGAAGCGCCTCCTCTCCCTCCCACTTTGAAATTGCGTACGGATCTTCAGGATTGGAAGGCGTGTCCTCGCAGAATGGATTGCCAGAGGTCGACTCGCCGTGGACTTTTACCGTGCTTACAAAGATGAGCCGTCGAACACCGGCTGCGACCGCAGCGAGAGCAATGGCCCTGGTCCCGTTGACATTTACTTTTCTGAATTCCCCCAGAGGATCGCGAGCCGACTCTTTCATCACGTGGACGCGGGCCGCCAGGTGCATCACGACGGACGCACCGGAGAACGAATCTCGCAGATTCGGATTCGCGCTCAGATCTCCCAGATGGGAAACCTCGTTCAATCCCGGAATCGCGTGCCGCAGCTCTGGCCAAGTTTCGAGATCCCGAAGCCCCGCAATCGGAAGGAAGCCTGATGCGATGAGCTTGCGGCAAACATATCTTCCCACAAATCCGTTCGCGCCCGTCACCACTACTCGTTCATTCATGCCGGCTCATCAGGAAAAGCATTGTTCACTGCCGCCATTTAGCTAACGCCAATCGGAGGGTTCATCTCAGCGCGCTTTCACTGTTTCCAAACCCAAGGCGTGCATCACTCGCGTCACTCCGGCGGGCTTGTCGTAACTCTCGACAAAGGCCTCGCGGCCGTTACGCCCCTTTTCCTGGATCTCTTCTGGATGCTCAAGGAGGCGTATGAGCAACGACGTTACGCCGTCTTCATCGCCACAATCAAAGTGCCAACCGCAATCGAATTTCTGGATGAGAAGGGCGGGCGTGGCCGCCGCCGGACCAATAAAGAGGACTGGCCTCCCTGCCGCCATGAGTCCATAAATCTTGCTTGGAACAACTGCGCCGACGGTCGATGGTTTCTGTGTCACCAGGCCGACGTGGCCCTCTGTCAAACTTGCTCCCAAGTCCTGCAAAGGAGCGTAGCCCGGGAAGGAAACATTTCCTATTCCGCGCTGCCGGCAGAAATCGATTAGCTCTCTGCGCGCGAGGCCGCCGCCAGCGAACATAAACAGAAAATCGGGAGAATTCGCTAGGTGCTCCATCACCGCGCGGATGGTCGCCACTTCGTGAGCTAGTCCCAGGTTTCCGGAGTAGAGAATGCGCAACGGCGGTTGCGCGGGAAACGGCAAAGGTCTAATCGCTTCCCCATCGGCCCAATTCTCCGCGACGATGATTCGATCTTCGGCAATTCGGTGTTGCAGCAGGCGCGCCTTCATGCAAGGGCCAAGAGCGATGATCGCGTTCGCCCGACGCCGAGGGAAATCCAGCACCGGAGATGTCCAAGCCGCAACGGGAATGTCCAGGGCAATGGCGACATCTGGATACACGTCCATCTCCCATGCGACGTGACGGCACCCGCGTATCCGTTGTACCAACCAGCCGATCCACGCCAGCCCGGGTGGAGCTGTGAGCGTTAAAACAACATCCGGTTTTGGAATCCATAGGGCTCTCCACAACGCTCCTGCGTAAAACGTTGCGTAGGAAAGAGAGCTTTCTCGCCTTACTTTGAGAAAAGGTCGCGGCCCTGACTTTAATTACATGAATTGTCCCGCCGCCTGTGGAGCGCTCGGGGGGTGGATCGGAAATCCGGCGTAGCGTCGGGGCCGGCGATGCAATTTCTGTCGCGGCATAATCGCTCGCACCGCAAATTACGCGCACATCGTGACCTGCCTCCGCGGCTCCATTCGCGAAATCAGCAAGGAATTGTCCAACCGACGACTGATCCGGGCCAAAGAACTGACTGATAACGATGATTCTTGCGCACGAAACCAATTCAATTGGCGGTTGCAAGGCCTGGGATCCGCTTTGAGTCTCACTCACGGAAGGTCAACTTTCGCGCCGCCGCTGTCAAGCCAGAACACAGCCGGGTTTCGGCCCGTGCCCGAGAATCCAGTCATACACCTCAGTCATGGCCTTCCCGATGCGCTGCCATTGGTAGCGCTCTTCAACCAGACATCTCCCGCTGCGGCCCATTGCCTCGCGCTCTCGCTCCGTCATGGAAAACAATTGGCGCAACGCCGCGGCGATGCTTCTTGCGTCTGGATCCATGAGGAGAGCAGCTCCGGCTTTCGCTCCCTCGGGAAGATTGCATTCGCGGGTCATCAGGACTGGCAGGCCACGCGACCAAGCTTCGAGAATGCTTATGGGCTGGCCTTCACTTTCGCTGGGCAGAATGAAGGCGGATGCCGCGGCAAGGCAGCGATCCTTGTCAGCATCGAACTGTGGACCGAGAAAATCGATGCTGGAACGAATCTCAAGTTGCTCCGCAAGACGCTCAAGCTCCGCGCGGTGATGATTCTGGTCCCACCCGGCGATTGTCAGCCGCCAGCCTGCCGTGGCCGCATTGTTGCGGACCGCACTCCAGGCCTCAATCAATCTACGCAGTCCTTTCAACGGATGAATTCTTCCGAGATAAAGAAGGGAGCGGCCGTGCGGCGGCTGTCTACGAACCATATCGTTCCGCAACGTTGTGCCGTTCGGAATCAAGCAAATTGGATTCTTCAATCCGAACTCGCGGAATGATTCTGCTTCGGCAGCGTTCAAGGCGTGGAGGCAAGCGGCGTGACGCAGATGGTCGTTTTCGTAGAGCAGAGCGGCAACGCGCTTTTTCCATCGGGAGTTTCGCAACGCCCAGGGCTTGAGTAGGCCATGCGGACTGACGACGTAAGGCCTCGTCTCACCCGCCCAGCGCCTGGCGACAACTGATGGATACATCCAGATGCTGTGGACATGCAGGATGTCGGCGTCGCTTTTCTCCACCGCCGAGGCCAGCCCTGATGCGTAGCCGAAGATGCGGGGACCGCGAACCGGAAAGGTACGTGTGGCTATGTTGCCCCAAAGCGGCTCATCAGACTTTGTGTAGGCATCTTGAGCGCTGAACACCAGGGGCGAGTATCGATTCTCCGCGGCGATCGCGAGGGTGAGATTGCGCATGGCGTCGAAGATTCCGCCATTCGCCCTCGAGATTGAATTGGAAAGGACGGAGAGTCGATACTGCGAACTGGGCATGGGTCACGAATGGGGAGAACCGTCTGATGAAGCCGTGCGAACGAACGTCGCTGCTAGGCGCTATGCGGTAGATCAACTTGCGCCACGCAGCGCGCAACGGCCTGAAGATAGCCGTGGACTTCCAGATCCATTCTGCAGAACTGTTCGACGATCTCCTTCGAACTGGCACCCATTCTGGCGCGGAGAACGGGGTCGAATAGCTTCGTCATGGCCGCTGCCAGCTGAGGAACGTCGCCGGGTTCGATGACAAAGCCGTTCACGCCGTCCTGGACAATCAGTCCCGCCGATCCGCAAGCGCTCGTTGTCACCAGCGGCTTGCCGGCGAGGCCGGCTTCAACCAGGACCTTTGGGAAGCAATCTTTATGCGTGGGCAGAAGCACGGCATCGGCAGCGCGGTAAATCTCGGCGAGCTTTTGCGGAGGAACCGGTCCAAGAAAACTCACGCGATGCTCGACGCCGCACGACTGTGCAAGTTGCATGAAATGCTCAATCGTCGCGCCTTCTTTGCTTGCCGGTTCCTCAGGTCCGACAAAAACACACAGGAATGACCGATCGCCGGGAAGCAGCGCAGCCGCTCTTACAATGTCCGCCACTCCCTTAAAAGAGTGGAGGTTCCCGGCGAATAGAAAGACCACGCTTGAATCAAAGCCAAGATCAGACCGCGTATCCGGGGCGCTTTCGATATCACCGAGTAGTTTCTTGAAGAGCGAGGCGCCGCCTTCGTATGGTGCGGAGATCAGGCGCTCAGGAGCGCAACCGTACACTTCGGTAAGAACTTTGAACGAAGCGGGACTCTGATAAATGTGGAAGCGGCACATGCGAAGCAACAATCGCTTCGACAATCTGACCCACCAGCGCCGCTTCCTCTCCCACTTAACCGGCAGAGTCTGATTGGTAGAGATCACAACCCGGCCAAGCAGACGGGCACAGAACGCACACCAGATCGCTCCCAAACCGAGCAGGCCCTTCAGAATTACGATGTCGGACTCGCGCGCACAGGCCAAGCCTACTCGCCATTCAGGATTTGAGACAAACCCCTCGGGTGTGCTGCCCGGGACATTCACTCCCAGATGCTTCCCTTGCGCAGTGGCCGGGCGATATGGAACTCTTGAATGCTCCTGATTGCTGTGCGCATAAAGCGGGAAGGCCTTAACGGAAAATGAAGCCAACTGAGCGACTTCATGGAGCGCGTCCTCCGTGTTGCGCTGCAAATCATATGTAAGAAAACCGACCCTGAGGCGGGATTTGGGCTCGCCACTCTTCGGAAGTATTTCCGTATTTTCGACAGCGCCAGAGTCAATCATTAATGTGCTCACGTCGGCGAATTTTCGGGATGGCAAGTGCACCGCGACTTGGCATCGATGCTTGAGCTGTCATGCGGATTGCTCCCGAAACTCACTTCACTATCTTCCTATCCAGCCAGGGAAGGTCCACACGAGCTGGCCGGCCTGGCCTCCTCTTTGGCAAACAATCTCCACACCGCGCGAGGGGACCTCCATGGGAACATCCCACAGGTAAACGTTGACACCATCTGCCTCGCTATAGGCAGGAGCACGAAGAACATCTGGAGAGACCTCACATTCACCAGCAGATGCGGCATAGAGGGCGCCGCCATTCTGAGATCGCCGGATTTCAAATCGCGCGTTTACGGACTCTTTAAAAAGTCCAAAGTCTCGCCCGGAAAATCGAGCCGATAGTGCCTTGAGCAGGATCCCAAACTCTGTTCTGGATGTGCCGAGCCGCAAGATAGCTTGGCCGCCGGAAGATGTTACCAATGAAGCATTTTGAAGGAGGACGGCTCTTTCCATAGCCCTGTCACGGATGAGCGACCTGGCATCGGCGTAGACAAATGGGCAGTCAACAACCTCTGCGGGCGGAAGGACAAGCGGCGACAACCCCTTGATTCGAACCGCCAACTCAAGGTATTCAAACATCGCAGTACGTAGGATCGGAACGCCTCCCCCGCACTTGTCGTAGGTGGTCGCTTCCGCCGCGAGAAGGATTGCTTGATTGAAGTCGGAGATGTGCCCGTGTGTGCCGACGCGGGCCATGTAGGCAGCATAAGCCCCCATTGGAAACTGACCGTGCGAAGTCGGAAAATCCTGTGGCGATGTCAGCGTCGGGCGAATGCCTGCGAGACTGGGAGCCTTTAAGCCGACAAACCATGGAACGAGCGTCAATGCATAAATGGAAGTTCGTAATACACGCGCATAGGAAGTATTCCCCTTGAAATAGGCAAATATCAACCGATTGCGACGGTCAGCTATCAGAAATGCGTAGCTCGCAATTGTTAGAAATAGCTGCTGTGGAGTCTGTAACTGAAACAGGTAAAAAATCAGAGGGATCAATGGGGCGATAGAACGGATAATGTAGTAAAGGCGCCAACGGCGCTTCTTTACAGCAATCACGACAAAGAAAATGCTTGACGATATCAGCAGGGCGAAGAGGCAGGCACCGAGCCCGAAGACGACAAATGCGATCACTACTCTCAAGGGTGATGGTCCAGCTTGAAAAACTTCAACCGCTTTAGGATCCAGAAGCTTTCCAATCAGGGGAGGAAATATACAGCAGGCCGAAGCGGCCCACGCAAAAGGCGAAATCAGGAACCTGCGAAGCGAACGTCGGCTTACTGTCGCGATAATCAACGCGGGAACGGCAAGCGCGAAATCCGCCCGGCATGCAGCGGCAATTGCGATCAACAAGCAAGCCAGTGCCTGCCGACGCGCATTGCCAGCACGTGTAGCCGAAAGCGCGAGAAGCAGGACGACAAAAGAAATCATGCCTGTTTCTACAAACGGTGCCGAAGTGGCCAGAAGAGGACATAGCATGAATGGCACTATCAGCAGTGTGGGCGTGCGTTTGAGCCTGCACACAACGAGGACTCCCAGACTGATGCAAAAGGCAGTCGCCTGGGCGTAATTGGTCGTCGCGATAGGGGTGCTGTACCCAGCTATGCGGAACAGCCCCGCAATCAACCAATAGCTCCCATATTGTTTGTCGTAATTAAAGAAGATGGCGTGCCATGGAGATATTGAACCCTGGGCAATCTGCAGCGCCCCGTTTATGTAGGAGGCTTCATCGTTATGCCGCAGACCGTCACCTGCGACACAAAGGACAAATCCGCGCACTGCAAGATAGGCGACTAAGACTAGAAGTCGTGAGATCGTCCAGCTACGCATTCAAATTACCCAGCGATGTAATGCAGTCTTGCTCCAATGCGCCAGAATCTATGGATGATAGGTGCGAAAGTCATGTTCTTCCCGAGCCACTTCCTCGACTTGGGGTGAGTGGCAAAGCCTGCAGATTGGCGCATGATTCACTTATCGGCGACTCCAAACCAAGATCAACCTTCGAGCCGCTTTTCATTGCGCCAGCTTGTAACATCCGCCAGCCATTGACGCATTCTGCTGTAAATATCGTTTCCGGAGGCGATCACGCGCGCATACCCAGCTGCGGCGATCTTCTTTCGGGCACCTTCGTTGTTCACGTAGAATCGGGTTTTATCAATAAACTCCGCCGGACTCTCGAAAAACTCGGCTTCTTTGCCTTCACGATAAAACTCCTGCATGGCGGGGGTTCGCTCGGAAAGAAGAAAGACTCCGCAGGCCGGGATTTCCCACGACCGCGTGGTGTACTGATCGCGATTCCATTTGCTAAAGAAACAAGCGCCGATCTTGCTCGCGCACAATGCGCGCCGGTAGTCCGCGCCACGGGCGTGAGAGATGGGCCGCACCCGATCATACACATCATGCGGAAGAACAGATTTCCATTCGTCGGTACCGCCGAAGATCCTGCATTTGAGTCCGGCCCGAATCACTCCCGAGAGGCAATCAACTCGAAGATCAGGCTCCATGTGTCCGGCGAAAACCACGTCGGATCCAAAGTCCGTTCTGTTCCTGCGCGGTCAGCGAGCACGGGTAATGAAGCCAAGGGATGTAATACATCATGAGAACGCGCACGCGTTTGATGCCGTATGCAGCGGCCTCGGTAACATTACACTCCCTGTTTACGTGATACCCATCGTACTTCGGCAGAGCCTTCAAAAGGAGCCGGTATTCTCTGCGGTCCGGCCTCCCAAAGGGATCGTCGTTATGCAATCCCGAGGCAAAGGCGATCTGTGCAACGTGAGCGACAGTTTCGGCGGTGTAGTGATGCCCCTGATAGAAATGCACGACGTCGGGTCGCATCGCTTTTGCGCCCACAACCACCATCCGGTTTACGTTGCGGATATGGGGGCCAATCAGGTAGCGCTGCTCCATCCGGCCCGCCAGGTTGGACGGAATATTGGCGTGGCTGTCAAAGAGCTCAACGCGGATGCCGAGATCGCGCAGCGCCCGAAGCCAGGCTAGCTCGTGAATCTCTCCAAAGGCCGACCGGACGAGCAGGACGGACTCGACTTTATTTCCGCCGGACGCCGACATAGAGATTCCGAGAAACGACTTTGTTCACGATGGCCGAATGCCGCGGGCCCCGCCCAACACCGGAGTGGAGCCGAACATGCGCTTGGAAGCGTCAATGAAGGCATCGCAGGCGCGAAATCCGGCCAGCGAAAGCGCAGTGCGATAGATGCGAAAGAACAGGTATTTGCCCAGGCCGAGTTCGGACAAGGCAGCTGCATAGCGTTGGAAAGAAGATCGGGAGTTCGTTCGCGCCTGGATGGCAAGGAGGGGGTAAGAGTAGCGCGCAATATCGGAGCGAATCAAGCGGCCCACCATTGAGCCGTGCGCCGACTCGAGGCTGCCGGCGATTGCCAAGAGGCCGCGAACAAAATTCAGCGAATGTTCAGGAGTGAGCTGTTGCGGGACGAATCGCTCGCGTTCGCTCACGCTTGATCCAAAATAGTGTTCTCCGCCGACACGGCGGATCGCGGTCATCCGCGATAGATAGTACCCCGGCATGGTCATGAGGATGTTGCCAACTAAGTGAAGTTGATAAAGCAAGGTTCCATCGAATTCGCTCGTTCTTATCGCGCGGGCCGCATCTGTGCGGACTGCAAGACCGGAGATAAAGACCGACCTTCGGAAAAATGCCGCGACGGTTGCCGGTCCCGGATTGAATGTGCGGTCACTTGGGAAATAGCGATGCACGCCGAGCACTTCTCCGGTGCCTTTTGAAATGGATTGCCACGCGCGCAGAATTACACCTAACTCCGGGTTCGCGTCTGTCACTTTCGCCAGTTGCCGCAATGCGCCGGCGCACCACAGATCGTCGTCGCCCATGAAGACACAATATTGTCCTTCCGCGTGATCGATAAGAAAGCGCAGATTGCCGTCGTACCCGAGATTTGCAGGAGTCGTCAGGAAGCGGATATTCAGAAGTTCGTGAGCTTGCGCGAAACGCTGAACAACGTCCGCAATCTCTTTTCCTTTGGGCGAAGAGTCCTCGCTGACCAGAATCTCCCAATCCCCGGGCGGCTCAGAAGCGATGCTTTTGAGCAGATCTGATAGCTCTTGCGGGCGATTGAACGCGGGGATGCAAATGGAAAAGCGCTTCGTCATTTCCTCGTCTTTGCGCGAATCACAGATGGATTGGGCGGAGCCGGCCCTTCGGAATCCCAAAACCCGCCACATGCCCAGTTCGCTAAGCGGGCTGGGCTTGTACAGCCGCATGCGGTGCGAGATTCGCAGACCTGCTGAGAGTCTGCTCGATGGCGACGAAGACAAGAATAGGGAGGCCTCTCGTAGCCAAAAGATACACTCCAATGGTTGCAGTCATGGGTATCGCCCAGAGGCACAGCAAGGTGATGACATAAAAGCTAAGCAGCAAAGTTCCCATGTCGACCGCAGAATATGCCATCGAAATGCAAGTCTTCGCAATTCTTCCGATTACAAAGAAGCCGGCAAACACACCGAGCGTGCCGAAGTTGAAGTAAAACTCCGCGAGGGTTCCGGGCACGACGCCATTGATCGACGGGTCCTGATAGATGTACTGTCCCACCAGCGCCGTCATCGCTTCCGGTTCCGGAACTCTAAGCGGAATGTGCAACAAAGTTGCGGGAGCATTGACCGTCATGGCCACTCCCTGAAGCAGTGTTGAGCCGAAAGCATGGCCATACCGACCAACCATGTCGAAGGCCAGACTAATCGTCGGAAATCTTCCCATTTGCCAATCGAAAACTGCTGCCAATTGATTGGCCACGAATTGGCTGGGCGTCGTGCCGCCCTGCATGAGAAGGTCGAGGCCGCCGTTCAGCATCGTGGCTGTTCGCGCGATGGTTTCGAAAACGACTATTCCCACGATTCCGACAGTGATGACCAAAGCGAATGGGCGGAAATGGCGCGGAGCAATCTTGTTCACGACAAAAAACAGGGGCAGCACCGCAAGCAGGTTCTCTGCCCGGCTACCGGTCCAGAAAAGATTGAGAAACATACAAGCCGATCCGCCAACAAGCGCGGCGAGAGTGAGCCTGGAGTGATTCTTACTGAATCGCGAAACCATGAACGCCGTTAATAGGAAGATGATGCCCCAGGAAAGCCAGGTGGACATGAACACATAGCGAGCGCTTCCCTCGGCGAGCTGCCTTGTCCGGTCAATGGTCGCCACGTCTTCAACCAGTTCACCAGAGCTGGAAAAGAGCAGGTATGTGCCCGCAACGCCCACAAGCGTAAAGACCGCCCCGGCGAGGACGAGCAGCGTGGAACGGACACGGACCATGTGCGGGCCGTTCGGCAGGACCGGCTGGCGCGCCGGCGCAAGTCCCCACCAAAGCGCCAATTGCGCAAGGAGAACGAGCGCGAGGGACAAGTACACGTGATGGATTTGCGTATGGGGATCAAGCGCAGCAATTTCATAGAAGCCGAGCGAGATATAGTCGGATCCTGTGAGATGAACGAACGCCGACAGCGGATAGGTGAGCAGGAAAGTGCCGAGCACAAGCGTATATCCGTTGACGAAGCTGCCGGTCTTGACCGCGGCGCGAAGCAAAAATGCGGCGGAAGTGACAAGAAGGGCCGCGGCGAGTACTCCGGCGCCCGGTGCGTCAACTCGCTCGCCCCGTACCAGCAGGATCACGGCGACGAGGGTAGCGACCGAAAGAAGAGGCCAGCGCCACGGAATCGCCCGCGTCTCTTGTTCCGTCTTCAGCACGCGGTCTCTGTTACCTCTTCGTTTCTGTTTTCCGCCAGGACTTTTTCTCTGAAAAGTTCAGCCATTGCGAGAGTCATGGCGCGAACAATGCTTGGCCGAAATCCCCACAGCGATGGAAGGTGGACACCTTGCTGCGTCGTAAGGTAGAGCCCCAGGCAGATCAGGTAGATCGCTTCCGCAATCAGAACGGCGCAACAAAAGCCGAACGCTCCCCAACGCGGCACGAGGGCGACGCTGAGAAGAACAAGCGCCGTGAAGTTGATCGCTGCTCCAACCGTTCCGGGAACGATGAAGCGGAGGCCGCGTAGATTGTTTTCCAAGGTCCTCGTCATGGCTCTGAGCGACATTGCAAGCGCCAAGGGGTACGCGGCCGGAATTGCACTGAGATATGCCTTCCCAAAGCCGAACCGGATTACAGGACCCACAAGGGCACAAGCAAAGAGAAAACTTGCTCCGGCAACCACCTGCGCCATCTGGAAGCGGCGCAACATGAGGGCCAGCGAGGCATCAGCGTTTGCGGCGCTTGAAACTTCGACAAACCCGATCTGTGTGAACGCCTCTGTAGTGATTGTGATCGGCATCGTGACCGCGAAGGCGATGGCAAAGTAGCCGATCTGCTCGAGCGTCGTTGTGCGAATGAGAATGGCCCGATCAGCATTGAGCAAAACAACGGCGGCGAGACTGGGCGCCGCGAAGCGAATTCCCAACCCCAAACATCGACGGTAGGCGCCATCTGGGAGCTTGCTGTTCAACCAAGATGGCTTAATGTGAATGAGATGCAGGAGGCATTGGAACAATTGGCTGCCGAGCGCTGAAAGCACGGCGCTCAGGGGCGTTAGAGTCCCGGTAAGCCACAAGACGAGAAGTGCGACCACGTAGCTTGCCTGACCGGCAAGCGTTACGGCGTTGACCCATGCGAAGCGCTTCAAACCATAGGCCATGGCGTTGAAGTACGGCACAAGGATCATGAAGGCGCCGCACGCGCAGGAGATTTGCACGGGGATCGCTAACTGGCGATTGTCACCGGTTAGCGTGAGTGGCGCGCACAGTATGAAGAGCGGAACCGCCAGCAGAGCCTGCGCAATCGCGAGGCGGAAGCCCGCCGTCAAAATCTCTTCTGGATGCTTTGGGTCTTTGGAGATGAGAGCAGTGATCGCCTGCGGAGTACCCAGACTGAAAAAAGCAGCCATCAGCGTGGGAAAGTAGAGGAGGATTGCCAATTCGCCGCGCCCGCGCGGCATCAATAAGCGCGAAACCATCAGGCCCGAAATGGCGCCGAGTCCCACTCGAAGCGCGTTGGCTCCCGAAGTCGAGACATACGAACCGATCAGATGTTTGCGATGTTGGGACGTTTTCCCGCTCCACGATTCAATTCGGTGTTCTGCTGGCACTCACTCGTTGACAGGCACCGACTTGAATTCCGCAAGCAACTGCAAAAGGCGGGGATTGCCGGCCAGGATGTTACGCCCCAAAATGTAAAGCCAAGCGCCAAACAATCCGAAAGCTGTAAATACGAGGACGATAAGAGTTCGTCGTGGCGCGGATTTTACATCCGGCGGAATGGCATCTTCGACCACTTGGATCACCGCAGCATTGCGCGACTCGTCCCACCTCGCGGCGTCATACTGCTTCAGCAGAAGATCGAAGAGGGCCTGTCGATATTCGAGTTCATGCTCAGCGCGCAGATAATCCGCTCCCGAGCCGGCGACGTCCGCCAGATCCAGCCCTCCGGATTCGGGCGAGCCGCTGCGCTCTTCAAGCTTGGCCGTTTGATCTTGCAGTGACGAGAGCTGACTCTCGAGCAACTGCACCTCCGGGTTCTGCTCAGTCGAATAGGATCGCAGCGCCTGCAGTTGCACTTCCTTGTCCGCAACCTCGGCGTGCAGATCGGCCAGCGAAGTGATCAGCGCCTTGGTCTGCGCGTCCAGTTGAATCAGGCCCTTTTGCTTCTGGATCTGCTGGAACGCGAGTTCTGCATTCACGAGGTCCGCTTTAGCATCCTTCAATCGCTGTTCGTAAAAGAGGCGTCTCTGCGACGCTTCGGTCACAGCCAGGTTCTTCGTCAGATTGCGAAGTTGCTCAGGGTAGGCATTGGCGATGGCGGCAGCACGCCTCTTGTCGGTATCCGTCACAGAGATCGAGATCAGAGTGCTCTTTTCCGAAGTGACGATCGTGCGGTCAGCAAGCGCCTTTCGAGCGGCCGTCATGTCTTTGGCGTGATAAACGCCAGAGAGACCGAATTCCGCGATGATCCCATCGGCGACGGGCCGCGAGGCCAACAGGCCCAGGTAGAGCTCGTTGGGATTTCTAAGGCTCAGTCCGCCGGTCGCTGTCGCCAACGGGTTAGTGACAGCGGAATTCACGGCCAACTGGCTCATGAGCAATGCCGCTGAAGGCTGCGTTTGCTGCGGCGTCATGATCTTGGTGGTTGCCGTGTAACTGACCGGAAGCAACAGGCTCACGACGATCCCAAGAAGAAATGCAACTCCAGTTACCAACGCCACCAAGCGAATCCCTCGCGCCAGATGGGTGAGAGCGCCAAAAAATGTCCACGCGGGCTCGGGCCTGCGTTGTTCAGGAGAGGCTTCTCCACGCGGAGTGAATTCTTCCTGCTCGATCACAGAATTCTGTTTCATCATGAGCCGCCCAATTGTTAGTAGGCCGTGCCAAGAACGGCGCCCGTCAGGGCAGTTTGCGAGAGAATTTGCGTGAAGTAAGGGAGCTGTTGAATGAACGTGCTCGGCCCCTTCAACTTCGGTGGGACGATAATCGCGTCGCCCGGCAGCAAAGTGGTCTTGTCAAAATCCGAGTGCCAGAAATCGCCGCGGGTTTGGCGGCTGATCACGGTGCCGTCAGCACGGATGAGGAAGATGCGCTTGGTGTCCGCCTGGCGTGTGGGTCCACCCGCATCGTTCAAGTATGCGAGGAGCTTCTTCCGCCTCTCATAGCGGAACGCATTCTCGTTGTAGACGGCGCCAGAAACCTGCACGGTGTTCAGTTCCTGCGGTATGTAAAACGTGTCGCCGTCCTCCAGCGGAAAGGCTGGAATGTCGTCAACGCTGCTCGCATCGGGCTTCATGGCCAGAACCACGCGCCCGGTTGGCTGAACGGCGGCGAGCTGTGCGATCAATGCCTGCTGAGAGCTCAACTGTGCCTGCTGCTCTGCTGTATTGGATGTGCCAACGGTCGAAGTAGCGGCATTTCGCGCCAGGAGATCTCTCTGCATTTGCGCAGTCGATTGCTTGATTTCGATCTCTTCTGCGCGGCGCGTGGAAATGCGGTTGAGCTGCGAAGCGTAGAGATAGGAGTGCGGCGTGAGACCGCCGGCGCGCTTCACTATGTCCCGCAATGTTTCGGCAGGGCCGATGCGGTAGATGCCCGGAGCATTCACTTCGCCGTCTACGCGGACGAAGGCAGCGTGCTTATCCACGGGGAGAGGGATGTCTTTCTCGGAAAAGATCGTGACGACGTCACCGGGCTGCAGCGCAACATTGTCTGTCGACGCTGGGTCGTCAATGGCATTGGCCAGGTTAAACGCGACCAATCGGGTACTTAAATCGTGCTGGTCAAGCCGCTCGATCGCAGCATAGTCCCAGTTGATCTCTTCGCCATTCCGGGCTGCAGCGAAACTGGCTTCGCTGCGCTGGATGGCCTCGTTTTGCGCATTGATCTCCGTCTGCTGGCTTGTCCCAGTTTGTTGATTCGCTCCAGTTTGCTGATTCATTCCGGTCTGCTGATTGAGCCCGTTCTGCGTATTGAACCCGGACTGCGCGTTCGTTGGGGTTTGCCCATTTGGGGCGCGCTGAGTGTTGGTTCCGGTCTGCGGACTCGTCCCCGTCTGCTGATTGAATCCATTTTGCGGGTTGAATTCGTTTTGTGGGTTGTTGTTGCTGTTGGGCCCGTTGGCGGGGGCCTGCACCGTGGTCCCTGTTTGCGGATCGAATTGGTCTGGCGCAAGGCCGAATGGATGGGCGATCCTCTCCGGAACAAGAAAGTTCTGCTGATTCCAGTAGTCGCGAGTGAGGAGGAACTGGCGGTTGGGGATGAGGTCTGAGACGCGCATTCCATCGTGCCAGGCATAGCGTCCCGGCTGTCCCACGTTGCCGCGAAGAGTTACTGCATTGTCGAAGCGAGGAGAAAGTGGATAGACGCGCAACAGGTCTCCATCGCGAAGCGTGCGTTTCAGCCCGGAGTCATCCAGCGCGAACGACTCTGCTTGCCGGCCTTCGTGATTCTCAATCCGCTCCAGCAGAACCCGGTCTTCATCGGCGAGACTTGTCGCGCCACCCGCATCGCTTAAAGCCGAAGCGACAGTCTCGTCGCCCTTGATCTCGTAGATCCCCGGCTCGTTGACGCTGCCGATGATCGCCACCTGCTGCCCAGCGGGCGGAATATAAATTACGTCTCCCGGCAGCAGTTGAACATCGTGAGACTTGTCGCCTCTGCGGAGCAAGTCGTAAAGGTCGAACTCGGTGATCACCTGATCGTTGCGCCGCAACTGAATGTGGCGCATGGAGCCGGTCGCCGAGGGCCCACCGGAAGTAAAGAGCGCGTTCACCAAGGTGCTAAGCGAGCTGATGGTATAAACGCCAGGCTGGCGCGCGCTGCCCAGCACAAAGACCTGGATGGAGCGAAGCTGGCCCAGAGTTACATTGAGGTCAAAATCCTTGTAGAGCGTGGCGATGGCCGCATGCAGGGAACTCTGCAGTTGTTCATAGCGCAGGCCGGCAACGGTCAAGGTCCCAACGGTCGGAACGAAAATCTGCCCGTTGCGATCGACGGTGACGCGCGTATCCAGGTCGATCTTTCCCCAAACGTGAATGAGCAATTCGTCGCCCGGACCAAGGATGTAGTTCGCCGGCACTGGAATGCGGTCAAGGGGCGCAAAAGTCGTGGGAACCTCATCGAACAGATTTCTCCCGAACACCTTCAAGGGATGGCCGGCCTCGTCCTCGGCGAAGATCTGAAACTCTGTCCGCGTGGTAATTGGACCAACAGCTTTGTAAGGTGGCGGAATGTTTGTGGTTTGATTGGGAGGAAGTGCGGAAGGAAGTGTGTTCACGCCGGGGGTCTGTCCTTGCGGATATGGCGTCGTTCCCGTGTAGGGAACCGTGTTTGTGGTTGGAGGGCACACGGCCTCCAGGCCTTCGGGAACAGGGCCGGGTCCGGTTGGGCATTCGACCGTCTGCGCCCCGGGAGCGGTGGGCGTCGTCTGCCCCGCGCACAGGGCGCCGGAAATGAGAAAAAGAAGAAGAATTCTAGGTTTCATCACGATCAGGTTTTCTCAATTCAAATCAGTGTTCGTTCTTCTGTGTTCCTGCTCCAGCAAAAGCGCCACTAGAGGTTGCGGTCTGCCTTGAACATCTCAATTTCGGCACTGAGCTTGTCGACCCTCTGTTCCAGTTCCCGCATCTGAGCGGAGTATCCGTCCCGGACTGCATCGCCGTTGGTTTGCTGATTTGTGCCGTTCAAAAGTCCGCGCATCGCTTCACGCGCCAGGTCTGACACGCTGCGCGCGCCGGTGGCAATGCAAAGCCGTCGCAGAGTGGAAAACTCCTCCTCTGACATTCTTATGCTGACGATCCGTGACCTTGGTCTAAGGACTCTCATAACGGTTTCATGCAGGGAATGGGTATGCCGGCTTACCGGCGCCACTTGCGGGAATGGAATGCTATCGGATCTTTCCTGAGGTTCGAATTAACGGCCGAAGACAAGAAGCTCATTTACGCTCGCGCCGGAAACGGCTCCCGGACAAGCTTCGCTCCTCTCGGTCCCAGACGACAGGCCGGACCGTTCACCTTCGCCTGAAAATACACTCGCACAGTCGAGGCGATTGCGTTCAAGATTGCGCGCCTCGCAGCATGATGCGGCCCATCTGCGCCGAGCTTGGATTCGTGAGCGAGACTACCTTAACACGCGTATCTGGAGGAAGCAAGGGAAACGTAAGACAAATGAATACACATCTAAGTGATTGACTTCATTGCTAAGTATGATCGATTTTCGCCCAACGTGTAGGTGACCAAAGGCACCCCCCTCCGAACTTGCAAAGCTCGTCAATTCGGATCATCCGGTAGCCCAGGCCTGCGCGACCGCAAGTACAGATAAGCTATCCATTGCATGAACAAGGCGCCGCAGCAATCCAGCAGGACATCCCACGGGGTTCCAGTCCTGTTCGGCAAGAAAGTCTGGTGCCACTCATCCCAGCCGGCAACCAGCGCTGTGCTGGTAAGCGCCAATACGGCTCCTGGGAGGAACTGAAGGCGCGGTAAACTCATCCGCCACGCGCGCAGCCAGATTAGTCCAAGGCCTCCATACCCGAGAAAGTGGCCGGACTTGCGAATGTAGTGGTGAATGACTTGCCAGCGGGCTTCGCCGACCGGGCCAAAGAGCGCCTCAAAAAGAACGCGCAGCGGATGCGACGTCCGATCGGCGCCAAAATACTTTGTGGACTCCACCGCGATCACGGCAATTCCGAGTACAACTGGCCACCATGCGCTCGCCCAGAAGCCGAGGCCGCGGCGGCTACTCGACATGGTAGTTCGGCGCCTCGCGCGTGATAATCACGTCGTGCACGTGACTCTCGCGCAGGCCGGCGCCGGAGATGCGCACGAACTTGGCTTTCTCCTGCAATTCCGTGATCGTGCCGCAACCCAGATAGCCCATGCCGGAGCGCAATCCGCCGACGAGCTGAAAGACCATTGCCTCGAGCGGTCCCCGGTAAGGGACGCGTCCCTCGATGCCTTCGGGGACATACTTGGCCAGCCGGTTTTCATTGGCTCGCTCGCGTTGCACCACGTCCGCAGGCCCGCTCTCCGCGACGCCAAAATCGGCTGAACCCTGGAAGTAGCGCTCGCCTGAGCCCTGGCTCATGGCCGTCAGCGAGCCCATGCCGCGATAGCTCTTGAAGCTGCGACCCTGGTAAAGAATCGTTTCGCCGGGGCTCTCGTCCACTCCGGCGAAGAGTGAGCCGATCATGACCGAGCTGGCGCCCGCCGCAATGGCCTTGGTGATCTCGCCGGAGTACTTGATTCCGCCGTCGGCAATCACCGGAATGCCGTGCTTTTGCGCAGCACGGTAGGCCTCAGCGATGGCGGTAATTTGCGGCATTCCCGCGCCTGTGACCATGCGCGTGGTGCAGATGGAGCCTGGCCCAATTCCAACTTTAATGGCGTCGGCGCCCGCGTCGATCAGCGCCATCGCGCCCTCATAGGTAGCCACGTTTCCAGCCAGCACTGCTACATCGGGGAAGCGCTTCTTGACCTCACGGACCGCCTGAAGCACGCGCGATGAGTGGCCGTGCGCCGAGTCGATAGCCAGCGCGTCTGCGCGGTTGCGCACCAACTCATCCGCGCGCTCAAGGAAATCGCCCGTAGCCCCGATGGCTCCGCCCACGCGCAGCCGGCCCTGATCGTCCTTGCTGGCGTTGGGATACTTCAACTTCTTCTGGATGTCTTTAACCGTGATCAAGCCCATCAGCTCGTACTTGTCGTTCACGACCAGCAGCTTTTCCACGCGATGCTTATGCAGGATCAGCTCCGCCTCTTCAAGCGTGGTGCCCACGGGAACGGTGATCAGGTTCTCCTTGGTCATCACGTCGCCCACGGGAATGTCGGTGCGCGTCTCAAAGCGAAGATCGCGATTGGTCAGAATGCCCACCAGCCGCTTGCCCTGCGTGACCGGCACACCGCTGATGCGGTAGCGGCGCATGACCTCCAGCGCATCGGCAATCAATTTGTCGGGGCCAATGGTCACCGGATCGACGATCATGCCGCTCTCTGAGCGCTTTACCTTGTCGATTTCGCCGGCCTGGTCGGCGATGGAAAGATTGCGGTGCACGATGCCGATGCCGCCCTGCTGGGCCATGGCAATGGCCATGCGCGACTCCGTCACCGTGTCCATGGCCGAGGAGAGCAGCGGCGTATTCAGCGTAATCGCGCGCGTCAGTTGCGTCTGCGTGCTCACCTGCACCGGCACAACCTCGCTGAAGGCGGGCACCAGCAGGACATCGTCGAAAGTGAGGGCTTCAGGAAGGTTATCTGCCAGCATAAGGGTATGAGGCGCCCGGAGAGCTAGAGTTCTGGACTGGCGGGCGGTTCCCACTATTGTAGCGGAGCGGGCGAAGACGCTCGGTTTCGGTCTTACTTCTTCAGCGGCTTCCTCGCAAAGTAATACAGCGAGTACGCAAGCGCGGCGAACGCCAGGACGCTGACATAGTTGTTATCCAGGAACGTGTGCGGGAAGTTGAGAATGTCGCCTTTGCCAACAGTGGCTTCATAGGCCTTGAGCGCAACACCGATCAGGCCGACGATGCCGCCGGCAGCGATCAGTCCGGAGGCAAATAACGAGCCGGGCGAGATTTCACTTTCAGCGTCCGCGTCTTCGCCGTGCCGCTTCGCAGCCTGATCCACCATCCATCGCACGACGCCGCCAACAAAGATCGGCAAAGTGGTGCCGATGGGCAAATATGCGCCGACAGCAAACGGCAGAGAACGAATGCCTAGCAACTCCACGGCAATGACCAGCGAAACGCCGATGAGAACGAGCCCCCAGGGGAGCTTGCGGCTCAGGATTCCGTTGATGACCGTGGCCATGAGGCGCGCTTGCGGGGCCGGAGCGGCTGCGCTGCCGATTCCCTGAATCCAATGCACTTCAATTTGGCCGGTGGCTGGCGAGTAGAGATACTTGCCATCCTGCAACTCGGTTGAACCGATGGCATTGAGCAGGATGTATTCGGATTTCTGGTGCGTCGTTGTGGTTTTACCGTCGGGAGCGATCACCCGAATCTGGTTGGGCAGGTGCTGCGTGTCCGATTGAACGGTGACGCCGGGGTGCGAGGCGCTCAAGCTCCAGGGCTGAGATGCGGCGTGGAACTCCTGCAAGCCGGTGTTCATCAGGTTGAGGGTGAATCCAATCACGACTGTCGATACGACGACGCCGATCATCAGCGCAATCTGCTGCAGGCGTGGCGTGGATCCGACGATGTAGCCGGTCTTGAGGTCCTGCGAAGTGTCGCCCGAGTTGGAAGCGGCAATGCAGACCACGCCGCCGATCGTGATGGCCAGCGCGGCAAACGCAGGCGCGGTCCAGCCCTGCATGAGAAACACTGCCGCTGTTGCCATCAGGGTGGCGATGGTCATTCCGGAGACTGGGCTGGCTGAACTGCCGACGAGGCCGACAATGCGCGAGCTGACGGTGACAAAGAGAAATCCGAAGACCACAACCAACAACGAGGCAGCGAGATTTGCGGCCCAGCCTACAAAGGCGCCGGGGACGGGCTTGAATTCAAGGAAGAGAAACATGCAAATGACAATGAGTAGCGATCCAATGATCACAACGCTCATGGGGAGATCGTTCTCCGTGCGGATGGGCTTCGCCTGTCCTGCTGCCCCGGGGCGCATTGTCTTGAGCCCGGCTGTGAGGGCGCTGACGATGGTGGGGATTGTTTTGATGAGTGTAACGACGCCGGCCGCCGCCACTGCTCCTGCGCCCATCGGCTTGATATAGGTGGCCCAAAGGTCCCATGGGCCCATCTGGCCAATCGGAACGAGGCCAGGGTAGATGGGGTGGCTAAGGTCTTTGCCGAAAAAGTACATGAGCGGCATGATGACGAGCCACGAAAGAACACCGCCGGCGAAGATGATTCCGGCGACACGCGAACCGATGATGTAGCCCACGCCCAGATACTCCGATGTGGCGTTGGCGTTGATCGAAGCGCCCTTGAGCACGTGCTGAGGGCCGAAATCCGGCTGATACTCCGGCGCATCTGGCCAGGCCCCAAAGAGGTTTTTGTTCTGAAACAGCGTGTAAACGCCACCGAGTCCCAGCCCGAGAAAGACGCGGCTGGCCAGCGAACCGCCTTTTTCGCCGGCGATCAAAACGTCGGCGCAGGCGGTGCCTTCGGGATAAGGCAGCGCATCATGTTCTTGCACAATAAGCTGGCGCCGTAGCGGAATCATGAAGAGGACGCCGAGCCAGCCGCCGATCAGGGCAAGCATGAAGATGCGTGAATACTCGAGATCGAATCCGAGAAAAACGAGGGCGGGCAAGGTGAAGATGACGCCGGAAGCGATCGACTGCCCGGCGTTGCCCGTGGTTTGGACAATATTGTTCTCAAGAATCGAAGCGCGGCCGAAGGCGCGAAGAATGCTAATGGAAAGCACCGCGATGGGAATCGATGCGGCGACGGTGAGTCCGGCGCGCAAGCCTACATACACCGTTACGGCGCCGAAAATAAGGCCGAAGACGGAGCCGAGCAGGATGGCGCGGAACGTGAACTCGGGCGGGTGCTGATCGGCGGGAACAAAAGGCTGAAATTCGGCCAAGGCGAGCCTCCGGCTGGTGGACTGCGAAGTTCCTGTGAAACCCCTGAAGGGCGAGTTTAGCAGCGGATGGGGTGGGTGCGACAATGCCCGGGCGCCGGTTTTGCGAAATGAGCTCGGGTCGCGTAGCGTAGGTGCATTCGCGAATCAAGGAGAATGCCCTGATCCCATGACCGCCCCTGCGCTGGTCTCGACGCCCAAGCGTCTGCTTTCACTCGACGTGCTGCGCGGTCTCACCATTGCCTTCATGATCATGGTGAATAACACGGGCGGCGATGGCGCCTGGACCGAGATGCGCCATGCCGACTGGAATGGGTTCACAGCTACCGATCTGGTCTTTCCCACGTTTCTCTTCGCAGTGGGCGTATCGACTGTTTTTTCCGTGGACGCGCGGCTCAAGCGCGGCGACTCGCGCGGAAAGCTGGCATGGCACTCGCTGCGGCGCGCGGGCGTCCTGTTCCTGCTGGGCATTGTCGTTAACGGTTTTCCGCATTTTCATCTTGCACACCTGCGCTTTTATGGTGTGTTGCAGCGCATCGCCGTCTGCTACCTTATCGTGAGCCTGCTTTACCTTTGGGATCGCCGCGTGTGGACGAAGGTAGTGCTGCTCTTCTGCGTTCTAATCGGCTACTGGATCCTGGTGCGCTGGGTTCCCGTGCCGGGGGCGGGCGTCCCGGGGCGCGAAGTTCCTTTCCTCGACAAAGACCAGAACATCGTGGCATGGCTCGACCGGCAACTGATGCCGGGACACCTTTACGAAGACTGGACGACGCACAATCTGCGTGACCCCGAAGGCCTGCTCAGCGATATTCCCGCCGTCGGGACTGCGCTCCTGGGTTTGCTTGCCGGGCTGTGGCTCAGAGGCAGGCGCGCGGCGAGGACGAATATGCTCGGCCTTGCGATTGGCGCAGCCGCATGCCTTGCCTCAGGCTATTTCTGGTCGATCTGGTTTCCGCTCAATAAGAAGATGTGGACCAGCTCCTATGTTCTGGTCGCAGCCGGATGGTCGCTGCTTTTGTTTGCGCTCGTCTATTGGGCGGTCGAGCAACGCGGATGGGACAAGTCACGCTGGGGCAAGAGGCTGCTGTGGCCGTGGCTGGTCTTCGGATCGAATGCCATTGTTGCGTACATCGTTAGTGAACTCCTGGAGGGCGCCGTCGGCCTCGTGCGCTTCACTTCCGAGGGACACCCATACGATGCGCTTAGCTATCTTTACGATCATGCCTTCATGCTCATCGGCGATCCCGGCTGGAGAGCGTTGGCTTACTCTGTCTTCTACGCAGCGGTCTGTTTCCTGCCGGTGCGGGTGCTTTATCGCAGGAAGATCTTCGTAAAGGTTTAGCCTGCTGGCCCGTTCAATATTTCGACTTTATCGCCGACTCTCCTGGCGACTCGGGAAGGAAATGTTTTCACGCGCTGATAGCAGTCAATGTTGGAATCCTGGATGCGGTGAGGAGATGAGAGCGTTACTCCGCTGGGTTACAGTCATGTTGATGAACGCCGTCGATAGCCCGGATAAGAAACAATTTTCGCCGTTTGACGTAGACTGATTCTCAGTTTCCGAACCATTCTTTGGAGTCATCTATGTCCAAGACTGTTTCCTACGCACAATGGTCTCTGGAACCGTATTGCATTGGCCTCAAGCTGCGCTCGCTGCGAACCGGCAAGCGGCTCACCTTATCGCGTTTGGCTGCCGAAACGGGACTCTCCACTGCGCTGCTATCGAAGCTCGAAACCGACCGCATGATTCCAACGCTGCCAACGCTGGCCACTATCGCCCGGGTTTACGGGGTGAGGATGAGCTATTTTTTCTCAGAGTCGACGCATCATGCGCTCTCCGTAACACGCAAGGCGCACCTCGAGGGCGATGGACGGGTGGCGGAGTCGGTCAAAGTGACGCCGTTGAACGCCGAGGGCATGGGATTCCGTCTTATGGCCCAGATGGTCGAGTTTCCGCCCGGGGGCGCCAACATCGCCGTCAATAGCTTTCAGGAGTCTGGAGCGGTCGTTTATGTGCTTGAAGGGCGTCTGCGATTCGACGCGGGCGGCATGCGCGACACTTTGGAGACCGGCGACTGCGTCTGCGTGGAAAGCGAGATGCCTATGGCCTGGAGCGCGGCTGACAAGCATCGCTGCCGTGTACTGGCCGTGATGCCTCGCGGGGATGCTCCAGGGAAGCTACACGCTTAAGATTCTTCTTTGAGTGTTACGTTCCAAATACATTGACGCGAGGTTCATGCGGACTTTGTCGCACGCTCCGGTTTGCCGCCTTCGCATTCCCTCTGTAGCATAGTTTGGAACTCGAGGGTGCAAGGACAATGCGACTCAACTCCAAGCTGCTTCGGGCTACGACTTCGGGAGCACTGGCCGGCCTGCTTTTTGGGTTCGACACGGTCGTGATCTCCGGCGCCATTGACGCGCTAGTTCGTCTTTACGGCCTGAACCCGCAGGAAAAAGGATTCACGGTAGCCATCGGTTTGGTCGGTACGGTGATCGGTGCGCTCGGCGCGGGCCATGTGGGACAAAGACTCGGCAGCCGCGAGACGCTGCGCATTACCGCGCTGCTTTATATCGCTTCGGCGCTCGGCGGCGGGCTGTCATGGAGCTGGGTGTCGTTCATGACGTTCCGCTTCATCGGCGGGCTGGGCATTGGTGCATCGTCGGTGTTGGGTCCGGTGTACATTGCGGAGCTCGCTCCGGCCAAGTTGCGCGGCCGGCTCGTGGCGTCCTTTCAGTTGAACGTGGTGTTTGGAGTCATGGTGGCCTATATCTCCAACTACGTGATTCGCACCCTGCACCTTGGCGCGGCAGAATGGCGATTCCAGGTGGGCATTGCTGTGGTTCCGGCGGTGCTTTTCCTCGCGCTGCTCTTCGGAATTCCGCGCAGCCCGCGCTGGTCGGTTTCGAAGAATCGAATGGATGAAGCGCTGTCGGTGATGAAACTGATGGGAGATCCGGATCCGGAGGCAGAGCTGGCCGACATTCAAGCGGCCCTGGTGCAGGAACAGGTGACGGCCCATGAGCGCGTATTCCAAAGGAAATATCGCTATCCTTTGTTCCTTGCCATCTCCATAGGCGCTTTCAACCAGCTTGCCGGCATTAACGCAATTCTGTACTACCTGAACAACATCTTCGCTGCCGCCGGGTTCAGTCAGATATCGAGCGACCAGCAGGCCATCGCCATCGGCACAACCAACTTCCTATTTACGATTGTCGGCATGTCGCTGATCGACAAATTGGGACGGAAGACTTTGCTGCTGATCGGCGCAGCGGGCTGCGCCGGTTGCCTTGCCGGCGTGGCCTGGGTGTTCGCGACCGAATCTCATCGCGGCGATCTGCTGTGGCTGCTGGTCGTTTTCATCGCGTTCTTCAGCGTTTCGCAGGGCGCTGTGATCTGGGTCTATATCGGCGAAGTGTTTCCGACCGCGGTGCGTTCGAAGGGGCAGGGCGTGGGCAGCGCCAGTCACTGGTTCAGTGACACGCTGATTGCGCTGGTTTTCCCGGTGGTGGTGACGATGATGAGCACGGCCACGCCGTTTATCTTTTTCGCGGTGGCTACAGTGATTCAGTTTATTGTGGTGGCGCTCTTCTATCCCGAAACCAAGGGCCAAACCCTTGAAGAGCTGCAACGCAAACTGATGCGGGCATAGGGCGTGAGCAGAGTGAATGAAAAAGCGCGCCGGGTCACGGGCCTAATGCAACCCGGCGCAACCACTGCAAGGTGGAACATCCAGCTCAGACTGACTCGATCGCGTGAATGCTCTCGGCAATATCTCTTTTGAGCGTCTCTGCGTCGTGATGAAACGAATCTTGTTCCGCCGCCGGCAGTTCTTGAAGCAGGTCGGGGTGCTTGGCTGTTTCGCAGCCGGAGAATGCGGCGAATCCGATTGCCGAAGCCATGGCGCAGCTCACCTTTACGAGTTCGGCCGCATCCCAGGCGCCGTCCGAGCGCCGCTTTGAATGATGGTCGGCTACCACGGCCTCGAAGCTCCGCGGCAGCTTCCAGTCGCCAATCAGTTGCCGACCGATCTCGCAATGATCCCATCCGAAAAGCTCGCGCTCGGCCTCCAGCATTGAGGCCGCCGATCCGCGATGCTTCTCCAGCAGCGCAGCGTATCCCTTGGGTTGAATCACCGCCAATGCCATGCGCCCAACGTCGTGCAGGATGCCGGCGGTGTATGCGGTATCTTTGTCGATCGAACCGGACTTAGCAATCTGTGAGGCGATTATCGCGCTTGCAAGGTTGTGCCGCCACAAGCTGCGCATGGCGGGGTAGCTCATGGTCTTGCCTAGATAGGCCCTGACGCCCACAGTGACGCACATCCCTTGCAGCGTATTGGCGCCGAGCACGGCCACGGCTTGCAGGATCGTCGTCGAGGGATAGCGGGGCGCGTAGAGCAGGGAATTGGAGACCGTGAGAACTTCGCTGGCAAACGCCGGGTCAGAGGAGATCAAATCGCAAAGTTGGTGCAACTGAACATTCTCATTGCTGGCAAGTTGCAGCACTCTGACGGCGACCTGCGGAAAGGGCGGAAGGCGGAGATACGCCCATGGCACTGGAGCCGAGCCTGCGTTTCGTTGGTCCAAAACCATCGCCTTCACTCGCGCAGCCTCCAGGCCTCGCGGTCTCTCTGCAAGGCACAGATGAAGCGAGGAGGCTTAACCCTGCGGCAATCCGCGGGCTAAGCGCGTTCCCGTGAGTGTTTTTTCGGCAGCCAGCCGCTTTTTCAACAGGGGAAATCGCGGATGCTGAATCGAAGCGCTGCGCTTGAATCTATTTCGCAGTCCAGTTTCTTCCGTCTGCGCTGATCCACACCTGTCTTTGGTCATTAACGAGTTCGAAAACTGTATCGGGCTGGGACACTCCGCCTGAGGAAGTGGGTTTTTCTTCGGCTTCGGGTGCAGGCGATGCTCCGGTTGTGTCTGTTGCGTTAGCGTGCGCGCGCACCAGGACAGCGCGCCCAGTCCACTGCCGCATGACCTTTTCCCAGGTCCCTCCGGAGTCCTCGCGAAGAAACAATGTGCCTTTCTCGTCGACGGCGAGCGTGCGATGATCCGCCGAAGCAATGGAAACTGCGAGCCGCCCGCTGGGAAGGTGAAAGGCGTATGGACCCGTGGCGACATTCACCATGGAGCGTAGTCCATGCAACTGTAGGTTGGCCGCCGCGGGGGCAGGCTGCGTCTCGAGTTGCTGTGCAGAAACATCAACAGGCTGGTTGTTTGCCGGAGCGCCGCCCACCGCCGTGGCGCTTTCTGAGCTGTGTCCGTCGCTCGGCATCGGCGCCTTGGCGGCGAGCTGGCGCCTGTCTTCCGATTCCTCTTCGGCCTTTTTCTTCCGCTCCTCGTCATACGCGGCAGCTTCAGTCGGCGGGGTGCCTTCCGGCGCCGCGCCAGCGCGCACGAACGATTCATCAGCCGATCTGTGACGTTCGAACCCAGGAGTTTCAGCCGGCTCCTCGCGTCTGGAGAGCAGTCCATTTATGACTTCAGACGGGGGCTCGGCAGCGGTCTCTTCTGGCTCTGCGATGGGAGCACGCCTCGTGGCGGAGGTTAACTCTGGCTTATGAGATTTTGGGGGAGCGCTACGCGGGGCTGCCGGAGGCACAGCCGCAGCTTGCGGCTGCGGCGCGGCCTGCGGGATCATTGGCATTTTCTCGGCTGTTCGAAGCTGTTCAAGCTTCGCCACCTCCGCAGCCCGTTCCACTCCGCGCTGGTGAACGTAGATCGCAATCACTGCCGTCGCTGCGACCGCTGCTGCCGGAACCAGAGCGAGTCCCCAGCTTCTCCACCACGCCCTGGGGTGGACAACTTCGGGCCGCGCAGGCGCAAATTCCGCACCTGCGGCCTGGCGCGCCAAAGCGAAAATCTCGCGGCATCGGCCGCACACCGCGAGATGCTCGAGCACCTCCGAGCGCTCTTTCGCGCTGAGGGCCTGCTCGGCGAACGCGCTCAGGATCTCCGCGTCGGGGTGATTCTCGTGATGGGTCGTTGCACTCATGGCGCTGCCTGTTCTTTGAACGCTTCGCTCTGCGAATGTTGCAAGAGTTTTTTCAGGTTTACATCCAAGTCGCGCGGATCGGCGCCCAAAGCCTCTTGTGCCGCGCGCCTGCTCAGCCCTCCGCGCTCGAGATTCCTGACCACTTGTTTCCGTGTGTCCTCAGTCGCGCGCCGCAGCTTGCGGCTCACCGTAGCTTCGTGCACGCCCAATACGCGCGCAATCTGAAGCAAGGTCTGGCCATCAAGATAATAAGCCGCCAACAGGAAGCGTTCTTCCGCATCCTGCTCCAGCAGCGCCTGTTCGATGGCGCGCTCCAACTGCGAGAGCTCGGCGACGGGCGTCTGCTGCGGCGCATCTGCCGCCGGCACTTCGATCTCTTCCAGCGGTTGCTCACGCCGGCTTCGGCGATGATGATCCACGTGACGCTGAGCCAGCGTGGTGCGCAGCCAGCCTATCAGCGAGCCGCGCCCGCGATACGAAAGCAGGGGGCAACGCCGCTCGCCATCGCGAGTGTTCAGCCCAAAGAGCTCCGCGTAGAGCTGGTCGGCCAGGTCACGTCCCAGGGTCTCGCTTCCGGTGATGGAAATGGCGGCGCGAATCAGCGGCTGCCGGTGCTGAGCAATAAAGTGCTCCCAAGCTGGTTCGTTCCCGGCCGCACAAGCGCGCGCCAGCACAAGGTCGCTCAGGTGCAGCCCGCGAAAGAACTCCGCTTGCTGCCGGGGCGTAGCTGCCACTCCCGGGTCCAGCCCGAAGTTTTGGGAGATTCCCGCCTCCGCCATGATCCGATCGAATTCGTCGCGCTCCAGGCCCCAGCCCGGCGCATCACTTGCGCACCAAAGCTCATCAAGCAGACGGCGGTCCATCGCTCCCCGCGATTCGGGGAGCGCCGTCTCTGGCACGCTGGCCACGGATTCCGCGGACGCCATCCTCATTACCTCGTGATGCGCTTAGTGACTTTGACGTTTTGACCGACCCTTTAGCCCCCAATTGGCGGTCCGCCGCCAGTCCGGCCGGGAAAAAACCTGCAAGTTTTCGCCTGGCCACCGTTCTACCTTCGAAGGCCGGCTCGGTAAGCCACAAACCGGCGGAGGAGATTCATGAAGAATTGGGGCAGATTTGGGATAGCGGCAGCGCTGTTGATGGCGATGGCCGCGTGGTTTTTAGGAAGCGGCGTGGAAGCGGCGGGCGGGCCGACTGAGGGCCAAGGCGGTCCTTACCGCGTGCTCGCGCCCATCGAGAGCGGCAACCTTCTCTTGTTTCCCGTCGTTCGCGTAGACGCAAGATCCACTGGAGAAACCCCGTTTATCACCCTCGACGAAGGCCTGAAGAGCGGCGAAGTGGAAGTGACAGAGGCTGGGCGCGCGCGTGGGCTGGTGCGACCAAGAGGGCACGCGAGTCACGACGACGTTGATCGTGGCGATGAAGTGAACACCTTAGTTCTCGTCAACCACTCCAAGCGCCCTCTGTTGCTGCTGGCCGGCGAAATCGTCACAGGCGGCAAGCAGGACCGCATCGTCGCCAAAGACCGCATCGTTCCGGCGGAAGCCGATCCCATTGACCTTGGAGTCTTCTGTATCGAGCCAGGCCGCTGGACGGAGAGCTCGGCAACGTTTGGCGCCGCCGGTAAATCGGCAACCAAGAGTTTTATGGTGCAGCCCGCGGTTCGTGAGAGAGCCATGGTGGACCAGGACCAGCAGCAGGTGTGGAACTCGGTGAACGGCGCAATCTCTCATATGGAAGCCGCTGCGTCGCCGCCAGCCAGCGCCGGCGCTCCGCAAGGCGAAGGCATGTATCACCGCACCCTCGGTACCAGCAGCTACGCCAAGGCAATGCAGGACAGCACCGTGAGCGAGAAAGTCGATGAAGCTGCTGCTCCGGTGATGAATGCCCGCGAGCAAGTGCTTGCACAGTTGCGCGAGGAGCATGCCATTGGCGTGGTCGTGGCCGTGCGCGGTGAGATTATTTGGGCCGACCTCTTTGCCAATACAGATCTGCTCTCCCGCTATTGGACAAAGCTGGTCCGCTCCTACGCAGCCGAGAGCCTGACGGAAGGCGAAGATCATCCCGTGTCGACTGTGGCTGACGCTCAGCGCTTTCTCGACGCGCCTTCGGGTGGCACGGAGAATAGCGAAGGCGAAGTCGGCATCTACCGGTATCGCGAGCTCAAGAGCGGCGGCGCAGAAACCTTTGTGCTCGAATCGCTGCTCCCCGGCACTGGCTACGACGTGCACGTGAGCAAAATGAAGCTGCGTGGTGAGGAGAGCCAGGTTGTCGGGCCTCGGCCGGCCGGCCAACCGAGGTACCGTCCCGACGTCTTTCGCCCCGGCGTCATTGAATAACTTGCATTCTGTACGTTGCTTTCGCGCCCGCCTCAGCAGATCGCGGTGGGCGCGAAGAAGGCATTGAATTCGAGATAGCTATTTGGGGAGCGCGATCTGCCTGGCTCTTGCCAGGCGCGGCGCGGCAATCAGCGTGAGTGCGACCAGAAAGATCGAGGCGGCAATGTAGGCCAAGTGGCCGTGGCGCAAATCTTCGGCGACAAGTTTGATTGCGACCAGAGCCAGCGCCGCGGATCCGAGCCGCGTTAGTTCAATCCGCTTCAAGCGCGCTCCTGCAAATGCCAGCGCGAGCGCGACGATGCAGAGTGTTAGCGTGCGTATGAACGCCAGGTGATGCGCGGCGGGCTGGATGCGGAGAGCGGCGAGCCCCGTAATCCCCTGTGCCAGCAGCGCGGTCACCGCAGCGGCCGCCAGAGCAGCAAAGCCAAGATGAAGTATTTGCAGCAACCGGGATTCGCCCGTTCGCGGGAGCGCAGCTGCATAGCAAAGGATGGTTGATCCGGCGATGAGCCAGATGGAAGCGGATGGCGCGCCCTGCGGCGTTCCAGCGAGTGAGCTGATGAGAAAGCCCGGCAGTCCCGATTCCGCGGCTCCAACCAGCAGAAAGACCATTCCATAAAACTGAAAGGCGATTCGGTTCGCGCGGCTTCCGATGAGTGTCGCCGCGATCGCGACCGTTCCCAGCAACGTTGTGATGGCCAGCGATGGCAGGCACAGAAAGCTGCCAACCACAAGCAGCATTGCGCCCCATGCGGCAAAAACCGCGGCGTTGCGCGGCTCCGTGGCGCGATCAAAGACCGTGAAGACCGCCGAATAGACCGCTACCGAGAGCGCCAGACAAAGCGCGCCGAGAATCACGACGCTACCTTGCGGCCCAAAGTCTGCCACGCTCACGGCAGCAAGCAGAAATGCAATGGTCGTCTGGACTGTCGCAAAGGCAGAAATCTTGCGACCTTTCGCCAGCGTCTGCCAACCCACGCTTGCGACGAAAAGCAGAAAAATAGCTACGCCGGGCGCAAGCAAGACAGTCCTCGCCAGCGGCGGATAGTCTTCGCCCGCGGACTGCGGACCGAAGTAGACATAGATCAGGATCCAGATCGCCGCATCGGCGGCCAGCGCCACCAGCGCGCGCACTTCCGGCAGGCTCTCCATCCACGGAGCAAACTCGCAGACTGTCGCGAGCACAAGCAGACGCACCCACAATCGGCAACAGCACATGCGAGGCGATGGCCAGTGCCAGCGCGAGCCCAGCAGCGGCGATGCAGACGGTGCGCAGCACAGGCAATCGATCGTGTGCCAAGCCGATTGCCGCAAGTGCGAAGGCGCAAACCACGGCAGCGGCGATAGAAGGGATGAGCACCTTGAAGTGCAAGGTGAGCTCCCAGACCATGGGCGCGAGGATGAGGACCGAAGTTCCCGCATAGATTGTGCTTGTGAAGCGTGGACCGCCGCGCACTCGTACCGCCCAAACCAGCCACGCGAAGGCGTAGGCGATGCCGGCTACTGCCACGGCCAGCCGGGGAAGGGAACTGGATTCCTCTATCGCGCGCAGCACATACGCGCCTGCAACGCCCAGCATCGCCTTGCCGAGTACCGGAAACATGTTTCCGGCGGGTGCCTTCGGCGCCGGCTCAGCTGTTGGAGCAGCTCCAACTTCCGGTTCCGGTGAGGGACTCGGCCAACGCGCTTCGAGCGGGTGCTCGAGCTGCTGAACGCGCCGCTCCAGGCCTTCCATGCGCTTCTCGAGCCGCTCGATTTCGTCGGGAAGATCGTGCATGGCTCCCCCGATTCTTCTAAGACGATGTGGAACTCAGTCGCCCGTCGCGGCTTCGTGCAGGCTTTTATCCGGCCAGGGAGGCAATAGTTTGACCAGCGCCCAAAGAAAGAGAAGCGGCAGGATGGTTAATCCGATGGCTGCAAGCAGGCCCTCGCGCGTCACCAATTCCATCTTGTAGGTCGTGTAGCCAAGGAAACTCTTTGAAAAGAGCTGGCCGCCGATCACCACGTTCCAGCGCATGGCAAAGATCCCCACGAGCGCGAGGCATCCCGCAGTTGCATAAATCCGCTTGCGCGCCACTTCATGCAGTTTGACGATCTGAGTGAGGAACAGCAGGATCAGCGGAGTGATGGTGCCCAGGAAAATCTGGATCACGATGTGCGGAATATAAAGCCTGGTATGCACCATGAAATTCAGGCTGCGGAACGATTCGTCGGCCTCGTAAACTCGGTGCACCAGATCCAGCATTTCCAAACTGAAGTCGATGATGAAGATGTAGAACATATACATCGCAATCGTGTCCACGCAGCGCATGTCAATCTTCTGTTTGCGCAGTTTCGTCGTCACCATATAGAGCAGCATGACGGCGGCGATGCCCGACACCATGGCGGAAAAGATGAACACCACCGGCATCAACGGCGACGACCACCAGGGGTTGGCCTTGATGGAGCCGAAGATGAATCCCACGTAGCCGTGCAGCAGGAAAGCCGAAGGAATGCCGACCAGCGTCACGATCCAGCCGACTTTATCGTCGATGTGCAGGGAGCGCTCGCTGATGTTGCTTGAGCCCAGGGTCATGATCTTGTAGATCAAGCGCATCAGGCCCTTCGATTGTTGCGACATCAGCACAATGTCGCGCCGGTAGTCGAGCCAGATTTCGAACACCAGCACCGCCATCAAGTACCAGAGGTACACGTAACCGAACATCGCCATGGCCGAGGTGCTGTGCGGCGTGAAGTACATCTCCGGTGAGCGCTCCGGGTGGCCGAGATGAAGCTGAAGGGGAAGCGGCGCGTCCAGAAGAAATGCCAACGCCGTCAGCAGCGCCAGCCTGTACGTTGGCTTCACTGCTTCCACGCGAAACACGCGCTCCAATGACGCCAAAATGAACGCGCCCGCCACCAGCCCCGTAATGAACGGGTACAGCACGATCAGCACGCTCCAATACAGCGTTGCCTCGTTGGGATACATGTAGCCTTCAACACCGCTCATAAATCAGCTCCTAGCTGCTAGCTTCTAGCCACTAGCTCGTCGTGCTGGTTCCGGCCGCTTCGGCTTTCCGCGGAGACATGCGGGTAAAAGCTAGCAGCTGGAGGCTGTCACTTACCGCACAGACCCATCCAGCCCGTTATAGAAAGCCTTGGCGCCTGTCGCCATCTGCGGCTTCAACACCTGCACGTCGTGGGTCTTCAAGAACTCGTGAATCGGGTCATTGGGGTTCTTCAAGTCGGCTAATTGCCGGGCTCCCGTTGGGCACGCCTCGCAACAGGCCGTCGTCAGTCCCTTGGTGATCCGGTGGTAGCACAGCGTGCACTTGTCCGCGACCTTCTTTGTGGGATGAATGTAGCGGCACCCGTAGGGGCAGGCCTGCACGCAGTACGCGCAGCCCAGACAGTACTTCTGATCGATCACAACCACTCCGTCGGGGGTGACAAACGTTGCGCCCACCGGACAGACCTGAGTGCAGGGCGAATCGGCGCAGTGGTTGCACATCTTGGGGACAAAGAAGAACTTGCCTTCTTCGCCGGCAGCGACTGCCGGAAAACCTTCTTTTCCGCCGTCGGGAGAGATGACCTCAGGGTTCTCAAGATGCCAGTCCGTCCTGTGATAGCGCTCCACCCAGGTGCGAAAGAAGCCGTCGGGGACATCGTTCTCCGCCTGGCAGGCGCGCACGCAGTTGCCGCAGCCGATGCACTTGGGAATATCGATCAGCATGCCCCACCAGTGCTCGCTCATCTGGTAGTTCGGCGAGTCCTCAGGAGCACCGGCCAGGACGTGTTTCCATGCCACTGCGGCCGCGGGCAAGAGGATCAGCAGATGACGCCGGGTGATATTCATTTCGCGCCTCCCTTCGCCGTGCTCGGGGCGGAATCGGAACCAATAACCGGGCTGTGCGGGTTGTGACAGGTCTCGCAGGGAACTCCGCCCGAGTGATCCGCCGGATCCACCTGCGGAAAGCTCGCCGGCTTTGCCGCGCTGGCCGTATGGCATCGGGCGCACAGGACTGCCGTGTCGGGTTTAACAGGTATTACTGTCGCGGGATCATCGGCATGCGCCGCCAGTGCTCCGTGGCAGGCCTCGCAGTTCACATGAGCGTGCGCGCCTTTTGTCTTGGTGTCGGCGATATCCGTGTGGCAGGTCTCGCACGTTTGGTGGCCTGCAAACCTCACCGGGCGCGAAGCAATCTCGCCGATCGCGGCTCCGCGATAGTGCCCATACTCGCCGAATGTCTTTGGCACCACGTACGACCGCACTACCAGAAACACCAGAAAGGCGAGAACGAAAAGCCCCGCAAACCGGAAAAGATGTCCTGTGTCCTTCAAAATGCTCATCAGGCGCCCTCGTCATGGGTCAACCGCCGGAAGCGGAATGTGATCCTTCCTGTGATTCAGGACACTTCCGACAGCGACCAAGCTAGGCCGCTGATGCAGCACTGTATGTGAGCCTGCTCACAAACCCATGTGACGCATTGGACGCCTTCGGGCTGCGGCGTCCGAGGCGATACCATGAACCTTGGAGCGAAGAATGCCAAAGGTTCTCGACGGCGCGGCCATCGCGGCAGCCATCAAACAGGAAGTGGCCGAGGAGGTCAAAGAGCTTGCCGCGCGCGGCATCAAGCCGGGGCTCGCGGCTGTGCTGGTGGGGCACGTGCCCGCATCGGAGATCTACGTCCGCAGCAAGGTGCAGGCCTGCGCAGAGCTCGGGCTCTATAGCGACCTGATCACGCCGCCCGACACCGTCACCACCGAGGAGATGCTGGAGCTCGTGGCCGGACTCAACGGGCGCGACGATGTGGACGGGATTCTGATCCAATTGCCGCTTCCGGCGCAGGTTGACGCGAAGGCTCTGCTCGATGCGATTGACCCGGCAAAAGACGTTGACGGATTTCATCCCGTGAATGCAGGACGATTGCTTGCGGGCCGTCCGGCGCTTGCGCCGTGCACGCCCGCGGGCGTGATTGAGATTCTGAAGCGCAGCGACATTCCCATTGCCGGACAGCATGCGGTCGTTGTCGGGCGCAGTGACATTGTGGGCAAGCCGGTTGCCATGCTTTTGCTGCACCAGAATGCGACGGTGACGATTTGCCACTCGAAGACGCGTGACCTGCCGGCAATCACGCGGCAGGCGGACATTCTTGTCGCCGCCATCGGACGCCCGGGTTTCATCACTCCCGACTTGGTCACCCCAGGCGCAACGCTGGTCGACGTGGGGATTAACCGCCTGACCACGCGTGAGGAGTTCGATCGCTTTTTCAAGGGCAACGAGAAACGCGAAGCGGCCTTTGCCAAGCGCGGATCTGTGGTTGTCGGCGACATCGATCCGAAGGCCTTCGAGATTGCCGGCGCTTACACGCCCGTGCCCGGAGGCGTGGGTTTGCTGACGATTGCGATGCTGATGGCGAACACTGTGCGCGCCGCCCGCATGAGACGGGGGCTGTAGCCCGTGCTCCGCGTCGGCCTTACCGGTGGTCTGGGCAGCGGCAAAAGCACTGTGGCCGGGATGCTGCGCGAAATGGGCGCGCAGGTTATTGAGGCCGATGCACTGGGCCGCGAAGTGATGGAGCCGGGCCACGAAGTTTACCAACAGATTGTGTCGCAATTCGGCCAAGAGGTTGTGAATCCCGACGGCCGTCTCAATCGCGCACGCCTCGCCGATCTTGCATTTCGCCATGGCCGCCTCCAGGAGTTGAACGCCATCGTGCATCCGCCGGTGATTGAAGCGCAGCGCCGCTGGATGGACGAGGTCTTTGCTCGCGATCCTGCTGCCGTCGCGGTTCTCGAATCGGCGTTGATTTTCGAAGTGGTTCGCGACGCTCGCGCGCGCGGCGAAAAGGACGGTCCACTTGTCGATTGGCGCCGCCGCATCGATCGGATCATCGTGGTCACGGCGCCCGACGATCTCAAGATTGCGCGATACGCCGCACGGGTTGCACCAAACGCCGCAGATCGGAGTTCTGTCGAGTCCGATGCGCGCAATCGGCTCGCGCACCAGGTTCCCGATGCTGAAAAGGCCGCGCAGGCCGATTATGTTCTTGATAATTCGGGCGATATGGCGGCACTGCGCGCTCAGGTTGAAGCCTTGTGGCCGCGGCTCCAAACTGAGAGCGACAAATCCCGGCAGAACTTGTCACTACAATAAGAGAAGCGATTGCGGCTTTGCAGCGGGAACTATGACCCGCCGCTTTCGTACCAAAAGCAGGAGGGTCTTTCAGATCGTTCATCTATGAAACTGACCCGGATTCTCATCATCGTTTTGCTCTTTGTGTGCGGGTTCTGGTTCATTACCACGCGCCTTGAGCATGGCTTTTTCGGAACCCGCGCGGGGCTGATCGGGTCGGACGGGTCGAATTCGCCGCTCGATTTGACGGAAGCTCACGCTGCGCCGGCGTACGACGCCGAAGAGCAGAACAATATCGCCATCTATAAACGGGTGTTGCCATCGGTGGTCAACATCACTTCGACCGCGCTGGTGTTCGACTTCTTTTATGGGAACGTTCCGCAGCAGGGTCAAGGCTCGGGATTCATTCTTGATAAGTCCGGCCATATTCTCACCAACTTTCACGTTGTCGATGGCGCGAACCGCGGCATCGAGGTGATGCTCTACAACAAGCGCCGCTACCCGGCGCGCGTGGTGGGCACCGACAAGGTACACGACCTGGCGCTGCTCCAGATTGACGCGCCGGAGTTGCAGCCCGTTACGCTGGCTGACTCGTCGCAGCTCAACGTGGGCCAGAAGGTCTTCGCGATCGGCAATCCGTTCGGGCTGAGCGGCACGATGACGAGGGGGATCATCAGTTCCATCCGATCGATACGCAACCAGGATGGCGCGCCGATTGAAGACGCGATCCAGACCGATGCGGCGATCAATCCCGGCAACTCCGGCGGGCCGCTGCTGAACTCCTCGGGCGAAGTGATCGGCATTAACACGATGATCGCGTCGAATGGAGCGGATCAGAGCTCCGGCATCGGATTCGCTATTCCAATCAATACAGCCAAGGCGGTGCTGGCCGATCTGATTCGTTATGGACGCGTCAAACGGCCTTCGCTGGGTATCGTGTCGTATGCGATTGGCCCTGATCTTGCCTCGCAGATGGGGCTCTCCGCGGATTCCGGCGTGTTGATTCAGCGCGTGATTCCCGGCGGTGCGGCGGAGCGCGCAGGACTGCATGGCGGCAATGAGCAGGCGTACGTGGGCAACCAGCCCATCATGCTCGGCGGCGATTTGATTGTCGCCATCGACGGCCAGCAGGTTACCGATCCCGAGGACATCAGCGCGCTGATGGACAAGCACCAGGCAGGCGACACGATCAGCGTGACTGTGGTGCGCGGCAAGAAGCAGATGACGCTCAAGCTGATTCTGGGAGAAGCGAGGGACACGAATATTTAGTGCTGCGCCTGAGAAGTTTGTAGCAACGAACGGCATCCTGAGAAGCAGATCCTTCGCTCCGCTTACCCCACTTGCGTGGGGCCCCAAGCGTGCTCCGCTCAGGATGACATCCGTGTGTAGGCTGCCGCGCGTCCCTGATCCCGGTTTGGGACTTGGGATAGCGTGACAGCCTTCAAGCTGACAACTGTTCTTTAGAAGCCGGCGGTGATTTCGGCTTGAGTTGCTTGCGCGACCTGCGTGCGCGCGAGTGAAATTGGCTCGCCGTAGTGCGTGGCAACGATCTCGGCTGAGCGCGACTCGTTCAAGTACGGCTCGACTGCGGCGAGTTTCACGCTGGAGGCGGCTGCCATTTGCGCCACTTGAGCTTTGCTGGAGATGGATTGCACGAGCGACAGAATGGCGACGACGATTGTGCCCACGCCTTGAATGGCGGCGAGCGCGTGCTGCTGGCTTTTTTGATCGACGATCTTTGCCGCGTGCAGCAGCGCTGTATCCACCTGCTGCTGGAAGGTCACGATCTGGTTTTGCAGTTGCGCCAGCACGCTTGCCGAGGGATTCGCGAGATAGGCTTTGGCCTGCGCCACGAGGAGATTGCTGGCCGCGTCAAAGCCTATGGTTGCCGCAGCGAAGATGGGCGCGTCGGCCGGGGCCAGAAGCGCCGCCGTTGAATCGACCGTAGCCACGGCACTTTGCAAGGCCGGAGTCCAGTTGACGATGTTTTGCGCGACGCCGGCTGCCGTGCAACCCTGCATCCACGGAAGAGGGATGAGCAGCGCGATAAACATCCACGCGCCCAGCCGGGCCTGACGGCTTGCTGACCCGTTGGTTGCGGCAGACGGGCTGGCTGGTGTGCCGGGATCCTTTGCCATCAGACCCAGCAGCGCAGTGGCCAGCGCGCTTGCCAGCGACACTACGGTGCCTGTTCCCACTTTGCCCAGCGAAACGCCCTGCTGCGACAACACACCGGCAACACTCGCGACCGCAATGAGCAGCCCCGCCACCGACGTCTTCGGATGATCGAAGATATTTTTCAAGTTCATGGTTCACACTCCTCCGAGCCGCAATGCACTGCGGCGTGCGGGATTTCGATTGAAGCGGTAATTCTGCGTCCCGATTTTTCCAGCGCATGGCCGACTCGATTCCGTACGAATCGCCCGCCGGCCATGCGCCTCAACTCGAAGCGCTCTCAAGGTCCCGATGTTGCCGTGGTTCCGGTCCGGCATCGAGCGGAGAGCTGCTCCGCGCAGACGAGGACGGTCCCGAAGCCCCGGCGCCCATCCGCGAGACGCGGTTCTCCGGCAGCGCCCCGCTTCAATTTCCAGGGGCACGATTGCCAAGAGAACCGCGCCAGGAGGGCGAACACCTTCGCCCGGCTCGGTCTGTCCGTTCTTTGTCTGATTGTTTTAAGGGTAGGCTTTTTGGGGTTAATTATCGGCAAACTTGGCGAAGTTTTATGTTGATGAAAAATAAGGTAGTTCCAACAAATTATCAGGTTTGCCCTCTTGACAAGAGTCGGGGCGGGTCAAAATCCGGTGCTGTTTGCGGCTGGATTGCGGGCCCGAGGCGGCGTCGAGTTCCGGGGCTGGGAGGGAAACTCATGTGCGGGGTTTGAGTGCCGGTCTGGAGGCCTAAAAAGGGCCGTTACGGTGCATAAAATCGACAAAAATCGACGAAATTTGACGATGATTTTAAGGTGGATTTGTTGATTATAAAAGAGTTAAGTTGCATTTGCACCACTTTTGAGGCAGAAAAATCACTCTTCTGGTATTTTGGCCTCCGGGGCGGGCGGCGGGCGGTGAAAAAGGGACTGTGTGCGGGCGAGGACGCCCGCACTACAGCCGGCGGGGACGCCGGCGTTACGAAAGGCGGCTTTCCGGGGCTACACACTATACAGCCGGCGAGCCACCCCAACGAGAAGACCTGTCGTTGGGGACCCCGGGCGAGGACGCCGGCGGTACGGGGACGCTGGCCGGTGAAGGGTGGGCGGTGGAGTGGCGAGCAAACTCGGCGCTCTCGCTGGTTCGCAAGTTTGCACGTTCGCGAGTTGGCCGCGCTTGCAGCGCGTGCTCGCGAGTTTGCAGGTTGGCTGCATATAAGACAAGTTTAGCGATTTCGGGGAAATAATCGGCAAACTTCACAGAGAAAAGATATCAGGGGTTAGAGGCCTGAAAACACGGGACTTAAGATGGAGTTGACAGCGAGTTGAGTTGGCCCAGGGGCTTGACAGCTTTTTGGGGTGCAGTCCAGGCAAGGGGGTGCGGCAGGCGCAGGACGCCCCGAGGCACCGGGGCCGGATGCTTATTCCCGCGGTGTCTGTTTTTTGACGTATTTCCGGCCGCGGATCTCGTAGTCGCCGCTGACGACGCGGGCAATGGCTTCGGTGTAGGCGAGGTGTTCTTCGGCCAGGATCCGCTCGGCGAGGGAATGGGCATCATCGGTGTCGAGAACCGGAACCGTGCGCTGGACGATGATGGCGCCGTGATCGAGCTCTTCGTCGACGAAATGAACAGTGCAGCCGGTTACTTTGACGCCGTAATTGAAGGCCTGCTGCTGCGCGTCGAGCCCCGGAAACGCGGGCAACAGCGAGGGATGGATATTGAGGATGCGATGGGGAAAGGCGGCGACGAATTGCGGCGACAGGAGGCGCATGTAGCCGGCGAGGCAAACGAGGTCGACGCTATGCGCGCGCAGGCAGGCGATGACGTCGGCGTCGTGCTCTTCGCGCTTGCGGCCGCGGGAAACGAGGACCTTTGTGTGAAGGCCCATCTCGCGCGCTTTGGCGAGGCCCGGTGCGTCGGCGATGTTCGAGATGACAACGGCGATTTCTGCGCCCTTGAGCCGGCCCGCGCGAATGGATTCGGCAATGGCAAGGAAGTTTGAGCCGCGGCCGGAGAGGAGGATGCCGAGGCGGACTTTGCGGGTTTTGCCGCTGCCTTCTTCCGGCTGAGAAGCAAATGCAGGTCCTTCGACTCCGCTTGGCGCCCACGCGCGCCAAGCTCCGCTCAGGATGACATTTCTTGGGTTGGTCATGATTCTCGATCGGCGATTGTGCCGTCAGGGCTCACGTGTACTGCACCCGGCGCTCGCCCTTGACCACGCGGCCGATGACGTAGAACTTTTCTTCGGAGCGGTCGAGGAGATTTTTGGCGCGCGTAAACTTTGCCGCCGGAATGGCAGCGATGAGCCCGATGCCCATGTTGAAGGTGCGCATCATCTCTTCCTGCGGAATGTTGCCGAGCTCGCGGAGGTGCTCGAAGATGGGCAGGACGGGCCAGGAGCCGATTTCGACCTGCGCCGTGACGCCCTTGGGCAGAATGCGAGGAAGATTTTCTGTGATGCCGCCGCCGGTGATGTGCGCCATGCCAACGGTCAGCCCGCCCGTCACCAGTTTCTGGATTACGTGAAGATAGCTGCGGTGCGTGCGGAGGAGCGACGCGCCGGCTTTCTCCTTGATCGCGGTTACATATTGCGTGGCCTTGTAGCCGGCCACTTCAAACAGAAGCTTGCGCGCGAGCGAGTAGCCGTTTGTGTGGAGGCCGGTGGAGGGCAGTCCGATGAGCACGTCGCCGGCCTTGATGCCGGCGCCGGTAATCATTTTGTCGCGGTCGACTGCGCCGACGATGAAGCCGGCCAGGTCGTATTCGCCGTCGGCGTAGAAGCCGGGCATCTGCGCCGTCTCGCCGCCGATGAGCACGCAGCCGTTGGCTTTGCAGGCGTCGGCAAGGCCGCTGACGACGCTCTCGACCACATCCTCGTCGAGCTTGCCGGTGGCAAGGTAGTCAAGAAAGAAGAGCGGGGTTGCGCCCTGAACAGCGATGTCATTGACGCAGTGATTTACCAGGTCAACACCCACAGTCTGGTGGAGGCCCAACTGAAAGGCCACCTTGAGCTTGGTCCCGACGCCATCGGCCGAGCTGACCAGGATGGGGTTCTTCCAGCGCTGCATGTCGAGGCGGTAGAGGGCGCCGAAGCTGCCGATGCCGCCTAACACGTTGCGATTAAAGGTCTTTTGCGCCAGATACTTGATGCGCTCCTTGGCGTGGTCGCCGCTGCGCAGGTCGACCCCGGCGTCGGCGTAGGTCACGGTTTTCGGTGCGGTCGGTTGTGCCACGGGCCTGGCTTTCTTATCAGCTGATTGGTTCGGCGCGGATGAGCCGGAAAAAGGAATTCTAGCAGCAATCGAGGAGGCCATTTCCCACAAATCGTGGGGGCGGGTGAGGTGTGCGGGCGAGGACGCCCGCACGACAGCCGGCGAGGACGCCGGCGCTACAAAAGCCGGCGAGGGCGCCGCGGATGCCCAAGAGGCTCCACCGAATCTTTTGAGAAAAATGGAAAGCCAGCTTGACATCGAAATTGATCCGGGCTAGTCTGGTCTGGAAAGTCGGCTTTACATTGACCTGAACGAAGAAAACTTGGCACAGACGATCACAAATCGCGTAAAGGAGCTGCGGATGGCGCTCGGCTGGACGCAGGAGCAACTGGCCGCGGCGGCGGGTGTTTCGCGCCAGAGCATTAATTCGATTGAGCGCAACCGGTACGTGCCCTCGCTGGAGCTGGCTCTTACGTTCGCAAGGATCTTCTCGTGCTCGACCGATCAAATTTTTCAGTTGGAGAGCCAATCATGACCCATCCGATCCTGAACCGCATTCTCATGCTCGATAAGGTCGCAGATGAGCGAGACCGTGAGCATCAACGACGGTCGACGAGCGCGGCAGCCATTGCCGGTGTCCTCATTGCGTTTGTGATGCTGGAGTATCACCTGCTGGTGGAGCACTGCGTGCCGTGGGATCTGATTGCCGTGATCTATGGGATGGGCCTGACAAAAGTCGTGCTCATGCGCTGGTACCACTACAAGAACTAGATTGTTCGGCGCTTTTCGCCGGGAAAGGATGTCCGATGCTCACGTTTGATAGTTGCAGCCTGAAAAAAAACTTGCCGATCCTCATTGCGCTGTTCCTGGTTGCTCAGGTCGATTTGGCGAGCGCGTTCGGGTGGCCGCAGCCGCTCTTATCGCTGTTGCATCTGACTGCCGCAACGAACGACCTGTGCAGCGGCGTTTGCGCTGGACTGGGCACGTCGATCGATGTTTTGGTGGCGTACCAACTTGCGCGCATCTGGGCCAAACGCGCGATGCAAGACCGCAGCGATGCAGAGAACGATTAAAGACGGTTTCGTGGTTTATCGATTCAACACTTCACTTCAAAAAAGGGGGGTTCTCAAATGCATTCCTGGGTTAGCCGCCTCGATCAGAAACACCGCCGTCTTTTTCGAATCGCCAACGTTGCGCTGCTTCTGGGCCTGGTACCGTGGGTTTTCCGCGAATCGATCGCGGTCAACCACGCCTGGCTCGATGCGTGGTGCGGGTTTTTCATGGGGCTCTCCGTCACCATCAATCTGGTTTGCCTGCGTGCCGCGCGGAGCTGCATGCGGACGCAGATTTGAATTGAGCCTGTGCGGCTCGCGGGCCTCTATACTGAAGCCACTATGTGCGCCGAGATTCAGAGCGCGGAGATTCGCGTTCCGCAACACGCCCGTTCAAAGGCTCTGCAAGAGCGCGCCGAGAAGTACTTTCCGGGGGGCGTGAACTCGCCGGTGCGGGCATTTCGCGCGGTTGGCGGATCGCCGCCGTTCGTTGAGCGCGCCGAGGGCGCGTATCTTTACGACGCCGACGGCAACCGGTATATCGACTGCTTCGGTTCGTGGGGACCGATGATCCTGGGCCACGCGTTTCCTCCGGTCGTCGAGGCCATTGAGCGCGCGGCGCGCAACTCGGCGAGCTTCGGCGCGTCCACTGCGGCCGAGGCCGATCTCGCGGAGCGCATCGCGGCCTGCTATCCGGCGCTTGAAAAGATGCGGTTCGTCAGCTCGGGCACAGAGGCGACGATGTCGGCCATTCGCCTGGCGCGCGCAGCTACGAGCCGCGACATGATCATCAAATTCGAAGGCTGCTATCACGGCCATGCCGATGGACTTCTGGTGAAGGCGGGCTCGGGCGTTGCAACATTTGGCATTCCGGGCTCCGCCGGCGTTCCCGAGGAAGTGGCTCGCCTGACCGTGGCTCTGCCCTATAACAATCTGGACGCAGTTGAGGCGGCGTTTGCAGCGCACCCCAACTCGATCGCAGCGGTGATCGTGGAGCCGATCGTGGGCAACGCCGGGTGCATTGTGCCTGCGCAGGGCTACCTGGCCGGGCTCCGCGCGCTGACCGCGCATCACCGTGCCTTGCTGATCGTCGATGAGGTCATGACGGGATTTCGCGTGGCGCTCGGGGGCGCCTGCCAGCTCTACTCGCTCGATCCCGACCTGGTGACTCTGGGGAAGATTGTCGGCGGAGGGCTGCCAGTCGGACTGTTTGGGGGAAAACGGCGTTTCATGGATCTGCTGGCGCCGCTGGGGCCGGTCTACCAAGCTGGAACGCTGAGCGGGAATCCGCTGGCGATGGCGGCGGGAATCGCCACCGTTGGTTATTTGCAGGAACACGCGGCCGAAGTTTACGCGCGTCTTGAAGCCACGACTAAAGCGGTCGCCGAGGGCGTTGCGCGTGAGGCCGCCGGTGCAGGGGTTTCGCTCACGACCAATCGGGTGGGATCGATGTGGACGTGGTTTTTCAATGCGGGGCCGGTCAGGAATTACGAGCAGGCCGCGAAATCGGATACGGCGGCGTTCGGGCGCTTCCACCGGGCGATGCTCGATCGTGGCATCTGGCTTCCGCCTTCGCAGTTCGAAGCTGCGTTTGTCTCGACTGCACATGGGGAAGGCGAAGTCGGGGCGACTATCGCCGCTGCGCGCGAGGCGTTCGCGATGCTCGGCGCGAGCTGAAGCGAACGCTCAGGCCCAGGCATCCAGCTTTACAAACTGAACTTTGCCTTTGTAGAGATCGATCAGCTTTTCAGTGGCGACCACTGATGCCACGCGATTTGCCGCGGGATCGGCATGACCACCATCGTGCATCACGACGTTTGCCGCATGGCCTTTTTGACGCTGGCGCTCGATTTTATCGGTCAATCGAAGTGCGATCCGCTGCGGCGAGGGATCGCTCCAGTCCGAGGTCATGGCGTTCCAGAGGACCACATTCAGGCCAAGCTCACGCGCAATTTGAAACACGACCGGCTTGCGCGCACCGTAGGGCGGACGGAAAAACTTTACTGCCGTGCCGGTAATCTGCTCCAGCATGTCCTGTGTGCGCGTCAGTTGTTCTCGAATCACTTCAGGAGTGCTGCGCGCCATGTTGGGATGGTCCCAGGAGTGATTGCCAATGAGATGCCCGGCCTTGACCGCACGCTGAACGAGCTCGGGATGTACTTTGGCGCGCTCGCCGAGAACAAAGAAGGTTGCCTTCACCTGGTGGCTGGCAAGAATATCGAGCAGCTTCGGCGTCCATGTCGCATTGGGCCCGTCGTCGAAGGTGAACGCCAGCTCACCGGGGCGCGGCGGCGCAGTGAGCGCGGTACCAAAAAGCCGCGAATCGGGCCACAGGGAAGCATAGGCATACACACCCGCAGCAATGCCCGCGCATGCGGCGACGCCGAGTCCCGCAGAAATCCCTGTCGCAATGGGAGAGATCATTCTGCCTGCCAGTATGGGCGCGAGGGGCCATCACAGGCAACTGCCCAAAGTAAACGGGAAACTCCCCAAAGGTAACCGCCGAGCCTTTGCCGTTCACAACGTTCTTGCGGGGATTTCCTTGCTTTGCGGCTGCCCAGCTTGCGCCGCAGCCGCCTCTATTCGCTGCCTTGCGCGCTTCTCGCTCGAGCGGCGCTCCTGGCGCCATGTGGTCATCGACGTTACGCCGTAGTTCCACACCGCGGTAAACAGCAGGCCGGTTACGGCCGCGAGCACCCATGGGACTCCGCGGCGGAACGCCTCATTGGCAATGGCGACGTTCGCGGCCACGCCCAATCCGCACGCGAGGCAGAACGTGATAAGGCCGCTCCAGAACCGCCATCCGCGCAGGCGCCGGTCGCGGTAGGTGACGGAGTTGTTCAAGACAAAGTTAAGAATCATCACAATAAATGTGGTGATGGCCTGGCCGGCGGCGAAGCTTAGCCCGGCAAGCCTGAGCAGCGCGCTCAAGATGAGCAAGTGCACGCCCACGCCCAGCGCGCCCACCATACCGAAAAGGACAAAGCGCACATTGACCACGCCGCCCAGATGCTTATCCACGAGCAACTCGAAATACTCGAGGCCTACAAGGAGGTCAAGCTTGCTCTCGCCGTGCTCGCGCAGCCTGAAGCGATAAGGCACTTCGCCGATGCGCAGGCCGGGTCCCGCGGAAAGCACAATGTCGAGAAGGATTTTGAAGCCGATGCCGGAAAGCCTGTGCGCGAACTGCTCAAAGGTCGCGACACGCACCAAAAAGAAACCGCTCATGGGATCGCTGAGTTCATGCTCGGCGCCCATCAAGCTCAGCCGCCTGCCGAGTTGGCTCAGCTTAACGCGCGTCCTGGTGAACTCGCCCATGCTGCCGCCAGCGATGTTGCGCGAGCCCACCACCAGGTCGAGATTTTCTTCGCGCATGCGGCGCAGCATCTCGGGCAGGATGCTCTCGTCATGCTGCATGTCGGCGTCCATGACGGCGACGAGAGGCGCGGCGGCGCCAAGAATCCCCTCGATGCAGGCAGACGCCAACCCCCGCCGGCCAATGCGCTGCAGCACGCGCAGATTGTCGTGCTGCTCTGCCAAAGCGCGCACCACGTCCGCGGTGCCGTCGGGTGAGTCGTCGTCAACAAAAATTACTTCGTAGCGGATGCCCTCTAGCGCCTTGGCAAGGCGATCGAGAATCGGGCCGACGTTCCCTCTCTCATTGAACGTGGGCAGCACGATCGCCAGATCGTAGGCCATGGTTTCCTCCGCGGGGACGGGCCAATCACAGGACGCTCAACTTGAATATGAAAGCCCCGCTCTCATCCTTATACAACCTGGAAGAAGCTGTTAGACAGGCCAGTGTCTTTCAGGGAATCTGCGGCGTATACTGGACTTGTTCGGGTCGCATCCTGAGTCATCGGAGCGGCACTGGAGCTGATGATGAGCCTTACCCAACCTTCTGCGGGCGCGCATCTCGCCGCCCGGCGTTCCAATCCCCAAAGTGACCATGCCTGCGCTCACAGAGATGAAGCGCCAGGGCAAGCCTATCTCCGCGCTGACCGCCTACGACTACTCCACGGCGCGCCTCGTGGACGAGGCGGGCGTGGATCTGATTCTTGTGGGCGACTCGCTGGCGATGGTCGTGCTCGGCCAGGAAAACACTCTTGCCGTCACCGTTGACGAGATGCTGCATCATACGCGCGCGGTACGCCGCGCCGTGCGCCGGGCGCTGGTCGTTGCCGATATGCCCTTTGGCAGTTATCACGGGTCGATTTCGGATTCCGTCTCCAACGCTGTCCGCTTCGTGAAAGAAGCGGGCGCCGAAGCGGTGAAGATCGAGGGCCCGCGGATCGAGCTGGTCCAGGCGCTCGTAGCGGCGGAGATTCCCGTCGTTGGCCATCTCGGCCTGACCCCGCAGAGCGTCCATCGGATGGGCGGATATCGCGTGCAGGCCCGCACTGCCGACACGGCGCGACAGCTTGAAGCCGATGCGCATGCGCTGGCCCGGGCCGGTGCTGGCGCCATCGTGCTTGAAGGCGTTCCCCGCGAGGCTGCGGCGGCCATCACCGCGGCGCTGCCCATCCCGACGATTGGGATTGGCGCGGGCCCCGAATGCGACGGACAGATTCTCGTGTTTCACGATCTTGTGAATCTAACCTTCGCGCCGGCCGCCAAGTTTGTCCGCCGCTACGCGGATGCGTCAGGCCTTTTTCGTTCCGCGATCGAACACTACCGCGAAGACGTGGAGCATCGCGCTTTTCCGTCGGATGCGGAGAGCTATCACCTGCCTGCGCGGCAGGCGAAGAGCGCGGCTGCGCCTGAGGCTGATTTCGATTCTGAGGATGCGGTCGTGAATCGGGACGCATTCGAGGATTGGGCGAACTAATCCCAATGCATATCCTCCGTTCTGTTGACGAGCTTCGACGCTGGTCGCGCGTTTCGCGGGCCGTGCCGGAGAGCAGAGTGGGTCTCGTGCCGACCATGGGCGCGCTGCATGAAGGTCACGGCTCGCTCATCCGTGCGGCGCGCGCCGCGTGTTCTCGCGTAGCCGTCAGCCTTTTCGTTAACCCGACGCAGTTCGGCCCAACCGAGGATTACGCCCGTTACCCGCGTTCATTCGATGCCGACTGCGCTCTCGCGGAGCGGGAAGGCGCGGATGTTCTTTTTGCGCCAGCGGTCGAAGAGCTTTACCCTAACGGTCCCGCGTCCACCTTTGTTGAAGTGCCGGAGCTCGGCGATCGTCTCGACGGCGCGTCGCGGCCGGGGCATTTTCGCGGCGTGGCCACGGTTGTGGCCAAGCTGCTGATTGCGGCCGAACCCGATCGCGCGTACTTCGGCCAGAAAGATGCGGCGCAAGTCGCGGTTCTGCGGCGGATGGTCGCCGATCTGCGGCTCGGTGTGGAGATTGTTGTTTGTCCGATCGTGCGCGATCCCGACGGTCTCGCCATCAGCTCGCGGAATGTGTATTTGAGTGTTGCCGAGCGCGGGCAGGCTCTGACTCTTAGTCGCGCGATTGGCGAGGTGGCGATGCTGGTTGCGCGAGGCGAGCGCCGGGTCGGCATTTTGATGGCCGCCGCGCGAGAGATTTTCGCCGCCGAGCCGGCGATTCGAATCGATTACATCGCGGCTGTTGATTGGTCTACTCTGTTGCCGGTTGAAACTGCCGAGCCAGGGACACTTTTTGCCGTGGCGGCGTTTGTTGGCAAGACGCGGCTGATTGACAACGCGATCATCGCCTGACGCGACGGCGTGCGGGGCTGGATGTGCCGCCAATCTCTTATTCATCGCCCTGGTTGGAATCAGGACGCACGCTCCATCCGGACTGGACGAAGTTCCCAACACCGGGCGCCGGCCCAGAGACCAAAGACGCCCGGTTTATCGGTAACGCTACTCGACCGGCACGGGAGAGAGATCCTCGTCCCAATGCTCCTCAGTAATCTCCCACCGTCGCGCCTCGTTCTTCTCGTAGTCGGCCCAGTCGGGGAAGATCTTGTGGACTAAGTCGGGTCCGCCGCCAAGGGCCTGCGCTACTTTGTCGCGCCAGACAATTTGTAACTCGTAGTCCCACGCCGGCGAAAGATGATGACGGTCCCGCTTATACAAAGTGATGCTCTGAATAAGCCCTTGCGCCTTCAGTTGCTTCAGGATGGGATAGTGGTAGTTCTTATAAAGATTGAGCCACTCGGCCTGATGCCCGAGGACGATCTTGTAATAAGCCTGTGACGTGCGCGGCCCGCCGCCGCTGTCCTGTGCCACGACCGCAGTTGTGGCAAAGCCGGCGAATAGAACCATAAGAAGAGCAATTCGAGAGATGATTTTCATTTGTTTCCTCCAGAGGGGTTAGAAGAGAAGTTTGAGTGAGAACTGCAGTTGACGTTGAGCGTAAGCCTGCGAGATCTTACCGAACGATCCCGTCGCGTAGTAGCTCGACGGGTTGGGGTTGTAGAAATTGGGGTGGTTGGCGAGGTTGAAGCTTTCCGCGCGGAACTGCAGGTTCGCAATTTCGCGAATCGGAAACGATCTGGCCAGGGCAATGTCGGCGTCCACATAGCTTGGACCCTGGATCGCATTCCGGCCCTCATTGCCGAATGTCCCCGAGGGCGCCGGCGCGAAGGCCAAAGTGTTAAACCATTGGGAGACGGTATGCGGCGCTCCCTTGTTGGGATTGCCGATCAGGTTGGGGCGGTCGGCGAGCTCTCCGGTATTGCTGTTGTCGCTACCGTAGTAAGCCGTGAATGGGCGTCCCGTCTGCCATTGGACAATGCCGGAGGCCTGCCAGCCGCCAGCCAACCGCGCCCCCCAGCCGGTGGTCATGAATTTCGATCCCTTACCGAACGGCAAGTCGTATACCGGGCTTACCACCAGCCGCTGGCGGACATCGAAATCGCTCAAGCCGCGCTCGGCGTGCGGCGCATACGAGTTTTGTGGCAGTGCCTTAGAGGAGTCACTACTCGAGTCGCTGCCGCCGGGCCCCTCATCGATCGAGCGGCCATAAGTGTAAGCCACAAGATAAGTCAGCCCGTTCGAGTAACTCTGCTGGATCTTTCCCTGCAGAGAGTGGTAATACGAGTTACCCTCAGTCCGCAAGTAAGTGACGTTGCCGAAGGTTAGTCCCGCAAACGGTGTTTGATAGGGGCGCCTTGAGTTTTCCGATCCGGACCCGAGGACAGCCTGGTTGACGTTAATTTCCGTGGGCAGCTTTGTACCTTTCGAGCCAAGATAGGTAACTTCGAGCAAAGTGGTCTTTGTAAGTGCGCGCTGGACGCCCAGGCTCCACTCGGCGACGTACGGAGTTGTATAGTGAGGGTCGATTCCGGTCGCCGTCCGCGATCCCGGCGCATTTGCCGCCGGAAAGGCGTTGTTCAGGGTGATCGGGTTCGCTGTGGTTGCCGTAAAGGTTTGAGGTTTCCGCACCGGATACTGGCTGAGCAGGCTCACAAACTGCTGCAGGAGCACCGGGGAGTTGTAAAAGATGCCAAATCCGCCTCGGATCACAGTCGAGCTCGAGTGTGTGGGCTGAAGCGCGAAGCCGCCGCGGGGCGCGAAGTTATGGTCATCCCTTTTATAGAGCTCATCGAAAGCGCCGTTGTGGCCGGCCCAGACGATTGTTCCAGTTGCTGCGTCGAATCCCGAGAGATTGTTCGTGAAGTCGCGCAAAGGCGAATCATATTCCCAACGCAATCCCAAGTTGAACGTCAGGTAGGGCCGGAACTGCCAGTCGTCCTGCAGGAACAGTGCAAGGTCGTCATGAAAAGGGCGCATTGTCGGCGCTCCCGGCTCAATCGTGGTTGTGGAGGGAAGCCCCAGCAGAAGATCGGCGAGTGCATTTCCGGTGCTGAAGGAGTCGCTCGCCGAAGCTCCCTTGAAGCTCAGCAGCCCGCGCCCGTCGTACACGGTCGCATCGATCGAATCTGAGCGGCGGAAATCGATCCCCAGCTTGGCGGTATTACGTCCTTTGGTGTGCGTGAGAGAGTCGATTGCCTGGTAAGTGTTGTCGAAGCGCTGCTGCGGCATGTTGGTTGCGCCGCCCAACGAGCCGTAGCCGTTCACCGTTGTATTGGGCAGCCCGGTGTTGTTCGGGAAGTTGCCCGCCGAGGCTCCGGGGATTCCGGGGAAATTGGCATTCGTGTCTTGCTGCACACCGGACTGGCGGAAGCGCTCGTAGTTGAGGCGCAGCTCGTTCAAGAGGCCTGGATTGAAGACGTGCGTCTCTGAAATGACTGCCAGTTGAGTTGTCAGCCCGTCGCTGCAGCCGAAACCAGGGATATAGTTATTCGCGTTGCACTGGTTGTTGGTCGGGACGAATGTGGGGTCATCAAAGTAGTTGTAGTTTGCGAACGCGGAGTCGTTTGCAGAGAAGGTGCGGTCAGCGCGCACGGCGAACTCGTTCAGTTGTTCGGTCGCGGTTTGCGAAAAGTTGTAATTGTTGCTGGTTGCTCCCAGGATCGTTGCCTTCGGATAGAAGCTCGCCAGCGCCGTGCCCAATTTGGCGGCCGGAGTGCTCAGGATCGGGACCGCGCCGGGTCCGGTTCCGTTCAGGTCCGAAGCTGTAATGACGTTGGGCGTATTGAAGTCGGCGCCGGTGTACGGATTGACGATGTGCGTGACGCCACGGAAGTCATACTCTCCCGGCGTCGTGATCCCCGCTTCCGCCTGCGTCGGCACCGTGGAGAGCGCGATCGTCTGCACGCTTGACTGAAGGCCTTCGTAATTGACGAAGAAGAAGGTTTTGCTCTTCTGGATTGGTCCTCCGAAGGTGCCGCCGTATTGGTTGTAGTTATAGGGAGGGGTTGTCCCGGCAGGGGTGAAGTAGTTGAGGGCATCGAAGCGCTGATTCCGGTAGAACTCAAATAAATCGCCATGGAATCGATTGGTTCCTGTCTTGCTTACGATCACAACCTGTCCGCCCGATACGCGCCCGTATTCGGCCGAATAAACGCCAGTGAGAACCTTGAATTCCTGGATGGCCTCGATGCTCGGACGGTAGCTTGGGCCGTCGATCGCGTCGTCGTTATCATCGACTCCGTTCAGCGTGAAGTTATTCCAGATTTCCTTTGACCCGGCCACGTTAAAGCCGCCGCGGTATCCAAGAGTCGAATTCTGTGCGGGTTGGAATACCCCCGGAGCAAGCAGCGGAAGAGAATAGAAACTCCGCGAAATGAGCGGCAGCGCACCGATGTCCCGATTGTCGATGACTGCACCGATGGACGAGGACTGGGTGTCAACCAGCGCGGCCTCGCTGCCCACCTGCACAGTTTCAGTAACTTGCCCGATCTTGAGCGCGAAGTTGGTTTGTGCGCGCTCGTCAACCTGGAGGACAACCCCGGTCTGAACTTCGGTTTGAAATCCGGGCGCCGAAGCGGATGCCTCATAGGCGCCCGGCGAAAGCTCGAACAACTGATACTCGCCATCGGTACCGGTGGTTGCGGTGTGCGTGACACCAGTGGCTATGTTTCGCACCGTGAGTGTTGCATGTTGAATTGCTGCTCCCGATGTATCTTGCACATACCCGCTGAGTGTGGCAGTCGGCGTTTGAGCAATGAGCGTCGAGGCAATAAGGGACAAAAATACAATGGCTTTTTTCATAAGCGCGCCCTATCTGCCGATCGAGACAGATCTCCCGGCGCGCATCAGCCCATGCAAATACACAGGCAGCGAGGTACGCGGAGCAATCGCTCGTCAGCGGCTATGGATTGAATTGGAAGGAAGAAATGGCTTCAGCGTCGAAGCACGCGTGTCAGCGGCAACAACAACAGCGAAAGCCGGATTGGAAAGATGAAGTCATGCCCGAGGTTTCTTCATGAATAACATAGAGTGTGAAAAAAGAAAAGCCGTTTAGCGAAATAAGTTGACAAGTATCTCAAGACTACCGTGATGTAAGACGAAGCGGCGAGCACTTTCACTCGCCCGCGGATGTCCGAGGTCACGATCCATTCAATGAGTCAGACATTCGCCTATTCCCGTGTTGCATATTTACCGCCTCTCGTTCGAATCTGTTAGCCATGCCGGAATTGCCTGACATCACGGCCTACATCACGGCGCTTGAGCCGCGCATCGTTGGCAAGACGCTGGAACGCGTGCGCCTGCAAAGCGTTTTTGTGCTTCGCACCGTAGACCCTCCCATCGCCTCGGTCGAGGGCCGCACGGTGCACGAAATTCGACGCATTGGGAAGCGCATCGCTATCGGCGTTGAAGACGATCTACCACCCCACGGACCAGGGCCTGTCCGTGGGGACGGCGGATTGCTTTGGCTCGTGATCCATCTCATGATCGCGGGGCGTCTTCACTGGCGACCGCCGCAGGCGAAACTTTCTGGACGGCAGGCGCTTCTCGCACTTGATTTCTCGGACGGGAAGCCTTGTCCTGACGGAGGCCGGCTCGAAGCGGCGCGCGTCCTTGCATCTTCTGCGCGGGGAACAGGCTCTCGGCGACATCGATCCCGGCGGCGTAGAGATTTTTTCCTCGAATCTGGAAGGGTTCCGTGCGGCCCTCAGCTTGGAGAACCGCACGCTCAAGCGCGCCCTCACCGATCCGCGACTGATCAGCGGCGTGGGCAACGCCTATTCCGACGAGATTCTGCACGCCGCGCAGCTTTCGCCGATCACGCACACGCACAAACTGACGCCCGACGAATGGCAGCGGCTTTTCGACGCCACGCGATCGACGCTGGAGCTTTGGATGGAACGGCTCTCGGCCGAGGCGAAGAAGAAGTTTCCTGAAGGCGTGACAGCGTTCCGGCCGGAGATGGCTGTCCACGGCCGTTTTGGCCAGCCGTGCCCGCGCTGCGGCAGCCTTGTCCAGCGGATCCGCTACGCGGACAATGAGACCAACTATTGCGCCACGTGCCAGACGGGAGGCAAGGTCCTGGCCGACCGCAGCCTGTCGCGCCTGCTGGGCTCCGATTGGCCGCGCACTCTCGACGAGCTTGAAGCGCTCAAAAAACGGTAGAGCCCGGCTCAAGCGGCGCCGGCGTTTTTCTGTCCGAGGCGCGCCGCAGCCAGTAGGCAAGCCCGTTTGGAGCTCTCGATGACTCATTCGGGTTAGTTACCACTTCTGCGCTGAACCCTTGATTTGCCTTGACATGGCTTCTCTCTGTGCCGCATCGTGTTTGCGGCGACTCCTGTCAAACGGATCGCGCGGGAACCCTGTTCCTTGAGGGCGCCCGGGCGTGGGAGCCCGGAATCAATTCCGTTGTGGAGGATTCAAGAATGCATTTTGTCAGCTATTCCGCGATGCTGTCCCTGGTGACGCTTTCCACGCACCTCATCATGGTTGTCGTGATTGCGGCCGTGATCGAATGGCTCCTTGGAGCTCTCTGGTACGGGCTGATTTTCCGCAAGTCCTGGATGGCTTACGCCGGCTTTTCCGAGACCAATAAGCCCAAGAACGGCGCCATGACCATGATCTTCTCGTTTATCGCGTGCCTGCTGCTCACGTATGTAATTGCGCACGTGGTCGGTTGGGTAGATGCCGGGACCTTCTCAGTAGGGGCCAAGATTGGCATCATCTGCTGGCTTGGATTTATGGCGCCGCCGCTCTTTACCCAGCACATTGCCGAGAACCGCCGGGCCAATCTGTTCGCCATCAACGCAGCCTATTGGCTGCTGGTGATGGCCATCGCAGGCGGCCTGACGGCAGCTTTCCACTCATAGCGAACTTTCGCTCGGGGCGAAGCAAACCTGTCGCATCGAGGGGCAATCTCCCCCAGGAGATTGCCCTTTGCGCTTTCTGGCCGGACCGTTTGGAACTCGCGGCGGAGTCTGCCGGGTTCAAGCGATTTTCTCAATCGCCCCCTCGCCCGCCGTCATAAAATCGATCCATGACTCGCTCGAATATCACCACCGACGGCGCGCCTGCGGCGATCGGCCCTTATGCGCAAGGCGTGCGTGCAGGAAACTTTATCTTCACCGCCGGGCAGGGCGGTCTGGATCCAGTGACCGGCCAGCTTGTTTCCGGCGGAATCAAGGAACAGACGGCGCGAACCCTGGAGAATCTCAAAGCTGTTCTTGAGGCCGGGGGAAGCAGTCTGGGCCAGGTGGTGAAGGCGACGGTTTTTCTGAAGGACATGAACGATTTCGCGGCCATGAATGCGGTCTACGCATCCTACTTTGGAACCGACAGCGAAACGCTGCCCGCGCGCACCACGGTTGAAGTGGCGCGCTTGCCGCGGAATTTGCTGGTTGAAATCGAAGTCGTTGCAGAAGTGTGAGCGGCCCGCTCACCGAATATCATTCAGTTATGCAGTGATCGTCTGTGTGTGCCGAGCGGCTCGCACAGGTTCGGCCAAGGGATCCCCGTCCCGCAGGAGGTTAAGTTGAGCGATTCCGAAGAGAAGGTCGTTCGCAGCGACGCTGAGTGGCGGACGCTGCTTACCCCGCAGCAGTATCACGTGCTGCGCGAAAAGGGCACTGAGCGCCCGTTCACAGGCCTGCTCACGGAGAACCACGAAACCGGCAACTACCACTGCGCGGCGTGCGGCGCGCTGCTCTTTATGAGCGGCGCCAAGTTCGACTCCGGTTGCGGCTGGCCCAGCTTCATGATCCCCGCCGGCTCGAAAGCGGTTGTGGAGCATGAAGACACGAGCCACGGAATGCGGCGCGTGGAGGTGACCTGCGCCCGCTGCGGCGGCCACCTGGGCCACGTCTTCCCCGACGGCCCGCGGCCCACAGGCCTGCGCTACTGCATCAACTCGGCTTCGCTCAACTTCACAAAAGAGGGTGAGTAAGCGGGCGGTCAGCTGACGTGTGTGGGTTGCGATGTGCAGCTTCCGCGCACAACAAAACCCCGTCCGCATGGGACGGGGTTTTTGAGCTTCAGAAATGAGTGCGTGATTCTCGCGCGCGGAATTCAGCGTGCGGATCAGGTGGGGATCAGGCTTTGGCGACTTTTCCGCTCTTGATGCAGCTCGCGCAAACGCGGAGCTTCTTGGGCGTGCCGTCTACGATCGCCTTGACTGCCTGCAGGTTTACATTCCAGCGCCGCCGAGTAATGTTGTGCGCGTGCGAGATGTTATTGCCAAAACGCGGCCCTTTGCCGCAGATATCGCAAGTTTGTGCCATCGTCCAACTCCAAATCTCTCTAGTGTTTTCGGGCGCTGCGTGAACAGCCACAACGCATACGGCGCCTCGCGCCATCGCCTTGCCGAATCTTCAGTATACCAGCCATTGGCGCCGGCCATCGGGCCGCACCGGTGCCAGAGAAGGCGGGAAGACGGTGCGACCCCATGCCCCTCCGTCGCGGCGGAGAGACATGGGATGGCACTGAGGCAGATTGACGCGATCAGAGCCCTATTTTGCCGGTGGCGGCGTGTCATGCTCCGGCATATCGTGACCTGGGGGTGCGCTCCCAGCTGGCGGGGCGCCCGGCCCGTGTTCCGGCGGAGGCACGAATTCCTCAGGCATCTGGTGGCCGCGATGGCAGGTTCCGCACGTCACCTTCATGCCCATCGCGTCAGGATCCATGGCCGTTGTTTTGCTGATGTATTCGCCATTGATCCGCTGGACCATGGAGATCATGACGCGCGCGATCTTCTTGTCATCCTTGGAGTCGTCGGCGAAGTTCAGGCGCGGGTGTCCGTTGGGCATCAGGTTCTTGGGGTCGGCAGCGTGGCAAAAGTCGCAGTGCACGCCGAGCGACCCGGCAAAACCCTCCATGATTTCGTGGACCTGGTCGCCGGTCAGATTCTTGGGCAGCACCTGCAGGTTGGTCGGCGCGGGAAGGTTGCGCATCGGGCGGCCAGGGGGCGGGGCGGGCGCGGTTTGTGCGGGCGGCGCTGCCGCTTGCGGCTGATCTTGCGACGCTTGCACTCCATTGGTTGCGGCAAGCACGGCTGCGGCCATGAGGGCAACCGCGGCGGCGGGTGGGAGCAGGGAAGCGAGTTTCACTGGTCAGTGTTCCTCTCAGGGTTTGTTCTGGAAACCCCGGTTTGTTTACCGTAACAGTCTACCTGCGGCGCCTGGGCGGATAAAGATCAATTTGCCCGCCATCCTTCTGGGGCCGGAGACACATTCATTTTCGGGGAGCGCAAAGCGCAATGGCAGCTCCGCGGCGTGCCGAATGCCGATGCGGCGCGTGACCAGCACGCGCGTGACGCGCATGCCGTCGTCGCGGACTTGCAAGGGTGAATGAGAGTCGGCGAGATCGAGGCCATTGTGGGCTTCGCGAGTGATTCCCATTGCCTCGCAGAGCCGGCCGGGCCCGCCTGTGAGGTCGCACGGTTCCGCGTCGGCGGCCAGATTGCGGTTGCGCGCCATTTGTTTCAACCCGGCGACGGGCTCGACGGCGCGCAGCAAGATTCCCCCTCCCATGCCTTCTTTTTCGCAGGAGAAGTTCATGCAGTAGTAGCGGCCGTAGATGAAGTAGACATACGCGTGGCCCGGCGGCCCGAATAGGACTTCGTTCCGCGGTGTTGGCCCTCGGTGCGAGTGGGCAGCGGGATCGGGAGTGGCGTTGTGGGGGCCCAGGTAGGCCTCGACCTCGACGATGCGGCCAGCCAGCACGCCTGTCGCGGTTTTGTGGACCAGCAATTTGCCCAAGAGGCGCGGCGCGACGCGTTCCGGCGCGTCCCCAAAGAAGGTGCGCTTCAGGAGTTTGCCGGGCAATCGATCGGACCCGATTGCCCGCTTCACGCCTTTTTGTGGGTCTTGTTCCATTCCTTGATCAGTTCCAACACTTCCTCAGCGTGGCCCTGTGGCACAACCTTGGGGTAGATGTGCAGAAGCGTACGGTCGGGGCCGATGACGAACGTTGTCCGCTCAATACCAAACACTTTCTTGCCGTACATGTTCTTTTCCTTGAGCACGTCAAACTGTTTGCACACTTTCTCGTCTACATCACATAGGAGTGAATAGGGGAGGTCGAACTTCGCCCGGAACCTGGCCTGTTCGCGGGGCGTGTCGCGGCTGATGCCCAGAACCACGGCGCCCGCAGCCAGCAGCTTCTTAAACGTATCGCGGAAGCCGCAGGCCTCAATGGTGCAGCCAGGGGTGTCGGCCTTGGGATAAAAAAAGAGGATCACCGGCTTGCCGGCAAAGTCAGAGAGACTGACGGTTTTGTCTTCATCTGTTTGCAGGGTAAAGTCGGCAACTTTCTCATTGAGCTTCATGGGGAATATCCTTTCAAAAAGATGGATGGGGTCGAAAAGCGGCAGATGGGTCAGGCCGTAAAGCGGCCGCCAGTCTTGATTATTGTCGAGGGAACTAGAAGGTGTCATTGCAAGGCAAGAACCGCTTGTGGATAAAGGCAGCCGTGCTGCTCGCTGCCGCTGCGTTCGTTTTCGCGCTCCCCGCGGCCGGGCAATATCCAGGCCAGGTTGCCAAGCCGGACGCGAACGCGCCCGACATGCGCGCGGTCGGGGTTTACGAGTGGACGGGAGATGAGGCGCATCCCAAGGCCGGGCGGATGGTTCCGGTCTGCATCTACGACGGCCAGGACCTGAATGACGCGGGGGTCTATCTGGCCCAGCCGGAGCCGCTCGCATTGCAGAGCGAGGTCGAGTATCAACTCCAGCGGGATGGCCAGCCCGTGGGGCTGTTCGATGTGAATAGCGCGGGGGAGCTGCAAGGGGCATGGTTCGGTTTCGGAAAGTGGAAGCCGTCTGCCGAAGTCAAAATCTGCCCCGGCGCAAGTGGCCAAGGTGGACGAAAACGACGATGCGCAAAGCGACGTGCCCATTTTGCATCGCAAGCATCACGCCGACGATCCTGCCGGTGGAGCGGGTTCCGGTTCCGGATCGGGCTCGAGCGGGCCGGCTCCCGACCCCGATCGTCCGACGCTGCACAAGGGCGGCGACTCGTCGACTTCGGGCTCCGGCACCGGTAGCGGCGACGGTTCCGGCACGAACGGGAGCGGAGGTTCCAGCGCGCCTGCGCCCGATTCCGACCGGCCGGTACTTCACGCCGGCGGCGACAGCGCATCGTCAGCGAGCGGGTCTGGCGGCAGCACATCGTCCGACGACTCCAGCCGCCCGAAGCTCAAGAAGAACCAACAGGACGACGAAGCCTATGTTTCGGACGTTGCCAGCGCGGGCGATCCGGACCGTCCGCATCTGATTCCCGGCAAGTTTGCGGGGTACGGCGCGCCCGTGGTTCCGACTCTCGTCGGCCTGCCGATTGATATGCAGCAAACCGTCGCTGTTTCCGACGCGGTCGATCGTCCGGAGCACGTGTGGAACTACACATGGGCCAATCCCGACGACGAAGACAAAATGAAGGCCGGGATGGAGGATCTTGCGCGGAGCGCACTTGGGCTTGACGCAGCGCCGGCGACACCGGCCAAGCCCGCGACCAGAACAACCGCGGCGCACAAAAGCGCTCGACCCGTTCCGCCGCCCGCCCCGCTTCTCGTGGAGCAGTTCCGCGTCTTCCAGTTGGCTTACGACGGCGGAGCAACCCTGGTGCTCTCAGCGCATACCGCCGGCACAGGCGCCCAAGAGAAGTTTGTGACCCTGATTGCGCAGCCCGATCTTTATGGTGGCATCGTTGTACTGGCCAAGAACGTTACCGACGCGACGAGCCTGGACTTGACGCCGCGCATGCGCCTGATCGATGCCGTGGACGCCGAAGCCGACAACCGAGGGGAGCTTCTCTTCGAGCTTCGCGGAACCACGCAGCGCCAGTTTGCCCTTTATCGCATCCTTCGCGGGGAGGCCAGGCGGATCTTTCTCAGTGCTCCGCAAGGCATCGCCACTGCCAGCGCCAACTGAGGCCCGCGTTCCGGCACCTTTAGAATCAGGCCACTTCGCGTGCGGGTGTTTGCTCTTTGTGCACTCCCCCGCAGTACTTTTGCGGGCTCTTTCGCGCGGCTACCGCGCGTTCCAGCAAGGTGTCCTATACAATAAGAAGAACAAAGTGGGCACATTGACACTTCTCAAGGACTTCCCTTCGCATGGCATCTGTAATCACCGTTCCTTCAAACGAGCCCGTTGTCACTGAGTCAACCGAGCCCACTTCTCAAGTTCCCGAGTCGAATACAGTTTCCGAGTCGACGGCTGCCAACGTAGCTGCCAAAGCAGTTGCCAAATGGCGCCAGATTCGCATGGGCCGAGCCATGGCCGTGAGCGATGGATTGAGCTGGCCGATGGTGCTCGTGATTGCCATTTTTCATCTGGGTGCAATTGCGGCGCTCTTTCTCTTCAGCTGGCAGCGGCTGCTGGTTATGGCCATCCTGTATGTCCTGGCGATCAATGTGGGCATCGGCATGTGCTATCACCGCCTGCTCACGCATCGCGGCTATAAAGTGCCCAAGTGGCTGGAATACACGATGACCGTTTTCGCCACGCTCTCGCTGGAGGGCGGGCCGATTTTCTGGGTATCGACGCATCGCGTTCATCACCAACTGAGCGATAAAGAAGGCGATCCGCACACACCGCGCGAAGGCGGCTGGTGGGCGCACGCCGGATGGATCCTCTTTGGCCAGTCGTTGCACTTGCAGATTGAGGCGCTCTCGCGCTACTCGCCGGACCTGAGCCGCGACCGCTTCCACGTTTGGATGAGCAAGTACCACTGGGTGCCGATCACCGTCAGCGGTATTCTTCTCTTCTCCCTCGGATGGTACTGGGGCGGCTTTGTGAACGGGCTCGCGATGTTCCTGTGGGGCGCTCTGCTCCGCGTGACGCTGGGCCTTCACGCCACCTGGCTGGTGAACTCCGCAACCCACATGTGGGGCAAGCGCCGCTTTGAAACGCACGACGACTCCCGCAACAGCTGGTGGGTGGCGTTGCTGACCGGCGGCGAAGGATGGCATAACAACCACCATGCCCATCCCGTCTCCGCGCGCCACGGCCTTACCTGGTACGAGATCGATCCCAACTTCTGGGGCATCTGGATTCTGTCGAAGATTGGCCTGGCTAAGAAGGTTCAGGTCGCCAAGTTCGACCGCGAGAACCCGAAGCCCGCCGGGATGTAGTGATCAGGATCGATTACTTCCCGATCCTGGCTCGAACCCACAACACCAAGAAGAACGGCAGCGCCACGACCAGCACCAGCACGCCGGCGGGAAGCCCGACATAGAGGTACGTGTCAACGTAGCTCACCGTGTGGCCGCCGAGAACGTTCCATCCCAGCAGGGCGAAGATGGACACGCATGTTGTAGCGAAGAACGTCAGGAATGCCGACGCCACGGCCAGCAGAAGACTCTGGAAGAAGCCGAACCCCTCCAGCGGAAACCCCAGCACTGTTTTCCCGGGTCTGCCTTGCGTCATTTGCTCCATCATCGGGGGACCTCTCTCGTCTAGAATACAAACTCATGGCCGGTACTGCGCAAATCGAGCTATGGCCTGCTGACAAAGTTGCCACCCAGGTGGCCATGCTCGCCGCAAACAACGGGATTCACTACGCCGTCTGGGGAGAAACCCGCGTCCCGGAGAGCGATATCGAGCGGCTGGTCGCAGCCGTCCCAGCCCCGCTTGCCCCCGCGCTGCGCCAGCGCGCTTACTACTTCGTTCCGCTTGCCATTGCCGATACTGGCGAGAATCTGGTCGCTCCCGCTTACACCGTCGAGTTGGGCGACCGCGCCGTCTGCCATCGCAATGCCAGTTTCGGAACGACAGAGGCAGTTTTTCTCTCCACGCGCCTGGTTGAGGATCGCTTTGGCCTGGCCTTTGAGTTTTTTATCAATGTGGCGCACAACTTCGTCGAGGTGGCGAGCGTTCCTGAAAGCTTCGCTACTCTTGTCTGGTCGCAGGCAGAGGCGCAGGCTCGCGGCGAAACCAGCCAGGACGCCTGGGAGGCCCGCCGTCGTGCGCTCGAGCCTCACCCCGGCGTTAAAGTGATCGACGAGCGCGCCCGCAACGCCTTCTTTGAGGCGTCGTTTTCCGATGCGCTCGCCATCTACATGCTCTCTCTCGCCGTCGACTTCGACTACCACGACCTTCGCGAGCGCGATTATCCATTGCTCGCTGCGCCCGCGCTCGCCGAGCGTCTTCGCCACGTTTCCGGTCTCTTCCCGGCAAACTCCGGCTACGAATTCCAGATCCACTACCGCCGCAAAGGCTAGAGACTTGCAGGCCGCCCATCAAAGCCGACAAGTGCGATCGATGAACCCTGAAGCGCACATCGACGGGAGTTGGCGCGTATGAACGTGATTCTGTTCGGCGCAACCGGCATGGTGGGCCAGGGAGTCCTGCGCGAATGTTTGCTCGACGCCGGCGTCGCGTCGGTCGTCTCGATCGGCCGCTCGGCAACGGGCGTGTCTAATCCCAAGCTGCGCGAAATCGTTCATGCCGATCTCACGAATTATGCGCCGATCGAGGCCCAGCTTTCCGGCTTCGATGCCTGCTTCTTCTGCCTCGGCATTTCTTCCGCGGGCATGACGGAAGAGCGGTACACGCGTGTCACGTACGACATCACGGTGCGAGCCGCGGAGACGCTCTCGCGGCTCAATCCGGGCATGACTTTCGTCTATGTTTCAGGGCAGGGAACCGACAGCTCCGAGCACGGCCGGATCATGTGGGCGCGCGTGAAAGGGCGCACGGAGAACGCGCTGCTGCGCTTTCCCTTCAAAGCTGCTTTCATGTTTCGTCCCGGAGTGATCGTGCCCCGGTTCGGTGCTCGCTCGCGCACGGCGCTCTATCGCATCCCCTACGTGCTCACCCGTCCGTTGCTTCCGCTGCTGCTTCGCGCGTTTCCCAATCAAGTGCTGACGACGGACGAGATCGGACGGGCAATGCTCCTTGTTGCTCGCGACGGCGCGCCCAAGCCAGTTCTCGAAACCGGCGACATTCGATCGCTGCTGAGGCTTTCCTGAACCAGCTGAGAGCTCGGCGCAATGGCGTGCTAACCTGATCAAACTTCGCTCCCCCGGAGTTCAGCTAGATGCTAATTCGCCATCGGGTTCCTGTCTGGCTCATGGGCCTCACCAACCTGTCCTATGGCCTTTACGGCGGCGTGATTGCATTCGCCATTCCTCAGCTTCTCGGCAGCCGACAGGTTCCCGAGGCGACCGTCGCAGGCCTCACCGCCGTCGCAATCTCGCCCGGGTTCTGGGCATTTTTGTTCAGCCCCATCCTCGATGTTCGATTCAGCCGCCGCTTTTACGCGGTCTCGCTCGCGGTCTTCGCTTCGCTGACCCTGGTTGTTGCTTTTCTCTCGCTGGGTCATCTCGAACTGCTTGAAGTTGTGCTCACCTTAGGATTCTTCGCGGCCTACCTTTATCAGAGCTCCATTGGCGGTTGGCTCTCTTCCATTACATCAGCCGAAGAGGAGAATCGTGTGAGCGTCTGGATGACTGTTGGCAATGTAGGCGGCTTCGGCCTGATGGCTATCGGATGCAATCAGATCGTGCGCCACCTTTCACCGCTTGCCGCGGCGATGGTTCTTGCCGTATCCGTCCTCGCGCCCATCATGCCTTTTCCCTTCATGCAGGCGCCGAGCCCTGATCGCCGTCTCGCCAACGAGTCCTTCCCGCAGTTCTTCGGCGATCTCGTATCGCTCGTCAAGCGCCGCCAAGTCCTCATCGCTCTGGTTCTCTTTGTCTCGCCCGCCGCTACCTTCTCGCTCACTAATTTTCTTGGTGGCCGCGGAACAGACTTCCACGCCTCGCCAAGCTTCGTTGGCCTCATCGGGGGCGCGGGAGTGTCGCTCGGCGGCATTGCAGGCTGCCTGATTTTTCCCGCGCTCAGCCGCCTTCTGCCGCTCCGTCCTTTTTATCTTGCCATCGGAGTTGCGGGCGCCATTTGCACGCTTTCGCTCATTCCGCTTCCGCGCGTTCCGGCATCTTTCTCCATCGTTCTGATTGCCGAGAACCTGTTTCAATGCCTGGCGATCACCGCCTGCACCGCCATCACCTTTGAGACCATCGGGCAGAACAATCCGCTGGCCTCGACGACATTCTGCTTTCTTGGCTCGGCCTATGGAGTGCCCATCTCCTACATGCTCTACGTGGATGCCTTCGGCTATGCGCGCAAGGGAATCTCCGGGGCCCTGAGCATCGACGCCGTCACCGGAATCGTGGCCAGCGTGCTGCTCGGGCTGATGCTCTATTCGCTGGCGCGCAAATCCAGGAAGTCGGTGCTCATTGAAAGCTGATGGACTATGAGCCGAAGGTGTTTCAAAAGATGGCGGGGCAGAGTCCAATTTTTTCCTCAGGGGTTAAAACCCCGACTAGATTGCCGCGTTTTTCGGCCCGGCTAAAGCCGTGCCCTTGTTACAAAGCCGATCCTTTAAGCATGCTCTCATCGCCGGCAATCGGTTACTCCGCTTCACAAGCTGTATCGCCCTCGCCCGATCGTCACAATCACCAGGTTCATCGCAATCAGCAGCACCTCGTAGTGCCAGCCCATCGACTTCTCGCCCCAGAACCCGGTCTTCCACTTCACAGCCTTCGAATAGATCGCGCCCAGCATGATGAGGATCAAGCCCAGAGCCGCCCATTGCGCCAGAATTCCCACCGCAACGGCAATCGCGCCCGCCAATTCCGCCGCGCCAAGGAAGACAGTGAAGGGCACGCTCATCCCGATGCTCACCGCACGTTCTTTCGGTTTGGTCAGGTGGCTATATCCGCTCGTCCCGAACACGAGGGCCAACATGACTCGCAGAAAAAGCAGACTCAGGTCCGCAAATGCCGCCGCTCCCGGAATTTGAAACATCGCTGTCCTCCGTCGCCCTTCAGCTTCCCAGGGTAGTCAATTTGGCCAACTCTTTGGATGCTCCGTCCGGGCCGTCGGGGAACGCGTCCCCCGAGTGCATTACTGTCAGCTGCCATTGCAGCTAGCCTGCGGTCGCGTACAACGATGGTTACGGTTAACGGTTGACCATGCTTTGAAAATGGAGCGGGTCAGAGATAAACTGCTTCCGATAAGCTTCGATGCAAGAGGGTAATCCCATGGCCGAGAATAAGACGAAGCCCACAACGATCAGCGTGCCGGCGTTTCTGGATGCGTGCACGGATGAGGCCCGACGTGCTGACGCCAAGGCCCTAGCCAGGTTGATGCAGAAAATCACTGGCAAAAAGCCCACAATGTGGGGGCCGTCGATCGTCGGCTTCGGCAAATACCACTATACCTATGAGAGCGGGCGCGAAGGAGACATGCCGATCGTTGGTTTTTCGCCGCGCAAGGCCGCAAACGTTTTGTACGGCGCGATCGGTTTTGGGGACGCTGAGAGGTTGCTCTCGAAGCTCGGCAAGCACACTACCGGCAAGGGATGCCTGTACATCAAGAGACTCGCGGATGTGGATATGAAGGTGCTTGAGACGCTCCTGGAAAATGCCGTCGCAGCAACGAAAGCGCGGCACGCCAAACGGGCGTAGTCTCGATTACGCGAGGCTTGCGTAGGCGATCTTGCCTTCGCTGACCGTCCAACGCACCTTGCCCTGCATCTGCCAGCCGTCGAACGGAGTGTTCTTGGCCTTCGATTGCGATTCTGTCGCGCGATACGTCCACTCGGCCATGGGATCGAAGACGACAACGTCGGCGTAGCTGCCGACGGTCAGCGTTCCGCGACCTTTCAATCCGAGCAGCGCGGCAGGCTGCGCGCTGAGCAGGCTTAGCACCCGGCCGAGCGGCATGCGCCACTCGCGATGCAGCCAGCGCAGGCTGAGGCCCAGGGCGGTTTCAAGGCCGATAATTCCATTCGGCGCGAGCTCGAATTCAACTTCTTTTTCGTGCATCGCGTGCGGCGCATGATCGGTGGCGATCGCGTCCACAACGCCATCAAGGATTCCTTCGATCATGGCCTCGCGGTCGGCTGCCGAGCGGAGCGGCGGATTCATTTTGGCATTCGTATTGTAGAGACCGACGTGTTCGTCTGTTAATAGGAAGTGGTGCGGCGTAACCTCGCAGGTGACTCGGAGCCCGTTGCGGCGCGCCTGCCGCACTGCTGCCAACGCCGCGGCTGTCGACAGGTGCGCAACATGCAGGTGCGGACGCGCATCCTTCAGCTCCGTTACGAGCCGAATGTCGCGCTCAACGATACTTGTTTCGGCCTCCGTGGGCATTCCGCGCAAACCGAGCTTGAACGACACCGGGCCGAGATTCATGCTGGCGCCTTGCGTCATGCGCGTATCCTCGGCGTGCTGGATCACGGTGAGCCCAACGCGCGCCGCCGCTGCCAGCGTCTCGCGCATCATTCCGTCTTTCAGGATCGGGCGTCCGTCGTCAGTGACGGCGACCGCGCCTGCGGATTTCAGAGCGGCGTAATCGCTTATCGCTTCACCTTTCGACCCGCGCGTTGCTGCCGCGATGGGGAAGACTCTGACTTGCGCGCCGCGCTCGGGCGCCTGCATCCAGCGCGTGACTTCAGGCGAATCGTTGACCGGAGTTGTGTTCGGCATCGCCGCCACGCTGGTGAATCCGCCCGCTGCGGCAGCGGCCGTTCCTGTCGCAATGGTCTCCTTGTAGGCTTGTCCCGGCTCGCGCAGGTGCACATGAATGTCAATCAACCCCGGCGCAACGACCATTCCCGTTGCATCGAGCACTTGCGTGCCGTTGGTTGGTTTCAGCTTTCCTGCCGCGGCGATTTCAGCCACGCGCCCATCGACCAGCAGCAGGTCTTTTTGCGCGTCTACTCCCGCCGCCGGGTCGATCAGCCGACCGCCGCATATTGCCAGAGCCGTCATGCGCGGCCTCCTTTGATCCGCTTCGCGGGAGAAGACTTATCCTCAACCCCAGCAACCGGAGAACGCTTGCTCTGGGCCCCGGTGTGCGAGCGGGCTCCGGTTTCCGTCGTGAGCGCGCGCTCCATCACAGCCATGCGAATGGCGAGCCCGTTGGTGACCTGCTCGAGGATCGCGGACTGCACGCCGTCGGCGACGCCGGCGGTGATCTCCATGCCGCGAATAATGGGGCCCGGATGCAGCACGACCGCTGATGGGGCGAGCGCTGCGAGCCGCTGGCCTGTGAGTTGGTAGCTGGCTTTGTAGTCTTCAAGGTCGAGCTGCAGACCCGCCAGCCGCTCGGCCTGAATGCGCAGCATCATGACCGCCTGTGACTGCTTGAGCGCTGCTTCAAAGTCCCGCTCGATCTCGATTCCCGGACCCGACCGCGCGGCTTGTTCCGGCAGAAGTTCCTTCGGCCCGCACAACAACACGCGCGCGCCAACGCGCGGCAGGAGCAGCATGTTCGAGCGCGCAACACGGCTGTGCAGGATGTCGCCAACGATCATTACCGTGACTCCGGCGAGCGTCTCCGGCCCAACTCCTGCCACACCGGGGCGCAGGTGGGTCATGATCGTGCGCAGATCGAGGAGCGCCTGCGTGGGGTGCTCGTGCATGCCGTCGCCTGCATTGACTACAGGCAGACGCGTGGACTCTTCCAAAAGCCAGGCCGCACCGGACGAGTTGTGCCGGAGGATGATGGCTTCGGCACCCAGCGCACGCAGCGTGAGGCCGGTGTCTTTGAGAGACTCGCCCTTCTCGATGCTCGAGCTGAGGTTCGAGACCAGCGTTGTGTCGGCTCCCAGCGCTTTTGACGCCAGCTCGAAGCTGGTGCGGGTACGCGTCGACGACTCATAGAACAGGAGCGCGATTCTCCGCTTGGCCAGGATGCGATCGCGGACGATGGGATCCTCGTGCTCCAACTCGGTGGCGCGGACGAGCAGACGGCTCACGCCCTCCACGGAGAGATCGAGGACCGAGAGCAGCGACCCTGGATTATATGGAAACGAAGATGCGGGCGGAGGCGGAGTTGTGGGCGCGCGGCGAATCGCGGGTGCGGCTGGATTCATAAGGATTGCTTCGTGACGCGTGAATCGTGGTTCGTGAATCGTAATCCGCGGTACGTGAATGGCTGATCCTGGTTCGGCTGCCGAATCAGGATCCACGAATCACGGCAGCTAGGTTCTCTCCACGAGCAGCACCTGCTCGGTGGAATCGACTTCCTGGAACTTAACTTCGATAATCTCGCGACTGCTGGTGGGAACATGCTTCCCCACGTAAGTGGCTTCAATGGGCAGTTCGCGGTGACCACGGTCAATGAGCACGGCCAATTGCACGCGCCGGGGCCGGCCATGGTCGAAGAGCGCGTCGAGCGCGGCGCGGATGGTGCGTCCGGTGTAAAGCACGTCGTCGCAGATGACAATGTCGCGGCCTTCGACCTCGCATCCGATGGAGCCGGGCGTGACGACAGGCCGGATGTCTGCTGTGGAAAGATCGTCGCGATAAAACTGAATGTCGAGGACTCCCGTATCGACGGGCCGTTTCTCGATGGTGGAAATGAGCTTGCCGAGCCGCTCGGCCAAAGGAACGCCACGGCGCTTGATGCCGACTAGGGCCAGATCTTCGCTGCCGTTGCTCTTCTCAACGATTTCGTGAGCCAGCCGCACGAGGGTGCGCTCGATCTCCGAGGCGGACATGAGCCGCCCCTTCACTCGCAATCCGGTGTTGGTTTCCAAGTCGCTCATGGTTGGTCGCTCTCAAGCACTTTCAGGATAACTGCACGTGTCCGGGTCCGATCCGGTTCGCCGACGGGCCGCTGCTTGGTTATGGTGCATCGGCTCAAAAAGATCGGCTGCACAGGTCGCCGGGCAGGATCATCGAACTTGGAAGTGCTTCTGCCGGATGATACGAGGGCGCGGCACCCCGGAGCAAGTTGTGGAAAGATGGCCCGCAGCAGAACCTCAGTGGGAGCCGGCAAAAGAGCGGCAGAGAGCGATCCGGCGTGGCGATGAGGCCAAACGGCCCCATAATATAGAGGCATGCCCGGATGGCGAAATTGGCAGACGCAGCGGACTTAAAATCGTACTTATATTTCTAATAATTTCACTATATTTAACTCATTATAAAAAACTTATTGACATAATTTCCGCCAAGCAATACCTTACACATAGCTTACACATTTTCGACCTTTTGGCCGATTTTATGGAGGCCAGCGTCCATGCCAGAACAATTCGACAATCCTCGGCGGCAAGGTCCACATCTATCAACGCCGAACAGCAGCCACTGGCAATGCTCCACCTATCTCGCCGGCAAGAATCGACGCCGCACGACGAAGGAAGAGAGCCTCTCCAAAGCCAAGGAAGTCGCCGAGGACTGGTATCTCCAGCTGCGCGGCAAGCTCCGCAATGGAGAGATCAAAACCGAAAAGACCTTCCGCGAAGCCTCCGAACAATATCTCAACGAATACGACATCATCACGCAGGGCCAGAGGAACAAACACTACGTCGAATGCCAGCACTGGCGCTCCAGCAATCACCTGGTCCCGTTTTTCGGAGACATGGGACTATCCGAAATCACAGCCGGCACCATACAGGAGTACCGCATCCACCGGCACCAGGAAGCTAACAAGAAATTCGGAAAACCTCCAGCCCATAACACCATGCATCAGGAAATCGTGACGCTGCGCCAGACGCTCAAAACTGCGGTGCGCCACGGCTGGCTGGACCGGCTTCCGGACCTCTCCGAGCCCTACCGATCCTCCCCCAAAATCTCGCACCGTGCGTGGTTTTCGCCCGAGGAATACAAGAAGCTCTACGAGGCCACGCGCAAGCCGCGCGCACGAGCCGAAACAAGCCGCGCTTCAAATGGGAATGCGAACAGCTTCACGACTACGTCCTGTTCTCGGCCAATACCGGCCTGCGGCCCGACGAGGCGCGCCGCCTTCAATTCCGCGACGTGAAAATCGTCGAGGATGAAGCCACCAGTCGAAACGATCCTTGAAATCGAGGTCCGCGGCAAGCGCGGCGTCGGCTATTGCAAGAGCATGCCCGGAGCCGTGAGCCCGTTTGAGCGACTGAAGAGCCGTCCGTCGCCTGCGGACGACGAGCCGGGACGGAAGCGAACCGAACGAAAAATCGCGCAAGCCCGAACCGACCGACCTCCTCTTTCCGAAGTGGCCACACGAGCTCTTCAACGCGATTCTGGACGAAGAAAATCTAAAATCGACCGTGAGGGCCAACCTCGCACCGCTTACAGCCTCCGCCACACCTATATCTGCCTGCGCCTGATGGAAGGTGCGGACATCTACCAGATCGCCAAGAACTGCCGCACCAGCGTTGAGATGATCGAGAAATACTACGCCTCGCACATCAAGAACGAGTCTCGACGCCGCCGCGATCAAATCATACGGGCTAAGCCAAAGAAGACGCAGAAACCCAAGCGAAGGCCGAGCTAAGCGCCACGCTCGGAACTCAGGAGAAATTCGCGGGGTATAAATCTTCATGGAAATACGGCCGACGCGGGCGTGGCGGAAACGGCAGACGCATCGGACTTAAGCGAAACTTGAGTGCTCGCCGGGAAACCGGCGATGCAGAACTGCTCAAATTCGGGGAACCCTGTCAAATGGCGATCCCGAGCCAAGCCCGGCGGAACACTCCGGCGGGAAGGTGTAGAGACTAGACGGGCAGCACCTACAGCCGAAGGGCCATGGTGAAGGGATAGTCCAGACCACAAACCGCCAGAGCGATGGCGCGGCAGGCGGCGAAAGCCGTAGATGGTATGAAAATCCGTTGGGCCGCAAGGCCCGTGAGGGTTCAAGTCCCTCCGCCCGCACCAAATTTCCTAATGGACCACTGGAGGCCGAGTATGGCCGAAGAACAATTCTGGATAAATAGCGCCAAGGAGCTTGCACGGCTCTTCGCCTACATGCCCGAGGTCAGGCCCTCGGAGCTGGGCGCGGATGCCCAGAAGTTCTTGGAAACATACAAACCGGCCTCTAAGCTATGGGATGAACAAGCCGAGGACCTTCGCAAGTCATTCGTCTACATGTCGCCTCAAGAATTCGTCTCGACTTACGAGACCTATATGGACGAGAAAAGAAAATCAGATAGCCATTAAGACTTCAGATCTCTTCGCCCGCCCCATCCTGATTGGACCCGGCATCTATGACGCTCCTCGTAGTCTCTTGGGCGAATCCGCGCTGTGGCGCGGACCGGGCTCTACTCGCTACCGCTCACCGAGCCTCCCCGCTGAGCAGGGAGTCTCGGCCATTCGGTAACGATCCCTTTCGCGAATAACTGAATTGTGGCGCGCCCGTCAGATTTCGGCGCTGTAACACATAAGTAACCCACACCACTCTTGTGAATTCACCATAGTGGTGTATTGTGGTGAATAGCTATCAGAGGCACAGATGGGAAAGCCCAAGAAGTCACAAAAGAGCGTTGTTTCTCCCGATGCCGGTACTGTCCGTGCATCCATCAGTTTCCCCACTGAACTGTACAAAGCCCTCGAAGAAAAGGCAGACAAAAAAGGTTCCCTCGCGTGGATCGTTCGCGATGCCGCAGAGACGATACATAGCGGACGAAACGGAAACTGAAGGGGCAAGGGTTAAACGTTGACCGTTTACCATGCCAAGTACTTCGCTCACGAACTGACCAAGCGCTGCGCGTCCGACAGCGTGGAGAAGCTCGCCAGCGCGCTCTCCAACGCGCAGGTAGACCTCAACCCCCACCAGATAGACGCGGCGTTATTCGCTTTTAGCTCGCCGCTCTCGAAAGGCGTGATCCTCGCCGACGAAGTCGGTCTTGGGAAAACCATCGAAGCCGGGATTCTGCTCGCGCAGAAATGGGCCGAGCGCAAGCGGCGACTCCTCGTTATCTGCCCTGCCAATCTTCGCAAGCAGTGGAGCCAGGAACTCGCCGACAAGTTCTTCCTCCCCACCGTCATTCTTGAGACGCGGACCTTCAACGAGGCCATCCGCGCCGGAAACCTCAATCCGTTCCAGACGAACGCGGCCGTCATCTGCTCCTACCAATTCGCGCGGTCGAAGGAGCCCTATGTCAGGCAGACGAACTGGGACCTGGTCGTCGTCGACGAGGCTCACCGGCTTCGCAACGTATACAAGCCCACCAACAAGATCAGCCAGGCGATAAAACAGGCAATAGCGCCTTATCAGAAGGCGCTTGCTCACGGCCACGCCGCTTCAGAATTCACTTCTGGAGCTTTACGGCCTTGTCAGCATCATTGACGAATACACATTCGGCGACCTCAAGAGCTTCCGCGCCCAATACGCGCGCCTCACCGGCGACGCAGACTTCGCCGAATTGAGGCAGCGCCTTCAGCCTGTATGCAAACGAACCCTAAGAAAGCAGGTGCTCGAATACATCCAGTACACAAACCGCCATGCGCTCGGTGCAGGAATTCATTCCGAGCGAGGAAGAACAGCGGCTTTACGATTTGGTTTCCGACTATCTCCAGCGGGACACGCTTTACGCGCTCCCCGCCAGCCAGCGCCAGCTCATGACGCTGATCCTGCGAAAGTTGCTGGCATCGTCCACGTATGCGATCTCCGGCACACTGGAGGGTCTTGCCGGTCGGCTCCAGTCCACTGCCAGCCGCTGCTGAGCGCATCCCGTCGCCGCAGGAGGCCGTGGGCGACAACCTCGAGGACTTGACCGAGATGGAGGACGAATGGCTGGAGGACGACGAAGATTCCGAGGAAGCGAAAACCGCGTCGCACAACAGCTCACCGCGCCCAGCTTGATGAACTCAAGACGGAAATGGCCTTGCTACGGGAGTTTCATGCGCTTGCGAAGTCCATTATCAAGAATTCGAAGGGCGAGGTGCTGCTGACCGCCTTGCGCCGTGGCTTCGCCGCAGCCGAGCAGGCGCGGAAGGAAAAAGGCGCTCCCGCGCTCCAACAGAAGGCTCTCATTTTCACTGAATCCCGGCGTACCCAGGAATACCTCTACCACATTCTCGAAAAGACCGAGTTCGCTGGCAAGGTCGTTCTCTTCAACGGATCGAACACGGACACGAAATCCAAAGAGATTTATCAGTCATGGTTGGAGCGCCATGCCGGCACAGACCACATGACCAACTCGCCGACGGCGGACAAGCGCGCCGCGCTCGTGGAGTATTTCCGCGAGGAGGCATTCATCATGATCGCCACGGAAGCGGCGGCCGAAGGCATCAACCTTCAATTCTGCAATCTTGTGGTGAACTACGACCTGCCGTGGAACCCGCAACGGATCGAACAGCGCATCGGCCGTTGCCATCGCTACGGCCAGAAGTTCGACGTCGTGGTGGTCAACTTCCTGAACCGTAGTAACGCCGCCGACCAGCGCGTCTACCAGCTCCTCGATGAGAAGTTCAAGCTCTTCGACGGCGTTTTTGGGGCCAGTGACGAGGTTCTCGGCGCCATCGAGTCCGGCGTCGATTTTGAAAAGCGCATTGTCGGTATTTATCAGAAGTGTCGAACACCGGAACAGATCAGCTTCGAGTTCGACCAGCTCCAGCAAGCCGTTGAGTCCGAGATCGACGACAAGCGCAGCGAGGCACGCGAGCAACTGCTGAACAACTTTGACCAGGAAGTAGTGGAAAAGGTCCGCGTTAGCAGTGACGACTATCTCGACCGCTTCGAGGAATGGCTCTGGCAGATCACGCGCTTTTATTAGGCCCGTATGCCACGTTCGACTACGGCGGGCATTCCTTCACGCTGGAGCGCAACCCGTTCGAGGGCGAAACAATCCACCCCGGCCCCTACCGCTTGGGAAAAAAGGTAGAGGAAGCCAACACCTATCGCATCGGGCATCCCTTGGCACAACGGATTCTCGGCCAGTGCAAGACCTTCGCCACCGACACGAAGGCGGTTCGTTTCGACTACAGGAACAGCGGAAAACGCATCGCCGTAATCGAGGATATGGTAGGCAAGGCCGGCTGGCTTCTGTGCAGCGTGGATATATCCTTTAAACGCCGGCGCCTATAACGGTATCGTCGTCAAGCGGGATGGCACCGGCACTTATAATGGCTTCGACTTTGTTTATTACACAGGCTCCGGAGGCGGACTGGAAGCAGACATCGCGGGCTACAACAATGACATTCAGGTGTATGGCAACACGACTCTCGGTTATTCCGCCTGGCATCATGTCGTCATGACCTATGACGGCTCCTCCACCGCCGCCGGGGTCAAGATGTATGGCGATGGTGTCAGCATGTCCACGACGATCTCAGACGATAATCTGTCCTCCACGATCCTCAACAGTTCCGACATGTTGGTCGGTGGCGGGGAGGCGGGTCCCTCTGACTTCCCCGGCAATATCGACGACGTGCGCGTCTACAACCGCGTCCTGAGCGCCACGGAGGTAGCCGCGCTCTATGGCTGCACGAATCCCGCCGGGCAGGAAGGCGACTTGATCTATAACGGCGCTAAGAATGTTCTCCAGTATTGCGACGGCCCGAATTGGATCGCCATCGGCAATCCCAACTAGCCCGGCCCCCGCCTCCCGCTTCTGTGACTCTCACACGGGGGATACACAAGGGGCTCTCGCCCTCTTGTGCGCCGGGCCTTCGTTCCGCCCGGCCTCCGCCGCCGCTTAACCCCACACCACAACCAATTGATTTCGCTTCATTTTTCACCTTCACGTTTTGCAAATATGCGACCGCCCCACTCCCGCCCGGTCCCTCCTTTGCCCTTGCATTTGCGTGACTCCTCCGCTCCCGCCTGATATGCCTTCTTGATGGCCAGCCGTTCGCCTCCACCACATCCACCTCCATCTCCATCATCACCACCACCACAATCTCCATCATCATCGCCATCGTCATCGTCAGCATCGTCGTCGCCGCCGCCATCTTCGCCGTCACCGTCTTCGTCGTCATCATCAGCAGCACCACCACCGCCACCACGTTGCCCGTACTGCGGCAGCTCCGAAACATCTCCCAAGGCCACGCGCGCCAAAAAGCTCGGCACCGCCACCCTCTTCACCTGCCGCTCCTGCAAGCGGCGCTTCACGCCCGGCGCGCGCGGTACGCGCGGCACCACCTACCCGTCGCAGAAATTCTTGAAGCTCTGAGCGCTTACAATCGCGGCTACTCGCTCGACGAGGTCAGCCGCAGGCTCTCATCCCGCTACGGCCACAGCATCAATCCATCCACGATTTCCCGCTGGCTTGCCACATACGAGCACGTCGCCGCCTACCGGCGTCTGCGTGACAAGGGCAGGCGTTTTCGCCCCGCCCCAAATCATCCGCGTCATAAAGCTATATCACGCGCAAGTCTATGAATTCGGCTTTCACCGCGCGAAGCTCGCCCTGCTCCGCCAGGGCGAGATCGACGACCGGCGCAAGGGCGACCGGAAATTCGCGCCGCTTGCCGATTTCCTCGAAAGTATTCCGAAGTCCTGCCCGCACCAACTCTTCAAGCGCGAGGACGGCTTTCGCGAGCGATAC